>JAJFKT010000001.1 GCA_021773075.1 Woeseiaceae bacterium
CTCAGGCGATCCTACTCGCGACTGAAAATCCGCGTGTCGGTGGTTCGATTGACTCGAACCGGTTGAGACCGGTTCTCGCCCTGCGGGCGGCTTCGCCGTCTTAACTCGCTTCGCGAGTTGATCCGCCCCTGGCCACCATTCCCATCAAGGTGTATTCCGCAGCAGTGCTCCGTGCTGTGTTATTTCGTCGAAGGCTTTCGGGAATCAACCGTAAAAGTTATCGAAAGAAGTTGATTTGACCCGCAACAGCCGATGAACGCGATGTGTAATGTCGGCGAACAGTCGAAACAAAAGGCCACAAGCCGCGGGTCAAAAAGAGTCGAAATCCTGCTGTAGTATACGAGTAGATTTCGGATTCTTAGTCCGCGTCGCGGAAAGGGACTAATGTGCAATGGACCTGAAGAAAGTTGAATCGGCCTATCAGAAAGCGTTGTCTTTGGTTAGCAATGAACGGGACTCGTATCTTCGCGACCTTCGCAGCGAGGATGCCGAACTTGCTGCCAAGGTCGAAGAACTGATCAAGAATACAGCGATCGACGACGAGATCCTCCGCGGACCGATCGAGGAGTCTGCGGCCCGGCTCAGTGACGATGTGCAGGATCCGTGGGTGGGGCGTGAGCTTGGTGTATACCGAATCGTCAAGCGAATTGCCGCCGGTGGTATGGGCGCCGTCTTTCTGGCCGAGCGCGCGGACGAGCAGTTCGAACAGCGCGTCGCGATCAAAATCACGACCTCGCAACTGCTCACCGATGATGCGATCGAACGCTTCATGTCTGAGCGACAGTTGCTGGCGAGCTTGCAGCACCCCTACATCGCGCAATTGCACGATGGCGGCACGACGGAAGAAGGGCTGCCGTATCTTGTTATGGAATACATCGACGGACTGCCGATTGATGTTCACTGCGACACCTATACATTGACAGTCCAGGAACGACTTGCATTGTTTCAAAAGGCGGTGCAAGCGGTGGACTATGCACATCGAAACCTGATCGTGCACCGTGACATCAAGCCGTCAAATATCCTTGTCACCGAAGACGGTACGCCGAAGCTACTTGATTTTGGCATCGCCAAACTATTGGAGCCTTCGTCGTTGCGGGCTACAGGACAACAGACGCAGGTCGGCCGACGTATGTTAACGCTGGAGTACGCGAGCCCTGAGCAAGTCCGCGCGGAGCGGGTGACTACGGCAACCGATGTCTACTCGCTTGGCGTTCTGTTGTACCAATTGCTAACAGGCCAGTCGCCTTACGATTTTTCCGACGCCGCCAGCGTCGAAAGTCAGATTCTGGAAACGCAACCCGACAAACCGAGCAGCAGACTGACGGGAGTTTTAGAGCAATCCGATGCAATAGAACGCACACGATCGACGACCTTGAGCCAGTTGCGTAATCGATTGTCAGGCGATCTCGACAACATCGTATTAAAGACGCTCGAAAAGGAGCCGGAACGACGCTATCAGACGTTGCGTGAGTTGTTGGACGATATCGGGCGATTTGAGAGACACGAGCCGGTGCTGGCTCGACCGATTTCGGCGAGCTATCGCGTTGCAAAATTCATACGCCGAAACCGGCTGGCGGTCGGGGCCGCGGCAGCCATCATCCTTATCACGATCGGATTCGGACTCCGTCTTTCAGCCGAACGAGACGCGGCCCGCGTCGAAGCTGCGCGCGCCCGTGAGGTGACGTCGTTTGTGACCGGCCTTTTCGAGTCCGCCGATCCGGATCGGACCCGCGGAGAAAGCATTACGGCTCGCGAGCTGCTTGACACTGGACTTCAGCGTCTCCGGTCTGACCTGGTCGACCAGCCGGAGATCCGGTCCACCCTGTTCTCGACGGTCGGCTACATTTACTCGACGCTTGGGCTCGACACAGAAGCGGAACCCGTTCTTCGCGAGGCGCTTGCCGTGGCCGTGGACGCACACGGAGAGGAGTCGGCGGAGGCCATGTCTGTGCTTGCGGTGCTCGACAATGTCCTGTGGCGCCAGGGAAATACCGAAGAGGCGACCGCCATGTCCGAGCGGGTCGTCGCGTTCCACCGCGCGGAGGCTTCCTCCGACCCATTGCCACTGTTCGAGGCCCTTCACGGACTCAGCATCATTCGGCGCAATGCGGGCGATTACGAGCAGGCGATCCCGCTTACAGTCGAGATGTTCGAACTCGCGGAGTTGCTGGAGGGTGCGGCCCGTGACTCGGCAATGGCCGACGCGCTCGCCGTGCGCGGAATGGCCCATCGAGATATGGGTCGTATCGATGAGTCGATCGCCGACTTGTCTCGCTGGCTCGAGATTGAGCTCGGGAAAGCTAATTCGGATGTTAGCAAATTGCTTCTGGCGAAGAATAACCTTGCATTGGCATATTTCCGGTCGGGGAATTATCGTGAAGGGCGCCTGCTCCTACGTGACGTTGCGGAAACTCAGGCACGAGTATTTGGGCCAAAACACAGGCTCGTCGGCGTAACGCTTCACAACTTGTCGTCTGTGCTGAAAGAGCAGGGCGAATTCGCAGAGGCTGAACGCATGCAGATGCAGGCGCTCGACATCCACCTCGCAGCGAGCGGCGAGCAGGCGCCGATCGTCGCATCCGCTTACAACAATCTGGCGAACCTGCGCCAGGATCAGGGAGACCCGGCCGGGTCTATTGAGTGGCATCTGAAGGCCCTGGCCTTGAGGGTCGCCATCTTTGGCGAGGATAGCGAGCAGGCGAGCCAGACGTACTACAACCTCGGCGGCGCATACCTTGCGGCCGGAGACTTCACCAAGGCCGAACTCTATCAGCGACGTGCGCTCGCCGTCGATCGCGCTGTGCTCGGTCTGGAACATCCGTATATCGTGCAGGATCTGAGGAAGCTCGGCGTGACGCTCCAGGACATGAGCCGCGTCGACGAGGGCGACGGCCTCGTGCGCGAAGCGCTCGAGCTTGCCGAGCGAGTCCTTTCAGCCGACGACCCTCAGCTTGCCCGGTCACGTAGCAAGCTCGCCGAGGTCGAGATACGCGACGGTCGGGCGACCGAGGCCTCGGAGCTGCTCCGGAGCGCGCTGCAGACTTTCCTGATTACTCTTGACGAGGATCACTGGGAAATCGGACTTAACGAGAGCCTGCTGGGGTCGGCGCTTTGGGAGATCGGCGACCGAGAAGAGGCAGCGACGCTTCTCAAATCAGGGTACGCTAAGCTCGCCGCCGGACGGGGTGCAACGCACCCGTTGTCTGTCAGCGCCCTGGACCGCCTCGAGCGGGTCGGTCTCGAACCCTGACAATGGCGACCGACTAAGGAATGAATCAAGGCGGCGAGATAACAAGACTTCTGAACGCCTGGTCCGGCGGCGACGAGCATGCGCTGGAAAACCTCTCTCCGATAATTTACGACGAGTTACATCGCATCGCGCGGCGGGCATTCTCTGGCGAGAAGCGATCGCATACCTTGCAGCCGACGGCGCTGGTGAACGAAGCATTCCTCAAACTCGTTGACGTCGACGTTTCGTGGCAAGACCGTGCACACTTTTTCGGGCTCGCTGCGCGCATGATGCGGCGACTGCTCATCAATTACGCGAATGCGCGTACTGCCAAGAAACGTGGTGGCGATGACGCAATCAAAGTCACGCTGGATGAATCGGCGGTCGCTGGATCAGACACCGATTTCCGGCTGATCGAAATCGACGAGGCAATCAGCCGCCTGGCCGAAATCGACGCCCGCAAGGCAGAAATCGTCGAGCTTAAATATTTCGGTGGCCTGACGGGTCGCGAGCTCGCCGAAGTCACCGGCCTGTCCACCACAACGCTTGGCCGCGAGCTCAATCTTGCCCTGTCCTGGATCACAGACGAGCTTTCGTAACCCTCACTCACTTACCTGCTGTCCGTGTCTTTTCGTGGGTCACTTTTTCGCATTCTCCTGCTATCACAAGTACGGGCTAAATTTTTGGGCCCGCGACGACGCGCCAGCTGGCGCCGAGCAATTGGAGTACCGCGATGAAGCATTCTACGACCGCCATTCTTAGCGCACTTGCGTTCATGTTGATAGCGAATCGTGTGCAGGCCCACGGCGACCACACAGAGCCATCCCATAATCAATCACTACAGCGCGAACAGCTGGCTGTATTGGCGACACACAATTTCTTCGTTGGTGCAGGACTTACGTCCAGCGGCCCAATTGGAACCGCGGTGGAAGTTAGCGAGATGGCAGCTAATCTCGGCCTCAAAGCATTGCGTCCGGTGCTCGACATACCCGATGACGTTGAAAAATTTCCCACAGCCCGGACTGATGGTTCGTTCGCTTGTGACTACTCATTTTCGTTACCGCAGGCGTCGGCAAACTACGAGGACCTGCTTGGCTTCGGGGCAATTCGCTCGATACCCGTTAACTGGGGTAAATTGGGAACACCGTCGGTTGCTCACAAGAACGCCGGCGTAAAGTTGTCGATCGCCGGCGCGACGCCCGGTCTGCAGTCTCTGTCCGAAGGCAATCACCGCTTTACCTGGGTTGCTGAAACGCAGTTGTCTCCATTCTGGGATATACACTTTCCCGCGGCGTGGGCGGTCCTTGGGGTCGCGTCTGAGGCCAAGAACGGCAGTACATTTGCGAAAAACGTTGGTGGTCAGCTCTCGGAACGTGCAGCCAGGCGAGCTCGGTCACTTTCCGATGAACTGAAAAGGGTGGCCTTCAACCTGGGTGAAGCCGCGGCAATCACCGGCGCCGAACAGGCGAACAACGATACGCCCGGGTTTCTTGGTGACGAAAAGGCGTCGGCAGAACATTCGCACGTGCAAAACTTTCTCGTCTGGGACGTCCATCCACCCGAATTTCAGGATCCCAATTCGGGCGCTGTCATCGAGACACAATCCGTAGCGATGGAGGCAACGGACTTTGGTGGTGCGCGCTTCAATCGCATCAAAAAGTCACTTGCCGAGCGATTCGACTACGTCGACGAATGCGGTAAGCCGGTAACACTACGGCCGGTCAATCCGCCGTCGCTGATCGAGATTGGGACGCCTGTGGATATCGAATGGGAGATCTTCGATGGTGGTATCTACAACGCCGGCAACCCCAAATTTGATGTCACTGCGAGGCATGTTTTCGACGGCACCTCGCTGTCTACGCGGTTTCGTCAAACAGTCATGGTTGCGGACGAGCAGCCGCCCATACTGATACGGCCGGATAGCTTTGCCCGTGAGACCGACGCGCCTTTAGTCCTGAATGGCGATTTGACGCCACTGGGCCAGTTCAGTGTTGTGGACCTCGCCGACCCCGTTCCCGATGTGCGGACGGATGCGCCCGATGTGCTCCCGGCACCGCCAGTTGACGGCGGGCATCGCTTTCCAATTCGATGGGAAGCGCAAGACGATAGCGGCAACGTCACAATGGCGGCACTCGATAATCCGGGGCAGCACACGCAGGTGGTTACGCTAAAGCGGCCGGGGACAAACACGGCCCCCGTCGCACCAGACCCGGCAAGACTGCCACCGAATCCGGTGAATGCGGTTGTCGGCGAGCCGGTCGCTATACAACTGACAGGGATCGACACGGATATTCTGCCGGTCTTGCAGACGGACCCTCAGAATCCGGGCACGTTCATTACTATTGATAATACACCCGACCCGCTAACGTTCATCATCGACGGTCAGCCGGACAACGGTGAGTTTGTTGCACCGCTGTTTCCGTACTTCATCGAAGACTTTCGTACGAAACCGGTTGAAACACCGCGCAATATGGACCCAACCGCCCTGGCATGCCCGGTGGGTGATGACTTGCAGGACGGCCGCTTTCTCGAGTCGCAACTGGGCTTACTCGATGTGCAGGATCACGGCGCCTACATTGAACGTTGTTACTGCGAACTGGACCCCACCGTTCAGCCACCAAGTAATTTTATCTACCAGCCCGACTACATTCACATCGATGACGACGATCGCTATTTCGTCACCGACAACCCCTACTTCTGCGCTGCTCCTACGACTGCAACATCGTTTGCGACGCAAGAGGCACGGATCGCTAGCTGGCAGGATGGTGATCTGATCGATGAGATCGGCTCAGAATTCGATCAGAACGACAATCGTATCTTCGACGTCGACCGCGACGGCAGGCTCTGGTTTTACGCGAATTCGAGCCAGGAGTTCACGGTAAAAACTGTCGATCGCGACTTTGAGCCCTGGTTTGTCGCGCCGGCCTTCCCGGAACCCAGGTTGACGCATATCAATCTCCGGGTCTCCTCGTCGTCTTCACCCGTATCCAATCGTATTGCCGTAGAAAACCTTATCAGTGCACACGCCGATGTCGACAATCGAGTCGTGTACGTGTCAGACAAGGAAAACATCTGGCTGTTTCCGGTCGACGGCGACCGAGATCGCATGGTGCTGACCGATCTGATCGGCGCCACAAGTTTTAACGGTCTAACAGCGACCGCGCCGACTTGCACGCTCGCTGGCATCGGCGGCGGTGCGCAATCGGGCCTTGGTTATACGATGGCTACCGATAGCGAAGGCAATCTGTTCGTCGCCGACAGCTGCGAACACAAGATTCACAAATTTTCGGTGTCGCAACTTTCGCTCGACGGCACCCTTACGCCCGGCAAGTACGTGGGTTGGATGGGTGCCTGTACTGCAAACGGTACGGATCCTGCGACAGGTGTCGAATACAACAATTGTATCGTCGCCGATCAGCACTCCAACGGATTTTCCTGCACTGACGATACTTGCGTGGGCAGTGGTCCCGGAGCCGCGCCCGGACAATTCAACCTGATCTCGCACTTGAATATGGATCCCAACGATACCTTGTATGTCGTCGACGTTAACAACAGTCGTGTGCAACGCTTTGGCGCAGACGGCGTATTTGCGGGCGAGGCACAATCGGACGGCGACGGCATTACCAACGACAGCAGCTTCGTACTTGGCAACATGGGCAAGCCAAGACATGTGTCCGTGAACAGCGAGAGCTTTCATGTGCTCGAGTCGCGCGCATCGGCGGGAGATTTTTTTCTGCACATCTTCAAAACGACGCCGTTCAGAGACATGACCAGCGACAGCGCGTGGGTCGACTACGTGCCGGGCATTGGAATTCTGGGTAGTGACCAGTTCACCTATCTGGTCGACGATGGCATCGCGAAAAGCGCCGCCGCCACAGTTGCGATCAGCATTGCAAGAAACTTTCGACCGCCTGAAAACCTTCGTGCCAATTGCTTCGTCGACGATCAGTTTACGATCGAAACACCTTGTAGTGTCCTCGAAGACGAAGTCCTCTATGTTCGCCTGAGTGCCAGCGACCCGGACGGTTTCGATGGTTTCGGCGGCTACGACACGCACACCATTTCCTTGTTGACCGAGCCGCAGAATGGATTATTCGAGCGACTGACCACCAATACCAACAACGCCGAATACCGTTATACGCCGAACGAAAACTTCAACGGCAGCGATGCGGTCATTTTCCAGGCTTCTGATGGAATCGATAGTGCGGCTGAACCGGGCGAGCAGACGTTCGCGATCATTCCAGTTGCAGATGATGTCGTGATTAACGTACCGGCTGACCTTCAGATTGCGCGCGGGTTCGAGACATTATTCCAGTTCGAGTTTGAGGATCCGGATCGCGACCCGAACGCGCAGCTCGACGCGCACAGTGTTGACTGGGGCGATGGTGTCGCCGCCAGCGCAGCAGGCAACTGGGAGAACATTGGTATTCGTGACGAAGACGGGCTGCCGGTTAACCCGCAGCGTGACGCACTCCCCGGAACAGGATTCCTGGTTGGTGCTCACATATTTGACGACCCGACCATCGGCTTCTCCGTCTGTATGACGGACAGCGGCGACCTTATCTGCGCGGATCGGCAGGGCAGCAGCAACATAACGCTCGTCGACGCGACCCGAGTCAACGTGACTCGACCCGATACCAGCGCACTGCAACCGGATACAGATTTCACACTGACTATCGACGTTAGCAACGAAAGACCGATTACCTGGGCTGGTCTGGCCGCCAACAACATTACGCTACGTGTCGAACCGCCCGAGAATGTCGATGTGGTTTCGATACCGGCCGAGTGTGTTGACGGGGCGATAATCGTTTGTGATGCAGGTAGCCTTGATGCTGGTGCGACTCGTTCGCTCGACTTCGTTATACGGGTTGACCTGGCAACAGCGCGTACTGCAACGCTATTCAATTTCTCAACGGAGCAAACGGACGCCGGCCCGCGTCTGGACGACATTACTTATTCATTTATTAACGTTGAAGTCTCGGATCGAGATGGCGACGGCGTCATCGATGCCGACGATGCGTTTCCTGATGACAGTCGATACTCTGTCGATACGGACAGTGACGGAATGGCGGACGCCTACGAGGATCAGTTCGGATTAAATAGCACAGACGCGACCGATGCGAACCTTGACGACGACGGTGACGGTTTCGATAATCGTCGGGAATTCGAACTCGACGGACGCCCGTTGCTGGCGGACGCCTTCCTGCGGGGGGCGCGAGTCAGCAGCGGGCTCGCGAATCTCCCGACGTCCGATCGCTTTGGCTTCTCACTGGCGAGTGGTGATATCGATGCGGACGGATTGTCGGATGTGGCCATCGGTGCTTCGACCTACAACGCGAATGGCGCCGTTTTTGTACAGACCGCCGCGAACGGACTGGTGACCGATGCATTGCAACGTATCGACGCAGCCGACAATGGTGTTGGTGCGTTTACTGGATTTGGTCGCAGCGTCGCAATGGGCGACCTCGATAACAATGGACTTGCGGATCTTGCGGTCGGCAGCAACAACGAAGTGAGCATCTACCTCGCGACGGCAGCAGGGTTGCCGTCCGTGCCGGATAGAATTCTTATTGGCGATGCTGGTGACAACTATGGTGCGGCCGTTCGAGTAGGCGACCTTGACGATGACGGTATCGACGATCTAATGGTTTCGGCGCCCAGTCGCGGTGCCATAATCAGTAACCAGGGTGCTGTCCTGGTGTATCGCGGCAGCAGCGATTGGCTCACCAATGTCGCCACTCCGGCATCCAAAACGTTCATTGGTCCGCAGACAACCGGCTTCCGCCTCGGCGCAAGCATAGCGGTTGGCGATATCGACAACGATAATCGTGCCGATATGCTCGTCGGCAGTGTGTTCGGAGACGGTCAGGTCTATGTATATAGAGGCTCGACACGTGACTGGAATTTGCCGACACGAACCACACCCGACTTCATCATTGCCGGTGAAGCGGCGAGCGATCAGTTTGGTTTCAGTATTGCTAGCGGCGCGGACATCGACGGCGACAGCATTGACGATTTGGTCATCGGCGCGTACGGCAATGGCAACGCAGGTGCGAGCTATATTTATGCGAGTCGTGACAACTACTGGATACAGCTTGACCCGGCTTTTTCGCAAAAAGTGTCTGGCGAAAACCCCGGCGACCAATTCGGCGTGCGCGTCTCGTTGTTGGAACCGAGCGGTAGCAAGATCGGCGCCGATGTCATCGTCGGTGCGAATCGATTCGAACAGGGCGAAACGCCGGACGAGGGCTCCTTGTATCACTATGATGGCGGCTCACTGCCACTGCCCGTACCACAGGCAGAGTACAGCGATAGTGGCCATGACATGTTGGGCTACTTTGTTGTGGGCACCGGCGACATCGACGGCGACGGCCGCAACGATTTCGTCGCTGGTGCGCCGGACATCGATGTAACGGGCTATCAGGGTGATGGTGGTTTCGTGCAGTACTACTTCGGTGGCGGTGGCGAACCACAGACTGACGCCGATGGCGATGGCGTCGCGGACATGCTGGACAATTGCCCAGCCGACGCGAACACCGATCAGGCGAATCAGGACGGTGATGCCGTTGGTGATGCTTGCGATCAAGACATAGATGGCGACGGCACCGACAACGATCTGGACAATTGTCCGACGCTTGCATCAAGCAATCAGGATGATTCGGACGGTGACGGCGAAGGTAACCCTTGCGACAGCGATGACGACAATGACGGGGTTGAAGATATTGACGACGCTTTCCCGCTCGATCCACTCTACAACGCGGATAGCGACAGCGATGGTTTGCCGGACGCGTATGAAACAGCCAACGGGCTGAATCCGCAGGACGCAACGGATGCTAACGGCGATCTGGACGGTGACGGCCGTTCGAACATCGACGAGTTCCTAAGTGGTTCCGACATAGCGAACGACGATGTAGCACCCATGTTGGTCGTGCCGGCGAACCGTATCGTTGATGCAACGGGCTATCGAACACCGGTCGACATCGGTGTTGCAACAGCCAGCGATGCGCTCGATGGAACGCTCGATGCCGTAATCGACAATCCAGGTCCGTATCGCCCTGGCCGTCATGTGCTCACATGGAGCGTTAACGATGCGGCGGGCAATGCCACCAGCGACGTGCAAATCGTCGACGTCAATCCGCTGGTCAATTTTTCCAGAGGTGCGGCGGAGGTTCCCGAGGGTGTAACCGTAGCGGTGCAGTTGGAGTTGAACGGTTTTGCACCGAGCTATCCGGTAACAGTTGAACTGGCGGTGTCGGGAACAGCGACCGACGGCGAAGACTACAGCCTGTCGAATAGCACTATCACGATCAGCGATGGTCTGGTCGGAGCCACAAACATTGATATTGCTGCGGATGCGCTGACCGACGACCAGGAGGACATAGTGCTGTCATTGGCCAATGTCCAAGGCGCGGCAGTGGGCGGCCTCGATACGCAAACGCTACACGTTATTGAGGGCAATATTCTGCCTGCTATCGAAATCGGCGTGACACAAAATGGCGAGTTGCGCACCGACATCGTGTCGACAGAGGGTTCCGTTCGACTCGACGCAGTGGTAGCGGACCCGAACAACTCGGATACACATCTGATCGATTGGACCGGGACGGACAGCGCACTGGTGTCCACGGAAGGGTTCTTCTCGAGTACGTTCACGTTTGATGCGATCGGATTGCCGGCCGGTTTGTACCGCGCGCGAGCCAATGTTGTCGACAGCGGTGACCCAAGCCGTCCACAAACGGTGGAGCGTTGGATTCGAGTCATACAGGCAGCGCCGGTCCTGGATGACGCCGATGATGTGGACGGCGACGGCATCGGCGATCAGACCGAAGGCTACGGCGATGCTGATCTTGACGGCATTCCCAACTGGCAGGACGCGACCAATGAGGGCCATCTGCTGACATTGCGGTCCGGAGCAGAAAATTTTCTGCAAACCGATGCCGGGCTCGCGTTAGCGCTTGGATCGACCGCGATGGCCTCGGGCAGCGATGCGGCCGTGACGTTGGTTGATGTACAAACTTACGGTAGTAACGGTGGCGCAGCACTTGCGGCAGACGATCCTGACTTCAGCTATCTAACTGACGCGGTCGACTTCGTGGTGAGCGCACTGCCACGCGCAGGTGACAGCGCGCGCATTGTGGTGCCACTGGTCGGCACGATTTCGGCCGATGCCAGTTATCGCAAATACTTTGCGGACATTGGCTGGCAGACTTTCGTGGATGACGCGACCGATAGTGTCGAATCTGCACCGGGAACACCGGGCACTTGTCCCGCGCCGGGTAGCATTCAGTATCGCGCCGGGTTAACTGAGGGCGATCGTTGTGTGCAGCTCACCATCCGTGATGGCGGACCCAATGATGCGGATGGCGTCGCTGATCGCGTCATACGGGATCCGGGCGGCGTGGCAATGCGAACTGTCGTCGCTGTCGTATCGCTTGAGGCACTGACGCTGCCGGATGTCACGGTTGCGACCGGGCAATTGGATGTAGCAATGCTGCGGTTCCGTCTGAACAGCAACAGCGGAAGCACCCGACTGGATGCAATAACACTGCAAGCGTCGGGTAGCGGCGATGACGCTGTTGGTGTGCGCAACATAACTCTCTGGGCCGACCTCGACGCAGACGGCACGGTTTCGACTGGGGACATCGAACTCGGCACGGGTGGATACGCGGCCGACAACGGAACCCTGGATCTTACGGTAACGACGGACTTTAGTATTCCGTCCGGCAATAGTGATTATCTGGTGACCTATGACTATTAAAAACTCGATTCCCCGCAGCGGGCGCAGTCTCGGCCTGGCAAGTTTGCTCTCTCTTTTTCTGGCGGCGGCACTGGCTGGTTGCGGTGGCGGAGGTGGTGGTAGCATCACTTCCCCAGCACCACCACCACCAACGAGCGCGAAGACGTTTCAAGCATCACTAGAGACAGTTGTGGCGATTGACCGTAGCGACGGCTCCTTGGTACAAGCGAATGGCGGTAGTATCAGCGGTGCCACAGCGACGCTACCGTAGTCTCATCCCAGGCGTTCGGTGGTGGTCCGGATGACCCGCCGCAAGCGGACAACAAGACCAGTACGAACAGGCTGAGGAGGAAATGTGTATTTCTCATGATTGGTCCCGGTATTATTTGACTACTCTCTTAGCAAGAAGGGCAGGCAAATCCGGTCACGCCGATGAGATTGTGGATACAGGGGTACACACAAGTGCCAAGTCGCTATGAGCTATTCGAAACCAGAATAGCCTGCAGTCCCCGAGGCCACCCGAGGGGGCTAGCCGAACAGAATTCAGGGCCGGTCTTGTGGTGACTGATTCACAAGTTCTTGACGCATATTCCTCGCGTAAATTTCGCGTGAACTAGCTATGCATCGTCCTGCATTGTGCTGCAAGTTGGCAACGGGCGCCCCGGTAACTCTTTAAAATATAGAGCCGTAGGCGGTCCTACTCGCGACTGAAAATCCTCGTGTCGGTGGTTCGATTGATTCGAATCGACTAGGCGTCGATTCTCACCTTTGGAGGCCTCGTCTGTACCCTAAGCGTCGTCGATGTCTATAATCATCGAGAGCTAATTGCATTGCATCTTAAAAATCATATTGACGTCAGATTCCACATCGGTACTGATGGCGCAATATGTGCCATCAGCAAGGATGCTTAACGACTTCGCATCCAGAATAAAATCTCCAGGTGGCCTTTGCGTAGTCAAGACGTCCGTCAGAGTATTAAAATCGTCGGTATAGGCCTTCCAGGTAATGAACCAGTCAATTGGGAGTCCTGAAATGGGCTCAATCGCAACCGCAACAGACGCCTTACCAACATACGTCGTGCCACCGAAATCGAATTTTGCCGGGCTATCGGAGGGACTCTTACCTTCTGCAACAATTTCCCAATGCGCGTTAGGGTGAAAGGAGTCAGACTTACAGCGAATATTGTTGAATGACAGGTAGTAAGTACTGTCTATTTTGGCGACGCCTATCGTATCGATATCTCTGCTAGGGTTATTGATCTCATCGCCCTGCCAGCAAGTGTTCATTTTTCCGACGTACGATGGATTGGCTGGGTCAGACACGTCGTAAAAAAGTACGGCCTGACCACCTCCGCCTATATCAAGGCACTCAACACCCCAGCATATGTCCCAGTTCTGACCGGCAACGATGACGTAGTCGCCTATGCGATGTAAATCACCAGGATGATTGAAACCGAGAGCGGGATGCGCAGCGTCCAGAAAATCCATCCAAATCACCGAACCGGAGCCTGCACCGCCAGGAACTTCGCCCACGAATACCATCCCGCAGTCGTTACCCTCACAATCCTGCGAGAAAGTCCCCATGTAGTATTCCATGTCGTTGCTGTCTGGCAGGCGAATCATGGCTTGAAGATGCTCTGTTCTTACGCCAGCGAGGCTGTGGAAGTCTAGTGGAAACCCATTCTCTAGTAGAACAATCCTTCTTGACTTGTCGGGATCTGGTTCAAGCTCAGGCTGAAGCACAACATCCATTTCCGGCTTTGGTAAGAGAGAAGAGTCGGGCTCCGTTCTATAGCCCGCAATCTTGTAAAAGGTGTCGCCACAACTTTCATGGATGTCCCTTGTAGTAGATGTCCGCAGAAACCGGTCACTGCCAGTTGCCTTTGTGCCATTGGTTGCAGCTATGGGAGGGCTCAGAATACTGCCGTCAAATGACACGCCCAAATTTATTGTCGCCAATGGCCTGTTAACCGTAGCGTCTTTCATCGTCGCTTTGCTGACACACATACCCATTCGATTGCAGCTATTCGTTGTGCCGGTCGTCAGTGCTGAACCAACCGGGCTATTTTGCGACGGAAAATTGTTTCCGGATGCGAACTCATAGCCCGTTGGGCACGTAGGGAACCAGGTGTCATTTGACGACCATTGGGTCACTATGACATCGGTGATAACAGTGGCATCAGAATTTTCTGCGACCTCCTCCTGCTTCATCCAAACTTTGACCGTATCGCCACCAATACCTAAATTGACATCCCAGCCACTGACTCTTTCAGCACAGTCGGGAATGCTCGGGTCGCATCGGACAATGGCCGTATAGCCCGCTAATTGAAATGCACCATTGTTTTCATCATGGACAAATATATCTGTTATTGCCGTCGTGACACGAACTACGAATGTCGCCGACACACTACAGTCTGCTGTGATTGAACCGGTAGTATAGGTATCGGCAGTAAGTGATCCCCCACAACCAGTAACAGTGTCGATCACGTAACCCGAATTCGGTGTAATAACAAAATCAGTGGAGCTATTTTGATTGACGCTAGCGCTGGTTGGGCTAATGCTGCCATTAGCGCCCACGTCTGTACCAACTTCGAAACTGATGAGTCGGAAGGTTACTGAAACGTTGCAGTCAGCGGTGATCGCGGCGGTAGCATAGGTATTGCCGGCGAGGGATCCGCCGCAGCCACTTATTGTATCAATCGTATACCCCGCATTTGCCGTTACGCTAAATAATGCGGTGCTGTTTCGATTGACGCTGACACTGGCTGGGCTGATGCTGCCATTGGCACCCGCATTTGCGCTAACCGTATGGCTGGTGGTTCCATCACTACTACTACTACAACCAAAAGTGAACAGCACAAGAACAATGGAAGCGGTGATTCGCAGACTGTTTGCCAAGAGGCAATTGATGTTTGGTGTATTCATCTAAACGGTCCTTCTCTATTGCTTGCTTGGTGGAACGAACTCGTAGAACACGCGTTCGGTGCCATCGTCGTCGCGTAATATCACGCGCGTAATTCCGGCGGGATCAGCCCACTCCAACTGGGCAGTGCCGGAACCGTCTTCCTCGTCTCTCTCGACTTTGTAACCCTTGGCACGCAGGCAGGTGTATTGCAGGCGCTTTATGGCGGACAGCCCGTCGCCCAGCCCGCCGTCAATTCCAAGGTAATTGGCCAGATTACTTTCATCGTAGGTGTCCTTGTCCCAGGACGAGAAAAGAAACCCGGCCACCCCACCGGCGACATCAGCTGCTGCTGTGCTGCCACCTTCCATTTTCGTCATGGACCTGGCGACGCCTTCCGCGGCAGATTCCCGAGCTTCATTCGCGGCAACGGACGGATCTCCTGCCAGCAACTCTTCAAGGAGTCGCTGCTTCTCATTCATACCAAACTGGAAACACTCGTCTTTGTCTGCTTTGGTCTGTTCTGGCCCGACACTCGCCGAGTACGCATTCGGAGTGATCGTCTGATTCATTTCGCTGATAGTGGCGCAGGACGCAGCAGAGAGCGCCATCGCAACCGCGAGGCCAACTGAACCCAGCAAATTCAGTCTTTCGCATTTGTCGTTATCCATGATCACTCCTGATATTTATTCACTCTTCTTATTCCATTCACACCAACCGCGGCAAAACTCCCCGGAAGAAACCGGAAAACACGCTAGAATCGGCTTTGTGGCTTTCAAACAAAGTGAGATCAGCCGAGTCCTGCTCGACATGGACCGCGGCGACCCCGCGGCCGCTGAACAATTATTGCCCCTGGTGTATGAGGAACTGAGAGCCCTGGCGGCAAGTTTCTTCGCCCGTCAGGCACCGGGTCACACGCTCCAACCGACCGCCCTCGTCCACGAGGCGTACTTCCGACTTGCCCGAAACGAAAACATCGAATGGGAAAGCCGGGCCCACTTCATGGCGGTCGCTGCCAGTGCCATGCGCCAGATTCTGATCAATCACGCACGCGACAAGGGTGCCGCCAAACGAGGCGGAGGAAGACAGCGCGTTACGCTCGACGAGAACGTCATGCCCGGTAGCGGCGCCGACCGCGAGCTCGATCTTCTCGCCATCGACCAGGCGCTACAGAAACTAGCCGACCTGAGCGAGCGGCAGGCGCGTATTGTCGAGCTGCGTTTTTTCAGCGGCCTGACGATCGCCGAGGCAGCGCACGTGCTCGGCGTTGGCACGACGACCGTGGAGGATGACTGGCAGCTGGCAAAAGCGTGGCTTGCACGTGAACTCAAGGACGGGCGCGAAAAATGAGCGATAAGCGTGCCGATCGCGAGCGTCACGAACGTCTCGGAAAATTATTTTCCGAAACCCGCAAGCTGCCAACCGAAGAACGATCCACTTTTCTGGAGTCGAACTGCGACGATGCCGATTTGCGCGCCGAAGTCATGGCATTGCTCGAAGACAGCGCTGGTTCGATCAAAACCGAACACATTCAAATCGGTCTCGGCAGGGCTGCCGCTGAGGTAATCGGCACAGGCGCTGCGGGATTTAATGACGCCGGTGAACCGGGGTCTATGCGCCCAACACTCGGATCAAAAATTGGTCCGTACCAGCTGCTTGACGTTCTCGGTGAGGGCGGTTTCGGCATCGTGTACGAGGCCGAGCAAACCGAACCTGTTAAGCGCCACGTCGCGCTGAAGATCATCAAGCCGGGAATGGACTCGGCCGCGGTAATCGCCCGATTCACTGCCGAGCGCCAGGCGCTCGCGCTGATGGACCACCCAAACGTCGCACACATTTTCGACGGCGGCACCACGCCAGCGGGACTGCCCTACTTCGCGATGGAACTCATTAAGGGCGAGCCGATTACCCAATACGCCGACCGGCACCGCCTGAGTGTTATGCAGCGGATCGAGCTATTCATCCAGATTTGTGAGGCGGTCCAGCACGCACACTCCAAAGGCGTGATTCACAGAGACCTCAAGCCCTCTAACCTGCTGGTCGAGAACCAGGACGGGCGAAACGCGCCTAAAGTCATCGACTTCGGCATTGCGAAGGCGCTTAGCCAACCCCTCGCCGAGGCCACGATGTTCACGCGGCAGGGCCAACTTATCGGTAGCGTCGATTTCATGAGCCCGGAACAGGCCGAGTTGGGTGCGGCGGACGTGGATACGCGCAGTGACATTTACTCCCTCGGCGCCGTGCTTTACGAACTGCTCAGCGGACTTCGCCCCTTCGAGGCAAGTGCATTCAGCAATGCAGGGTACAGCGAATTCCAGCGCATCATTCGCGAGGTCGACCCGCCGAGACCGAGCGCGCGCCTAAGTATGCTGGTGTCGAGCGACGATACCGACGTCGCTGCTCGCTGTGCAGACGAGCGGTGCACTGACATTAAATCGCTGGCCAAGATATTACGACGGGATCTCGACTGGATCGTAATGCGGTGCATGGAAAAGGACCGAGAGCACCGCTACGAAACGGCGAATGCGCTTGCCATGGATTTGCGACGCTTCCTGGAGGACGAGCCCGTTCTTGCCGGCCCCCCGGGCGTTGCCTACCGGCTTGGAAAGTTCGCCAAACGCAACCGCGCGGGTGTGGCCGCCGGGGCAGTTGCCGCGGCAGCGCTAATTACAGCCACGGGCGTTAGCATTGGCTTCGCCGTGGTAGCCGAGTCGGCACGTCTGGAAACGGCCCGTCGGGCCGACGAGCTCCGGCAAGTCGCTGATTTTCAAGTCGGGCAGCTCGAAGCCATCGACCCGACCACTATGGGTGTGCGCCTGCGCAGGTCGATTCTCGAGGCCGCTCCAGAGGACCAACGCGAGGAACTCGAGGGGAATCTCATCGGTGTCAGTTTCACCGATGTCGCTCTGGACACGCTGCAAGAGAACATATTCGAGCAGACGATAAGTGCTATCGATCGGCAGTTCACCGAGCAGCCGCTGGTCCGCGCTCAGTTGCTGCAGACCACCGCGAACGCTCTGCGGGAACTCGGCCTGCTGGAGTTCGCGATCAGCCCGCAAGAACGAGCACTCGCGATCAGGCAGAAGCAGCTTGGGGACGAGCACCCGGATACGCTCAGCTCATTTAACGGCACCGGCGAATTGCTGCACCTTCGAGGCAAGCTCGATGAAGCCGAGCCCTACTTTCGCGAGGCGCTGGAGACCCTGCGACGGGTACTCGGAGAAGAACACCCGGATACGATCCGTTCGATTGCAAATCTCGGGGCGTTGCTACGTGCCCAAGGTAACCTGGACGATGCCGAATTGTATCTACGCGAGGCGCTAACGAAGCGACGCCAGGTGCTGGGTGACGAACATCCGGACACGCTCACTTCGTTGAACAACCTTGGCTTGTTGATGCGCCGCAGCGGTCGGCTGGATGAAGCCGAGGGATACTACAACGAGGCTCTGCAAGCACGCCGGCACGTGTTTGGCGACGAACATCCGGACACGCTCACTCTCATGAATAACCTGGCCGCCGTCTACTGGGCCAAGGGGGAGATCGAGCAGTCTGAGCTGTACCATCGAGAAACCACGCAAGCACGCCGCCGGATATTGGGCGAAAACCATCCGGCTACTCTTAGCTCCTTCAGCAATATGGGCGTTCTGTTGCTGAGCCAGGGGAAATTCGATGAGGCTGAGCCGTATATGCGGGACGCTCTGGAGGCGCGTCGACGACTGTTAGGAGACGTCCATCCGTCCACGCTCACTTCCATGAATAACATGGGCGCTCTCCTCCAGCGCCAAGGCCGACTTGATGAGGCCGAACCGCTGTTGCGCGAGACTCTGGCGAGCCGTCGTCAGGTGTTGGGACCGGGTCATGCTCACACTCTGATTACGGCGCTATCTCTGGGCACGGTCTATCGAACCCGTGGAGACTACGCCGAATCAATTGCGGTTCTCGCGACTATCGAGGAGCAGGCGCGCACCGTATTTTTGGGCGGCAATGCGCACCGGCTTGCCTCAATATTGATGAATCTTGGGCTGGCCCGCGCCGGTTTGGGATATGAGCCGTCGCGCTTCGACGCCGCGGATGCAAATCTCGCCGAGTCGTACGAGATCTTTGTTGCGACCCGCGGTGAAAGACACAAGGATACACTTGAGTGTGTTCAGGCCCTCATTGACCTCTACGCTGTTCGAAATACCGAAGAGCCGGGCGAGGGATATGGCGAAAAAATTGCGGTCTGGCGCGCACGGCTGGAGGCGGCGGTACAAAAATAGCTAGATTTGGACCAAAGGACTTGCGTGAGTTTTGCGTGAACTGGCTGTGCACAGTCCTGCATCGTACTGCAAATAGCGCCACGGACGCCCCGGTAACTCTTTGAAATATAAAGCCTCAGGCGATCCTACTCGCGACTGAAAATCCGCGTGTCGGTGGTTCGATTGACTCGAACCGGTTGAGACCGGTTCTCGCCCTGCGGGCGGCTTCGCCGTCTTAACTCGCTTC
>JAJFKT010000002.1 GCA_021773075.1 Woeseiaceae bacterium
CAGGTCGCAGCGCCAGGCAAGCCATTTCGCGGTGCAATCGAGACCCCACTTGAGGCAAGCCCCACGTTCATCGAACTCGCGGATCATCACCAGCAGCTCATAGGTGGCGGCATTGATGTGTGTGCAGAGGTTCAAAATGCGTTTATCGAGCGCGTCGATGGGGGTCAGTTCAGCGGACATATCAGGTCTCTCAGGGCGAGTGTTGGAGTCCTTCTGATTATACCGTAGCAGCCCCTCTTATCCCATTATAAACAGTTAGTTAAGTCAATTTATCGTACATAAAAACTAAGCAAAATGACCTGTTTTGAACGGCTGAGATTGGAGCTCCGTTTGCGCCGGGAGCAGCCGATAATTCAGGTGCGTGTCGAGGGAGATGTCGCGTACGACTACATGTGACCCTGTGATTCAGATCAAGTGACAACAGTCACATCTAATGCGCCTCGTCCCAGTTCAAACCGACACCTGCATCAACCTTAAGCGGCACGGAGAGCGTTGCCGCATCGTTCATTAGCTCAATGACGCGATCGCGAACGTCGGCCACGCTGTCTTTCTCGACTTCGAAAACGAGTTCATCGTGAACCTGCATAATCATGCGTGCCGGCGCCCTCTCATCCTGCAGCCATCGATGCACAGAAATCATCGCGCGCTTGATAATGTCAGCCGCCGTCCCTTGCATCGGTGCGTTAATCGCGGTGCGTTCGGCGTACTGGCGGCGGTTGGCATTCCGGGCGTTGATTTCCGGGAGGTACAAACGGCGACCGAAGACCGTTTCGACAAAGCCGTTGGCAGCAGCCTTCTCCCGAATGCCATCCATGTACGCTTTGACACCCGGATATCGGTCGAAATAAAGATTCACATACTCTTGTGCCTCGCCACGACCGATGCCGAGTTGCTTGGCCAGGCCGAATGCGGACATGCCGTACATCAAGCCGAAATTGATGGCTTTCGCCGAACGACGCTGATCATCGGTGACGTCGTCGAGCGCCATGCCGAATACCTCGGCCGCGGTCGCCTGATGTACGTCGCGATCGTCTGTAAAGGCTTGTACAAGCCCAGGGTCCGCCGATAGGTGGGCCATGATGCGCAACTCGATCTGCGAGTAGTCGGCCGCGAGCAGGACCTGCCCTTCGGGCGCAATGAATGCTTGTCGAATTCGGCGACCTTCCGGGGTTCTGATAGGAATATTCTGCAGATTGGGGTCGGTCGATGAGAGCCGACCCGTTGCGGCTACCGCCTGATGATAGGAGGTGTGGATTCGTCCCGTACTCTCTGCAATCTGAAGCGGCAATTTATCGGTGTAGGTGCTCTTGAGTTTACTGACACTGCGGTAGTCGATGATCACCGCCGGTAGTTCATAGTCATTTGCGAGCTCGACAAGCACGTCCTCGGCCGTTGACGGTTGACCTTTTGGCGTTTTACGAATAACCGGCAAACCCTGCTTTTCAAAGAGAATCTGCTGCAATTGTTTGGGCGAGCCAAGGTTGAACGGTCCCCCGGCAAGCTCATGGGCCTGCGCCTCCAGCTCGATCATCTTCTTGGCAAGCTCGCCGCTTTGCCTGCTCAGCATCTTGCGGTCAACCAGCACACCGGTTTCTTCCATCTCAAGCAATATCGGCACCAAGGGTTGCTCAATATCGGTGTAGACGCTTCGCAGTGCGTCGTGCTCGCCGAGCTGCTTCCACAGAGTTTGGTGCAGCTGCAACGTGATGTCTGCGTCTTCGGCCGCATAGGGTGCAGCAGTTTCGAGATCAATCTGATTGAAGGTCAGTTGCTTGGCGCCCTTGCCAGCGACATCTTCGTAATGGATCGTCTCGCGCCCCAGGTATTGCCGAGCAACCGAATCCATGTCGTGGCGCGTTGCGACACTGTTGAGAACATAGGACTCCAGCATCGAATCAAATTGCATGCCTCGCAGTGCAATATCGTAGCGAGCGAGTATGTGTGCGTCGTACTTGAGGTGATGACCCACCTTCTTCTTGCTGTCGTCCTCGAGCCAGGGCTGGAGCTTTCGCAAGACCTCGTCGCGCGCAAGTTGATCCGGCGCTCCGGGGTAGTCGTGCGCGACTGGGATGTAGGCAGCCTCATCCGCAGCGACAGAAAGAGACAGGCCCACAATCTCGGCCTGCATGTAATTGATGCTGGTCGTCTCGGTGTCGAAGGCGGTTAGCTTCGCTGTCTCGATTTTCCTGAGCCAGCGATCAAAGGCATCCCAGGTCAGGATAGTTTCGTAGTTTCGCGATTCGAAGGCCTCATCCTCGTCGCTGTCCGACGCTGCCGTTGGAGCAACAGCCCGGCCGTCTTCCTCATCGAGCTGGTTCAGCATTGAGCGTAGCTCGAATTGACCATAGAGTTCACGGAGCCGAGCCGTATCTGCAGGTGTTGGTGCGAGCTCCGCAACACCCGAATCGAGCTCAAGATCTTCGCGTATGGTCGCCAGCTCCTGTGACAAACGCAATTGATCAACGTTCTCTCGCAGGCTGTCACCGACCTTGCCCTTAATCTTATCCGCGTTTTCCACAATGCCATCTGCACTGCTGTAGAGATTGAGCCACTTCGCGGCGGTCTTGGCTCCGACTTTCGGCACGCCTGGTATATTGTCTGACGCGTCTCCTACCAGTGCCAGGTAGTCGATGATCTGTTCCGGAAATACATCGAATTTGGCTTTCACGCCGTCGCGGTCTAGGCGTGAATCGTTCATGGTATTAATCAACGTGACATTTTGATTCACAAGCTGGGCGAGGTCCTTGTCACCGGTTGAAACGAGAACGCTCATGCCGGCTTCTGACGCATTCTTGCAAAGCGTACCAATGACATCGTCAGCTTCGACGCCGGCGACGCGCAGAAGTGGCAGCCCCATGGCCTCAACAGCATCGAGAATGGGTTGAACCTGCGAGCGCAACTCATCGGGCATCGGCGGGCGATTGGCTTTGTAATCGGCGTACAAGTCGTCGCGAAAGGTTTTTCCGGGCGCATCGAAAACAACCGCGACATGCGGCGCTTGCTCTTCACGCAATAGTTTTTGGATCATCGATAGAACGCCGTGCAGCGCACCAGTCGGCTCACCATGACTGTTCGTCAGTGGTGGCAGCGCGTGAAACGCACGGTACAGATACGATGACCCGTCAATAAGGACGAGGTCGGTCATCAATTATTCCGTATCAGACGATTCTGTATTTTCTTGTTCTTCTTCGGACTCTTCGCTCGCGTCGGGGTTCGAAGGCGGCACTGCCATCGTGCTCGGATTGCCGGGAATATAGAGCGGTCCGCTCTGGCCACAGCCGGAAAAGAGAAACATTGATGCAAGTACGGCCAGTAAAAACGTCAGGCGTTTCATGTCGTAGACCTTTCGGTGATGATGGATTGTGGTTGCTCGATTATAGAGCGAGCGCCGACGAATAGGGCATCATTTTGCGTATTGTTTGGCGACTTGTTTGTACGCGTCCCGAAATGGAATGCCCTTATCCCGGACCAGACGGTAGGCTTCGGCCGTTGCGAAGATTCCGGCATCGAGTTCGATGTTTTCGGGAAGGAATTTCAATCCCTCCAGTACGTAGGCCATGATGTCGACACTTTCGATAGCCAGGTCGATAGACCGAAACAGCGGTGACTTAAGCCGCTGCAGATCACGGTGATAGCCCGATGGCAGTTTCGCGGTGATCATCAATGACTCGTCGAGGCAGGCTTGCGTCGTAGCAGACGATGCCCTTAGCAGTTCCAGAACATCAGGGTTTCGTTTTTGCGGCATGATCGATGAACCGGTCGTTACCTCGGCGGCGAGCGAGATGTAGGCAAACTCCTGTGTATAAAACATCAGGAGATCACTGGCCATGCGACTGAGGTCCTGCATTAGCAATGTAATTTCGAACAACAGCGAGCTTTCGGCTTTGCCTCGCGAAAGTTGGGCTGCGGTAACCGGCTGTTGCGTGCTATCGAACGCAAGTTTCGCTGTCGTCGATTCCCGATCAAGCGGCAGTCCCGGCGTACCGTAGCCAGCAGCGCTTCCCAATGGATTCTTGTTGATGCGTCTCTGAACCGCATTGAGACCGTCGCTTGCATCGGCGAAGCCCTCGTTGAATCCACCACACCACAGCGCGACTGTAGACGGCATCGCATGTTGCATATGGGTGTAACCGGGTATTTCGACATCACCCTGGCGATTGCTGAGATCGCTGATCGAAGCGCGCAAACCGCCAACGCGATCAGCAAGGTCGCTGGCGGCGTCGCGTAAATACAGTCTGAGAGCAGTTAAGACTTGATCATTTCTGGAGCGGCCCAGATGCAGACGCCCACCAGTCGGCCCGATGGTATCGGTGAGCCTGGTTTCGAGCGCGGTGTGTGCATCCTCGTCTTGCAAGGTGATTTGCCAGTCACCGGCAGCGAATGTCTTCTTGAGCTCATTCAAGCCATCTCGAATCACGCTGCAATCGTCCGCACTGATCAGGTCCTGGTCGGCCAGCATTTCTGCGTGCGCGATAGAACCCCGAACGTCGTAGGGAACAAGGCGCGCGTCGAGCAGGTGGTCTTCGCCCGCCGTGTAGCGCAGCACGCGTTCGTCGAGCGGCAGGCCTTTCTCCCAGAGTCTGCTCATGACGTCGGACTTTGTTCGGCCTTGGTCAGGCCGCCGATATCGTCGACGACCAGTGTCCCGGTTCCTTCATTCGTAAATATCTCGAGAAGAATACTGTCGGGGATCTTGCTCGAAATGATGTGTACGCGTTGAACGCCGTTGGCTATTGCTGCCTCAATGGCCGCTGCCTTGGGCAGCATTCCGTCTGCGAGCTTGCCGGACTTTCGTAATTTTTTGAGTTCAGCACGATCGATGTAGCTGATGAGCGAATTGGGATCGTTGACATCCTCCAGAATGCCCGGGGCACCGGTCGCTAAAACCAGTTTCTCCGCGTCGAGTTCAGCGGCGATCGCCGCTGCGACTGTGTCTGCATTAATATTCAGAATCATGCCATGCTCGTCGCAGGAAATCGGGCTGACGACGGGCATCAAACCATTATCGAGTTGCTTCCTGAGAATATCGGCATCGACGGTGTCGATATCGCCTACGAAGCCGTAATCAACCGACTCACCGTCACGGTCAACAGGCGGCCTTTTATGCGCGCTGATCAAACCCGCATCAACGCCGCTTATGCCGATGGCTGGAATTTGCAGATCACGACAGGTCGCGAGAATGCGTGTATTGATCTGTCCGCTTAACACCATCGTCGCGACGTTCATTGACTCGCTATCTGTGACGCGACGGCCGTCCACAAAAGTCGTATCGAGGCCTAAAGCAGCCGCGAGCTTCGTAGATTGAGGTCCGCCACCATGAATCAGAACAACGCGAATGCCAACCTGATGCAAGATACCAACTTGCTCCATCAGAGCGCGCGTCTTCTCCGCGTCGGCAAAGACTTCACCACCCGCTTTGATGACAAACACCTTGCCTTTGAAAAGGCGGATGTATGGCGCGGCATGCTTCAGCGCGGAGACGACAATCGCGCGATCTTTCTTGATGCTCATAGTCAGTTTCCAAGCATTTGATGCAGGACCGCCATTTGCGCGAGCATACGATTTCGCGCTTCCGGAATTACAACACTGCGCGGCCCGTCGAGAATCTCGTCCGCGACGACGACGCCGCGACGCACAGGCAGACAATGCATGAAGCGGCATTCATCCTTCGCGTTGGCGAACCAGGGTTCGTCGACACACCAATCGATGTGCTGCTCGCGCAATTTTTCATCGGCGAGTTTGTCGCCGTAATGACGCGTCGAGGACCAGGATTTGGCATAGATAATATGCGCGCCTTCCATGGCCTCTGTTCTTTGCGCTGTTTCACGTACTGAGCCACCCGAGGCTTCCGCGGCTGCAGCGGCTTTCTGCATCAACGCCTCCGGCAGTTCGAAACCTTCCGGCCGGAGGACCGTGACATCCATGCCGCGCTTAGCGGCCATGTGAAGAGTCGCGGTTGGCACCGCAAGCGGCAACGGGCGTGGATGATAAGCCCAGCTCAGGACAAATTTTCCGCCATTCGCAGGAACACTCAGATCATTCATGGTCTTCCAGTCGGCGAGGCTTTGGCAGGGGTGGTTCATGGCCGATTCCATATTGATGTATGGCGTGTCGACGAGATCGGTGAGCGCCCTGAACTCTTTTTCCTGCATGTCGGCCTCTAAGCTTTTACGTTCTGCAAATGCCCGGATGCCGATAGCATCGCCGTAGGATGCAATGACTGGAATTGCTTCCCTGATATGTTCCGCCGCGGCGCCGTCCATAACGATGCCTGGTCGCGACTCGATACCGTGAATTGACATTTCGGGCGATATGACAAACGAGCCACCACCGAGGCGAGTCATAGCCGCTTGAAATGAAGCCAGCGTTCGAAGTGAAGGACTCAAGAAAAGCAGCGACAGGACCTTGCCCTTGAGAGCTTCAGGTTCCGGGTTTTTGTCAAGTCGGTCTGCTAGCGCAATCAAAGAAGCAATCTCTTCATTTGAGAAGTCTGCGAGATCATTAAATGCCTTCATCTTCTATTCCTTTAGTTCGTCGCTGGCGCGATGTTACTCAGCGCGTCCGCAAGGTGATCGATATGTCCGGATTCGAGTACCAGTGGCGCGAGTATACGTAATACCTCAGGGTCGCTGCTCGTGCCGGTCAGGATGTCGTGTTCAAGCAATGCATCACGTACCTCGACGGCAGGCCGATCACAGCGAAGGCCCAGCAGCAGACCCATACCTCTTATCCTGGTTACCGGGCCGAGGACGCACTTTTCGCGTATCTCGGCTTCGCAGCGCCGAACGTTGGCGAGCAATTCTTCGGCTTCGATTGCGTCGATGGTTGCAGCGATGGCTGCTGCGGCAATCGGACCGCCGCCAAAAGTTGAGCCGAGATCGCCAGCGCCAAATTTCGCGGCAATAGCATGACTGCACAAAACAGCGCCACAGGGAATGCCGCCACCCAGCGCTTTTGCACTGGTCAGGATGTCCGGCTTTACGCTATGCGCCTGAACCGCGAAAAAATGACCGCAACGGCCCATTCCGGATTGCACTTCGTCGGCGATCAGCATTGCACCGTGTTCGTGCGTCTGCTCGCGCAATGCCTCCAGGAATTCCGTCGACAAGTCGTATGCGCCGGCAACACCTTGCACAGGCTCGAAAATAACCGCCGCGATATCATCGCCGATCATTTTCTCTGCTGCGCCAATGTCATCTCGCGGGATGAAATCAACCTCAAAGGGACGTGCGGGAAAGCCGTACCAGCGATCCGAATTCCAGGTAACAGCTGCTGCTGCTGCCGTACGTCCGTGGAAGCCCTGTGTTAAGGCCAGCACTTTTTTGCGTCCCGTTGTCATGCAGGCAATCCGCAACGCATTTTCGTTAGCCTCAGCGCCAGAGTTAACGAAAAATACTCGATCAATTCCGTCAGGCGCAACGCGGGTCAATTTTTCCGCCGCCTCGGCGCGAATATCCAGAGCAACGGCGTTGCTTTGAAACAGCAATTTCTTACTTTGTTCGGTAATGGCTTCGACTAATCGTGGGTGTCCGTAACCCAGTGCCGCTACGGCATGGCCGCCGTAGAGATCGAGAATCCGTCGTCCATCCTTGGTGAAAATATCGCAACCGCTGGAGCGTTCGGGCACAAACGGCAGCTGACGGTAAACAGGTATTGTTACGGCGGCCTCACGAACTCGCGGATCCGTCATCATGTCCACCCCGGTGCCGCGGCGCTAAGGCCCGTTGTTTCGGGAAGGTTCCAGAGGCGGTTCATCCATTGCACAGCTCCGCCCGCTGCGCCTTTGACAAGATTATCGATTGCACTCATGACAACGACAGAGTCACCGTCAGTCGCAACGCCGAGGTGACACATGTTGCTCGCCACGACGTTCTTGAGCTTAGGGGTCGCGGACACGACCGCAACGAATGGGCAATCCGAGTAAGCATCAGCATAAACGTCTCTCAGCTCTGCTTGGGTGATCGCGGCCTTTGCTTTCGCTTGTAAAGTAATGTGAATGCCTCTGGCAAAAGGCCCCGAATGCGGCACAAAATGCACGCGGGTTTCCCGGCCGCTGGCGGCTGTCGCGAGGCCCGCAACTTCGGGCGCGTGGCGATGAGCGAGAGGCTTGTAAGCATATAAGTTGCTGTTGCGTTCCGGGTGATGTGTGCCGGCCTGCGGACTACGCCCCGAGCCCGTGCTGCCAGTGATACCTGAAACAAAGACCTCAGCCTCGGTCAGTCCGGACCGCATTAAGGGGATGGCCGCGAGCAAGGTCGCTGTGGCGAAGCAGCCGGGGTGACCGATATGTGGCGTGCGATGCATTGCGAGGTGCTCTGGTACAGCGCAGGTGAACTGCTCCAATAGCTGCGGTGCGCCGTGCTGCTGGCCATATACCGCCTCCCATGCGGACTGCTCGGAATAGCGAAAATCTGCAGAAGAATCAACAATATGCATGTCCAATGATTTCTCTGCCGCGGCATCTATTGCGGCAGCAATGACTCCAGCTGACGCACCGTGGGGTGCTGCCGAAAACAGAGCAACACGACTGCCATCGTCAATTGACCTGAGCCAGTCATTGCGCGCGACGAAGCTGGCATCGTGCAGCACTTGCGACAGATGCCCGAAAGTCGCAGCAATTGGCTGTCCAGTGCGACTGTCTGAGACTGCCGCGGCGAGTTCGAAGTCGGGGTGGGTATGAATGAGTCGCAGCAGCTCACCACCAACGTAACCGCTGGCACCGAGAACGACGGCCTTGATCGAATCGCTCACGACGTTTCTCCTTGCAGCAGGCCTGCGACCATGTCGCCGAGCGCTACACCATTTGAGAGCGCGTTAATCGCGGGCAAGGAAATTCGTTCTGCGATCTGTTGAATGCCGACGTCGTTGTCAGTCGCAGGACCGGTGACAAGTGCAGGTTCGATACTGAATTCATCGCGAAGAATTTTCGCACCGCCCCATGCGGAAACCGGGTCGTTAGCACACAGTACGACGGCTGTTAGCGCTTCGCGAATTTCGTCATCAGCGAGAATTGCGGCAACGCCATAGGCGCCGAGTAGACCGTCACCCAGTTCCAGAACAATGACATCGGGTTCCAGTGAACCGAGTCCTGTAAGCAGCGAACGAGTCAGGGCGGGGCCGTTCTCGGCCGTTGTCGTAACAACGCCAAGGTCGGAGAAAATCATAGTTTCGCTTGCGCCAGCGTCCTCCATGGCCAACACGTCACGGCGCAACGAGACGCCAGTTGCTTTGCAAGCCGCGACGTTGAAGCCGAGGTGGCGCAGCCGGCCAACAATCGCACAGGCCGCGGCCGTTTTTCCCGAATCCATACAAGTACCGGCAAGAGCGACAACCGGCACGCCGTTCATCTTCAGCGGTGCGTCTTGATCAAGCGTAGTGGAGCCGGCGCGCGCGGGAACACCGATGCGCTCGCCGAGATACGGGAACTCGAGGACCGTGCCCAGGACTTCACATTCAAACGGCGCGCCAACGTCCGGATTTGCCGAATCGCAAATTCCGATAACGCCGCCTATATTGAGAAGCTGAACGTGATCGCCTTTGGCGAGCTTGCTTGGCAAGTGCCCCGAGTAACCGCGCAGCGCGTTTCGGTGTCCTAATGCACCTACAACGACGTCGCCCATGGTTACTGTCGCCATGCGGCCCGATGTGAGTTCGAGTTGGTTGTAGCGCGACTTATTATTCAGCACGCGAACGGCGATCAGCACTCCCTCTTCGCAGGGAATGTCCGGCGACAGCCGTAATTCTGATGTCAGATCATTGTGTTGTGCAACGGACGCGACTTTGTCGACGACGATGTTTTTCATGTTAGTTTCCCGCCGCTCGCGTCTGTAGCGATCCCGGCAATGACAGAATGCGCGCGTACCCCAGCGCATCGTTGGCCGTCCACTCACCAGCAGACTCGCCGTAGACGCCTTTGGTGGCTGCCAGTAAGGAATGCGGTGATGTCACGCCTTCTATAAATACCTGACCAGGACGTAGAATGAACTTGACCACACCAGTTACGCGTTTTTGTGAAGAGGTGAGCAGCGATTCGATATCGTCGCAGGCGAGATCAAGTTGTTTGCCTTCATGAACGAGGTCACCATAGACCGCTGATACGCTATCTTTGATTCGCAGTTGTTGTCCGCTGAGAACCAGTTTTTCCAAATCCCGGTGAGCAGTGATTAATGTAATCGCGGCCGGCGCCTCAAAGGCGACACGTCCTTTCGTGCCCAGCACCGTATCGCCAAGGTGTATGCCGCGTCCGATACCGTAACTGCCAGCCAGAGATTCGAGTTTTTCGATCAGCTCGACCGGGGAAAGTGATTGGCCATCCAACGCGACCGGCACTCCGGCATCGAATTCCAGAGTATGGCTGGTCGGCTCCAGCGGCGCCGAAAATGCATTCTCAGATAACACCCAGGCCGATTCAGGAATAGATTCTTCGGACGTGAGGGTTTCCTTGCCACCAATTGTTATTCCCCAAAGACCGCGATTGATTGAATAGGCTGATCCTTGCGCGGGCAGGGGAAGGCCGTGCTTCTTGAGGTAGGCGAGTTGTTCGTCGCGAACCCAGTTGTTGTCACGTACCGGAGCAAGAACCTCCAGTCCGGGACTGAGTGTGCGCAACGCAACTTCAAAGCGAACCTGATCATTGCCGGCTGCGGTGCAACCGTGTGCCACCGTCGTTGCGCCGCGCTCGTTCGCGATTTGTGCGAGTCGCTCAGCTTGCAGGCCACGTTCAGCACCGACACATAAAGGATAAGCGTGGCCGCGGAGTACATTGCCCGCGATCAGATGCTTGATGACGTCGGCGAAAAAGTCCTGTTTTGCGTCGATCAGTACATGTTCAATTGCGCCTAAGGCCATGGCGCGTTCTTCCAGCGCCTGTGCGGCCTGCGCATCGATACCGCCTGTATCCACACAAGCGGTAACGACATCGCGACCGTAGTGCTCCTTCAGCCACGGCACACAGAACGACGTATCCAGACCGCCTGAAAACGCCAAAATAATAGGTGATGTGTCCGTGCTCAAAAGAGGTCTCCGAAAAAAGTTCTAGGAACGAGCTGAGTGCTCGATCCGTGTAATGAGGTTTTTCTGTGCTGCGCCGGATTCGGTCGCAACAAAAACAGTGTCATCGCCGCCAATGTTGCCAATGACTTCGGGCCAGTTGCAGCGATCAAATGCGAGCGCAACGCGCTGTGCCGCACCGATTGCTGTCTTAACAACCAACATATTGGGCCCCGCAGGCTGAATCGTACGCAGCAACTCAGCGACCGCGGCAAGTTGATTGTCGTCGTCCTTGCTGCCACTCGGTAATTCATAGCCTTCGGTGGTCTTGATGGCGCCCAACTCGCGAAGGTCGCGGCTGACGCTCGATTGTGTCGCATCAAATCCCTCAGCAGACAGCGCATCCACCAACGTGCCCTGGGTTTCCGCTGGTCCGCTGAGTAGCAGTTGTCGTATCGCTTCGCGACGCTGTTCGTGGTTGCCGACTGGCATGTCTATTCCCGCATAAAGATGCGCATAAGTTGAACATCATGTGCATATATAGTCAAGTCCGGATTTCACGTATTTGCTCATTTTCTACGCTACACTGCGCCGATTCACTGAAGGCGAGGCAGTTTGATGCAGACAACGGAGACCGTTGAGGTCGTTACTGGCGAGAATCCTGTTGGTAGCGTTATTTGGCTGCATGGCCTGGGTGCTGACGGGCATGATTTTGAACCCGTCGTCCCCGAGCTTCGTTTACCGGCGGACCTGTCGCTGCGCTTCGTCTTTCCGCATGCACCGGTGCAGCCTGTGACCGTCAACGGTGGTATGGCGATGCGCTCCTGGTACGACATACTCAGTTTCGATGCTGAGGGGCGCGCTGACCGCACTGGCGTATTGAAAAGCAGTGCTGTGCTTGAAGAACTGATTGCCTTGGAGATCGAGCGTGGAATTCCGGCGAACAAAATCGTGATTGCGGGATTTTCGCAGGGTGGCGCGGTCGCGGTTCACACGGCATTGCAGACGCAGCAGAAACTTGCCGGCCTCATGGCCTTGTCTACTTACATGCCTTTGCCGGATGATGCAGAGTCCGCGCTGGGGCGAAACGACCTGCCAATCTTCATGGCGCATGGCAGCTTTGACCCTGTGCTGCGCATGGATTGGGGGCGAGCATCGGCAGACAGGCTCATAGAGCTGGGCTATACCGTTGACTGGCACGAATACCCGATGGCGCATGCTGTTTGCCCACAGGAAATTGCCGACATCAGTCGTTGGCTGTCTGAGATTTATGCGCCGGAATTGTGAGGCGCTTAACTTTGGATGCGAAAAGAAGATTCGCCCAGCGTCGCACCGCTGGCGTTGAAGCGCCGCTCCTGAAAACGCCATTCGCCCTTATCGTCTCGAAGCACAATACTTGAGCTGCGCGTACCGTAGTCCGGCAGAATGATAAATGGCGCGCTGATAGCGTGTGCGGTTTCGAAAGGCAGGCGCTCGCTGTCTATCTGACTGACCGGTGCTTTCTCCCTGTCCCCAAGTAAGCGGAAGAGCTCAGTTTCATTCACCCTGTTCTGATCGATCAGCTCTCGAAGAGCGCGCTTCGCGCGAACGACCTTGTGCCACGGAGAATCCAAAAGCGCATTACTAAGGCCATAAATTCCTGGTTCGAGGAGGCGTGGGCCGGCAGCGCGATTCGATAGCCAACCCAGTGTTTTGCCATCGCTGACAAGAATATTGAAGCCGGCGTAATCTGAGCCCTTGATCTCCGCGAGGTAGTCCTGCGGCGTGCTCGTTCCGTTCAGAAACTCGGTTACCAGATGACCACGGGAGCGAAATTTCGGCGATGGAGTATCTGCGTCCCGAAAATTCGTAACCGTCGCAAAGCGCCCGCTACGGTGTAATGCCAGCCAGGTGCCTCCCGCCTGTAGGTCACGACCGCCAAGGATGTTCGTGTGATCAGGCCACCAGTGAGCATCTTCGGTAGGGCGGGCACGAAATTCATCGCGGTTTCCAGCGATGATCAACGGCAAATCAGGTTGCTGCTTCCAGCCAATAACGACAAGGCACACGTCAGTCAGTCGAGTCCGCGTTGAGCCAGTCGTCGACGAGGCGACGTGCGATAGAGATTCTGAACGGTAGCTTCGGGAATCCCGAGCGGAGTTCCTTTCGGGTAAACCACCCCGCGTCCTCGAGTTCACGATCATTGAGGCGGATCTCTTGTTCAACACCCGACTCCGCCTTGGCGACGAAGCCAAGCATCAGCGATGACGGAAACGGCCAGGGTTGTGAACTGTGGTATTGAACGGCCCCAACGCGAATGTTCGTCTCTTCGTAGACTTCCCGACGTACAGCATCCTCCAGACTTTCGCCTGCCTCAACGAAACCCGCAATCGTTGAGTAACGACCCTCAGGCCAACCTGTTTGTCGCCCCAGCAAACATCTGTCGCCGTCCGTCACCAATACGATGATTGCCGGGTCTACTCGCGGAAATAGCTCGCGGTTGCAATCTAAATTCGCACAGCGACGCGAATTGCCGCCGGAATCCGGTCGTGCTGAAGAGCCACAATGTCCACAGAACTGTTGTGATCCGTGCCAGAGGACCAGACCGCGTGCGTGCGCCGCAAGATTTGCTTCGTCCGCGGGTAGCACCGAGCCCAGATATCTCAGATCCTGAAATTCGCCCAGTTCGGCATAGGGTGGCGTTCCCTCAGCCGGAATGGCGACCGCAAAGGCCGGTTTACCGCGGAATAAGCCAAGAAATGTCTGATTGTTGCGGTCGTGATGCTCATCGAGATAACTCTCGATTTGCCGCCGCTTCAGCAAAACCAATTCCAGCGGGTCGCCACCGACCAGACAGTGGTCACCCCACACTGGAACGAAGCGCGACTCGGTATTCGTTAGCGCCTCTTCCAGCCAGTCTGCGTCTTTGCGCATTTCGCCGCTGCGATCGACGAACGCACCCGCAAACACATTGTGGTTTTCCATGTCCGGTTACTGTTACCTAGCTTTTCGCAAGCAGGTCGCGAATCTCCGTCAACAATGCCTCTTCAGCGGACGGCTTAGCGGGCTCCGCGGGCTTTGCCTCTTCCTTCTTCTTCATCGAGTTGATGCCCTTTATCAACAGGAAAATGGCAAATGCAACAATCAGGAAATTAATTACAGTGTTGATAAACAATCCGTAATTGAGTGTTGCAGCACTTTCACCTTCACCAAGCGCGAAGGCCAGATCGCTGAAATCAACGCTGCCCATTATCATGCCGATCGGTGGCATGATCACATCTGCGACCAATGATGAAACGATCTTGCCAAAAGCAGCGCCGATGATGATACCGACGGCCATATCGACAACATTGCCACGCATTGCGAAGTCTTTGAATTCTTTAAGCATTTGGTCTGTCTCCCTAGAAAAATTTTGTTGTTTTACTGAGACCAATTGTACCTTAATGGCGTAGCTGTTGGGCAATATCACAAGCCGGACAGGTGCGGTTGTCGAGCGCATAGGCGTCCTGTACGTAGAGCGCACTGCAACGATCACAGGAGGCTAAGTAGAGCTCGTCATTATAAGAAATGCATTGCAGCAAATTCCACGCCCATTCAAAACTTAGCTGTGGATTTTCATGCAGCATTAAGTAGGTCTCAAAGGCGCGGCAAAGCCGATGGCCAAATTCAACGTCGGGACGTGGCCAACATGGGTGTACGTGATCTTCCTGATCGATTCGGACCAAAAGACCGGCACAAAACAACGCGACCAGGGTCGTTGCCTGCATCTGGTTCTGTGAGTTCTTTACGAAGCGATTTATTTGCCTGGGCGACTTACCACGCCGCCGCTTTACACCGGATGCATTACCGCTGCGAAAATAGGTCGAGTAGAGCTTACGTATCCGGTCATCGGATAAGCCTGTGCACTCACGAATAGTCCGAGTACGCGCTTCGTGTCGAATCATTCTTAGCGCGAGCTCGAACTGGCTGCGCTCCCCCGAATACCGATCGTCTGTCAATCTCACTGGCCTTGCCCCTTGTTTCTTACTGTTTATGCTAGAAAATGACCATATACAGTATGGTTATAGCGTATATTATCCACAAATGAGTCAGCAAGACCAAATATAGTAATTCAAAGAACAAACTAGAAAGACCTTGGGAGGGCAGGGATATGCAGCAAATTAACGACTATTCGGGACCTGACGCGGACGACTACGCGAACGTACATGCGTTGAACAGAGCCTATGTCAAAGCGACATCCGATCTAAAAGGACCACAGCAGGGCCGTCTTGCGAACGCCCCGTTTCTCCTTTTTTCACTACGCGAGACTGATCTGGAATGGTGGGCCGATGCGTTGATCGAGCGCCGTCAGACCGACTTGATAGCGGCCTCGGAAATCTCCGATCCAGAGCTCCGCCGGATCCAAACGGCGGCTTTGAGTTTTCTGTGGCAAATTTGCCAACGCAATCCCTATGCTGCACGTGTACTGACAGGAGCGACAATCGCCTGGTGTGAAAAAATCATCGAACTACCCTTGTTGACCTTGTTGAATAGAATCGCGGCACGCGATGATTTAATGGTGTCGCGACTGGAGCCGCGGCACGAGAGCGCTGCGTGTTTGCTCGCCGGCGGAATTAGTTCGAAGCCGCAGGTACGAAGGTCGTCACAACTCAGCACTCTGCAAACGCTGCTGACGAACACAGGTCTGGATGAATATGCTCGCTTTTCGTCGGCCGCATGCAGTATGACTGCCCCGGCGCGTGTAAGAGACAAGAAGGTGTGACGATGCGGTGGGTGGCGTGGTTAAATACGCGACCTAATGAATGCACTAACAATAAGAAACCTCGAAAAGACCTACGACAACGGCAACAGGGCGCTTAAAGGAATCGATCTATCGGTGGAAGCCGGGGATTTCTACGCCCTCCTGGGGCCAAACGGAGCCGGCAAGACCACGGCAATTGGGATTATCAGCTCCCTCGTCAATAAGAGCGCCGGCGAAGTCGAAATCTTCGGACACAACATCGACAAAGATTTCGAGGGCGCAAAAGCTTGTCTTGGCCTCGTGCCGCAGGAGGTCAATCTCAATCTATGGGATACCGTTGGCAACATTGTCACGAACCAGGCTGGCTACTACGGTATCGGCGGGAAAGTGGCGCGTGAGCGCGTCGAGAAATATCTGCGTGAGCTGCGACTTTGGGATCGACGCGATGACATAGCTCGTAGTCTGTCCGGCGGCATGAAACGTAGATTAATGGTCGCCAGAGCGCTCGTGCACGAACCGCGTTTGCTGATTCTTGATGAACCCACTGCGGGCGTCGATATCGAAATCCGCAGATCGATGTGGGATTACCTTCAGGAAATCAACGCCGCGGGTACGACAATTATTTTGACGACACACTATCTGGAAGAGGCTGAAACGCTATGTCGCCACATCGGTATTATTGACGACGGCAGAATTATCGAAGATGCGAAAATGAGTACGGTGCTACGCAAGCTGCAGCGCGAGGTCTTGATATTGAGTTTGTCTAAAGAAATATCGACAGCGCCACAACTGGACGGTTTTAAAACGCGGCTGCGCGATGACTGTGATATTGAAGTTGAAAAGGGTCCTGAGCACGATATCAACGACCTGTTTGAACAGCTTAACAAGCGTGGCTTGCGCGTTGTGAGCATGCGCAATAAGGCGAATCGTCTGGAAGAGTTGTTCCTGCGCCTGGTCGAGAACAAGCACGCGAATGGGCACCAGACATGAACCTTGCGCTGAACCTCGTCGCAGTGCGGACGATCATTCGGAAGGAGATGATTCGTGTACTCAGAATTTGGGTGCAGACGATCGTGCCCCCGGCAATTACCATGACCTTGTACTTCATTATTTTCGGTAATTTGATCGGCCGCCGTATCGGCAGTATGGAAGGCTTCGACTATATGCAGTACATCGCGCCGGGCCTGATCATGATGTCGGTAATTACGAATTCTTACGGCAATGTCGTGTCGTCATTTTTCGGTGCAAAATTCGGACGACACGTCGAAGAAATGCTGGTTTCGCCAATGTCGAACGCGACAATTATCATTGGTCATGTTGCCGGCGGCGTGCTGCGAGGCTTGCTTGTCGGAATGTTGGTCACCGTAGTTGCTTTGTTTTTCACGCGCCTCGAAGTCGCCCACCCGTTCATCATGATATCAGTCGTACTAATGTCTTCTATCGTTTTCTCGCTCGCCGGATTCATTAATGCGATTTTTGCCAGGAAATTCGATGATATCTCGATTGTGCCGACCTTCGTATTGACACCGTTAACCTATCTTGGCGGTGTGTTTTATTCGATCTCAATGCTGCCTGAATTCTGGCAGACCGTATCTAAAGCGAACCCTATTTTGTACATGGTTAATGCATTTCGCTACGGAATACTCGGCGCTTCCGATATCAGCATTGCGCATGCGTATGCAATCCTTTTCGGGTTTATCGTGCTGCTGTTTTCAGCCTGCGTACTTCTCATGAATCGAGGTGTGGGGATTCGCGAGTAGCATGTGTGGTCGCTTTGCCTTCTACCCTCCCAGTGAAGCAACGGCCGCGTTATTTGGTGTAGACGGTGCGCTTGCTGTCGAAGCCCGCTACAACATCGCCCCGACCCAATTTGTTGCGGCGATTCGAGATGATGAGCGGCAACAGCGTGAACTGGTCATGCTGCGCTGGGGCTTGGTGCCGTTTTGGGCCAGGGATCCCGCAATTGGCAATCGGATGATAAATGCACGTGCTGAAACCGTTGCCGAAAAGCCGTCATATCGTGCGGCATTCAGACACCGCCGATGCGTAGTGCTCGCTGACGGGTTTTACGAATGGCATCGTGACGGGGATGTTAAGACTCCGCACTTCATATCCCTGGCGAGTGGCGAGCCATTTGCTCTTGCCGGTCTGTGGGAAAACTGGAAAGACAGGGAGACTGGCGAGTCTTTGCAGTCAACAACGCTTATTACGACTGTAGCGAACGATTTCATGCAGCCATTGCATCACCGGATGCCAGTGATTTTACAGTCGGATACAGCGGATGAATGGTTATCCGGATCGATCGACTACCTACAGGACGCAGCGCAACGAGCTCCGCCGCTACGCGCATGGCCGGTAAGCCGAAGCGTTAATAACGCGCGTAATCAGGGCGAGAGACTAATCGACCCCGATGGCGAAATCATCCAATGAAATGGCAGGTCGAAATGAAACAATGAGCGATCCGGGTCCACCGTGCACGCCGATACCGGTACCAAGGTTACACACTTTTAACTTGCTGATGTGTGCTACCTCAGCGCGCAGAAGTGAGACCAGTTCTTCCGCGTCGTCGGGACATTTTGCCTGACCGACACTGAGGTCGACCGCTTGGCCCGAGTCAAGCTTCGATGCCACGTAGCGTGCGAACTTTCGCGTTCGATTGCTACGCCCTATCAGGAAACCCGTAAGACCAACTCGCCCGTCAGGCTTGATGCCGACAATGGGTGTTATCCGCATCAAGTCAGCCACAGTCTTGACCCATTGCGGCACTCTGCCGCCACGTACCGCATAGCGAAGATCCCTGAGCAATGCGAAGGTCCGGGTTTTCGGAATCTGGTCAGCGATAATCTGCAAGGTCTTTTCAATACTCAGCCCGGCCGCTGCGCACTCCGCTGCGAGAGTCGCCAGTTGTCCCTGACCGACGGAGGCGTTGAGCGAGTCGACAACGTGTAACCGGCCCGGCGCCTTACTTCGCTTTGCCGCGGACAACGCGCCCTCATAAGTACCGCTCGCCTGAGATGTCAGATTGATGGAAATCACGTCGCTGAAATGGCTCGCCAGAAACTGAAACTGGCGCCTAAAGTCGCCGGGCGAGGGTTGCGAGGTGGTCGGATGATACGGATTATTCTCAAGCTCACTGTAAAACTCATCGGTCGTAATGCTGACCTTGTCCAGGTAGCCGCGGTCTCCAAATTGAATCCGGCAGGGCACCATATGGATGTCCAGCTTTTCCATATCGTCATCACAGATGTCGGCACCCGAATCTGTAATTACGGCGAATGACCGGGAGGAGTCATGCGTGGTGCTTTGCTGACGATGCATGTCGTCGGCCTTCTCGGCGCTAATTTCGCCAAACTTTCTGGCGACGTCAAACACGGACTCGGGCTCGTCGACATGAATGTGGATCTTAGCCTTTCTTTTACTGCCGGCCAGCACGAGAGAATCGCCAAGTTCGGCAAGCGACTCGCGCAGCTTGCGTCGATCGATGTCGACGGCGGTTATGAGGCACTCCGTACAAAACCGATACTGAGATGTATTGTCCGCAGCAGAAAAATCGACGGGTGGTTCAATATCATCGAGCAGTGCAGTGTCAGGCATTGGGGCGACTCGACCAACGCGCAGATATTCTGCGATACCGGTAACGAGTTCCGCGAAGCCCTTGGCGCCTGCGTCGACGACGCCTGCCTTTCGCAGCACCTCGAGTTGTTTGGGTGTATCGGATACCGCCTCGTTGACCCGGGTGCGCGCGCGATCGAGAATCGCGGCAAACCTGCGATCCGGGTTTTCCTTAACTTGATGCGTAATACTGTCTGCGAACGCCGCAATAACCGTAATGATCGTACCTTCGCGCGGTTCAGATAGCGCGTCGTGCGCATATTCGGAGCCCAGCTTGACTGCCTTGCCAAACGTATACGTTGTGAAGCGTGAGATCTCACCTGCGGAATCGCTCATACCTTGAAAAAACTGTGCGATGATCGCGCCGGAGTTTCCACGGGCACCGTCAAGCAGGGCATCGGCTAGCGCCGCAAGCATAGTACCAAGATGTTTTTTGGGTCCGCTTTCCAGCACACCCAGGGCGGCGCTCAATGAAAGACTGAGATTGGTTCCGGTATCGCTGTCAGCGACCGGAAAAACATTGATACGATTTAGATACTCCTGCTGAGCAATTACGCGGTGAATCCCCGATACCAGCGCATTCGCCAGAGAATCGCCATCAATGTGTATCGCGTCGGGGCTATTCACGCGGCAGCAGGAAGAACTGTCCCGCATGGTCGAGCACGACACCGTCAGGCGTAATCTCAGCGACGACAGGTCCTTCTTTCAGTTGCTCACCTTCTCGCAGTTTTGACATATTTATGAATACAAATCGGTTTTCGGACTCAACAGCATAGACGTGAATATCGACATGCAGGTCCGCGAGCTTTGAAGAACCCCTGGCTCGTATCTCCTGAAACGTTGGATATAAACTGGATGCCGGAACGGCCTCAGGGTCTTGCGAGATCAGCACAGATTCGACGGTTTCCACCGCTTTATTCTCGGCGGGCAAGGAAGCTTGTTTCTGCCGCTGAGGCGGCTGGTTTTGTCGCACCACTGCAGCCCGTTCTGCAAAATCCGCTTCGGACTCCTCGCCTGCAGGCGCGTCGCTCGCAAGCTTGTCAGGCACCACTGCTTGTGTTCGAAGCGGAGGGCCAGCCTCGGGTTTTATCAATAGGCCAACGAGAACGGCGAGATTTATTGCCAGCAACAGGCCGACGACCCATAACCACCTGGGTACTGCAGTAGGAGCGGTGCCTGTTGGTACGCCGGCAAACTCAGAAGTACCCTGTTGCTGCCGGTCCGTTTCGGATTTCCTGAGTGCATCGAGTATGAATGACATGCCTTATTCCCGGGCCAGTTTAGGGATAACGGCTTCCGACTCTGTCATCGCGAGTTGCGCTAACCGCGGTGACCCGTCGGGCCCGAGCAATGAGTTTATGATGATCAAGGTTTGCCGTCCTGCCAGTCCGTCGACTGCAAGTCGATTGTCCTTTTGAAATTGCCGCACCACACTTTCCAGCTCGGAGTCATAAACATCATCGCGTATCGCAATCGAGTCATAGCGCGCGTCAATAGCGGACAGGCTTTTGCGTAGCCATGCGACATCACTCCCTCTCGACCCCGGGGATAACGATACGGGTACCCCACCAGGTGGTCGCCACAGCAACATGAACTGACCAAACCACATGTCAGTGACTTCGCTAGCAGCATGTGTAACAGCAACGCCACCTATCGAGAGGTCCACGCTGTTCCCGTGAATTGCTGTCAGGACGACTTGGTGAGATTCTCCATCATTGTCGATGAGGGAAAGAATCGCCGGGCGGTTAAGCTGCCGCAGACCGTTCCAGGAACTCCGTTGAACAAGACACGCAAGACCCGCCGCGGCCGCCTGTGAGCAACTGTCTTGTGCACCACGTGCATATTCCAGTCCCCAAAGATCGAATAGTGACGCCAAAGCAAAATCGATGCTGCTCAGCTCATTCGCCAGAACAAGCTCTTCAACCAGGGTTACTGGCGCCGGCTCCGGTGGGATTTCCTCAGGCATGGTGATCACGGCGATGGGTGCGGCGGTCGGTAAATCGGACTGGAGCATTGTTCTATCGTCTGCAGGATTCAAGTCCTTTGTAACAGACCAAATACTGGCGGCCACAAGCGCGACTGCAATCAGGCCTGCCGCTATAGCAAGCTGGCGACTGCCAGATTTCGTATCGACCTCGCCCGATACTTCAGCGGCGGCCCGCTTGATCAGGCGTCGCGTGATTACGCGAGACTCTCCCGCATAAGCCCCCAACAAAGCCCGATCGCAAATTACGTTAATGAGCCTGGGTACACCCTGCGAGAGTCGGAATACCTCTTTTTTGGCAGCCGCATCGAAGACTTCGCCAAGCGCGCCGGCAACGCGCAAGCGATGTTCTACATACAGTGCAGTCTCTTCACGCGTTAGCGGCTCAAGGTGATAACGGCCCGTAATACGTTGCGCCAATTGACGCAGGTCGTTGCGGCCCAGTAACTCGCGTAATTCCGGCTGGCCGATCAGAATTATTTGCAACAATTTTTGCTTCGAAGTTTCAAGATTCGTAAGCAATCGAACTTGCTCCAGAACCGCGGGCGCCAGATTTTGCGCCTCGTCGACGACCAGTATCGTCCGTCTGCCTTCAGCGTGAGCGTCGAGCAAGTGTCCGTTCAATGCATCAGTTAGCGCCTTGATGCTGTCTCTCTCAGCCGGGATGCCGATGCTGAGTTCCTCACAGATCGTCAACAAAAATTCGTGGGCGGTGATTTGCGGGTTGAGAACGACCGCGACATCCGCATTGTCAGGCATTCGATTCAACAGCAATGTTCGAACAAGTGTGGTTTTGCCGGTGCCGACTTCGCCGGTTAGCTGTACGAATCCACCGCTTTCTGTCACACCATAAACGAGGTGTGCAAGCGCCTCCCCGTGCCGCTCGCTCATAAAGAGGTAACGCGGATCAGGCGTTATCGAAAAGGGTTTTTCATTGAGGCCAAAAAAGCTGGTGTACATCTGTCGGATTCTACCCTATCGGTCGAGGGTCTTGGCGCGGCTGACTGAGAGGGTGCCGAATTTCTCACGGATTTCATCGACTGTCTCGTCGATGACAGAGCTGTACTGGGAAGATTCATCTGCGAAAAGGTCGGGTTGTTGCGCGGCAACGAGCTTGCTGCCGCCAACGCCGAGAAGGCGAATCTTTGCGCCCGGGTTCGCACGGCGCCAAGCGCTCAGAAGCTCATTCGCGACAGCATAGATCTGATCGGTACCATTTGACGGTGGTGTGACGCGACGTTGGCGCGTAAATGTCGTGAAATCAGCCCGCCGAATTTTGATCTGAACTGTACTCGCGCTGAGTGATGCTTTTCGCAGGCGAGCGCTGGTACGTTCGGTCAATCGCAGAAGCTCCCGGTTCATGTCAGCGGGTGACGAAAGATCCTGCTCATAGGTCTCCTCTGCACTAATCGATTTTTCCTCACGGTCGGGCACGACCGGCCGATCGTCAATTCCGGACGCACGATCTCGGGTCTTTTGTGTAAAGCGTCCGAAAATCGGTTCCAGATCGCGGTTGCTGGCCTGCCGCAGGTCACGCACTGTCGTTACACGTATTCCATCCAGCCGCTTTAAGGTTTCACGACCGATTCCGGGAATCACGCGAACCGGTAACGGATCGAGTTTCTCGCCGTAAAGCGCCGGTGTAACAACGGTCAGGCCGTCGGGCTTATCCAGATCTGAGGCGATCTTCGCGACGAGTTTGTTCTCAGCAACGCCGACCGATGCGTTTAGCCCTGTATCGGCCAGAATTCGTTGCTTAATGCTTGCTGCAATTTCCTGTGGTGAACCAAACAGTTTCACGCTGGCTGTGACGTCGAGAAAGGCCTCGTCAAGCGACAGTCCTTCAACAAGCGGCGTGAACTCATTAAAGACCGAGAAAATCTGGCGCGAAACCGCTTTGTAGTGCGACATTCGAGGCTTGACGCGTAGCAGGTGATCGCAACGCCGAATGGCTTCTGCTATCGGCATGGCGGAACGAATGCCGAACTTGCGGGCTTCATAGCTGGCCGCTGCGACGACACCGCGATTGCTACCACCGCCGACCACGAGCGGCTTGCCCCGATGATCGGGATTGTCGCGCTGTTCGACCGATGCGTAAAAAGCATCCATATCAACATGCAGTATGCTGCGTGTTGATGTCGACATGCGGCTAGCGCCCGCGCTCGACGATAAATTGTGCCAGCCACTGCAGAGGCGCGGCCGAATCGCCAAACCGGGCCAGGCTGCCGAGCGCCCGCGCGAGCAACTCGTCGCAGCGATCTCGTGATGCTTCAATACCGAACAGCGCGGGATAGGTCGCCTTATTCAGGGATTCGTCTGAACCGGCCGGCTTGCCGATCACATCTGTGTCGCCTACGACATCGAGGATGTCGTCCTTGATTTGAAATGCGATGCCAATATCCCGTCCGAAACTGTTCAAAGCATCGAAGTCGGCGGTGGGTAGATTTTCGGTAAGGAGGCACGCTGACAGGATTGACGCATGAATCAATGCACCGGTCTTCAGCAAATACATGTGCTCCAGTTCTTCCGCAGTTAAAGTCTTGCCCTCTGCATCAAGGTCTATCGACTGACCGCCCGTCATGCCGGTTGACCCGCAAGCGTCGGTGATCAGTTGTACTAGTTGTATCGGCGCACCCGACGGCGCTCCGTCGAGCTTCGCAAGTACTGAGAAAGCCAGTGGTTGCAGTGCGTCGGCCGCGAGAATCGCTGTTGCCTCGTCATATTGTTTGTGAACAGTTGGTTTGCCGCGCCGCAGATCGTCGTTATCCATCGCGGGCAGATCGTCGTGCACCAGCGAAAATGCATGGATCAACTCAATTGCCACCGCCGGGGCATCAAGCAATCGTGGCTCAACCCGCAGGCACTCACCGGCGGCATAAACCAGCAGCGGTCGAACACGCTTTCCGCCATTAAAAACCGAGTAGCGCATTGCATCGTGTAATCGCATGGGACTTGTATCTGCTGCGGGAAGCGCCCGCTCTAAACCGCTATCGACGCGGGCGGTATAGGCAGCAATACGATCTTTGAATTTATCAGGCAATTCGATTTTCGGCTTATATCGGCCGTGTAGCGTACACGGAATTCAGCCACTGTGCGCGACCCTTGCTGGGCTATAATTCGCGTCTTCCAGGACTCTTGAATTCGGACTAAACGCAGATGCAGGCGACAGCAATCGCACAACCCAATATCGCGCTGATTAAGTATTGGGGCAAGTGCGACCTGGGTCGGAACTTGCCCGCGGTTGGCTCAATATCCGTGACTCTAAAAGACCTCTACACCGAGGTTAGCGTGACGTTGAGCAGCGATCGTTTGCAGGATCAGCTGTTGGTCAACGGTAGCGAGAATCTACCGATGCTAGCGAGAATCAGCGCTTGTCTAGATAGTGTTGTCGGCGAAAATCGCGCACGTGCGTTGATCGAAAGTTCGAGTAATTTTCCGATTGCAGCGGGCCTTGCGTCTTCCGCTTCAGCATTCGCTGCGACCACCGTCGCGGCAGCCAGCGCGGCAAATTTGAATCTCGGTACTGACGAGCTGGCGCGCCTGGCCGGGCTAGCGTCAGGGTCGGCGGCGCGCTCACTTTACGATGGGTTTGTTGAGCTGCAAAATACCGCCGAGACGATATCCGTGAAATCAATTCGCGATACCGAGTCCTGGCCATTACAAGTGGTTGTCGCGATCACTGAAGTGGGTCCCAAGGCGACGGGGTCGACCGAAGCGATGGAGATATCTCGTGCTACCTCGCCATTCTACGATAGTTGGATTGATCAGCAGGAGCAGGACCTCGATGTTGCGCGACTGGCAATTTCACAGCAAGACTTCGGCTCACTCGCCGCTATTGCAGAACACAACTGTCTGAAGATGCACTCGGTCATGTGGGCGTCGCGACCTTCGATGATGTATTGGAATTCAGCGACAATGCGCTGCATGCAAGCAGTCCGTCAATTGCAGGAAGACGGTCACCGGGTGTTCTTTACGATCGACGCCGGACCTCAGGTGAAGGCAGTTTGTGTGTCCGAGGACGTCGATGCTGTTGCAGAGGCGTTGGCGAACACCGATGGCGTGCGGGAAGTCATGACGAGCGGCCTGGGCCATGCTGCCCGTCTGGTAAATCCGTCGTGAATGACACGATAGTAGCCAGCGCGCCAGGAAAGGTGGTGTTGTGCGGCGAGTACGCCGTACTTGACGGAGCACCCGCGATATCGATGGCAGTCAACAGGCGGGCTCGAGCAAGCATCGCAGTCGATACAACAAACGACGCGGAGTTTTCGACAGTGCGCGCTTCTGGGTACACAGAACATACCGGTCGATTTCGAAAGTACGGCGATCAGATTGAGTGGCAGGAGGGGCAGGAGCATTTCGCTATTATTGATTCGCTTTGGCGAGCTGCGGATGTTGTGGATAGCTCGCCTGTGTTGATCAATCTCGATAGTAGCGAATTCATCGATAGCAATACGCGACGAAAACTGGGTATCGGATCGAGCGCGGCGATAAGCGTTGCGCTATGCGCAGCTATGCGGCAAAGCGCGGATATCGCCCATATAGTCCTGCTTGCGCAGCGGGCGCATGTCGACTTGCAGGGAGGTGTCGGCAGCGGCATTGATATCGCCTGTAGTTTGCACGGCGGTCTAATTGAGTACCACATGGACGGTGCTTCGGTGATGTCATTAGCATGGCCTGACGGGCTGCGCTATCGACTCCTTTGGAGCGGTGTCGCCGCGAGTACGCGGCAAAAATTATTGCAGCTCGATGCGGCTGTCAGCAAGCCGTCCCGAGTCCGATTGGCGAGCGCCTCTGAATCCATGGCGGCGGCTTGGCGAACCGGCAGCGCCGAACGCATCGTCAGTGAATACAGTCACTATATAGATTCTTTGCGCGAATTCAGTATTGACCACGGACTTGGCATATTCGATGCTGGGCATGAGGAAATCAGTCGTGCTGCCAATGCCGTTGAGCTTGCCTACAAACCCTGTGGTGCGGGCGGTGGGGACATCGGCATATTGTTTGGCACGAATGATCTGGCGCTCGATGCCTTTGTCGATCAGCTGGCGACTCAATTCACACTTGTTGAGTGTCAATTGAGTCAGACGGGCGTTGTTATGGAAGCGATGAAAGAAAACAAAAATGAATGATTCGCGAATCTCAGGACTTTACAAATTAAGTGTCTCCGAGCGCATCGTCGAGCTGCGGAAACACGGCTGGCTGTCGGTGTCTGCGGCGAGTGAGTTACGGGCGGGTCGCCATGTCATTTCTGCCGTCACAGCCGACAAGATGATCGAAAACGTGCTGGGTATTTTTGGTCTGCCTCTCGCGATCGCTCCGAATTTCGTTGTTAATGGTCGTGAGTGCATTGTGCCGCTCGTGGTTGAAGAGCCATCCATAGTGGCCGGCCTAAGCGGCGCGGCTGCACTAGCCAGAAGCACAGGTGGTTTTACCGCTACCCTGGACGAATCGCTTCTCGTCGGCCAAATTCATGTCACGGGCATTGCGAATACCGATGCTGCAGTGGCATCGATTGAAGCTGCAAGAAATGATCTTCTGGCGGCCGCAAATGCAGTTCATCCGCGACTGATTCAACGTGGCGGCGGGGTTCGCGACGTCGAGTGCCGAACGTTCGGCATTGCGGGCGGCTCGTCGGTCATCGCTGTGCACATCCTGGTTGATACCTGTGATGCGATGGGTGCCAATCTGGTCAATACAATCTGTGAGTCGATCGCACCGGTCGTCGAAGAAATCTGCGGCGGCGACGTGGTGCTAAAAATACTTTCAAATCTCGTCGATAGATCCATTTGTTCGGCCAGCGTTCGTTATCCAGTCACGGCGCTGGCGACAGCCACGATGTCGGGCGAGGCAGTTCGGGATCGAATTGTGTGCGCGAACGACATCGCGCTCGTAGATTCGTACCGGGCCACGACTCACAACAAAGGCGTGATGAACGGAATCGATGCACTCGCCATTGCCACCGGCAATGACTGGCGCGCAATCGAAGCGGCAGCCCATGCTTTCGCAGCACGCAGTGGCAACTACGTGGCGCTAACGAATTGGTCGGTTGCTAGCAATGATGATCTTGTCGGTGAGATTTCACTGCCACTAAAACCGGGCATCGTTGGCGGGACATTGGGATCGAATCCCGCAGCGGCTCTTGGCCTGGCAATATCGGGTGTTGAGTCGGCGGCGCAGCTGGCTGAGCTCATGGCCGCCGTTGGTCTGGCGCAGAATTTCGCCGCACTCAGGGCATTGGCGACCAGCGGCATTCAAGCCGGACATATGCGTTTGCACGCCCGCAGTGTCGCAAGTGCGGCGGGGACGAGTGATCAAAATCTCGATGCCGTTATAGAAGAATTGATTGCGAGCGGCGATATCAAAGACTGGAAGGCCAAGGAGATTCTCGCTGGACGCGAGATCACTCCGTCAAGCGATGCTGTATCGGCGACCGCTGCTGGTAAGGTCATTCTTTTGGGCGAGCACGCCGTCGTCCACGGGCGTCATGCGCTGGCGGTTCCAGTTACTAACGCAGTCCGAGCAAGCGTCGCTCACGGCGACAAAAAAACAACAATTAGCATCGGAGAGTGGGGATATCGCACTACGGTAACCGCGAATTGCGCGGACGGAATCGGTGCTGCAGTAAACCTTATTCTCGACAAGCTCGGAGCCCGAGACATCAATATCGCGATTGAGGTTTCATCCAAGCTGCCGAGAGGCATGGGTCTGGGGTCTTCAGCCGCCATTGCCGTTGCTGTTACACGCGCTGTTGCGCTTTATCTCGAACGGGATATTGATGATGAGCAAGTAAATGAGATCGCATTCGCTTGTGAAAAACTCGCTCACGGAACACCGTCTGGTATCGACAATTCAATATCCTGCTTTGGCAAGCCGATGCTTTTTCAGAGTGCCGCCACGCTTAGTGTCCAAGCCCTCCAACTTAAGGAGTCGCCGCCTCTCGTGATTGGCCTTAGTCATCAGGCAGGACCAACGCATGAGCAGGTTGCCGGTGTCCGCACAAGATACGAGCGAAACCCCGCAGGCTACGATCGTTTGTTTGATCAGATTGACGAACTTAGCAGGGCGGGAGCCGCGTTGCTGACCGCGGCACGTTATGACGAGCTGGGACAAGCGATGAATATTTGTCATGGGCTCCTGAATGCCATTGAAGTATCGACCCCGGACCTCGAAAACATGGTTATGATCGCCAGAGACGGTGGGGCCGCTGGCGCGAAGCTGACAGGCGCTGGAGGAGGAGGCTCGATCGTAGCGCTGTGCCCGGGCAGCCAGGATAGCGTCGCTGCTGCGTTGAATAACGCTGGCTATCAGACTCTGCCGCTGGCAAATGAGAAAAGGAAAGGTCATTGAGCGAGTTGCATCGAGTGGTGTCGTCTGAGAGCGAGGAGTTAATTCTCGTTGACGAGCAAGACAATGAGATCGGTTTTCGCACGAAGGCGGATTGTCACGACGGCGATGGAATTCTGCACCGGGCGTTTTCGCTGTTCTTATTTAACGAAAAGGGTGAATTATTGCTGCAACAACGGAGCGCGGCAAAGCGACTGTGGCCAGGATACTGGTCGAACAGTTGTTGCAGTCATCCAAGGCGCGGCGAAACACTGGCGATCGCAACAATGCGGCGCCTGGATGATGAGCTGAATATCGCAGCAGACCTGGAGTTCGTTTATCACTTCAGTTATCAGGCCGAGTTCAGTGATGTCGGCTCGGAAAACGAATTCTGCCATGTGTTTTTGGGCAAGCTCGATGGTGACGTACAAGCAAATGACAGTGAGATCGAAAGCGTCAAGCTAATTAGCGTTGATGATCTCGATAGGGAGCTTCTGCAGTCGCCGCAAAGTTTCACGCCCTGGTTCAAGCAGGAATGGCGGACTTTGAGCGAAGAGTATGCGGTGCGTTTGGCGCGTTACGCGATGTAACGGTAGTACTCGATACCCAAATCAGAAAAGTGTCGATCCGCACTCGCTCCGACACGATCAATGACGAACTCATTTCTGGCGACGTAATCCAGACCGCTTACCTGACGTCCATCATGCAGCGCCTCGTATTGCTGGCGATCGAGATCCAATGTCAATTCCATAGCATCCGCGAAACGGATTTTCGCAGCGGCCTCGCGCCATGATTCAGCCATAAAGAAAGGGATGACTTCCGCGGCATCGCCGCTACCGTAGCCGAGCGTGAGTACTTCTTCACCTGCGGCCAGTGAGTCCTCATCGAGCGCTTGCTCGAATCCTGCGGCCATCCAGGCAGGAAGTGCCGCGGTATACAGGTTGCCCAAATCAAGTATGGTGTCGCTGCCGAGTCGCAGCTTGTCGAGAATCTCGTGACTGAAGCGACGCGATGCTCGAAATGCCCGCAACACACCCATTGTCATCGGATACACCTCGTATTGCAGGCGTTCCGGATCGGCAAGATTCGAAACCTCGGGTTTGCTGATCATTTCAGCCAGCAGCGCATCGATATCCACGCCGGCCTCGTAACAATAGGAAGCGAGCTCGGCTCTATCTTCCGCATTGCCCCGGCCGAGCGCGAATAAATAGGACACAGCCCAACCTGTTTCGGGCATTCGACGATAGGGTCTGTGCAGGAATATCGTTCGCAATGATCGCAAGTATTCGATCGCGTCCAAGCCGCGTTTTTCATACATGTCGTTCAGGGCATGCAGAGTTTCGTCGATGTAACAGGTGGTTGAATACTTGCCATTGAAAACCGGGAAGTCCTGAACCTGGTGCGACTCTGTTCGGTCCTGCCCGCAGAAGCGGGACATCGGCTTACGAAAATCCATGATGCGATAGTCTGAGGCGGAGCCCGAGCCAACAAGGTCAACGACAGCGAGTTTGGGATCTTCTTCGAGCAACATAGCAATCGCACCAGCGCCCTGTGTAGGTTCGCCGGAGCTGCCGCGGGCGTATTCTGCGATATCCGCACAAACGACAATTGCCTGACTGCCGGCACCATCGAGCGCCAGATGTCGAATGGCACCTTTCATTCCATAAACACCGCCCAGACAGGCGTGCTTGAATTCCGGTACTTCACAACTGCGAGAAATCGGCGATTTTCCGCGAGCAATCATCGCCTGGTCGACCATGCCTTTTACGATGATCGCTCCGGCAGAGTTATCCGTGCTCGACTCAGTACCGAGGCCGAGAAATTTCACTCGACTCGGATCGACATCGTATTGGTCGATCAGTCGAATTACGGCATTGGCCGCCATCGTATAAACGCTGTGATCCGGGCCGCGCATGCGAAAACTGCGCCCAACAACCTCACGGATCTTCGGCCACTGATTATCTGTCCAGTTGCACCAATCTTCCAGCCACACACGGTATGGCGGCACGTACGCTGCAAGGCCGCTGATTCCGATCGATTTTTTATGCTTGGATTCATTCATGTGTGGTGTCTGCTTAGCCCGGCGATTCTAGTGTCCCGGAGGCTTTCGCTCAACTGTTTATTCTATCGTTATTGTTATGACTTCGGATATCAATGGTGGATTATGCGGAGTATGCAAGTGATCTCCGAGTAGCATTTGTAAGGTATGCACCCCCGGCTCCAGCGTGATTTCGGTGCTGGTACTGCCATCTCCGAAGTGTATATGGCGCTCGTCTGCGGGAATAGGTAGTCCCAGATTGGGTAATCCAGTATCGATCAGGAGGTGGTGATGTCCCGAATTAGCTTGGTTATCGCCAGCTTTGACAACGGCCATACCGTCAATACCGAATTCAATACTGACAGGATTCGCCAGGGTCGCGCCATCTTCAGGTGTTATGAAAAAGACGCTGGCGCCTTCAACTGATGTCGTGCGCGGCGTCGGAGCGGGCTGCGTAGTTTTTGCGACCTCGGCATTTGCATCCACGGCGGGTGCCACTTCATCGGCAGGTTTTTCGCCGCAAGCTGACAGAACGGTGATCAAACAGGTCAATATCAATAATCGCATCGTCATTTTCATGTCCTTTGGTCAGGCCGATAGCAGGGCTACAAGGAGAACACCGATCATCGTGAACGCGGCACCACTTATGTAGGCTATCAACAGTAACAAATACTTGAGTATCGTGATCAGGTGTCCCTGTCCGTAAACGTGTCGCATCGCTTTATACAGGTATACCGGTATATAGAATCCCGCCACAATCAGAATCAGAGTCTTAATGTTATCAACGGCGCCATCCTCAGGACCCACGAGTCCCGCCAAGCGCGCAAACAAGATCTGCACCGTCAACATCAGGAAGAAAAAGGCGTGGAAATGCACAAAGAACAACAGGTGTTCGACGAAAAAGCGCCGTGACAGCGGGTACAGCAGCTTCAAAACCAGCGCCATCAGCGGTAACAGAACAATTAATGCGACAGGAATGTTATCAACAACGGCCTGGCCGAGATTCTCGACTCCACGAGCTTCATTGCGTTCACAGATTTGCTTCACACGCTCGTCAGTAAATCGTTTCTTGAACCACTCGGGCAAATCTCCCTCATCCGAAATACTGGCGTTCTTGCAGTCGCCAAACATGCCGGTGCTGCCCTCATCGCTGCCGAAATTGATGTTGATGTCGTCGTCATCAAGGTCGTCAACAAGACCTTCTACCTCCCTCAGGACAGCTTCCTCGCGCTCATTCTTCGCTGCCGCGGCGATCTTTGCCGCTTCCTCAAGCGCGGCAACTTCCTCGGCGGTGGGTGGCGGTTCGGGCTCAAAGAACAGGCTCAGGTCGTCTCTCGGATTGAAGAAGGCGATGACGAAAAAAATTACGCTCAGAACAAGGTAGGTGCGAAACGGCGGCATATAGCGCGCGCGCCGACCCTCCAGATAATCTCTGGTCAGACGGCCTGGTCTGATCATCAGCGGGCCCAGAGTCCGCCACAGTCGTGAGTCGAGTTCGAAGAGGTCGCCAAATGCCTCGCGTAGCAATTGCCAGATACTAATCAGGCGGCCGCGTGATCGTTGGCCGCATCGTCCACAATACTGACCTCGGAGTCGGGTGCCACAATTGAGGCATTTAGGATTCTCGTCAAGCGGCAGATCATCGGTTTCGTCGCTACGTAAGGTGCGACTGTCTATCGTTAGCGAGTCGTGAAACTTCGTGGCAGCCTCGGCATCGATGGCAGAGAAATAACCATCAAGTAGCTCGTCCAGAGCACTGTCGTCGCGCGCCTGAAATAGACAGCTTTGGGCACTGAAACCTTCGACTCCGCCACTGAACTCATAGAGGTGCACATCATCGACACCATCCCGTCGCCGCGCAGCTTCGACTACTACCTCGAGCCAGACTTCAACTTCTGATCGAATCCCGTCAGCAAAGACGAAGTTCATTTCATACAGTGGGCCGACGTGACGGGTCATTGTCTAATGCAGTTTGTTCAGGTTTTCTTCTGACTCTTGGAGGATTTCTTTGCAGCCTTCTTTTTGACGACCTTTTTCTTTGTTGCGACCTTCTTCGTCGCGGACTGCAGGTTGTCAGGATTCCGAACCAGTTCTTCGGGCGCAAAATCATCGACAGCCAGAAGCGACATCACTTTTTCGTGATAGTTGCGCATGTTGCGTGCCTCGGCCTTGCTGATGATTTGTGCTTTTTCGGCTTCGTCGATCTGATCGCCGAGATAATCCGTTGACAAAAGTTTTTCCTTACGGGCCTGTCTCAGACGCTTCTCGATAGGCTCATATTGCTTCGATAGCTGCAGCGCCTCTTCAAGCAACCCAAGCGGATTTCCGTCGTCGAGCGTCGTATAGGCGAATTGACTCAGACGCTCACGGGACTCACCCGGCGTCGTTATTAACTCGACTACTTTTCTGGAAATTTCATCAGAAGGCGCTGAATAGGTACGTCCGCGCGGAAATATAAAAATGCGAAGCAGCATTGCGACCCATCGATTGGGGAAGTTACGCAGAAATGAGTGCAGCGCCTCTTGAGCCTGGTACATCAGCGTGCGAACTGACCATTCAACCAACGGTAAATCAGTTGCGCGCCGGCCTTGATTCTCGAAGTGTTTCAGCACGGTTGATGCCAGGTACATCGAGCTCAGAATGTCGCCCAGGCGAGCAGACAGCAGCTCGCGCTTCTTCAGCGCGCCACCCAGAGTTAGCATCGCAAAATCAGATGCGAGCGCAAATGCGGCACTGTAGCGATTGATATTCTGGTAGTAACGACGGGTCGGTGTATTGAGCGGAACATGACTGAACTTCGCGTGTGTTAGCGCAAGGAACATTGATCTGGCCATGTTACTGATCGCATAGCCAATATGGCCGAATAGCGCGTCATCAAACTCGATGAGTCCGCGATCCTGGTCATCATCGCCGGCGGCTTGTAGTTCTCTGAGCACAAATGGATGGCAGCGAATCGCACCCTGACCGTAAATGATCAGACTGCGTGTGAGGATGTTGGCTCCCTCAACGGTTATCGCGATCGGCGTAGCCATGTAAGCGCGGCCGAGATAGTTATTGGGCCCCATCATGACGCCCTTGCCGCCGTGAACGTCCATCGCATCGTTTGCAACTTTGCGGGCGAGCTCGGTGCAGTGGTACTTCAGTATGGCTGACGGAACGGCGGGCTTTTCGCCCTGATCGATAGCGCCAGCCGTGACCGCGACAGCCGAATTCATAATATAGGTGTGACCCGCAATTCGGGTCAGGGCTTCGCCGACTCCCTCGAAATTGGCGATGGAGGTGTTGAACTGTTTGCGAATACTCGCATATGCGCCGGTCGCGTAACTCGCTGCCTGGCCACCGCCGGATGACGTCGATGGCAGCGTAATTGCTCGCCCGACCGACAACAGTTCAACCAGCATTTTCCAGCCTTTGCCTGCCATCTCGGCACCGCCAATGATGAAATCGAGCGGAACGAAAACGTCCTTACCCGACGTCGGGCCATTCTGGAATGCAATTGTCAGCGGATAGTGTCGTCGCCCGACTTCAACACCAGGTGTGTCGGTCGGAATGAGTGCCGCGGTAATTCCGTATTCGTCCTTGTCGCCGATCAGATGTTCGGGATCGTACAATTTGAACGCGAGGCCAAGTACCGTCGCTACCGGCGCCAGCGTGATGTAACGCTTATTCCAGTTGAGGCGAATACCAGTGATTGTCTTGCCATTCCATTTGCCTTTGCAGACAACACCGTTGTCAATCAATGCTGCCGCGTCGGAGCCAGCTTGTGGAGAGGTCAGTGCGAAGCACGGAATCTCCTTGCCGGATGCGAGCCCCGGCAGGTAATGGTTCTTTTGATCTTCGGTGCCATAGTGCAACAACAATTCAGCAGGACCCAGCGAGTTTGGTACGCCGACTGTCGACGAAGCTGTCGGGCTGCGACTTGCGAGCTTCGTAATAACGACCACATTCGCGTACGCCGAAAACTCAAGGCCACCGTATTGCTTGGGAATAATCATCGCGAAGAAACGATGCTCGATGATGAACTCCCAGACGTCTTTCGGTAAGTCGGACAGTTCGTGACAAACCTGCCAGTCGTCGAGCATGCGGCAAAGTTCTTCGCAAGGACCGTCGAGAAACGCCTGTTCTTCTTCGGACAGCTGCGGCACCGGGTAGGACATCAGACGTTCCCACTTCGGCATGCCTGAGAAAAGTTCGCCATCCCAACCAACGTTGCCAGCTTCCAGCGCCTCGCGCTCCGTGTCCGACATCGACGGCAACATCTTGCGATAAACGGCGAGCATCGGTTTTGTGATCTTTTCGCGACGGAACTCGATCAAATTAGGAACCACTATCACGCCAAACGCAGCGATCAGGAACAGGTTCCAAAGCCAATGTCCGTTGCCCAGGAAAAGATAAGCGGCCACCGCGATGCCGGTCGCGATAGTCGACGTTCTATAGTCGATACGCTGGTACGCGAGAAAAATTCCGCCGCCGAAGAACAACAGGAACCAAAGTAAACCTATGGTGAATCCAGACAAGACTTAACCCTCTTCAGGTCGATTGGTTGCGCCGAATCGCAACGGATAAACACTTTATAGCAGTTCCTATAGGAGTTCTTCTATCGCAGCACGTTCCTCACGCAATTCAGCTTCGGTCGCGTCCATACGTGTGCGACTAAAGTCGTCAATTGATAGCCCCTGAACGATTTCGTACTGACCCCCGCTGCAGCGAACCGGATAGGAATAGACGATCCCAGGTTCGATGTCATAACTACCATCGGCGGGTATCGCCATGCTCACCCAGTCACCGTCGGGCGTTCCGAGTGCCCAGTCGTGCATGTGATCGATGGCTGCGGAAGCCGCGGAAGCCGCGGAAGATGCGCCGCGTGCTGCAATGATCGCCGCGCCGCGTTGCTGTACGACAGGAATGAACTCATTCGCCAGCCAGTCCTGATCGACGAGTTCAGCGGCGCTGTTGCCAGCCACACTGGCATGATTCACATCCGGGTATTGCGTCGCGGAGTGATTGCCCCAGATCGTCATGCACGAAATATCGTTGACGTGACTGTCGGTTTTGGTGGCGAGCTGGGCCATTGCGCGATTGTGATCCAGGCGCGTCATTGCCGTAAAATTTCCCGGAGCGATATCCGGTGCATTACTGCTGGCAATAAGCGCATTCGTATTTGCTGGATTGCCGACCACCAAAACTCGAATGTCCCGGCTGGCATGATCATTCATGGCTTTGCCCTGAACCGAAAAAATCGCTGCATTCGCCTCGAGCAAGTCCTTGCGTTCCATGCCGGGGCCGCGTGGGCGAGCGCCCACTAGCAACGCATAGTCGCTGTCTTTGAAGGCCGCATTCGGATCATCAGTCGCGACGATACCGGCGAGCGTGCTGAAGGCGCAGTCGTCCAGCTCCATAACAACGCCCTTCAGGGCCGGCAAAGCAGGCGGTATTTCCAGCAATTGCAAAATAACGGGCTGATCTTCGCCGAGCATTTGACCAGAAGCGATTCGAAATGCGAGTTGGTAGCCGATTTGGCCGGCGGCGCCGGTAATTGTGACGCGAACGGGAGCTTTCATCGTAATAGTTCCTGAAAAGGGATTTCTGTGGAAAGGATTTCTGTGTATGTAGGGCCGGCGATTTTAGCACCGGCCGCGGTATCAGACACCGGTATTGACGACTAATTCGACTCGAATTCGACAGTTTCGTCGGGGTATTCGTGAATTAGAGCCTCATACTCCCGATCTGCAGCATCGATAGCGCCGCTGGCACGCAGTTGCGTGATGCAAGTCAGCCAGTTTTCGACGGATTCGCGTGCCTGTTCATCGCAGGCATTGCTGGCATCAGACTCCTTTTTCGCCTCCTCCCGTCCTGCGGGCTCACTCGCGACCTTTTCTCTGGCGGCGGACTGGGCAATGCCAGAGGGCGATGTCGCGTACGAGTTGAGTTTCCTCTTCAACGCTACATCCGACAGGTCTATTTCGACCACAGGCTCATCTTCGCTGACAGCAACAGGGCTGGGACTTTGTTGGGCGCGATCGCGAGCTTCGGCCCTTTCGAGGATGGCGTCGTCCCGACTTTGAAATTCTTCCTGTACCGAGTTCGGCCGATTCGACTCGGCTGAAGGTGGCGCGTCAATTGGAACAACAACGGTTTCAGGTGATGGCAGTTCTGTGAACTCGAGAACGATGGCTAGGCTTAGTCCGATAGTTGCGGCCCATGCAGCGGGCTTCATCCAGAGCGTAAACAGCGAATTGCCGGTGCCGCGAGCTCCTGCTTTGCCTGACGCCAACTGCAAAACGGCCTGATCCAGGTGTTCAGGCGTATTCTCACTAGCCAGCTCGCGATACGTATTGGATACGAGCTCGTCCATCTCTTCATTATTTCGCTCGTTACTCATTGTGGCTCCTGAATAGCGTTGCGCAGCTTACTTACCGCATAGCGCAGTCGACTTTTCGCTGTCTCTCGATTGCTGCCGGTCACCGAGGCAATCTGATCAATGCTAAGGCCCGCTTCCTCATGCAACAGGAATGCGTCCCGTTGTTCCTCGGGCAGAAGTAAAAGAGCCTGTGACAGGCGTTCCTTTGCGAGGCTGCGTTCGGTAATCATATCGGGTGACTCTGAATTATCCGCATGCGATTCGGGTTCAAGCTCGGTGTTATTAGAATGCCGCTTGTTGCGCCGTACGTGATCGATAAAACAGTTATGTGCCACCCGGTACATAAAGGTCGTAAATTTGGCGGTAGGACGATAGCTGTCTCGAGCCTTGATGATCTTCCCCCAAACTTCCTGAAAGACGTCTTCAGCCGTGGCCGGGTGGCGGCTGAGGCGGAGCAAATACCGGTACAGGGGATCCTTATGGCGTCGATACAAGGTCTCGAACGCCGCAGTATCGCCATCAACGTAGCGGAGCATCAGTGCACTGTCTTCTGGTCTGTGGCCCATGGGGGGAGCATAGGCTAGCGCAGCTGCGCTGCAAAGTGCGGGGTCTTGAGTGGCCAGTTCCTGAGCCGTTGCTTCCCTGGCAAGTGCCATAAAATATTCTCCGGTTCTGCTGTACTAACGGCTGGCGGGGTGGTTTCGGGTTAGCTTGCACTACAGAAAGGGCTTGCATTGATATCGTTTGGTGTTATAGTCAACTACAACACCCACTCACCAAGAGGCCGGGAAAGACTCCCGGAACAAGAAATGGTTAAGCCAACCTTCAACTTTAATGACTACGTTAGCCTTGCCGTCATGCTACTCATGACGACAGCCCTGATTTTTGGGCAGGCTGAGGCAAGCGCTGATAGATCGTATGGCGCAAACGTCGTTGAATCCGTGGTAATTTTCGACCACGAGGTGAAGCTTGAGATTAGCGGCTATCTGAGCGAACAGGTACTAAAAGTCGGCAAGGATATCGTTACAGATTTAGGTCATTTCCGTGGCGAAGACGAGTAAAGTAGCGACGGAACTTTCGCGCCGGCCCGGACTAGCGGGCCGGCGCCTTTTTGGTTATCAGAGTACGAATCCTGATTCACAGGGAACGGATGGGTAATGGATCCGAAATGGAATGAAGATCAGCCGATTTATCGGCAACTCAGAGATCGGGTTGTTGCCATGATCCTTGAGGAGGTTCTCGGTGATGGTGATGCTTTGCCATCGGTCAGGAATGTCGCCGCGGAATATCGGCTCAATCCGCTGACTGTCCTAAAGGGGTATCAGGAACTGGTCGACGAAGGGCTTGTCGAGAAGAAGCGCGGCAGAGGAATGTTCGTCAATGAGGGAGCTCGAACGATGTTGCTGAAAGCTGAGCGACAACGCTTCCTTGAAAAGGAATGGCCAAAGACCGTCGCAACCATTGCGCGCCTGGATCTCAAATTAGCAGACTTGCTGAAAGAAGCGGAATCAAAACAATCATCTAAAGATTCTGGAGGGGAGAATGACTAGTCTCGTCAGCGCCCAAGGCGTGACCAAGCAGTTTGGTTCATTTACTGCGGTCGACAACGTAAATTTCGAAATTGAAAGTGGCAAAATTCTTGGCTTAATCGGCCCGAATGGCGCCGGAAAGACTACCCTGCTGAAGGCTTTGCTCGGGCTGACCGATTGTGAAGGTCAGCTATCAGTGATGGGCCTTGACCCCTTTAAGCAACGTAAGGAACTGATGCAGAATATCTGCTTCATTGCTGACGTCGCCGTATTGCCGCAATGGATCAGAGTCACGCAGTTGCTCGATTACGTTGAAGCCGTGCATCCAAACTTCTCACGAAATCGAGCCGAGGAGTTGCTGGCGCAAACCAAGATCATGTCCAATTCGAAGGTCAAAGAGCTTTCGAAAGGCATGATTACACAACTGCATCTATCAATAATTATGTCGATCGACGCGAAGTTGCTGGTGCTGGATGAGCCGACTCTGGGTCTGGATATCCTGTTTCGCAAAGAATTCTACTCGAATCTTCTGAACGACTATTTTGATGAGGAGCGTACGATCCTGGTGACAACGCATCAGGTTGAGGAAGTCGAAAACCTCCTGACCGACATCATGTTTATCAACGATGGCAAGATTCTCCTGGATTCGCCAATGGATGCCGTGGGCGACACCTATGTTGAGCTGGAGGCATCAGGTGATGGCGCTGAAACGGCTAGGGGCCTCGGCCCAATTGCAGAAAATCAAATGTTTGGCAAATCAATCATGTTGTTCGAGGGAATAAGCCGTGAACACCTTGAGGGCTACGGAGAAATGCGAACACCCTCGGTCGCCGATCTGTTTGTGGCCAAGATTAAGAGGGCGCGCTCATGATTAACCACCAGCTAGCATTACTAAAGCGCGAAGTCTGGGAGCATCGTTCCATCTGGTTGACGCCTGTCGCCATCGCGATCGTCGTTACTTTGGGTGTATTGGCGATGCTGATGTTCGCCTCAGGGTTTGCCGCAGAACTCGATATTGCGATTTTTGGCGCTCAGAACATTGCAGGTGACGCAGAACGACAAGCTATCTTGACGGGCTTTTTCCTGGGAACCTCCTGGCTATTCATTATCGCCCTCGCAATATTGACGATCTTTTACTGTTTGGATTCTTTGTACGCAGAGCGCAAAGACAAGAGCATATTATTCTGGCGTTCTTTACCGGTAACCGATGCAGAAACCGTTATTTCAAAACTGATTACCGCGATCATCATCATCCCGCTCGTAACCGTGCTCGGAATCATCGCGACACACCTGGTCAATTTAATCGTGACCAGCATCTGGGTTTCAATGAAGGGTGCCGACGGGGGCATGTTGATCTGGGGCTCGGTCGCATTATTTGATAACTGGATGGCCGCCTTTATCGTGGTGCTGGCAAGTGGCATATGGATGTCCCCTTTCATCGGGTGGTTCCTGCTTGTTTCGGCTTACACCAAACGATCACCTCTCCTGATGGCGTTTATGCCGCCGATTTTGATCGGCTTGCTTGAGGGAATCATACTTCGAACCCACTTTTTTGCCGAAAATGTGCTCGCCCGTGGCGACGGACTACCCATCTTCCGAAGCGCCGACATCGACAACTTTTTTGACAAGGAAGAGTGGCGTGTCGCGGAGGGAGCCACTAGCTTGTTAGAGCATCTCGACGTCATGCAATTCCTTACGAGCTCTGGAATGTGGGCAGGAGTCCTGATTTGCGGCTTGCTCTCAACGGGTGCGATTTACGTACGTCGCTATCGAGGTGAAAGTTGAGCGGGCGATATTAGACAGTGCCCCTTAGTCAGCGGTTTCAGGGCTTGCTGCGAATGTTGAATTTTCGCAGCTTGCCTCGAAACTGGTGATAACTCAGACCCAGCAAATCAGCCGCCATGCGCTGATTGAATCGCGCCTTTTCCAGTGCAGCATTCAAAAGACTCACCTCCGTATCGATAAGTCTTTGCTCCAGATCAGTAGGCAATAATGGTGCTCTCGGCTTCGCTATATTGGTGGCAAGCTCTGGTTTTACCGCATCGACTTTGAACGGCGAATCGAATGGATCGAGTGCGAGCCTGGTGATGGCCTGATCCTGATCCGCCGAGCGATAAACAGATCGCTCGATCGTGTTCTTCAACTCGCGAACATTGCCGGGCCACCTATTTCGCAGCAGTGCGGACGAGATCCGTGAACTGAATCCCGGAAAGTAGCTCCATTTCAGTTCACTTGCCATGTTCATGGCGAACGCATGGGCGAGCGGCATAATGTCCTCGACACGCTCACGCAATGGCGGAACGGTGATCACGTCAAAGGCGAGCCTATCCAGCAAGTCATCTCGGAACCTGCCTTCAACCGCGAGTCGCTGAAGGTCGGCGTTGGTGGAGCCAACGATCCGAACATCCACCCGCAGCGTCTCGTTTCCACCAACACGTTGTACCTCACCGTATTCTATAGTGCGCAAGATTTTTTCCTGCATGCGCAGTGAAATCGTCGCCAGCTCATCGAGAATTAATGTACCGCCGTCTGCACGCTCGAAGTGACCGATGTGAGTTTTCGCAGCCCCGGTAAATGCCCCGGCTTCGTGTCCAAATAATTCCGACTCCAATATCGATTCAGTCAGCGCAGCGCAGTTGACCTTGACGACGCTTTGTTCCCAGCGTTCGGACAAAAAATGCAGACGGGATGCGATTAGCTCCTTACCGGTACCTCGTTCGCCAACGACCAGCACCGGTTTGGAGAGCGGGGCGGCCCGGGATACGTGTTCAAGCATTTCGAGAAAGATCGGTGCCTCGCCGATGATCTGTTGCGATTGAGTTCTCGGTAACATTGGCTAATTAAGCCAGAAAATAGTGAAAATGACCACTTATTAGTTAAAACAACCAAATACGCATCCGCCAATTCGCTCCGGAAAGCGCTTCAATATCCTTTTAAAACAATCAGTTATACCGATTCCGCCCAGTTGGCACGATTGCTGCAACTACTCGTGCAGGCATTACACAAACGAGAGGAACGACCATGGGCATTTTCACGAGATTCAGTGACATCGTGAACTCCAATATCAACGCGATACTGGATAAGGCAGAAGATCCGGAAAAAATCGTCCGACTGATGATTCAGGAAATGGAAGATACGCTGGTTGAGGTACGGTCGGCGGCCGCACGGTCAATAGCCGATAAGAAAGACCTTAATCGAAAAATCGAAACCTTCGATCGCGATTTGCGAGATTGGGATCAAAGAGCGGAGCTTGCGATTCGCAAAGGTCGCGAGGATCTTGCGAAAGCAGCATTGGTAGAAAAATCGCGGGTAACTGCAGCAGTCGAAGTGCTGAAGCAGGACTACCTGGCCGTCGACGAGGGACTGGCAAAACTTAATGAGGATATCGCGCGACTTGAAAGCAAACTGGATGATGCCAAAGTCAGACAGAAGGCATTGTTGGCCAGACACAAGACGGCGAACAGTCGACTGGCGGCACGCAAGAAAATTCACGATTACAAGATTGACGACGCAATGGTGCGATTCGAGCAATACACACGGCGTATTGACGACGTCGAAGGAAGGGTCGAGGCATATGACCTGGGTTTACCAAAGGATTTAAATCACGAGTTCGCGGGCCTTGAGGCAGAAGAGTCGGTGAAGGATGAACTCGATGCGCTGAAGCAGCGTGTTGCGGCAGATAATAAGACCCCCACAGCGGCAGAGTAAGTAGATCTTGCAGGAGGATATGATGAGTCGAGAAACCTGGAATATGGACTATGGGCCGTTGCGCGGCTTCTATCGTGATCGTGAAAACGGCTGGGTCTTCGGCGTGTGCGCCGGAATCGCAGATCGCTTCAACTTTCGTACCGGTACGGTCCGAGTTATTGCCATAATTTCACTGCTGCTATTTTTCTGGTTAACGGCGGCTTTATATCTGAGCGCTACTATTCTGATCCGGGAAAAGCCGCTGGTCTACTCTGGGCGCAACAGCGAGAATGAATTCTGGCATCGATATAAGAGAGATCACTGGAGGCATTCGTGATTAGCATGCACGCTGAAGAGGGTCGTCGGCTATACAGGGACAGAGATCGAGCTATTCTCGGTGGTGTCTGTGCCGGCCTGGCAAGTTTCCTGGGCTTCAATTTACGGGTTACCCGAATACTGGCGTTTATCGCCTTCCTGATGGTGATGCCGGTCGCAATAATCGGCTATCTGGCAGCAGTATTTCTGATTCCCTCTGTTTCCAATGGGGGGGTCGAGGAATCTACTGAAACGCGCGCGAGGCAGAGACGTGACGGGTGCCGCCGGACGCGACGCAAGGATCGAAAAGCTCGAAAAGAAAAACAAACTGACAACACCATCAGGTCGACCCTGGCGGCCGACATTGATCGCCGTTGCCAGTCGATGGATGAGCGTCTTGCAGAACTGGAGAAGCACGTTACGTCGAAGCGTTTTCAGCTTGATCAGGAATTGAGCAGGCTCTAATTGGCAGAACTAGCAAAGGGATGCGCCAATGAACACTATGTTTTATGTCGTATGCATCGTTGCTGTGGTATTCGCAGCAGATAGCTACCAAAAGTACTTAAAAATGAAGCATGAAAAGAAACAACATGACCCCGAACTCGAAGAGTCACTGGCGAAGATCGAAATGCTGGAACAGCGAATTCGGGTGCTGGAGAGAATCGTTACAGAGAATAAGCGGGATATTGGCCGAGAAATAGACAATCTGTAACGTACCGGCAATCAACAAAAAAGCCCGTCAATAGACGGGCTTCTTGTTCAAACAATTGCTTCTCAGTTACTTGTTGCGATCTTTGTACGCTCGTATCTCGGCGTTGAACTGCTCAACCGCGCGAGTCTGTTCGTCTACAGCCGCATCATATTTCTTGTCAAACATGGTTTTGCGTTGTTTCTTGGCATCTTCATCATCCTCAAGTAACTGAACCGCGACAAGTTCTTCGGCCTCGATGCACGTAAGATAGTCATTCATGTCTTCCTGATACGCGGCAATCTTCCTTACGCCGACTTTCATTGCCTCAATGTTTGCAGAACTACCATCAGGTAAGTCCCTTGGCGGTGCCGGATAGTCACATGCAAATACCATCGGCGCCGAAAAGACGAGTACGCAACTTACTAGAATATTTTTTGTTTTATTCATTGTGTCAACTTCAGTTTGGACCGGCGGCAGCACCGCCAGCAGTTAGTGGGTGCAGGGTAATTTAAGCACGTTGTAGCGCCGGAGTGAAGTCAGGCAAACAAGGAGCGATAGGTATCTGTACCATCCGCCTGTGCCAACAGCAGCTCCAGGTAATTATCCGAACTCATCGGGTCGCCGAACAGCAGCCCCTGAACGTAAGTGCAGCCGAGCTTTTGCAAGAAGTTTAGCTGTGCCTCCTCCTCAACACCTTCTGCAACAACATCCATATTCAGGTTGTGGCCCATCTTAATAATGGTATCAACAATTGTTGCATCATCGGGACTGGTTACGATGTCGCGGACGAACGACTGGTCAATTTTCAGGGTGCTAATCGGGAACTGCTGCAACGCACTGAGAGATGAGTATCCGGTACCGAAGTCGTCGATCGCGAGATGCAGTCCAAGGCTGTATAGCTGATCCAGCATCTTGATAGTTCGTTCGGGATTTTCCATCAATGTTGTTTCGGTGATTTCAAGCTCCAGCGAAGTGGGTGACACCTCGTGGCCACGTAGGATGGACTTGATACGGCTAATGAAATTTAGCTGTCGCAGTTGTTTAAGCGACAGGTTTACCGATACTCGTCCCGGCGAGGAAACTGATCGCTGCCAAATACGAAAATCCTCACAGACCTTGTCAAGTACCCACTCGCCAATATCAATAATCAGGTTAGAGTCCTCAGCGATTGGTATGAAATCAGACGGCAAGACCAGGCCACGTTCCGGTAACTCCCAACGAACAAGCGCTTCAGCACCGAATACTTCACCGGTTTCCAGGTTGTACTTGGGCTGGTAGTGAACCAGCAGTTCGTCACGTTCGAAAGCGCGTTTCAACTTGCTCTTCGTCATGAGACGTTCGACCGATGCCTCATTCATTTTCGGGGCATAGAACGAATACACGTTGCCACCCACTTTCTTCGCATGATAAAGGGCGGCGTCAGCGTTTCGGATGAGGTCGATTACGTTTGGAGCGTCCTTCGGGTAATACGCAACGCCCATACTCGCTGTCATGAATACCTCATGTCCCTGAACAAAGAATGGATCAGCAAGACGATTCAGAAGCTTTTGCGCGAGCTCGCTGGTTTCGACTATACCCGAATCATCGGGGCGTAAATCATCAATGATCACTGCGAACTCATCCCCCGCCAGACGGCCGATGACTGAACGTTTAGGCAGCGCCGCCGACAAGCGTTCGGCAACGGTTTCAAGTGTTGTATCCCCGGCGAGGTGTCCAAACGTATCGTTGATTTCCTTGAAAAGATCGATGTCGATATAAAAAAGGCACAGAGCCTTTCCAGTGCGCCGAGCTCTCGCAATTCCACGCTGCAACAGGTGTTGGAATTGCATGCGATTTGGAATTTTCGTTAGGGGGTCAATTCTGGCCAGGTATCGAATTCGTTTTTCAGCACGCCGTCTTTCGGTAATATTTTGTGCCGCATAAATTCGGCTGGCCAGGACGCCCTCCTGATCGTTCACGACAGAACACGTGTAGGAAACCGGTATTGATTCGCCGTACTTGCTTTCAAAGAAGGCTTCCTTTGGCAAACCCGAGGGTGAATCGTCGGCGAGCGAGCGACTCTTCCTGGTGTTGACGACGTAATCGATACTGGTTTGAAGTAATTCCTCTTCCTCATAACCCAGCAGGTGAGTCGTGGCCGTGTTTATTCGAACAATGTTGCCGGTACTGTCCGTGACAATAACTGCCTCATTCATTCCCGACAAAATGCTGTCGACGTAGTCTCTTGAGTGTGTTGTCTCCTGTAGTCGTTGTCGCATGTCGTTGAAGACTGCGGCCAAATCGCCCAATTCATCGTTGCGGGTTTCGAGCAAGGGTTCGCCAAAATCTGAATTACGCATTTTCTCAGCCTGCGCCTTGAGCCTGCGAATGCGTTTTGTTTGATTACGAACAACGAGCCACACTCCGCTACCGAGAACCAAAATGGCGGCCAGTGTTCCGGCACCCGCCCATAGGTAGCTAATGTGGCGGGTAGCGATCTCGGTGCTCAATATCTCCTCGGTGAATCGCGCGGAGTCGGCGTACAAATCAGTCAAGTCAAATGCACCGGCCAACACGCCTGTCTCAACACCGTTTACCTCAATGCTCTGGGATATGAGTAATTGCTCAGCCAGCCACAGTGTGCCGGTGGGGTTGCTCGCTGCGGGATACACTCCTGACGTGATCGACGATCCAGTGTTATCGATAAAGCGAATACCGGTCAGGTTCTCATCCGCGACGAGTATCGAATTCAAGCTAAAAAGAACATCAGCAGTTTGTCCGCTCGTCGAGGCATCGATTAGGCTGTTTGCAGCCATTTTCAGTTGTGTCCTGGACTGCTGTTCAAAACTTGCTTCGGCGCGTAAATTGAATTCAGAGGAACTGGCATCGACAATCTGATCAGCGAGCCAGCGATACTGGCCATAGAAAACACAAAGCATAACGACCGTCGCGATGACGCCGAGCATCACCGAGATCAAGAGTAGTCGCGGAGTCCGATTGCCGATCATCTCGTAATTATTATTCGGCCAAAAAACAAGTGCTCAGTGTAGCATTTGCAATGCGGACAAATTTAATAATATCCGAACTGGACTAATTAATTCACTCGCTGTCGCGTTTCTCGACGAACTCAAGAGGCCCTGATTTTCCGGTCGTTTTCATCGCGCCCTCGACCACGGCGCCCTCGGCAACGGCAATTGCTTCGCCGGTGACTGTTCCCTGAATCTTCGCGGTGGTTGTAATTTCGACCTTGCCCGCGGCGCTAATATCACCTTCAAGATGACCCGCAACAACGACATTGTCAGCTTTGATCGACCCCTGCCAAAAGCCACTATTCGCCAAAGAAACGGTGCCACTGACATCGCAGTCGCCCGCGACCTCTCCGTGGACAATAAAATTGCCATTACCCGTAATTTCACCGCTGATCTTGCAGCCTTCGTTAATAAGTGTCGCCTTGCCCGAAGATTGATCGCGCATACGTCTTAGTCTGGAATTGTTCATGCAGCCTGAGCTCCACCGTTGTGAAAAGGGGTCGTCGGCCGAATACTACCCTATTTCGTTTCCTTCTCTCGGTAGCCGTAGCCGATCTTTTCGATTTTCACGAGAACGCCAGCTTCGAATATCAGTCGTCGCATGAATTTTCGTGGTCCAAAGTTATAGACGTATTCTGTCAACAATACCTGCTCATTAAATTGGCCATAACCTGGGAAATGTTCTGTCGTGATACCGGGTAAAGAGTGACGACGAACAGGACGGTAGGTTCCTCTGATTGCATAGCCGAGATCACGGCTTGTTGTCGGTGTGCCACATACCTTTCGCACCTGGGTCTCGTGCATATTCTCGGTTACCAGCTTCCGACCGCAGCGAAAACCATAGGCGGACGAACTGACGAGCAGCAATATTGCCGTAATAATGGCGACGAAAATGTAATGACCGTATGAATCGTTCATGTGTTATATCTCGTCCCAAGCTTAGTCCAATTCGGCGGCTTAGGTGCGCTGGAACCGGAATTCGCGCAAAATGCGCACCCATCGCGCGGTTATGGTAAAAACTAGACTCGATTTGGCTGCAGCAATCTGGAAGATCTTTTGAAGCAAAATTTCGACAAACGTCTGACTGCAATTGCCGCCGACGGTGGTGATTTATTGCATGGCGGACTAATAGGCATTGAGAAGGAATCTTTACGCGTAACAGCCGACGGTAGCCTTTCAATGGCGGACCATCCCTTGAGCCTCGGCTCTGCATTGACCAATCGCTATATCACAACTGATTTCTCCGAGGCGTTACTCGAGTTCGTAACACCGGCATTCAAAACGACCTGGGAGACGCTTAATTTCGTTTGCGACATGCATCAGTTTACCTACTCGCAACTTGGCGACGAGATGCTTTGGCCGGCAAGTATGCCGTGTCGAATTCCCGATGACGATGATATCCCCCTGGCCAGATATGGATCTTCTAACGTCGGTCGGATGAAGACGATTTATAGACGTGGTCTTGGTTACCGCTACGGTCGTCAGATGCAGACAATTGCGGGCGTACATTTCAACTATTCCGTCCCACAAGAATTTTGGGATGCCTACCGTGAAATCCTCGGCAGCGAGCTGAACATTGATGAGTTTCGTTCTGAGCAGTACCTGGGATTAATTCGAAACTTCAGACGCGTGGGCTGGATTGTGCTGTATTTGTTCGGAGCGTCACCAGCTCTATGCAAATCATTTGCTGGCGACAATGCCGCAGCGATGAAGTCTCTCAATGAAGAGACCTATTTCGAACCCTACGGTACCTCATTGCGAATGAGTGACCTCGGCTACAGCAATCAGAATCAATCGCGAATTAGTGTTTCGTTAAACAGCCTCGATGAATACGTAAATGGCCTCAGTGAAGCGATAGAAACACTCGAGCCGTCTTATGAGGAAATTGGCGTGAAGGTGGACGGTCGATACCGGCAGTTGAATTCAAACTTGTTGCAGATCGAAAATGAATTCTATTCTTCGGTTAGACCCAAGCGTGTTGCCGAATCCGGTGAAAGACCGACGGCGGCGTTGCGCCGCGGTGGAATTGAGTACATTGAGATTCGCTCGATGGACATAAACCTGTTTGATCCATGCGGCATTAATCAGAACGCAATGCGCTTTATGGAGTCTTTGTTGTTGTATTGTCTATTGCTTGAGAGTCCGTCGCTGGGCGACGCTGAACTTGACGAAATCTCGTTGAACCAAACTGAGACGGCGAAGCGCGGGCGCGACCCGGATTTCCGACTGATACGCGACGGCGCACCTGTTTCAGTCAGGGAATGGGGTCGCGAGATAATAGATGGTGTGCTGTCAGTATCTGCACAGATTGATGGTCACGACGAGAATGAAAGTTATGCTGAGGCAGCCCGCTTGATGCAAACGTTCATCGACGATCCAAACCTGACTCCGTCTGCTCGAATCATTGCCGAGTTGGAGGAGGCCGATATGAGTTTCTTCCGGTTCGCACACCAAATGGCGAAAAATCACCGCGACTACTTCGCATCGATCGCACAGCCAAATAACGCCGCGATAGATATGTTTCACAAAGAAGCGAAAGAATCGTTACAACGACAAAAAGACATCGAGGAATCCGATTCAATCAGCCTCGATGAATATCTCTCGGAATATTTCGACTAAAATGGCAAGGGCTCGCCATGCTTGTAGGCAAACGACCGGTGCAATTTTTGCAATCGCATTGTAACGATACCGGCAACACCCTCTCCAATCACTCGACCATCCGCCGATAGTATAGGCGTGAGCTCACCCATCGTTCCCGAAGTAAAAGCTTCATCAGCCGTGTAAAGTTCAGTTAACGACAGGTTGCGCTCCAGCGCCGGAATACCTTCGTCATGGCAGATTTGCAGAATCATCCTGCGTGTCAGTCCAGGCAAACAGGCATCTGCGTGAGGCGTCATGACCTGAGCATTTTTAACGATGAAAATATTCGTGTCATTAGTCTCTGAAATAAAGCCGTTCACGTCGAGCATGACTGCGGCATCGACACCGGCAACATTCGCCTCGATCGTAGCCAGAATATTGTTGAGCAAATTATTGTGGTGAATCTTAGAGTCCAGGCACTCCGGTGTATTGCGACGGGTTGACGCAGTGATGACGCTAATGCCGTGGTCTGAATAAACCGGCGGTTTCCATTCGGCAAGCACGATAAGAGTACATCCGAGTTGATTGAACTTTGGATTCATTCCGGACGTTATTTTTTCACCACGCGTCAGTGTCAGACGGACGTGTGCATTGTCGCGCATGCCGTTTGCTTCCAGTGTTTCGAAGATAGCTGCACGCACAGTATCGGATGTTGGAATCTCAGCGAATGCCAGGGTCTTTGCCGAGTTATGCAGGCGCTCCAGATGGCCACCGAGGTCAGCGACTCGACCGTCGTAAACACGAAGTCCCTCCCACACGGCATCTCCCCCTTGTACCACGCTATCGAATACCGAAACCTTTGCTTGCGCTCTTGGCCAAAGTTTGCCGTCGACGTAAATTAGGATTTCTGCGTTTCGCGGGTCCGGAAGGTTCACTCATTGTCTCCTTGTATTTCAGCGCGTAGCGCATGTTGATACAGTTTTTCATAAAATGGTTCGCATTCATGCAGCAACTCCTGCAGATGCTCTGGGAATTCAGGTTTGGCAACGTATGCGGCGAAGCCGGTACTCTTGTGTACCGCGTGATACCAGTACGGTGCCCATACGCCATCTTCCGGACGCGGACCGGCCTGCCACGTGAGCATGTCCGGACCAAACGTGAATCCCAGATGCGAACACAACTGTCGCAACACGCTTGAGGGGTTCAACAACAATTCACGAGCATCGAGAACTACCGCTTGCTGGCCTTCCTCGCTCAGCTCATGAAACAACTCCCATTGGCGCTTCAATCCGGTGTCGACCAGACTTGCCTGCGGAATCTGAATGGTTAACGACGGCAGCATTTCGCGGGGATCGCGAACGAGAAAAATATTCGTTGTGGAGTTCAAAAATCCCAGGTCCAGACCGAGCAGGTGGTGAGCCATGTGTTTTATGAATAGTCTGCGTGCAGGGTCCTGCACCTGTTGTTGCAGAAGGTCTTGCATAACTGCATTGCCATTACAGTTCATCGCATTCATGACCTTTTCACGACCAGGATGATCGGCTTCACTCACACGCAGGTAGTGTCCATACAGAGGCTCATCGATGACTCGCACATTGCCCAGCTGCGCGAAGCTGTACATCAACGCGGTAGAGACGTTTCTTGGTCCTGACCACAGGCATATGGGCGTTGTCATAGATGATACAGTCTGGCCGATATTCGTCAGGCTGGCGAATTGTACCGGGCCAGCAGCACCGGGCAAACGGGGCCTGCGAGTCAAATGCTGGCAAATCAACGTGTTCCGCGTCGGATTGTTGTGCACTCCGTCACAAATTCGCGCGCATTCGTTGTTGCTGACAGTGCAATTTAACTAAACTCGCAGCAAGAGTCTGATGGGACTATTAATTTTCTAGGTAGATCATTTTGATAAAGACATTCTTGATCGGGATAGTGCTGGGTATCGCAGTTGCTGCAGGTGCGCTGTATATGCTGCCCGTTGTGGATCAACATCGTGAGACGTCCTATGTTTCTGTGGCACTGAATGGCGGCAATAACGAGTCTTTCCATATCAATATTCCGATAGACCGAATTATGCTGGGTAAAGCGGGGAATGCCGACGGCATGCCGTCGGGACTGGTATGGCCAAAGGACGAAGTGCTGGCTGATGTCAGCACGGAAATGTTTAAGCTACGTAATGAGCGCGACGTTGTAATTGGTGTCGCGGTGCGAACCGTGGCAAAAGACGATGAGGCCGATCTTATTGACTGGGTCATGCACTTGCCAGCGCGCGGAACATTTTTCTTCACCATGGGCGCGGGCCCCCTGGAAGACGGTAGCCGCGTTGGGGCCCTTCGTACTGGAACGCAGGAGTTCGCATTACTAAAGGGCTCGATAAGCGAGCGATGGGTATCCGATACCTCCGGTGAAGAAGATGCTCCCGATGGGCGAATCGAGTTGGTCACCACCTACGAGGGCACAATTGCAACGCAAGCCGCCCTGGAGGCGGTTGAATGAAAAATTTGATCGTATTATTGCTCGGGTTCCTGACGGGTGCGGCGATTTTTTTCATTGGACTGGTTTACAACCCGTTCATCGGTGAGCAGGGAACGTCTCCGTTGTCAGTCACCGACGCACAGACTATCAGTCTGGCTTACTCCGGTGCAGCTTCGGATTCCATTGTCTACACCAATGACGGCGAATCGCATGTACAACCCTATCCCGAAAAAGTTCTACAGTTGTGGGAGGCGCCGATTCGCAATACCTCGGCAATGGCGACGGTAATGCGTGATGGTCGCAACGACGCGATCGGCTTGGGAATCAAGATTTCGTCTTTGTCGGAAAGTACCCGACTGATTGCTGGCGAGGCGCTTGTTGATAGCGTCTGGTATATCTACCTGCCCAACAGAGGTGTACTTTTTATCGAGCAAACCGAGAATTACTGGAACTACTTTCGAAACATTATTTTGCCTGCGTACCGAAACGGGGCCAATACATGGAAAGGCGCGTGGTGGGGCGGTCTGACTTCGGGGCCAGGCGTGCTCCGGACCGCGAGAGTAACGGGGGCTTCCGGCGAGTTTGCTAATATGGCTATGCTGGGCTTCGAATCTCAGACCGTTAATGTCTGGCGAGTCGATGGAGGACCGATAGCGGTTGATGGGCACCTGTTGATTGAATTGCCCGAGACCCAGGTTCCTGTTGCCGTAGAAAACCGGGAAGAGGCGGACGTCGACCTAGAGTGACAGATCTTTCAATTCGATTTCCGCGTCGCAGAGTTTGTCTCTATCGACCGAGGCGCGGGCAGCGATCAGTGCTTTCGACTGTACAAATGCTTTCGGTGAGTTAACCGCGTCGGCAGCGATGATCCTGCCGCCTTTTAGATAAATACAGGCAAATGATCGGTCCGCAGGATTGCCGCGGATAACAGCGTCGTCGTAACCTGTCGACAGGCCAGCTATCTGTAATTTCAGATCGTATTGGTCTGACCAGAACCAGGGAACTTGCGAGTACTGTGAGGTATTGCCACACAGATTACTGACTGCCGTCTTCGCTTGTTCCAACGCATTGTGTACAGACTCAAGTCGAAGTTGACGGGCATAGATCGAGTTCGGGTGGGAAGTACAATCTCCAACAGCGTAAATATCAGGATCACAGGTTTGGCATTGATCATTGACAACAATACCGTCCTCTACCTTTAGTCCAGCATCGACCGCGAGTTCAGTGTTGGGAATGATGCCGACGCCAACCACAACGAAATCTGCGGGTATCAATTCACCGTCGGCTGTCTCGACGGCATCGATTCTGCCATTGCCGCGAAAGGCCGTGATACCGGTTGATAGGCGCAGCTTGACGCCCTGACTTGTGTGCTCGATCTGGTAAAAGTCGGATAATTCGGGAGAGACGACGCGACTCATAACCCGGTCGGCCATCTCTACAACGGTGACGTTGAGACCAAGCTTTCGCAATACCGCGGCGACTTCGAGACCGATATAACCGGCTCCAACAATCACAACATTCCCCTTGGACTCTACCTCGGCACGAATGCCTTCGACGTCGGCAATGCCGCGCAGGTAATGTACGCCGTCAAGGTCAGCACCCGCGATCGACAGGCGTCGAACCCGTGAGCCAAGCGCCAGAACCAATTTGTCGTAGGCAATTTCCTCACCGGATTCCGTGTGTATGCTGTTGTTGTCTCGATCGATACTCGTTATCAAGGTGCCAAGACGCAATTCGATCTGTGGCTCGTCATAAAAACTCGCCGGTTTGACGTACAGGCGTTCGGCCGACATTTCGCCGGCGAGAAACTTTTTGGAAAGTGGTGGGCGTTGATAGGGTAGATGCGGCTCATCACCGACGAGCACAATCTGGCCGGCATATTTTTGTTGCTTTAGCGACGCAAGCACTTGTCCGGCGGCATGCCCTGCTCCTGCGATAATGATTGTTTCAGGCAAGATTTATCTCCATTTCATAAACAGCAACGAATTATGCGGGTACCAATGGCCAGAGTATTGGCAGGAGCACCATCACAGCGATAAAAACGACGATCGTCAATGGAACTCCAACTTTTAAATAGTCAACAAATCGGTAACCGCCTGGGCCCATGACCAGGATATTCGCTGGATGTGAAATCGGGCTGGTGAAGCTCGCAGAAGCCGCCATCGCCACTGCCATCATAGCCGTTTCCGGCTGGACGCCCATGTCTGACATCGCGGATAGAACAATTGGCGACATTAGAACGACCAGCGCGGCGGTTGGAATGATCATCGTCGCCATCGCAGTGAGGATATACAGACCCATGATGACTGGCCAGGGACCTGCATCGCCGAGCAGGGTCATTACCTGATTGGCGAGATAGGTTGCCGCACCGCTTTCCTGCATGGCCGTGCCCAGCGGCAACATCCCGGCGATTAGAAAAATGGCACGCCAGTCAATCGATCGATACGCCTGTTCCATATTCAGGCAGCCACTCAACACCATTATCGTGCCGCCGATGACCGCGGCGATGGAGATCGGCGCATAACCGAGCATGACGGAGCCGATAACCGCAGCCATGATCAAAGCCGCTAACGGGGCGCGCCTTGTGTCGGGTGGCTTCTGACCCAGTGGAGTTAGAACCAGGAAGTCCGAATCCGATGACAGCAATTGCAGGCGATCGCGCGGGCCCAACAGCAACAGTGCGTCGCCGATTTGTAGTCGCTCATCCGCGAACTCGGTACTAATAGTTTCACCTTCACGCCAAATTCCAGCGAGCTCAATGCCATAACGCTCACGAAAATTGAGTTCACCGACCGTTTTTCCGGCCAGCGATGTTCTAGGATCCAGCGTCGCATCCATAAGCGTCAGTCGTTCGGATTCCAATGAGCCGAGGTTGCCCGGCACTTTCGTATCGATTTCCAATTCCTGCATGCCGCGTAATACATTGAGGTCACTTTGCTGGCCCTCGATAAGCAGTAGATCGCGACCGAGTAGAACCTCGTCGCCACGCGGCATAGTCATCAACTCGCCATCACGAAATATGGCAAGTACACGAAAGTCGAACACATCTGCGAGACGGCTTTTCTTTAGCGTTTCGCCAGCAAGGTCACTGTCCTTGGGGATTTTGACAACAAACATACGCTCGTCTGTTTGGTGAGTCTCATGCAGTTGTTCGGGCGAATAAAGCTGGACGTCTTGAAAGTCGGAAAATTTTTCCAGCTGCGCGATCGACTCACTTTCGCCCTGTACAAGAACGCGATCTCCGGCTTTGATCGGCACGTATGCGAGATTGGTGAGTCGATACTGCCCTTTACGCATAATGCCAACGACAGCAACATCGAATCGAGTTCTAAATGCAACGTGTCGGATTAGCTCAGAGACAGTTGCCGATCCCTCTGTAATAACGACCGATGCGTATACAACTTTTGACGCGACCATGGACTTCAAGACGGAGGATTCACGCTCAATGAGCAAATCGCTCCAGCGTCGCAATTCACGAAACTGGTCGATACGACCCTGCACCAATAAGCCATCGCCGCCGCGAATTACTGTTTGCCGCCTTGGGAGCGTTTCGTTTCGGCCATCGCGAAGCAGGGACAGAATAATCAGTCCTGTCGATGCACCAATCCGCGTTTCGGCGAGCGTCTTGCCCACGAGCACGGAATGCATTGGTACGTGCAGCATGAACGTGCGTTCCTGCAGTTTATATTGCGCTCGCAGGCTGCGCTGGCTGACGTGCTTGTCTCGCGGAGACTCGATTTTCGGCAGCAGGAAGCGCCCGCCAATGACAACGAACAAGACACCGATGATCATTACGACACCACCGAGCGGTGTGAAATCGAACAATGCGAAAGGTTCGTACCCTCCCAGGACCAGCGACTCGCTGATCAACAGGTTAGGCGGTGTTCCGATCAATGTCATTAGCCCACCGAGCAATGTCGAGTAAGCGAGTGGCATCAATAGTCGGGAGGCAGCGACACCGGTTCGGCGCGCGACTTCAACAACGACCGGCAACATCAACGCAGCGACGCCGATATTGTTCATGAAAGCTGAAAGCACGGCACCGGTCACCATGATGACGAAGATAAGCGTGACTTCGCTATTACCTCCAAGGCGCATCACCTGCCGGCCGATGATGTCGGCTATGCCAGTACGTGTGAGGCCCTCGCTGAGGATAAACATGGCCCAGACAGTAATAACGGCAGTGTTGCTGAAGCCGGCGAAGGCCTGATTTACGTCGATTTGCTGCGCGATATACAGCGAACCGAGAACCAGGAGAGCCACGACATCCATACGAATGACTTCGCTGATAAAAAGTATCAGCGATACAACCAGTATGCCGAGCACCAGTAAGATATCAGGCGTCATGCATTCACTCTTCGATGTCTTGCAGTTTCAATACAGGATTCAACCCGTTTATACACGACCTGACGTAACATAGTAACGAGTGCTGCGTTGGCGGCGTCTGCAATAGATTCATGAGTCACCCTGGCAAGTATATCTCTGGCACCGCAATGCGAGCACAGTCGCTAAACATCCGCGGCGTGGAATACCATATTAACGAGTGGGGTGACTTCGATGCGCCCCTGATTTTCTATCTGCACGGCTGGGCTGACACCGGCTCGACGTTCCAGTTCGTCGTCGACGCGCTTACATCCCGGTGGCGGGTTATCGCTCCGGACTGGCGTGGTTTTGGGCGCAGCACAACGTATCGTGAAGCCTACTGGTTTCCCGACTATCTGGCGGACCTGCACGAAATTCTGAATCACTATTCGCCGGATACGCCCGTGCGGCTGGTCGGTCATAGTATGGGTGGCAATGTCGGTTCGCTATACGCGGGAACAATGCCGGAACGAGTCAAAGCGATTGTCAACGTAGAGGGATTCGGTTTGCCAGATTCAGACCCTGTCGACGCGCCGGAGCGATACCGTCAATGGCTGACGGCCAGTGGAGTGAGACCGACATTCACAAGCTACCCCGATTTCGATAGCCTGGCGGCGAGAGTCATGAAGCGAAGCCCGGCACTCAGCGCGGAGCAGGCAGACTTCGTCGCACGCCAGTGGGCTTGTGACGATGGTGGGTCTATACGGCTGCGCGCCGATCCCAATCATAAATTGCCCAACCCGGTCTTATACCGTCGCGCTGAAGCTGAAGCTTGTTGGCGAAACATCAGAGCCAGAGTGCTTCTTGTTTGTGGCACCAGCAGCCCATTTGCACAGCAATTCGGCGATCCTGAGTCATTGCCGTTTCCGAACAGCCGGACTTGCTCGATCTCTGGCGTTGGGCACATGCTTCACTTTGAAGCTGCGGAACGTCTGGCCCACGCATTAGAGGAATTTTTCAAGAAACCCTTGTAAATATATACAGTACTGTATACAAATACAGACCTTTACGAGGGACTCCAGTGCAGGTTGCCGAACAGACTTTCGACCATTTGGGCATGCTGAACCCGGCGCAGCGGCAGGCTGCTGAATACGGTGAATTGATGCCCGACAATAGCTTCTCGTCCGGGCCACTGCTGGTCATTGCCGGTGCTGGAACGGGCAAGACCATGACTTTGGCGCATCGCGTCGCGCATCTCGTCATATCCGGGGTAAGTCCGGAACGAATCCTGTTGCTGACATTTACGCGTCGTGCTTCACAGGAAATGACACGGCGAGTTGAATCGATAGTAAGGGGAGCAACTGTAGGGCTGGGCGCGCCGCCACTGCCATCCGGCGGGCTTCCCTGGTCCGGTACTTTTCATTCCATTGGCAATCGCTTGTTGCGCCGCTTTGCACACAACCTTGGATTGGACCCCGGATTCTCCGTACTTGATCGGGGCGATGCTGCGGACATGCTGGATGTTGTTCGCCACGAGCTGCAACTGACACGAACATCGCGACGTTTCCCGAAGAAAGATACCTGTCTCGCCATCTACTCACGCTGCGTAAATACGGGGCGGCAGCTTTCTGAAACGCTGGACAAAGTTTATCCATGGTGTGCGGACTGGTCTGACGAATTGGCGGAGCTGTTTCGGCATTTTGTTTTGCGCAAGCAGCAAAGCCAGACCCTCGATTACGACGATTTGCTTCTCTATTGGAGTCACCTCGTTGCCGAAAAGGAGTTTGCCGAGCAAATCGGATCATCGTTCGACCACGTTTTGGTTGACGAATATCAGGATACGAATCTCGTGCAGGCAAATATCCTGAATGCGCTGAAACCGGATGGCAACGGCATGACGGTCGTTGGTGACGACGCACAATCGATCTATTCATTTCGTGCGGCGAATGTTGAAAATATTCTCGGTTTTCCGGATCAATATATGCCGTCCGCACAAGTAATTACGCTTGAGCAAAATTATCGCTCAACCCAGCCCATACTGGATTGCGCAAATCGTTTGATCGCCGAAAGCGAGCGGCAAAATCGCAAGAATCTTTTTTCCGAACGCCGGGACGGTGGCAAACCCTGCTATGTCACCGTGGAAGATGGTGACACTGAAGCAGAGTACGTCGTTAACTCTATACTGGATAATCGTGAGCATGGTATGCGCTTGATGGACCAGGCTGTATTGTTTCGCGGCTCGCATCACAGTGATCGTCTCGAACTGGAACTGGTGCGGCGCAATATTCCGTATGTGAAATACGGTGGCCTGAAGTTTTTAGAAGCTGCACACGTTAAGGATTTGTTGTCAGTATTGAAGTGGGCAGAAAACCCGAAGAATGAAGTTGCCGCTTTTCGCGTGCTGAAAATGCTACCGGGTATGGGCCCTGCCAATGCGACTCGTTGTTTTGAACAACTGACCGTCGGAGACTATTTGTTTTCAGCGTTGCGCGCGTTCCGCGCTCCGGCCGCAACGAATAACGAGTGGCCAGCGTTTTGCAATTTGCTCGAATCGCTTGCCAACTCCGATGATGGCGAGCACGGCTGGCAATCGCAGCTCGCGGCGGTGCGCCGATGGTATCAACCACATCTGGAACGATTGTATGACGGACTGGATACTCGTGAGGCTGATCTTGAACAGCTGGAACAAATATCGGGCCGTTATCCGACGCGGGAGCGCTTTCTAACCGAGCTGACACTGGATCCGCCGTCGGCAGCGGGGGACCTGGCTGGCGATCCGATGCTGGATGAAGACTACCTGGTCTTGTCCACCGTGCATTCGGCGAAGGGCCAGGAATGGGAGTCGGTCTATGTTTTGAATGTATCCGATGGCAACTTCCCGTCAGAGTTTGCGACCGGAAAACCGGAAATGATCGAAGAGGAAAGGCGTCTCCTATACGTAGCCATGACACGAGCGAAGCAATCTCTGTCCTTGCTTGCGCCGCTGCGCTATCACGTAACGCAGCAACGCCGGGATGGGGATAAGCATGTTTACGGCGCGCGCAGTCGTTTCATGACGGACCCGATGCTGGCGACAATGGAGAAAAAATTCGAGGGGCGTCCGGAGTCGACCGCCGGGCAGTTTGCGACGCGTTCTGACCGGCAAATTGATGTTGCCTCTCGTATGCGCGATATGTGGTAAAAAAATGGCGGTGGCTGATGCCACCGCCATTCAGTACGAAACAAACAGCATAAGGGATATCTAGTTTGTTACGTCAACCTAAAGCAATTTTCCAGATCATGGTCGCTTTCGCGTTTTCCATGATTATTTGATGTTCGAGACGCAGAAAAGGTTGCAAACATATTGGAATAAGGCGACTTTATTTTTCCGCTCCTACGTTACAGTTGCAACTACTCACCGCAACACTGAGATGAGGTGTATATGGTCGGAAATAGCGCACAACGTGATCAATCATCGGACGAAGAATGGGCTTTGCGAGTTGACCTTGCTGCCTGTTATCGGGCGATCGCCATGTACGGTTGGGATGATCTGGTTTTCACGCACGTTTCAGCGCGAATTCCAGGGACTGATGATCATTTTCTGATTAATGCCTACGGCATGATGTTTGAGGAAATAACGGCCAGCAGTCTGTTAAAGATCGATTTGAGCGGCAACAAACTTGTCGAGTCGCCTTTCGACATCAATCCAGCGGGGTTTGTTATTCACAGTGCTGTGCACGAAGTTCGACACGACGCTGCTTGCGTAATACATACGCATACGAAAGCGGGCGTCGCCGTATCCGCACAGGCTGACGGCTTGCTGCCAATTTCACAGACTTCATTATTTCCGTACGCGACACTTGCTTATCACAGCTATGAGGGTGTTGCGCTCAACGAGGATGAGAAGCTACGGCTGGTGGCGGATCTGGGTAGCATGAACGCGATGATTTTGCGAAATCACGGATTGTTGACGGCAGGAGCGACCGTGGCCGATGCGTTCCTATTGATGTACTTGCTCGAAACCGCATGCCAGATTCAGGTCATGGCGCAATCGTCGGGCGGTGAGCTGATCCAGGTGCCAGCACCCATCGTCGACGGAATTCAGGCGCAGGCGGAGCAGGTTACCAAGGGACTGGGCGGCGCGTTAGTCTGGCCCGGACTATTGCGCAAACTTGATAGACGTGACCCGTCTTTTCGCGACTGAGCGGCTACGAAAGAAACATTGTGTAAGCCGGGTTGCTGCTCTCTTCCCAGTGCGCGTAGCCCAGTTTTTCGAGATGTGATTCGAGCTCGTCCTTATCAGATTCCGGAACATCAATACCCGCCAGTACGCGGCCGTAATCGGAGCCGTGATTTCTATAATGAAACAGGCTGATGTTCCAGTCGGTTCCGATTGCGTTCAGAAAGTCGAGTAATGCGCCGGGGCGTTCCGGAAATTCGAAGCGGAACAAGCGTTCGTTTTTTACTTCTGCAGAATGACCACCAACCATGTGTCGGACGTGCAGCTTGGCGAGTTCGTTATCGCTAAGATCAGCGGCCGGAAACCCCGCGACAGAAATCTCACCCAAGAGCAATTCGGCCTCGCCCTCACCGCCGGCGATTTGCACGCCAACAAAAATATGTGCTTTCTTCGCGTCGGCGTAGCGGTAGTTGAACTCGGTTATACCGCGACGGCCGAGGACCTCGCAGAATTTTTTGAAACTACCAGGCCGCTCCGGTATTTCAGCTGCGATCAGCATCTCGGTTTGATCGCCGATAGCGGCACGTTCCGCAATGTGCCGTAAGCGGTCGAAATTGACGTTTGCACCACAACTAATGGTTACAAAGGTTTGACCGCTGATGTCGTGTTCTGCAATGTATTTTTTGACGCCAGCTACCGCGAGGCCGCCGGCAGGTTCGACGATAGAACGCGTGTCTTCAAATATGTCCCGAATGGCAGCACAGCACTGATCTGTGTCAACAGTGATGACCTCGTCGACAAATTCCTGGCAGAGCCTGAATGTCTCGTCGCCAACACGACGCACAGCGACGCCATCTGCGAAAATACCGACATGGTCAAGCGATACCGGCTCGCCGGCGGCGAGCGAGTCGCGCATTGCCGCGGAATCGTCGGGCTCGACGCCGATGATTCGAATGTTCGGGTTTTGTAGTTTTATGCAGGTCGCGATGCCGGCAATCAGGCCACCACCGCCGATCGGCACAAATACCGCGTCGATGTCGCCTTCAGCTTGTTGAAGAATTTCGGCGCCGATCGTTCCCTGCCCGGCGATAACAGCCGGATCGTCGAAGGGATGAATAAAGACCAGTGATTGCTGTTCTTCAAGTTCGCGCGCATGCGCGTACGCATCGTCGTATGCATCGCCTCGCAACACCACTTCACCACCAAGCGCTCGTACCGCTTCCACCTTGATGGTGGGCGTTGTGACTGGCATCACAATGACGGCTCGAACGCTGCGTTTTCTCGCGGCGAGTGCAACTCCTTGCGCATGATTGCCGGCGGAGCTGCAAATCACACCATTTGTCAGCTCAACGTCAGTTAGACCGGCGATCTTGTTATAGGCGCCGCGCAACTTAAATGAAAACACGGGCTGCAGATCCTCGCGCTTCATCAAAATGCGGTTATTAAGACGGCCAGACAGAGTGCTGGCCAGTTCAAGCGGTGTTTTGATCGCCACGTCATAAACTTTCGCGTCGCGTATCAACTGGAGGTATTCGTTGCTCTTCATCTCGCGGTTATCGCATACCGCGAGATCATCCGCAAAGGTAGCATTGGTAATCAATCAGCCAGCCTCTCATAATGCAGATTCGATGCAGCAGGAATGATGCCGTGAGCAAGCTATTACTCAGCAATGCCCGTCTAGTGAATGAAGGCGAAATTCGCGATGCCGACGTTCTTGTCGACAACGAGCGTATTGAGAAAATCGGTTCCTCAATCGCAGCGCCCGAGGGAGCTACTGTTATCGATATTGCTGGCAAGTTCTTAATTCCCGGCATGATCGATGATCAGGTTCACTTTCGGGAACCCGGGATGCCGCACAAGGGTGATCTGGCTACCGAGTCGGCTGCGGCTGCCGCAGGTGGCATTACCAGCTTCATGGATATGCCAAACGTCAGCCCGCAAACGACAACACGTGGTGTGTTGCGCGACAAGTACGCGCTCGCAGAAAATCGCTGCTCTGCTAATTACGGGTTTTACCTTGGTGCGACCAATAGCAACATCGAAGAGATCAAAGCGCTTCAGGTTGGTGAGGCGGCGGGCATCAAGGCGTTTATGGGTGCATCTACGGGGAATATGCTGGTCGATAGTCCGAAGGCCCTGGATCGACTGTTCGAACATGCACCAGTCATCGTTTTGACGCACTGTGAAGATTCACCAATGATCTGGGCGAATGAGGCGGCGGCTCGCGTGAAGTACGGCGACGAGGTGCCTTTTAGTGCTCATCCCGGCATCCGGTCGGCCGCAGCTTGTATAAAGTCTTCGCGGCTGGCGACGGATTTGGCCAGACGTCATGACGCACTGTTGCATGTGTTGCACCTGACCACTGCGATCGAAATGGATCTATTCTCATGTGCGCACCGATCGATAAAGCGCATTACGGCGGAGGTTTGCATACATCACCTGTGGTTCGATGAGTCGCGTTACGATGAGCTCGGCGCCAAAATCAAATGCAATCCCGCAATCAAGAGTGCAACGGATCGAGCGGCTTTGATTAAAGCCGTGAATGACGGCCGCATAGATGTGATCGCGACCGACCACGCGCCGCATACCGCAGCGGAAAAAGCGTCGAACTACTTTGAGTCACCCGCTGGATTGCCGCTCGTACAGCATGCGCTTCTAACATTGTTCGACCTTGCAGCGAACGATCAGTTTAGTGTCGAGTTGATTGTCGACAGAGCCTGCCACGCTCCGGCGGATCTGTTCGGCGTCAAGGACAGAGGCTATGTGCGGGAGGGTTATTTCGCGGACCTCGTGATCGTAGACCCGTCCAAACCGTATCCAGTAACAGCCTCAAATCTACTCAGCAAGTGCCAATGGTCGCCGTTCGAAGGGCATACGTTTTCGGCCAGCATCGATTCCACAATCATTAATGGCCAGGTCGTATATAAGGACGGAAATCTCACTGGGATTGTGGCTGGACAGAAACTTGAATTCGGCCGCGCTCGCTGAGTAGGCGGAAACTGTTTACTTTCCCGGTGATGTCGCTATGCTAGCGCAAAATATGGGACCGTTACTGACAGCCGGGTGAAGGAACTGCCCGGTGTGTAGAGCTGAATGAAGCCAACCGATACTTCAAACCCCGAGTACTTCCATAAGGTCGTCGATTGCCAGTGGGGCTGTCCAGCGCACACTGACGTACCTGCTTACATTCGTATGATTGCTCAAGGCGATTTCTCCGCTGCGTATATGGAGAATCGCAAGTCCAATGTATTTCCCGGCATTCTTGGACGCGTTTGCGACCGCCCCTGCGAACCGGCTTGCCGACGTGGCCGGGTTGAAGATAAGCCGGTAGCAATTTGTCGATTGAAGCGCGTCGCTGCGGATCACCGCGATGACATAAGCGCGCTATTGCCGCAGGCGCCAAAAATCAGCAATGGCAAAAAAGTCGCTCTAATCGGTGCAGGCTGTGCGTCATTGACTGTTGCGAACGATCTCGCACCGCTTGGCTACGAAGTAACGATATTTGAGGCTCTGCAAACGACCGGCGGATTGATGCGCACCAATATTCCGAAGTTCCGATTACCGCCAAAGGTATTGGATGAGGAAATCGGATATATCCTCGACATGAATGTCGATCTCAAACTGAATCATCCAATCGAGAGTCTGAAGGGGCTGCTCGAAGAAAATTATGATGCGGTATTCATCGGTACGGGCGCGCCACGCGGCAAGAACCTGGAGATTCCGGGTCGATACGACTCAGATCGTATTCATATCGGTATCGACTGGCTGGAGTCCGTCGCCTTCGAACACGTCAAGGAAATCGGCAAGAACGTGTTGATCATCGGCGTTGGTAATACTGCGATGGACTGCTGCCGAACCTCGCTACGACTGGGTGCTGATGACGTAAAGGTAATGGCGCGCAAACCTCGCGGATTCTTCAAGGCATCGGAGTGGGAGCTTGAGGATGCCGAAGAGGAAAACGTCGAAATTCTCGTCAATCACTCACCCAAAGAATTCGTTATCGAGGATGGCAAGCTTGTAGGAATGAAGTTCGAATTGATGGAATACAATATCGACGAGAATGGCCGCATTGATCGCGGCACAGCTAGCGGCGAGAAAGTAATTGCCTGCGATGACGTCATATTGGCAATCGGCCAGGACAATGCCTTTCCGTGGGTCGAACGTGACATTGGTATCGAATTTGATCAGTGGGATTGCCCGGTCGTCAACGAGTCGACAATGATGTGTGATCGTGAGGGTGTCTTTTTTGGCGGCGACTCGGCTTTTGGACCAAAAAACATCATATGGGCCGTAGAGCATGGTCATCAGGCTGCGATCTCAGTACATCGCTATTGTCAGGGTGAGAGTATCGAGCAACGCCTGCCAGACGGCTTGAATCTCGCCAGCCAGAAAATGGGCATGCACGAATGGAGTTTCTCGAACGACTATGATGGTGCCGAGCGACGCCTCATGCCTCACGTTGATCTCAAGCAGCGCTTCAAACAACTCGATATCGAGGTCGAGCTTGGATTCACAGCGGAGCAGGCAGTACAGGAAGTCGAGCGCTGTCTGAATTGCGATATACAGACCGTCTTTAAGGCGGACCTTTGCATCGAGTGCGATGCCTGCATCGATATTTGTCCCGTAAACTGTCTAACCATTACCAAGGACGGCGAGGAAGACGAACTGCGGACACGCTTGTCCGCGCCTGCTGAGAATCACGAGCAGGCCCTTTACGTTTCTGACGGTCTTCCGCACACCGGCAGAGTCATGATTAAGGACGAGGACTTGTGCGTGCATTGCAGCCTTTGTGCGGAACGCTGTCCGACCGGTGCTTGGGACATGCAAAAGTCAACAATACTCGTGCCTTACGCAAAAGATGAATTATCCGATGATCAACCCCTGCCTGCCGCCGGATCCGGCGCATAGAGAGTATTCGTGGCAACAGTAAATGACGTAGTAATCAAGATTGCCACGGTGAACGGAACAGGCTCCGCCAGCGCCAATGGCTTGTTGATGAAATCAATATTCCGCATGGGCATCCCGGTGGTTGGCAAAAATTACTTTCCATCCAATATTCAGGGTTTGCCGACCTGGTACGAAATTCGAGTAAGCGGTGAGGGCTATCAGTCGCGATCTAATCGTGTCGACATCATGGTCGCGATGAATGCGCAAACCTACGAACGAGACATGCTTGACGTTGCACCCGGTGGCTGGTTGATCTATGACTCGACCTGGCCGCGCAGTAAGTTGCTGGACCGTGACGACATCACCGTGATCGGGATTCCGTTCTCAAGACTGTGCAATGAAAATTTCGATGGTGCGCGAGCGCGTATTCTCATGAAGAACATCGCTTACGTTGGCGCCATCGCTGCATTGCTGGATATCGAGCTCGACGTGACTACGAATTTGCTCGAAGAAACCTTTGCGGCGAAAGCACACCTCATTGATTCCAATATGCAGGCGATTCGACTTGGCTTTGACTATGCGCGCGAGCATGTGTCGTGTCCTTTGCCGATGCGGGTGGCGGCACAGGACGCAAACTCCAACAGCATTATTATTGATGGCAATACCGCGGCGGGGCTTGGTTGTATGTACGCCGGTGCAACAGTTGGCGCCTGGTATCCAATTACACCCTCAACATCGCTGATGGATGCTTTTCGGAATTTTTGTTCCAAGTATCGCATCGACCCGGAAACGGGCAAGAATACGTATGCCGTCATTCAGGCAGAGGACGAGCTAGCGGCGATCGGTATGGTGATCGGCGCCGCATGGAACGGTGCTCGATCATTCACGCCAACCAGCGGACCGGGTATTTCTCTGATGAGTGAGTTCATCGGCTATGCCTATTACGCAGAAATTCCCACCGTTATATTCAATGTACAGCGCACCGGGCCGTCGACAGGAATGCCGACTCGAACACAGCAGTGCGACATCATAAGTTGTGCCTATGCGTCACATGGCGATACCAAGCACGTATTGTTATTTCCTGCGGACCCGGCGGAGTGCTTCTACATGGCGCCAACGGCGTTCGACATGGCAGAGCGCTTACAAACACCAGTGATCGTAATGTCAGATCTTGATATTGGTATGAATGACTGGGTGGTTCCGGAACTTGAGTGGGACGAAAGTTACGTTGCCGATCGCGGCAAGGTACTGAGCGCGGAACAGCTTGAAGAGATGGACAGATTTTATCGCTATCTGGATGTTGATGGGGATGGAATTCCATATCGAACTTTGCCGGGCATTCATCCAAAGGGCTCATATTTCACACGCGGTTCCGGGCATACCAAACTCGGTGCCTACACTGAAGATTCAGCGGCTTATCAGGACGTCGTCGATCGATTGCTGGTGAAATGGGAAACAGCACGCACGATCTTGCCGAAGCCAGAAATTCAGTATTCAAAATTCAATAAGGCTGGAATAATCACGATCGGTAGCGGGCATGGCGCTTGTGTTGAGGCTTTGGTTCGGCTGGCCAAGCAGGATATCGGACTGAATTATTGCAGGATCAAGTCTTTTCCATTTAGCGAAGAGATTAGCGAATTTATTGCGCAGCACGACGTTGTTTACATCGTTGAGCAGAATCGCGATGCGCAACTTCGCACCCTGCTGATCAATGACATCGAAGCTGACCAAGCGAAGCTGGTGCCGCTGTTGCATTACAACGGCATGCCGATAAATTCTGGCTTCGTCGTTGATAGAGTGCTCGAGGAGGTCGCGAAGGGCCGTGCGGCCTAAGCGGAGAAAACAACGATGAGTTACATAGCCAAACCAAAAATTACTCACCCAGGTATGCCGAAAAACCGACTTGGGCTGACATCTCGTGATTATGAGGGCACGGTTTCCACGCTGTGTGCGGGCTGCGGACACGACTCCGTAACGGCGGCGATTATTCAGGCCGTATTTGAGCTCGGCATCGAGCCCCATATGCTGGCAAAGATGAGCGGAATTGGTTGTTCCTCCAAGACTCCTGCGTATTTCGTTAGCGAGGCACACGGTTTCAATTCGGTGCATGGTCGGATGCCGTCAGTGACAACCGGCGCGAACGCAGCGAATCGCGAACTCGCTTACATAGGCGTATCCGGTGATGGTGACTCTTTGTCGATCGGCGTGGGTCAGTTTGTGCACGCCATACGTCGCAATGTGAACATGTGTTATGTCATTGAAAATAATGGTGTTTATGGTCTTACCAAGGGCCAGTTTTCGGCTTCTGCTGATATTGGCAGCAAGCCGAAAAAAGGATCACCGAACAATCAGGAACCGATCGATCCGGCGAGCACCGCGTTGAGTCTGGGTGCGACCTACATCGCACGCAGTTTTTCGGGCGATAAGGAACAACTGGTGCCGCTGCTCAAGGGCGCGTTAATGCATCCTGGTTTCGCGCTCGTCGATATCGTGAGCCCATGCGTTACATTCAACGACCATGAGGGTTCGACCAAGAGCTACGCCCACACTCGGCAGCACTACCATCACGTTATTGATATCGACTACATTGCACCGTCGGAAGAAATAAAGGCCTCCTACGAAGAGGGTGAGGCGATGCCAATCGAGCTACACGACGGTAGCACCATCGTCCTGCGTAAGGTCGACAAAGACTACGATTTGACCAGCAGAGCCTCGGCCTTTAAATATTTGCGTGAACGTTTCAATGCGGGCGAGATCACTACCGGGTTGTTGTATCTCGATGAGTCACGCGAAGAAATGCACGAGCTGATGGGCAATATCGACACGCCATTATCGAAATTAGCGGTTGACGAGCTCAACCCGGGTAGTGAAGAATTGAAGAAGCTGCAGGGCCGTTACCGGTAAGCGCAGCAAAAAGCGTGCGGGAAGATTTCATTACAGGAGAATGTAATGAGTCGATTTCAAGCTGTTCCCTACGACGATCAATCCGAAATTAATCTGTCACCCATGCTCGACGTGGTTTTTATCATGTTGATCTTTTTCATCGTGGTCGCGAGTTTTGTCCGGGAGGATGGTTTGCCGATTACACTGCCGGCAGGTTTGGAGATCCCGCCCGATCCTGTCGCATCAATTAACGTTAGCGTCAAAACCGCATCTGTTTTCAGCGTTAATGGCCGCTCAATGACAGGCAGCAGCGTCAGGCCCTATGTGCAGGCATTGTATGCTGAGAATCCCGACGCTAGCTTTGGTGTGCTATTGGGCACCGGTTCGAAAGTGAAAGACGCTGTTGTTGCAATTGAGGCGGGTCGAGCGATCGGACTTGCTGTCGTGCCAGTCATGCGCGAAGAGTAGCACTCGGAAAAAAGGCCCGGCAATGCCGGGCCCAACTTTCCGTATTGACGATTTAGCTCCAAAGGCGCTTCCACCAGGGTCCCTTGTTGGGTTCCTGAGTGTCTTCCGGGAACGGTATTTTCTTGCGAATGTCCTCGATATCCCAACCGGTCAGGTTGGCGAGTTGTTGCGCCTCACGCTCCTGTCGTTCGCGAACCTCCGCCTGATAGTCCGTAACATCACAGGTCGCTTCGCCCTTCCAGGGGTGTCTGATGACATACCGACCCTGGTAGTTCTGGCGATCGCCGGTTTCCTGAAATACGAGGTCCTCGGGAAAGTGCTCGCTGTCGTATCGAACGTGGAGCCGCGTTACAAACACGTTCTGAGCAGGCATCGACGCGATCTTATTCTCGCCCTGGCCGTCGCCGATCCAGAACACGCCGAGCTTGCGCAACTCCTGCTGGCTTAGTGGGTCGGCCGCACAAGGGTCGCACCAGTTCATGTCCCAGGCATACTCAAGAAACACAGCGCGCTCATTTTCCGCCGCAACCTGTTTTGAAAACATATCGCGATAGAATTCACCGAACTCAGCCTGCACAAACTCAGGGACCTCTATATCGCTTGGCAACTTCACCGTGCGGTAGTTGGTCGTCTCGATTCGACCTGTGCGCGTCAGAGCGTAGACATAGAGCTCCTGCTTACCTTTCGCATTTAGCGTTCCGAGTCGAATCGGCAGCATGAACTTATTGCTCTCATAGGCCACCTGCAATGGGCGCAGATATTGATAACCAAGTTTCGACTGTTCTTCAAGATTTACCTTGGCAACGAAAAAGCGCATGTCCTGCTTCAGATAGCTGTCAACAACCCTCTCCGCACCACGCGGCAACTTGTAGTCATTTTTTTTCAGCCACTTGATCAGGCCGCCGCTATCGTCTGCGGAAAGAATGAGAACGTCGTATTCGCCGACGGTATAGCTGGCTTCAATTGTGACGCCTAATGACCGACCGTTACGCCTAACTTCTTCGGACACAACTGATCGAGGTAAGGCGCTGTCCTGAGACATCTTGTAACGTTCATAGCGCATGCAGGGGTCGGCGTCGTGATATTCAACCAGACGCGGTGCTGTGTAGGCATCGAGATGTTGAACGATCCTGCGATCACCGACATTGATTTGTTCACGCTCGATCAGGGTTGGCACTGGAATTACGACGGCGAAGTCCTTGACCTCACCCTCGAAGTCATTGGCCATTGTAATGACGGTGCGGTCATCATCTCGAACCAACACGACTTGCGATGCCTTGTTGAATAAACTCGTATCGGCGCGCGCGACGTAGAAGCCGCAAAACGCCTGTGCTGTAGCAGTCACAACAATAGTAATCGTTGCGGCGGCAATGATTGCGAATATTCGCATTAGAACACTCCTTTGATGGGGCTGGTTTTGTGACCAGCCGATTGATCCCACCTGTAAATACGGCCATGCAGCAAAGCGTCAATCAGGGGTACCACCGGAGCACACATAATCAACGCGAGGATTGGGCCATTCGTTTGGTAGAAAACGAATTGAATGATGTAAGAAACGCTGGCAACGAGCGCGGCATAAAGGATGCGCCCGGACGCGGAATTCGGTGATGTCTTCGGGTCGGAAATCATGAAAAACGCAAAAATAAGCAGAGCGCCATTCTGGAGTTGGTGCAGCGGAATGCTGACAGGGTCATCGAGCCAGATCGCGCGCCCGAATATCAATGCGGCGTAGAACAGGAGAAATGCAAGCGTAGTTTCTGCCCGTTTCGCGCGCGTCAGAACCAGAAATCCGAGGCATGCAAGCACAAATGCGCCGATCGCTGCGCTGCCCCATTGCCCCGATGAAACCCAGGCGTGATCGCTCAAGAGCATTAGAGAGACCAGCGCGAAATTGGCAGGATTGAAAACGTGCTTGCCGCGGAATCGCAGCAGAAATTTGCTGCCGATCGCTATTACGGCCGCAAGAGCTGCCAGCCAAACTACATCCGTACGCAACAGCAGGGTTAGCGATAGCGAGGTAATCAGTGGACTTAACGGATCAAAACGTGGCAGATCGGTCAGGCGCGTTCCGACAAACTGCACTAGCAGCGCGACAGGAACGATGGCCAATGCATTTTGCCAGCGAATGCCAAAGTCCAGAGCGATGATGCCATAGCCAAGCAGCAGGCTGAGAACGATGATCTGGTAATAACGCGGGTCGCGCAGGGTTGAAAATAGGCGATTTGATACAGTCATGCCCGATATAAACGTCGGGCAGTCGGATTCGGGTCTAAGTTCGGATCAAACCTCTCAACGCGGGAGCTGTAGCACTATCCGGAAATACCTCACGCTCAATGAGTGAGTGAGCAACACCCAGATGCTCAGCGAGCACAGCTTTGAAAATACTGCGAATGTCCGTAGTCGGTTGCAGGTCACGACCAGCGTAAAGGTCGCCCTTGCCCAAGCCCGGCCAGTCCGTAACGACCGTGCCGCCATTGACAGCGCCGCCCATGAGAAGCGCTGCTGTCCCGGTTCCATGATCAGTCCCTCGGGTTCCATTGACATGCACAGTTCGACCAAACTCCGTCACGATGGCAATCACTGCCCTGTCCCAGTTGGTGCCCAGTCCGTCTCGTAAGTTTCCGAGTCCCGTATCGAGTGCGGAGAGTCGATTCGACAGCGCACCGCCCGTCGAACCCTGATTCGCATGTGTATCCCAGCCGCCAAGTTCCAGTACCGCAATGCCCGGACCTCCCGGCGTCGTTAGGAAGCGAGCGGCCGAGCTCATAAGCTCACCAAACCGCTTTGCCTCATTTCCTCGACCGCCCGCGCTCATCCTGGAATTATCACCGGCGATTTCCTGTGAGCGGAGAGCTTGCTGCAAACGGGTCGAGAAGAACTCGTCGTCAGCATAGAGCTGCTCTAGCCGTGCCAATGTGCTGTCGTCTGTATCCGGTAATCTTGACGGCGCCCAACTGGTGGCAGAGTTTTTCCCGCGCAAAACGAGGGGAGTGTTTGCCGATAGAGCGATCGCTTTTTCGCCTCCGACAAGGCTATCGAAAGAGGCCAACGCACGATTCAACCAACCATCCCTAAGCGCGCCGACTTTAGCCGCGCCGTTCTCAAGCAGGTCCTGACCATCGAAGTGCGAGCGTTCACGGTATGGACTGGCTACAGCGTGAATCACACTGGCGTCGCCGACAACAAAACTCTGGTAAACATTGTGCAGGGCGGGGTTCAGTCCAAACAGCCCGTCGAGTTTCAGCAAGCCGTTACTGGATCCCGGCGCCGGAATGGCCAACTCGCCGCGGACTTTCCTGTAGTTGCCATCGCCGTAGGGAGCCGCGAGTGCAAGGCCATCCACGGCACCGCGCAACACGACAAGAACGAACAGCGAGTCCGTATCGGCATTTGCGAGCGCGAGGCCCGGAGTACAACTGGCAATTGCCGTCACGCCAAGAGACTTCAGCACATCTCTTCGTTTCATCATGCTCATCTCCTTTGGAAATCCGGCGATGCGAGAAGTAAGGTCATTCCCTGAGTCAGACTCTCGGCTCGGGAAATTGCTTTGCGCGTTTCTGGCCTGAAGGCTTCACCGAGAATCGCATCGCCGAGATCGACAGGATTAATACGTTTGCCGACCACCCTTGCAACCGCGTTCGACCATTCGATCCTTTTATAAAGAGCATCAGCGCTGCCCCAGTGCTCAGCGGTATCGGGCCAGCCCGCCGGAGAGCCAGGTCGATAGGGCGCCTGACCCATCAGGTCCAGTGCTCCGACGACAAAGCGACGGTTGTCCGGCGTGTGTTCGAATGCCCGCAGTGTTGAAATGACAAAGTCATGCGGTGACTTGTACTTGCTGTTTGTTGTCGTCCAGGCTTCCTCGGAATGAATGAGAGCCACGTAGATTGCGGATAGCTCACCACCGCTTTCAAGATAGGCGTCGCTCATACGGTCGACGATGACCGTGGGTGGATCATCGGCGACGAAATGCCGAGCGAGTTTGGTCGCAATAAATCGTGCCGTCGCTGGATGCGCCGCAAGATCGCGCAATACGGCCTCTCCCTGTTTAACACCCTTCTGGCTGTATCGATTGCCAAGCATGTCCTGATCGCCAGGCTCGTGAATGGCGTCGCGAAACTCAAACTTGCCGGGATCTCCCTCTGCAAACCGGCCGCGTTCATTCGTGCCGCCGATTGACCAGCCGGTGATGACGTTCGCAAAGGTCGTTACGTCCTGTTGCGAATAACCGCCGTCGACGCCAAGCGTGTGCAGTTCGAGAATCTCCCTCGCGAGATTCTCGTTCAGGCCAATTTGTTGTTCGCGCTGTCTTCGGTTCGCACGCCTGCCCATATCGGAGCCCGGTCCAATTGAGCGCTGATTGTCCAAATATAGAATCATTGCCGGGTGTTTCTCCACGGCGAGCAGCAAGTCTATGAACTTCCCGGTCACGTTCGGGCGGATCGCTTCGTTCTCATAGAGACCGGCGATGGCCGGCACGGGCTGTTTGTCGGCCGAAACCGCGAAGTGGTTTGCCCAAAAATGCACCAGACGTTCGTGAAACGGCGTGTCTGTCTCGACAGCCGCCGCATAGCGGGCACTGGTCTGATCAATGTAATGCTTGCGGACGGTGCGGCCGTAGAGTTTGACAAAGTCCCCATCGCCGCCGTTTTTCTTTTTTCGCTCCTCACGCCTGAGGTCTTGTACTTCAACAAGGACAGTGGATGAGTCTGGCAGGCGGCGCAATTGGCGATGCAGGCGGGCAGGCCCTGCTAATTGTTGCAGTAGCCACCCGTCAGGATCTCTACCGATAGTGGCCAATTCGCCGGGGCGAGCGCCCAGGCCGAACCGGGATGCCGCGATAACCGCCTTATTCATAGTTTTCCCATTTCCGTGGCCTAGAAGCGTAGCATGCAAAAAAAGCAACGAAATACCAGTCGATTGGTTGACCGCCGCCGCGATTGATATGACATCGGTTTTGGCCGGACAGACACTAAAGCTCCCTCATAGAGACGAAATTAATTGAATAAAAACAACAAGTTAAAATACGTGCATCCAAACGGCTGATGGCAGGTATCTAAGGGCTGAAGAAACACCGAATTAACGATATGGAGTAATAAACAGTGAGTGAAGAATTAATACCGATAGTCATGTTCATGGGCATTACCCTCGTGATGTCCTTGTTGATTTGGTTCCGATTTCGTGGTCGTAGCGAAGTGCAGGCAACGATTCGTGCGGCATTGGACAAGGGACTCGATCTGTCTCCCGAGCTGATTGATCGCTTGGGCCATCCGAAACCCGCCAAAGACAAAGATCTGCGGCTCGGCATTATTTGGCTGTCGCTTGCTGTAGCGCTCGTATTGATCGGATTTGCCGTTCCCGAGCCCGAAGCACTGCGTGGCTTGTTGGCAGGTGCTTCATTCCCGTTTTGTATCGGTGTTGCCTACCTGATTCTGCACAAGTACACGGACAAAGACTAAGTCGGCCGCGATTCGTTGAGCACACGAGAAGACAATGAACTTGTCGCGAGGGTGGTGTCCGGACAGGATACTGCCGCTTTCGGCGAATTGGTTCGACGCCACCAATCGCACGTGCGGAATTTTCTGCGCAAGCTCAGTGGTGACTACTCGCTGGCCGACGATCTGGCCCAGGATTGTTTCCTGCACGCGTGGGACAAAATGCAGACTTATTCAGGGCGTGGTTCGTTCATTGGATGGTTGTTGAAGGTCGCGTACACAACGTTTCTGCAGTCAAAGCGAAAGTCCAAGCGCTACGCGGAAGTACTCGAGTCCGCAGGGCGGGTGGCGGATCAGGAGTCACGCAGCACGGCATTGCCGAACGATGAAGTTACAGACCTGGACAAGTTTCTGGCTGTACTGACAGAAGAGGAACGCGCGATCATGGTTATGTCGTACGCATGTGGTTTGTCACACAAGGAGATCGGCGATGCGACTGATATGCCAGTTGGCACAGTGAAGTCCGTAATATTTCGTGGTAAACAGAAGATCAGGAATAACTTTGAGATCAAAGATCATCAACATGGCTGAACGAATGAAAGACGCTGAAGATCGACTTCTGGAGTCGATGTTCGAGTCCGCGCCGGTCGCGGATGACGGATTCAGTGGCCAGGTCGTTCGAAAGATCAGGCGGCAACTCTGGGTAAGGCGGCTAGCGTTGCCCACGGCCGCAGCCATTGGCGGAGCCATTGCGTTCAAACCGCTGGCCGGGCTAATTACGATTGCAGCGAATCTTGTCACATTGATACCGCAGGATACTGTCGCCGCGGCGACAGGGTCGATTCCGCAGATTCAGCTAGTCGTACTGGGGGCTATGCTGCTCGGTGCCGGTCTTCTAGGTATACGTCTAATCGAGGACTAGGGTCCCCTGTTTCGTCAGTATTGTCTTGTCGTTGTCGCTCAGTTACATTGCGGCGATGACCCTTCGTGACCAAGTAGAAGCGCTACTCCCGAATTGGGAGCGCTGGTACCCAAGTCTTTTTGACGCGGCCAGCGATCTCGGCATCATCAGAGCCGAAGTGTGCGACCCCGACTCGCTCAATCTTAATCGCCGCCACGCGAAGGTTCGGCAGCGCGCGAAAGATGCGCATCTCGAAAAATGGGGCGGCAAGCCACAGGAATAATTCATGTCTTTTGATCTCGATGCGATACGCGCGCAGTTTCCAGCGCTGGCGTTAACAGATGATGGTACGCGCCGAATTTACCTCGATAATCCGGCTGGAACGCAAGTGCCAGTCTGCGTCACCGATGCGATGACAGAGTGCATGCTCTCGAAGAGCGCCAACCTGGGCGGTTATTTCGCGACTTCGAAAAATGCCGATACCGTCGTTCAAGCTGCACGGGAGGCCATGGCAGATTTTCTGAACGCGCCGTCTGGCGACGAAATTGTTTTTGGTCAGAACATGACCACGATGACACTGCATCTGTCACGCTCAATCGGAAAGCTGTTTCGGCCCGGTGATGAGATCATTCTGTCACGGATGGATCATGACGCGAACGTCTGGCCGTGGGTGTTAGTAGCCCGGGATCTTGAGCTTGAGATTCGTTGGCTGTCTTTTAGCGAGGCTTCCTTTGAGTTCAATCTGGAAGAACTTGACGCACTGATTACAGATCGTACACGTCTCATCTGTGTTGCTGGTGCCAGCAATCTGACGGGCACAATTAACGATATCAAGACGATTTGCGAGAAGGCTCGCGCCGCCGGCGCCTTAAGCTATATAGACGGCGTGCAGTCAGCACCGCATGTATCGACTGACGTGCAAGATATCGGTTGTGATTTTTTCGTCTGCTCCTCCTACAAGTTTTTTGGCCCACATCAGGGAATACTTTGGATTCGTCGTGAGCTAGCCGAAAAGCTGGAACCGTATCGGGTCCGCCCGGCGGGCCCGGAACTACCATGGTGTTTTGAAACGGGTACACAGAGCCATGAGGGTATCGCTGGCATTCTTGCCACGGTCGAGTATTTCGATCGCGTCGGAGCTTCGATGGCCGGCGACTACATGGACAACTGGTCACAATTCGGTGGTCGAAGACAGCGACTACACGCTGCGATGGATCTATTGTTCGAATATGAGAAAGGACTGGCGGAAAATCTAATCGATGGTCTGCTCAAAATCGATGGCACTACGGTACTCGGGATTACAGATAGAGATGCACTGGATCGTCGCGTGCCAACTGTTTCGTTCATTCACGCGAACGTAGATCCGGCAACAATCGCCGAGCGCCTCGCCGAGCGAAACATCTTCGTTTGGAGTGGTTATAACTACGCTCATGAGGTTGCCAAGGTATTAGGTATCTTCGAATCGGGAGGTGGAGTGCGTGTCGGTCCCGTGCACTACAACAGTAGTAGAGAAATTGATGAGCTACTTGAGGTTCTTCGCAGCATTCTAGCCGCCTGATCGGTCGCGCATTTCACTTTCATCTATACTTATTGGATACCCGGCGTAAAGCCGGTTTCCAATACGTACTATCGGGGACAAAAAAATGAAGAAGACTGGAATGTTCGTGGCCACCATGACTCTGGTGTCCGGGTTTGCCTCAAGCGTAGTATTTGCTGAAGATAAGGAAGCAGGGCCGGTTATCGTTCCTGTTGAGACCTATACCTGCAACTACAATGAAGGCAAAGGATCTGCTGATCTTGATGCGGCTATCGATGGCTGGAATGCCTGGATGGACAATCTCGGCGCACACAACTATTTCGCAATGACACTGACGCCTTTCTACTACGGCGCCGAGACGTTTGACGTTGGCTGGTTGGGCGTTTCGCCTACTGCGGAGGAGATGGGTGCTGGCGCAGATGAGTTCGCAAAGAGTGGCGGAGAAGAGGGGGCTGCGTTTGCGGACGTACTGACTTGCGATACTCACAGTAACTTCGCAACGATGGTACTTCGGGAACCACCTGAGAGAGCATCACCTGAAAGCCGGGTTGTCGCATTTTCGGATTGCACCATGGCAGACGATGCAAGCATGGATGATGTTTTCACCGGGCTGGACAAATGGACGGCATACCAGATTGAGAATGGATACCAAAACGGTAGCTGGGCGTTCTTTCCGGCCTATGGTGGCGGCGATGCAGATTACGACTTCAAGATGGTAAGCGCCTGGGGCAACCATGCAGAACGAGGCAAGGATTACGACTTGTATGCAAACGGTGGCGGCTACCAGAAGCGCAGAGAGATCATGGGCGATAGCCTCGATTGCGATGTAAGTCGTATCTACAATGGCGAGGTGCACCGCCACATCGAAGAAGACGAGTAGGGTTCGAATTCCCTGGCTTACGGGTGGCGGTAATCGCCGCTGCCCGGTTTCTCAAACAAAGAAGGCCGCATTGCTGCGGCCTTCCGTGAGATGTCGTATTAGAAAAGGAGGGTCAAAAAAGTGCGTGTGGCTGCTCCATCTTTCGCACCAGAACCATCGGTTTTCTAGATACCTCTGTTATCCCACGAGACATGGATCACCTCCTTTTATTTGTTTGCCCGAACTCAGTATGTCGCGTAACTCACTAAATTCCAAGCGAAAAATTAGATTCAAAAACGTCTTCAACAGAGCGCATTGTTCGGGTTATCATTACCAGCTCAGCTAACCATCCAATAAAGAGAACATACATGGCAATTGCGGATCTCAAGAATGTGCTCAACATCTTTGGCGGAGCCGAAGTTACAGAGGAGCATCAGAACGAGCTGTTCAAGGAAGTCTTGCTGATGACACTGGCAAGAGCGGCTGACGCAGATATCAATATACAGTCAGTTGAGATTGAGCGAATACAGGAAATTCTTAAGCAGAGCACGGGTGAAGAATTTAGCGCCGCCGATATTCGTGTTGCAGCGCGCGCAGAATTGTACGCGGAAGCGACGTTGCGTAAGTACCTGTCCAGCGTACGCAAGAAAATGAAGGATACGCATCGGGCGGCAACCATTCAGGCTCTCGCCAATGTGTTTCGCAGCGACTGCAACGTAAGCGTACTTGAGATCGATTTCTTCAACCGAGTTGCCGTTGCCCTGGAGGTTACGCCATCCCAGATCGCGGGTCTTGTTGCAGGCGATATCGACTAACGATCCGTTCATCGAAACATCAAAAAAGGCCCTGCATTATCAGGGCCTTTTTTGTGCACTCAGTTTCCACCGCCACGCAAGCCAATTTCGCGGTAGACCACGTACAGGCCGGAGGCGATGATAATTGACGCACCGAGGATTACCCAGCGATCCGGTACTTCGTCCCAAATAAGGTATCCGGCAACGGCTCCGCCAATCAAAGCGGCATATTCGAAGGGCGCAAGAATGGCGGGGGACGATCCGCGATAGCCGTTGATGAAACCCACCCAGGCGATTGCGGAGCAAATTCCGGCCATGGCCATCAGTATCCAGCCCTTTGGGTCAGGGCTTATCCAGGAATCACTATCGATAAAAAATGCAGCGAATAAGAGTGGCCCCGCTACTACGTAGACAGACAGCGATAAGATCGACTCGGTGGCCAAATGCCTCGCTGTGATCGCCTGGCATGCATAGCAAAACGCGGCAAAGAGAATTGCGGCTGACGCGAAGGAAAAATCACCACTGCCGGGCCGCAACATGATCAGAGTTCCGATGAAGCCAACGACTACGGCCGCCCAGCGCCGCCAACCAACATGCTCACCGAGAAACGGCACCGACAATGCGGTGACCATGAGCGGTGCGGTAAAACCCAATGTCAGCGCATTCACGAGCGGCATCTGCGACAGACCATAAAAGAATCCGAACATCGCACCAACCGCAAGCATCGTTCGCAGAAAGTGCCATGCGGGCCGCTGCGTTCGCAGGTTCTTGAAGCCGCCGAAAAATCGCGGGGCAAGAATCATGAACACGAGTAAGCCGAAGACACTGCGAGCGAGCACGAACTCAGACAGCGAGTAGCTACGGAGTAATTCCTTCGCGCACAGATCCAGACAAAGCCCACCGCTTACGCCGAGCATCAACCAGGCGATCGCCCGGCCAACATGATCTTTTTGAATTGCGCGGCTCAACAGTGGCCCAAATTGCTTTTCGTATGAACGTGAGCTGAACATGATCGCATGAGTAATTCCTTTTACCCAAATGTTCAGCGCTGATTCAGTGACGTGGGGTCTTAATAGAGTCGTAACGTGCAGGAGGGCATGATAATGAAGACTCAGACTAAGAAATTCGACTCTATTTTATTTGTGTCGGTCGCGCTGTTGATATTTGCAGCGGCGAATACCGTTCGTGCTGACGAATCCTCGGAAGCTCGAATTAGTAGTACATCGCAAGGGCAGGGAATTCAGCGTGGTGGCGTGGGTGGCGGTGACGTGTCACACGACGAGTTCGAACCTCTGCGAATCGCTGGTGATAGACGTAATTCCAGCAGAGGCGGTAAGCAGCATAGTTCATCAGCTGGCACGTCCAAATCTGGTCCGCTTACAAACTCAGCACCGGCGAACGTCGATTTCTGGATTTACGATGCAGATGTAGTGCTTTATTCAGATTTGGACCGCGATGGATACTTCACCGGAATCGATCTCGCTTTTGACGCGGACACCGTCTTTGGCTCGGCAGATGTTTATGCTGTTATCTATCTGAGCTACGAGCTCGGCCCGTGGAATGAGTATGCATCGACCGATGACTTTACGATATTTGGCGCATCGAGTAGTGACGAGTACTTCATTGAGACCGATCTGGTCGCGGGTTACCTGACGGGCGAATACGATATCCTGATCGAGCTGTTTGATACCTTTGATGGTGAGTTCGTTGCGAGTTTCGGACCTGATGATTCATCCAAGCTTGCACTGTTGCCGCTGGAAGATGTAGCAAGAGATACGCCACCGGGCACGACAACAGTCGTAGTTACCGAGGGCGGCGGTGGCTCGTTGAGCCTGATGGCCTTGATCGCTCTTTTCGGTTTCGTACTGGTTCTACGTCTAAGGGAAAGCCGCTCCTAGGCCCCAAGTACATGCGCGCCGCCTTGACGGGCTGTGCGCATGACCTTTCTCCCCCAGGCGGCGAGGCTGTCGAAATAGATGTAGAGCGCCGGTACAACCAACAGCGACACCACGGTCGAGAAGGCCAACCCGCCGATGATTGCGCGGGCCATAGGGTAGTAAGGTGGTCCGTCGCCACCCACCTGCGTTGTACCCATCGCGAGTGGTGTGAGTCCTACGATTGTTGTAGCAACCGTCATCAGGATGGGACGCAGGCGATCGCGACCAGCGATGACAATGGCCTTATCTCGTGAGATGCCTTCCTGGCGCAGATTGTTGATATGGTCGACCAGCACGATACCGTTGTTTACGACGACACCGATCAAGATCATGATGCCAATCATTGCCATGAACGAAAACGTCGTCCCGGTCGCCGCGAAGAACAGGAAAACACCGAAAATCGAAAACACGATTGAGCCCAAAATAATCGAAAACGGCAATATCAAAGATTCAAACAGGGCCGCCATAACCAGGAAAATACACGCAACGCCGAGGACAATATTGGTTGCCATCATGTCGGCGGTTTCGTCCTGTCGCTCAAAGCCGCGACCTTCCTTCCACGAGTAACCGGGTGGCAACTCGATTTGCTCCATAACGCTATTGACACGTGGGCGAACATCTTCGGCGCTGACATCCGCTTCGAGATTGGCGGACAGAATAACCGCAGTTTGCCGGTCAGTACGTCGAATCGTGTCTGGTGAGCGACCAATATGCAGCGAAGCGACCGCACCGAGAGTGATACGGCGGCCATCAGGCGTATAGAGTGGCAGATTTGAGAGTTGCTCTATGCTTTGCTTGTCACTCTCCCTGAACGCCATTCGAACTGCGATTTCTCCGCTATCGTCGCGAAACTCGCGCAGAATCTGACCGCGCATGGCGATACTTATTGATTGGGCTATCGCCTCCGCAGACAAACCGACATTAGTTGCACGGGTTCGGTCGATTATTACCCGAACTTCTTTGTTGCCAGACTCACCATCACTGCGGACATCCTTAAGCCCTTCGACCGACGTCAGGATGCGTGCGACATCGAGTGCAAGATCATTCAGAATTTCAGTTGAGTCACCGCTGATTTGAACGGTAAAGCCGTCGCCACCGCCTTGCTGATCGAACGAGAAGCTTGGTTTTCCCAGCGCAATCTGTGGCAGTTCACTTTCAATGAGGGCGATGACCTCCTTCGTGGATAATGTCGCGTCATCCTTGTCTGTGAGAAGAATGGTCGACTGCGCCACCCCCTGTTCAAAGTAGCTGTAGACGGAGCGAATATTAAACTCCTCTTGTCTTGAGTACAGGTAATCCTCGATCTTATTGACACTTTGCTCAACGCGCTGCAGCGAATGCTGTCCCTCTATGTGATAAGGCATGTGGAGTCGTCGACCAACATCCTGAGGAAACATGTCGAATTTTACGAGATCAAAAATCATCGGACTCATACCTACCGCGCATACCAGCGCGATTCCCACGCCAGTCCACCAACGGTGTCCGATAATCCACTCCAGACTGGCGGTATAACGCGTAGTCAGTCGGGACATCCACGCTCCTTCCTTGGGTTGTGGCGGAACCGAAATACGCGCGGCCAGCATCGGCACAAGCGTTTGTGCGATCAATAAGGACGCGATCAGAGCAACAATGATCGTAATCGCGACATGGGTCAGGAAGATCGTGATATCGGTCTTGGCACCGAAAATCATCGGTGCGAAAACAATGATCGTTGTCGCAGTACCGGCGATGACGGCGAGTCCAACCTCCTTGACCCCGTTGATGGTTGCTTCGTGCGGCTGGTCGGGGTGTTCCTCGCGATGTCTGAAGATACTCTCGGTGACCACCACCGCGTTGTCGACCAGCATGCCCACAGCCAGCATCAATCCCATCATTGACAGGATGTTTAATGAAAGACCGGCGAAATACAGCGCGCCCAGGGTGATCATGAGCGAAAACGGTACCGATGCAGTGACAATCAATGTTGTCGTTACCTGCCGCAAAAATAAATACAGAACGAAAATCGCGAGCAAACCGCCCAGCGCACCAGCACTCAGGAGGTCGCCAAGTGACTCGCGGACACTGTCGCCCTGATTATCCAGAGAAAAAATATTAATGCCGTTCATCTGTGGCAATTTGCCAATTTTCTCGACTTCGGCGATTACTTTATCGGTGACGTCGACCAGGTTGGCACCCGTTGATTTGCTGATAGCGACACCGATAGCGTATTGCTGATCGAGATGTCGACCGTAGTCTCTTTCTGGCGTGATTTGTTCGACGTCGGCAACGTCTCTGAGCCGGAGACCCGAATCATTGACGACCAGCTCGCGAATTTCGTCGACATTCTCGAATTCACCACTGGGACGCACCGCAAATCGTTGATCACCGGCTGTGATTTTGCCGGCGCTGACCGCGAAGTTGTTACTTGTCAGGAGATCACGGATACGCGCTATATCGATGCCGTGAGCGGCGAGCTGATCGGGCTTTAGCAGAATTCGAATTTCCCGGGCGTCGACGCCCTGCAACTCCACTCGCGAAACGCCTTCAATGCGTTCCAGACGTCGCGTCAGCAGACGATTCAGCATCTCATAACTGTTCGATAAATCGCGTTCGGAAGAGATCCGTAGCTGCAACACCGGTTGGTCACCCAACGATCCGGTGAAAATCAGAATCCGCTGTACGTCATTTGGCAAAAGGTGGCGGATACTGTCGACCTTCGCGCGGGCTTCAATGCCTTTGGCACCCATCTGCTCGTCCCACTCGAACTGCAGGAAGAGCTGTGACTGGCCTTCATCGGAGGCCGAGAACATTTGCTCGACGCCGGACAATGTTGCAAGCGCTTCTTCGATCGGCCGCGTTATCAGCCGCTCGACTTCCTCAGGCGTTGATCCGGAATACGGTATCTGAATAAAGATGCCCGGGAACTCGATGTCCGGAAATTTTTCGAGTGGCAAAAGGCGCGACGCCAGTAGTCCGATCAGCGATAGTGCGACAAAAATAACAACCGTTGTGACGGGGCGACGAAGTGCGAGCTCGGTATGCCTCATTTTCTGTCCATCAGTGAGTAAACGACCGGTATCACGACCAGAGTCAGAAATGTCGAAACTGTCAGTCCGCCTATCACAGTAATAGCCATAGGCGTTCGCACTTCAGACCCCTCGCCAAAACCCATGGCCATCGGCAGGAGTCCAAGAGTCGTCGTTAACGATGTCATCAGGATGGGCCTTAATCGAGCCGAACCGGCTTCCATGATCGCTTCAAGACGCTGCTTGCCTTGTTCGCGCAGCTGGTTGATCAGGTCGACCAGTACGATCGCATTATTGACGACGATACCGGCGAGCATAATGACACCGATGAAAGCGACGATATTGACCGTCGTACCCGTTATGAACAACGCGAGCACCGCACCGACGAGGGCAAGAGGAATTGTGAACAGGATGACGAATGGATGTATGAGCGATTCAAACTGTGAGGCCATTACCAGATAAACGAGGAAAACGGCCAGCGCCAACGCGAACTGCATCGACTTGAAGGAGTCTTGCATTTCCTCACTTTGCCCGGACACCATCGCGGTAATTCCGTTCGGCATAGGTGTTTGGCTTAGAATCACGCCAGCCTCAGTGGCTGCTGCGCCAAGATCACCGTAAGCGAGATTCGCAGATATGATTGCAACACGTTCCTGAGCGACGCGACGAATTTCTGCCGGACCTTGCGAAACAATGACATCGGCCACCGCATCAAGCGTCACGGGTCGGTCGGATGTAGGGTTAACGATTAGATGGCGGATTTCCTCAATGCTTGATTGGCGCGTGTCGACACTGCGAACGAGAACGTCGATTTTCTTATCGCGCCACGTGTAACGTGTTGCCAATTCACCTCGAACATTCGCGACAACACCGTTCGCGATATCGCGAACAGCGAGGCCGAGCTTAGCCGCGCGTTCCTGATCGAATACGATTTGAATCTCAGGATTACCGCGCTCGATCGTTGTCTTAATATCCGTGAATCGATCGGATTCCGACATCGCTTTCACAACTGCATCGCTAACGTGCCCCAGGTTTGCCAGGTCATAGCCAGAAATTTCTATCTGCAGTGGGCTCGCGAACGACATCAGCGATGGACGAGTGAATTCATATTGCACGCCGGGTATCGAAGACAGCTCAGCACGCATCGCTGCCATAGTTGCGTCCTCAGCATCGCGACCAACGCCGTCTTTTAGCGCGATACTCAGTGTGCCGGTATTGTCCCCCGCATCGACTGGATTCGCATCGAGCCTGTTACCGGTGCCTGCAACTGAATAATTAAGTTCTACTGCATCGATTTCCGCCGCAGACCGTTGCGCCGCCTGGATGGCCTTATCGGTTTCTGCCAAAGGCATGCCCGGCGGTAATCTAAGGTCAACGTTAAATTCGCCCTGAGACAGTTGCGGTATTAGTTCCGTGCCGAGTCTTGGCACCAGCGCCATTGTGGAAATGAACAGCGTTGTCGATATGATGATTACCGCGCCGCGGTGCAGCAGCGACCAACGCAATACGCCAGGGTAAACGGCAGCGACAGCTCTATAGAATTTTTGCAGGATCCAGGTCGGAATCCACAAAAACACCCACGTGATCCAGCTGAGTCCTTTGAACAAAAGCTTTAGAATTCGCACGAGACCAACCACAGCGTAGGTAATGATGCGGACCACGAATGCGGCGATACGCTTCAGAAACCGCACAAAGCGGAATTTCGATTCGACGGTAGGGACGCCGTCATCCTCGGCCGAACCTTCGTAACGGCCGGGCGCGCCGAGCGACGCCAACATCGGAATCAGGGTAAGCGCGACGAGCAAGGAAAACAGCAAGGCAAAGGTGACGGTTAGGGCCTGATCCTTAAATAACTGTCCTGCGATACCGCTTATGAAAATCATGGGAAAAAACACTGCAACTGTTGTCAAGGTTGCAGCAACGACGGCGGAAGCAACCTCTGCCGTGCCATTCTTGGCGGCCTCAGTAATCCCCTGGCCCTGCTCCTTCTTGCGAACGATATTTTCAAGAACGACGATCGAGTTGTCGACCAGCATGCCCACAGCAAGCGCTATGCCACCGAGCGACATGATGTTTAGCGATATGTCGTTCGTGTACATCAACAGGAATGTTCCGATCACCGAAACGGGAATTGCAATACTGACGATAGTCGTTGCACGAGCGTCGCGAAGGAAACCATACAAAACGAATATCGCGATTACACCGCCCAGAATTGCCGCCAAACGCACATCCGAGACTGCGGCAGAAATAAAGGTCGACTGATCGTAAATTGGAACTAATTCGATTTCGGCGGGGAGAGACTCACGCAAGCGTTCCAGTCGTCGAGCAATCCGCTCCGCGACCTGCACAGTATTGGCATCGCCTTCTTTATAGACTGCGAGTTCGACTGACTCTTGCCCTTTAACTCGCGTTATCGCTTCGCGATCTTTGTATCCGCGCTCTACGGTCGCGACGTCACGCAAGTAAACTGGCCGATCGGCGACATAGGCAACGATAGCGTCGCGAAATTCATCCACGTCCTGAAATTCATTAAGTGTGCGAACGAGAAAGCGCTGATTACCTTCTTCAAGGCGCCCACCGGAGAGGTTGACATTTTCTGATCGAATACGCTCCGCGATCTGCCCGATGCTCAAACCCAGTTGGGCGAGCTTCTGCTGATCAACCCGAATTTGTATTTCATCCTCGAGTCCGCCACTTACTTTTACGGCAGCGGTTCCTTCCTCCGCCTCAAGTTCCGCCTTGATTCGATCTTCGGCCAATCGGCGCAGCGACTTGAGTTGCGCTTCGGCGGACTCATCTGTCGCCTCAGTCTTGTTTAGCAAACCAAGGCGGACAATGGGTTCGGACGACGGATCGAATCGCAATAATAATGGGCGACTCGCCTCCAGAGGCAGAAACAGGATATCGAGTTTTTCTCTGACATCGATACCCGCCATGTCCATGTCGGTACCCCAGAGAAACTCGATCGTGACATCGGACTGCCCTGACCGTGAAACTGATCGTACAAGCCGCACGTTTCGGACGACCCCGACCGCCTCCTCAACGGGCTTACTGAGAAGGTTTTCTATCTCAACCGGTGCCGCGCCCGTCAACTCCGTACGGATTGTCAAAGTGGGATACGAAATGTCCGGCAGTAGGTTCAGATTGAGTCGTGACAGGGAAACCATGCCAAAAAGCACGATTGCCGTCATAAACATGACGATCGTTACGCGGCGCTCTGTTGCGATCTCGATAAGGCGCCGCATTACTCGTCTTCCTCAGTTGGCGTGCTCGTGTCGACGGCGGTGTTCTCGTCCTGAGGTGCATTGATGACGACGACCTTCGCTTCGTTCTTAAGTCCGACGTGACCAACGGTAATCACTTTATCGCTATCGACCAGTCCCTCGGTAATTTCGACCAAGCCGTCACTGCTGAATCCGGTTTGGATGTTCTTGCGAATTCCCACGCCATCCTCAACGATAAAAACTGAAAGCTCGCCGCCCCGCTCAATGATCGCGCTACGCGGAATCTGTAATACTTTCTCGTGCATATCGAGAACAATGCTTATACGCCCAAACATGCCGGGTTTGATACGTCGTTCCGCGTCGTGTATTTCGATCGTGATTTTGAATGTACCGGTTTGTGGGTCGACTACCGGGCTGACCCGCGTCACTGCGGCCTCGAGCGCTGGGCCGGGCAGCGCATCGATTTCAATACGTGCTGGCTGGCCTGCCACGATTTGTCGAAATTCGCGCTCAGGTACGAACATATATGCGACCAATGGATCCAGGCTCGTTACCCGATATACCGGGTCGCCAGTCTTGATCGTGTTGCCAAGCTTTATGTAGCGCTCCGAGATGACGCCGCTGATCGTGGCACGAATCTGTGTGTAATCCAGTTCGAGGCTGGCCAGATTGTAGGACGCCTGTAGCGCCTGTAGATCGTATTGAATTCTCTCGAAGTCCCCCTCGCTGATGAGCCCCCTTTCCTGCAACTCCCTGTTGCGTGCGAAGTCTCGCTGCAGTTTCTGCAAACGGGCTTTTGATTCGTTGAGTTCCAGCCGGAGTCGTTCTCCGTCCAGCGATGCGAGGATTTGATCCTTAGCGACCATGTCGCCCTCTTCGGCATGCAACTCACGTACTTCGCCATCTACTTTCGCGATCACATCGGCTTCCGCGAACGCTTCGATGGGTGCAGTGCCCGTGTAGGTCGCATAGATGTCGCTGCGTACCGGCGATTCGGTTTCAACAGGAACAGCAAGAACTTCAAGCTCTTCTTCCTCGCTGGTCTCTTCGTCGACCTGGTCGCCTTGTTGGCAGGCCGCGAGCAGAAAAACGCAGGCGAACGCTGTCAAGCCAGTGCGAAATAGCTTCATTGATTTATCCCCTTATGCTCTTGCAACGGTCATGTTTTCTCTCGACCATGGCAGGAATTAGATCAGCCGGCAGTTTGGCCCGGGTCTGTCGCACTGGCGAGCACCTTGCTGCCATCACGGAGCCCGGACTGACCGACGACGACGACTTGTTCATCGTCTTGAAGACCGCTAAGAATTTCTATGCGATCACCGTCTTCAATTCCGGTTTGCACAATTCTGCGTACAACCTCGCCGTTACGGACGACGTAGACAGCGGTTTCCGAATCTTCATTCACAATGGCGTAATTCGGAACCAACAATGCGTTGCTGTGCTTCTCGTAGGCGATCGTGAATCGTCCGAACATTCCGGGTGCGAGGTCACCTTCTGAGTTATCGATAATTGCTGTCGCGCGGAAGCTACCATTGCGGGTGTCTATCGTCGGGCTGATTCGTGCAATCGTTGCCGAGTATTCGCCACCGGGCATTGATGCGACGCTCAGCGTCGCTGAGTAGCCGGCTTCGAACTTTGCAAGTTCGGCCTGCGGAATCTGTAAATAGGCAAGCAACTCTGAAGTATCTGTAATTTGGAAAGCAACCTGACCCGAACTCAGGTTCTCGCCCGGCTTGATGTTTCGCGAGGAAACAACGCCTGAAATAGTTGCGCGAATATTCGAGTAGTCGTAGGTAAGACGCTTGAGTTCGTAAGTAGCCTGTAGCGACTGTAAATCGTATTTCAAACCTTCAAACATTGCAGTACTAACGAGACCACGTTCATGCAGGTCCGTATTGCGCTTGTATTCCTTTTTGGCTCGAACGAGATTTGCCTCGGCGGCGAGCATTTCCAGGCGTAGGCGTTCGCCGTCGAGTTTGGCGAGAATCTGACCGGCCTCTACTCGATCGCCTTCTTCTACGGCAAGCTCCACAACTTCGCCGGCAACGCGGGCTATAACTGGCGCGTCGGCATCTGATGCGATTGACGCGGTCGCTGCGTAAGTGGCGTAAATATCCGATCGAGAGGGCATTGCTATTTCTACTGGTACCGGGGTGGCCGCCTGCACCATTTTGTCATTCGTGACACTGGCTTCGCCCGTTCCACAGCCGGAAATCACTACGGAAGCGGCCAATACAGTAGCCGTCAGGGTGGCAGAAATCAGAATTGAAGTTTTCATGTTTCGTTTTAGCCAAGTTGGTGTTGTAGTGAAGTATAACACTAGATCGGTATAACGCAACCAGGGACTTCACAGTTAGTCTGCTCATGTCTAGATTACGAATAAAATCATCGAGTTAGTGCTTTAGCCTTGAGTGACCAGCGTGGTCACTCGACTATTAGATGCACGAACAGCTGATTTGGATCTTTTTCCGGAGCGTTCTCTCCCGCGGAGTTCGCGGGCTACGCGCTAGGACACGGCGGGAATCGTTCGTTCCGATCTACGCTGGCGGAAATGTCGAACCCGTTGGCTTAGGTTTGCCTGGATCATGAGCAGACTCGGGGTGAGTAACAGCGTCAGGATGGTCGCAAAAGCCAGGCCACCAGCGACAGATGATGCAAGTTGCGTCCACCACTGCGAGCTTGGCGCGCCGATGGATACGTTGCGGTCGATCAAATTGATATTTACGCCGAGAACCATCGGTAACAACCCAACAATCGTTGTTACCGTCGTCAACATGACCGGACGCAGGCGAATAGCACAGGTCCTGAGAATCGCGTCGAAAGCGAGCTCACCGCGACTCCGCAATACGTTGTAGGTATCGATAAAGACGATGTTGTTATTCACAACAATTCCGGCAAGTGTAATCACACCGACACTACTCATAATGACGCCGAACGGTTTACCCATTATCAAATGGCCCAGCAGTACGCCACCGGTTGAAAACACGACGGCAGTCAAAATCAAACCGGCCTGATAAATACTGTTGAATTGCGTTACAAGAATAATTGCCATGATGGCGAGTGCCATGAGCATCGCGCGTGTCAGGAACGCCTGATCGTCTTCCTGATCCTGAGTGCTGCCACCGAAGGTCATGGTGACGCGGGGGTCGATTTTCAGATCGGGCAAATCCCTACGCAACTCAGCAACGATATCATTGACCAGAAAGCCTGACCCGACATCGGCATCGATCGACAGTGTGCGCCGCATATCGACCCGACGAATATTGCTGACTTTTTGCGCCGGCACGCGAACGACAAAAGTGCTGATGGGTACCAGACCTTTGTCGGATGGAATTCTCAGCTCATCGATTTGCGACAGGCTGCGGCTAGCCTCGGGGTAGCGCACACGAATGTCGATTTCGTCATCGCTGTCATTCGGACGATATTCACCAATTTTTATGCCGTTAGTAACGAGCTGCACCATCGCACCCACGAGTGAGATGTCGGCGCCAAATCGAGCAGCCTCCGCTCGGTCAACTTTTATCTGCCATTCAATACCTGGCAAAGGTCTGCTGTCCTCAATATTAACGATGCCATCCCCGGACTCCATCAAGTCGCGAACGGCTACAACCGAGCTCTCCAGGATTTCCGGGAAACGAGAAGAAAACTCGATGTGTATGGGCTTGCCCTGAGGAGGACCCGAATCGGGCTTTCTTGTTTCTATTTGAATACCAACGAGATCAGATGTTCGATCACGAACTTCTGCAAGAATATCGTCGGCGTTGCGACGCTGGTCCCACTCAATATAGTTTAGAGTAAGCGTGCCGATCTGATCTTCCGCGCCCTGATCACTACCACCGGTTTTCGCATACAGAAATTCGATCTCCGGCATCCCCAGAACCCGTTCCTCGACTTGCCTTACCAGCGCATCCCGTTCAACGGTCGATAAATCGCCGCGCGCCCGAATATCAACCATACCGAAGGGCTGCTCGACATCCGGAAAATACTCAACCCCTTTCCCGAAAATCCCGAATGCGATATAGATCGACATCAAGAGCGCGAAGACGCCGGCAACGCTACGCCACGGATGCTGCAGTGACTTGCGAAGAAACCGCACATAGCTTCCGGTGAAGCCGGTAACGCTGTTCAGATCACCCGTCTCAGCTGCGGCCAGGTTGCGCCGAGCTTCTTCAGTATTCGCGCCTGTCTTGCCGAATATCGAACCAAGCGTGGGCACGAACAACAGCGCCATGACCAATGACGCGGACAATACTGCGATAAGCGTGATGGGCAGATACTTCATGAACTCGCCGGACATTCCGGGCCAGAAAGCGAGCGGCACGAACGCTGCGAGCGTCGTGCAGGTGGACGCGATAATTGGCCAGGCCATGCGAATTGCCGCTCGAGAATAGGCGTCATAACGAGACTCACCTTCGGCCATGCGCCTGTCGGCCATCTCGGTGACGACAATTGCGCCGTCGACGAGCATGCCGACCGCCATAATCAGTGCGAACAGGACCATCATATTAATGGTCACGCCGAAGTAGCCGATTATCAGGATTCCCATCAGGAAACTGCCGGGAATTGCGACACCGACGAGAAGCGCTGAGCGAATACCCAGAATGCCTATGATGACGATAAAGACCAGCAACACGGCCGAAAGAACACTGTTCTGCAACTCCGATAACATGTCGTTTACGTCTTTCGATTTGTCTCGCGATGCAACAATTTCAACGTCAGTCGGCCAGTAGGCGCGTTCCTCGTCGATCAAGGCCTTCACGGCATCGATTGTGTCTATCACGTTGGCACCGGAGCGCTGCACAACCTCGATCGCGACCGCTGGTTTTCCGTTTAGGCGAGCGAAGCTCTCGGCATCCTTATATGTACGGCGAACCTGGGCGATGTCTTTGAAGTGCACGACACGTTCGCCGACAGCCTTTATCGGCATATTGAGAACGTCCGCAGCACTTTCAAATACGCCGGGTATTTTTACGGGGAAACGGCCCTCGCTCGAATTCAATGCTCCCGCTGCCACCAAGCGGTTGTTGCGGCTGACGAACTGGATGATCTGTGCCTGATCCAGTCCGTAGCTTTCCATAGCGAGCGGGTCGACAACAACTTCCATAAGTTCTTCGCGTGTACCAATCAGGTTTACCTCGAGCACGCCACCAAGGCCTTCCATCTTTTCTTTCAAATCTTTGGCGATCGTCGTCAAAGTTCGTTCAGGGATGTCGCCCGCAAGATTTAGTACGAGCATCGGATCGAATCGCGACAATTTCACTTCATTGACCGTTGGTTCATCGGTATCGCCAGGCAGCTTCGTCTTTGCCATGTCGACTTTTTCGCGGACGTCCTGCAGAGCTTTGTTCGTATCGACGCCGGCATCAAACTCCAGCTGGACGTTCGCACCGCCTTCGTAGGCGTTCGCGGTCATTTCCTTAATGCCCTCAATGGAGCGCAATTCTTGCTCAACCGGGCGTACGAGCAAGCGTTCGGAGTCTTCAGGAGAAATTCCATCGTGAGAAATGCTCACGTAAATGATCGGAATTTCAATGTCCGGTTCAGCCTCCTTCGGAATAGTGCTATACGCAACAAATCCGCCAAAGAGGAGAACCAATAACGACAAGGTCACAGTTCGTGACCGAGCCATTGCAGACTGAATAATTTCCATCAGTCGTCGGCCTCGTCACCTGTCTGCACCGCGACTGCGGTCTTAACTTCAGATTCTGGAACGGTATCGACAGTCGCGCCATTCGAGACGTAGCCCTGACCAACGGTAATGATCGTTGTATTATGGGGGAGCCCGGCGAGCCAAATTCCGTTGTTCGTAGACAGTGCAATATCGGCAACGACGAATTCGACCCGACCGTCGTCATTGATGATCTTTACACCAACATTTCCCGCGTCGTCCAGAGTTAGTAATGATGGTGATATTCTATGCGCAAGAACCTCTTCGGCCGGAATACGCAGCTCGGCCGTACCACCGATGCGCAATGCGCCATCTGAGTTGTCTATCTCCAGTTCGACACCAAAGGTCCGAGTTGCCTCATCCGCGACAGGCGCGATGTATCGAATTTTGCCCTGGACATTTTCGCCGGTAGCGAGCCTCGCCTCGGCTGAATCGCCAACCGCAACGTAGCGCGCGTCGAATTCCGACAGGTTTGCAGAAACTATGATACTGCGGTTGTCGACGTAGGTTGCGATTGGGTCACCGCGCTTGACGAAGTCACCGACCTCAACAATGCGTGATTGCAGCGCGCCACCGAACGGCGCTCGCACCGACATATAGTCAAGATCAAGTTTTGCGCGCGTAAGCTCTGCCTTCGCCGCTTCAAGCAAAGCGACTGCTTCTTGCAACTGAGCTTCCGAAACGTAACTTTCCGACTTTAGTTTGAGCCGCCCTTCATATTCGACCTGGCGCTGCTTAACGGTAGCGTCAGCTTGAGCGAGGCGGGCCGCGCGATCGCGTTCGTCGAGTCGGGCGATTATGCCGCCGCGTTTGACGTTAGCACCCCGTGCAGCACCAATAAATTCAACCCGGCCATCTGTTTCAGCGGAGAGTTCGACGATTCTCGCTGGCGCTGTTTTGCCATTCACTGAAATCGTACGCAAGACGATTTCCGCAGATTGGGTGCGAACGCGTACGGCCGTTTTCGACGCACTATCTGCGATTGACGCGTGATTAGCCGACGACTCTGATTCGTCTGTGCCGCCAAGCTGACCGGAGATCAACCATAGTGCGACGACGATAACGATGCCACCGGACAAGAACCAGGATTTGTATTTATTGCTGCTTGGGTTTTCCATTTTCTTTTGCTCTCTTAAAAAACGATGCAGCTCTAGCTAGCTGTGGATTTGACGGCAGACTCATCGACTAGCAGGTGCTGGTTCTCTTCGACGTAGGTCTTAATTGCGGTGGTCATTGCCTTGCCAAAGCCAGCGGCAAAATGCATTCCTGGTGGCCACTTGTCAGAACACTGGGATTGAACTTCGGAAATCGCGTTTGCGTAGTAAGCGCATTTTTCGATGCGACCCTTCAATACGGATGCAACCTGTTCCGGCGACATCAGGTGCGCGAAACACATAGTGGCCAGAAATTCTGAGCGAACCTTGTGAGAAGGGGTGGGGTTCTCCAGGGCTTTCAACAAAAACGCCATGCCTTCGTCGGTGATTTCATAGACCTTTCGATCAGGCTTGCCGTCCTGCGGCATGCACTCGCAAGTGACGAATCCACTCTCGGAAAGCGACGATAGCGCCGGATAAATCGAACCATAGCCGGCAGCAAAAAAGTGGGCGAACGTAGACTCGAATTGTTTTTTGAGGTCGTAGCCGGAAGCGGCGCCGTCCGTCAGCATACCCAGGCAGACTGTTTTGACGTCCATGGCTTTCTCGTTCGATATATATCAGGGCGATACATACTATCAATTCGATATATAAAAGCCAGCGATTTTCTCACGCGTTTCGCGAATTCCGAAAAACACAATTAAAACAATGGGTAGCGACGCATATTTGCGTCCCTTCTGCGCGCGGGCGGGCGACTATTTAAAGAATCGCGCGAGGTAGGGGTTGAGCAAACGTCCATCAGGATCGAGTTGTTGCCGGATCTTTTTGAAAAACTCCATGCGTCCGCCGTAGGTTTGGGCGATATAAGCCGGTCGGGACGCTACGGTCTGATTGAATAGCGGAATGCCACCCCAGTTCTCAGCAAAGTCGGATAGGTCAAGAACGAAATCGTCCCAGCCCTTCTTTTGTGTCGATAGGGTTTGCAGCGCGATCAAAGGTTCGTCGAACGACGGCGATAGCAATGCGGAATTGTCCTGCGCGACACGGTAGCCGGCAGCGGGCAGGTCGCAGCGATAGGCAGTTCGTGCGAACGACTCACGGCAGAAGCGCGCATACGCTTTCACGACAACGGAAAAATCCGAAGCCGGAAAACACCAGGTTGAGTACAACAGGTTTTGCGGTTTTCTGCGGCGGTGTCTGCCACCAGCTGCGACATTATTACCGTTGCCAACAAGTTTCGAATTGACCAGACCGTGAGTTGTCGCAGAGATGGAATCGATCAGTTTGTAGCGCACCGAGGGAATTGGCAGTACCCGTCCCAGGGACTTGAAGACATTCGGCAGTACTGTGCTCTCGCCCCAGTCCTTAATTTTCCACGGCGTCGTATAGGCGTTACCGTTAGATGCATCATAATGGCGCAGGTCGAGATAGACATGGTTCCTATACGGCATGAGGTAAAACTTCAGACCGACGTTACCACTTGCAAGTCGATCGGAAACCTGTGCGAAAGTATCAATATCCATACTGCGATGGCTGGCGGCGAATGTGGTAATCGGACGCACCTTCATCGTTACTTCAAAAATCACGCCGAGCATTCCGTAGCTCAGGCGAAACGCACTCAGAAGATGCCGTTGTGTATCCGAGATCGTCATGACTTTGCCGTTGGCGAGAACAGCTTTCATTTTTATGACTTGAGTGGAAAGCATGGACGCCTGATCGCCAATTCCGGGGCCCATACAGGGAGCGGCGAGTGCACCACCTAAAGTTCTTTCGGTTTGGTCGAAATTACCAATGAGTTCCATGCCCTCCTCGGCAAGCGCTGCAACCAGAGCGCCTAGACGGACACCGGCTTCAGCAGTCACGGTGTGATTGTAGGTGTCAATATGAGTGATCCGATCGAGCCCCGTCATGTTGACGGTTGTACCCGACTCGGTTTTGTTGCAATCGGTCGCAGAGCTGCCGGCGCCTTTCGGTCGCAATGGTATTGCGAGGTTTGCATTGCCATCCAGGCAGCGCATAAGGCGAGCAAGGTTGCTTGGCGTGGTAACGCCGGGGCGTGCCGGGCTTCGAGTGAACGTGCCCGTGTCACGAAATCCATGTGACTTCATATTTGGTAACTCCGCTGTCGTGGCTTATTGCCCGTAGACCGGTGGCTTTGCGACACTGCCTTTCAGCAGCTGTGCCTTTTTCAATGAATACGCATCGTTGCACAGGTTTTGGTGCTGTGCAATGGAACATAATCCTATGAGAAGATTGTTCCGCAGTTTCCCAAGCGACAGTATAAGAATTGACCAAACAGGAGTATGAGATGCGGTGGCGTGGTGGTAGACGAAGTTCGAATATAGAGGACAGGCGCGGACAGGGCGCGGCACCGAAGGTACTTGGCGGTGGAATCGGCACGATCGTGATTGTGCTGCTTGCAATGTATTTTGGCGTTGACCCGGCGCCTTTGCTGGAGGGAATGCAATCCGGTGGTCAGGCGTCATCAACCGGATCACGACCCACGGCAGAGGAACTTGAGAATGATCCGCTGGCGGACATGGTCAGCGTGGTTGTTGGCGATACCGAAGATGTTTGGAGCGAGATATTCGCTGCAAAGGGCCAACGTTATGCGGCGCCGAAGCTAGTCATGTTCACGGGCGCCACTCGTTCGGCCTGCGGCCTCGGTCAGGCCGCGATGGGGCCGTTCTACTGCCCCGCTGACAAGAAAGCTTATATCGATCTTGGGTTTTATGATCAGATGAGGACCCGGTTCAACGCACCTGGTGATTTCGCGCAGGCCTATGTCATCGCTCATGAGATCGGTCATCACGTCCAAAACCTCCTGGGCGTATCCGGCAAAGTACATTCAATGAAACAACAGCTGAGCAAAGCAGAAGGCAATGCATTGTCTGTCAAGCTAGAGCTGCAGGCGGATTGTTTCGCCGGTGTATGGGCGAATCGGGCGGACAGGGCGCGTAACATACTCGAATCTGGTGACGTAGAAGAGGCTCTGAACGCGGCAAGTGCGATTGGCGATGACACATTACAAAAGCAAAGCGGTGGCACGGTGGTACCCGAATCGTTTACCCACGGTACGTCAGCGCAGCGACAGAAATGGTTTCGAATCGGACTGCAATCCGGCAATCCCGATAGCTGCAATACCTTCTCATAGTGACCGACATTATCCAGAAAACTGCGGCAGCGGCTAAAGCGGCGGCGATGCGTATCGCCGGGCAAATCGTCAGGACCGAACTGAAGCGATCCGACGCATTCAGCGAGAAAATGGGCGCGAACATTTTTTTCAAACTCGAAAACCAGCAGACAACCGGGTCGTTCAAGTTGCGCGGCGCAACGAATCGCCTGATGGCACTCAGTGAAAACGAGCGAGCCAGGGGGTGTGCCACAGCATCGAGTGGTAACCACGGGGCTGCGGTCGCTTGCGCTATGCAAAAGCTCGGTACGACAGGTGTGATATTCGTCCCCGAAAAGACATCCGAGGCAAAAGTCGAAAAGATCAGAAGCTATGACGGCAACGTGAAGTTCTTTGGCAGCGACGGTCTGGATACTGAGCAGCACGCCAGGGAATACGCGAAGCAGAACGAAATCCTGTATTTGTCTCCCTATAACGATGAGATTGTCATTGCCGGTCAAGGTAGCTGCGGCGTCGAGCTACTAGAGCAATTACCGGACATCGACAGCGTATTTGTCGCCGTAGGCGGCGGTGGATTGATCGGTGGGGTTGGCGCCGTGTTTAAGGCCCATAACCCGGATATCAAAGTTTATGGCTGTCAGCCGAAGGCGTCTGCCGTTATGGCACACTCGATCGACGCTGGAGAAATACTTGATATGCCCAGTGATCCAACCTTGTCCGATGGTACGGCGGGTGGCATCGAGTCGGGCGCAGTCACGTTCCCCCTAAATCAGGCTGTCGTTGATGAATTCATTACCGTTGATGAACAGCAGATCGCTGACGCGATGCGAGAGTATATTAGCGCCGAGGCGGACGCCATTGAAGGCGCGGCCGGGGTCGCAATTGCGGCGCTGCTGGCAAGAAAGGACCTTGTTGAAGGTCGAAACGTCGTAGTTATCGTTTGCGGTGGCAACATCGCAGACGACAAGCTGGCTAGCGTGATGGCGGGCTAGAATTATTCAAACGCCATAAAAAGGTCACCGTTCGGTCAAGCCGCTGGCCGAGGCGAATACTGAAGGCGTCATTAGCCAGGCAGACATCGTTACAATCAAGGGAACAACGGACAGTGAACAGGCTCAAACAGGCACATGAATAAACAGATGATTGCAGGTCTTGTGCTGCTGGCAATAACGCTGCTCGCCGCACCCCGTACCGAGGCCGACACAACGGTCTTCGTCAATGTAAACGTCGTGCCCATGAGCAGCGAGCAAGTTCTGCAACAGCAGTCGGTCGTGGTTGTCGATGGAATGATTGTAGAGATAGGAGACGTTGATTCGGTTCCTGTACCCAAAGGTGCAATGATCGTTGATGGCACCGATCGATTCTTGATGCCAGGTCTGGCTGAAATGCATGCGCATGTGACGAGTACGGCGTCCGAACCAGTCGACAGGCTTTCGACATTGTTCATCGCCAACGGTGTTACGACCATACGAGGCATGTTGGGCCGCGAAGACCACCTGCGACTACGTGATCAGCTGGCAAGCGGCGAAGTATTTGGTCCACGCCTGATTACGTCCGGCCCGTCGCTGAACGGTCGCTCGGTGCAGGGTGCGGCAGATGCCGCTCGCAAGGTGCGCGAGCAAAAAGCGGCGGGCTACGACTTTATAAAGGTTCATCCGGGTCTTTCCGCCGATGAGTTCGTCGCGCTCGCCGAAACAGCCAATGAGATCGACTTTCCGTACTCAGGTCATGTACCTGTGGCGGCAGGAGTGGGAACGGCGCTGCAGAACAAGATGGCTACAATTGACCATTTGGATGGTTACTTCGCGGCATTGCTGCCGAGCGATAATCCCGGCGCAGGAGGCTACGGTGGATTCTTCGATGTCATGCTGGCAGGCGAGCTCTTGGCAGAGCGAATTCCTGAAATCGCGGTGGCGACACGTGATGCCGGCGTATGGAATGTTCCAACGCAAGTACTGGTTGAACAGATTGTCGACGACACCCCTGTCGCGGAACTTAAGAGCCGGCGCGAGACACGATACGTGTCACAGGCAACAGTAAGTAACTGGATTGCAGCCAAACAAGCCCAGTCCAATGAGCGCGGATTCGATTCGGAAACGGCCGCGCTCGCCGTTGAGTTACGCCGCCGACTAATACTCGAGCTGCACAAAGCGGGGGCCGGTTTGTTGCTTGGATCAGATGCTCCGCAGTCATTCAACGTGCCTGGCTTTTCGGCACACCGTGAATTGGAAGTGCTGGTTGCGGCAGGACTGACGCCCTACGAAGCACTGCGAACCGGAACTGAGGCAGTAGCCAGGTTTCTGGATTCGAACGGCGGGGTGGTCGCTGTTGGCAGAGATGCCGATCTCATCTTGCTGGATGCAAACCCGCTGGCGGATATTCGCAATAGCCAGAGAATTCACGGCGTGATGCTGCGCGGCCGCTGGTTGCCGATCGCGGAGCTTAATGAGCGACTGGAGAAATATGCCGTTCAGGGCAATCGATAAGGCCTTGCAACCAATTTGCCGCGACGCGCGTCTAATAAGTACAAAATTACACGACACAGCGAATTACAAGGGGATTCTGATGCGCAGTTTTATCTTAATGGCGATGTTTGCAACAAGCCTGGCCCACGCAGCGTGGACTGATTATGAAGAGGTCCGGGATTTGAAGCTGGACGCGAAAGGTCTGTCTGAATTGTCCATCAAAGCGGGTGCGGGCAGCATGGACGTCAAGGGTGTCGACGGTGCGGACAGCATCGAGGTCAAAGCGACCATTGTCGTGCCGAACGAGAATGAGGACAAAGCGCTCAAGATCATCGAAAAGAACATGACTTTGTCGTTGGATGAGAAGAACGGCGAAGCTCGCTTACATGCCTGGTTCGACGAAAGCTTTTTCGGCAACGGCTCCAACGCACACATCGCATTGGAAGTGTCTGTGCCACAGGGCCTGAGCCTGAATATTGACGATGGCTCGGGTTCAATCGATGTCATCGATGTTGCTGCTGACGTTGCGATTAATGACGGCTCCGGATCGATCGATGTAAGCAATGTCGCGAACCTTGAGATTGAAGATGGTTCCGGATCGATCGATGTTTCTGGCGCCAGGGGCGATGTTTTCATTGAAGACGGCTCCGGCAGTATTTCCGTCAGGCATGTACAGGGCTCGGTGATCATCGATGACGGATCCGGCAGCATCAGGGTCTCCGACGTCGAAAATGACCTGAGTATTATTGAAGATGGTAGCGGCAGTTTGTCGTTCACGGACGTCCGTGGCACGGTTGACGCCGAAACCTGAGCCAAATTAGGTGCTAATATCTCCCTGTAAAAGCGCCCGCCCATCGGGCGCATATAAAGGGAGGCAGCATGAAACTGGTTCAACATCTGCTCGACTCAAAGAGCCACGGTATTATCTCAGTAGCGGCTAACGCATCGGTTTTCGATGCCATTAAACTCATGGCAGAAAGGACGATAGGCTCATTGTTGGTCATGGATGGTGACAAACTTCTGGGAATCGTCACTGAGCGCGACTACGCTCGCAAAGTCATTATCAAAGGGCGCTCATCGGAGTCCACGCAAGTGTCTGAAATTATGACTGCGGACGTATGTACTGCGATTCCACAGGACACCGTGAATAATTGCATGACCATAATGAGCGAACGCAAGATTCGTCACTTGCCGGTTGTCGATGACGGTACCGTTATTGGCATGATTTCTATCGGCGATCTGGTACAGGCGATCATCACTGACCAGAAGGAAGAGATAGAGCACCTCGAGCACTACATCAGTGGCCAATAGTAAGAAATATGACCGTCGCGTAATGCGACTATTCGACGGCTACGTTCATGGCCAGATTAATCGCCGCCAATTTCTGGACGCTGCTGCGAAAATTACGGCATCAACCACGGCTGCGGCAGCGATTCTCGCCAGCTTGAGTCCTGACTATGCGCTCGCGCAGCAAGTCGATCCTGGCGATAACTCGATTAGCACGAGTTATAAGAAATACGGATCACCAAAGGGCGCCGGAGTAATGAGTGGTTATTACGCGAGGCCAGACGTGGTTCAGCACAAACTTCCTGCAGTTGTGGTTATCCACGAGAATCGTGGCCTGAATCCGTACATAGAAGATGTCGCGCGGCGACTGGCAGTTGCCGGGTTTATCGCTTTTGCCCCTGATGTCCTGACGCCTTTGGGCGGATACCCTGGCAACGATGACGACGGCAGAACGCTGCAACGCAAGCGTGATCGTGACGAAATGATCGAAGATTTCGTTGCTGCCGTTGAATTCGTTGGGAGCCATCCGGATTGCTCTGGCAAAGTTGGCACCGTCGGGTTTTGTTTTGGCGGCGGTATGTCGATGCGAATGGCTGTTCGATTACCAAACTTGGCCGCCGCGGTTGCTTACTATGGCCGGCATCCGGAACCCGCAGAAGCAAGCGATATCAAAGCGCCGCTAATGTTGCATCACGGTGAACTGGATGAACGCGTTAATGCAACGTGGCCAGAGTTCGAGGCGGCATTAAAGGCTGCTGACGCTGCTTACGTGAATTTCGAGTACGCGGATGCCAATCACGGCTTCCACAACGACACGACGCCTCGCTACGACAAAGACGCCGCACAACTTTCCTGGGACCGGACCACGGAATTCTTCGCAAAACACTTGGATCTCGGAGGCTAAACCATGCGCTTACGACTGATATTGCTTGCGATGAGCTTGTTCGCGGCAATGCAGGCGTATCCGCAGGGTTCTTCCGATTCGAAGACTGTCCTCGGGCCAAGAAACATTATTCTTCACAACGGTGCGCAGGCGCTCAAGGCTGGTGATGCCAAAAGAGGTGTCCCTCTGACCTTGCGCGGACTTGAGGTCGCACAGGGTCCGAGCGAGGAAAAAATTGCCCACGCAAATCTCTGCGCCGGATATTTGATGCTTGGTCAGTCTGAGACTGCGTTAGTTCATTGCGACTGGGTATTGGATCGCGATGCCAGGCATTGGCGAACCTACAACAATCGGGCGCTCGTTTATCTCAGCCTGGAACGATTCGAAGAATCCGAGGCGGATATCAGGAAGGGGCAGGAGCTCAGTCCGAACTCGGAAAACCTTAAGGAAGTTAAAGGAATGTATCTCGATGCGGTCGAGCCTGTCGACGAAAAAATAAGCATCGATGACCGGCGCAATCAAGTTCAAACACCTGTTGAGAAACCTGAGTAATGCGTCGGCTGGTGCTCATTATCATGTTTATTTCAATGCCGTTGTTCGCCGCAGAAGAAGCGCCGCCAGTGGCTCGTGTCGTGGAGAATATTGTCGAGCGAGTACCTGACCAAACCGTTGTACCGCAATACCCGCGCAAGGCCCGACGTGATCGAATTGAAGGCGAGGTCCAGGTTTGTTTTGAAATTAACCGCAAAGGACGGCCACGTCGAGTCGCTGTTCGAAACAGCAGCAATCGTGTTTTCGAAAGACCCTCGATTCTCGCAGTGAGGGAATCGACGTTCAGGCCTGTGCTTCACGGTGAGCCGGTCCCACAAATAAAATCATGCCGGACTTTTATTTTTTCACTCGAGCCGGTTGCTGTCGATGACGAATGAATCCTGAGTCCCTGACGATCCGCTGACCTGGTCTTAGTCGCTAGCCATCGAGGCCAGCCGTAAGGCGAGCCGATCGTAAGGTGTTCGCCATGAGCATTGTGATGGTCATCGGACCGACGCCGCCCGGCACCGGAGTGACAGCAGCGGCGACCGTGCAGACGTCGTCAAAATCGACGTCACCGGTCAGCCCCATTTTGCTTTCGCCGTCGACGATTTTTTCGACGCGATTAATGCCGACATCGATAACGACCGCACCCGGCTTGACCCAGTCGGCCTTGACCATGTCAGGTCGACCGACGGCAGCGATAACAATGTCCGCGGCTGCGACAACCTGCGACAGGTCCCTGGTTCGGCTATGAGTGATGGTCACGGTTGCATTTGCCTGCAAGAGTAACGAGGCCATAGGTTTGCCAACGATGTTGGATCGACCGATCACTACGGCGTTCTTGCCCGACAGATCGTTCCCTAGCTCGTCCTCGATCATTAGCATGCAACCTGCTGGCGTGCAGGGCACGAACGCGTCGGAGGTTTGACCCGCTGTGAGTTTGCCGATATTGACAAAGTGAAAACCGTCCACATCCTTAGATGGCGCAATCGCCTGAGTAATCGCCTGTTCATCCAGGTGTCCCGGCAAAGGCAGCTGCACAAGGATGCCGTGAATAGCGTTGTCGTTGTTGAGTTGGTCGATGAGTGTCAGCACGTCCGGCTGCGATGCATCGGCATCAAGTGTGTGTTGAACTGAATGAAATCCACAGGACTCGGCCGTACGTTTCTTGTTTCGAACGTAAACCTGGCTTGCCGGGTCTTCGCCGATGATAACGACGGCCAGTCCCGGCTTGATGCCGTGTTCGTCCATCAGCGCCGCTGTATCACGCGTAATGGACTCCGCGAGCTCCGCGGCTTTGGCCTTACCATCGATTCGTTTCGCAACCGTCATCTTCGAGTATTCCTTGCTGATCATTTCGGCGGACGCATGGTAACGCTGTCAGAGGCAGGTTTCTAGCGGGCCAGATCGCTTTGCTCGTGCTCACGGCGGCGCATGAGGCCGTAGAGCAGGCTGGCAGGCGCAAGGGAGGCAAGCAAGTGCTTCAGTGCGTGGCCACTCATGACCTGTCCGAGGGTAAACAGTTGTTCGTCGAGCTGCTCGGCCACCTTTGCGGCCAGGTAAAAAGCAATCATCCAGACGATATATCGGCCTAGATCACTGCGCGCTCGATAGAGAGTAATAATCAGTGGAATCAATAGCATAGGAAGAAATTGAACGACTGCGTAGGGACGTAAATCCCCGGCGCCAATCGACTCGGTGTAGGCCCAGTACGCGACCGACCCCATGCCGACCGCCAATAACGGCAACAATAATTGCTTGCCGAGTTGTGGCGAAAAATACTCGGCGATAATGATCGAAATTAAACTCATGAAGCCGATCGTCATGGGCAGGCGATCCCAAATTAGTGTGTCGTTATTCGGCTGAAGGTGAAAATAGCCGGATCCAAACGCAGTAAGCGCAATGCCGAAGAAGAAAATGAGCCAGGCAAGTTTCGTTCCTGCCGTGATTATCGTCGGGTTGCTGAGAACCAGCCACAGTCCCAGCAGGCCGACGATCAGAAATGGCAGATTTGAGAGGACATTTTGGTGATTCGGTATACCCGCGAAAGGGGTGTCGTCAGCAAAAAGAAAGTAGTTCGGGTCTTGTGGCACTGCATCGACGAACAACACAGCAACGAGGACGCTGATGCTTACGCCGAGTAATAAGGTAGATCGCCACTGCATAATATATGGACTCCTTGAAGCTAATGACGATAGTGTGGTGGTGGCGGATTGTCATAGCATTGGTCTGTTAGAGTAGTCCTCATCATCTGCGAGGGAGCCTACGGATGATCACTGTCGGTTGGGATTGCGATCGCGTCTTGTGGCCACTCGCCGTTTAGAAAGGTTTTTATCGCCGCCAAGACGGCGCCCTTCTGTTCTATAAACGGAAAATGCCCAGAAGGAGATACCACAATCAGTCGGGCATCAGAATAGCCCTCTACCCACGCTCTTGCGCCTTCAAGAGGGATGCCGTCCTCGCGACCATGAATGATCAACCGAGGCACCTTTAAACGCTTCAAGTCCTGGCGCCAATCGAAGTCGCCATAGGTTGCAAAGTAGGCCCGGAAATATTTTGCGCGGGTCTTCTGCCACTCGTTCGAATGCGCGCACTCGTCTGGTACCTGACCGGCTAGGCTTGGGTTCACAAAGTTCGCCGGGATGGTCAGCGCAGCTCGAAGGCGACAGTATTCTTCCGGAGTATCGTCGAACTCTCCTGCATCTGCTTTGTGATCGAGTTCTTCGACAGCTGCATGGTCGATTTTCTGTTCGCGAGTATCAGCGAATTGATCCAGAAGCGAAGCGGCCGGGGCTATCGGGGAAATTTGTATGAGTCGGTTTACGTGCTGCGGATACCGTATCGCATAAACCGCCATCTCCAAACCGTAGGCTGACCAGCCGAGCAATGTCATTCGTTCTAACCCAAGTGCAATTCGCAACTCTTCAAGGTCCTCAATCTGCCGATCAAGCGACACTGTCGATAGATCAGAACTGTCGGATTGGCCTCGATTGCGCGGATCGTAAAAAATGACTCGCCTATCCACCGACAGGTCATCCAGTAGAAGCGGCTCGAGATACAAGGCGGCTGGTGCAACCAAGACTTCAGATCCAGCGCCGTTCTCCACGTAGTAAATCCTTACACCATCGCCGAGAGTGAAGAATCCCTCTGTTCGTTCCGATGACGGATGTTCTCCGGTCATCGAGCATGCGGCCAACAGAAAGGGGAGGCAGGAAAAATATATGACACGAGCAATATTCATGCGGCCTATTCTCTCCTTTCTTGATCACCCTTGTCTTGGGCTTCCTGGTCGGCTTAGGATTCGCTTTCACCAATAGCACTACCTTGGCGATCTCGTGGCACTTTTCCTATGATTTTCTGTCGCTGTTGGTTCTTATCAGATTCCCTGGTGTTCTTTTCCTGACTGCCGATCGTGATACGTGCGCTCCAGCGACAAGCGGTAAGTCGTGACCCTTTTTGCGCACTGGTGCTGAGCGGCAGTGCCTACCAATACTTGCCGCTCGAGGGACTGCTTTTCGGAGATGAGAAAGGGCCGGACCCGGCCTGGTGAGTAGCCCCGGGGAGTTTCACCCCGAGGCACTCGCAGAACCGTACGTGAACGTCTCCGCTCATACGGCTCCCATCATGCAGCGTTGAAACAGGGTGCGGCAATTGGAAAGAACGCGTCCCCACTAAACCGTGCGGTCTCCGGGAGCGGCTCCTTAGTAAACTCCAGGAAACAACCGATATTTTACTCGCCTTGTGTACTCCCGATATCCCGGTAGCTCTTCCTGTAGAGTCCGGTCTTCCAGTGCGGTTCTGATCACAGCGACAACCAGTGCGACCCCTACCGGAATGAGTGTCCAAGCAGAATCCAGGGCCAGCACAATGCCTGGAATTGCCAGAAGATTCCCAGCGTAACCCGGGTGCCGGACGATCCGGTATGGGCCGCTGTCACATACCACGTGTCCTCGATCGGTCTGGATGCGCATCATGCTGGAGAAGAAGCGGTTCTCCACGAAAGCCCACGCAGCGAAGGCGTATCCAAGCGCGATTAAGAAGATACCGGTGATGTTGAGCCATGTGGGGAACACGGGAGACCACCCAAAGCGGTGATCCAGCCCCGCCACAATGACCAGCGGGAAGGAAAGGCTCAATGCCATCAGCGGGGCAAGGACTTTATCCCATGCTTTGACATCTGATGCCTTAAGGGATCGGATTCGTTCCGCCATCAGCCCTGGATGCCGCCGTTCTGCCCAGATGCGCCCTCCGACACCGGCTGCAACGATGAGCAGGGAAAAGACCCAGGCCTGCCACCAACGGATATCCCCTCCGCAGGCCAATAAGATCAGAGGTATGGAAAGATGGGCCATGACCAGGCGAAGCCACTCTCGGGGCGTTACCGTCTGAACCGTCCCTGGATCAACTGATTTCGATTGCATATCGTTCCTCGCGCCCTGCAAAGGGGCCTGGATCGGCCTATGGCCTTAGCGGCCCGACTCACGGTGGTGGCGGCTCTGCAGCCGGGTGCAGGTAGTCGATACGTTGGCCGATGTGGAAGTCATTCGTGTCTACTCCGAGAAGGAGGATCACCTGGTTTTCGTGTGGAACTGGGCGATGACGCAGAAGCCAATCTGCATAGCCTTCGACCGTCGCCTTGCCCAATGCCGTTTCGGACGTCTGCTATCAACTGTTCCCCGAAATTACATCAGGTTAGCCCGAAAGCCGCCACTCAAATCTGCTCAGTGTCGGGCTCTCAGCGGCCAGGAGGAGACATTCGGTAACGATTAAGAATAGTGCTATAGGTATTCCAGTCTCAGAAAATCGGTCTAATTATCGAACTCGGATCGATAACAATAGATCGCATTTTCACCAGCTTTCATCGATTCAGGTTAGCGGGATTATTTCATGAAACTTGCCGCTTGCGGTCAGTTGAGGTGAACTTTGGCTTTCTCTGACCTCCACATCCGGCAGGTTGTTTTCCTGAAAAACCCGTCTTACGGACTGAATCACCTGTTCAAGAACAACCTCGGAGACGGCGCCTTCTCCCAATTCAATTCTTACCTCAAACTCTTTTTCGGCGGTTTGAACCAATTGAATGCGCCGAGCCTGCTCATGTTCGAGATCAAAGACCAGGGGGGACAAAGCCACACCTTCGACATGAAGCAGAGTCGCCTGGCGCCCCTCGACCTGAAAACTACGAAATAGTGAACCGCACGGACACGGGTCTGGATAAAACCTGAGACGATCGCCTATGTCATAGCGGATAATCGGTTGAACATCGTTTGCGAGCACGGTCAGAAGAGTCGTGGTTGAAAGTGAACCATCGGGAACCGGTTGCATGTTTTCGTCAACCGCCTCTAGGATCACCCAGTCTTCGTGCACGTGATGGCGGCCATGGCTGCATTCCAACGACGGCATGAGGCATTCGGTACAACCATAGCCATTTATAATATTGTGCTTTAAAGATGGGAACGCGCGACGAGCCTTCTGACAAAGATCATCTGTGAGAGTCTCTCCGCTAACTTTGATAAGGGCCGGTTCAATGTGCAGTCGCCCAGCTTCTTTTTCTCTGACCAGAATCGACAATACACTTGGGTAAGTCAAAATTGAGGCGATTCCATCTAGAGCATTGAGTTGCTCGACAATTTTCTCAATCGGTTGCCCGGCCTCAATAAAGGTCAGACGCTTCGCCAGCCAGGGAACCAAATGGTTCATCAGTCGGACAATGCCAGCCCCGGCAAAGTGACCGTTTCCGCCGGTAATCATCACGTTCAAACCCGCTTTACGCGAGTTGGTTATCCTGAGCTGGTCTCTGTCCAGTCGAGCCAGGGTAATACCGTACAAATACTCGAGAACTGCTGATGGCCATACGATAACGGCTGGTTCACCTGACGTCCCGGACGTTCGAAAAACAGCAACATCGTCAATGGGAACGCCCAGTTTATTGATAGCACTCATGTGTTCCCGTGCCCGGGTAAGAGGGAGATAGCGAATCGTCAGCCAGTCATCGAAATCACGCATTAGATCGGGCTTACGAGTAACCGGAAGCTCATGCAATTCGATGAGGCTGGATTCCCTCAAATCGGAATATAGTTTTCGAAACAAAGGGGAATCCTGCCGCGCTTTCTCAACGAGACGCCGGAGTCTCCTGAGCTGCCGGGCTTCAATTCTTTCACGTCCGCCCCGGGCTGTCCAAAGTCCTCCAACGAAGTATCCCAAGGTTCTGAGCAGGCTGAATCGCATTGTCGGTAGGCTTCCTTAATGGAATTGGTTTTTCAAGCCGCAACCCAAAGTTAGCGCTCGTGAGCTACTGCTTGTCACGCTGTGTAGCGGAGCTCGGCTGTTCATCCGATTGTTCTGAATTCGTTCACACGTGTATTCTCAGTATGAGCTTCAGAGAGAATTGGTCAATTCTGGGTTGTACATACTAGGGGCAAGTTTTCGGGTGCATAGCGGGCGTCGCCAGTGGAGACTTCTGACTTACTTGTCATTCGAGCTGACTGTCCGCAGCGGCCCATTCCGAGAAATATCCACAACCCTTGCAGTAGCCAGCTATTCTTTGCTCTGTTTCGTTACTTGTTCGAGCATAAAGGCATAGTCAACATGGCCCGTGTAGCGATTCACAAGACCATCTTGGATCCGGAGGATTGTTACGGCTGGTAATTCGACTGAGAACTCTTGCCCCGGCGTACCCAGCATCTCTCCATCGAATACCGTCGAGTACTCCATGTTGAAGACGACGAACTCGCCTGTCGAGAACTCGGACAAGACGCGATACTCAGCATCCACGATACTTGCGCTTGTTTGACGAACGAAATCAAGAATGGCGCTACGATCAGTGAATCGCCAAGTCACACCAGGAGACACGACTTCCGATGTTGGATCTTCGAATATGGCATCAGCATGAAGAAAAACTTCAAGTTCAAGAAAATCGAATGCATAAAATGCGTCCAGGTAGCGCCTTCCAACCTCGACGTTGCTCAGTGGCTCCGTTGCTGATTGTGCCCCTGAAATGGCAAATGCAGCGATAAGAAGTACTGTGTGCCTAATGTGCGCGAGTCGTCGCATCGCAAATCCTCTTCAGAGTTGATGTTGGTGGACGTTTTTCGATGGAGAGACACTGTGTCGCCTTGTTGTCCATCACAAATTCTTTCAGGCACTAGAGCACGAAAGGTACATAGCGGCGGGTCCGCTTCATGTAGTCCAGATACTCTTGGCCAAATTGATCCACGTTCTCCGCCTCTTCGGCCCTGGCAGTTGCAGCTATGGCCAGAGTAGCTACACCCGCCAAAACGAGGGAAATGACTGACACAGACTTCAGAAGTGCGCCCCAGGTCAGAAAGAGTAGAGACGAATACATCGGATGACGGATGTAACAGTAAATTCCGGTCGTAACCAGATTCTCGGTATTCTCCCACTCAAAGGCGGGTGAATGGTCGGTCGTCGGGCGAGACTGCCCGAACCGTCGCAAAAGAACAACACCCCACACAACTAGCACGACGGATACGAACAACAGGAGCCAAGAGAGGATTTGTTGTGCGCCGAAGGTATGACGAAACCAGTGTGGCGCATTCAGAACGATCAAAGCGAGAATGGCTTCGAAGGCGAAAAATCGGGAGAACCCGTGCGATGTTGGGTGGAAAAGCGACCGCCTGGACAGCCAGACGATCGGAATGGAGCCAATGGCAAAAACGACTGTGGAGACCATGATGTCAGTGCTTTCCACCCGCGAGTATCTGCTGTGCAGCCGAACCTTGCCGCTCAGATGAGCTGAACTCGGCAATCACGTCGGCCAAGCGATGCGGCTGATCGAGCGCCACGAAGGTCTTCGCATCGGGAATCTTGACGATGTGAGCATTGGGAGTAGAGGCCGCCAGGCGTTCGGCGTACTTGATCGGGAAGTAGTGGTCCCCGGGGGCCCAAACGAGCAGAAGTGGCCGGTCGAAGCTGCCCAACTTTTCGGCTGCCTCCAAAGTGTAGCGCTTGTGCATTCCGGCCGTGACCTTGCTCAGGTCGCGGCGGATGTCCGAGTTGTGCAGGCTGGGAGAGAGCCAGGAGGAGATCAGCTCGCCCGGAATATGAGTCTGGGCGAAGTAGCGGAACACGCGCCGGGCGATGGCGCCGATTCGAAACGGCGCCAAAAGCAGGTCCATGCCGCGTGGGAGTTTAGCGATCGGCGGCATCGCCTTGAATATGCCCGGCGGAAAATTCTCATGCGTGTCGCAGTTGGTCAGTACCAGGCGGCCGATGCGCTCGGGGTGACGAGTGACCAGCACTTGCGACATGGCGCCACCGGAGTCGTTGCCGACAACGGTGACGTCATCAAGTTCGAGCTTGTCTAGAAAGCTCGAGATCAGGTCCGCCACTCCGTAGGGAGAGAGGTCGGCGTCTGGCCCCATCGCCACCTGGTGGGAGCCCATCGGCCAGTCGGGCGCGAGGCAGCGATATCTGTCCGAAAGCCGATCCACGACGCCGCTCCAGAGTCGCCCGTCGACCAGGTACCCGTGAACGAAGACGATCGGCTTACCCTCGCCTGCTTCTCGGTAGCGAATCCTGCCCGCCGGCAGGTCGATCTCGCGGCGTTCGCTCGCATTGGTCATTGTGGTCTTCACCGCTAGCCTATTGGTAATTGCTCCACCTCCGACAGCCCGGCGATCTTAGGATCCTTCGTGGCGAAAGAATGTCGCGGAGGATGTGAGGACCCGTGGCTTTGCATCTCCAGCTTTCACTGGATTTGCCTTTCTCGCGAGGGCTATCTTCCCACAGTAGCGGAATCAGTCAATTCTGGGATGTACATATTGAGCGGCAAGTTTCCAGCGCTAAGGAGACATGGTGGGTGGCAAGTATTGGCCGACAGAGCTCTGTGTTGACCCGCACATTCCGCTCAGGTTGGCGTCTACTTTCCCCAAAACCAGCCGATCCAACTTAGTCTCGAAGAGATTTTAGCGTGCTGCTTTCGGCCTGAAGTAGATTTTCAAGGCGGCTAGTGAAGCGCATAGTTATGTGTCATCTATTGAAGACTTCGCCTGCAGAAATACTATGTTCCTGGCGTAACTGGTCCCTCAAAGCTACGACAATACTGACCAAAGTATTGGGGTACACGTTACTGTTTGGGTTGTTTATCCATGAGAGAAAGGCTTTTGGGTTGTTATCGGAGATACGGTTGAGTTGATCAATCATTTCGAATTGTGTCCGTGTGCGTCCGAGTTTCTTGTCCCAAATATGCGCAACAATCGTATTTCGGAAGTGTCTTAGGTCGTTGCTTTGAAGCTTTGAAACCATTGCCTTTACCTCGGGCCTTAGCTCATCCGGCACTAGATGATGATAGTACTCCCAGAACTCAACTAATTTGCTTAGTCCTAGGACAATGTGTGAAACACACATTTTTTGAACAGCTACAATTCCTGGCTGAGAAAGCCCCCCTGACTCAAACTTCGATTGATACTTTTCAAAAACTATTGTGCCGGCAACCAAGTTGTCAAAAACATCGTTTAAAACGTAAATTGCATCAAGAATCGAGTTTCTGTCGGTACTAGTCATTGTTTCATGACACATAAATATAGATTCATGTTCGAAAGTGGCGAATAACAATTCATATCCGATGATAATTTGCGACTGAGCCGTTTTGGTCAGTAGCAGTCGTTCGTTAGTTTACCAGCTCAAGGGTTGCTCTCGGACAGAAGCACCCGCTCGAACTGCGGGGCGGGTATTGGGGCAAATTCCAAAATCCCGAACGCCAAATATTGGCCGTTCCCTTCCGTCAGCGTAGGGTGGTATCCCAAATTCTCGGCAAAAGTTAAGACGTAATTCCGTAGAGGAGAGTGAGTTTCGACGAATTTCAGCCAAGCTTAGCAATTGCCATTCCGAAACCCACCATCGCGCAGACAAGAACAAAAAACAATGTCACGGGAATTTAGTACTTGCAGATTGTTTTTTCGCGATCGGTTTGAGCGAAGTAGATCGTCGTACCAACATAAACACTAACCCAAAAGAGCGTTGTCATGGTAATACGCGGCTCCGTAAGAATAATCGTGAAAGCTACGTTAACAAAGTAAGCAAACACACTGCTGGCTTCCAGCCAAAATAGCACTCGCTTAAGAAAAACCATTCTCTTCATGTTCACGGTGTTTGCCTACCGGTCCATCACCGACTGGTCTTTCAACAGCGCGAGGATTTCTTCATTTTCGGTAGTATCAGACAATGATTCACCATCTGGTCCCTGCCAGTTGGCATCTGCTTCATGTGCCAGAAGTAACTTAACCATCGCCGTGTGCTCGCCAGAGACAGCTTGAGAGAACGGCGTGTAGCCCGAGTCGTCTTTACTGTTCGGATCAGCACCAGCTTCAAGTAAAATCCTGGCATTAGACAGGGCAAGATTATCTACAGCGATGTGCAATGCGGTCGAGTTGTAGTCGTCACGCTGGTTAACGTCGGCTCCAGCATGAACAAGTGCTTCGATTACAGAGGCATCACCGTAGGAAACCAAATTCATCAGCACTGTCTGACCATATTCGTCTGAGACGTGGTTAATATTTGCACCGCGGTCGATGAACCGCTGTACATCGCCGGGAGTAAAGTTGATCGACGAATCCCAGTAATTGATCAGCGCGGCTGGACCGCGACTATCCTGATAATATTCATAGGCTGCGCCGACAGCGACGGCCACAACACCAAGCCACATGAGATTCAAAAACAGTGATTTGATGTGTCTGTACACAGACTTTCCAGCACTAAAAACTGTCACGACCGGTGGAGTTGAAAATCGTCTCCAAGCGATGAAAAGAGCAACGAGACAAACCAGTCCAGCGACAATTGAAACAATGTTAATTAGTTCGTAAGTCCAGCAACTGATGGCGCCCGTGCCAGCTGCGGTCAAAATGGCGGGTAGACTTGCCATCAACGTGGACTGTTGAACAGTGGTTCGCTTAAAGCCTTTTGGTAGGAGCGGATCAATAACCTGCATTGCCTCTTGTGCTGTTTTTTCGGTAAACAATGAAAGAATGGTGTATTCGTCACCATGATCAATATCCAGACTATCCTCAGTATTTCGATTCACAATTTTAGAAATTCGACTATATGGAATTGAGGTACAGTCGCTACCGAGAATCTCAATCACATGCGCTCCGTCACGGATGCGCAGAGCGGCGTCGGCAACGGCACCTTTGTCCAAGTCGGCAAACATGATGGCAGACTGAGTAAGAACCACGATATTTTCTGATGACCGTTCCGGGTCAACGTAGACAGTAGGCATGTCCGAGTCTCTTCACTTGGGGCGAAAAAGGATAGCTGTAATCTTGAGGATCCGCCGTGACAAACGGCACAAAAAGGCGCAGAGCTTATGCGCATAATGTATACAAGACGAATCTTCGGTTGCGCGGTTTTTCGTTAGTGATCAGTGTGTTATTAGATTGAGCCCAACTACATACTGTTGGAAATAACCCTCTAATTGGAGGGGAGTGTCGATCAACTAACTTTTTGGCGAAAGTTAAGATCCGAGAGGAGCAGGGTGTGTGGCAACTCCTGACCCTTTCTTTGCGCCCAGGCTGGGCGGCTGCTTTTTCCGAGACTTGCCGTTCAAGCGTCTGCTTTAGGGAAATGGAAAAGGGCGGGAATCGGCCAGAAGCAGCCACTGAGATTGAGCTATATCTAGCCTGGACTACGTGCGATCGAAACTTCGCGAAGTTTCTGCAATTCCCTCAAGAGGAGGGTCCTATCATATCCCCTATACTCCTCTCCGCTGTCAACACGGACCTCCAATCCGCTGATCAGATTAACGGACTGCATATTGCCGACGTATTTACCTTCGTTGTCCAGAACAACAAAGAGAGGGACAAAAGCAAGATTGCTTGTGTCATAGCCGATATTGGCAAGAACTTCCTCTCCATTTGGAGAATAGTGCCCTTCGATGTTCGCAATAACGAAGTTGTCAGCGACGTATCTATTCAATTGCCTTGCTTGTGCTTCGGCGTCTTTATTCTCGCGTTCGCGCATCGGCCAGTATTGGGGTTCGCCCTCGTATTCGTACTCGTACTTATACTTGCGACTTTGGCCCTGTACATACTTTTCAAATACATGACACCAGATACACCACTCAGCCCCATAGACTATAAGCACACTTTTTCCACTTGCCGCGGCGCTTTCTCGGGCTTGTCTTAGGATCACGGCTTGATCGGAACACTCGTCGTAGATTCGTGCGACTCCATCGCGACACGAATCGGAAGTTGCGGTCGGGTAAGTCTCGACCGGCAGGAACTCTGCTGCAACACTGTCACTGCAAGCCGTGACAGTACTGCCCGTGGCAAGTCCGATAAACAACGAAACGACAAATGTAGGTGACATTCCCATACTATTTTTTAACTCAATAAAACATGCAGTCGGAAAACGCGAATGGTTGCTTCGGGTCAGCCGCCGTCATTCTAGCCTAAACCAGGTGACTGTCGCCTTCCGACTTAGCAGCCGCTCGGCTTTTACATCTATCACTGACAAAGTTCGGCCAATAGCAGCCATTCAGTAGGAGTCTTCACTCAGCGAAACGGACTTAATGCGCTGACGTTACAGCTAGGTCCTGAAGGAAATTACAGTCAAGAATGCTGTCACCTGTTTGTTCTGTATTGATGACTTCAAATAGTGTCCGTGCGACGGGCTCGCTACTCCATTCAATCTCTGATTCGATGTAACTTCTGGTACTCCCCGGTAATCGCAATTCCAACCGCCCCTTCGACCGAGAATATTCGCCGGTTGCAAACGTCGGGTTTTCTATATCGGACTTGTCGAAAAGCGCTCCAGATAGATTGAATTGACCGCCAGCGAGAAGAATTAAGGAACCAGCGAACCGATCGCATTGAGCTATGAACTCGTCGCTCGGAATAATCGTGTGATTTAGCCGAAATCTGTCGACAGCCGAATCAGCGTACATGTCAGTAACAACATAGATGCCGAGGTAATCATCGGAGTAGCTATGGTTTGCGACCATAGCGGGTTTAACATCAAAACGTACTCCAAATTTGCGGCGGAGGTCTTCTGCGATAAGGCCGGCAGCCGACTCGGCGGCGGCGCTCCTGCCGTGAATAATTATCGAACCCTCGACACCAGACGGTGGATCGACCGTGATGCGTCGCGCCTCAAATCCATGTCTTTCGACAATTCTCGAGGCTGCCGACCAATTATTTGAGAACTCACCGTAGGCACCAACAAACGCCAATGGTTTCGGTGCGCTAGTCGCACACCCGCCAACTACTATCAAAAGCGCAGCCGCACACACCGCTCTTCGAATTTGTCGCGTGCTAGTCAAAATACGGCCTAGGATCAAAACCACACTTAAGTGTGTCCAGATCTTCCCCTTCGACATTTGGACGCCAGATCGTCTCATGCCCCTCAAATTTGTAGCCGTACTTACCAGAGTCTTCACCGCAAGCCTGCAGATAGTAGTTGTACGCAGCCGCCATCATTACGCGCCCAGACTTGTGGCCAAGCTGATGTGATCGGCGAAACAAGAAGAACGCCAGCAACTTGCTTTCAGTACCTAAACTTGCGAAATGCTCGTCATCAAACTGAATCGTACCGGTGTGGTGAAGCAACATTCCCGCATGAAAATAGTCATTCGCGGTTGCGAGACTACCTTCGGCTATTAATCTCAGCGCAGTAAATCGCCGACCCCGTTCCTCCTGAAGCGTCGGAACAATTCCAGCAGCCATATTTTCGGCCGAGCGAGCTTCTTGGTCAGCATCATAAAGCGTCTTCAGCATCGCTGAGTCGGTCTGTTCATCACCAGATGCGGTCCCTGACACTAGAAGCAAGGTAAGAATTAGAAACGAAAACACTACTGATTGCTTCACGATACGTCCCTCTCAATTGACGTTCAATCATAGCTCGCGTGCGCATAAACGAAACGTGATACCTCCGAAGGCACGTCGTCGCGACCGTCTCCTTCGGGTCACCAGCAGAAATCATAGCTTAACATTTGCGACCGGCTCCTTCCGAGCGCTTAGCAGCCGCTCATTCATTTGATGCGCTAACTTCTCGGTTCGGCCAAAACCAGTCATCCGAATCGCTTCCCTCAGGTAAACTTATAGCGTCTACCGGGCCGGTTTCTTCTGCCTACGCAACCACCAAAAGATAAATGTACCGGCGAAGATTCCGAAGGCCCCAAGATACGGCATTAGTCGTTGATCGCTCATCCACTCTTCAGAGACCTCTGCAAATGATCGAACGACGCTATCGTTGATACGGATTTCGAAGACAGTGAAATAGACTTTGTCATTGTAGAGAGGTGAATTCGACCTACCCAGATCAACGAGGATAGTTACCCGCGCACCGGAGGCTGATTCCAATGATCTCCGTACAACCCCCAATTCACGTGCTTTCGATGGATAATTGAATCTTCTATCGTCGTTTTTGAATCCGAATCTGACACCGTACCGGTGGTCTTGTACCCAAGCAATTTCGCCCTCGATTTGGTTAAGGCCCTCATACGAAGGAAGATTACCGGATGGGTCTACGGAGTAGCTGACGAGGATAGCGACGCCACCTGCTATCGAGATAAATGAAATCAGCCCATAGATGAACTTCACAGCAGTAATCGCCCTCTCGTGAACTACGGTCTCTCTGGTCGCATATCGATACGACTCGTCAAAATAAATGGAGAATCGCGAACGGCTGCAATGGGTCATTTGCAGAACTCCATGATACCCCGAAACCGGCCGTTCGAGCGGCTGCTAATGAGGGTAAAGCGGACCTCGCCATTCGCCAGCGGCAAGTATTGGGAAGCACCTGGCGAGCTCGTGCGGTGAGTACTGGCCGTTTCCGGGCATTGGGTGAACCGCTGCCATTGTGCACTATGAAAATCTCGTCCCGCTCGTGCAGTGATTGATCACCGTAGCGCGATTCAGGCTAAAATACAGCCGTGAAATCCTTCTTCCGAAATTTCCGCGGCGTACTGTTCTTTGGCGGCCTGACAGTCAATACGATTTTCTGGTTCATTCCGATTTTCGTGCTCGCAATCTTCAAGCTTCTACTGCCAATTCCGGCACTGAAGCGGGCGATCAGCCGCGTCCTGATGGCTATTGGTGAGAGCTGGGTCAGCGTCAACTCGTTTCTGATGCGAATCGCCGCCTCTGTTGAGGTAGCCAGTCGCGGACTGCAGAGTTTACGGCGCGACGGTTGGTATCTCGTCATCGCAAACCACCAAACCTGGGTGGATATCGTCGTCCTGCAAGCTGTATTTAACCGCAAGATTCCATTCTTGAAGTTTTTCATTAAGCAGCAACTCATCTGGTTTCCGTTACTCGGAGCTGCCTGGTGGGCGATGGACATGCCGTTCATGAAGCGATTCTCACCGTCGTATCTGGCGAAAAACCCGCACATGAAAGGCAAGGATCTTGAGACGACTCGGCGGGCCTGTGAGAAGTTTCGTGACACCCCGACATCCGTATTGAACTTCATCGAAGGAACGCGCTTTTCCGACGAGAAACGAATAGACCGCAAATCTCCTTACAAGCATCTTCTGCAGCCGCGCGCTGGCGGCCTCGCGGTTGCTTTGTCATCAATGGGCGAATTATTCACTAATGTTGTCGACGTCACACTGATCTATCCGGACGGTGCGACCAGTTTCTGGGATATGTGTTGCGGCCATCCGGTGAACGTCGTGATCGATGTCCGCGTGCGTGATCTCGAGGCGTGGCTAGCGGAGGGCAGCTACGAAACAGATAGAGAATTCAGGAAACGCGTTCATTCGTGGTTATCCGAAATCTGGACGGAAAAAGATGAGATACTCGACCTAGCCAAGGAGTCTCATGACCGCTAGCCGACAATACGACACTGTTGCGTTCGATGTCAGAGAGAACACCACGATGTTATTTTTCGCGAAGACGACAGACGAGGGTGATATTTCTGATTATCTGTTGCTAATGAGAACGCTCGACGACGAATTCGACGAGTCGATCTACATCGAGATCAATGAGCAGCAATTTGGCGGTCACAACCTGATTCGCGAAGCCGCGTTGACAGGAAACGTGCTAACGCTGAGACTATTTGAGCCTGCTGAAGAGTTGGACGGTACGACCGACATCGTCTTGACGTGGCTCGATACGGCGGAGAATCTCGAAAGCATCGAAGCGGGTGCCTTCCGCGTATTCGGTGACACCCTGGTTGGTGGCAATGCTAACCTGCCGTGTTAGAGCTCCGACCAAACTGCGAGCGCTGTAACACAGACCTGCCGCCGAACTCCAAAGACGCGATGATCTGCACCTTTGAATGTACCTTTTGCCGAGACTGTGTTTACGGTGAACTTGCGGGTGTTTGTCCTAACTGTGGTGGTAACTTTGAGTCGCGACCTGTTCGACCGGAAAAACTGTTGCAGAAGTACCCACCTGCTGGCGCGCGGACCCATGGTGGTGACTAGTTATGGCGGATACTGAGTACAGCATTTACATACTGCGTTGTGCGGACGACACCTACTACACTGGCATAGCCGCAGACGTCTCAAGACGTATTGATGAGCATGAGCGTAGCCCACGCGGCGCGAAGTACTTGAAAGGCCGTGGCCCGCTAACGCTGGTTTTTTCCGAGTTGATCGGCGACCGGTCAACAGCGTCCAAAATTGAATACCGCATCAAACAAATGGATCGCGCTGGAAAAGAGGCGCTAATTAATGGTCATGACTCATCGCTCGAATTGATTTCGACCGGTGGTTCAGATTCAGGCTGAGAAAAGATAGCGATGGGTACGCCGAATTCCGGCATGAACAATGAGGCATCGCGATCCCAGCGGAGCCGAAACTCATCCAGCCAGCCAGCCGTTGTTTCAAAGTTGTCGATAAATTGAGCGGGCAAAGCGACCTCACCGAACGGTCTCAGGAAGTCATCAAAATGAATCGGATATACGCTATGGCTGCCGGTTGCGGTGATCGTATGCTGCCAGTAAAGCTCGGCGTAATCCTTGCCCAGAGAATCAAGCTGCGAGACGCCGAGAAAAGCAACGTCTGCCGAAACATTTTGCATGTCGTATTTGCGGTAGGCAGCGCTGCCCTGTATCAGTGCCGTGCCCTGCGGGTGTTCGATGATGACTGTATAAGCGCCGCCCATCCGCCATGCGGAAACGGGCTGTGGCATCAGTAGCGGTTCTTCGATAATGCCATCCATCGGGACAGAACCACGCCAACCGATTGGCGCGTGACTGGATGGCCGCAACGTGACCCGGAAATTTCCAAAGTCGAAACCCGTCGCGTCATTCACAACGGTAATTTGATCCTCCGGTACACCCGCACCTCGCGCGATCTGGGCGGTTGATTCGGAGCCTAGAATAGATGCGCTCGAACGATTGGCAATCGCGCCGATATCCATCGCATGATCGAAATGACTGTGTACTGGAATTATTGCAGCGAGTCGGCGCATCCGAAATTCGTTCATCACGTAGTTGATCTGTGGTGCATCGTTATCGATGGGCAAGTCGAACAGAATTTCGGTGAGCGTGGGGCGAGAAATGAACCCGTCGATCAGTATTTGAGTTTCGCCGTCGTCAAACAGCAGTGTAGTGACACCCAACCACGTGACTGTGACCGCATCGGCGGAAGACACCGACGCCAGTGTCGGCGCGGGCCAGTCAATCGCGTTGAGGTCGGGTCGCTGACGCCACAGCAATACAGCGACAAGGCTCAATACGAGTACAAATGCGCCGAAACCCAGAGCAACGCGTTTGACGTATGTCTTCCACATTGCTACTGACCTGCGACGATTCTCGCCAGGTGGCCAGTTAATGGCGCCAGGTAATTACCGAGGGCGTAGCCAAGCAGCGCGAGCAAAATCGATGCCGGTACAAGATTTGGGCGGTGATGCGCCGCAACGATGGGTGCTGACGCTGCCGCACCGATATTCGCAGCTGAAGCGATAGCAACGCTGTGTACATCTACGCGGAAAATCCACGCACCGGCGAGCATGAACAGGCCATGTATGAATATCCAGATAAATGCGCCAAGAATAAATGCTGGCGCATCGGACAGACCGGCAACCTCTGCTCTGGCACCCATACCGGCGACGAAGATGTAGACCAGCGCCGTTCCAATCGCAGTTGAGTTCGGCAATTGCGATACTGCGGTCGTCGACAGCAGCAGGGCAATAGTCGTAACGAGCAAGATACGTGTTGTCGTTTCGGAGAAAATACCGGCCAGGCCCGGTGTGGTGTCAGCGATCCATCCGGCAATCACGGGCGCGACTCCATGACCGATTGCCGTCACGCCGAAAACAACAGCGCCAAGATAAAGATACTGCTGCATTGTCGGCGCGTGATCTTCTTCAACGTGTAATTCTGCTGCAGCGTCCATTGCCGCCAGACGATCTTTTGGTACGCGCGCCCATTTATTGAATTTGTCGGCAAAGTCGCGTGACATCAGAAGCAGCGGTAGCCAAATGATGTAAACAACATTATCGGCGACAACGGCGAGTCCAAGCTGTGCCTCGGACGCACCGAGCATTTCCTTGGTCGCAAGCATGTTCGCGGTACCACCAATCCAGCTCCCTGCGAGAGTGCCGAAACCTTTCCAGGAATCATCAGGCAGCCAGCCGTGTACGATGATATAAGAAAACACACCGCCGACAACCACGCCTGCCGTGCCCATAAGCATGACAAGCACGCCCTTACCCATGACTTTGACGACGGCCGGTACATTAACCTTGATCAGCATCAGTACGATAAACACGGGCAGCACGAACTGACTCAGTCCGCCGTAGATAATCGAACTGTTGGGAATTACCGTGTGCCCGGCGACCGTGAGGTTGCTGAGAAATACCGGCGTCGCATAAATAAACAGCAACGGCGGTATGTAGTTGAAGAATTTGGCTTTCGTAACTTGCGCCAGAAAAAAGAAAAATGCGGCGACCGCAGACAAAACGGATAGAACGCCTATCGGTGAAGAAATCAGAACCTGGGTAGTTTCCATTCGCAATGCCTCAAGCTTTTCATTGCGGCTGAGTATAGATCATCGGCGGCAAGGCCGCGTAGGGGGCTTTTCTAGCTGAAACCCAGCTGCGCCTGAAAGTCTTTGCGAGTTTCGTCGTCTGTCAAAGCGGCCGCATTGACGGTCAGCCAGACTGCATGCCAGTCATCGATCTTGCTGGGGCCAAACACATACTTGGCTACGTAGCTTTCCAGTTGACTAACATGAATGACGTTGTCGGCCGGCGGTGATGTGAATTCAATTTTGCCAGTGAATATCACGAGGTTTGCGACTGGAACATCCGGCACGACTTTCTTCAAAGCGCGGGTGCGGCCTTCGTTCTGAATAAGTGGGTTCAAAAAACGCCGGCGTTTGACGCCATCGACGTTAGTCCATTGCGCTTCTTCTTCGCCACCAAAAACCACACCGTTGTAGTGCTTGGTTTGAATGCAGAGAATGCCACCAGCCGTAAGGATGGCATGATCGATTTTCGCAAGGCCGCCATAGGCACCCGGCAGAATGAAGTCATGCAGGACATCGGGGCTGCGTTCGGCGAGCGCGCTCCGTATTCGCCACTGGCCAATCTTAGTGCTTACAAATCGTGCCAGATGATTCGCAGTTGATCGGAAAATCAGTGTGAGCAGCAGCGCAGCAGCCAGCGTGAACAAGAACTTCGCAGGGCCGACACCTGTGATTCCTGTTTGGAACTCGCCTTCTGCGGCAAAAGCCGGCAAAGCGATCAATGGTGTTCCCGTCAGGATTGTTCGTGCTGTCTTCATAGGATAAAGAGTAAGTCCGGAATCGGTCTCAAGTATCGTATCAGGTCACGTTTTTGCATTTTCCCGGTTCGCTCCTCCAGCCCGGATAAGCGAGGAAGAAGCCGTCCACCTCCGCGACGCGGACTGGAGTCTCGTAGACTGAGCTGAGTATATCGCTGGTAAGGACTTCAGTTTTCGAGCCATCGGCTGCAATCCTTCCCTCCTGCAACAGAATCACACGGTCAACCTCGGGCGGAATTTCGTTGAGGTGGTGGGTCACTATGACAATATTTCGACCCTCTCGGGCAAGTCTGCGAATACGTGCAAGATAATCAAAGCTGGCGGCGAAATCGAGACCTGACGTGGGTTCGTCCAGTATCAATGTGACTGGATCGTGGACCAGCGCACGCGCCAGCAAACAGCGGCGCTGCTGGCCTGACGACATACGTTTTAAGGGCGTGTCACGAAGTTCTTCGATTCCCAGGCCGGCGAGCGTCTTTGTCGCAGCAGTGATCTGATCGGGCGTTACCCGGTCCGCGAGGATGCCGTGCACACCGATACTGGAATGAAATCCGGAAACGACGACCTCGATGGCCAGAGTGGTCGCCTCGTAGCGTTGATGCAAGTCGTTGGAAACAACGCCAATGTGTTTACGCAGCTCCCAAACGTTCCATCGGTCCTTGCCGAGAATATGTATGTACGAGCCTTCCCTTGCAGCCGGGTATAGCTCACGGTTGATTGTTTTCAACAGCGTTGTCTTTCCCGAACCATTTGGACCCAGGATGGCCACGCGCTCGTGCTGTTCTATGTCGAGATTGAGACCCTCAAAAACGCGCGTTGAACCGCGCCAGATCGTCGCATCATGAATTTCAATCAGTTTGGGCTCAGCCATTGGTTTGAACAGTACCTAGAGCTCGCTACTGAGATTACGTGGCAGCCAATCCGTGTGCGCCTCGTACGCGGGAAGGTCAGAATCGTCCTGCAAGCGCTCGAGCGTGATCGATAGCCATTGAAACCACTCAAAGGCGAAAGGATTGTCCAGTTCCCTGCGAAGCTCTGCGACATAAACTTCAAGCTTCTTCCAAAGTATGGACGTGCTGGATCCAAGCAAATTGCTAACGACTGCCGAAGGAACGATCCGTTGATACATCATGACGCCAATGTTCTCCATGGTTGTGCAGATAATCATTGCGCAGTGTTCGCCGTTCGCGAGATCGCCCTTCAATGACGCCGTTGTAACGCCGTTGGGATAGTGAAGGACGTTACGGTAGGCATCGGTGAAAGCGCGGCTACCGAATGATCGGAACAGCTCAATAGCGGCCATTTCACGACGCTGCTGACGCGTCTGGCGCATTTGAATGACAGCAAAAATAATACCGCCTATGACAACAATGGCGCTGAATATCTCAGCCATGTTGGCCAGCCGTGAAAGGTCGTTCATTGGGTCGTCCTCGGGTTTCGCGCCCACAAAAACGCGAATCTACACTGTTTGCAGTTTCCATGTGCCTTTTCGAAACATGATAACGGCGAGCACCGTTAGCAGCGACTCGGCGACAACGATAGCGATGAAGGCGCCATTCGGTTGCAACGGCGTTTTGGTCGCCAGAAAGTAGGCCAGCGGAATTTGTAGCAGCCAAAAGCAGATGAAGTTCAGGATGGCCGGAGTTGTCGTGTCGCCGGCGCCATTTAGGGCTTGAACCACGACCATGCCAATGGCGTACATTGGAAAACCAATACTCAGGATTTGCAGACAACTTGTACCCCAGCGAAGTACGTCGGGTTCGTCCGTAAAAAGCCCGGTAATGAATCCTGCAAATATCAAAAGAAACACGCCCGTTCCCGACATGAAAATAGCGTTGTATTTAGCGGCCTTCCAGGCGGACTTCTCCGCTCGCTCTGCTTGAGCAGCGCCCAGATTTTGGCCGACAAGCGTCGCTGCGGCATTTCCCAGCCCCCAGGCAGGCAGGAACACAAACTCCATCATCCGCAGCGCGATCGTGTACGCCGCAATCGCAGCGCTGCCATAAATGGATACGATGCGCATAACGCCAATCCAGCTGGCGGTCGCGATGAGAAACTGGCCGATACCGCCCAGTGAAATTCTTACTATACGCAAGGCAAGCGGGGCGTTGAATTTCAGATATTGAATATGAAATTCGATCCGCCCGCGGCCATCCATTAAGTACCAGAGCTGGTAGAGCACGCCAGTACCGCGACCGATTGTGGTTGCGACGGCGGCTCCGGTAACGCCCATCTCGGGAAACGGCCCGAGTCCGAAAATAAGGCAAGGGTCGAGAACGATATTGATACCGTTCGCGATCCACAAGGATCGCAAAGCGACGGTTGCGTCGCCAGCACCCCGGAATGCTGCGTTTAGCAAAAACAAATAAATGATGCTTACGGACCCACCCAAAATAACGGCAGTGAAACCGACGCCTTGTTCTATGACGCCTTCGGAAGCCCCCATCATCTCCAGCAGATCGCGCGCGTAAGCAACTCCGGCTATACCGATTACGATAGACAGAAAGGCGCCAATCCAGATTGCCTGCCCAGTGACCTCGGCGGCGCCGGTGGTGTCATTCGCTCCGATTCGCCGCGAAACCATTGCGGTAACACCCACGCCGAGACCAATTGCTGTTCCGTAGAGGACCGTGATCAGTGCCTCGGTGATGCCAACGGCTGCAACAGCGTCTGTACCAAGTCGAGAAACAAAAGCGATGTCAACAACGGCGAATATCGATTCCATCGCCATTTCGAGCATCATCGGAATCGCCAGCATCCCCAGCGCGCGCCCGATTGGCCCGGTGGTGAAGTCTTCGTCGTTGTCTTGCACAGCCTCCCGAACAAATGCTGTGCCGCGTCGCCATACAGATTGTTGTTCGCTCGTAGACTTCATTACAATGAATCGAAATGCAGTTTGCCGCTAGAAGGATTCATATAATGCCCGATGGTTTGAAATATCTCCTGATATTTATTGCTTTAGTCGTCGCATATACGATCGTTAAAGTTATTGGCTACATGCGGCAAAGTGATCGACAGTGGCAGCAAGTCGACAAGAGCAAACTGAAAGAGTGGGTAGACGATGAGGATGATTGACAAAAGTCCTCATGCTGCTATTTGTTTTCGCGCTGGTCTACGCATCCGTCGGCGACCTCGCCAATGAGGGCCATTAGCTCAGTCTGGAAACTTGTCTCTTCGCAACAGCGACTCAAGTTCCGAAGCGGTATCCTTGGACGACTGAATTAGCTTTTCTTCTGAGTCGTGTATTGCGTGTTGCTCAAGCAGCAGCTGTGAGTCACGCTCGCTAAAAGAGTCCACGATATGTTTCGCTTCCGCCGGTGATTGACCGAGCGCAGTTAGAACTTGCTCCGACATGGCCAAGCTCGACAACAGCGTTTCACGGAAAATGTGAAGCACACCAAGATCCATCAGTTTGTGGGCGTGACGTCGATTTCGCGCTCTCGCGATTATCGTCAGGTTCGGGAAGTTTCGTATGACTGAGTCGGCAATCTTCATTGACTCTTCAAGATCGGAAATGGCTAGCACGAATATCTTCGCGTGCTCTGCTCCTGCCGCTCGTAGCAGGTCTAGCCGGGAAGCGTCGCCATAGTGTACGGTTGACCCGTAGCGCCGTACGAACTCTACCTGTGATGAGTCTCGCTCCAAAGCGGTAAATGAATAGCCAACAACGTTCATCATTCGACCAACGATTTGCCCAACACGACCAAAGCCGACGATCAAAACGTCATGATGATCGCTGACCATTTCATCGAATTCGGGCTCTTCTTTCCGCTTTAGTCTTCCGCCAGCAAATTCTGCGGCGGCATATATGAAGGGCGTCAAAAGCATTGATATCGCGACGGCAAGTATGAGTTCGTCGATAAGCGCGGGTGGGAGAACAGACTCTTTGGCAACGATAGCGAGGAGTACGAACGCGAATTCACCGCCTTGGGCAAGAACCGCGGCGAGCTTTAGCGCAGCACTACGATCACACATACCAAAAGGTCGCGCCAGCGCATAAAGAACCATTGCTTTCGTAAGCATCAATAATACGACGGCGATGATGATGCGCGCGGGAACATTCAGCAGCAGTCCGACGTTTACCGACATCCCGACAGCAATAAAAAACAGTCCGAGCAAGAGTCCTTTGAATGGCGCGATGTCTGCCTCTAGCTGATGGCGATACTCGGTATCGGCCAACAACATTCCCGCCAGAAAAGCGCCCAACACCATCGACATTCCGACAGCCTGCATCAGTAGAGCCGCCCCGATGACAACAAGCAGTGCCGTCGCCGTGAAGATTTCGGGAATACCGGACCGCGCCGCAATTTTGAGCGTGGGTTGTAGAAGGTAGCGCCCGCCGAATACAAGGCCAGCGATAGCAGCCACCATGATGGCTATTTGAGCGAAATTGATCCCGTCATCAAATGATGCGTTGCTGCCAAGCAGTGGCATCAGGGCGATTAATGGTATTGCCGCGAGATCCTGAAATAGCAAGATTGAAAACGCGGCTCGTCCGTGAGTCGTTGGGAGTTGTTTTTTCTCGGCTAGCATTTGTAAGACGAATGCCGTCGAAGAGAGCGCCAGAACAAGGCCGACTACGACGGCTGCGCTAGGGCCAAAACCGAACAACCAGGCGACCAGCGCGATCGCTGCAGCTGATAGTATGACCTGTGCTGCACCCAGTCCAAATACCATGCGCCGCATTACCCAAAGCCGGGATGGCTTGAGTTCGAGGCCGACTATGAACAGCAGAAATACGACCCCAAGTTCCGCAAAGTGAAGTATGTGATCGGGATCGCGGATGAATGCAAGGCCAAACGGACCTATCGCAATTCCCGCCGCGAGATATCCGAGGACAGATCCCAAACCGAGCCGGCGGCTAAGTGGTACTGCGATTACTGCGGCGAGCAGGTAGATCAGTGTCTCTGCGAGCAGGGTCATGTGTGGTCCGAGGTTAAGCGCAGGTAAGCGAGCAGTCTAATGCAGGCATCGCCAATTGCCGCAATTTTCTATTACACTTGGCTACGCTGGTAATGCATGTATTGCTGGGGGTTAACATCGGTTGGACAGGATATAGCGTATGTACAGATTGAAGTCTTTACACACCAGAATCGCAGGATTCGTTGTGCTTATCGCAATGATGCTGGCAGCTTGTGAGTCCGGTCAGCCCGGCGCCGATGAGGAGGCCCTCGAGGCGGCGCGCGCTAACGTCGACGCGATGTCGCGGGAGCACGCCGACGACACGACAGAGCCAAGTCCTGCCGCAGCGGTAATACCCGAGCGGGCAGTGATCTCACAAACAATGGCGTACACCGAAGTCGATGATGAGTTGATATACGGTTACTTCTCGGCGCCTGCGGACATGTTTGAACCGTTGCCAGCGGTCATTATGATCCACGAGTGGTGGGGTCTGAACGACAACATCCGTGCGATGGCCGATCGCCTCGCCGCCGAGGGTTACATCGTTTTTGCCGTGGACCTGTTCAGCGGCAAAGTTGCAAATACTCCCGGCGAAGCTCGGGTACTGATGATGAATGCGATAGAGGAACCGGAAGCGGCTGAGCAGAATATCCGTGCTGCATTTGAGTTCGTCAGTACCACAGCCGGCGCGCCTCGCGTTGGCTCTGTCGGATGGTGTTTTGGCGGCGGAATGTCGCTCAACACAGCGCAACTCTTCCCGAACGACCTGGATGCGGCGGTTATTTATTATGGCCAGGTAACAGCGGATACGGAAGCACTTCTCCCGATCGGCGCAGCCATTCTCGGCATATTCGGGGCGAATGATAGCGGTATCAAAATTAAGTCTGTTGAAGAATTCCGAGACTCGCTAAGACGTCTACACAAGACCTTCGATATCCAGATATACCCGGACGTTGGACATGCGTTCGCGAATCCAACAGGGCGAAACTACCACGCCGCAAGTGCCGAAGACGCCTGGCGGCGAACACTGGACTTCCTGGATCAGCACTTGACGCCCGATGTAAGTAACTGAACTTGCGCTGCCAGTGATCAGAAGCGCCGTAGATTTCACCTACAGGACTGCTAAGCGGATTGTTATCGCAGTAGTTGGAAGCAGTGTGTTGCTATTGGGAATCATCATGATTGTGACTCCCGGTCCTGCAATTGTGCTCATCCCTGCAGGGCTGGCTATTTTGGCCGTTGAATTCGTCTGGGCGCGAACCTGGCTTAAAAAGCTTCGCGAAATGATCAGCCGCCGAAACGCAGAAAGCCACGCGGAAAGTGCAGAACAGCACCGTGATAAAAGGCAATAAAAAAAGGCACCGAAGATAGAACTCCGGTGCCTTCGAGATAACGGCAGGGGGGATTGCCGCCGGACCATCATGGTCCGCTTGTTTCACCACTTTCCTTACGGTGAAGTCCCGGCGTCGCCAGTCAGAAAGTCAGGGGGAGAGAGATCTGACCGACAGTCGCCGGGTGGGGGTTCTTATTTCTGGGCTACCTGATAAATTTCAAGTGTGCCGGTATCACCGGCCAGCGCTGAACTTGCAGCGGCTGAGACGCCAACGATGATTACTAGTGCGCCGAGGAGCGCGAGTACGTTTTCGAAGTATTTGCTTTTCATGGTCGTTTCCTAAGTGTTAACAGCGCCAGCTATCCGTGCGTCGCTGAATTTATCCAAATTTCAATTATCTTATTGCACATCTCGTGCCAACCTTTAAAAACCATTAAAAACAGCAAGTTATCCTTTATTCATAGATAACGGAATTTCGTAAATAACGAAAAGCCGTCAATTTATTTACGAAAAACCGTATATACTGCGCCGATGATGACCCAGGACGACTATCAGTGGCTGTTTCGCAAGTCACCTTCGATGGCAACCTCAATTGCCGAGGATGGCGCCTATCTCGATGTCAATGACGCCATGCTCAAGCGGCTGGGATATGAGCGCGAGGAAATGGTCGGGCGTATGCCCGAGGAGTTCATGACGCCGGAAAGCACTGCAAGGGTTCGCGATGAGTTGCGGCCGGCACTTCGTAGAACAGGAAAGCTCGAAAACAAGCCGGTCAGCTTTGTAAGCAAGTCCGGCGATGTCATCGACTGCGTCAGCAACGCGATTGTTGAATATGATCAAGAGGGCGAGTTCCTGCGCACTGTCGCGATGTACTCTGAAATCTCCGATCAGGCGCGCGCTAACTTCCAGTACCGGACTTTGTATCGGGCAACACCCGCAATGCTGCATACCGTCGATGGTGACGGCCTCGTTGTGACCGTAACCGACCACTGGTTGCAAAAACTGGGTTACCAGCGAGACGAAGTCGTTGGTCGGCCAATCACAGACTTTTTCAGTGTCCGCGACCGCAAACTTTACACGGATGGGCGTTTACAGGACCTAATCAGTGACGGTGACTTTAATAACCTGGAACGCCAGATGCTGGCCAGGGACGGCACCGTTCTGGATCTCGTAATGTCTGCGATTTCGCATCGTGATGAGGACGGCAAAGTTGATCGTATGCTCGTCGCATCGAAAGATGTCACCGAACGGCGGCGCGCCGAAAGAGAATTGCGACGCACTTTGAACGAAAACGCACGTCTGCGCGATGAGCTGGAAATGGAGCGTGATTACCTTCGGGAGGAGGTCAATGTTGCGATGAACTTTGGCCGCATCATTGGTACCAGCCCCGCACTGCGGCGCATGATCAAGAGGGTTGAGGCAGTCGCTGAGACCCCGGCCAGTGTCTTGGTACAAGGTGAGTCGGGCGTCGGTAAGGAGCTGGTTGCTCACGCTATTCATGTCCACAGTCCGCGCGCGGACGGTCCGCTTGTGAAGGTCAATTGTGCGTCTATTCCAAAGGAGTTGTTTGAGAGTGAGTTTTTCGGACACGTCAAAGGCGCATTCACTGGCGCCCATCGCGATCGGATCGGCCGTTTTCAGCTGGCCGATGGCGGCACTATTTTTCTCGACGAAGTTGGCGAGATTCCATTGGAGCTGCAAGGCAAGTTGCTGCGTGTCTTGCAAGAAAGCGAATTTGAGCGGGTTGGTGACGATGTCACCCGCAGCGTTGATGTGCGAGTCATCGCCGCCACAAATCGCAATCTTGAGCAGCTCATTGTTGACGGTAAATTTCGCGAGGATCTTTTTTACCGACTGAGCGTCTTCCCGGTGGAGGTTCCCGCGCTACGGGAGCGCGGTGACGATATCGTACAATTGGCGCAACACTTTCTGCAACAGACATGCATGGACTTCGGCCGCGAGGCCCTGACGCTGACTCGAGCTCAGACCGCGAACCTGCGTGGCTATAACTGGCCCGGAAATGTCCGGGAACTCAAGAATGTGATCGAGCGTGCTGTGATCCTTTCAACAGGAAAGGTCCTGCGGTTGGACCTGTCGCTGCCGGGTTTGGTGGTCGACGCTGACGAGGTTGCAGAAGTTACGCAGCGCAGTGACGAGGTTATGACGGAGGCAGATATGCGTGCCTTCCAAAAGAATAACGTCGTAAAGGCGCTTAGGCAGGCCAATGGGAAAGTGTCTGGCGCCGGCGGAGCTGCGGAGCTGCTGGGTATCAAGCCAACAACGCTGGCTGACAGAATACGCACCTATAAAATCAAGAAGCCGGCGCGCCAATGAAGTCATCGCTAAAACGAATTCTGTTTGTTGCAGTTTTCCTGATGCTGGTCGTCAGTCTGTACCTGCTCCCACTCGCCGACTACATTGCGGCCCTGATTGGGTGGGTGCAGCAACACCCGATTGCGGGCCCCGCTGTCTACTCAGTATTCGTCGTCATCGCGACGGTTCTTTTCCTGCCGGGGTCAGTAGCAATGATGATTGGTGGTTTTCTGTTCGGATTTCTACCCGGATTCACATTCGCATTCGTGGCCTTGCCGCTCGGTGCACAGGCGGCCTTCGAAACCGGGCGCTGGATCGCGCGGCCCTGGGTAAGAAGAAAAGTCGCACATCACCCGCGCGTGTATGCCATTGAGATGGCGCTGAAGGAAGAGGCCTTCATCATCGTGCTTCTGACCAGATTGTCGTTGATCATCCCCTATAACCTGCTCAATTATACTTATGGAGCGACCTCCGTCAGGGCAGTTACGCACTTGATTGCGACCGCAATCGGCATGTTGCCTGCGGTAGCTTTATACGTTTACCTTGGCACCCTTGCTCGAGATCTGGGTCAAATACTTTCGGGTGAGGTCGCGCCGACAGAATGGGGGTATTGGATTCTTGCCGCCGGACTTGTCGCCATTGTCCTGGCAAGCCTCGTCATACATCGAACCGCAACGCGCGCTTTGGAAAAACACTTGATCGAACAGGAATCAACAGGATGAGAGTAGCGGCATTACTATTGCTAACAATAACTACTGCCGCACTGGCGGCCGAACCCGAGCTGCCGCTTCGGGTGCAAAATGCTTTGAACACTCGAGGTGTACCGCAAAATACGCTCAGTGTTTACGTCGCCGACCTTGCGACTGGTGAAGCAATTCTCGACTGGCAGAGCGATAAGCCCCGTAATCCGGCTTCCACCATCAAACTCCTGACAACCTTGGTGGGCCTGGATGTCCTGGGGCCGACCTATCGCTGGCATACGGACATATTCACAGACGGTGAAGTCGAGCAAGGGCGCCTGAACGGGAATTTGATTATCAAGGGATATGGGGACCCGTTTTTGGTAACAGAACGTGTCTGGCAAATGTTGCGCGACCTTCGCCACACCGGCATTCAGGAAATCCGCGGTGATCTATTGCTCGACGATAGCTGGTTCGATGTCGGTGAGTATGACCCTGCTGCATTCGACAGGCAGCCACTTCGTGCATATAACGTTGCGCCGAATGCCTTGTTGATGAATCTGAAAGTCGTCAGATACTGGTTCGAGCCGAACCATGTCAGCGGTGCGGTCAATGTACGTCTGGATCCGCCCCTGGACAACCTTCAGGTCGACAACAGGCTGGGGCTCGCGAATGGCAGTTGCCGTGGATATCAACGCGGCATCACGATGACGAGCAACGATGCAGTCGACGAAGTCACTTTGTCGGGCCGCTTCCCGAGCGGCTGCAAACGTTATGCGATGGATCGAACGGTGCTATCGCACAATGAATTCGTGTACGGACTTTTCGACACCTTATGGCGTGAATCGGGTGGCAAGTTCAATGGTGATTGGGGCAAAGTCGTTGTTGGGGACGAGCTTGAGCCGATCATTTCATTTAAGTCGCTGCCGCTCGCAGAAATGATCGCGCGCATCAACAAGCACAGCAACAATGTCATGGCACGGCAACTGCTATATACGCTGGGTGCGGAAGAAGCCGGCGCGCCGGGGACCGAGGAAAAGGGAAGAGCCGTCATTGCGGCATGGCTGGCCGCAAACGGACTCGCATCGACTGAAATAGCACTCAAAAATGGCGCAGGACTGTCACGGGACACCAGGACCACGGCGAAGGATATGGCTGGCATGCTGCATTTCGCCTGGCGGCAGCCCTATATGCCCGAATATTTAGCATCCATGTCGCTGTCAGGCCTGGACGGTACTTTGCGCCGACGCTTTGCTAATACCGATCTTATTGGTCAGGCTCATTTGAAAACGGGTTCGCTCGATCATGTCACGGCGATCGCCGGCTACCTGCAATCGAAATCGGGGCGGCGATTCGCCGTGGTCGCAATGCAGGCATATGAGGATATTCATCGCGGACCCGGTGAAGAGGTACAAGAGGCCTTACTGCGCTGGGTGTACGAACAATGAGGTACACTCGCGGCGGATAAGGGAGATACGCAATGCAGCTAGGCGTTTGGGGATTCATCGGGCTTATAGCGCTGGCGCCACTGACGGCAGCGGCTGATACAGCCTATGTGACAGACAATTTGCGACTGGGCTTACATCAGGCACCGGACACCAGTGACCGCGCCGGCCGCTATCTCGACAGCGGCCAGGAAATGGAAGTTCTCACACGAGATCGTAATTATGCCAACGTGCGGCTGCCCGATGGCGCGGAAGGCTGGGTGAAGGCGGCCTACCTGGTCGACGATAAGCCGGCAAAGCTCATCGTTGCCGAAATTACGGCCGAGCGCGATGCCTTAACCCTCGAGCTCGAAGAAACCAGGCAGTCTTTTGCTGCACCCGCTGCGACCATCGACGCATTACGCCTCGAAGCTGCGGCATTTGATGTCAGGCTGGCCGAGGCTAGTTCACGTATCTCCGATCTCGAGGAGGAGAACGCCGGCTTTCAGGGGATGAAGGCGCAATATCGTGGCAGTTTGCCACTGAGTTGGGTCGCCGCGGCGATTGGCGTGTGCCTGATCGGCGGATTCTTGTTTGGAATGTGGTGGGTTGATCGCCGTAGCCGGCAGCGCCACGGCGGTATTCGAATCTACTAAGCGACGCTCCTTATAAGCGGTCGTTATAAGCGACTGTTATAAGCCGATAACAAACAAACCGTTCACGCAGTAACAGTGCCTCCTTAAGGTGAGCCAACTGCCGCGCGATGCTGTGCGGCTTTTGTGCAACCAGGAGTTACCGCGATGAGTAGTGTGCCCGCCAGCATTTTGCCGCTGGACAATGAACAGGCGAATAAGCTGCAAACGGCCGTGTCGGGATTGTCGTCACAGCAGTTGCAGTGGGTATCAGGCTATGCCGCGGGCCTCGCAGCCGCGAGCGGGCAAGCAATGACTGCTGCGAACTCGGGGTCAGCCATTACGGCCACGAACCCGGTCATCGATGAGAAACTAAGCGTTCTATATGGTTCGCAAACCGGCAATGGCGAGGAGATCGCACAGGCGCTCGTCAAGCAGGCGGAGGCACAGGGTTTTGCTGCACAGGCGATAAGTCTTGCAGACTACAAGCCGGCCAATCTCAAGCGCGAGTCATTGGTTTCATTCGTCATAAGCACACACGGCGAAGGCGATCCGCCGGATGATGCCGAAATCTTCCATGAATTCCTGCTATCGAAGAAAGCGCCAAAGCTCGATCATCTGAAATACTCCGTACTCGCATTGGGAGACAGCAGCTACGTCAACTTTTGTCAGACCGGACGTGAGTTTGACGCGCGACTGGCTGAGCTCGGCGCGACTCAATTTGCAGCAACGACAGAGTGCGACCTGGACTACGACGAAGCAGCTGCGCTTTGGGCTGAGCGAGTTGTTAAGGAATTACCCGACCTAATTGGAAGTGTGGGGGCAGCGAATAGCCCCGTATTGCGTGCGGTGGAAAATGTATCGGCCTTCGATAAACAGAATCCGTTTCCGGCTGAAGTGCTCGTCAATCAAAAAATTACGGGTGGTGATTCGAGTAAAGACGTCCGCCACATCGAATTGTCGCTGGAGGGCTCGGGGCTTAGCTATGAGCCGGGCGACTCACTAGCGGTCGTCGCCGATAATCCGCCGCAGCTTGTCGCCGAGATACTGGCGGAGCTCAACCTCGATGGCGATCTCGACGTCAAGGTGAAAGGCGATGGCATGAAACTGTCGGATGCGCTGAATAGAAAACTCGAAATCACGGCCATCAATCTCGGTTTCTTGCGTGCCTGGACGTTGGCCGCCAATAGTGAAGAACTTCTGAAGATGCTCGACGAGAATGAGCAGTCCGCCTTGACTGACTTTGTCGATAAGTATCAGATTATCGACGTCATACGACAGTTTCCCGCTGCGGTCGACGCGGATCAGTTGGTCGCTATGTTGCGCCCGCTAAGCGCACGTTCCTATTCGATCGCTTCGAGCCTCAACGCAAATCCGGATGAGGTTCATATTACGGTCGCGGCTGTTCGGTATGACGCCTTTGGTAGCAAACACTGGGGTGCTGCGTCGACGCACCTCGCAGATCGTATAGCCGAAGGTGAAACTGTTTCCGTGTTCATCGAACGCAATAAGCGTTTTCGACTGCCTGACACTGATGTTCCAGTCGTGATGATCGGGCCGGGTACGGGTGTTGCACCCTTTAGGGCATTTGTTGAAGAGCGTGTCGAGCAAGGTGCGAGCGGCGAAAACTGGCTGATCTTTGGTGACCGCAATTTCGACAGTGATTTTCTGTATCAGCTCGAATGGCAACGCCATCTTAAGCAAGGAAATCTGCAGCGACTCGATACAGCATTTTCCCGGGATCAGCGCAAGAAATTATACGTACAGGATCGCATTCGTGAGAACGGCGCGGAGCTGTATCGCTGGATCGAAAAAGGCGCCGCCATTTACGTTTGTGGGGATGCCAAGCATATGGCCGGGGATGTAAATGATGCGCTGCTAAGTGTGCTCGAGAGTCATGGCGAATTGGACTCAGAGCAGTCGACTCAGATGCTCAAAGATTTGCGTGCTGTTGGACGTTACCAGAGAGACGTCTACTGATGAGCGATGTAAAGCTCTCCGAAGTCGAGGACATCAAAGCGGCGAGCCGTCATTTGCGCGGAACGATAGCGGAGGGTCTTGTTGATCCATTGACCGGCGCGATTGCTGCGCCGGATACGCAGCTCTCAAAGTTTCACGGTATCTATCAACAGGATGATCGCGATATACGCAGCGAGCGCAAGCGGCAAAAACTCGAGCCCGCTTACAGTTTCATGATTCGGGCGCGGATCCCGGGCGGCTTGCTGACAACGGCGCAATGGCTGGGTCTCGATCGCATTGCGACCGAGCATGCGAACCAGACAATTCGCCTCACTACTCGACAAGCGATCCAGTATCACGGAGTGCTTAAGCGCAAGCTCAAGCAGACGGTTGCGGAGATTAATCAGGCAACACTCGACACGATCGCTGCTTGCGGTGACGTCAATCGAAACGTGATGTCACCACCATTGCCGTCGCTTTCGTCTGTGCATCGCGAGGTGCAGCATTACGCTGAGGCTTTGTCTGAGCATCTCATGCCGAAGAGTCGTGCGTATCACGAGATCTGGCTTGATGGCGAAAAGGTCGAGTCCTCAAAAGCGGAGGTTGAGCCAATCTACGGCGATACCTATCTGCCTCGAAAATTTAAGGCAGCGTTTGTTATTCCGCCACAGAATGATGTCGACGTATTCACACAGGACCTTGGTCTGATCACTATTGTGAAGGACGGTAAGGTCGCCGGATTCAATGTTAGCGTCGGCGGCGGCATGGGAATGACGCACGGCGAGACAGACACGTTTCCGAGACTCGGTGACGTACTCGGTTTCATAAGGCCTGAAAGCCTTAACGCCGTCGCAGAAGCTGTAGTGACGACGCAGCGCGACTTTGGTGATCGTACAAATCGTAAACATGCGCGTCTCAAGTACACGATTGAAGATCGCGGCGTCGACTGGTTTCGAGCCGAGGTTGAGCGGCGTTCAGGGGTCGAATTTGCCGCCGCGGAAAAATACTCGCTCGTTGCAAACGGCGATGTATACGGCTGGCAACAGGATGATGTTGGTAGCTGGCATTATGGTCTGTTTGTCGAAAGTGGTCGCGTTGGTGACGTCGGTGAGCGCCGACTCCTGACTGGATTGCGGGCCATCGCAGGTCGACACGACACGGAATTTCGACTTACGCCGAACCAGAACCTGATCATTAGCAAGGTCTCAGCGGCAAACAAAGATGCGATCAATGCGCTGCTAGTCCAGTACGGTATCGAGAACAGTGTCCATGCCAGCCCATTGCGCTTGAATTCAATGGCCTGTGTTGCGTTTCCTACCTGTGGTCTGGCAATGGCCGAGAGCGAACGTTACTTGCCGACATTGATCGACAAGCTCGATGCGTCGTTGCAGCAGCTCGGACTCGGCAAGGAGCCGATCACGATTCGAATGACGGGCTGTCCGAACGGCTGCGCGCGGCCCTATGTGGCAGAGATCGGTCTGGTTGGAAAGGGTCCCGGGCGCTACACCGTATTCCTCGGGGCCGGATTCGCCGGCGAGCGACTCGGCGCGCCGTACCTCGATAACGCCAATGAAGAAGGAATTCAGGATGCTTTGACGCCATTGTTTGCCAACTATGCGGCAGATCGAACCGACGGCGAACGATTCGGCGATTTTCTTATTCGCTCGCGTGCGGTCAGAGAAGTTAGCGCCGGGAGACACATTCATGACGGCTGAAAATAGAGTCGCGTCTGCTTTGAAGACCTTGCCTGGGCAGCATATCCTGAGCTCCAGTTTCGGTGCGCAATCTGCGGTGATGCTGCACCTGGTCACGCAGCAAGCACCTGATATTCCGGTAGTGTTGATCGATACGGGCTACCTGTTTCCCGAGACTTATCAATTTATTGATGAAATGACAGCGCGGCTTGCGTTGAATCTGAAGGTTTTTCGACCCGAGGTTTCTGGAGCGTGGCAGGAAGCCCGATTCGGTAAACGCTGGGAGGACGGCTTGTCGGGTATCGAAGCCTACAATCAGCAAAACAAGGTTGAGCCAATGCAGCGAGCGATTGACGATCTCAATGTTGGCACGTGGTTCTCAGGGCTGCGCCGGAATCAGTCGATCGAAAGGGCCAATACACCATTCACTGAGAATTCGGGCGACCGCTTTAAGGTCTATCCAATCGCGGACTGGACCGATAAGGATGTCTACGACTACCTAAAGAAGCACGATTTACCGTATCACCCGCTTTGGGAAAGCGGCTATGTCTCAATCGGTGATGTGCACACAACGAAGTCGCTCGCGGAAGTAGATTCAATAGAAGAGACGCGATTTCTTGGCGTTAAGCGTGAGTGCGGACTGCACGAACTCGACTTCGGGCAGAAATTCACCGCCGCCTAAGCGGCCTGCATGACCGCGAACACTGATCATCGAGCGGATTTGGGAAACTTGCCTCAGGCTGCTGCTGTAACGCCTTCCTCACAAGCGCCACGGATCGGCAGGTCCGCTGTCTTGAACAGTTTGTCGATGTCTACCTGCGAACCTGCACGCTGGATATCATCGAGCTGGTGGGCCGAAATGTGAGAAGCAAATAGTCGAATAAAATCAACCATATAGCGACGCAAGACTGCGTCCTTTCGAAAGCCGATCCAGGTCGTACTGCGTGGGAACAAGCCCTCCGCGTCAATAACCGCGAGATCCTTTCTGTCAGAACAATCGGCCGCCATGCTCGCGACGATGCCGACGCCCATTCCCATACGTACGTAAGTTTTGATGACGTCTGCGTCTCGGGCTGTAAAGACAACATCCGGTTCGAGTCCCTGGTCCTCAAAAGCGCGTTTCAAGGACGACTGTCCCCCAAAACTGAATACATAGGTCACGAGTGGGTGCTGTGCAAGATCCTGCAAGGTGATCTTCCGGTCGAGCTTGGTTAATTCGTGATCCTTGGGCACAACGATCGAACGGTCCCAGCGATAACTCGGGACTAACATCAGGTCGCCAAACAAATCATTGGATCCGGTCGCGATCGCGAAATCAATGTCATTGGACGAAATCATGTCGGCGATTTGTTCCGAGGTTCCCTGGTGCAGGTTTAGCCCAATCTTCGGGAAGCGCTTACGAAATTCGGCGACAATTTCGGGAAGCACATATCGCGCCTGCGTATGCGTGGTCGCGATCGACAGCGATCCTTCTTCTTCCTGGTAATAGTCCGACGCCAGGCTGCGAATGTTATCGGCCTCGCGCATAATAATTCTGGCGCGTTCGATGACCTGGTGTCCAGCAGCGGTAATGTTGCCCAGACTCTTGCCCTTGCGCGTAAACAGCTGCATGCCAAGCTCTTCTTCGAGCAGCTTCAACTGCTTGCTGACGCCCGGTTGGCTGGTATACATGCGCTCGGCCGCAGCGGTGATGTTCAGGCCGTTGTCGACAATGGCTAATAGGTATTTGAGTTGTTGAAGTTTCATCGGAGTATTTATTATGGGTTGTAGCAGTATGTGACCAAATTCAGGCCATTCAGGTTCAATCCCAGTGCTAGGTATATCAGATTCTTATAACTCAATGCTATATCGGCAGAAAAAGCCCGCCTTTCGGGCACGGGCGGCCGCAGATATAGTGATCGCCGCAATTAGATGTGCTAAACCTGAATTCAGGTTCAACGAGGGCAAAACAATGATCTACAACAATATTCTCGAAACCATAGGCAATACGCCGATCGTGCGTCTGAACAACACAGGACCCGATCATGTTGACTTGTACGTGAAGGTTGAATCCTTCAATCCGCTGGCATCGGTTAAGGATCGGCTGGCGTTTGCGATCGTTAACGACGCTGAGAGACGCGGCCTATTGAAACCGGGGCAAACCATCATCGAGGCAACCTCAGGTAATACCGGTATTGCGCTGGCGATGGTTTGTGCGGCCAGGGGTTATCAATTCGTGGCGACGATGGCGGACTCTTTTTCGATTGAACGCCGCAAGATCATGCGTGGCCTCGGTGCGAAGGTTATTCTGACACCGGCTGCCGAGCGTGGCACGGGTATGGTCAAAAAAGCAGAAGAACTGGCCGAAAAGTACGGCTGGTTTCTCGCCCGCCAGTTCGAGAACGAAGCCAATCCTGAATATCACCGGCATACAACCGGCCCTGAGATTCTCACGGATTTTGCTGGCGAGCGCCTCGACTATTGGGTAACGGGCTATGGAACGGGCGGAACGATGACGGGTGCGGGAGAGGTACTGAAAGCCGGGCGGCCAGACTTAAAGATTATCGCGGTCGAGCCGAAAAATTCGTCGTTGTTGTCCGGAGCTGAATGGGCGCCACACAAAATTCAGGGCTGGACGCCAGACTTCATTCCGGAAGTTTTGAATCGTGAGATTTACGATGAGTTGCTGACGGTTAGCGACGATCGTGCGATCGAGGTGTCGCGTGCATTGTCACACACTGAAGGCATTTTCACCGGCATCTCGTCCGGGGCGACATTAGCTGCTGCCTTGGCGACGGCTGAGAAAGCGCCGAAGGGGTCTGTGATTCTTGCGATGCTACCGGATACCGGAGAACGCTACTTGAGCACGCCGTTGTTCGAAGGGGTCAACGAGGGTTCAGATGATGACTGGCTCGAGAGTTTATGACCAAGCGCTCTAATAAACACTGACATCTGAGACCCAAGTCACGGCAGGCCAGCGTTAGGGCTGGCACCGTGGGCCGCTGATTTCACAATAAGTCCCAAGCCAGAGACGCAATTGTCAGCAGACGCACACGCACTCATCACTGAGCGAAATATCAGCAAAGCCGGCGGCTTGCTGCATTCGCTCGTGCCGCGCGCGCAGCTTTTCTCTTATTACAATCGAAATTGTGAATGCATCTGGTCCAGCGATGCCGGTGAAGACTACGAGATCGAGAATTTCGTCGCTGATCTCCCCTGGGAAGCCGTGGAAAAACTCGCGCGCGACGGAGAGTCGCTGCGACGAACTCTGGCATCCGGCCGTACAGTGTTCGCACTGCCGGTTCCCGGTGATACTGACGTGACTTCGGGCTTATTGGTCTCACTGTTTTCAAAGAACGACGGGAAATCCTCCAGCTTCAATCCAAGTTTATTGGCGTCGATTCTCGAGCCCGCTATCGACCTGATAGCCGAAAGCCTGGTCGTCAGCAAAGAAACGCGACATCTCGAACGCAATTTGAAGGCAGCAGAGCTTGAGCTTGATTTCGTCTATGAGCTAGACCAAAAACTTCATGGGGCGTCAGGCCGTCATTCCAATTTGGCGCAGCTCGTTGGTCGTAGCGGTCGCTACCTGGGCATCAACTACAGTGTCTTACTGATACCGTCCAAACGAATTCGCATTAGTGCGACGCACTCCAGTTGGAAGAATGTTAATCGAAAGGTTCTCGATCGATACCTGATAGACCAACTCATGCCAAAGCTCGAGGATCAGCGAGGGCCCGTCATCTTTGAGATTCCCGCGGACGAGAACTCCGAGGTCGAGGGGACCGGGTATCAGGCTCTACTTTGCCCGTTGCTTGATACGCAAGGTAATGTGGAAGGCGTGCTGGCGCAGCTGGGTCGAGTTGATAAGAGCAAATTCAGCCATAACGACAGGCGATTCATGTCACATATCGGACGTAAGGTCGAGTATGTGATTGAGCGATCGTTTGACTCGATGACGGGACTCATGAGTCGTAGCGGTTTTGAAACGCAGCTTCGAGAGTCATACGACTCCCTAAAGTCCGACTCAGATACCCACCAGATCATCTACTTCGACCTCGACAATTTGCAGCTCGTCAACGACACCTTTAGTCGCAAGGCGGGTGACGACGTTATTCTTACCTTCGCACGCTTGCTCGAAGCCGATCTACCCAAGAGCGCTGTCCTGTCGCGCCTGACCGGCGATGATTTCTGCATGTTATTGACGCACGCCAATGCGGATGTCGCACTCGACTACGCAAACAATGTTCGCAGTAGAGCCTCGACGCTTCGTTATCTGGAGGGTGATAAGTCACTACAGGTAACAGTGAGTATCGGTATCGCCGGATTTGATCGCAGTAGTGGTGAAGGTGGCAACGGCCTGACGACTGCACGAATGGCTTGCGAAACGGCGAAAGAGCACGGTCGCGACCGAATCGAGGTTTTTGATGATGGCAACAAGAGCATCGTTCGTCGCTACGATGATATGCAACTTGTTGCGGAGATTCAGCAGGCCCTGGATGGCGATAAATTCGAGTTACTGGCACAACCGATAGCGAGTCTCTCGGAAGATTCGGCACGCCCGATTTACGAAATCCTGCTGCGCATGGGGGACGGTGAGGGCGGCCGCGTAGCAACAGACGCTCTGTTCTCGGCAGCGGAACGCTACCGAATGATGCCGCAGATTGACCGCTGGGTTGTTTCCACGACCATCGCCAAGCTGACCGAAGTTCATGCAGCAATAGTTGAGAAAAAAGCATTGTTCGCCATGAACCTCTCCGGGCAATCCCTGGGCGATGATGAGTTCCTGGATTTTATCGAGCAGGAGATCGAAAACAGCAAGTTGCCACCCGAGTCGCTATGCTTCGAAATCACCGAATCTGCAGCAGTATCGAATTTGAAAAAGGCGCAATCTTTTATCGACAGTTTGCGACAACGGGGCTGTCAAATATCGCTCGACGACTTCGGTGCGGGACTGAGCTCGTTCGCCTATTTGAAAAATTTTAACGTTGATACTCTAAAAATCGACGGCGGATTCATACGCGACATCACCGACAACGTAATTTCAGAGTCCATGGTTGCGGCGATTACGCAGGTTGCGAAGGTCATGGAGCTAAAAACCGTCGCCGAGTATGTTGAGACTGAGGAGACTCGCGAGCTGATTCGTAAGCTTGGGGTTGGCTACGCGCAAGGGCATATTATTGGCAAGCCAATCACACTTGATTCGGTGCTGTCAGACCTGCCAGATACCGCGTAGCGGTGATGCGGGTCGCAGACCCGGAATGCGAGAGATAGACTGCGTGCATGGAAATTCCGGAGCAACTTCAACCTGTCACAAATCTCTGGTTTGAGAAGCTGGACGATGAGGGCATCGTCGTCCCTGAGGCACTCACTGCGCCACTGACCCGCGTTGTGGCTTGTAGTGAATTCGCTGGGAAGGCGTTGCAGCGCGAGTGGTCATGGTTCGTGGAGAATGTCTCGTCGTTCGCCAATCCACCGAATGATTCGGACCTGAATGACTTCGTAACGGCGATAGCTGGGAGCACGGCTGAGCTCGCGAGTGTTAAAGCTGAGCTGCGCCGCTATCGCACGCGACACATGTTGCGTGTGCTGTGGCGAGAGGTGCACGGGCTTGCTGATCTTGATGAAACCCTGCAGCAGCTGTCGTTGCTCGCCGATCGCTTGCTGGACGCCGCAACGCGCTACGCCGAGCGACAGCTTCAAGCGCGGTTTGGCGAATTGCGAAACTCATCTGGCGAATCGGTCCCAATCGTCATTCTCGGTATGGGTAAGCTGGGTGGCTGCGAACTCAATTTTTCGTCCGATATCGATATCATTTTTTGCTACCCGGAAGACGGTAGTACGAACGCGGCGCGCAGTCTAAGCGCACACGAGTATTTCGCGAGGTTGTCCCGACAGGTGATAGCGTTGATTGACGAGATTACCGTCGATGGTTTCGTTTTTCGAATAGACACACGGCTGCGCCCGTTTGGCGACAGCGGGCCACCTGTCGTGAGCTTCGCAGCACTGGAGTCCTATCTCTTACAGCACGGCCGCGATTGGGAGCGATACGCGTACGTGAAGGCGAGAATAGTCGGGCCGCAACCATCAGCAGCGGTTGCCAACGAATTGACGGAGAATCTGATCCGACCTTTCGTCTATCGGCGCTACCTGGACTACGGTGTTTTCGAATCAGTGCGTGAAATGCAGCGCCTGATTGCGACCGAGGTTCAGAAGCGCGAACTCGCCGATAACATCAAGCTCGGCCCGGGTGGAATACGGGAAGCTGAGTTCATTGTGCAGGCATTGCAGCTGGTTCGCGGTGGTAGTGAACCGTCGCTGCAGTGCCGCGAACTTCAGAAAGTGCTGCCATTGCTGGTCAGTGAGCGTGGCATTGCGGAGGCGGATGCGAAGAGGTTTCGCGACGCGTATCGTTTTTTGCGGCGACTGGAGAATTTTATTCAGGCGATTCGCGATGAGCAAACGCATGATCTTCCTGCAAGTAGCATTGATCGGCAAAGATTGTGTCTCGCCATGAATTATGTGGACTGGCAACATCTCATTGACGATCTCAATCAACATCGAGACGCTATATCTGCGCAATTCGACGCGGTCGCATTTCGTGGTGAAAGCGTCGACAGCAAGGAGACAGTAGATTTCGCCGGCTTATGGGAATCACGGGCGACGGCGGATGAATGGGCCGACTCGCTGCGTGAGATGGCCGGCGACGATGTCGACGAGTTGGCGAAGAAAATTTCTGCATTCGCGAGATCAGCAAACACTCAAAAAACCGATGCGGTATCTCGTGATCGTCTGCAGCGCTTTATCCCCAAATTGATTGCATTGATAGCTGCATCCAAACGACCGCTCCCAGCCCTTTCACGCACGCTGAAAGTCGTCGAGAGAATCTTGCGCCGCAGTGCCTATTTGGCGCTCCTTAACGAAAATCGACTGGCGCTGTCCCGGCTTGTTGATTTGTGCGCGCGCAGCGAATATATCGCCGAACAAGTTGCCAAATACCCGGTTCTTCTCGACGAGTTACTGGATCCGCGCACTTACTCAGAGGGTGTCACCAAAGACGATTTGGCAAATGAGCTCCGACAGAAAATTGAGACCGATCCAAACGCTGATAGTGAGAATACGATTAAAGTGATCGCGCATTTTCAACGAGCAGCGATGTTTCGTATTGCGGTCGCTGATTTCAATGAAAAGCTACCGATCATGAAGGTCAGCGATGGCCTGACCTGGCTAGCGGAGGTGGTCTTAGAGGAGTCATTGCGGGTTGCATGGACGGATTTGACCAAGCGCCACGGCGTGCCGCAATACACGTTGGATGGTGTAAGCCACGATGCCGGTTTTGGCATTGTTGCCTACGGTAAACTGGGCGGCCTCGAGCTGTCCTATGGATCCGATCTCGACATCGTTTTCCTGCATGACTCGACGGCTGATCAACAGGTCACCAATGGCGATAAACCCCTGGACAATGTGCTGTTCTTCGGTCGCCTTGTACGGCGTCTTGTGCACTTTCTCGGAACGCAAACCGGCTCCGGTGAGCTCTACGAGGTCGATACTCGACTGCGACCGGATGGAAGTTCCGGATTGTTGGTGACAAGCACTGAGGCCTTCGAGCGCTATCAGGAAGAGAACGCCTGGACCTGGGAACATCAGGCGCTGTTACGCGCACGCGCAGTCGCTGGGAGCGACAAGATTTCACTTGAGTTTGAGCGCATTCGAGCGGAAACGCTGCTCGATCGCGTGCATCGCGACAAGCTGCGAGCCGATGTTGTCAGCATGCGCAAGAAGATGCGCAAGAAGCTCGATCGTAGCGATTATTCGACCTTCGACCTGAAGCACGGTGGCGGTGGAATAGGCGACATCGAGTTTCTGGTTCAATACCTGGTGTTGCGGGAGGCCAGATCGCACCAGGATGTTATTTTTTACACAGACAATATTCGCCAGCTGGACGCGCTAACTGACGCGGGCATTCTGAAAAAAGACGTCGGTGAGCATCTGCAGGACGTTTATCGCAGTTATCGATTATTCGTTCATCGCCGAGTCCTCGATGGCAGGAAGGCGCTCACTGACGCCGGTAGCTTCAAGTCTGAGCGCGAGTTTGTTGAGCGTATCTGGAATGAATGGCTGGCTTGACACGCATAGCCGTGGTCGTGGAACGAATCTACGCCTATAATTCTCGGCCTACCTCAATCAACAAGAGAGAATCGTGGCAGTGAAAGCAGGGACAATCGACCAGAATCTGATTCCGGCGAATGCACAAAACAAATACGCAGTGCGGTCCAGGGATTTACCGCTGAGCTGCCCAATGCCAGGCATGTATCTGTGGAACTCGCACCCAAAAGTTTACCTGCCTATCGAGGCAACGGGTGAAGCGAAGTGCCCATATTGCGGCGCTCAATACCAAATGACAGACGCAGGCGAATAGTCGGCTTATGCATATCGTAACCGGCGGTGCCGGATTTATCGGTAGCAATCTTGTACGCACACTTATCGACCGCGGTTGCGACGATGTCGTTGTTGTTGACGATCTTAGTGATGGACACAAGTTCGCGAATATTTCGGATCTGAATATCGCTGACTACCTCGACAAAGACGAGTTTCTTGATCGTCTCAAGACGGAAGCGGGATTTGGCAAAGACGTCAGCGCAATATTGCATCAGGGCGCATGCTCCGAGACGACAGAGTGGAATGGTCGCTTCATGATGCAGAATAACTACAGCTATTCAAAAGCGCTGCTGCATCACTGCCTCGAAAACGAAATTCAATTTATTTATGCCTCGTCAGCCGCGGTCTATGGTGGATCGAAAGAGTTCGTGGAAGATCCGTTATTCGAAAACCCGTTGAACGTCTATGGCTATTCGAAGATCCTGTTTGACCGCTATGTACGACGCGTCGCGGAAAACGCCACAAGCCAGGTTGTTGGGTTGCGCTATTTCAATGTTTACGGTGCAAATGAACAACACAAGGGCACGATGGCGAGCGTCGCGTTTCATTTCAACAATCAGATTCGCGAAGCTGGCGAAGCGAAATTATTCGCTGGCACTGATGGGTATGAAGACGGCGAACAGCTTCGTGACTTCGTCTACGTCGATGACATTTGCGGTGTTAACTTGTGGTTTCTTGATAATCCTAAAGCGAGTGGGATATTTAACGTTGGCACTGGCCGTGCACAGAGTTTCAATGATGTCGCGAACGCGGTGATTGAATGGCATGGTAAAGGCAAGATTCGATATGTACCATTTCCGGAACATCTACAGGGAGCATATCAGAGCTTCACACAGGCGGATCTCACAGAGTTGCGCAAGTCAGGATGCAACGTGGAGTTCCGCCCGGTCGAGGTTGGTGTGAAAGAGTACCTTGACGAGATCGCTTAGCTTGCGAGGACGTCGTCGTAAACGGCAATGGTCTCTCGAGCCGTTTTTTCGATAGTGAAACTGGTCAGCACGCGTTGTTTCGCAGCGGCACTCATTCGAGTTAGCAGGTCGCGGTCATTGTAGAGTTCGAGGATCTTCTCGCGGATTGCGGCCGCGTCACCCGGTTCAACAACGAAACCGGAAACGTCTTTTTCGATAAGCTCGGGACTGCCGCCGGAATTAGTCACGATCGGTACCACTCCTGCAATCATGGCCTCCAGCATTGCGCGCGGCAGACCTTCGCGCTTAAGCGACGGCAATACCGACACATCGACACCCTTGAGAATCCAGGGCATTCGTTGCAAAAAACCGAACAGGTGGATGTTACTCGCGTAGGAATTCTCCGCGACCAGTCCCTGGTGCAACGGGCTGTCCATCTTTGAACCGGCCATCAGTACGTGAATATTCAGGCCTGGCGGCAGGCCGTTGATCGCTTCAATAAAGACCGGCACGCCTTTTCTCGGAACGGCGCGAACCGTACAGGCAACGACGAAAGCATCCTCGGGGATACCAAACTGTGCCAGGTCCTCTGCGTCCCCATCGTAAAGCTCCGGCCTGTGACCTTTGTGCACGGTTACCGGGACGTCTCTCTCCAATCGCAATCCAGGCATGCCCAGATCAAGCAGGTAGCGGCGAATCGCGTCGCAAACGCAAATGATTCGATCAATTCGCGGATTCAGCAGGTACAGCCAGGATTGCGGGCTCCAATAGGCGAGGTTGCCGATAATGCCGCGATAAGCGATGAGTTTGACGTCGATGCCAATCGATGCCATCAATCCGTTCATTGTTGCGCGCTTGTCGAGCATATGCAGCACATCGTATTGGCCGCGTTTTAGTTCTGCGCGAATAAGGCGAATACACGGCCAGCTGATCTTCCACTTCAGGACGTAGGGAACAACCGCTACGCCAGCGGCGACCAAAGCATCGTGGTTGGCCGTCCCCGGCCAGGTGATCACCGTGATATCGATGCCCATGCGGTGCATCTCGATAAATGAGCCCGTCTCCGCCGGGTCACTTTCACCATTGATACACAGGACCCGAATGGGCCGCTTTCCCGTCGAACTCATGGTCGTTAGCGTAACTGGGACTTAGGCAGATATCGCTTCTTTTTATCGAATACAACGACGGAATCGTAGAAAGCGATGCTGGCGAGATTCGCCGCAAGGTAACTCAGATCCATCGTCTTCAAAGCCTCCGGGTGCTCATGGCGAAAATTTGTCTCTATGCGATCGAAATAGGGCTCATGCAGCATGTCGACCATTTGTTTCGACAAGTCAATGAACGTGTCTTCACTATCGACGTGTTTTAACCAGTAGTTGGTGTGCACGTCTTCAACCATATAGCAGCCGCCATCGACAAGCGCCGGTCGGAACAGCGCACCAAAGCTGATGTTTTGGTGGTGCGTCTTGTGGCTGCCGTCGTCGAGAATGACGTCGAACGGCCCAAACTCCTCGTTGACCCGCGCCAGAAACTCGGGATCGGCCTGACTGCCGATGCGGACGAAAACCTTTTTGTCAGCAATCTCGTGATCTTTGCAGGACTTGTCGATGTCGATGCCGACAATGGTCGAATCGGGGTGAAAATACTGTTTCCACATTCGCAAAGAGCCACCGCGGAATACACCGATCTCCAGCATCCTGATTGGTCGATTCCGATACGCCTCAAAATGCTTGCTGTAGATGTCGAAGTAGTGGTGCCATTTGTGAACGTTCGTGTCCGCCGAGAAGATATCGAACAACTCGTTATCGGGAGTTTTAGGCGCTTCGCCAATGGCAACTTTATCCGTTAACTCCCTCGGGAATGCGTCGGAGGTTGCCAGCGACTTGTCGGCAAGCAGTGTCGGCGCCTTGGTAATTAGCAAGCCGAACTTAACGAGCAGTTTATTTAGCAGTTTTCTCATGATGGTCCGGGCGTGTCTGGGCTGGCTTGGAAGCGAATAATGCCCGAAATTGCAGTGAAATTCAGTGGATATTGGCTGTCGTCGCGGTGATTATTGACGGGCTAGCGCGTACAATTTGCGTAATCACGAATAAGAAGCCCTCAAAAAGAAGCCCCCCAGTGAATTTAGAAGACAGCGGCATCGTCCGCGAAGTCAGCAGCTGCCGGATTTGTGCCGGTACCGATCTCAGCACCTACCTCGATCTGGGCATGATGCCGCTGGCCAACAATCTGGCAGGCACGGCCTCAGACGCGAGGGAAATGCGGCGCTTTCCTATGCAGGTGCAGGTTTGTGGTGACTGCTGGCTGTCGCAATTGACCGTGGTCATTGATCCGCGCGAGATGTTCTCAAATTACGCTTATCGTTCATCGATCAGCAAAACCTACATCGATCACTGCCGAACGATGGCGAAATCCGTACGCGATTCGCTGGGCCTGAAAAATGGCGATCTTGTTGTGGATATCGCCGGCAACGATGGCGCGCTTCTGGCTGTTTTCAAAGATGAGCTGGGTGTACGTGTAGTCAATGTCGACCCTGCGGAGAACCTGGCGGAAATTGCGGAGTCGCAGGGCATAACGACCATAACGAGTTTCTGGGGTGACGAAGCGGCAAAAGAAATCGTAGCCAAATATGGTCGTCCGAGCCTGATTACGGCGACCAACGTGTTTGCGCATGTCGACGACGTGCGCAGCTTCGTGTCGGCCGCGAAGGACTGTCTGCAGGAAGATGGTGCGTTGATGCTGGAGTTTCCTTATGGCGTGGACTTCATCGAACATCGTGAATTCGACACGATCTACTTCGAGCACCTGAGTTACGTATTGCTCGAACCCGTGCGGCAGCTTGCGGAAAATCTGGGCATGGCCGTATTCGATGTGCAAAAGCAAGACATACACGGCGGCACGATTCGCGTTTTTATCGGCGTTGATGGGGCCCACGATGTGTCACCATCCGTCGACGAGTTTATCGAGAACGAAAGGCGGGGGGGTTATCACGACTCCGCCGTGTACGCTGCCTGGAATCGTGAAATTGACGGCCTGATCGACGATCTTAAATCCCAGATAAGTGGCCTGAGGAAAAGCGGTGCAAAGATCGCCGCGTTTGCAGCATCAGCTAAAGGCAATACGCTCCTGAATGCCTGTGGGTTCAACTATGAGTGTGTGGACTATATTGTCGATGACACGCCTGAAAAAATTGGGCGATACTCTCCGGGAACCGGCATACCGGTCGTTGACAGAACCGTGCTGGCTGAAACACCGCCCGACTACCTGCTAATACTGGCCTGGAATTTCGCCAAAGACATCATCGCGGGTACAGCCGACTTTAGTGCCGCCGGTGGCAAATATATTATTCCGATTCCGGCGTTCAAGGTCGTTGAGTCACGCGGCGCGGACTAGAGCGAGGATCACGATGAGCAATACGACAAGGAAAGGCATCATTCTGGCTGGTGGTACAGGCTCACGCTTGCATCCGCTGACGCTGTCAGTAAGCAAGCAGCTCATGCCCATTTACGACAAGCCGATGATCTACTACCCGTTGTCGACACTGATGATGGCCGGTATTCGCGATATTCTCGTGATAACAACGCCAGAGGATCAAGGTGCATTCGAAAAATTGCTGGGTGATGGAAGTCAGTGGGGAATTGCAATTTCCTATGCGGTGCAACCGGATCCGGGTGGTTTGGCGCAGGCCTTCATCATCGGTGAGGAATTCGTCGGCGGTGAGTCAGTCGCGCTGGTTCTTGGTGACAATATTTTCTACGGTCACGGTTTGCAGGCCCAGCTTAGGGCTGTCGCTGAGGATTCAGCGGGCGCGACGGTCTTCGCGTATCACGTCAAAGATCCCGAGCGCTATGGTGTTGTGCATTTCGATAATAACGGCAAGGCCGTTGGCATAGAAGAGAAGCCGGCAGAACCGAAATCGAACTACGCCGTAACGGGTTTGTACTTCTATGATTCACGTGTGGTTGAAATGGCGAAGAACCTCAAGCCATCATCGCGCGGTGAGATTGAGATCACAGATATCAATAGACTCTACCTCGATGCAGGTGACTTGCAGGTTGAGTTGATGGGTCGTGGCGCTGCATGGCTGGACACGGGCACGCACGAATCGCTGCTTGAGGCAGCGCAGTTCGTCCAAATTATTGAGCAGCGGCAGGGCCTGAAAATTTGCTGTCCGGAGGAAATCGCATTCCTGAACGGAAGTATTGATTCAGAACAACTGGCCACGCTGGCAAAGAAACTCGGCAAGAACGGTTATGGCGAGTATCTGCTGGCAGTACTCGCGGAAACCACACTGAGATGACTGGCGCACGAAAAGTCCTGGTAACAGGCGGTGCCGGTTTTATCGGCGCAAATTTCGTACGCTACTGGAGTGACAAATACCCGTCTGATCGAATAGTGGTTTTGGATGCGCTGACCTATGCCGGCAATCGTGCGAATCTTGAGTCCGTCGAGGACCGGGATACGTATCGTTTTGTCCACGGCAACATTCTGGACCCGGCCGTGATTGGCGATACGATGCAACGCGAGGCGATCGACACGATCGTGCATTTTGCGGCGGAGTCACATGTTGACCGGTCTATCCATGAGCCGGACGCATTTATCCAGACGAATGTCATCGGTACCAATAATCTTTTGATGGCCGCTCGCAAGCACTGGATTGACAGCGACAGCGCACCGGCAAATCACCTGTTTCATCATGTTTCGACGGACGAAGTGTATGGAACGCTCGGACCCGGCGATCCTGCGTTTACGGAGCAAACGCTGTACGCACCGAACTCCCCTTATGCGGCCAGTAAGGCTGCGTCAGATCATCTGGTTCGTTCCTACCACCACACGTTCGGCATGCAAGTTACGACGAGCAACTGCTCCAACAATTACGGCCCGTATCAATTTCCAGAGAAGCTGATTCCCCTGATGATCGTCAATGCGCTGACGGGCAAGGCTTTACCCGTCTACGGCGATGGCTCGAATATTCGCGACTGGCTGTATGTTGATGATCACTGCCGAGGCATCGATCTGGTGATGAACAAAGGTCGGGTGGGAGCGACGTACAATATCGGCGGCAACAATGAGTGGCGCAATATCGATATCGTGAATCAGCTTTGTAGCAGCATCGATGCTGCGTTCGCAGCGAACGAACAGCTCGCGGTTCAATTTCCGCAGGCGCCTGCGGCGAAGGGGCAAAAAACCGAGTCACTAGTTTGCTTCGTCGCGGATCGTCTCGGTCATGATTGGCGATACGCTATCGATGCGACGCTCGCCGAGTCGGAACTGGGATACAAGCCTGAGGAAGACTTCGAATCCGGGTTTCAGTTGACGCTTAACTGGATGCTGCAAAACGAAGGCTGGTGGCGCGCCGTCATGGACGGTAGTTATCGTGACTGGATCAGCAGGAACTACTCGGCCGAAAGCTGATTCACCATTGCTCGTGGGCTAAGCCAGGACCCCGAGTCGATAACCCCGCCGTAATAACGGATCAAACCGGTCAGCATTTTGCTGCGCACACGCAACGTCGGAATCTGTCGTAGCGTAAGAAGGTCGAGCAGGCCTGCGACAATCAACATAGGCAATCGAAGCAGAATGATCAGCGCGTGCGTTAGCCAGCGCGCAAACCCCCTTGTGTGATTCATCGTGTAGACGTGTTTCGAAATTATGACTTCGAGTTTCGTCATTGACTTGACGTCGACATTGAGGCGGCTCGAACCGCCATGCGCGTGAATAACTTCAACTTCCGGCGCGTAGGCAATACTCAGTCCGACGTCATGTGCTTTGCGACAAAGATCTGCGTCCTCGACATACATCCAGTAATCGGGTGACCAACCACCGATCGCATCGTAGTCGTCGCGATCGATAAGCAGCACCGATCCCGTTACCCAGTCACAGTAAGTCAGATCCTCGTATTCAGCGCGGGGGTCGGGAAACTTCGACGGCATGAGGACGCGCAGTAACGCTTTGAGGGTTTTGCTTTGATTGAGAAGGCTCGGAAAGTCGTCAAACACTTTTTGTGCTTTGCCGTTAGCTGATACCTGTCTTGGTGCGATGATGCCGACGCCATGTTGCTCTTTGATTCGTATAAGTGATTGAATATCTGAGGTTTTAGCAATGACGTCCGGATTCATGAACAGCAGCTGCGCACCCGCAGCCTGTTCGACACCGATGGTGCAGCCATGTCCAAAGCCGCTGTTGTCGGGGTTCGCAATAAAATTTACCCATGGGTAACGCGCAGCAAACGTCTCGAGACTATCCTCTGCAGACTCGTTGTCGACGACGATCATTTCCCAGTCATCGGGAAAGTCGCCCGCAAGCGCTTCCAGCGCTGACTCGAGGTGTCCCCATGATTTGTAGTTGACTGTGACGATCGAAAGCCTCATCCGGCGTGTCCCGGTTGGGTATCCAGATCGAAAAATCCGTCAATTTTGCCAATGACTTCCTGCACCGTGATCAGGCTCATCGCGTCCGGATCCCGAACGCGTTGACCCCAGTTGATTTGCTCAACGGATTTACCGAGATACTTCTGCACCGCATCGGGATAGCGATTCGCTGTTAATTCACGTGAAGCGTAAGGCCCGGTTCGATCGGGGTTTGAGGTTGCGTAAAGGCCCAGCACCGGTGTGTTAAACGCTGTTGCCATATGTGCGGGACCGGAGTCTGGACAAATGACCAGATCAGCAGCGTCAATTAGCGCGGCCAGCTGTTTGAGCGATGTCTTTCCGACCAAATTGTCGGAGACACCGTCCGCCGCTAATGCTTCTCCGTAATCGAGTTCAAGTTCGCTTGGACCACCGGTCAAGACGACCCGGCAAGCTTTTTCGTTGAGGTGCCGTATGATTTGAAGGTAATTCTCGACACTCCAATTGCGAAAATTTCGGCTACGGTTACTGCTGCAGGGACTTAATACGACCAGCGGTGTGTTTGGTGCTCGATAGCCGGCTGCGAAGTCGCGCACATCGTCGCTAAGCGGTATGTCCCAGCGAATTGCCTGCGGTGCGGCACCGATTGCCGACGCAAACGACATCATAGCTTCCAAAGCATGCTCGCCGTGCGACGCGGTGATGCGACGATTAGTAAACAGCCATTGAAAATCCTTGGCGCGCTTATAATCAAAACCAAGACGAAGGGGCGTGCGAATTTTTCGATATAAAAGGTTCACCCGCAACGACGCGTGCATACAAAGCGCAATATCGAAGGGTTTATCGCCGAGTTGTTGATGCACGTCTTTGTATGCAGCACGACCTCTGGATTTGTCGAAGATGATAAACTCGACATCAGAAATATCGGCCATCAAGGATGCTTCGGTTTTGCCAATGATCCAGGTAATTTTGGCACCGGGCCAGTTGTCCTGAATTCGACGCACGACGGCAAGTGCATGGCAGGTATCACCAATCGCAGAAAGGCGAATGATGCATATATCTTCTGGCTGCTGTTTTAGAATCAGATCTGACAAGAGAGAAGGACGGACCCGTTGACCGAAACCGTCGAGAGAACCAAGAACGGCGCCATCCTATACGATAAGGCGATTATCAACCAGATTTCGGATGAGCTGTTTACGCCGAATGGCTGGCTGCATGCAGAGATTCTGAGCGGACCGCTGCGTTCCGGCGGGCGCGGAAATACGATGTTCGTCGGCAATATTCCGCGGCAATTCGTTTTGCGTCACTATATGCGCGGTGGATTACTTGGCAAGGTCGTTCGCGACACTTATGTATTTTCCGGTGAAGACCTTACGCGCTCCTTTCAGGAGTGGCGCCTCCTGGATAAGCTGGCTTCCAACAATATGAACGTACCAAGGCCCGCTGCGGCACGGTTTCGGCGGCGTGGCACGTTCTACACAGCAGATCTGATTACCGTTCGAATTCCCGATGTTGTTTCGCTGTCGCAGTATATTGCCAGCGAAGAACGCGACGAGGCATTCTGGCAATCGGTCGGTACATCGATCTGGAAATTTCATGAAGCGGGCGTCTATCATGCAGATATGAATGCCTACAATGTGCAGGTCGACAAGGATGGTGACATCTGGATGCTCGATTTTGACAAAGGCGCGCTCAAACCACCCGGTACCTGGCAGCAGGAAACACTCAGTCGACTGCACCGCTCGTTGCGAAAGGTGTTGGGGTTGGATCCGCAGCTGCATTTCAGAGACAGGAACTGGGAGCAGTTGTTGGAAGGCTATTTCAATGCATCGAGATCCGCATAGTAGTCCGGGTACCCGTCCGGCAGGCCCTTGAACTTGCGATGTATCCAGAAGTATTGCTCCGGACAGGTTCGAATATGTTCTTCAAGCACCTGGATGTAACGTCGAGTGTCTGCAACGGGGTCGTCGCTTGGGAAATTCTCGAGCGGTGGTAATAGCGTCATTTCGTATCGGCCATTGGCGAGCCGTCGCGGAAAGAACGGAATGGCGACGGCCTTGCCAAGCCGAGCGAGGGTTGATGTCGCGGTTGTGTGCATCGTTGGTATACCGAAGAACTCGACGACTTCGGAACCCTTACGGTTGTAGCTCTGGTCCGGCGCGTACCAGACCGGGCGCCCTGATCGCAGGCTGCGCACCATTTTCTTGATATCGCGCTTCTCGATCGTGCCCTCGGCTGCCCGCTCGCGACCGGTACGCTGTAACTCCGTAATGAATGCGCTTCGGTTTTTCCGGAAAACAGCATCAAACGGCGGGCTGTTTACAGCGAGGACCCGGCCACTAATCTCGAGAGTTGTGAAATGGGCGGCAAGAAGAATGGCGCCCTTGCCGTCTGCCAGCGCTTTTCTCAGATGCTCAAGGCCACTAATAGTCGTTAGCGACGCAAGCTGCGTATCGCTGGCCCAACGACCCAGACCCATTTCGATAAGTGTCATACCGAGGGCCTTGAAATGCTCATAGGCGAGCTTGTCGCGTTCGGCCGCCGTCAGCTCGGGAAAACACAATTCAATATTTCGTCGTACAATCGCGCGCCGCGAACCACCCAGCCGGTGCGCTAAGCGTCCAATAAGCCGCCCAATTGAAAGTGCCATTGCATGCGGCAGCCAGGTTATGACGCGCAGCAGCCCCATGCCGAACCAGGTCGGCCAGTATCTGGGCGTCCAATAACTGGAGAGGGGTTTTCGTTCAACGGTCATCGCGACCGCAGTTTACTCGGACATGCCGTCTACGTAACCACCGTCGCCGGTTTTTTCAACGACCTCGACTTCCTTATCCTCGCTGGCAGAAACCTCGTCAGTTTCAATGCCAACGTGAAAGGTCGCAAATCCTGGCATGACAACCTGATTACGCGCCATACCAATGATGCGTCCGGAATAGGGTGAGCGCAACTCAGTTCTGGCGTTGCTCATTGGGTCTGTAATCGTGCCCAGTAGATCGCCTTTTCTCACTGTGCTACCAAGCGACACATCGGAAAGCAGGATGCCGCCGTTGTCTGCCCGTACCCAGGAAGATCGATAGTAAACCGGTTCCGGGTTACCCCAGAGGCGCCTTTTCCGCGTCATACCGAGCGTCGTTAGAAGTGACTCAACGCCTTTCACGCCGTGCTTAACTTCGGCCAGCTCGAGTTGCGACGGTCCACCGGCCTCGACGGTTACTGCCGGGATTCCCGCCAGTGTCGCTGCATATCGCAGCGTGCCGATCGTGGGCTTGCTGTGCAAGACAACCATCGCGCCAAATCCATGCGTGAGTGTAACAACGTCAGGATCGCGCAAATTTGCGCGTAGCTGTGGGAGATTTGTGCGCTCGAAAGAACCGGTGTGAAGATCGATCAGCGCATCGCAGTTGGCGATCACGTCGACAAAAAGTGAGTGAGCGATGCGTGCGGCAGCGCTGCCATTCGGGTTTCCTGGAAAATATCGATTCAGGTCACGCCGATCCGGAAGATAGCGCGAACCGCGTCGAAACCCTTGAACGTTAACGATAGGAACACCGATCAAAGCACCCGACAGTTTCCGCGGTTCAATGTCGTGGAAAATGCGGCGTACCATTTCAATGCCATTTAATTCATCACCATGAACCGCCGCTGTAAGACACAGAGTCGGGCCGGGCGCGATTCCGTTTGCGACCAGCACAGGTGTTGATACCGGTACGCCCTCAAACAGTTCAGTTGCAGACCAGGACAGGCGTTGCGATGTACCGGGAGCAATTTCGCTGCCGAGAATCGAAAGCGCTTCCGCCTTACCTTCAGCCTGCGTTACAGCATCTGCGAGGGGGCCCATGTACTCACGAGTCAAAGTCGGGTCGACAAGCTCTTCGGCGGCGACAGATGTTTCGCTGGAACGCGAGTCAATATCAACGGTCGAATCCTGAAGCACGTCGACGCCGTTGTCCGTTGGGTCGACGGCAGCCTCGCCTGCAAAGGCACTGCCACACAGTAGCAACAGCAAGAATACCGTCGGGTATTGGCAAATGGTGTGGCAAGTGTGAGATTGTCGGCGTAGGGCGCTCATAACGCCTCGAAAATACGGTATTTCACGGGATTTTTCTGTGAAGTAATCAATAATTTACGATTGAAACTTGAATTAAACTAAATGACAAGCTCGAAACCTCTTTTATTACTGCTTTTTTGTGGTTTTCCCGGATTGTTGGTCGCCGATGAGACATTTCCACAGCCGCCGGAGTTACAAGCCGATGTCGACTTCTGGATTGATGTATTCACCAAATACGGCAGTGATGAGGGCGTACTGCACGATAATCGCAATCTCGCCGTCGTTTACGAGCGTATTGCGATGCCGGAAAAGACGTCTCGACGTGTGCGAAATCGACAGGTCGACAAACGGCGCAAGGCACTGCGGGAAATTCTAAAATTACTGGCCTCCGGCAAGCGCAACAAGCTGACAACCGAAGAGGCTCGTGTTCTGGCTCTGTGGCCTGACGGCGTTAGCAACAAGACCCTGAGCGATGCAGCCGGTCGAATTCGCTTCCAACAAGGTCTTAAAGGTCGCTTTGCTCAGGGGCTGCGACGCTCAGGCAGGTGGCGTGATCACGTCAACAGGGAATTCTCTGCCCTGAACGTGCCAATCGAGATCGCGGCATTGCCGCATGTAGAGTCATCCTACAATCCAGCCGCGCGGTCACACGTTGGCGCATCTGGCATCTGGCAATTCACCCGCAGCACCGGTCGTCGTTTCATGCGCGTTGATCATGTTGTCGACGAACGCAATGATCCGTTTGCTGCCACGCGCGCGGCAGCTCGCCTTATGGCCTATAACTATTCGATTACGGGTAATTGGCCAATGGCGATCACTGCTTACAATCATGGCCTCGGTGGCGTGCGTCGCGCGATGGCCAAATACGGTGATACTGCTTACGTTGAAATTCTCCGCAACTACAACGGCAGGACGTTCGGTTTTGCGTCGCGAAATTTCTACGTTGCGTTTCTTGCGGCTAAGGAAGTCGATCAAAATGTCGAGAAATACTTTCCTGGGCTTAAGGCAGAGACACCCACCCATTATTCTGCTGCCGAACTGCAAAGCTATATTTCAGTCTCAGGTCTCGCGAAAGAAATGGGCGTTAGCACGCGAAGTCTCGCGCAGCACAACCCGGCCCTGCAGCAGACTGTCTGGCAGGAAAGCAAATATTTGCCGAAGGGTTATGAATTGCGTTTTCCCAGCAGCGCAATACAGCGCTCACTGTCCGAGGTAATCAAGGATTTGCCCTCGGCTGCGAAGTTCGCCAAGCAACTGCCGGATATGTTTCACAAGGTTTCTCGCGGCGATACCTTATCGCAGATAGCGGAGACTTATGACACTCGGATTTCGACATTGACGGCACTCAATAACCTGGGAAGCAGTCACAGAATCAGGGCTGGACAGCAGCTGCGACTGCCGGCCGCTGGCCCCGCTCCTGTGGTCGCAAAGGCGACGCCCAGACCACAGCCGGAACCGGAGATCGTAGTTGCGGCCGTGGGTGCCGATCCGGAAGCGCTGGCTAGTGAATTCGCATCGTCATTGCTCGGCAGCATTCAGACTTCATTGCTATCCGACCCGAGCGACTATGCTGTCGCGGACGACCAGACCATAGAAGTGCAGCCCTTGGAAACACTGGGTCACTACGGTGACTGGCTTGAGATCAAAACACAGCGAATTCGTGACCTGAACCGACTGTCCTTTCGTACACCTGTTACGGTGGGGCAACGCATCAGGCTGGATCTGAATAGCGTCGACGCGAAAGTATTTGAGGAGCGGCGAGTCGCTTTTCAGCGCACTCAGCAGGATAGCTTTTTCCGGCAACACGTGATCAGCGGTGTTACTGAGCATACGATCAAAACTGGCGAATCGATCTGGATCATCGCACTGCGCAAATATGATGTGCCGCTGTGGCTGTTTAGGCAATACAACCCAGGCGTCGATCTACACAAGATTCGCCCTGGTACCAAGGTGCAAATACCGTTGTTAACGGATGTCGAGCGCGGCTAATGCAGGACAGCTTGAAATTCACGCTTTGGCGTTTGCTGCCGGTCTTCCTGGTGGCAGTCACTGCAGCGTTTTGGTTCAACGATGTTCAACAAGGCGGGCCCTACGTCGCACGAAATTTGATCCCGCTAGTATTGCTACTCTTACTGTCGGCCTTGGTTTTGCACGTCGGCGGCGGACAGTGGGCGGGTTCGGGAAAACGACTGCCGTTGGGTGTTATCGGTTATGCGATCCCGGCACTGGGACTTGCGCTGTATTTGCACTATGCCTATGCAGTCAATCTCAATGGAATGTTCAGCGATGCCGCATTCCCGGACCGCATTTTTCGCTACTTACCCTATTACACGGTCGTCGCCGGTGGCATCGGTTTCGCTATCGGCTGGATCGTCGGGCGAAATGTGTAGTGTGAGATGGAGCATTTTCCAGAGCGCAGAGGTTTGCTAGGCTAGAGCAATGACGATTCGAATCAGGGCATATTTATTGCTACTCGTGTTTCTCACGCCGGGATTGCTTGAGGCCGGCGACTTTCCTGTCGCCGACGAAGTGATCATCGATAAGTCAGACCGTGAGCTTTATCTGCTTAACAAAGGCGAGATCTTTCGCACCTTCAAGATTGCTCTGGGCATTCGCCCGGAAGGCCACAAGCAGGAAGAAGGTGACTTCAAAACACCTGAGGGTAGATATTTACTCGACATACGTAATGAGAATAGTGACTTCTTCCTGTCGATACATGTTTCCTATCCAGATTCAGAAGATCGTCAGGAAGCCAAAAAGAATGGCGTGAACCCCGGCGGCGCGATCATGATTCACGGCCAACCCAATGCTCCAACTCGCACGGAGGCGTACTACCGGACACAGGACTGGACCAACGGCTGCATTGCCGTCTCAAACTCCGACATGATCGATATCTGGCTGATGACCGGCCACAACGTACCCATCGAAATTCGGCCCTGAAGCATGGCTGACACTCCAGGCTGCATCGACGCAGAGGTATGGCCCGAAGGTACGCTCGAGGTCTTGTCTCAACTTGAAGTTGATCTGCTTAAGAGTAGCGGCGCCGGCGGCCTGTATCCGCTGTTGCGCCGCTGTCTGCTTGCTGTCTTAAATTCCGGGAGCGAGTCGGACGATGCGAAGGCGGTCTTGCAGACCTACTGCGATTTTTCCGTCAGCTTCATTCAGCAGGATCGGGGCTTAAAAATATCTCTGCAGAATGCGCCGGCGGACGCTTTTGTCGATGGCAAGATGATCCAGGGCACGCGTGAGTTATTGTCGGCCGTTTTGCGCGATATCGTCTACACACGCCACGAAATATTCGATAGCGGGCGATTCGATCTCGATTCTTCCGATGGCATTAGCAATGCCGTATTCCATATCGTTCGCAATGCACGACTGCTGGTCCTGCCCGCGCAGGTGAACATGGTTGTTTGCTGGGGTGGCCACGCGATCAGCCGGGGCGAGTATGACTACTCAAAGCTGGTCGGCTACGAAATGGGGCTGCGAGGACTCAATGTCTGTACAGGATGTGGTCCTGGAGCAATGAAGGGACCGATGAAAGGTGCGACGATCGGGCATGCAAAGCAACGAATTAGCAATGGCCGCTACGTCGGCATTACTGAACCCGGTATTATTGCCGCCGAGTCACCAAACCCGATCGTAAATTCTCTGGTCATCATGCCGGACATGGAGAAGCGGCTGGAGGCTTTTGTAAGAATCAGCCATGGCATTATTGTGTTCCCGGGCGGCGTCGGTACGGCTGAAGAAATTCTCTACCTTCTCGGTATCTTGCTGCACCCTGACAACGCCGCTCAGCCATTGCCGCTCGTCATGACCGGGCCCGCCAGTTCCGAATCCTACTTTCGACAAATCGACGACTTCGTTGGTGCGACGCTGGGTACTGAAGCGCAGAAGCGCTACAAGATTATTATTGATGATCCGCGCGCCGTGGCACAAGAAATCAAGAGCCGACTTTATGATGTTCTGCAATTCAGAAAAAAGCACGGTGATGCATTCTATTTCAACTGGCGGCTGGCGATAGATCGCGAATTTCAGACTCCGTTCGTCGCTACTCACGACTCGATGCGAGCACTGGACATAAATGAGGGGCTGCCGACGCATATTTTGGCAGCAAATCTAAGGCGTGTATTTTCGGGGATCGTGTCGGGTAATGTTCGCGACGACACGGCGGAGCAAATCGAGCTCCATGGACCGTTCGAAATCAATGGTTCGCAAAGTATCATGGACAGGCTCGACAAGTTGTTGGCGGCATTCGTTTCGCAGCAGCGTATGAAGATTTCGGGTGCGGATTACGACCCGTGCTACGTGATTAAGTAAAACCAACAACTAACTTACTGATAAACAAAGTAAATATCCGGAGGTGCATTGTGATGCAGTTCCTGTGATTTATGGTGAATGGGCTTTAGCATTTGTTCAAAGGAATGACTGAGCAAAAACATGCCAGATAGCAAGCACATGAAGTGGCCAGACAGCTACGGTACGGACGCCGAGCAGGACGCTAAAGCGAAAGACGCGAGGCTCGATAGCAAAGAGCCGGCCGCGAACGACGCCGACGGCTGGCAGCAATACCGACGCTGGATTTCCAAAGCGCCGTCGCCGCGCGGCCGTCGATCCGGAATCGATCCAGCCTTGTACTCCTGGAAGGGATATCGCGACTGGTCAGATCAGGTAAAACGCAACTGGTCCAAGGATCAAAAAGACGGCGACTAAGCCATCATAATAAGTAGATCGAATATGCTAAAACGCCGACCCTGAGTCGGCGTTTTACTTAATGACGCGACCCATCGTTTGAGTGTTTTGCGAGTGTGAATCAAGTACCGAAAAGCACCGGAACTGTGTCTTAGTTTGACGCAAAAACAGCATCCCCAAGAACTTTCTAAAGCAGGCTGTGACTTGCCTCACGGTGTGAGTAATCAGGGATATCTATAGTCCATTTACTACCTGCATAAAGCTGACGAGAGTATGTCAAAGAAGCAACCAATAAATGATTCGCCAGTCGAGGCGCTAACGAGCGATTCAGCACGCCAGCGCTGGGAGCTGTTCCATCGAGCCATTGCGCATGCGAAGGAGTCGAACAACGCATTGTTGGACGACGGTGATACATGCGGGAACGATCCTGAATCGTCAGGACCGTTGCTGACAATGGTCCGTTAGGAACCCAGTCTATGGAACAATTTTTGCAGTATCTCGACGATCTTGATGACCTATACGGAATGGTCGGACTGATTGGTGAGCGTATGCGTCGATGCATTTATGCTGTACTCATTTATTCGCTAATTGTCGCTGGTGGATTTGCCGGCATATGGCTTGCACTTGCTCATCAGCCGATTGCGCTCGCGACTTCAACTCTGTTGTTCGTGACCCTGCTTTACCGATCAGTGACCTCGCCATCGTCACGTTGGCCACAAACAGCCTGAAAATCTACATCTGAACTCCATCGTTGGCCTTGAAATAGGCCGTAAAGCCTATATCGTGTGTGTCCCTTTAACCGTCGGGAGACGATTGCGTGAGCGACAAGCGCGAAACCCTCGGATTTCAAACCGAGGTTCGTCAGCTACTGCAGCTGATGATCCACTCTCTGTACAGCAACAAAGAGATCTTCCTCCGGGAACTGATTTCCAACGCTTCGGATGCAGCTGACAAGCTGCGCTTCGAGGCGCTGGCAAGTCCTGAACTACTCGCCGATGACACCGAACTCGGTATCAGCATTGAAGTTGATAAAACGGCGAGAACCTTGTCCGTGATTGATAACGGGATTGGCATGTCACGTGAGGAGCTCATCGACAACCTCGGCACGATCGCCAAATCAGGCACAGCCGAATTTCTGCAGCAGATGACAGGCGATACGCAGCACGATGCGAACCTCATCGGCCAATTCGGCGTGGGCTTTTACTCCGCGTTCATTGTTGCCGACAAAGTTAGCGTTGAGAGTCGTCGTGCCGGTAATAGCGCCGATGCAGCCGTTCGCTGGGAGTCAGAGGGCGAGGGCGAATTCACGATCGAAAATATTGAGCGTGAAGAGCGCGGTACGCGGGTAATTTTGCACTTGAAAGAAGATGAGTCAGAATTCGCGGAGTCGTATCGTATCGAATCGTTGATTCGCAAGTATTCAGACCACATCGGTTTTCCGGTATCGCTGACGGCCGTCGGTGAGGAAGACGCAGAGACCAAGGTCGTAAATTCGGCGACCGCACTCTGGACGCGTTCACGCTCGGAGATAAGCGAAGACGAATACAAAGAGTTCTACAAGCATCTGTCGCACGATTTCGCGGATCCATTGACGTGGAGTCACAACCGGGTCGAGGGCAAGCGCGAGTATACGAGTCTGCTCTATATACCGAGCGCTGCACCCTTTGATATGTGGAACCGGGAAGCGCCCCGCGGCCTCAAGCTTTACGTGCAGCGTGTATTCATAATGGATGATGCCGAGCAGTTCTTGCCCCTGTACCTGCGCTTCGTCAAAGGCGTGGTCGACTCATCGGACCTGCCCCTGAACGTGTCGCGGGAGCTGCTACAGCAGAATCCCGATCTCACCGCTATGCGCGGTGCATTAACACGACGTGTGTTGGACACGCTGAAGAAGATGGCGGGGCAGAAAGACGACTACCAGAAATTCTGGGGTGAATTCGGGCAAGTGCTAAAGGAAGGGCTGGTTGAAGATAATGCCAATAAGGACAAGCTTGCGAAGTTGTTGCGATTTGCGACCACCCACAACGGCAATGATACCCAGGACCAGTCGTTGGATGACTATCTCGAGCGCGCGAAAGATGATCAGGACAAGATTTACTACATTCTTGGCGAGAGCTATGCGACAGCCGTCGCCAGCCCGCATATAGAGCAGCTGCGTAGCCGTGGTATCGAAATTCTTCTGCTGACCGATCGGATTGACGCATGGTTAGCCGAGAGTCTGGCGGAGTATGAGGGCAAAGCGCTTGTGGATGTTGCTCGCGAGGCCCTCGACATGCCGGAGCAAAGTGATGACAAGGCGCAGGGCGAACTGAATGATGAGCACAAAAGTTTGCTAGAGAAAATTCAGGACGTATTGAGTGAGCGCGTCGAAGCCGTGAACGTCAGCCGGCGGCTGGTCGATTCTCCGGCTTGCGTGGTCGCGAGTGATCAGGACTTAAATCCACAGGTCAGGCGCATGCTGGAGGCCAGCGGTCAGGCGCTGCCGGAGTCCAAGCCGATTCTCGAGATTAACGTTCATCACCCGCTCGTAACGCGCCTGTCGGACGAAGTCGACGCTGGTCGTTTCGAATCGCTCTCAAATATCGTTCTGGATCACGCATTGCTGGCCGAGGGCTCGCAACTCGAGAACCCGGCCGAATATGTGCAGCGTGTGAATGCGTTCATACTGGGGTCCGACAGTGGAGCGGATAATGAACAGTCCTGACAACGGAGATATACGCAAAAAACTCGACGACGAACAGTATCGGGTTACGCAAAACGCGGGCACGGAGCGCGCATTCACCGGTAAATATGTTGATCACAAGGATGACGGTACTTACCGCTGCGTATGCTGCGATGCGGAGCTGTTTAGTTCAGAGCACAAGTACGATTCGGGTTCGGGCTGGCCGAGTTTTTGGCTGCCGTTGGCCGGCGATGCTGTACGTACAAACAAAGACATGAGCCATGGCATGGTTCGCCACGAGGTTGTGTGCAAGAACTGCGACGCTCATCTGGGCCATGTATTTGAGGATGGCCCGCAGCCCACTGGTTTGCGATACTGTATCAATTCCGCGTCACTCGATTTTAAGGATTCTGAAAAATGAGATCTCGCCACTTGGTAGTTTCTCTGATCGCTACTGCAGTTTTGGCAGGGTGTGGAAAAGGAAATGATGAAGAGCCGGTCGAAGACGTTGCGGCTGATAAGGCTAATAATGAATCGGGAGCGAGCATGTCTGATCAATCCATGTCTGATCAATTAAAGGCCGGTGAATCTGCAATATTCGAGATTGCCCCGGGGCTAAACGCGAGAATCATGAAGACCGGCTATGGTCGTGCCGCCGTTGCGGGCGATTATGCCGACACGAATGTGTGGCTCTGGTTATACGACGAAGCGGCTGAAGATCACCATGGCGAGTTCATATGGGAATCCGGCAATGATATTTTTCAGTTTCAGCTAGGCGCAGGCCAGGTGATCAAGGGCTGGGATATGGGTGTGCCCGGCATGATCGAGGGAGAGACTCGCGAACTGGTCATAGCGGGTGATCTGGCATATGGCCCTTCAGGTCGCGGAAATATACCGCCGAATGCGACGCTGATCTTCACCATCGAGCTGTTAAAGCTTACGTCATCGGATTAGGCGTTAGCGCGTATCACGAGAAACATGGATTTCAATGCGTCGATTTAAGCTGCGCCCATAGCGAGTTGCATTATCCGCGATCGCGCTTGACGAGCCTGCACCTGCTACCACCAGTCGCGATCTTTCGATGCCACCGTTGACGACATAGTCGCCAACGGCATCCGCACGCTTCAGACTTAGGCTCTGGTTCCAGGCCTCGCTTCCTGACGCATCTGTGTGCCCTGTAATCGTAATCACCGACCCGGGACAGGCGTCCGCGAGCGCAATGAGGCGATCAAGTCTGGGGTAGGCAGAACTTCGAAACTCTGCGCTGGACTCCTCAAAACCGATGGGCCCGGCATCGAAGCCCGCAGTCGCTTGATCGCAAAGTGCATCTACACTAACGCCTGCGTCGACGACGAGGGCATCGGCCATTACGGTAACAGCACGCGGCAGCGCTTGCTTTAGAGCATTCAATCGATTTTGCCAGCCCAGCGGCTCGGTCGTAACGCCCTGAATCGTCAACTCGTTTTCGAATAAGGTCGCATTGGCTGACGTGGTTTCAGCCAACAAATAGACGACCTGCACGGTGGTGTCCGCCCAATGGGGCGGAACAATCCCCAGCGGCTGGAAGTCCGTAATTACGGCACTTGCGAGATAGGACGCCGCCGAAACCTGCAGGAGATCCTGTTCGTGATCTGCAGAAACTGTGTGGCCCGTGAGGGTTAACACGCCTCGTCGCCAGCTTATCTGAAACTGCGGAGACACGACCGGTCTCGCCGCGGATGATGTTGTCTGAGTTGAATTATCGTCGTCAAGTGGCGGGGGAAGAGCGAGGCCCACAACGATTATTAAGACAGCGACAAGCTTAGTCGCTCGACGTTTTATCACGTAAGTCCCGTGCTTGTCCTATCCAGTCTTCGCGGTAAATGCGACTTCTAAAGCCTTTAAGGCGCTGCGCGATACGGTCGATATCGTACTCACTCATATCTGCGATTTGTTGAAAACTGAAGATGCCCATTTCATTGAGCGTTTTTTCAATGGCCGGGCCGACGCCTTTGATCGCCCGTAAATTGTCGCGAGCGCCATTGATAGTCGGAGCATCATTGTCGTCTTCGTCTTCGTCTTCGTCTTCGTCTTCGTCTTCAATCTCATACGAATCGTCATCCAAGTCCGCAAGTTCTTCGACCGCGACGGCAACAGGATCGTCGGCAACGATTTCCTCTTCCATCGTGTCGTTGGAGGCGTCGCGTCCGTCGGTCAGTGCGTCCGGGTCGCGCACAGGTTCGATACGCGTCCGGCTGGGCTCCGTCGCGGCCTCGAGATGCGCGATGCGTTCTCTGGCTGCCTCGAGTTCGGCCTCGAGTTTTTCGGCATCCTCATTGCGTGATCGAAATTTCTCAATCAAGGGTGGAAGTCGGTTTTGCCAGTTCTCAAGCTCAAGCTGTAATCGCTTAATTCGTGCATCCTTCGCCTGAATATCAACGCTGTCACTGGCCTTTGCGCTAATGTCGGATTGCAATTGATCTCGCTCACTCGTTCTGACTTCGAGATTGCCACGTATGTCCTTAATTTCGCGCTGAAGTTCGTCACGCCGCGCGTAGGCTTCCTGAACGGCCTCCGATAATTCCCTGGCGCGGTTCTTCGCGTCCATGTTCGAAGCCTGATACTGATTGATTTGCTCCATCAATCCCTTATTCTGATCAGTCAATCGGTCGTGCTCGGTGCGCTGCGCATTGATTTGCTCTTGCCAGCCAGCGCTGACAGCCGCTTTTTCGTGTATCGAGCGATTGCCGCGCAGCACCCAGCCGAGAATGACACCGACGACTGTCATTACGGCAATGATGGCGATATGTATGACGTCTAGGTCAGGCATGCATTGATTCCGGCATTACATAAGATCATAATTTTACAGCAGTATTCACGAATCTATCCACCCCGGAAACCCCTATGGCGAAACCACCCCTGGTCGAAAGGCTGTTTATCGACGGTCCTGTTGGCCATCTGGAGGCTATCTTGGAGCTGCCGAGCGAGCAAGAGATTATCGGTAATGCCGTGATTTTCCATCCGCACCCACAGCACGGCGGCACAATGCACAACAAAGTCGCGCACACACTGGCCCGCGCTTTTGTGCGAATGGGATACGCAGCCTTGCGGTTCAACTTCCGCGGTACGGAGCAAAGTGAAGGCACGTTCGACGACGGGAACGGCGAGTTGTTCGATGCAGAAGCCGCTATTGAATGGACACGCAGCGAACGTTCGGATATGCCACTCTGGGTCGCCGGGTTCTCATTCGGCGCGGCGATAGCCGTGAAGGCCGCTGCAGCGACAAAGATTGATGGACTCGTTAGCGTCGCCCCCGCAATTTCCCGATTTGCTTCCGGGCTCGAATCACAGCCCAATTGCCCGTGGTTGATCGTGCAGGGTGACAATGACGAGCTTGTTGACGTTGATGATACCGTCGCCTGGGTAGATGAGCTGGATCCAGGACCCGAATTACTTATCTTGCCAGACGCCGAACACTTCTTTCACGGTCGACTGGTTGAGCTCCGTGAGGCAGTAACCGAATTCGTCGAAGCGTCGCAACGCGTGCAGGCATAAAAAAAGCCGGGCTGTGCCCGGCTTTTTGATCAAATCGCAAGATCTGATACCTAGACCATATCTTTCAGGCCTTTCAAGGCAGAAACCTTAACGACTTTCGACGCCGGTTTTGCTTTGAACATCATCTCTTCACCCGTGAAAGGGTTTGTGCCCTTGCGAGCTTTGGTAGCCGGTTTCTTAACGACACGCATTTTCAGCAGGCCGGGAACGGTGAACATCCCAGCTGCGCTACGGCCGCCCAGATTCTTCTGAATTTGACCGTTGAGTGATTCGAAAACTGCTGCTACGTCTTTGCGCGTCAGACCGGTGTCATCAACAATCTTTGCATAGATTTCAGACTTGGTCGGTGGCTTTTTGGTGTTTGCTGCCATGAAAAAATGACTCCTCAAAATAAACAAAAACGGGCTGATGCCCGCAGTGAATGCAGCGCGACGATAACATATGTATTCCACACGCGTAAGCAAAAAAAAGCCTTTTATTTAAGGCCTTTTTGAGGTATTGCGGGTCAAACTAGTCGCTGAAGAATTGTCTCTGGAAACGAACCTGAGCAACCGTTTCTTCGCCTTCCGGCTTGATGCTGATATCGAAAACCAGAACCTCACGGTTTGCGACGGTTGTATCACCGATGTAATAAATCGCTTCTACGTCACCCGGTTCTCGAATCTCTCGCATCGTTATGTTCTTGAGTTGCCCCGTAAGATTTACAGTGCTGACCGAGACTTCCGCGGTGCTTGGTAGATTGTCTGACTCTCGAAGCACTGAAACATTGAGCATCGCGCGGTTCTTACTGCGAACAATGTTGTACTCACGTGCGACAACCGGCGGTAGCTGGTCGGTCGTTTGAGCGCTGAAGTGGACAATATAATTGCCAATGTCAGCAGAGGTCGCTGCGGCAGGCTGTGCTTCGGGTATGTTTGCGGAATCGCCTGGACCTCCACATGCGGAGATCAGAGCAAATAGTGAAATCAGTAGTGTTCTTCGGATCATGACAGCCGTCCTCTTTTCGAATCACTATAAACCATTAGGCACGGATGAGGAATTGCTTGTTCCGCCGCCGCTGAGCGCGTAACAGGGACGGCCCTGGGGCGCGTGAGCTCTGGTCCTAGAACGGTAATTGCCGCAAGCCACCAATGACAATTGTCAGTGCAGTGAGAAGAATGATCGCAAAGATTGGTGAAATATCGAAACCACCCATAGCCGGAATGATACGTCGAAATGGCCGCAATACCGGCTCGGTCAGTGTTGCGATAATTGCGATAGCCGGATTGTGCTGTCCCGGCGCGATCCAGCTTAAGATGATTCGAATAAAAATCGCGTAGACGAACAGGTTAATCGAAAGTACGACCAGCTTGACGATAGAGGTAATGGATATGGCAGCGAAAGTTGCACCCATACCCGTAAACAGGAGCAGCAAGAGAATACTCAGATACTGCAGCACAAAAGCAACCACCACGGTTGCTGTATCTAGCAATCCAAATGACGGCAGAATTTTCCGCAGCGGGATCACCAGCGGCGATGTTAGCTTCAGAATTCCCTGTGCAAGCGGATTACGAAAATCGGCACGCAATATCGGCAGCCAGAGGCGCAACAACAATACGAGCAGATACAGGCTCGTAATCGCGTTAATAATAAAGACGATGGCACTGCTTATATTGGCTGGCATTTGTCAGTCCTTACCGGTTTCATGCGCTTGATCTGCCAGGTCCCTGGCGCGGTCACGCGCGGCAATTACAGCGGCACTGAAGATATCACGGAAATTCGTGGTGTCGATGAAATCAAATGCCGCGGCCGTCGTGCCGCCTGGGGATCTTACTCGATCAATCAGCGTTTGCATTGTCTCGCCCGACTGCTCTGCCATTTCCCCTGCACCACGCGCGGTTTCGAGAACCAGTTTCAGCGCGGAATCGTGATCGAGTCCCATTTGTTCGGCAACTGTTACCAGCATATCGACGAGCAGATAAAAATAAGCAGGTCCGGTTCCGGAAACCGCAGTAACGGAATCGATATCGTCCTCGCTTGCAACTGCTACGACGGGCCCGGTTGTCGAAACAATGTTGTTCGCGGCTCGGCGTTGTTTCTCGCTGGTCATGCCGTTGGCGTACATGCCCGAAATACCGAGGCGCAGCAGCGCTGGCTGGTTCGGCATGACACGTACAATCGAAAGGCCACCGCCCAGCCACGTATCAATATCCCCGCCGCGAACGCCTGCCGCGACCGAAATGACTAATGGCCGGGTCTTTTGCACCGCCACTGCAAGAGGCTTGCAAACATCGGGCAGAATCTGCGGTTTCACAGCCAGTACAATGCACTCGGCTTCAATAACAACATCGGCATTATTCTCTCGAATCACCGTGCCCGGGAACTCCCTGACAAGGCCGTCACGATGTTTCGCAACGGGTTCGGCAATAAGAATATGGCTTGGCTCATATCCAGCGGCAAGCATTCCGCCCACCAAAGCGCGGGCCATGTTTCCGCCGCCAATAAATGCGACCTTTCCGAAGTCCATAGTCTTTCCCGTTCCTAGAGTCTTTCACCAAACAACGCGGTGCCAATACGCACAATCGTCGCGCCTTCAAATATGGCTGCTTTGTAATCGCCACTCATACCCATCGACAAAGTATCGGTATCGATGCCGTCGTCGCGCAGCGATTCTGCCATCTTTCCGAGCTCGGCGAAGGCTTGTCTTTGTGCTTCAAATCCGACTCGTGCCGCCGGGAGGCACATCAATCCACGCAACGCCAGATTCCGCAACTCGGCAACTGCGGCCGCGAGATCAGGCAGCGCATCCGGCGATATGCCGGACTTCGAGTCTTCGTCGTCGACATTCACTTGCACACAAATATTGAGCGGCCCGAGCTCGGCAGGACGTTGCTCGCTCAGCCGGCGCGCTGTTTTCGCACTGTCAATGGTGTGAACCCAGTCAAAGTTCTCAGCGACCACACGTGTTTTATTGTTCTGCAGGTGCCCGATGAAATGCCAGATCAGATTTTTGCCTTTGGTTGCGGCGATTTTTTCGAGCCCTTCCTGGACGAAATTTTCACCAAAGTCACGTTGCCCGGCATCGTGGGCCGCGAGGATCTTCGACAGGGGCTGTTTTTTGCTTACCGCGAGCAATTTCACAGCAGCAGGCTCGCGTTCGGCCTCCGAGGCCGAAAGGGCCAGCAAATCTTTGATTAATGCTAAGTTTTCCGTGACTCCAATCACGTTTTAGTCCGGTTGCTTCGCTATACTAGGCTCAATTCAGCGCCGGGTTATGGTAAGTCCGGCGACCAAAAAAAGGGAGAACTATGGCCGTCGACGTAGCTCAGTTATTGTCGTTCACGGTAAAGAACAACGCCTCGGACCTGCACTTGTCAGGTGGCGTGCCGCCTATGATCCGCGTTGATGGTGACATCAAGCGAGTCAACATGCCGGCGCTCACCCACAAGGACGTCAATAGCATGGTGTACGACATCATGAATGACAAGCAGCGTAAGGACTATGAGGAGTTTCTTGAAACCGATTTTTCCTTCGAAATCCCGAAGCTGGCGCGCTTTCGCGTCAATGCGTTCAACCAGAATCGCGGCTCGGCCGCCGTATTCCGGACTATTCCCTCGGAGATATTGACACTCGATGACCTCGGTTGCCCACCGATCTTCAAAGATCTGGCGATGCACCCACGAGGCATCGTACTCGTTACCGGCCCGACCGGTTCGGGTAAGTCGACGACGCTTGCAGCGATGGTCGACTACATCAATGACAACAAGCCCGACCATATTCTCACGATTGAGGATCCGATCGAGTTCGTACACGAATCGAAGAAATCACTCGTTAACCAACGTGAGGTTCATCGCGACACCCTGGGTTTTAACGAGGCACTGCGTTCGGCCTTGCGTGAAGATCCCGATGTCATTCTGGTCGGCGAGCTTCGTGACCTTGAGACCATCCGCCTGGCGCTCACAGGCGCTGAAACAGGTCACCTTGTGTTCGGTACGTTGCACACGAGTTCAGCGGCCAAGACTATCGATCGAATTGTCGATGTATTTCCGGCGGCGGAAAAAGAGATGGTTCGAGCAATGTTGTCGGAATCACTGCGCGCCGTTATCTCGCAAACGCTTCTAAAGAAAGTCGGCGGTGGCCGAATCGCTGCTCACGAAATTATGGTCGGTACACCTGCGATTAGAAACCTGATTCGCGAAGGTAAGATCGCTCAGATGTACTCAGCAATCCAGACAGGCCAGGGAATGGGTATGCAAACGCTCGATCAGAACCTGAAGGACTTGTTGACCAAGGGTCTGATCAACAAAGAAGAGGCGCGCTTTAGAGCGGCCAATAAGGAAAATTTCTAAGGCTCCGCTGAGTGGCGTAGCTTAATTTGGAGTAGAGGACGATGGAACGCGAACAAGCGGTACGACTTACGCAAAACCTGTTGCGAAAAATGGTCGAACGAGATGGTTCGGATTTGTTCATCACGGCGGCCTTCCCGCCGGCGATCAAGGTTGATGGCACGATCCACAAAGCTACCGATACACCCTTGTCGGCGGATCAGGCGGCAATCATGGTGCGTTCCATCATGAACGACAAGCAAATCAAGGAGTTCGATGCTACGAAGGAAGCGAATTTCGCTATCCACCCACAGGGCATTGGCCGATTTCGTGTAAGCGCCTTTATTCAACAGGGAATGGTCGGCGCGGTTCTTCGAACCATTACGACAGAAATACCAACGCTCGAAGATCTCGAATTGCCGCCGATTCTCAAAGATGTCGTCATGAACAAACGCGGTCTTTGCATTATCGTTGGTGGCACCGGCTCAGGTAAGTCGACCACGCTGGCAGCGATGATCGGACATCGTAATGAAAATTCACGTGGTCACATTGTTTCGGTCGAGGATCCCATCGAGTACGTCCACCCCCACCAAGGCTGTGTTATCACGCAACGCGAAGTGGGCGTTGATACTGATTCCTGGCACGCGGCTTTGAAGAACACTCTGCGACAGGCGCCCGACGTTATTCTTATCGGCGAGATTCGCGACAAGGAAACGATGGAGTACGGCATTCAATTCGCCGAAACCGGCCATTTGTGCCTCGCGACACTGCATGCAAATAGCGCAAATCAGGCGCTGGATCGAATTATTAACTTCTTCCCCGACGAGCGCCGCCAGCAGTTGCTAATGGACTTGTCATTGAATACCAAGGCTTTCATATCGCAACGGCTGGTTCCACGAGAAGGTGGTATCGGTCGCGTGGCCTCGATGGAAATATTGCTGAATACGCCGTTGATCCAGGATTTGATCTTCAAAGGCGAAGTCGGCCAGATCAAGGAAATCATGGCGAAGTCAACACGCCTCGGTATGCAGACTTTTGATCAATCACTGTTCGGGCTCTATGAAGAAGGCGCGATTGCGTATGAAGAAGCGATGCGAAATGCAGACTCGAAAAATGAGCTACGTCTCAAGATCAAATTGGAGAGCAAGCGCGACTCATCCGCTGCTGATCAGCAATCTGAAAGTCTAAAAATCATGGAAGAGGACAGCGCTCAGACTTTCTGAGCCGGACGAGGACCGACTACTAATGAACGTCAAACCGCTATTCAAATTGATGGTTGAGAAAAAAGCTTCGGACCTTTTTTTTGCACCGTTTTCGCCGGCGAAGATCAAGATCGAGGGCAAGATCATGCCCGTCAACAAGCTTGAAATGACGCCGAAGATGGTTAAGCAAGCGGCGTTCGAATTGATGACTGAAGATCAGATGGACGTGTTCAACAAAGAACTGGAGATCGATTTCGCTTTGTCGGAACAGGGCCTTGGTCGTTTTCGTGTCAATGTTTTCCACCAGCGTGGCAGTGTTTCGATGGTGTTGCGCTACATCACCTCAGATCTGCCGACACTCGATGAGCTTGGCATGCCGGATCAGCTCAAAGAACTCGTCATGCTTCGCCGCGGCCTGATTCTGATGGTTGGTGCGACTGGTGCGGGTAAGTCCACAACGCTTGCAGCGATGATCAATCATCGCAACGAGAAAACGTCTTCGCACATTATTACTATCGAGGACCCAATCGAATTTCTGCATCCGAACAAGCAGTCCATCATAAATCAACGCGAAATCGGTTTGGATACGGTGTCTTACAGCCGGGCGTTGAAGAGTGCAGTACGTGCGGCACCTGATGTCATTCAAATTGGCGAGATCCGCGATACAGAATCAATGCGAGCCGCATTGGACATGGCGGGTACCGGCCATTTGGTTCTCGCGACCGTGCACTCCAATAACGCACCCGAGACGCTCGACCGAATTATCAACCTGTTCCCACAAGAACAACACGGCCAGGTATTCATGGACCTCGCGCATTACCTGCGCGCAATTCTGTCACAGCGATTGGTTCGGGCTAGAAACGGCAAACGTGTTGCCGCTGTCGAGCTCATGCTGAATACGCCGCACATTAAAGACCTGATCCTTAAAGGTGATATCTCGGCTGTTAAGGAAGCGCATAAGGACAGTGGCGAACAAGGCATGGTGACATTTGATGATGCACTTCTTGATCTCTACAAGAATGGCACGATCACCATGGACGAGGCGATGTCACACGCCGACTCCCGCGCTAACCTTGAAGCGAAAGTCAATTTCGGCGGCTAGACCGCCAGTCGCTGGTACTTCGCGCTAGCGTTCCTTTTCATCCAGGAATTTGTGTAACCAATCGTTAACTTCACGATGCCATTGCACGGAGTTGTGCGGCTTGAGCACCCAGTGGTTCTCGTCAGGGAAGTACAGAAACTTGCTTTCAATCCCGCGCCGCTGAAGCGCAGTGAACGCGCCGATTCCCTGTGATACGGGAATCCGATAATCGAGCTGGCCGTGTATGACAAGCATAGGCGTTTGCCAGCGGTCAACGTGACTGACCGGATTGTATTTTTCGTAGCTTTCCGGATTCACGTAGTAGGGGCCACTATTTTCCCATTCCGGGAACCACAGCTCTTCGGTGGCGTAATACATCATTCGTTGATCGAAAACACCGTCATGATTCACCAGGCAATCGAATCGGTCCGGCCAGTTACCAGCGATCCAGTTGACCATGAATCCGCCGTAGGAAGCGCCGAGGGCGCAGGTCCTGCCGCCGTCAAGAAACTCGAACTTTTCAAGCGCCGCTGCCAGGCCGAGCTGCAGATCGGTCAGGGGGGCACCGCCCCAGTCGCCGGAAATACTGTCTGTAAACTTCTGGCCGTAGCCGGTCGAGCCGTGGAAATCGATGAAAACAGCCGCGAATCCCTGACCGGCATAGGTTTGTGGGTTCCAGCGATAGTGAAAATGATTGCCGAAGCTGCCTTGTGGACCGCCGTGAATCAAGAATGCAACGGGATACTGCTTGTCCTCTTCAAATCCTGCTGGTTTCACGACGTAGCCATACACTGTTTCGTCGTTGGCACCCGTGAACGAGAATTGCTCGTAATCGCCCATTTCGAGGTTTTTCATTTGCGCGTCTGAAGCGTGGGTTAGCTGCTGAGCCTCGGCAGCGTCGCCTGACTGTACGTAAATCTCGCTAGGCGACTTAAGGTCATCTTTCGAATAGATCAAACGCCCCGCCGCAGTATCGATAGCGCTGACAAAACCATGCTCGACAAGCTTGTCGACCGCGCCACTGGCAACATCAATACGCCATAGCGTAGTGTTTCCCACGTCAGCTGCGTTCGCATAAATGGACGCGCCGTCATGAGAAAAAACGATAGATGAAGGTGATCGATCCCAGTCGGGCGCCAGTTCGTGCGTGTCGCCGCTTTCAAGGTCCCTGATCATGATGCGATAACGGTCCGCTTCGAAACCCGGCCGTGCCATCGAGAGATAGGCGAGGCTAGTGCCATCCGGACTGAGAACGGGATGCGTATCCCATGCCGGGTTTTCCTCGGTCAGGTTCAGCGTGGGTCCGTCACCGTTAGTCGGTGCTGAGTAGATATCGAAGTTAGTGGAGGTCGGTTCGGTGGCATCGCGAATTCGCGCGGCGAAATACGCGGTCTTGCCATCTTCAGAAACGGCGTACTCCTCATTGCCACCCCAGACACGTGATGGAACATCCGCGTCGACTTCCTTGCTTACGAGCACAGGTTCGCGGCTAGATGCAATGCCGCCCTTAAGTGATACCGAATACAGGCGGGAACGCTTTTCAGTCAACCAATGATCCCAGTGCCGCATGAATACTTGGTCGTAGGCGACGCCCGTTGTTGGTGACCTATCAAGCGCTTTATCGCGCAGCGCTGTGCACTCCAGGTCTTCGCACTCGAGATAGGCCTGCGCCGAGACGATGAGTCGATCGCCGTCCGCAGTGATTCGAAAAGTAGCAACATCGACTGGCAAATTCGTCACCTGGACCGGCTTACCACCGCCGGTTGCTACTCGCCAAACCTGCGATGATTCGCTGCGAGAGGAAAGGAAATAGACATACTTCTGGTCAGGAGACCATGCGGGGTCGGTTTCGTTGGACTCGTGATTCGTCAATTGCCGGATTGCGCCGTCATCAATATCAGCAATCCACAGATCGACGCGGCCCTTGTTAGCATCCATGTCGGTCGTGCGTTTGGTGAATACGACCAGATTACCGTCGGGCGACAAGTCCGGTGCACCGACACGATCCAGTCGAACGAGATGCTCGGCGGTGAACGGCTCCGCCATAGCAGCGTATCCGCTGCAGCAAGCGAATAGGAGCAAGCTAATCTGAAATCGAAGTTTCATAGATCTATTCCTGATCGGGTAGTCGCGGACGAATCGCACCGCTAATTAATACTATATCCGGGCTTTGCAAAGATCGAGCGGCACGTATGCCCTCATGCTGCTACCAAACGACACTCGCGGCATCGAAAACCGGCCCGTCAACACAAACTCTTTTCATCGCCTCGCCATCCACCGTTTTGATTTTCACTGCACAGCCGGCGCAACCACCAACAGCGCAAGCCATAAACTCCTCCAGCGACACCTGGCACGGCAGCTTGTACTTATCAGCAAGCGCAGTGACGGCTTTGAGCATTGGTGTTGGGCCGCAGGAGAATATTTCGGTTTTGGAAAGGGCTTTAGCCGACAGGGTCGATAACCAGCGGTCTGCAAGATCGGTAACGTAGCCATCGAAGCAACCCTCAAAACCGGAAAGCGTAGCAAGGCGACAGGGAACGCCCCAACTCTCAAGCAAGGGCATCGTCGCGCCGGCGCCACCCTCCAGCCATGTAGTGACTATCGACGACGTTTTCAATTCAAACGGAAATGGCAACTCCGAGCCGAGAATAGCTAACGGCGCCCAGTCGCCGTCGTCTTGGCAAATATAGTCAGCAAGGAAAATCATCGGCGGAATACCGACGCCGCCACCAATTAAAAGTGAGTTCGGTCTTTCGACGGAGGGTCGAAACGGCTGGCCGATTGGGCCGAGTACGTTGATCGAATCACCGGGCCGTTTTTGCGATAGCCAGCGGAGTCCGTTGCCGACAATCTTGAAGAGCACATCAATGCAGTCTTCTTCAACTCGCATGATCGACAGCGGTCGTCGCATCGGCAGTGTGTCGTCGCAAGTGATGTGCGCGAAACTTCCAGGCTTGGCCGCCGCAGCACATTTAGGTGCTCGAATTCGCAGAATGAACTGGTCGCCAGGGAATTCGTCGACACGCAGCAACTCGCCGTTTTCGACAAAGATCGTATTGCGATTTCGCTGTGCGTGTTGTTGAGCGGCGGTCGTCACCGCGCACTCATGGTTTTGCCAATACGATCGAGTACAGCCATTCGAACAGCAACGCCGTTTGTAACTTGTTTGGTTATGACCGAGCTTGGGCCATCGGCCAGCGAGCCCTCAATTTCGATGCCACGATTCATTGGCCCTGGGTGCATGACAATAGCGTTCGGTTTCGCGTACTTCATATTTTCGTGACTGACACCGTAGTTCGCAAAATATTCGTCGATACCTGGAATTCCATCGAGATTGCCAATGCGCTCTCGCTGAATTCGAAGTGCCATGACAACATCCGCGTCCTTCAGGCCTTCTGCGATGTTGTCGACGATACGAGCGCCCGGAAATCTGTTCGTATCAGGTGCCAAAGCTGGCGGCGAAATGAGTCGTAGTTCTCCAACGCCCATAGTCTGTAGCGCCTCGGACGCTGACATCGCAACGCGCGAGTGCTGTATGTCTCCGACAATCGCAACGGCTATATTCTTGAAGTCCGGGTTGTGTTGACGAATCGTGAGCAGATCAAGCAATCCTTGCGTTGGGTGCGAAACGTCAGACTCTCCGGCGTTCAGGACGCTAACGTGATTTTCAACGTTGCGTGCGATATACGCCGGAACGCCGTCACTCGCATCACGAACGACCATCACGTCAACCTGCATTGCCTCGAGCGTATAAATTGTGTCGAGGATACTCTCGCCTTTCTTGCGCGATGATGTATTGACATCAAGATTCAGTACGTCGGCACCAAGGCGCCGGCCCGCAAGATCGAATGAAGCCCGAGTTCGGGTGCTGGGTTCGAAAAACAGGTTGCCAACCGTGCGTCCCGCTAGCGACTGGCTGCGGGCCGGCAATTCGCCGGGGCTCGTCAGATATGTTTCCGCGCTATCCAGCAAATCGCCAAGAAGCGATGCGTCGAGCCCCTTCAACGACAGCAGATGCCGCAGGTTTCCGGCGTCATCGAACTGTAATTGTTTGTCGTCTTGCTGCATCGCGGGGGGCATTCTACCCAGATGAGAGGTATCTTTCAGCGATAAATACGGCCGCGGCGCTGTCGATCATTTCCCTGGAGATGCGGCCTCGGGATCCGGCGGCGCGAGCCTCTTTCAATACGCGTTCAGCCTCAACTGATGTGTAGCGTTCATCAACCGTATCAACGCGGAGATCGTAGCGTTGCAGCTCTGCGATAAAGCCCTCCACGAGCTCCTGCATGTCGCTGCGCGAGCCGTCAGCATGCGCCGGCATGCCGACGACAATTCCGGTGGGTCGCCATTCTTTGATCAGTGCGGCAATGGCGTCGTGATCCACGCCATCACGACGATTCGTAACTACGCCCAGTGGGCTCGCCGATTTGGTAACGTCCTGACCGACGGCGACACCAATACGGCGCAGGCCAAAATCAAACGCGAGAATTGTTCTGGGAGGAGACAAATCAGATGCTTCTGCTCAGGCGTGACCGGCGTCCGGGGAAATACTGGCGATATCGACGCCGAGCAATCGCGCCGCTGAATCCCAGCGCTCTTCATATGGGATGTCGAATATAAGTTCGGGAGTTGCCGTGACGTTCAGCCAGGAGTTTGCCAGCATTTCCTGCTCGAGTTGGCCCGGCTCCCAACCGGCATAGCCGATTGCAACCAGCGATTTTTGTGGACCGTCACCGGCCGCCATCGCATCGATAACGTCACGCGATAGCGTCAACTGAATGTCGTCCGAAACGGCCAGCGTATTCTCGAAACTATGGTCTTTGCCGTGCAATACGAAGCCACGCTCTGTGCCGACCGGGCCACCCGCCATGACAGTGCCACCAGCGATTTTCGGATCTGCGTCCTCGACAGCGAGTTGATCGAAGATACCGGAGAGCTTCAGCGTTAGCGGGCGATTGATAATTATGCCGAGAGCGCCGTCGTCGTTATGTTCACAGATCAACGTGACGGTCGAGCTAAAATTCGGGTCTTCCATGCCGGGCATGGCGATAAGTAATTGATTTGTATACGAGCTATCTGAACTCATTTGACTAGTATCAGCGTTGCTGCGTTGTGGTACAAGCGTGGGACACACTTACTCGGAAGTTGTGGGAAGCAAGCCGCTGTCAAATAGCCATTTGTAGCGGAACTTAATGCCGGATTCGAAATCCGGAATCATTTCCGCATTGAAAGCGTTGAAGGGTGAGGAACGCTGCAAAATATCCAGTGATGCCAAGTCGAGAATCGTTGAGCCGCTGGAGACCAGGATATCAGCATCAATCAATTCGCCCTTTGCTCCTATTTCGACCAGCAGCGTTGGACTACCAGAAAAGTCATCGAGTCCGCCCAGCTGCGGAAGATACTCTGCTCCAACCGCCTCGACTCGATTTTTCCAGTCATTAATGTAGGCGGCTGCGGGAGACTCAATCGTATCCGCGCTAATAATGTATTCGGTTGCTTCGTTGTCTCGAATCAACATCGTTGCACTTTCTTCCTGAGGCAATGGCAAGGTCACTTCGCTTCCAGCCTCCATCGCAATGGCCGTACTGGTCTCCGGTTGTGGATCGGGGCGAGGGTCAACTTCGACCTGGCGATCACTTGAATCCTCTGTTGCCAGCACCTCATCGGCTGATTGCTGATGAGCCTGTGTATCCCTCAGTGTCGTGCCGTCCTCCAAACCGTCGTTGTCAACCGGCATCGAACTTTGTAATGGAGCGGTTGGCCTCACCTGATCCGTCGTATTGCCGCCGCCTTGCTGGCTAGCCTGCGCGAGGTATGCAGCTTCGTCGGGCCGATCGATCTGTTGATCAGCGTCTGCCACGATCGTGACTTCAAGCGATATTGCGTCTGCGAACTGATTTGCGAGCTCAGGATTAAAAGTGACGCCGATTATGAGAATGCCGTGAAAAAGCGCGGCGAGGAAGAGCATTGCGGGCAGTCGGTCAGGGACGGATGGCGCGATAAGTCGCAGCTCGTCAAGCGGATCTGTATGCAGCGCTATATTGGCCATAATCGCGCGAATAATCCGTTAATTTGCTTACATTAACAAGGGACTAGCCCGCAAAGAGACGCTCACTTCATGCGTTTTTCGATGGCGTCAAACATCAGCCCGGCAATATTCAGATCAAACTGGCGGTCCAGTTCGCGAATGCCCGTTGGACTCGTCACATTAACCTCGGTCATGTAGTCGCCGATGACGTCAATACCCGCGAAGATCACACCCTGATCACGCAAAACCGGCCCGACCTGCTCGCAAATCCGTTTTTCAGCGACAGACAATTCCTGCCCGCGGGTTGTTGCGCCAGCGACAATATTGCCGCGATTGTCATCTCCGGTCGGAATGCGCGCCAGTGCGAACGGCACTGGCTCACCATCGATCAACAGAATGCGCTTGTCGCCAGCGGTGATTTCCGGAATGTATACCTGCGCCATTGCGAATCGCTGACCATAGTCGGTCAAGGTCTCGAAAATCACGTTCGCGTTGTTGTCACCTTGCTGGATAACGAAAATTGAACGGCCACCCATGCCATCGAGAGGCTTAACAACAATCCGGCCGTGCTCACCGAGGAAGGCCTTCATTTGCGCCATTGAGCGTGTTACGAGCGTTAGGGGCGTGCAATCCGGAAACCAGGCGGTGTACGCCTTTTCGTTCATATCCCGTAGCGCTTGCGGCGCATTCACAATTAGCGCTCCTGCCAGCTTGGCACGATCCAGAATATAGGTGGTATAGACGTATTCCATATTGAACGGTGGGTCTTTGCGCATCAGGATCACATCCAGGCCGCCCAGATGGATATCCTTCTGCTCGCCGAAATCGAACCAGTCTTCGTTGCGGTCGCGGACGCTAAGCCGCGTCGACCGACCGATCGGCTTGCCCGAGAGCATGCGGAGGTCTTGTTGCTCAAAATAATGAATTTCGGCGTCGCGGCGGGTCGCTTCAAGCAACATTGCAAGGGATGAGTCTTTTTTTGGCGTGATCGACCCGATTGGGTCCATCACGATACCTAGCTTGAAGGGAGTTTCAGCCATCTTTGAATGTTCTGGTGTCGTTGCGGCAGGAAGCGGCCAACTATACCGTGAAATCCGTCGTAAGCACCGGATATCTCGTGTTTTTTGTGTAACGTGGCGCGCTTCGTAGCAGGACTTATGTCAATATGGTAAAAGTCGCTTTTCAACGTGGGGAATTTTGGTGTCAGCTAACGCATCGCGAAGCCTGAATGGGCTAAAAATACTCGTCGTAGACGACAGCAAGACCATCCGCAGAACCGCCGAAACTCTTTTGTCCAAAGAGGGTTGCCAGGTGTTTACTGCAATTGATGGCTTTGATGCTTTGTCGAAAATCGCTGATCATCAACCTGACCTGATCTTCGTCGACATCATGATGCCGCGGCTCGATGGCTACGAAACTTGCTCGCTGATCAAGCACAATAAAGTTTTCAAAGAGACACCGGTCATCATGCTCTCGAGCAAAGACGGCCTGTTTGATCGTGCTCGCGGCCGCATCGTCGGGTCCGAACAGTACCTCACCAAGCCGTTCACGAAAGACGAGCTGCTCGGTGCGATTTCGAATCAGATTAACTAAGGATTTCCAGATGGCAGTTGTACTCATCATCGATGATTCGCCAACAGAGCTGCATCTGTTTCAAGGCATGCTCGAAAAAGCCGGTTTTGATACGCTGGTCGCAGACAGTGGCGAAGAAGGAATCAAGGCCGCAATATCAGCGCGTCCTGACTGTATTTTGATGGATGTCGTGATGCCCGGCATGAATGGATTCCAGGCAACGCGGCGACTCACCAAAGACCCGATGACCGCACCCATCCCCGTCATAATGATCACGACCAAAGATCAGGAGACGGACAAGATATGGGGAATGCGTCAGGGTGCTGTCGAGTATCTTGTCAAACCCGTGGTGGAAAAAGATCTCATCGCAATGATCAACCAGGTAATGGCAGACTGAATGGTTAGTTCTGCTGACCTTGCGGCATTGGTTGAGCAGCCGTTCGACCTATTGCAGGAAATGGAAAGGCGTAGTCGCGATGCACACGCCGGACAGGCTGCAGGGTCGATGCCAGCAGAGTGGGTTGGCGTCGGGTTTCGTATTGGTGAAGAACAGTTTGTAGCCAGTCGCGAACAGGTTCGCGAGGTGCTGATGTTGCCGGACTCGATGACCCGGGTACCCGGTGCAACGCGATGGATGCTTGGTATCGCGAATCTGCGTGGTCATTTGCTGCCATTGGTTGATCTCAAACTGATGCTGGGCAGCGGTAGAACCACATTGCGTCGGACGACGCGAGTAATTTCAGTTAATCATCGTGAAGTGCCAGCCGGGCTCGTCGTCGACGAAGTTCTGGGTTTTCGGCGTTTCATGGATAACGAATTCGCAAATGAAGCTCCGGAAACGATCGTACGCTGCGATCGTTTTCTAGCTGGGACATACCAACGTGGTGAAGAGTCCTGGCCGGTTTTCAATTTGTTCGATCTAGTCGAAAGCAATACGTTCTTGCAGGCGTCTGCGGAATGAAGGTGAATCATGGCCAGTAAAAACGACAACACGTCCACATTTAGAGCGGTCGCGGGTATTGCTGCATTATTGCTGGTGGGTGCCGCGGCATTGATATATCTGCAATCAGGCGGCGGCAATCCGGTAGCGCCGAAGCTTGCAGGGCTATCTCAGGCGATTCCGGCGCAGGCAGCACAAGCGCTACGTGGCGAGGAGGGCGCATTTGATGCGCTAGATGCGAGCGTCAAGAGTGCGGCGAATATGCGCCGCAACAGCGCTCCGGGTCAGTCATCTGATTGGCAGCAACTTGAATCGCGTGCTGCCGCAATTCTGGCTCAACGGGAGGAGGTCACTGCTGTGCTAGCTGCGGCGAGCCGCATGGAAACCGACGCATCGTCGCTGGTTGGTCTGGCCAATGAATTGCTTGATCGCTCCAGCGCGACCGCTGCCATGCAGGAGTTTCAGCAACGTGCAGATCGTATCCGGGTAACAACGGACGATATCCTGCAGGGCGGAGAAAGCGCGGTAAGCGCTATGGCAGAAGACATCGGCTACCTGCGTAATGTCGCAAACGCCTTAGGCGGTGAACCGAGTGATCTCGACATTCGGCCGCTCAATAGCGAAGGCCGTGAAGTTGCGCTGGTGCCGGTAATCAGCAGTCTGTCGAGTATGGAAGAACAGTCGGCGACCCTCGTGAGCAATATCGGACAAGTGAGCGCACTGGCTGAAACCCAATCGGAGCTCGCGGCGAGCGCGAGCGTGTTGCTCGCCTCATTCAATTCTGGCGCTGGTACATCCGCGTTGCCAGGCGTTCTGAGGAATTCGTGGATTCCGGTCGGATTGATCATCGCAGCACTTTTGCTGATCATCGGTCTTTTGGCTTTGCACTCAAAGAGCTCAGTTTTCGAACGAACGGCTATAGAGCAGGCCGAGCAGAATGAAAGAAATCAACAGGCTATTTTGCGACTGCTTGACGAAATGGGCAGCCTCGCTGACGGTGACCTGACCGTTGAAGCGACCGTGACCGAGGACATTACCGGAACGATCGCTGATTCTTTTAACTTCGCGATCGAGGAATTACGCAAGCTCGTCGCAACGGTGAATGACACTGCACTGTTGGTAGACACGGCGACGAAGCAGACAGAAAATACTGCTGCCCATCTCGCTAAAGCTGCAGACAATCAAGCCAAGGAAATCAATGCTGCGACAGAGTCTATTGTTTCGATGGCTGCTTCGATTGAAGAGGTTTCAGGCAATGCCGAACGCTCCTCTGATGTTGCGCGACACTCTGTTGAGGTTGCACACAAAGGTGGCGAGGCGGTGCGCCGTACAATCGATGGCATGAACACCATTCGCGAAACGATTCAGGAAACGTCGAAACGCATCAAACGACTCGGTGAGAGTTCGCAGGAGATCGGCAATATTGTTGAACTGATTAACGATATCGCCGAGCAGACGAACATCCTGGCTTTGAATGCATCAATTCAGGCATCGATGGCCGGTGAGGCGGGGCGCGGTTTCGCTGTTGTAGCTGATGAAGTGCAGCGTCTCGCTGAGCGCTCCACAAATGCGACCAAACAAATCGAGGTTCTGGTACGTACTATTCAGGCTGATACAAACGAGGCGGTTGTTTCGATGGAACGCAGCACGACCGACGTCGTCGGTGGCGCGTTACTTGCTGAAAACGCCGGTGCGGCGCTCGATGAAATCGAGCAGGTATCGAACCAGATCGCGAGTTTGGTGCAGAACATTTCCAGTTCTGCACGACAACAGGCAAGTTCTGCTGCGGACGTGACGCGACGCACTACGAGGTTGCGCGAGATCGGTAGTCAAACCGGTAAAGCAACGACCGCAACAGCTGCCTCAATCTCGAAGTTGTCTGAGCTTGCAACACAGCTTAGAAAGACCGTTGAAGGCTTCGCGTTACCGGCGGAAATGATGCAGGCGAGTGCGCTGTCACGATCATCGAGAAATGTGCAGACTCCCACATCGCAGCCGGCAGCAAACGACCAGGTAAACGCTGGATAGCGGCCCATTAGAGACGCGGACGACCAGATGACGGGCGATACAGGCATTCATGAGCAGATGATCAGCGACGATACCGGCAACGGTGCGGCAAGAGCGCTGTCGATCATTAGCGCCCCGCTTATGGAAACCATTCGCAACGCACATCTGGCGTTGGAAGATTGCGTTGACGGACGTGGTGGCACCGCAGCGCTCAAACGCACGGGCGAGTTATTACATCAGGCAGGCGGTGCGCTAAAAATCACGGAGACGTACGGTGCGGCGCTGCTGGTCGAAGAGATGGAATTGGCATGCGACTATCTAGTCGCTTTGCGCGCGGGTCAGGGACGCGATGATGGCCTGGAAGCACTAACACGGTCGATGGTGCAGTTGCCGGTTTATATCGAGCGATTGCTAGGCGGTGGTCGAGATATCGCTCTCGTATTGTTACCGATGCTCAATGACTTGCGCGCGGCTCGCGGTGAGCCCCTGTTGTCTGAGGGTACCTTGCTCCTCCTCAATTTGTCGCCGAGCCGTTCGGCTAAGAAAGATGAAGCGCGTCAAGGCAGCGGCGAAGACCCCATACTCGTTAGCAGACGACTACGGCCGAAGTTTCAGCTCGCGCTGCTCGGCTGGATAAAAGGGGGTGAAAGCAAGCGACATTTGGACACGCTTTCAAAGGTTTCGGCTGCGCTGGAAAATTCGTCCACACGTGACGACATGTATCAGCTTTGGTGGGTGGTTTCCGGCGTGCTTGAAGCACTGCAGAACGGTGGTCTCGAAACATCTATCGCGATAAAACGCTTGCTGGGTCAGGCTGACCGGCAACTCAAATACGTTATCGACGAGGGCTTGCACGCCTATGATCGTCATCCTGTCGCCGATCTTCTGAACAACCTGCTTTACTATGTCGCGCGATCAAGTAGTGCCGGTACACGTATCGGAGAAATCCGCGCTGCGTTCAACCTTTCGGAATTGTTGCCAGGCGACGAGCAGGTCGAGGAGGCACGCGATGCATTGTCTGCCCCGAGCGCGAAGCTCATGGAGACGGTCGCCGCGGCGATCAAGGATGACCTGAGTCGCGTTAAAGACGTCCTCGATATTTTTGTTCGTACCGGCATGAACAAGTCGTCCGAATTGGTGCCGCAACTTGAATTACTAAAGAAAATTAGTGACACGCTGGGCGTGCTTGGACTGGGCGAGCTGCGTGGCGATGTTGATGGCGAAATCGACAGATTACGGAGCGTCGTCGAGCGCGGCGGGGTTGCGAACGATCAAGTCATTCTTGACATCGCATCGACGCTACTGCGCGTTGAAGATCGGCTCGACCAACAGTTGGTGCGCCTTACTGCGCCGAGAGAATCGGGTACAACGGAAACGGATACCGAGGATGACCAGGAATTTCAAAAGGTAACAGAGTCAGTGATGCGCGAGTGCATCATCAACCTTGCTCGCGTCAAGGAAACGATCAGCCAGAGTTTTGCATCTGAATCCGCGTCGCGCGGACTCGACAGCGTGCCGTCGTTGATTCGTGGCATCAAGTCGGGGTTGCTATTGCTCGACAAAACGCGGGCGATGGAAGTTGTCGAACGGGTTGGCCGGTTTGTGATCACAATGTTGAACGCCGGTGGCCCGAAAATTCTGAATCAAAAGGAGACCGACCGTCTTGCCGACGTGATCGTCAGCATCGAGTACTACATGGAGACGGTTAAGGCGGGTCGAAGCGAGCCCTGGTATATGCTCGACAATGCGGAGGCTTGTCTTGCGGTATTGCGTGACGTCGAAGCCCGCCTGGATGAACTTAGCGAGCAGAGCGATACACCCGCAGAAGCGACGCAGAAGCTTTCTGCCGCGAGTGTTGAAGAGCTCGCTATTAAAGCGCTTGAGGAATCCGGGAAGGCGTCGTTGCAAGCGACGGAAGTCATACCGTTACCCGTCGTTTCGCAGTCTGTACAGCAGATGGATCCGGAGCTCATAGAGCTCTTTATCGAAGAAGCGAAAGAAGAGGTCGCGTCAATTAAACGCCATTTGCCAGCGTGGGCAGCGTCGCCAGATGGCATGGATACTCTAATTACTGTACGGCGCTCTTTTCACACACTCAAAGGCAGCGGTCGAATGGTAGGTGCCGAACGCATCGGTGAATACTGTTGGGCGGTGGAAAATCTGCTCAATCGTTTGATTAATCGAACGCTGCAACGCACTCCGCCGATGATCGATTTCATCCAGTTGGCCGCCGGCGCTGTACCAGAACTTATTGAGCAACTTGAGGTCGGTGCCGAGCCGGCCTCGAATATCAATTTGTATATTGCTCGCGCGAATGCTTTCGCTGAAGGTGATCCTAATGCGGCCGTGCTAACCATCGCCGAGCCGGCGGCTGAAGAGACAACTGAGGAAGAACCTGCACTTGAGATGGACCCGGTTCTCTACGATATATTCTCGAAAGAAACCGCAGGGCACTTAAGGGTCATCACCGATTATCTCGCGGCCTGTGAAGGACACGAACCACCATTCGATGTGACCGATAAGCTGTACCGTGCCTGCCACACGCTGCATGGCAGCGCGAACATGGCCAACGTAGAGCGTGGCGTTGCTGTTGCCGCTGTCCTGAATCGCTTCGTACGTCGTATTTACGATCACAAGGTCGGTTTCACTGGCTCCGGAATTGATGCGCTGCGGGCCGCCGCTCGAGCCATCGAGACGATTGTTGGTGATATCAACAATATAGACAGGGATCGTGCTGACTACACCGCGTTAATCGCGCATATCGGCAAAGTATCCGATGCGGCGATAGCGGCTGAAGCTGGCCAGTCCGATCAAGCGCCAGTTCCGCGACAGGAAGTGCCGGCACCAAAACCTGTCGTTGCTGAAGTGGTCGTGGAAGAGGTGATCGAAGAGGCGGAATACGATGCCGAAATAGCCGCCATCTTCACAGAGGAGTCGGCCGAGTTGCTGGAGGAGGCGGACCAGGCTCTTATTAGCTGGTCGAAAGATCGATCCTCGCAACCGATGGAAGAGCTGAAACGCCACCTACATACCTTGAAGGGTGGCGCCCGGATGGCCGGTATCACCGCAATGGGAAATTTGAGTCACGAACTCGAAACTCTGTTGATCTCGGTTGACGAGGGGCGCGTTAAGGCCACGCCTGCAGTGGAGGATTTGCTGCAACGGAGTATTGACGAGTTGCACCGCATGCGAGACACCGTCATCGCGGGCAAGCATGTGAAATCATCGACCGAGCTCGAACAACGCATTCAGCATGCAAACGCAGGATTTGAGGTTGCCGACGACGCTGATGTTGAGATTGCGCAGCCGGATCCGAGCGTCGAAGATGCTCCGTCGGCAGAGTTCACAATGGAGCCGGACGATACCGTTAGCATGGTGATCGTGGATTCACCCCTCGCGGATGAGCTCGCCGAAATCGGCACGGAAAAAGAAGCAGCGGCCGAAATTGCGCCGGCGCCCACAAAGGCGCCAGAAACAGACGAAAAGGGATCGGCTGACGAAAAGGGGTCAGACCCCATTTCCGCCATTCCCGAAAAGGGGTCAGACCCCATTTCCGAGCCCGAAAATGGGGCCGACCCCATTACGGATGAAGTTCCTGAGCCCAAACCCAAACCGAAAACACCCGCCGAGGTTCGGCAAATTCGCTCGCCCGAGACGCGACAGGAATTTGCTCGAATTGATGCGGAACTGCTCGAGGATTTGCTCAACGCCGCCGGCGAAATCAGCATTTATCACTCGCGGCTTAGCCAGCAAGTCAATTCATTCGAATTTCATGTCGATGAGCTGGAGCAGACTATTGCGCGCTTGCGTGAGCAGCTGCGAAAACTTGAGAACGAGACCGAAGCGCAGATTATGCATAGCCACCAGGATACCTTGGTGGCACGAGACTTCGACCCGCTCGAACTCGATCGATATTCCACGATTCAGCAGTTGTCACGTGCACTGGCGGAATCGGCCAGTGATCTCACCAGCCTCAAGGAGTTGTTACAGTCGGTAACCTCTGAGGCAGAAGGTCTGCTCGTGCAGCAGTCGCGCGTCACCGCTGAGTTGCAGGACGGGTTGATGCGAACACGCATGGTTCCGTTTGAACGACACGTTGGACGGCTGACGCGCCTCGTACGGCAGGCGGCAGAGGAATCCGGCAAGCGTGCCGAACTGGTCGTTGAAGGCGCTTCCGGCGAACTGGATCGCCAGGTGCTCGACAAGATGCTGCCGCCGTTTGAACATATGTTGAGGAACTCGATCGTGCATGGCATCGAGGGGTCTTCCGAACGCCAGGCGGCCGGCAAGGCAGCAGTTGGCCGAATCGCTATCCGCCTGCATCGTGAAGGTGCTGAAATGGTCATCGATGTTGCAGATGACGGCGCAGGCCTGGATGTTGATGCCATTCGGCGCAAAGCATACGAGCTTGATCTTTTGAAACCGGACAGCAAGGTTACGGATGAGGAGATCATGCAGCTGATCCTGACACCTGGATTTACTACTGCATCCGCTGTAACCCAATCGGCGGGCCGCGGTGTCGGTATGGACGTCGTCGCCAATGAAGTGAAGAAACTTGGCGGCTCGTTACGCATAAGCTCGATGACAGGGCAGGGAACCAACTTCACCGTGCGCTTGCCGTTCACGCTCGCAATTACGCAAGCACTGATCGTTCGTACTGGCGAGGAAGTCTACGCACTACCGCTGCCGACTGTGGAAGGCGTCGCACGAATTCCTCGCGCTGAGTTGGAAAGTCTCCTGAGCCAGACCGAGCCGAGCTATCAGTACGGCGAACAGTCCTACAAATTCCGACACCTGGGCATGTATCTTGGCGGTCAGGCCGCAAAGCTGCCCGAGGACGAGGCCTTTATCCCGGTCATTCTTGTGCATGCAGGAGAGTATTCAGCGGCGCTGCTGGTTGATGAGATGCTGGCGAGTCGCGAGATCGTTGTAAAAGCAGTTGGCCCACAGTTGGCCGGTATTCGCGGCGTTTCCGGTGCGACAATCCTTGGCGACGGCAGCATCGTTTTGATCCTGGATATTCACGCCCTGGTGCGCACCGGCGCGCCGGTCGTTGAGATCAGAAAAGCGGCGCCAACGCCGAGCGACGATCGTCCGCTGGCGCTGGTTGTCGATGACTCGATCACGGTGCGACGAGTGACCGAGAGATTCCTGCAGCGAAACGGTCTGCGTTGCGCGACAGCGAAAGATGGTCTCGATGCCATCGCTGTCATGCAGGATGCGAAGCCCGACATCATATTGCTGGATATTGAAATGCCACGGATGGACGGCTATGAGTTTGCATCTCATGTGCGCAACGACAATCGTGTTTCCGACGTGCCGATCATCATGATTACCTCGCGCGTAGGCGACAAACACCGGGCGCGCGCCATTGAATTGGGCGTGAACGACTACCTCGGAAAGCCGTATCAGGATACGCAGTTGCTCGAGGCGATTCGCCGCCAGCTGGAAGAAAGAGGAATTGAGTTGCAATGAGTACCGAAGCAGAAGAACTCTATAGCCTGCTTGTGCCGTTGTCGGATGACCGACTGATTGTGCCACGCGCTTGCGTTGCGGAGGTTGTCCGGTTTTCGAACGCGGAAAAGGTCGAAGGTGCACATGAATGGATGCTTGGAACAGTCAACTGGAATGGCCGGCCGTTGCCTGTCATCTCGTTCGAGGGTGCACTGGGCAAGGAAGTTCCCGTAACGACCGGCCGCTCGCGAGTTGTTGTTTTTTACGCAAATACCGGGCAACTCAAGACCGGCCACTTTGGTATTTTGACACAGGGGTTTCCGCAACTCGTGCGCGTAAACCGCGACGTTTTGAAACTCGAATCGAAGGAAGGCTGGCCGGCCGAGGCACCCGTGTTGTGTCGAGTCCGCATGATCAATGAGTTCCCGCTGATCCCGAATCTTGAGCAAGTAGAAGCGATGTTGGCAACCGAATCCCTGCAGGCCTGACTGGACTTAGCGTAAATCGCCCCATAAACACTGCAGGACGGTAAGCGTTGCGATCGCAGCGGACTCTGTGCGCAGTACCCGCGGGCCGAGCGATACGGACTTAAACCCAGAGAATTCGGCATCTCCGTATTCGCTATCGCTGAAGCCGCCTTCCGGACCTATGAGGACGCATATTTTTGTTTCCGGTTTGGGAGTACTCGCGAGTGGCGTCACCGCATTGGGTCTGAGAATCAGTTCCGTATCGAGTTTTTCGGGCTTGGTCCCGAACCAGTTATTAAGCGGAATCGGGGAGTCGATTAGCGGCAAGCGGGTTCGACCACACTGTTCGGATGCGCTGATCGCGATCCTCTGCCAGTGTTCACGACGTTTTTCTGCGCGCGCAGCATCGAATTTGACGACGTTGTATTCCGTGAGAACGGGCGTGATTCGTTTCACTCCTAACTCAGTCGCTTTCTGCACAACGAAGTCCATGCGCTCGCCGCGCGAGATGCTCTGAACGAGGTGGATCTTGAGCGGCGATTCTGTGTCTGCCTCGAAGCTCTCGCCGAGCGCAAGACTGACGCTATTTTTGGTGATGCGAGTGATCGTCGCTGGCCACTCCGGACCATCGCCATTGAACACCGAAATGGTGTCGCCAACACGTGAGCGCAGGGCCTTACCAAGGTATCTCGCCGGATCCCCGTCCACTTCAAACTCGGCGCCGTTGATCAATGCGCCGGAAACAAATAGCCTCGTACTCATGTGTTCGAAATCATGCCCTAACTAGACGTGGCTAGCGACTTTACGGTTAATCCGGAATCCGGGCTTATTGAGCCGGCACGGCTGTGTTTGAGCCCGAATCGTGATAAACGCCCGGCTGACACGGTGCCTGACCTTATTATTTTGCACGGCATTAGCTTGCCCCCCGGCGAATTCGGCGGAAGCGAGATTGAAGCGTTGTTTATGAATGAGCTCGACTGGGATGCACATCCGTATTTCGATGAAATACGGGGGATGCAGGTTTCCGCGCATTTGCTTATTCGACGCGACGCCGAATTGATCCAATTTGTGCCTTTTAACGAGCGTGCGTGGCACGCAGGAGAGTCAGTTTTCCGCGGGCGTACGCGCTGTAATGATTTTGCTATTGGCATAGAGCTCGAGGGCGAGGACGAGACACCCTATGATGACAGGCAGTACGCGATTCTGCCGGCGGTGCTGCAGGCCCTGTCTGACGCCTATCCCGAGCTGTCAGCGCAGCAACTCGTTGGCCATTTTGACGTCGCTCCCGGGCGCAAGAGCGATCCAGGTCCTGCTTTCGACTGGCTGCGCTTGTATGATGCACTTGAGGAGCAACTCGAGAACTAAATATGCATCTGATCGCTTTACTAATTGGGCTGGCCATCGAACGACTCGCAACGCAGTTATTCCACTGGCGGCGAATGCGCTGGGTGGATCGGATTATCGATGCCGGGTTTCGGCAGGCTGAACGCCTCGGCAGCTGGCCGGCGTTAATTCCTGTCGTTATTCTTGCCGTGTTATTAGCACTGCCCGTATTCGGGATTATGTATTTCCTGGGTGACACGCTGCAGGGCTTCACCTATTTGATACTGGCTGTTGTTGTCTTGATGTTTTCGATCGGCCCGCAGGACATTGGTGAAGAGGTTGCCGGATATTGTAAGGCGCTGGAGTCTGAAGACGAGGAGCGAATCCAGATCACGGCGAAGGCAATTATCGAAGGCGAGGTCCCGAGCGACGCTCGCGAACGCATCGCGCGGGTTGAAGAAGCAGTCTGTGTACAGGCCAATAATCGATTGTTCGCAGTAATTTTCTGGTTCGTATTGTTAGGCGCAATTTCGGGATCTATCGGCCCTTTGGCAGCCTGGACCTATCGCGTAACAGACCTGATTCGACGACGCGCGGTGTTTAGCGCCGCCCGTGAAGAAAGTAGCGACGGCTTCATTGCGAGAATTAGGGATGCAGCAGAAATGTTGCACGGCTGGCTCGCGTGGGTACCAGCCAGACTAACAGCATTGGGTTATGCGACAGCGGGACATGCGGACGAGGCGATTGCCGCATTGCGGGCACCGAGCGAAGAACGCAACGACAGTTCGTCCGAGCACAATGAGCACCTGCTTGCGCGTGTCGGAGTAGCGGCATTGGCGTTGCATGACCAGTCTGACGAGACGATCACGGAGCGCGGAATTCGCGGTGCTCAAGCCGCCAACAAAATGGTGTTTCGATTACTGCTGATATTTGCAGTTGTTATCGCTGCGATGACCCTTTACGGCTCGACGCGTTGAGATCGAAGTCGACATTCAGTGTCACTGATTATTCGACCAGCGGCGGCTGAAGACCTCGGGCCGACAATCGAATTATTACAGGCAGCTGGGCTGCCAACTGCTGATATAAGTGCTGAGCATTTACTGTTCGTAGCTGAAGATACTCAAATAATTCAAGGTGTTATAGGTCGGGAGTTGTTTGGTGTTACAGCACTGCTGCGGTCTCTGGTTGTTTCCCCTGATGCCCGCGGTATCGGAATCGGACCTGCGTTGATCACCGCCTTGGAAGCCGCGTGCATGACGGATCGTGTTCGCGAAATTTGGCTTCTTACGATCGATGCGGATAAATTTTTCGCGAAGCTTGGATTTGTAAAACGTGAAAGAGCAGATGCTCCGGACGCTATAAGAAACACACAAGAGTATTCAGGCCTGTGCCCGGGCGACGCCGTGTTGATGTCGAAGCGCCTCGACTAGTCGCTGTGTTTCTTTACGAGCAGTTTGCGACTTCCATTCTATACGGGATGTACAAAGTTAGTTCGGACACGCCGGTTCGTTCCCACTGTACACGGCCTTCCAGCCCGCCGATTGTTATCTCGCAACTCGCGTTCATCGCCCGATCGACTTTCGCATTTTCCGTGGCTATTTTTTCAATAATCTCGTAGCGGTATTGCTCTGGCCCGATGATGCTGAGGCCTATATCTCCGAGCGGGATGATTTCGGTTCGTCCGACCGTCTTAGCACCTGAAATAAAATCGCGTAAGTCCGCAATCTGTACTTTTGAACTCCGGTCTTGGTTCAGGGCGACTTTTGCATAAATCTCGATGTAGTTAGTATCTACACGTTGCCTATCTTCAAGCAGCAGCAGCGATTCATCATCAAGATTAATTGGCTCCAGAAAACCCCGTCCGTAGGAGAGCGCCATCCCTTTCATCGAGTCGGATCGCTTAATTAAGTTTTCGATCGTTTCGATAATTTCCGATTTGCGAAGAGAAGATGACCGACTGTCGTTAACCAAGCGAATGTTCTGGACCAGGAAGTCCGCTTTCTTTGTAATAGTGACTGCGGGCATTTCGTAGTAATCGACATCGACTCTTGAGCCTGTCACCACAATTTCCTCCAGGGAAAGGTCTTGAGCCAATGCCACCGATGCTGCCATCCAGCACAAAGCCGAAAGTCCGATAATTTTCATAGGTATATGTCCGTTGTCATAATTTGGATTTCAAAAGTGGCCGATACGCTGCTCGCGAGTGACACAGCCTTCGGCCCAGCGGTCGGCGGTTCCCAGCCAAGAATACCGAGACTCATAAGGCCGCTGATACAAACGAGCGCACCGCAGCCGATCCTCGTGATTTCAACTAAGCGAGCCATAACACCTGCCCCGACATTCGTGTTCATCAGTGGTGATTCGATAGTTTACCACCGCCGGGATTGCGCTCGGCTTGTTTGGGTTTTGCCCAACGAGTCTATACTGAGGCAATCGTAAGTGGAGATTGATATGACCCAGGAAACAACGCTTCGCTGGCTCAAGTTTGGCTCAGCACTCACTATATTCTTCGGCCTAATGGTAGCAGCCGCCGCAACCCCGCTTGGGGCAGCGCCAACTGAATTCCTGGCCGATCTAATATTTTTTCCGATTGACGGCGCGCAAAATGTAGCCGCCGCTGAAACACGGCTGATGAATGCGATTGGTGGCGGCGTAATGGCGGGGTGGGGCGTGCTCCTTTGGATGTTATCTACCCATCTTTTCCCGCGCGACCAGGGACTGGCCGCCAAACTAATCATCACCAGTATTGTCACTTGGTTCGTTATTGACAGTAGCGGCTCAATACTCGCAGGTGCCCCGCTGAACGCAGTTTTTAACGTGTCGTTCTTGCTGGTATTTTGTGTGCCGCTATGGCGATATCGTTAGAACGGTCAGGCCAATGGCCACGTATTAACGATCGCGCCTCCACAACACCTCTTGCCCCGACTCAGCACGGGAGAGGACTCGGGCAATCACAAACAGCAGATCGGATAATCGATTCAGATACTTGATTGCCTCATCCCGAACAGCTTCGACGCCGGCTAAGGTAGTAACGCGACGCTCCGCTCGACGAACGACTGTTCGAGCCAGATGACACGCAGCAGCAGCGGGACCGCCGCCGGGCAAAATAAATTCCTTTAGCATCGGAAGATCTGCGTTGAATCCGTCGAGATCGGATTCGAGTCGATCGATGAATTCTTGCTTCACCGCACTATGGCCGGGAATACAAAGTTCGCCGCCGAGTTCGAACAGGTCGTGCTGCACCTCGATAAGGCAGGAGCGAATCACGACTGGCACGGAATCTACGGCGAGAATGACCCCGATTGCCGAGTTTGCTTCATCGACAGTGCCGTAGGCCTCAACCCGGGTGGCGTCCTTAGCCACGCGACTGCCGTCGCCGAGTCCTGTAGTGCCGTCGTCGCCGGTGCGTGTGTAAATCTTACTGAGTCTGTTTCCCATGCACAGACGATAGGTAGGCGCCAGGAGGGTGTCAAGAAACGAGCTTGTTTCCAGACCCGGCAGCGGCCATAGTTGCGCCGTCAATATTGATATCAGGATCTGTGAGTCAGGTGGAAAGCTACAACTCTGAAAATGCATCCGACTACCTTAAAGTAGCGTTAGCGGCAGCTGACAAAGCAGCTGGAATTAGTCGTCATTACTATGCCGGCAATTTCACCGTAACGACGAAGTCAGATATGACACCCGTCACCCAGGCCGACGTCGAGTGCGAGCAGGCGATACGCGAAATCATTCACAGTGCATTTCCGGCGCATGGTTTTTATGGCGAGGAGACCGGGCAAACAGACATTGATGCCGAATTCCTGTGGCTTGTGGACCCTATCGACGGTACTAAGGGTTTTGTTCGTCAATACCCATTCTTCTCGACGCAAATAGCACTCATGCATGACGGCGAGATCATTCTCGGCGTTTCCAGTGGCACCATGCTGGACGAACTGGCCTGGGCGGAGAAGGGACAGGGGGCCTGGTTGAACGGGCAGAGGCTGAACGTCAGCGAGATTTACGATCCGGATCGCGCAGCGGTCTCAACTGGCAATCTGAAATCGCTCGCTGCAGGCTCCGGGTGGTCAGCGCTCGGTGAGATCGTAAAAAACGCGGATCGTATTCGCGGTTACGGTGACTTTTATCATTATCACCTGCTGGCTGCCGGCAAAATTGAGGCTGTTATCGAATCAGACGTGAATATTCTCGATATTGCGGCTTTGTCCGTTATTGTCTCTGAAGCCGGAGGCGTGTTTACTAATCTCAATGGCGAGAAGCCAGACTTGGAGATTCGTTCGGTGCTGGCTGCCAATCCGTCCTTACACGAAAAATACCTGGCACAGCTAAGCGGCTACGTCGCCTGAAGGAAGCGCGGCTTATTGGGAGAGATTTATTTCTCTCGCCGTCAGGTTGCCGATGACCGCGTATTTCAGGTTCTTCGGAATCACAGCGTCATCTACCGCAAGGGCGATTCGACCGCCCATTATTTCCGCATAGCGTTGTGGGTAGAGCGGCTGCCGGTCCGGCTCACCCAGGCCGTCAGGTTCGATCGGCTGCCCGTCAAATCCATCGTACTTGTCGGTGGCGCCGAGCGTATGTAGAAATTCGTGAGCGATAATGACGTTATTGGTGCCGCGATGGCGACGGCTGGCATAGCCATTTACGATGCCGACCATGCCTTTTTGCAAGCCAACTGAATTCTCCAGTCTAACGGCCATGTCAGGTTCGTGATATCGAACAAAAATACGTACGTCTGGTTCAATTCGATCCTGATCATCGGTTGAGCTTCCGGCCCACCAGCGCATCTTCATCGACCAAATCATGACCGACAGAGTATTGGGATCTTTCGCCAGCATCGGCGGCTGTTCTGTGACTTCCTTTCCGAGCTCAATCCGGACTGGCTGGCTAATGGTTTTCGAATATCGTTCCGTCTCACGCTGAATAAAGCGCTCAATGCCCTCGAAATCGGAAGTCTTCAGTTTCGCAATGAATTTGCTTGCCTCGGTACTGCCATCAGCATTGATTGGGTAGACCTTTATCCACAGACTGTTGTTCCAGTCGGTGCTTCGAGCCTGAGTCAGAACAGCACTAAGACCGACAAACAACAGTATGAGAAGCAGTATCGATATGCGTATGGCTTTGAACATTTCTCACAGTTCGGGTGGCTTTCGGACCCCTGTAGTTTGCTCAAATGCGTATGCGATCTCTATGAGCTGCTTCTCATTCCAGGGCAGTGCGACGAACGACAGACCGATGGGCAGTCCGGACACGAATCCCGCGGGTACAGTGACGCTTGGGTAGCCAGATATCGCGGCAAGTGATGAGCTGCCAATCCCGAAGGAGTCACCGTTGATATGGTCGATCAACCATGCTGGTCCGTTTGTTGGTGAAATCAGTGCGTCAAGAGTGTGTTCTGCGACGAGCTCGTTGATCGCTGTCTGGGAAATGCTCTTGCTCGTTTCGAGAGCTGTCAAATACGCCGCATCTGTCAACGGACCTTTTGCTTCCGCCTCATGAAAGATCTCTTGTCCGAACAATGGCATAACTGTTTCTGCGTGCGCATCGTTGTAAGCGATCAGATCGGCGAGGTTCCTGGCTGGCGCATCGGAGCGCTGTAGATAGGCATTCAGATCGGCGCGAAACTCGTACAGCAAGACCTCGTATTCCGCGTCATACATGTCGCCCAGCTCGATGTTGATGTCATCAATAATAATTGCGCCGGCGTCCCGCATTTTTTCTATACTGGCCGCGTAAATATCAGCGACTCGCTGATCTGAGCCCGCGCCGTACCACGAGCGAATTACGCCGATGCGTTTTCCGTTCAGCGCATCGGCAGTGAGGTTCGATGAATAGTCGTGATGCCCTTCCACACTTGCGGTCGCCGCATCATCCGGATCTCGGCCGGCCATCGCCGTCAACAATATGGCCGCGTCACGAACGCTTCGACCCATGGGGCCCGCTGTGTCCTGACTGTGGGCGATCGGAATAATGCCGCTGCGGCTAACGAGTCCAAGCGTTGGCTTGATACCGACGATGCCGTTGATGCCGGCCGGGCAAACCACCGAGCCGTCCGTTTCCGTGCCAATAGCAACCGAGGTCAAATTCGCCGCTACCGATACGGCCGAACCGCTTGAAGACCCGCACGGCGATCGACTCAAGTCATAGGGATTGAGGGTCTGACCGCCGACACTGCTCCAGCCACTGGACGATTTCGACGAGCGAAAGTTTGCCCATTCGCTGAGGTTCGCTTTGCCCAGGATGACCGCACCGGCATCGCGAAGTCGTTTGACGACAAAAGCATCCGCTGGCGGAACGTGTTCAGCGAGCGCCAGCGAACCGGCACTGGTATACATCTGATCTGCCGTGTCGATATTCGCTTTCAAGACAACCGGGATTCCGTGCATTGGCCCACGAGGACCGGATGCCTTCCATTCATCGTCCAGCGCTTTGGCAATACTCAACGCGTCCGGGTTGATCTCTATGATGGAATTCAAAGCGGGCCCGGCCCGATCGATGTCTGCAATTCGACCGATGTACCAGTTGACGAGTTCTTCGGAGCTCAGCTCACCGCGCTGCATCTGATCATGCAGATCGGCAATGCTGACCTCGGAATAATCGGTTTCGCTACCGCTGCAGGCAGCGAGCGTCAATATTAATAATGCGCAGAATAGTTGACGCATTACTCGGGACTTCTGAAGCGCATTGCGAAGCGTGTCGTCTTGCCGCGAATGCCCTCTGCGAACACCATCTGCGTGAGATCGTCATCCGGGTTGCTTAGAATGTCACTGCTCGCTTCACAAATGAAACCCGCGGCCTCCATTCTTGCTACGACAATTGCCGGGTCTATTCGATGCAAGGAGTCGCCGGTCTCCGGCGGCGCTCCGGCGATCGCAGCGTGATCGACAATCGCTACGATACCGCCAGGCTTCAGACCCTTCTTCACCTCTGCCAGGAAAGCCGGTGCGTCGATTTTCTCCCAGTTGCCAGCAACATCGACGTGATAAAGGTCGTGAAAGGATTGAATGAGCATGACCGCATCGAGAGAGTTTTCCTCGAGTACCAGCTGATTATTCTCGGCAAGCAGGATTTCGACGTTCGAATGCCGGTCACCTGAGAATCGTTCTTCGAGCGCGTCGCCGACAAAGCCTTTGTAAGCCGTATTTGTGTGCGCGATGACATGGCCGCTGTCGCCAACAACGGTGGCGATAATCTCCGCATACCAGCCACTTCCGGAAAACATGTCGAACACGGTCATGCCCGGCTTAATGCCCATGAACTCGAGGATCTCGGCGGGCTTGCGGCCAGCATCGCGCTCGCGGTCCTTGTCAGGTCTCGTCGTGCTGGAAACAGCGGCCGCATAGACTGATATCGCGGGTTCGGACGCGTCGACAGTCGGTGACTTGGTGGCTGCTTCGTCTGCGGCCTGCTGGCCACACCCGGCCAGTAGCGTGAATGCGAGTGTTGCACCTAATACATTAAATACGGATGTTCTCATTTTGGTCTCTCCCCGTTGCTGAACTGATCCTATTCGGACCAGCGCCAAAGGGCAAAGTGCAGTCCATTTAGCGGGCAAGAAAAAGCCCCACGGCGTTAGCGGTGGGGCTGGATTTCTCTTTTTTTCAAAAGAGGTAACTGCAAATTAGATAACCGGTATCAGAGTCTTTCTTATTGTTATTGGATCTGGATCTTCTTTTTATAGTTATTATTTTTCTTCTGGCGTCTAAATCCTGTTGCTGACCGTTAGCATTATCCAGAGCAGTTACACTTCGCTTGGGCAGGGTATTCAAAGCAAGAGCTGTGCCAAGACGCGCAAGGGCAGCACGAATTCAATGATTTAGCGATCGCTCAATGAAATTGATCACTTCGGACTACAACGATATGTAAAGAAATTCGACGAACTTTGATCGTGATGCATGAATTAACGCGGCTAAACCGTTCTTATTATGTCCAATTACTGGCAAAGTCCGGGTAAGAAAAGATTTTGAGCGAATTTTGTCAAATTATTCGACACTTTCAGCAATCTTGGCGCGGTCGAACAGTCCGGAAACGCTGTAGAATCGCCCATTCCGGACCACAGCGACCACATTTAGCACCGCACTGATTTCCGACAGCGGGTCGCCATCGACGAAAACGAGGTCAGCGGAAGCACCGGTCGCGATCCGCCCAAGGTATGGATCTCCAAGCATCGCCGCCGCAGCGTTGACGCCCATACCGCGTAAAGTTTGTTCTGGAGTGAGCCCGGCGATTGCCATGGCGCGAAATTGCGTGGGCAACGCGGTGCCGGTCGGCAGTCCCGTCGAGCGGCTGGTAATAACGGCGGCCGTGACATCAAGCTCGGGCCGTGAGATCGGACCGATACCCCATTGTTCAGCAGACAACAGGCGCGGTCCCGGAATATCTTTGCCAGACCAAAGTTTATTCAATTGCGTCGCATTTGCGTGCGTTCCGACCATTGTTGTAATTCCCATTGCGAGCAGATCCGGTCCATGGCTTGGAGCCAGCGCGCCGGGAAGACGCGCATCGGCATCCACGAGCCCCGGGATAATCGTGAGATCTCCTATATCGATAACGATCGATCCGGGCCGCTCGGTGTGCTCTTCAATGGCTGTAATGCGGCCTCCGGAAATCACGATGTCCCTGTTGTGCTGATAGGTGCTGCCGAGGCCGTCAAACATTCGCGATGCGTGAATGACCAAATTTCCGGGGGGCTCGTCATGCCAGGGCAGGGTGGGACGCGCACGGCGAATGCTGCTGGTGACCTGCGGTTGAATACTGGCTCGAAAATGCAGCGGGCTTGATGCCCAGGAGTTGAACAAGCGCTGTCTGATTTGACCGTTCGCGGAATAATACATGCGATGCCGGTCCAGCCAGCTAACCGGTGTTACGACGAATTGCTCTCTTGTCTCATACGGCCGGATCAATCGGGGCTCTGACAAGATAAGCATGTTAAGCGATGTACCTGTGGCGCTTTTTTGAAAAAACGTAATCATACTGCCGTCGGGTCTGAAGCTTGGTGCGGCTATTTTCTCGGCAGAGGTCAACAGGACCTCTTCAGCCTCACCATGACGGCGCAAAATCAGTGACCAGTGATTAGCGATGCGATGAATGTAAATAAGATCGCGTCCGTCTGAAGACCACTGAGCTTCTGTCTCGTCGCCTGGCCGGTCACTCAATCGCCAGCGCAGGCCGGTTGGTAAATCGTATTCCCACAGATCGACACCTCTGCCCTGCACGTCAGATGAATACAGCACACGTGTTCCGTCCGGGTGCCAGGCAGGTTGCAAGTCGAAGTTTGACCCGCCGCTCAGGCTGCGACTTTGTCCGCTCTCGACTTCGAGTATCCAGATACCTTGTTTGCCTTCAGCTATCGCCTCGTAAACGAGTTGCTTTCCGTCCGGTGACCAGCGCGGTCTCTGTGCCGACTTAAGGTCTTGTGTCACTTGACGGGCTTCGCCCCCACCGCCAGGCACAATCCAGATATCACCGCGAAGATCGATCGCCAGACGACCATCATTGGCTGCATCAACGGATAGATCGTTGCCGCGCGATATAGTCACCTGAGCATCGGCGGATACGGTGGCGAGCAGACTAAGAAGTGCAAGGACTAGTGTTCGTAAATACACGTGCCACCTTCGCGTCGCGGATCGGCTGCTGCCGCCAAGCCCTTTGCCTCGTCGTATACGGCTGCGGCAACGCCGCCGAAGTACATTACGAGATTCGGAAATTCGTTGAGGGTCAGACCGGTATCAGGGAGGTCGAGTCCGGGTTCCGCCATCAAACGAACAGAAGTACCGCTGGTATCAATGTGTACCCTCGAGTGTGCGATCGCATCATCCAATGGCATTTCAAACAGCAGGAAGTTGATAAGAAACTGTTGCAGCGCTGTCGTGATGCGATCAGCTCCGGGCGAGCCAACGGCCAGCACCGACCCGTCGCGACGTGCGATGCTCGGCGCCATGTTTGATGGCAAGCGAGATCCGACCGGACCCGCGTCCAGCCCGCGTCGATTCAATTCTATTTCACCGAGGCAATTATTCAGCCACAAACCCGTGCCGCTCGGCATCTCTCCGGAGCCGTAGCCGGACGAGGCCGTAATAGAGCAGCCCGTACCCATGCTATCAACGACCGACGTCTGGACAGTCGACGCCGAGGTCCAGCGACTTAGTAGTCGTCCGCTTCTTGCGGACTCAAGCAGCTTCGCTGCCTCCGAACCGACGTCCTCTGCAAGGTCAAGGTGACGCTTTCGAAAATCGAGGCAGGCGCATTGCGTGTCGATCAACTGTTGCAGCGTTGACTTGTTCCAGCTTCGATCCGGCAAATCTGAACATGCCATCAGCATCGCCGTAAGGACCGCACCACCGACAGCAGGCGCGGGATTCGTCGCAATACTCCAGCCGCCGATATCCGCGCGCAAGGACTGTCTTTCTATCGCCCGATAAGTCGCCAGATCCTTGCGCGTGAGCATGCCTTCTCCCACTCGGCAGTGGTCGGCTATCGCGGCAGCAATTTCGCCCTCATAAAAAAGTCTCGCACCTTCACGAGAGATCGCATCAAGCGCATCACTTAGGTGCGGGATCACAATAGAATCACCGGCGCTTTTTAGTGATCCGTCCGTTTGGTGTAATGCATTGTGGCCATCTTCGCTGCGACCGAATATGACATCGCCTGAGTAACCGAGGTAATAGTGACACGCTGCCGAAAGCGGAAAACCGTCGCGCGTTGCACGAATTGATGGTGCGAATATGGATTGCCAAGTGGCCGCACCGTATTTTTTCCACGCGTGTTCAAAAGCAGCAAGTGAGCCGGGAATAGATACTGAGCCAGGTCCAACCAGCGTGCTGATTCCGCCACCGTACTCAAGTGACACATTGATGGTGCCCAGACCACGGTCGGATACAGCCAGCCCAGCGCCCGGAACGGCCACGTTGCCGTCGATCGTAATGGGGTCGCTGCCTTCCTGCCAGACCGTGATAAACGCGCTGCCGGCAAGTGCGCACACGCCAGGTTCGGTATTCATTGTTAGCAGCGACGCTGCCAGCGCACAGTCGACCGCATTGCCACCTGCCGCCGCGACCTCATGCGCAGCGTCAGCGGCCAACTGGGACGTAGTAGCTACCGCAATGTTGGTCACAACAACCTTTTCTTAAAAGTGTATGACCGAGCGGATGCTCTTGCCTTCGTGCATAAGATCGAATGCTCGATTGATGTCCTCAAGCGGCATCGTGTATGTAATGAATTCATCGATCTTGATATCGCCATCCATATACTGATCCACCATGCCCGGGAGTTGCGAACGTCCCTTGCAACCACCGAAAGCGGTACCGCGCCAAACACGGCCAGTCACTAACTGGAACGGCCGGGTTGATATTTCCTGTCCCGCTCCGGCGACGCCGACGATGACTGATTCGCCCCATCCTTTGTGACAGCATTCAAGGGCAGAACGCATCAGCTTGGTATTGCCAACACACTCAAACGAAAAGTCTACGCCGCCGCCGGTAAGTTCGACGATGACGTCCTGAATCGAATCATCGTAATTCTTTGGATTGATGCAATCTGTCGCACCGAATTGCGTGGCGAGTTCGAATTTGTCTTCGTTAATATCAACAGCAACGATGCGACCCGCTTTGGCGATTGCGGCACCCTGAATTGCGCTTAAGCCAACGCCACCCAGTCCAAATACAGCAACGCTATCGCCAGGCTGAACCTTCGCGGTATTCAAAACCGCGCCGATACCTGTGGTGATCCCACAGCCCAGCAAACAGACTTTTTCAAGCGGCGCGTTTTTGCCAATTTTGGCTACGGCGATTTCTGGCAACACGGTGTATTCACTGAATGTCGATGTACCCATGTAGTGGAATATAGGCTTGCCGTTCAGCGAAAGTCGCGATGTGCCATCGGGCATGAGGCCCTGACCCTGGGTCATGCGTATTGCCTGACACAAATTGGTCTTCCCGGAAGTGCAGAAATTGCATTCGCCACACTCCGGCGTATACAAAGGGATGACGTGATCGCCGACGGCGACGGAAGTAACACCTTCGCCAATCTCTTCGACGACGGCACCGCCTTCATGGCCGAGTACTGAGGGGAAGATACCTTCCGGATCTTCGCCGGAAAGTGTAAACGCATCTGTGTGACAAACGCCCGATGCCACGTTGCGAATCAGAACTTCACCTGCTTTCGGACCTTCGAGGTCCAGCGTTTCGATCTCAAGTGGTTTACCTGCTTCCCAGGCGACTGCGGCGCGTGTCTTCATGTATTCGTATTCCCCATTAGTGGCTTAGCGATTCGTGAATGGCATGTTCTCACGATTGCCGGACTCGTTCATCTAGTGTTCATAAAATCTATGAAAACAAAGGCTTGTATTCAGTATTGATTCATGTGCGCGGACCTATTCTGCAAGCGTACATTGACAAACCGGAGGTTAATCATGAACAAGATAATATTTTCAGCAGTTTTGGCCTGTGGTCTGTTGCTCCTGGATTCTCCCGAGGCTGCAGCCCACGAGGCGAGAGTTACGCAAGAGCGTTGGTCCGGATACGATCGCAGCGATTACGGACGTCGCGATTATTACGCTCGGGATTCATACCGGCGCGACTACCGCGGCTCGAAGTACAAGCGTAACAAGAAGATGCCTTATTGGCTGAAGCATGACCGGTCGTTCCGCCATTGGTTTGCACACACACGTGTAAACAGGAACCGCTACTTATCATGGCATCAGGTGTTTGATATCTACCGTTGGGAGCGCCGCAACTCCAGGTATCGCCACCACTAGTCTCTTAACACCAGCAAACGAAGCCGGCCCGAAATCCTTCGGGTCGGCTTTCACTGTGGACGCGTCTGCTGTACAACCGTTCTGAAATACTCAAGGAACGCTGAACACTCGAAATGAGTCTGGACGAACTTCGCACTAACCTGTCGGCCGTTGATCGACGTCTGGTCGAATTGATTGCCGAACGGCAACGTATCGTCAGCGAAATCGGTCAATCCAAATTATCAAGCGGCACTGGTACGCGCGACTACGCGCGCGAGAAAGACGTGCTTGATATGGGGCGGGCACAGGCCGCCGAGATGGGGGTTGATCCAGACCTGGTTGAGGGAATGTTGGAAATGCTCATTCGAACCTCGCTCGAAAGTCAGGAACGCGATCGGGTTGTTGCGGAAGGCATAGGTGACGGCCGCCATGCATTGGTCATCGGCGGCGCGGGCAAAATGGGGCGCTGGTTCGTGGATTTTTTCGCTTCGCAGGGATTTGCGACCACTGTTGCGGATCCGACTCTTGAGAACGGGCCGAACGTCTTCAAGACCTGGACTGATGCCGGCGTCGATTTCGACGTCATTGTTGTAGCCGCTCCGCTGGCGGTCTCGGGCCGAATTCTCGCGCAACTTGCGGTACTAAAACCCAAAGGACTCATATTCGACATCGGCTCACTGAAGTCACCGCTGATCGACGGGCTGAAGGAGTTGCTCGCGGCCGGATGTCGGGTAACGTCCTTGCATCCGATGTATGGCCCCGACACGCGGCTGCTTTCGGGCCGACACCTGATTTTTTGTGATGTCGGCGACGCCGACGCAACAGCCGCAGCCAAGGAGCTGTTTGCAGCGACGATGGTTGATCAGCTGGACATGGGGCTCGAAGACCATGACCGACTGATCGCCTACGTGCTGGGGCTGTCGCATGCCCTCAATATCGCCTTCTTCACCGCGTTGGCGGAAAGTGGGGAAGCAGCTCCCAAACTGGCGCAATTGTCATCAACGACCTTCGATTCGCAATTACTCGTATCGGCGGCTGTTGCACAGGACAATCCGCATCTGTATTTTGAAATCCAGAATTTGAACAAGTTCGGGCTGGGACCGCTCGACGCATTGTGTGAAGCCGCAGGGAGAATACGTGAATCAGTCGCGGGCGGTAATGAGGCAGCATTCGTGGAGCTCATGCAAAAGGGGCGCGATTACCTCGCATTAAGGCGATAGACAACGGGCATAACGAGACACGAGTACCAGGGAGAGGCTGCTCATGAGATCGACAGAAGAACTGCAGGCGCAACTCGAAGCGGCGCACCGCCGGCTTGGCGAGCTAACCGAAGAAGTAGCTCGTAATGATGACAAGATGCAGCGCACGCAACAGCGCGAGTTAGCGCTCTTGCAGGCCGAAGACCTTGACTCGCTATTGACCGTTCTGGTTGATGGACTCAGGGTGAGTTACGGTCTTGAGTACGTGAGTGTCGTGTTATGCGATCCGGATCACGATATTCGACATCTGCTACTGGCTAACAATACTCCGGCTGAGAGCTTCGCTGATTTGCTGATCGTCGAGTCGCTCACCGGACTGGCCCCTCAGTACATCGCCTTGCACCAGCCCTGGCTCGGTGGCTTCGCCGCTTGTGATCATCAATTGATTTGTCCGAACGCGCAAGGTTTGAAGAGTATCGCCATGATTCCGTTGAAGCATCGTGGCAAGGCGATCGGTAGCATTAATCTTTGCAGTGGTGATGCGCATCGATTCACGAGCGATCATGCCAGTGACTTCCTCGCGCACCTCGGAGTCATCGCTTCATTCTGTGTCGAAAATACGGTAAATCGGGCACGTCTGCTACGCAGCGGATTTACTGATGTACTGACGGGCTGGAACAACCGACGTTATCTCAGCTTGCGATTAGGAGAAGAGTTGGCCCGCGCGCGTCGCGATCAAACGGCAATCGTATGTCTGATGCTGGACGTTGATCACTTTAAGCGCGTGAACGATACCTGGGGACATGCCGCGGGGGATGCTGTGCTACGAGAGCTTGCGCAACGAATCGAGTCGCAGGTACGAGCGAGTGATGTCGCAGCACGCTACGGCGGAGAAGAGTTTGTCGTGTTATTGCCCAATACAGAAGTCGGATCTGCCAGCTTGTTGGCTGAACGCGTACGCGCCTCGATCTCGAAAACGCCTTTCGAATTGCCTTGTGGGGAGTCGGTGACGGTGACGGTATCTATCGGCATCTCCGAGGTTCGCCCTGACTCAGATGAAACGGACCTCAAAACACTCGGTGATTCTTTGGTTGCGCGTGCTGACGTCGCTTTATATGCAGCGAAATCAGCTGGTCGTGATCGGGTTATCGTAGAGGCTGCGTAATGCGAATTTCAGGTGCTATCGTCTTACTTCTGGTGCTGGTCGCCTGCGATGGCCCGCAAACACCAACCGGGCCGCCGCTCGTTGTCTATTCCTCCGAAGATGATCCGGCGAATCTTCCTGAGCTTCTCAACGCATTTACTGCAGAGACCGGGATACCTGTCGCAACAGTGCTGGGCCGGTCGCAGGCCAACACTGATGTAGTCATTGCAAAGACCGGCACGGCCGCCGATGTCTTGATCACATCAAACATCGCAGACATTTGGCGCGCCGGTGACAAGGGGGCGCTGCGCCCAGTCGAGCGTGAAACACTCGAAATCGTGCCGGCATTTCTAAAGGATCCGGACGGTTTTTGGGTTGCTCTGCAACAGCGAATTGCTGTGATAGTGGTTTCGACAACGATTGACGATCATCTGGACGGGGATTTCAGAGCATTGGCCAGGCCTCCTTACGAAGGCCGCTTATGTCTTTCATCGATCAAAAACTCGATGAATCAGGCTTTGATCGCGATGCTGATCGAAGACTATGGCCTGAAGCCTGCCGAGCGAGTTGTGCGAGGGTGGATCCGGAATCTCGCGGCGCCTCCCTTCGCAACCGAAGAGCTTCTGATCGCGGCACTCGAGTCAGGTGTGTGCGAATTCGGGATCATATCTGAAGCGTCGAATACAACCGGTATGGCAACTACGGGTGGTGCACCGATTTACTTCGATGTCTCGGCGATGGGCGTAGGAAGACATGCGAACAGTCCGGCACGCGCGCAGCAACTGATTGCCTGGCTGGTCGCTAATAAGCTGCTCGCGGACCCACCAGAGTCGACTGGCCACAATATCGGCATCGCGGGATGGAGAAATCGTGACGTTATTTTGCTTGCTGAACGTGTGGGTTATCGCTAGCGCCTTTTGATATCGGACCGGCGAAAAATCTCCTGCTGCGCTTAGCGGTGGTTCGTGTAAAGTAAGCGGCAGTTAGAGTTTAAGCACGGTTGCAATGAGCAACGATTGGATAGACGCCGAAGGGTTTCGCGCGAACGTCGGCATCATCCTTGCGAACCCCGACAACAAGCTCATGCTTGGCGGTCGGGTAGGTGCCAAGGGTTGGCAGTTTCCGCAAGGTGGGATGTTGGTAGGCGAGGAGCCCGTCGAAGCAATGTTTCGTGAGCTGCACGAAGAGGTTGGACTCGTTGAGTCCGATGTCGAGGTGCTGGATGTAAGTGCTGACTGGTTGCGCTACAAATTGCCGGACAAATTTATCCGCCGCCACAGCCTGCCCCTATGTATCGGCCAAAAACAACGCTGGTTCATGCTGCGCCTCCTCTCGGATGACGATGCAGTGCGTTTTGATCGCTGTGACAAACCGGAATTTGACCGCATCCGCTGGGTCGACTTTTGGCGCCCGGTAAATGAAGTCATCTACTTCAAGCGACGCGTCTACGCGCGTGCATTGCACGAGTTGGGGCCGACATTGCACCCGGACGGCCTTCCGCCACGCCCACGCTGGTGGCCGAAACGCTGGCGAGCGGTTTTTGATAAGGATATCGACGTTACAACCGACAAAACCGACGCGTGATTTCTTGCCATTCCGTGACCTGGCGCACTTCTGTTCACTCGGGTAGCGGCGTAACATAACGTCTTTCCGGTACGAGCGGACAATATTAACTTGGCTATTAAGTCTCCCTATCAGCAACACAGTACGGCCAGAACCCTGGTGGGCCGGGCCGTTATCGTGGCACTGGTTATCGTTAGTTCGTACCTGGTGTTCGAGTTTGGCCGTATCCGAGCGGGTTACGATATCGTCGAGGCAGGCAATATCAGTCAGGCCTATGAAGATCACATTATGCGTCTCGACGACGAAATCATTGATTTAAAGCAACAGGTTGCGACTCTTGAGACGAATCGTGATGTGGACCGGGAATCGTATAAAGAGGTCGAGATAGAGCTCACAACGCTGCAGGCCAAGATTCAGGAGCAGCGCGATGCAATTGGGTTTTACCGTGGCATCGTGTCGCCATCCGATGGAAATTCCGGGCTGCGCGTTCAGGATCTGAAACTCACGCGCGGCAAAGCCGAACGAGAATTTACTGTGCGGCTCGTCCTGGTGCAGGCGATGAAACACGATCGAAAGGTGTCAGGTGACGTCAATCTCAGCATCATTGGAGATCAGAACGGTGTTGAAACGACTTACGCCTTAACGCAGTTGATTCCAGATGACGCCGATAAGGCCTGGGCATTTTCGTTCCGCTATTTTCAGAATTTCGATCGCCAATTGATATTGCCGGACGGATTTACGCCAGACCGCATCACAGTTGAGGTACGATCGCGCACGCGTTCGATATCAAGCATAGAAGAGAGCTTTGCCTGGGCGACCAGTCAGGGCTAGCAAAACAAGCCGCCAAGCGGTATCACGGAGAACCAGATGTTCGGCAAAAAAAATAGCAGACACACGGTTGTAGAGACGCTCGTCGGGTCGAACAGCAAGTTAAACGGCGATTTGCACTTCAAGGGTGGCTGCCACGTCGACGGCACGGTCAGAGGTAACGTATCGGCGGACCCGGACACGGAGTCTGCGCTGAGTATTAGTGATATCGGCACCGTGGACGGCGGTGTCACGGTTCCGTACGTGATTCTGAACGGCATCGTCAAAGGCGATGTTTTCGCCAGTCAGCGGGTTGAACTCGGTTCAACTGCACGCGTCATAGGCAATGTGTATTACAATCTGATCCAAATGGCAGAAGGTGCCGAAATTAACGGTAAACTGGTACATCAGCCGGAAGGCCAGGTACCGCTTCTGGAGCAGACCAACCGAATGGACGAGCAAGCAGCGGCGTCCGGCGAGTAGATTAAAAATGGACACAGCAATAACAAGCGCACCCCCCCCACCCAGTGTCGTTTTTACCGACGCGGCAGCGCACAAGGTAGGCGAACTGATCACTGAAGAGGAAAACCCCAATCTCAAGTTGCGGGTATTTATCTCGGGTGGCGGTTGTTCAGGTTTTCAGTACGGATTCACCTTCGATGAAAGTGTGGAAGACGGCGATAGCCAGGTTGAGAACCAGGGTGTGATGTTGCTGATCGATCCGATGAGCGTGCAGTATTTGATGGGCGCCGAGATCGATTACAAGGAAGACCTGCAGGGAGCGCAGTTCATTATTCGGAACCCGAATGCACAAACCACCTGCGGCTGTGGATCGTCCTTTACCGTCTGAGAACAGCCAGCCAGAAATAATTGCGGGCGTCGACCTCGGCTCGAACAGCTTTCATATGGTTGTTGGTGAGCTGCGCCACGGACAACTCGCAATCATCGACCGTATCAAGGAAACCGTCAGGCTCGCAGAGGGCCTCTCGGCCAGCGGCGATTTATCCCCCGATGCTCGTAAGCGAGCGCTCGATTGCCTGTCACGTTTCGGTGAGCGACTCCGGGAAATGCAGGCGGGGAGCGTGCGCGCGGCTGGCACCAGCACCATCCGCCGAGCGCGCGAGGACTCAGGGTTCATGACCGAAGCCGAAGCGCTACTCGGCCACCCCATTGACGTTATTTCCGGCATTGAAGAAGCGCGACTGGTCTATAACGGCGTGACTCACAGTCTGCCCCCGACCGAGGGTATGCGCCTGGTAACCGACATCGGTGGCGGCAGCACTGAAATCATCCTCGGTCAGGCGTCGAATCCTAAGGCACTTGAGAGCCTGCACATGGGCTGTGTATCAATGACTGAGCGCTTTTTCCCCAACGGCGAAATAACGCGCGCAGGGTTTAATAAGGCGCGCATGGCTGCGCGCCTTGAGTTGCGGCCGGTGAAGGCGTTTTTCCGCGGTGCTGCCGACATTGAGGCTATCGGCACCTCAGGAACTATCCTGTCGGTCGAGAGTGTTGCCCAAGCACTCGACCTTGCCGAATCTGTCATTACATTAAACACCGTTGAAGCCTTAATCGAGCGTGTGCTTGAGTTCGGGAGTACGAGCGATTTGTCGCTAAAAGGATTGTCGGACCGTCGTGCGCAGGTTTGGCCGGGCGGTTTGTCCATTCTTGCCGAGCTGTTTAACACCCTGAGATTTGAGGAAATGAGAATTTCCGATGGTGCGGTGCGCGAGGGTCTTCTTTACGACTTGCTCGGTCGTTTGCAGCATGAGGATGCGCGAGAGCGAACCGTCAGGGCCATGGTGTCGAGGTATCAGGTCGACGAACAGCAAGCCGAGCGGGTCTACAGGACTGGAACCGACATCCTGTCGCAATGCGCTGAGGCGTGGCGTCTCGACAATGGCCTTGCCACAAGGACGCTCAAATGGGCGGCTAGCCTGCATGAGATCGGTCTGGATATTTCGCATGACGGATATCAACGTCATGGCGCCTACATTGTAGAAAACGCCGACATGCCGGGGTTTCCCAGAGCAGAGCAACGTTTACTCGCCGCCCTGATCGGCGGACAACGGCATGCGATCAACCAGGGAAGCCTCAAATCACTGCCGCGAACGTGGAGAACATTGGGGCTTCGGCTCTTGATGATCTTGCGACTTGCTGTGCTCCTGAATCGTAGTCGCAGTGCGGCGGAACTACCGACGCCAGTGGTGTCAGCGAGCGAGGATGGTCTTAGCATCAGCTTTGATGCGGATTGGCTTGCCGAGAATCCGTTGACGATAGCTGATCTTGAGCGAGAACAGGGCTACCTGACACAAATTGGCTATAAGCTAGTAACTGTTGGAGCAATTCGACAATAGAGGAGTGTGTTTTGCGACGCGTATTTGTAACCTTGATTTTGGTGATCGTTGTAGCGCTGTTGCCAACGGCGGAGGGGTTCGCAGCCCCGCCTGCAGAAGCCTTTGCGCGACTTCCGTCGTTTTCGGATTTGGCTATTTCTCCCGGTGGTAAGTATTTTGTTGCTCGGGTCAATACGGGCAATGGATACTCAATCAAGATTTTCAACTTTGAATCCGGCGGGCTGGAGGTGATTTACAGCATTAACGAAGACGATGATTTGTCGATCGCCTGGTTCGAGTGGGTATCGGATACAACGTTGGTCGCAAGTATCGCATTTAGCTCCAAGCGCCGAGCTCGAGTTATCGTGCAGACGCAGGAAAGGCGGTTAATATCGATCGACGCAACAACATCAACCGCAATACCCTTGTTTCGCGATCATCGAGACGAATTTCCGGTACAAATTCAAGACCGGGTCGTATCGTTTCTTTCGGATGATCCAGACCATATTCTTGTTCAATATTCGACGTCGGATCCCAAAAGTCCGAACGTTTATCAGGTCGACGTCAGAAAAACCAAATCCCACAAAAGGGTCCTTCGCGGTCGGGGTGGTGTATACCATTGGATGGCTGACGCCGAAGGCGACGTAAGATTGGGCTCGGGCCTGAAGAAAGAAAAAACGCCGTACCTCACGATTCGTCCGAAGGCGGAGAAAAAATGGAAAGACTTTTCACATCGCGTAAACACCGAGAACTCTACGTTCCAGCCGATCTCATTCTCAAACTACCCGGATAAAATATACGTACGCTCAAATCACGAAGGTGATCCTTTAGGCTTGTACCTATTCGATATCGTGACCGACGAGTTTGGAGAGCTGATATACAAGCACGCATCGGTCGATATTAGTTCTGTTCAGCAAGATGAAAATACAGCCGAGTTACTTTCAGTCAATTTCGTCGATGATGATGTGGAAACAGTTCGTTTTGCAGAGCGACCGATTCAGGAAAGAATCATCGCGTTCCAACAGCAGGTGGGTGAGTACGACGTATCTACTCGTTCGGTTTCCAAAGATGGCAATTTCGCAGTACTAAAGTTATCGAGTGAGGCTGATGCTGGAGCCTACTACTTGTTCAATGGACGTGACAACAAAGTGGTTTCATTGCCGCCGCAGTATCCGGATCTCGCCGACGGATACTTGGGAAGGACGCTCGCAAGTGAGTACGAAGCCCGCGATGGCTTAATGATACCGGCATATATCACCCTGCCGCCGGGTTATGAGTCAATGGAGGACGTAGATAACATTCCGTTCATCATTCATCCTCATGGCGGGCCCGGAGCGAGGGACTTCATGCGATTCAGTTTCGATGTGCAGTTTCTTGTTTCGCGGGGTTACGGCGTACTACAAATGAATTACCGCGGTTCGACAGGATACGGTCAGGCTTTCAAAGATGCAGGAAAGCGAGAGTGGGGTCAGGCGATGCAGGACGATATTACTGATGGCGTCGAGTGGCTCGTCGCAAATAACTACGCGGATCCCAATCGAGTTGCGATTGTTGGTGGCTCCTATGGTGGCTACGCAGCGCTCATGGGTGTGGTCAAGACACCGGATTTGTATCAGTGTGCTGTAAGCTTTGCTGGTGTAACCGATTTGCCAGATTTACTGGCACGGAAAAATAACTACATCGGAGGAAGGTACAGAACTCGCTTTATCGGTGACCTCTGGAAGGATCGAAAAATGCTGGCCGCAAATTCCCCGGCGAGACGCGCTATCGAGATCAAGGTCCCCGTTTTGTTGATGCACGGTAGCGACGACACGGTGGTCGACATACGCCAATCCACTGACATGGCGAAACAACTAAAAAAATACGCCAAGAGGCACAGGTTTGTTGAGTTTGAAAAAGGCGACCACCACCTGAGTCTTTTCAAGAATCGCCTTCGCTATCTTACTGAAATGGATACATTCCTCACCACTTGCCTGAACAACTGACGAAAAAAGGGACCCCGAAGGGCCCCCAAGCGTTAGATCATCGTTTGTTTGCGCCGGCGGAGCGCCAGCAGTCCGGTAAGCGCCAGGATCATCGGCAGGCCGGCGGCACCACCGCCCGATCCGCCACCACCGGTAGAAGGTCGATTCTTGTTGTACATCGGCTGCTGCTGATCTACGCGACGATTTTGCGGCGTTTGTTGCGCGCGCGTTTTCTGTGCTGCACGTTCGGTTGCAACACGATCACGATTGCTTCGCGTTATACCCTGTGCGGCAAAAACTTCGTCTCGGACCACAATCATCGACGTGTAGTCAGTGACGAGGCCGTACTCAGTTGCAAGATCGGTTATAGCATCCTCAGTGTCCTGATCCGCGCCGAAGTAATCCATCTTCGCTTGTAAATTCTCGATCGTGGCATAGGCCCAGATTCTCTCCAGCTCCGGATTAAGATCGGACTGCACAGGCACGGCAAAGGCGGTTTCGTATTCGACCTCCTGACCGGCAACCTTACCTGTCAACCGAACCTTGGCCTCACGGTCGCCCCAGTAATGCCCCAACACCTGTAGCTGTTCGCCGTGATAAAGGCTGCCGATCTTTTCCGGCGTAAGGTCCGCGACCTTTAGTCCATCGATAGAAAGACTGACATCATGCAACGCCGCGTGACGGATCTTGGCGGTCGCCTGAATGAGCTGCCCGGCAATGTCGTCGCTGTTGGAGGTCTCCAACGCAAAGCCGTTGGATACGTCGGTCATTGCTTCGAGCAGCGGACGGTTTGCACTGTTGCCCATGATGAAAGTAAATAATCGCACGTCGTATTGCCCCATCATCTTGAGAAACTCTTTTTTCTCCGTTACGCCGACGTTCGCTACGCCGTCAGTGACGAGCGCGATACCCGAGCTGCGATCGCTATCGAGGCTGTCGAGCCCGGCGCGCAATCCAGCGTACAGATTGGTACCGCCGTCGGCGTGCAATCGTCCGACCAACTCAGTGTAGTGCGTCACGTTCGCGACACTCGCGTCGACAAACGTGTTTGTGAGTTCGCGAGCTGAGTTGTTGAACGTGAAGATTCGAAATCGATCATTCGGATTCAACTTGCCGAGGGCCTGCTGTACACCGTTTGCCAATGTCGCGAATTTTCCTTGCATAGAACCCGATGTATCGAGAATGAATACCCAGTCGCGACCATCTTCGATCACCGGCAAATCATCGCCCGGCGTAAACGTGAGCATGAATGTGCCTCGACCTGATGCGTCTGGATTGTGTGTCACCAGATCAACGCTACCCGGTAAGTCCGGCGCATGACGCCAGTACACAACAATATCCTTGTTGAGATTGGCGATACCCGACCCGCCCTTGGCAATCGCGGGCGTTTCTCCCGCTTCCAGAGCGGCAACCTGTTCCGCGAATTCCTCTTCGACAGGTGAGGAGCCAAGTGATTGCAGGCCGACCGTCCAATGCCCGGAATCAATTTGCGTCAGCATCGCGTTGGGCTGTTCAGGTAATCGAAGAGCGTCGACGGGATAAGATGACTTGAGCTCCAGATCGAAACTGAAGCTTCCGGTGACAGTATCCTGCACATCCCAAAATGTACTACGCTCCTCGTCGACACCGCCTTCTTCAAGCGGATAGACGTAGCGGCCAATGCCCGTGTCAGTGCTTGCGCTTTGCACATAGACCAGGCGTATCTGTACGTCGCTATTCGCGCGTACAGGGTAGACCGAGATATCGAAGCTTCGAAACTCGTCCTTTTCCGCCAGCGCGGTTTCCCGACCGGCCGTTTTCTCCTGTTCATAAAGGTCGCGAGCTTCCTGCTTCTTCAGAACCTCACCTGTAACGGGATTGCCATCGATCCAGTAGGTGAACTCCGCCACTGCGGCGTGCGAGGGAACCGGGAAACTGTATACCGCCTCAACATCATTGCTTGCGGCATTTACGAATGTCTGATCGATCTCAGTAATCACGTAGCCGTCCTCAACAACGACCACTACTTTGTGATCCCTGATGTTCAGTGAGCCGGACTGTCCTTTCGGTGTCAGCAAGCCGGCAGCGTCGGTCGGACCCACACTGAGGAGGGCCAGTACAACGGCGAATAGACTAATGTAGCTCTTGGTACTCATGACTTTACTCCAAATTAAACATCGTTCAATTAATAGTGAAAGAAAAACCGTTTTATTAAACGGTGTTCAATTTATACACTGATATTGAACGTTGTTCAAATAATGTTAATGTTCGGCTCAGGTACTGGAATCCGGATTGGACATAAAGCATGGGAAGGCGTAGCGACCACAGTCGTGATGAGATTCGCGAGATGGCGATTGCAGCGGCGGCGAAGCACGTAGAAAGTGAGGGGTTCCAATCGCTTACGGCAAGAAAGCTTGCCAGTAAGATTGGCTATACCGTGGGTACCCTGTACCACGTGTTCCGAAATTTCGATGATCTGGTCATCCACCTCAATGCTCAGACGCTTGACGAAATGGCCGGTCTGATTCAGAAGCAAACGCGTAAAAAACGGAATCCCGAGGTAAGAATTCGAGCGATGGCCGAATTCTACGTCCAGTACGCGACGGATCACCCGGACCGCTGGCGCCTCGTCTTCGAGCACCAGTCACCAAGAGGCTTGCCCACTCCGGCGAAGATGAAAGAGCGCCGCGACGTCATGTTTGAAATGGTGGCGGAGAATCTTAAGGAAATATCACCGGGCCGGCGTGCTCAGGAAATCGACCATACCGCGACAGCCCTATGGAGTGGCATACACGGCATTTGCATATTGGCGCTGACCGGAAAGCTGTATCTCGGAGGTGCGTTCTCGATGGTAAAACTGATCGATACGCTAATCGATTCAGTTCTGAACGAGTTTCGGCGCAGCGAGATTCTCTAGAAACGTTTCCTGCGCAGAGATTCGTTTTGCGCCATCAGGCACGAGCCTCGAGTAGCTGCCGTCGCCGTTGAGCACCCACGCCTGGCAATTGTCGGCAAGAAAAAGCTCGAGGTCATGGCGGATCTGTTCCTTCATCGCTTTCTGCCGAATCTCAAAGCAGGACTCGTTACGACGGAACATATTGCGGTTCATCCAGTCAGCACTCGAGCAGTAAAACTCCTCCGCACCGTCGTTGAGAAAATAATAAACGCGTGAGTGTTCAAGAAATCGCCCAACAACAGAGCGAACTCGAATGTTCTCGGAGAGCCCATCAATGCCGGGTCGTAGTGAGCAGATGCCGCGTACGATGAGGTCAATTTTTACACCGGCCTGGGACGCATCATACAAGGCTGATATCAGCCTTGGTTCGTTCAACGAGTTTACCTTGGCAATCACGCGAGCTGGTTTGCCGTCATTTGCGTTCTGCGCCTCTCGCTGAATTTTTTCGATAAGAGCGTCGAACAGGCTGAACGGTGATGCCAGCATGCGCGTCATGCCATCCGCACGCGTCAGGCTGGTTAGCTGTAAGAACAATTTGTGAACGTCTTCGCCGAGTTTTTGGCTACTGCTAAGGTAACCATAGTCGGTATAAACGGACGTCGTCGCATGATGGTAGTTGCCCGTTCCCAGATGCATGTAGCGCACGAGTCTGCCCTCCTTGCGGCGAACGACCAGCGTCATCTTCGCATGCGTCTTGAATCCTACCAGACCATAGACAACATGTGCCCCAGCTTCCTGCAATTTGTTGGCTAAAGAAATATTGGCGGCTTCATCAAATCGCGCCATGAGTTCAATGACAACGGTTACCTCTTTCCCCGACCGCGCCGCTGTGACCAAGTGCTCCACCACGGGCGATGCCGCGCCGGTGCGATACAGTGTCTGTTTGATCGCAAGTACATCAGGATCCGCCGCCGCAGTCGCGATAAAGTCGATCACCGGTGCGAAAGACTGATATGGGTGGTGTAGCAGGACGTTTTTCTTATCGAGTATCGAAAAAATATTTTCCTCGTCGCGAAGTTCGTCCGGTAGTCCTTGAGTAAAGGGCGCGTACAGGAGATCGGGACGATCATCCAGATCGCATACCGTTGCCAGCCGGTTCAAGTTGACCGGACCGTCAACCATATAGACGTCGTCTTCGCTTAACTCAAAATGATCGAGCAGGAATTCACGCAAGTCACCCGGGCATTCGTGACCAATCTCTATTCGAACGGCAGCGCCGTAGCGACTGGCTTCGAGCTGTCCCTCGAGCGCGCGGACAAGATCGCTTACCTCTTCATCATCGACATACAAATTGCTGTTGCGTGTTACACGAAATTGGTAGCAACCCCCAACTTCAAGCCCCGGAAAAAGGCTATCGACATGCATACGGATAATCGAAGACAGAAAAACAAAATTATGCACGCCAGGTTTGCTAATACTGTCTGGGAGGCGGATCACTCGCGGCAATGAGCGTGGCGCCTGCACCATACCACGATGCCGTTGCCTGCCAAACGCGTCCTTGCCGTGTAGTCGTACGATAAAATTCAGGCTCTTGTTAAGAATGCGTGGGAAAGGCCGCGACGGATCAAACGTTAACGGCGTCAGAACGGGTACAACTTGCTCGTCGAAGTACTCCTTAAGCCAGAGCTGCTGTTCCTCATTCCAGTCATCACTACGGGCAAACCGCACGCCTGCGGAAGTCAGCTGTGGGAACAATTCCTCGTTCAGCAGTCGATATTGCTGCTGCACTAACTTAGTCGTATCACCTCGCAGTTCATCGAAGACCTGCTGAGACGAAACCTGTTCCGGGCCCTGTGCCGGTGCGCCGATCTCAATGCGCTGCTTCAGCCCTGCAACTCGAATTTCGAAAAATTCGTCGAGATTCGTACAGCTGATACATAGAAAACGCAGGCGCTCCAGCAATGGGACGGCAGGATCCAGTGCCTGTGCGAGCACTCGCTTGTTGAACTCAAGCAGGCTGAGCTCGCGGTTTATGAAGTTGGTCTTCATTATCAGGGGTAGTGTAGCTCGCCCAGTATCACAGCATGACTGGCGCCGGTCACACTTGGCAGATTTGACGGCAGGCCGGCGATCGTACGTCTGGCCATCCAGGCAAACGCAACAGCCTCGACCCAATCGGGATCGAGCCCGACCTCCGCCGTGCTGTGCACTGTTGCGACAGCGAGGTTGCGTTGCAATCGACGCATGAGTTCAAGGTTTTTTAAGCCGCCGCCGCAAACGAACAGCTTCTTCGCCTTAAAACAATAATCCTGGACAGAATCAGCGATTGTACGAGCACTAAGCTCACATAGCGTGGCTTGCACATCGACAGCGTGCAGCTCATTAATGTCAAATGCCCGCAACCACCGCAAGTTAAAATATTCAAAGCCGGTGCTCTTGGGTGCTGGAAGCTCGAAATAGCTATCCCGCAAGAATTGCTTCAGCAGGGACTCGACAACATTTCCGGACGCAGCCCATGTTCCCGCGTCATCAAATGGGTGACCAAGTTGGTGTCTGATCCACGCGTCCATTAAGCCGTTGCCCGGGCCCGTGTCGAAGCCAATGACATCAGTGCCGTCCGCCGGCAGAGTTGTTATGTTCGCGATACCGCCGATGTTCGCGACAACCCGATCACCGTCATCCGATGCAAACAAGTGCTGGTGAAAGGGTGGTACGAGCGGTGCTCCCTGGCCACCAGCTGCCATATCAGCCGCGCGAAAATTCGCGACCGTAGTCACCTTACAACCCGCAGCGATAATGGCCGCATCGCCAATCTGCAGTGAGAACGGCGTTTCTGCATTGGGCTGGTGGCGGAGAGTCTGTCCGTGGCTACCGATTGCGACGATGTCATCGCGGGTGACGCCACTATCGCCGATGACCTTCAACGCGGCGTCCCGAAAGCATTCACCGACTCGTTTGTGCAGGTCACCAGTCGGGTCGAGCTCCACACCCAGGGGCTCACGTGCAGCATCAAGCAGCGCGTCTCTCAGTGGTGCCGGGTAGGGGTAGGAGTAGGTTGCAAGGATATCGACGCTGGACTCACCGAATCCTGCGACGACTGCGTCGATGCCGTCCATGCTGGTGCCGGACATCAGGCCGACATAGTAGTCGGTCATTGGTCCTGCGGTGGGTTGTATGCGACGGTTACTTTCTGTGTGCTCTTGAATTGCTCGAGCTCCCTGAGAATGGGCTCAGCGGTCGCCATGAATTTCTCACGGTATTGATCATCAATCGGTTCCGCGTCCGGTAAAGCGACAGTCCGCGGATTGCGGTGAACACCATTTAGGCGGTATTCGTAGTGCAAATGGTTTGCAGTTGCCAGACCGGTTGCACCGACAAAGCCGATGGCCTGACCCTGGCGCACGCGTGTGCCGACGCCTACTTTCAGAACGTAGCTCGACATGTGGGCATACAGCGTCGTGATGTTTCCACCATGTTGCAGAATCACGGTTTTGCCGTAGCCGGACTTCGTGCCTCGAAATATAACTTTGCCGTCACCGGAGGCTTTAATGGGCGTGCCTCGGGGCGCGGCATAGTCAACACCTCGGTGTGCCCGAATCCTGTTGAGAATGGGGTGCTTTCTATTCGGGTTGAAATTGGAGCTTATGCGAGTGAAATCAACGGGCGCTCGAATGAAGGCTTTGCGAACACTGTCGCCGCTCGGCGTGAAATAGTCAGTATTTCTGTTGTCGTCTATGAATCGGATCGCCTGGATCATTCGTCCATTGTTATTGAACTCGGCCGCGATTATTTCACCGTCTGCAACGTACTCACCATCCTGCCAAATCTCCTCGAACTGAACGTAGTAGTTATCGCCTTGCCTGATGTCCAGAACGAAGTCGACGTCCCACGCAAATATTCCGGCAATGTTCATAACAACTTTGTCTGAAAGTCCGGCAGTCGTCGCGCTTTCAAATAACGATGACTTAATTACGCCATGCGCCATGCGTTTGCGAATCTCGATTGGACGGTCAATGATCTCGGCTGCGAATCCCGAATCCTGTTTTTCGATCTTGAGGGCGCTTGTCAGACCCAATTCCGAGTACAAACTGATGACCTGGCCGCCGTCATGGGTAACTTCGAATACATCGCCGGGTTTGATTCTGCGAAATCGTTGTTTGGCCTCGTCAAGTTCTGCGATCGACATCAGGTGGCCCAAACTGAGCTTGTTTTTGCGAAACAGTTTTTCCATCGTGTCGCCGGAAGCGATATTCAATACCAGCTTGTCGAATTCGGGAGCGGGCTCTGGCATGAGTGCCTCGGCCTGACGTATGAGCTCCTCCTGATCAACAGCTGGCAGGAAGATTGGCTCATCGATGCTGGCTGACATTGTCGGTTCGCTGGGTATGGGCTCTGCTGGCGTTGATTTTCCAAGCGTGCTGAGCAAAGCGACGGCGACCAAAGGAATGCCGAGACCGACCGCAAACCATTGAAGGGCTTTGGATTTTTTGGGCCGCCTCGGAGAAGACTGCTTGTAATCGTGTAGTAGTGGACTGACCGGACGATTCAAGGCCTAAGTCTCTCGGTGGCTGGAAGTCGCTACTCTACCGTGCGCGTTTTTCGAGGTCAAAGAAAAAGTGTTATAACTCATGGTGTTAACGGGAGCGAGAATGCTACAGTTCCGCTCCCACGACAGACAGATTGCGAGCAAGGCAGGAATGGCAGGCATTGAGGAACAAATCGCAGAGCTATCCCGGGGCACCGACGAGGTATTACCCGAGGACGGCCTGCAGGCGAAGCTAAAGGAGGGGCGGCCGCTGGTGGTCAAAGCCGGGTTCGACCCCACCGCGCCGGACTTGCACGTTGGGCACACAGTGCTGATCAACAAAATGCGCCAGTTTCAGCTGCTGGGGCACGAGGTCGTTTTCCTGATAGGCGATTTCACCGGCATGATCGGTGACCCAACCGGGAAGAATGCGACGCGCCCGCCGCTGACAAGCGAGGAAATCTGCGCTAATGCCGCTACCTATGAAGAGCAGATATTCAAGATTCTGGATAAGGACAAGACGCGCGTTGAATTCAATTCCACGTGGATGGGCCCGATGGATGCCGCCGGCCTGGTTAAGCTGGCAGCTCGACATACGGTCGCTCGCATGCTGGAGCGCGATGATTTCAACAAGCGCTACAAGGGCGGTGAGCCGATATCGATCCATGAATTTCTCTACCCGCTGGTGCAGGGATATGACTCCGTCGCGCTGAAGGCAGACGTTGAGCTTGGTGGAACGGATCAGAAATTCAATTTGCTGGTCGGACGGCAGTTACAGCAAGACTACGGCCAGAATCCACAAGTCGTCATGACGACGCCACTCCTCGAGGGGCTGGACGGCGTGCAAAAAATGTCAAAGTCTCTCGGTAATTACATCGGAATTACTGATCCGGCCGGTGAGATGTTTGGCAAAATCATGTCTATTTCTGATGTCCTGATGTGGCGCTATTTTGAGGTTCTGAGTTTTCGCACACTGGAGGACATCAACGCTCTGAAGCGATCCGTGGCTGACGGCATGAACCCGCGCGATGCAAAATTTGAACTTGGGCAGGAAATAGTTGCCAGATTTCATAGCGCGGCAGATGCGGAGGCTGCGAAACAGGAGTTTGTGTCACGTTTTCAGCAGGGCGCGATGCCGGAGGAGATTGCCGAGACTACGCTGCAATGTCAGGACGGCAAAATGGGAATCGCTCATGTATTGAAAGGTTCCGGCTTGGTGAGCAGTACGTCGGATGCTTTCCGCATGATTAAGCAGGGTGCGGTCAAAATCGACAGCCAGCGGGTAGAAGATCGATCACTTGAGCTGGAAGCTGGCTCGACCCACATCTACCAGGTGGGCAAACGAAAATTCGCAAAGGTCAGCCTGATCTGACGAAGTCCGCGTCTCAAATATTTGCGTGGACGATGCTGGAGTATGATCTGGTGAGAGGTGCAAATATGATAGTTGCAAGAATGTTCGCGGCAGTAGCCATCGGCGTTTTTTTGGCGACCCCGCTGTTCGCGGCTGAAGATGATCCGAAGGCATTCGGTCAGTTCCAGGAGCTCCTGCTCGGAATTGAGAAGCGGTCTTTCGAGATGATTCAGGATGCAATTAATCAAACAGACCTGACCAACCGAATTCTCAGTCATCAACGAGTTGCTGGCGATGTCGAGGAACTGTTTCGCAATGATTTCTGGAGCATTGTCCAGGGTGAATTCGACAGCGGGTTTCTTGCACACGGTCCGCGGGCCAAAACCGAACTGGTTCAGTTTGCATTTGAGAACGGGCAGGGGCGGGCGTGGGTGCGCTTTAGCCCGCCGGCATATGACTTCGCGTACCAGGTATTTGACCTGCGACACGATAGTCGCGGTCGTTTGAAGATCGTGGATTGGTTTGATTCGAGTCGAGGCATGATGTTCTCGGAATTTCTGGGTGAGGAACTGCTTACTGCAAAGCCGATCAAGGAAACGACACGCAATTTGATCTCAATCAATAGCCCTACTGATCTACAGTTGTTTCAGGTGACGGAATTATTGAAAGCGATCCGCGATCGTGAGGCGGCGCGCTTTTTCGAGATCTATGAGCAGTTGGATGAGCAGCTGCTTGCGGAGCCATGGCTATCCCGGCGCGCCGTTTTCATGGCTCACGACTTGCGGGATGTCGAGCGTTTTGCGAAGGCCTATTTGATATTCGTCGGCGCGCACGGTGAAAACCCGAACATGGCCCTGATTACGTCGGACTTCGCGCTAATGGTCCAGGACTACGAGAGCGCGTTTACTGCGCTGCAAAGATTTGAGCAGTTCTTTGCGGTGAAGGAAGGCGCACTGCCTGCGAAGCTGTCCGCACTTGCCCTGGCGACGGGTAAGCCCGAAGATGCAGAGAAATTTGCCGTCAAAGCGACAGTAAATGAGCCAGAACTAGAGCTCGGTTGGTGGTCACTGTTACGAGCGAGAGCTGCTGTTGGGGATTTCAACGGCTCTCTCGAGCCTCTGGAACACCTGGAAGACGATTTCAGTCACCGCCTCGATGAAGCAAAGCTCCGGCGGGACAAGTTTAGGGGGTTTGCCGAATTGGCAACGAGTCAGGAGTTCAAAGACTGGCGCGCAAGCAGAGACTGATTTCTCGCAATGAAAATCGTCGATTATTCTGCTGACTACGGGGATGCCTTTGGGCGCCTGAACCGCGAGTGGCTGGAAAAGTACTTTCGCGTCGAAGCGATTGACGAGGTCGTCCTTTCCGATCCCCAGGCGAATATTATCGACCACGGCGGTGTCATTCTCTATGCGGTGATAGAAGAGCAAATCGTTGCCACGGTTGCGCTAAAGCATCAGGGCGACGGGGTCTACGAGTTGACAAAAATGGCCGTTACCGCGGAGCATCAGGGGCGAGGCCTGGGGCGTCATTTATTGAGCGCGGTGCTCGCTCGATACTCCGATCTGGACGGGAAGCACCTATATCTAGAATCTCATAGCAGCCTGAGGCCAGCGCTGGCCCTCTATGAATCCGCGGGATTCGAACACGAAGCACCGCCCGGCGCATCAGACTATGAGCGTGCCGACGTTTACATGGTGTATCGGGATTGCGCCCGGAAAGCGGTGAAACGGCATAGATACCGGGAAAAACCGTAGCTTTTGATCCTGTCATAGCCGCGCTGAATGCCCCGCCGAGCGGGCATTTGAGCGAATTAAAAAAAAACTTCAAAAAGGTGTTGACGGAAATCGAATCGCCCGTATAATGCGCGCTCGCTGAGGGACACGGTGGACTTCAGTTGACTCCCAACAAATACATGCAGGCGCACGAGGATTGTTGCTTAGACCTCCTTCGCCTGTATAATGGTGGGTCCGCTCGACAAAAACGTCGGGCACGTTCTTTAACAACTTAATCAGATAATTTGTGTGGGTGCTTGCGTTGGATTTTGCGAAGGCAAAAAAAGACGTAAGAACCTAGAAAACAGTCAGTTTTAAGTAATTGATGAGTTCTGGTGATTACGCACTTTAGTAAAAGCTCAAAGCTTTAAACTGAAGAGTTTGATCCTGGCTCAGATTGAACGCTGGCGGCATGCCTAACACATGCAAGTCGAACGGAAACGATGGAAGCTTGCTTCCAGGCGTCGAGTGGCGGACGGGTGAGTAATACTTAGGAATCTGCCC
>JAJFKT010000011.1 GCA_021773075.1 Woeseiaceae bacterium
CATTGAGAAGGCTGGCTCTTAATCTACTCAAGCAGGACAAAACAATAAAAGTAGGGGTTAGAGGAAAAAGACTAAGGGCAGGATGGGACTCAACCTATCTGGCAAAACTTATAGCTTAGATTTTAATGCGTATTCCCTGGACAAAAAACCAAACAAAACATTATAATAAGCCTACTCTTTATTAATAAATAATAGGTTTTAAATGTTATTAACAGGCACAACACACACTCCCTCACAGGCACAACACACACTCCCTCAGCCCACTTTTCAAAAGCTTCTCCAAGGGGAGAATGCTTTTTACAAAGAACATAACTATAGGAAAATCACCAAAGACGAAGCCAACAAGACAAGCCCACCTCCCACTACCTACACCTGGAATACCGAATCGAAGCTGCTCAGAGTAGTAAAACGTATCTTATCCCTAATTATTTTTCCTATAGCAATCTACCAATTCCTTCACGCCCTAGCTGGAAAAATCCTCCTCCCTGCTAGCATAGCCCCTCTCAAGAGACTAAATTACTACCGAGGGATAGTTCTTTACCCAGAGCCCGGCTATAAATACAAACGGATCGCAATTGAGGTCGATGGCTATAAAATAGATGCCATGATCATAGGGAACGAGGCTCACCTAGGTAATGGCAGATGGCTGCTCTCCTCTGATGGAAATGCAGCCCCTTATGAGCTTCGACTTGCTAATCCTGATTTCCTATCTATGCTTAATTCAATCCATGCAAACAGTATTTTATTCAACTACCCTGGAGTTGGAGCTAGCTCAGGATTCCCTAATCGAAGCGCCACGTCAAAAGCCTACCGAGCAATCCTCTCTTTCTTAGAGGACAAAGAAAAGGGAATTGGAGCTAAAGAAATCATCGGATATGGCATATCTATAGGCGGAGGTGTTCAAGGCGATGCTCTGAAAACGCATGTTCTTAAAGAAGACATCTCATATGTATTTGTTAAAGATAGAACATTTGCCGACTTGAGTAAAACAGCTGCAAATCTAACGTGCAAACCTCTGGGATGGCTCGTTAAATTATTAGGCTGGAACCTCAATCCTCTAGAGTCTTCAAAAAATTTGCAAGCTCCGGAGATTATTCTCCAATCCGAAGAAGGGAAAGACCAAGTCATTCGCGAAGAAGTCTCTTTATATAAGGCTTTATCCAAGGACCCACCCAGCTCTAACACAAAGAATAAAGAATTTATTAGACTGAAACTTGGGCACAACGATGGATTCCGAGACAATATGTTCGGTAATATGGTGGCGCCTTCAATAGAACGTCTGCTACGCAAAGGAGATGTAAAGGCAAAAAATCAAGGGGAAGCTACCTCACCCGAACTCCTTACTACTGGAGCAACAGGCTAAATCTACTAGTCGAAATGTCTAAACAGCTTTAGCGCAACTAGTCTCTTCAACGTCTGGAGATTTAGGCGGGCTTAACTTGGCCTTAATGGTTTTAAAAAACTGGTACGCGCTCCACGGATTTTTAAGTGCTGCTCTAGCTACTGCATCGAGACCGCTATGACTAGGATCAAAGGGAATTTCATAGCTAGCTCTTAGCTGTTGAATGGTAGGCCATAAAAAATAAAGCCAAAGAGCATAGTTAGAAGCCTTTAGTCCTTCAGAAAGAATGATCCCTCCTCGGTTGTAGAACAGCCAATGCACCTCCAACCAGTTAATCAAGTAAGCAGAGGTCGTTTTCAAGCCAAAATCTGTGATGGGGCTCAATAGTTTAGGTCCTAGGTCATCTACTTTTGTAAGTGCCTTTTTCCGGATCACCTCTCGTTTATCCTCTATAAAAGTTTGCGCTTCTGTTCTAGTCTTCTTTGCAACAGAACTTACTTTGTGCGCAGCTTTTTTTACCTTACTTGTTCCTTTATGAACAATATTCCGCACTTTAGCAGCTGCCCTTGAGACTCTTGCCCCTAGGTGGCGATGCACATACCTCTTTCCCCTTCGAAACTTACGCCTTAGTTGACGAACTCGCCGATTTAAAGCTGGCATCCGTTTCAAGGCAGCTTTAGCAACCACCGAAATCGCAAAAGCTAAATACACAACTGCCGTTTTGACTATTCCATAAATAGTACCTATTGCAATTCGGGTATACCGCATTGCAGTCTGACCACGTTTCCACGTCCTGGTTGCACCAGCAGCTACTTTTTTTGCAGCTAATACTATGCGCTCTCTAGAAGGTTTAGATTCACTTGCAGCCTTTACATACTTTGTAAGCTTTTCTACTGGACGTTGAAGAACAGCGCTTGCTTCTTCAGTGTATTCGAAAATTTGGCAGAATTTCTTCGAAGCATTATGGATTTTACGAGCAACTGCTATACCGCATTTGTCTATTTCTCCATAGAACGGCAGAGCTAATAGAGCCACATTCCATATAGAGGCTTTTGGAGATGGAGCCCCTTTAGACAGCCAGAAAATAGCAGCTACAGAAGCAGCTAGAACAGCTACCTTCTTTCTGCTAATAGCCGTCCGCACACCCCAATTACATGAGAGAGCCTCGACCGATTTCCCCATTTCTAAAAGAGTCTCTGCAGGAGTATCCTCTAGGGAATGCCCTTTTTTGAAAGCATAAACTCTCTTCACTCCAGGCCAAAACAACTTGTTTGTAAACAGGCTTTTGATCGGAGTAAAAAAATATGTCTCATGCGGACGGGAAAGATCCGCAAACCAACCTCTTCGTTGGTTATTTTCTTTAAACTCAGTGAACACCCGAAAAGCATCAGCAGTGCGAGTAAGGCCAGTGTGCATCATATGCCGAGGAGTATACATCGAACTTGTGCAAAGCTTCAACACTGATTTTTTTTCAAAAAAAAAGCACCCTCCCCTATGGGGAGAATGCTTCTTATCACCAAAAACTTTTTGCTTAGTTTTGGTTTAATTCACCAATCTCTTGGAGATTACGCTCGATCTCAGATCTCAAAACGAAGAACTCAGAAGCAAATTTTGTCTTTTCTTCCATGTCCTTTGTTGTAATGAAGCGCCCTTGCATCTCCATCATTTCGTTTTGAATGCGGCTGTTATGAGACTCTAGCTCTTTGATACGCTTCATGCGCTCTTCGTTACCTAGGTAAATTTTTAGAATTTCCCCAGTGTTGCGAGCAATCATGATTTTACGGTGCTCGATATCTGCTAAAAGAGTTAGAGGATCAGTACACTCTGAAATTTGCGTTTCTTTTGCAGCAATTTCACGTTGCAAATGATCATTTTCTTCTTGAAGCTCACGAACACGCTGTACGCTGTTCCCTTGAAGATCAAGTCTTTCGCGTCCTCCGTAGAATTCTGCGCGCTCAACATTAGAAAAGCTTACAGGATTAGCGTTATTTGAAAGAACTGCTTGCATTTCGCTTGCAATGTCTTCTTTTTGTAGATCAGCTGGGATAGCAGAACTTGTTTGCGCTTTCTGCGCTTTTTTGGGGTAGTTATTTCCCCCTGAATTTTGTGTTATACGTGCCGGCATTGTTTCCTCCACAATAATGGTTCGATTAAAAGGTTAGATTCAATCCACCATGGCCTTCGGCCGATTGTTTCTTCATATTCACCTTACTATGAACCTGATTCTATTTAATAAAGATTACTTTTGTCAAATTATTTTTAATAAAAACCATAACTCATTAAAGAACTAGAGCTTGAAATTAGAAAAACATCTCTTTTTCACCCCCTCTTTTCATTCTTGCCTATTTCTGATACAATGCTAATTCAATAAGCGAGGTATATAATGGGGTCTTTCATGAAAAAAATTCTTTTTGGCTTTCTGGCGATTTTCAGCTGCGCTTTCGCAGCTCCTCCTCAAGAAACCAAGGAACAAGCAACTAAGGTGGAACCAGTTGTGATTTTGGGAAGTGGCGTAGGAGCGCTCACCTCTGCTATCTACCTTGAGAGAGCTGGGATCCCCACTCTTGTCATTGAAGGACCTGACCCAGGTGGAGCCATTGCCCAATCCCCTAAAGTAGACAACTGGCCAGGCGAACAAGAAATCGATGGAAGATCCTTAGTAGATAAGATCCGCAGCCAAGCCGTTGCAAATGGAGCAACAATTGTTCCTGAGGAAGTGACTTCTGTAGATTTTTCTAGCTCCATCCTCAAAATCAACACACGCAAGGTCCTTGAAAAGGATAAAACTCGTACGATCCAAGCAAGAGCTTGCATCGTTGCTACGGGCTCTAAACCAAAACTCTTAGGAGTTCCCGGAGAATCTGGTGATAAGGGCTACTGGACAAAAGGTGTCTATAGTTGCGCCGTCTGTGATGGTGGCCTATATAAGGACAAGACCGTTGCCGTAATCGGCGGCGGAGATGCAGCCATTACAGAAGCCAATTACCTCTCAAACATTGCAAAAAAGGTCTATATCGTTCTTCGCTCCGACAAATTCCGTACTGTAGAGACACTAAGAAAGAACGAGTTAGTCAAAAAAAGCAACGTTGAGGTGCTTTACAACACCAAAATCAATGAAATTCAAGGAAATGGACAAAGAGTTACCCACCTCAATCTCTCCACTGAGAATAAACTCCCTATTGATGGTGTCTTTGTAGCCATTGGAGCCACTCCAAACACATCCATGTTTGGTAACCAGCTCGCTCTAAATACAAGTGGCTATATCTCTTTAAAAAATGATCAACAAACCTCTGCTCCAGGAATCTTTGCAATAGGAGACGTTGTAGACCCAGTTTACAAACAGGCAATTTCTGCTGCTGGAGATGGTGCAAAAGCAGCTCTACAGGTCGAAGGGTTCCTTGCAGGTCTCCCCAAAGAAGAAATCATCCAGCCAAAAATTTCTGAAGAAGTTCGTATCGTAAAAACGAGCAGTGAAAGCGTCAAGGACATCTCTAGCAAAGAAGAGTTCTACAGTGCTATTGGAGAAGGGAAAACGCCTGTAGTTTTTGATTTCTACTCTCCTTACTGTGGTCCTTGCAAACAGCTTCTCCCCCAGTTAGAGAAGTTAGCTGATGAGTATAAAGGAAAAGTCCGTTTCCTTAAGGTGAACGTAAGTCAGTTTTCGGGACTTGCAGAAACTTATAACATTTTCAGCGTACCCACTGTCCTAATATTCGACAAACAAGGCAAGGTAGTCGGCCAAGCCACAGGCTTAGATGACATCAATAAAACGCTGAAAAATTTAGACTCCATTGCCGCAAAGTAAAATCCACTGCCCTTGTCATAGTAGCCTTCCCTATGGAAAGTGCTGCCAGCCCTACCATAGTGGCAGGGCTATGGCTGAAACGGCCCTGAAGCTCATGCGCTCGCGCTACAGCGCCTTTGCTCTAAAGCTACCCGACTATATCATCTCCACCACTCATCCCGATAATCCCCAGTACTCCAAAGATACAGCTTCCTGGCGCAGCTCTATCCTGATGTTTTGCAATGAAGTACACTTTGATGATCTAAAGATCATCGAGTTCATCGATGGAAAAGACGAAGCCTTTGTCACCTTCTTTGCCCAATTAAGACAAGGAGAGGCAGATGCCTCTTTTCAAGAAAAAAGCCGCTTCTTAAAAATAGATGGCCGATGGTTTTATCACTCGGGACAAACCTCCTTTCAATAAATTTTTGTGTAAGCGCAAAGTTGTAATGTCCTCTCTTCCGCAAAGTTAAAATGTCCCCTTTAGACCAAACCAAGGGGGGGGCTTTGGAGAAGATGATGACAACAAAAGAAGCAAATCGACTCAGTGTGATGCACCAGATCGATAAAAAAATGCTCAGTATACGGAAGGCTAGCGAGGAACTTGGCCTTAGCTATAGACATACAAGACGTCTGCG
>JAJFKT010000012.1 GCA_021773075.1 Woeseiaceae bacterium
TTGAACGGGGCTTGGGAATCGTAGAAAACGACTCTACGATTTCTCTACGTTGATAAAACGAAGGGCCTACCGACATCGGTAAACCCTTGTTTTAATTGGCGCGCCCGGAGAGATTCGAACTCCCGACCGCTCGGTTCGTAGCCGAGTACTCTATCCAGCTGAGCTACGGGCGCTTTGTTCATAGCGGGGTGCAAGGCACCCGGCGGGCCCGCGATTATAAAGAGGCCTAGGCCGTATTGCTACGACAATTTGGACAATAAGATTGGGGCGCCCACGACGCCCCTGACTTTCCACCTAATTTATTGATTTCGTTGCTTTTCCGGGATCCGACTAGTTGCCCGATTTTTTGACATGGATATTTCCATTTAGCGTCTTGAGCTTGATTACCGGTCCACCACCGTTGATGTTGGCAACGATCACGCTCTCGACGCGAACCTCTACCCCACCACGATCATTGCGGCGCTCCACCACGGGCTTGCTGGGCTGAATATCCACTTCAAAATCCGAAATGATCTCACCCTGGGTTGCATCGATATTGAGCTGCGCACCCGCTTGCGCCGGCAAGCCCAGCGTCAGGTCTCCATTGATTGTCTCGAACGACATCGCGCTATCGGGATCGATGCTCGCAAAACTCACATCGACATGTTCGTTCACAGATTCCGCGATAACTGATCCACTGATATTACTCGCCGTGATAGGACCGTTCGTGTTTTCAAGCTGCAACGAGCCAGTGATATTGCTGACAACGATCTCGCCATTATTCGTTGTCGACAATTCGAGGTCGGCGCGGCGCGGTATACGCGCAACAATATTGATCTTGTTCATGCGCCAGTCCGTATCGACCGAAATGTGATTGTCGTGCTCGTCTACCTCTAGCGAATAGGCACCAGTGGTCAGTTCCTTTGTGCCGGACGGCGTGATGATCTTACGACTGCCCTGCTCAACCTGCACTGTAAATTCGGCATCCGCGCGGTCCTCGCCGATAACTTCGATATAGGCCGAGATGATCGAAATATCCAGTGACATCGGTTCATCCGGATGCGACAGCGGAATCGTTATGATTTGTGGTTCGTCCTGTGCGTTTGCCGTCGCACACACGCACATCAGGGCAAAAATTATTGTCAGTTTCGCTATGGTCGTTTTCATTGAAACGTCCTCCTCAGTTCTTTTGAATTTGAACATCGCCGTTCATCGACGAAATTGAAAATGTGGGCCCACCGCCCTCAAGACGCAGGCCGGCGGATTGCTGGATACGATAGCGGTGCTTGCCTTCCGATTGTTCGTACTGGATCTGTGCGGGTACGGAGTAAGTGTCAGTCGCGAATTCGCTGACAACTTTCCCGTTAAAGATGTCGAGTGCGACATCGATACCTGAACCCGGTGGCATGAACACCGTGACGTCGCCATTTATCGTTTCGATACTGCAGTTTTGTACGGGCGCTGTCGCAAAACCGAGATCAACGGGACCATTGACGCTCTCAACCTCGGCACAATCCTGCATCCCCGCCACATCAATCGGTCCGTTGACGTTGCGTGCACTAATGCGACCATATACATCGGACACATCGATCTTGCCGTCAACTACGGTCCCTACATCGACAATCGTATCCTTGGGGACAACGACATCGAACTGATAGTCCACGCGACAACCATCGCAATGATCCCGGTTGTACCAACGCTCTTCGCGATCACCGACTTTCATCGACACACCATTCGCGTCGGCGTAGGTGTCGAGCTTTAGCATTACTTTACTTCGATCAAACATTGCTTGATCGGGTGCCGAACGAGTCTCATCGACGGTCACCTTGATCTCGCCTTCAGCGCCGGGACGAACGCGAACGTTGCCCCAGATGTTGTCGATGGTCAGTCTTGGCATCGTTGTCGAAACGTCATAGGTCTTCGTCCAGACCTGATGCTCGCTGACCTCGGCAACCGCGATCGTCGGTGCCAGGCAAATCAGCAAGCCCAATGTGCGTGTATTCATCTTCATACTGTTTCACTCCCCAATGCAGTCTTGACATGCCGGACCAGATCCGGATGCAGTTGATTGTTATTGGCCAACTCGAGCAGCTGCGCGAGTTGCTCGCCTGTGCCGTTGCGTAGAATAAGATCGATCAATGCGAGCTGAATGGTCGGTGATTCGCTGTTCTCAAGTAGCTGCATCAGCTCCTCGCCGACCCCGGCAGTTGAAAGACTTGGTCCCAGCGCATCGATGGCCGCCGTACGAATCGACGGCACACGATCGTCGGTTGCCCGCAGCAACAATGCGTTTACGATCTGTTCATCGGTGGCTGACGCAGCACTCGCGTCAAAGACACCTTTAAGGCGCGTACCGGCGATGGGATTCTCGAGGCGATCGAGAATCAGTTCACGATTCAGGAGCGCGACATTCTCTTCCAGCATTGCGAGTCGCTCTTGTTCTACGGGCAGCCCACCCTGAAGCGCATTTGCGAGGCCGAAGCCGATAAGCACGCAAGCGGCAGCTGTTAGCCAAGCTGTGTTGCTGCCAAAGCCGAACCATCGAAGAAGTGTGTCTGCGAATGATTCGCTGCTGGTCTCGTCGAGCGCCTTGTAGAAGCCGCGTCGTAGATCCGCCGACGGTATCTCACTTGGTAATTCGCGAAGACTCGCCCACAATTCCTGCTCGGCGGGGTCGTCACTTTCAAACGGTAAATTGCTTCGATTTCGATCAGACATCGACCGGTGCTCCATTGATAGTTGTAAATTCCGCGTTGAGTTGCTGCATGGCGCGATGCATGCGCACGCGTGCTGTTCCGGCCTTGCAGCCGAGTGCTTGGCCGAGTTCTTCGTAAGAGTCGAACTCAAAACGACCAAGCCAAATGATTTCCTGTACGGTTTCCGGCAGTCGTCCGAGGGCTTTTCGCAGCATGTCCATGCTTTGGCTTCCGGATGCTGCCTGCTCGGCGGTACGATTCTCGACCAAACCCTCCATGGACTCATCGACCGGCGCGTTAACACCTTGTCGCCGCATCGCACGGAGATGGTCAAGTGTGATGTTGCGGGCAATATTGAACATCCAGCCCTTGAATGTTCCGCTACCTTTGAAACTGGATGCCTTATTGAGAATGCGCAGAAAGACTTCCTGCGTGAGATCTTCGGCCTGTGCGCTATGCCGCGTCATCTGCCGGCAGTATTGATACACGGCCTTGTTATGGCGTTCGAACAGCGTACCGAGACAAGAGGCATCGCCCCTGGCTACCCAATCAACTAACTGTTCGTCTGTAACTGCTCGCATCTGATTTCTCGTCCGTTCACAGATCAAGACGTCCCGGAGGGAAGAACGTTACAGGGAAATTCTGGAAGAGAGAGGCGGTGCCGTCGCGTTCCCGACGTACCAATTGTGCTAAATCCAGTGTTTTGACGTTTTCTATTCAACCAACTCGTTGAATGAATCTACTCCTCGTCTTCCTTCACACCGAGTCTTTCATGCATGACCGGACTCGTGGTCGTGTATTGAACGTGCACTTTCTTGTCCGGCTCTATACGCTGTTTGATCGCAAAAGCGGCTAGTGCTGCCTCGTGGAAGCCGCATAGAATCAGCTTCTTCTTGCCAGGATAGTGGTTGATATCACCAATCGCGTAGATACCTGGTGTTGATGTTTCGAACCGCTCTGTGTCGACATTGATCGTCTTACGATTGATGTCGAGGCCCCACTCGGCGATGGGGCCGAGCTTCGGCGCCAAGCCGAAGAAGACCAGCATCTTCTCGACTTCCACTTCGAAGGTCTCATCGGACTTATTGCCCACGATCATTTTCGTCAGATCACCATTCTGATGCTGCAGCTCGCTAACTTTTGCATTCTCGAGTGTAGTCACTTTGCCGGCCGCCTCGAGATCCCGCATTGCTGCAACTGTCGCATCAACCGCACGGTACTCCTCACGACGATGCACCAATGTGATGTGATTTGCGATCAGACCGAGCTCGACGACCCAGTCCAGTGCCGAATCACCGCCACCGAGGATCGCGAGATTCTTGCCCGCAAATTGCTGTGGGTCGCGCACTCGGTACTGCAAGCTTTCTTCGTTGATCTCATCAACACCCTTCGCACGCAATGCTCTTGGCTGGAATGATCCAACACCTGCGGCGATCACGACCGCCTTGGCGTTGAATTGCTTGCCGCCGTCTGTTTCTACAAAGAAGCCATTATCTTCGGGGCGAACGACCGTTACTTCCTCGCCGAGATGCATGCCAGCACCAAACGGCTCGATTTGCTTCATCAGACTTTCGGTCAGCTCGTCGCCCGTGCAAACCGGAATTCCCGGAATGTCATAAATGGGCTTGTCGGGATAGAGTTCGGTGCACTGACCGCCCGGCTGACGGATTGAATCAACAACTTCAGCCTTGAGCCCGAGAAGCCCGAGCTCGAAAACCTGGAACAGGCCGCAAGGGCCGGCGCCGACAATGACAACATCTGTATTAATCACGAAAATTCTGTCCCTTTAAATAGCGCCCGGCACTTGCCGAGCCCTGTCAGGTTAACGGCATCGGACTATATAGTCAGGCAATGACTGACGGCAAGTAGTGGCTTAACGCGATGGTTGTGGTAAGGGCTCGGGATAGGCGCTTCGGGATGGGCGCTTCGCGCCCGGGCATGCGACTTCGTCGCTGCGCCCGTCGAACAAGGGCTCTTACTCGCCATCTTTCTGCCGCCGGAACAAAAAAAGGGCCCCAAATGGGGCCCTTCTTTTTTGTTCTGGCGGAGAGAGAGGGATTCGAACCCTCGAAGGGGTATTAGCCCTTACTCCCTTAGCAGGGGAGCGCTTTCGACCACTCAGCCATCTCTCCGGGGTCCTCGAAAGGCCGCACATATTACTGTCAGAGTTAGGCGAGGTAAAGCTTAATCCTGCTTATTCTGGCTTATCGCTATTGCCTGAATTGCTGGCGGCGTCCGTCCCGCCGACAGCGGCCTGCTCGCCTTGAATTCGCTCGTATATCTCTTCCCGGTGAACGGCCACGTCTTTGGGTGCATTGATCCCTATTCGGACCTGATTTCCCTTGACCCCCAAGACAGTGATCGTGACATCGCTCCCGATCATTACCGTCTCGCCCGCTCGTCGCGTCAGAATCAGCATGAATCCTCTCCAGCCTGACAGGGCTCCTGCCCTGTTCTTTTTTGCGCGTGTTAATCCATAAACTGTTGTTATTCTAGCTGATTTTCGCCCCGCTTGTCCTTCGGGACTCAGAAAACCGTGGTTTTTTTTGCTTGAGGTCGATTTGGACCTTTAGATCAGTCCATATGTTCCGCGATCCAGGGCGCGACGGAAGCCAAAGCGTCATCCAGAGCAGCCGCATCTGAACCACCGGCCTGAGCGAAATCCGGTCTGCCACCACCCTTGCCACCAACCTGTTCGGCGACCGGCTTGATGAGGTCACCCGCCTTGATCTTACCGACATAGTCCTTGGTCACCCCGGCCGCCAGATGCACCTTGTTTCCATTTACTGAGCCGAGAACGATAATCGCGCTTTGTAACTTGTCCTTGAACCGATCGACAGCATCGCGCAGCGTTTTAGCATCTGCCCCGTCCATACGCGTCGCCAGCACTTTGATACCCGCGACATCCTCAACACCCGCAAGGGGGTCAGACCCCTTTCCGGAGATCAGCGCCTGCTTGGCGGCGGCGAGCTCTTTTTCCAGATCTTTGTTGCGCTTCAGCAGTTGTTCCACTTTCGCCAAGGCCTGATCCGGTTGACTGCGCAGCAATCCCGCGAGATTGCCAAGTATCTGCTGATTGGCATCGATCCAGTCCACGGCGCCTTTGCCTGTTACCGCCTCGATACGACGCACGCCCGAAGCGACTCCACCTTCAGATGTAATTTTGAACACGCCGATGTCACCGGTGCGTTCGACATGTGTGCCACCGCACAGCTCAACTGAGAAATCGCCGACCCGAAGTACCCGAACTTTGTCGCCGTATTTTTCGCCGAACAAGGCCATGGCGCCGGATTCAATCGCGTCGTCGTAAGTCATGAGATCGGTGTCGGTCGCGTTGTTCTTACGAATCTCTTCGTTCACCAGATTTTCGATATCCTGAATCTGATCAGCCGTTACGCCCTCATAATGCGAAAAGTCAAAACGCAAACGGTCGGGCGCGACGAGCGATCCCTTCTGCGTAACGTGATCGCCGAGAACCTGCCGCAAAGCCGCATGCATCAAGTGCGTTGACGTGTGGTTGAGGCGAATTGCCTGCCGTCGATCGGCGTCGACAACCGCTTCTACTTCATCGCCGACCCTTAGCTCTCCCTGTTCCAGGCTTCCGAAATGCACATTGGCCTTGCCGCTCTTTTGTGTATCCGCAACGTCAAATAGTTTGCCATCCGAAACCAGAATACCTTTATCTCCGATCTGACCACCACTCTCCGCGTAGAAAGGCGTTGCTGACAGGATCACTGCGCCCTCATCTCCCACCGCGAGCGTATCGACTGATTCGCCACCACTATATAAGGAGACGACTGTGCTCAAAGCCTCAATACCGTCGTAACCAAGGAACGTCGTTTCTGCATCAGTCTTGAACGTGTCACTACCAGCCACACCGAATTTGCTCGCCGCTTTTGCCTTGTCTTTCTGACCCTGCATCGCGACGTCAAATCCGTCACGGTCGATTTCAATGTTTCGCTCGCGAGCAACGTCAGCAGTTAAGTCGACTGGGAAACCGTAAGTATCATAGAGCTTGAAAACGACTTCGCCCGGTATTTCCTGGCCATCGAGATCGGCAATTGTCGCCTCAAGAATTTCCATGCCCTGGTCGAGCGTCTCTGCGAATCGCTGCTCTTCTTTCTTCAGTACTTTTTCTACGTGCGCTTGTGCCTTCGCAAGCTCCGGATAGGCGCCGCCCATTTCCTTCGTGAGCGGGGCAACCAGCTTGTAGAAAAACAGATCGTCCGTACCAAGCTTCTTGCCGTGTCGAATCGCGCGACGAATTATGCGCCGCAGCACATATCCTCTTCCCTCATTACCCGGCAGCACGCCGTCGACGATGAGGAAGGAACAGGCTCGAATGTGATCGGCTATGACGTTAAGCGAGTTCGATCCATCGCTTTTCACGCCGAGCAGATCGGCGGTCGCGCTAATTATGTTGGCGAAAAGATCAATCTCGTAATTGGAATGAACGCCCTGCATAACTGCAGCGATACGCTCGAGACCCATGCCCGTATCGACAGACGGCTTGGGCAAAGATGTCATCTCACCGTCTGCTGAGCGGTCGAACTGCATGAAAACGAGATTCCAGATCTCGACGTAGCGATCGCCGTCTTCGTCCGGCGTGCCTGGCGGACCCCCCGGCACATCAGCGCCGTGGTCGTAGAAAATTTCGGAGCACGGGCCACATGGACCGGTATCGCCCATAGCCCAGAAATTATCTTTCGCACCCAGTCGCGAGAATCGCTCCGGGTCGATTTTCATTTCCTTGAGCCAGATATCGGCCGCTTCGTCATCGTCTTCGAAGACGGTAACCCAGAGTTTCTCGGGGGCGAGCCCAAGCGTAACTGTCAGAAAATCCCAGCCGTACTGAATCGCTTCGCGTTTGAAGTAATCTCCGAAGCTGAAGTTGCCGAGCATCTCAAAGAAGGTGTGATGCCTTGCTGTGTAGCCCACGTTCTCAAGGTCATTGTGTTTACCACCGGCACGAACACAGCGCTGTGACGATGTTGCCCGATCGTAACCACGCTTGTCGTCGCCTAGGAACACATCTTTGAATTGCACCATGCCTGCATTGGTAAACAACAGCGTTGGATCATTGCCAGGCACCAGCGGAGAGCTCGCGACGATTTCATGATCATTGTCACGGAAAAACTCCAGGAAAGCCTGGCGCAGCTCATTGCTCGTCATCGATTTCATCGGGCGTATGGTAACGACTAAAACGCCGATTGGATATGGTCTCGCTCAAACCCGCGATACTGTAAAAAACGCATTTGGCGTGCCTTTTCCTTGAAGTCTGCGGGCGAGTCGAAGCCGAACTTACGTTCGCGGACCTCGCGAGCCAGGCCGTGCCAGTCGGCCGCCGATTCATCGATGGCGCACTCGATGGTTGCGTCCTCTACGCCGCGTTGGCTGAGGTCGAGTCGAATGCGGACCGGGCCTTTGCCCTGACTAATGCGTGATTGTACAAAGCTGCCGGCAAAACGCTCGTCACACTGCAGACCATCCAGCGTGAGCTGATTGACGGCCTGCTCAACGATATTTCGAACATAACCTTTGTCCGCGAGTTTCCTGATGAGCTCATTACGGCCGTATTCGCGACGTGCCAGAAAGTCCATCGCCTTCTTGCGGGCCTCGAGCGGAGACGAAAACCGCTCGTCCGCGTCATCAGAATGGATATCGCTTATGTCTTCATGAACCGGATTCATACGTCTTGCCACAAATCATGTGGGTTGCATCGGTCGCTAGGCCTCTTTGGCAGGCGCCTCGCTATCGGCTACTTCTTCCTCGATGTCCGGAACGGCAACGACTGGCGGTGGCATCAGGATGGCGCGAATCTTGCGCTCGATCTCGTCGGCCATTTCAGGATGCTCCTTCAAGAAGTTCCGCGCATTGTCTTTGCCCTGACCAATACGGTCGTCGCCATAGCTGTACCAGGAACCGGCCTTGTCGACGATGTCGTGCTGTACACCGAGGTCGATGAGCTCACCAAGACGCGAAATGCCTTGTCCGTAGAGGATCTCAAACTCGGCTTGCTTGAACGGCGGCGAGACTTTGTTCTTGACCACTTTGACACGCGTCTGGTTACCCACCACTTCGTCGCCCTTCTTGATTGCGCCGATGCGACGGATATCGAGACGAACAGAGGCGTAGAACTTAAGGGCATTACCGCCGGTGGTTGTTTCCGGACTACCGAACATGACGCCGATCTTCATACGAATCTGATTGATGAAGATAACCATGACATTTGAGCGTTTGATGTTGCCCGTGAGCTTTCTCAGCGCTTGTGACATCAGGCGCGCTTGCAGACCCATGTGAGAGTCGCCCATCTCGCCTTCGATTTCAGCCTTGGGTGTCAGAGCGGCAACCGAGTCGATCACAATGATGTCAACCGCGCTGGAACGTACCAGCATGTCGGTGATCTCCAGCGCTTGCTCACCCGTGTCCGGCTGCGAGACCAGCAACTCGTCGACGTTTACCCCGAGTTTCTCGGCGTAGTTCGGGTCGAGAGCGTGCTCGGCATCGATAAACGCGGCGGTACCACCCACTTTCTGTGCTTCAGCAATAACTTGTAATGTCAGCGTGGTTTTACCGGAAGACTCGGGACCGTAGATCTCGACAACGCGTCCTTTCGGCAGCCCGCCTATTCCCAATGCGACGTCAAGACCGATAGAGCCGGTCGAAATGGCTTCAATATCACGTATTGAAGTGCCGTCTCCCATGCGCATGACCGAGCCTTTGCCGAACTGCTTTTCGATTTGGCCGAGGGCCTGCGCGAGTGCTTTTTTCCTGTTGTCATCCATTATTTTGCCGCCATTTGGTGATTTTAAGAGGTACTGTTGATATACACAGTATTATTCCATGAAAGCCGCGTCAATGGGAGCCTTCAGTGCTTTATTTTCTGGGCAAACTCACAAGAAACGCGAGAATTCAGCCGAAAGCTACTGTTACAGCGGGATGTAGCTCACGCCGCCAGGGCTCGAAACGGACTCAATGAGCTTGAAATTCGACCACTCCGTTGTGGCGCGTTGCGTTAACCTTTCCGTCACAAATGCGCGAGCACTGCGTGAGACCGTTATGTGGGGCCGATAGGTCCGGTCTTCGGCGATCACACCGAAGTCCTGCATTAGCGAATTCAATGAAGAGACCAGTCTTTCAAGTTCACCCGGCACGGTTGGTGTAACCAGGCAGGCGACTTTCGGCCGCGCCCAATACTCAAGACGATCGAAACTAAGACGAAACGACTCCGTCTCAATTTGGCCAGCTCGCTCCTTCAGTTTCGGGATTTGAGCCTCGTCGATATCGCCCAGAAACGCGAGCGTGATGTGCCAGTTGCGACGCTCAACCGCACGACCTTCGACATTTCTTGCGACGGAATTGATCACGTCTCGCAATCGGTCTCGTTGTCGATGATCGGGCCAAAGCGCGAAAAATACGCGCTTGGTGGTCATGACTCGATACGCTCGCGGACACCTTGTAACGCATACGCGACAGACGCCTCTCGAATCAGCTCGCGATCGCCCGTAAACTGCTCGAAACTCGAATCAATCAGGGCTTTTGTACCATCACGGACCGCCCAGGCAAACCACACCATACCGACTGGTTTTTCGGCGGTACCGCCGCTCGGCCCCGCAACACCGCTGACCGCTACCGCGATATCTGCGCCGCTCAAGTGCAGCGTTCCTTTGGCCATTTCTTCGACCGTTTCTTTGCTAACGGACCCGTGGTCTTCGAGCGTTTTGTTTTGGACACCGAGTAGCGACTCTTTCGCACCGTTCGCATAGCTCACCACGCCGTAGCCAAATACAGCAGAACTTCCGTCGATATCAGTGATCGCCTTTGCTACCCAGCCACCCGTGCAAGACTCTGCAGTCGCGACCGCTTTGTTGGATGTGGTCAGTTCGGAGACGAGCGCTGTCGCCAGTGCGCGTATCGCTTCGTGATCAGCCATTAGGAAAGATCGTCCGCGGTGAGTTCTTCTGAAACCTGCCAGAGTTTTGCAGCCAATTCATCGTTATTCCACCTCTCCGCTCGCCTCAATATCGATAGATCGCTCCTCACCCGGAACGGTCAATAGTTCTTTGCCACGCAGTTCCGGCGGGTAGTTCCCGGGTTCATCCGGCATATTGCGTGGAACGTGCACGCCAAGATTCCTGTCAGCATCAATCCGCTCATCCAGTACGCGCTCACCTTCCTCCGACAGAAAAAACCAGTACGGCGGTAGCGCCAGATGAGAATGCTGCTCGGCCCAATACTCAGCATGATTTTCGAAGTAATCGTCGTCCGTCGTAGCATCGCCAAGATGTACAACGGTGGCGATTCCATCCAATGATACGCGGAAGGCAATGTTTTCAACATCCGAGTGCCGTGTCGGCCAGCCAGAATGCGGAATACGCACCGCTTCAACCACAATATCGCCTAGCGTTTTCTCAAACTGCTCATTCAGTTCAAGATCGACAGAGTGCAGGCGCTTTCGCAGGGGTGCGTCGTCCGACTCAAGCGGCATACTCTTAATCGCCTGGGCCGGTGCGAACAATCGCAGCTCCGGACGTGCCCGTAAGAGATGCAGCATCCGGGCCGGTGAGAAATGGTCTCCATGGTGATGGCTTACAAATACCGCATCCAAGCCGTCAAATGGAGGCACACCGTCGAAGAGAGCCTGCACGATGTTATCGGGCACCAGATCATAGGTACCGAAACCCTGATCGAATAAGGGATCGAATACGATTTTCGTTTCGCCATGTGTAATCAGAACACCGGCATTGGCTAGTAATTTTGCCCGTATTTCATCTTCAGCAATTGCGACTCCCGCAAAAAGAAGACTCGTAATAAGGATAGGCACGCTATAGCGATTCATACAATTCCACATGCTTGTCAGCCATCGTGTTTATCGAGAAGTTTTCTTGCATCCGTTTCCTGCCGGCAGTACTCATGCGCTGCCGCAGCGGCTCATCATCCATCAGTCTGGCGATAGCACCCTGCAGGGCAGCGACGTCTTCGGCGGAAACCAAAAGGCCGGTTTCTCCATGTTGTACCGCTTCGTTCAAGCCGCCCGCATTAAAGCCGACGACGGGTACGCCGGCTGCCGAAGCTTTCAGGGCTGCGACGCCCAGACCCTCAGCGAGTGCCGGGTGTGCGAACAGGTTGAAGCAGCCAATGAAACTATCCAGGTCATCGCGAAATCCCGCAAATTGTACGACCCCATCGAGTCCCAAAGACGCAGCCTGTGCTCGGAGCTCGTCATTCAAGTCTCCGTCGCCAAAAATGACCACTCGCAGCTGTGGCCGGGTTGGTGCCAGCACAGCTATGGCCTGCAGCAAATAGCGATGGCCTTTGCGCGGTATCAGCTGACCGGCCGCGGCGACAGCAAAATCGCCCTCGCCAAAACCGAATTCAGCTCTGAATGCTTCGTGGTCCGGTTCGCGCCCGAGAGCCTCGGCATCCACCGCGCTCCGAATCACCGTAATGCGGTCTTCATCAACATCATGGTCGCGCAATACTTTGGCGATGGCCTGCGATATCGCGATGATTTTCCTGAATGGTCTGTAACGCAAGGTCGCCAGCAGTCGAATCTCGGTGTTATCGACGCGGCGCGACACGACTGCTGGTATGTCGGCGATCGATGCCGCCAGGCCACCCAGCAGGTCCGCCCCTCGTCGGCTGTGGCAATGCACAAGGTCCGGCTTCAGTTCTTTGAGAAACTGCGAAAGTCGATAGGCGAACGGCAAATCGAGGTCGCCTGCACAGAACAGGTTTTGCACGCGTATTTCGGCCAGACGGGCGACGCCGTCGATCCCCGAATCAGGCGGACAAACCAGGACATTGTCGTGGCCCCGATCGCGTAACGCGTTGATCAGGTAGACAACCTGTTGCGGACCGCCCAAAAAATGGCGTCCGGTTTCGACATGCAGTATTTTCACAGTCTGATAATCATCGCGCGCTCGCCGCGCTCATACAACAAGAATAATGAAAACAGAAGTCACCTCCGTCCACACACCGATGATGCGCCAATACCTCGGGATCAAGTCTGATTATCCGGACATGCTCGTATTTTATCGAATGGGCGACTTCTATGAGCTCTTTTACGATGACGCCAAACGGGCTGCGTCCCTGCTCGACATCACTTTGACCGCACGTGGCAAGTCCGGTGGCTATGCGATTCCAATGTGCGGTGTGCCCTACCATGCTGTGGAAGGCTACCTCGCAAAACTGGTTCGCAAGGGCGAGTCCGTTGCGATTTGTGAGCAAATCGGCGACCCGGCAACGAGTAAAGGACCGGTTGAACGCAAGGTTATGCGCGTCGTTACGCCCGGTACGCTCACGGACGAGGCACTTCTCTCGGCCAATCGCGACAATATTGTTGCCGCTGTATTCTCTGGCAGTGCTGCGTACGGTATCGCCTGGCTGGATTTATCTGCGGGACGCTTCCGGCTTACTGAGTCACCGGATCAAGAAGCCATGCTGGGTGAGATCGAGCGTTTGCGCCCCGCTGAACTGATTGTCGATGAAGACCTGCTTGGCGCAGACGGCTCATTCGCTCAGTTTATTGATGACCGCATTCGCGTGACGCGCCGGCCTCCATGGCACTTCGAGCTCGACAGCTCAACGCGACACCTTTGCAATCAATTTGGTACGCGCGATCTGAACGGTTTTGGCTGCGAGGGCTTTCCAAGCGGCGTTGCCGCAGCTGGCGCGCTGCTGCAATACGTCAATGACACGCAAAAGGCGTCGTTGCCACATCTGCAATCGATCAAAGTTCAGCTACGAGACGACGCCGTCATTATGGACGGGCCCACGCGCCGCAATCTGGAACTCGAGGATTCACTTAGCGGTCACCACCAACACACGCTTGCTGGCGTGATGGACCACTGCCAAACGGCAATGGGAAGTCGCTTGCTGCGACGTTGGTTGCAACGTCCATTGCGGGATGCGAACACGTTAAAGGGACGCTATCAGGCGCTGGACGCTCTGCAAAACAGCGGCGCTCGCGAGACGTTGCAAGAAGCACTAAACGGCATAGGTGATGTTGAGCGAATTTTGGCTCGCGTTGCATTGCGCTCAGCTCGCCCGCGCGACCTACGTCAGTTGCGTGAAGCTCTGTCGCGTTTGCCGGATCTGCAGCAGCTCCTGCGCGGTATTGAATCTCCGTTGTTGTCTGATCTCGCACAACAGATTGGCGAGCACCGTGAGCAAAAACATCTGCTGAAAAAAGCAGTCATCGACAGCCCACCAATGCTAATCCGCGATGGCGGGGTGATTGCGCCGGGCTATGACGACGAGCTGGACGATTTACGCGCTATTGCCGAGAACGCGGACCAGTACCTGGTCGACCTCGAGCTACGTGAGCGTGAACGCACCGGCATCGCGACACTCAAGCTCGGCTATAATCGGGTCCACGGATATTACATAGAAATCAGTCGCCTACAGGCTGACAAAGCACCGGTTGAATATGTGCGTCGACAAACCCTGAAGGCGGCCGAGCGATACATTACGCCAGAGCTGAAGGAGTTCGAGGACAAGGTACTCGGCGCCCGCGAACGCTCGCTGTCGCGCGAGAAATTCCTCTACGAGGAGCTCCTCGACAAACTGCAGGCTGTCCTTGGCGAATTGCAACTCAGTGCCGCCGGACTGTCCGAGCTGGACGTTCTGGTCTGTTTCGCCGAGCGCGCACAAACGCTGAATTTATCGCAGCCTGAGATTAGCACCACGCCGTGTATTGAAATCGAAGGTGGTCGCCATCTCGTCGTAGAACAGGTTATCGACACGCCATTTATTGCGAATGACGTAGTGCTCAATGAAGAACGTCGCTTACTCGTTATTACCGGGCCAAATATGGGTGGTAAATCCACCTATATGCGACAGACCGCATTGATCGTCATCCTTGCACACGTGGGTTCATTTGTACCTGCGACCCGACTCAAAATTGGTCCGGTCGATCGCATTTTCACGCGCATCGGGGCATCCGATGATCTTGCCGGCGGTCGTTCAACCTTCATGGTAGAGATGACTGAAGCCGCAACGATTCTGAACAACGCAACCGAACAGAGCCTCGTACTCATGGACGAAATTGGTCGCGGCACAAGTACCTTCGACGGTTTGTCACTCGCCTGGGCAGCGGCACATCACATGGGCGAACAAGCAAAAGCATTCACGTTGTTTGCAACACATTATTTCGAGCTAACAGCACTTTCTCAGGAGTTATCAGCTTGCGAGAACGTGCACCTGGATGCAACCGAACATCATGGCGAGCTTGTGTTTCTGCACTCCGTCAAAGCCGGACCCGCGAATCAAAGTTATGGGCTGCAAGTCGCGTCGTTGGCGGGTGTGCCGAACGACGTAATCCGACGTGCAAAATCCTATCTTAAGACACTCGAATCACAACAGGTCGAGAACGCACATAATCCGCAAGGGCAACTGGACCTCGGTGTGGAGGACGTGTTGCTCGACGCTGATCCGATTCGCGACGCCATCGACGTGTTGCAGCCAGACGAGATGTCGCCCCGAGATGCCTTGGCGGCGCTTTACGAACTTAAAAAACTATAGGAGTCCACTGTGGCCCCAAGAAAAGTCACGCTTCTTCTCATGGTATTGCTTGTCCTCGGCTGTACTGACGCGGTCAATCCTGAGCCAAGCTACGAAGCGCCAGACATGGATGCATTGGCTCGCCAGTACCTGTTTCTGGAGCTATCGATGGGCAATATCGACGCCGGGCATGTCGACGCCTACTTCGGACCCGATGAGATCAAGGCCGACGCTGATGAGGCGGCGCTCACTGTCGAGCAAATCAGCGAAAGCGCTGCGGCAATGGACATCGTCCTCGGCAATATCCCGGACGATTTCGGCATGCGGGCACGCACCGCTGGACTGCGCGCCAGGCTGCAATCTTTACAGACGCGAATTTCAGTCAATAAGGGCGAACTGAAGTCTTTCGACGAAGAGTCACGGCTCGTATTTGGAACCGTCGCACCGACCTACGACACCGCGCATTTCGACGCGGTTCTGGAGAAGATCGATGCATTACTTCCCGGTGATGGGCCCTTGTCGGAACGCGTAGATAGTTTTCGCCACGACTTTGAGGTTCCCGAAGAAAAGCTCGCGGCAGTCTTCGAGGCAGCCATTGCCGAGTGCCGCAAACGCACGCTTGAGCACATTCAGCTTACTGAGGGCGAATCCTTCACAGTGGAGTATGTTTCTGACAAACCGTGGTCGGGTTATAACTGGTATCAGGGAGATTCTGTCAGCCTCATTCAGGTAAACACCGATTTTCCTATTCTTATCAGCCGTGCGGTTGATCTCGGATGTCATGAAGGTTATCCGGGGCATCACACTTTCAATGCCTTGCTGGAGCAAAACCTCGTCAATACCAACGGTTGGCTGGAATACTCCTTGTATCCATTGTTTAGCCCCGAATCCGTTATTGCAGAGGGCAGCGGCAACTATGGAATTAAATTGGCATTTCCTGGGAATTCAAGACTGGAGTTCGAAAAGGCGGTGTTGTTTCCTTTGGCCGGAATAGACACGAGCAATGCGGACATTTTTTATGAATTACTCGCATTGACTGCACAGCTCGACTTCGCTGGCAATGAAGCGGCGCGGGACTACCTGAACGGCGATATGAGCCGAGAAGATGCCATCAGCTGGCTCGTGAAGTATTCATTGAACTCCCCGGGTCGTGCTGAACAACGGACGCGCTTTTTCGATGCCTATCGAAGCTACGTCATCAACTACAACCATGGCCAGACTTTGGTCGCCGACTTTATTGAGCGCGGCGATGCGAACGAGAATGAACGCTGGGCGCGCTTTGAAAAAATGCTTTCTACGCCGGTACTACCGTCTGACCTCGAGTAATTTATGCCGTGCTTGTTCGCAGAGTTTCGGGGTCATCCATACTCGCTTGCAGAGTATTATCTTACTGTTTCGCGTTGCGTATTTGATCGATATTTTGTTGCAAGATAGTCAGGTCTTTGACACGAAAACGGCTGCCCAGGGGCCTCCCATTTCCGTGCTGCTTTGCGAGGACCAAATAGTGCTCTGCTAATTCTGCATTGCCTTTTTCTAACAACCAGACGACCTGCTGTAACCGAATATCGATCTCCGGATTCGCCTGGTACGATAGATCGAGTTGTTCGAGTGCCGTGTTCAGGTCCCCCGCGATCTCGTAGGCAATACCCTTATTGTAATGGGCCGCCCCACGCATTATCTCACTCTTGGCCATGGTTGGATTGCTCAACAATGCATCGACCAGGGTATGAACATCCACCAAGTTCAGAGAGGCGCAGCTGCCGCTGACGGCATTGTTGATGAGGGGTCTGAGGAAACCGATAATCTGCGTATCGTAATCGGCATGCAAAAGAAAACTCCGCGCCTCATCGACCTCCTCTACCGTCAGTATGTTCAGAATACAACGCAGGTTCAGAATACTTAGTCTGGTTGACGTGTACTGCGGATATTTCTCGGCCAGCGTTTCCTGAACCGACAGAGCTTGTGAGTAGTTGCCATGAATGATGTATTGGTTGGCCGCGTACTGCTGTGCACGAAGAGAGTTGGGATGTTCCAGCAACGCTACTTGCATCAGCCAGTCCTCGTCGCCCCACGGTATTGCGCTTTGCCAGGTCAGGAATCCTTCAACGGCAACAAACAGGACAACGAGTATTGGTAGCAAAGCGCGTAATTTTTTGCTCAGCATCGGCAACAACGAGCACAGCAATATGATGGGCCCAAGGAGCGCCAGATAATTGCGGTGTTCGAAGTAAAGCTCCAGCGCGATTGGGCCCGCTTCCAGGCTATGGCCGACAAAAAACCATAGGATTCCCAGGCTGATCAGCGGCATTGCCTTGCGCCAACGAATAGCCAGAAATAACATTGCTGCGATAGCTACCAGGCTTACGATCGTGCCGACAGGATCCAGAAAACCCTTCGATACCGGAAAATCATCATGAAACAACCCGAGACCGGATAGCTGTGGCAGACCTATTTGACGCAAATAGTCGAGCAGTACGACGCCTTGCGTTAAAAGGCGCTCTTCCATCGTAAATGGTCGCAAGTCGAAGCCTGTCAGCGTCGCATCCCAGCTTACGACCATATAAAAAAGCGAAGCCAGAAGCGGTGTGCAAAACACCGCAATCAAGGTCGCCCTTTGTGGTCTGGCAAGAATTGCAGACCTGAATACCGTTATCTCGATTACCAGGGCATAGAAGGGCAATAAGATTCCCGTCTCCTTGCTCAATAATGCCAGCGACCCACAAACCCCCATGCCAACGAGTATCCACGCCCAACCCTGAGCCGGTCTGTCCGCAAGATACAAACGGCCATGCATGTATGAGAGCAACCCAAGCAATGTGAACAGGCTGCTTAGTTGGGTCATGCGCTGAATGATGTAAGCCGTAGTTGACACGAGCATTGGATGAAGCAACCAAAGCGTCATGCATAGCAGCGCGAGTTTCTCCGCTGTCTCTGGCTTGTGCGAGGTCGCAAAGATCAGCCGTGCCAGAAAAAATACCAGCAAGCCGTTAATAAGGTGAATGACGAGATTGGTGATACGAAACGGGCGCGGATCGGTTGGCCAGCTTTGGCCATCCAGCGCGAAGCTTGCGAGGCTCAACGGGCGGCCTAACGGACTTGATTGCGCGCTCATTATGAACTCAGCATAATTCGCCGCCGACGTAAGCCCCCCTCGTTCACCCATAATCTCCAGATTTGGAATATCGTCGAACAAGAATGGTCCGCTGAGCGAGGGCCAGTAACACACGACCGTAAGCGCGAACGCGGCGATAATTCCGGATATGATTCTTGTTATGTGGCGGCGGCGAAGATCTGACACTTTCCTATACTCGATTCCATAGAGTGAAAGGCAAACTAGTTAGGTCGACCAACTATACCTGCACAAGTCCGCTTCTAGTTTGTATATCCCTGCAATCCGGTCATCCCCAAGACAGCAAAGGCGCCGCCAGGACTGTCCGGCTATCGAAGAAACTCACCACGTTTGATGAAGGCTGCTGCCTGATCCGCAACGGCGGCTGAAACCAACATACCTTTGTGGCTCACCGCCATTGTCAAGTGATCGGAAATACCGTCCAGTCTGGTTTCTGAAACACCGATCGTGCCGTCGTTATCTTCCTCGAAGTTGGCTACGAGACGTCCAAGTCCCAACGGTACCGTTCCCGCAATCACGCCGACGTCTCTGCGCTCGACAACCTTCGATGCCCAGTCGTTGGCTGTTTGATTAATCAGTGCGTCAGGTACCGATCGTCCGATAATGTCCTCAGCCCACTCCAGTTCACTAAGAAAATTCGCAGCACGAGACCCCGTCAGCGGCGAGCCCAGGCAAACCACTTTTCCCGGTAAAAAATCAGGATTATTGGCATGCATGCGCAATGCGAGAACGCCGCCTAAACTATGACCAACGATGTGTGCAGTAGCAGTATTTTGTCCGCGAACGAACGTCGCCAAAGCCTCGGCGTTATTATCGAGCGTTCCGCGAACAGACGGGTAGTTGAATATCGTGACGTGCATGCCGTACTCACGCTCGAGTCGACGTTTGATCAGGTACATACCGACGCCATGGGAGAGATACCCATGCACGCAAATGACCGTTTCCTTATTAGGACTCAGTTCGTGTTGCTCGCAAGCGGATGCCCGTTTCCTTGAGCTGTATTTGCGAAACTTCGCCTGGCGCATTGGTCAATGGACAACTCGCAGTCTGCGTCTTCGGAAATGCGATGACGTCACGAATACTGTCAGCGCCCGCCATTAACATCACGATGCGGTCAAGACCGAAAGCAACTCCGCCGTGTGGTGGGCAACCATATTGCAGCGCCTGCAGAAGGAAGCCGAATTTCTCGTCCGCCTCTTCTTCACTGATACCCAACAGATCAAAGACGGCCGCTTGAGTATTCTGATCATGGATTCGAATTGAACCACCACCAATCTCTGAGCCATTGAGGACCATATCGTAGGCACGAGAAAGTGCTTCACCCGGGTTTGCCCGCAGTGCTTCAGGGTCGTCAATGCTCGGCGCGGTAAACGGATGATGCAATGCAGTCCAGCGATTGGTGGTCTTGTCTTTTTCGAACATGGGAAAATCCACGACCCAAAGCGGCGCCCAACCTTCGGCGACCAGGCCACGGTCTTCGCCAATCTTTACGCGCAACGCGCCAAGAGCATCGTTCACGACTCGTGCTTTGTCAGCACCGAAGAAAATCAAATCGCCTGACTTGGTGCCGCAGCGTTCGATAACACCTGCCAACGCTTCGTCGCTAAGATTCTTGACGATCGGTGACTGCAAACCGTCGCGACCTGCATCAACATCATTTACTTTGATGTAAGCCAGGCCACGGGCACCGTAGCGTCCAACGAATTCTGTGTAACCGTCAATAATCTTGCGGCTCAATTCAGCACCGCCGGGTATACACAGCGCAGCAACACGACCCTCTGGATCGGCAGCCGGGCCAGCGAAGACTTTGAAGTCGACAGATTCCATTAGATCGGCCACCTCGACAAGCTCGAGATCGATGCGAAGATCCGGCTTGTCCGAACCATAGCGATGCATGGCATCGGCATAGGTCATGCGTGGAAATGGTGACGGTAATTCGACCTCCATTGTTTCCCGGAAGAGCTGGCAAACCATGCCTTCCATCGTGCCGGTAACAGCCTCTTCATCAACGAAGCTCATTTCAATATCAAGCTGCGTAAATTCCGGTTGACGATCAGCACGCAAGTCTTCATCGCGGAAGCAGCGAACGATTTGGTAGTAGCGGTCGAGGCCGGACATCATTAATAGCTGTTTGAAAATCTGTGGCGATTGTGGCAGCGCAAAGAACTTTCCGGGATGCGTGCGGCTCGGAACGATGTAGTCGCGGGCACCTTCTGGTGTCGCACGCGTCAACATTGGTGTTTCAACATCAACGAATCCATTGTTGTCGAGGTAGTTGCGCATCGCCATCGTGACTTTGTGGCGCAACATCAGATTGCCGAGCATATTTTCCCGACGCAGATCGAGGTAGCGGTATTTGAGTCGAATGTCTTCGTTTGCCTGCTCATCATGATGGAACGGCGGCGTTTCAGACTTGTTGAGTATCTCGAGTTCGTGTGCCAGAACTTCGATCTGACCGGTACGCATGTTCGGATTAACCGTACCATCGGGACGCGGGCGGACCAGCCCCTTCACTTTCAGCACGTATTCGGAGCGAATGCGCTCGGCTTGCGCGAATATTTCTGCTCTGTCGGGATCAAAAACGACCTGCAACAGGCCTTCACGGTCACGAAGGTCGATAAAGATCACACCACCGTGGTCGCGACGCCGGTGAACCCAGCCGCATACCTCAATCTCTTCGCCAACCAGAGACTCGTTGATCTCGCCGCAATAATGACTACGCATCGTTTAAACCCAAATCAAAAAAACGCGGAAAACCCGCTAAAAATGAGGCGGAATGGTACGGGCTGAGGCCACGCTTATCAAGCCGGGTCGTCCGGCTCTTCGAATGGCAGCTCGCCTGTTTGATCATTACGCCATTTTGGGACAACGACACCCAGGGAGATGATCATCTTAAGCGCTTCGTCGACGTCCATATCCAGAACTGTAACGTCTTTTCTGGGTACCACGATGACCACGCCCGATGTGGGGTTCGGTGTGGTCGGCACGAAACAGCACACCACGTCGCCGCCGGTTCTTCCCTGCACTTCGCCCAGTTCCGACGACGTCTGGAATGCGAGGCTGTACAACCCCCTTCGTGGATACTCAATAAGAAGTACTTTCTTGAACGACTGGCTTGAATCTGAAAAAACGATCTCGGCGAAATTTTTTGCTGCGGAATAAATCGCTCGGACGACCGGAATTCGGTCGAGCAGTGACTCCCAACCGCCGACAAAAGCACGCCCTACAAAGTTGGCCACCATCACACCGGTGAGGAGAACCACGATAACAATCAGGATGACACCGAAGCCCGGAATTTCGATTGGGTTTTCGGTGCCAAACCAGTTCTGCAGCAACATACCCGGCTGATACGCGTCGGGAATCAGCTCGATCGTTTTATCCATCTGCTTGACGGCAAAGCCGATCAACAAGAGCGTAGCGCCAAGCGGGATCCAGACCAGCAAGCCCGCGACAAGATAGCGGCGGAGTCGTTTCACGCGGACTTGGCTTTGCTGTCGGAAGAAACGGTCTTGGTTTCTGTTTTCTTCTCTTTCTTGTCTGAGTCCTTCGGTTTCTCGCTGGCGGACTTGTCTTTGTCGTCGGCGAGATTCTTCTTGTCACCGGTCTTGAAATCGGTCTCGTACCAGCCCTTGCCTTTCAAGCGAAACTTGGGAGCAGACAACTGCTTTTGCAAACTTGCCTCACCACAGTCCGGGCAATCGACCAATTTGGGGTCGCTCATTTTCTGCAATGCGTCGAAAGAGTGATCGCAGCTCTTACAGTTGTATCCGTAAATTGGCATTTAGCCAAACTCCATATTCGTGTTTGTTGCCGCAAGCACGAAATTATATCTCAGATTGTCTAGCGCAGAGGGTCTGATCTCGTGATCAATGTAATCTCTTCCCAGGACACAGGCGAAATTACATTGATCACGAGATCAGACCCGCCGAGACTCAAAGTCTCCGACTGGACTACGATATCCGGAACTGTGACATGCATAAATTTCCGCCTAACATAGGAGGCCGGCAGCTGTTTCGTCATCTATATCGCCTGTGTCCTGTGAAGATATAGATGACGAAACAGCTGCCGGCTTGCGATACTTAAGCAGCGTTCAGAAACTCCAATTGATCACCGCTAACCCCAACTTCAATCAAATCACCGGGTTTAAATTTACCCTGTAGAATCGCCTGCGCCAGCGGATTCTCCACTTGTTGCTGGATGGCTCTTTTCAAAGGTCGTGCGCCGTATACCGGATCAAATCCGGCATCGGCCAACTTGTCGCGCGCCGCATCCGAAAGATGAATGCGAATGTCGCGATCTGCGAGCCGATCGTGCAGATAGGTCAGTTGAATGTCGACGATTTTTCGAATGTGCTCCCGACCCAGGGGATGGAAGACGACAAGGTCATCAATGCGGTTTACGAACTCAGGCCGGAAGTGACTGCCGACTACATCCATGACCGCGCTCTTCATCGCGTCATAATTGTCCTCGCCTGCCATCTCCTGAATCAACTGTGACCCGAGATTCGACGTCATCACGATAACCGAGTTTCGAAAATCAACAGTGCGGCCCTGACCATCGGTCAATCGGCCGTCATCAAGAACCTGCAATAGTACGTTGAATACATCCGGATGCGCTTTCTCGACCTCATCGAGCAAAATCACCGAGTACGGACGACGTCGAACAGCCTCCGTCAGGTAGCCACCTTCTTCGTAACCAACATAACCCGGCGGCGCACCAATAAGCCGTGCGACTGAATGTTTCTCCATAAACTCGGACATGTCGAGTCGCACCATCGCCTCATCAGTATCGAACAGGAAATCGGCCAGCGCCTTCGTCAGTTCTGTCTTGCCGACGCCGGTCGGCCCGAGAAAAAGGAACGATCCGATCGGTCGCTTCGGATCCGACAGCCCGGCGCGAGAGCGACGAATAGCATTCGCGACAACCGTAACAGCCTCGCCCTGACCAACGACACGCTGCTGAACAATGCGCTCCATTTGCAGCAACTTGTCCTTTTCGCCCTCAAGCATTTTGCTGACAGGGATGCCGGTCCATTTCGAAACGATTTCTGCCACCTCTTCATCGGTGACGTTATTCCGCAGCAATGTGTTATCCGTATGCTCTGCTTGCATGGCGTCCTCGAGCTGTTTTTCGAGCTCTGGGATACGCCCGTACTGCAACTCCGACATCCGTGCGAGATCGTTAGCGCGATGTGCTGTTTCAAGTTCCAGGCGGGCGCGCTCAAGTTCTTCCTTGATGTGAGTCGCACCTTGCATTGCTGCCTTTTCCGCCTTCCAGATTTCCTCAAGATCCGAGAATTCTTTCTCGAGTTCTTCTAGCTGAAGTTCGATATCACCCAGGCGCTTCACCGATGCGTCATCGGATTCTTTCTTCAGAGCCTCACGCTCAATCTTGAGCTGAATAATACGGCGCTCCAGTCGATCCATAGCTTCCGGCTTGGAGTCGATCTCAATCCGGATTCGTGACGCGGCTTCATCAATGAGGTCAATGGCTTTGTCTGGCAATTGCCGATCACTGATATAGCGGTGCGACAGAGTCGCTGCGGCAACGATTGCCGGATCCGTAATTTCAACGCCGTGATGTACTTCGTAGCGCTCCTTCAGACCACGCAAAATTGCTATCGTGTCTTCGACGCTTGGCTCTTCGACCAGAACCTTCTGAAAACGACGTTCCAGTGCCGCATCCGTCTCGAGATATTGGCGATATTCATTCAGCGTCGTTGCCCCGACGCAGTGCAGCTCGCCGCGCGCGAGTGCGGGTTTGAGCATATTACCCGCATCCATAGAACCCTCGGCCTTACCGGCCCCGACCACGGTGTGCAACTCATCTATAAAGAGAATCACCTGACCTTCCTGTTTGGCCAGATCGTTCAAGACGCCCTTTAGCCGCTCCTCAAACTCGCCACGAAACTTCGCACCGGCGATCAGTGAGCCCATGTCTAATGACAGAATGCGCTTGCCACGTAGTCCTTCAGGCACTTCATTGTTGACGATGCGCTGAGCGAGTCCTTCGAGAATCGCCGTTTTGCCAACGCCGGGCTCACCGATGAGAACTGGATTATTCTTGGTGCGGCGCTGCAGGATTTGAATCGTGCGGCGAATCTCGTCGTCACGCCCGATGATCGGGTCCAGCTTGCCCTGCTCCGCGCGCTCAGTCAGATCAATAGTGAACTTGTCCAGGGCTTGCCGAGTGTCCTCGGCATTCGGGTCATTGACCGTGGCACCACCGCGCAGGTCCTCAATCGATTTTTCAATCGCTGCCTTGACAGCACCGGCCTGCTCCAACAATCCTCTCAGTGGTGATTTGGCATCAACCGCAGCAAGCACGAAGAGCTCGCTGGAAATGTACTGATCCTCGCGTTGCTGAGCGAGCTTGTCAGTGAGATTAAAGAGCTTCGAAAGTTCGCCGCCAATATGTACGTCCCCGCCTGCACCTTCAACTTTAGGCAGGCGATCAATCGCATCACCCAGCTGCGACCGCAGCAGGTTGACGTTGACGCCGGATTTAGTCAGCAGACCGCGGACGCTGCCGCCCTGTTGGTCCAGCAACGCAACCATCACGTGAGATGGCTCGATAAACTGATGGTCCTGACCAACAGCCAGTGACTGTGCATCAGCCAGCGCTAATTGAAATTTGCTTGTGAGTTTGTCCAAACGCATTCGAATCACCTACGCCTTAAATCGGCGAATCCCTTAACTGCCCCTGAAATTGCGCCTGGCAGGCTTATTTCAAGGGGCCTTCAGGCCAACAAAGCTCGTCATTCGACCACAATCGGAATTGCGTCGAAATGAGAAGAAACGATCACTGTCTGTGTGCGTGCAAAATCCGCCGCCATAGATGCTCTTGATGCCGGCGCGATGCAGCCTTTGTCGTGCCAGACCGTAAAGATCGGCTTGCCAGCGTCCTCTCCGGTTCGCCTCAAAGCAGACATCCGCCTGCTCATTAACGGCCAGAAAGGCCGCCCGGACCTCGTCACCCACCTCGAACGCAGGCTGCGATATCGCAGGGCCGAGCCAGGCTAAGAGGTCGCCAGGGTCAGCCTTCAGTTTATCGACGGTATTTTCAAGCACACCAGCGGCGAGTCCGCGCCAACCCGCGTGGGCCGCAGCAAATTCACCGCCATCCTTCGAGCACATCAAAACCGGCAAACAATCGGCTGTACGCACAACACACAAAAAGGGGTCAGACCCCTTTACGGAGGCGTCAGCTTCAGGCGGCTCGTCGTAGTCGCCCGCCACCACGACAGATGCACCGTGAACCTGGTTCAGCCAACAGGGCTTGCCTGACACCGGAACCTCGTTTGCGGCGCTTGTGCGTAGCGTCGTTCCTGCGGCGATGTTTGCAGGCACTGGCCACTCTGCTGCGATCCAGTCAGTCATTCCCCGTATCTCCACGCATCGTCTCGACCAACATCTGGAAGTCTTTTGGCGGCGCAGTTTCAAGGTCCACCATCTCGCCACTGACGGGATGCTCGAAAGCCAGTCTCGTGGCATGCAGGGCCTGCCGCTTGAAATGACGAAGTATCTGGATCAGCTCATCGGACGCGCCTTTCGGCAGTGCTAGTCGGCCGCCATAGGTCTGGTCGCCAACGAGTGCGTGTCGCCGGTGCGCGAAGTGCACGCGAATCTGGTGAGTTCGCCCCGTCTCGAGTTTGACATTGACATAGGTGAACGCAGCGAATCGTTCCTTGACCGTAAAGTGGGTAACGGCTGGCTTGCCATTTTGTTGAACACTCATACGCTTGCGATCAACCGGATGCCTGGAAATTGGCTCTCGAATCGTGCCGCCGCCGGTTAGGACACCGTTGCAAACGGCGAGATAGTGTCTGGAAATCTCTCTTTCCGCGAGCAGGCGAACCAACGCCGTATGCACCGTAAGCGACTTTGCCACCAGCAGAAGACCGCTCGTGTCCTTGTCCAGGCGATGAATGATGCCGGCACGCGGGATCTCTTCAAGCGTCGGAACATGGTGCAGTAATCCGTTCATCAACGTGCCAGCAGGATTGCCCGCGCCAGGATGAACAACCAGCCCTGCCGCTTTGTTCACGACCAGCAAATCGTCGTCTTCATACGCGATTTCGAGTGCAATGGGCTCCGCCGCCGCACGCACACTGATCTCCGCCTGTGGCTGAAAAGTAACTATTTCCCCGCCCGAAACCGCGTCACGCGGCCTTTTCGGGCCTCCCGCGACCGTAATTGCCCCGGCGAGCAACCATTCCTTGAGGCGACTTCGAGAATATTCAGGAAACATCCGCGCCAGCGCTTGGTCCAATCTCAGGCCGGCGAGCTCTTCGGGGATCGTAATAATTTGTTTTTCGGCGCTCATGACTGGACCATAGTTTACGGTATACTCGCCGACCTTGGACCACCCTGCTAAGAGTGGCGGCATTTCAGAATGACAATAGTATGCAATTTTATAGACAACTCACACGGGTATCTTTTCGCCGCCTTCTCCTGATCATTGTCATCGGTTCCGGCCTCTCAGCCTGTGCAGGTAAAGATGAGATTCGAACCGATATTCAGGACATCACGGAGGCATACGAGCTCGCGAAAACATCGGTCGACCGCAAGAATTACCGCAAGGGCATACAGATATTTCAGGCGATTCAGGCACGCTACCCGTTCAGCGATCTATCCCGGCAAATCGAGTTGGAACTGCTGAACGCGTATTACATGGCGGGCCAACTGGAACAGGCCGCCGAAACCGCTGACACGTTTATGCGCGAAAACCCGACCCACGCGCGTGTTGATTATGCGCTCTATATCAAGGCGCTGTCCTTTTTTGAAGGCGATGCCGGATTTCTCGAGCGCTGGTTCAAGCGTGATATCACTCGACGTCCGCCGCAGGATGTAGATCTGGCTTATTCCACCTTGCGACGTCTGGTCGAGCGATATCCGACCAGTGAATATGCGGCTGATGCGAGACAACGCATCCTGGCAATCAAGGAACGCATGTCAGCTTACGAAAATTACGTCGCCGATTATTACCTGCGTCGCGGCGCCTACGTCGCTGCAGTGAATCGCGCCAAGTCGGCACTCGAGGAATACAACGGAGCCTCGGGTAATGCGGAATCACTCAGAATCATGGTTGCCGCTTATGATCAGCTCGGGATGAGCGATCTTCGCGACGATGCGCAAAAAGTGCTGGACCTTAACTTTCCGAACGAAAGCTAGCGCGGAAATTTATACCCGGAAGTGATCGGATATCGCCAATCACGGCCGAACGCTCTGGGACTAATCCGAATGCCCGGCGGCGCCTGACGACGTTTGTACTCATTTCGTTTCACCATCTCCAGTGTGCGAATCACCGTGTCACGATCGAATCCACGCGCTGTAATTTCCATCACCGAAAGATCCTCTTCGATAAATGCCTCGAGGATAGGGTCCAAAATACTGTAATCCGGTAGCGAATCACTGTCTTTCTGGTCAGGCCGCAACTCCGCCGACGGCTCACGCGTAATGACCCGCTCCGGAATGGCGTCGCCTAAAGAGTTTCGATAATGAGCAAGCCTGTACACCAGTGTCTTGCTGCAATCCTTAATGGGTGCGAAGCCGCCGGCCATATCGCCATATAGCGTTGCGTAGCCCACCGCCATTTCACTCTTGTTGCCGGTTGTGAGAAGCATACGACCGGTCTTGTTGGATATGGCCATCAGCAACACGCCACGACAACGAGCCTGGATGTTCTCCTCTGTTGCATCCGCTTCGCTTTCTCCGAGGATTGGTCGCAATTGCGCGATCGTCGCCTCATACATTGGCTCGATCGGAATAACATCGTAGCGGATGCCCATTGTTTCTGCCTGCCGTGCGGCGTCTTCCTGACTCATGTTTGATGTATATCGAAACGGCATCATCACCGCGCGAACGTGATCAGCACCAATTGCATCACAAGCGATGCTTGCTACCAGCGCTGAATCAATGCCGCCGGAAAGACCGAGAATGACGCCGGGAAACCCGTGCTTCGTCACGTAGTCGCGGGTGCCAGTGACCAGAGCCTTGTAGACACTTGCTTCAGTATCCAGCAGTTCGGCGATACTGCCGACTTGCGGTATGACGCCCGATGCGGTGCCGCGCAATTCGAGTTCGTGCAGTCCTTCATCGAACGGCGGCGCGCGAAAACACACATCACCGTCGGCAGTCATCGCGAAGCATCCACCATCGAACACCAGCTCGTCTTGCCCGCCGACCATGTTTACGTACACAACCGGAATCTTAAGCTCTGAGACGCGCTGGCGAAGTTGTTCCTCGCGGTTCGCCTGGCTCGAAGTTTCATAGGGGGACCCGTTAATAGCGATGACGCATTCCGCACCTGCCGATCGACTTGCCGCAATCGGCGCTGCACTCCAAACGTCTTCGCAAATATTGAGTCCGATCCGAACACCGTTGATTGTAAACACGGAGGGTTCTTTGCCGCTCGTGAAATAGCGTTTCTCGTCAAACACGCTGTAGTTTGGCAATAGCTGTTTGCGATAGTGCGCTAACACCTGACCGTCACGAAACACGGCGCAGGCGTTGTAGATGTCATCCTCAACGTATTCAGGAAAACCGATTAGTACAGCAATCCCGGAAACACTGCGGCTGATTGTTGCAATCGCCTCCTCCACACCCTGACGGAGGCCTGCATGCAGCAACAAATCTTCGGGTGGATACCCGCAAACACTGAGTTCGGGGAAGACGACGAGATCAGCACCCAGTTCATTTCGGGCGCGCTCCGCGGTAGCGATTATTTTGTCGGTGTTGCCGGCAACATCACCAACTGCCAAATCAATCTGGGCCAGTGCGACTTTGACATTGTGGTCCATAGTCTGCTCCGGCCCCGGTCTTCACTAGGCGCCGATAATTTCCTGCATCTTTGAACCCAGCTCCGCCGGCGAGCGTACTGTTGCGACACCCGCAGCATCCAGAGCCTTAAACTTGTCCTCGGCCGTGCCTTTGCCGCCAGCGATAATCGCTCCGGCGTGCCCCATACGCTTTCCTGCAGGTGCCGTAACGCCTGCAATATAGGCCACGACGGGTTTAGTGACATCACTCTGAATGAACTCGGCTGCTGCCTCTTCATCCGTACCACCGATCTCGCCGACCATGATGATGCCGTCGGTATCAGGGTCATCCTGAAACAGCTCCAGACAATCGATGAAGTTCACTCCGCGGACTGGGTCGCCACCGATGCCAATGCAGGTGCTTTGGCCCAGCCCGTTCGTGGTCGTTTGATAGACCGCCTCATAAGTCAGCGTGCCAGAACGCGACACCACGCCGATACGCCCTTTCTGATGAATGAAACCGGGCATGATTCCGATCTTGCACTCTTCAGGGGTTATGATGCCCGGACAGTTTGGACCGATAAGCCGGCAGTCGCTGTGGCGAAGCGCGGACTTGACCTTGACCATGTCATTAACCGGAATGCCTTCGGTAATGCAGACGATCAGGCTGACGCCAGAATCGGCCGCTTCTAAAATCGCATCCGCGGCGAAAGGCGGTGGAACATAAATCATACTAACGTCGGCGCCAGTATCCTTCACTGCGTCTCGCATCGTGTTGTAAACGGGCACACCGAGATGTTCGGAACCACCACGTCCTGGGGTGACTCCACCGACGACATTTGTGCCGTACTCAATGCATTGTTCAGTGTGAAATGAACCCTGATTGCCAGTGATACCCTGACATATGATCTTGCTATTTTTGTTAACCAAAATACTCATTAGAAAAACTCGTCCAAACTATTCGTCAAGCTGCCGAAGCAACGGCTTTCTTAGCTGCATCGGTCAGATCGTCAGCTGAGATGATGTCGAGCCCGCTGTTCGCCAGCAGCTCGCGTCCCTTGTTCACGTTGGTCCCTTCGAGTCTGACGACTACCGGAACACTGACGCCGACTTCTTTGACCGCGCTGATAATGCCTTCTGCAATCAGGTCGCAGCGCACAATGCCGCCAAAAATATTGACCAGGATTGCCGCAACGTTTTCGTTTGAGAGGATCAGCTTGAACGCCGCCGCAACGCGCTCGGCTGTGGCACCCCCACCAACATCGAGAAAGTTGGCCGGCTCACCACCGTGCAACTTGATAAGGTCCATGGTCGCCATTGCGAGTCCCGCCCCGTTCACCATGCAGGCAATGTTGCCATCGAGAGAAACGTAGTTGAGATCGTGTTCAGCGGCTTTGCGTTCCGCCTCATCTTCCTGCGTCGGATCACGCAGCATCACGATTTCTTTTTGCCGAAAAAGTGCGCTTCCATCAATATTTATCTTGCCGTCCAGCGCAATAATATCGCCATCCGTGTTCGTAATTAATGGATTAACTTCGATCAGACTTGCATCGGTGTCCAGATAGATCTGGTACAGCTTGTGGACGAGATCACCAAACTGGCGCATTTGCCTCTTGTCCAGTTCCAGGCCGAAAGCCAGCTGTCTTGCCTGGTAGTCCTGCAGGCCGGCATCAGGGCCGATCGCCACCGAAAAAATCAGCTCCGGTGTTTCAACTGCCACTTTTTCAATGTCCATTCCACCAGCAGCGGACGCGATGAATGAAATGCGGCTTTCCTCGCGGTCAACCAGCATACTGAGGTAAATCTCGCGGTCGATCTGCGATCCCTCCTCGATGTAGACGATATTAACGGGCAAGCCTTCAGGTCCCGTTTGATAGGTCACCAGCGTCATGCCAAGCATTTCAGCGGCGAATTCGCGGACCTCGTCCATCGATTTTGCGAGTTTTACACCACCCGCTTTGCCGCGGCCGCCAGTGTGAGCCTGCGCTTTTACGACCCACAGATCGCCACCGAGCTCATTTGCAGCCGCTACCGCTGCATCCGGGGAATCTGCGGGAATGCCGCGTGGAATTGTTATTCCGTAGTCGGCGAATATTTTTTTCGATTGGTATTCGTGAAGATTCATCGGATTTCTTATGTAAGCGAAGAGGAATTCGCGGAGTCCGCGAAAAAGACGGCGTATTTTGTAGGTTTGCGGGACCCATGTCCATATTCAGTCTACAATTCGCGGATGAATCAGGCACAAACCGAGGCTCCCCTGAAACGGACTTTCCGCGGCAGTCGGGATGCACTGATACAAAAAGCGATTGATGAGCCAGACTTGACCTGGCGTGTCCTCATCACCCTGAACGCATTTCGTTTGCTCATCAGCATGGTGCTACTCGGTCTTTTCTTCGTGAAATCCGACCCGCGTTTCTTCGGTCATGCCAGCCCTAATTTGTACGTCGCTACGGCGGCCTCTTATCTCATATTCGCAGCATTATCCGCAGTATCGCTCAAGAAGCGCTGGCTGCCATTAACGCTGCAAGGCTTCTCACAAGTTGTTGTCGATATCTTCGCAATTGTAGCGCTGATGCACGCCAGCAGCGGTATCTCGAGTGGAATCGGTGGCTTGCTTGTTATCTTCATTGGCGCCGGCAGCCTGGTACTACCCAATCGCTTCCCGGCGATTCTGGCCATATTTGCGACCTTTGCGATTCTTGGCCAACAGGCGCTTGCGCAAATACTAGGTCTGGCAACAGCCACTAACTACCCTGCAGCCGGAATTCTTTCCGGAATAATCTTCGCCATTGCCTTAATCGCTCAGCCACTGGCACGGCAGATTCAGGCCAGTGAAGCGATGGCGCGGCAGATCGGCGTCGATCTCAAGAACCTCTCAGAACTCAATCAGTACATCGTGCAGCACTTGCGGGAAAGTATCGTTGTAGTGGATGCGCAGAACGAGGTGCGCCTGATTAACAGTTCGGCGAATCGCTTGCTCAATTTGGGCGACGCGCCCGCCGGAACACCTTTGTCGGCAGCGTTCGAACCGCTCGCGCGACACATCGAGGATTGGCGCAACGATCAGTCGATGTCGTCGCATCCTGAATTTACACTCATTACTGAAGGTGACAATACTCGAGTCACCGCGCATCTGGCACCGCTTGGCAAAGACGGCCAAAGACGCGGTCCGATCTTGATTTTCCTCGAAGACGTGAGCTTGATGAATGCCCGGGTGCAGCAATCGAAGCTCGCTTCGCTGGGCCGGCTCAGCGCCAGTATCGCGCATGAGATTCGCAATCCGGTTGGCGCTATGAGCCATGCGGCGCAGTTGCTGGGAGAATCGAGAACGCTGACTGATGACGATATTCGGCTTACCGAGATCATTCAGACTCACTCAAGTCGCGTAAGTCATATCATCGACAACGTTCTGCAGCTGTCTCGACGAGACTCCAGTCGTCCGGAACGCTTGCCATTGAAAGGCTGGCTGGATGAGTTTGCTATCGAATTTATCCGCACACATGAATTGCAGGAAGGTGAATTTACAGTCGCCGAGGTTTCGACTGAACTCGAAGCGCGCATGGATCTCAGCCATTTAAGGCAGGTGCTCTGGAATTTGTGTGATAACGCCGTCAAGTATGCCAGTGAAACGGGCGGCATCATGGTGGAGTTGAAAGCCGGTCGCATGCCGGGCAAAGGTCGTCCCTATATAGAGGTGCTGGATTGTGGCCTCGGAGTCGATCCGGCCACCGTTGACAAGATCTTCGAGCCTTTCTTCACGGCACGTTCGGGCGGCACAGGACTGGGCCTTTATATCTCAAGAGAGCTTTGCGAATTGAACCGCGCTACGCTGGTTTACCTTGACCGTCCCGGTGGAGGCAGTATCTTTCGTATCGTATTTGCCGATCCGGATCGCTGGGACACACAGGACGAACAATGAATCGACCACTCGCGCTGGTCATCGATGACGAGCCAGATATCTGTGAATTACTGACGCTGACGCTGAGCCGCATGGACGTGCGAACAGAGTCGGCCGAGGATGTCGCGGGCGCGAAAACCCTGCTCGGCAAGCACAAATTCGATATTTGCCTGACGGACATGCGCTTGCCTGATGGCGACGGGCTGGACCTCATAAAGTGGATGCAAGCCAATGCGCCCGGCGTGCCGGTCGCGGTGATTACGGCGCACGGCAACGTTGAGACGGCGGTTCAGGCATTGAAGCTCGGCGCTTTTGATTTTATTTCAAAACCCCTGGATTTGGGCAATCTGCGCAATATCGTCGAAAACGCCTTGCGCGTCGGCAGTAGTCGCGATCAGGAACCCAAACTCCTTGGCGACTCGGCAAATATGAACCAATTGCGCGAAATGATTGCCCGTGTGGCCCAGTCGCAGGCACCTGTGCATGTTTCGGGCGAGTCCGGGACCGGAAAGGAGCTGGTCGCCCGACTCATCCATGACAGTGGCCCACGCGCAGAAGGCCCGTTTGTACCGGTCAATTGCGGCGCAATTCCGGCTGAGCTTATGGAGAGCGAGTTTTTTGGTCACCGTAAGGGCAGTTTTACCGGTGCGGTGAATGACAAGGCCGGGCTATTGCAGTGCGCCGAAGACGGCACGCTATTTCTGGATGAGATCGCCGATTTGCCGCTAGCCATGCAGGTGAAGCTACTGCGCGTTATCCAGGAGAAAAAAGTCCGGCCGGTAGGTGCATCGCAGGAGGAAACGGTTGATGTTCGTTTCTTGTCCGCAACCCACAGGAATCTGTCGACCATGGTGGCGAGCGGCGACTTCCGAGAGGACCTTTATTATCGGATCAATGTCATTGAGCTCAATGTGCCCGCTCTACGTGATAGGGGCGACGACGTTCTGATACTGGCTGGACATATCCTCAATCGCCTCAATAGCGCTGTGACGCTTAGCGAAGATGCACGCAATGCCCTGCTGACTTATGCCTTTCCGGGCAATGTCCGCGAACTCGAAAATATGCTGGAGCGAGCCGTTACACTGTGTGGCAGCGGAATAATCGCGCCAGAAGATTTGTACATGCGCGAGACCTCGGAACCTGGGGCAGCACAGATCCCGACGGGCAAACTCGGAGAACAAGTCGACGGCGTGCAGAGACAGGCGATTATCGAGGCGCTTGAGAAGACGCGCTACAACAAAACCGCTGCCGCGAAACTTTTGGGGCTCTCCTTTCGGCAGCTCCGTTATCGGATCAAGAAACTGGGCATCGACTGACATTAATTGTCACTTTCTGACACAAAACTGACAATTCACTTCCGACATTGTCACCTTTTACCGACGCTGCTTATCGTTAACATCGCGATATATCTATATCAAAAACAACTACTTAACGTGACTCTCATGAAGTTGGCACGGCATTTGCTCTAACTCTCGTACAGGCGATTTGGCCGTTTAATTTGAAACATTCTCAATTCATGGAGATTACGAGATGAAGAAGCAACAGGGTTTTACACTTATCGAACTTATGATCGTTGTAGCGATCATTGGTATTTTGGCGGCTATCGCTATTCCTGCTTACCAGGACTACACGATTCGCGCACAGGTTTCTGAAGGTTTGAACCTGACCGGCGGCGCTAAAGCTGCGGCAACTGAGTATTCAATGGATACAGGCCGATTCCCGACAGACAATTCGTTCGCTGGATTGTCACTCGCAGGCAGTATTTCGGGTAAGTACACGTCAAGCGTTGGTGTTGCACTGAACGTTATTACGGTAACCTACGGTAATGACGCACACGCGATCATCAATGGGCAGACACTCATCATGACTGGATCAACAAACGCCGGTAGCGTTGAGTGGGTTTGCACCAGCGGTATGGCTGATAAGCACCTTCCAGCTGCTTGCCGATAAGACATTTTTCAGAGCTTTTCGCTTTGATATGAAGTCTGAAAAGCCCCGGTTCGCCGGGGCTTTTTTTGCTCCTACGAGGCAGCGCATGGGCCTGAATGTGAACGGCATCACACAATTTGAGTCCGGCAAATTCAGTACTCGTAGACATCGATTCGCTAAGTTTAGAATTAACCTCTATAGAGATTCGAGCTGATAATGAAGATTTCTCAGAAGGGATTCACATTAATTGAATTGATGATCGTCGTCGCGATCATCGGAATTCTTGCATCGCTCGCGATTTCGGCGTACCAGACCTTTACCGTCCGCGCGCAGGTTGCTGAAGCGTTGAATATGGGCGCGGGTGCAAAGGCACCTGTTATCGATGCTTTTAATATGGATGGCGAACCTCCGGCCGACAGAGCGGCAGCGGGCATGTCAGCTGCTCCTACGGATTCAAGAGGTAGCTACGTCTCTCAGGTCGACATTCTCAATGGCACTGTTACCGTGACGATGGGCAATAGAGCCCACGCTGACATTTCCGGCAATACGATCTCATTCACTCCATATCTGACGCCATCCAACGGTATCGTGTGGCGATGTGGTTCCGCATCAGTGCCTGGGAGCGGGGCCGTGTTGCTGATCGGTGGCGGCGTGGAGGCGGCCTATCAAGCACCGACCATAGAAGCCCGCTACTTGCCAACCTCGTGTCGAAACTAACGAAAACAAAGTATTTTACTTAATCAATTTCCGTAATTGTGAACAACAGCACAAAATCCAGTTGAATCGGGAACTTGGATCAGTGAGACTGTAACGCTCAAAGAAACGCGACAGTACTGATTCATATGGCGGCAACAGCATCACAATCAAATCTTGCAGGACTGCCAAGACGCTTGGTTCAGGACGGTATTATTTCTGAAGACCGGCTTCAGGAAGCCTGTGAAAGTGCCAAAAAAAAGCGCGTACCACTGATAGCCTATCTGGTCAACGAAGACCTCGCAGATGCGCGTGCAATCGCTGTCGCCGCATCGCACGAATTTGGTGTACCGCTGCTCGACCTCGAAGCTGTTGAGATTGATCTGGACGTTATCCGGGCGGTCGATCAAAAGCTCATCAATAAACACCGGGTCTTGCCGCTCGTTAAACGCGGCCAACGACTCTTCCTTGGTATATCAGACCCGACCAACCTGCAGGCCATCGATGATATCAAGTTCGCTACCAGCCTCCGGATTGACCCGGTCGTGGTCGAACAGGACAAGCTCGAAGAGCGAATCACCAAAGCTATCGAAGCCGTCGATACCAGCATGTCCGGTCTCGATGATGACGATTTCGATCTTGAGAATCTCGATGTTGATGGCGACCCCGACGAGCAGGAAGACGATCATCGCGATGATGTCGAAGACGCACCGGTGGTCCGTTTCGTAAACAAGGTATTGCTCGACGCCATCAAACGTGGTGCGTCTGACGTGCATTTCGAGCCCTACGAGAAGGTATTTCGTGTACGTACGCGCCTCGATGGCGTCTTGTCTGAAGTGGCAACACCGCCCGTCATTCTCTCGAACAAGGTTTGTGCGCGTCTGAAAGTCATGTCGCGAATGGACATCGCAGAGCGGCGCGTTCCGCAGGATGGTCGCATTAAGATGCGTCTGTCCAAGAATCGAGCAATCGATTTTCGTGTCAATACCTGTCCGACCTTGTTCGGTGAGAAAATCGTATTGCGTATTCTCGATCCGTCCAGCGCCAAGCTCGGCATCGAAATGCTGGGTTACGAAGATCACCAACGACTTCTCTACGAGAAGCACCTCGCCAAGCCGTATGGAATGATCCTGGTGACCGGGCCAACGGGCTCGGGTAAGACAGTTTCGCTCTACACGGGTCTGAATATTCTCAACACCGAAGATCGCAACATATCGACAGCTGAAGATCCCGCTGAAATTAACTTGCCGGGCATCAATCAGGTCAACGTCAATCCAAAGGTCGGTTTGACGTTTGCGTCAGCACTCAAAGCCTTCCTGCGTCAGGATCCGGATGTGATCATGGTGGGTGAGATTCGTGATCTCGAGACCGCCGAAATCGCGATTAAGGCCGCTCAAACGGGTCACCTGGTGTTGTCAACGCTACATACCAATGACGCCCCGAAGACACTGACGCGCATGGTCGACATGGGCGTGAAACCTTACGCCATCGCCACGTCGATAAGCTTGATTATCGCCCAGCGCCTGGCGAGGCGTCTGTGCGATAGCTGTAAGGACGTCAGAGAAATTCCGCGGGAGGCGTTGGAGAAAGAAGGTTTCTCTGCAGAAGAGATTGAGGCCGGTTTGACGATTTTCGGACCGAAAGGCTGTAAATCGTGCAACGGCGGATATAAGGGTCGGCTCGGCATCTTCCAGGTGATGGAAGTGTCTGAAGCCATGGGCCGCATAATAATGGAAGGTGGCAATGCGATGCAGATCGCAGATCAGGCCATTCGTGAGGGGGTCATTGATTTACGGCAAGCCGGATTGAACAAAGTCAAGGACGGAGTTACCAGCCTTGAAGAGGTCAATCGGGTTACCATTGAGTAGGTTTCCGCAAGGATTCTCAGGCTAACGGACGAGAAAAATGGCTAATTCAGCAGTAGCAAGCAGCACGCCCTTTTTGTGGGAAGGTACCGACAGAAACGGCAAGAAAATAAAGGGCAAGAGCCTCGCAAATGACGAAGCTCACGTGCGCGCGGACTTACGTCGCCAAGGTGTAGTTCCCACACGTATCAAAAAGCAGAGCAAAGGACTGTTTGCAGGTGGTGGCAAGATCACATCTGGCGATATATCCATTTTCAGTCGCCAGCTGGCAACGATGCTCGCCGCTGGCATTCCTCTCGTTCAGGCATTCGAAATCGTTGGTAACGGTCACGAAAATGCCGCCATGCAGAAGCTCATCCTCTCCATTAAGGGCGACGTCGAGGGCGGTAGCTCATTGGCCGAAGCGCTGTCCAAGCAGCCGCTGTATTTTGATGACCTGTTCGTAAACCTGGTTGAATCGGGTGAGCAAGCGGGTGCACTCGAGTCACTGCTCGACAAAATCGCAACCTATAAAGAAAAAACAGAGGCCATCAAGAAGAAGATCAAGAAAGCACTGACCTACCCGGCGGCGGTACTGGTTGTGGCTTTCGTTGTAACGACGATCTTGCTGATTTTTGTCATTCCGTCCTTTGAGGATCTGTTCAAAGGATTTGGCGCCGACTTACCGACTTTTACGCGTATGGTCATCGACCTGTCATTCTTTGTTCGATCGCAGGGCATCTATCTGGTCGCAATAGCGGGCGGTATCGTCGCAACATTTCTGTATTTCCAGAAACGTTCGCGGCCGTTTCGCCATTTCCTCGACCGCATGATGCTCAAGGCACCGATCATCGGGCCGATCTTGCAAAAAGCGGCAATCGCGCGTTACTCACGAACGCTGTCAACCATGTTCGCTGCCGGTGTTCCGCTGGTTGAGGCGCTGGAATCAGTTGCCGGCGCAACGGGCAACATCGTTTATGAGACAGGCGTGCTCACAATGCGGGACGAAGTCGCAACGGGTCAGCGTTTGCAACAAGCGATGGAGAACACAGACCTGTTCCCGAACATGGTTATTCAAATGATCGCGGTCGGCGAAGAATCCGGCTCGCTTGATGAGATGTCCGGCAAGGTTGCTGATTTCTACGAGGCCGATGTCGACGATGCGGTAGACAACCTGTCAAGCCTGCTCGAGCCAATGATCATGGCAATTCTCGGTGTGTTGGTTGGTGGCCTTGTTGTCGCCATGTACCTGCCGATCTTCAAACTTGGCGCGGTAGTCTAAGGGACGTCGAGCCAGTTGCAATAGAACGGCGTTCGGAGGACACTCCGGGCGCCGTTTTTTTATGTCGCCTACCCTTTTAGAGAGAACTCGAATGCTTGAACTGATGACTGAGTCGGCCCCGGTATTCATAGCAGTTGTTTTCGCCTTTTCGCTGCTCATAGGCAGCTTCCTGAACGTTGTCATTCACCGACTGCCCATGATGATGGAGCGTGAATGGCGTGAGCAGGCTGAAGAACTTTGCAACACACCGTCCGAACGCCCGTTACCTGAAGGGCGTTTTGATCTGGTCGTGCCGCGATCGCGCTGCCCGTCCTGCGGCCGCCTGATTACAGCCTTGCAAAACATTCCTGTTATCAGTTATCTGATTCTGAAAGGCCGTTGCGCGAATTGCAAAGCGCCTATTTCAGCGCGCTATCCGCTCGTGGAGTTAATGACAGCATTGCTGGCTGCCATTTGCGCATGGCATTTTGGTGCCGGCTGGGAGGCATTGATGGCAGTCGCGCTAACAATAACGTTGATGGCGATATCGATGATCGACGCCGACACTCAGTTGATTCCGGATTCAATTGTCCTGCCGCTGATGTGGGTCGGCCTTGGTATGAGCCTGTTCCACCCATTGGCTGGCGCCAACACGCTGTTTATCAGCCCCTCAGACGCAATAATCGGCGCTCTGGCAGGCTATCTCTCGTTATGGAGCGTATTCTGGGTCTTCAAACTGGTCACCGGCAAAGACGGCATGGGCTATGGCGACTTCAAGTTGCTGGCCGCTCTCGGTGCCTGGCTCGGATGGCAACAGCTGCCCATGATCATCATGATGTCAGCCATTGTCGGTGCTGCTATCAATATTGTCATGATCCTTGGCAGAGGCAAGGACCGCAGCACACCCATACCGTTCGGTCCGTATCTTGCGGCCGCCGGCTGGATCACGATGCTGTGGGGTGAGACGATCAAAAATACCTATATTGACTTGATGTATTAAGTGACTGACAACGACCTTAGACCTACTCTTCGAATCGGGCTAACAGGCGGAATCGCCAGCGGCAAGTCGACCGTCGCCGATATATTTGGCGAACTTGGCGTACCGATAATCGACACGGATATCATTGCTCGCGAGGTAGTACGGCAGGGCGAACCAGCGCTTGACGAGATACGCGAGCGCTTCGGCAACTCGGTTATCGACTCCTCCGGCGATCTGGACCGCGGCGCATTGCGCAATATCATTTTTGCCAAAGACGGTGCGCGCAAGGACCTCGAGACGATCCTGCATCCGCGCATAGGCGACGAAGTCAGACGTCAGGCGGAGGTCGCCGGAGGACCTTACCAGCTCGTCGTCGTGCCATTACTGGTTGGCTCCGAGCTTACGCAATTCGTAGACAGGATTCTCGTTGTCGATTGTGACGAAGAAACTCAGATTCAGCGCCTGATTGCACGCGATGCGGCTTCTACCGAAGACGCACAGAAGATCCTGTCCGCCCAGGCGAATCGCGAGTCCCGGCTGGCTATCGCTGACGATGTTATTCGAAATGAGTACGGACTGGATAAAATTCGAAAACGCGTCAAGGCGTTGGACGAAGCGTATCGCCGTCTGGCACACGAACCATATCGGCGCGGACGACCGCCTGAAAATTCCTGATATCGGCCTCACTGACGCCCCTAACCGATAATATATTCCGCGGACTATTTTCGAGCTCTTCAAGCGCTAAGGTCGAAAAATCCAGTGCCTCCTGAAAGTAGTTGTTCGTCGCGAGAAGCGCAGCCATATTCATGGCCGATTTTGCACTGGGCTCTGCTTGCAACGATTCTTCAAACGCTGTTACCGCCTGCAACGGCTCTTCGTCATAGGCGGCGACAAGGCCAATGAAGTACTTGATTTGGGAATATCGCTGCGACCGTACATCTGCATTTACGGGCACCTTCAGCATATTTACAAATAAATCTCGCAGCGCGACCAAGCTGACACCACCGCATTGTTGATTGACAGCAGTGGAAACAAACTCGTTGTAAATACTTATCAGCCGGGGGTCATACACTGTATCCGATAGCGCTTTCGCCGCACGTTCAAATTCGTCTGTATCCAGTATCTCCAGCTTGCAAAGCATTGTCAGACGATTGACCAGCAGTTGTGGTTTGCGGACCGGAATCACGGCAATAGCCTGATCGATGACTCTCAATGCTTCCTCATAGCGCCCCACATTGAACAGGTCCTTGGCGTAATCAGCCTGCGCGCGAGCCGACGTCGGCGCCTTTCGCGCCGACGCCTCAACAATGCTCGAAAAATCAGCCCATACAGTCGCCGAATAACGAGTGAATCCGCCTAATAACATCAGCATGCCAACCACTAGCACGACGCTCAAATGGCGTCTGGCCTTCTGCCGCAAAAATACAATTCCGGGTAAGAATAGAAAGCACGCCGGCAGGTAGTTTCGATGCTCGAAATACAGCTCGAGATTTAATACAGAAGATTCCAGGAGATGGCCAGAATAGAAAAATAACGCGGCCAGTGCAAAAACTGGCCACTTGCGGCGATTAACTACTGCTATCGAAATAATAGCGATATGTAGTAACACGCTCAGAGCTGTTGTAATGGGTGAGAGAATACCACTCGATTTTATGAAGTGGTCCTGAAACACACCGGTCGTATACAACTTCGGTACGAACCAGTTTTGCAAGTAGTCAGCAAGAATTCGTGGTTCCGTCAACATGCGTTCGTAAATACTAAAGTCTCTGGGCGGCACGATATGAAAGAATTCATTCGTGAATGCTCTGATCCCGAGAAAAGCCACAATTACTAGTGATGGAACGACGATAAACGCACCAGCCCAAAGTCGATTCAGCCGGTCTCGCTGGCTCGCCAGGACAGTAAATTCAGTAACTCCGATGAGCAGAGGCAGCAGAACGCCATTCTCCTTTGACAACATCGCGAGAAGCGTAAACAGAACCACTGACAGACTCATGATCAAATACGCTTTCAACGCATTCGTGGCCAGTATGCTTCGGCCGTATAAATGCCCGATGAGCCCAGTAAAGACGAATAGCGTCGACAGCTGAGCCATACGCTGCACGACATAGAGCGTGGTTGAAACCAGAAACGGATGTAGTGCCCAGCAGGCGGCTGCAACCAAAGCCATCCAGTGGACATCTTGATTCTTGAAATCGAGCAGCCGCAATATCCTATGGGTCAAGAATCCCAGCAAGGCAGCGTTTATTAGGTGAATTATCAGATTGGTGCGCTTGAACGGCCACGAGTCAGCTGGCCAGTTGTTTGCGTCAATCAGAAACGTAAGCAGCGAAATCGGCCGACCGGTGGGCCCAGCCTCCCCGCCAAAAACGAACGCATGAAAAGTAGCCCAGCTATTTACGCCGCCAAGATTACCGAGACGTTCGATCGATCCAAAATCATCAACGACGAACGGTCCATTAATACCGGGAAGGTAGGCGAAAATAACGGCCAGAAACAATACCAGCCAGCCGCCAATTATTGCAGCTATCCTCATACTTTGACTCTGGTATTGAGTGGCAAATTCCATGTTACGTAAAAGCCCGACGGTAAATTGAAGAACACACTACAAGTTTGCAATGCGCGTGCGTGATAACTCTAATGCTCCGGGCTTCGTGAGCCAGCATCAGCTGGCTCGGTGGTCGCCATATCCGCTCGGACAATTGCCTGAAATGAATTGATACTGGCTTCCGTAACCGGCGGTACTCCGGACTTTCCGTGGAGTCCTTCAGTCAGGTATACGCGGGCCAGTTCGGAAAGGTGAATCGCTTCGTTAAAGTAGGCATTGTTCGCCAGGAATCTGGCCATCGTCATCGCGTTGTCGGCTCCAGGCTCGGCCTGCAAGGACTCTTCGAATGCAGCAACTGCCTTTGACGGTTCTCCTTGGTGAGTATCGACGAGACCGATAAAATACTTGATGTGCGAGAATACCACCGATCGTGGATCCGCGTTGTTCGGCACTTTCAACATGTCTTCATACATTGGACGCAGCATTTGCACAGATAGGTCAGGGCATCGTCCGTCGGCAACTGACGCTATCAGGCTTGTATACAATCTCATCAAACGAACGTCGTACGGGGTACCAGCCAAATCACCGGCAACTTCTGCGAAGTCATCACTGTTCAATTGACCCAGATTGCAAAGAATAATCAGACGATTGACCAACAACAATGGGGGCTTGCCCGGGATGTTCTGGATCGCCCGATCGATTACTTGCAACGATTCTTCATGACGCTGGGCATTAAACAAAATCGTTGCATATTGCGCCTGCGCACGAGCAGATGTGGGGGCTTTGCGTGCTGAGGCTTCAACCATGCCTGGAAGATCCTGCCAGATTGTCGCCGTATACCGGGTGAATCCTGTTAAGACCAACATCGCGCCCAACGCTACTACGGCAAACAGCGTGCGACTCGTTTTTCGTTGTAGTAGTACTACCAGAGGCAAGAAGAGAAAGGCAGTGGCAGCGTAGTTGCGATGCTCAAAGTACAGATCGAGATTGAGTACCGTCGACTCAAGCAAATGGCTGGAATAAAAAAACAAAGCGGCCAGGGCAAACACCGGCCACTTGCGACGATTGAATATTGCTGTCGAAATAATTGCCGCGTGCAAGATTATACTTAGCAGCGTGGTTATTGGAACGGCTATCCCTGTCGACTTAATGAAGTAGTCTTGAAACACGCCGGAGGTGTACAGTTTGGGTAGGAACCAGTGTTGCAGATAGTCGACCAGAATGCGGGGCTCCGTGAGCACGCGCTCGTAAATACTGAAGTCTCTCGGTGGCACGATCTCAAAGAATTCGTGCGTAACCGCTCTTACAGCCAGATACGCCACAATAACTAGTGACGGGACGACAATGAATACGCCAGCCCAACTGCCGCTGAGGACTGGAAATCGGTCTCGCTTGCTCGCTATGATAGTGAATTCGATGACACCGATCAGGAGTGGCAGCAAGACACCATTTTCCTTCGATAACATTGCTAGAAGTGTAAACACGCCCATCGACAGACTCATTGTCAGATAGGCTCGCGAAGCGTTTCTTGCCAAAGACAATCGACAGTGCAGATGTCCAATGAGTCCGGCAAAGACGAACATCGTCGACAACTGGGCCATTCGTTGAACGGCGTAAAGCGTGGTCGATACTAAAAAGGGATGCAGCATCCAGCAGGCCGTTGAGACCAGTGCGATCCAACGCACGTCGCGATCGTCGAAATCGAGTATTTTCAGGAACTTCCTGATCAATACACCGAGCAAAACGCCATTCATCAAATGAATAATCAGATTGGTGCGTTTGAACGGCCAGGGATCTGTGGGCCAAACGTTACCGTCGATGAGGAAACTAAGCAACGCGATCGGCCGGCCGGTAGGGCCTGCTGTCCCGCCAAAAACAAATTCTCTGAGAGTTTCCCAATCTCTCACGCCACCCAATTGGCCCAGCGCACCAATGGACGTATGATCATCCAGGATAAACGGGCCCCCAAGTCCCGGAAAATAAGCAAGAACTCCTGCAGCAAGCAGCACTAACCATGCTGCAATATACGCGGGATTCCAGTCCTTCCACTTAATAGCAAGGCCCATTCATACCCATCTTTCATTGCAAACTAGTGGCAGCATTCTAGCTCGGCAGATCGATCGACTTCATCTTATTGGTTCACCTATTTGCCTCACACCACCGTGTAGCGCAAAATAGCCGAATGGCCAAACCTGCGGGAAAAATCGCTGCTCAGCCCGCCCAGGGCGTCACATTTTATGAGCAACCCTTGTCGGAGCGTATGCGTACGTTCTTGCGGCTCGAGTTCCTCTACAAACCCATGCTTCGCAATAGCGAGCGGGATGACGATTCGTCCAGCCGCGCAACGATATCGACCCTCCTTGAGATTCTCGCTATTCTTTCGCGCGGTGACGTTCGCAGCGAGGTCTTAAGCGAGTTGGACCACCAGATCGGCGCCCTGGAGCGGTTTCAGACCCACAGCGGCGTTGACGGCGGTCGCCTTAGCAACCTGATGCATAATCTGTCCGCGAGCCGGGACGAGCTGTCCCGCGTCGGTACTGGATATCTGCAAGTACTAAAAGACAGCGATTTTCTGAATGCGATCAAACATCGCAGTGCAATTCCCGGCGGCACCTGCGAGTTCGACTTGCCGGAATACAGCCATTGGCTGCGCCAACCCATGAGTCGCCGCCAGCAGGACATGGCTGAATGGATTCAGGCGGTTGGTCCGTTGTGCATGGCCGTCAGCGAGGTACTCTGGCTGATACGTGAAAGTGCGCAGCCGCAACAAAAGCAAGCCAGCAACGGCATGTATCAACACGGTATGCAAAAAGACAGCAATTGCCGCTTGCTGCGCGTCAGCCTCGCTGCCGGTTCAGCGTTATTCCCGGAAATCAGCGGCAGTCAACATCGCTTCACCGTACGATTTTTGGAGTGGTCAACCGTTGAGAGTCGAGCTATTCAGACTAGCGAAGACGTAAGCTTCGAACTATCCGTTTGCTAGTGGCGACGCTTAAGCGCCGCAACTACGGGTACGTCCGCAGGCAGTAATTCTCCGGCATTCAGTAGATCGGCGGGTACCCAACGAAGTTCCTGGCCTTCTCGACCAATCGGGTCGCTGTTCCATTCGCTGACCAGAAAAAATTCGATCGTAACGATCCGATCATCGTACTCGTGTCGCAAGTTCATGAATGAGGAATACTCGGTGATCTCGATGCCGAGCTCCTCGGCGAGTTCCCTGGATAGCGCCTGCGGTGCCGATTCGCCATCCACAATCTTGCCGCCTGGAAACTCCCACAAACCGTGGAATGGGCCGCCACCCAAACGCTCTGCAATCAGGATTCGGCCTTTCGCATCGCAAAGAATTCCGGCGGCAACATCAAAATGATCTAATTCCTGCAAACGAGAGACCCTAGACGTTCAATTTGCCGTGGCACTGCTTGAACTTCTTTCCGGATCCGCACGGGCACGGCTCGTTGCGACCCACTTTGCGGCTGTCCCGAACGAATGGCTCAACATGAGGACGCGCAGCTTGCTGACCTGCAGGCGGTTGGTTAGCTTGTTGCTGGCCACCCAGTGCACTCGCTTCGGCATGCTGGAACTTCATCGAGTCAGCCGATTGCCTGCGCTCGGACATTTCGTTGAGATCGTCCTCGCCCTGAATCCGAATGCGCGAAAGAATGCTGATTGTATCGTGTTTGACCTGCTCCAGCATCGTCCCGAACATTTCGAACGCTTCACGTTTGTATTCCTGTTTCGGATTTTTCTGCGCATAGGAACGCAGGCCGATACCCTGTCGCAGGTGGTCCATCCCGGCAAGATGTTCCTTCCAGTGATGGTCGAGCTGCCGCAACATGACTTGTTTCTCAACGCCACGCATCAATTCCGCGCCAATATTATCGACCTTTGTCTTATACGCCCGCGAGGCTTCTTTAATGCATAATTCTGCGATGCCTTCGGCGCTAATAGTCTTGTCGTCGCGTGCCCAGCGGCCAACGTCGGCACGTACACCGAATTCGGATTCAAGCGCTTGAGACAGGCCATCAGGGTCCCACAACTCGTCCAGACTACCTGGGGGGATGTATTGCTCAACGGTAATAGCCACCACTTCTTCCCGAATGGCAGCGACCGACTCTTCAATCTCGTCGGCATCCATTAGCTCAGCGCGCTGATGATAAACAACCTTGCGCTGGTCGTTAGCAACGTCATCGTATTCAAGCAGGTTCTTACGAATATCGAAGTTGTGCGCTTCTACCTTGCGCTGTGCCCGTTCGATCTGGCGTGAGAGCAAGCGGCTCTCAATAGCCTCGCCTTCTTTCATTCCAGCACGTGACAGGAGTCTCTTGGTATTTTCGGGATCACCGAAAATACGCATCAGTGTATCTTCCATTGACAGGTAGAATCTCGACGAACCCGGATCACCCTGACGTCCTGATCGACCTCTTAACTGATTGTCGATGCGGCGAGACTCATGTCGTTCAGTACCAACGATATGCAAGCCGCCCGCCTCCAGAACTTTCTCGTGACGTTGCTGCCATTCCGATTCTACTGTGGCCTTGTCCGCTTCTTCGCCGGCATTCGCGAGCGCCGCGTCCAAACTACCGCCAAGAACGATATCGGTTCCACGGCCGGCCATGTTCGTCGCAATTGTGATCGCGCCGGGTCGTCCGGCATTTTGCACGATCTGTGCTTCGCGCTCGTGTTGTTTTGCATTCAAAACGCGATGTTTGATGTCCCGTTTTTTGAGGAAGGATGACAGCAACTCGGATGCCTCGATCGAAGTCGTACCAACCAGCACAGGCTGGCCACGCTCACTGCAATCGACGACATCCTCAATGATCGCTTCAAATTTGTCTTTCTCTGTCAGGTAGACGAGATCCGCATGATCAACGCGAATCATGTCTTTGTGCGTCGGAATAACGACAACTTCCAAACCATAAATCTGTTGAAACTCGAAAGCCTCAGTGTCGGCGGTACCGGTCATACCCGACAACTTGTTGTAGAGCCGAAAGTAGTTCTGGAAAGTGATTGAAGCAACCGTCTGATTTTCCTGCTTGATCGAAACGCCTTCTTTTGCCTCAACCGCCTGATGCAAGCCATCGCCCCAACGACGTCCGGGCATGGTGCGACCTGTGAATTCATCGACGATGACGACTTCACCATCCTTGATAATGTAATCGACGTCACGTTGGTACATTTTGTGGGCACGTAGCGCCGAATTCAGGTGATGCAGCAATTTGATGTTACCCGCGTCGTAAAGGCTCTCACCTTCAGCCAGCAGTCCTGTCTGAGCCATAAGCGCTTCAACGCGCGCATGCCCTTCCTCTGTAACGTGCGCTTGCTTCGCCTTTTCATCGACGGTGTAATCGCCGCGTTTGACGACACGGCAATGCGCTACTTTGCCTTGTAGCTCGGTCATCACCAGATCGCCGTCACCATCCTCAGCAACGCGAATAGCCTGCTCAAGACTCATTTCAGCGCCGTCCAGAATGACTTTGTTCGCCGCTATGTCGAAATTCGTCGGCTCGTCAGTTTCGTCGTGCACTTTGAGTTTCGGAATCAACTTGTTGATTTGGGCGTACAGGTCCGTGCTGGATTCGGCGGGCCCGGAAATAATCAATGGCGTTCGCGCCTCATCGATCAATATCGAATCGACTTCGTCAACAATCGCAAAATTCAATTCCCGTTGTGCTTTGTCCGCCGTCGCAAACGCAAGGTTATCTCTCAGGTAGTCGAAGCCGAGTTCGTTGTTGGTCGCGTAGGTGATATCGCACTGGTAGGCAGCTCGTTTCTCCTCCGCTGTCTGGCCACTTTTTGACACGCCAACGGTCAGGCCAAGGAATTCGTATATCGGACGCATCCAGTCCGCATCACGTTGAGCGAGATACTCGTTCACGGTAACTATGTGAACACCGTCACCGCTGAGCGAGTTCAAATAGGCAGGTAACGTCGACATAAGCGTCTTACCTTCACCCGTCCGCATTTCGGCGATATTGCCGTCATTCAGGACCATGCCGCCGATCAGCTGAACGTCGAAAGGCCGCATTTGCATTGTCCGAATTGAAGCCTCGCGTGCGACGGCAAATGCCTCTGGCAAGAGTAGTTGCAGAGTCTCGCCATCGGCGTAGCGTTTTTGAAACTCTGCTGTCTTTGCTTGCAGCGCACTATCACTGTGAGATTTTATGCTCTCTTCGAGGGCATTAATCTGCTGTACTGATTTTGCGTACTGACGCACCAGCCGCTGGTTGCGGCTGCCAAATATGCGTGTCAGGAAATTGGCCACTAAGGGCTCCTAATGGTCCGGTCCGGAAAGGCCGCTATTCTATAGGTTTTGCGGTCTGTGTAATATCTAATGTCGCGACTTATGGGTGTTTTTCGCAATCACAAGGACCGCTCCGGCCTGCGCCGAAATCAAGCTTCCGGGTTACGCTTGAACTACTTGGAGGATTCGCGGATAAACTTCACCGGATTAACCCGGCTACCGTTGTGCAGCACCTCAAAGTGCAGGTTAGGGCCGGTCGCACGACCGGTTTCGCCCATGAGGGCGACAACCTGACCTTTCTTGACTTCATCCCCAACGGAGACGAGGTTTTCTGAATTGTGGGCATAGCGTGTCGAGTAGCCACTGCCGTGGTTGATTTCAACCATGATGCCGTAGCCGTAGCGATCCGCCGACCAGGTAACAACGCCATCGGCAACCGCAACAATCTCAGCGCCATTCTTGCCAGCGAAGTCGACACCTGTGTGGTTCGCCGCTTTGCCCGTGAACGGGTCCGTGCGTTTACCGAAGTAGGATGAAATCCAGCCCGCACCGACCGGACGACCCTGTGGGTAAACGCGATCTTTGAGATTTTGATTCATCAACACACTTTCAAGTACGTTGAGCTGTGCTTCACGATCGTCCAATTGCGCACCGAGCAAGCTCATGGCGTCGAGTATTTCAGGAGTTTCTACGTTGGAACCAGCGGTCATTGGCTCTTCCGGCCCGCCAACAGCTGGATCAGAATCGAAATCGAATTCGCCATCATCAATATCCGCCATATCCGTTAGACGTCGACCTAACGCATCCAGACGAATCATTCTCGCATTCATTTTCGCGATACGAATTGACAAGGCATCAAGCGTATCTTCATTTTCCTGGCGTAGAGAACCGATGCTTTCGCGTTGCTGATGCAACTGGCCCATTAGCCCTTCGAGCTCACCGTTACTGACCCCCGAACCTGTGCGTGATGCGTGCCAGGACCCGGCCATGAAACCGCTGCTAATTATCAATCCGGCAACGACAGCGATGCTCAGACAGGCACCGACGCCTGTCAGGTTGACCTGCCGGGGTGATCCGAACCCCTTGCCAAAAATTACTACATTCATATCCTGCGTCCCGGATGCGCTACTCTTGTTCGCATTGGTTTTGTACAAGTTGCGAAGCCACGAGCTAGTCGCCCGCATTCGCTTATTCGCGTTATTATCAACTTGCTGTCCCTGCTCACTTCGGTAGCCCCGCTGTCTTAGGAAGCCCCTTAGACCGGTGGATTTGCGCCCCCGCCTTTCGACGAGTTTGCCTTTATCGAGGCGAAACTATGCATAATGTCGGAAATCATTACAAGGTATGGTCCCGGGAACGGTGACCAACGTCACCGCAAACAGGACCAAAGCGCCAACTGCGTCACATTTTTATGCCCTCCAGCAAACTCAAGAATCTTCTAAGCCCTTGTAACGAAGGGAGTTTAAGCGGCCTCGTGGGCCGAGCTCAGCGCATGGGCAAGCTTACGGACGTACTTTGCAACGCTTTGCCCGAGGCCGACCGCAGCTCGATCGTCGCCGCGAATGTCCGGGAAGACGGGGAGTTGATCGTCATTTGCGCCTCTTCCGCCTGGGCTTCCAGGCTGCGCTACGAGACAGATCTTTTGTTGCGGGCGGCCCGGGACGCGGGAGTATCCGCACACACCTGTCGTGTGCGCGTCAGCCAGGGCTAGATTTAGGCATAAGATGGCGTTGCGTAGGAGATTGGCGCCTTGCGCGAATCTTCAAAGGTCACCTCTTCCCATGCCGACTCATCGGCAAGCATTGCGCGAAACAATTTGTTGTTCAGATCGTGGCCCGATTTATAGGCTCGTAATTCGCCAATTAAACTGTGACCAAGCAAGTAGGCATCACCAATAGCATCGAGAATCTTGTGAATAACAAATTCATTCGCATAGCGAAGACCATCTTCATTCAATATTCGGTAGTCATCCAGAACGATGGCATTGTCCATGCTGCCACCAAGTGTCAGATTTCGTTCTCGCAATGCTTCAACATCACGTAGAAAACAGAAAGTACGCGCTCGGCTAACTTCCTTGAGAAATGAAGTCGATGAAAAATCAATGCTCGCTTTCTGACTAAGCTTGTTGAAAACGGGGTGATTGAAATACACTTCAAAGTTCACTTTGAAACCATTGAATGGAACGAGTTCTGCCCACTTGTCACCATCTTCTACGCGTACGGTTTTCCTGATGCGAATGAACTTCTTCGGGGCGTTTTGCTCTTCAATGCCGGCAGACTGCAACAGGAATATGAACGGTCCTGCACTACCGTCCATGATCGGCACTTCTGGCGCTGATAAATCAACATACAGATTGTCGATGCCCAGTCCGGCCATCGCGGATAACAGGTGTTCAACCGTTGCAACTTTGACGCCATCTTTGATCAGCGTCGTACCTAGCATGGTCTCGCCTACGAGCCGAGGATCAGCTGGAATATCCACCGGCTCTTCAAGATCGACGCGGCGAAACGTAATTCCAGAATTCACGGCTGCCGGCCGTAAAGTCATGTAGACCTTTTCGCCGCTGTGCAGCCCAACGCCGGTGGCCCTGATAGTCGTTTTTAGTGTTCGTTGTCTTAGCATTTCGGGCGGAAGATTATCACAAAACCTTAGCGGATCCAAAAATCCTTAGCATTTCAGCGCCTTAGCGATCAGGAGTGCGACAGAAGTCGGGCAATCTGTTTTCAGGGTCGATCAGGTAGCCGGCCCGGATACCCGGGCCAGCAAGCGGAGGTACCTGCCCCTGACGATCAGACTGCCCGGCCTCTGGTCCCAGGCCGTTTTGCTTCAATCAGCTTGTCGGCGCAGGAACGCCGGAATATCCAGCAATTCCTCCTGCAAACCATTGCCGTCCAAACCATCGCCAACAGCACGCTGTCTTTGCACGGTCGGTTTATCCAGAGTCTGGTAGTTCGGTTCAACCTGAGCCGCAGGTCGACGGACGATTCGCATTGGCGATTCAGCATTGCTGGCTGCGTGGCCAAGGCCTGTTGCAACGACCGTAACGCGGATGCGATCTGTCATCTCGGGATCGATTACCGTACCGACTACGACAGTGGCATCGTCAGACGCGTATTCCTTGACCGTATTGCCGACCTCCTGGAACTCGCCAATCGAAAGATCCATGCCCGCCGTGACATTGACGAGAACACCTTTCGCTCCGGCGAGGTTGATGTCTTCGAGTAGCGGGCTGGATGCTGCCGCTTCCGCCGCTTCCCGTGCACGATCTTCACCGGACGATACGCCCGATCCCATCATCGCCATACCCATCTCAGCCATAACGGTTCTCACATCAGCGAAGTCGACATTGATAAGGCCAGGTCGCGTGATTAACTCGGCGATACCCTGTACTGCACCTTGCAGGACCTGGTTAGCCGATCGAAACGCATCAAGAAGCGTCGTTTCGCCGCCGAGCACCGCTAGCAGTTTCTCATTCGGTATGGTGATTAACGAGTCGACGTATTTACCCAATTCCGCGATACCACTTTCGGCAATCTGCATTCGCTTGCCACCTTCCATCTGGAACGGCTTGGTAACCACGGCTACCGTCAGGATGCCAAGTTCCTTGGCAACCTGGGCAACAATCGGGGCCGCACCTGTGCCCGTACCGCCACCCATGCCGGCAGTAATAAAAAGCATGTCCGCACCTTCTATGACTTCTAGTATGCGATCGCGATCTTCCATGGCGGCCTGACGGCCAATATCAGGATCGGCACCGGCGCCAAGTCCCTTTGTGATGTTGCAACCGATTTGCAACGAGGTCCGCACTTGCGACCCCTTGAGCGCCTGCGAGTCGGTATTCGCACAGATGAAATCGACACCTTCGATGCCGGTTTCAACCATGTGCGAGACCGCATTGCCACCACCGCCACCGACACCGATGACCTTGATGACTGCGCTCGAACTGTGAGCATCCATTAATTCAAACATTGAGTGTTCCTCCGCTTTGTAAACTTTTGTGGTTTGCTGATTTTAAAATTGGCCCTGGAACCACGACTTCATGCGCTCCCAGACTTCCCCTAAGTTGCCGCCGATCGGTGTACTGCGCCGATCACGGCGTGAAATATTCTCGAATCCATACAACAACAGGCCAACGCCTGTCGCGTGAATCGGATTGCGAATGACATCCATAAGTCCATCGACATATTGCGGCGATCCAAGCCGCACAGGCATATGAAACACCTCTTCCGCCAACTCGACCGCGCCTTCCATTTTCGCGCTGCCACCGGTAATTACGACACCGGCCGCGATCAATTCCTCAAAGCCGCTGCGACGCAATTCATCGCGAACCAGTCCAAATAGTTCTTCGTAACGTGGCTCGACAATCTCGGCCAACGTCTGGCGCGCCAGTCTGCGCGGTGGTCGGTCTCCGACACTCGGTACTTCTATGGTTTCATCCGGATTCGCCAACTGCGATAAGGCACAGGCGTACTTGATCTTGATTTCTTCAGCGTATTGCGTCGGCGTCCGCATCGACACGGCAATATCGTTGGTTACCTGGTCGCCGGCAATAGGAATAACTGCCGTATGCTGAATCGCGCCGCCGAGAAATACGGCGATATCAGTCGTGCCTCCGCCGATGTCCACAATGCAGGAGCCGAGCTCTTTTTCGTCATCCGTCAGAACTGAATAGCTCGATGCCAGTTGTTCCAAAACGATGTCATCAACCTCAAGTCCGCAACGCTGAACGCACTTCACAATATTTTGTGCAGCGCTCTCGGCCCCGGTGACCATATGCACCTTTGCCTCAAGGCGAACGCCGGACATACCGATGGGCTCGCGAATGCCTTCCTGATTATCGATCACAAATTCCTGCGGCAAGATGTGCAGGATTTTCTGGTCGGCGGGAATTGCCACGGCTCGCGCCGCATCAATGACCCGATCGACATCGCTGGAACTAACTTCCGAATCGCGTATCGCCACGATGCCGTGCGAGTTGAGGCTGCGAACGTGACTACCAGCGATTCCCGTATAGACCGAATGGATGTCACAACCGGCCATCAGTTCGGCCTCTTCGACCGCACGTTGAATTGAATGCACTGTCGACTCAATATTGACGACCACGCCCTTTTTTAGTCCGCGAGACGGGTGCGTACCGATTCCGACAACCTCGATATTACCTTCATCGTTTACTTCGCCAACGATGGCAACTACCTTCGACGTACCGATGTCGAGTCCGACGATCAAATTCTTGTCAGGTCGTTTGGACATTCAATGTGTTCCTCTGGCGGCGAGCATTTCCTGCTCGGCCCGTTCCGGATCGCTGACCGGGGTTTGCGATCCACTTTTCCAACCAATCGTGAAACCATTGCCGTAGCGCATGTCGACGTATTCGATATCCATCGCACGACCGGTAATAATGTCGGCGACCACGTCAAGAAACAGATCAGTCCGACCTGCGACCGCCTTGCGCCCGAGCCGGACCTCGATGCCATTACCCAAAGTCATTTCCCATGAGCCACGCGCGTCCAGATGTACCCGACGCACATCCAGTCCAAGGGGTATCAATTGATCGCGTACGGCCAAATAACGTGCCGCGACCTCGGCTGAACTGCTATCAGGTCCACTCAAGCGTGGCAGTTCGGCGGGGGCATGCCGAAGATCCGTGACAAACAGCTCGCCGCGCGTATTCAGCAAACCGCTGTCACCCCAGACTGCAGCTGGAATTTGTTCCGTCACTGTGATCGAAATACGACTCGGCCACCGACGTGCAACGCGAGCCTGATCAATCCAGGGCAATGCCACTATCTGTTCTTGTATCTGGTCAATATCTGCACCGACGAACCCGGCCTCAACCTCATCGCTGATAGCCTCTTCTATATGGAGTGCAGTCACGCGCTGAAAAGGACCGCTTATTTCGATCGACGAGATCTCCCGGTCCAGCATCGTCAGACTCAACTGGTAGGTCGCGAATACGACACCGGCAGCAAGCAACGGCCCCAGAATTCGGCTGATTCGAATTTTTGGCAACTGCACGCGCGGTGTCGTTTTCGGCTTGCGTCGATTGGCTTGCTTACGTGCCATGTGCGGCCACCTCGACATTCGTTAAAGCATCAGCGCGGCTAATACTTGTTTCCAGAATTCGCCAGCACAGGTTTTCAAAGTCGATGCCTTCTTCGCGCGCGGCCATAGGAACCAGGCTGTGACTGGTCATGCCAGGCACGGTATTGACCTCCAGAACGAGTGGCTGACCGTCACCGCCCGTCATGAAATCAACACGGCCCCAACCGCTGCAACCGAGCTCATTGAACGCCGCAATCGCGAGCTCGGCATACAGTGACTCATCATCCTCATTCGCCGTACCAGGACAGATATACTCAGTCCGATCCGATTCGTATTTCGCGCGGTAGTCATAGAAAACGCGGGGTGTAACGATACGAATACTTGGCAGCGCTCTACCCTGCAATACCGACACAGTGAATTCGTCACCGACGATGCACTGCTCCAGCAATGCGGTGTCACCGAATTGCAAGGCTACCTCGACGGCATCGTTGAGCTCGGCACGTTCGAATATCTTCGACATGCCAACACTGGAACCCTGGCCCGATGGTTTAACAATCATTGGGAAGCCAAGCTGCTCGGCCGCGACCGATGCGTCAGCCAATGATCGGGCAATTGCGTAATCGGGCGTTGGGATTCCGGCTGCGCGGAACAGGTGTTTGCTGCGTACCTTGTCCATTGCGATGGCTGAAGCCATTACACCACTACCGGTGTATGGAATTTCAAGCCACTGCAGCATGCCCTGCAGTGCGCCGTCTTCGCCTCCCGGGCCATGTAAGGCGATCCAGACACGGTCGAAACCGGCGCTGGCAAATTCGCGCATCGTATTTTCGGCGGGATCCCACGCTTCTGCATCGACTCCCTTCGACTGCAACGCCTGCAAAACAGCAGCGCCGGTATCCAGTGAAACCTCGCGTTCACTGGAATCGCCGCCCAGCATCACAGCGACCCGGCCAAAGTCACCGACATTCGTAACAAGCTGTCGCTGTTCTAGAATCACGGTCGGGTCAGTCATGATTGCGGCCTCCCGACGATGCGTACTTCGTGCTGCAATTCCACACCGTGTTCGTGCAATACGGTTTGTCGAACGTGCTCTATCAGCTCTTCAATATCGGTTGCCGATGCGTTGTCGCGGTTAATAATAAAGTTAGCGTGTTTATCAGAAACTTCAGCACCTCCGATACGGTGTCCCTTCAGGCCTGCCGTTTCGATGAGACGCGCTGAATGATCGCCGTCCGGATTTCTGAATACCGAGCCGCAACTCGGCAAACCCAGTGGTTGAGTCGTCTTGCGGCGTTCGAGCATGTTGTTCAGCGTTTCGATACTTGGAATAACGTCTTGTTCGAAACGCATCGTCGCTGCCAGGAACCATTCGTTTGCAGGGCCTTTGACGCTGCGATAGGCAACGCTGTATTCGCCCGGCGCACGTTCATGAATTTCACCGGCGCGATCGATCGTTCGCACGGACTCCACGCGCTCCCAGGTCTCGCCGCCGTGCGCACCGGCATTCATTGCCAATGCCCCACCCACGGTGCCTGGGATGCCAGCAAAGAATTCGGACGGCCCCAACTCCCATCGAATGCACTGACGCGCCAAAGCGGTACACGGCACGCCGGCTCCAGCGCTGACCAGATAGCGGTCAAGGCGCTCAAGATCGCGCAGCACTTTCGCAGCAGACACAACCACACCCGGGATTCCGCTATCGCGGACTAGCAGATTACTACCAACACCATGCCAAAAAATCGGCACGTCGATATCGAGCTCAGCGAGAAACGCAGACAGATCATCGATGCTGGCCGGAACAAAGAAAACCTCAGCTGGACCACCTGCACGCCAGGACGTGTGACGACTCATCGGCTCGTTATAACGAAGCTCACCCTGCACTGTCAGGTCCTTCGCGGAAGCCATCATTGATGCACCTTCAGTGCCGGACCACTGCTGATCAGCTTTGGAAGCTCACTCGCGTATGCGCCGATATCGCCCGCACCCATGGTCAGTATCAGGTCACCTTCCGCGATCAGATCAAGGAGAACAGGCTGCAGATCGCCCAGTGATTCGACGAACACCGGTTCGACAGATCCTCTTGAACGAACGGCACGGGCCATTGCTCTGCCGTCAGCGCCGGCGATCGGTTCCTCGCCGGCCGCGTATACATCCAGTAGTACGAGAACGTCCGCCTCAGATAACACGGTCGCGAAATCGTCCATCAGATCACGCGTTCGTGAATATCGATGCGGCTGAAAAACAAGTACGACGCGTTTTTCGGGCCATCCTGATTTTGCGGCCGACAATGTTGCGGCGATTTCAGTCGGATGATGACCGTAGTCATCGACAAGCATCACCGTTCCGGCTGCCGTCTGTACGTCACCCAGTCGCTGAAAGCGGCGATCGATTCCCTCAAATTCTTCGAGTGCCTTTACAACTGCACGATCAGCAATTTGTAATTCGTCCGCGACGGCGATCGCAGCGAGAGCGTTGCGCACGTTATGCATGCCTGGCAGACCCAACCTAACGTGCATTAGCGCGGAATCTGCCCGGCTGTCCTCACTACGCACTACATCGAATGTAGTCTGATGTTCAGTGAACACGATATTGACTGCACGCACATCGGCGGCATCGTTGGTTCCATACGTCGTAACGGAACGTCCGATGTCAGCAAGCACGTCGTTGACGCCCACATCGTCAGTGCAAACCACAGCGAGACCGTAGAATGGTAAATTGTGTAGAAACTCGATGAAACCACTCTTCAGCTTTTCGATATCACCGTCGTAGGTCGACATGTGGTCCGCATCGATATTCGTCACCACGGCCAACATCGGCTTCAAGTGAACGAAGGACGCGTCGCTTTCGTCTGCTTCAGCGACCAGATAGTCGCCCTGCCCAAGTCGCGCATTGGCGTCAGCGCTCTTGAGACGCCCGCCGATAACAAAGGTAGGATCAAGACCGCCTTCCGCAAGCACACTAGCGACCAAGCTGGTCGTTGTCGTCTTGCCGTGCGTCCCAGCAACAGCGACCGAATAGCGAAAACGCATCAACTCAGCCAGCATCTCTGCCCGACTGACGACGGGCATTAACTGTTCTCTGGCCGCCGCGACCTCGGGATTGGAATCATCGACCGCGCTGGATACAACTACGGCATCTGCATCAAGAATGTTGTCTGCAGCGTGGCCGATGAATACGGTTGCACCCTGATCCTCAAGACGCCTGGTCTGTTTGTTAGCTTTCAGGTCCGAGCCCTGCACCGCATAGCCGAGACTGAGCATCACCTCCGCTATTCCCGACATTCCAGACCCGCCGATACCGACGAAGTGCACTGAGTGGATGCGGCGCATACGCTTAATCATGCGGTCGCACCTGCCTGCTGCAGGCAAATCTCGGTAATGCGGCTCAGTGCGTTTGGACAGGCAAGCGCGCGTGCTTTTTCAGCGCTTTTGGTTAGAAAGGCGCGAGATTGAAGCCACTCGCGCATCAGCTTCGCGAGATGCTCTGGCGTTAGATCCGCTTCCTGAACAATTGCCGCTGCGCCCGATTCCACCATTGGACGGGCATTCGCCGTTTGATGATCGTCAACAGCCGCCGGGTATGGAATAAACAATGCTGGCAAACCTGCGGCACAAAGCTCTGCTACTGTCAGTGCGCCCGCTCGGCAAACGACCAAATCTGCCCAAGCGTAAACCTCTGCCATATCTTCGATGAAGGGCAGTAACTCAACTTCAAGCTGATGCTCGGCGTACGCCGCTTTAGCCGTCTCAAACGTGCGCTCACCACATTGATGACGAACCAATGGCCGTGCATCGACGTCGAGCAGCGCAAGAGCTGCCGGTAGTGTTCGATTCAATGCCAGCGCACCCTGGCTACCGCCCAGGACGAGCAACCTCAAAGATCCCTGACGATTATCGTAGCGCTCAGCCGGAAGTGGAATTGCAGCGATGTCCTCGCGAACCGGATTACCCACGGTTTCAGCGGAAATCCTGGAATTAAAACTGCCCGGGAAGGCTTGCAGCACAACCCGGGCAAGACGCGCCAGAAGACGGTTTGTCATACCTGCCGCTGCATTCTGTTCATGGATTACGAGCGGACGGCGAGTCAGCCAGGCGGCGACGCCACCAGGTCCACTTGCGAATCCACCCATGCCCAGAACGGCAGCAGGACGACGTCGAATAATTACGCTAAGCGATTGCAGTAAGGCCCAAATGAGTTGTAACGGGGCGATAACGAGGGCAAGCACTCCCTTACGACGCAGGCCCTTCACACTAATCCATTCCATATCGATGCCTGCTGCCGGAACGATGCGTGATTCAAGGCCTCGATGCGTCCCCAGCCAAACAATGTCTCGCGAATTTGCCTGCAACGCGCGTGCGACTGCGAGCGCTGGATAGACGTGTCCGCCGGTCCCACCGGCCATGACGAGAATTGGTCGCGCGCTCATGACTTCTTGCTCCGCACACGACGTTTGCGATTCACAGGTGTGGCATCCACTGCCAATTCGTGATGAATGCGCAACAACAGCGCAATGCAGATCATCGTTATAATCAAACTGCTGCGGCCATAGCTGATTAGTGGCAACGTCAGGCCTTTTGTCGGTAGCAAACCCATGTTCACACCGATATTGATAAACGCCTGGATGCCGAGCCAGGTACCCAGACCAATCGCGATGTAGGCTTCAAAAAAGCGCTCCGCGTCCGCCGCGCGCATGGCGAGTTTGAATATTCTCCAGAGTAAGGCCAGGAACAGGGCGATCAACACCAGCGACCCCAGCAAACCGAACTCTTCGGCGTAGACCGCAAACACGAAATCGGTGTGTGCTTCCGGCAGATAGAAAAGTTTCTGAACGCTATCGCCAAGACCAACACCCAGCCATTCGCCGCGTCCAATAGCGATAAGCGATTGCGTTAACTGGAATCCGGAATCAAACGGATCTGCCCAGGGGTCGAGAAATCCCGTAATTCGCTGCATTCGATATGGCGAAGCCAAAGCGAGCGCTGCCATGGCCATCACTGCTGCCATGAAGAAGACGACGAAATCGCGAATGCGTGCTCCGGCGACAAACATCATTGCCAGCGCGGTCGCCAGCAGGACGACCGCTGCACCGAAGTCCGGCTCCGCCAGCAACAAAACACAGGCGAGGCTCAGAACGATCATCGGCCTCAGGAACCCCATAAATTCTTCACGTAATGACTTGTTGCGCCGCACCAGATAACCAGCGAGGTAAAGAATAAAACAAAGACGAGCAGGCTCCGAAACCTGCAAGTTCATGACACCGAGGCGAACCCAGCGTGTACTGCCATTCACCTCATGGCCCACACCGGGCAGCAACACCACGATGAGCAGCAGCAAGCCAACGATCAATATCAGCGGACCGAGGCTGCGCCAGACCTGCATCGGGATGAACAGGCAAATGAACCCGGCGACAGCGCCCAAAGCGGCGGCGACTAGCTGCCTCTGCACATAGAAGAATGGATTGTTAACCGCATTGTCAGATATGGAGGTCGAAGCGGATGCAAGAATAACCAACCCGCCCAGCAACAGAGCCAGAACAATCGTCAACAGCACAGTATCGATCTGTAGTTCGGTCTTGATTCTCGCCGGGAACGGCCAGGTTGCACTACGAACGGTCATCGCCTGAGTGCCTCCACTGCCGCACAAAACGAGTCGCCGCGTTGCATGTAATTACTGTACTGATCGAGGCTTGCGCACGCCGGTGCGAGCAACACCGTGTCATCGGACTCGGCACATCTGGCCGCCAAACTGACGGCCGCGCCCATCGTATCCGCGAAATGCACTGGCATGACTGTGTCGAGCGCATGTGCAATCTTCTCAGCATCCTTACCGATCAATACGGCCCCGCGCAGCTTGTCTTCGACCGCTTCGGCCAGATCACCAAAATCGCCTCCCTTCCCGTCGCCTCCAGCAACCAGAACCAACATCGAGTCAACGGAGGCGATCGAGGCAACGGCCGCTGCCACATTGGTCGCTTTCGAATCGTTGATGTAATCGACTGCGGCGATACGCGCGACAAACTGCATGCGATGCGGCAATCCGGGAAATTCAACCAGTACACGTAACATCGCCGCCACATCCAGGCCGAGCAGATCGCCTGCTGCCAGTGCCGCAAGTGCGTTCAATTGATTGTGCGCGCCGTACATCGCAAGTTCACCAGTCGACAACAGCAAGGTCTCGCCGCAAGCGAGATAGCTTTGATCATCATCGACGCGCAGCCCGTAATGGCCGTCTTGTGGAGCGTCCAGACCGAAGCTAACGACGCGTTCACAATGTTTCGTGTAATTGCTTGCTTCAGGATCGGCGCGATTAATAACGGCGGCCTCTGCATCACGGTAAATTCGGTACTTGGATTGCCGGTACTCATCCTCGTCGGCGTGCCAATCCAGATGATCCGGAGACACATTTAGCAGCACCGCGACCTTTGCAGGCAGGTTGTGCGTTCGATGTAACTGGAAACTGGACAATTCAAGCACGTAGACGTCCGGTTTCTCGTATGTCAGTAAGTCGAGTGCCGGCTCGCCAAGATTCCCACCCGCAAGCGCTTCACGCCCGTCTGCACGGCACATGTGATACAGCAAAGTCGTTACCGTGCTCTTGCCATTCGATCCCGTGATCGCAACAAACGGCGCTGTCGCATCCTGTGCGAATAACTCGATATCGGAGACGACATTAAGCTTCTTGTTCAGCGCCTTTTCGAGCAGCGGGTGGCTATCCGAAATTCCAGGTGACGCGATTATTCTTTCAATGCCTTTCGGCAGCGTTTCGCCGCCGAGTACGACTTCTGCTTCAGGGCAAATCTCACTGAGTTCTTCGATTCCGGGCGGCTCATCCCGGCTATCGAAGTAAGTTGCGCGAATATCGCTGCGCGCCAAATAGCGCGCGATCGACAGGCCGGTCGCGCCGAGGCCGACGACCATGTCTTTTGTTGCCGGAGTCTGCGAATTACTCATCGTATTTTCAAACTTGCAAGACCGACCAGCACGAGAATGACCGTTATGATCCAAAAGCGAACGATGACTTTCGGCTCAGCCCAGCCTTTGAGTTCGAAGTGATGGTGTAACGGAGCCATGCGAAAAACGCGCTTGCCGGTAAGCTTGAACGACGCTACCTGAATTATCACCGACAATGTTTCGACAACAAATACGCCGCCCATAATCGCCAGCACAATTTCCTGCCGTACGACAACAGCAACCACGCCTAATGCAGCGCCCAGCGACAAAGCGCCGATGTCACCCATAAACACTTGAGCGGGATAGGTGTTGAACCACAGGAAACCAAGGCCCGCGCCCGCCATCGCCGCGCAGAACACCATGATCTCGCCAGTGCCCGCGACGTAGGGAATTCCGAGATACTCCGAAAAATTCGTGTTACCGGTTACGTAGGCGAACAGACCGAGTGCCCCGCCAACCAGTACCGTCGGCATGATCGCCAATCCATCCAGGCCATCGGTTAGATTCACCGCATTACTGAAGCCAACAATAAAAAAGTACGTTACGACGACCTGGAACATGCCAAGCGGGATCGATAGATCCTTGAAGTACGGGATTAGTAACGAGGTCTGAACCTCGTCGGTCACCGTAACGTACAGAGCAATGGCGGCGATAAGAGCCGCACTAGACTGCCAGAAGAGTTTTTGCTTCGCCGATATACCGGCCGGGTTTTGCAATACGAGTTTCTTGTAGTCATCGACATAACCGATGACACCGAAAGAGAGTGTTACGAAAAGCACAATCCAGACATAGTGATTTTCAAGGTCTGCCCACAGTACCGTGGCCACTGAAATAGCGGTAAGAATTAGCGCACCGCCCATTGTCGGTGTGCCCGCTTTTAGCAAATGCGTTTCCGGGCCATCTTCGCGAACCGGCTGCCCAAGCTGATTGACGCTCAGACTCTTGATCATCCGTGGACCGACAATGAATGAAATTACGAGCGCCGTTAGTGCGCCAAGAATCGCCCGCATCGTCAAGTAACTGAAGACGTTGAACCCGGACTCAAACTGGGCGAGGTATTCAGTGAGATAAAGCAGCATGATTAAGCCTCCTTTCTCACTGGATCAGATGCTTGCAAAGCACTGACGACGCGTTCCATGCGCATTCCTCGTGAACCTTTGACCAGCACGTTCTGCTTGCTGCCAGTATTGCTCACGTCTGCAATTAGGGCATCGACATCCGCGTACCATTTCGCGCCTTCACCGAAACCCTGAACATATTGTTTTGCGAGATCGCCAAGCGCGAACAAGCGGTTCACACCGCTTGTTCGCGCCGACGCTCCAACCTCGCGATGCAATTCCTCTGCATCTTCTCCGAGTTCCTTCATGTCGCCGAGCACCAGCCAGCTCTCACCTTCGAGGCTCGCCAGAAACTCCGCAGCGGCAATTGTTGACAGCGGGTTTGCGTTATAACTGTCGTCGAATAAGGTACATCCGTTGATTCCGGACAATGGCTGCAAGCGACCCGCGACCGGAGCAACGCTCTCAAGCGCCGTTTTTATTTGCTCGCTATCGATACCGAGAACAGTCGCAACCGCCGCGGCTGCACAGGAATTGCGTACGTTGTGAATTCCCGGCAATGGCAGAGCGACTTTCAACGACGCTGTCGGCATGTGCAATTTGAACGTCGAGCCGGACGAGCTCGTAAGAATCTCGTCGGCACGAATATCTGCAGTAGCGGATAATCCGAAACTTAAGGATTCGACATCGCTCACCAATGACGACCAATAGTCGTAGTAATCGTCGTCAGCATTTAATACTGCGAACCGCGGTCGGTTTACGACCTCAAGAAGTTCGCCCTTGGCATGAGCAACACCCTCAACCGAACCGAAGCCTTCCAGATGTGCCGCCGCTGCATTGGTAATAACGACGACGTCGGGATTTGCGAGCGAAGCGAGATAAGCGATTTCGCCGGCGTGATTGGCACCCATTTCCAGTACGGCAAATTCATGTTCGTCGCTAATGCGAGCAAGCATTAAAGGCATACCGATGTCGTTATTCAGATTGCCTTCCGTTGCAAGCGTTGGCGCCGTGCTGCCGAGGCATGCCGAGACCAGTTCCTTTAGCGTCGTCTTGCCGTTACTTCCGGTTATACCGACGACGCAGACGTCCTTGCTGTTGCGCCAGGCTGCAGCAAACCGACCCAGCGCCAGCTTTGCATCGTCCACCGTTATTTGTGCAATATCGGCACTGACGACGCTGCCCACAACAGCGCCCGCCGCAAGGCTGGCGCTGGCCTTGCCGACGTAGTCACGTCCGTCAAAGTTTGGCCCCTGGAGGGCGAAAAACAATTCACCAGCACGAATCGTGCGTGTATCGGTGCTAACGCCTTTGAACTGGCGGTCTTCTCCGTGAAGAACCCCATCGATGCAATCTGCGGCTAAGGAAAGCGAATCAATCATTTGCCGCCCTCTTTCGAGCGGGCCGCTACGAGTGCGAGTTCGTAATCAGAAAAGTGCTGCCGCTCGCCCTTAACTTCCTGGTAGTTTTCATGGCCTTTCCCGGCGATAAGTACAACATCTTCTGGCGCAGCCTTCGAAATCGCCCAGGCAATGGCCGATGCGCGGTCTTCGATGACGGTCACCGCTTTCGGCCTACCGACGCCCGACAGAATCTCGTTGATAATGTGCTGCGGATCTTCGTTGCGCGGATTATCAGTCGTGACCAGAACCTGATCCGCGAAATGCTCAGCGAGTTTGCCCATCAGGGATCGCTTGCCTGTGTCGCGATCTCCGCCACAGCCAAACACGCACCAGAGACGGCCGCGGCAGTGGGGGCGCAATGCACGCAATGCCGACTCGAGGGCGTCCGGCGTATGGGCGTAATCGACAAAGACGGTCAATGCTGACGTCGCCACTTGCTGCATGCGACCCGCTGGTGCCTTGAGCAACTGCAGCACATCACAGGTCTGCTCGAATTCGACTCCCGTGGCTAGCAAATAGGCCATTGCGATAGCTGCGTTCGCGACATTGAAGTCGCCGGGCAGCGGCAGCGCGAATTTTCCATCGCCCCAGGAACTGGCCACGGTCACATCAGATCCATACTCCCTGGCTACGACTGATCGAACAAAAACATAGGGTCTGCCATTTCTGACCCGATCAAAATTGGTCGACACGGTGATGACATCCTGGCCACATCGAGAAGCCAGTTCCGTTCCGTACTCCGAGTCAATATTGATGATCTTGTGCTTGGCTGGCGTCGCGAGAAACAGCCGTGCCTTCGCTTCAAAGTAATTCGCCATGTCGCCGTGATAGTCGAGATGGTCGCGCGTGAGATTCGTAAACAGTGCCGCATCAAATTCAACCCCATCGACTCGGCCTTGCGACAGCGCATGTGAGGAAACTTCGATTGCGGCGTGCGTCGCACCTGCATTGATGAATTCCGCCAGACGCCCGTGCATCTCAACCACCGCGGGCGTGGTCATACCTTCTTCGCCATCAAGCTGATCAACGCCGTAGCCCAAAGTACCGACATAAGCGCAGCGACTGTCCAATTGATGCAGACACTGTGCCAGTAACCAGGCGACGGTGGTTTTACCATTGGTTCCGGTAACACCGATGGTCTTTATCGCCTTTGACGGGTAGCCGTAGTATCGATTCGCGATTTCGCCCAGTCGTGCGGCTAGATTTTCGACCGCGAACATTGGGACCCCAATGTCTTCTGGCGATTCTGCCGTGTTGGCATCAAAAACCACTGCGAGGACACCTGCATCCTTGGCCTGTTGCAAATAATCCAGGCCATGACTGCTGATTCCCTCGCACGCCAGGAATAAATATCCGGGCTGCAATAGCCGACTGTCACTCGCAATTCCGGCGACAGCGATGTCCGGCGCATCAACAAAGTCGCGCAGCAGATCGCTGAGTGTCGGTGTGGAATGCACTGCTATGGCCGGCACGCTCATTGACCTGCGGTCCGGTCTGCCATCGCCTGCATGACACTGCCGGGATCGCGCGCGGGCATCGCATCAGGTGGCACCGCCAACAATCGTAATGACTCTGCCATGACATCAGCAAAAACCGGTGCCGCGACGTCGCTTCCGTAGTAAAGCTCACCGCTGGGCTCATCAATCACAACCACTGTCGCGAGGCGAGGATCGCTTGCCGGCGCAAGACCGGCAAATATTGAAATGTATTTGTCTTTCGAGTAGCCGCCTTTTGCAAACTTCCACGCGGTTCCGGTCTTGCCGGCTACGCGGTATCCATCGACTGACGCCTTCGTGCCAGTACCGCCAGGCCGAACGACTTCCTCGAGCATTCTTCGCACTGCCGTTGCTGTGTCAGCCGATACTATTCGATCGCCTCGCGTCGGTTCTTCGGTCGCAAACAATGAAATTTCTTGCAGTATGCCGCCGTTACCGATGGCCGCGTAGGCCTGCGCCAGTTGCAGCGGAGTTACTGAAATTCCGTAGCCATAGGCAATGGTCGCCTGGGAAATTGGCCGCCAGTTGCTGTAGTGCGTCAACATGCCGGCCGACTCACCCGGGAAACCACTGCTGGTCATCTCGCCAAGGCCAAACCCGGACATCGTTCCCCAAAGCTGGTCTGGCTGCAGGGTCATGGCCAGCTTCGTCGCACCGACGTTACTCGAACGTGCCAGTATCGTTGTTAAGCTGATTCGCCCGAGATTGCGACTGTCCTCGATCTTTTTTGCGCCTACCGTCACATAACCAGGCGCTGTATCCACGACGCTGCTTGGACGGTATTGACCACTTTCCAACGCCGCAGCGACGATCAGAGGTTTGATACTTGAGCCCGGCTCGAAGATATCGGTTATCGCACGGTTCCGATAACGCGCAGCAACGAACTGTGAACGATCGTTAGGGTTGTAGGTTGGCTGATTAACCATCGCCAGAACTTCACCCGTCTTCACGTCCAGAATCACAACTGAGCCTGAGCGAGCATTGTGTGACTTAACGGCTGCTTTTAGCGTGCGGTACGCAAGGTATTGAAGTCGCAGATCGATGCTGGTGTGCAGGTCTTTGCCATGATGTGGCGGCCGAATACTTTCTACATTTTCGATCGAGTGTCCGAGCCGATCCTTCAATACACGTTTCGCACCCGGCTCTCCCTCAAGCCAGTAGTTCATCGCAAGCTCGAGACCTTCCTGTCCTTCATCGTCGATGTTCGTAAAACCGACCAGATGTCCGGTCACTTCAGACGCCGGATAGTAGCGGCGGTACTCGCGCTGCACATTTATGCCGGGGAGATTCAAAGCCATTACGCGTTGCGCTGCACTTGGATCCAGGTGCCGCTTCAGGTACAAAAACTCCTTATCCATGCTGCGTGTTATGCGCCGCATTAGAGTTTCTGACTTCACATCAAGCGCTTTGGCCAGTTGTGGAACCTTGTCAACGGCGCCCGCAAACTCTTTCGGATTCACCCAAATGCTGTCTACCGGTGTACTTATGGCGAGCGGCTCACCGTTTCTATCGAGGATCGTGCCGCGATGCGCGGTGATGGATTCGGTACGAAGGTGGCGGGTATCAGCCTGGTGATTCAGGAAATCCTTATCCAGAACCTGAAGATGAACTGCGCGCGCAACCAGGGATGACGCAACCATCGCAAAAAAGGCCATTACGAGCGTCACTCTGCCGTTGAAGCGTCGTGCGGTTTTTTGTTTTGTTTCTGCGCCGCGTGTCATGGTCGTTCAATTATGTAGATTTCCGAAGAATCAGGTCGCGCAAGCGACAGGTCGTCAGTTGCGACCCGTTCGATTCGCGCGTGTGTGGCCCAGGTGCTTTGTTCGATCTGCAACTGACCCCATTCAATATTCAATTCATCGCGTTCATGCGTTAATGCTTCGAGTTCAACAAACAGCTTTCGCGATTCGTGCTTCGTATATACGAGTGCCATCGAACTCAGCACACAAACGACTGCGAATACGAAAACCAGCAAGAACGGCTGCCGTAGCTTTGCAGGCTGCATCAGGTACGTTCCGCTATACGAAGGCGCGCACTTCGTGCACGACGGTTACTAGTGGTTTCTTCATCATTCGCGACAATTACTTTACCGATAGCCTTTAACTTTGGCCGAAACTCATCCGGCATCGTTGGCATACCGCGATACTGCTCCGGCTCGCTGGAGGTATTTCGAATGAATCGCTTCACCATGCGATCTTCCAGCGAATGAAAACTAATGACGCAGAGTCGACCACCTTCCTTCAGGACGTCGACCGACTGATTGAGCAGCGCTTCGAGCTGTTCGAGTTCACCATTTATGGCGATTCGAATCGCCTGAAACGTTTTCGTCGCAGGGTGTTTTTTCTGCGCACGAACTTTTGCCGGCACCGCGTTTTCGACGATTGCGGCCAGCTGGCCGGTGCTTGCAATAGGTGCAACAACACGAGCATCACAAATCGCGCGTGCGATTCGCGACGCGTGAGTTTCCTCACCGAATTGTCGCAATATTCGTATCAATTTTTTTTGTTCCACATGTTGAAGAAAATCACTCGCTGAGGTGCCCGAGTCCGGGTCCATTCGCATATCGAGTGGGCCGTCGCGGAGGAAACTGAAGCCTCGATGGGCTTCATCCAGTTGTGGGGAGGAGACGCCCAGGTCAAAGATGAGTCCGTCGACTTGTTTGTTGAGATGCCTTTCTTCAATGAGTTTCTTAAGTTGCGCACTTTCACCCCTGATTAGCTCGAAGCGCGGATCATCCGTAAGAGACTGAGGTGCTGAAGCGATTGCGTCCGGATCTCGATCGATTCCGATCAGTCTTCCGTCCGAGTTGAGACGCTTCAGTATCTCTCCGCTATGACCACCGCGACCGAACGTTCCATCGACGTAACAGCCGTCTTTTTTTATATCCAGTCCGTCAAGAACTGGCCCCAGCAGCACCGGGACATGCTCGTTGCTGCTCATAGCAAGACCCGCTCCCTAGAACGAAATCGAAGCGAGGTCGGCCGGCATATCGCCGTCATCCTCTTCTGATAGCCACGCGTCGCGCTTTTCGTTCCAGGTTGCCTCATCCCACAATTCAAACTTGTTGCCCTGACCGATCAGCATTCCCTGCTTTTCAATGGCAGCGAATTCACGCAGTTCCTTAGAAACCAGAATCCGGCCATTTGCATCCATCTCGACGTCGGTTGCATAACCGACCATAATCCGCACTATTCGACGTGCGGTCTTGTTCATGCTGGGCAGGCGCACCAACTTGCTCTCGAGCTCCTCCCAGTCGGGCAGTGGATACACGAGGAGGCAGTGGTCTTTGTCTACTGTCACAATCAATTGGCCATCACAACGCGTAGACAGCCGCTCCCGATACCGGGTCGGTATTGCCATACGCCCTTTGGCGTCGAGTGATACTTTTGTAGCCCCTCTAAACACGGTGGTTCGGACTTGCCGGGGATCGCTCTTCTGGCGCGATATCCGGGCTCTCTGCCCATTTCCTCCCACTTTTTTCCACTTTTCAACACTATAGGTGCGGCCCTTTATGCGGTCAACAACACTTACGGAATAATTGTTGTTGTACAGGGACTTAGAGGCGATCTGGTGGCCCAGAAAGGGCGAAAAGTGGCAGCCTTCGCGCGAGCAAAATCAAATGCTTACAGGTTTATCTTCGACAGAGCCTTACGTTCGGGTCGAAAAACAGCGACAGCCAGTGATTTCAAGCGCGTTTTTCTGGCGTTTGCGCAAACAACGTTCGGTATCGGGCCTACGCACAAGAATAAATATAACATATTGATTTAAAAGGGAAAAGGTGAGAAAGCCGGAGCCAGCAATAAGCCGGGTTCTGTCATCGACAACCATTCATCTGGGATAACTGTCACCAGTTACCTCAAGCAACCTACCCGGGAGTCCGCTCGGAACCGGCGGTGCGAGCAAGCCCGCGTACTCCCCTATTTGGTCTTGCTCCGGGCGGGGTTTACCGTGCCGCGAGCTGTTACCAGTCGCGCGGTGCGCTCTTACCGCACCTTTTCACCCTTACCGGTCGCCGCGAACGACGACAGGCGGTCTGTTTTCTGTGGCACTTTCCATAGGCTCGCGCCTCCCAGGCGTTACCTGGCGCCCTGTCCGAAGGAGCCCGGACTTTCCTCTATAGCGAACTACAGCGATTGTCTGGCCAACTCCGGCTTTCTCGGCGGCGAGTCTACTCCAAATATCGAAAAGGTCCTACACGCCCTTCAATTTCAGCAGTCTGGAGTACAATTCGTTGCGCTTCAGCCCCGTCGCTTCGGCTGCGATTTTCGCTGCATCTTTGGCTGCGAAGTGCAGAGACAAGGCCGTCAAAAGTCGGTCAACCTCGAATGGCGATTCCTGCTTTTCCGTCGAGCCCGCGACTACCAGAACGAATTCGCCTTTGCCAACGATCGACCCATTCTTGAGTTTTTGCTGTAGCTCACCTAAAGATTCCTGAATACACTGTTCGTGCATTTTCGTCAGCTCCCGGCCAACGAATGCCTGTCGATCAAGTCCAAAAGCGCCACACATATCGTCGATACTCTCAGTAATCCTGTGCACCGATTCATAGAAGATCATGGTGCGCGCCTGTGTTGCCAGCGATGCGAGGAAATCTCGCCGTGCCGCCTGCCTGGACGGCAGGAATCCTTCGAAGCAAAACCGGTCCGTCGAAATTCCAGCCGCTGAAAGCGCAGCAGTTACAGCACTTGCACCGGGAATTGGCGATACCTGGATACCGGAGTTGTGCGCCTCTCTGACCAGTCGAAATCCCGGATCGCTCACCAGCGGCGTACCAGCGTCACTGACGAGTGCCACATTATTGCCATCTTTTAGTGATTGTATGATGCCGGGTACGACCTTTTCTTCATTGTGATCGTGCAACGCCATAAGTCGTGTTTTAGCGCCGATATGCATTAGCAATCGCCTGGTGTGCCGGGTATCCTCGGCAGCAATGAGACTCACTTCAGCGAGTGTTTGGGCTGCTCGCGGCGTTAGATCTTCGAGATTGCCGATCGGCGTTGCAACAACATAGAGTGTGCCGCTCATTTGGCCTTCGACCTTTTTGATATTTTTGGATTAATGGCTTTGATTCTTCGACATCCTGCAGGTAAATCACGTTCGCTGGCAAGCATTGTCGCCTTGCTCATTGTATCGCTCATACTCGGCGCCTGCGGTACAACAGGCTTGGGCGGTTTCTCAGGATCCGGAGAAAACAGGGCTGGACGGCTTGCAGAGAATGGACGGCACAACGACGCTGCAGGCGTCTACATCGGCCTCGCAGTTGATGCTATTGGTGCCGAACGTGATCGACTGACGCTGCTCGCCGTCGAACAATGGCTGGATGCTGGTGATTTAGCGCGAGCTGAACGCAGTTTCTCGGGCGTGCAAAAACCGGCTGCTGATGCGCCGTTAGCGCTCTGGAATACGAATTCCGCTGCGATGTCCTTGTTCCGCGGAAATGCCGACGCGGCTCTGGCGCTGCTGGAACCGATGAGCCGGCAACCGCTGGCGCTGCGCGATCGGCTACGTGTCGAAGCACTGCGCGCAGACGCGTGGATTCAAAAACAAGATCCAACGCGTGCCGTCGAACTCATGATTCAACGCGAAGTCTGGCTGGATAGCTCGCGCCAGATCGAGCAAAACCGCAATCGTCTTTGGCAGGGCCTGCTCGTTAGCAACCCGCAGATCTTGCGAGTAGCAGCGCAAGCTGCGTCGAACGAACAAATACGCGGCTGGCTGACATTAGGATCCCTCGCTACATCGACTGGCCAACAAGGCGTTGGTTGGAGCAATGGTATTTCTCGCTGGCGTGATTCAAACGCAAACCACCCCGCACTGACCGTCATTGGCGAGGCAGAAGCATTTGACCATGAGATGCTGGACTATCCGCGACAGGTTGCATTGCTATTGCCCTTGTCCGGACCCAAGCGCGAAAGCGCGGCAGGCAAAGCACTTCAAAACGGCTTTCTTGGCGCTTACTTCGCCACCGCTAGCGCGCTGGACGATCGTCAATCAGTACGTATCTACGATGTGAATTCCGAGGGAGGCGCGAGCGCGGCTTACCAAAATGCCGTTGCTGATGGTGCTGAATTCGTCGTCGGACCTCTATTGAAGAAGAACGTCACGGAACTCGCGAACGACATTTTGGTTCCTGTGCCTGTACTAACACTGAATTATCTTCCCGCAGATACGCTCGCCCCTCCCGGCCTGTTTCAGTTTGCGCTGGCACCCGAAGACGAGGCAGCCTCGGCAGCTATACGCGCCCTCGGGGATGGCCATACGCGAGCGATTGCACTGGTACCCAACAACGACTGGGGTCGGCGCGTACTCCGAAGCTTCGCCACTGAATTTGAAGGTCTTGGCGGCATCTTGCTCGACCATCGCAGTTACACGCTCGACAAACAGGATTTCTCAAGCGAAATTGAAACGCTGATGGGGCTCTATGGCAGCGTACAACGCTACCAGCGGATGCGAGCTAATATCGGTGGGCCATTGCAGTTCGATCCACGACGTCGCCAGGATGCCGAATTCATATTCCTCGCCGCGGGGGCCGACACCGGTCGCCTCCTCAAGTCGCAACTGAAATTTCATTACTCAGGCGATATTCCCGCTTACTCGACCTCGATCGTCAATTCTTTGGACCGGCAGTCGAAATCAGACCTGAATGGCATCATGTTTGCGGATGCGCCCTGGCTAATCGACCCGCAGCCCTGGATTCAATATCTTCCGGCGACGTACGCGAAGTACTGGCCCGAGGAAAGACGCTTAAGCAGGCTGCATGCCATGGGTTTCGATGCTTACAATTTGATTGCGTCGCTGTACGCAAACCGCGGCGACGAAATGCTTCAGCTGGATGGTGCGACGGGTGAACTTTTTCTTGACCAGCAGGGCCGCATACATCGACGCCTGGCATGGGCCCAATTTCAACGTGGTGAAGCCGTCGCACTGCCGAGTCAGGATGAGATTGGTGGTCCGATTCAGGACATCTCCGATGACGGCGAATTGCTGCTACCCGATGCCGCCGATGACGCACCTTGGGACTCCGAACAACAGGAGTTGTAGGCCGCGAGGCCGAGCAACTGGCGTTTGATTACCTCATCGAACGCGGCGTACGGCCCGTTGCCCGAAACTTTCATTGCCGTGGCGGCGAAATCGACCTCATCATGCTCGACAGGCAATGTCTGACCTTTGTTGAAGTCAGATATCGAGCATCGTCGACCTTCGCAGAGGTCAGCCACACTGTCGATCATCGCAAACAACAAAAGATCATTCGAACGGCCGCGATGTTTGTCTCCCGAAATCGCACCTACAGCAATCACACGATTCGCTTCGACGTCATCGCGTTGGAGGGAATTGGTGATATCGAAATTGAGTGGATTAAGGACGCTTTTCGTCCAAATAATTCAACGCTTTAGTGAACTGCTGTTAGAATCCGGAAAAGCATAGCCCAGCGGAGAAACCATGGATCTTGTAGCGCGTGTTCGCGATCACTTCGCGGAGAGCATAGCCACTAAACAGACTTCGGCAGAACAGCTCTCTGAGAGTATCGTTGCCGCCGGTCAGGTGATGAGCAATGCGCTCCTCGATGATGGAAAGATTCTAAGCTGCGGTAATGGCGGCTCCGCCGCGGACTCACAGCACTTCTCCGCAGAGCTCCTGAATCGATTCGAAATGGAACGCCCCGGACTCCCCGCGTTGGCGCTCACGACCGACAGTTCAACACTAACGTCAATTTCCAATGATTATGCTTACGAAGAAATTTTCTCCAAACAAGTACGCGCGCTCGGCAAGGCACAGGATGTGTTACTGGGTATTTCAACATCGGGAAATTCGGAAAACGTGATTCGCGCGATCGCAGCGGCACACGAACGTGGCATGAGGGTAGTCGCGTTAACAGGACATGATGGTGGTCGAATGGCCGACATCTTTCAGCCAGACGATGTCGAAATCCGCGTTCCTGCTGTGCGTACTGCCAGAATTCAGGAGGTTCATCTGGTCGTTATTCATTGCTTGTGTGATTTGATCGATACAACATTGCTTGGTGAACCCTAGAGTTCTGCGCGTAATTTGCTGAAGGCATTTGGAAATTGGAAAACCGGCTTCCCAGGACACAGGCGCCGGTTTTCCAATTTCCAAATACCTTCGCTGAATTTGCCGCACAGTCGCGTGACATTCACTCTAGGGCGGGGGAGGACGTCCTCAAAGCACACATGACTTGGGGCCACGGCGATCTCTCGAACGCAGTTTGGGAAAACCTGAAAGAGAGCCTGTGTTCTGGGAAACGATTTCAGGTTTTCCCAAACTGCGTTCCTGCGCTGATCGCGGGGGCTACTTAACGATTGTCAAGTGCGGCCGTGACCGAGTCTCTTCAATCTCGGCCCGGAGCTCGGGCGGCTCAATGTTGTCCGTATTCTCTGCATCATGAGAGAAAATCATCCCCTGCCCGGTCTCGCGTGCATAGATGCCCAGCACCGACTGCATCGGCGCCCAGACGTCGAATGGCACACCACCAAAGCGGGCGCGAAAACTGACCGCGTCATTTGTGAGTTTCAAATTATGGGCGGCAGACTCGCTGATATTAAGAATGATCTTGCCATCTTTGACGTGCTCGACAGGCACGCTGACACTCTCAACTGACGTGTCGACAACAATGTGCGGAGTATGTGAATTATCGCCCATCCATTCGTGCATAGCGCGAATGAGGTAAGGGCGTTTTGAGCGGCTTCGTTGTGTCACGGTTTTTTCTTATTATGTTGGCCGGGGCCACAATCTTAGCATTGATAGCGCGACATGCTTTCTAACTTAACTTAAGACAAAGATCTACTAATGAGGTTGCTGGTTGGATGTTCCATTTACAGCGCCTGTGTCCTGGGAAGCGGTAAATGGAACATCCAACCAGCAACCGGATTCAGAGCCTCATTTCCTGCTCAAGCTCAGTCAAGCTCTGCTGGAATGAGCGTCGCGCAAAAACACGGTCCATGTATTCTTCGATCGGCTCAGCACCCTTGCCCAAATCGATACCGTAGACCGGCAAACGCCAAAGCAATGGCGCGATTGTGCAATCTACCAGCGAGAATTCCTCACTCAGAAAGTACGGCCGCGCGCCGAAGAGCTCTGTGCTTTGCAGAATACTCTCGCGAAGCAATTTGCGGGCTTTGGACCCCAGTTTGCCGTCGGCGCTGGTCTCAGCCTCTTCAGCGATTGAGTACCAGTCCGTTTCGATACGAAACAACGCCAGGCGAAATTGTGCCCGGGTGACGGGATCTACAGGCATCAACGGCGGGTGCGGAAATCGCTCGTCAAGATACTCGACAATAACGCGCGAGTCGTAAAGCGTCAGGTCACGATCAACCAGTGTTGGCACCGTATGGTAGGGATTCAGATCCATCAGGTCTTCCGGCAAATCCGGGCCTGCTACATTTGAAATTTCAATATTGATGTTTTTCTCGGCAAGTACCAGCCGAGTACGATGACTGTGAATATCAGTCGGTCGCGAGAATAGCGTCATTACTGAGCGCCGGTTGGCTACTACTGCCATTATTTTACGTCCTTCCAGATCTGCTTCTTGAGCATCCGGGCGATGATCAGGAAGAATATTAGATATATTAATACCCACTTGCCCAAAACCACCCTGAACCCGCGGACAGGCTCAGCCATGTAGGCAAGAAAATTGACAGTGTCACGCACGAAGTTATCGAAATCCTCGGAGTCAAGCTGACCCGGTGTCACCTGCTCAAAGCCCTCGAATGTGCTGGTAACGGATCCGTCTTCATTTGTGTGTTCTGTGAAATGCGCTTCCTGATAGCCCTGTAGCTCCCACAAGACATGCGGCATGCTGGTGCCAGGCAATTGAAGGTTGTCGACGCCCGTCGGACTGTCGGAAGCAACGTAGAAACCTTTCAGAAAATTATAAACATGGTCGACGCCTTTGGCCCGTGCCATCAAAGACAGATCAGGCGGAGGGGTTCCGTACCAGCGCGCCGCATCGTCTGCAGGCATTGAGGCCTCAATGGTCTCAAACGTCTTGTCCGCGTTGAACATCAGATTCTCGACCAAAAGGTCTTCAGACAGATCCAGATCTTTGCCGATCGTCTTGTAGCGAACGTATCGCGCTGAATGACAGCCCGAGCAATAATTCATGAAATTTGCCGCCCCGCGCTGCAGGGAATTGATGTTGTCCGGGTCGATATCAGCCGACTCAAGTTCAGCACCGCCGCCGGAGGCATACGCTGGCGTAGTCAAGAAGCACACGCTTACCAGCACCGCGCTGGCGACTCGATTCATGTTACCCATGGTAGACAACCCTCTCTGGAACGGGCTTCGTCTTGTCTATGGCCGTGTAGTACGGCATCAATATGAAGAAGGCGAAATAAATACAAGAGAATATTCGTGCCGCGAGAACGTAGATCGGGTCAGCTGGCATCGTTCCCAACCATCCCAGTACCAGGAACGTGACCACGAAAATACTCAGCGCTGATTTGTAGATCCAGCCGCGATAGCGAATTGACTTCACTCGTGCCCGATCCAGCCAGGGCAGGAACAGCGGCAGCAGGACCGATAGCCCAAAGAGGATGAAGCCCCAGAGCTTGTCGGGCACAGCACGCAATATTGCGTAGAACGGCGTGAAATACCAAACCGGTGCGATGTGTTCCGGCGTTGCTGTCAGGTTGGCCGGCTCAAAGTTCGCGTGTTCAAGGAAGTAGCCCCCCATGTCAGGCGCAAAGAACACGACAGCACAAAAGATCATCAGGAAGATGATGATCGCGACCAGGTCCTTACTGGTGTGATACGGGTGGAAAGCCACTCCGTCCAGCGGAATGCCGTCAGCACCTTTGTTTTTCTTAATTTCAATGCCATCCGGGTTGTTCGAGCCAACCTCATGCAAGGCCACGATGTGGACAAAGATCAAGCCGATCAATGCCAGCGGCAAGGCAATGACGTGCAAAGCGAAGAAACGGTTCAGAGTAATGTCCGAGATGGAGTAATCACCACGGATAATCTCGACCAGCGCATCGCCAACCCAGGGAATCGCTCCAAACAACGAGATAATCACCTGCGCACCCCAGTACGACATTTGCCCCCAGGGCAAGAGGTAGCCGGCAAATGCCTCAGCCATAAGCACCAGGAAGATCAGCATGCCGATAATCCAGATAAGCTCGCGCGGTTTTTTGTAGGATCCGTACAGCATGGCGCGGAACATATGCAGATAGACAACGATGAAGAAGAATGACGCGCCGGTTGAATGCATATAGCGAATCAACCAACCCCACTCCACGTCTCGCATGATGTACTCAACCGAGGCAAACGCTTCTGCCGCCGCGGGCTTGTAATTCATGGTCAGAAATATGCCCGTGAACAACTGGATGAAGAGCACCACAAATGCCAATACGCCGAACACGTACCACACATTGAAGTTCTTGGAAGCGTAATATTCAGTCGCGTGGTATTTCATCGTCTCCGTGAACGGAAATCGATCATCTACCCACTTCATGAACCCGCCTTTTGGCTTGCCAACTTCAGCTTCTATTCTCGCCATTACGCTGCTCCCGTGTCCTGACCGATCAGAATCAGGTCATCCCTGACAAATCGGTGCGGCGGAACCCGCAGGTTTGTCGGAGCTGGTACGCCCTTAAACACGCGGCCTGCCAGATCGAATTTCGAGCCATGGCATGGGCAGAAAAAACCACCACCCCAATCCTCAGCCGGTCGCACATCGAAGTCTTCAATGGGTGCGCAACCCAGGTGTGTACAGGAGCCTTCGACGACAAGATATTCTGGTCGAACCGAACGCGTGCCGTTCACAGCATAGTTAGGCTGTTGATCAACCTCAGCAGAATCCGGGTCTCGCAGGTTGTCCGTATTCTCCGCTAAGCGCGACAGCATTTCGGCCGTGCGTCGCAGCACAAATACCAGTCTGCCGCGCCACAGGACACGAATCATTTCGCCTGGCTGCAAAGACCCTATAGGTACCTCAACCGGCGCACCCAGAGCCTGCGCACGAGCGCTCGGCTTGAGTGATGAAATAAATGGCACAGCAGCGACCGCCGCACCGGCGATGCCGGTCACTGCAGTTGCTACGGTCAGAAAATGACGCCTATTGCGATCAAGGTCGTCTTCGGTCATCAGGCACTCCCATACGCCGCTCTTTTGGCGGCCTCATTATTAGCGCTTTGTTGCTTAAAATCGATTCTGGTAGATTTGCAGCAGACTCAGTTTGCCGTCAGGATGACGATTACCCTGAGACTCGATGCGGAACCACGGCGCATTATACACGGGGCCGATCGAAATTGGCTAGCCACTAAATAGACTCTGAGAAGATTTGTAAGGACATCGCTTGGCCGGATTGAAGTCAGCAACGGTTTTTCTATTGCAGTCGATTGTCGTTGGTCTGGCGGTCGCATTTATCGTCGTGCTTGTCCGTCCCGACCTGATGCCCGGTATTGCGGGCGATCCACAGCCGGCAAGTTATGCTGACGCCGTCGACCTGAGCTCGGCCGCCGTCGCCAATATCTACACCAAACGCCTGGTTCAGGATGGTGATACTGAGGCATCCCGGGCAAGATTCCGGGTTGAAACCAGCTTCGCATCAGCGGTCATCATCGATCCTGAAGGTTACCTGGTCACGAATTACCATGTCGTCGCAGACGCCGCAGAAATTCGGGTTCAGTTAGGCGATGGCCGCATTGCGGAGCCCGTGACCGTCGGTGAGGATGCTGAAACAGATCTGGCACTGCTCAAGGTTGATCTGGGCGAGCTTCCCGCCATTAAGATCGGCCGCTCCGACAACCTTCGCATAGGCGACGTCGTCCTCGCGATCGGAAATCCCTATGGGCTCACAACGTCAGTGACCCAAGGCATCGTCAGTGCAACCGGTCGCGGCCTGCTAAATTTGGTGACTTTCGAGAATTTTATTCAAACAGATGCCGCAATTAATGCCGGCAATTCGGGCGGTGCACTCATTAACAGTCACGGCGAACTTGTCGGCATCAATACCGCGGTGCTTGCGCAAGACCCGGGTACCGAGGGTATCGGATTTGCCATTCCTGTAGACCTCGTTCGTGGCGTCGTCGACCAAATCAAGCTGAATGGTCGGGTCGTCCGTGGATATATGGGTATGTTGCCCGACGACCTGACGGAATCAGAAAGACTCGCAAGAGGAATCGAAAGCCGCAACGGAATACTGCTGACTGACGTTTACGCCGGCGGCCCGGCACATGCCGCTGACCTGCGTGTTGGCGACGTTATCCTGGAACTGAATGGCGTGCCGGTTTACTCACAACGTCAGGCGCTGTTGATATCAGCCAGCACCGCCCCTGGAGATAAGGTGGAAGTCGTTGGTCTGCGAGACGGTGAGCGTTACAACGCGACAGTAACGGCCGTTGAACGGCCTGAACAAATTCAACCAGACTGAATCGACTAGCCGACGCGTCTGATTGACGCTCCAAGCTGCCGCAGCTTCTCCTCAATACGCTCATAGCCACGATCGACGTGGTAAATCCGGTCAACCAGAGTCTCACCCTTGGCGGCCAGACCAGCCAATACTAATCCGGCTGATGCCCTGAGATCGGTAGCCATTACCGGAGCTGCATTCAACTCATCGACACCTGTAATTATGGCTGTATGGCCCTCGATTTGAATGTCAGCGCCCATGCGTTGCATTTCCAAAAGGTGCTGAAATCGGTTCTCGAACACGGTTTCAGTAACCGTGCCAGCGCCTTCAGCGATTGCGTTCATCGCGCAAAATTGAGCCTGCATGTCGGTCGGAAACGCAGGATACGGTGCCGTGCGAATATCAACCGACTTCGGTCGTTTGCCGTGCATGTCGATATCAATCCAGTCAGGCCCTGTCTGGATGGTTGCTCCGGCTTCCTTGAGCTTAATCAGCACAGCCTCGAGTGTCTCTGGCGCAGTGTTCAGTGCTCGAACATGGCCACCCGTGACGGCAGCAGCAACCAGATAGGTACCCGTTTCAATGCGATCCGGCAAAACCGAATATTTCGTACCACCGAGGCTCGCAACACCCTGTACAACGATAGTACTGCTACCTGCCCCCTCGATTTTCGCACCCATGCCGATCAGGAAATTGGCGAGATCCGTAACTTCCGGTTCGCGAGCTGCATTTTCAAGAACCGTCTCACCGTCGGCCAACACCGCCGCCATGAGGAGATTTTCTGTTCCCGTTACCGTTACCGTGTCGAAGACAATGTGCGCGCCCTGCAAACGTTCAGCGCGGGCCTTGATAAACCCGTTTTCAACGACGACGTCGGCGCCCATCGCCTGCAGGCCGGAAACATGCAAATTGACCGGACGGGCACCGATCGCGCAACCGCCCGGTAGCGATACGTCAGCCTCACCAAATCTTGCCAGGAGTGGCCCAAGCACCAAAATCGATGCACGCATTGTTTTTACGAGATCGTAAGGTGCCTCGCGACTGCTTACGTCTCTGGCATCGATTTCAACGACCAGATGATCATCGATTGTGACCTGTACGCCCATCATCTGCAGTAACGACAGCATAGTCGTGACATCTTTGAGATGCGGTACGTTGCTTATGACCACCGTTTCAGTAGCCAGTAGCGTGCCAGCGAGGATGGGTAATGCAGCGTTCTTGGCACCGGATATGATGACCTGGCCGTCCAGATCGCCACCACCATTAATCAGCAGTTTATCCAACGACTTACGCCTCGCCGCTTTTCTGGCGCCACTCGTCGGGCGTTAACGCAGTTATGGATAGTGCGTGGATCTCGTTTCCCACCAGGGCACCAAGGCACTTGTAGATCATTTGATGACGGGCGATTAATCGCTTGCCATCGAATTCCGCGGCGACCACCAGGGCGCCGTAGTGCGTGTTGTCATCACTCTCAACCTTGACGGTTGCGTCATCAAATCCGGCCTCAATCAACTGGCTTATTTCTTTCGGGTTCATAGTATGAAATTATCGCGAATCTCGCGCGCAAATGGGTACTCGGTCGCGCAGTGTATCTGCAAAGCATACTCCTTCCCACTGTCCTGCCATGTTTGTGTATGATATCCGGCCCGCGACGACTGACACGGTGCGACATTCCCTTGTTTATTCGTCGCTTTTCTACAAGTAACATCATTATATGCTTGGCAATGTTGAGTTAGTTGACGTCGGTCTGATTGTTGCCGGTCTGGTCGCCCTGATATGGGGGGCCGACCGGTTCGTGCACGGCGCGTCTGCCACAGCGCGCAACATGGGTATCGCTCCGCTGCTGATTGGCCTCACTATCGTGGCTTTCGCAACGTCCGCGCCGGAAATCGTCGTGTCTATTCAGGCGGCGATGCTGGGCCAGCCCGGCCTCGCATTTGGCAACGCCATCGGCTCCAATATTGTCAATATTGGTCTTGTGCTCGGGCTGACCGCCATAGTCAGGCCGATCCCACTGGAATCCGCAACGCTACGCAGAGAAATGCCGGCATTGCTGGCTGTCTCTTTACTCACTGTCTCCCTGTTCCTCGACACGCGACTCAGCCGTCCGGACGGCGTCGTTATGTTGACCGGTCTCGCGATCGTAATGATCTGGTTTGTAAGGCTGGGAATTCGGTCGGCGGCGAATGACCCGATCAAGATGGATTACGAGGCAGAAATCCCGGACAACGTCAGCACCAAGATGGCCATTTTCTGGCTGCTGGCCGGACTCGTCGCATTACTCATCGGTGCGGACTGGCTGGTCGATGGCTCGACTCATCTGGCGAAATCGATCGGCGTTACCGATGTCATTATAGGTATCACTATCGTGGCCTTCGGCACCAGTGTTCCGGAACTCGCCGTTTCCCTGGTCAGCGCGCTGAAGGGCGAATATGGTCTGGCTATCGGCAACATCGTCGGCTCGAATATCTTCAACTTGCTGGCTGTCATCGGCGTCGCCGCGACTATTCACCCTGCGACCGTTGCGCCAAGCGTGCTCTCGTTGCACATTTTCGTCATGGTGGCCTTCACACTGGTGCTATTCGCGATGACCTATGACTACGACGGCAAGGCACTGTTGTCCCGTATCGAAGGTATTGCGCTGTTGCTGGCGTATCTGGCGTACTCCTCCTACGTCGTTGCATTAAACATCCCCCAAAGCAGTTAGAATAGGGCCGGACTGATTGCCGAGAGCTAGCCTTGCCTGTACAGCTAACAAACAAGGAAATACTTGAGCTCGCGAGTGAAGTGCTTGCTATCGAGTCTCGTGCCGTAGACACGCTACGCTCCCGCTTGAACGACGACTTCGTCGCCGCCTGCAAGCTGTGTCTGCAGACCACGGGTCGTATCGTCGTGACGGGCATGGGTAAGTCCGGACATGTCAGCAACAAAATCGCGGCCACTCTCGCGTCGACCGGCACACCGGCCTTCTTTATGCATCCGGCTGAGGCAGGTCACGGTGATCTGGGCATGATCACGAACCAGGACCTGTTGCTCGCTATTTCCTATTCTGGCGAGACCAATGAGGTCGTTACGATACTGCCCGTCGTTAAGCGCATCGGTGCAAAACTCGTGTCGATAACCGGCAATCCGAATTCGACCATGGCGAAAGCGGCGGACGCACATCTCGATATCAGCGTCACTGAAGAGGCATGTCCTCTCAATCTTGCCCCAACGGCGAGCACCACAGCGACATTGGCGATGGGCGACGCGCTCGCGGTCGCGTTGCTTAAGAGTCGGGGGTTTACTGCCGAGGACTTCGCCCTATCCCATCCAAGCGGCAGTCTGGGCAAGCGACTGCTATTGCGCGTGTCCGATGTTATGCGCGACGGCGATCGGATTCCGGCAGTTAGAGACAATGTCTCCTTACGCGATGGTCTGATGGAAATGACGGACAAAGGGCTTGGAATGACCGCAATTGTCGGCGACAACATGATCCTGAAGGGAATCTTCACCGATGGCGACTTGCGTCGGACACTGGATAGTGGTGCCGACATTCACAAAACGTCAATTCGCGAGGTCATGCATAGCGATTGCAAGACGACATCAGCGGACGTGCTGGCGGCAGAAGCGCTGCACCTGCTCGAAGAGAATAAAATTACATCTCTACTGGTTACCGATGATGACAACAGGCTCGTGGGTGCACTGAATATTCATGATCTGTTTCGCGAGGGGCTGATGTGAGTGACCTGACCGACATAAGACTGGTCGCATTTGACGTAGACGGCGTGTTTACCGACGGCCGCTTCTATCTGTCCGATGACGGTGTCGAGTCCAAGGCGTTTCACACGCAGGACGGCTACGGAATTCGACAATTGCTAAGCGCCGATATCGCCGTCGCAGTGATTAGTGGCCGCAGGTCGGGTGCGGTTACAAAGCGCATGGCCGAACTCGGCGTACAACATGTCGTGCAGGGCTGTGGCGACAAAGTCGCGGCACTCGATGAAATCATTGCGCTGCTGGACATCTCGGCTAATCACTGCGCATATGTAGGAGACGATTTGCCAGACTTACCGTTGTTGAATCATGTTGGCTATAGCATAGCAGTCGCGAATGCTGTTCCGGCACTGCACGAACAATGTGACTTTTCGACGTCTGCTCGTGGCGGCTTCGGCGCAGTCAGAGAAGTCTGTGAACTTATCCTCGGTACAAGCGGGTAGCACCAGCAATGAGCCCACGCGCAATCTGCATCGTAATCCTGCTTACCGCCGGCGCAATCGGCAGCTGGTATCTTGTGCGTTCGAATACACCCAATGATGGCAACGAATTGCCATTTGATCCTCTGCACCGGGGTTATTACCTGAAGCAGGTGCGCATATTGGGTACAGGTGAAGACGGTACAGCGCTTTACGATATCGAAGCAGAACATGCGGAACAAAAGGAAGACAAACGCATCGAATTCACCGATGTTCGAATTCGCTATTCGCCGGATAGCGATGTTCCGTGGGTTGTCAATGCAGACCAGGCAACTCTGCGAGAAGGCGCGCCGCGAATAACGCTGCGTGGTCACGTCCAGATATTGAATAGCGGCACGTCCAGCGAAGGAGATACGGAGATCCGAACGCGATATCTGGAGCTGGATCCGGAGCGGTTTATTGCCGAGACGAATGAACGCGTGCAAATTCGATTTGGTGTTCGCAGCGTTACAGCAACGGGCATGCTAGCATCACTTAACGATGACAAAATCGAACTCAAATCCAACGTCCGCGGCAAGATAGCGCCTTAAATGACAAAGAATTTTCGCACCCTGCTTTTCACAATCTACTTGGGTTTCTCGCCGTTGCTGGCCAACGCACAGCTGACTGATCTTGACCGGCTATTGCCGTGGACCATCAGTTCCGAAACGATGGCTTTTGATGGTAAAACATCGACCGTTATTTATACCGGTCTGCGGTTTTCTCAGGGAAGTATTTTTATCGAGGCAGACGAAGGACGTTCTACGGTCAATGAACAAAATGACGGTTCCTGGACCTTTGCCGGAAATGTCGTCATCGATGTCGATACTGGCCGTATCGAGTGTCAGTCTGCAGAATTGACCTTTGATGGCAATGTCCTGACGAGGGCCAGCGTATTGGGGTCGCCGGCAACATTCTCGATGCAACGCTCAGGCGCAGATGATGCGACACACGCGAAGGCTGGGCATTTACTCTACGACGTACAAAACGGCGTCATAGAGTTTTCCGAAGAAGCCACGATCACCGAAAGCGGTAACGAAATTTCATCCAATTTTCTCGTCTACAACATTAATGAGCGCCGTATCAACGCGGACTCGTCCGGCGCCGACGACGATCGTGTTCGTATCACCTACACGCCGACAAGCGATCCAGACGCTGAAGATACAAGTACCGAGGACCCAGAGGATCCAGAGGTTCCATGAGCATTCTCAGCGTTCAGGACATCTCAAAGAGCTATAAGTTAAGAAAGGTCGTCAAGAGCCTTTCACTCGAGATCAAGAGCGGTGAAGTCGTAGGCCTTCTCGGGCCAAATGGTGCCGGTAAGACGACAGCGTTCTACATGATCGTCGGTCTGATTGCGGCCGATGGCGGCGACATCCTGCTCGATGGCCAGGACCTGACGGCCAAACCCATGCACGAACGATCAAAACTGGGCCTCGGCTACTTACCTCAGGAAGCCTCGATTTTTCGCAAACTGACCGTCGAACAAAACATACTCGCCATACTTGAGAACCGGAAAGACCTTGATCGCGCCGGTCGCGAACAGGAACTCGAAAACCTTCTTGATGAACTGCACGTTGGTCATGTACGCAGCAGCCTCGGCATCAGTCTGTCTGGCGGCGAGCGGCGGCGAGTTGAAATCGCCAGAGCGCTCGCGGCTGATCCCAGATTTGTCCTGCTTGATGAGCCATTTGCGGGCGTCGATCCTATCTCTGTACTCGATATTCAACGCATTATCAGGCACTTGTGCGAGCGCGAAATTGGTGTCTTAATCACCGACCATAACGTCCGCGAGACCCTGGGTATTTGCGGCCGTGCCTATATTCTCAGTGACGGCAGTTTGATCGCATCCGGTTCGCCGGAAGACATTTTGGAAAATCAACACGTTCGAGAAGTGTATCTCGGACAGGAGTTCAAACTCTGAGGCAAACTTGGCACGTGTACAGGGGTCATAGCCCTTTCCAAGAAATGTGTGCACTTCAGGTTTGTGAAACGAGTATCAACAATCAATGTTAAAACCTTCGCTGCAACTAAAACTCGGCCAGTCATTAACGATGACGCCCCAACTACAACAGGCAATTCGCCTGTTGCAGCTACCAATTCTCGACCTGAATGCGCAGATTCAGGAAGCGCTCGAAGAAAATATAATGCTCGAGATGGAGGACCTTCCTGACGTTCCACGGACCGATGCCAATTCCACCGCCGAAGTAGAAACCATCAAAGCTGACGACGAGTGGCAGATTCGATCTGCCGAACGAATGCAGGATGGCGGTTGGAACGGCGAAGGCAGGCCAATCTCTGACTTTGCAGATGAATCTGGCGAGACGCTGCGCGAACATCTGTACTGGCAGCTCGAAATTGACAACTTCACAACCCGCGAAGCGCTGATTGGCGAAGCACTTGTCGACTCCATAAATGATGACGGCTACTTAACGGACCATGTTGGCGAAATCATTGCCAGTTTGAACGAACAGCCGCCGATTTCGCTCGAAGAAGCTGAACAGACACTGTTTAAGATCCAACGGCTTGATCCGGTTGGCGTAGGTGCACGGTCGTTGTCTGAATGTGTCATTCGCCAGATCGAACAGCTTGATCCGGAAACGCCGGGCTTCAGACTCGCACTCGACATTGCCGCTGACCATCTTGATCTTGTCGCCAGCCGCGATTATGGCGAACTACGTCGGGGTCTCCGGACGTCAGAAGAAAAACTCCATGAAGCACTGGCGCTGGTCAGGGGCTGTAATCCGAAACCTGGTCTGGCGGTGAGTCCAGCCGCTGCACAATATGTTATTCCGGATGTCTTTGTTCGCAAAATCGATAATCGCTGGCAGGTGGAGATCAGCCCGACCGGAGTCCCGAGACTTTCGGTGAATCAGCAATACGCGAAATTATTGCGTGGCAGTGGCGAACACGCCGTCCTGAAGTCGCAGCTGCAGGAAGCAAGATGGTTAATTCGAAGTCTTGAAATCCGCAACGAAACATTGCTAAAAGTCGCCACCAGCATCGTGTCACGGCAGGTAGCCTTTTTTGAACAGGGCGACGAGGCGATGAAACCAATGGTACTGCGTGACGTAGCTGAAGAGATTGGTATGCACGAATCGACAATTTCGCGTGTAACCACCAACAAATACATGCATACGCCGCGCGGCGTATTCGAATTCAAGTATTTCTTTTCGAGCCATCTGTCATCGGTCAGCGGAGAGGACCAGTCGTCGACGTCGGTTCGCGCAAAAATCCGCAAGTTGATCGCCGCGGAGAACCCGTGCAAACCGCTAAGCGACAGCAAGATAACGAATATGTTGAAAGATGAGGGCATTTCGGTTGCCAGGCGGACAGTCGCGAAGTACCGTGAAGCTATGAATATCCCCTCTTCCAGCGACCGTAGGAATCGTGAGACGAGGTAACAAAAATACGTAAGAAACACGATATAGGAGAAATTTGAGACTGCTATTCTAAGGTCGAGAGGACCGTAAGACAATTTTAAAGGAGACAGCTATGCAATTGAATGTTTCAGGCCATCACGTCGAAGTAACTGATTCGCTGAGAGAATACGTCGAATCCAAGATTGAAAAAACAGCCCGTCACTTTGACCTCGTGTCTGACGTCCATTGTATTCTGACCGTCGAAAAACTCCGGCATAAAGCCGAGGCAACTGTTCACGTAAATGGTGGTACGATCTACGCCGACAACACTGAAGAGGACATGTACGCCGCGATCGATGGTCTCGTGGACAAACTCGAAAGACGGGTCAGAAAATACAAAGAAAAGCTCGTCGATCACCACGCTAGAGACAAACAAAAGATCAAGTACGCCTGAGTTCGCAGATAATCTGTGCGGCCTCCGGGCCGCGCAGATCGCCGCCAACCTAGCACCCTTATGCTGCTCGAAGAACTCATCAAGCCGGACGCCGTTCTCTGCAACGCCAGCGCCCGAAGTAAGAAACACTGCCTCGAAATCCTAAGCGAACTTCTGGTTCGGTCAAATTCGGAAATTCCCAGCGATGTCATTTTTCGTTGCTTGAATGATCGTGAGAGACTTGGCTGCACCGGCCTCGACAGAGGTGCGGCGTTTCCTCACTGTCGTGTTGCTGACATCGAAACAAGCCATGCAGCGCTTATCAAATTATCCGACCCGGTCGATTTCGATGCGGCAGATGGTGAGCCGGTTGATCTGGTATTGGGTATGTTGGTTCCGGCGAAACTGGATGACAGTCACTATGCCGATCTCAAAATGATTAGCAGCGTACTGGCTGATGAAGGTCTCCGCTCTCGTTTACGGGGCATGAATTCGAGCAAAGATTTGTATGAGGCGCTTCTCAACGGTTCAGCATTGGTAGCGCCAGAACAAGTCCGCCAGGCACAGGGATCCTGACCGGCAGGGCTGCGTAAAGCAACGACCATGAAAAAAGACCTTCGACTGATTATCGTCAGCGGCCTGTCAGGGTCCGGCAAGACAGTTGCATTGCACGCTCTTGAAGATCTTGGTTACTACTGCATCGATAACATCCCAGCCGCACTGCTCAAGTCTGCTGTACACGAGGTTCACGCAGGCGCTGAGTCGTCTACCAAACTTCTCGCCGTCGGCGTCGATGCCCGCAACCGACCTCGGGACCTCGCGGCTTTGCCTGGGTTGATTGAGGATCTGCGCGGGCAAAGCGTACACACCGATATCATTTTCCTGCATGCCAGTGACGACGTATTGCTCAAGCGATTCAGTGAATCGCGACGCCGGCACCCGCTCGCAGAACACGGCGCCGAATTGCGTAAAGCAATTGACACCGAACGGGAAATTCTCGCACACATCAACGCTGCCGCCGACCTGGTCATCGACACGTCCCAAACCAGCATTTATGAACTCGCCGATACGATACGAGAACGAGTCGACCGTAGACAGTCGGGAGCTCTGTCTGTCCTTATTGAGTCTTTCGGTTTTAAACACCGGATTCCAGCCGATGCCGATTTTGTTTTCGACATGCGCTGTTTGCCGAACCCCTATTGGTCGCTCGATCTTCGTGGGCTGACGGGGCTCGACGAGGAGGTCATTGAATTTCTGGAAGCCGAAAAATCGTTCCTCGAAATGTATGACGATATCGTCAGGTTCCTAAATCGCTGGATTCCGCGCTTTAAAGATGCACATCGTGGTTATTTGACGATCGCGATCGGCTGCACTGGCGGTCAGCATCGCTCAGTACACATGGCCGAAAAGTTGGCAAAGGAACTGCGCAAACACCACGAACCCATTTTGACGCGCCACAACAATCTTACTCAGCATCGAATCCATCCGGACTAAGCTGCTAAACTCCGCCAGCATGGAAGCGCGCGAGCCGACAAAAGATAATCTCGAAATGATGCGTCAGCAATTGGACGGCGGACGTATGCGTTCGGCGCGGGTTATGGCCAATAGCTTGCACCCGTCTGAGGTTGCGCGCCTGCTCGAGTCACTGCCGCGCAAGAAGCGTGCAATGCTCTGGGAGATCGTCGACTCCGATATTGAAGGTGACGTTCTTGTAGAACTATCCGACGAGGTTCGTGATGGCCTTATCGAGGGCATGCAAACTGCTGATCTGATCGCGGCCGCAGAAGGAATGGAGGTTGACGATCTCGCCGACCTGTTGATTGACCTTCCGGAAGCAGTCACCCAGGAGGTATTGCAGTCTCTCGACAAACAGGATCGAGATCGCGTTCAGCAGGTCCTCGCCTACGACGAGGAAAGTGCTGGCGGATTGATGAACGTGGATATTGTGACCGTTCGTCCGGATGTGACGCTCGAAGTCGTCGCCCGATATCTGCGCGCCGTTGGTGAGATTCCTGACGGCACGGACGCAATTTTCGTCGTCAATCGAGACGACGGCTACATCGGCTCGTTGTTTCTATCGCGCTTATTGACCAGCGACCCTGATGAGATAGTTGCGAATGTGATGTCAACGGACACTATGCCAATTCATGCGAACACGCCATCAACTCAAGTTGTTTGGGAGTTCGAAAACCGGGATCTGTTGTCCGCACCTGTCGTCGATGACGAGTTTCGCGTCTTGGGTCGAATCACAGTCGACGACGTTGTCGACGTTATCCGCGACGAAGCCGAGCATTCGCTTATGAGTGCGGCCGGACTCGACGAAGAAGAAGATATGTTTGCGCCCGTTTTTAAGAGCGCTGGCCGACGCGCGCTATGGCTTGGTGTGAATCTTGCGACTGCTTTTTTGGCCGCTGCGGTTGTCGAACAATTTCAGACCACCCTGGACGCCATCGTTTTGCTGGCAGTTTTGATGCCGGTTGTCCCCAGCATGGGTGGCGTCGCCGGCACACAGTCGTTAACGATTATTACTCGTGCGATTGCCCTGGGTCAGATCAGCAAAGACAACGCCATGGGAATCATGCGCAAAGAGCTGATGGTAGGGCTTTTAAACGGCGTTGGCTGGGCCATCATCGTATCGATATTTACGTTCCTTTGGTTCGAAGAATGGAAGATCGGAGGCATCATCGGCGCTGCTATGATCATCAATATGTTCGTCGCTGCACTAGCCGGTTTCAGTATTCCATTGATTCTCAAGCGGCTGAATATTGATCCGGCGCTTGCGGGAGGTGTGGTTCTAACGACAGTGACTGACGTTATCGGCTATGCAGCGTTCCTGGGACTCGGTGCAGCGGTTTATTTGTAGGCTATCGTTATGTGTCATCTGGGTGGAACGAACTGAGGTCTCTCTTGATCCACTCTGGCGCGAACAACCTCGGGACATCTGCGCCGGAGACAAAATCGATCAACTCATCCTTCACTTTCATAGCGTCGCTATAGCCAAGTGCTATCAGCTCACGCGTATAGGCCTTTTCAAACAACAGGAAACTCAGCAGCTTGTTTTCACTGGAATTCTTGCCGCCGACACCCCGTAACAGCGCCCGAATTGCGAACGGTAGTTCATGTTTATGCCGAAACGCGATCTCGCGCAAGTCCTCACTCGGCACAACCAGCATAGTATCGATCGGCCGCAATTCCGCGATCGGGCCACTACGTGACTGCTCCGGTACTGAGTCAATGAGCTCGTTGATTTGGGTAATTCGTTCCAGATCCGAGTAAAGACCATCCATGAATAAAGTATCAAGCATGTAGCCTGCAATCTGCGCAAAGCTGGGTACCGGACCTAGCTCAGTCGGTTCGTTTTCACCGGTTTCATCGCGAATACCAATGACCAGAATTCTGTCCGCGCCGAGGTGCACCGCGGGACTTAGGGGGGTAGCCTGGCGCATTGCGCCATCTCCGTAGTATTCGTTGCCGACTTGCTGCGGCGGAAATACCATCGGTACTGCGATGCTCGCCATCAGGTGGTCAAGACCGAGATCGGCTCGCACGCCAAGACGACGTGTTCGTTCCCAGTCCTTGAGGTGTGGTGCTCCCTGGAAAAACGACTTCGAGCGTGCAGTGCTGTAGCCAGCACCTGTCACTGTCACCGCGTCAAGATGGCCGCGGTCTATGGCCTGCTGGATTCTTGGGAAATGTACATTACGGCTCAATAAATCGCGAAGCGGCGAATTATCCAGCAGCGACTTCGGCATGCCCACTATCCAGCCACCGAATACGATCGCAGTGAGCCAGTGTAAGCTGCTCTTGAGCATCGTCAGATTGTCAGTCTTATAGACCTGATGGCATCGAAAATTCGCCCACACCGTCTCCAACTCAGCAAGCGCGGAGCGAAAGTGTGCCGCTCTTGATGCCAGAACGACGGAATTTACGGCGCCAGCCGAGGTGCCGCTAATAACGGAGAACGGATTTGGGCTCGATTTCGGCAGCATCTCCGCCATCGCTTTGAGCACTCCAACCTGAAACGCGCCGCGGGCTCCACCACCGGGCAGCACTAACGCGGTTTTGGTCGATTCAGATTGATTGCGCATAAAGCCTGTCCAATTTGTTACGGATTATTCGTTGGCAGCGTATTATAAGGCTACGATCTCCCGTGGGATCGAAATTACAGCACCACCACCCTAAATACGGACCGACGTTATGAAGCATTTTATTACCGTTAGCCTCGTGGCAGTCGTCACGATTATTGTCACATTGTTATTCACCCCAATCGGTATAGCCAATGATCAGACAGCTGTCGGCAGCCCGGCGCCTGAATTCGAGCTCCCCGATCAGGACGGCGACCTGCATTCGCTGGAAGATTATCGAAATCAGTGGGTCATTCTGTATTTTTATCCGAAGGATGAGACACCCGGCTGTACAACCGAAGCTTGTGAGTTTCGCGACAACATATTCGCTTTCCGTGATCTTAACGCGCAAATACTGGGGGTTAGTCTCGACGACGTGGCGTCCCACAAAGCCTTCGCGGAGAACCACAGTTTGCCCTTTCCATTGCTCGCAGACTCAGACGGCGACACATCATCTGCGTATGGGGTAAAAACTCGCATGTTTGGAATGACCGTCGCCAAACGGCAGACGTTTATTATCGGGCCGGATGGCAACATCGCGAAACACTACGAGACTGTGAAGCCGGATGAGCATTCGGCCCAGGTATTGGCCGACCTGAAGGCGCTCGGGGCTGGTAGCTAACGGCAGAAAGACGATTAATGCAGAGCCTTAATTCCTTCGTCCAAACCAGCAATGGTCAGCGGGTACATCCGATCGTCCAGCAGGTCGCGTACAAGTTTTACTGATGGCGTGTAATTCCACCGCGCACGAGGTTCGGGGTTTAACCAGATCGCCTTCGGATAGGTATTCAGCAACCGTTGGATCCAAACTGCACCGGGCTCTTCATTCCAGTGCTCAACGCTGCCGCCGGGATAGGCAATTTCATACGGGCTCATTGTCGCATCGCCGACAAAGATCAATTTGTAATCGGACGGGTACTTGTGCGTGATATCGAGTGTGGGCGTTTTCTCGGTCTGTCTGCGGTGGTTGTCCTTCCACATGCTTTCATAGATGAAGTTGTGAAAATAGAAATACTCAAGGTGTTTGAACTCGCTGCTCGCGGCCGAAAACATTTCTTCGCAAACTCGAACATGATCATCCATCGAACCACCGATATCGAGGCATAACAGAACTTTCACTGCGTTATGGCGTTCGGGAACCATGCGGATATCCAACATTCCGCCATTACGTGCCGTCTTGTCGATGGTGTCGCTCAAGTCCAGCTGATCGGCCGCACCTTCTCGCGCAAATTTCCGCAAGCGCCGCAGGGCAACCTTGATATTGCGAGTACCAAGTTCCACAGAGTCATCGAGATTTCGGTACTGCCGCTTGTCCCACACCTTTGTGGCGCTGCGATTGCGCGACCCCTGCTGGCCAATACGTACCCCCTCGGGATTGTAGCCATAAGCGCCGAACGGTGACGTCCCCGCAGTACCAATCCACTTGTTTCCGCCTTCGTGCCGTTCATCCTGTTCATCGAGACGCTCTTGCAGGGCTTTCATGAGCTCTGCAAATCCGCCCATTGATTCAACCAGCTTGCGCTCTTCTTCTGACAAGGACAGCTCGGCCTGACGCTGCAGCCACTCCTCCGGAATCTCCTGCATCAAATCGGACAGCGAGTCGTCAACACCTTTGAAGTAGGCACCGAATATCCGGTCAAAGCGATCCAGATTCGATTCGTCTTTCACCAAAGCCGTGCGTGCCAGGAAATAGAAGTCGTCCACGCTTTGGCCCGCAAGTCCGCTCTGCATCGCTTCATGCAATATCAGTAATTCAGTAATAGACGTTTTCATGCCGCCTTCGCGAAGCATGTAATAAAATGGGATCAGCATTGTCTTGACCCCCGACTATTGCGGATTGGTGCGCCGGTCAAGGAACACGAGCTGTTCGAACAAGTGGACGTCCTGTTCATTTTTTAGCAGAGCACCGTACAACGGCGGAATCGCGTTGTGGGCATTGTCACCCCGCAGTGCTTCGAGCGGAATGTCTTCCGCCAACAATAGCTTTATCCAGTCGAGCAACTCGGACGTTGAAGGTTTCTTCTTCAGTCCGCGGACATCCCGGACCTTGTAAAAAGCATTCAACGCTTCTGACAGCAAGTCCTTTTTTAAAGTGGGAAAATGTACATCGACGATTTTCGCCATGGTTTCCTGATCGGGGAACTTGATGTAATGGAAAAAGCACCGGCGCAAGAACGCATCTGGCAATTCTTTTTCGTTATTGCTGGTAATAATGATGATCGGCCGGTGACGCGCCGAAATTAGCTGCTTGGTCTCGTAGACAAAAAACTCCATTCGATCGAGTTCTTGCAGCAGATCATTTGGGAATTCGATATCCGCCTTATCAATTTCGTCAATTAGCAAAACGGGCTGCTGTTCGGAATCAAACGCCTCCCAGACCTTGCCACGCATTATGTAGTTGCCGATGTCGTGTACCTTGTCATCGCCAAGCTGAGAATCGCGAAGTCTGGCTACTGCGTCGTACTCGTACAGCCCCTGCTGAGCCTTAGTCGTTGACTTGATATGCCATTCGTAGAGCGGCCTGCCCAGGGATTCTGCGACTTCGATTGCAAGCTGTGTTTTACCTGTGCCCGGCTCGCCCTTAATCAGTATCGGCCGCTGCAGAGTGACGGCCGCATTGACGGCCATGCTCAAATCGTCCGTTGCTATGTAGGAACTGCTGCCTGTGAATCTGTCTACTGCCATGCTTGCGATGCCTGTATTCGAATGCTGTGTTTACACTATCTTACCGCTTGGCAGGGGCTAACGTCAGCGTGTGAACTGCCTCGCCAGGTAAGAAAGGGCTCGGGGTGCCATTGACCCAGTCAGAATGCCCGACGCCGTAGTATTCGGACAACGGGTGGCCACTTGCGCCCGTCGGCATTTGTAACAGGCTATTGGCCTCATCGCCGGGCGAAACGGAAAAGCGCTCCGACGCACCAAATGCCGGGCCTTGAGCTTTCGGCATATTGTCGTCGCCGTTGAGTTGATCCAGTGGCATGTCCAGCCCGGCACCAAAAATTGGAATACTGCCGCTCAAAGGGTGGCGGATTGATGCCGTGTTGACTTCACCCCAGGTTCGGGATGCCAGCGGCCCGTCGAAATTTTGTTCGAAATAGACAATATTCTGTTGTACAGAAGCCAACAGAAACTGGCTCCAGTCCTTATATCCCGCCGGCAACATATGCAGCGGCTGCTCTGTGACAAGAGACCACAGAGCTGCTTCAAACTGGTTGCTCTTGCGCAGACGAACATCGTCCCCGTACATCTCACGAACGGGTGCCATCAACGCGTGAAACATTCGTTGCTCAATCTCGAGCCGAAATGCCCGCACAAGTCGGTATCCTGTGGAGTCGGGTGCCGCGCGAGGAATCCAGCCTTCGACCAGACGCCGATACTCGGCCAGCTGATCATCGCCTTCGATCGCGCCATCAGTGAGAACGCCGAGCAACAGTTCACGCCACGGCGTAAGAAACAGTGCCCGGTCGTCATATTGAATTTGCAGCATATCGCTGGGTACAAATGTGTCTTTGGCAAACAGGCTGTCGCGAATCTGTTTCGCTCGTGCGCCGAGATCGTAGCCGCCGTCACCGATGAGCCGCAGAGCATCTGCATCCGCGACGCGGGTGTTCGCGGTCCAGATGCGACCGCTTTCCGGATTCACGACGCGTGGATATTCTTCGGCTGGTAGCCACCCTGTCCAGCCCTGTTCCAGACTCCAGTCAGCGGGAAGCATCGAATCAAACGCTGTTCTTGTGGGAATCTTGCCCGCTATCGTCCAGCCGATGTTGCCGCCCGCATCACCTGTCACAAAATTCTGTGGCGGCATTCCCATCGTGTTCGCGATATCCAGCGCTTCGGATACGGACCAGGCCGTTTCCAGCTGCAATATATTGAGGTTGATCGATTCCGGATTATGAGCGATCCAGCTAACAGCAACTTCACCGTCTGGGTACTCAACATCATCAATGATCGGTCCCCAGATAGTTTCCCGAATCTGGTACTCAACCGGATCCGCGCCCTTAACTATGATCTGTTCAGTCACCCGATCGATGGAGCGCTCGCCTTGCGGTGTCTGGTAAGTACCCTCACTGGAGCCGGGGCGCAAAACTACTGCGTCCGTGTAGTCGCCGTAGCTATTGGTGTATCCCCATGCAACATGTGTGTTGCTGCCGGCAACCACAAAAGGCGCGCCCGGCAGAGTGACCCCCGACACATCACGCTTAGATTCGCCGTCGACCATTGGGTTGTCGACAATGAGGCGGGCACGATAATAAATATTCGGCGTATTCAAGCCCAGGTGCATATCGTTCGAGACGATTGCCCGGCCGTCTTCGGTCAGGGTCCCTGACACCGCCCAGTTGTTGCTGCCGGGCAGATGCTGCTTACCTTGCTCATTGGCAGCGGGTGCCCGGTCTTCTACGTCGCGCAATGAGAAGACATCGGCGGCCGGGATTTTCCCTCTGCCGCGCGGCCCGCCCATAATCGGTGCGTCCCACAGGCTCCCATCTGGATACAACCAGTCGTATACCTCCGCTGGCAACGCATTGTATGCAAGACCTCGACGTACTTCCTTCGTCGCACGAGCGTCATTGAGCTGCATGAACATTGCGTAGACCACGAGGATGGAATCTTCCGCGAGCCAATCCTCGGGCTTGACGCCCAAAACGAAGTATTCAAACGGTCGAGCTGAGAGCGATTCGCGTCCGGCATTTACGCCGTCGGCATATCGTTGAAGAAGAAGTTTTTCGTCCTGCGGCGCCATCTCGAGGATGGTTTCGGCACGCGCTCGAAACCGATGAAAGCGGTTTCGTTTATCCATCGCGACGGTAACCGCTCCGACTACTTCCGACAGTTCTCCGGCCGCTTGCCGACGAATCATGTCCATCTGGAAAAAGCGATCCTGACCGTGAGCAAAGCCTGTTGCAAACGCCAGATCTATCCGGTTCTTCGCGGTTATTACCGGGATTCCGGCCGCGTCTCGTTCGATAGTAACGGCATCGACGAGGCCGGCGGCACTGATCTCGCCATCCAGAGTTGGCAAACTCGCGCGCATAAGCAGCCAAATCGCTACGGCTAACGTAAATACCAGTAGTGTTGCACCGCCGACCAGACGCCAAATGATCTTCTTCATGAGCTCGGTTTGATTTGAATTACGGTCATCGAGTTGGTGCTGCCGGACACGCCATCAAGATCGCCCTTGGTCAGTAAGGCCAGGTCACCCACTTCTACCAGATCGTTGGCCAGAAGCGTGTCGAATATATCCTGGTACAGGCTGCGCGGATTCGCAATGTCAATTGCAAACGTAACCGGAAATACACCACGATACATTGCGACTCGTCTGCTGGTCGAAACATGCGGGGTAAATGCATAAATCGGAATGTCCGATCGAATACGCGACATCCAGCGCGTTGTGGAACCGGATTCAGTCAACGCGATGATGGCTTTGACCGACATATGATTGGCCGTATACATGGTCGCCATTGCAATAGCTTCGTCAACCTGCGCAAAGTGGTCTTGTAAACGATGGCTCGAACCACCGACCGGGAGTGGAAATTTTTCAGCCCCGACACAAACTTCGGCCATGGCCGTAATTGCGACCACAGGATACGCGCCCACCGCCGTCTCCGCGGACAACATCACGGCATCGGTGCCGTCGATCACAGCATTCGAAACATCGGAAACTTCAGCACGCGTGGGGATCGGGTTTTGAATCATCGACTCCATCATTTGCGTCGCGGTGATGACAATTTTGTGGGCTTTGCGCGTCTTGCGAATTATTTTTTTCTGAATACCGATCAATTCGGCGTAGCCCATCTCTACGCCCAGGTCGCCGCGGGCAACCATGATCACATCAGACGCTTCGATGATTGAATCTATGTTCGCAACCGCCTCCGTACGCTCGACCTTGGCACAGATGTGTCCGTGCCCGCCTGCCGCTTGAAGTAAGCGCCTCGCCTCCTCCACATCTTCGCCATTGCGAACAAATGAAACCGCGAGAAAATCCAGCTTCATCTCTGCAGCGAGCTTAATATTCTCCTTGTCGATATCGGTCAGTGCGGGCGCCGACAAACCGCCACCCTTGAGATTGATTCCTTTGTGGTCCGACAATATTCCGCCATTCACGACTTTCGTGTGAATTCGGGTTCCGTCGATATTTTCGACCTCGAGTGTAATAAGGCCATCATTTAGTAACAGAACATCGCCCTTGGACACATCCTTATGCAGTGTATCCAATGCAACTCCGACACCCTCCCGAGTGCCGTCTCTCGGACCCAGAACGCTGTCGAGGAAAAATGAATCGCCATCATTCAGGTCTACGCTGTGATCGCTGAATCCACGAATACGAATCTTTGGCCCCTGCAGATCGCCCATGATGCCAACGTCTCGACCACACTCCGTCGCTGCTGCCCTGAAGAGGTCAGCTCGGCGCTTGTGCTCGGCAGCGTCGCCGTGTGAAAAATTCAGGCGCGCAACATCAAGACCAGCATTGATCATATTGCGCAGCGTTTCATGGTCGTCTGACGCTGGACCCAGCGTTGCGACTATCTTTGTTCGTCTTAGCATGCGCGCGATTATTGCACAGCTGCAGCCGCTTCGGTTCATCCATGTGCACTTTTACGGATTCCTTCGCCGTCCGCTGTCCGGTAAGCTGCGCCATCCTTGTAGACCGGACCACCCAATGATTAATCGTCGACATTTTCTCCAGAGTATCGCAGCTGCAGCAGCAACTCCCGCGTTGACTCAGGGTTATGTCGCAACCCGCATGCTTGACGGTGAACTATTGCCGGACGCGGATCGGATACTGGACCTGCCCGCGGGATTTACCTACACCATTATCTCGCAACGAGGCGATCTTATGAGCGACGGACTCCCTGTACCCGGCGCTCACGATGGCATGGCCGCATTCGACGGCGAAAATGGCAGGATGATTCTGGTCTGTAACCACGAACTCAGCGCTGGCTCGAAATACGCTGGTCCTTACGAACGCAGTTATTTCGACCTGCCAAAATCCATGCAGTCTCGCTTCTATGATCGCGGTAACGAAACGTCACCGGGTCTCGGTGGCACAAGCACAACGATCTATAACCCCGCCACACGCAAAGTCGAAAGGCAGTTCCTCAGTCTTGGCGGCACCGATATCAATTGTGCCGGAGGCCAAACGCCGTGGGGATCCTGGCTTTCCTGCGAAGAGAGCTTCGGCCAGCCGGTACAATCAGTGTCCAATAAAGGACACGCCGTGTCGCGTGAAAAGCGTCACGGTTACGTATTTGAAGTACCTTCCGCCGCTACCGAGCTCGTCGACGCTGTGCCGTTAAAAGATATGGGCCGATTCGAACACGAAGCCGCTGCCGTGCACGAGCCGAGCGGGATTGTTTACCTGACCGAAGACCAGTGGCAAAGCTTGTTCTATCGATTTATTCCGAAGGTACCGGGCCAACTGCACAAAGGTGGTCGGCTACAGGCATTGGCCATTGTGGGTGAGGACTCGAAGAATACGCACAACTGGGATCGCGTCGATTTGGCGCTGAGGCAATCCTTATCTACGCGCTGGATAGACCTCGACGATGTCGATGGTCAGGAAAATGATCTGCGCTTTCGCGGTGCCGCACTGGGTGCAGCGAAGTTTGCCCGCGGCGAAGGACTCACAGCCGCTGGCGATGTGTTCGCGTTTACCTGCACCATCGGCGGCCCGTCCAGACTGGGTCAGATTTTCACTTACGAGCCCAGTTTGTACGAAGGCAGCGAGCGCGAGCACGAAGCGCCCGGACAACTCACGCTTATTGCTGAAGCAGACAAGAATTCTCTGTTCAACAACTGTGACAATCTCACAATGGCACCCTGGGGCGATCTGATTGTTTGTGAGGACACCGAGGCTGTTACGAACCACTGCGCTCTTGTCGGTGTACGGCCAGATGGTAGTCAATACCTGATCGCCAACAATGCTTATTCCGGATCTGAGTTAGCCGGCGTGTGCTTCTCGCCCGACGGCAAGACGATGTTCCTCAATATTCAGTATCCGGGAATGACCTTGGCAATCACTGGCGACTGGCCAACGTAGTCGAATCGTACGTTCGAAGCCGGGCGAGCAATTGGTGCGAAGAATCATTTCTCCACGAACCACAGTCGAAAAGATTCTTCGCACCAATTACTCGCCCTACCGCGTCGGATTCCCTACGATGGGCGGTCAGGATTTTCCACGTTCTTCGAGGATGGCGACAGCAGGAAGTGTTTTGCCTTCCACGAATTCGAGGAAGGCTCCGCCGCCGGTGGAGATATAGGAAATCTCGTCTGCGACGCCGTATTTGTCGATTGCCGCGAGTGTGTCGCCGCCGCCAGCGACGGAGAACGCGTCGCTTGATGCGATTGCCTCGGCCAGCGCCTTTGTTCCTTCGCCAAACTGGTCGAATTCGAATACACCGACCGGGCCATTCCAGATAATCGTACCGGCGTTGGCAAGTATCTTGGCAAGGGTCTTTGAAGTTTCCGGACCAATGTCCAAGATCAATTCGTCATCCGTTACCGCCGCGACACTCTTAATGACCGCCGTCGCCTCTGGGGAGAACTCGTCAGCCACAACTACGTCGCTCGGCACCGGAATCTCTGCTTTATCATTTCGATTTGCAGCAAGTGAGCTGGCCGTATCGAGCATGTCGGTTTCATACAAAGACTTGCCGACGCCGTGGCCCGCCGCCGCTATGAATGTATTGGCGATACCGCCACCAACGATCAGGCAGTCAACGACGTCCGCCAGAGCACCGAGAACGGTCAGTTTGGTTGAGACCTTTGATCCGCCAACGATTGCGACAAATGGTCGCGCCGGATTGTCGAGCGCCTTTGCGAGCGCATCCAGTTCGGCCGACAGTAGCGGACCGGCACAGGCAATCGCCGCAAATTTCGCGACACCGTAAGTACTGGCCTGAGCACGATGAGCCGTGCCGAAAGCGTCCATGACGAAGACGTCGCAGAGCGCTGCCATTTTTCTCGCCAGCGTCTCGTCACAGGCTTTTTCGCCGGCGAGAAAGCGAACATTCTCGAGCAAAACCACGCTGCCTGCCGAAATTTCGACGCCATCAATCCAGTCGCTTACCAAGGGCACCGGTCGATCAAGAAGCTCAGTAAGCCGATCCGCAACCGGTTGCAGTGAGTATTTCTCGTCTGCATCACCCTCAGTCGGACGACCCAGATGTGACATCAACATGATGGCGGCGCCCGCATCCAGCGCAGCCTTGATCGTTGGCAAGGCTGCGCGTATGCGAGCGTCCGAGGTCACTTTGCCGTCGGCGACGGGAACATTGAGGTCTTCGCGAATCAAGACCCGCTTGCCCTCCAGTTCAACGTCAATCATTTGAATGACAGACATGGTCGCTCCCGCCCAAATCGCTGTATTACTTCGCGTTTAGCAGCGCGACCGTTGTGTCGAGCATACGATTTGAGAAGCCCCACTCGTTGTCGTACCACGCCAGGACTTTCACCAGCGTACCGTCCAGAACCTTGGTCAGGTCTGCATCGTAGGTTGATGAGGCCGGATTGTGGTTAAAGTCGATCGAAACCAGTGGCTCCTCGTTGTAGTCGAGAATTCCTTTCAGTGGGCCTTCACTCGCCGCGCGCAGAACATCATTGATCTCATCAACCGACGTGTCGCGCTGAGCGACAAACGTCAGATCAACAGCAGAAACATTGATTGTCGGGACGCGCATAGAAAAACCATCGAGCTTGCCGTTCAGGTCTGGCAGCACCAGGCCAACCGCTTTAGCAGCACCAGTGCTAGTCGGGATCTGTGACATGGTGGCAGAGCGCGCGCGACGCGGGTCACTGTGGTACACGTCGGTGAGGACCTGATCATTGGTGTAAGCATGGATAGTCGTCATGATGCCGTGCTTAACGCCTATTGATTCGTGCAGCGGCTTAACCAGCGGTGCAAGACAATTGGTCGTACAGGATGCGTTTGAAATTATCGTGTGGTCCGCTGTCAGCGTGTCGTGATTGACGCCGTAAACGATCGTACCGTCGATATCAGCACCACCGGGTGCGGAAATAATGACTTTTTTCGCACCGCCGGCGATGTGCTTACCCGCCGTTTCGCGAGTCCTGAACAGTCCGGTACATTCGAAGACCACATCAACGCCGAGTTCTCCCCAGGGCAGTTTGGCCGGGTCACGTTCAGAAAATACCTTAACGCGGTCGCCGTTAACGATGATGTCGCCGCCGTCTACTTCAACAGTGCCCGGAAAAGGTCCGTGCGCCGTGTCACGACGGGTAAGACGTGCATTCGCCGTTGGGTCGCCCAGATCGTTGAGTGCAACAACGTCGAACTCGTCGCTGCGGCCGGACTCGTGAATTGCGCGCAGGATATTGCGCCCGATGCGGCCGTAACCGTTGATTCCAATCTTAATTGCCATTTCTTTAGTGCTCCAGTCTCTATTTCAGTACGTCTTTCGCCACCGCAACAACGTTGTCGGTCGAAAAGCCGAAGTGCTTAAATAATTCATTTGCCGGTGCTGATTCGCCAAAGCGATCCAGTCCAATAACTCTTCCTGCAGGTCCTGCGTGTCGCCACCAGGTCTCGGTGACGCCCGCCTCTATTACGACGCGCGCCGTAACAGCCGCAGGCAATACTGACTCGCGATACGCAGCGTCCTGAGCATCGAAAGCATCCGTACAAGGCATTGAAACGACCCGCGCGTTGACGCCGTCCGCTGCCAGTTCCTCGGCAGCCGATACGGCCAGGGCGATCTCAGAACCCGTGGCAATGAAGATGATATCGGCTGTCCCGGGACTGTCTTTCAATACGTAACCACCACGTGCGATGTCAGAAATCTGATCTTCGCTGCGCTTCTGGTGTGGCAAGCCCTGACGCGTGAGGATCAGACTGGTCGGTCCGTCCTGCCGCTCAATTGCGTAGCGCCATGCAACAGCGGTCTCAACCGTGTCACAGGGACGCCAGACGCTCATGTTTGGCATCAGGCGCAACGAGGCGGTGTGCTCTACCGGTTGGTGAGTAGGCCCGTCTTCGCCGAGACCGATTGAGTCATGGGTGTAAACGAGAACATTCTGAATCTTCATCAGCGCCGCCATGCGCAACGCATTACGTGAGTAATCGGAGAAGGTCAGGAAGGTCCCGGAATACGGCAACCATCCACCGTGAAGGCGCATACCGTTGCAGATCGCAGTCATGCCAAACTCGCGAACGCCGAACCAGATGTAGTTACCGGCGGCGTCGTCACCGGAAATCGGTACCGAGCCGTTATGCTTGGTCAGGTTGGAGCCCGTGAGGTCGGCTGAGCCACCCGCCATTTCCGGCAAAGCCGGTGCAAAGGCATTCAGCGCGATCAGTGATGCCTTGCGAGTAGCGACTTTTTCACCAGCCGCATCAATCTCGGCGATCGCTTTGTCCGCAAAGGCACTCCAGTTCTCCGGCAGCGTGCCCGCCATCCGTCTTGCGAATTCAGCCGCCAGGTCAGGGTGATCCGCATTGTATTTGGCAAAGGTGACATTCCAGGCGTTCTCATCAGCGGCGCCTCGTTCTTCACCATTCCAGCTCGCAGCGATATCGGCAGGGATTTCGAACGGTGCCGAATCCCAACCGAGTTCTTTTCTTGCAGCGGCAATTTCTTCATCGCCCAGAGGTGCGCCATGGGTCGACGCAGTGCCTTGCTTGTTCGGCGCGCCAAATCCGATGACCGTCTTGCAACAAATCAAGGTCGGACGATCGGTGTCCGAGGTCGCTTGTTCAATGGCCGCCGCAATAGCGGCCGCATCGTGACCATCGACGTCGGGGATCACCTGCCAACCGTAGGACTCGAATCGTTTCGGAGTGTCGTCTGTAAACCAGCCGCCCACCTCGCCATCGATCGAAATATTGTTGTCGTCGTAAAAGGCAGCCAACTTACCGAGCTTGAGCGTGCCCGCCAGCGAACACGCCTCGTGCGAAATACCCTCCATAAGACAGCCGTCGCCAAGAAATACCCAGGTCTTGTGATCCACGATCTGGTGGCCCGGGCGATTGAATTCTGCGGCTAACATCTTCTCAGCCATCGCCATGCCGACGGCGTTCGTGAGGCCTTGCCCCAACGGACCCGTGGTCGTCTCGATTGGGCCACCTTCTTCGTATTCCGGGTGTCCGGCTGTCCTGTAGCCCATTTGGCGGAAGTTTCTAAGCTGCTCGATCGGAAAATCCGCATATCCCGTCAGATGCAGCAGGCTGTACAACAGCATTGAGCCATGACCGTTCGAGAGTACAAAGCGGTCTCGGTTGGCCCATGCCGGATTTGATGGATTGTGTCTCAGGTAATCGTTCCAGAGCACCTCGGCGATGTCCGCCATGCCCATTGGGGCACCAGGGTGACCTGAATTGGCGGCCTGCACGGCATCCATACTAAGGGCTCGAATTGCATTCGCGAGATCGCGCCGGGCTGGCTGGCCGGCGGCAGAAACTGTATTTGACATTATTTCCTGTCTTGTGGGGGCCTTCCGGCCTCTAATTATTGCGGGATGAGTATCACCTGAATGAGCGGCGCATTTTCCCTGTTATAGAGGGCCGCATCAAGGGTACAATGCGCCACCCTCGAAACTGGATTGACTCTAACTATGTCTGACGCATTTCTTTTTACGTCTGAATCGGTCTCTGAAGGCCATCCGGACAAAATTTCCGACCAAATATCTGACGCCATTCTCGATGCGATAATCGCTGAGGACCCCAAAGCACGCGTTGCCTGCGAGACAATGGTCAAGACAGGCATGGTAGTAGTTGCCGGTGAAATCACGACGACGGCCTGGGTCGACATGGAAGAGATCGTCCGTGAAGTCGTTCTCGATATTGGCTACGACGAGTCCAGCAAGGGCTTTGATGGCGCAACCTGCTCCGTTTTGAATGCCATCGGCAAGCAGTCCCCGGACATCGCGCAGGGTGTTGACCGCGAGTCTGAAGAAAAACAGGGTGCCGGCGACCAGGGCCTGATGTTCGGCTATGCGACCAACGAAACCGACGTACTCATGCCCGCACCGATTACCTATTCGCATCGACTTGTGCAAAAACAGGCTGAAGTGCGCAAGAACGGCACTTTGCCGTGGCTGCGCCCGGATGCCAAAAGCCAGGTCACATTCAACTACGAAAACAACAAACCCGTCTCAATCGACGCGGTCGTTTTGTCCTCGCAGCACAGTCCGGACATTTCTCTGGATGATCTGCGCGAGGGCGTGATGGAAGAGATCATCAAGCCGATCCTGCCAGCCGAGCTATTGAGCGCTGATACGCAATATCACATCAACCCGACCGGTCGTTTCGAGATTGGCGGTCCAATGGGTGACTGTGGACTGACCGGACGAAAAATCATTGTCGATACTTATGGCGGATCCGCTCGTCACGGCGGCGGCGCCTTCTCAGGCAAGGACCCATCCAAAGTTGACCGTTCTGCGGCGTACGCGAGTCGGTATGTGGCAAAGAATATCGTCGCTGCCGGATTGGCCGAACGTTGCGAGATCCAGGTCTCTTACGCCATTGGCGTCGCAGAGCCTACATCGATCAGCGTGCAGACCTTTGGCACTGGCAAAATTTCAGATGCGCGCATGACGCAACTGATCCGCGAGCATTTCGACCTCACGCCCTTCGGCATTTTGACGATGCTCGATCTGATCAAACCTATTTATCGCCAAACAGCCGCCTACGGGCACTTCGGTCGCGAAGACATCGACCTTAGCTGGGAACGCACAGACAAAGCAGACGCGCTAAAAGACGCAACTGCATAAACCAAATATTCAGGAGAATCACCATGAGCAGCGAAGCTCAAACTATTCCAGAACACGATTACAAGGTTGCCGATATCTCGTTGGCAGACTGGGGCCGTAAAGAAATTGCCATCGCCGAGACCGAAATGCCGGGACTGATGTCTTTACGCAAGGAATTCGCAGGCAAGAAACCGCTGGATGGCGTACGCCTGACCGGGTGCCTGCACATGACGATTCAAACCGCTGTGTTGATCGAAACGCTGCGCGAACTCGGCGCCGATATTCGCTGGTCCTCGTGCAACATCTTTTCGACCCAAGACCATGCAGCCGCGGCGATTGCTGCATCCGGTGTGCCGGTATTTGCCTGGAAAGGTGAGTCTGAGGAAGAGTACTGGTGGTGTGTGGAACAGACCATCAATGGTCCGGAAGACTGGCAACCCAACATGATTCTTGATGATGGTGGCGATCTGACACAGATCTTGCACGACAAGTACCCGGAAATTATGCAAGGCGTCAAAGGCCTTTCTGAAGAAACCACCACGGGCGTCAAACGACTGTACGATATGATGAAGGATGGTTCACTGGCTTGCCCGGCGTTCAACGTCAATGACTCAGTGACCAAATCCAAGTTTGACAACCTTTACGGTTGCCGTGAGTCACTCGTCGACGGCATCAAGCGTGCCACGGACGTGATGATCGCGGGCAAAGTCGCGGTCGTTTGCGGATATGGCGATGTTGGCAAAGGCTGTGCTCAATCCCTTAAAGGTCTGGGAGCTACTGTCTGGGTTACGGAAATCGATCCGATTTGTGCATTGCAGGCCGCGATGGAAGGCTATCGTGTCGTAGATTTTGATGATGTCTGCGACCAGGTTGATATCGTCGTTACCGCGACGGGCAACTACCACGTTGTATCAGGCCCGCAAATGGAGCGCATGCGCAATCAGGCGATTGTTTGCAATATCGGCCACTTCGACAATGAAATTGATGTCGCCTATCTGCAGAAGTTCGAGTGGGAGAACATTAAGCCCCAGGTCGACCATATTATTTTTCCAGATGGCAAACGTATTATCTTGCTGGCCGAAGGTCGGTTGGTGAATCTGGGCTGTGCGACGGGCCACCCAAGCTTCGTCATGTCAAACTCATTTACCAACCAGGTTTTGGCGCAGCTTGAGCTATGGGAAAACGGCGACAACTACGAAAAAGAAGTCTATGTTTTGCCTAAGCACCTCGACGAGAAAGTCGCCCGGTTGCACCTGGACCGCATCGGTGCGAAAGTTACTGAACTCTCCGACGAGCAGGCCGACTACATTGGCGTGGAGAAGTCCGGACCGTACAAACCGGAGCATTACCGCTACTAAGGACAGAGTTTATTCAAGCGACGGCAGACGCAAAGAAAAGGGATTCGATTCGGGTACTACACCTGACCGACCCGCACCTGTTCGCCGACGCTGAAGGCGAACTCCGAGGCACTGTCACCGCGGATTCATTGCAACAAGTTCTTGACCACTACAACGCCGGTGATTGGCGCGCGGATCGCGCCCTGATCACCGGCGATCTTGTTCAGGACAACAGTGTTGAAGCTTATGAACGGTTTCGCGAACTCCTGTTGCCACTCAACATGCGCATGCACTGCGTTCCCGGCAATCACGACGATCGCGATCTGATGCGCCCTGTTTGCAGCCGGCCACCGTTTTCCTATTGCGCGAAAGAAGCGATTGGGGACTGGCTGATCGTCGGTTTGGACAGCTGTATTACAGACGATGCTGGCGGCGACATAAGCGCCGAGGAACTCGAACGACTGGAGACAATCGTCACAGAGAGCTCTGCAAAATACGTCATGGTTAATCTGCATCACCCTCCGGTTCCGATGGGCAGTGCCTGGCTCGATACCGTGTTGCTACGAAACGGCGATGAGTTTCTGCAACGGCTGCAGAAAATGGACCGGGTGCAACTGCTTGTGTTTGGTCATGTGCACCAGCCTTATGAGAAAGAACATGACGGCGTATTGATTTTGGGGACGCCGTCGACTTGCCGTCAATTCAAGCCGGGTAGCGACGACTTTGACGTTGATGACAGGCCACCAGCCTATCGCCGAATTACTTTGCGGTCTGACGGTGGCATTGAGAACGAACTGATTTGGGTAGACACATGAAGCGCACCATTCAAATAGCCTTGCTGGCTCTACTAGCAGTCAGTGCATTGGCTGCGGAATCAAGCCACCCAATAACCGTGTGGGAAGTCAAAGGCGAGCACAATTCTGTCTACCTTCTGGGCTCAATTCATCTGTTGCGTGCAAAGGACTATCCGCTGCCGTCGGCGATTAACGCGGTTTACGATGATGCCGAAGCGCTGGTGATGGAAATTGATATGGACGATATGGATCCGTTGGCAGCACAAACGGCCTTCACAACCTACGGCGTTATTCACGACGAACAAACACTTGAAAGCATGATGGGCGACGATGTCTACCGTCAGGCCTTGAGCGCCGCTGAGGCGATCGACATACCGCTCGAAATGCTGCAAAAGACTGAGCCGTGGTACGCCGCGATAACGGTTGAAATAATGCTGCTCAGCAGAATCGGTTTTGATCCGGCATTGGGTATCGAAATGCACATGATGTCCAAGGCTATGGCTGACGGAAAAACCATCGGCGGACTCGAGACTATCGAGGAACAGGTTCAGCTCCTCGACGGCATGTCGCTACAGGCGCAACGAGATATGTTGCTATCGACCTTGACGGAAGGTGCCGAGATGGGCGAAATGATGGATCAGGTCATCGACGCCTGGCGACATGGCGACATCGCGACTCTGCGGTCCGAGATGCTGGATGAACTGGCAAAGCATGAAGAACTCAACAAGGCACTTATTACAGATCGCAATGCTCGCTGGGTCGGGCAGATCGATGCCCTCCTCGATGACGATGATGACTACCTGATCATCGTCGGCGCCCTGCACCTGATCGGACCTGAAGGGGTGCCGCGACAACTGCAAGAGAACGGATACGTAGTAACCCAGTTGAGCGAGCCACTAACACTCCGGTAGGATGCGCCCTCCTCAGGAGGATTTTCATGAGTCTTTTTACAAACGCGCAAGCTGTAATCGCGGGCGGCGTCAATTCGCCGGTACGTGCATTTGCAGGTGTCGGCGGCGAGCCGGTTTTTTTTAAGAGCGCGAACGGCGCCCACGTTGAAAGCGAGGATGGACGCCGCTTCATCGACTATGTCGGCTCCTGGGGCCCGATGATTGTTGGTCATAGCCATCCTGCAGTGATTGCCGCCGTAACCGAGACGGCCAGGCATGGCCTCAGTTTCGGAGCGCCGTGCATTCTGGAGACAGAGATTGCGGAAAAAATCTGCAGTCTCATGCCATCGATAGAAAAAGTGCGCATGGTCAGTTCCGGAACAGAAGCGACAATGAGTGCGATTCGTCTCGCGCGAGGCCACACCAAGCGCGACAAAATTATCAAATTCGAAGGTTGTTACCACGGCCATTCAGATTCGCTGCTTATCAAAGCGGGCTCCGGTGCGCTAACGCTCGGGGTGCCAAGTTCGCCGGGTGTCCCCGCCGGACTGGCGGAACACACGATCACCCTGCCCTACAACGATATCGACGCGCTCAAGACGGTATTCGCTGAAGTCGGGAAGCAAATCGCGTGTGTCATTGTTGAGCCGATCGCCGGCAATATGAACATGGTGCCGCCGCTGCCCGGTTTTCACGAGACTTTGCGCGAGCTCTGCACCGCATCCGGAACGCTGCTGATTTTCGATGAAGTAATGACCGGATTTCGTGTTGCCAAAGGCGGCGCACAATCACTATTCGGGATCACACCTGATCTCACAACACTCGGAAAAATTGTGGGCGGGGGTATGCCGGCAGCGGCCTTTGGTGGCCGCGCAGACATAATGGCAAGCCTCGCGCCCGATGGTCCCGTTTATCAGGCAGGCACATTATCTGGAAACCCCGTTGCAATGGCAGCCGGTTTGGCAACGCTTGCGTTGATCGATGAAGCTGGATTCTACGAATCGCTGAGGGCAAAAACCAAACAGCTGGTCGACGGTCTTGCCACTGCCGCCACCGATGCCGGGATCGGCATGGCGACAGAATACGAGGGCGGCATGTTCGGACTTGTTTTTACCGACGCCCCCTCAGTACGCAGTTTTGATCAAGTCGCGGCGGCGGATGTCGAGCGATTCAAGCGATTTTTTCACGGCATGCTCGACGGCGGTGTGTATCTTGCACCGTCCGCGTTTGAAGCCGGATTCGTTTCTGCTGCGCATGACGACGACGATATCAGGGCGACGATAGCCGCGGCCAGGACCGTATTCGCGACACTCTAGGCGCTTGTCATCGCTGTTCGTAACGACGTTTTGTAACTGCGACTGACCGGAACGTCGGCGCCAGATTTCAGATGAATATGCTGCGAGCCGTCTTTCGTTCGAATTTCGGAGATTTTCTGCAAATTGACGATAAAGCTGCGATGGCTGCGGGCAAACGGGCCATGCGCAAGTAGTTTTTCCAAATTCGCAATTGTGTCGCGAATCAAGAATTCGCGGTCGGCCGTATGAATGACCGCGTAATTTCGTGATGCCGCTATGTACTCTATTTGTTCGTAGCGCACGACGGCTTCACCCATGCCGGTCTGTACGATCAATTGATTCGCTGAATTTGCCGGCCGGATGTCTACCGTTTGGTGTCTTTGGTAGTAATCATAAGCGGACAAAACAGCGAGAATACCCAAATAGATTTTGATGTCCTTCTGGTATTCAGCGATCAGGTTCGCCGCGTAACCGGTCTGCCAGTGGTAGGTCAGGTCATTCACCCAGTAGACAAAAACACGCATAACAACGGCCAAAGTAAAGTGGCCAAAGGCGAAAATCATGCTGCCCACGGAATGGCCAATAATCATCGGTACCCACCGCTGCCGCTCGAGCGGGAAGAGGCGCATCCAGTGCACTACAAAAACAACCATGATCAGGACGGAAAGTGCGCTGGTGGCCTGGTCATTGATCAACGCAAAATTTGCTTTCCCAACGCCTGAGCTGGCGCGGACTGACAATTTCGTAAATGTATCGACTGTCCACAGCAACGCCACCAGCGCAATCCAGGCAAACACCTCGTACAAGCGCTGAGCGCGCGACGCCCGGTTTCGGCTGTCTTCCCGTTTTTTATCCGTCCCAGTCATTCTGCTGCCTGCCACTTATTCCGGTCATTCGTCCCAAACGGTCACCAGTGCCCGCTTTGAGCGCCTACATTCTGACTCCTCGAGCGGTTACTTCAACTCGACTGCAAATCCACTAATACCGAATCTCAGAGTGTAAATATGACAACCAAAACCGCAAAGCACAATATCTGGTCTACCACCGTCTCTCTGCTGACTATGATCATACTGCTGCCCGCCTGTGGTTCTTCCGGCAGTACAACGTCAACACCGCCAACGACGACACCGCCACCGCCTGCTTCTTTTTCCTACGCAGAACCGGCAATCCTGAACGACGGTTGGACGACGGCAAACGCCGCTGACCTCGGAATCGACATCACACGACTGGAAGCCATGATGGACGCTTTGCCAACACAATTCGACATCGTCGATTCAGTAGCAATTTCGTACCAGGGTAGGCTCATTTTCGACGAGACAGTTCGCACTGAGCTAAATACGTTTGATGCCTGGGTCGATAATACGGACCTTGACATGCACGTAATGTTCTCGGCGTCGAAAAGTCTGGCGTCGCTCGCTATTGGCGTTGCGATCGACCAAGGTATCTTCCTGGATGTTGATGTGCCGTTTCTAAGCCTCTTTGATTACTCGTCGTACGAAAACTGGGATGACCGCAAGAACGATATTCGTTTGCTTGATGTCTTGACTATGCGTCTTGGACTGGAGTGGAACGAGTGGAGTCCGCCGTATACGTCGGAGAACAATCAGATGCTGCGCTTTTATGAGACCGAGACAGACTTCAGCAAATCTCTGCTCGACCTACCACTGGCCGATCCTCCAGGAAGCAGTTTCGCATACAACACACCGGCTATCGTATCTTTGGGCCAGGCGATTGAGAACCGCAGTCCGTTAACTTTAATTGACTTTGGATTCGCGAATATTCTCGCACCGCTTGATATCACCAACGTCGAAGTATTTCGTACGCCTACCGGTTTGCCGGACCTGGGTCGCGGTCTGTATCTATCCGCGCGTGATTTTCTAAAATTTGGTCAGTTGTATTCGAACGGCGGTACCTGGAACGGAATGCGCGTCGTCAGCGAAGCTTGGGTCGCCGCCTCAGTTGTCGCGCATACGGAATTGACATGGCAGGATCCAACGCAATACGACTGGCAAGTCAGCGGCTACGGCTACCAATGGTGGTTGGGGCATTTCGACTACAACGGCCGGCAAATTACGGCGTACGCAGCGCGCGGTCACGGCGAGCAGAACCTCCTGGTCATGCCGGAAATCGGGCTGGTAGTCGCAGTATTTTCACACGCGTTTTCCGCCCAGGACGACGAAGTGAACCAGACATTCAGGATGATTGCAGAACACATTATTCCAGCGCTGCCCGATCTTTGACGTGGCGGTAGCCATTTATGGACCGCGAACGGATTCGAGCAATTCGTCAACCAGTTTTAGTCTCGCACCGGTATCGCTGCTCTCCAGGCTGAGCTGTTTCTGCCGCAGGTCGATCGGCAGTATTTCCAGGAACCGATACGTCACCCAGACAGCATCATCATAACTGCGATCATGCGATTCATAGAGGCGCCCGAGATCATCCATGACATTGGCCAGTATTTTCGGCAATGCCCGATACTCGTCGGGCAGGCTGAGTGGCTCCTCCGCCTCAATCAATTCAACCTCACCGATATTCAGGCCATCGGGTTGCCGCTCATTCGAAATTAGTCGACATCGTTGCCCACCCTGTGCTGTTATCCCCAGCAGGCCATCGCTGCCCTGATAGAAATCTGTGATGCGTGCGAGAGTACCGACTTCATAGGTGCTCGCGTAACCTGCCTCGGCGCCGTCTTTGATCAACACAACGCCAAATGGTGAGTCCGATTTCATCCGTTCACTAACCATGTCGATATAACGTGACTCGAAAATCCTGAGCGGTAATGGCCCGCCCGGGAAAAGCACAGTGTTTAATGGAAAAATTGGAATACGCACTACTCAAGTATAGGCCACTGGCGTTTGAATCGCCGTTGTAGGCAAAGCGCGTCTTAAAGTGCGCTGAAATCTATGATTCAGATAAAGCGGAGTGCGGGCTGAGCGAGATTGGACCGACTGTCGTATTCTCGTAATTATAGGCGTCGGACAATTGTGATTCTGACCCTTACCTATCACTCAGATTGAGCTACCGCTTTTCCCGATACCTGCCGCTCGAATGTCTGCTTAAAGGAAATCTAGATGTCGGAAAACGGCCAGAAGCCGACACACACCACGCTATTTCGATACACACTCAGCCATTCGGAAAGTCCCGATTTTGCTAACAATCACACTCCCACCGTCATAGGTATTGATCAATAGGTCACCACCTTCGATCAGCCACGAAGACATCGGAGCTGCCGGAAGGCGTTTCCATGGAACAACAGAAAATTCGCCCGGCTCTGTCTCATTAATCTGAAGGAGGTCTCCATTGTTCGAAAACATGTGGGCTAAGCCTGAAATGGCGACTAGCTGATCTCCAACCTTGAATATGTCTTCGATGTTTCCTTCATAGAGGACCGTACTGTTGCCGTCAGCGGAAACGTGAACCAATTCGCCGCCCCATTCGCCCCGATCTGCGCCGACAAGCCATCCGTCCGAAACTTTTAGGGCGAGGTCCGGAACCTGTTGAATCTGCTTGACAAACTCGACCATGTTGTCGTCTGTGACCTCTATTATTCCGTTTTCATTCGGCTCTGTCCCTTCTGGAGCACCGTACGAATAAATCGCAGAGTCATAGGCTAGTTGTTGCAACTTTGCCTCATCAGTCGCTGTGTAATATTTCGTGCCATCTGGTTCGTCTAAACTATCTTCCGCAATGGCGTCGCAGGATTTTGGACTGTCGTCAACGGTATTGATTTGCCACCACTCACTTTCAGCTAAAGGTGTTCCAGACTGAATATTACGAAGCGCAGATTCGGCCATATCACTGACTGGCGGATACCAATGTGTCTCACGTACATGCTCTAAAGCAGCAACAAAATCCTCCGCACTCAAACGCGCCAAGGCAAGGCTTGCAGCATATACGAGCTTCCAGTCATCCTCGTCGGTCAACGCGTCGGCAAGTGCCGAAGCTGCAGGCGTGTAACCAATATGCCCCAATGCATCTGCCGCGTTTACACGGATGTCCCAGTTAAGGTCTTTTAGATAAGCAACGACCGCCGGGCCAGCCTCATATCCGTTTTCCCCTAGCCCCTTGATGTCGGACAACACATATTCAGCGTCGTAAGGAAGTGCCAGCAACAATGCAGATACCGCTTCAGATGAACCGATATTGACCAAGGATGAATCAACATATGCTGCAAGGAGCGGCTCATTCTTGCTGAGAGCAACCAATTCTGGAACGAATGCTTCGGCCCTGGTGCCTATTTGCCCAATGCCGATTATCGCGTACTGTCTACTAGCTAGCGCAAATTTATGATCCTTGGCAATTTCAAGCAGTCGAGGGATCACGGCAACCGCATCTTCCCCAATTTCATTCAACACGAAAGAGGCGGCATCAAACACTCGTTCGTTACAGTCGTCGGGGCATGCATACAGTTCTGCGACGTATGGAGCACCGTTTTCTCCAAGAATTTCGAATGCGTGTGTTACTTGCGTATGAGTACTCGGATCGTTGCGAAGATCGCTTACGAGGAACTCAATCGCCTCAATCGTCCCGATCCTTGCGATAGCAGGCGGTATCCATCCGTCTCCGTTCTGTCTTGCTCTTATTAATGCGTCCAGATGCTCGGGACCGAGGCCGTCAATATCTCGAATTGTGTATCCAGCAAGTTGCCGCACACCCTGATTCTCATCTTCAAGGAGTTCTATCAGAAAGGGAATTGCTTCTGGGCCATAGCTCTGAACTTTGCGAGCCAGATCACCTTCGGTTTTCGTGATTCCTAGGCCACCCACCGCTACCTCGGAATATTGCGCCGTGCAGGTTTCCAGTGTTTCGCACGCATGGACATCAGCCCCGCTGAGCAACATCACTGAAAAAAGTCCGATGATTCCGCAGCATCTTAACGGTCGAATCTCGTGAATCAAGATCGTGCGATCCTTTGCGATACGAATTTGGCTAGTGTCGCCTGTGGGTCACCAGCAGAAATTATAGCTTAACATTTGCGACCGGTTCCTTCCGAGCGCTAAGCAGCCGCCTGGCCATGAAGAGAGTGACCGACGCGGTTAGGCCAGGAACGGACGATCGCTTTCACTCTTCGTAGATCGAGTTATAAGCCATCGAAGTTGCGACACCGACAATGTAACCAGCGGGTAATCCGAGTTCGACAGGCATTGGAGTTAGAGCACCAAGGAATGCTCCGCCAAGCCTGAACAGTAGGCCACGTCGAAATGACCAGGAGCCGGCAAACCAGTGTCTAAATTGCCACCCGAACCAAACCAGAAAAGCAATTGCGACAGTTATTTTTAGCAATTCAGGCATGACTTTCGACTTCTCTCGACTGGCTGCAATGGGTCACGAGCAGAAAGTTTACATGATTTTTCACGGCCGGCTGCAATGCGAAGTAAAGCAGCCTGTCGTTTTTCTTCCTGGCGAACTTCGGCACCCGGCCACTAGCGGCCGTAGTAGTCTTTGTGCTTTTCGCTTATCCAGTTGAGGAAATCTGGGTCATCAACATCTTCTGGTGCGGGCGACATCCGCACGCCCCAATCACGATTCTCCATTATCAATTCAACAACCAAGCTGTGCGAGCAGGCTTGATCTTGCTGCGCGAACATTGCGCCGGAAATTAGGCTTGTTGCCGCCCGTTCAGACACGCCAGAATTCGACAATAGCGGTTTCACGTCGGTAGTCGAACCGTTCGGTTGTATCGTGAATTGCACAACCACAATCCCCCATGCGTCTCGCCGAAATTCCACACTCGGGAACGGGACTTGCCGCTTCGCGACGATTTTTTCTTCTCTGTCACAGGTCGGTAGCGCCGCGTCTGGTGGCGGTGAGGTGATGAGTAACAAGGAAACCAATAGGTACGTCATCCGACAACAAAACTCGCTTACGTGAGCGGCTCCTTTGGGTCACCAACAGCCTGCCAGCATCGTACCACGCTGACTTCTGCTTTCGAACGCTTACCAGCCTGTCGCTCTGTGAATACGCTAACTTCTCAGTTCGGCCAAAACCGGACACGTCAGGCCTAGCGAGGTACTTGGCTATCTGGATGCTCTCGGTAATTCACCGAAAAAGCCTATTACGCAAACAATGCGCCCTGAAGAGTCTGTCTCCACGACATCGAATCCCGGTAATACAAGTTCGCCGTCGTTATTGTGTATAGCCCAGTGATAACGATGAAATCCGTGTTGAGAGTCTACTTTGCTAGTTCGCGAGTAGACGTTACCAGGGTTCTTGGCATGCACTTCGTAAACATTGGCTTCAAACGCATCAATTCCAGTCACATCAATAGACGGGTCAACAAAGCGAACTTGCGGCGCTAGCGCCCTCCTAAGGTGTGACGGAACGAGTGAGGCATCTGACTCATTCCAGGCAGCTAGCATGTGATCGAAAGATTCCGGGTAATCGGACATTGTAAACTCCGTTTGCCTGATATGAAGTAAACCGACCTCCGAGCGCAATATTCATGCCACGCGCATGTCTGCTCTGGGTCATCTGCAGAAATTATAACTCAAGATGAGCGTCCGGCTGCTATGCGAAGTAAAGCAGCCCGTCGCGCTGCGAACACTCGAACTTCTCGGTTCGGCCAGAAGCGGTCACTGCGACATCAATCAGGCCTTACAAGTTTTGCCAAATCGCATCCCGTTACGCTCTTTAGGCCAATCGATATTGCCCTTTTACCGTCCTCGCTCAGCCCCAATTTGTATAACGGACTGGTTTCTCCATTATGCAGGTGCATATGTACGTCTGTGCCGTCATCAAATCCCGCCCACGCGACATAGTCGTGAGAGTCTTCACCATGCTTGTCATCGATTTTATAAAATTCGTCATCCCAGCGTTCGGCGGCCGTATCATCAATTTCGCGTTCAATTTCGCGGAAGTCACCAGAAATGATGGCTATATGCACTCCAAACACTATGCCGTCTGGCCGAACGTAGAAAAACAGCTCATTGAAGTTCGCACCAAAAGTTTCGCCCAGATGATCGACCCATAGAACGCCGTAGTCACCGTGGTAAATTGCGCTGGGAAATTGCTCGAGTACGTCACCAACAGATGCTTCACAAAATTCAATTCCCATCCAAGTGAATTGTTCTTCGTTCGCAGCGAATCCGAAATTGGCAGCTAAGATTAGTAAGATGAGAGCGGACTGTCGCATGTGAAACTCCACTGATTTCGCATTCAATACTGGTTGGACATATCCATTCAGACAAAATGCACGCTAATGTCCGCTTTGGGTCAGCAGCAGAAAGTTTACATGATTTTTCGTGACCGGCTGCAATGCGAAGTAAAGCAGACCGTCGTTTTTCTTCCTGGCGAACTTCGGCAGTCGGCCACAAGCAGACGCTCATACGAGTCAATTTATCTCCCAAGATTGTCTTCGTAAAACTGCGTCGTCTTTAGACCCGTACCGGTCAGAATTACAACAGTACGTTCGGATGGATTGATTGTTCCGGACTCAATCAGCTTGCCCACCGCTGCCGCCGCGTGGGCGGAGGTTGGTTCGGCATACAGGCCTTGTCGCGCCAATCTCAAGCTCGCCTCAATAATTTCGGTTTCATCAACGGCGACAGTTCCACCGCCGCTTTCCCTGAGAGCGTTGAGCATCTCTATCAAACGAATTGGGCGCTTTATGGCAGTGCCTTCCGCCACGGTGGGTAGAAAGTCGCTGTCAACAAGATTGTCAGCGCCAGCTTGAAAGCTCGCGTGAAGCGGAGCGCAGTTCGCTGGTTGAGAAGCGAATAGCTTAGGCAGCTTGTCGATTTCGCCTGAAGACTTCAGCTCAGTGAACGCAATATGACAGCCCAAAAGATTGCTACCGGCAGACGAAGGGATGAGGATGTTATCGGGTGCTCGAAAGCCGCAGTCCTCCCAAAGTTCGTATCCCAGAGTTTTCGTACCTTGAAGGAAAAACGGATGCCAGTTGTGGCTCGCGTAGAAAACATCTGATGATTGCTCAATTGCAGCGGCTTCTGTCGCCTCGCGTGGGCCAGGTATCAACTCCACTTCAGCGCCATATGCTCTAACCTGGGCTATTTTGGCGGGTGAGGTGGACGCGGGAACGAGCACTTTCACTTGCATACCGCCCGCAGCTCCGTATCCGGCAACAGACGATCCGCCGTTACCTGAGCTGTCTTCCAATACTGATTGGATTCCTTGCTGCCTCAACAAAGACAGCATGACCGACGTGCCGCGGTCTTTGAAGGACCCTGTGGGCGAGAACCATTCGAGCTTGAACAGACATGACGCGCCGCAGTAATTGGCACCAACAAGTGGTGAGCAGCCCTCTCCCATTGAGATAGGTTCGCGGACATCCAGCGGAAACGCCTTGCGATACCTCCAAATCGAACGAGTCGAGGTGACGATGTCCTTTCGCCGGATTCCCTGAAGCTGCGAGAGCATCAAGGGATTGCCATTCGGCGAACGCCAGATTGGTGTGTCTATCGAATACTCTTCATCGGTACGTGGATCGACATAACTAACCAAGATACCCCCCGTTAGATAAGGGCCTGAAGCCCCGGTTTTTCGTTTTTACTCGCGAAGACTGAACGTCTGCAATGGGTCATTTGCGGAAATTATAACTCAAGATGAGCGGCCGACTGCTATGCGAAGTAAAGCAGCCCGTCGTGCTCTGAACACTCAAACTTCTCAGTTCGGCCAGAACCAGCCGTTCAAGACGGTTCATCGAGGGGCCATATTCTTATCGATACATGTATGAAACATGGCTTCCCAGATGTGAAAGTCCTGGGCACCAGACGGGTAAATTGTTGACAGCCGTTCATCGCCGTTCGCGAGTCGGACTACCACATCCACCCGCTCGTTTGCCCGGAATTTGCTAAGCAACGTCGAGCTCGCCTCCTCATCTAACCGGAATATGTATACGCCATATCTTGGATCTCTCGGCTGCTGAAGCTCGAAATCACCAATCTTTGCGGATACGACTCGACCTGTTGGAGGTGGCAGTTTGTTGCTTACACTATAAATATAGAACTGAAATTTGATCCTAGAAAGTTCCGATTCAGGGTATAGGTTGACATGTGTGTCCGTTAGCGCGATGAAGTTTACGAAAGCCTTTTTGTAACCCGTATTCGCCAGAAAACCTTGTCGTTCGCTATCCGCTTTGTAATCAAGTTTGAGCTCACAATACGTGTTCCAAACATTCGCATCCCATCCATATGACCACTCGAGAGGTGTATCACTTGCGTCAGCTGAAATGTGAGCCAAGAGTAGGGATGCGATCAGCAGAGTTGCCGGCTTGTTAGACATTTGTAGCTCACCAAATTTAAAGATTCTGAATGGCTGCTGTGGGTCACCTGCAGAAATTATAGCTTAACATTTGCGACCGGCTCCTTCCGAACGCTAAGCAGCCTCCTGGCCGTGAAGAGGGTGACTGACGCGGTTCGGCCACTTACGGTCACTGAGATTCGGCCAGCTCCCGCAACCTTCCTAGAAACCTGTTCTCCCACATCGCTCTCGTACGTTCGTTAAATTCCTGCGACTCTCGCACGGCTTTTTGCGGATTATCACCGGTGCCGTCCCATGTGTACCTACGGCTCATGATAACCCTAACGGTGGTTATTCCTTCGACCTCATCCAAGGTGACTACTGCAACACCCGTCGACGATTCTCCATTAAACGTTACAGGTAGATTTGAGATAACAAGTAAATCGTCTGGTATTGTTTTTGTGATCTGAATTAAAAAGTCTTGCCCCTCATAGAGTCTACGAACTTCGCCCTCTTGATTCGGCGTGCCAGATACTAGGGCCATCTCAAATTCGTACATCCACGAGGAAATGTCAATTAAGTGCGCCCAAACAGTATCGGCCGATGCGCCTATCTCAACTGTGTACTGCGAAACGTAGCTGTAAGAATTTCCGTCAGGTTCTGCGGTAATCGTGTCAGATGCTGTTGCGCAGGAAGCGATCAGCAACGTCGCCAAGCAAATTATCGACTTCATCCAAAGTGCTCCTATACATCTTCTGTGCACGAACTTCTGCTTTGGGTCACCAGCAAAAAGTTTACATGATTTCTCGCGACCGGCTGCAATCCGAAGTAGAGCAGACTATTTAATTCTGAACATCCTTATTTCTGAGTTCGGCCAGAAGCAGTCACTCGTCTTGTCTATCCTGACGGTACATCAGCCCAGGTATTTCTTGAGTTTCTCCGCACTGGGTACAGTGCCTTCGATCACAATATCGTCATTCACAGCCAATGCAGGGGTGCGCATCACGCCCGCGTCGATGATGGTATTCATGTCAGTCACTTTCTCAATGTCGTAACTGATTCCCAGTTCCTGCGCTGCCGCTTCGGCGTGTTGTGTCAGTAGGTTGCACTTGCTGCAACCGCTGCCGTAGATTTTCAGTTTCACGTCATGTCCTCGATCAGATCATTCAGAAGAAATTTCCGTATGCATAGCCCGTAATCGTTGCCATCACCACAACGAGCGCGCAATAGACCACGGTCTTTTCGGTTCCAAGAATCGAACGTATTACCAGCATGTTGGGGAGTGACAACGCTGGGCCTGCCAATAACAAAGCCAGCGCTGGTCCCTTGCCCATGCCGGCACCCAATAAGCCCTCGACGATGGGAACCTCAGTCAAAGTCGAGAAATACATAAATGCACCCAGCACCGATGCCACGACCGTAGAGATCAGGGAGTTGTCCCCGACCGCCATACTCACCCATTGCGACGGGATCAATCCCTCGAAGCCCGGTCGGCCCAAGAGAAGTCCGGCAACAAAAACACCGCCCAGAAGCAAGGGCATGATCTGCTTCGTAAAGCTCCAGGTTTCGGCTGCCCACTCCTGGTCGCGCTCACGTGTTGCGGCGATCAGCATCACACCCAACGCACCGATCACGAACGGAAATTCCGGTGTGCCGGGAAGTACCAGGGCACCGAGCAAAATAAGACCCGCGAGAATCAATAGATGCCTGGCAGGCCATTGCCAACGGAAAATCAGCAATCCTGCGAACAGGATCGCCAGCGATGAAGTGATTTGCCATTTCCACTCATAAACACGCATCCAGGCTGAGCTGTCGACGGCTGCCCAGTTGGCGAAAACCAGGATGCCTATCATCAGAGAAAAGAAAGCCACGACTGTCCCTAGCGGCTTCTCCACCTCATCGGCCTCGAATCCGCGAGCGGCGACCTGCGCTCGTTCGCGCTCTTCCTTTCGGTAAAGCAGGTGCATGATCATGCCAATCACCAGGGCAAATACGATGGCGCCCACCACACGGGCAAGGCCCAGCTCGGCGCCCAGGACTTTCGCGGTGACAACGATTGCCATGATATTGATCGCGGGACCGGAGTAGAGGAACGCCGTCGCTGCTCCCAATCCAGCTCCGCGTTTGTAAATACCGCCGAAGAGCGGCAAGACGGTGCAAGAACATACGGCAAGCAACGTGCCGGAGACCGATGCCACGCTAAGGGCAATGGGCTTTGACGCCTGCGGTCCGAGAAATCGCAAGACCGATCCCTGGGTAATGTACAACGCCATTGCCCCGGCAATAATGAACGCGGGCAGCAGGCACAGAATGACATGCTCGCGTGCATACCAATTAGTCAGGCGTATCCCTTCGAGAACCGCATTATCAAAGCGGGCAGTTCCTGCAGGAATAAAGTAGATAAGCAGAAACAGGCTCACGAACAAGAGCAGCAGATAGCTCTGTCCCCGGTTCTCCCGGTACAGCAATTTCAGGTTATCAAACACGTTCTTATTTTCGTTTCGCCTAGATTTCCGCTACCGCGGACTGCTCCCGGGGGAACCAGTGTTGCGTCCGCAAACAAAACCTCACCAACATCAACATAAGTGGCACTTCGATCAACACGCCAACCACCGTTGCGAGCGCCGCGCCCGATGACAATCCGTACAACATTGCCGCCGTCGCGATCGCCACTTCAAAGTGGTTGGACGCACCAATCATTGCCGTCGGTGCAGCATTCTCATAGGTTAAGCCCAATAACTTGGCCAACGCATATCCCAAGGCAAATATCAGCACCGTCTGGACAAACAACGGGACAGCAATCCATAGAATGGTCAGTGGGTTTTGAATGATCGTCTCGCCTTTGAATGAAAAGAGCAGGACCAGTGTGACAAGCAGTGCTGTGATCGTGACCGGCGTTAAGTAGTGTAGAAACGTCTCCTTAAACCACGGTTCTCCTTTTGCCGCGATGATCCACTTGCGAGAGGCATAACCGGCAACCAGCGGAAGCGCAACATAGATACCGATCGACAACAATAGGGCCTGCCACGGCACCGGTAACTGACCTACACCCAGTAAGAAGCCACCAAAAAACCCAAACAGAACCAACATGGTCAGTGAATTGATCGCCACCATCACCAGCGTATGCCCGTCATTGCCTTTCGAGAGATAGCCCCATACCAGAACCATCGCCGTACAAGGTGCGATCCCAAGGAGAATGCAGCCTGCGAGGTAGCTGCGCCAAAGCGGTACCTCCAGCATCTTGACGCCATCGACGAGCACCACCTGACCGGCACCGTAGGTGTCGCCAACCGACATGCCGGCGCCGAGTGGCATCTTCACCAGGTCAACCGCCTCTGGGCCTATGAAATTGAGAAACAACGTGCCGAGGAAGAAGCTCGAGATCGCATACATCGTGAATGGTTTGATGGCCCAGTTAATGAAGAGCGTCAAGCCCACCGGGCGCATGGCTTTGCCTGCCTTTACCACCTCGTGAAAATCGATCTTGACCATAATTGGATACATCATGAAAAACAGACACAACGCAATGGGAATGGAAATTACCGGTGCGTCGTTAACGGTAATGGCCATACCGTCAAGCGTTTGGGCAATCTCTGGAGCCACTTTCCCAAGCAAAATCCCAACGCCGATGCTTAGCCCAACCCAAACCGTCAAATAGCGTTCAAAAAATGGCATATCCGCACCGCCAGCTCGTTTGCTGGGCGTTTCGCATTGAGCGCTCACTGCTCTTCTCCTTGAGTTAGTTCTGCGAGCAAACCACGGACTCGTGATTCGACCTCGTCACGCGTCGCCCTGAACTCGCTCAGAATCTCCTCTTCGGAACCCGTGGCTTTGGCCGGGTCAGTCAGCGGCCAGTGCACCTTCTTTACATTCGGGGGTAGTACAGGACACTGTTCGTCAGCATGCCCGCACACCGTAACTACGATATCGGCCTTCTGCAGCATGTCGTCGCTGACGATGGTCGATTCCTGCCCCGAGATATCGATGCCGATTTCCTTCATCACCTCGATCGCCCTGGGGTTCTTGCCGTGCGCCTCGATACCGGCTGACTGTACTTCGACATGATCGCTGCCGACGTGTCGTGCCCAACCTTCGGCAATTTGGGAGCGGCAGGAATTTCCCGTACACAGGAAAAGTATGTTCAATGATTCAGGCACATTCCCTGTCCGGGCGATTATTCATTCGAGCCAGCTGCTGCCGGTCCTTTTGATACGGTTTTAGTTCGTGCAGCCGATCGTGTGTCTCTGCGATGATCTCCCTTCCCCATTCGGGGAGCGTGGGCTCAATTCGATAGTGCATCCAGGTACCTTCTCGTCGCGATTGCACTATTCCCGCATCCCGCATCAATGCCAGATGGCGGGAAATCTTGGGCTGTGATTCGTTCAGAGCAAAGGTCAGCTCGCACACACACACTTCGCCCTCAGACTGAATGAGCATCAGCGCTCTCAGGCGAGTGGCGTCGGAAAGAATGTTGAACAGTAATTCGGGCTTCATCATGGGGGCGACGATATATGGGATTACATATATATGTCAGTCCGTATATACCACGATGGTTTCCGTATTGTCCGAATGGACCTTCGCGCACATGAAAAACGGCTTGTGGGAGACCATCAGCTAACGGACAAATTGGAACGAACCGGAAATCGAAAGCGATCGCAGGCGTCCATCGAACTCTATGTGCTGCAGATGTGAATGACCGCTTTGGGTCACGAGCAGAAATTATAACCCAAGAAAAGCGACCGACTGCTAAGCGAAGTGAACCAGTCGTTCGTTAAGTTCCCTGGCGGCCGACGGCAGCCGGCCAAGAGCAGACGGTCGTCACTGTTCTTTGCAATCGAGAATGGCAACGACAGATACAGCCGGGTAGTTATCAAGTTCGAACTCAAGACCGTCGTTAACAAACGACTTAAGTAGGGCTACATACTCGTTATCGTCATCAAAGATTCCGATGGATCGAGTAGCCCCGCATGTAGTTACAGTGCCGTCATTGGTGAATACGATCAGTTTGTAACCAACCAAAAACGGGATTCCGCAGTCTCCACCGCCGAAACCGCTGTATAAAAGATCTAGATCGTGCGGCGCACCTTTGATGATATCGACAACCTCAAAGTCAGCACTAACGCTGTTCCATGTACTGTCAGCGTCTGAATTCTTCTGAGCGGACGTTATCTCCGCAATGAAAATGTACTGCGATTCACTTACGGCTTCCTCGATGCTGTTGCTGCCGCAACTGCAAGCAACGGCGTCAGACGAGACAAAAGCGACAAAAAATGCAATCGCAAAAGTTAGATTTCGAGTCATGAAATCACCTCAGGTTTGGCTTCCCCGCCAAGATTCTTGAACGACTGTTTTGGGTCACAGGCAGAAATAATAACCCATGAAACGCGACCGGCTGCTTTCGAAACTATAGCGGAAGTCGGCCTGCAACCTGGGCGACCGACGCAGAGCGGCCACAAGCAGCCGGTGCATCTTTCAGTCGAGGGTCGCCGGGCAATTTGCCATTCGCGCCTCGAACCCCTGTAAGACTGCGGCGAAATTTGACATCCACTCCGGCACTTGGTTTACAGAGCGACATGATTCATCGGTCGTATAACGAAATGTCCGCCGTTGGTGCTCAGAGATAACTGTGACCATATTTTCAGACTCGTCGTCACAATGATCGTGCTGCCACAGCATACTATCCGCTGGCAGAGCGCCAACCATACGATCGACAAGCGCTGAAATGGTGTCGACCTCTTCCACGGTCAGCACCACCTCAGGGCAGAACACGGGCTCGACACAACGACTATCGTCGCAGATGGCAGATTGCCCATCCGACGAGATGAGGATTCTATCCCCAGAACCCCAGCCACTGACCTTTTGGTATTCAACAGACCAGTTCTCAGTGTCGCCTGCAACAGCGGCGCTTGCTAGCGCAAACAGGATCAGGGCTCTAACTCGCTTCGCTTGCATCACAAATGCACCCTCTGCCACGAATTGGATTGTCAAAACTGCCAGAATCGACGAACGACTCCCTTGGGTCAACAGCAGAAATTATAGCCCAAGAAAAGCGGCCGGCTGCAATGCGAAGTAGAGCAGCCCGTCGTTCTGGGAATCATCAAACTTTTCGGCCGTTAGCGGTCCAGCCGGATTGATGGGTTGCCCTCCGATTCCTCAAGTGGTTCGTAGGCGACCGATGCGAGCTTCCCGTTTTCAAATGTCAATACTTTGCGACGTACTTGGTTGATGGTTGACCACATTCCAATGGCGACAATCTCCGTTTCCGATTGGGTAACAATCTCGTCGCCAGCCCGCTCAACGACTTTCAATGCAACAGGTTGAGACATGCCATATCGCAGGCCATCCATTCCGGTGGTTGTTGTAAGACCGCACCCAAAAACAAATAATGACATTAACGCTAGAGCTAGGGCACGTTTCATCAAAAGTCACTCCTGTAATTTCAAAATTCTTGGGGACATGAATTGTCGTCCCGGTATTTGTTTCTGGCGAACGGCCCGTATGGGTCAACGGCAGCACGTCAACATCGTATCACGTGGACTTCTGCTTTCGAGCGCTAACCAGTCGCTCGGTCTCCGCTTGCGCGAACTACTCAGTTCGGCCAAGAGCGAAAGTGCTATTTAGAATTACCACCTGATATTGATGTCTTCGGTGCGATTCTTGATATAGAAATAAAGCGCGATACCAACAACCGCAAACATCATGCCGACCAATGCGAGGACGACGACGTCTGCATATTGAAAGACCCCCTTTTTGGCTAGAAATGCCGTTGCCACAGTCAAAAAAACAATGAGAGCTACCCAAAACATCTGCCACTTGCTCTTGGACATTTCTCCTTCTTCGACGTCGTCAGAGCCGCCCCAGGGAAGTGTCCCGAACAACGCAGCGTAGATAAATACGAATCCGCCGAGCAAGCTGCTGATGAAAGTGAAGTCGACCTCTACTCCGCCTTTCGCAATAGCGTTGAAAGCTATTGCAGCGACGCCGCCGAATCCCAGAAATCCGCAGACAGCTCGAGTTATTGGTGACATCTGAATACTTGATCCTTAAATCTATTTGCGGCTTTGGCAATGCGGCCGAACGACCGCAATGGGTCAAATTTTGTCGTCCGCCATGTTATCACCTAAACGACTGCTTCCGCGCGCTTTCCAGCCAGTCGAAAAAAATGGCTACTGACTCGGTGCGGCCACTACCGACCATTCACACACTCACATTTTGCCCATTTCTTTTTGGCGTTCCATCACGCCATGCAACCACTCTTCGATTTCGGGAATGATCACCTCAAGTCCGACGACTCCCTCGTACGTTTTGCTTAATTTCCCAAAGTAACCGCGCAGAGTGCTGGTCACCTGACCATTGCGAGAGCGTATGTATACAGACCAACTCGGCGTTGCATCACCGTCCAATTCGGCCGCGAACTGGTAGAGAATTTGAGAACAGAGTTCGGCGTCAGTGCAGATTCTGTCAATTGGATTGGGGCTCCTGCGAATCTGGTAGGTAATTCCGTGTGCCGAGCGTTTCTCGATTGTGGCCGACTCATCCAAGTCCACTAGGGGATGATTCGGATTCTCGCCATCCGACCAGTCGTCCACTAAATCGAACCAGATTCCTCTCGCGAGCACTTCCACAAACTCATCGTGAAACGATAAGACATAGTGGCTGAATTCGCTCACCATCTCGCGAACATCCTGCCCCCAGTCATACGATGACCCGTAGTGGTTCCGCTCGTACTCGTAGCGCTCAAGCAGCCACGCGGAATTTTCGACGATTGACACCCACTTGAATCTTGTCTGCTGCTCTGGGTTTTCTGGCACAGGTGGGTACTCGCCACGAGACACTCGAAGTGAGTCGAGCTTCTCAAACGTTACACGCCACCATGTTTGCTCATCATTCGCGAGAAAGTCGATATGCGCCGGTCCATCGCCATAGACCACGATGGGGGAATCAACCGAATCCGCCTCTACTGGAGAGTTGATACCCTTGAAGTATTGCTCTTTCATGATTTACTTCGCGGTTGGGGCGATCGGCTGCGATGGGTCAACGGCAGCACCTCAACATCGTATCACGCTGACTTCCGCTTTCGAGTGCTGAGCAGTCGCCCGGCTTTTACATCTATCACTAGCAAAGCTCAGCCAAATGCGATCACTCGCAGTCAGACTTGTCAAATCGAATGTCGGTTAAGAACACGCCATTTCGATCATTGACTCGGTATTCAGCGAACCCAGCCTTTGTATCAAAAAAACCGACAAGCTGGGGATGCGAGCAAATTTGGGGGCGAGCAGTCTCGTAGATGAAATCGTGAAATTCACCTGCGTCAGTATCATCAATCGAAAGCTCCATCATTGTGAAATGGTATTGAACGCCCGCCCCAACAGCTACCACCTTATCAAGCCGCGTCCCGTTGCCGACGTCTTTTGGGGTCCCTTGGTTCAGTTGGAAAATCGCGGCTGCTCGCTTTTGTTCCTCGCTGGGCTCAATGAAGCTCAAGTCGTCCGATCCAGTCATCATCCCAACAACCAAGAAGCCGATAACCAAAAGAAAAGCAGCGACTATGAGCGTGATGATGTTTGAGTTGATAGCCTTGACTCCGATTGCGTGGACGGCTCCTTAGTCCTTAGGGTCACGAGCCGTCATATTACCAAAGAATACGCGACCGACGGTTTTGCGACGGCGGATTCAACCGGTGGTTGCAACACATGCGCCAAATTGGGCAGGCGATGAGCCCCTTCGTTCCGCAACCGTGATCCTGGAGAACTATTGAATTCCAAGCGCTCTGTAAGCGCTGGTGACCTGCCTGGATATGTCTTCAATCGTGCAGGTGTTTATCTTATAGGTGATTGTGCGTTCGGCTTGTTCCAGTATTGCCAGGTGAACACTCTTGTCGGGGTAGTGCGCACTGTCCGCCGATTTCATCTGACTGAGGCAAATGGCGAGAGCGAAATTTAACTGAGCGCCCCTGTCGAGAATGTATTGTTCGTCCAACGGCTTTTGTTCCAGGGCCATCAGAATTTCTTGGAACATCTCCTTAATTTCGGAGTAGCTTATTATTCTCGCCTTCATTTTTTCCGTCGCTCTGACAGGTTAAACGAATAACAGCTTACTCGAACCAACCGTACAATTCCCAACTCAGAACAGAGCGCAATTCGAGCGTCGTCCCTTGCGCAAAGCTGTCACTGGATTGACGAAATGCGAATCGTCGTTGACCGGCCAGATATAGGAAGGTCGCTGACCAACTGATTCACATGTCGAGAAAGCTCATCACAACCAATGCGCCACTGGCAGCTATTACGAGTCCGGCAGCTAGGATGTTTGTGCCGCCCTTTTCGGCAAGAAACTCAATCTGCTCTACTGGGCCTCGTAAGTCACCCGCAGCTGATTTGACTGTTCTCTCGTACCGTCCCAAGTACCAGTAATTTCCCCAACAGCCCATGACTGACATGTAGACTATGTATGAAAATTTATCCCAAAGCGCGGTAGCAAGAGGGAACAGCCCGGCATCCTCAAGGCCAATGGTGATCGCCGCATCAATAAACCCGACAACGACGACGAGAGCCACGGGAATGTACAGCCTGCGGTAGAGCATCCAAACAATCCCTCCGATCGCCGCTGCCCAATTCCAACTAACCCGGGAACTTGCCGCGCCTCGAATTGCTACCCATTTCCCAGCGTAGTAGTCCGCTTTTCTCCCTACGAATGCGTCAATTTTGTCTTTATCTTCCAGTCTCATATGGGGGGTGTTCCGCAGCGCGAACTCGATCAACGTTGATTCGTCAATGGCGGCTTCGGGTTATCAACAGCCTGCCAACATCCTAATACCTGGACGGCTTCTTTTTCCGTAAGCCGTTACTCGATACCGTTTGCTTCTAAGGACGGCAGCCGGCCAATTGCAGCTTTTGATGCCGCTCCCAGTTAGCCTATCAATTCCCCGGCGACGCTTCGACCATGACGGCACGCGTTCGTGTTTCCGAGTCCCACCAAAATTTCTTATCCAATTTCCGCAAGGCGAAATAAACCGAGACGGGCCAAGCACACAATCCGATGAACCCCAGTATTGGGCGGGTTCCATATATCGGCCGAAATCCGATTTCCGATTCCGCGACGATCTTAATCCCCGATATGTATTCACCGACCGTCTGCTTGTCTTTCCATGGGTGGTAGAAAAAGTAGAAATAGAGTACTGCGAAGCTGGCAAGGACGCTGGGAAGAATAAGTAATGCGTCCGACGGTCTCGCGAATTTGCGTACGAAATACCATTCGAATTCCCCGGTGTAACTGGCCTCGACTATGAGCAATGGCAGAGCCACAATCGGAGCAACCGCCAACAAGACTAATACGAAATCCAAGAAGAATGCCCCCAGCCTTCTCCTCACTCCGACGACGGCGTCGGCATCAATGACTATTGGTTGATTTGGCCTCAGAAAAAGAAACGTAATTATTGCTGCGCTTACGATGAGACTTCCAATTGACGCTCCACCTCCGACGATACATTTATCATTGATGCAAGACGACGATGCACCGATATGGTCACCGGAAAGAGAGGCACTCGCGAAGACAGCGACGAGAACAAAAGCGAATGTAAGAAGTCTGCTCATTCAGAGTTTTTAGTTACTCATTTCCCAGTGATTTTGAACTACCCGCGACCGGCTGCTTCACGCCCTGAGTCAGTCCGTCAAGGTATTTAAGCCGTTTCTGCGAGATACTTTAACAGGGGTGAGCCCTTGCGTCGCAATGCCTCGAGATATTTTGATTCGTCGTAGGGCGTGCGGTCCTGCCAGCAACGATGCAGAATGCGTATCCACTTAAAGGCCAGCGCTCGTACCGCGACCTGATAGCTACAACCTTTGGCACGTTGCTGCCGATAGTAGGCACCGGCCCAGGCGGATTTATTGATCGTCTGTGCGGACCAGTCAATGAAGGTCTGACGAACAAAGGTCGGGCACTGCCAGCGCCAGTGCACCCAGGTTGTTTTGCCGCTGCGCTTGGTCACCGGCGCGATCCCTGAGTACTTCTGCAACGCGTCGGCTTGTGGATAGCGTTGCCGGTCCTCGCCGAACGCGGCCAGCAAACGCGGTGCCAGAACCTTCGCCGCACCCGGTAACGGACTGAACAGCAAATCGTAATCAGGCAGCTTACGAGCCGTTGTTGCGATCTCATCATCAAAACGTTTCAGTGCCTTGATGGTAATGCGAAGTTGTTCGATCAGGATCTCCACTTGCAAACGATGCGGTTCGATCACGGCCGGATCCAGTGTCAGTGGCATGGCCGCCTTGATGGCCGTGATGCGCCGCTCAATGAGCTCGGCAGAGTTAACGTGGTGACTCTTAAAGAAACGTTCAAGGCTTGCCTTGCGGGCACGTTTTACCTGATTAAGCGTCGGCCACTGACTGACAAAGTCACAGAACACGACCGTGTTGTGATCATTAAACCATTCAAGCACTTGTGGATAGTATTGCTTGAGTGCATTGCCCAGACGATTGACCAGTCGACCCTGGTCAGAGACGAATTTATCGCGTTGTTCAACCAGGCCAATCAGCTTACGCATGTCGACACTTTGCGGGCTGAGCGGGCTAAATCGCTCTGCATGGCGGGTCATCAGATCCACCGCCAGTTCTGCATCCGTCGGATCGTCCTTGGCCCCACTGGGCGTAAAAGCTTCACGGTATTTTGCCAGCGTCGATGGATTGATCGGATAGAGCACAAAAAAATCATACTTCTGCAGTGCCGAGACAATCGGCCCTTTGCTTAACTCAAGGGCGACCGCGATCGGCCCTCCGAAGCGCCGATAAAGCTCCTGTGCCCAAGTCTCGATCGCTTCCGGCTGGCTTGAGATGCAAGCAAACTCTCGTGTTCCGCCGTCAGCTGCCTGCACACAAATATCGTGTTTCGCTGATGCCCAATCGATACCAACGTAGGCGCTAAATACCGTATCCGTTAACTGATTCATCATCCGTCTCCACCGTGTTAATTTACTCAACAGGGACGTGCATGCCTGAACTCTGCGAAGGCAATATAGGAGCCGCTTCTGGGGCAAGCCCTGAGTATTCGTTAGTGAGTTCAAGCGCGCCTGCGGATTCGAATCTAAAGCAGAAGGCATCGAATGCCAGGGTCAGCTATTCGTGATCTGCAGGTGCATGTCCCGCCTTCACTGACAGATACCTGTCAGCTGCAATCACTATCCAGAAAACGGGACGGACTATCTATATTGGGTCAACGGCAGCCTGCAAACATCGTATCACGCTGACTTCTGCTTTCGAGTGGAAAGGAACCAGTCGTTCTGTGAACACCGTAACTTCTCGGTACGGCCAAAAGCGGTCCTTGGCGGCAGCCCTATTTTCTCAATTTACTATCGAACCAGCTTGCGATCTCATCGTTAACTGACTCTCGGTGGTTGAGCAACGAATGACTGCCATTTTCATACACGACAAGCCGATACGGAATACTGAGAGTCTGCAACTCTCGGGCGAAGTTCAGTGCACTATCCAAAGTGACGTTCCTGTCCGATGCACCATGGAGAATCAGGATTGGCAACGAATTGGGTAGCCTGTCTGCCCAACGCAGTACAGACCTGCTATCAAGTGCCGCCTTCTTGTCGTTGCTATAATTTGGCATCCGAGCCTCGAACACGGACTCCATCTTTGGTCGCGCCTCCAGTTCCTTCTCGATATCGGTTGGCGCGCCGCCTACTACCAATGCCGACAATCTATCGGTCCTCGTAGCGGCGAGAAAACTCATGATGGCACCACGACTCCAGCCGAACATTCCGATTCGACTTTCGTCGGCGAAAGGAGAGTCATCGATCAAGTCAAAAAGCGCCATCACATCGTCAACATCCGCGCCGCCAAACTCGTCCTTCCCAGCGTTTATGTCCTGTCCTTTGAGGCCACTGCCGCGATACTGGGTCGCCATGACGAAGAATCCCTGTTCCGCGAGCGGAAAGAGTCGTTGGAACAACGTGCGGAATTCTAGTCGAGAGTGAGCAGCGTTACCGCCACGGTTGTAGATGATGACCGGAAGTTCGCCGTCGGGTGAAGACGCAGGCCTAATAGAAAATCCCTCGACAGTGATATCCCCGACCAAGTATTGAAACCGCTGACAGTCCAAAGCGCTTTTCGCATGATCATAGCGTTCTTCACCAATACGCTTTTCAACAATAGCAACTTCGCGTTTCGATACCGACTCTCTGAGATGATTGAGCCAACTATCAAAATTGTCATACGGCCCTACGAAGCAAGACTGACTATTTCGTACTTTCGCCCGAGACTGTCCGTCTTCTGGAGAGGCGGTTAAAGCCGATTGGTGAAATGCACAAGAAGCAACAATCGCAATAGATGAAAGCAACATTGTGCAACGAACACTATTGCTCATTCGGACTTCCTTATTGGCGAGATTTTCGGGACACATCTATACGAACGCGGAGAACCGAGTCTGGAGTTTAAATGAACCGCAAATTCGTCCGGGACGTCGCGCAAACTTGAAAGTTCGCTTTGGGTCAGCAGCAGAAAGTTTACATGATTTTTCGCGACTGGCTGCAACGCGAAGCAGAGCAGCCAGTCGTTCTGTGAGTAATCGAACTTCTCGGTTCGGCCAATACCAGCCATTAGGAACCAGCGATACTGAGCCAGAGCATGAAGGAAATATCGGTTGCGCCTTCCCGGCGCCAAAAGAATAATTTCTCATGACTGGCGCCTTCTACCCGCAGCCCCACAGACGCAAGCTCACTATCGAAGTCTCGGATCATTGGCACAGCCAGCACTACTTCGTCGAGCACCTTGTTGAGGGGGACCAGCTTCGGATTGTGCATATTTCCAGAGGAACGTTCGGCTTCCACCAGCTGTTCTGGGGCCAACCTGTTGAGCTCTGCACGCAATTCCTTTTGAAATGCGGGGTTGCGTACTAAGCCATGCAGGATGATCGAATGGAGATGATCTGCACGTCCACTTTGCTTCAGAGCCGCCAGAGCATCGCCAAACGATTTAAGGCCTTCTTGGTCATCAGGTAGGTACTTGATGAACGCCTTGCCCGGCAACCACGATGAATCTTCTGGGTTCACTGAGACTTTCCAGTCGGCGGCAGCGACAGTCGAGAAGAGTAGAAGAAGAATCAGTGAAAAGTTACGCATTTTTCCATACCTAGCGACCGTCCGGAATGGGTCAAATTTTGTCGTCCGCCATGTTATCACCTGGACGACTGCTTCCACCCGTTTCCAGCCACTCGAAAAAAATGGCTACTGACTCGGTGCGGCCAGCAGCGGTTCATTGGTTCAGTCTGGAGATTATTGCGGCTCGAAGCCGACGCCGAATAAGCGCTTCGTATATATGATGAATTGGCCAAACAAATATCATCAGTACGATAAAGCTTGCCGAGTAGCTTTGCCATGGTTCCCAGTCTTCAAAAAATCGCACGACAGGATCCTTGAGAAATGTCAGATACAGAAAAATTAGAATGCCGGTAGTGAAGGCTTGCATCCACTGGTAACTGAGACTCACATCATCTGAAACGGATTGAAGCGCTGAATCACTGAGACTCTCAGATTCGGGCAAATTGGCCCTAGCCCATTTCGCATAACGGTTCATCAATTCCTCCTCTCAACCGGCGTGAATACAAAACACTTATTGCTGTGTTACTGTCGGTAGAATCGCTTTTTACACGGCCTCGGCCACAAGCAGCCATCGCACAAGCGCTGATTTCAGGCGACGAAGAGCTCATCCCGCAATTTCTTTCTGCGTCGGCGACCTAATACTTGTAAACCTATTTTTTGAGAACGTTTCTAATTTCTCGACTGATTTCAGCGCTCCATGGAGTTCCATCGTCGAGATATCCAGAGTTTGAGAGCACTATGATGATTTCACCATCAGCGTAGGCAGTGATCGTGCTGTTATGTCCCAGCCAATCGTCATCACCGTTGTGACTAATCATAAAGAGGGAACCGTCTCGTTCGACGACAGCGATACCCAAGCCGTAATATACAGTGCCGAGTTCTTCGACTTCTCGAACAAATCGTTCGGGTGAAAGAACACGCGACATTGGATTCTTTCCGTCAATGCCAGACTTGAGTAGCCAACCAAGCCACAAAGACAGGTCCGTAACAGTCGAGTAAATTCCGGTGGCTCCCCGATAGCCCCAATTTGGTTGGCTACGACCTTCGCTGTAGATAGTTTTCGTTTGATTCGTCACGGCAATGCTTGGTGGAACGGGCGCAATCTCTTCATCACCTTCGAATCCCCAAAGCCCGGTACTCGTTAACCCGACGGGTTTAAAAACAAGGGTTCGCATTAATGTTTCGTATGATTGGCCACTCTCGATTTCGGCAATCATGGCGGCGAGACTAAAGCCATCATTTGAGTACGAGTAGCTCGTGCCTGGCGGATGGATGAGCTTGGTTTGGAGGATTGCCTGCGCCGCCTCAGTGCGATCGACTATCCCTTCCGCCGCGTATTGCTGGTCAAGCCCTGAAGTGTGTGTGAGAAGTTGACGCAAGGTAATTTGGTTTTTTTCCGTCGGAACATCGTCAAGGTATTGGCCAATCTGCGCATCGAGATCAAGCGTCCCATCACTCACCAGAAAAGCAATGACTGCTCCCATAAATTGTTTTGTGCCAGAGGCGATCCAATAAGCCGGTTCGAGTTCACCCGACCTGGAATTTAGTGGGCCGAATGTCCGGTGAAGAATTATCTCACCATCGCGAGATACGAGCACAGACCCAGTGAAACCGTTCTCGGATGATCTTTGCGATACCCTTGCAGAGAGCACGGCGGACAGACCGGCTACATCGATGCTGCAGTCGTCAGACGCATACGCCGATTGTTTAATTTCGCCGGCGGCACCACTCGCACACACCGTTGTCGATAAAAATACGCAAATGAAACTCCAGGCCATACGATTATACGACATTTTGATTCGTCCCCTTGAGTGACGAAGGGCTTTCGGCCCTTGACGACAGTTTAGGCGCAGGCTTATGAGTGTCGGACCTGGGTCACCAGCAGAAACTATAACCCAAGAATAGCGTTCGGCTGCATTGCTTATGACCGACGCAGAACGGCCAGAAGCCACTCGCGAAATTTCACTATTGTGCCTTTTCGCGCACCGCTGCGACTAGTCCGTTTGCTCAACCTCGAATGTCACGGAAACCGACACACGATATTCCACCTCGTCAAAACTGGTTGGCGCTGGTGTGGGAGTTCTGCTGAAAGCACCCACTTTGGAGGCCGTAACTATTATTTCCTCCACACCTCTGTATCGGTCGAACTCAGATGAAAGAACATCTGAAAATGTGAAAGAGACAGGCTGTAACTTCAGGCCTAGCTTTGCTTCAAAGTATTTTCTATCACTCATTACTGCATCTACGGCCTGATCACGCACCTTGTCCTCGTAGACACCTTCCTCACTATGTTCAAACTCAACGCCACCGAACGTAATAGACTCACTCTCGTCGGCAATTTCGGCAACCCGTCGAAATTTTGGTTCTTCTTCTACTGTCACGACCAGACTATTGACTACCTCGAAGCTGCTTGGTGATTTCCCGAACCAGCCGAATTGAGGTGAAGCGGAGTACTTTGAACTTTGTATATCGCTGAGGGGTATGCCCGACTCGGTGAGCTGCTTGGTTATGGAATCGCGAAGATCATTGTTTTTCTTCATTGCCGAAGCAAGCGTCTTGGTCTTCGTGGACACAATGAGCGTGACTTTCGCCACGTCGGAATAGGCAACTTCAACAGCCGTGTCGCTGATAGTAACGGTCCGCGTTTCTGAGCGCAGATAGCCGCGAAGTTCCTCCGGCGTACCGCTGAGCTCAGCGGAAAAGGAGTTTGCCGAAAAAAACAGCGCCGAAATCACGATTACTCGCAGAAGGCTACGCCCGCGGGGCACAATATTCATGATGAAGTCCTCGATACCTAACTAATCAATATATGGAAAATTGGCGAATAGCGTTGTGATCCCGACTGTCCGGGTCAACTCAAGCACGCCAACATCGTATCATGCTGACTTCCGCTCTCGAGTGCTTAGCAGCCGCCCGGCTTTTACATCTATCAATGGCAAAGTTCGACCACAGGCAGTCGGTCATTATCACTGCCGCTACGCATTGTCAGGTGGCGTAATTCTCTAGGTATATTGTTAAAGAGTGATCGGCACCGGCATTTATCCTTACTAGATCGCGAAACTTTGACATATCTCTTAACCACAGCGGGATCGTAATAGGATTTTTCGAATCGCTTTGGTAAACGTAAAGGTAATGCAGCCCATAATATTTCATCAGAACGATATCTTGCATCTCCGGCCAAGTAACTAGCTTGTACGTCAGGGTCGTTGTGTAGCAATAGACATAGCTAGGGCCTATATAAACTTTGTAGAATTTCCCACCCACGAAGAAAAGTATGGCTCCGAAAACGATTAACCCAACGACAATCAACACAGCGGCGCCGATATCTGAATAGACCGGGAATCGGTCGGTGCGATATTGCCCTATTGCCGCCGCCAAGGGCATCAAGACTATCCCGGCTACACCAAGCTTCGCTAGAACCACATATGCGCGCGTCATATCGCTGGTAAACGATATCTCTGATCCTGAGACTCTCTCCATCCGGCGGCGGCCACCTAACTTGTAATTCAAGCTCAATTCTGAAGGGTAACAACCCATTCGCGCACCATATTGTCAACGGCTGCACGCCAACATCGTATCACGCGGACTTCTGCTTTCGAGCGCTAACCAGTCGCTCGGTCTCCGCTTGCTCGAACTTCTCGGATCGGCCAGCGACCGGTCGAGCGGTTCCGTCTTACGGTAGATCGTCACCCCGAAGAACCCGCCAACACCTTTGGGCTGCGTGCGCGAAATCGACATTGGCTACAATGTCAACGCAACGATAAAAATCCTGGACTTCGGATCCCTCGGGACCTATCCAGTAGGTTACAAGCGCTGTCTTTTCTTCATCAAGCTTGATGCCGTCACTGGATACCAAGTATCCCCCTCCCGATCTAAGAGAGGCGGTTGTAGCTCCCGTTTTCCGCCATGTTGACGGAGAACTTTCCCATTGTGCGGCTGCAAGCAGTCTCGACCGTGTCTCGCTTTCCTTCCATTGTAAATACGCTTGAGTAATTGCGAATGCGATCAATATGCTAAACACAATAACAGCAGCCTCAACTACAAGGCGTGGCCAACGGGAAAGCTCAACCATGATCTGAAGAAACGCTTAATACGACATCCATCACTCTGGTCTCCCTACCGCGACCCGTTTTGCAGAGCGGCTGCATTGGGTCAAATTTTGTCGTCCGCCATGTTATCACCTGGACGACTGCTTCCGCGCGCTTTCCAGCCAGTCGAAAAAAATATCGCCATTGACTTAGTGCGGCCACCTGCCGACGCTACCTCACCTCACAGATTGTATGTTGTCCCCAGCCAATATAGGTGTAAGGTCGACCGCCTAGCTTTCGGCACTCTTCTTTGTCAGTTACGCCATCGTAGACACGCTTAATGTATTTTCCTTCTGGTCCTGGGCAGTAATCGCCACAGGCGAATACCTCTATGATTTCTGGCAGTTCACTATCGCCATCGTCAGGGCTACTTGCGCATCCCGAAATCAAGATTGACGTGGCAAGGACGAAGATTCTATTGGCTGATTTCATATGTTGTGATCTGGATATTCGCCAAAGTACGAGTGTTGCCTTTGTGTCTCATGGAGCCGTCGAGATGGTGCTAAATTACACGAATTAAGCGAGTGGTTGGACGTAATACGTTTTTCCGTTGAACTGGAAGGGACGCCAATCTTCTGGTACTTCAACAGAACAGAAATCTTCGTTTGCAACTCGGGTCAAAAAGCCGTCGCAATCCAGGGAACCATTCTCGGTTTTCCACTCTCCAGATAGCTTTGGAGGGGGCTTGGCCTCGACGTCGCTTTGCTTGGGAAGATTCTGATCAGCAAAATATCCTTCAATTGCTGATTTCTGCTCAGGACTCAGGCTCTGGTTCGCAGAATTATCTGCGTCACTACTTTGATCGGCAAACAGCGCGAAGGAGAACACTAGCGCGCTGACTAATAACAAGATCCATCGAGTATTCATCCCAATCTCACTCCTGAATAATCCAAACGCGACCCATTCTTCGCGTTTCCGCGAGCGTCTATATAGGGTCAACTGCCGAAATTATAACCCAAGAATTGCGATTATCGGACGGTTCGCCCTATCATCGAACCGGGCATGAATTACGTAGGATTCCCTATCGAGTCGATATCGCAATGGCATTTCTGAATGGTCGTGTATGCCAGAAACGCCTGGTGGTCCAGTTTCGACAACCTCCATATCGTTAATCAGCGAGATATATTCATAATCGATCTCATATGAACGGGGAATAAGGATTATCAAAAAGAATACGTTAGGCGCCGTTACCGCGTCGCTCACTGACTTTCATCCGGTGTTGGATAGATTTGCCGTAAGGATGGCGCATACCAGCATAAGAAACCTGATGATGATCTGATTATCATCGAAAACGCTATTGCGTAACGGTTCTATTTTGTCGGTCCGGGGATAAGCACGGCCCAGTCAATTCCCACATCAAAAAGTGCGCCTTTATTCGTTTTCTCTCGCAAACTTGAGGGAATGAAGTCCTGAGGCCAAACCTTGTCGCATTCGGCGTCATCGGGCAATCCTGATGCCGGCGACCAAATTACAGTCTGAGGAAATGCGTCGTCGATCGGCGCGCGCCAAAGACTCGCATCAAATTCTTGAGATTTCTCGTAGCTAACGTATACATCACCCGACTCTACGATACATAGATTCCTGATCGTCGGGGCATCGCAACAAATGTTTTCCGAACTCTTCTGGATCGGCGCCGGCAATTGCAAAGATGTCCAGACTTTACCGTCGCTGGAGAAATACATTCGGTTACCAGGTCCTTCCACCTGCCACTCGGTCGTAAGGAAGAATCCGAATTTCCTGACATGCTTGAAGAGCACCGGAATCCCGTCGAGATTGCGAGACCCACGCCAATCTTCCTCTGAATTTTCTCCCGCCGTCCAGTTGCCGCTCGAGTCCACGATAACCGAGACAAACGAATTGGTTTCGCATAAATAGTCGGGCGCGCCAAGGAACCACATTTGTCTGTGAAGCGGGTCGAGAACACGATACCCGTGAATGAAGATGTTGGACTCGGTGCAGCCACCCCGTTGGCCGGGCGAGTTGTGCTCCCTCAATCTTTGGGCAATGTCTTGAGGCAGAACGTATATTCGTTTGTGTTCAGAGTCATCCGCGACGGATTCAGCGCACGACGCGACGACGAAGAGAATCAGGCAGACGAAGTTGACCAGGCCATAGAGGCCGCGGCCTGCTTCGGTGATGATTTTCACGGCCGCATCGATCTGGTCTTGCTTGTTGAGGTCAAGCCCTTTATTAAATTAATCATAGTTGCATACACGAAAACGCCGCTAGTCTTTCGGGACAACGTAATTCGTCTCGAAATCGCACTCGCCGAGTTCGTAGTCGTAACTCCCGCCCTTGTCCAAACAATCATCGACTCGCGCCCAATCAACAAAAAGCATGACCGCCCACACTAGAAATAGTAGAAACATGGCACCGAAAAGCGACCCCAAAATCAGGACCAACTTTCGTTGCCAGATTGGTGCTTCCGTTTTGTTGTACTTACTAAGCATTCACTGAGATAAGAAATGTGGACGGCTGTCTGATCTGGCCTGTTGCGGCCATCTGAGTTCCCATCCACTCACTTCGCTTCCTGGTCCAAAAATATGCTTTTTGGCATGTGCATCGTAACCAGCATGTGTGGCACGTCCACTACTTCGGCGATATGCAGATTGCCCGCGATTGAACAAAGCATGTAGGCGTCTTCACGCGACAACCCGCGTGTTTCGACCAGGTGATCGACCATGAAGCGAGTTGCTTTTCGAGCGGCCTCGTCGATTGTCTTGGCGAATCCGGTTGTCGCGTAGTAACTGTCGGTCTCGTACTGAACTTCTTCGATTGTGCGCGCGTTTTTGAGGATGCTAATTCTGTAAACAATGCGCATCGGAGCTTCCATCGCAGTTCCGGAAACCTCGCCCAACCCCTGGACCGCATGTGTATCGCCGATAGAGAAAAGGGCTCCGGGTACGAACACCGGAAAATACACCGTAGTCCCAACCGTCAGATTGGGATCATCGAGATTGCCCCCATTGGCTCGGGGCGGAATGGTATTGAGCAAATCGTCTGTGTCCGGAGCAACACCCATGACACCGGCGAATGGTCGCAGCGGAACCCGAATGTTGTCGGAGAAGTCGACGTAGCCGCGGTCGTTGTTCAGTGGAAAGGTCTTCAGTATCGTTTTGTCACCAAATTCATTTGTCAGGAAACCAAAATGCGGAATCAATGCCATCCACGCCCAGTCGGCGGGTTCAATTTCGAGCAGTTCGACCGCGAGTGTGTCGCCAGACTCCGCGCCTTCCACAAATACCGGACCGGTCAGCGTGTGGACCATGTCCATGTTGATATTCGCTAAATCGTCAACGGATGATTCGAGGTCAAATTGCCCGCCGGTCGCCTCGTGAGTAAAAACCTCGACAACACTGCCCGACGGAACGGTGATCGCCGGTTCGATGTTGCGGCTGAATTTGGTGTGTGTTTGGCTCGCGCTTAATGTGAAATCCGGCTTCGCTGATAACTTGCTCGTTTCATGCTGGTCGCTCTGGTCGACGCAAGCCAATGCACCCAACAATACCGCGATCAAGATCGGTGCGTAGCCATATTTGAGTGGTTTCAGCGATTCAATTGACATCATTTCTGGTCTCAGAATGTTAGTGCGCGACAGGTTGCGGAATGTAAGGTCTTTTCTCATTCAGCGCGATGCTATCGAGTTTGATAAATCATCGTCACGTTTGACCGGTAATGCAAGAGCCGATTGACTGGAATACCGGGGTTGACAAGCGCGCGCGATACAACGATTCCACCCTCGATAGTGATAGTTCTACGCAAAGCTCTCGGTAACCGGTGTTTGGTGCTTGTGGCTGATGAGTACGAGGTTTCTAGCAAAGGGATTTCTCATTCCGATATTCAGGATAGCTAATTTCGTCGACATACCCTAAATTCTGTCGAATAGCGATTGGCCTGCCAGACGAAGCATCTGTTCAATTGGCAACTCAGAATATTTGGTGTCTCAGGGAGACAATTTGATGTACAGACGAGAGTTTCTGTTTCTTTTACCTGTCGGCTTTGTCACGCCTGGTCTATTGCTTGCGGCTGACTCCCACTCATTTCGTGTTCGCACAATTACTGCCGGTGTTTCCCTGTCGCTAAGCGGCTGGCACCAACAACTGAAACAGGCCGCTGAATTTCTTCGTGAGGCACGGAGTGACTTCCAAAACCAGGCTTACGAGGTGCAAACACTGCGCATTGCCACGCAACCCGCAGCCGAATATCTCAACGAATTGTCAAAATCAGAAAGCCTGCAACTACTTTCAGAGCTGGATGATTTTTGTCAACAACAAGACCTTATCCTGAGCATTGGCCCGATAATCAATTCCGACCAACACGACCCCAGCCTATCTGACTGGGCCGCTGAACTAATCCACAATACCGACCACATCAACTTTACAGTGGGAGTCGCCTCCGCTGACGCTGGCGTCCATTCTGGGGCAATTCAATCGGCCGCCGAGACGATAGCAACCATCGCGAAAACGTCCCCGGGTGGAGAAGGTAACTTCCGTTTTGCCGCTACCGCAAATTGCCCACCAGGCACGCCATTTTTTCCAGCTGCCTGGCACGAGGGCGGGCCGTCTTTCGCGATCGGCCTCGAAACTCCCCCGCTGCTGCTCCTGGCCGCTAGGTCGCGTCCTGATAATGTGCCTGTGACACGTCACATTGCAGCAGCAATGGATGCTGCATTGATGCCTGTGCAATTGCGGGCCGAAGAGATTGCCAAACGCACTGGACGATCCTACCTCGGCATCGATACGTCACCGGCTCCCGGCCCGGACGCAAGCATTGGTGAGGTCATAGAAACAATTTCCGGCGCTCCATTTGGCGGCACCTCAACCTTGCGTGCCTGCGCCAACATCACGGATGCCCTCAAGAACCTTCAGGTTAAGACTTGCGGCTATTCCGGGCTAATGCTGCCTGTCATCGAGGACACCGTGTTGGCCAAGCGGGCAGCGGAAGGTCGTTACGGCCTGCAAGAGCTTCTACTTTACTCGAGCGTATGTGGCACCGGTCTGGACGTGGTCCCGGTTCCTGGTGACAGCTCGACGGAGTCACTGATGTTAGTTATCGGCGACGTGGCTGCGCTGTCCGCGAAATACCAGAAACCGTTGTCCGCACGCCTGTTTCCGATTCCCGGTAAGAAGGCGGGAGATGCGGTGTCATTTGACAATCCATTTCTGACGGATTCAGTGGTTATGAGAATCGATTGAGGTCACAGACTTGCCTAGCCGTCCTCGTGTGCCGGTCCCTCCAGTTCATCACGATCCGCACGGAGGCAAGTTCTGACCCATTCTTTCCGCCTAGGTTGAGCGGCTGCTTTCCCCGAAACTTGCCGTTCGAACATCTGCTTCAGGGAAATGGAAAAGGGCGGTAGTCGATCAAAAGCGGTCATACAGGACGCGTCCAATGAAGCGCATTATTAGGCCGCAATTGCGCTTAGTTACTGGGTCTGGCTTGTACCATGCCTGAGTAAAAAACGTTGAAGGCGTGTACTTCGTATACGAATGTCCCAGCTGTCATTGACGGGTCACTATCCATCCGGCCTCTGACTTCTCCCTTCGATCTGGCAGAGAAGACTACGAGACCGATATCCGAATACCTCGCGCCCATGACTATGTGACCTTCGTCTCGCAGGCGTTTCAAGTTCGCAGAGTGCTCTCTGAAGAATACTTGTTCATTCGGTGCTTTCGAACTGTCCCAATTAGGTCCGACCTTGATCTCCACAGCGAATAGTTCCAGCTCCGCTTTGGCAGCACCCGCAGTCACACTAGTTTGAGCCCTGGCTTGCAGTCCCGATATCCCGAGCAAAATCGCGCTGAACGCGACCACAAGCACTATGGAGTTACGCACATTGATTCCTGGAAAATGATTGATGAGCTGCCCAAGGTCTAAGCTTTGATGCATCTAGTATCTGTCACGAACGTCGCGGCCGCAAGCCGAGTGACAGATACGACCAGGTGACAACAATGAAGCCCTTTCTTAGTTGATCCGGAGCCGAACTACAGATTTCGACGGCGCGGGGCTCTACATATAATATTGTGGCAAGGGTGGCCGCAGCCGAGACACAGTTTGTCATTTTCACCATAGGTTTCACGCCGCGTCGCGGCAGCGAATTCATGTTGCACTCATCGGATCATTCGCCCGTCAGTGATCTGCTTTGCGCCCAAAGATTTCGAATAATATGTCACGGGATTCAGATCGTCGGGCTTATTGTATTTGATGCAGGATGCGGCCATATACGTCAAAAGGCCGTTATCCTTCTAACGCTCGCATGCGCTCCTTCGGGATCGATAGATCTACACGAAAGCCATGTCTCCGGGGCGACCATACATGTAGACTCGCAAGGTCTCCGTAAATTAGACGTAAACGCTTGCGTAGATTTGAGAGGCCGCCGTTTCCGTCGATGATCATACTTACGGGTTTGGTCGTCCCCGCTCCGGTATCGTTGACGGACAAGAGCAACATCCCGTCGCGTACGTCGGCTCGAATTTCAATTCGAGAGATAGTGCTCCTTTCTAGGTGTGCATGGCGGTAAATATTCTCTACCAGCGGCTGCACCGTCAGCCTTGGTAGCTCTGCCATTTCCGCTTCGGTCTGAATGCGCCAGTCAATTTCGGGTGGTGAGTCTAGCCGCAGATTCATTGTCGCGCAGTATTTATCGGTAAAAGCCATTTCGTCGGCCAACGTTACAAGCGCTTCGGACTCGCGAAGTACGTAGCGCATCATATCTCCAATATCGCACACTGCCTGCTCGGCCCGTGTCGCGTCTTTGGCTATTAAGCCTGATATGGCGTGGAGGGCATTGAACATAAAATGCGGGTTTAATTGAGCGCGCAATGATTGTAGGGCGGATTGAGAAACCAACAATTCTAGCTCATTGCTGCGGACCTCAAGTTCCATCTTTGTTTTCTGTATTCGTAATGCATAGCATATTGCCGCCGTGCAGCCGTAGATCCAAAAACTCGTCAAAAATCGCCACGACACACTAGTTTCGGCGAATTGTTGCAACACATTGACGTCATTGATAAGTGAGCCAGCGCCGATGCTAATACAGATCCAAATCAGCGCGTAGATCGCTCCTGCGACAATTTGGGCCAACACGAAACGCAGTGACAGGTTCTCAGGCCAAGTGAACCAACCTGTCCACCGCCAAACAAGCAAACCGAGTGCGGCTGCGATAGCGGAGTTGATAAGTCCTGATGCGGCGGCCTCTGCAATATTTCCATCCGTATAGCTTAGTGTAAATAACGTCCACAATATGAACAACGGGGTCCAGGCCAACAAAACTTTCATCGAATCACGCATCCGTACATTGTCCATCAATCAGCGCATCAGCGCATCGTCTGCAGAATGCCAATTCAGTCCTCTGCAATGGACGTGTCGCTTGACCTATCCACAAACAGACACGGTAGACCGATGAAGCGACACCATGCGGAAAAAAATTGCAGCTATAATAATTGAAGCGAATCAGCGGCAAAATTATGAGTCTTTCCAATTCCTATACGGTCTCACTGACAACCAGAGTTGACGTCTTATGGCTGCATCGAGTGGATAAATTTTGGTGCGCGAAGTGCCTGTGACGAGCTCGCCTCTGGGCATTGCCTTGCTACTGTTGTTAGCTGGCGGTTGCGCGGAGCGAGGCGCGGTCGAAATCGCTGAACACGCGGATTCGCATACGGCAAGTCCGAATATCGCGTTTCCGGCTAAACCTCTGGTAAAACATTCCAGAATAGCTGTTAACGATATTCAATTGCACATCGCGGAAGCAGGCCATGGGCCTCTTGTTATTTTTCTGCATGGGTTTCCAGAGCTCTGGTATTCATGGCGAAATCAATTGCCGGTCATTGCGGCAGCAGGTTACCTCGCGGTCGCGGTTGACATGCGTGGGTTCGGAGCCTCAGATATTCCGACAGAGATAGATGCGTACGACGCGACACAACTGTGCGCTGATGTGACAGGAGTTATGGATCACTTCGGGGTCGAAACAGCAGTATTGGTTGGGCACGATTGGGGCGCTGCGGTTACCGCCTACTGCGCAAGACTTTTTCCAAGTCGTTACCGTGGAATGGTAACGATGAGCGTGCCCTACGGGGCACCGCCCTCAGATACGCCGCCACTGCAACGAATGGCAGAACGACATGGTGAAGACTTCTTCTACATGCTCTATTTTCAGACTGACGAAGCGGAGGCGGAGCTCAACAACAGGACGAGGGAGCTGTTCGAAAAGATGATGGTAGGTCCTGGAGCAGCCCGTGAGGATCCAGTTAATTCGAGCAATTTATCTGATACAGGCGGTCTCCTTGACCGCATCGGCTACCCGAAAGACCGGCCCACATGGTTTTCTCAGGAAAGCCTCAACTATTACATCGACGTATACGAGAAGACAGGTTTCCTCGGCGGTCTGAACTACTACAGGAGCCTGGACAGAAATTGGCTGATTCTGCGCGAGTCGAACAACATAACAATGGATCGCCCAGCGATATTTATTGGAGGTGAAAAGGATTTTCTATTGTCAAATCGCTCGAAGAGCGAACTCGAAGACGCAATGAGGACGGTCACACCAAATATTACCGCTTACGTATTGGCGGAAGCCGGCCATTGGATTCAGAACGAGAGAGCGGGCGAAGTAAATAGGCTATTGATTGACTACCTTGATTCTCTTGAGGAATGAAACAGTGAGTGGTTTGTTAGGACAATCTCTAGGTGTCGCAATTGTTGACGATGAACCGCTTGCTCGCTACAAGATTCGCTCAATGCTGAGCCCACTTACCGATATGGATGTCCTCGGTGAAGCAAGAGATGTCAATGGTGCGATAACTCTTATTGACGAGACGAAACCCGACCTGGTATTTCTCGACATTCTCATGCCGGACGGATCGGGAATCGAAGTACTGCAATCTGTACGGCACGCTCCAGGCGTTATATTCACCACGGCTCTGGACACGCACGCGATTGCTGCATTTGATGTAGGTGCGATTGACTATCTCGTCAAGCCATTCAGTCAGGTGCGTTTTCACAAAGCGTTGCAGCGAGCCCAGGACGTTATTCAGATTGGCACACGTGTCGGAAACGATACGCATCCTGATTCGAGAAGTCTTGAGGGATCGACAATCAAGACGTTGTTCGTTCGAACTCAAAGGGGAACTGCAAATCTCAAGATTTCCGAGATCGAGTATCTGCAGGGACAGGGTGATTACGTGCAGATCTACTCCGATAAGACACGCCACCTTACCCTCATTCGGCTTAAGGAATTTGAAGAGCAACTGGACAGCAACATCTTCCTAAGAATTCACCGATCCTTCATTGTCAACATCAATTGCGTGTCAATGATTACGTCCATCGGCAACGGCCGATGTTCCGTGACCATGAGGAGTGGCGAAGAATTTTGCGCAAGTAGAAAGGGCACCGTTCTATTGCGTAGGCACTGGGCGCGGTTGAAGTGTGGCAGTAAAAGCCGAAAGAGTATCGTTGATCAAAATCAGCATTGATACGGAAAATCGAAACGCCTGGGAACCCGAAATATCATGGGTGGACAAGACGATGCCGAGAGTCTAGCGGTCACTTCGCCAATGAATCAGGGACTATGAAGGGCCAACAGAAGACCAAGGCTGAAGGAGAGTAGATCATGATTGTCAATCGAGCAGTTGCGCGCGAAATTGGTAGACGCATCTCGATGCCACGTGTAAGACCGCTCAAGCTATCGGTATTGACAGTAGTTCTCGCCCAATTATTATCCGCGGAGATTGGAATCGCGGATGATGCCGTAATCGACGTGTTGCCCGGTGATCCGATTATCTCCGGCGATACCACCAAACCACATACATCGCGGTGGGCGATGACACGCATTTCCATGGATGGCGAGATCGAACAAACTGGCGTTTGGCTCGACCGTCACGAAATCCTAAATGTCGATGGTCGAACCGTTCACAAATTTCAGACGGATGTTGTCAGAACCACAGGGCAGCCCCGAAGAGAAATCGTGTATTGGGATCAGGAGACAATGGAAACGATCTCAGCCGAATTCGAAAATTACAACCAGAAAGGTGGGTGGGCGCACTTTATCTACGATGGAGATCGTGTCGCCCAAGTCTATCGTCGAGAGCCACTCGACGACACGTATTCGAATAGTAAGGTTCTGGAATTCCCAGCTTTCGAACCAGGCCATGGGCTGGTATTTGCGATCTTGCTAGACATTCAAGTGGCTGGGAAACTTCGATACCCCTATCACGACCGGACTAGTGACGAGATCAAATGGATTACTCTTGAAGCCGTGCGTCATGAAACAATCGACACTCCGAATTACGGCGGAGTCGAAACATTACTGTTGGAATCTTCACAAGGCTGGAAGTATTGGACGGTAGCAGATCTGCCATACGTATATCGCCTAGATATACCGAGAGCAAATGGCGAAATTGATCGTTGGGAGCTGCTGGAATTTTTCGCCGAGTAAATTGGCCTGGTGGCTTTGATCGCGCATCCGGTTAACAAATTGGCTATCGAATCGGGACAGGCCGTTCAGGTGAGTAATTGTCAGCGACGAGTACAGCGCGATACTTTGCGGTATTGGCCCGTCAGTATCATGCCAGGCAGCAAATGCTGAAACTAACTAAGGAGATAATTCAAATGAACGCAAAAAATATGCTTGTGCCTTTTCTCGCGCTCTTTGCAGCTTGCGCATTTGCCGACGACTCTGGGGCGTCCGAGAAAATCAGCGAACTTGATGGCGCTTGGAAATTGGTGATGTCAGAAGTTATCGCGCCGAATGGCGAGCATTTCCCCGGCCACGTACAAGAGAGTTTGCTCTTGTTCTCAGGAGGATTCTACAGCATGAATTGGGCGTCGGGAAAGGCCGCTGCGCCGCACTCCGCAACGCCCCTCCAGCCGACGGACGCCGAAAAAGTTGCTCGATATAGCACGCTCATCATTAACGCAGGGCGATTCGAAGCATCTGAAGGTGTTCTCTCTATCTGGCCTGATTTCGCCCTTATTCCAGAGTATGTAGGTGGCCTTGGTGTTCTTGATTATGTGCTCGACGGCGACACGCTTGATCTAGTGTGGCGAACCATCGAATCTGCGGATGGCACTTCTGATCCTAACACGGCGATAGGTGTGCGCTTCCACTATACGTTTGTTCGTCGCTGACCAGACCTGCCTTGCAGTAAGAAGTCTATTGCTAGACGGAACGCTCGGTTTTCGATTTTGTCAGGCTCGATTGCTTTTATGTACGCCAGATTAGCGCTCCGGTGACTGGATGCGACCGTGTGCGATCGGCGCGTCGATCAGTGGCTGCTCAGGAAACACTGCAATCAAACGCGTCAGAAGATGCTTCATACTCAGTCTAACTAGTCGTTGGCAGGAGAGACTGTCCCATAACGAATCTATAATTGTCCAACATCGAATGACCGCTTTGGTCATTTGCAGGCCCCCATGATACCCCGAAAGCAGCCGTTTGAGCGGCTGGTATTCGGGGTATAGCGGACTTCGCCATTCGCGAAAAGCAGCCGTTCGCGAGCGGCAAGTTCTAGGTGAACACCAGGGAACTCAAGCGGAAAGTATTGGCCGAGAAACGTCTGTGTTGGCTATGCAGATTTGTAGCCTGGAAGGACAGCCAACCAGCTAGCCGCGTGTACGTTGCAGTAAGGCTGTCAGTGTTTGCCGCGCTGAGCCGAACCCACCATTACTCATGAAGATCACCTGATCGCCGCTCAACACCTTCTTCGACATGTCATTGACTAAGTCATCATAGTCTCTGTGCATACTCAAACTGCCACCGAGCGATTCAAGTGACGCGTCGAATCCATCTCCCATACCGTCCGGCCTGAACATCCAGACAAGATCGGCATCTTTGAGCGATTCCGCCAGCGAGTCGTTATGTACGCCAAGCTTCATGGTATTGGAGCGTGGCTCTACCGCAACGATTACGCGGTGACCCGGATAGCGACGCCGCATGGATGCGATCGTTTTTCGTATAGCCGTTGGGTGATGTGCGAAATCGTCGTAAATAGCGATGTTCGCAACAGTTGCCGTACGTTCCATGCGTCTCTTGACGCCCTCAAAGCGCGACAAGGACTCGACCGCAGCTTCGAAAGACACGCCGACCGATACGGCTGCCGCGACAGCCGCGATTGCGTTCTCAAGATTGTGATAGCCAGCCATTTGCCAGCGCGTTTCGGCCGCCGCACCTGACGGGCTGCGCATGCCGATATGGCGCTCAACCTTATCCCCAAATCTCGCGACCCAGTCAGTGTCATCACCGGTACCGAAACTCTGCACAGGCGTCCAGCAGCCCATCTCGATTAGTTCTCTCAGATTCGAGTCATTGCCGTTTGCAATGATCTGGCCGTCGCTCGGAACCATGCGTAATAACTGGTGAAACTGCCAATGGATCGCATCCATATCTTTGTAGATATCTGCGTGGTCGAACTCGAGGTTATTGAGAATAACTGTGCGTGGCCGGTAATGAACAAACTTCGCGCGCTTGTCGAAGAAAGCCGTGTCGTACTCGTCCGCCTCAACGACGAAATATTTTGATCTGCCGAATCGGGCTGAAGTGCCGAAATTCGACGGAATTCCACCAATTAAGAATCCAGGCTCAAGACCCGCGTCCTCGAGGATCCAGGCGAGCATGCTGGCGGTCGTCGTCTTGCCATGCGTACCGGCAACAGCGATGACGTGCCGGTCCTGCAGTACATTTTCCGCCAGCCACTGTGGCCCTGACGTGTAGCGATGGTCTTCGTTCAGCATCGCTTCGACAACGTCGACGCCGCGGCTCATGACATTGCCAACAACGACGTAATCAGGATCAATCCCGAGCTGCGCCGCATCAACGCCCTGATGAATCTCTATACCAAGCTCTTTTAGCTGCGTACTCATGGGTGGATAGACATGGCGATCGCAGCCGGTCACTTTGTGGCCGGCTGCACGAGCTAGCGCCGCGACTCCGCCCATAAATGTGCCGCAAATGCCAAGAATGTGTATGTGCATGTCGTCCTAAGATACCGCCGTGGCGTCAGCAGACATTATGCTACTGACATAGATCTGCACAATAGTTAATGAAAACGCGATCGCCACACCGAAAACCCGCGGTTGATTAATCGTTCGAGACAGAATGTGGCCCTCTATGAGGACGGCCCACAGCAAGATCGACCAAACAACGAGTAGCAAAATCGACGCCAGGAGCCCGGTTTCTGGCTGGCGAACAAGGATCGCGAACGCAATTGTCAGGAGAAATCCGAGCAATGCACCACAACCGAGGACCGCTGTAAGCATTTGCAACGTTCGGCTCGGTTGGCCGTACCAACTCGCGATTGCCGCATAAAGTAAAAGTCCCGGAATACTAATTGCGAGCCCGGTGAGAACCTGCCGCATACCGACACCAGGATTGATCAGAACGCTCACGAAATCCACTATCAACCACATTGCGACGGTGACCAGAAACACGATGGGTGCGCGCGGAATTGATTCCGGGCCTTTACGGAGCAGGGCTATCTCGAAGAGCGTTGTTAACAGTGCCAGCACGTTTGCGATGATCGCATGTTACTCTCCACAAATGCCCGAATATTTGTTTGTCGATCATCCTGACGACATCACCGAAAACATCAGCGGACACGCCCGCCTCGGCGTTGATACCGAATTCATGCGCGAAAAAACCTACTTCGCGCGGCTTTGTCTGATCCAAATTTCGACAGCCAACGATATCTATTGTGTCGACCCGCTGGTGGAAGCTGGTCAATCTGAATTCTGGAAGGAATTGCTCGGTCGCAGCTGGGTCGTGCATTCCGCTCGCCAGGATATTGAAGTCGTCACGCAAACAGCTGGCGCCATGCCAGAGGAGATTTTTGACACTCAAATTGCCGCCGGCCTTCTTGGAATGCCTGCGCAAATGGGCTACGCCGGACTTGTGAAAGAACTGTTCGATGTCGATATGGCGAAATCGCACACGCGAGCGGATTGGACCAAACGTCCGCTCAGGGACGAATACCTGGAGTACGCAGCGGAAGATGTCGAGTACCTCCTGCCCGCCGCTGATATTTTGAGTGAAAAACTGGAGCAGAAAGGTCGCCTCGAATGGGCACACCAAGATTCGAAGCTGCTACTCGACCCCTCGCTCTATGATATTTCCGGCGGTCAAGCCATTGATCGACTTAAAGGCGCTCGCAATTTCCGCGGTGCGAAACGCGCGGCGGCTGTACGACTCGCCGCTTGGCGAGAAAATGAAGCCATTCGCCGCGATCGACCGCGACAGTGGATTGTCCGCGACAACGTTTTGCTTGATATCGCTTACAAGCTGCCGAGTTCTGAAGGACAGCTGGCTGGGATAGAGGGCGTTCCACCGAAGCTTGTTAGCCGAGTAGGTCAACAGCTGATCGAGGCAATCGGCTCCGCGAAATCCGACGAGTCAATCTACCAACCACCACAGCCTCCCGACGAAGCGCAAAAAGCGCTACTCAAGGAAATGCAGTCACAGGTTGCCCGCTGCGCGAGGGATCTGGATGTCGCTGCGGAAACTGTTGCGTCCAAGCGCGAACTGTCCGCTGTGATTACTACCGGGACTCGCGAGTCGCGCGTGTTTCAGGGCTGGCGCAAGGCACTAATCGGCGATCAGCTCCTGCAGATGCTGTAACGGCTGATTAACTCAGCGCTGCAGTCAACCGATCGTAGACTTCATCGATCAGTCCTTCCGCATCAATTGTGAGCAGTTTGCCTTTTTTCCGATAAAACTGGATTAACGGCTCTGTGTTTTCACGATAAACGCTCAGGCGATTGCCGATCGTCTCTTCGTTGTCGTCTTCACGCTGAATCAACTCGCCGCCTGCATTGCTGCACTCATCAAGTTCCTCTTGCGACGAGAAATGCACATTCAACAACTTGCCGGTCCGTGAACAGGTGCGGCGACCCGTCAGCCGCTTCAGCAGGATATCGAAGTCGACGTCCATTAGAACGGCTGTGTCGAGCGGCGTACCCATCTCGTCCAGCAAGTCCTCAAGATCGAGTGCCTGTTGTGTTGTCCGAGGGAATCCGTCGAGGATAAATCCGTCCTCTGCGTCCGGCTGAGCCAGGCGCTCGCTGATAATGCCAAGCACAACCTCGTCAGGAACCAGATTGCCGGCGTCCATCACGGCTTTGGCCTGCAAACCGAAGCGCGTGCCGTTCGCCACCGCCTCACGCAGCATGTCGCCGGTCGATACCTGCGGGATATTTTTGTCTGCCATCAACTTCTTGGCCTGAGTGCCCTTGCCTGATCCGGGCGCGCCCAGCAGTACGATACGCATGTTGTTCATCTCTTGTGACGACATTGAATTCCGGCCATTGGCCGAGGCGAGGTACGCTACCGAGAAAGGACTTTGAGGTCAATGCGGGTTATCCTCTGCGCCTTTCCACAACTCTCCGGAGATCAGAAATATGTCTGCAAGGAATGCCTTTTACGCACAGTCCGGCGGCGTTACCGCTGTTATTAACGCGACTGCCTGTGGCGTCATTGAGACCGCCCGCAAGTACCCAAAGAAAATCGCCAACGTCTATGCGGGAAGTAACGGCATCATCGGCGCGCTCACGGAAATTATGATCGACACCAGCAAAGAAAGTGCAGCGGCGATCACGGCATTAATGCATACACCGGGCGGTGCGTTTGGATCCGCGCGTTACAAGTTGAAAGGAATCGACGAAAACCGAGCAGAGTACGAGCGTCTGATTGAAGTATTTAAAGCGCACGATATCGGATACTTCTTCTACAACGGCGGTAACGATTCTATGGACACCGCACATAAGGTGTCGCAGATATCCAAAAAGATGCGCTACCCCGTCACTTGCCTCGGCGTACCGAAGACTGTCGATAACGATTTGCCCATTACGGACTGTTGCCCGGGCTTCGGCTCGGTTGCGAAATACGTTGCCGTTTCCACACAAGAAGCGGCGATGGATGTCGCGTCAATGTCGGAAACATCGACCAAGGTCTTCGTCCTCGAAGTGATGGGACGACACGCAGGTTGGATCGCCGCAGCCGGCGGTTTGGCCGGTAAAGAGCCCGGCGATGCACCCCACATCATTCTGTTTCCCGAGATCGCGTTTAAGAAACGCGAGTTCCTGAAGAAAGTTCGCCAATGCGTGAGCGACTACGGCTATTGCGTCATTGTTGTCAGCGAAGGCGCGGCCTTCGCCAACGGCAAGTTCCTCGCCGAGGCCGGTACGCGAGATGCATTCGGGCATGCTCAGTTGGGCGGCGTTGCCCCTGTCGTCGCCAACATGGTTCGTGAAAGCCTTGGCTACAAGTTCCACTACGCCATCGCCGACTACCTGCAACGCTCAGCGCGCCACATCGCGTCCGATACGGATGTGAAACAAGCCTACGCGGTCGGCAAAGCGGCGGTGCAATACGCACTGCAGGGCAAAACGGCCGTGATGCCGGTGATAAAGCGCCTGTCCGACAAACCCTACCGCTGGGGCATCGAGTCAGCACCCTTGAGCCGCATCGCGAATAAAGAAAAGATGCTTCCACGCCGCTACATCACGAAGGATGGCTTTGGCATCACAGAGGCCTGCCGCCGCTACCTCGAACCCTTGATCAAAGGGGAAAATTATCCTCCATATATCAATGGTTTACCGAAAGTCGCGAAGCTGAAAAACAGGCGGGTGAAGCCGCTGACGGGCACTAAATTTGTGGTATGATGCGCGGCCGTTGTGGGCTGTAATCGCATGTAATTGGGGTTGGGGACAGCCGTAAACACAACAAAAACAAAAACTTAAAGCAATCTCAAACGAAGTCCGACGCCTGCCTGATCGGTAGCAATGGCGACTTTGTTTAAATTTTCGCCACATACTATTTTCACTTATGTCAGGAGACAATCTGATGACTAACGAGATGGCCCTTTGGCTCTCGATCGGTGCCGGTGTACTCGCGGTACTGTATGGAATTATTTCTACTCAGTGGATTATCAAGCAACCGGCCGGTAACAGCCGCATGCAGGAAATCCAGCAAGCCATTCAGGAAGGCGCTAACGCGTACATGAATCGTCAATACCTGACGATCGGTGTGGTTGGCATTGTTCTGTTCTTTGCTTTGGGTTTCGCGCTCGGTTGGACCACTGCCATCGGATTCGCGATTGGTGCGGTTCTCTCTGGCTTGGCTGGCTATATCGGAATGTTCGTTTCGGTTCGTGCCAATGCGCGTACAGCACAGGCAGCAACCCTCGGCGTCAACCCGGCACTCAACGTTGCGTTTCGCGGCGGTGCGATCACAGGAATGTTGGTTGTAGGCCTTGGCCTTCTCGGTGTTGCTGGCTACTACATGGTTCTGTTAAACATGGGGTACGGTACTGACGACGCCATTCACGCTCTGATTGGCCTCGCATTTGGCGGCTCGCTGATCTCGATCTTTGCACGACTGGGTGGCGGCATCTTCACCAAGGGTGCCGACGTCGGCGCCGACCTCGTTGGTAAAGTCGAAGCCGGTATTCCCGAAGACGATCCTCGTAACCCTGGCGTAATCGCCGACAACGTTGGTGACAACGTTGGTGACTGCGCCGGCATGGCAGCCGATTTGTTCGAGACCTACGCGGTTACGATCATCGCTACTATGCTGCTCGGCGGTTTGGTTGCTGCAAATTACGGCGCTGAAGCGATTGTTTACCCACTGGTTCTTGGCGCGGTCTCAATCGTTGCTTCGATTATCGGTACCTTCTTCGTCAAAACATCCGATGGCGGCAAAGTCATGGGTGCTTTGTACAAGGGCATGATTGTTGCGGCGATTCTTGCTGCTGGTGCTTTCTACTTCATCACTAATGAGATGATGGCGGAAAGCGGCAACGCGATGGGTATTTTTTGGTCTGCCATTATTGGTCTGGGCCTGACGGCAGCCATGGTTGTCATCACCGAGTACTACACCAGTACTGAGTACTCACCCGTTAAGACAATTGCCAACGCTTCGCTGACAGGGGACGCGACCAACATCATCGCTGGCCTCGGCATCTCAATGAAAGCAACGGCGCTGCCAGTCATCGCTGTTTGCGCGAGCATATGGGGTGCTTTCCAACTGGCCCCAGCCGATGACAACCTTGCTGGCCTGTACAACATTGCTATCGCGGCAACAGCGATGTTGTCGATGACAGGCGTTATCGTTGCTCTCGACGCTTTCGGTCCAATCACCGACAACGCCGGTGGCATCGCCGAGATGGCGGAGCTGCCTTCAGAGGTTCGCACGATCACCGATCAGCTCGACGCTGTTGGTAATACGACCAAGGCAGTCACCAAAGGCTACGCTATCGGCTCTGCCGGTCTGGCGGCCCTGGTCCTGTTTGCTGATTACACGAACGCGCTTGAAAAAGCCGGCATCGAGTCGGTCTTCCTGCTCAACGATTACATGGTCATCATTGGCCTGTTCATCGGTGGCATGGTGCCATTCCTGTTCGGCGCTATGGCGATGGAAGCTGTTGGTCGTGCAGCAGCTTCGGTTGTTACCGAAGTTCGCCGTCAATTCAGAGAAATCCCGGGCATCATGGAAGGCACCGGCAAGCCGGACTACAGCCGCGCTGTTGACCTGCTGACCAAGGCTGCGATCAAGGAAATGATTGTTCCTTCATTGTTGCCGATCATGGTTCCGTTGATTGTTGGCTTGTTGCTCGGACCAAAAGCGCTGGGTGGCTTGCTGCTCGGCACGATCATCACGGGTCTGTTTCTCGCTATCTCAATGACTGCCGGTGGTGGTGCATGGGATAACGCGAAGAAATATATCGAAGACGGTAACTGCGGCGGTAAGGGCTCTGATGCTCACAAAGCCGCTGTCACGGGCGACACGGTAGGCGATCCTTACAAAGATACGGCGGGTCCTGCTATTAACCCACTGATCAAGATCATCAACATCGTTGCCTTGCTGATGGTGCCGCTTCTGTAAGCGACGAAGTTACAAGAAAACGAAAAGGCCGCTGGGTGTGAATCCAGCGGCCTTTTTTCGTATTTGAATCGCATAGCGCGGCTAAATAGGCGCTTTCGTCGGCTTTGCGAGCAGTCGGTGTACACTTAAATACGAGCCAAACGATTTTCACGGAGCCAGCATGACTGCCAGAACGACGACCCTGCTATTTGTTGGTGTATTGCTCGGCGGCATTTTGGCTTTGGCTACAACGCGATCTGGCCTGATTGGAACACCGTCCAGGCCAGCCCCGGTTCGCGATATCGTTGATGTCGCCACAATGGAATACTCCGCAGCCAGCGAACACCGAGTCAGCCATTTCGCCCAATTGCAGTCAATCGAGGCGTTGCAAGCCCTGCCAAGTGAGTTCGACCGTGCTGAAGCACTGTACGCACTTGGTGGCAGGGCCAACTCGGAAGAGCTGGAGGTTCTCGCCTACGACGCATTGCGTATCGCAGACGATATCTGGCGTGAACGTGCGTTGAGCATCGTATTTTTTCGCCTTGCAGAATTTGCACCCGAAGCTGCGTTGGAACTTGCGACATCCGCCGACTTTTCAGAGTTCGCCAATATCGAGAAGCGTGTTTGGCGAACCTGGGCGCGACTGGATCTCGTGGCGGCAACGACGGCAGCCTCCGCACTGGAACCGCCGAACAGCCATCGGGCTATGCAGTCGATCTACGGCGCGATTGGTGGTGCGTACACGGAGGCTGCCCGAGCCGCCGAAAATCTCAGCGGCATCGGACCGGATATCCGCAATCGAACCCTCTTCTTGAGAGGCTTAATCAACGAGTCACCATCCGCTGCGCTGGCGCATATTATGCAGCTTGACTCACCCGGAGAGCAGCGCGCGCAGGTACGTTATTTGGCGCGCACACTAGCCAGTGACGATGCCGAACTGGCTGAGCAATTTGCCGGACGCATCGATGACGACGCACTCCGCAAAGCCTATCTAGACCGAGTCTTCGAAGAACTTGCTGAAGACCAACCACAGCTTGCGTTTATTAAGCTATTTGAAAATCGTTCGGACAAACCGCTGAGTTCAAAGGAAACCGACGGCATTCGAGACTTGGCGAAAACCCGGCTGGACGATGCGTTGAAAATCCTTGAACGGATTTCCGACCCGGAGACGCAGCAAGGAATCGCATCTGCTATTGCGGCGAACTATGCGAGTCAGAGACCAGATGAAGCATTGAACTGGGCCAAGGCGTATGGCGGCGAAGGCATAAATGCGTTGTTGCAACTCGTGATCCTCGAAGTCGCAAAGTCAAAGCCGGAGCTCGCTTTGCGCGAAGCACAACAAACCGATGAATCCAGAGGTCGATACCAGCTTGTCTCAAACATCATTTCGTCGGTCGCCAAAGAGTCGCCCGGAGCGGCAGTCTTGCACCTGGGGCTCATTGAAGACAAAACTCTACGCGCGAATGCCGCTACCGGACTTATGGACGAGTGGCTAAAGAATGACGCGCAGGCGGCCATCAACTGGGCGCTGAGCAGCGAGGACGAAATCAAAGACAAAGTTTTCGGTGGACGATCTGCACGTCATATGGATTTGGATACTGCCTTGAATCTCGTTCCGACATTGCCGGAAGAACATCGTCGCGTCTGGGCACGTAGCGTCGCGCGCGAACTTGTTGAAAAGCGATCTGCCGAAGATGCGTTTTATTTTGTCGAACAATTCAAGGGTTCGTCCGACTACGAGATGCAGATGGCGCATTTAATTGGCCAGGTATCCGACGTCGCACCGGATCTGGCGATGCAGTGGAGCGACAAACTGCCGGCCGGAAATGCGCGAGATGCCGCAATTTCTAATGCTATATCCACGATAGCGCGATCCGCACCGAGCGATGCCGCGGCCATGCTGGACCGAATAGATGATATGGACCTTCGGCAGGTTGCAGCCAGCCAGGTGCTCTCCCGGTGGCAACGCAAGGATCCCGATGCGGTGGAACAATGGATTCAGGGAATGCCGCGTGGTGCCGATCGCGATAGCATTATCATGAACACGGCAATGAATTCGCAACGCGATTCCGAGGAGACAATTCAATTGCTCAACACCATTGATGACGAAGGAAAGCGCCAGGAAGCCATACTCCTGCATTCACTCATGAGATCGCGCGATGACCCCGAGAAAATGATGCAGCAACTGGAGCAGCTGGATATGCCCGAGTTCATGCGCCAGCAGCTCAAGGCCGAGATCATGCGTTCGGCCGCGCGAGGTCAGTAGGCCATCCGTACAACGAAGCATCAAGCGCACCCTAAGTATGGTTGGATGTGCGTCGGTATTGCATTGTTCCTGTTTGCTACAGCTCTCGGACTAATACCGACCGATAGTCCTGCGGACGACGCTCCCAATGTAGTAATCGGAATTTGCGGATTTGTATTTCTTATCGCGGGTGCCATGTTAATGCTCGGTCGCGATTCGAAACTGAATGATGCGCTGGCGGCCGTACTGCTGTTTTGTTTTGCCGCCGTCGGTGCGTGGGCGAGCCTGATGGCTCCTGACGCCGGATTTTCGGGCGGCCTGCCTTTCGTGTCACGTGAATTCAATCTTGTCCTCGGCCGAATCGTCTTCGGCACGGGAAGCCTTATCTGCGTCGCGGCAGCTGTCTGGGCGATCCGCCGTGCCCGCCGCTAGCTGAACTCGACGACCGCCGAATTCTGCTGATGACACGGTTAAGGATTGAGAATTTTGTAGGTGCCGGTCGATGAAGCGGTACCGAGTGCTACCGGTGGATCCACGAAGTAACCCTGCACGAAATCCACGCCGATATCACGCAACCAGTCGAAGTCTTCCTGATGTTCGACCTGTTCTGCGACAATTCGAAACTGCATCGTGCGTGCCAGCTTAATCATCGCTGAAACCATTTCCTGATTGACCAGATCCGTTTGCAGGTTTCGGGTGTAGGTACCGTCGATCTTCAGGTAGTCGATAGGCAGATGTTTAAGGCTCGAGAATGAGCCAAGCCCGCTACCAAAGTCGTCCAGAGAGAACTCACAGCCAATGCCATGCAATACCTCTATGAAGCGTTGCGCATGTTGAACATTCGAGAGAATCGCCGCCTCCGTCACTTCGAAGCAGATTGCCGACGGTGCAACGCCCGAACGGTCCAGTGAATCGACCACAAATCCGAGGAATGCTTCGTCGCCCAGCGTCTGGCTGGACAAATTTATCGCGCAGCTGCGTCGCGCGGACAGCTTGATCTCGCCGCTGGCAATGGCGCCGAGTGTCGCATTGATCACCCAGCGATCGATCTGCGGCATCATTTGATAACGTTCTGCCGGACGCAGAAATTCGGCCGAGCCATCGGTCTGACCACGGCCATCCGACAAGCGAATTAGCACTTCGACGGACGGGCCTGAATCCGCTTTCCCGGACATTGCGATGATTGCTTGTACCGCAAGTTGAAAACCATCTTCGTGCAGGGCTGTTTGCAGCTGCCTTAGCCACTGGATGTCACCGCGTTCCCTGGCAACCGCCTCATCGCGTGCAGAATAAATATGCACCTGTCCACGGCCCTGTTGTTTGGCCATGTAACACGCTGAGTCTGCGGCACTCATGACGTCCTGTAACGTGCCGCTCGCGTGACTGATTTCGACCAGTCCTATCGAAACACCGATATTGAAAATCTTGTCTTTCCAGACGAATCGATAATCGGCAATCGCAGTCACGATATCGGTCGCGATCTGCCGCGCTTTTTCTATCGGACAGCCAATGAGTAGCGCACCGAACTCATCGCCACCGAGACGACCAACGAAATCAGAATCCCGAACTTCCTCTTTGATAAGTGCCGCAACCTCTCGCAACATGTTGTCACCGGCCAGGTGCCCGCAGGTGTCATTGACCGCTTTGAAGCGATCCAGATCCATGTAGAACAACATATGCACAGCCTCTTCGGCATGCGCTGAGTCCATCGCTTCGTCCAGTCGCCGCTCAAATTCGCGACGATTGACGAGACCCGTTAACGGGTCGTGCGTCGCCTGGTAAGACATCTTGCGTGTCAGGCCGCGTAACTCGCTAACGTCGTGAAAAACGACGACGGTTCCCGAAATACTGTTGCCTGGCCCACGCACGGGAGACGCCGTAATTTCGACGGAGTGCTCGTGTTCACCGTCAACACTGACCAACACCGCGCGGCGTCCCATATTCACCCTCCGTCGCATAGCCAGACATCGTTCGACCGGATCGCCGAGTGGACGACGATCCGCGTCGTCGACCAAGGCAAACAATTCGCCGACTCGATGCCCGGCCGCATCGTCACGGTTGGTTCCGATCAACACTTCCGCAGCCAGGTTCATGTAGTCAATACGTCCGTCGTTGTCAGTCGTAATCACGCCTTCAGATATCGACTCAAGGGTGTACTGCGCCTGTCGCTTACTCCGTGATAGTGAAACCTCAAGGCTCTTGCGATGACTCACGTCACGCGCGACTGTCAAGATTGCGCGTTGGCCGCGAAATTCAATATTGGAGCTCTGCGCTTCAACCCAGAGGCCCGTCTGATTTCCATTGATGAGTTGTATTTCAATGCGGCGCGGCGCGTTCTCACCCGCCAGGCGTTTCGCGACAGTCTTTTTGAATAAGGCCCGGTAGGCAGGTTTGACGATATCGGAAATTTCCCGGCCTACCAGTTGTGCGGGCTCAAGGCCAACAAGACTCGCGGCTGACTCATTCGGCAGTAGAATTTTTTCGTCATGGATAATGACAATTTCCGGCAACGTACGTGCAAAGTCCTTGAATAGCCGGTCCCTGCCCTGAATTTTTTCGTCACGCTCGCCGACCGCATCGAACAGCTTGTTCACGTTGGTTGCAATCAGTGCCGTTGCGCGATCATTCGGAACCGTCAGCCGATGACCAACCGACGCGTCCTTTGACGCCTCCAGTAATTCGTCGTTCAAACGCCGTACGCGTCTGAAAAGATTGCTGCGCGAAACCCACAGCCATACCGCGGCGCCCACAGCAACTGCTGCAAACGAGGTGAGCATGACCATGACGACGAAAGGAGACATTTAGAGCCCGGTTCCAATTACGGCCAAGTTATTGATGTTCATTTGTTATTATTAGGCTCAATACGTATCTCCGCTCGCGGAGATGTCGGGTATAAGAAGCTTACATAAACCAAGCAACGGTAAGCATATCCCAGCAGCGTGACGCCGCTGCTGCGATTCACCATAATTCTGGAAGAGCTTTTTCCTGATTACACGAACAGACTTGCGCTCGCGAGGCGTATTTCTATTTTTATTTTGAATTTCAACCTCTTACGGGTAGCACTAGCATGAATACAGATTTTGCTCGCCAGCAAATGATCGAACAACAAGTCCGCGCCTGGGACGTCCTCGACCTAAACGTCCTGGACGCGCTAAAAGAAGTGCAGCGGGAACTGTTTGTGCCGAAAGGTTTCGAGGCACTCGCCTTCGCCGACACGGAAATTCCGCTCGCACATGGGCAAATGATGATGACACCGACGATTGAAGGTCGAGTCTTGCAAGCCCTGGAACTGGCCGGAGGCGAAAGCGTCCTGGAGATTGGAACCGGCAGCGGTTTTTTAACTGCCTGTCTTGCTCAGCTGGCGACAACGGTGACGAGCATCGATATATACGATGACTTTCTTGAATCGGCCGGACAGCAACTTGCAGATTGCGGCATCGATAACGTCGAATTGTTACGAATGGACGGCACTGAGGAGCTACCAGAGCGCAAATTCGACGCGATAGCGGTGACCGGTTCCTTGCAGACATTTGATGCGCGGCTCGTAAATGCCCTTAACCCGGGTGGCCGGATTTTTGTGGTTGTCGGTGACTCGCCGGCCATGACCGCATTAAAAATTACACGTACGGACGAAGACGATTGGCGAAGTGATACCATATTCGAGACTGATTTGAAGCCTTTGGCCAACGGCGCTTTGCCGCCGCAGTTTTCGTTCTAAGGAAAATAAAAACGAAATTGACGAAACCAGTTAGGAGCTTGTTGCATCTAATGGGCATTACGAAACCATTCCAACTGGTTTAGTGATGTAGTAGACTATAACACCTTACACCACGTGGCTGCTCAATTCCGGAACGGGAAAAGATGAAAAATACTAATATTATCAGCACCTTACTTCTATCAACCAGCGTTTTGTTATTTTCACTGCCCGTCAACGCGACTTCGTTGCTGGAAATTTACCAGCAGGCCCTGCAAAGTGACCCACAAATCCATGAGGCGGAAGCCAGACGTTTGGCAGCCATGGAGGCAAGACCGCAAGCGCGCGGTGCTTATCTGCCACAGATAAGTGCCACCGGTGACTTGACTGAGTCAGACGTGTCAGGGTCCAGGTTTTCGTTTCTAAATGCCGGGACAACCACGTTTGACCAAAGTAGTTCGGACACTAACTGGAGCGTCAGTTTGCGCCAGTCGGTATTTCGCTGGGAACAGATTGTCAATTTGAAACGCGCCGACAAGACCATCGCGAAAGCTGAAACAGTACGCGAATCCGCTCAGCAGGATCTGATCATTCGGGTCGCACAGCGATATTTCGACGTCCTGGCCGCGGAAGATCGACTCACTTCCATCAACGCAAATCGCGAGGCTATCGCGCGCCAGCTCGAGCAAGCGAAGCAGCGCTTCGAAGTCGGATTGATTGCGATTACAGATGTTCAAGAGTCTCAGGCCGCCTACGACCAATCGGTTGCTGATGAGATCGGCGCGAAACGTTCGCTGGCGACGGCACGCGAATTCCTGCGTGAGATTACCGGCGAGTACGTTTCGAAGCTCGATGCGCCCGGTGAGGATTTTCCCCTTCAAACCCCTGAGCCAAACAGCGAAACGAGCTGGGTAGATATGTCCCTCAGTCAGAATTTGGGGCTACTCGCAAGCCGGCTGGATGAAAAATTAGCGCGAGACGAAATATCGTTCCGAAAAAATGGCCATTATCCATCGCTTGATCTTGTCGTCAGGACGGGTGAGAGCACTTCCGAGGGTGACGTAATCTCCACGGGTCCACTAGGATCCAGCTCCAATGCTTTTGACGACACCACCACCAACGATTCAATTTCGCTGCAACTCACGGTACCCCTGTTTGCGGGGGGTGGCACTTCCTCACGCGTCAGGGAAGCCGTGTATCTGCATCGCGCGAGTCGCGAGCAATTGCAACGCGTAACACGTGAGACCGAACGCCAGGCCCGTGACGCCTATCTCGGTGTACTTTCCGAAATCAGCCGCGTCAATGCGCTGGAACAGGCGGTGGCGTCAAGCCAAACTGCACTACAAGCGACGCAGGCCGGTTATGAAGTCGGAACGCGAACGATTGTCGAAGTATTGAATTCCCAATTCGCTCTGTACGCAGCGATAACAAACTTCTATCAATCTCGATACGACTACATTATGAATGCGCTGCGCCTGAAACAGGCCGCCGGTACATTGCAGGTGCAGGATCTGGAGCAAATCGATGAGTGGCTTAAGGATCGACCGACGCCGGAAGAAGCGGCCACAACAAGAAAAGAAGGCGCCTAACCAGGCTGTTGCTCACTGAGTAGCGGCTCCAGCAATACCAGGAGCCGCTCAAGTGATCCGCGATTCTGCTCCAACACGGTCAGGCCATTCCGGCCCATCTTCGCGGCCGCATCCGGATTTTCGATCAGGCTGGCAATAGCAACGGCCAATTCGCTGGAGCTGGTTACTATTCGACACGCTCCCAACTCAACAAACTTCTCAGCGATTTCCACAGCGTTGTATATATGTGGCCCCGTAACGATCGGCAAACCTTGTGCAGCGGGTTCCAAAAGATTGTGGCCCCCAATGGGCACCAAACTGCCACCTACAAAGGCAACGTCGCTGGCTGCAAAGAAAAGTGGTACCTCGCCCATCGTATCAACCAGAAAAACCTCGCTCGATGCTTCGCAGACTCTTTTGTCTGTTCTTGAAACTCCTTCAAAGCCCTGTTTTTCGATCAGGTCGCGAACGCCTTTGAATCGCTCAGGGTGCCGTGGGATCAATACTAGTAACAGGTCCGGGTGGCTCTTGAGCAATTCCCGGTGTGCACTGAGAACCTGAGATTCCTCACCATCATGCGTACTTGCGGCTACCCACACAGGTCGGTTAGCAAAAAGATTCTCGCGCAATCGCTCGCCCTGACTCGAAATATCGGGGTCCGGCTCGACATCGAACTTGATGTTGCCAGTGACTAGCGTGCGCGACGGACTGGCGCCTAGCTCCAGAAACCGGTCCGCATCTGCCTGGCTTTGTGCTGCGATGACGATTCCGTGCGACAGCGTTTCCCGGATCAGCGGTAGTAGTCGCCGGTACCCTGTCACTGATTTTGGCGAAATTCGGGCACTCACCAATATGAGTGGAATATCCCGTACGCCGCAGCCGCGAAATAAATTCGGCCATATCTCTGTCTCCATAATCATCGCAGCACGTGGTCGGATCGACGAGAAGAAACTGCGAATCGCGTTTGGAAACTCGAACGGGATGTAGCAATGCTGGACGTTGTCGCCAAACAGCGCCGCGACTCGCGCGGCTCCAGTAGGCGTAACTGTCGTGACGACGAGTTTTTGACCTGGGAAACGATCGATCAGGGAATGAACAAGTGGTACCGCCGCTTGAACTTCACCAACCGAAACGGCGTGCACCCAAATGGAACTTTCCAGCCGCGGAAATCCAAAGCCAAACCGCTGTGGCAAGAGGTCCAGGTAGGTTCGGTTACCTATCCCCTTGATCAACCAATAAATGGCGAAGGGAATCAGTAGTAAATAGGTAAGTACGTTGTAAAGAAAATGCACTAGTTGCGAAGCTTATCGATGATCCGACTCGAAGATCGCCCGTCACGAAACGCCAAAACCCGAACCTCGCCGCCGTTTTTCAGTACATCTTTAGCGCCCGCTATTTCCTCGGGTTTGTAATCACCGCCCTTGACAAGGACATCGGGCAGTACGCTCGCGATTAGCGACGCCGGTGTATCGTCTGAAAACGGTACAACCCAATCGACTGCCGCAAGCCCCGCGAGCACGAGCAAACGATCCTGCAACTCATTTATCGGCCGTGACTCACCCTTCAGTCGTCGTGTTGAGTCGTCGTCGTTCACCGCCACGATCAATCGATCGCCAAGGCTTTTGGCTTCCTCAAGATAGGAAACATGTCCCGCGTGCAAAACGTCAAAACAGCCGTTGGTCATTATGACGCGTTCACCGCGCGCTCTCGACTCGGCGACCATCAGCTGCAATTCTTCCAGCCCAACCAAACCGCGGCCGCCCTGGCCACGCTGATGTAATGAAATACTGATTTCGCCCGGAGTCACGGCTGCGACACCGATCTTGCGCACAACCAGTCCGGCAGCAATATTCGCAAGCGATGCCGCGGCGGAAAGACCCTGCCCACTCGCAATCGCTCCTGCTAGCGTTGCGATAACAGTATCGCCTGCGCCCGTTACGTCGAATACCTCGCGTGCCTGCGTTGACAGGAATACCGGTTCCATATCGGTCTCGATAAGCAACATACCCTTTTCGCTTCGCGTTATGAGTAAGGCATCGAGATTTAGCTCATCGAGCATCTTGCGGCCGCGTTGCACGAGTTCATCGTCACTCTGACAAACGCCGACCACGGCCTCAAATTCGCTTTGATTGGGCGTCAGCAATGATGCGCCGCGATACTTGCCGAAGTCGCTTCCCTTGGGGTCGACCAGCGCTGGCACACCAGCATGCCGACATATCTCGATCATCTCTGTAACGTCGGTCAACGCCCCTTTGCCGTAATCCGACAGGACCACGGCGCCCGCGCCATTCAAAGATCTCTTGAGCACGCGCATGATTTCATCGCTCGCCATCGCCTCGGCGTTTTCCTGATCGAGGCGGATCAATTGTTGACCGCGACTTTGAACACGCGTCTTGGTTATCGTTGGGCGACCCGCCGCGCGCTGAAATTCGCAACGTATGCCGTGCTCTTTGAGGACCGATTGCAGAGCGTCCGCGGCATCGTCTTGTCCGACCACACCGATCAGTTGAGTGGACACGCCAAGGCTGGCCAGATTGACTGCGACGTTTGCAGCACCACCGGGTCGGTCATCTGTTTCATGCACGTGAACAACCGGCACCGGTGCTTCGGGCGAAATCCGGCCCGTCGATCCGAACATATATCGGTCGAGCATCACGTCACCGACCACGACGACGTGTGTCTTTGAAAAATCAGGAATTGTTATAGCCACGCGCGGACTTTATCACGATCGCCTGGTGTTTTATTGGCTGGTCGGTGCTTTTTATCGAGAGCACACCAGCGCTGTTTTTGACTGTTTCTCGAGCCCGGACAGACTTTGTGAAATCACCGCACCATTAGCTTTTTTGAAGCTCACCATATCCAGTCCAGCCAGACGCGGAAAGGTCGTGAAGAGCCGCTCAACCGCGCTATTGAAATCAAGAATCAGCGCCTTGCTTTCACAAAGACAGTCAGCGTGCTCTTTGCCGGAGTTTATGCAGAACATCACCGCCGAACTAATCCCGTCTACTTTTTCCTGAAGCTCCGTCAACGCAGCGACTTCGCTAGGCTCGCTTATATCGACACTAGCATCGGACCAGGCGGCTTGTGTCCAGATTAAAAGGGGTACGAACAACAGTTTCAGCATGTCTTTTGCCTCTTCAAAACGTGTCGGCCAAATACTCGATCCCTTCTACCAGTGCGCCACTCGCGGCTACCTGGCCTATGGCGTTGACAAAAGTGATTGGGATGGAATTTCGTTTATCAAAACTGGAGCGGTCCTTAAACGCCTGGAAGTGAAGGTGCGGCCCCGCAGAATTGCCGGAGTTTCCGGCAAGCCCCAAAAAGCTACCTTGTATTACATTTTGGCCCACAACCACCGCAGCACTGCCCTGCATCAAGTGTGTATACCGAATCACAGTATCATCATCGTGTTCGATGAATACATTATTCTCATGGCCTTCGATATGGTCATCATCGGAAAACTCATCGTTGACGAATATGACTTCCCCGACCCGAGATGCCAGAACCGGATCTCCCATTGCCAGATCAAAGTCGTAGGCGAAAGTATCCCGATGCCCACCAAGTGAGCTGCAGTTACCCTGAAACATCGTGTAACTCGCACCGACATTCCAGGGCACTACGTAAGGTGATTGAGCGGGATCAGTGAAGGCCTGAGTAGAGCAGAAACTCACTGGCGCCGGCGTCGTCGTGCCGCCACCGCCCCCACCGCAAGCCGCGAGCAGACGGGTCAGAAACAGCATTGAGAGTACGATTCTATTCTTCACGGGAGAATTCCACGGTCGCGCAACCAGTTACCATAGTCGTTCCACAGCCCGACAAACTGGCCAGTTCTGGTATCCCGCAAGTCATGCGCCGCAAACGGATACAAGATGTACTCGTACGGCAGTCCAGCAGCCTGTAGTAGCTGCATGTTCGCGACATCCAGACGGGTTGGGATACTCCGATCAAGCTCGCCAAATAACCACAAACTTGGAATGTCGAGCTCTGAAAGCACCGGCATCGGAGTATAGCCGAATGGACCTGTAAACGATCCGAGCTGCGCGTAAACGTCATTCAACGGCGTTGACGTGCCATCGGCGAGGAGGCTGTAAAAAATCTCAAGCCCAATGCTGACCGTTGGGCCGGACCAGATCAGCATGAATGTGATCTCACTGGCCTGGGTCGCCGCCAGTGGACCGATCCAGCCACCCTGACTATTCGCCATGATGCCACGGCGCAACGGATCGATTTGTGGGAAGTGCTGCAAAAAGCGTACGGCCGCCGCCGCATCGCTTGCCAGAAGATTTAGGGCGGAGTCGCCATTCTCCGGACCGACGTTAGAAAAACTACCTGTCGATTCACCGACACCTCGCTTGTCATATCGCAATACCGCCAAACCCTGCGGCAGCATCGGATCTGAACCGTGTTTTTGTGTATTGCGATCGGCGCGTCCGGAACCGTGAACAAAAACGACGGCCGGAAATGGTCCACCATTTTGATCCGGCAGATCCAGTTCATAACGAAGACGAACGTCTCCGTTTAAAAAAAATCGATCGCCCAGAACCTCAAATTTAGCGCTCCCGGTTACGCCATCGACGAGCGCCGAAATAGTCGATTCGCCAAAATCCCCGGCAGTTACCAGACCCGCTTGAGTAATGCTGGCGACGCCGGGTGCTGAGGAGTCCCAAGTGAACGGCAGGCCAGTCATAACGTTGCCGAGGGCATCCGTCCCCGTCGCTACTAGCGGCGCCATCTCGCCCTGAAATTCGACGGCAAGCTCACCGCTAATCGTGATGCGGTCCAGCAATTGGTCAATGCTGAGCGTGACGCTTGCGTTGTTCCCCGCGGCGCTCACGGTAACGTCGGTCGTCCCTTCACCTATCGCAGTAATTGTCGCGCGTCCTGAGGGCTCGTTTTCCAGAGCGATTCTTAGCAGAGTTTGATCGGCGATCGTCCATGTGAATACTGCGTTCGTCACAACAATGCCTGTCGAGTCACGCGCGGTTGCCGTTAGCGACGCCGTCTCATTGAATGAGGAAAATGACGTTTTGGACGCCGTCAGGGTGACGGTGTCTATTGGACCGGTCTGGGCGGCGACAGAGGCAGACGATGATCCACCACCGCAGGCAACCTGCATCAGAATTGTCAGAACCAAACTTATCCGTGTTCCGTTTGTTCGCATGCTCACGCGCTTGAAGTCCCCCGACTTGATATCCCAAAGTGTTCGACGGTAACTCTAGGACACTAGTTGCGCTGCAAACAATGAGCATTAGAAAACCATTCGCGTCCACCAGCCCGTCATTCGGTTTTCATTCGAGCGAGTGCGGCCGTTGACCGGTATTCATCGCCAGCAAATAGTCGTCGAAGCGTGCTTCTCCTTGTAGCCGCGAGAAAGCCGGTTCAATTGCATCCCAAAGGTAAAAGCGATGCCCCGCCGCGGCAGCCTTGTCGAGATACTGATACGCAGAAACATGATCTCCTGCTAATGCGTATGCGGCTCCTATTAACCAGTAATCTGCCCAAGGCTGTTTTTGCTCGACCAGCTGATCAAATGATCGCTGCAGCACCTGCGCGACGATTTCATGAGCAACTTCAGTTTGGCCGCGGGCAAGGTGCACCTGTGCTCGTCCGAGCATTGCGTAGCGATCCCCAGGCCATTGCGCGACGATGCGCGAAAATGCCTGGTCGGCTGCCGGCAAATTATCGTCAATCAGGGCCGCAACGGCTGACACGCGCAGGCAATCGTAATCTTCGCCGAAGACACGCAGTACGTCCGAACAGCGCTTGAGTGCTGACGCTGTCGCTCCGGTCGTCATATCCAGCGCGGCGCGATTCATGCTGGCGATGAGTTGAACGGGCGCGTCTGCAAGCGCGCGGTCCAGCCACAATTCCGCCTGCTCAACGTCTCCAAGCTGCAGATAAATAGATCCTAGCTCGCCCATAGCAATTTTTTTGTCGGGACTGTGTTCCAGAACGTGAAGGAGTTTTGTTTTTGCCATTTGAAACTGCAACTGCTTGCGATAAATTATCGAAGCGTTGAAGGCGGCTTGCCAAAGAGCCGGATCCAATTGCAGCGAGCGCTCATAGGAGTCGAGAGCGATGTCAGGATTGCCATCGAGGCTCATCACTATACCCATCGCTCTATGCGATTCCGCTTGCTCAGGTGCGAGCCCTACCGCACGAGCAGCGGCCGACCTCGCGCCCGCCAGATCGTCGCTGTTCCAGCGAATTGCCCGTTGACTCAATGCATTGGACAGCCCCGCGTATGCTAGGCCAAAGCTCGGGTCCAGCTCGATAGCCTGCTCGAAAAGAACGATGGCGTTTTCATTTTCCGCATACGAATACTCGGCGTAGCTTCGCAAGCCTTGTTGGTAGGCGCTATTCGCCACAGCGACGGTTCGATGATCAAGCTCGACCAGGCGACTGCCTGAGATCGCGAGCAACATGAGCATCGCAATGCCGGCAGCGGCGGCCCAATTTCGAAGTAGAGGCCTGTCGCGCTCGCGCTTTGGATACCTGACCGATGCGACTAGCCGGTAGCCAACCTTCGGAACTGTTTCTATGAGCGTTGGGCTCCTCGCGCTGTCACCCATGATCTGTCGTAGCCGCGAAATACATCGCGTCAATGCAGCATCCTCGACCACAACGCCGCCCCAAAGGACGCGTATGAGCTCCCTCTTCGTAATTACCTTGCCTGCATGCTCGGCAAGATACACCAGCACCTTCATCACTTGTGGTTCGAGGTGCTGCCGAATGGCGCCGTTACAAACCTCACCAGCATCGGTATCAACACACCAATGACCGACCCAAAACCGTTTGCCATTCAGGTAGTCGCCAGCATCAACTGGTTTCGCTGCGTCCATTGGGTCACCGGATTCGCTGTAAATCGAATCCCTATTGTAGGCTCGGTTTTCGCCGCTGACAAAACTGTCTTGCCGAAGAAGAACGGTTGAAGCTGGGACCTGCCAACCGCCTCTAGCGAAAGTGCGCAGTATCTCGATGGTTTCCGGGGTGCAAGGTGTGGTTTCGCGTCTATTTTCCTAACTTGCCTGATACTTTTTTGTTTTTTCACAACATAACTATCGTGAGACTAAGCATCACACGTGTGTTCCCTGCAACGCGTTCGCGTGATAGACCCCGCGACCTTCATTGAATCTGCACTGCCACTCATTTCGCAAGATTGCTCACGTCCCGTCTCCGCCTCATGTGCTGCGGAAACGTGTAGATGATGCCTCAAATTGACACCGTACATTGGCAATTCTAGATTTCTCGCGCAAGGCGAGTGTTCCGTCATAGCGGGCGCTCAATCGTTCCAATCAGTAGCCCGTTGGATCGCACCAGGCGGTGCGAAGTTTCAGCGGCTGCCGTTGCGGACTTACTTCTTTCAAGCTTGTAGTTCAAGGGGGATACAATTGTGAGAATTCTTCACATTAAGAAACATTTTAGAGTGACCATTGCGGCATTGATGCTGAGTGTCTTATTTGTTAACAACGCATTTGCCGACACGGGTTCACTGAAGATTATCGTTACGGATGGCGACGGTAACCCGGTTTCCGGGGCCAATGTCACCGCCGTGACTTCGGAAAGCCTGACTCGCCGTTCTGGTACGACTGGCGTCGACGGTGAGGTTCGCATCGCCGGCCTTGACCCATCAGCTGACTATGTTGTCAGAGTATCCGCTGAAGGATTTCAGGCAGCACGAAACGAGAACGTTTTGGTCATATCGGAACGCTCACTTAATCTGCCCTTTGTGTTGAATAGCGGTGGCACGCTCGAAGAGATCGTGACCTACGGCCGTAGCGACATCGGTCAGCTGGTCGATACCACGTCGGCATTGCAATCGACTGACCTGACGTTAGACATTACCGAGTCGCTGCCAACGGCGCGTACCTATCAGGACTACCTGCAACTGGCACCAACGACGAAGCCGGTCGCACCGGGCGGCGGCAATCCATCGTCAAAATCCGGCGTTAACTACCAGGATATCGTTGACGCTAACGGCAATACAGCAGGTACCTCGTCAGATAATGTTTACTATGTCGATGGAATAAATGTCACCGACAACAACGCTGGAACTTTTGGCGCTAATTTCAATTCGGAGATTATTCAGGAACAACAGATCATAACCGGTGGCGTCCCGGCGGAGTATGACGGTGGGCAGGGCCTGATTTCGCGCGTCATTACAAAGTCGGGCAGTAACGAGTTTCATGGCACCATAAACTACTATGCCCAAAGCGACAGCCTGGTAGCAGACAACGACAATCTCGAGGACGCGTCGTTTTCGACCTTCGATACGGCGTTTACTTTTGGTGGCCCGATCATCAAAGACAAGCTTTGGTTCTTCACTTCTTTCCAGAAAAAGGAGCGGGAAGAGGACGTAATTGATCCGAATACGCAGCAATTGTTACGCACGGTAACTCGGGACGAAGACCTTGGCTTTGGCAAGCTAACCTGGCAGGCGACAGACAACGACAAGTTCACGGCGGTGTTTTTCAACGACCCAACTGACCGCGATGGCTCGTTCGACACGGCGACCCTTGCGAACAGGGACACGGCACGGGTCCAGGGTGGCGACAACTTCAAGCTGGAGTATGCTCACTCCTGGGATAATTTAATCCTAACGACCTACCTTACAGACCACGAAGGTGAGTTGAGTTCAGTCGCTGCAGACACGTCAACACGCAATGACGTCGCTTACACAGGCACCGCATTGCCCGTCACCAACGTTGACACGGATAAGGGTGGTGCTGGCACGAATACGATTCAGTTCCGCGACAAGCAGGAGTTTCACCTCGACCTCGAATGGTTTGTTGATTCAAGCTTCGGTTCTCACGACATCAAGTTTGGCTACACCCGCACGATGAACGAGAGCAAGGTCAACTCGATCACCACCGGTGACGGTGCAATCTATACGTCGCTTGGCGCACAAAACGCAGGCTTGACGCTTGATGACTATACTGGCCCGGCGACCTTTACCGGTGACCGGGATATTATCGTGGAAGACTACGCGGACATTCAGGGTGCAATCAATGCAAGTCCGGATCAGGCATTTTACGTCGGCTTGCTCGATACCGATAGCTCCGGAGATGTCAGCCTGGCAGAGATTGGTGCGTATACGCTGGATCAGACTGCGGGCAATCCAACGGGTGACGTCAATGTGTACCGGATAAACAGAACTATTGCTGGTGCGACAGACTTTGAAACCGAAGGCGACACGTTTTATGTGCAGGACGCCTGGCAGATCGACGATCACTGGACCGTTACCGGTGGCTTGCGCGCCGAACGCTGGGAGCACTTCGATTCGGCTGGCAGCTCCGTCTTCACGTTCGACACAGAGATTGCTCCGCGTCTTAGCGTTGTATATGACATCAAAGGCGATGGCTCAAGCAAGGTCTGGGGCTTCTATGGTCGCTACTACGATCCCATTCGTACTAACATGACGGCCTTCGCGGGCACGGTTACTGGCTCGTTCCGCGAAGAGCAGGTCTTCCTCGGCGATCGTTGGCTGACCTGGCGTACGCGCGGTGCATCCGGAACACCGGACGGCTTCTTCGCGCCGACTACCAAGACGCCGTATACGGATGAGTTCATGCTCGGTTATGAAACCTCACTCACCGAAGATCAAAGTATCTCGATCACGTATACCAATCGTGTTACGGAGGACATTCTGGAGGACTATAATCTGAGTCTATACTCCGACCCGGCAGTCTGCGGAGAACTGTGTCTCTCACTGGATTACTTCGGTTTTGATGCGGCACCGACGGCGAATTTCTTTATCGCCACGCTAGCGGGTGCCAAGCGCGAATACGATGGTGTCGAGATTACCTGGCGTAAGCGCCGTAACGGAGACAGCCGATGGTTCGCGCTTGCGTCTTACTCGTATAACGATGCCACTGGCAACTCGAATTCGGACAGCAACGCTGACTTCCAGGGCGATGTATTGTGGCTGGATCCACGCGCGATCAATGCGACCGGACCACAGCCTGGCAATGTCGAACACCTGGTGAAACTGATCGGTTCTTACCGATTCGATAATGGCATTGAACTGGGTGCAACCTACTTCTGGAACTCAGGCACAATTTACAGCGAGACCTTTGCAGCGTTTGGTCGTCATCTGCCGATTCGTGTTGATACCGCATTTGAAGACCAGGGCGCAACGCAAAGATGGTTGGTCCCGAATTCGATCGGCAATCAATCCACACCGTCATTCGGCACACTGAATGTACGTGCGAAGTATAGTCTGGATTTCGGTGATCGTTACACCGCCGAATTCTTCGTCGATGTATTCAACTTGCTGGATGATCAGGCGACCCGCCGTGAACAGGATCTGTCTGGTGGCGATGGCGTATTCAACTTCGGCGTCCCGAACGACTGGGTACAACCGCGCCGAATATTCTTGGGCGCACGCGTGGGCTTCTAGCATGTGTTGGCGTTCTGGCGCGATACCGATGCAGTAGAAACCGAAATGGGGAGAGGGGCTTAGCCACACATGGGCTCCCTCTGTTACGTCGTTGGCCGGAAATCGCGACTCTTGCAGAAAGAAACGAACGAGCGGATGCGCGCTAAGGTGTTAGCGCTGTGGTGATGAGTTGCGGTTAGCCGGAGGGCCGTTGGTCGCCAACTAGGAAATACTCGTATGAGTTTTCCCTCGTTGCATGCCTTCTGGCAAAGATAGTCAGGCAGGATGGCGAAGCCGAGGCTTGAAATACATGCCTGACGACAAGCCGTCAACGTTGGCAGGCGAAATCGGGGCAATACAGATAAATTGATCGTTCGGCCCGCATTATTCACGGTCCAGCTATGGGCACCGTTGTTAACATCTGAGATATCGATACAAGGGAGTTCTTCTACAATTCGGGGATTGTCGCTCACTTCGTTGATGGACGTGAAATCCGGGGAGGCCCAGAGGCTACGCGATAGCATCGCCAGTTCGTGAGTTCGCACGTCAGATTGCGCCTCAGAATCAAGTTGAATGACTAGATCAGAGTCGTCTGGAATCGTATTCAGGGGCTCTGGAAGCAGTGAAATCACAACGTCGAATCCTGGCTGCGTTGCAGAATACTCGCTCACTACCGGTGAGAGGAACAGATCGGCCTCATCAAAGTCTGCAGCAATACAGAGCGCACCAGATCCACGCGGAGCGTCACCGGTGACATAGTGCTCTGCCTCTTGCACCAGTTCTCGAACAAGATAACAGTATCTGAGAAATGCGCTGCCACTGTCCGTGAGACGTATGGTCCGCCCAGACCTATCAAACAACGAAACACCCATGCGTTCTTCCAGGGCCTTTAGCCGGCGGCTTACTGTAGTTCGCTCAAGCCCTGCTGTCCGGCATGCCGCGCTGATTCCGCCACAATCAAATACCTGCGTAATGAGGATCATGTCATGTGTATTTTTTGCAGTAGCAGACATTATTTTCGTCCGTACCGGATGGCGCCTGGGCCAGACGATGATCCGCCGCCACAGGCAAGACCGATTCGTGGTCCGTTTCTCCACATGTTCATGCGCCTGAATCCCCCGAGTTGTTGTCACAATGTGATCGACAGTAACTCTAGGGCACTCGTTGTGGTGCACACAATGAGCATTAGAAAATCATTCGCGCCCTCCCGGTCATCTGCTTTTCATTCGAGTGAGTGCTGCCGTTGATCGGTTGAACCTACAGCGGCCTTTTTTTCGGATGTTGGCTTCCTCTTCAGTGCTCCTGAGCTGAGTTCGAAGCCCTATTCGGATCCTGCTATTACGAAATCATCTCCAAGTCGAGAGTAGGTAGTTTTTGGTTATTGACCCATTTGCATCGACTTCGAAAACTATGAGTGTGTCCAAGTAGCCCAATGTATTGAATTGAATTACCCTTCTACTGGACACGTCGTTAGTCAACTCACTTCGAAATGAAATGACACGATACTTCGGCTCGAATGGCTGGTCGTTGTGAAGTTGGATAAGCCTTGCTACTAAGTCCGTATCAACGGCACCGGTTCGCGCTACGAGCCCGGAATAGTCGGCATCTTGCCACCGCCAAACTGCCAACGTCTCCGAAGCGCTCTGATCGCCTGTGTGATCTTGATGCTGGCTAGGCGCACAGGCCAAGAACTGCAACGTAAGTACAACAATCAAAAGAGGAAAGATTCGCATTATCGAATGTTCACGTTATTGAATTAAGCATTTCAATATCACCCTGCCTGCATGTTCGGCAAGATTCACGAACACTTTCATCACTTGTGGTTCGACGTGCTGCCGATGGGTGCCATTGCTGACCTCGCCGGCATCCGTATCAACGCACCAATGGCCTACCCAAAAACGTCTGCCGTTCAGATATTTGCCAGAATCAACTGGTTTCGCCGCGCCCATATAGTCACCGGATTCGCTGTTATTCGGATCCTGATTGTAGGTTCGGATCTCGCCGCTGACAAAGCAGAGCTCCCAAAGAGCTTTCGATTCGCTTGCCCACCCCGGACTGCTGTGGGTTGGAGCATTGGTCGACTTAATCGCCAACCATGAACGACCGGAAATTGGTGTTGCTATTAGGTAACTGTTTTATATGGTCTTTTCCCAGCTTCTAGCTACAAGGCATTAAGAAATTTTCATAGGCTATTTGTTCGATGGCGAGTGCTTCGACCCTTGCTGGAGTCCGAATGGTCGGCGGCCATGCACTTTACGGTCTTGGCGGCACGAATTGCCCGGCAATGCACAATAGGGTACGACTCATCTACGCAATTCTCCCGCATCTCAAAAGCGATTCCGAGTCGAAGGGTGGACCTAAAACTCGCGAAAAACCGTAGGATAATCAACAGACGGAGCTACCCAATGCCCAGTATTACCCCAGTTTATACCCTAACAAGAATCACCAACTCCATGATCCGTCTATTTCGTCCACTAGGCAATTCATTCGCGCCTGACCGAACCTCGTAACGTCATCTGTTTCGACTTTTTCGATTGCTTCAGCGACCAAAAATATTGGACTTGGATTCGATTGAAAAAAACAGCGCCAGACAATCGGAAGATCAATTCTTCCGCCAGATAAGGCGTTCAGCCTTATCTTCGGGAGGCGCGTCTCCTGCTTGGGCGCACCGGATGATTCACATCGAGCACATAGACGCTCGAAATCATATTTGATGACTTCACGGGAAGCATGCTGTCAGTCAATTCAACAAAGATTCATACTTACTCATTGGGATTCGATTGTTCGAATTCCAACTTGGTATCCGTTTCATCGACTATGCTCGCATAATCACCTTCATGAATTGACGGGTTGGCGAGCGCGAAGACCGCACATCTGATGCTATCCTCATATTTTGACTGGTACGAGATATCTTCACGAATTTCAATCGCGTCCGCCCACCACTCTAGTTCCCCACCGCTAATTTCCCCCCGCTTGAATTTGCCAATCGCCTGTCGAACATCCGCTAATGACAGTACTACCGGTTGGCCATCCCAATCCCATTCGTAATTCGCGAGTAATTCGCCCAATTTACGAGTATCAAGTTCTAGATGGATAAGCGCCAGGAGATCACGGTGGCGGTCGATGTTTGCATTCCCAAGTCCCATTCACTCCACCTCAATTTTCGAAGACATTGGGTCCAGTTTATCTTGATAATTGACTGCTTTTCCATCTGGATCAAATGTTGTCTTGTGAGACGCGACCGTATTCCCGTCTGCATCTATGTGTTTTTCGTATCGCGCGAATGAGCCTGGGACTTCTCCAGGCACATCTACGGTCGCGGCGACCCCACCATTCGGTAGTTCGTGAAGTTGGATATCCGGCCGTAAAGAAGCCTTGAATTTCTTCGAGAATCTTTTGAGATTGTCTGCCACTGGTTTAGCGAATCCCTTGACCAGGTCACCGCCCGGCACGAATCCAATACCAGCCGCGATCATTCCGATATTGTCACCGTCTGCTGCTGCAGCTTTAAAATCTTTGGCATCTAATGCCAATCCAGCTGGCGACATTCCCGCGCCTATGCCGAACACTGAACGCAAAGCGCTTGCGACTGGATCATTACGCGAACCAGCGCCCTGAGCCTGCTGTCGGAGCGCCTGTGCCTTGCCCGATGCTACTAGATCGGCATAGCAGTCACGGCAATTCCCCGTTGGATCTGTATATATCGTTGGACTGTTGCCGACATACGAATAACGATTAAACATATGCGGCTGGCTCGCCGAGAACTGAATTGGATCTACTGCCAGAAAACGTCCAATTACTGGGTCATAGTACCGCGCCTGCATATAATTCAAACCGGTCGAGGAATCTTTGATATGACCGGTGTATCCAGTTTGATCATCGTTGGCAGTTGGACCTTGCAACTCCTCACCGAATGGCGTGTATTGTTCGCGCCATACTATGCTGCCAGCGCTATTCGAGCCGCTTTGGGCACTGCCCAAATAGTCTGGGTGCAGATACGTCACAACATTGTCTTTGATGCGCGCCAAGTTACCACCCGGCCCGCTAACGTAGTCTGTCTTATTGCCGTCGGTTACAGCGTCTATGTGCACCAGCGATCCAGAAGTGTCGTATACATTGTAGATCGTCTTGCCGTTAACGATTGCTTTGACGCGTTTCAGGTTTCCGTCGTACATGTACGTGCCGTTCGCCGTGCCAGATACGGATACGGGCTGGTCCGAGAAATCGTAAACAAACGTGAGACCACCCAATATTGTGACGTTGCCCCGTGCATCGTGGGCGACGCTGCGCGTGCCACCTGGTCCAGTATCAGAACTTTGTGAAAGTCGATTCAATGAGTCGTAAGTCAGATTGACGCTACGCGAACCTAGAATCTTCTGTCGTAGATTACCCAAAGCATCGTAGGTATAGCTGCCAGCGCCCCAAGGGCCGCTCGCGCTGGTTAATCGACTTAGCGCATCGTAACCGTGGGTCCGGTTGTTGCCACTCACCGCACCGTCAGTAATCCCGATCAAATTGGCTCGCACGTCATAACTAAACGTCTGATCGATTGCTGTTTGGCTGCCATTGCTGGACAGTAAACGCAGCGGCAGCAAACGTGCGTTTAACGTTTGAGTCAGGGCCTGTCCGTTGCCGTATGTCATGCTCGATACGGCACCTGAAGGATGATAGTTCGTGTTTGAGGATAATGTCGCCGTGCCGTCTTTGACTGTCTTGTAGCGACCCAGACCATCCGGAGTGTAGTTGATCTGCCGCCCGGTCGGTAAGGTTTTGCGGGTCGTGTGCCCGGACGTGTTGTACAGATACGAAATTGGAAAACTGCGAGAATCCAGCGTCAAGTTTTCCGATGTCGGCAAGTTAAGATCGTTGTAGGCGTAGGTCCAGATGACGGCTGAACGATTGACCGTGAGCACATTGCCATTCGCATCGTAGCTTCGCGCGATATCGGGCGTTCCGGTGTCGGAAAAATCCGTTGTCGTCAAGCGGCCGAGGGAATCGTAACTCAGAGTGACCTTCGCAGTTCCTGTCGGCGTGTCGCAGACAGTACCGGTGGGCAAGCCCTTTTGATACGCCGTCATCTGCCCCGCGGCATCGTAGCTATAGACGGTGTCGCCACCTTCCGGTACGTGTTGCCGGCAAAGCCGCCGACTCGCGTCATAGTAATAATACTGGCTTTGATCAACGGTAATCCCGTTCTGCGTGCCCCATTGCTGGGCGCGTTCCGTCTCACCCCAAACGTTTTGGTAGATATCCGTCTTCTGGTCCGAGCTGTGGTACATCGCACGGTAATTGTCGTTCCCCGGTCCGTCATACCCATACGAGTAGTAGTCCATATACGCATTGGATGGGTCGAACACACGGTGGCGATGTGATGAATAATATTCGTGTCGCGTTTGGGCAAAAGGTGATACGGATTCTGTCTCCGTCAATATCCGGCCGAGGCCATCGTAGGTAAAGTCAGTTCCTGCAGAGGTGGTGGCGCTACTTGACGGCTGAGACTTGAAGGCCACTCGGCCCAGCACGTCGTAGTTGGTGTTCACGTAGGATGACCAACCGGTGTCCAGCGCTTCAGAGCGCTCTAATGTCGGCCTGAACAATGGGTCATAGGTGATGGTCGTTTTGGCTTGTCCTTTGGTGATCGTTTGTACAGCCCCACCACCTGAGAAGTTATAGCTGATTGAGGTGTTTGCCCACGTACCCGGTGGATTAATCAGCGTCAAACGGCCCATGGAGTCGCGCGAGAAGTTGGTCGTGTATCCGCGCGCGTCTATCGCGCTTGTCATCCAGCCATTGTCGTCGACGTATTGATAGATCGACAGCGTATCCGCGCGCTTGATTCGTTGCGGCGTGCCACGCTTCCAGTCAAGTAGTTCTGTCTTGCGATTCAATCCATCGTAGGCGGCACTGATCTGCCCGGCCGCCGCGCCGATCGTATAACGGTCATAGGCAGTCACCCGAACCCCATACTTCCAACGCTCGTGTAAGGCGCCGGTAGTAGGGTAATAGTTGTACAAATCAGTCTGCCTGGCATTCACCGTTATGGTCTTGGGAAGCGCCAACACCCACTCTGTCGCATTGTGTTCGTAGGTTATGTCCGTGATCCGAGGGGCAGTCGAGACATTTGAAAAAACCTTTCTCTGAATAGGACTGCCATAGGAGTACGACGCAGATGTTTGCGTAGTGTTATAACTGAGCTCCGTCGTAAATGTGTCGCCGTCTCTTGTGGTTACTGTCTTGGCGAATTGCACCGGTGTTCCAGTTGACTTCGGTAAAAGGATTCTCGATAGAGGACCGCCAACGTATAATTTTGAGATGTAAGAGCCCCCATAAGTGCCGGTCTGCACATAATGGTTTTGAACGGTTTCAAGGACAGTGCCACCGGCGGTCTCACGGGTTTCCTGACGATCCAGCTTGCCGCCAAACTCCATCTGGTCCATGAGACCGGGCACCAACATGATGGTCCAGTAGTGGTAATAAACCGTTTCCGAACCGTCCGGGTTCAGGACCTTCGTCCAGTTAGTGGGATCGTTCTGCGACGTGGCGATCGGATGACCTTCATTTGGGTCTCCTACCGGGAAACGCACCTCGTCGACATCGCTCTCGTAGGTATAGGTCCATTGGGATGTCGGCATGTTGGGCCCACTGATCGTTTTCTGCGTGACCGACATGGCTTCGAGCGGCGCATGATAGATGTCGTAGTTCGTTGGTGGAGCGGGATTAACAAATCCGCCGGAACAACGAAGTGTCGTTTCGAACATCCACTCTGCGAACCCCCTGCGATGCAGGGTTTCGAAAACCGTATAGGTTCCTGTGACGCCGTTAGGGTGCGTAAGGCTCATGGTTCCACCCTGGTTCTTGCATCGCGTTCCCGTGTAGGCACGATGGTGCATATTGAGAAGATCAAAAGACCAAGACTCGCCATCTGGCCGCGTTACCGATGAGAGTATCTGTTTACTATTCCCGTAATCTCCGACAAAAACATCTGCAACACTTGCTGTCGTATAAGCATAATTCCATACCTGCCCGTTTGCCGTCGCCGTCGATATGACTTTCGAAGTTCCGTTGTATCCGAGCGTGATTGAGCGTCCATCATTGGCATGAATTTGCGTGAGTCGATCCGAACTATCGTACTCGTACCGCACCCAGTTTCCGTGCACGTCGGTAACTTCGGTCGCCATCAACATTGCCCGAACGCGGCTGATGGCTCGGTTCGCGCTGGTATTCAGACCATCTATAGCGACTGAGCCCAGGTTTCGATGCGTAACTTGAACGTAACGATCGAAGCGATAGCGATTCCCGTTGGGCGCAATCGCTATGAATCCTTCACCGAAATCACTCGCACCGCCGCAAATCAAGTACCAGTTCTGCGCTGTGATAAATTTGGCGCTAGCAGGGAACGGAACGGTCACAGTCGGTGATTTCGCGAGGACCTGCTGCGACCCGTGGCCCGGAGCGTGCAAAATCAAGCCGTTCGAATATTCAACGGGGTACGCGAAACTGTCCGGCCCCGAGGCCAAGGAGTATTGCTGGGGACTGAAGATTGACTCAGGGTCCGAACAGCGCGCTCCTGCCCATTGATTTGCCGGCGGGGTAGACTGGTTGGCTGTAACCACATCCAGTCGGGGAACAACGTAGTTCCAGTCACCGAATTCTACGTCGACTGAAAAACTATGATAATAGCCTTGGGTAAGCTCACGCGTAAGCGCTACCGGCAGTGCCGAGTTGCCCGGCAGAGAAATGTCGGTCTGCCGAAAAGAGATTCCCCCTGTATGGGGGTCGATACTGTCGCCGAGGAGATCAAGACCGTGCGCCGTGAGTCGATCCCCGACTTCTGATCGCTTGTCCCATTCAATAGCGGCATTGAGGACCTCGTCGCCTCCGCCTCCACCGCCTCCACCACCACGTTGAGCCAAAGCGGTCTGGTTGAGCAATAATGAGAAACAGAAAATGGAAACAAACAAACGAACATTGGACATCACGTTTAATCCCTCAAGAATTCGAATATGGGTGGAATTTCAAATCTCAGCGGTACATTTCCATAGCACCGGTGCTCTCCTCAATAATTCATACTCTCTTCGACAATGTCAAATATGGGATTTTTGGCCCTGATACGAAATATCCAAATATTTCGCGATTAACTTTGCGCAGGATTCCTGTGCACATTTTGTGCATTAGCTCTAGATTCGTTCGCAAGTAACTGACACGAATACAACCGTTGCAAATTTGCAACGCGACCAATTTTCTAATTCTCAAATCTTGGCGTATGCTGCTTAGTTCACTATGAAATTCGATGTGTCGAAAGTCATCGGTTATGTGAACAGATTAAGGCCGCGAAACTGGCACAGGAATGCCAATAATGGTCGAAGAAATCTGCTTTGGTGTCTCTCGACCATATAAAGGATTTCAAGACTTGCGCAAAATATGCCTCGAACCGCCACAAATGACGGTCGACGTGAAGCAAAAAATCGGACAGTTGATCGACAACGAATCCAGCGAAGCAAATTGTTACGTCTTTTGACGCGGATGCCGAATATTCGGTCAGTGTTCGCCGTAAGTGCTCGCAAACCAGTCGCGAAGTTCCGCTTCCTCCACAGCATTGAGCGTGAAGACATTTTCGGGAAAGTCGACTCCTGCCGTCATAGCGGCATAAATGTCGTATTCGTTCCTCGAATCGAGTGAAAGACCGGCCAGGTATTCCAAACGGAGATTTCGATCAAGATTGGGCTCATAATCTTCGAGCCAATCGGCAACGTGCTGGCGCTGTCCCGCGAAGGACTTCAATACGTCCAGCGCTGATCGAACATCTACCTCCGCTAACGACCTTCGTAACTGATCGTTTTCGGCCAGCTTTTCTCGAATCTGTTGTGCATCAATCGACATTGGCTGCGTGCTGGACATCGTAAAAACGTCATACCCTTTGCCGTCGATCCGACTATTCCAAATGCCACCCTCCGGGAATACGTCAAAAAAAGTGCCTATCTCGCTTTTTACCGCAGCTTCATTGGTTTCATACAACGGCACCCACTGAGTAATCAAACCGCCATCGTTCAAGCGGGTCTTGCATAATTCGAAGAATTCTTCGGTGTACAAAGCTGCAGCGCCCTTTACCCACGGGTGAACCGGGTCCGCTGTAATAATGTCGAACGATTCTGTGGTTGTTGAGAGAAAGTGCCTGCCGTCGTCGTAAATAACTTCTGTCCGCGGATCGTTAAACACATCGTAGTTTTCTTTGCCAAAATATTGGGCGGCAGCCGAGACGACAACCGGTTCAATCTCTACAATCACAATTCGTTCAATCTCGTCATGCAGCACGAACGTGCCCGCGGTGACTCCCGCGCCAAAACCGATAACAAGCACAGACTTGGGTCTGCGATGAAGTAGTGCTGGAACATGTCCAAGCAAACGTTGCAATCGCATATCCTGCGGAAATGTAGAGGCAACGACCTTGCCGCCAATATGGAAACTTCGGTATCCGGCGTTTTTTAGCTGCGTTACGGCGACAGAGGCCGTCATTCCCTCTTCCACATGCAAGTAGTCATGTGGCTCACTCCATCGATCCGTCTCACGACCGTAGCTGATCAGGCCACCATCCAATTCCGGCACAAACCGAACGGCCGAAAACGCCACTAGTGCAATAGCGGCGGTGCTGCCGACACGTTTCATAGTCGCAGGCCGCAACTGTGTCGCCACAGCGCTGGCCAAAAGGATCGCGGTTGATAAGGCGGCAACCACGATTAAAATTTGCTGTGAAATTCGGGTACCAAATGTTGGAATAAAAATAGCGCTAACCAGAATCACGGCTGCAATAGCGCCAATGGTATTTGACGCGTAAAGACGCCCGACCGCTTTTGCCGGATCAAGCCGATTGAATCCGATTGATGCGATCGCGAGCGGAAAACTAGCGCCCCAGAGAATTGTTGCCGGCAGAATTACGATGGCACAACGAAGACCGTCATTGAACCTCTGGGCCACCCAACTTGAGCTGTCGGAAGCTAGATTGAGGTACGAACTCTCCTGCACGATGGCGATTCCCGCAATGGCAATTGCCGGAATCAATAATGCCTGGCAAATCGCCAAGGCAAATAACGGTCGCTGGCAACGCCGACAGAATACCGCGCCCGTCACACTGCCAATTCCGAGTCCACCGAGAAACAGGGCCAGAATGAGTGAAAACGTATAAACAGTTGCGCCGAGCATGATCGACAGCAACCGCGTCCAAATAACCTGCGCACCTAGCGCCGTGAAGCCCGACAGTGCCGCCACGACATATACAGTTGGGATTTGTCCACTTGCTTCTGACTCGCGCTCCGGTGATGGCTCGGCCGCCCTGTACTGCGCAGTTCGGGCCAGTCCGAGACCAATCATCGCAACTAGAACATTGATCGAAACAGCTGCAGCGGACGCGACGTATACATCGAACTCTCGAAGCAAATACATACCAGCTACTACGCTTCCCAATACAGCGCCGACAATGTTGCCGCCGTAAAACAGGCCCAGTCGCGAGAATCCATTCGGGGTATTTTCCATCCATCGGGCGATAGCGGGCAAAGTTGCCCCCATTAGAATCGTGGGAGGAGACAGAATGAGTAGGCCGATCATTCCGCGAAGCATTAGATCCGAAATGCCTTGTGGTGCGAGAGAAACGTACCCCCTCGTTACGAGCGGAAGAACCAGCGGCACGATGACACCGAAAGCGCCGATCGCAAGTTCGATGAAGCCATAGACCTTGAGCGGGTGGTGACGCAAAGAAACGCTTCGATGAAGCAGGCCCGCACCAAGCGACATGCCACCCATAAAGCTAACCAGCAGAATGGCAAGAGATATTGCTGCAGACCCGATGGTAAACCGAAGAAGTTGAAACCAGACGACTTCGTAGACCAACGCCGCAAAGCCGCTACCGATGAAAAGAATGAGAAGGGGAGCGGTGAATTTCTTATGCGGTCCTGCTGTAGCCGACGAACTACACACTTGAGGTGAATTCAGGATCTATGTTCCTCGATATTCTAATCGTCGTGCGACCGTACCTCAGCAAACGTCGATCTGCACGCCACACTACTTATCGAACTAAGTTAAAAACGCGGCCGTTACGTATCTCGCAACTATTCGGATCGGCTCTCCCGGCGACCGCCTCCTGTGCTGCAGTCAAACTACGTGAAAGGGTGATCAGAGTACTTCTAGCGCTTGGAGAATCGATTCGCACGGCGATCAGGTTTTCTGATCCTTCAGTGATCTTCGGGACGATATTTTCGCTGTCAAGTATCGCGGACACCGGGGGTCAACCCCGAGCAAGTCTGGGTTGTGTGAGGGTGCGCATAAGGTGACATTAGCGCGTTAAGAAATTCAATGACATACGTAACCACCGTCCACCATAAGATGACATCAATAGCCCCCATAGGCTGACATATTCACGGCTCATAGACGCATAAGCTGAGATTTTCACCACATCAAGACAGTCGCCTTTCAGCACGACCCTATCTTACTGTATTTTATGACAAAATATTACTGGGGAAAATTCAGCTTTCTCGTTGTCAGTCAGAACCGTCCGCTCGCCCAGGCCCATGTGGTGTTCTTAACTTTTGCATACAAGTTAGCCGTTAATTTCTGTGGAATGGTTGGGGATGTCGACTCATACATCAGATGACGGAGATGAAAGGCACGAATGCACTTTCGCAGTGCTTAGAAAGAAGCAGCAACAGTCGGATTGGACAGGTGCAGATCCGACTCATTCAGGTACTAGGGATTTTCCCTCGTAAACGGACAATTGCAGAACTCGCAGCAAGATTAACTCGATCAGATAGTCGGTAGAAACGATCAATCGATGACTCTGGTTACTCTCGGCGCACGGTTGCCTTGATCAAACTTTCGAATTCTTCATCCATGGTGAACTGGCGGGCAATGATCGTCCCCTCATGATCAATCAGGATGTAGTTCGGATATCCTTTCACAGCCCAGGCCTGCAGGATGTCGCCGTCGGGACCGACGTGCCAGTTTGCCCAGGGCATCGGTTTTTGAGACTGAAACTCTTCGATCGTTTCAATCTTCTCGTCGACACTGATCGAGAGCACCTCAAAATCATTTTCCGGTAACGCTTCAGACAACGCCGTCAGTTTGGGCAGGGATGCGATACAGGGCCCGCACCAGGTTGCCCAGAAATCGAGGAGTACCGCCTGGCCATCATAGTCCCGTATCGACTCTTCGATGCCGCGCAAATTCAAGGCCTTCACCTCTGGGATTTTGCTGCCAACAGTCAGAAAGTTCAGGTTGTAGAGCAAGTCACGCTCTGCCTCGGCGAGTGTCGGGAACGGAATCGGCTTGCCGTCGTTGGTAAAGCGTTGCCTTTTTTGCAGGTCCTCGTTCTCCACGCCGATACTCAGGCCAGTCGCGAGTTCAATTCCGCGCCGCCGGTGCGATGCCCGCTTGGCAGCGGGAGTCGTGACCCCGTTGACCCGCTGCAGAAAGCGAGTCGCCATGTAATATCGTGCGTGTGCCTTGGCCACCGCGTCCACATCTGCGGACACGAATTGCTCGAACACCGCTTCGACGTCGGCGCTGACGTCGGGAAGGTGGGTGAAGTCAAGGTAGAACAACGCCTGCGCCCATTTCTCGTATTGCGGAAAATGTTTCGACAGCGTGCGAATACCGAGCACCATCGACTCGGTCTGCCCCGCTACACCCCGAGTATGCTCGACGAGAAAAGCGGCAGCCTCCACCGTTTTCTCATGCGACCCATCAAGACGGACGATCGCCGCCGCCGAAGCCATCGCTGCTTCAACGTCGGGATGCGGCCCGAGTTCTTCCTCGCGTCGGCGGTCCTTCTCTTCGTCAGAACTTTCGGCTCTGCGAATTGCCCGATCGGTCTCGTGCCAGACAGTATCGAGCGCCACGTAGTCTTCTATCGGTGCCCATTCGGCGACCGCATCTGGAATGACATACGTGGCCGCCGCCGCTTCTTCTTCTGCCAGAGTCTCCTGAGTGCCGGACTCAAACCGCGCTGCTGCGCGCTCATCCGCCGCCACGATGGCATCGACGACGATGCCGGGTGTCAGTATCTGCGGCAGGATCGTCACCGTTTCGAGTGACGAGCCTTGTGGAAAATACAGGTACAACGGTACACCGGCTCGGTCGTACATCTCGAGCCAATCCGTGATGACGGGGTCCTCAGTGGTCCAGTCACCTTCCACGATCTTAATCCCGCGGGAATTGAATGCCTCCGCAACTGTATCCGTCGACAACGCGACGCGCTCGTTGGCCTTGCAACTGATGCACCAGTCCGCGGTGAAGTACACGAAGGTTGGCTGGTCGGCGGCAATGTACTGTTTCACTTTCTCGGGATCGAAGTGCTCGAGTTCCAGCCCGCCGAGCGAACCTGCGACCGCGAGGCCATTTTCATCCAGGATCAACTTGTTCGCATCGACTTGCATAAACATGTAAACCGTCGCCGCCAACGCCATCAGAGCAGTTGCGTACCAGCCACGTTTGGACCGGGCCATGCCAGCCTTGCCGTAAGCCCACAACATGAATGCCATCGCCAGGGCTGCAACGAGACCCGCGAACATCGAGGAAACACCAAGAACCCGGCCGCCGACCCAAAGGAAATACGCCGCCGCCAGGAACATCGGAAAGGCAAGGATGTGCTTAAACGTTTCCATCCAGGGGCCGGGCTTAGGCAATTTGCTACCGACGTTCGGCACGAAACTAAACAGCAGGTAGGGAAATGCCAACCCGAATCCGAGCGCCAAAAATATCGAAATCAAAACTGCTGCAGGTTGCTGAAAGGCGAAGCCGATCGCACTGGCCATGAACGGTGCGCCACACGGCGTTGCAACCACAACTGCGAGCAAGCCCGTGAAAAATGCCGACTTTCGCTCTCCTCCCTGCGTCAGCTCATTGCCGACTCCCATCATGCGAGTGCCAACCTCGAAAACGCCCAAGAGGTTGAGCCCGATGGCAACCATTAACAATGCGACGAGAAAATTAGCAGTGCCGTTCTGGAACTGAAATCCCCAATAGACTGTATTGCCTGCCGCTCGGAACCACAGGATCGTTGCCGCGATGGCGGCGAATGCGACGAGTACACCGATCGTGTAGATCACGCCGCTTTCGCGTGCGGCTCGCTGATCCTGTTGCGCAATGTTGACGAGACTCAGCGCCTTCATACTCAATATCGGGAATACACACGGCATGAGATTCAAAAACAGACCGCCGATAAATGCGTACAGCGCAGCCCGCCAGAGTGTCAGTCCGCCAGCGTCCGAAAATACCATCGCGCCGGCAGATGCAGCAGCGTCGCGCACTAACTCGAGGCCGACTGCCACGGCTTGCCCATCCGAATTCGTGTAGGTCAGCACCGCGTTGCTTGCCTTTTCCGAAGCGACGTTGGCTGCGGCATCCATGCTGAACAACAGTCCCGTTTGAGTAAGCCCGTACGCCTGTCGGCCGTATTTCGCGAGGTTCCTGGATTCAACAAAAAGATAGGGGTTCTCGAATCCGTCGCCAAGATCAGCCGCTGCAATTCGCACCTCAAGCTTTTCATCTTGTACGGAAAACGTCGCAGGCCATTCCACCACGCTCGGAATTGCTTTGCGTGCCGCGGCGAATCGATCGACCAATGCGGGGTTCGCACGTCCGTTGCCAACGATCAATGTCAGCGAGACCGTGGCCTTGTCGGGAACGCAGATCTGATCGTCGCAGATCACCCAACTCGCCTGACCCGCTAATTCAACGGCGTCGCCAACTGCCAGCCCGTCAGGCACGACAAGCTCGGCCAGGAGCATAATCTCTTCTTCAAAGCCGTAGGTTTTGAGTCCACCAAAAGGCAGCAGGTGTGGCGCGGGAAAAGCGAACTCACTCACTTCGAAACCGTCGGGCAACGTCCAGTCTAGCGTCGGTTCCTTGCCTGCATCGCCGGGGTTTTTCCAGTACGCGTGCCACGTCGGATTTGGCTTCAGGTAAAAGCCGACCGTGACCGTTCCACCGTCGGCCGGCAGCGTCGCCGATTCCGCGATCAGGTCGACCGTCGAGTATTGAGTCTGTATTGGCGCTGCCTGCGAGGCGCCCGCCAGGGTCAGCCACAGAAGGGCTGTACCGAGCGACCGGATTGCAGGCATCTTTTTGATCTTCACGGTGACCGATCGCTCAGCGCAGTCGCTCGCCATTGTGGTCCCAGACCTCCACTTCGCCGAAGTCGAGAGCACGAATTTTCTCCTCGGTTTGCGCCAGGTCACCGACCACCACCCAGGTGATCTGATCCGGTAGGAACGTGTCTTCTGCCAGGGCGTCAACACCCTCCAGCGACAGCGCCGCAAGTCGTTCAGCCTTGCCCTCATCGTAATTCAGCGGCAAATCGTTGGCGTCCGCGACCGCCATGCTGAGCATGAAGCCGAGATTGCCTTCGAACAGGCCTGGAATCGAGCGAGTACGATTCAGAATTTCGCGGTTGAACTCGTCCGATGTCGCCGGACGGCTCGAAACGATTGCGCGGTACTCCTGCCGGATTTCCTGCATGGCTTCAGCGATCTTGTCGATCTGTACGCCACCTGACACGCTCAAAACCATGTCTCCGCCGGCGTTGCGGGCGATGCGGGAAAAAATGCCGTAGGACCAGCCCTTGTCTTCGCGCAGGTTCGCATTGATGCGCCCCTCAAAACTGCCACCGAGTATGCCGTTGGTCACGGACAATTCTGTCCAATTGTCCGCATCAAACGGTGCGATTTTGTGTCCGGCGACAATCCTGGCCTGCAACGATCCCGGATGGTCCACGAGAATGACACGTGCCCTGGGTTGCGGGCTCGCGCCGATCGCGACTCGCAGCGGTTTGGCCTTTGATTTCCACTTTCCGAATGCCTTGTTCACCGCTTTTTCGGCGTCCCGGATATTGATATCTCCGACCAGATAAATGCTCGTGTTCGCAGGCACCACGTTCGCCTGGTTGAAGGATTGCAGGTTTTCGGTCGTCAGCTGCGCCAACTGATCAGCCTTCATGATGCTGCCCATGACATTGTCTTCCCCCCAGATGGCGCGATCGAAATAAGCACCGGCGGAGCGACTGGGATTTTTTTCACGGCTGGCGAGTACGGTGCCAGTCTGCGTGCGGTACTTGGCCAGTTCATTCTCCGGATAAGTCGGGTCGACCAGTAACTCAGCAGCGATGTCGAGTGAGTCATCCAGGAAATTGCTCAGGACGTTGTATCGCAACGTGCTGCTTTCGGTCCCCGAGGCGAGGAACAGCCGCATGGCAATGGCATCCTGGGCAGTCGCCAACGCGTTCGCATCGTACTTCCCGGTTCCTTTGTCGCGCAGGGTCCAGGATGCATCGCCTAACAGCGTGTCCTCCGCCTTTCCGGACGTCGTGCTGCCGGCGCGGGTTACTATGCGAACGTTAATCACCGGTACAGCATCACGCTCGGCCACAACAAGGCGCAGGCCATTAGTCAGCGTGACTTCCTCAATATCCGGGAACTGGACACCACCCACCTCACCAACGTCAGGTACCACGCTGCGATCCGCCTGCGGTGCAGTACTTGCAACCGCCGGGAAGGGATGCACTTCGAGCTGGTAATAGTTGCGGCTTAGCCAGTCGCCAGCGACACGCTTCAAGTCCGATCCACTAGCCCCATTCAATTGCCGCAGAACCGTCTTAAAGTGCAGCGGATCGTTATTGAACAAGGCGCCGGATATCAATTGCCTGGCAACCGCCGACTTGTATTCCATCGAGGAGATGACCAGCATATTCCAGGCCAGCTTGCTGGCCGCCAGAACGTCGCTGTCCGGACCGTTGTCCACGTAGTTGGCAATGGTTTCGTCAACGATTTTCCAGACCTGGTCAGGGTCAACGCCCGGGGCCAGGTCAATACTCAGGGTATACGATCCGCTCAGGACTTGAGCACTGACCCGACTGCGAACACTGGTGGCCAGTTTCAGCTCATCGACGAGCTGCCTGTACAACAGGGCATTCTTGTTTTCGGCCAGGGTCTGGCTGAGCAAATAGAAAAGCGAGCTGTCCGGATCGTTAATGTCCGGTGAAACCCATGCGCGTACCAGCCGGGTCTGGCCGACGCGATCATGGGCTTTCTCTCGTTTGACCGAGGCCAGGGCAGGCACCCACTTCTCGGCTTTGGTCAACGGCTCACCGGCCGGCGCCTCGGAAAAGTAAAAAGCGACCTTTTCTTTTGCCTGTTCTACCGTTACGTCCCCGGCCAATATCAGGTAGGTGTTGGTACCGCCGTAGTATTTTTTGAACCAGCTGTGAACGTCATCCAAAGAGGCATTGTCGAGGTCGTCCATCGAGCCGATGGGCGAGTGTCGGTATGGGTGGCCAATCGGGAACAGGCCTTCCAGCACGCGTTGGTGCACCAGCGCATAGGGACCGCTCTCACGCTGTCGCTTTTCGTTCTTGACCACGTCGCGCTCTTCGTCCAGCGCCTCCTGCGAAACCGCACCCAGCAGGTAGGTCATGCGATCCGATTCCATCCACAACGCCATGTCCAATGCACCGGTGGGCACAGTCGCGAAATAGTTGGTACGGTCCTGACCGGTGGTGCCGTTTAGGCCGGTAGCACCCGCGCGTGAAAACGGTGCGAAGTACGTGCCTTCGCGATTCTCGGACGGGCCGAACATCAGGTGTTCAAACAGGTGGGCAAATCCGGTCTTGCCGGGCGGCTCATCCTTCGAACCCACGCCGTAGTACGCAGCGACATGCACCGTTGGCACGGCATGATCCGGGTAGACGAGTACGGTCAGGCCATTATCTAAAGTGAACTGTTCGTATTCGATGTTGATCTGGTCGACGATACCGGCCGCATCTTCGGCCGCCAGCGTGTGCTGCAAAGCCGGGAGCAACAGGTTGACCGCCAGGACTAAAGACGCAGTTTTGAAAAGGCTTAATTTCATCGGGATCGAATCCATGTTGGGACGATGCAAGCGGCCGCCGATCATCGGGCGAGTTCAGGGACTTCGCGGTTACTTAAAATGGCTGTTCGCCGGTTTGACCCGGCGAACAGCGAACTAGTTTTACCAGGACTTGGTGAGGCGCAAGGCGAGTGTCCTGCCAATCACGCTTCCCTTGGTTGGATCGTATCCACCGCGAATTTTGTCCAGGAACGGCGGGTCACGGTCAAAGAGGTTATTTATCGTGAGTGCAACTCCGAAACCATCCAGTATCGCAGAATCCGTATTGCGCCCCAGGTCGTAGCGAATATTCAGATTCGTTGTTGTATACGAAGAGATGCTCGGGTCGGGCAATCCCGTCGGTGCACCGAGTAAGGCCGCAGAATTATCATCAAAGCCGGCGACATAGTTAATGAACGCGTTTACCGCCCAGGCATCGTTGGACCAGGACGCAGATCCTCTCAGAGTCAAATCTGACGGTTGCAGGAACGTGTTGATAACATTCACGAGCGGTGATAGATCAGTTAGTGCCCGTTCCAGGTCAGTCTGGTATTGCGCGTTGAGACCAAAACCAATGTCACCTATGTCGGTCGCGAACCTGTAGCTGACATTAAAGTCGTAGCCACGCAACTCCGTCTTCGTGAAGTTGTTGTTGCGAACATCGAGCGTTAAGCCGACGAACGGCAAAAATGCACAACCACCCGCGGCGGCGGCGATCAGACAGGTTCCGGTGAGCGGGTCGCCATTCGAATACGCAACGCTGTTTACATGCGCCGCGAAGTCGGCGACCTCCGTTGGGCGTACAACGATAGAGTCGAATTCGTCCTCTCTAGGCAAAGTACCGAATATTGTCGGCGTGAAAATCTGGTTTTCGAATTCCACGTTGTAGTAGTTCACTTTGAAGTTGAGATTCTCAGCCCACTGAGGCGAGTAATCGAATCCAACCGTCCAGGTTGTCGCTTCTTCTTCGTTCAGATCCGGGTTGTTGCCGACGTTTACGAGTGCAAACGATGTCCCGAATGGAGCCATTGGGTCAGCTACCGGTCCAACGATTATCATATCGAAGGGGCCCGCATTGGATTCAGCCACGAGCGGCGCCCTGAACGATGTACCGTAGGATCCACGAACCGAAAACGAATCGCTTAGCGCCCAGGAGACGCCAAACTTAGGATTAACCGTGGATCCGAAATCGCTGTAATCGTCGTAACGTGCCGCGAGCGACACAGCGAAACTCTCGATTCCCGGACGGCTGTTTTGTTCCGAAACCAGCGGCACATAGAATTCCACAAATGCGCCGGTAACATTTCGATCACCGCCGAATTGGTCTAACGGCACCGCCGTCGGCCCACTCCTGAAATCCACTCCGCCGTACTCGAGCGTTTCGTCTCGATAAGATGCACCAATGGCTGTCTTGACGGCACCACCGGGCAACTCAAACAAACTACCGCCAAAGACGGCGTCGATGGACTTGACCTCGTACTCTGAGGTGTCATCCCGAAAGCCTGTGTAGATCGAAGCAATGGTCGCTGGATTGGTTGTATTTGCACCTGCGCCGAATAAATTCAGCGCGGTAGTCGGGTCCCCATCAGCAAGTGCCGCATTTAGAGCGGCTGAGTTTGGTTGGTTACTGCTAAACGAAGACTGGTCACTTTTGCCGATTGACGCAAAGACATCGACTTCCCAGTCGCTACCCAGTTCAGTCGTAATGCCCAGGCTCCCACCGTAGTTGGTTTCGTCCGTATTCCGTCGGGCGGGCCCCACTAGTGCCGTCGCATCGTAATTGACCGATACACCCCTAGGATCAGGGAATGGACTACCTGTCGGATCAACATAAAACGCATTTGAAGTTGGAACCAACGCCTGCAAGGATTGGGATGCGGTCAAATCGGATTGGACATCGCTGTAGCGTACTTCGGCAAGCAACTCCGTCCTGTCGCTTAGATTCTGTCGAAATGCCACAAACACGCTATTGCGTGTTGATGGCAGAATCAAATCCCGATCTTCCTCGGCCAGGTTTGCCGTACCTGCAAGGGTCGCGAAGTCAGCCGGTGTCAGGGCCGTGCCATCCTGACCGGCCGGAATCGCATACGTGACACCCGGACCAGAGAAAGTTGGAAGTGTGGAGATTGTGCCGGGAACACCGCCAGGCCTGCGCCAGTCGGTACCACCAAGAGATGTGAGATCGTTCAACGCCTGCGGCCGTTCGGATCGAGCGAGTGGCGTACGATCATAGTACTCGTACGCGGCCATTATGCCGCCGTTATCCCAACTTTTGCCGATCAGTTGCGATGCTGTCACCGCATCATGGTCTCCGTCTGCCACCGTGAAATAGTTGACTGACGTTTGTGCCCCATCAAAATCTTTGCGCAATATGATATTGACCACACCGCCGACGGCATCACTGCCATAAATTGCAGACGCGCCGTCGGTTAGAATCTCGATGCGTTCAATCATGCTGGCCGGTATGACTGACAGGTCAACAAATGCCCCGCGACCTGCCGGTGCGAGGCGACGTCCATTTAATACTGTTAACGTCGACGCGGCGCCCAAACCTCTGAGATTCACGGACGAACCACTTCCGCTCCGGTTCTCCCTTGCTGCAGCGCCTAAGATCGTTCCGGAAACCCCGAGCCCACTGGAGTCAATTTCTCCTCCCAGTTCTGCAAAGTTCTGTGGTATTCCGCGGATGATGTCCTCTGTTGTTACGTAGCCAGCCGCCTCGATTTCCTCTCGGGTAATCGTAATACTGGGCGATCCGACCGGTGCGATACCTTTGATGCGTGTGCCGGTTACTACGATCTCTTCATAGTTGGTCGAATCTTCCTGACTCTGCTGCTGACTGCCAGTTGACGTGTCCGACCGATCTTGTTCGCTAGCTTGAGCTTGTGGATTATTCTGGGCCAGAAGAATTGGCTGAGGTGCTGAGCGCGACGCCGATGTGCCTTGTTTCGCCAGGCGGTCCGGTCCGATGGCGACGGTGTCGTCATTGACGTACTGGTATTCCAGATCAGTGCCTTCAAGAAGGTCGGTCAACGCATCGCTCGGTCCGGATGCACCGGCCGTACCCGGTGAAGCTTTGTTGTCGGCAAGTGTTGCGATATAGGCGAGCTGCATCCCTGTCTGATCAGAGAATTCTCTAAGAGCGCCCGCGAGCGACTGTGCTTCGATACTAATATTCTGTGTCTCGGCGGCTTTTGCCTCACCGACGACTGCGAATTGGAATGTACCGAGAGCCATCGTCAGGCAAATTGCCGACAAACGGATTGGCATGGTCGATCGATTCATGGTTCTGGCCTCTATTATTTTAGATTGCTTGAGGCTTGACGCCTCCCCCTACTCTGCAACCTAAGAGGCGATCAACGCGAAAATCGGGTACCCTTTTTTCGATACTGCGTTAGTCGCCGTCTACGGCATAGAGGACAAGAACGCCATCGCTGCGCCGACGCGAGTCGGCATGCCGCATCTGGGACAGGAAATCGACAAAAGACTCCGGATCGTTGGACTGGAATATCGCGGTTATCGGCAACACTTCCAAAGCCGGGTCAGCGATCAGAATAGGACGATCGTTATAACGATTGAACTCGTTGATCACGTCCTTCAATGGCAGTGCTTCGAATATGAGGCGACGCTCCTGCCAGGCGATGGCCTTTGCCGTTACCGCCTCGGAAACGGCAACCTCGGCTGAGACTCGTGCCTGTTGTCCTACTATCAGGCGAACCGGTTCAGGAGCAACACTGACTGAACTGCCACCCTGATTGGTGAGCGAATTGCCAGCGCGAGTCAAGTTGGAATTCGCCTGGACATCTACCTCGCCTTCGACGACGGTCACTGTCATTTCCGTCGCACGACTATGAACATTAAACTGCGTACCAACGGCACGCACCACGCCATGCTCAGTAAATACCCGGAACGGGCGTACTGCATCTTTGGTCACATCGAACAGTGCTTCGCCGGTTATCAGGTGGATGTCTCGATGCGTCTCAGAATACGCAACGCGCACCGAAGTCTGAGTATTGAGAGTGACCACCGAGCCATCGGGCAATGCCAAAGATGACATTTCACCGACCATCGTCGAATGGAAATTCGGGTCTGCCGGCGGATTCAGTTCCGACCATACGATGCTGAGCGAAAGGCCGACAATCGATGCAGCAGCCGCAAATCCCAGCCACTTTCTTCTGGATTGCGGTGCATTGGCAGCCACTCTCGGCATCGGCCCGGCGGCGGACAACTCCACTATGTTCTGCATCGAACTTACGTTTGAAATCAGCTCGTCTGCTGACGGTTGCGACGTCAATTCGGGCAGAGTGTCCCAAAGCGCAGTGACCGCCATGAACTCGCGAATATTCTCAGGCGACGCGCGCAGCCATACAGCGAACTCCGTTCTCGTCTGTTGGTCCGGATCTTGAAGTGCGACGAACCACTCGGCCGCTTCTTCGGCGATCGCGTCGTTGCGTGTTAAATTTTTCTCGTTTCTCATCGTCTTATTCGCGGAACCGGCGCAGGCGTGCCTGGCATCGTGCCAGCCCTTGCGCCAGATATTTCTTAACCATTGCCGAGGATATGCCGAGTTCGACACCTATCTCGTCGTATGTCATGCCGTCGCGTCTGTGCAGCACCATTACCGCGCGACATTTCGGTGGCAGGTGATTCAAAACCTCTTCCAGCCTTTCTACATGCTGTCTGGTATCGGCCAGTTCCTCAGGTGCCGGACTATCATCAATCAGATCTCCATCGCTGACTAACGTTGTCTCGGGTGGCAATGTCGTATACAGCTCATGCAGCAGGTTCCGGGCGATACGGAACAAGTAGGCAACAGGATCGCGAACAAGCGTCTTGTCCGGCACCCTGAGTAATCGGAGGTACGCCTCTTGTGCCAAATCCTGAGCGTCCTGTTCATTCGCCAGGCGCGAGCGAAGATAGCCCAGCAAGCGAGTACCCTGCAGTTCGACTGCGTCTCGCTTGCGGTCATATTCGATCGCTGGTTCCTGCCGCTCAACCATCTCGATTAATTGCCTCCTTGATCCAGACTAAAGAGTTGAATCTAGTCAAAATCGGGTACCACTAAATCACTCGATTTCCGCCGAATCGCCGTTCGCAACGGGAATTCGCCAGAACTTACGATCGACCTTTACGTCCCGATCAAATGAAACCACGACCGATTCAGCGTCAGCACCAAGCGCTGACAACGGCGTTTCATCGCTGTTATTGAAGGAGTTTACTGCCGCAGGATATCGTACCGCCTGTTCCGGGCCAAAAAAAACCGACGCGTAGCCAGGCCCGTCGTCGATCAGCGCCTGCATGCCACTGTAGTCGTGGCCGACTCCATTTGTCGCGCCATCGATCGTAAGACTCCCCCTGGCAAACAGCAATTCGTATTCGAACGACGAGACGTCGGGCATGTCGGACACATCGTTCACGATATTCGCGACCGTCACGTCATAGCCCAGTGCCTCAAACAATGGCTGTGATTGCGGATCGGTGATCACCTGTACCACTGAAAACCACTGGTCAGGTTGCACTCTCGTGATGACTATTGGGACGCTATCTGGCTTCACCTGTACTGAGACGACTGCAAATGACAGCGGCGAATTCCTCTTCGTTGGGCCGTCAGGAGCCTGGCAGTGCCAGACACTAAAGCGGACTCGGCCATTGCCGTCATTCTGCGAAATTTCGATATTATCGCCAACCACCTGCTGCAATCGCCGTGCACTGGCATCCATCAATACTACAAGGCGCTCGCATGGCCAGGAAAACCTCGGATCCAGAACACCCGTCTCGGCGACCGGATGCGACACGCAGCCAGACACGACAGTCGCGAAACCGGCTGCGATGGCTAGTATTCGAATCCAGTAAATCACAATTGTTTCAGTCCATTCGGAATTATCCGACTCTACCCGAAACACGTCATTACCGCTGTTGCGAATCCGCCTACGCTCCAGCCTAAACGTCCTGGGCGCCCGCCGTTCGTTGTGCCACCGGTAATGAAGCAGATTGTACAGATCGGGCTTTTCTCGAATCCGGGAACGACGTTTTCATGTAGACGGCGCAAATTCAGAACAAGGCATTCTTGGAAAATGTTAGCCGCAATTTGAGACCAACTAGTGTCTTTCAGAATTATTGGACTGATTGGAAGAAGCACTTACCCAGCGGGTAAGTAAGCGGTTGCTTAATCAAATTGTTCGTGAATATGACTGTCGCCCTAGAACGACACTAATAGTTGGAAATGAACAATTGCAGTTAAGTTCGCTAAACCTGAAATACGTAATTCTTGTGCATTGAATGTGATTCTGCCTTCTCACCCAAGAAATATTGACGATCGTATCGATTGAACGACAGATAAGAAATCCAACGACTTTTCTTACTAGAATGATCGCACGCAATTTGTATTGACCTCGCATGACTATTGGTCGTGTTCTCGGTTACTGCCCGAAATACGGAACTTCCTAAAACCTAGTTACTAACTAAGCTGGGAAGCAAGGGAACGTGTGTTAATCACGGTCTTGCGGCGTAGTTTCTGCGGGTGCAAGTCGATCTTTGAACTTTTTGAAATACTGCGAATTGTCGGCTCCCATTTTGTGTCAATGCATACGGCAAGTTTTGACCCAGAATTAGGACTCGTATCAGGGGAAAGTAAGGGTCAGAAGTTGCCCCTCGCCCTACCCTATGTTCTCCATTCTTAACTCTTACCCAATTGTTAAGTACCCATTATCAGGCATGGCTTGGGATTCACCGGATTCTATCTGTCTCTCTGGCACACTATTACGGATCATCGACTCTAGCCAAATATTTCAGCATGACAGCGAAATGCATAGTAAATCTGTGTGCGTGTGTGTACCGGCATTCGTGAACTACACCGTATGGGCCGCAACGTCTCGTCGAACCAAATGAAAAATGTCAGCGTCCGCGCCGACTAACAATTCATACGGACAACGTCCGCTGTACAGCGGGCCGCTATTGTCTCTCTTCAGCCATTTATCGATGCGATCGACTTGGCCCGAATACAGCCTTCCAAGGTACTTGTAGATCCCGAGCAAGCAAGAAATCTTCTCCAACTCGACTTCTCCAAGGCGATCGAAGTCTTCACCGAGCCAAGCTTGGTAGTCGTCTTCTGAAATGCTAAGAAATCTTGCAGCTTGTGAATGCGAAAAACGCCATGTTCCGGCCAATGAAACGTAGGCCCTCCCGGCGACTCGTCGAAACTTCGGGTCCTCCGCACTAAGACGCAAAGCGTCCTGAATGTTCTCGCGAAATTCCTCAATTCGGCGCTCATTGATGAGTTCGTCGATCAAACTACGACTCTTTTGCAATTACGGTCCCTCTCTATCTGAACACCCAAACTGTGCGCGTTTCCAATCAGGAATATTGCAGACCTCCATCAACTACTGGTCGTTTGCACGCACGCCGTCATATTTGGTGTAGCTGGCCCAGACGCACTGTACATATGCCATGACTACGAACCCTTTGTCAGCGTCAATGACGGTGGACTAATCACTAAACGAGCCACGGCAAATAGTCCGGCGGCATGAAGGAGGCCGACTTTTGGTAGATCGAATACATCTGTGACGCACCAGTTCCACAATAAGTAGGCCAACAATACCTGCGCCAGAAACCAAACAACGTGGTATACCAAGACGACGATGGCTTCTGCCGTACTATCGGTCATACATCACCTCTATCTATATATTCATTCACTAGAAAATTCGCGGTTGGATCCTTATAGAAAATAATGCGATTCACGCCTGCCTCCTCAGCTATCCGAGACTTGTGCGGCCGACCGCGGTTCCGCGTAGGCTTTGCTAGACCGACATAGATGCGAGACGCGACGTCGCGAACTCTCGGTTGTTCAATGAAGTCTTCTAACCGATCGCGGCGGTATTCGCGTAACTCTTCAATTCCACGTTCAGCTATTAGTTCATCTACCAAACTTCTGTTTCTCATCACGACTCCATCGAGATCATGGCCTTGTTCCTGTCGCTCCAAGATGTTCCTACCCGCATGACAATTCACTTTCGCCAACCAAGAAGTGCATAATCAAATTCTCGGCCTCGTCCGACTTGTAGAAAATATTTCGGTCAATCCCTGCTTCAAGAGCGATTGCCTTTTTGTTTACCCGCTGTTTTCGTATCGTCGGAATCGGCTTACCGAGCTTCTTTCGTGATTCCAGATAGCGACCGAGAATCTCAAGATCCGTATTCCGATCAATTCCGCAACGTTTTGCGTCTTCTAGATCGAAGGACAACATCGTCTCTCTCAGTGATTTGTTGTTATAAAATGCATTGCGATTGAACCCGCAAGCATCGGCGATACGGCGAAAATTTGGCTTTCTGCCGACCCTTGGAAGTGCCTCACCCGACGACCGTAGCTTCTTGAGATACCGCTGCAGTTTGTCAGCGGTGTCGTTCTGTTTATGCCATGCTTGTAATCGTTCGTTCGCTTTTTTATTTGCCATTATCATTTCAGAGACAAAGCTTTCGACGTCAGAGCGCCGCAAGAAAAAAGTCTTTACGCCGCGGCTACTAGTTACAGTAAGCAACTTGAGTTTTCGCTTTTCCGCACGCCGTCGCATCGCCATGGACGAACTATTCATTTTGACCGCAAGATCATTTAGCGTAACGTAGACCTCGGAAAATTCGTGCACGCTCTTTTCACAAATGCTTCGATGGTAAGGACCGGCCTGAATCGTCAGGTGAGTAAGACTTGCTAACACAGCCACGCAGTCGGACGAAACACCAATTCTTTGTCCGGCCTCTGTAAGAGTGAGTAGGCCCTTGGCAGTTGTTGCTCGCTCAGCCTCGATGTAGTCGTTGACCACTGCCTTTTCAAGATAAAGAAGTTGCGGTACATCCCCTGTCCTTCCGAATGACCTAACGCGTCTCTCGAGAACGTCGATTGCGAACTTCGCCTTTCCGAAGTGCGACCAAAAAGTTGCTGTCTCTAGGACTTTGGAAAATGAAACGTGGACGCTCGGGTCAACTAGTGTGTTTGAGATTCGATCACCGACGGCCCGAAGCCTCGAAACGAGCGATTCAATGCTACTGGCACGATATCCGAGCGGCATTGTCGGACCAGACGGCCCCTCTACATAGCCAAGCTCTCGAAGCTCATACATCACCGATACCGGTAAGCTTGCCATTGCAGCGGCCTTTCGCTCGGTTATCCGATGCTCCTTGCCGACCTTCAGGTGACTCACAATTTCCGATTCCACAACGAATGCTCTCAGGTCCGCCGGCATTAGACCTGCCGCATTCTTGCTATTGAACCTGCACCAACCCTCGATTCGCTTAGGAGAAAACGCGAACTGTGAGCAAATCCATTCGACTGACAATGACTTCGGTAGTCGCGTATTCGGCGTCTCGATCAGTCGTCGGTCGCGCAGTATCGCTCCACTTTTTTCGACGCCGAGAAACGTCTCAATTTCATCCAAAATGAATCTAGAAGCTTGGGATAGGAGTTTCTCACCGCTTAGCGATCGATACAGCGGTCCGAATTGAATTCTCAAAATACTTAGCTGTTCTCCGGACGCGTTAGTTTCGCCGAGATCACGTAGCGACTTGTGAAAGTCACTTGGCCAATTCCTGAGAGATCGTGCGGCAACCTCCAATACACTATCCGGCGACTCTAGTGCCTCCGTATGTGAAAACCGCTGAAGGTGTTGGCCCAGGAGAAAGAGAACGGACATCAATTGAACAAACGTCATTTTGCGCAGATCTGCAATCGGGAATCGGGATCTGTTCGGCGGGTCCGACGCAATTTCATTCTGCAATTTTGATTGAGCCAACCCGAGCAATTCCACTTCACACACGAGCGCCTTTTTGACAGAGAAATCTTCCACCTCCGCGCCGCACCGACACTTTAGCAAGCCGGGTCTCAGCCAGCTCATTGTCTTCTTGCATGTCGAACAGCGCCGAACGGATTTGCATCGGTGCTTAGGGCAAACAGTTGCTAGCGTAAGATCCCAGTAGGAATCAATGTAGCCGCATTCGCGTATGCATGACGGACAAAAGGCCGATCGCTTTGGCGATAGTACGCGTGCAATACGCCACGACGATACTTCATGGCCGCGATATACGGCGCGCTTATCATTGCCACCGCGAACGTCGCCGTATGAAACCTCCGAGAGGTCGTTTGCATCCCTACCGACTGCTCCTGCAAGCAGGGTCAGATCGCAGTTCACGCCCAACTGACTTGCGCTCTTATATCCTGCGTAACAGAGAATGGTGCCTGGAGAAGAGTAGCCATTCGCCTCCGCAAGACGAATAGCGTATCCAGTCATACTCTCACGCGCTTCAGGCGCTGGCGTCACGACTAACATTTTATGTCCTCAGTACCGTATTCATTGAGGCACCACTCTTTTTCGATCGATTGTTCCTTGCGGGCTCTTCGTTCGATTCAACTCCGACACTTTTTGCGGTATTTATCGCTATTTCGTTAGGTTCAGCTGAAAACTTTCGAGTGAACGGGTTTGGGGCGGCGTTCTTCCCCTCTACTTCCCATACGGCGGTCGTATGCGCGGTATGCAAATCGGCGAGTGTGGCTTTCTTAGAACCCGATTCCACAGCATTCCAAACCAACGTTTCCAGGAATTTCATGACGTACCCAATTAACCCGCCGCAGCCGACGTATATTCGAAATGCCATATCAACAGAAGTGAAATCCGGAACATCAATAAACCGGCTAATCGACTCATGAAACGCCGACAATGTTCCGACGAATTGGCTTCGACTCATTTGATTGTTCCAATCAAATCGTGGCATCTCCACCGGCGCGAGAAAACGCCCACGTAGCTGCTCATTTTGAGCGATGACGGTCTTGCTATGCGTTAGTCCTGCCACAACAAGCCCTACCCTAGTGTCATCGACTAGCACCTTTAGCCAATTCGCAACGTGGTGAGCTACTTTCAGCGATTCTCTATCGACGAAGTGGTGAAATTCATCGATTGAAACGACTTGTGTTTTGGCCGCTTTCATAAGTGTAACTAGGCGATTGGTCTTTTGAATTTCAGATCCAATGTAGTACCGCGGGTCTCCAAGTGATAACAGTAAGAGTTCTACCAACCCCATGACGGTCGGTTTCGCCGGCGTGGTTACGTCTAATACAGGCACTTCAAGAAAATCTTCGCGCCTAACTCTCGGGTAAGAAAGCGTGAGCTCCTCGAGGACTGTCGTCTTACCGGTTCTCGATTCTCCATGTACTAACAAACACACCGGCTTTGATGACAGGCAAGAGCGTTTGTAGATGTGCTCTACTTTGGTAAATGCGTTTTGAAATGCCGGGTGCTGTATCAACGTCCCTTCGAAAGCTGAAATTGCGTCAGCTGAATCCGATGTAGCCATTGCCACTTAGACTGCCTCCTCGTCTGGGACGCCCCGATCACGGTAAACCACCGATATCGGTTTGAAGTCAATGACGTCGCAAGTTTGAGTGTCGGCCGTTGGAATCTGCCTTGTAGACGGCTGTTTGCTGTCTAGAGTGTCAACGGTGTCCGTTTGAGTTTCAATCGGCTTGTCATTTGCCGGATCTGATGGCTTGCCAGCATTCTTGAATCGAGCCGCACGGGACCGTGTTCCCTTAGTTTTGGTAAGAAATTCGTCTCTCACCATTTGCCTAATTTCATCTTTTGCGTCCAGCCACGATTCCCAATCCTTCGCATCAAAGCGCTGACGCGCATAGCGCTTGCAAACGCCGTGCTGCCATCTCGACAAACCGGATGCATAATCCGAATAGAGGGCGGGTACACGATAAAGGTCGCCGGTCTTCGGGCAGACTACGATGATTTCGCCAATATTCGAATCATCGATGCGCAACTGGACCGCGAAGTTTTCGCCGTAACGTTTTCGTAGATCGGACATTTCCGGCGAGTTGTAAAAAAGGCAGTCCAACTCAATACCCTTGTGCGTCAATTGGCGCGTCTCAGTACGACCCAAGATCGCGTCAAGAACTGTCGGGTCATCGGGTAGCGAAATGTCTTCGTCTGAAATTGAGCTTGTCCAGTCGAGAACTGGCGGTAGGCCTGTAGCTCGATGTTGCTTTTGGTGATACATATCAGCAACCCACTTACGCACGATCTCTTGGATCATGCTCAGACGGACCACTGCGTACTTGCTCGGGTCGTAATCACCCTTTTCAAGAATGTTGCTAAATGTCGTTCCGGGAATTCCGTGCGATAGGTCGAAGTTCAATGTCTTAATGAATCGCTCGACTTTGCCCTTGTGCCAGGGTGTGCGTCTTTCGCAGTAGTGTATTTCGGTCCCGAATGAAAGGCAGGCATTTTCTAAGCTTTCACTGTGAAATTCACTACCATTGTCAACGACGAGCTCAGACATCACGCCGTGCGCAACCCATTCGTTCTTGATTGATGGATAGTCCTTGCGAAGATCGATTTTTGGGAGGAACGCGTCTCTCAAGCATGCAGCCACGCTCAGATGGCTCGGCGGTTCAAAGCCAAGGTAAAGTCCTAGAACACAGCGGGTTCGCACATCGAGGCAAACCGTCAACCAGGGCCGACCAAGCGGCATGAACGTGTCGTCGTCAATGACTATGAGGTCAAGTGGTGAATGATCGATTTCTGCTCGCTCAAGCGGTAAGTCAGCCACTAAATGGCACTGGACTGACCGGAATCGGTTCATCGCTACTGTTCTTCCGTACCGAGCAGCACACCTATCGAAAGCAGGAATTTCCTTGATAAGTCGCTTTACAAGTCGAAAAGTAGGTCGTCTCAAATGAATTTGACGCGGTCGCAGTTTATTCTCGCGCTTGATTCGCGTAACCGACTGGTTGAGAACTTCTTGATACGTCTCTCGCTCGAGGCTCATGTAGATCTCGTCGATGACGTCGTTTACCAGGTTAATTGTCTCTTGGGGGTACCTTGAAGAGCGGTTGCCCTTCCGATGGGGCTGGTCGACCAAGCTTGTTAAATCCTGCCCGGACTCAACGTATCGCCGCTTCCACTTTAGTACTGACGACGCACTTGGGCACGGATCTTTTGTGCCGATTTTCTCCCAGACCTGTTGTACAGCGAATACGATCGCATTTGCGGTGCTTGGAAATGAAAGGACAGCAACCACGTAAGCACGCTTGACCTTCGCCCTCGCCCACTGGTGGTCCGAGATGTTAGAGATTTTTTGTCCGCTTCCACTGGCTGCAATGGAGAAATCCGAACTTGCGAAAACCAAGCTACCTTCTTCGTACAATTGACGAAGTGTCTTGGTCTGTAGTTCTTTTATTCGCAGCGACTTTGCGTTTTCGAGCTGCCATGTACAGTCATCGAGTTTGCGAAGCAATTTGTGATTTTCGCCATTGATAGCTACGTGGACGCCTGCCCTAATTGACGAGGCACCCACCTAAGCTGCCCAAAGATCAACAAGATCTTTGGCCTCCACATTTGAAAATAGGACAGTGTGATCATGAAGGGGGCCTTGGCAATCCTCGGCAAGGACATTGCCCTCCAATAGCAGTCGCGCCGCGACAAAACGACTTCGCTTCCCGAGGCAGCCATTCGTGATCTGACCCCAGGTAATTGATTTTCGCCGAGCAAAAAGCCGCCTCGCTGATTCTCGCTCAAGAATCGTCGGCTCAGAACGACCGAACTTGAGGACAGATCGGCAGAATTTTTGTATCGGCGCCAGGCGCTCTTGGTCAACCGCTCGGACCCGATAGTTGAGGCCGAGGTGTGCCACGAGCGGCGTGAGCAAATCAGTACGCGCTTGGACTTCGGGGTCGTCGGCACCTGGACCGTCCTTGATCTCATCAATATCGATACGCGAATTGCGCCGAACCACGAAGTCGGGAACGTGGGTGCGCTTTTCACCGTCCATCAGATAGTGAATAACTACTGCCTGTTCATGAAATGAGACCACCCGAGGATCGCAGTCGTAGATTCGAGCGGCTGCAAGCTCATTGAGCGACTCGCACTCAATCATTCGGTCCATTTTCCAACTTGGGTACTTGTACGTCTGTCTTTCTCGGGACCGCGTGACGACCTTCCGCACTCTGAGCTGGCCATCAGGAGGAAATTCCAGTGAAAGCAATTTGGGGATTTCTACGGCATGGATGAACAGTCGTGGCGCTATGATGTTGGCACTGCGAAGGCCTTGGATTTCGTAAGACATAGGGGCTCCTTTCGACATCGATTTCGACGCCGATTAGCAAAAATTTTCAAAAGGAGACCTTGACGAGAAATGAACAGTGGCCGATACTGGATTTGTGAAAGCAGTGACTTGCTCACTGTACAAAACCCGTCGTCAGGCCTCCTGTCGATGGGTTTTTTTATGGGCTACGGGCTCATCGGCGCTCCTTGTCTGACTGCGAAGTGCCCGGCTGCGTGCCGGTGGGTTCTGATTCACGAACAGAAAAGTCCAGCTCATGAATCAAGGTATTCCCGCCTTCCTTCAGCCCTAAAGAAACGGCTATCTGATGGGACTGACCAAGCCTTGCAGGATGACCACGCATGACACGATACGTCAGAGCCTCGGAGAATCCGTGGCTACGCGCCCAAGCGGCAAGTGACAGGCCGTTTTTGGCAAGTTCGGCGCGAATTTCTTCAGGTTTCTTAGTCATTTATGGCTAACACAACACCAACTGTTCGAAATATTGAAGGCAACTTACTATATTTACTAGGCAAGTCGCAACTTTTTGGTTAACATTACGCACATGTTAGAAACCTTATGGAATCCAGAAAGCATCGGAGAGAGAATCAAGTCTGAGCGTCGGCGCCTGGGCCTTTCGCAGGACAAATTTGCAGAGGCTGGGGGCATTCGGCGTACGACCTTGTATCAGTACGAACACGGCGATCGGCGCCCGTCGCTGGACTTTTTGATGAAATCGACGTCGGTAGGTCTAGACCTCGCCTATATAATTTTCGGCGAACGAAATCTCCGAATTGCCGGTGCTATCCACATTGAGCAGGAAGAACTCAACCGAATACTTGCGCTGGTCGATCAATACGCTCGGGATTCTCGAGGACGCGCGCTAGCTACGGAGCACCGTCAAGAACTGTTCAAGCAGCTCTGCAGCATCGCCAATAGCCGCAGCGAAGAAGACGTCGATTGGAGTGCTATTGAATCGACTGCTCAGGCATTCGCGGCATGAGTAAATCTGGCGACCGCATTGGCGAGGTGAGTCATTTTATGCAACTTCTTGCACACCGACCGATTTCTCGATACTTGGAATCTGAGGGGCTACTGACCGGAGGATTCTATTGGCGAATCAAAGCGCGGTTGGCCAGGCGCAATATCGCTAGAAATACTAAAGACCTTTACGAAGCTGGCGGGAACGAATTCGAAGCCGAATACGAATCCTGGCAGGATTTGGTGTATCGCGCGAAATTCGGTGAATCTTTAAGTGAATTAGGCAGAAAAACGACCAGAAAACTGGTGGATGACGGAATCGCCGAGGCCAAAATCCGCATGTGGATTGTTAACAAGCACATGGACGTTGATGGTGTCCTTCGCCCTTATTACAGAGGATGGGTTGACACGATCGTCAATTGCTTGGGTTGGATTTGGCATACATTGGTTGTCTTAACTTTCACGATCTTCACGGCGTTTGCATGGAGCCTGCCTGGGCTACTATGGAAAAAGCTATTGGTTACTATCGGGCTCGTAGCCTTCTTCTTGCTGATGAGTGTTCTGATGAATTCAACATCTCTAAGTGCACTTCCGCCCACGAAAAAATCAGTTGAACTACTGAACAAATGATCTGGTGACATCAATAACTTCGATTTTTGCACGCGGCGCATTGAATCCTCCGGTCGAGACCCTGTCCGCGATTGTCGATAGGTAATTCGCAACTCCTGCGATTGGCAGAAAACCGCCGTCCAGTGCTTTCCAGCCTTTGACTCGCTCCTTTTGATATACCAACAAAAGGATGCCGCAGGTATTGAAGCGATCCCTGAGATACTGACCAATCAACTGTACTTCTAACGCTTTTTGCAATTCCGACAGCGATAAATCATCAACTACCTTTATTTCAACTTGAACCTTAGAATTTGACGTTGGCGCTTTAGAAATGATTCGAATATCTGGCTTTTTCTGAGACGCTACCTCCGGCTCACGCTCAACCGAATAGCTTCTACCAGCATCTCGTTCTAGCCGTTCTGCCACCCAATACTGAACTTCACGCTCCGATTTCAGGCCAGCAAGAACTCGACCACCTTGTTCGAAATCACGATTGACCAAATCGAATGAAATGTTTCGGATGCGACGACTAGCCAAGTTCTGCAAATCAATGGGATTAGCCGGGGCAATTTCAAATGTTTGCTCAAACGCGTACAACTCCCCGGGCGGCCATTGCAGGTGTTCAGAATCGAGCTCAGCCCGCTCCCGCGCCAGCCTTTTGAAACGACTAGCCCCGAGCTCCATTCCGGGAATTTGGGCTACACGGAGAATGGCAGCGTAACTGGCGGGACCGGCTGTATCCACCAGCGTTTTAAGCAACGCAGAACGAGCGCTTTCCGCGTCGTCACGATCGTCCGGAGAGTACGCTTTGCCGGACGGATGAACGTTGTCATCCGAGTATCGCACCGTACGGTACGCACATTGCACTAGACGTTCGAGAGTTTCTAACGACACTTTTGTCATGTCGTAGCGGCTTGAATCCCAGCGGTTAAAAAGAGACGAGAGGACGCCAACCATGAACTTTGTTTGCGCAGCTGAATCGAGGGTAGTTAGTCGAGCATCGAGCGCGTTTATCGCAGCAGAAGCATCTAAGTCATACAGGGCTACTAAGAAAGGTATGGCTTTCGCTTGCGAGGGAGCAGCAGCGAATCTGTCCTCCAGCATTATCGTGGTCGCCTCATCGGTTGCAAAATTCGCAACGACTATCCGCAGCATGTAATCTAGAGTTGCGCCGTCGACGTTTCTTGCATCTCGAATAGTGTTCAAGATGTTTGTCGCGACGGTTGCAGATACATCCAGACCAGAGTGCGAAACGCTAGACAGAGTTCGTTGGTGTGTTGATGATTCCGTGTCCGCAAGCTCTAGCGAAATTTCATCCCAAAGAACACGACCAACGATTTCTGGATGTACTCTGGCAAGACTGTCCATGTACGTCGGAAACCCATTAAGCTCCAAAACGGCCAATATTGCCGCTTTTTCTGCGTCGCTAGCAGACAGCCTATCGGTCCAGCGAGGGTCCGCGGCTGCTTCCAACGAAACACCTACAGTAGCCATGCAATCGAAATGGTGCATCGTGCCCCTAGCCTTGGGCTCGCGCTTAGCTGGCGCGATTGGTTCCCTTTGTCGCCAATAAGCAATGATCTCGCGCGAAAACGCCTCTGCCGCAACCGGACCGACCATGGGGACCAACACCTGCACGTCGTCTACCGAGTATTGCGATCGATTCTCGCGAGCACCATCGAGTAACTTCCACATGTCGTACAGGCGACCATCGACAGTTGATTCACCTGGTACTTTGAGATCCGACAAAGGGTCCGGATCGCCTCGTAACTCTCGAGCAAAGCGCGTCCAGCTCTCGTCGACTTCCTTTTGCTTGCGCTTGTTTTCCCGATCTTGTGCGGCGAACTTCTTTTCCCATTTGTCATGATCGGTATCGATGTTATGTCGAGGAGACCACTGGTCGATGACGGCCGCCAGATCGGGAAAATCGTTGCCAAGTGCTATCAATGTGCCGTCTTGAGACGGATCAATGTCGAGGCGACGTTTCAAAAGACACGCACCGTCGGCCGCCACCCGACGCTCCGGCGGACTTGGTCGATTCCGCGCATCCGCCAGTAACCAGTCAAAGTCCTCGTCCTCCAACTGCGCCCTGTAGCCAAGTCGAGACAGATCAAACACAGTTTCGGGTGCTGCGCCCTCGCACCTTTTTGGATCAGAAAGCCAAGAAAACGCATGCCAGAAAGCCTCCCGACGCCTTTCTGGCGTCGCGACTATCGACGTCGTCAACGATTCGGCTTTCCGTCTAAGCCGGCCATAACGTTGGACGTCGGTGACACGAATCATCGCTTCAACACCGATAAGCGGCACTTTGTCACGAGGAGAAAGTTCTAGCAATCGGCTTGCCGCAGCGTCAATCGCTACAGCGAATTGCTCGTCGTGATCCGAAATCGGTCTGTCCATTTGATTGGACTGATCATCGAGTTGATCAAATAGTCCTCGAACCAGGCTTTCGAGTTGGGTTGGGTCGTCCATTTTGCTGATCAATGGCGGAAGACGGTATTCGACACTGAGTCCGGATGTAAGCTTGGCATGATCCATTCGAGACAGAATTGTCAGCATCTTTTCCACTGACAATTCAGTGGGAAATAGTGATTCAACAACCTCCCAGACGAAGGCATCGCTTGCCGTGGCAGCATGGTCTATGGCGTACTGGCCGAGTTGAGCGCATACACTAGAGTCGCCAATTCTAAAAAGTGCTCTCGCCGCCAGTACTTCCGTTACCCAATCGGCAAACGCACCGAAAGAGGCCTCTATCACGATGTCCTGGCACGACTTGATAGGCCCTGCTTCGATCGTGTGAAGCAAAAGCTCGCGAATATCTGGATTTTTTTTGTGAATATTCCAGGCTGTTCGAACTACTCCAGATAGATCCTCAGCCGAAAATCGCCTGAGGCTGTCAAACCGGAGCCTCTTGGCGTCCTCCCCAGTGGCCAATCGATCAACAACTGCTTGAAACACATCCTGCCTCACCTCTGACGCGAGGCTGCCGGGATCGCCGTGATTTATCAGCACAAAGGGTTCTCGTCTAACGATTTCTCGGGCAAAGTCATCTTCCCAAATCGCGAGCCAAGCTGCAGTCTCACACATCGATGGGACAACCAACTCTTCGCCGTACAGATTGCAGAACAACATCGCGTGAATTTCCTCACGGGAGCAACCCTGTTTCATCATTCGACGTAACCAACACGCGGCCAAATAGCCTCGAACGCTGCCATCGTTATCGTTGTGCAGTCTCACATATCCAAGGCTTGCCGGCTCAAAAACCGCGCGATCAATCAATAGATCGCATTTATCGGACGGCCAGTCTGGCAATACGTCTGTCAGAGCGATATTGGGGCGCTCGTCGTTGATAGCCGGCAATAGAGTCAGATCTTGAGACCTAGACAGAACGAGGGATGCTCCGACTCGTTCCAGCGCCTCGCGTGACTTCGCCGGCTCGATTCTGTCTCTTTGGCGCCGCTCACGCCTTGTTTCACGAAAGCGGTTTCTGAGACTGTTATCGATCATGTCTTTGAAAGAACCAAACGATTGATTCTTTCTCCAATAGTCCTGCAACCAGTCCAAATCTATGGGGCGTGTCGCAAACCCCTGTAGATTGGCGTCTCGAAGGGAATGTAGAAATGCTTCTGTATCTTTAACCGCCCTTGCTTCAAGGAAAAGCCGAATTCTTGACTCATCCAATGGAATCATGCGGACAATTAATGGCTCCTCTGGAGCCGGCGCCTCATCATCTTTTCTGGGCTTTCGACGAATTGCATCTATAACGACCTCATCTGGCGAGACGGGATCTGATAGATCTGGTTCCCCGGGAATCGGCAACCAGTGATCCAACAGCTCCTTATCACCCGTCGCATCCCATGCCATCGGTCGAGCGGAAATTACGATATGCGCGAAGCGCATTCGGCCGTGAATTGCATCATTCACAGATCGAAGCGCGGTATCCAGTGTCTCGCCGGCTTGGGTCGCTTCGTCAATTGAGTCCAGAAAAAACCAAGCTGGCTCGTCACCACTCCGCCACTCTTCAAGACGTTCGGAGGCTGCTCGTCCTATAGCACGGCCAAGTCCATGTCGCGCAATGTCCCGCAAAGTCGCGTGAAAGGAGTACTGGCCACCATTGGTACGCAAACGGTGTTGCTCCTTGAGTTCCTCCGACTTGCCGCTTCCGAGTTCCGCAAGCAATACAATGCGACGCTCTTGAAGAAGGTCGGCCCAACGCAATGAACCGGAACGAACTTGCAGGTAGTCCAGATACTCGGACATATCGTTAGAATCTTTCTCGTAACGTCTAAATTCGCGGTCAAGGTCGATAGTGGTTGGCATCTGGATTGCTTTTTACGTCTTTCGGGTTTCGGCGCTAAGAGAGAACGACTAACTCATCCGTAACGGTCGTGGGAGCACTATCGCCTTTTCGACGCCATCGAGGGTTTCAAGGCCGTCTATAAGCACGCGATACTCTTCTGTTTGGCGCATATTATCCCATATGAAAGCGATCATTCGATCGTATGGGGTGTTCGACTTCAGGTAGAGGGCGGCGTCAGCTGCAACCTCTTCGATGATCTTGGCGCAGGCTGCTTGACCTGAGCGGTTCATGAATTTGACTTCGATAATTGTCCCTAAGGATGGGACGCCGAGATCAAATCGCGGCGTCTTGTGCCCAGTTTTCGGCAAGGACTCTTCATCAACGAGATCTTGATAGATAGGTTTTAACACCGTCCAAAGTAGATTTTGCACATGATATTCATGGTCAATGTGCCACTTCCTCGGTTCTCGCCCCTTTACTCGCCTTCTTTCTTCGAATGTCCAATGCGACATCGACTGTGAAATATTGTCGAGTAACTGGCTCAAACTCTCTACACCAGCCCCGTTGACTGGTAGTGCCGCTAGGGCGGCGGCGGCACAATTGAACACCGACAGGCCAACACACTGTTTGGCAACGTCACGATTCCCGCCTAAGACAACAATCTCTTCCCAAGCAGCTTGGCGAATACCTGGTTCTACGGGAAACCTAAGCATGTGAGCAATAGCGACCATTAGCTCTTTTGATGCAACTTGGGGTAACTCGCCGTCTGTCGCCAGCCCTAGAGCCGCCGCGGCAAGGCTACCATCCCAAGAGTTCGATCTTAGCGCGCGTTCTGAATCAACCAATAACTTGATAAGCCACTCTCGCTTGGTCATCTCGGTATCGATCGCCAAGAAACCTACGGCTACGCCTAGCAATGCTATGCCATCAACTTCGAAACCCGCCGCCTTGCCGTCGCCGAAGAACCTCCTTCCGGATAGCTGGTCTGCGCCATCTCGAAATGCCTCGGTGACACCTTCGTCCTCTATTCCCCCGATGAGCGCGAAGCCTAACGTCGCCACAGAATCGGAATGCGTCTGCTGCCTATGTGCTATGACTGCCTTTTTGGCGATTTGAGCCAGATCAGCTTCCCTGTCTCCAATCATCACGGCACAAAACGCCGCGACATGATCAGGAAGACCGTCCAACGCACCAGGCGACGGTGTTAACGTAGATCGAAGATCGCTAATGTTCATCACAAGAACCAGGGTGTCCGACCAATCTCGCGAAATCTCACAGCATCGCTATCCCAAAAAGGGATCTCATTTAGTCCCGCCAGCCGTTCCGAAATAAGGTCAGAGTATTTGATGGTTATCGGGAAGGATTCGGGCGACATTATTCGCCATGAATGTGCGGAAAAATCGAATGCCTGGCGCGCCAAATAGGTCATATCTCTAAAGGTCGAGTCGCGATGAAGCCGAAGCAAACAGGGTCGCGGCATCCCATCGGTCGCTCTTTTCAGTTCGGTGGCCCCAGAAAATACAACCAAAGACTGACTATCTCCGAGTTTTAGATGCGCCCCGCGACTCGGGCCAAATATTCCTTTCTCCGGCTTCCAAGGCGGCTGCCCGAGCTGATCGTGATCAAACACAAGAAAAGGATGATGAGGCGCGATATGCAAAAATGCGTACGACACGTTTTCCAAATCCAGTCCTTCAACAGTCGCCTTTATAGCCTCAGCTTCAATGTCTTTCGCAGGTTTAAACATGTGAAAGATCAAGCGAACGTGATCTGTGTTTCGCCAATTGTCTTCGTCACGGACTCTAACGATCGTACGCTTAAGGGTTTCAGTAAGCGCGCGCGAGTATTCTTCGAACGGGACAACATTCGTTCTATCTGAAAGGTGGTAGCTACCGTCGCTAGAAAACAGTGTTGTAATTCCGACGTGGCGAACGCCACTTCCAATGCGACTAGTATTGGTCGTATGCGAACCTATGCCGATTACGAGTTCATGTGCGACTTTCTGTTCGGTCTTAAGAAGCCATGGCCGGCCACCTAGCTTCGCATAACTAGCGAGACTCATCTGATTCATTGAGAAAACCAAACTTTGGTCTGGCTGACGAATAGTCTCAAGTCTGACATTTTGGACGGCCACGTGATTCTTTAGCAAAAGAGCCTTGGTCCCAAAATACGGATTCCGATTTCCTGGAAGAGTTTTAAATTGCTCTTCAATCTGAACTAAAGCCAGATCCCAGGCAAACCCATCGTCTGCAGCCTTCTGCAAAGCGGCATCACATGCGCCTGTGTAGGCATCCAGAGTCGGCGACTTGGTGGTGAAGGTTTGCACATTCGGCTTTTCGAGCTGAAATCGTCGAAGAAACCCATCTCCATAGCGTGCCTGCTGGTTGTTTCTTTTTCCTGTCTTTACCGTCGGCATGCCATCGAGGAACTTTGCGATAAAGGCGTCAACTTGACCTTCATACCGTCCCTGACATATCACAGCTATGTTGAGTTTCTTAGGGGTAAACGTACGTTGATCATACGGTCCGTTAGTCTTGATTCCTCTTTCATTCCAGACATCTGTGCGAGCACCGGAAGGATCGAATACAAGCGATGGCTTCGGAATTCCCTCCGTTACGGGAAATCTATCGTCGCTCGAGTTTAGAAGATCGCCGACTTGAAAAGCTATGCCAGGCGCCGCTTCCAAGGAACAGCCCCGCAAGAACTCTAGGACTCCCGTGATTGCATGCAGACGGCCTGGACCCGAGGTTCTTTCAGCTGCTTGCAGTCGCGCATTTTCGAGAATTCCCTCAGATGCTGAACCGAGAAATTCCCGAACACACCAATCGAACACTTCTAGGCGACCAGTCAATCGAGCGGAGGCAGACGCAACGCGCTCGCAGCCTTCCCTGTGATCCTCAAGAACCAGTTCATCTCCTTCTATCCGCGCGACCCGACCAGCCAATTGCGGCCGTGCTGAGATTCGCTTGTCCCCTTGATACCCATCAACCAGAACATACTGGCCCCGAACAGATATTCCTCGCTCAATTAATTGAGCACAAGAACCCAAGATTTGATTTCGTGTCCTTACATCACACAGCAGGCCAAAAGTTGGAAGGTCGTTGTGACCAAACAGTGTACGCGGTGTAAATTCTTGTAACGTTCGCTTTTGAATCCATGTTGGCAGACTCTCGTGAGCAATCAGGTTGGACTTCTCGTGTCCGAGTACTTGCAATGGGTAGTCCCTTATTATCTCGCGTTTTCCCGCAAACGTGCGCACTAACGCTGAGGTGAGCAACGCTGGCCACAACCAAAATGCATCTGCAATGTTTACGTCAATTATCTCGTTGCCGAGCGGCGCTGTTTCACCAATAACAGGGATATCTACTATCTTGTTATTGCGACGATCCCAATGGAATATGTGGCTTTCAGTGTATGCGGCACGCAGTTCTTGAAGAGAGTCGGGCGAATACGTGCGAGCACCTGCTCTGATATTCGTCTCGCCAGAGATCGACACTGGTGCGAAATTTAGACTGAGATTCGTGTTCGTCATATTCGGATTTTACGTGTTGATCCAAAAAAAAGAGCCGCGTACCCTTCAAGAGGTAGGCGGCTCTGCGGTGAAATGTAAGCTGCAATTCAGCTAACAGTATTATCAATAATCAAAGTCGCAACTCAAAACACACTACAACACCTTATGGCGTGTAACTATCAGCCTATGGTCTTGCCCACAGGATCATCAGTCGACTTGTATGTCACCTTATGGGGTCCAAATGTAAACTTATGCTGTTCACTTAAGTAAGCTTATGGGGTCAAAATGTAAGCTTATGCGTACCCCCACAGGTTGGTCGGCCTAACCGCACTTACTGTCGCCGCAGGCCAGACAGGTCTGACAACCGTCCATCATGATGACAGCCGCTGTGCTGCACTTGCCGCAGAGCTGCGCACCTTCCGGGTAATCACTTTTGGAGAACGCGTCCCGTTGTTTCTTCGATTCTTCAAATTCTGCGCGCTTTTCAGCAATGAGTTGTTGCTGACCCGGATCAAGTTCCGGTGAACCGAGTAAGCCGATCATGATGAGGTGCTTCTCCACAATGTGGCCGAGCTCAGCAATGATCGACGGCATGAACCTGCCACCGGCCTGCCAATAGCCACCGCGAGGATCAAAAACCGCTTTCAGTTCTTCCACAAGAAACGTGACGTCTCCGCCCTTTCTAAAAACAGCCGACATGATGCGAGTCAGGGCCACGATCCACTGATAGTGGTCGAGGTTTTTTGAATTGATAAATATCTCGAATGGACGGCGTTTCTCGTGTTCGGTTCCTTCATTCAGAATGAAGTCATTAATCGTCACATACATCGCGTGATCCGATATTGGCGTCTTAACCTTATAGGTCGATCCGACCAGCATCTCCGGACGCTCGAGCTTTTCGTGCATACGAATAACTTCGGCACGATCGCCTCCACCTTCGCGTTTGAATTCGCGCTTGGCTTCTTTTTCTTCGGACCCGGCTTGATTCACCGCGTAACCGACTATTTTTTTATCTACTTTGATCATCTACAAAATCCGTCTAAAACTTACCGTAATAGCCTTCTTTCAAGGCATCGAACAGATTGGCTGCTGTGTGCACCTCACCGTCGTACTCAATCTCTTCATCGCCCTGCAGGTCAACCGTTGAGCCGTCTTCAAGTGTGAATGTGTACTTCGTATTCTTGAGGTCTTTCTCTTTAACCAGAACGCCCTGGAAAGCTTCGGGATTAAAGCGGAACGTCGTACATCCCTTAAGGCCTTGTTTATACGCATACAAATAGATGTCTTTGAAGTCATCGTAATCGTAATCAGTAGGAACATTGGCCGTCTTGGAAATCGACGAGTCGACCCATTTCTGAGCAGCCGCCTGAATATCGACATGCTGCTTCGGCGTTACTTCGTCTGCCGTGATGAAATAGTCGGGCAAATTATTGGGTACCGCGTCATCGCCCACGCCGCCGGGCATGCCGTCCGGATCCACCGCTTCGCGGTAGGCCAGCAGTTCGAACGAGAAGACGTCAACTTTTTCCTTGCTCTTCTTGCCCTGACGAATCACATTGCGGAAGTAATGATGCGCAAAGCTTGGCTCAATTCCGTTGCTCGCATTATTCGCCAGCGACAATGAAATCGTGCCTGTCGGCGCTATCGAGCTGTGGTGTGTGAAACGGGCCCCGGTTTCCGCCAGTTTCTCAACCAACTCAGGTGCTTCAACTGCAATTCGTTGCATGTAGCGGCTGTATCGTGCATGCAGGATGCGGCCCGGAACTTTATCGCCAACCAGATAGCCATCGTCGCGCATCTCAGGACGTTTGCGCAACATCTCATCCGTCACCTCAAAGGTTTCGTTCATGATCGGCGCCGGGCCTTTTTCTACCGACAACTCAAGGCCCTCTTCCCAACCCGCTATGGCGAGTTGTCGTGCAACCTCCTCGGTGAATTCAATCGCGTCCGGCTCGCCATATTTCATGCGCTGCATAGTGATCGTCGACCCAAGGCCCAAAAAGCCCATACCGTGGCGGCGTTTGCGTTGAATCTCATTGCGTTGCTGCGGCAATGGCAGGCCATTGATCTCGACAACATTATCCAACATGCGCGTAAACAGCTTCACGACCTTGCGGAAATTATCCCAGTCAAAGTCGGCTTCCGCTGTAAACGGTTTGCTGACAAATCGCGTCAGGTTTATCGACCCGAGCAAACACGAACCGTAGGGCGGCAATGGCTGCTCTCCACACGGATTCGTTGCACGAATATTTTCGCAAAACCAGTTGTTGTTCATTTCGTTGACCTTGTCGATCAACACAAAGCCTGGCTCCGCGAAGTCGTAGGTCGATGCCATGATGATGTCCCAAACACGGCGAGCAGGCAGCGTCTTGTATATTTTGCAGGCCGCCAGACCTTCATTGTCTGTGACGTAATTGCCAGCCTCCGGCCATTCGCGCCAGACGAACTGCGACTCGTCCGTGACATCAAGACCGTCGACCTCAACTTCCTTCGACGTTACCGGAAAAGCGAGCCTCCAATCGTCCTCGCTGACGACGGCTTGCATGAACTCATCGGTGACGAGTAAGGATAAATTGAACTGGCGAAGGCGGCCGTCTTCCCGCTTGGCCCGAATGAATTCCATGACGTCAGGATGGCCAACATCGAAGGTGCCCATCTGCGCACCACGTCGACCACCGGCGGAAGACACGGTGAAGCACATCTTGTCGTAGATATCCATGAACGACAAAGGACCCGAGGTGTAAGCGCCCGCACCCGTTACATACGCACCTTTCGGTCGCAATGTTGAGAATTCATAACCAATCCCGCAACCGGCTTTCAGCGTCAATCCCGCCTCATGCACCTTGTTAAGGATATTGTCCATGGAATCACCGACGGTACCCGAAACAGTACAGTTGATTGTCGATGTTGCCGGCTTGTGCTCGTTTGCGCCGGCATTGGAAATAATACGGCCAGCCGGGATTGCGCCGCTGCGCAATGCCCAAACGAATTCCTTAAAATAGTGATCCCGCTTTGATTCGACTTCTACATCAGCCAGCGCCCGAGCCACCCGTTTGTAGGTATCGTCAATATTCTCATCGATTTTCGAGCCATCTTTGGCTGTAAGTCGATATTTGGCATCCCAAATATCGAGAGATGCTGCTTGAAATTCTATGTCGGTAACCGTGTGCGTATCCAAATGAACGGCAGACTTCATCGGTCTTCTTACTCCCCTGTACTCCCTTAGGAGACCCCAAATACATCATGACTATCTGTTTTTCTTAGGGAAAAGGACCCCGCTCGCCGGCGGCCAGAAAACGCGCGACGAGAGCCGTAAACGGCCTCTTTTCCTCTTTGAGTAGACACAAGATGTAGTGTCTGAGTGATGACAAGATTATGCCCGAATGGGACTTCTGTCAAGCGTTTTGCGGTTTTTTTTATATAGATGTTTTTATTAAAAAATCAATGAGTTACGATATATATGTCAGTAAGTCCTTTAAAAATAGGACAAAAAAAATGACACTTTTGCTAAATTTCCAATCCACTAGATATAGTGGCATGTTTTCGACCTGAATAGTGGCGTCGAAAGACTGCAATTTATCGTTTTCGCCACGAAAAAGGGCTCTTGAAATGGGAATTGGCGGCCTCAAATAAGCGATCACCAAACACTCTATCGGGAGAAAATTATGAGAATTGCTCGCTTCGAACCCTGGCCCTACGCCGAATTCCTGCGGCGTGACCCAAGCCCCAGCGTCCCGCAGAAAACGCGCTCGGACTGGGTGCCAGCTGTCGACATTATTGAAGAAAAAGACCACTTTTTGTTGCGCGCGGACGTACCGGGCGTCAATGCCGAGGACATCGACGTGTCTATGGATGCCGGTGTTTTGACCGTGTCCGGCGTTCGACATCAGGAAACGCGCGAAGAAAAAACAGAGCTTCGGCGTGCTGAGCGTACTAAAGGACACTTCCTGCGCAGCTTCACACTGCCAGAGACCGCAAATACCGACGACGTTTCAGCCAAATGCAGTAACGGCGTTTTGGAGGTCTCTATCCCTAAACAGCCAGAAATACAGGCGCGCCGGATCACGGTCGAGGCCGCCTGATTGAGTACATTGGCGATTGCCTGAGCGCGACGGAGTCGCGCGCTCAGGCATCTTCATGGAGGCCTGTAATTATCTGTGCGAAACTTGTCATTAGCTGACTTGTCGCACTTAAATGTTCACGCTTGATTCAGCTCGAGAAAACTAATCTGGCTATGATTTGCAGTATCGATTGAGAGAAAATATGACGACGAAACTCAAAAACACCTTACCCGCGCTGATCAGCGCCATGCTGTTGGCTCTGGCTTATGTTCAATCAGCGGGCGCTGCGTTACCACAGAGCGTCAAAGGTGAACCCGTTACCAGCCTGGCCCCACTGGTCGAGGAGGCGTCGCCCGCCGTCGTTAATATTCGCGTCAGCCAAACCATTACGAATCGCAGGTCCTTTAGCGACGATGCCTTCCGTCGATTCTTCGGTTTACCGGATGGTGGCAGCGGTGGTGGTTCATCACAGGAAGTCGCCAGTGCCGGATCGGGCGTCATTATTGACGCAAAACGCGGCTACATCCTGACCAACCACCATGTTGTTGGCGATGCCGACAAAATTCAAATTACGTTGATAGACGGTACGGAGCATGATGCCGAAATGGTCGGCTCTGATCCTGCCACTGATATTGCGGTGATTAAGGTCGAGGCCGAAGGGCTGACAGAAATGGCTATCGGCGATTCAACGAGTGCGCGCGTGGGCGATTTCGTCATTGCTATCGGCAACCCGTTCGGCCTTGGGCACACCGTGACCTCTGGCATTATTAGTGCGCTTGGCCGCACCGGAATCAGCCGTGACGGCTACGAGGACTTTATCCAGACAGATGCGTCTATTAACCCTGGTAATTCAGGCGGCGCACTGGTCAATATGAACGGCGAGCTGATCGGCATCAACTCGGCCATCATTAGCCGCTCCGGCGGCAACGTTGGAATCGGTTTTGCGGTTCCGACGGAGATCGCCAGTTCGATAATGAACCAGATCCTCGACTTTGGTGAAATACGTCGCGGCCTCCTGGGCGTCAACATCCAGACCATTGACGCGGAAGCGGCAGAAGCCCTCGGCAATGATATTGACAACGGCGCATTGATTACTGGCATTCAGTCCGACAGCGCGGCGGAATTAGCTGGACTTCAGGTCGGCGACATTATTGTCGAGGTAAACGGCAAGAAGGTCGACGGTGGACCGGAGCTCAGAAATCGTATTGGTCTGCTGCGCTCCGGCGAACAAGTCAATATCAAGTACGTCCGCGACAATAATACGCTTTCGACTCAAGCTGAATTAGGTCAGGCGCAAAGCCAGATGGTACTCGGAGAGGAAATTCATCCCGGTCTGGCAGGCTCGGTATTTGCTGCCGCCGCAACAAGCGGCGAGAGTGGCATTGAGATCGGTGAGGTCCTTGAAGGCACTCCCGCAGCGCAGCGAGGTCTTCGCACCGGCGACTTGATCACTCACGTCAATCGGGCTCGAGTTCACGACCTGCAGGATCTACGTGAGATTGCATCGCGCTATGACATTTTGTTTCTGAACGTGCGCCGTGGTGATCGAGCGCTGATGTTTCAAATTCGCTAGACTCTTCAGGTTAATTCATGAGGTACGTGCCGACCTATGCGCCAACCGTTCGTCGTCGTTCGAATATTCCTTGTTGCAAGCCTCTTGTGGGGCATAAACGCGACGGCGGGAGAGCTTGAGCGACAGCGCAGCCTGTTTCGCGATGTATTCGCCGAGGTCGAGCGGGGCAATTGGAACGCAATTGAAGAACTCGCGGCTGAAGATCAGAAATCGCTACGCCGCTACCTGCTTTGGCCAGACTTGCGCGCGACCTGGCTACGAGCCAATATCGACTCTGTATCGCGCGCGGATATCGATGCCTTCGTTCAGCGATATGGGATTCTGAAGCCTGCCCGGGAGCTTCGCTACCGCTACGCGCTCAATTTTATCCGCAACAAGGATTTCGCGGGCTACCTGAAAATCTACGAACAGTTCTATCAGGGACTGGATATCGAGAAACTCGACTGTCTCGCATTGCAGTCGGAAATCAAAGCCGGACGCCATCGACGTGTTGAGATTCGCGCTGTCGACCTTTGGCTGGTTGGCAAAAGTCAGGTCAGTGAGTGCGATCCGGTATTCGAATACCTGGATGAACGCCGGCTCCTGGGCGTCGTGGAATATAAGCTTCGATTTGATCTCGCTGTCACCGCGCGAAACTTCACATTGGCAAAATGGCTGGCGAAGAGCATTGACCAGCGCCACGTTGATATCGCGCTTGACTGGCAGCAGTCGCAGACGAATCCTGCAGACTTCCTGAAACAAAAGCGGAATCGAAGCGATGACCGGTCTTTGCGCGATCAGCTCGTATACGCAGCCGAACAGCTCACTTATCGCGACCCGGAGCTTGCCTACGACTTGTGGCATAAAGTTTCGACCAAACACGACTTTTCCGAAGCGCAAAAACTTCGCACGGCACAACATATTGCGTTGTGGACCGCTCGGGATAATTTACCCGGTGCCTACGAACGACTTGTGAGGCTGCCACCCGCGGCACAAAGTGATGAGGTATTGCGCTGGCGTGCCCGCGTAAGTCTCCGTAAAGCTCAGTGGAATCAGTTGCTGACCGACGTGAACGCAATGCCGGACGTCGAGCGGAATTCTGAGGAATGGCGCTACTGGCGCGCCATTGCACAAATCGAATCCGGGCAGGCATTGGACGCAATTGCAGCCCTTGAATCTCTTAGGCTCGAGCGCAGTTTCTATGGCTTTCTTGCCGCCGACAAACTCGCTAAAGATTATGCGCTTGACCACACCCGACTAATGGTCGATGAAGCAAGATTATCTGAGTTGGAATCTCGCCCCGAGATCCAGCGAGCCCGCGAATTATTTTACGTAGGCCAGGACGGACGCGGCCGTTCGGAATGGGACTCAGCGCTGCGTCATTTTTCTGCCGATGACAAAGTACAAGCGGCCGTTCTTGCACACCGTTGGGGCTGGCATTCGCGAGCGATCGCCGCGGCGGCGAATATTGGTCAGTACGATGATCTGTTTATCCGCTACCCTCTACCCTACCAGGAGACATTTGAGACGTATTCCACTCAGGCCAGCATCGCACCGACCTGGGCATACGGGATTGCCCGCAGCGAAAGCCTGTTCATGCGCGATGTGAAATCAAATGCAGGCGCGATCGGTCTTATGCAGCTTATGCCGGCCACCGGCCGTGATGTCGCGAAGAAGATCAAGCTGCCCTTTGCGGGACTTACTACGCTTGTCGACCCGGTAAGCAACATCCTCCTCGGCACGACTTATCTCGGGCAAATGTCTGCTCGCTACGGTGGTAATCAGGTATTGGCGACGGCTGCCTACAATGCCGGACCGCATCGAGTTGACCGCTGGCTACCGGAAAATGGCGAACTCGACGCCCGGGTCTGGATTGAGAATATCCCGTTCAATGAAACTCGCAAGTACGTGAAACGGGTTCTGGCGGCACAGGCAATTTTTCACTGGCGTATGACCGGCGAGATTCGACGTTTATCGGACGAGCTGGCTCTCGTTCGAGCCCAAACCGAGCGCGTCGCCAGCCGCTAACTGCACCTCCCTTTCTGTGGCCGACATTGCCGCAAGACGCTTTACCTCCGCATAGAAACATTGCATTTCGCGGCCGCATTTTGCGTATACGGATCGAAAGGCGGGAAGCAGGCCTTCGTAGAGGGTTGTCGAAATCAGGCGCGCATTGTTTAGCTCCCCGCTGTACCAGCCGGAATTCTCACGTCCGTTAGCGACCAAAAATGTGCTGATCTGATCTGCCAACTTCTCCAGGGCCTCGCTTTTCAACGCGCGTTTGTCGAAGTCATCGCTGTCAGATTGATATACGATTTCGAGCGCTTCTCGCGCATCAGCAACGAGTCCGGATATCACCTGCTGCAGATCCCGCGCCTCCCGATAATCCGCCATCTTGCCCATTTCGTCGCGCGATTCGAGCCAGCGCTGCACACCGATCTCCTCCACGGAAGTCGCAAAGGATTCGTTGAATGCGGAGTCGCCTTTTATGTACACAACCTGGTGCGCCAGCTCGTGAAAAAGGACGGCGACCAATGCAACATCATCCCAACGCATCATCGTGCTCAATATCGGATCATTGAATTTACCCAAGGTCGAATACGCAGCGACGCCACCAACAGCCACGTCGTATCCCTTTGCGGCGAGTTGTTCCGACTTCTTTACAGCAGCAGCGCGGGAAAAATAGCCGCGATAACTCACGCAGCCAGCTACAGGAAAACACCACTGTTTCGGCTGCAGCGAAAACTCCGGGGCCGCAAAAACATTCCAGACGACATAGTCCCGTTCCAACTCGGTGTAACTGCGATAGCTCTTGTTGTCCGGCAGGCCGAGGTGACTAACAGAAAAATCCCTGGCCTCAGTGAGAATGCGCAATCGAGCCGCAAGTTCGGGTGTTGTTTGTGGATCAACCAAGACCTCACCAATTGGCTCTCGTTTGCGGATAACCTCCCACTGGCCAGCGGCGGCCTGCATGTAATAGCAACCCGTCAGCGGCAAACACAAAATCAGCATAATCAGGATTCTTGCCATGACCCACTCTGCTGCTTCGGGCACCGGAACGTCAACCGCAAATGTCGGTTAGTATTGCGCCATGCAAATTTATCTCGTTGGTGGAGCTGTTCGCGATGAACAGCTCGAAATTGCGCACAAGGAGCGCGATTGGTGCGTCGTGGGTGCATCACCTGATGAACTGTTGGCGGACGGCTACAAACAGGTTGGCAAAGACTTTCCCGTTTTTCTGCACCCGAAAACGAACGAGGAGTATGCACTGGCGCGTACTGAACGGAAAACAGCGCCCGGCTACCATGGCTTTGCGTTCGACTTTTCACCCGAGGTCACGATCGAAGAAGATCTGCTGCGTCGTGACCTGACAATCAACGCGATCGCCAAAGATGATCACGGCAATTTAATTGATCCTCATGGCGGCTTGCGCGACATAAAGAATCGACTCCTCCGGCATGTATCCGATGCATTCGGTGAGGACCCGGTACGCATCCTTCGGGTCGCGAAATTCGCAGCACGATTTTCGAATCTCGGTTTTTCAGTCGCGGGTGAAACAATGACCCTGATGAAACAGATGGTCGAGGCTGGTGAAGTTGATGCGCTCGTGCCGGACCGTGTATGGAAGGAAACTGAGGAAGCTCTGCGGGGCAAGTGCATCCATGTGTACTTTGAGGTGCTCCGATCCTGCGGCGCTCTGAAAAAGCTGTTTCCCGACGTTGATCGTCTATTCGGCGTACCGCAGCCTAAAAAATGGCACCCTGAAATTGATACTGGCGTGCACACGCTTATGGTTCTGCAGCAAGCCGAGAACTTAAGCGCTGATTTAGAGGTGCGATTTGCGGCACTGACCCACGACCTCGGAAAAGGAACGACACCGCAGGAAGAGTTGCCAAGTCATCCTGGCCACGAAATTCGCAGCTGCAAATTGATTCGGAAGATGTCCGATCAGCTTCCGTTGCCCAGAGCAACACGAGACCTTGCATTGATCGTTGCGGAATTTCATACGCATTGTCATCGGGCGCTCGAATTGCGTGCCAAAACTATCGTCAAGGTACTGGAAAGAGCGGATGCATTTCGCCGGCCGCAACGATTCGAGCAATTTCTTATCGCTTGCGAAGCAGATTCACGCGGTCGAACGGGGCTCGAAGATCGTCCCTATCCTCAGGCGGATTTTCTGCGCGCAGCGCTCGCAGCAGCGACCTCTGTTGACGCTGCCAGGATTGCCCAGGAAACCTCCGGCTCAAAAATTCCGGAGGCGATTCGCAAAGCACGACTGAGCGCTGTCCAGACCTTCAAAAACCGGGTTTAATCGCCGTAAAAAAACAGGTGGACAGAGAAAAAGCTAATCGAGCCAAAGATATCTGAGTCATCCACTCCGATGCCAAATTCGACATCACTTTTTTGGCCCATCGGGGTCAGAAACCGAAGCGTCGTTGAAGTCGTTCGACTGCCATCAACCTCCCCCAGCCAGCTTGCATAGTCGAGGCTCCAGCGCTGCTTACCAATATCAAAACCCAGTCCGACATTGGCTCGAAAATCGACCAGGCTATTGATCAGACTCAATCTTGAGACGGACTGGAAATCGGTGATCGGCTGATTTGCCGCCCTGCCCAAATTGACGTTGTAGTTATAGTCGATGCCCGCGAGGTTCAGATCGATAGACTGAGTGAGCGAGAAGCGCGCTGAAAGGCCAATTCCATCTGCGTGAAATTCAACATCCTGGCCAGCAAGGGCATCGCGCCTGAATACGTCGAATGAAAAGTCGCGATACTCAATATCCAGAGCCACGCGGGCATTGTCGCCACGCCAATAGACCTCGCCGAGATAGTCTGTCGAATTCAGGATGTCGCTGGCATCCCAGTAGGCGATTCCAAGACTTACACCTAGCGGCTCAAACCAATGATCAATCCCGAGCTGCCCAAAGCGGCTGTCCAGAGAGCCCCCCCTTGGCAAATCCAAAGAGCTCTTGGCCGCCGCGACCGACAACCAGGTTTTTTCCGTGAGGCCGAGATCAAGCGAAAAACTGCCGGCGATACCGTCGGCCGAATCGCCCTCTAAACCGAGACCGACAACATAGCCCTCAAGCGCGCAAGCAGGGCCTGCAAAAAGTAGCAATGATGTAAATTTAAACCAGCGCATACAAAATAACGGCAGCCAAAATCAAGCGGTAAATAGCGAATGGTGCCAATCCTACCCGGGTAACCACACGCATGAAAAATTCGATACTGACATAGGCGACCGCGCACGCAACCAGTGCACCAAGGCCCAACTGTCCCCACGCGACTATTGTGCCGCTGGAAATCAACTCAACAAACTTGTAGCCCGCCGCTAACAATATCACCGGAGCCGACAACAGGAATGAGAATCTCGCGGCATCCTGCCGTTCAAAACCCAGGATACGAGCCGCTGTGATCGTCACACCGGAGCGCGATGTTCCAGGTACAAGAGCCAGAGCCTGCGCACAGCCAATGATGATCGCGTCTCTATAGCCAACGCTTGCAATAGCCCTTTCGCGCCGGCCAAGTCGATCAGCGAACCACATCAGCACGCCATATCCAGACAAGCTGTACACGATTACCGCCGGGTCGCGAAGATTGACTTCGATCCACGATGCAAACGCCAGGCCGGCAATCGCAGCTGGCACGGTGCCTAGCGCAATTGCCAGGGCCATGCGTGACTCGGGTGTCTTCACTTTGCCACCGAGTACTTGCACACCACCGAATATCAGCGACTTGATATCCTCACGAAAAAAAATGCAGACGGCAGCGAGTGAACCGAAATGAACCGCGACGTCGAACGCCAGTCCCTGGTCCGTCCAGTCGAGAAAATAGGGAACCAGCACCAGATGCCCGGAACTCGATATGGGCAGAAACTCCGTCATACCCTGAACGATCGCAAGAATGATGATCTGTAATGTCGTCAAAGAGAATTCGTCCTGTCAGCGAATTGAAAGGCAGACGGCGTATCGATGTCGCCGCGGCTCAATACGATGCATTTGAAATTTTCGCCCATTTCACCGGGAAGAGTAAGTGTTTTGATCTGGCCCGACAATTTAATCTGGCTTGCAACCGGCAGTTCGTTGAATCCCTGCATCTCGAGCTCGAGTCCGCCACCCATGAAAAACTGTGATTGTGTCTGATAGCCCAGTAAATCAAGTCCATTCGCGACAGCGGCTCCTGCTATCGCAGAGAAGTCGACCCAGCTTGTCAGGTCCTGGATTCCCGGATAGATAAGCGGGTCACTGTGGGCGTAGTGGCGAAAGTGGCAACGCAGCCATCCATCCGCTCGATCGGGTGCGTAGAATTCCCGTCGCGAAACGCCGTAATCGAACAGAAAAATTGCACCCTGTTTCAGGCTTGTTGCCAGGTCACCAACCCACAATGGCGCAGCCAACGAAACCTCAGAGGTATAAGCGTTCGGAAACGTGCTGCCAATATCCGCTTCAATTTCGGCGACGGTCGCAGCCAGTAAGCCTGTCGCTGGCAATTCCGTCCATACGAAACGCGCGGCATCAAACGTCACGCAGCTCTGAAAGACGCCGGACTCGCGGCGAACAAATCGCTCGACTGGCAGCGAATCGAGAACTTCGTTAGCAACGATTACGCCTTCAAAGTCCTGCGGCAATTCGGATAGCCAGTGCACGCGGTCCGCAAGATGCGGCAAGCTTTGCTGTAGTCGCCTTCCCTGCCGCTCCTGCAGGTCTGCCGAAACTTCGACGATCTCGTAGGTCGCTGGCAGCGTATTCATCTTTTCCAGCGCAGTTAAGACGTCCACTGCGAGTTTGCCGCTCCCTGCCCCAAACTCCAGTATTGATCCGTGCTTGATTGTCCGAAGTACTTCCGCGATTTGACGTGCGAGGACTTTGCCAAAGACCGCGGAGACTTCCGGCGCTGTAACGAAATCTCCGTCGACGCCGAATTTGGCCGAGCCCGCGCTGTAGTAACCCAGACCGGGTGCGTATAGCGCCTCGTGCATGTATTCGGCGAAACTGATTTGGCCCCCGGACTGCTCGATCTTCTCGCGCAGATGCTCTCCAACACGGGCAGAGTGCCTGGCGCTCAAACTATCGGGCTTGGGGAATGATGCAGGCTGTTCGTATTGCATGTGAGCGATAAAGTCTTTATGAATGATTGCATGCCAGAACAGACCCTCAACGACAAAGTCATTCTTGTCACCGGCGCAGCCCGTCGAATAGGCGCCGCTATTGTGACATGCCTGCACCAGAACGGCGCGCGTGTTGCGATTCATTACCGCGCGTCAGCAGATGACGCACATGCACTATGTTCGCAGCTGAATAAGGAACGCAGCGATTCTGCCGCAATATTCAAGGCCGACCTTCTGAGCATTGACGAGATACGGGCAATGGTCGCAACTGTCGCTGAGTGGGGCGGTCGTCTTGATGGATTGGTGAATAACGCGTCCAGTTTTTACCCAACGCCTGTCGGCAGTATCACCGAAGCGCAATGGGATGAGCTCCTTGGAAGCAACCTCAAGGCGCCCCTGTTTTTGTCGCAGGCGGCTGCCAGCCATCTGCGCGACTCAAGCGGTGTCATCGTCAACATCGTCGACGTACATGCCGAGCGACCGCTTAGGGACCACCCTGTATACGGACCAGCGAAAGCCGGCCTCGCCATGTTGACGCGATCACTGGCAAAAGACCTGGCACCCGCTGTGCGCGTCAATGGTGTTTCGCCGGGTGCGATTCTCTGGCCGGAAAACGGCATGACAGAAACGCTGCAGGCAAATATTCTGAATCAAATTCCGCTCGGGCGAAGCGGCGCTCCGTCTGATATAGCCGATTGCGTGCTCTATTTGATTCGCGATGCAAGCTACGTCACCGGGCAAATCATTGCCGTCGACGGTGGCCGCTCAATCGGTTGGTAACGCTCGCAATAACTCAGTAGGCATCCAGTAGCTCTCGATGCGCCGGTCGCGGCGCTCTGCGCTCTGCGGCCCTTTGTTCGCTCGGCGCTTTGAAATTGTTTATTGGCACAGAGGTTACCGGGCAGGCGCCCGTATCAATGTAGCCCATCGCCGCAACCATATTTGGATCGAGATCGTCACCGACGGCAAAATTCAAATCGTCGGCAGCAGCGCACCCGGCTGTCACCGGCAATCCGTCGAAGTAATCGCCATCGCCGAGCGCATTGGCGATCTTGAATGATGTTGGCCGCAGGATCTTGTCGCAAAACTCCAGACCAATCTGGCCGACTGGCTTGCCGAAGGTCGTATCGCCGACAATGGCAACATCGACGTGCGGGATCATGCCGTTGGTGACCAGCTCGCTCGCTGACGCTGTCCCACGGGTTGCTATAACGACAAGTCGTGAGAGGCTTAGCGAGCTTCCCAGAAGCTCAAGCAGTTCTGTTCTGTTGTTCTGGGCCGCTCGATCCGCATTGAATTCGGTACTTGAAAATATGAGATTTTGCGCCACCGACCCACCGAGATAATCGCCGAGAAGCTCAGAGGTGCTAACAAGCCCGCCGCCGTTATAACGCAGATCCATGATGACATCGTTAACATTGGCCGCCTTAAATGCCGCGAAAACGGTTTCAAACTCCGCGTTGGCCGTGCTGATGAATGTCGACAGTTCGAAATATCCGACCATTCGACCGCCGCCGGCATCGATGATTCGCCATTGCGGAACCGGATCTATGGTCACAATGTCTGCACTGATAGTCGGCGTAAACACAGCGCCGACCAGGGGTTGAACCTCGAACGTGACGGTGGGATTCGCGTCGAAAAATGCACTGATACCCTCGCTGGCACTGATCTCAGTGACGCTGCGACCATTCAGGGACAATACTTGCTGGCCTCGCCCAAGCCCTCCAAGGTCCGCCGGGCTGCCTGCGAAGGTCCGTGTTATTCGAAGATCGGTCTGTGCCTGGTCAACAAATCGCCAACTGAAACCGAAGCCCTCAAATTTGCCTTCGCCAAAAAACTGCGTATCCGCCGCCAGAGAACCAACGCTACTGAACAAATCGATCGGATTGCCATTCGTATCTTGCGGACCGAGCTCGAGGGTTACCCGCTGCACGAGCTCCTCGGCGGTTGCGTAACTTCCGATATTAATATCGGTGGGCAGTAAATCGTTCCAAAGGTACCAGGCGAACAATTGATCCAATACAAATTGTTTCTGGCCATCAACGCTGCAAGCCGTCGGCCCGGTTGGCGGACTGACCACTACTCCGTCTCCACTGCCGCCACATGCAGTTAAGCCTGCGAAGGCGATTAGGCAAATTAGTTTTCGCATGACAGCTCCATTACAAATCAACGTGCGTTACTACTAAAGGATGACTCGCTGCATCAAATTCCTGCCAATGCTCGAGCATCGTCTTGCCGGTCACGGGATGCCTTAGTTCCGGCGCCAGTTCCGCCAACGGTCGCAATACGAAGCTGTATTGCAAAATATCATCGCGCGGTACTCGAACCGGCCGTTCGTCCCTGATCAGGTCATTGTAAAGCAACAAATCGATATCAAGTGGACGTGACTCCCATTTATGATCTCCCCTGACCCTGCCGGCGAGATTATGTATAAACTCGATCTCATCACAGATTTTCAGTGCTGTTTTATCGGACTCCATCGCAACCACGAGGTTCAGAAAGTCATCACCGTCAAATCCGACTGCCGCGCTTCGATAAACGTCGGAGATGGCGAGCTCACCGTAGCGATCGCGCAGCTCGCCTATAGCAAGTGGTAAATTCACTTCGGCCGATTGATTGCTTCCCAACCCGAGATAGATCTTCGCCATTAGCCGGTCCGTTCACCACGCTCGATTATCACACCGACCGCCTTCGACCCTCTTATTGCCCCTGGCTTGTTGACTCGAACCTTCACCCAGTCAACGTCGAACTCGTCACGAATGATCGATGCGATACGCTCAGCCATGGTCTCCACGAGCTGGAAGCTCGATTCGGCGACAAAGCTCTGAATTCGTTTCGCGACCGATTTGTAGTTAAGTGTGTCAGCGACCTCGTCGGTTGCTGCAGCCTTCGCGATATCCGCACTCATCTCGAGGTCAATAACGACTGTTTGCCGGATGCGCCGCTCCCACTCCCAGATGCCTATGATCGTATCGACTTTGAGTTCGCTTAAGAAAATCTTATCCATTTATTCCTGTTCCTGAGCTTTTTGCCGCTGGTACTGCCAGCGACTCCAAAGACCATCTAGCCTGCGCTCGAATCTCTTCGGCGGCGCCCGCTTCTGTCATACGCAATGCGCCTGCCACAGCAATCATCGCGCCGTTATCGGTACAAAATTCAAATCGCGGATAAAAAACCTCGCCTGAAAATCGCCTCGCAATTTCGCTTCGGAGCAGACGATTGGCGCCAACACCGCCGGCGACGACAATTCGAGCAAGCGATTCCGATTCTGCAGCTTTGATCGCTTTGCCGACCAATGTGTCAACGGCGGCACGCTGAAATGAAGCCGCTATGTCTGCCCTGCTCTCGGCCAACTCGCCTGATGCCTCGGCTCTTCGAACCTCGAGCATCACGGCAGTCTTTAAGCCACTAAAGCTGAAGTCCAGATTTGGTTTATTGAGCATCGGCCGCGGAAATGCGAACCGGCCTTCGTCTCCTGATTCGGCCAGTGCAGCGATAAGCGGCCCGCCAGGGTATCCGAGGCCCAGTAATTTTGCGGTTTTGTCGAATGCCTCGCCGGCGGCATCATCCAGGGTTGTGCCCAGAATCTCGTACTCGCCAAGATCGCGAACGGCGATCAGCATGGTGTGCCCACCCGATACCAATAGCGCCAAAAAGGGAAATTGCGGCGGATTCTCCTCCAGCATAGGTGCCAGCAGATGACCTTCCATGTGGTGGATTGCGATCACCGGGCAGCCCCAGGCCAATCCAAGACCATTCGCCATGCCGCTTCCGACCATCAAGGCTCCAACCAGTCCGGGCCCTGCGGTATACGCGATCGCGTCCGGCTTTTGAACACCGGCCTCATCCATAACCTGTTGAATTAAAGGCAAAAGCATCCGGATGTGGTCACGCGAGGCGATCTCCGGAACAACCCCGCCATAGACCGCGTGCAGATCGACCTGGCTGTGCAAAGCGTGTGCGATCAGGCCTTTTTCAACGCTGAAAAGCGCGACGCCAGTCTCGTCACAGCTGGTTTCGATTCCAAGGGTGATTGTCGGGGTGCTCATAGTCGGCGAATCATAACCTGAACCCTTTGCAAACCGCCAAATGTGGAGTTATTATGCGCGGCTGAGTCCCGGCCATGTGCCGGGTTTATTTATGTCTGGACGGAATACCTGAACAATGCCAAGTGTTCGCCTAAAAGAAAACGAGTATTTTGACGCAGCCCTGCGTCGGTTCAAGCGTGCCTGTGAAAAGGCCGGAATCCTAACGGAGCTTCGCCGTCGTGAATTCTACGAGAAACCCACACAGGAAAGAAAGCGTAAGAAAGCAGCAGCCGTCAAGCGACATCTGAAAAAAATATCTCGCGACGAAGCCAAGCGCAAGCGCCTTTACTAAGTCGCGCTGTACTTCAGCACGATGTCCCTTAAAGGCCAACTCACAGAAGACATGAAGTCTGCCATGAAGGCCGGTGAAAAAGACCGGTTGAAAGTGGTGCGCCTTATTCTTGCTGCGATTAAGCAAATCGAAGTCGATACACGTGAAGATCTCGATGATGCTGCCGTGCTCGCCGTATTGACAAAAATGGTCAAACAGCGACGCGACTCGGTAGAGCAGTTCGAGAAAGGCGATCGGGAAGATCTTGCCGCTATCGAACGTGCCGAGATCCTGGTCATCAACTCGTACTTACCTGAACAATTGTCAGCCGAAGAATTGGCGAGCATCGTAGACGAGGCTATAAAGGCCAGCGGCGCCGAGAGCATTCGGGATATGGGCAAGGTCATGGGTCAGGTCAAAGCGAAGGCGGCCGGCCGGGCCGACATGGGCGCCGTCAGCGCGACCGTCAAAGAACGCCTCAACACACTGTAACTCCCAAAAGGGCTCCGACCCCTTTTCGCTTTCGAATAGTTGGCGCGTTTTTTGCGCACTGGCAAAGCCTCAGCATTCGGCTATGCTTTCCAAAACAATAAGAGTCTCGAAAGACCCGCTAGTAGCCGGGCGACGTTTGAAAAACTATGGCTGGATTAATCCCTCAGGACTTTATTGATGATCTGATCGCAAGAGCAGATATCGTCGAGGTTGTCGGGCGTAGAATCCAACTCAAAAAGGCGGGTCGCGAATTCAAAGCCTGCTGCCCTTTTCACGGTGAAAAAACACCCTCATTTACGGTCAGTCCTGGCAAGGGCTTCTATCACTGTTTCGGCTGTGGTGCACATGGCACCGCGATCGGCTTTCTCATGGAATTTGACCACTTGAGCTTCGTCGAGTCGATTGAGTCGCTCGCTGGCGCGATGGGCGTAGATGTCCCAAGAAGCGAAAGCGACCAGCCGGCGCGTCGCTATGATGAGCTGTTTTCACTGATGGACACGGTCGCGCGGCACTGGCAGTCCTGCCTCAAGGACTCACCCGAAGCGGTCGAGTATCTTAAGAAACGCCGCATCGACGGCGCCACGGCAAAACGTTACGGCATCGGCTATGCGCCAGATGGCTGGAGCAACGTGCTCGACAAGTTTGGCAAGTCTGAGGAGGCAACAGAGCGCTTGCTCGCCACAGGCCTCATTATTCGCAAGGACAATGGTAAGCATTACGACCGCTTCCGCGATCGCATCATGTTCCCCATTCGTGATTCGCGCGGGCGCACTATCGGCTTCGGCGGACGAACGATGGGCGATGGCGAACCGAAGTACCTGAATTCGCCGGAAACGGTGTTGTTTCATAAAGGCCGCGAGCTATATGGCTTGTACGAATCCCGGCAAGCGATACGGCACATCGAGCGCCTGGTTGTGGTTGAAGGCTATATGGATGCCGTGGCGTTGGCCCGAAACGGCATCGACTTCGCGGTGGCTACGCTGGGTACAGCGACAACCGGTGAGCATCTGAATCGACTTTTCAGGCTCACAGAAAACGCCTATTTCTCATTCGACGGTGATCGCGCGGGGAAAAAGGCTGCCTGGCGAGCGCTGGAAAACGCCTTGCCGCAAGTACGCGAGGGAAGACAGATTCGATTCGTGTTCTTGCCCGACGGCCACGATCCGGATTCATTCGTTAACGAGAACGGCGCCGCTGTGTTCGTGGAAATGCTGGATACCGGATTGCCGTTGTCGGAATTCCTGATTCAGGAGCTGAGTAGTCAGGTCGACATGGAGACCATTGACGGCCGCGCCCGATTGGCCGAAATCGCCCGCCCACTCGTTAATAAGATTCCAACGGGTGTTTATCGGGAGTTACTAATTGAAAGCCTGGCTGAAGCCGTCGGGTTGACGGGAATAAAGCTTGAGAAATTGCTGGCCGACAGCGCACCGCGGGATTCAGCAGCGAAGACTCATGCAACAACAGAGAGGTTCAAAGTCAGGAAGCATTCTGGTGCCGGGCAACCATCAGTGGTGAGGCGCGCCATTACGCTCGTCCTGAACAATCCGGCGGCAGCTATAAAGCTAAATATTGAAGACCTGACCGGCGTGCAACGGGCTGGCGTTGATTTATTGGCGGCCCTCATTGAAACCGTGCAGGCGCAGCCCAATATAACGACCGCTGGGTTGCTGGAGCACTGGCGACACGATGAGCAGGGGCGACATTTGGGAAAACTCGCCGCCGCTGATGTGCCCATGGACGACGAATTTGACGCCGTAGCTGAGTTAACAGAATGCCTGCAGCAGCTGGCGCAGGCCGGACGCAAAGAGAGAATAGAACATCTTATTGAAAAACAAGAGCTTACTGGGCTTTCCGATATTGAGAAAGGTGAGCTCACGGCGTTACTGGCAGGCGCTAAACCCAAGAAATAATGCTAGATTGGCCTCTTTCAAAAGAGTAGAATTGATCGTTTGCATCTTTTACCCGTAGGGATTTTGTCTTGACCGAAAAAAGCACACCAGTCGCAGTAAGCGCACAAGCCAAGCAGCTCAGAGAATTGATAGGCCGCGGTAAAGAACAAGGCTATCTTACGTACGCCGAAGTCAACGACCACTTGCCGAACGACATCGTCGATCCGGAGCAAATCGAAGATATCGTTAACATGATTAACGATATGGGCATCGCGGTGCACGAGAAAGCACCGGACGTGGAATCCATCACCTTGTCTGACGCTACGGCGACGGACGACGACGGTGCCGAAGAAGCAGAAGCCGCGCTCGCAAGCGTCGACGCCGAGTTTGGCAGGACGACCGACCCCGTGCGAATGTACATGCGCGAGATGGGAACCGTCGAGCTGCTTACGCGGCAGGGCGAAATCGAAATCGCCAAACGCATCGAAGCCGGACTCAATCAGGTCAAGTACCACATGGTGCATTTCCCACCGACCGTTGAGGCGCTGCTCGAAGTTGCCGATCGCGTGATCGGTGGCGAGACCCGTATGCAGGATTTCGTTGTCGGCTTTATCGACCCGAACGAGCCTGACGAGATCAAGCCGCCTGCACCGAAGACAGATGATGATGATGATGAGGTCATCGACACTGGTCCGGATCCCGATGAAGTCAAAGCGCGCGTCAAAGTCATTCGCCGCCACTTTAACCGGGGCATGAAGTACCTCGACAAGTACGGCTTTAAAGACAAGCGTACGATCAAGGCACTCTCGGAAATGGCCGACCAGATCATGGAGCTTAAGCTCGCGCCAAAATTGTTCGACGCACTGGTTCGCAATCTGCGCGACGTTGTCTCGATCATTCGCAGCCAGGAACGCATGGTTATGCAGATCTGTGTTCGCGATGCCGGCATGCCACGCAAAGATTTCCTTTCGAGCTTTCCGAAAAGCGAAACCGATTACGGCTGGATCGAGAAGCATATTCGCGCCAAGCGCAAACATTCTTCGATTCTTGCGAAGCTCAGAGACGATGTTCTACGTTGCCAGCGCAAGCTGATCGCTGTTGAGGTCGCAACTCGGCTGAGCATTGCCGAGATCAAGGAAATTAATCGTCAGATGTCGATCGGCGAGGCAAAAGCTCGCCGTGCGAAGAAAGAGATGGTTGAAGCCAACCTGCGACTGGTTATTTCTATTGCTAAGAAATACACCAACCGTGGCCTGCAGTTCCTGGACCTCATTCAGGAAGGCAACATCGGCTTGATGAAGGCAGTAGACAAGTTCGAGTACCGGCGCGGGTACAAATTCTCTACCTATGCGACCTGGTGGATTCGTCAGGCCATCACACGTTCAATTGCAGATCAGGCCCGAACTATTCGTATCCCGGTCCACATGATCGAAACAATCAACAAACTGAACCGTATCTCGCGACAGATGCTTCAGGAAATGGGCCGTGAGCCGCTGCCCGATGAACTGGCAGAGCGTATGGAAATGCCGGAAGACAAGGTTCGCAAAGTACTTAAGATTGCTAAAGAGCCGATTTCGATGGAAACACCGATCGGTGATGACGAAGATTCACATCTCGGCGATTTCATCGAAGACCAGACTGTACATTCACCGGTCGACTCTGCGACGACATCGGGCCTGAAGGAAACCACGCATTCTGTACTGGCCGGTCTGACGCCACGCGAGGCGAAAGTCTTGCGCATGCGCTTCGGAATTGACATGAATACTGACCACACTCTGGAAGAAGTTGGTAAGCAGTTCGACGTAACGCGCGAGCGCATTCGGCAGATTGAGGCGAAGGCGCTGCGCAAGCTGCGGCATCCGACGCGTTCAGATCAGCTGCGCAGCTTCCTGCTGGAGGATTAGGAGCTTTACGGGCCTGTAGCTCAGTTGGTTAGAGCAGGGGACTCATAATCCCTTGGTCCCAGGTTCGAGTCCTGGCGGGCCCACCATTTTTCTTATCCAGCACGTTTCAAGATGCTCAGAATCAGTCATTAAGTGCTGATTTCTGGGCTTTTTTTTGCCCAATAGCTTTCCGATTGTTTCATTGTGTTGCGTAACTGAGTGGGGTACCTTCAGTGGTACGACGCCACCCCCGGTAAGAAATACCCCACCGGGCCACTGAGACCCACAGAGGTTAAATACAATGCAATTTTCAATGATGCGGATGGCATTCCGCGACGCACCCGTGCGTGATTTTCACGGCGGTGCAACATGCTGACTGATTCCAAGATTCGGGCGGCGAAGCCCAAACCAAAACCTTTCAAGCTCTATGATCAAAAAGGTTTGTACATGCTTGTCACGCCGTCGGGCGGGAGACTTTGGAGATTGAAATACCACTTGCACGGTCGAGAGCGTGGTATGGCGCTTGGCAAGTACCCAGAAGTCCGGCTACCGAAAGCACGACAGCGACGGGATGACGCACGCAAACTTTTGGCCGACGGAATCAATCCTGCCGCAGCAAGGCGCGCTGAAAAACGCGCTGTAGGAAATACGCTTAAAGCGATTGCGCTGGAGTTTCTTGAAAAACAGGGATGTCAAAAAGATAAGCGACGCCTTGAGATGTACGTTTTCCCCGCAATTGGCGATATGCCTATCACGACGGTTACCACGGCCGACCTGCTTGCCTGTCTACGACGCATTGAGCAACGCGGTACGCACGAAACCGCGCACAGGACACGGTCGATATGTGGCCGGATATTTCGATTCGCGATTGCGACAGATCGCGCCGAACGCGACGTCGCCGCAGACCTGAAGGGCGCATTAACACCCGTGAAGACTCGGCATTTTCCAGCGCTGACCAAACCAGCCGACGTCGCCGCCCTGCTCCGCGCAATCAGCGACTTTGAGGCATTGCCAACCATTCAGTTGGCGCTTCGCCTCGCGCCTTATGTATTTGTTCGTCCAGGCGAATTGAGGGCGGCGGAGTGGGCCGAGTTCGAGGGCGACTTGTGGCGCATTCCGGCTGAGAAAATGAAAATGGATCGAGCACATAGCGTTCCGCTCTCTCTGCAGGCGCGAGCGATCGTTGATGAGTTGAGGCAATGGAGTGGCGACAGCCGATACCTGTTCCCAAACGTTCGCTCCAAAGATCGCTGCATGAGCGAAAACACTCTGAACGCGGCGTTGCGTCGCATGGGTTACGGGAAGGAGCAATTGTGTGCGCACGGATTTCGGACCACTGCATCCACCCTGTTGAACGAGATGAGTTGGCGACCAGATGTCATCGAATTGCAGCTGGCCCACAAAGATTCGTCAGTACGAGCCATTTACAACCGGTCGGAACTGATTCCGGAACGTATCGAAATGATGCAGGCGTGGGCTGACTACCTCGATGAACTTCGCGACGGCTCAAACGTCGTCGCAATTCGTGCTCGTTGCTGAAATCTCTTGAAACATCTACCGCGTTATGTAAAATAGAACTTGTAGCCATTGTCCCCGATTCTCGGGGACGACTTAACCGGCCCACAGAAATACGGCTGTGGTGCCTCTAAGGATGACCGATCTCTCTGCGACTGCGCTGCAGTCGTGTGGATTCGTTTGACTATGAGGTACTTGAATGCAAAACGATGTGGACCGCTTAATCAGCGTCAAAGAGGTTGCCCACCTCACAACGCTATCGCGCACCGCGCTTTGGCGGCTGGAAAAAGACGGCAAATTCCCAGATCGAGTTCGTGTCACCGAAAGGTGCGTCGCGTGGCGTCTTTCCGACGTACTTAGTTGGATCGAGACCCGGCAACGGGTTGCGGACGATGCTTAACGTTAAAGGACGCGGCCGAGTGAACGACCGCGCCCAGTATTCCAACGCCCCACAGAGTCCGAGGTTACGACGCCACCGGCTCCAAGCGCGGAACGGACCAATGGTACAGGAGGTGGGCGATGGCTGAGAAATCTCCTTACCGACTAACGCTCCGTTACTTCGGGGAATTACACGGCATGAAACAACCGATTCGGATACCAAAGCTGACCTATACGAGAAGCGACCTTGTGCTCCAACCGTGGTTCAAAGGTCTTACAAACGCCGAGCAGCGAGCGACCCTCATATTGGAACGTTGGTGCGGGCTGGAGGCCGGGAGCGTACCTGACAGCAAACGATGGCTACGAAAGCACATCGGATGTAACGAACGTGTGATCGAGTCACTGATGGCTTCGGGAATTGTCGTCCGATTCTTGCCTAACCTCACTGCGACGGTGGTCGGCAAGTACCAACTGGCGTGTTCGCGTTTGGGCACGAAGCATGAACAGGTGGAAACGAAGCGTACCCACACGGGAACACCGAAACGAGGCAAATCAGGGACCTATGGACACAGATTAGGAATAATGAATAACGCACGCGCCCCCTCCTCCGCTTTAGGCGGGTCGGCGCGGCGCTTGGGAGACGTTGCGGAAGCCTTCGAGTGGGCAACTACGAAGGGGCGGATTGAACAGCTCGTGCGCGACGGAAAGAACGTAGCTGAAACGAGAATGGTGCTGGCAATGACACTTCCCGAAAGCTATGTCGATGATTGCATGGCGCGATATGAACTGGAGACGAAAAATGACGCCGAGTGAAGCACAACAGTTAATACAGAGACTGGTTGGGATTGTAGAGACACGAGGACGCCCTCACCTGACCATCGACTCCGCCGCCGGCTACTGCCTTGACGATCTCACTGACGAGCAATTTGGTTTAGCGATTCGCTGGTTCTTGCTGATCGCTTCATTTGGATATTCGACTGAAGAGGCTTCCCGGTTTGAGCTTGGAAAAAATGTGGATCGAAACGGACGGAAGATCGAACCAAAAAAGGGCGCGATGGATAAGACTGCCTATGACGCGAGGCTCGATGGACCAGCTCAGCTCCACTGAGATCGTGATGCCATCAACTTGCGTCCGACGCAATCTCAATTGCAGCGCCGCCACCATGTGAGACGCGATTTATGCCTCGACGGACAAAGCTAACACCCGACCTGCAAGAACGAATTCTGAACATGATTCGTCTCGGCAATTACCGCAATGTGGCGGCGCAGGCGGTCGGGATCGCGCCTGAGACGTTTTCCCGCTGGATGAGCCGCCCTCGGGACCCGTATCGTCAATTTCGTCAAGCGGTAGAGCAAGCAGAAGCGATGGCTGAGGTCTCGATGGTAGCTCTCATCGCGAAGGCCGCACGAGATGATCCTAAGTACGCGTTACAGTATCTCGCGCGGAAAGCTCCTGAACGCTGGGCGCAGCGAAAATTCGACGGCACATTGGGTGCGGACGGAAAACCAACAGAACCAGCCAGTGGTGTACTCGTCGTACCTGGACTTATCAATGAGGACGACTGGGCCGAGTTGGCCCAGCGATACAAGAAATTCCAACCGACGGCTGAAGAAGCCGCCGATTAAGACGACTACCCACAGCCAGCCGATCGGATGGTACGAATCGTCATTGGGCCGGCGGCGGCAATGTCGTCATTGACGACGACGCTCTCGAAGAATACAAGAAGACGAGAGACCGCTGAAAATCTATGAGGAGTCTTCTGACTTGCCCTCTGACTCCACTGGCTCTTTCGGCCCAACTGTCATGCCAACGCCGTAAAGACCTTTCTTACCGGGCGGCTCAAGCGGTGGCAACGGCTCTCCAATTTTCGGAATTTGCGGATCGACTGCTTTGGCGATCTGATTCGCAAGGTTGTCTATTGTGTGATCTGGCCCATGTACTATCGCAACGAAATCAGCAAGAACACGAGATTTCTCCTTCAGCCTCGAAGGACTAACCCCGACGCAGATCGGGATGATATTGACCGACTTTTCCGTGATGTACTTTTGCATTATGGCGTCAAACTCGTACTCCGCGTACCTGTCGTTGTTCATCCAATTTTCGGTAATTACCGGCAAGAAGTAGTCTGTATCCTCCAGACCTTGATCGAGGCTCTTCCTAAGCCGATCTCCTGGCTTCAACGATATTTCGTCATACCAGACTTGCATCTCCGGGCCGTTCATTTTGTGCGCCAGCTCTCGTACAAGCCCGTCTTTATCTGCCGAATCATGACCCAAGAATACGGTCGGTCTATCAATAAATTTCTGTATTTCCGTCACCCACTTGCCATCTCTAATGATTAGCGAAAGACCGCTGGTTTCGTATAGCGCCACGAGTTTCTGTTTATCGTCGTCGCGAATCAGGTAGTGCGTGTAGAAAAATACTCGACCAGTGAACTTGCAGTCTCGCGTTGTCATTCGATGCTCTGGAAAGCTCTCGAAGTCCAGAAATCCCTCTTGCTTGATCGGAAACTTCCTCTCAAAAGGAGCAGACGTCGCATAGTCTTCCGCTTGGTTCTGCACAAACTCGAATATGCCGGTCAGCCTATCGGGCGGAACAGTACTCGGAACCACAACGTCGATGAAACAGGCGTTTGATATGAATCCGTACGTACAATTGATATCGAAATGATGATCGTCGTTCTTGCTCTCAACCGTGTGGCCCCAACTCACAACTCCTCCGAGCTTTAGCCGCTTTTCCCTCTGGTAGTGCCATACAAGCGGGTCCACATCATTCTCTTGTTCTTGCGAATCGGGCTGCTGTTCTTCGTCGGTTGTCATGCTCTTATTCCCAATTTCCGCAAACCCACTGTGATTGTGTCCATGACTAAACTAAGCCCGTGCCTCGAAAAACTCTCGAAGCTCCTGCTCCCTGGACTCGAATGACTTTCTACCCAATTGAAAAATCTTCTTCAGCTTTTCCGAGTCGGCCTCGACGAAATCTGTACGATAATTCACATCGGCAAACACATCGTCAATCCTTACCGTCCGAATATCGCCAAAAATAAGGGTTCGTAGCTCCTCAATCGTGTTCGAGCCTGTTTTGAGCAGCGTCATAAACGTTTGCAGCGGCGAAAGCCGTGCTGACACGCGCGAAACGATTCTCGTCTTGCTCGGGTAGTTCCCTGTACCTATGCTAAGAACACGAATATCGTCCGGCGAAATACCCAGTGGCCCGAGCGCATCGGTAATTGCAAAAAGGGTCGGATTGTTCGCGACGAAACCACCGTCGATAACAACACGATCACCATGATTCGAGGTCTGAACTAACTTTTTCTTGAAGACGGGATAGGCCGCGCATGAAGAGATAACCGCCTCTGAAATCGTGCAGCCGAACCCGGGCAGAAAGCTCCCGGCACTTCCGTGAGATTGATCCACCGTATTCTTGAAGACTATCGGCCGGTTGTATTCCAGATGTGTACCTACGATACCGATACCTATCAAGAACTCGTCGAACTTCTTCTCACCGAATACCTCGTCGGCATGGCGTTCCAAAGCTGCAGTCTTCGAACTCGGCAGCCACCGACTCATAACGTCGGGGGCGATTTCAAAATATCTGTCATGAATCGTCGTCTCTACGTCATCGCCAAGCGCCAACATAGAAGCGATTATCGAGCCGGTGCTCGTTCCGAACGTAAGGTCGAATACTTCATGTAAAGGCTTATCCAGCATTCTTTCTATCTCGACGAGGACACCAAGCGTATAGACGCCGAGCGAGCCGCCCCCATCAAGTGACAAGATGTAATACGGCTTACTCAAGACCAGTTGTCCCATAGATTTACGAGCTGATTTATCAACGTATGCGCTAAATGAATGTCGATCTGGTGAGGCTGATTACCGAACATGAGCTGTTGACCATTCTGGCAATTGAAAGAACCGAGCGTTCCGTCGTTCATCGAGTTGTATAGATAAACCAACGCATCGCGAAAAGTATCTGCGCGATTGCTCGAAAAATATACCGATGGCACGTTGTAGATTAGGCACTCCAAAAAATATGAGGGAAAGTCCCCACCCGCTCGATTCCTGGCATTCTTGAATATTCGTACAGTTGGTTTGTACCGTTGACTACAAGCCGTATTTTTGAGGGAGCCATTCTGCAAATGCAGCTTGGGATAATTGACTATCTGGATGCCAGCACTGGTCCAAAGTGTAATTCCCGACGCATTGTGCGTTGTTCCGGAGTAGTGTTTGAGTGTGACGCACGGCACGACATCTGCATCCAGTCGATTGCTGCTTCCTGTGACTTTGAGACATTTGCCGCTCGTGCTTTCAGTTACTAAGCCGTTGCCGTAGTGGTTTTGAAGGGCTGTTTTCACTTGAGTCCTGAACTCTGCAAACCCATACGACCCCCCGCCCGTAAGCCCAAGCTGTTCACGAAGGTCTGCTCGCGCATCGTGATAAAAGACCAGAGTTGTCTCTACAACAACATCGACGTCACTGTCACCGCGAATATTCGTGTAATTCGGATACGAACCTTGCAGGTAAGAAATTTGGTTCATGTTCGTTGGCCACGGATGCTCCGACAGTGCTGCTTGGACAGAATTGTATGTATTTGCGGAGCCTTGTTGTGCTCCCAGCCCGGTCCACGATTCGAGTTGGGACTCTGGTATTGCCATTGCTTACCCCTATATGGTCTTCATAGTACAATGCAGTCGTAGCCAATGCTGGCCAAAATTTGGCTTAGAAACACCGAAGGAGTTCCAGATGACAATTAGCTTGGACGGTAATCTGGTCAAGCAGATTGACGATGCGTTTAAGTTCGCGGAAACGCTCAAGGATGACGAGGGCATGTACAAGGCCCCGCGCGCATCCTTTGAGACGTTCTTCACAAAGGCTCTCGCGGCCGTTATCCGAGCGACCGGCGAATCGTCCGTGTATGCCGAGGAAGCGCGGTACACGCTTAACCTGCGAAACGCGGAGAGGCGAACTGACTTGACGCGTATCGCCGAAACACTCATCGGTATCATGGATACGATCAAGACGGCGATAGCGGAAGGATTCTTAGATTCGGTATCGGATGTCATTCACGGAACAGTTTTTGCCGACTTTTTGGAGATGGCTCAGCACCTACTCGACAACGGATACAAGGACGCCGCCGCTGTTATCGCCGGCAGCTCATTCGAGTCTCACTTGCGATATTTGTGCAGCAAGCATGGCGTAGACCCAGACACACCTGACGGCAAACCGAAGAAGGCCGATCGAATCAATGCCGATCTGACGAAGGCTGGAGCCTACGACAAATCTCAGCAGAAACACGTCACGGCGTGGCTGGGAACGCGCAACGACGCGGCGCATGGCGACTATGGCAAGTACACGGACGTAATAGTCGGTAACATGATTTCCGGTATCCGGCATTTCATAGCGACCAGTTAGGCACCCGCTGCTGAGTTGGGGTACGAACTGGGGTATGATTGCGGCCGGTGTCGCCCTGCTCCGTACTGAGCAACGGTTTCAACCGCTGACGCGGTTTCTGGCGGGCCCACCATTTTTCACGCCTAGCAGTATGGCTGGCTGCCGCACTTGTGTGAAAGGAGAATCCCGTGAGTGAAAAACTACTGCGGCTGGTCGGCCCCGTTCACGTTGTTGGAGGGCTCTTGTTGTTCGCGAGCGCGTTCCTGCCGCACGCCACGGCCATTTTACAGACCGCGATTACTGGCAACGGCGACTACGCCTGGTCGGCATTCTTCGCTACGGTACTCGGGCCGACGATCGCCAGTTGGGGTGTCCTGTTCACGGCCCTGGTACATCAATTTCAGGCTGCGCCATCGATGCTTGTTTGGCGGGCTCTGGTCTTATCTGTTGTGATTTGGGCGCCGCTCGATACCGCGCTCTGTCTGAAGTTTGGCGTAACAATCGGCGCGATCATTAATTCGATCGTCTTCATCGTTCTCATCTGGCTGCTACTTGCGGCGAAGAAGACCGTTCGCTAAATAACGCTAGCCAGGACCACCCTTACGCGATTTCTTCTCCGTGAGTACTGACTTGATCATCTTCCCGAATTGCTTGTCTCGAGATCGGCGCTCCGCTAACGACTCGGTGTTTCGCCGATCCTCGGCTTGCAGTTTTTGGTAACGCCGCAGCCGATCAGGGTCAAGCTCATCATGTTCTATCGCTGCCTGCACAGCACAGCCCGGCTCAGTAGCGTGTCCGCAGTCGGCAAATCGGCAAGCACCCGTAAGCGCCGCGATATCGCTAAATACATCATCCAGCGCATCACCCACATCGACCAGCTGCAACTCACGCATGCCCGGAGTATCGATCAGCCAGCCGCCGTTCGGTAGTCTGTGCATGGAACGACTTGTCGTTGTGTGGCGTCCTCTCTGATCGTCTTCCCTTGCCGCCGATGTATGCTGATCAATTCCAGCTAAAGTATTGATTACCGTAGATTTTCCGACGCCTGACGAACCCAGCAAAGCGACAGTCTGACCTTGACCGCACCAGTCACCAAGTACCGCAACCTGTTCGGCATCACGTGCATCCAGCAATTCCACCAGCAAGCCTGGCGATAGTTTCGCGGCGTCCGAGACGAAATCCTCTGGCGAGTCAGCGAGATCAGCCTTGGTAATGACGATAACCGGAAATGCCCCTGCGTCGTGTGCTATCGCGAGGTATCGCTCGAGGCGCGCGACATTGAAGTCCCGATTCGCAGACGTAACAACAAACAAGGTATCTACGTTCGCCGCAATCGTCTGAATCTCACCACTGGTTCCTGCAGCGCGACGTTGAAATATTCCGAACGGATCAAGTCTGACGAGGACTTTGCTGCCACTCTCATCGAGCAACACCCAATCGCCTACGGCCAGACCAACGATTGCGTTTTGGCCACTCATCTCGACCGAAGCAATACCTTTCTCGCTCGCGACGTCCACGCGTCCGCGATGCACATTCATCACGCGAGCAGGAGTTGAAAGCTGATCCGGATCGAGTTGCACCTGAAAGTGCGTTCGCCAACCGAGACTGTTTAGAGTAAGCGTTGTATTCATGGGATACACTGCATAACACGAACGAAGTCCTTGGGGAAGATCATGAGCGTTGCACTGGTAACAGGCGCAAGTTCCGGTATTGGGGCTGCTATCGCCATCGCGTTCGCGGAAGCCGGCTGGGACGTGATGGCGGCCGGGCGCGATGAAGGCCGGCTGGAGGAAGTTGCTGACGTGTCAGATCGCATCGCGATCTGGACTGGCGAACTCGGTGAGTCGGACGACTGCAATGAGCTGATCGCTGACGCAATCGATGAATTCGGCAGCCTCGACTGTCTGGTAAATTCCGCGGGCATTTTGCTGCGCGGCTACGCAGAGGAAACCAGCGATGACGACTGGGAAGACACTATAAGGATCAACCTGAACGTACCGTTCTATCTCAGTCGCGCTGCGATTCCTCACTTGCAGAAATCGACGGGCAGCATCGTCAATATTTCGTCAATTTGGGGCCTTGAGGGTGCACAGAAAGCCGTCGCATACTGCGCCAGCAAAGGTGGCCTGATCCTGATGACAAAAGCGCTCGCGAGCGATCTGGCCAGCGACGGCGTTCGCGTCAATGCGATTTGTCCGGGCGGGGTTGATACTCCCATGCTTGCCTCCGGCGCTGAGCAAGCCGGTGAAGATGTCGAGGAATTCCTGGAAACCCTCGCCGAGCGAAACCCGAACGGTCGTCTTGCTACGCCCGAAGAAGTCGCGGGCCTCGCGCTATTTCTTGCCAGCGATGCAGCGACGCATATTACGGGCACCGCCATCCCGATTGATGGCGGATTAACGGCCTAGCGTCAGACACCTGAAAAGTCTACATCCGCGAATACCAGCGACGGTGACAAGGTGCTGGAGTACGGGTAAACGTCGTTGCCGACGTTTACCAGGCGACTGAACAGGTCCCGTAGGTTACCCGTCACATTCATTTCACCGACCGGGCGCCCGATCTGGCCGTTCTCGATCATGTGTCCACGAATACCCAGAGAAAAATCACCCGTCGTGTTATCTGCATTGCCGCCCAGCCAAGACGTCACATAAACGCCACTCCCAACGTCGGCGAATATTTGAGCCAATGACATGTCGCCCGTACCAATACGGCGATTGGACGCCGAACCCGTCGTCGGCGTAAGCCCTGCTTTGCGTCCGTAGTAGGTATCCACATACAGGTTCCTGACAACACCCTCCTCAACGATCGGCAGGACTTTTGCAGATATACCTTCCTCGTCGTAGAGTCGTGACGAGAAGCCGCGTTTGATAAGCGGGTCGTCCACGATTGTTAGTTTGTCGCTGAACGCTTTTTCGCCGACCAGATCCGCCCAGTACGACTGTCCCTGTTGTACCCGGCGTGCGTTTGCCGGGCCTAGTAGTCGGCCAATCAACGACGCGGCGGCACGTGAATCGACGACCATTGCCGCTTTGACCGTTGGGCCTTTTTCTGAATCCAGCCGCGACAGTACTCGCTCAAGCGCCGTGCTAGCCACGGTTGATGCCTCGGGTAACATGGAGATGTGGGATCCACCAACGTAGAAGCTGTCTTCAGCGCGTTTGTCGCCCTGATCCCGCAAAGTGATTTCCGAGCCATACCAGCAATAGGTGGACTGTTGGGTTCCCGAGAAGCCGTTGCTGCTGACCGAGGCCGACTGGCTCGTGCCATCGTAAATGCCGGCCGTTGCCGAAATCACCTTCTCGTGATCTGTCGCAACCGCATCTATCGCCTCACACCAGGCCAGTCGTTGTTCCCGACTTATATCAGCAACGGCCGGATCAACGAGGTCCAAATCGACATCAGGTCGATCGCGAAACAGCTCTGCCGGCGTAATCTGTCGATACTCGTCCGGTTCCAGTGCTTTTGTAATAGCCACAGCTTCTGCAACAAAACTCTTCAATCGCTCTGGATGAAAGTCGGTTGTCTGATGGCTTGAGTAGCGTCCGGCCGCAAATACCTGGATTCCGAGTCCCTGAGATGTCGTGTCCTTGACCTTCTCCAGCGCACCGTCCCGGTACTCGAAAGTTACATCCCGGCTCTGATTGACCGTTGCCGCGACCTCTTCAGCGCCCGCTGCTTTGGCAAGCTCGACAGCCTGTTGCGCGTTGCTCGTTAGATCAACTGACATTTTCGCCTCCTACTGTCATCTTGGAGACAAGTACCGTTGGAATTCCTTGTGACACCGGTACACTTTGACCGTTCTTGCCGCAGGTCCAGCCGCCGGTATCAAGCCTGGCGTCATTCGCGACCATGGTGATTCGCTTCAAAGATTCCGGACCGTTGCCAATAATATTGACGTCCTTGATCGGCGCGGTGACTTTTCCGCCTTCAACAAGCCATCCATTCTTAACGTAGAAAGTGTAATCGCCCGCGCCAATTTGTACCTGGCCATTGGTATAGGTCTCACAAATAATGCCGTGATCAACTGCGGCAATAATTTCGTCTTTCGTATGTGGGCCATCTTCCATGAACGTGCAGCTCATTCGCGGCATCGGCGCGTACTGATAAGACTGTCGCCGGCCGGAACCGGTCGGTTTCAGATCGTATTGCTTCGCACTGATCTGATCGTGCAGGTAAGACTTCAGGACACCGTTTTCAACCATTACAGTGCGACCCGCTTTGTTGCCCTCATCGTCGTAATTGAGTGCGCCTCGTTCGCGCGGAATATCTGCCTGGTCAACCACCGTGACAAACGGCTCCGCGACCTTTTTGCCGATCATGTCCGAGTAAATACTGGTTCCCTTGCGATTGAAGTCGGCCTCCATGCCATGGCCTATCGCCTCATGCAGCAATATGCCGCTCGCGCCTGCTGCGAGAATTACCGGCATTTCGCCGGCAGGTGGCCGGCGCGCTTCAAACTGAATCATGGTTCGATCCACCGCTTCATCGACCATCTTCGAAAGTCGATCTTCGGAGAACCACGAGAACTCTTCGCGCGCTGCGATATTCGAATAGCCCGTCTGTGTTTCATCGCCCTTTTTCGCCGTTACGACGACCGTTATCCGCGCCATCGGCCGATGATCAGTAACCAGCTGACCGCCAAGCGTGGCGATCATCACGCGTTCATCGCCATCGCCCCAGTAGACGGCAACCTTCTCGATAGCCGAGTCCCTGGATTTTGCCTGCTGCTCGACGAACTTCATGACCGGGAGCTTCTGCTCAACACCGATATTCGCCCAAGGCACAGTCGTTGTGTACAGGTCGCCACTGGCGAGTGGATTGAATGACTGCGGCGCTACGGCCTGACTTCTGGACGCAATCGCCGATGCGGTTCGCGCAGCCGCAAGCATCGATGGCAGTGTCAGATCCTCGGTGAATGCATACCCTGTTTGCTCACCAATAACGACACGCACCCCCACGCCCTGCTGGATCCCCGAATTAGCGCTGCTGACAATGCCGTCCTCCAGGGTCAGCGAGTTATTGCGCGAATGCTGAAAGTAGAGATCGGCGGCGTCGGCACCACGTGATGTCAGCTCCGACATCACTCTGGCGACGACCGATTGATCGACCCCGAACCAGTCCATAAATGGGTTTTCAGGCGTTGCAGTTGCGATTGCGGTCGCAGTTTGCACACCGCAGCCGGATAGAAATCCCGGCATCGTAATGATGGCGCTTCCTGCGGCTACAGTACCGAGAAAGTCTCTGCGTTTGATGCTCATAATAAACCCCCTATCTCTTGGTTAACCCCTTTTAGATGCAGCGGGGGTCTGAAACGTTGCATTATAGCGACCAGTCCGTCCATTAGCCGCTGCGTCTCTTGCCCCAGTGCCTGATCAATCCGTAGCCAAACAACATACCGCCCAGATGAGCAAAGTTCGCGATGCCATTGTTGACGCCACTAAAACCGAGCGATAGCTCGAAAAGCCCCAGCAAAATCACAAAGTACTTGGCCTTCATTGGTATCGGTGGAAACATCAGCATGATCGTTCGATTCGGGAATGCCATACCGTAAGCCAGAAACACGCCGAACACGCCTCCGGATGCTCCGACAGTCGGAAAGCCCCCTCCCTGAACAACACCGACCAGCAATTGCACCAGACCGGCGCCTATGACGCAGGTCATGAAGTAGGTAAGAAACCTGCGTGGCCCCATCAATCGCTCAATATCGCGACCGAACATCCACAGCATCAACATGTTGAAGATGATGTGCATTAAATCACGCGTGTCGTGCATGAACCCGTAGCTCGCGAGCTGCCATGGAATAAATGACGGAAACTGATAACCCGGTGCGTCGACCAGTGGTTGCAATGCGAACAGTCGTTGCACAGGCCCAGGCATGAATTGCTGCATCGCGAATACGAGTCCGTTGATGATCAAAATGATGAAAATCACATCCGGTATCACACTGTTATCAGTCGGTCGCCGACTGTATATCGGTTGGTTCATTGGTTTCCTTTGATCACTCTGGTATCACCAGCCACCGCCTCCACCACCGCCGCCGCCGCCACCCGACGAACCGCCGCCTCCGCCGCCTGACGACGACCCGGGTGCAGCAACTGACGAGCTGACGGCAGAGTTCAGTCCGCTGGAAAGGCTATTGGTCGTCTTGGACAAATTTGAAGAACTCCACTTGCCGTCGTACCACGATGGACTGTATGAGTCGCCATTCGGTTCCCTGATCGCCGCTAATACACTGGCAAATCGTTCAGACCACTCCTGATCGACCCCCAACGCCAATGCAAATGGCAGGTATGCCTCGAATAATTGCGGTGTCTTCTCGGGCGGATTTCGAAGATTGAGTTCTTCCTTCTCGGCGATTTCAAGATAGTCTTTAAAGCCGAGCATTTCGTCGAGTAATTGTCGGCCACGCATCGTCGGTCGTTTCATGATGATCGCGAAGAAGATCATTATTAGAAACATTGCTATGACTGTTGCAATGACCATGACCGTCGGACCACTTCCCATAGACAGGGCGAGCCCAGTGGCAAGCAGAACGATTACGATTGCCGGAATATTTAGTGCACCATTCGTTCGAAAGTATTTTTGCTTGTAATCATTCTGCAGAGACGCTCGATGATCGGCACGCGCCTTGCCGAGCAATTCATGATTGAAGTCTTTTAGCGTCACCACGTCGTCTTCCTTGAACAAGGCAGCTAACAACTCCTGCTCTCCGGGCGCGAGCCGAAAATCAAGCGGGGTCTGACCCCTTTTCGGACCCCTTTTCGAATCAAGTGGGGTCTGACTCCTTTTGAGAGAGTGAGTGCCGCCCTTGGTCTTGATCTCGAGGTAACCCTTGACCGCCAGGTTAACGATGGCAGCAGTCATTACTTTGTCGTCGTAATACATCTGCCGGATATAACGTAATGATGCGGGCGAAAAGTTTTCCGGCGGTTCGTAGCGAGTAACGATGACACCTTCTTCCGGATCCTTGCCCTGTTTTCGCCAAACGGGTAGGTAATACGCAAGTAGCAATATCAAACCGATAACGGCGATAAGAAGATTGCGGTTGTCTTTCATAACCCAGCCAATCCGCCGCATCGCGCTCGGCTCCACGACGAACCCCTTTGGCCAGCCAACGACAATGGTGAGCCCATGCGCTGATGGCAAGGAATTGTTGGCGACAAAATGAACTGCGCCCGCCTCGTCGAGAAATCGCCCGTACTCCTGGGCCTTCGAGCCGGCGCGGCCGGTGTAGCCTTCAACCATGAGCGCATTACGAGGTGCGTCAAATTGCAAGGTGACAGTCGCACTCGCCTTGTCAATCGGAAATACCCAGCGGCTACCGGTCACGTCCCAGTAAAGCTCGTCATGCTCCTCGAAAAAACCGAGCATTCTGTTGGCACTGTAGCGATAGGTGTAGGTGTGAATACCGTTCTCGATAAATCGATCCGAGCGACCGAAATAGGTGCGGATATCACGCCCGCTACGCACCGTCTTAAATGCTTCCGGCATCTCGTTTCGAAGTACGGTCTGTGGCCCAATCCTTATCCTGTAGTTGTTACCCAGTCGGTCTTCGTATTCCACCGGAAAGTCGCGATAAATGCCGCGGCGGATCTGCTTGCCCTCGGCACGAACCTGTATCGTTTCCGTGACGTCGATCGTGCCATCAGGATAGACACGAATATCGCTGTGAAAACTCAGAATACGTTCGTCAGCAAAAGCCGCCGTCGACAAGAGCAACGACAAAACCAGGATTAGTTTTTTCATTCGACGCTGCCCAACTTTACCAAAGGCACATTCGCGGCTTCGTCTGAGGTTTTCTGAAAGAATTCTTTTTGTTCGAAGCCGAACCAGTTTGCAACAAGGTTACTTGGAACAACATCTGTCAGTGTGTTGTAGTCGCGTACGGAGCCATTGTAGTAACGTCGCGCGAACTGTAGATAGTTTTCAGTTTCGACCAGTTCACTCTGCAAACCAAGGAAATTCTGATTGGCTTTAAGGTCCGGATAACTTTCCGCGAGAGCAATGATGCGCCCGACACCAACGCTGAGTTTTTCCTCAAGCTTTCCCCGGGCCTGAACATCGGCCACCCGCATTGCTTCGCCACGAAGCGCCGTGACGGCTTCGAGCGTTGCACGCTCATACTGTGCGTATTGATCGACCGCTGTTACGAGCCTGGGTATCAGGTCATGACGACGTTGTAGTTGGACGTCGATATCACTCCATGCAGTAGCGACACGATTACGACCACCGACGAGGCGGTTGTACATCACGACACCTGCTCCCAGGATTAATAGCAAGACAACAAAGACGACCGTCATCATATGCACGTGACTCCGTTTTCACCGGAGCACATCGTATCATTGAAGGCGCGACCAGCGGCCGCGATCGCGTGGGATTCCCTGGCTAATACCAGAAAGAGAAGAAGATCTGAAAGACACTTGCGTCGAGTTGGTAAAGCGGCTCACTACCGATCGGCGCGAGTGGCCTCAGGTCCGTGAAGTTGTCGTAGTCGATCTCGAGTAGATGCACCGACGCCGAAACCGATCCTTTCTTAATAAAGCCCCAGTCATTGCCGTTGTCGCTCAGGAATTCGTAGGTGGTTTTCAGCTTGAACGTATAACTCGTCAGATCGCTGAGCTCTTTGTCACGAGCGCGGAAATTGGTTGCTTCCGAGCGCGAAAACAGGTCGCTATAAAAATCTGCGCCGGTCTGCGTGTGATAACGGAATTTTCCCGTGAAGGTGAAGTCGCCCCACGGATGGATATAGGTCAGCGAGCCCGTATTTCCCTCTATGCCCCAGGTATCGACATAGAAGCGATACTCGCCCTCTATTGCCGCCCGGTAGGGCAGATAGTATCGGGCCCGAAGTCCAACTGCATTGCTGGTTTTCGTATTCGGATAAAGCTCCGGCTCAAAACTGTAGCCAAGCGCACTGCCTGAATCGGCATATCGAACCGAGCGGTACGGATTGTTGAGAAAACCCTCGTCAGTGATCGTCTCAACATTTAGCGTGGTGATTAAGTTCTTGGTCAGGATCTGCGTGATGCCGACGCTGTACATCTGTTTGTCGAGCTTGCGCTCAAACGTCGGATCGTCAGAGCGGCGCACCAAATCATCGCCCAAAGCGTAACCCAGCGTCAGTGTCGTCAGGTCACCAAACATGTCCTGGCTAACAGAAAAACTAAATGTTTCGGCGTCGTAATCGGATTCTTCACTACTCACATAGTTGATACGCATCGTGGTATTGCCACGCAGATAGTCCGCGCCCAGTGACCATTGCGTGCGCTCTTCAGTGTAGGGGCTCGCCGTCGTCACCACATCGATCGACGCAGAGGTGACCATATCGACATAGTAATTGCCGACCACCGACACGCTTTTTCCGACTTTTTTTCGAACCAGAATCGACGGGCCGTCAATCTCAACGCCGCCACCGTCGTATAGGTGATACAGGACATCGGTTCGATCCTCGGGCAACACCCCTGCAACAGCAGATCCGGCCATCGCCAGAAGCAAGCTAATTAGGGATATGCGTCGAAACATCATCACAAACGTCTCTAGTTACAACCGCAGCCGCCGCCAGCGCCGCCTTCACCGCCACGCGCACCTTCACGAGCCTCATAGACGTGCTGAATATAGGACGTCGACACCGCATCGGCATCCAGCGCCATGATCGGATCGGCCAGCCTGTCGCGCTCGTAGGGTTTTACCCATGGCTCAATCGGGCCACACGCGGACAGTCCGCCAAGCGTCAGTGCCAGCAGCAAAACTCGTCCAGTTGATCGAATATTCATTGTCATAATTCCTACTTTAGCGCCACTGTCCGTTTCGATATGTGACCGCTGCCTCAGAAGAACACCGTAAGCCCGATATGACCCTCAAGATTGTGAGCTGTCTTCTCTTCGCCAAGAATATCGATGTCAAACAGATGGTCGCGGAAATCAAGGTGCAGCGCGATCGAATCGTTTAGCAAAAAGCGATAGCCAGCACCAACGTTGACTGAGAAGCGGTCATCACCCGCGAAACGCGTCGACCCCAATCCCGCAATCAGATACAGATTCGTATTAAACGCGCGACCTTCGCCAATAAACACTTCGCCCGGTAAAATGTTGTAGCCGAGACTCAGGTTGTAATACGTCATCTGTCGTTCGCTTTCGGTGATCAAACTAGCACCACCGGACAGAATCTCAAAACTCGTCAATCCACCATCCGATTGACCAACAGTGCCTTCAACGAAGAAACCTTCCGTGATGTGGTAGGCCAGACGCACGCCATAAGACACGTTAGAACCGAAGTCCTCAATACTCATGACGCCAACGTAGCCACCGATTTCGAAGTCTTCACGATCGATATCCGGCTCTTTGATCTCGCGCCGTTCAACCTCAGGATCAATCACCTGACCTGGTGGTTCAGCCGACGGAGGCGGCGCCTCGTCCCGGCCAAAACCGAAAAGATTTTTTGTTGCGGCACAGCCCGACAGGCCAAGAATCGCAACAACTAGAAAAAGAACGCGAAACCGACTTTCCATTCTTCTACTTCCTCATTTTCATCACGGCTCGTGAAAACCACGTAGCTCTTGTATTCCGCCCGCAACAGGAATCGTCGCGTTGCATAAATCCTGAATCCGCCACCAACATGTCCGATCTGATCAGTGCGGTCCTCGCCCTGGACGATCGTCGATTTAGGCTCTGTGCGTATGACACCGGCCCCCAAGGTAAAAAATGGCGACACGCGCCACTCTGGAAATGCTTCGTGAACCAGGTTCACGCTGCCCATCCAACCATTCGAGAAATTTCCAAGGATTCGTGAGCCCCAAAGCTCGACCGAAACGTTGGGATTTAGCGAATAGCCTCCATACAAGGAAACGATATTCGCACCGCCGAAATCGCCCGCGAGAACGCCGAGTTCCCACTTGGCATTTGTAAGATCTTCGAGACTTACATCATCAAAACTGGTTGGACTTCCATCGGGCTGTAGCGTTAGCTCCATTTGCGAACGCGCGACCCAGCCTTCTTTGCCGTTGACGGCACGCACGAGATACCACTCGGTACGCTGTTTTAGTACCTCTACGAACTCGCCACGATCAACGACATTGAAGATTGGGTAACCACGGCCGGGACCCGTATGCATTTCCAGGTAGGGATCGGCGACGGTTACAGAGCGATACTCATCGGCAGCCTGGGCCGACGCTGCCAGAAAAATCTGCAGTACGACGGCAACCAGGCATCCTAGCCACAGGGCCTTAGTTAGCTGGGGCGTCGAAGGGATTGTTGTAATACTGGGCTCCGATATCCACCCATTCCGCGATGAGACGAAGCTCCGCTTTGGATAAAGTATTGAAGTGAGTAAGATCGTTTGGGTTGCTAAATCTGTCAAAAAAGTCGCTCGACGCCCTTGCGCTGCCCGCTATTGCCGACGGTGCGAAGGGTATATTTTCAACGATGTCGACTCCATTCGCATCCTGACCAATCACCCGCGTTGCATCTACAAGCATACCGCCAACGTCCAATACCTGAAGATTATCAGTAACTAACAGCTCGCGATAGGCGTTCTCGTGATCAGCTTCGTCTAGCGAAGGGCCGTCCGCCAGATCTAGCTGCCCCGCCGGTACCCTCGGTGCCGCGTTCGCAGGATCGATCGGCGTATGGCATTGCAAGCAGTTGTTGCTAACCTGGGCGCCATTGGCATCGAGCACTGGTATTTCCGGAGTAGAGGGATCATTGTCGTCGTCAAAAGTGACCAGGCGCGGTGCGTTCCAAAGTGGATGAATCACGTCTAAATAATTGATCATGATGCGACATCGCCATTGCCAATCCTGCTGACAGGAAAGCGATGTCGGCGCGCCCGTGGTCAGGTCACGATACAGATAGTCAAAACCGGCGTTCACAGGATTAACCGGCTGACAGGTCACAGGATCAACCGAAGTTGCGCCCCAAACATCACGATAAATTACGTCCATCGATGGCTCGACCGAGGTACAAGGCGTTCCGTTTGTCAGTTCCGCGCGAACCTCGGCCATCGTGTCGCCCACATCACCAACAAAATACTGTGGGTTGGAATTCGGGAAGGACACGCCAGCGGTCGGTGCGCCGGCATAGGCGCTATCAAACGCATCGAAGCGGCCGTGCGACACACCGCTATTGGCATCATGACAGCCGTTGCATTTTAGCTCCTGGCCAGCAGCTACTGATATCCAGTTTTGGTGTCGTTGCGTGATCTGCATCGCGTTCTCGTCAACGATGCTGAGCATCAACGCCGCATTCGCCGGCACTTTGGTAATGACAGAGCCGTCAGGTTCAATCATCGCGTAGCCCACGATTTCCTTCATACCAAATTGTGTTGTTACGCCAAATGCTGTGTTATCTATGTCCCGAATATCGTCGTTCGGTTGCGAGACCGCCTTCTCGATTCTCAAAAAACGCGCCGGACGATCTGCTGCCAGAGTCAAAAGCGGGTCGGCCAATACCATCGGATCTATGCCGGGCAGAAACGCACCGTCAAAGTCATAGACGTTGCGTATGTTCAGTACGCCTTCGCCGACATCACCCAGTGTTGAATCGAGCGAGAAATCATTGAGGCCATCCTGAAGGACAGGTGGCACCGGTCGCGGATCAGCCGACACAACCTCGGTGAACATGAAGCCTTCTTCGCCGGCCACGATGGGTAACTGAGTATCTTCTCTCGGATCGTAAATCCAGATACCGTATAACGGCTGAGCGACCAAAAAGTCACCAGGAGCCGGCGTCGGCGGATTTTGATCCGCAGGGTCGACGAACAGGAAGTTCAAGAGGTTGTCATCGGTACAAGCGACAATTCGCTCATCGAGGGTGTTCGCATCGCCATCATCCGGCAAGATTTCTCTCAGGCGGCACTGACTCCAGCTAACCATCAAACGGCCCGTACCGTCCTGAATCGGATAAACGGAAGAGTAACGTCCACCTATCGATGGCATGCCAGGCACAGTTGATACCTGGTTTATAGTGGCATCTTCCTGCGCCGGTCCGGACAGAACACCAATATTGTCTTTAGTCGGCTGCGTATTTTCGAGATATTGCGGCGTATCTATAAGAATCAGCTCGCCGCCACCTTCCGTGTCGGTAAACGGGCGTGCCAGTATCATAATGCGTCCGTCGTCAATCTGACGAGGCTGCATGAACTGAATCGTTTCGCCGTTCGCACCCGTGTCATGACTCTGCTGTCCGTAGAGCAGTTCGTGGTTCGATCCATCGGGGTTCATTCGATACAGGTTCACGGCATCATTTGTTTGATTGTGATCCCAGCGACTGTAGACGATTTGTCCGTTGGCAAGCACTGACGGATCAAGGTCGTGACTTTGGTTGAAAGTGACTTGCTTCAGGTTGCTGCCGTCATCGTTCATGACGTGAATATTAAACGCAAACTCGTTGTCGTCCTCGTCTTGCGCCGGGAAACCACCCTTGCCCTCATCGAGCAACAGTCCCTGTGACTGCGTCTGACGCGTGGAAGAAAATACGATTCGACCGTCCGGCAAGTACTTCGGCATAATGTCATGACCAATTTCGGCGGTCAGCGGTGACGAAATAACTCGAATCAACTCATCTGTTTCGAACGTGTATTGCCAGATATTCCAGGTTGCGACCTGATCTTCGATGTCGACGCCGGGTTCAAATGGCATTCGCATTGAGAACAACAGGCGGCTACCGTCATAATCGATTTCGACGTCGCGAATCCCTGCCAGTCCGTTCGACACGCGTTCTGTAATATTGACAGGCAAAGCTCCGACCGCGGCGCGATCGCGAAAGAATAGATCAGCGCCGAATTCGAAAGTGATTTGCTCCCGCAGATCTTGCTGCTGGAATATACCGTTGTCATCGGTGGGCAGCGGAGACTTTATATAGGCGATCGGAAAATCAATCACCACAGGGTCAGGCGTCTGGCCATTTCCCAGCTGCACGCCATCACCCTTGCTGCAAGCAGCAATTGAAATACTCACCATAGACAACACGACCATCCTGGTCAGTTTTCTGGCAAATCCATTTTTAGTTTGTTGCGATAGCTTGTACATAGCTCTCACCTTAAGTCTCTTGGGAGGTTACGCTGTATTGCCGCACCCTTACCGTTAACGCGTTCACAGTGTCGAATTATACGAGAGACGAATAAGCCGATGTAATGTCTCAAATGCACGACACCCACTATATGCTAAACAGTACTTTTCGCCGCCTGGTCTTTACACGCTTGAGAATCGGATAACGTTCCCAGCAGAAAATTAGCGCAAAAAAAATCGTCCTTTTTTCGCCACAGTGAGAATCCGCTTTAGCTTTGCTCTGTTGAGCGTTGTTGTTTGGATGTGTCGAACCCGGTCACCCCTGTCTCTCATCGGAGACAGTTGCACAAGTCTTCACAATCAATAACTTAAACGTTCTGGTCATAAAGTCTGTGCGAAACAGCCGACAGTCACTTGACATATCCTCACTTCGGTTTATGCGTACACCATCGTCGTAAGTTTATGTTTTATAAGATTTTTTATAGCTAGTTTCAGCGCTGCGTCAAGACTGGCACAGCACTTGCTTTAGTGATTACACATCATCTGAATTCGCGAAGTTCGGGCACAGGAATTTCAAGGACTGTGAGTGCATTCACGGTGACGGGGCAAAGAGTCTGGCAATATTTGGCGGCCGGGCTCAAACGAATAACTACTGATGAGCAGATCGATATGAATAACAAGATATGGACAAAACTCATGGACGACGTTTTAAGAATCATGTCTCGCTTTGCATTGGCAGGACTGCTTGCAGCAGCACTTGTAGCACCGGCGAATGCGGGCGACAGTGAAAAGGCAAAACGCATTCACGACCGTTTGGCCGGCGTTCCCCCGACAGCTATTGTGCTGCAGGAAATGGAAGATGCTCTCGCTGGCACCAATCCGGAGTGTTCGAATTTCACTCTGTCTGGTATCGACAATGGTGCGGAATGTGCGGCCTATATAGCAATGAAGAATAAGGACTTCTACAACGTGACGTTGAAGAATTTCGCGGCTACCTGGACCAACCGTGACCAGTCAGTTTTTGTTCCTTTAAATGACTATATCGCCACAGTCATTGGCATGGTCCGCGACGACGAGCCGTTTAACGAGCTGTTGTCCCGCGACATTACTTACGTTGGTCGCCCGGGTGTTGTCTCAACAGCACCATCAGGGAGCAACAACGATCACTATCAGCAACTTGAAGACAACAATGTAAACCTGCGCGACGAGCTACAGTTTAGTCTGCAGTCTCAGGTTAACAATCTGCCAGCGAATGCGACCGCCGGCGTGTTGACGTCACGAGCGGCATCCGAGTCGTTCTTTGTCGCCGGCACGAACCGCGCGATGTTCCGATTCACCATGCTGAATCATTTCTGCAACGATATGGAGCAACTGCACGATCCGGCATTAACGCCCGATCGCATCCGCCAGGATGTAAGCCGCAGCCCGGGTGGCGACAGCCGCCTGTTCCTGAATAACTGCATCGGCTGCCATACGGGCATGGACCCTATGACGCAGGCGTTCGCTTACTACAATTACGACGAGAACACGGGTGCTCTGCAATATACCGACGGTGTAGTTCAAGCGAAGTATTTCAACAACGATCTGAATTTCCCGCAGGGCTACAGAACGCCGGATGATCATTGGGATAACTACTGGCGTAGCGGTCAGAATGCCTATCTTGGCTTCGATAATGCGCTCCCGGGTTCCGGAGACGGTGCAAAGTCTCTCGGCGCTGAGCTCGGCAATAGCGACGCATTTGCCGTTTGTCAGGTAAAGAAAGTATTCAAGGCGGTTTGTCTTCGCGATCCCGACATCGGCGATCTGGTCGACGCGGGCGACAGTAACGCGGTTAGCCGAATTACAAACACATTCAAGACCACCGGATATCGGTTGAAGCAGGTTTTCGCCGATACCGCTGTTCACTGCATGGGCCAGTAGGGAGACATGATAATGAATAAAGCAATCGGAATTGCTGCCCGGGCCCAAGACTTGGGATCACTGCGCACTCTTGCTGTGGCAGTATTTGCCAGCACGCTTCTCGCCGCTTGTGGCGGGGGTGCTGCAACAACTGACAACCCTCAATCGCAGGCACCCGGTAACGGCAACGATTCAGCGTATACCGGACCCGCCGCAGAAACACCGGAAATCCTCAAGTTTCAACAGGAGTTCTGGTCGAATGCCAAGACCAGCAATCGATGCGGCAGCTGCCATAACGAGACTGTCGGCCAGCTGCCGATGTTCGTCCGCAATGACAATGTCAACGAGGCCTATGCTGCTGCGATCACCGTTGTCGATCAGGGTCAGCCTGGCTTGTCGCGGGTAGTTGAAAAGGTCGGCTCTATGACTGAACGGCATAACTGCTGGGTCGAAGATCCCGGTGTGTGTGGCACGATCATGACGACCTGGATTGAAAACTGGGTGGGCGACACGGCCGGTGGTGGGCGTGACATCGTCCTAACGCCGCCGCAATCTCAAAACCCCGCAGACAGCAAGAACTTTCCGGCGACTTCCGATTCGTTCCAGCAATTGGTCTACACGCCGATCCTCGAGCGTTACTGCCAGGGCTGCCACAGCTCCGAGTCTGCAACCGCACAGCAACCCTATTTTGCCGATCCTGATATAGACGGTGCCTATGAGGCGGCCAAGTCAAAAATTAACCTCGACTCGCCAGTCGATTCTCGCTTCGTCATCAAGGTAAGTTCGAATCCCGCGAGATCAGGTGAGTCGCACAACTGCTGGAACAATGATTGCGTAACTGCCGAGGCAGAAATGCTCGCGGCCTTAACCGCATTTGCCAATGGCATTAGTGCGACGGTGGTCGATCCTAACTTGCTCACCAGTAAGGCGATTCGTCTTATTGACGGTACATTGGCTTCCGGCGGCAATCGCTACGAAGACGCGCAGATTGCACTCTGGGAATTCCAGACCGGAAACGGCTTGACAGCCTTCGACACCAGTGGCGTCGATCCCGCGATAGATCTGAATTTCTCTGGCGATGTCAGTTGGTTTGGCGGTTGGGGCATCAGTATTGGTGCGAACGCCGCGCAAGGCCCGGGTAAAGCCCAGGCCTCGACTATTGCCAGTTCCAAGCTGCATGAGGTACTGCAGGAATCGGGCGAGTTCTCAGTTGAGGCATGGGTCGTTCCGGCCAACGTAACCCAGGAAATGGCGCAGATCATCAGCTATTCAGCAGGTCCGACGGCGCGCAACTTTGCTGTGCAGCAAACCTTGTACGATTACGACTTCCTGTTGCGGCACAATGCAGTTGACGGCAACGGCGCACCACTGATGGGACTGGACGGAGACCCCGCGCATTCCACACCATCAATGGATGAGATTTTGCAGGCTACCTTGCAGCACGTGGTTGCAACTTACGACCCGATTAACGGCCGAAGCATTTACGTTAATGGCGTACTGGTCACCAACGCGGACCCGATACCGGGTGGTACGCTGATTGACTGGCAGAACAACTTTGCCGTGATTCTTGGTAACGAAGCATCAAGTGACGGCTTGTGGGAAGGTACGTTCCGCCTGGCCGCAGTTCACCGCCGCGCTTTGACTCTGGAACAAATCACGCAGAACCTTGACGCAGGCGTCGGCGAGCGTTTCTTCATGCTGTTCGATGTTTCGGAGCGCATTGGCGCGCCGGTAGATACATCGTTCGTATTGTTCGAAGCACAGCAATTCGACAGCTTTGCATACCTGTTCGACAAGCCACATTTCGTAACACTGGACGGCGTCGACAGGGATGGTGTTGATATCAAGGGCCTGCATCTGGCGATGAACGGTCAGGAAGTCAACGTGGGCCAGTCGTACGCGAACATGGACGAGACGACCGATTCGACCCTGAACGCCGAACTTGGTCAGCCGCTGTCCGTTCTTGGGGCGGTCATTCCGCTCGAGAAAGGACCCGAAGACGACCAGTTCTTCCTGACCTTCGACGACATCAACGGCACCGTGTATAACCGTCCGGCGAATCCGACCTTGGTTGTTTCACCAACGGATCTTGTCGACGCATCGAGAATTGGTATACGGACCTTCGATGAAATCGATGCGACCTACGCAGCGGTTCTCGGCGTTGATCGACTGATGGTGTACACGGCGAATGGCGTCACCACTGATCATGTCAATGAGACATTCCAGGAGCTCAGGCAATCACTGCCTGCCATTGAGGACGTTAATACGTTCCTGTCGTCGCACCAGGTCGCCATCGCTCAGCTCGCGATTCAATATTGCGATGCAGCGATCGGCAGCAACGCAAACCCGAACCCGAATGCTGAGAGTGTTGTCTGGACATCGTTTGACTTCGATCAAGCCGCGGGCACGGCGTTTAGTGTCGCCAATCGCAGCAATTTCGTCGATCCTTTGATCGCAAGAGCGGTCGGTCAGGTTCCGAGCTCCGCACAGCTGTTGTCACAACCGACTTATACGAGTGTTTACGACGAGGTTGCAGCGGCCACTTCAGTTCCGAATGGCCGACCCGACAACCTTATTAAAAGGCTACTCGACGCAAACGCCAGTGACACGCGCGCAATTGCCAAGGGTGTATGTGCCTCCGTACTCGGAAGCGCGGCCACTCTGGTTCAGTAACAGACAGGACTTAAAGGAAGAATAAGATGACTAAGAGACGAAATGCACGGCACTGGGATGCGCCGCAGCTTCATGGAGATCATCCGCGTCCTGTCACGCGACGTGAATTCGTAGCGCAGGGCTTTATGTCCGGCGCTGCCTACACGGTCGGTGCGGGCGCTTTGAGTATGTTGCCAGCAAGCGCGCTGGGGGATTTGTCACCAGACATCGACGATCTGCGTCTGAACACCTGTCAAATCACTGACGGTGCGGGCAAGATTCCGTTCATCTGCTTTGACCTCGCCGGTGGCGCGAACATCTCGAACTCCAATGTATTGGTCGGCCAGTCAGGCGGTCAGAACGACTTCCTGAGCACAGCAGGCTACGACAAAATGGGACTCCCCGGCGATGCCGTGCCTGGCCTCAATGACGCGAACGGTAATCCTTTTGCGAACTTCGACCTCGGCCTTGGCTTCCATTTTGACAGTGCATTTCGCCGCGGCATGCTAGCGAGTATGACTCCGGGAACGGAGTTAAACGTGAACGGCGCTGTAATTCCGGCACGTTCGGACAACGATACGGGTAACAACCCGCACAATCCGATGTACGGAATTGCACTGGCTGGTGCAAAAGGATCGATCTTGACGCTCACCGGTTCCGAGAATTCGGACTCTGGGGGTAACTCAATGTTACCGGCCATGCTCTACGATCCGGAATTACGTCCGACCAAAGTTGATCGTCCCAGTGACGTAGTCAATCTGGTCGACACAGGCGATCTTGTGGGGATTCTTTCGAAAGCAGACGCCACAGCGGTGATGGAGTCTATTTATCGACTCAGTGAGGCCAAGATGGGCCGCGTCAGTACGCAGATTTCCGCCGATGCCGCGATCAAGCAGGCCGTGAATTGCGGTTACGTAAAGGCCGCGCATATCGCCGAAGCCTTTGGTGGCGTGCCTATTGATCCAGCCCTCGATACCGATATCGTCGCAGATGATGGGTCCGCAATCTTCACAACTGCCGAATTTACCGACGGTAGCCGTAGCGCACGCGAGTTCCAGAAAACAGCATCGGTCATGAAGCTGGTTATGAACGGATTCGCAGGCGCAGGCTGTGTGGAAATGGGCGGCTACGATTATCATGGCGGTGCCCGAGCCGAAGGTGAGGTCAAAGACTTTCGTGCCGGACGCTGTATGGGCGCAGTACTTGAGTATGCAGCACGCCTTGGAAAACCGGTGATGATGTACGTTTTCAGTGACGGATCAGTGTCCTCGAACGGCGTTATCGATAATTCTACTGATGGCCGCGGCAAGGGCGAATGGGCGAGTGACAACTCGTCGACCGCTGCAGCGTTCTTCCTCGTCTACAACCCGACTCGGAGACCGGTACTTCTCGGCGGCACGCCGGATCAACAGGCGCTGCACCAACAAATTGGTGCGATGGATGCTGGCGGCTCGGTTATGCGCGCGGCAACTCCGATGGCGAACAACGTCAATCTGCTGGTTAACTCTGTCATCCTGAATTACATGGCACTGCATGGCGAACAGGGCAACTTCGCGAATCTATTGTCGCCGAACTGGAACCATGGCCTCGGCAGCGGCGGTCAGCTGGATGCCTACACAGCGTTCGAACCGATCGTGAGCGGGACGATCGCTACTCCTGTCTAGCGAGTTTTCGCTTAAGCAAAAATATACGGCCAGTCGGCGCTTCGACTGGCCGTTTTTGTTGCATAATCCAAATCCATGACCAATCTCGCCGCCTTTCTCGCCTGTCCGCGCTGTGACAAGACGCCACTTGAATCATCCGACGACGCTTTGCATTGCAAAGCCTGCAAAGTCGATTTTCCGATTCTTGAGGGCATGCCATGGTTGTTCTCCGAACCACAGGCAGCTCTTGGCGAGTGGCGCGGCCGCCTGCAATTTTCCTTACAACAGCTCAGCCATGAAATAGCGGGGCTTGAGAAGGAACTGCAAGGCAGCAACCTGAGGCCGCTTTCCCAACGTCGCGTCGAACGTTACGCCAAGGCACTCGAGTCACACAGGCGCTCGCTGCAGAAACTCCTGCATCCGCTCGAGATGCAGTCCCTGCAAGGCAACTATGAGAGCTATCTCGCGCTGCGAACGCGGCTGCCCTCGGATCAGGGCCTAAATACTTATTATCCGAATATCCACCGCGACTGGGCATGGGGCGAGGAAGAGAACACGGCCTCACTCAAACAGATTCGCGCAGTGCTGCACGATCATGCAGAACTCGGAGATGTGCTCGTTCTCGGCGCGGGTGCTGGTCGACTGGCCTATGACATTCACACGCAGCTCAACTGTACCGCGACGCTGGCGATGGACTTTAATCCATTGCTGATGCTGGTCGCTAAAGCAGTTACGTCCGGCGAGAGCCTAAGCCTATATGAGTTTCCCATCGCACCGCTTGCGCTCGATGACGACGCCGTTCTCAGAAAACTGGGTGCACCGGATGTCGCGGACGAAAATTTTCACCTGCTTTTTGGTGATGCGTTGCGCGCACCATTCCCCGAGAAGACGTTCGACACGGTCGTTACACCGTGGCTCATCGACATAATCAGCGAGGACTTGCCGGTCCTGGCTGCGCGAATAAACAATCTTCTGAAAGACAATGGCCGCTGGGTAAACTTCGGCTCGCTGGCGTTCTCGAGTCCCGAAAGAACACGTTGCTACAGCCCGGAAGAAACCAAAGCGATCGTCGCGGAGAACGGTTTCTCAGACCCCTATGTCTCGCAGGCAACAATCCCCTACATGAGCTCGCCCGCCAGTCGACATGGCCGGCAGGAACGTGTGTTTTCATTCTCAGCCTACAAGGAACGTAATGCCGACAAACCGGAACGTCATTCGGCATTGCCCGAGTGGATTGTTACCGGCAAAGATCCGGTGCCGCTTTCACCGTCGTTCAGGCAGCAGGCCATGACCACGCAGATCTACTCTTTCATCATGTCGCTCATTGACGGCAAACGCTCGATCAAGGACATGGCGATCGTGCTTGAAAAGCAGAAACTCATGACGAAAGAAGAAGCCGAACCCGCAATTCGTTCATTCATGACCAAGATGCACGACGATTCAAATCGATCATCGAGTTTCTAGCCGCCTGTGAAACAATAGTTCGGAGGCTGCTAGGCCAGCGACTGGATATAAGCGCCCATTTTGTCGATAGCCTGGCGTGACTCCGGCATCTTGCCAACGAACATCTGGAACACGTGCCACATCTCTGGCCACACTTGCAGCTCAACCTCGATCCCCGCAGCAACGCACTGATCTGCAATACGCTCCGAGTCGCTGAGCAGGATTTCATCGTCGCCGACCTGAATAAACATCGGCGGCAAGCCCTCTATATCAGCGAATACTGGTGATACCAGCGGGAAGCTGCGTTGATGCGGTTCGCAATAGTGGTCGGCAACTATTGCCAGGTCCTTCTCACGAAACCAGGGATCTTGCTCAGCACGTGTTTTCATTGACTCTCCACTTCCCGTGACATCGAGAAATGGCGACAGTAAGACCGCCGCCGCTGGCAGCGGATCGCCCGCGTCGCGCAGCGCAAGCAGTGTTGCGACTGACAGGCCACCACCCGCTGAATCCCCTGCAAAAACAATGTCTTGCGGCTTCAGACCCATCTTGAGCAGGGAGCGATACACAGCGACCGCATCGTCGATCGCCGCCGGAAACTTGTGTTCCGGTGACAGGCGATACTCAGGCAGAAGTGTAAGAATTCGACCAGCGCGTGCGATATGACTCACCATTTGTCGGTGCATGTCGCAGCCACCGACAATATATCCACCACCGTGCAAATACAGTAGTAGTTTGCCTTCCATGTGGTCTTTGGGCGTCAGCCACTCCGCATACAGGCCATTGATTTCGTCACGCTCTACACGAACACCGAATGCGGTGATCATCAATCGGCCGAGAAAATCCCAGAGGCGACGGATCTTCTTAAAGTCCACATTGGCAACATCAACGCGCCGTATATATGCACTGGTGATCCAACGAATAATTTTGGCGCGAATGCTGCTCATTAAGGTCTATGATAGCGGCTGAAGTTCAAGAGTACACGAGTGATGACTGCACTGCGCACCCCCGATTCGCGTTTCGAAAATCTGCCTGATTACGATTTTGAACCACATTACCGTGAGATCGACGGGTTGCGTATGCACTATGTTGACGAGGGCCCGAGGGATGGCGAAGTCATCCTGTTACTGCACGGTGAGCCGAGCTGGTCCTATCTCTATCGGCACATGATTCCGCCTCTTCGTGATGCCGGGTTTCGCGTCGTAGCACCAGATTTGATCGGCTTTGGAAAATCGGATAAGCCCGCCAGCAGAGCCGACTATTCATTTGCCGGCCATGTCGACTGGATGGCGAAATTCATTGTCGATCTCGCCCTTAACAACATCACTATGTTCTGTCAGGACTGGGGTTCGCTGATCGGCCTGCGTGTTGTGGCGGAATACGAACAGCGCTTCGCCCGTATTGTCCTTGGCAACGGTGGTTTGCCAACCGGCGACAGAAAGTTGCCCATGGCGTTCAAGGTCTGGCAACAATTCGCTCGTTTTAGTCCGTGGTTTCCCATTGGCAGGATCATCCAGCTATGGACGGTTATGGATTTGCCCGACGATGTGGTCGCCGCTTACAACGCACCCTTCCCGGCGGCGAAGTACAAGGCTGCGGCGCGCACCTTCCCACTCCTCGTCCCAACGCATCCGAATGACCCGGCGAGCGCTGCAAATCGCGCCGCCCTGGCGTTTTTCGAGCAGTGGGAAAAACCGTTTCTGACGGCGTTTAGCAACCGAGATCCGGTCACCCGAGGCGGTGAAAAAAGCTGGCAGAAATACGTCCCTGGCGCGCAAAATCGGAAACACGTGACGATCAGAAATGCAGGTCACTTCCTGCAGGAAGACAAGGGGCCGGAGTTGGCCGCAGCCATAATTAAGTTTGTCGCGGAGAGCTAGCGCTCCAGATACTTCAGTTTGTCCGTAACCTCACGCCACTCGTCAGCGTCGGCAGGGGCGTCTTTCATCTCCGTAATGACGGGCCAGTCCTGTGACAGATCCTCATTGAGTTTGAGGAAGTGCTCCTGGCCCTTCGGCAGCTCATCTTCTGAGTAGATAGCCTCAACCGGGCACTCAGGCTCACACAGAGTGCAGTCGATACATTCGTCTGGATCGATAACGAGAAAGTTGGGGCCCTCGTGAAAACAATCCACAGGGCAAACTTCGACGCAATCAGTCAATTTGCACTTGATACAAGATTCTGTAACGACGAATGTCATTTTGCTACCTCAATTTCCAGAGCGCGTACGCTATGCGATGTCGCGCGGCGAATCAAGCCGTGATTCACGCATACAGGTCATGGCTCGCCGACTGACGCTCCAAACGGATCGCCTTCGAAATTGCACTGGTCATAACCCGACAGCGCGCGCAGGCGCTCCGCTTCGGAGGATAAGCGTTTCATGGCAGCCGCCTCGCCGAACACGTCCATATTTTGCAGATACTCGCGCAGGACTCTCTCGTCATTTGTCATCAAGTTGAACCACTCAGCATTCGAAGCTGCCGATCCCATGGTTCGACGTATCTCGGTCTTCTTTAGTTCGAGTTCCTGCAAGCCCCGCGAATCACCACGATTGGCTAGCGCATGGCCTTGGACAGCTGAACCCAGCATTTGCGTCATTATGTCGGAGCCGTCAACGCGCATGCGTTCTCCTAATTGATCACACAGCTCAAGCCAGACCCCCGTTTGCTCGTCATCGCATTTCCGAGCCAGAGCATTCATTCCCATTGGCGTCGCCGCGGCGAAACCAATTCCAGTGATAACCCTTTCGGCGAGGGAGAGGTCTGATGTGGCCGCTAAAGCGCGTTCGATCATCATGATCTGCTCGAAATAATAGCTATCGAATTTGGGGGCTGAAATTGCCTGCCGCATGGCCTCGATTGCCTGCTCATCATTGCTGTCTTCGAGCCGTAGGCCGACCAGCTGCACCCACATCGCGCCGTTCTTGCTATCGGCTCGTATCGCCTCCTGTTCCAGCGCTCCGAAATCACAAGCCAGCTGAGCCCGTTGTCCACAAATGATCAGCGCTGTCCACGCGCTGAGCGGGCTGTTGGACTCCAAAGCGACTAACTTCTCAAGCTGTGCCAACGCCGCTTGCGGGTCACTCCAGCGGCGCATCAAGGCCGCGGCGAGAAGGTGTTCAGGATCGCCACTGGCCAGTAAAGAGGACGTGGCTGACTCGACGAGTCGTTTCTGCTCCTCGTTCGTCCGAAGAAATCTGCCAGAATTGTCGGGACAGTCGATGTCGTTGCTCTCAGCGTTGCTCACACCCTCTTCGCTATCCGCTGCGGATTGCGCCCGCCGCACGACGGCCTCCTGCTCCGCAGCCACAATTGAGACCTCTGTGGGTTCAACAGGACTGTCGCGATCATCCGTTCGCAAGAATAGCCAGAGCAGCAGTGCTGCTACCAGCGCCGCCGAGATAGCGACTGCTTTCAAGAAAGAGCCTTCATCCCTTTACGACGATTTCGGGATAGCGCGGCGTCCAGCGCAGTTTGCTGACAGCATCCTCGACCTCATTGACCTTCAAGCCTGACGACACGCCGTCATCAATCGCCTGCTTGGCGACTGCGACTGCGACGGCGCCACAAATTTCCCACAGTCTGTTTGTCTCCGGCATCAGACACCGGCTATCGACATCCGACTGATCCAGCGCATTCGCCAGCGATGTCGCCGCGGCGCTAATCATTCCATCCGTTATCGTTGAAGCACCAGTGGCGATCGCGCCCAGACCAATTCCCGGAAATACGAAGACGTTATTCGCCTGCCCTATCCGCCGCCGCGATCCTCCAATTTCCACTGCATCAAACGGGCTTCCCGTCGCCACCAGTGCGTTGCCGTTTGTCCAGTTTAGAATATCCGCAGGTACCGCCTCGCTAATCGAAGTCGGATTGGACATCGGCAGGATCACCGGGTTCTCGGCGTTCGCATGCATTTCCCGAACGATGCTTTCGGTGAACGATCCAGCCTGACCAGATGCGCCTATGAGAACCGTTGGTTTGTAGGCGCGGACGACGGATAAAAGATCTTTTCTTTCTTCCGCTGTAAGGCCGAGCGACGCTGCCATATCGACGGGCCACGCCATTTCCTGTTTGTATTCATCGAGCTGCTCGCGGTCCGCAATGATCACACCACGACTGTCCATCACCAAAACAGAGCGGCGCAAGCGGTCACCACTCAGCCCCGCACTTGCTAATTGCACATTGAGTTGTCGTGCGATGCCGAGACCGGCTGCCCCCGCGCCATAAATGATAATGCGGCTTTCGTCGATGGCGCTACCCGAAATGAGTGACCCGGCACACACGCCTGCCGCCGCGACGGTGCCGGTACCTTGAATGTCATCGTTAAATGACGGCACCACGTCGCGGTAGCGATCCAGGATCATCAGCGCGTTGTCTTTTCGGAAGTCTTCCCACTGTATGACGACCTCTGGAAACACTGCCTTCGCGGCAGCGACGAACTCATCGACAAACTCGACATAGGCATCGCCTCTCAGGCGTTCGTGCGGCCAGCCCAGGTAAAATGGGTCTGCGAGTAACTCTTCGGTATTCGTTCCGACATCCAGACTTATCGGCAACGTTCGCGCAGGATGGATGCCAGCACCCACACAGTAGAGCGCCAGCTTGCCAATACTGATCGCCATGCCACCCGCGCCCTGATCACCGATTCCGAGAATTGACTCATTGTCGGTTACTACCATCAGCTGCACGCCGCTGAATGGGGCTGCCTTACGAAGAACCTGTTCGATTCGACCCGTATGTTCAGGTGTAATAAAAACACCTCGCGGCCGCCTAAATACGCGTGAGAAGTACTGCGTCGCTTTGCCAACGGTCGGTGTGTAAACGATCGGCATTGTATCTTCCAGATTCTCGGCCAGCACCTTGTAGAACAGTACTTCGTTGCGGTCCTGCAGCGACGCAAGTCCGATGTTGCGGCTGACCGGATCCTCATTGAAGAATATGGATTTGAAAATTCGCGCGGCCTGTTTGTCAATATCATTGTGGCGCGCAGGTAACAGCCCTTCTATCCCGAGGCGTTGCCGCTCTTCCAGCGTGAAGCCAGTACCCTTGTTAAGCAGAGGGTACCGCAACAGTTCACCACCAAACTTGCCAGTCGAAAGAACGTCCCCATCGGGTGCCATACTGATTTTAAAATCATCCATAATTTACTCTTTCGCCTCGCTTAGCGACCAGACATTTCCGGCCTGCACTGCCGCCTGATCCTGTTCCAGTTTTAGAAGATGTGCCAGTAATGACCGCTCCGCCCATCCGTATAGCTGCTTGTCCACATCTTCGTAAACGTGCGGTACAAGTTCCAGGGATGACAGGCCCGGGTTATCAGCCAACGCTGCAATTACTTTATTTTCGCGCTGCAGGCGGTGATCAATAATCCAGTTAATCACCCGCTCCGGGTCATGAATGATCTCTCCGTGGCCTGGCGCGAGCGCAACGGGGACCCTATCGCGGACACTGGCCAGCGATTCCAGATAGTGCTTCATATTGCCGTCGGGCGGATTGATAACCACCGTCGAGCCATCAATGACATGATCACCAGTGAAAATCCAGTTGAGTTCGCAGTGCCGGTAACAAAGGTGGTTCGAGGCATGGCCGGGCGTGAGTATCGCTTCAATTGCCACGCCATCGACAATAAGCTGATCTCCGTCGTCCAGTACACGGTCAGGAATAAACGATCTGTCCTGATGCTGACAATCGGTGGGCGGAAGCCGGCCCAGCAACTCAGCGCCTGTCGCCTTCGCCAAGGCCATTGCGGCTGGCGAATGGTCGGGATGCGTGTGTGTGACCAGGACCCAACGAATCGGCGCGCCCGCAATATCCTGAATCGCCTGTAGGTGACTCTCGATAATCGGGCCCGGGTCCAGCACTGCGATTTCTTTGCTACCGATCAGGTAGGTATTCGTGCCCGGTCCGGTCATCATCGACGGATTGGGAGCAAGTAGTCGGCGAAGCCCGGGAGCCAACTCGGTGAGGCTTGGCATTGTTGGACCAAATCCCGTCACGACTTTGCACCCGGATAGTTTTTATCACCGGGAAGGACTATCTCGCGTTTGCCGTTGCGCTTGATGACGGCCGGGATCATTGTAGTGATGCCCCAATCCACGCAGGACTTCGCCCATTCCACCAGGTCGCCCAAAGTCTTGTGCCTCGCGACGCTCTCGAGGGTCTTGATCGTTGGAAAAATCATGTTGACACTGCCGCTGCGTTCAGCGGCAAGCATGTCTGTTGCGGTTGTCCAGCGCGATTCCGTCAGCTCGCCGCCGCAATGCACAGCTACTTGCCCACGCGGCAATACGCTAAGGAAAAAGCGCGTTGAATATCGACGTGGTTCGGAGTCAGGCGTAACCCAATGACTGATGTAGTGCAGCTGATCACAGTGCAAGCTCAATTCGTTTTGTTGTACGAAATCGGCCCAGCTCAACGACTGTTGATTGAGTGCATCGCGAATCGCTGCAAGCTCTTCGTCGAGGTTTGAAAAATCAGCGAGTAGCACTCCCGACTCTTCGAACAACTCTCGAATAGCCGCGCTGTAATAATCGAGACCACGGTCTGCAATGCCTAATCGCAAATTCGCATCGGCACTTTCAAACTCTCCACAAAAATCGTGCACTTGCCCGTCTTCAGCATCGACAACGCCGCCGGGAAACGCGAACGCGTTTCCAAACGACGTTTCTGCATGACGGCGCACCATAAATATCTCGGGGTCTGCAACGCCTTCCCGGGCGAGGACAACGGTTGCGGATGGTTTGGCGGCATCGAATTCAGCCAACGTCGTCGCCAGTTGACTCGCCACCTTCTATTTGGGCCTTCAATCGCGCGAGAGCATCGCCGATCACATAATCAACCGGCCCCGCCAGTTCTTCGAGACCGCCCGGTCGATAGCCACCGACGGCGTAGGTAAATATGACCCTCGTACCCGCCTCCATGGATTCAAACTCCCAGGTCATATTCCCCTGTACACCAAGGACGCCCAGCGGCCCCAGTCCGCCGGTTAGTCGAATTACGGCGCCTGGACTAACCATGGTCACAGTCAGATGCACGAGCCCGGCGCCCTCACCAAAGCTTTCACAGAAGCAACCCTGCGGCACCGCCGTGATACTGAGGCGCTCGGAGTCCCCGGAAATCGTGTGGTCCGAATTCCACCATGTACCAACTTCACCCACCGCGATTTGCCAAACTACCGCGCGATCAGCATCAAATAATTCCTCATGAACCGTCGTGAACCCTGCATTAGCGGAATCCACGACCTCGGCAGAGGCAATGGCCACAGTAAGGGAAACCGCAAACAGGCCAGCGTGAATAAGATTCTTCATAAGTGCTCCTTTGGCGGCTGCCTAGCTTACCGCAAATTTGAATTTCAGCCGCGCTGTCCCTATATAGGAAAGTCTGTATTGTTGGACACATCATGAACGAAGACCTGCGCGTTGTATTCGAAAGTCGTAATCGGCAGAGCTGTGCCGATCGCGCGCTGGTTCTAACGTCGATACAAATTCCGCATCAACTCGTCGACGATGGTGCGTCTTGTGCGTTAGTCGTACCCGCTTCCGTGTCTGCAAGAGCGATGACAGAAATACAGCTCTACGATGAAGAAAATCCACCCATTCAACCGAAACCAGTACAACAAGTTGAGTATCAGAATGCGGTACCCGGCCTGGTCACTTACGTGTTGGTCATTTGCCTGGTTGCAGGTATGGCCGGCTATTCTTTTTTTCAAAGCAATTGGTTCACAGCGGGACGCGTCGACGGCGAGCTTATTCGCAACGGTGAATTGTGGCGTCTCTTTACAGCGCTGACACTGCACTCCGGTGTCAAGCATTTGCTCAGTAACCTCGTCTTCGGCATCTTTTTCGGTCTGTTCGCCGGGCGACTGCTGGGGTCGGGCGTCGCCTGGCTTTCGATTGTCCTTGCCGCTGCCACGGGAAATGCGCTGAACACCCTGTTACTCGAATCGACACATCGATCAATTGGTGCATCAACGGCCGTTTTCGCGGCACTGGGCATCATCGCAGGCTATGTCTGGTCCGGTAAGCTTATGGCGCAGGACCGCTGGTCAAATCGCTACGGACCCATCGTCGGTGGTTTGGCATTACTGATGTATACCGGAACCGGCGGCCAGAACACGGATGTTGGCGCGCACCTTCTCGGCTTTGTCTGCGGTTTCGGTGCCGGATTGCTGCTTATCCGCCTTGGCGATATCCCAAAAGACGCGAAAACCCAGTTGCTGGCCGGCGCTACAGCATTTGGGCTCATCGTCATCAGTTGGGTTGTTGCACTTGTAGTCTGATATCCGCGCGCAATCATGTAGAATTTTGGCTATGGGGAAATTCGTAAGGCCCAGCAGCTAAGATGAAAAAAGTTCTGCTGTTCCTGATCATCGTACTAACTATCATGGCGACCACGCTTCGTGTGCGTCATGGTGGCGGTATCGATTACCCAAATCTTACGAGTACGCCTGAGCTCAGTGCCGATGTTCTGGAAGAAGTTGTCGCGTATTCAGAACCCATCGGAAACGTCGCGGTTAGTAGCAGCGGTCGCGTTTTTTTTACTGTGCATCCGGAATCACGCCCGAGCGGCAACAAACTTCTGGAATTTGTGAACGGTGCGTCGGTTCCGTTTCCGTCACTGCAAAAGCAGGCCGAGTTATTCGATACTCCCCTTGGGCTCGTCATAGATCGCTACGATCGTCTTTGGGTTATTGATCATGGCAATCACGGCATGCGTCCTCCTCATATCGTCGCCATTGATCTTGTCATCGGCGATGTCATTCGCAATCAGCATTTGGATAAAACAGTAGCGCCTGTCGGATCGATACTGCAGGACCTGCAGGTAAGCGCAGATGGGCGCACCATTATCATCGCCGACGCGAGTTTCTGGCGCAAGAGCCCGGCGCTCATCGTTTACGACATTGAGACAGGCGAGGCTCGACGCGTACTTGAGGATCATGAGTCGGTACGCGCTGAAAATTACAAAATCAGAACGCCAACCAAAGATATGGAGTTTCTTGGCGGAATAGTCGCGCTACGTGGCGGCGTCGACGGCATTGCGCTTGGACCCGAATGGCTCTACTACGGCGCTCTGAACGGCTCAGGCCTGTACCGTGTGCGACTTAAAGACCTCAGAGACACATCATTGCCCGCTTCGCAGCTGGCAAATCGAGTCGAACGCTACAGCGATAAACCGCTAAGCGATGGGCTGAGCGTTGATGTCGAGGGTGGCGTCTACATCACGGACGTGGAACACAACGCCATTTTTAGAGTTGATGCCAGTGAGGGCTTGTCGACTCTCCTCCAGTCGCGCAAGATCCGCTGGCCAGACGCGCTTTCATTCGGTCCGGACGGCTACCTTTATGTGGCAGACAGCGCGCTGCCCGAACTTATTCTGCAATCATCTGAGCACATTCAAAAACAAGGCCCGTATCAAATATTCCGATTTCAGACGGGTGTGAATGGCGTTCCAGGGCAATAACCGAGAGAGAAAATGGACGAAGACACAACAACAGCACTTACAGGATTTGACTGGACGACAATACCGCAGCTTTTACAGGACAAGGGCGTAGATCTGGGCATGGAGTTTGGCCTCAAGCTTGTCACCGCATTAGCGATTTTTCTGATCGGAAAGTTTGCAATTCGATTGGTGGTCAGCGCGATACGCAAGGTCATGAACAAACAAAAGGTCGACAAAACGCTCGAAACCTTCATCTGCAACCTTGTGGGAACATCGCTTCTGGTCGTGGTCATTATCGCGGCGATTGGTGCGCTTGGGGTCGAAACGACATCCTTTATCGCGATCTTCGGTGCCGCTGGTCTTGCAATCGGTCTGGCCTTGCAGGGGTCGCTGTCAAATTTCGCCTCTGGCGTATTGATCGTCCTGTTCCGGCCCTATCGCGTTGGTGACTTCGTCGAAGCGGCTGGCATCGCAGGTTCGGTCGAGCAGGTTCAGATACTGACGACGATTTTAAAAACGGGCGACAACAAACAAATCATCGTTCCAAATAGTCAAATCATGGACAGCATAATCACCAATTATTCTGCGAACGATACCCGCCGTGTCGATATGGTCATCGGCGTTAGTTATGACGATGATCTGGACAAGGTTCGCAAAACGATTGAAGAACTGCTCGCGGCTGAAGACAGAATTCTGCCGGAGCCAGCGCCAAAAATCGCGGTGTCTGAGCTGGGCGATAGCAGCGTCAACTTCATCGTCAGACCCTGGGTAAACACCCCAGACTACTGGGGGGTCATGTTTGATCTGACCGAAGCAATCAAGAAACGTTTTGACAAGGAAGGCATTTCCTTCCCGTATCCGCAACAGGACGTGCACCTATACAAGCAGGCCTAAAGTCGCTCAGTCCAGTTGGCGCTTAGTCCTCAACATCGGGTTCGACGAAACACCATTTCAGCTTTGGCACGCGCGCTTTGAGCTCACGTTCAAGCGCGTTGATGCTTGCCACCGCTTCTTGGATGTTCATTCCTGAGCGCATCTTGATCTTGGCCGCCAACATGGTGTCCGGACCGAACTGCATCGTGATCGTATTGAAGCAAAACTCGATGCCTTCCTGATCAGCAATGACGGCGTCGATCGCTTCCTGAATTTCCGGATCAGCGGAGCGGCCGACCAGAAGAGATCGAATTCGCCACGCGACGAATACCGAGATGACGATCAGGATCACACCGATGCATATCGATCCCATTGCATCGTATACAGGATTGCCAGTCATTTGCGCCACGACGAGGAATCCCAATGCGATCACCAGACCGAGTTGGGCGCCTATATCCTCTCCAAGCACGACGACCAGTTCAGAGTTTCGCGTGTGCTTAAGCCATTCCATAAAAGGCCGCTTGCCGCGTATCTTGCCAATTTCCCGGATCGCCCCGAGAAGGGAAAATCCCTCAAGAATAATAGCCAGGATCAGTACAACGATAGCTATCCAAACCTGAGAAAGCGGCTCAGGGTGTTGCAACTTGTGCACGCCTTCGTAAATCGAGAACAGTCCGCCGAGACTGAATAGCAGGATTGCGACGATGAAACTCCAAAAATAGCTGAGTTTTCCATATCCGAGCGGGTGTTCGGCATCTGCGGGTTTCTGCGACTGTTTGAGTCCCAGAAAAAGCAGCACCTGGTTTCCGGTATCCGCGTAGGAGTGAATCGCCTCGGCCAGCATACTGCCGGAACCTGTCACCCAGGCGGCCCAGGACTTCGCTATCGCAATACCAAAATTCGCCATGAAAGCGTACATAATTGCTTTGGCTGTGGACTCGTGTGTGGATGAAACCATAGGTAAACCAATCTCTTGCTCGTGCGATAGTGGAGTATACGGCACGGACTACTTACATGAATAACTCGAAAGTACTACTGACATTATGGCTCGCCGCTGGCTTTAGCGCTCGGGCCGCTGGCGGCGCGTTTATTGGTGCGCCTCGCTCGGGGCTGGATGCCGACCGGGATAAACAACGTGTCTTCAAGCGCTGCCTGCGTGGTCGAGGTTACAGGGTGCTCAACTAAAAGCGGCGCTCAAGAGGAAATTTGCCGGGCCAGCCGCTTGACCCTGGTAGCGCTCCAAAGTACTGTGCATTCATACAGTAGTGAGGACGCTCATGGCAGCAACACATCACAAGGGTCGCGGTGCGATATCGGCACCTGAGGGTCGTTTCGCGACTCACAGCAGAGAAATCGACGCCGAGGAAGCCAATCTCAGAGCATCCACAGCACCTGAGACGGTCCTTAAGGCCATGCAGGCCGGTCGTATTATCAGCAGTAACAACTCGCCTGACGTGCCGTTCGATCGCTCTATTAATCCTTATCAGGGCTGCGAACACGGTTGCATCTACTGCTATGCCAGGCCGAGCCACAGTTATCTCGGCCTGTCTCCCGGACTGGACTTTGAAACCCGGATTTTCTACAAACCGAACGCGGCCACTCGACTCCTCGAGGAATGGCAGAAGCCCGGTTACGAGTGCAAGCCAATCACGATTGGCGCAAATACAGACCCTTACCAGCCTGCCGAGAAATCGCTGCAAGTGACGCGGCAATTGCTAGAGCTTTTTGCCGAGTACCGACATCCGGTAAATATCATCACCAAGAGCCACCTTGTTTGCCGTGATCTCGATCTTCTGAGTGACTTGGCCAAAGACGGCCTTTGTTCGGTAGCCGTCAGTATCCCGACAATGGACGCCGCGCTGAAACGCATAATGGAACCTCGGGTACCCGCCGCAAAATCGCGTTTGAACGCGATTCGAGAGTTGAGTGATTCTGGCGTTCCTGTCAGCCTGCTCGTTGCACCCGTGATACCCGCCGTCAATGACAGCGAGATTGAGTCAATACTTGAAGCGGCAGCGAGTGCCGGTGCCAATCAGGCGCGTTACATTTTTCTGCGGCTGCCACACGAACTGAAAGAACTTTTTGAGGAGTGGCTGAATACCCACTTCCAGGATCGAGCCGGGCATGTGATGAGCCTCATCAAGCAAGCTAACGCTGGAAAACGCTACGACCATGGTTTCGGCCACCGACAAACCGGGCGCGGCCCATACGCGGCCATGCTGGGCGCACGATTCAAAAAGGCCTGTAATCAGTTTGGTTTTGAATCCGAATCCTATCAACAAGCCCTTGATTGCAATCAATTTTTGCACCCCGCACAAAGACAGTTGGGATTGGACTTCTAGTTTTCGCAGGTGCGATTGCGCTACCTTCGCCGAGCACCAGTGGGTATAGTGGATTGCAGCCAAGCTGCCCTGAAATGAAGAACTATTGAGACCGGATTCGGTCTGAAACTAAAACGCTAATTGTCTGGAATCCTACCTCCCAACAGTATGATTAAAAATACAAGCCATGCCGCGCTCGCATTACTACTAATAACTCCCCTGGTTACTTTTGCACAGGAGGAGGAGCAAGTAGACGGTGATGTGATAGACGCTGAAGTCTTCGGCCCTGAATTTGTCGATCCCGGTGAGCAAATTGTACCGGTCGCGGGAGAGGCTGAGGATGAATCCACTCTGCCTGAGGAGGCGACGGTGTTGCCTCAAGAGGAAGCATTGCGCGGCGTCGAATATGATCCCGATGCCACTCCCGAGGAACGTCTTCTCGCAGAGTTCGATCGCTACAGAAGATTATTGCAGGAAAATACGCTTGACGAAGCGGACTCCGCCGCGAAGAAAATAGTCGAATTGGCGATTCAGGTTTACGGGCCGAGATCGCGGGAAACGGCGAACGCGCTGAATAACCTCGGCATCGTTCAACACGGCAGCGGACAGTATGATCCAGCCATTCAGAATTTCACATCATCCATCGAAATACTTGAGGCGGTCGAAAACCGGCTCCACGGTACGCTGGTCAACCCCTTAAAAGGCCTCGGTGCAGCACAATTGGGCAACGGGCGACCTGATCAAGCCAAAAAGACCTTCACCCGCGCTGCGCACATCACTCAAGTGAATGAAGGACCGCACAATCTGGGGCAGGTCGAGATTCTGGAATCAATTGCTGAAGTCCACATCCGCATGGGCAACAGCAAAGAAGCGCGCAATACACTCGACCGAATTCACATCATCAACGTCAAGCATTTCGAGAAAAATCCCTTGGGGCTTTTGCCATCACTGATGAGTCGCGCGGAATGGCAACATCGTGCCGGCTATATCGCGGAAGAACGCGTAACCTACCGGCGTGCGATACGTATCATCGAGACCAGCTCTGGAAGGAGCAACCCTTTACTGGTCGAGCCGCTGCGACGACTGGGTCAGTCGTATTACTACGTCGACCTGGCTATGTCATCGCCAGTACAGCAGGGACTGATCTCCAGCGGCGAAATTCACCTGAAACGCGCAGCACGCATTGCCGATAAGTCTGACGATATGGATTGGCGTGAACGCACCGCAGCGAAGCTCGCGTTGGCCGACTACTACACGTTTCGCGAATCACAGAATCGCTCCCGCAAGATCTACAAGGACGTTTGGGAAACCCTGTCTGTGAACGAGGAGATGATTGCAACAAGAGACCTATTGTTCAGAGATCCGCAGCCGTTGCGGGAAGACCCTTTGCCGATCCACGCCGGCGGACCACCGGCTGCCGGAACAACTCCGGGAGAGCTAAAGAAAGGTAGAATCATCGTTAATTATTCTGTCTTGGCAAGTGGCCGAGTAAGGACCGTCAATTCAGAAGCTATTCCGGCAGAGTTCTCCGATATGCAGCGCATGGTGCACCGCGAGATTCGCAATCGTGTGTATCGCCCCAGGATTGTCGATGGGGTCGCGGTTAAGGCGGAGGATTTAAGATACGAGCATATTTTTACCTATCTGCAGATCGACCTGGACTCCATACGCAATGCGAGAAAAGCGACTGATGCATCGACAGCAAAAGCTGACGATAAGCGGGGAACTGCTGAAAGTGAGTAACGCTCCGATGACTGTAGATCAGACCCACTTTGTAAACGGTAACCCCTTGCAAGGACCATTCGCTGAGCACTTGCAACAAGCTGTCTTCGGACTGGGTTGTTTCTGGGGTGCAGAACGACGCTTTTGGCAAGCAGATGGCGTTTTTTCAACGGCGGCGGGATACGCTGGTGGCGTAGATGAGAATCCGAGCTACAAGCAGGTCTGCGGCGGCGGTACCGGGCATGCCGAAGTGGTGCTGGTTATTTTCGACACGAAGAAAACCAGCTACGAAAGCCTATTGAACATTTTTTGGGAAAGCCATAATCCTACGCAGGGAATGCGGCAGGGAAATGATGTCGGTAGCCAGTATCGATCAGTAGTTTATACCAGCGATGATCATCAGGCCGATGCGGCCCGTCGGTCGGTCGCGGCGTACCAGTCCGAACTTAGCGCCGCTGGACTTGGCAAGATTACGACAGAAGTTGAACCTCTCTCGACTTTTTACTACGCCGAGGACTATCACCAGCAATACCTGGCCAAAAACCCGGGTGGCTACTGCGGGCTCGGCGGCACCGGCGTATCTTGTGCCTAGACGTTATTGCTAGCCAAAGACCCGCAACGCTCTGTAGTATTCACACGTGGCCGCAAACAAGAAAAAACAACCCAAGCCTCGTAAGCCAAGCCGCAAACAAGCGGAAGATGCAATCCGCACGTTGTTGCTGTGGGCTGGAGAGGATACACGTCGAGAAGGATTGGTCGATACGCCGAAGCGTGTTGCTCGAGCCTACGAAGACTGGTTCAGCGGCTATGGGCAAAACCCTGTCGAATATCTTGAGCGGACATTCGAAGAGGTTGAAGGTTACGACGAGATGATTGTCTTACGCGACATTGCTTTTGAGTCCCATTGCGAACACCACATGGCGCCAATTATCGGTAAAGCACATGTCGGCTACCTGCCAAGGAATAAGGTTGTTGGTATTAGCAAACTCGCACGAGTAGTTGAAGCCTTTGCGCGTCGCTTTCAGGTTCAGGAAAAAATGACCGCGCAGATCGCTAATTGTATTCAGGACGTTCTGCAACCTAAAGGCGTTGGCGTAGTGATCGAAGCCAAACATCAATGTATGACGACCCGCGGTATCCACAAGTCGGACGTTTCTATGGTAACCAGCCAGATGGTCGGCTCGTTTCGAAAGGACGCGAGAACCCGGGTTGAGTTCCTGCGCATGATCGACGCGAATCGCTAAGCGCTTAGTGCGGCAACAGTGCTGCGTCGCCCAGATACTCGTCGCCCAGCATTTGCTCGCGGATCAACGGAATCGGCGGTGAACCGTAACTCAGGAACGTATCGTGAAACGTCCCCCAGGACTCCTGACCGCCACGTCCCTCTGTCCAGTCATCGCGTAGCTTGTTGATCATGAGTTTGCCCAGCGTGTAGTTGAGATAGCCAGGGTCGTAGGTACCGCGATAGGCCTGTTGGCTCGCATTTCCGAAATCTCGAAATGCCTTTTCTTCAAACATTGCCTGACTTTCTTCTACTGTCATACCTTCTGCATGCAAGCCAATTGCTGACAGGTAGCGAACATTGCGCAGCAGCGTTTTGAGCAGCTGGCCGATGCGAAATCTCGGATCGCCGTCACCGAGCCCTGCATCGACCATCATCTGTTCGGTGTAGTGTGCCCAGCCTTCAACGAACGAGTAAGTATAGAAATGCTGGCCGACGTCGTTCTCTGTTCGGTTCGCGTGCAGGAACTGCAGGAAGTGCCCGGGCCAGACCTCATGTACCGAGGTACTTCGCAGCTCGTGCTCGCCCGGAATGTAGGCGAGCTGGTCTTCTTCTGACCAGCTGGGGTCCGGTGGTGCAATGGTGTATACGGATGGCAGTCCGGACTCAAACGGGCCCGGTATCTCGATATAGGCAGAATTATTGCGCTTATGCGGTGGCGCCTCGGCTACCAGTGCTTCCTCGGTGCCCGGAATGCTAGCCAAGCCGTTGTCTTCCACAAATTTCCGAAGATCCGGTAGCTGGCGTTGCGCGCCGGCGACTGCCCCGCCCGGTGGCTTTTCATTCTGAACCTTGAGGACGCAGTCCCCGGTGCTTTCTCCCGGTGCGAATTCTGCGCATGCGGCGTACAGCTGATTCAGATTTTGCTCGAGATTCAGCTCGCCGGCTGCTTTAAGATCGGCCAGGCTAATGTCCACACCTTCGGTCGACTTCAACATCTTGAGAAAGAGCTTCTCCCCCAGCGCAAAGTCATCCGTCGCCGTGGCGCTCAGACCCTGAAGCCAGGCAGCTGCCTCGGCCGCTGCTTCTGCTGCGCTGGTATTCGCTGCGGTAAACTGGCGTTGCAGCTGCTCGTCCTCAACCGTTGCAAACAAACCGGGCACGGTATCTGACAGGTATTCCGCCATTCCCGAAAAAATGTTTGTTGCCGTCTTTATGTAGGGCGCTGGCAATGGTGGCTGCAGGTTCTTCTTCATGGTTTGCAGCATTGCGGGCATTTGCGATACGTAATTCGTATACGCAAGCATGCGATCCGCGAGCGGCGCATACTCTCGGTCGATATAGACATCGGCACTGATTGTGTACGCATATGAGACCGGGTTATTGATTGAAAATCCCGAATCACGAATCCAAAACAGCTCACCGTGTAGCGCCATACAAAGGTAGTCGCGTTCGAAGGCCTCAATGCCCTCGAGGTCTTGATAAGAGCCTGCTTCTGCAAGGACTCCATCAATCCATTGAGCATAGGCTTCTTTCGCCGCAAGACTGACATCGGACATCTGCCCGTCGTACTCGTGCAGGCCCGCATAAACCGCGTTTTCGGGATTGTTCGCGTAGTAGGTCGTTATTGTTGTCGCGGCGAATTCTTCCCAGCTTGCTTTGTCCCGGATCTCCACTACCTGCTGCTCATCCGCCCCACCACAGGCGCTCAGAGCAGCGATCGCGATCGCCGCTAACGCGGCTATCTTCCTCACTGCGAAGCTCCTCCGTCTGACTCCAGTCCGAGTTCGGCGACCCCCTGTTGGAACGTGATATCGACTGGAATGTTGGCGTCGGTCAGTCGGTCAAGATCTCTCTGAAGCTCGTCTTTGATAATTCCGCGTGACTCCGTTAACTCAGCTGCACCCTCGTAATCTCCGTCGCCTTGCAAAGTCAGCAGCAAACGCGACAAATCGGTCATCGCAGCGTCCATATTGTCAAAGTCGACATGGTAGCGGCCGGTTTCCGAGTCGCGAACAAACGCACCGCTATCCAGAAAGAAATTGAAACGCACCATGTTGGCCTTACCGTGCGCACTGGATGCACCGAAGCGAATGGATCGAAACACGCTTGTCATAAACGTGACGTAGTAATCGCGAAGATCGACCTCACCCAACTCTCCTGCTTTGTGAAGTTCGGTGATCATATACAGGCCCAGTATGTCGGCCTTGCCCTCTTCCATGCTCGACGACAAATCGAGCAAGGCTTCACGAACAGTGCCACTGCCATCAATTGTGTTTTTGATGCCCAGGCCATGGGCTACCTCGTGGAACATCGTGTTCGCGAAGAACGCATCGAATGTAATGTGATCACGCTGTGATTCATCAATTAATACATCGGCGATCGGTTCGACGATCTTGTCGAACTTCGCTTGCATCGCGTTTTTGAGTTGCAGGCGTCGAGTGCCGCGCGACAGTTGCACTACTTCATCATTTGGCAGATTGATCGCTATTGTCTTGCCGCCTGCATTTGAGTCACCGGCGTAATACACAACGTCGTATGCGTTCAAATCCGAGTCCGTGCCGGGGGTTTCCCACTTGTACTCATCCGGGACCGGCAATCCTCTTTGCAGGGCTGGGAGAAACTCCGCAAATCGACTCAGACGATCGCTCCACTCCAGATCCTTGATCAACACGTAGGCTTCGTATCCGGCACGGTAACCGAATAGAGCGTCTTCGTAGGTCTCGATGGGGCCAATTACGATGTCGATCTGGTTATCGCGAACATCCATCCAGAACATGTCACTGACCTGGTATTCATCACTGATCAAAGCGGCGGCACGTAGCTTCAGATAGCTGGCGAATTCCGTGCTGTCAGCGAGTTTCGCAGCCTCGCGCAATAAGTCGGCCGTTGCCTTGAGTTCAGCCGCATATTCGACATGATAGGGAACCAGCTTCAAAGTCCCCTCCTGATCACGGCGGATTAACGAATACTGTCCGTTCTTGCCCGGAAGGTAGGCCTGATCAAACTCGTCCCTACTCATATCAACAGGATAGAAATTTGCGCCCGGTGGTTTTGCCCCAACACCCTGGATAAATGGTTTGTTGCCGTCGAGCCTGTCCCAGGGACCGTAATTCAATTCCGCGAAACGACGCGTGTCGGCATCAGCGATGGACTCCAGCCAGGTTTCGTAGTCCTCGCCATAGGCTTGGCGCCAAAAAAGATCGTCCATTATCTGCGCGGCGTCGATCAGTAGCCTGACCATCTCGCGCTGATTGTCACTCAGAGCCGTGAGGTCAGCTGTCAGGGTGAAGTCCGCATACACGTCCGGTCGTGGCTCGACGACCTCCAACGGCTGCATACCATTGTCGGGCGCGGGTTCCGGCGCGCAGGAAATAGCGATCAGTGATACGGCAGCGGCGCCGACGAGGCGCAGTTTTAGGGTGTGATTCACGGCTTCCCCCTGAAGCAAAATCAATCGAACATTATTGCACAGCACAGTGCCCGAACGCGCGAGGCGATCTTCAAAGATCGACGAGTTGGACGTCTTCCACTGTCAATGCTTCGCCGAGGAACTGTCCGCCAACGCGCGCGAATCGCATGGCACCATCGGTCGCCAGTAGTTTCAGTTTCCCACGACCATTACAAGCGACGAGCCCGCCACTGGCAGTCAGGGTCTCTCGCACGACGGACGCCGTGGTCCCCGCAGAGTCAACAACGGCCACATCATCGCCGGCAATTTCGGAAATCACGTCGCGAAGTAGGGGAAAGTGGGTGCAGCCAAGGATAATCGAATCGGCTTTGAACTCGCCGTGCTCAGCATCTGCAAGGTAACGTCGAACGATGGAATCGGCAATATCACCGTTGGTCCAACCCTCCTCCGCCAGCGCCACGAGCAATTCGCAGGCCTGTTCTTTGACCCGGGCCTTCGGGTCGTGGCGTGAGATCGCTTTGCCATAGGCGCCCAGTCTAACGGTCGCCTCGGTCGCAAGAACCAGATGCGCCCCTCCGGGTCTTGCAGCCACCGCCGCTAATGCGCCGGGTACTACCACGCCAATCACTGGAACCGGGTGCATTTGCTCCTGCAGGCTCTCGAGTGCCACTGCCGAAGCTGTGTTGCACGCAATAACCAACATTTTGATGTCATGCTCGAGCAATTTCGCGGTCGCCTGCGCAGCGTACCGCGCTATCGATGCCGGGCTCTTTGTGCCATACGGCAAACGAGCCGTATCGCCAAGGTAGATCAGGTTCTCGCTCGGTAGTTCGTCACGGATCGCCTGCAGGACGGTGAGCCCGCCGACACCAGAGTCGAAGATGCCAATAGGCAGTGAAGTGTTGTCGTAAGTTGTCATCAGCTCATTGTGCCCAATGTGTCGTATCTGTGGAATAATCGCGCCCCACTATCTGAAATTGGAAACCCAATATCGTGCAAAAAGTGATCTACGGGATGGGTGCATTTCTCGCACTGCTGATCATAATCGGTTTCGCTCTGCCACGAACGAACCAGGTGGAAGTCTCGACCGAGATCGACGCACATCCGGCGACGGTCTTTGCGCTTGTCAATGATTTCCGCCGCTTTGCGCTTTGGTCACCGTGGGCTCACACCGATCCCAACGCACGATTTCTTTATTCCGGGGCGATTCGGGGCGAAGGCGCGATAGTGACCTGGGACGGGACTATTCTCGGCACCGGCAATCAGGTCATCACTGAAAGTCGGCCCTATGAGTATGTTGGTATTGCGATGAGCCCTGGAGAACCCGGCGAGGCCAAATCGTGGTTCAGGCTGACACGCGGCGTCGGTACGACGATAGTGACCTGGGGTTTCGAGGCCGACTACGGCATGAATCTCGTTGGTCGATACTTCGCGTCCATGCTCGGCGGTGTTGTCGCTCGCGACTATGAGATCGGCCTAACGGCGTTGCAGGATCTCGCTGAAAGCCTCCCGGGTGCGGATTTTGGTGATATCAAAATTGAACACATCGTCGTCGAAGCACTGGACATTGCGTACCTGCCCGCGACGTCGCGACCGGAGCCCGCAGCGATCGCAGAAGCGTTGGGGAAGGCCTATTTCCAGATATTGAGTTTCATCGATACGCAGAATTTGTCGGATGCTGGCGCGCCGTTATCGATCACCCGCAACTTCAATGGCGCCGAACTCGCATTCGATGCTGGAATTCCGGTTCGCGGGCTATCAGCAGATACTCCGAGGAACAGTGCGGGTGTGAAAATCACGCAAACCTACGCTGGGCCGGTCATTCGGGTCCGCCACATTGGCTCATATCGTCTGCTGACGACCACCCACCGCAAAATATCGGCTTATTTGGCCGCATTGGGGATCGAGCGCGACGGCGCTGCCTGGGAATCCTATGTGAGTGATCCGGGGAATGTGCCTGAGAATGAGCTACTGACTTACGTCTATTACCCGATCAAAACGAATTAGGCGAAGAATCTATACCGACTTCACGAGAAACGGCGGTACCCGAGCTTCGTCCATCTCAGGCAGAGCCATACTCACCTGCGTATCGTCCTGCAGTCTCGAAATTTCACCGTACAGTGTCACTATCATGCCCGCCCACTCGCTCGCTTCAGTAAATGACATCTTTCGCACCGACGCACAGATCGGGCCTTCGCCGTTGAGCGGCGTGACGCTGTGCATTTCGCGACGCAAGTCGGCGAACGATTGTTTGAGAGCAATCGGCAACTCGTCTTCATTGATTTCTACGAGATTCTCTTCGTAGGCCTTGATAAGTCGTTGTTTTATATGACCATGCCCAGCCAGCACCGTGAGTGCGGCGTGAAAGCGATCGACGTGGTTCGTCATTGCCACTCCAGCGGTTTTATTTATTGTCTCGCCGCTCATACCCTCTCGGCGGCTTGTACGCTTTTTTATTAGAGGCGACTACCTCCTGTAGTCCGGCCCCCTGCAGAGCCGTTGGTCCATCATTAATCTCTATCTATCAGGTTCTTGCGCAGGTTTTTTATAACAGAGTAGTGGAACCTCGCGCAAGTCGGATATCACCTATGCGAAATTACAGGGTGAGCGTGAACGGCGAGCACTTTCATCTGGTAATGACGGCACCTTAGGTTGAAGATGACGAATATGAATTACCGGGTCGTGATCTTGATATGTCTGGCGTCCCTGGCCGACGCCAGGGCGAACGAACAGCTTGACGATCCAACTCTGGAAAGCTCTGAAGCTGTGGTCGGCAATATCATATTGAACAAGTCCGATGTCTTTGATTTGTCGAATCCGGAGGAAGACAGGGCACTTTATCGACTGGCCAATCGACTCCACATGGTTACCAAAGACAAGGTCATTGCGCAGCAGTTGCTATTCAGTAGCGGTGACCCCTATTCCGAAAGACTGCTCGCGGAATCCGCTCGCATATTGCGCAACAACAGGTATCTCTACGACGCTCGGGTCAAGCCGGTTCGTAAGCAGAACGGAGTTGTTGATATTTTGGTGGAGACCAGGGATGTCTGGTCACTGGGGCCGGATCTCTCGGTATCGCGCAGCGGTGGCGAGAACCGCACCCAACTCGGTCTCGAAGAAACCAATCTGTTTGGTCGCGGCCAGACAGTGCGCTTCAATCACGAAGAAGATGTCGACAGGGAGTCGGACAGCTTCGAGTTTTTCGACCAGCACCTCGGCCACACTTGGGTTTCCACTTTCCTGCGTATCGCTGATAACTCCGACGGCAAGTCCAACCTGCTGTCTGTTACCCGCCCGTTTTACGCCCTGGATGCCCGCTGGTCAGCCGGGGTCCGGGCATTGGATGACAAGCGCCGCAGTGCGCTGTATTTAGCGGGTGAAGAGGCGGCAGAGTATCAGCACACGCAGCGCGACTACTCCGTCTTTCGCGGTTGGTCCAAAGGCCTGAAAAACGGCTTCGCGAAGCGCTGGACTGTGGGTATCACTCAGGACGACAGCCGCTTTGAAGTGGTCCCGAATGCCACCTTAGCGACTGTGTTACCCGCCGACCGAAAACTCGTTTACGCGTTTTTCGGTCTTGAAATTGTGCAAGACGAGTTTGAGATCTCCAGTAATCGCGACCAGATAGGAAGAACGGAGGATTTCCTGATGGGCTCACGCCTGTCAGCAATGCTCGGCTGGTCTGATACGTCATTCGGTTCTGATCGGGACGCTGTGATCTACCGTGCATCTGCGAGCCACGGCTTCGGCGCGCTTGATAAAAACGCGCTGCTCTTGTCGGCATCCACCAGTGGCCGACTCGAATCGGGTCATGCGGCGAATAACGAACTAACAGTTCGAGCCCGTTACTACAGGACGCAATCTGCGAAACGGCTTTTCTTCGCAACCCTAAGTGCAAGCAGCGGTCACGCGCTGGATCTCGATAACCCAACACAAATAGGCGGCGATAACGGTCTGCGCGGCTACCCGTTGCGCTACCAAAACGGTGATTCGAAACTACTGCTAACCGTTGAGCAACGATACTTTACGGACTGGTATCCGTTCAGGCTGGCCCGCATTGGCGGCGCTGTGTTTGCGGATGCCGGACGGGTTTGGGGGAGCAATCCATTGGGCAGCGAACAGCGTGGCTGGCTGACTGATATAGGCTTTGGGCTGCGGATTGCGCCAACCCGGGCGTCATCACGAAAAATGGTCCACATCGATCTCGCGTTTCCCCTGAATGGCGATAAGACGATCGATAATGTCCAGGTTCTGCTCGAAGCCAAACGCAGCTTTTGAGCTGTGCATCTATCGACGTTACGCGTCCTGCAGGCTGATTTCGATGGTCCAGCGTTCTTCCCCGAGTTCCTTTTCGTCTTTGTATCTCGAATCCGACTGACCAACTTGCCAGTTTGTTGCCAGCGTTTCGGCCATCAGGTAATCGCGATGAACGGCAAGCGCTTTTTCGACAGCGGACGTACCTGAAACGCCGAGAACGATACGATCTGATACCTCCAAACCGGCCTGCTTTCGTGCATCTTGCACCGAACGGACGATCTCTCGTGCGAAACCCTCGTTGATCAACTCGTCGTCCAGCCTTGTGTCGAGCGCTGTCAGGAAGCCGGCATCTGTCTCGCAGGAATAGCCCTCGGCCGAATGCGTTTCGATTAAGACATCATCGCCCTCTAGCGCAATGATCTGTCCTGCCACCTCGATTTCGAATGCCTCACCGCATGCCGCTGCACTTGCGATTGCTCCGCCATCGGCGTCGAGCAAAGCCGCCTTGATCTGTGGCACCAGCTTTCCGTATAACTTGCCGAGCTTTGGCAGATTGGGCTTGATGTTGTAGCTGACGAGCCCCGCATCACGGGCAATAAATTCGATCGCCTTAATATTAAGCTCTTCAAGAATCTGATCCTGATGGCTGCCGAGGGCTTTTGCCGCCGCATCATTAGGCGCGCGCACCAGCAACCGGGAAATCGGTTGTCGCGTGCGGACACCAGACTTGGCGCGAGCGGCACGACCCAGACCAACTACTTTTTGCACAACGCCGACGTCGAACAACAGGTCGTCATTTCGCCAGGCAGGATCGACCTTGGGCCACTTTGTCATATGGATCGATTCGGGCGCGCCTGCATCGACGCTCCTGACCAGATTCTGGTAAACATTTTCTGCGAGGAATGGCACGAATGGGGCCATCAGCTTGTGGGCTGCATTCAGGCATTCGTACAGCGTCAGGTACGCCGCTTGCGTATCTTCTGCATCCGTCGATTTCCAGAAACGGCGCCGGTTACGTCGTACATACCAATTACTGAGTTGGTCCACAAACGACTCGAGCGCTTCGCCCGCGGACTTGGCGTCATAGTTATCCAATGACTCTGTAACGATTGTGATCGTGTCGTGCAATAGCGCCAATGCCCAGCGGTCAATTTCCGGACGATCCTGAGGCGCAATATCGCGACTCAGATCGACATCATCGAGCCTCGCGTACAAAACGAAGAAGCCATAGGTATTCCAGAAGGTATTGATGAACGAGCTGGCAACGTCGGCGACAATATCCACGGAGACACGTTTAGGCACATCGGGTGACAGTCGTGCGAGGAAATACCAGCGCAGGGCATCTGCGCCAACGGTGTCGAAGACGTCGTAAGGATTTATGATGTTGCCAACCGACTTTGACATCTTCTTGCCGTCTTTATCGACGATCAGATTCAGGCAAATGCAGTTCTTGTAGGCGACGCTGTCTGACACAAGCGTCGCGATTGCGTGCAATGTATAGAACCAGCCGCGAGTCTGGTCGATCGCTTCGCAGATGTAGTCAGCCGGAAAGCTTGCTTCGAATTTGTCTTCATTCTCAAATGGATAATGCCACTGTGCATAAGACATAGCGCCTGAGTCGAACCAGCAGTCGATGACTTCCGGCACACGCTGCCAGGTCTTGCCATCTTTCTCGAATGTAATTTCATCCACCGCTGGTCGATGCAGATCGAGCTCGCTGAGCTCGCGGCCCGTTAGCTCTTCAAGTTCCGCAACAGATCCGACGCAATGAAAATCACCGTCCTCCGTTGCCCAAACCGGCAGCGGTGTTCCCCAGAAACGCTCGCGAGAGAGCGCCCAGTCGACATTGTTTTCAAGCCAGTTCCCGAAGCGACCATCCTTGATGTGTTCCGGCACCCAGTTAATCGTCTGATTCAACTCCGTCATTCGCTCACGGAATTTCGAAGTGCGGATATACCAGGCATTCTTCGCGTAATAGAGAATCGGATCCCCGGTGCGCCAACCGAACGGATAGCTGTGCTTATAGCGCTCGGAACGGAACATCATGCCGCGCTCTTTGAGAATACGAATCAGTGGTTTGTCAGCATCCTTGAAGAACAGCCCTTTGACGGGCTCGACCTCTTCGATGAAATTGCCATCAAGGCCTACTCCGTGGATGACGGGTAAGTCGTTCGCTTGTCCGAGAGCGAGGTCGTCGACACCGTAAGCTGGCGCAGTGTGAACAATGCCGGTGCCGCTTTCCGTGCTAACGAAATCCGCCGCGAAAACCTGGAACGCATTCGGCGCGTCGACATCGATGTAGTCGAAAAGTTGTTCGTAACGGCAGCCCACAAGTTCTGAGCCCTTAACTGTCTTGACGAGCGAATGCTCGATATCGCGAAACACCGATTCGCGCAATGCTTCCGCGACAATCAGGGTCTGGCCTTCAGACTCACAATAGCTGTAGTCGATGTCGTTGCCGACCGCCAGTGCCAGGTTTGAAGGCAGCGTCCATGGCGTCGTCGTCCAGACGAGGAAATAGGTCTCGTCTTCGCCCTGCATCTTGAAGCGCACAGTGATCGACGGGTCTTCAACGTCTTTGTAACCCAGTGCCAACTCATGTGACGAAAGCGTTGCACCGATACGTGGGTCATAAGGCACGACCTTGTAACCCTTGTAGATCAGGTCCTTGTCCCAGATCTTTTGCAGCAGGTTCCAGACGGACTCAATATAGGAGTTATTTAGCGTGTAATAAGCTTCGTCGAGATTGACCCAGAAGCCCATTCGTTCCGTCATTTTTTCCCAATCGGAGATATAGGTCATGACGGACTCGCGACACAGGCGCGTAAATTCTGCAATGCCCACAGTGGCTTCTATTTCGGCCTTGTCGTAGCTCTCGATCCTGCCCTGCTTCTTCAGAAGTTTTTCGACCTCATGCTCAACTGGCAAACCATGTGTATCCCAGCCCGCTTTTCGCGGCACGTGATATCCCTGCATGGTTTTGTAACGTGGGAAAATATCTTTGAAACTGCGGGCGAGTACGTGGTGGATACCGGGCCTGCCATTTGCGGTTGGTGGGCCTTCATTGAAACTGAACTGCGGACCACCCTCGGTTTGATCCAGTGTCTTTTGAAAAACATCATGCTCACGCCAAAACTCCAGCACCTCGGTTTCGAGGACCGGGCCGTTATAGCGTCCCTGAACTTCTTTAAATGACACAAGCTACTCCAAATACTAAAAAACCCCGGGCGCACAGTGTGCGCCCGGGGCGAAAATTCGCGGTACCACCCGGCTTCATGACCCTGCGGTCATCTCATGGATCGTCGTGATCCGTCGCTCGTCTCGTGAGCCACTCGGCCGACCTTAAAGGAATATATCTTTCAGGTGGCAACTCCGGGGTGATATTCGGCAGATTCAGACCCGGAGCTCACACTGTCCTCCGGTCGCTTTGGCCTGATCAGGCTGCCTACTCGTCCCCATCAACGTCTTGCCGGGGAAATTAGCGCCCATGCCACAAAAATACAAGTAATATCATCGCAATCGGCAACAGGAGAGCGAATTGAGTTTCTTTGAGTTTGTACTGGTCCTCGCGTCTGTCATCTACGCCCTTGCCATCGCTCAGCTGCTTGCCGGTGCCAGCCGCGTTTCACAGTCGGATCTGGAGCAACGATTTTATCTCCCGCACGCAGCCTGGATATCTGTTTTGTTCCTCGGTCCGCTGCTTACCTGGTGGAGTCTCTGGGCGCTACGCGATATCGAATGGACGTTTGCGGCTTTCTTTTTGATTATTATGCAGCCGGTCGTCGTTTATTACGCCTGTTCGTTAATTGCGCCGACCGAATGGCCGAAGTCGGTCAGTACGCTCGAGGAACAGTTTTCCCGCATTCGACGGCCGTTGATGGTCACATATCTAATCAGCCTGACCCTCACATCAACGGATGGCGTCATCTTGCTGGGCGAGCCATTCTGGCACACCGGCAGGTATTTTCATCTGGTCATGGTCACGGCTTTGTTTTTTGGGTTCTTTGTTGACAGACCTAAGACACGCTCGATTGTCGCTTTGCTTCTCTTGTCGGCGATGGTTTTCATTATCGTCGTACGCTTTTGGACGCCAGCTGGATAAGCCTCTCGCTCTATGCGTTTTCGGCTTCGTTGGCGCAGTCGATGCAAAGAGTAACGGTCGGATCGAATTCGAGTCGATTGGGATCTATGTCCTCGTCACACTCCCCGCAACGTCCATAGTCACCATCGTCGATGCGTTTTAGCGCCGCGCTAATGCGCCTCAATGTGGCCTGCCGACGATGCCCCGCTGCTTGCGCCATAGATTGGGCCTGCATTGCATCCATCCGCGATAAGCGACCCACTTTGGATTGATCCAGCTCGACGACAGCGGATGACTCTGCGTTCGACGCAGCAATGCTCTCGATTTCCGCGCGTAATGTGAGGAGTTTTTCTCGCCACTCGGCACTCATGTGTAGCTGTACTCGGAATTGCATTGCGGACAGTTCGGCAGGCTCATAAGGTCATCACTCAGTTCGCGATCGCAACATAAGCTTCGCGCCGCATGCAGCCGCTGTCGATAAGTTGAATCTGATCTTCGCGATGCGCTCTTTTCGAGAGCAACTCCTCTTCGCCCAGCAACTCGACGAGCTCTTTTTCGTACTCGTGAGTTCCATCGACCAGTCGTTGCAGGCTATCGCGGTACTCAGATGTCACGTCGCGACAATTAAATACCTTCCATCCAGAATCTTGCAACATGACGGAGTAGTTTCCATCGAGGCCGATGAACGGCGGACCGGTTTCGAACACCTTTTGTTGCTGCTCCGCTGACAATCCTTGCGCTGGCAAGATAACCGAAAAATGCATACGCGCACTGTTGCGGGCGACTCGCCTGGACTCTTTTAGCATTTCGAGTTTTTCCGGCAGGCAACACAAGACATCAGAATGCGTAATACGATCGAAACTTCTGTCACCGAAAGGGATTGCCGTTCCGCTCCCCGAGACAATACTGACTCTGGCCTGCATACCATCGCTCAACGCCCTTTCTGCCGCTTGTGACAGTGCGTTCAACGGAATATCCAGCAAGGTTACATTGCAATTCGATAGCTTCCCGAGCAACAAACCAGGCCAACCTGCGCCTGCACCGATATCCAGTAACTGGCTGCCAGAACCCAGTTGCAGGGACTCGACAATCTCATCGACCTGCTCACGCGTCGTCCAGCTGGTGCCGCCATAGTCACAGCCCAGTGCAAGCTGCTCGAGTCTTTTGATTTCTGGCAATTTCGAAAGATCGTAACTGCCGGCGAAATCACAACAGGATTCGGGTGAACACGTCATTCGTCGGATTGTATAACGCCAGTGGACTTGAAATCCTGATTTGAGAAAAGCCTCGGATTCGAAGCATCCGTGTATCGGTCTGCCAGGAAGCGAACCTTCTCGACCAGCTCGGCCCGCACAGTATGCAAATTTTCGATCTCAGCTCGTAGTCGGGTCCGACGCAGAATCGATGCCATCGACGCAAGCAAGGTCGCCTGAGCTTCCATCACCCATAACGACGCTGAGAAACTCAGGGTTAGTCCGATAACAGTGACAAACGCCCATACGGTGCCGAAGTAGTTGCCAATAAGGACAATCACAAACAAATACAGAACCGGCAGTACCGCCATCGTTGCGAAGACCTTCAAGGTCGCGACATCATCCTGTTCGTAACTAAAGCGCTCACCAACAAACGCGGCCAACCATCCGACGGGTAAATGTAACAACACACCGGGAATGGCGATCGGCAACAGCAACATCAGCGAAATTGATCGGGCCATAAGTCGCGATATTGCTTTGCTGACTGAGACTTTCTTGCGCAACTGGTAGTCCTTGAGTCCGAGAGCATCCAGGCGCGACTGGTAGTCATCCACCAGTTGCCGAAATCTGACCGTTTCGGGCTCATCGGCCGCATCCAGGTAGGCCTTCATGAAGCGGCGATTCAGTTCGACATACTCGTTCGGCGTAAGTTTGGCCATTGCCGGCTTGTACAATCGCCGTGCCGTTTGAACGAATCGCAGGGTACTCCAGTCTGGAGCATTCAGTGTCACCGCCTTTAACGATTCTGCGAGATGTGCCGTCAACTTTCTTACAGTGGCACGTTCATCGGCCTTGAACTCGTCGATCCATTGCTCATCGATAAGTAGCGGCTCACCGAACTCGATAAGCACCTGACTCCGGAATCGGTGTCTGTGAATATAATTGAGGCCGCAGGGAACGATGGTCACTTTTACCAAACCGCGGGCGGCAACAGACAGTGCGATTCGCGCTGTACCGGTTTTGAGTGTCGACAGTTGTGACTCGGTGTGACTGACGCCCTCCGGGAAAATGCCCATGCAGTTGCCGCTTTCGATAACTTCAAACAGTTTGCTAAAAGCGTGGCTATTATCGACCTCACCGTCGTGTTCTTCCCGCCGGTTTACCGGGACCGCTCCGGAAGCGTCGAGCATGCGCCCGAGCATTTTATATTTCCAAAGTTTGGCATTGGCCATGAAGTGCAGCGGCCAGCGGCCGCAACGCGACGTCAACAGCCAGCCATCCATCAAGGCATTGGGATGATTGCCCGCGAAAATCACCGGGCCTTCGGTCGGAATATGCTCCTCTCCGACGACGTCGATGCGTCGAAAAAAAGTGTTTGTGATCAGGTGAATCATCGAGATGATCAGGCGTTGAGTCATCACGGCCCTCCGCTTCTGTGTCGGATACGCCCACTTTGCGATCCGGCGTAGTTTGCTGTCAAATACATCGATGTTTCCGGACCCTCATTTCGTTACCAGCAACGGTATTCGCATGGCCGTTTACGAGGAAGGCGAAGGACCTGCTGTCATTATGGTGCACGGCTTCCCGGAACTCGCGTTTTCCTGGCGACATCAGCTGCCCGCGCTTGCGCAGGCAGGTTTCCGCACAATTGCACCGGACATGCGTGGCTATGGCCAGACCGAGTCGCCAGCCGGCGTCGATCAATACACCGTGGCGAAGTTGATAAGTGACCTACAGGGCCTGCTCGATACCCTTGAGATTTCGCGAGCAACGTTTGTCGGTCACGACTGGGGTGCATTCGTACTTTGGCAAATGGCGATGCTCGCGCCCGAACGGATCGACGGTTTGGTCATACTGGGTATTCCGCACTACCCACGATTACCCATCGACCCTATTGCGTTGTTTCGGCAGAAGTTTGGTGACGATTTCTACATCGTGAATTTTCAGGATTCCGATGCCGCGGACAAAGCATTCGAAAAGAACCCGGGGCATCTGTTCGACATGATGATGCGCAAGAACCAGATCACGCGACAGCAGTTTGAGCAGCTGCCGCCGCAAATGAGGGTACTGAGCCTTTTGAAAATGATGGAGCGAACGGAGTCCAGCGGCGAAGCATTGCTGTCGGATGACGAGCGAAGCTATTTTGTTGACGCATTCACGAACACCGGTTTCACCAATCCGATCAACTGGTATCGAAACTGGAGCCGAAATTGGCGCGAGCTTGCGGGTATTAACCAGATCATCAATATTCCGACGCTTTTTATCGGCGCCGCCGATGATGTCGTCATTGCGCCCGAGCAGATTGAGGCGATGAAACCGCTGGTGTCGAACCTCACCGTCGAGATGCTCGATCCTTGCGGACACTGGATCCAGCAGGAGCGTCCAGAGGACGTCAATCGGCTTATTATTGATTGGTTAGGCCGATAATTGCCTTAACGTCCTGAAAAATCGCCAAAATCATCATTAAGTACTGGGTTTTCTCGTTTCTTGAGACGATTGTCCTACGTAGAATAGGAAGTAGAATACGATCCCAGTTTTTGAGTTTTTTTCGGATTTTTACTGGAAATAACGGTTTTATGGTTAGTTTTCCGGATATTTTTTCGATCATCTCGTGCCCGCTCAACTTTTTCCTCGACTACAATAGGAAGGACCGAATCACCAATGCACCAATATTCGGTTTAGATACTCAAAATAGTCGGCTTTTCTCTCATAATCATCGAAGTTGCCGGTAACGTGCAATACCTTTCAACCCATTTGTTCTGATGTTCTCCGTCTTAGAGTTTATCGCCATGGGTCGGTTTTTTCGATTTTCGATGCTTTTAGGACCCTAATCCCCTGAAGATAGGATAAGTAGGCGATCCCAGCGACGATTATGAAATTAATGATCTCCTCCGTCGTGACAGAGTCCCTCCCCGACTCAATCATCTCGTCCGTCACCACCATGACCCGGACACCCATGGATAGGGTCAGCGCCACTACTGCGACCAGCGACTCGACGATACCGATGATAAGGACCCAGGCTGGACGCCACAGCATTAGGCCGAGGCAGGCGTAGCAGAATACGTAGTAGACCAGTCTAGCCATAGGATAGGGATCGAGGAAAGCCGCCCTGATACTGATTCCCAGGAAAAAGTCGAGCAGGACGAAGATAATTGTCGCCGCATAATAGAGCGTGATTGGCCGGTCCATGAACTGAGCATTACGCGATTTTTCAAGCGTTGCAATAATCGGGCTTTAGATCTGGTCTAATATGGAAAGGCCACAGGGGTGTCAAAGTGCTAATTAGAAAATCGAGCGACATTCGTCCGTCGGAAATAACGAGCGAGGCAAATTACATCAATCGCCGCGACTTCATTCGCGCCGGCGCAATCGCGGGCAGTTCCCTTATTGCACCCGGCGCCATTGGCGCCGTGATCCCGGATGGCCGCCTGGCGAGCTTACCGAACGTTACGAAGAGTCCACTGAGCACTGACGAAGCGCCAAACAGCTTCGAAGACATTTCCACGTACAACAACTTCTACGAGTTTGGTCTGGGTAAGGGTGATCCCTTTGTGCAGGCTGAAAATTTCAAGCCGCGGCCCTGGACAATCGAGGTGTCAGGCGAGGCAGAAAAAACCGGCAGCTTCGATTTCGATGACTTCATGAAGCCGTTCGATCTAGAAGAACGCATCTATCGAATGCGCTGCGTCGAAGCCTGGTCAATGGTAATTCCCTGGGTCGGCATTTCGCTGGCTGACGTTGTTAAGCACTTTCAACCGACATCGAAGGCACAGTACGTCGCGTTCGAAACATTGAATGATCGCGAGCAGATGCCTGGTCTTCGCGGCCGGTCATTAGATTGGCCCTACCGGGAAGGACTTACCATTGCCGAAGCAACCAACCCGCTGGCAATTTTGGCGGTCGGTATCTACGGCAATGCGATACCGAATCAAAACGGCGCGCCAATTCGACTTGTCGTGCCATGGAAGTACGGCTTCAAGGGAATCAAAAGCATCGTCAAGATCAAGTTCATGTCGAGACGCCCGAAGAACAGCTGGAATATGGCGATTCCCACCGAATACGGTTTTTACGCGAACGTAAACCCGGAAGTAAGTCATCCTCGTTGGAGCCAGGCGCGTGAGCGACGCATAGGTGGAAGCTTGTTTGCCAGCAAGCAGGACACATTGATGTTCAATGGCTATGGTGAACAAGTCGCGCATTTGTACAAAAACCTCGACCTTCGCCGTAACTTCTAAGCTACATTGAACACGTTGCAACAAATTCGGTTCGTCTGGAAACCGATCGTCTTCCTGATATGCCTGATACCCGCACTGCTGGTCGTTGCAGCTACAGTCGGTATTAGTGGTGACCTTGGTGCGAATCCGGTCGAAGCAGTTTTGGATCGATTCGGCAACTGGGCTTTGGGCTTCATCATGATTACGCTAGGGGTAACTCCGCTACGACGCATCACCGGGTGGAACTGGTTGTTGCGCTTTCGCCGCATGCTAGGCCTGTTCACCTTCTTCTACGCCCTGATGCATTTCGTAACCTGGTTGGTTTTGGACCGTGAGTTACGTTTAAGTGACATCATCGAAGACCTGACCGAGAGACCGTTCATCACGCTCGGCTTTACTGCAGTACTGTTACTCACCGCCATGGCAATAACGTCGTTCACTGCCTTGCGCCGCCGCATGGGTCGCAATTGGCAAAAGCTGCATTACTCCGCCTACGCTGTTGGTGCTCTGGGAGTTTGGCATTACTGGTGGCAGGTCAAGAAGGATGTTACAGAACCACTAATCTATGCCGCCGTCCTCACTGTATTACTTGGCATCCGCTTGCTCTGGTCACTGAAGCATAAAAAACCGGGGCGACATCGGCCGCCCCGGTAACCTCACACTGGCGCGTCGCTAGGCGACTTTTATAGTGTGACGTTCAGCTACCTCAAGTTTGGGCAGCACGATCTCCAAGATGCCATCGTTGAGTTCAGCGCGGATATTTTCTGCATCCACCGCTATCGGCAAAGCGACAGTTCTCATCAATTTGCCGTAACCAACCTCATGACGATAGTAAGCATCCTTTCGATCTTCTTCCTCAAACTCTCTTTCAGCCTCAATCATGAGTCGATCGCCCATGATCGTGACCTCGATGTCGTCTTTCTCGACACCGGGTAGCTCACCGCGGACAATGAGCTCCTTTTCGTGGTCGATAACGTCCAGGCGAAAACTGCGCTCGTAGTCAACACCCATCGGCCATCTCCATCCAAGTGGCTCAAACGTCTCCATCCAGCGGCGTGGTGGGAAGTCCTCAAAGAACTCCTCCATGCTGTGGGTGAGAGGCGCTGCCCGCTTTACATCAACAAACCTCCTGCGAGGTTCGAATTTGCTAAGAATGGACATCTCAATCACCTCCTTCCCTTTGCGACACTGACGAACCCGCGTCAGCAGATCCTTTATAGACCTACCTCGTCAATGCGCAATTCGGGCTTGTTCGGATTGACATGATTCTGGCAGTACCCGGCAAAGTGACAGTCCAGGTGAAATCAACTCAGCTTTCGTTTACTGACGTCCATATACCATTGCTCCGAACAAGGCTGCTGGCCAGGATCAGAGGTCGGCGCAACCCGACAGGAGCAGACGATGAAAATGCAAAGCGGAACAGATAATCGAATCACATTCACAATATCTTTACTCGACGGCTGAACGATTTAATGAAGATGTTGCGTTGACCGGTTGAAAACGCAGACATTAGCCGTCGGACGGCTCCAGTGCATGCGATCGACGCAGAACGACTAAGAGCGGTCGTCTGTCCATGTCAGTTAGGCGAACGGACGAGTACCAGCCTCTTGACAGGCGGGAGGTGCCCGTTGCGAACATTCAACGATTGATCCAGGTGGACCTCGGTAAACCCCTTGTGGACAAAATATAACAATTAGACTATCGTCGGCTTGCTTTAAATGGGCAAAAAAGAACAATAATAGACATAAGGAGCACCAACTCATGAGTATGCCAATGATTAGCATGCGAACTTCGGTATGCAGAATATTCGCGTTATTATTCGTGTTTGTTCTTACAAGTGGCTGCGCGACAATCATAAAGGGGACGACACAGGGAATCCCAATCAACTCAGATCCTTCCGGAGCCGACATTTTAGTTGATGGCATGCTTGTCGGGACGACACCAGCCGACGTTGAAGTGAAGCGGAAACGTGACCACCTCATCGTGATCGAAAAGAAAGACTATGCCCCCAAGAGTATCGCTGTAGTTAAGAACGTAGGTGGCGCTGTGTGGGGAAACATTATTGCAGGCGGTTTGATCGGCTGGGGAGTGGATGCCGCCTCTGGAGCGCAAAATAATCTTACGCCTAAGACGATATCCGTCAAGCTAGAACCCGTCGGGGAAGGCGGCCAGGCAACAGACTCTGGCCAAAACTCATCGGTAGGAATTGGGAAACTCAACGATCTAGATCAAATGAGAGAAGACGACCAAATCTCCGACGAGGAATACACGAGGGCTAGAGTCGTATTGATCGAAAAGTATTTCCCAGAAATGATACCTGAACCGGACGAAACGGAGCCAGCTGGATCAGGTAGCACTGGGCTAGATCAGTGACGCAGTACTTTTGTTTTCGGAATTGATACCAGTATTACAGACCCCGCTTCGGCGGGGTTTTTGTTAGCCGAAAATGACCACTCTTGTCTAAAGCATAATGACCGAACTGCTGATTAACTAGAGGGTGCCAACAGCATGAATGTGTTTTTTTACGGCCTTTTTATGGACGGAGGCCTTCTCGCAGAGAAGGGGATAACGCCGAGTAACGCGGAGGTCGGATACGTTGATGAATTCGCGCTCCGTATCGGAGAGCGGGCAACACTTGTAAGCTCTGCCGGTGCCCGCTCGTACGGCGTCATGATGAATATTTCTTCCGATCAAGCGAATGAGCTGTATTCGGATAAGAGCGTCGCGGACTATGTACCAGAATCAGTAATCGTAGAACTCGTCGGTGGAAGCAAGGCCGAAGCCGAATGTTACAACTTGCCTGTTGACAGGGTCACTGGGACCAACAAGATCTACGCCGAAGCTCTGTTGGAGATAGCGAGCAAGCTGGGCTTGCCTGAAAGTTATTTGCTCGAAATAAGTGAAGCTGCAATCTAAGTTCTTGATTCCAGCGGAACGACCGGTAAGGTTGTACAAACTAATCTGAGCTATTCACTGGGTGTGGAGGCGCGAATGAAACAAGAGGATAAACAACGGAATTACGAGTTGGCCGAAAAACTGCTTTCGGAGCAGAACTTCGCTGCAGCCGTCATTGCGGGGGTTATTGCTACGCTTCTCGCTGCTGCTTTCTACAGTGTCATAGTCGCAACTTGGAATTTTTCGTATGGTTTCGCGGCGGCGGGCATTGGAATCGCAGTTGGAATACCAATGCAATATCTCGGACGCGGAATCGAAATGAAATTCGCTGTGGCGGCTTCGGCATGCACGATTGCTGGCTGCCTCCTCGGCAACGTGTTCAGCGTCGTATTGAATCCGGCGCAGTTATTTTCAATCTCACCATTTGACGCTTTCCAGAGTATTGAATTTTCGGTGCTCACCGAGCGGACGCTTTCCAATATTTCGTTTGTCGATCTTGTTTTCTGGTTTATTGCGGTTTTTGCTGCGGTTTTTCTCACGATGAGGCCGCTATCTCGCTCCGATAAATTAGCTATTGGTATGTACAAATTGAAGGCTTGAATCCATAAGCTGATTGCTGCTGCCACAGAGCAGACGCTCAGAACAGAAATAATTCGAATTTCTAACGGCTGTTAGGATGACACCATCGGTGATTTCAGATAACACTTCTTCGAAGCAACACTGCGTCACGGCGCGAAAGCGTTCACGATCTACAACCACTCGTATATGCCGCCCTGTTACTCGAGCCCGGTTGAGGAATACTGGAGTCTCGTCATGAGCGGGTCGACCGACACACCGCCCTATGCGCTGATCAATTTCTCCACAACTCGAAGTCCGTCGATAAGCTCTGTCGAATTTTGATTGGCGAAGCCAAGCCGGATGTGGGTACCGGTGCCGGGCGTCAGCTTGTAACTGCTTTCAACCTGCAACAACACGCCGCGCGCTCTTGCCCGCTGCGCTAATTTCTCAGTGTCCTCGTGCATGTTGATCCATACGGCCATCCCCCCATCCGGTACGGAAAACGACAAGTTCCGGCCCTTTTCACGTAGTTCGCTTAACGCTGTCACCACCAGGTCGCGTCGTTTCCGATAGAGCCGCTGCATCTTCCACATGTGCCGTTCAAATCCGCCGTCACGCATCCAAAGTGCGGTTGCCTTACTCAGTATTTGTCCTGGATTGCCCATTGCCAGCTGTCGATAAGCTAAGAAATGATCCGCAAATTCTGGTGGGCTCATCAGCCCGCCTATCCTTAGCGAGGGAAAAGCCAGTTTCGACAAACTAAAAACGTAGAAGACAATCTGGCCGGGATCTGTGCTGGCCATCGGTGCCAATGGCGTTCGGTTGTAATGAAACTCGTGATCGTAATCGTCTTCCAGTATCGCGATCCGATGTTTGCGCGCTATTCGGTAAATTTCAATACGTCGTTCAAGCGGCAATGTCGCAGTGGTTGGAAATTGATGCAGCGGCGTCAGGTAGATAAGTCGCACGTTAAATTTGCGTACGGCACTCTCCAGCGACTCGGTGATAATGCCGCATTCATCTGTCTTCAAAGGCACCAGATTCGCGCCTGCGGCCCTGAATGCGCGCCAAGCTGGCGGGTAACCGAGTGGCTCAACGGCAACGCATGCCTTGTCGTTCAACAGCAATCTCGATACCAGGTAAATCCCCTCTTGCGCGCCGCTGGTCAATATCAAGCGTTTGTCGGCCACGCTCCGCACCCGAGAAATATAGCTCTGTAGCTGTGCAGCCAGTTCACTGCATCCATCGGGAGCTGCGTAATCGAGCGTAGGCACGCAGTCTTGGCGCAGGCATTGCCCGACCAGGCGGCGATACTCAATATTTGGAAATTCACGAAGGTCGGGGGATTCGGCCCGAAACGCATAATCGAAGTCTCTCGGATCTGGATCAACGTCAATTTCTGTGTCGCGAAGGACAAGCTCTAAGTCGCTGGCGTTCGCCTTGGAAAGGGTCGCATTTTTTGGCCGGAGCTTCTCTGTTGGAAGCGCCGAGTTAACTTCATAACCGCGTCGCGGATGGGAGATGAGCCAACCCTGTGCGACCAGTTCAGCCAGTGCCGACATCACCGTCTGACGATGTACATCGAAGCTTGATGCGAACTCGCGGGTCGACGGCAGCCTCGAGCCCGGCAGCAGTCGCCCATCCTTTATTGCGATAGTCACTGCGGTCGCTATCCGAATGTAAACCGGGTCGCTTGATACAGGAAGTTGTAGTTGCAGAACCTTCATCTGGTCGAAATAAAATTACTTATCTGGTTGTTTTCAACTACCCAGACGCGATTGTACCCTAAGATGGAAATAAAGCTTAGGAACCCCTTATGAAGCATCCTGGAGTGCTAATCGTTGCTGCTTTCACCTGCTCCGGCTATCTCGAAGCGCACGAGCTTGACCACACGCCCGCGGCGAGCACCGCCGCACGTCAAGCCACTAGCGGCGGTGGCGATGGTTTGCGCCTGCAACTGTTATTAAGTTTCGAAACTATCGGCAGCGACGGCCTTGAAATCGCACACCTTACCTTGCCCGGTGGCGATGGTGTCACGTGCGCGAACAAACCCTGCCAGGCGCACCAGCATCCGGTGGACGAGATTATGTTCGTACTCCAAGGTCAGTTGGAGCACGTTGTCGAAGGCGATGCCCAAATTATCGCGCCTGGAATGCTGGCGGTTGCGCCAAGAAATCGGAATGTTGCCCATAACGTTTTATCCGAGGAACCATTAGAAGTATTGATCGTTTGGCCAGCGACAGGCGAATTCGATCGACTTGTTCGCCACTATGGCTGGTCGGAAACCATGATACCCCGCTCGGAGAGTGACCATTGAGGGCCTCCACTACGAGTCTGGGCATGCAGGCGACGATGCTGTTTCTGTTCGGCGTGCTCACGCAAACGGGCACCTCGAACGCTGCACCGGCTATCGCGGTCGGGCATCCCTCGCCTCACTTCGAGGTTACAACGATGAGTGGGCGCCGTATTAGCGCGGCCATAAAAGGAGATGCGAAACCCATGTATCTCAAGTTCTGGGCGACCTGGTGCGCAGCATGCATTGCTGAAATGCCACATTTCGTCGATGCACACGAGCGATTCGGCGCAAACATTGAATTTGTTGCCATCAACGTCGCAATCAATGACAGCCCGGAACGAATTGAACGCGCACGATCGGAGTACAATCTTGAAATGCCGATCGTGTTTGATCAGAGCGGTGAACTGTGGTCCAAATTCGATATTTTCGGAACACCGACCCATGTCGTCATTGATGCGTCAGGCGAAATCACCTACATAGGCCATGCCGCGGGCGAAGCGCTCGACCAAGCGCTTGAGAGTGCCTACTCAGGAACACCAACGGCTGACAAAGCACCCGACTTCAGTATTGAGACACTGGATGGAGAAGTCTTTTCGCTTTCCAAAGAACTTGCTGGGGCAGGTACTGTATCCATCTTCTTTTTCTCGCCATGGTGCGAATCCTATGTAAAAGACTCCTACCCGGACATGGCGCGTGAATGTGTTGAAGCACGTCAAAACATTGCAGAGTTGCATGAAATGCTCGGTGACAGAGTACGTTTTGTCGGTATCGGATCACGGTATAGCGCGAGAGCAGAGAGCACGCAGTTTTATCGCGACAAGCACGACATCAAGTTCCCACTAGCATTCGATGCCACGGACCAGGTATTTCGAGCCTACAAGGTCAGACACTTTCCGACGATTATAATTGTTGGTCGAAACGGCGTGATTCGCCATCGCGTCGAAGGTTCGAACATCGGCCTCGCGGCGTTCGACAGCACCTGATTTTTTAACGGGCGGGCGAATTCGAGCATGTGCTCGATGCGTGCCCCATTGTGCCTGCACCAGTAACGGCCGCTGTCTTGATTTCGTACACTAAATCAGGTTCTTTGATTCAGGATGAGGGGTTATTCGCGAAGATGAAATCGCGCAATAGTTTGCGGCACTCGTTTGGCGCTTCGATTGGCAGCATGTGGCCGCTATTTTGAATAATACTCAGCTCGGATTCTTCGAGATGATTATGCAATTCCGTGCCTGCTTTGCGCGGCGCCATGCGGTCGTTGTCGGCGAGAATGACTTGCTTTGGTGCAGCGACTGCCGCTGCGGCGGTCTTACCGTTCTTGTAGGCATCGCAAGCCCTGAGGTCGGCCGAGAGGGCATCTGTATTACCGAGCATGACTCTACGGCCGCTGGCGAGCGCCGAATTACCCGCAATCGGATCTTGATGAAATTGCCCTGCGTCGCCAAAACCCCATGACAGCATCATGGCTACAGCGGCATCTGGTTTCTTCTCCGCCGCTTCGATGAGGTCGGGATTCACAGGTGTTGCGAGTCCGCTCGCGATAAACGAGACACTATTTAGTTTGTCCGGATAACGCGATGCATATTCGAGTGCAATCAGACAGCCCTGCGAGTGCGCAACGATTGATATATTCTCAGCGCCCAAGATACCGAGAACTGCGTCAAGCCAGTCGGCCATCACTTCAATAGTCGCGATTGCCGGTCCCTCAGAATTGGTATGCCCCGGCAGGTCGAGTGCCAAAACCGAATACTCGCGGAAGGCGAAGAATCTCGAATGCAGTCCCCAAAACGTATGGTCCAGCCCACTGCCGTGCAGGAACACGACGACGGGAAGATGGTTGTCGAAAGGAATCCCACCGGTCGCTGCAAACACCTGCTTGCCGCCAACATTGAAATACATTGTTACCTGCCTGCGTCGTCGTTGATTTGACGGACATGTGGCGACAGCGTTTCGAAATGCCTGAAATCCGACATTGTCTAAACCAGTTCAAGTGCCTTATCCAGCGCCTCAATCAGGTCTTCAGCGTCCTCGAGTCCAACGGACACACGAACCAAACCATCGATAATGCCGACTCGAATTCGCTCAGCCTCCTCTACCGCTGCATGTGTCATTGTGACCGGATGAGTGATGAGCGATTCAACCGAACCGAGATTCTCGGCCAGACTGAACACGTCGATGTTGTCCATGAGTTTCTTGCCTGCGACGAGGCCGCCTTTCACTTCGAACCACAGCATCGCGCCATAGCCACTTGCCTGCGTGCTGGCCAGCTCGTGTTGTGCGAACGACTTCAGGCCGGGATAGCAAACCTGTTCAACCTTGTCATGGCTTTCAAGATACTCAGCGATAGCCATCGCATTCGCAGACTGCGCGTCCAGTCGAAGCGACATGGTTTTGCAACCCTGCAGCGTGAGCCAGGCGACCTGCGGCGACATGATGCTGCCGGTGCTGCCCTGTATGAACCGCACTTCGTCCGCTTGCTCTTGCGTCGCGCATACAACAGCGCCGCCAACAGTCGCGTTGTGGCCGTCCATGTACTTGGTTGTGCTGTAGATTGACATGTCCGCGTCAAGTTCCAGTGGCCGCTGGTAGTAAGGCGTCAGGAACGTGTTGTCGACAGCGTGCACTGCTCCTGCGGCGCGGGCGATCTTCGACGCGCCAGCGATATCAGTACACTTCATTGTCGGATTGGCGGGCGTCTCGGTGAGAAATAACTTGGTGTTATCACGAACTGCTGCCGCCACTTCATCTAGATTTGAGCCGTCGACAAAGGTGAATTCAACGCCGAATCGACTAAGGATTTTCGTGCACAAGCGGTAAGTACCACCGTAAGCGACATCGGAAATTATCGCGTGATCGCCAGCGTTCAGAAACGCAAGCATCACCGCCTGAACCGCTGCCATGCCGGTCCCGAAACAAATGCTATCGGTGGCATCTTCGAGACCTGTCATTTTCAATTCAAGGGCTCGTACTGTTGGATTACCCGAACGTGAGTATGAAAAGCCTTTGGCGAGATACTCATCGACCGAGTCCTGTACGTAGGTCGTCGTTTGATAGATCGGCGTCAGAATAGAGCCGGTTAGTGGATCAGGAGTTACCCCTGCGTGAATCTGTTTGGTACGAAAGCCCATGAATATTTTCCTTCCAGGGAAGATCAATTAATCAGGCGATTCTCTCACGTGCCGAGTGGCGACGGAACCCGCGCAGGATCAGGTTTTTCTTAAGCCAATGGGGTCCTCTGGATCGACCCCTTCCATGAACTGCCGGTGGCGATCCAGGTCAGTGAGCCGATAGACAAGGCCCAACCAGTTATTGACGATAGCCTTGCCGGTGTCGCCCCAGGTATTGTCGACCAGCGCCGTCAATTCCGCTTCGGGGAAATCTGGCAGATCGTCACCGCGCTGTTTTGCGAGCGTGGCCGCATCAATATAGACAGAAGCAACCGCCGCGGCACGATCGTCAAAATAATTCTCCGGAAAGCGAGGCTTCGTGTCACGAATGTCGGTGAAGAACCGCAAAATCTCACGCTTGTACTCTTTCAATAGGCTTATCGCGTCATATTCAGGGTGGCCCTGGAAATAGACCGTACGAAACTGATCGGGGCTAACAGCCAAATGGACACCGGAGTCTTCGCTTTCGGCGAGAACGGTTAACCCGGCGTTTTCTAATTGGTTTCTACTGACGTCGTTATACCGAGAATGGGGCGCGTCGAACCGCGAATTAATCTCCCACGTCAGCGGGTGCTCAGGCACACTGATTCTATGACTGAATACGCCCCACTGCTTCTCCGCTAGGCGTTGCCGCGAAATACCATGATGAGCTTGTACCAACGCATGGGTGGCGAGACACGAACAAAGAACCGACGCGACGTTTTCGTTCGCCCATTCAACGATCTCCATCAGCGGGTCGAAGAACGACTCATCCTCGAGCACGGGGTTGACCGGGTTTGCACCTGTAATGATGAGTGCATCGAGCCCCTGTTCCTGCAGAGCAGAAAAATTGAAATAGTGTTGTTTGATTCTCTCCTGCGCCTCCCGGCCGCGCTCCTGCTCCGGAATCGCGAACGGGTAAACGTAGAATTGAGCAATCTGATTACTCGCGCCAACCAGCTTGATGAACTGCCGCTCCGTCGCACCCAGCACCGCGTCCGGCATCATATTTAGTAATCCAATATGAAGCTCGCGAATGTCCTGGTGTCGGGCACGTTCCATCGACAACACTTCCTGCCCGCGGTCACGCAGGCGTTGAAAGGACGGCAAGTCATTATGTGCGACGAGAGGCATTGTTACTCCGCAGGTTTCCTCAGGTAGGTATCCAGGAATTTCGCATAGGCCTCGGAGGCAGCGATGCGATTGTCCTTGTTTAGGAAACCGTGACCCTCGTCTTCAAATACAAGGTACTCGACGGGCACCTCATTTTTCTTGACCGCCGCAACCAGCTCGTCACTTTCAATTTGCAACACTCGCGGATCATTCGCTCCCTGAACGACCAGCAATGGTTTAGTTACGTGTTCGGCATGAAATAACGGCGATATCCTGCGATGTCGCTCCGCGTCTGTTTCCGGGTCGCCCATTTCGTCGTACAGAGCCTCTTTAAACGACTCCCACCACGGCGGGATGCTCTGCAACGTCCGCTCCCAATTCGTAACACCGAATATGTTGATTCCGACGTCGAAAGCTTCCGGATGAAATGTCAGCGCGGCGGCCGTCATGTATCCGCCGTAGGAGCCGCCCATTACGCCTATGTTGTTCTTGTCGACCCAGTCCAGAGATTCGAGGTAAGTACGACCGTGAACGATATCCAGGAGATCCTCTTCACCATGGCGCTTGTCATCCAAATGAAAGAACGTCTTTCCGTAGCCCGAGGAACCGCGGTTGTTAGCGCCCAGGATCGCGTAACCCTGATTGACGAGATGCTGGATCGTGGCGCTGTATCCGGTCCGCGTTTGGCCACCCGGACCGCCGTGAACCATCACTAAGGCCGGTGCCGGATTGTCAGCGCTGGCATCAAGCGGTTTGTACAGAATCGACGGAATTTCGAGGCCGTCAAAGCTCGGGTATCGAATAACCTCGCTGACCGCTAGATGTGCCGCATCGATCTCGGGGCTAAGCGCACTGGTCAAGCGTTGCGAAGTCGTCGCGCCCAAGTCAATGACGTGAATATTTGATGGTGAATTGTCGGCATTTACGATCAGGGCTACCTGGTTTTCGTCTGCCGAAAAGCGGAGGTTTCGCAGATCGCCCTTGGGCAGATCCGGCAGAGCAACGCTTTCACCTGATTTCGCATCGACGATAGACACCTCTGTTCTGGCATCCGCGTTTACACCGGAAACGCGATATTTTCCCGTGGGCGAAAAACTGACGTAGCTGACATCCCAGTCAGCGCTCACCAATGCCTGCTTCTCACCACTCTCCAAATTGTAGGTCCACGCCTGATTGAACTCTCCGTGCTCATCCGTCGAGTACACGAGGGCAAGGCTGTCGGGAGTGAAGTCGTAAACGTCGTAGGCGATATTGCCATCGTGCTCAGAAATCAGTGCCGGTTCTTTGTCGGCTGATGCGAGATCGACAATGTAAACATCCGAATCAGCACTGGTTCGCGGCTTGACCAACGCGAGCCAACGCTCGTCGCGACTCAGCGCTGCGATAGCAAAGCCCGGATTCTCGTACAGCAACTCACGGCTGTAGTCTTCGCTGGAGTAGCGATACAGGTCGAAACTCGATGAGTCCCGCTCGTTCGAAGTGACGTATAAATGGTTTCCGTCGCTGCTCCAACCGTCAAAGCTGGCCTTTATGTTATCGCCAGGAGTTAGATCATGAAAGCTGCCGTCAAGTTCGCGCACAACAACGTGATCGAGTTCATTGCCGCCGTTATCAAAACTAAAAACGATGCGCTCATCGTTCGGAAACCAGCTTTCGCCAAACATCGCATTCGAATCGGACTCTGTCAGTGCCGTCGCCTCGCTACCGTCAACCGGCAACGCAAAAACATTAAAAATCCCCGACTCGTCGGAATTGATCAACAACTTCGAACCATCCGGTGAAAACGCAAATCCACTCGAGCTCGCCAAACCATAGCTGGTGGTCGCGAAAAATACAGCGGCAGTGTACTTAGGTGTTTCGGCGGCAGCTACCGATGCAGCTTCTTCGTTATCAGCATCGCAGCTGATCATTGCAAACGTCACGACAACGAGAAGCGAGGATTTGAAGCGAGTCAGATAATTCATTTGCTCAACCTTTTCTTGTTTTGGAAATAAGCGGTACGGAAAGATATCACGGAGTTCGGGCCGAGTATTGATATTGCTACGGGAAATGGCAGCCAAAAAAAAGCCCGACAGAAGCCGGGCTTTTTGATCTTGCTTGAAAGCAAACGGCTTACATCATGCCGCCCATGCCTCCCATTCCGCCCATGTCCGGCATCGGCGGACCGCCAGCAGCATCGTCCTGCGGAGCGTCAGCAACCATCGCTTCGGTTGTGAGCAGCAGACCCGATACGGAGGCAGCGTTTTGCAATGCAAAACGCGTAACCTTAGTCGGATCAAGGATACCGGCTTCGATCATGTCGCCGTACTCGCCAGTTGCAGCGTTGTATCCGAAATTGCCCTTGCCTTCAGCAACAGCATTCAGAACAACACTCGCGTCACCGCCAGCGTTACGAACGATTTGACGAAGCGGCTCTTCGACAGCACGTTTCAAAATTGCGATACCGACGTTTTGATCGTCGTTGTCGCCTTTCAGCTTCGCGATCTTACTAACGGCACGAATCAGAGCAACACCACCACCGGCTACAACACCCTCTTCTACAGCAGCGCGGGTAGCATGCAGCGCGTCTTCAACGCGTGCTTTCTTTTCTTTCATCTCGATCTCAGTAGCAGCACCAACCTTAATGACAGCGACGCCGCCAGACAGTTTGGCAACACGCTCTTGCAGCTTCTCTTTGTCATAGTCTGACGAAGACTCTGCAATCTCAGCGTTGATCTGCTCGACTCGACCCGTGATGTCAGCCGCCTGGCCAGCACCATCGATAATCGTCGTCGCTTCCTTCGTGATCTGAACTTTCTTGGCCTGGCCAAGATCTTCAATCGTCGTCTTCTCAAGTGACAGACCGACTTCTTCGGAAATTACCTGGCCGCCAGTCAATACTGCAATGTCCTGCAACATGGCTTTGCGGCGATCGCCGAAGCCCGGTGCCTTAACTGCAGCGACCTTAACGATGCCGCGAATGTTGTTCACAACCAGTGTTGCGAGCGCTTCGCCTTCAACGTCTTCAGCAATGATCAACAAAGGACGACCCGCTTTCGCTACGCCTTCGAGGACCGGAAGCAGATCACGGATGTTTGAGATCTTCTTGTCGTACAACAAAATCAACGGGCTATCGTGCTCAACCTGTTGGCTGTTTGCGTCGTTGATGAAGTAAGGAGACAGGTAACCGCGATCGAACTGCATGCCTTCAACGACATCGAGTTCATTCGCAAGGCCTGAGCCTTCTTCAACGGTGATAACGCCCTCGTTGCCGACTTTTTCCATCGCGTCAGAGATGATTTCGCCGATCTCAGGATCCGAGTTAGCAGAAATGCTGCCAACCTGGGCAATCGCTTTCTCATCTTTACAAGGCTCTGAAAGCGCTTGCAATTGTGCAACCATCGCAGCAGATGCTTTGTCGATACCGCGCTTCAGGTCCATCGGGTTCATGCCAGCCGCAACTGACTTCAGGCCTTCGCGCAGGATAGCCTGTGCAAGAACTGTAGCAGTCGTTGTGCCATCACCAGCGATGTCAGATGTTTGTGAAGCAACTTCCTTCACCATCTGTGCGCCCATGTTTTCAAACTTGTCTTCAAGCTCGATTTCTTTAGCAACCGACACACCATCTTTGGTGACAGTCGGGGCGCCAAAGCTCTTATCGAGCACGACGTTACGGCCTTTGGGACCCAGGGTCACTTTAACCGCATTCGCGAGAACGGTGACGCCGGCAAACATCTTCTGCCGAGCGTCGTCTCCAAATCGTACTTCTTTAGCAGCCATCTTTAGAATTCCTCAATTAAGCTTCGATTACCGCCATGATGTCGTCTTCCTTCATCACGAGCAGTTCTTCACCTTCGACCTTGACCTCTGTTCCGGCGTACTTGCCGAATAGGACCTGGTCGCCAACTTTGACATCGAGAGCACGGACTTCGCCGTTCTCGAGGATTTTGCCGTTACCCGCAGCTACAACTTCACCCTTAATGGGCTTTTCTGTTGCAGCGTCAGGAATGACGATTCCGCCGGGCGATGTGCGCTCTTCTTCCATGCGCTTAACAATGACCCGATCATGAAGCGGACGCATCTTCATGGTGCTTTTCTCCTGTAAACTATTGATTTATAACCGACTTGTGGCGGTTTTCCCGACCGACACTTGTTAGCACTCGGTCGCAAGGAGTGCTAATCATAGTCACGCCGCGAAGGAATTCAAGTGTCAGTTCTCTAACAGGTGCGTAAAAAACCGGAACTGGGTCGATGACACGGTCGACCAATCGCGTAACATTCATTGCTTCTGGCAGGTCCAATTGTCTGCAACGCCACAATATTTCCCAGAGCTACGCCTTATGACCCTGTTTCACAAAGCATTTACAAGCTTCGCAATTCTCCTGCTGTCTGCGACCACGCTGGCAGCCAACGATCGGCCTGCGCCGCCGCAGGAGGTCTTTAAATACGTCGTCTTTGATGCTGGCGATGCGCTTGAAATCGACTGGTCGGTTGAAGACGGCGCGTATATGTATCAAAGCGAATTTAGTTTCGCCATCAACGAGGCAGCTATTGTTCTTGGAGAGGCTGAACTACCCGAAGGCGAGATTCACAGCGATGAGTTCTTCGGTGAACAGGTCGTCTACCGTGGCAGTTTCTTCGTTCGTATACCTTACGTTGTCGATGGCGAAAAGCCGGCTTCAGCTGCGCTAACGATTAACAGTCGTGGCTGCCTCGATTCGGGCTACTGCTACATGCCGCAGACGTGGATCGAGACGGTGGAACTAAAACCTGCCGCTGGCGATCAAAAGATGAGTCTCGGCGACCTCGCCGGAAGCAGCAACTCGCAGAGCGAGTTTCCGCCCGTCGACGAAGTGTTTTTTCCCGATGTATTTCCGGTTGATGGAAACACGGTAGAACTTGGCCTTCGTATCGAGCCCGGGTTCTATTTGTACAAAGACAAGATTTCGCTGAGCTCACTGAGCGAGAACGCCAAAGCCGGACCGCCCGATTTACCCAAAGGCGAAATGAAGTTCGACGAGTTTTTTGGCGAGATGGAGGTTTATCACGACAGCATTCTCGCGAAGGTTGCCATCGCACGCGCCACGCCGGATGCAATGGACCTCGAACTCGAGCTTAGCTACCAGGGCTGTGCTGATGGCGGTCTGTGTTACATGCCGCAAACACGAGTCATTACGGTAAGTTTGCCGCAGGCGACCACAGTATCTGATCTGTCGGCAATGCCTACTGGCGTCGCTCCTGTAAGCGAACAGGCGCGACTCGCGCAAATAATCACTCGTTCCTCTATTTGGGTCGCTGCAGGTTTGTTTTTCCTCGCAGGTCTCGGACTGGCTTTCACACCCTGTGTACTGCCAATGGTGCCAATTCTCTCAGGCATCATCGCCGGCGAAGGTGACAACGTTAGCTCGATGCGCGGCTTCACGCTGGCACTCAGCTACGTCATGGGTATGGCCATTGTTTATACCGGTGCCGGCATCGCCGCCGCTGCGCTCGGGTTGCAATTGCAAGCCACCTTCAACCAGCCGTGGATTCTGATTTTATTTGCGGGGCTCTTTGTGATTCTCGCACTCGGCATGTTCGGCGCCTACGACATGCAAATGCCGAGCGGTATTCAAAGCAAGCTGTCGGGCGTTAGTGGTAATCAGAAGAGCGGCACGATGATCGGCGCGTTCGTAATGGGCGCTCTGTCGTCACTTATCGTGACGGCTTGCGTCGCGCCGGCATTGATCGCTGCGCTTACAGTGATCGCACAGACGGGCGATATGCTTCGCGGCGGTAGTGCGTTATTCGCAATGAGTCTGGGTATGGGCGCACCGCTTCTTGCCGTAGGCGCAGCGCAGGGTAAGTTCCTGCCCAAGGCCGGTGGCTGGATGGTCGCCGTCAAGAATTCTTTCGGTTTCATGATGCTGGGACTTGCGATATGGATGTTATCGCGAATTCTACCGGGCGCAGTGACCATGCTGTTTTGGGCCGTGCTGATATTTATGGCGGGCGTGTTTATGGGTGGCCTAACGACACTGACAACAGAGTCGAACACGAAACAGAAACTCGGCAAGGGCTTCGGCTTTCTCGCCATTATCTACGGCGTCATCTTACTGCTTGGTTCTTTGACTGGCGGCAGCAATCCACTGCAACCACTCGCTAGCGCCAATCTTGGCGGCACCACCACCAGCATGGCCGAAGCAGAACACGAATTGCCGTTCCAGCGCATCAAGACTGTGGACGATCTCGACCGCGAAATTGCTGTCGCTTCCGCGGCTGGTAAAACAGTATTGCTCGACTTCTACGCTGACTGGTGCGTGTCCTGCAAGGAGATGGAAGCATTCACGTTTACCGACAGCGATGTACAGGCAGCGTTATCAAATACCGTCTGGCTACAAGCTGATGTGACTGTAAACGATGCGGAGGATCAGGCCCTGCTCAGCCGATTTGGCGTTTTCGGTCCGCCAACAATCATATTTTTCGGCGCAGACGGCGCGCAGCGCACTGGCTACGAAGTCGTGGGTTACATGAAAGCGGCGGCATTTGCCGATCATGTCAGGCAGACCTTTTCTGTTTCGGATAGCATGTCGGCCCAGCTTAGTCACTAGCAGGAACGCCAACGTGTCACGAGTTTTTCTCATTTTGGTCGCGGCATTTGTCGCTCTGATGGTCGGTGCGCTTTTCTATGCCGCGCGTATTCCGGTCGAAGACGCGACGGTCATGCCACCGTCCGCTATCGAACAGCCTGCACCGCTGGAAATTGTGACGCATCCTTCATTCACTTTGCCGGACGCGTCCGGCGTCGAGCACGAGTTCTCTGAGTGGGCTGGCAAGAACCGCATCCTCAATTTCTGGGCAACCTGGTGCGCGCCCTGCCGGCGCGAAATCCCGCTATTGAAAGCCTTTCAGGACGAACAGGGCGGCAATGGTTTTCAAGTTATAGGGATCGCGGTCGATTTTCCTGATTCCGTTGCGAATTATGCAGAAGCCGCCGAATTTAATTACCCAATCCTGGTGGGCGAGCAAGACGCGATGGCTGTTGCTGAATCGTCAGGCGTGGAATTTGTTGGGCTGCCGTTCACCATGTTTGTCGCCTCGGACGGTGAATTACTGAGTGCCTATATCGGCGAATTGCACCAGAGCCACCTCGACGCGGTCGTCGATATCATGACCCGCCTTGATCGCGCTGAAATCTCGAAACAAGATGCCCGCTCAGCACTGGAAGATTTTTAGTCCGGAACCGCTCCAAAAGGGCTGTGCCCCCTTCCAGGCTACGAAAGTTGTAGTAAATCCCGGCAAAAGGGTTAGAATTGCGGCCATCTTCGGCTAACTAGCTGCTAACCCCTAAGAAATGTCGTCTTTCTTGCTCATCAACGGTCCCAATCTGAACCTGCTCGGCTCACGTGAACCTGAGGTCTATGGTACCGCACGCCTGGAAGACATCGAAGCGCGCTGTGTTGAGCTTGCTAATGGGATGGGACATGAGCTTGTTTGTTTTCAAAGTAACGCTGAACACGAACTCATCGACACCGTCCAGCAAGCCGCTACCGACGGCGTCGAATTTATCATCCTGAACCCTGGTGGTTTTACGCATACCAGTGTGGCGTTACGAGACGCCTTTCTTGCGGTTCAGATTCCGTTTATCGAGATTCATCTCAGCAACACCTTTGCCAGAGAAGAGTTTCGGCACAATAGTTATTTCAGTGACATCGCGAACAGCTGCCTGTTCGGTTTTGGAGCTCTCGGTTACGAGCTTGCTCTAACAGCCGCGCATCAGCACGTCAGCAAAGGCTGAGGAATAAAATAATGGACATAAGAAAAGTAAAAAAACTCATTGAGTTGCTGGACGAATCCGGCATTGCCGAGATCGAGATTACCGAGGGAGAGGAATCGGTACGTATCAGCCGTTATTCACAGAACGCGCCAGCAGCACCTGCACCGGTCGCCATGGCTGCTCCCGTCGCGGCAGCACCGGCGGCGGCTCCGGCGGCCGCGCCAACTGAGCCTGAGGAAGATGGTTTCGAAGTTGCCGCGCCGATGGTCGGTACGTTTTACGCCGCCTCATCACCAGGCGCCGCTCCCTACGTTCAGGTCGGCGACCGAGTCAACGAGGGCGATACACTGTGCATTATTGAGGCGATGAAGATGATGAATCAGATTGATGCCGACGTATCTGGCGTAGTGAAGTCCATCCGCATGCAAAATGGTGAGCCCGTTGAATTTGGACAAACGCTGATCGTCATTGATCAACGCGCCAACACCTAAGCGAGCAAACTGACATGCTCGAAAAAATCGTAATAGCCAACCGCGGCGAGATCGCACTTCGCATCTTGCGTGCGTGCCGTGAAATGGGCATTAAGACAGTCGCTGTTCACTCGACCGCTGATAACACCCTGAAGCACGTGCTGCTGGCGGACGAGACGGTTTGTATCGGTCCGCCGCAGTCGATTGACAGCTACCTGAACATGCCGGCTATCATCAGCGCTGCAGAGGTAACTGACGCAACGGGCATTCACCCCGGATACGGCTTTCTTTCAGAGAACGCCGACTTCGCGGAGCGCGTTGAGTCCAGTGGATTTACGTTCATTGGACCGAAAGCGAACTCGATTCGTCTGATGGGTGACAAGGTTTCCGCAATCGCCGCAATGAAAAAGGCCGGCGTTCCCTGCGTACCGGGATCTGATGGTCCATTGGGTGAAGATGCCGATGAAAATATGCGCATAGCGCGCGAAATCGGCTACCCGATCATCATCAAAGCCTCAGGCGGTGGCGGCGGACGCGGTATGCGTGTTGTTCATGCCGAGGCTTCCCTGATCGCGGCCATAACGGTAACCAAGGCGGAAGCCAGAGCGGCGTTTAATAATGACGTCGTGTACATGGAGAAGTTTCTCGAGCAACCGCGCCACGTTGAGTTTCAGGTTCTTGCAGATGATCACGGCAATGCGATTCATCTGGGTGAACGCGATTGCTCCATGCAGCGTCGTCACCAGAAAGTGATTGAAGAGGCACCTGCGCCCGGGATTACCGACGAACAAAGAAACCGCATTGGCGAGCGCTGTGTGCAAGCATGTAAGGACATGGGCTATCGCAGTGCCGGAACCTTTGAGTTCCTGTACGAAAACAACGAGTTCTATTTCATCGAGATGAACACCCGGCTGCAGGTCGAACACCCGGTAACCGAGATGATTACCGGAGTAGATATTGTTCGCGAACAATTGCGAATCGCCAGCGGTGAGAAGATTAGCTATACGCAGAATGACATCCGCATCCAGGGACACGCGATTGAATGTCGCGTGAACGCCGAAGACCCGAAAAACTTCATGCCCTCACCCGGTCTGGTCACTTTGTGGCACCCACCTGGCGGGCCGGGAATACGCGTCGAAAGCCATATCTACAGTGGTTATAAAGTGCCGCCCTACTACGACTCTATGATCGGCAAGATCATCGCACACGGTGAATCGCGCGAAGCGGCTTTTGCTCGTATGAAAAATGCGCTTAGCGAAGTCGTCATTGAAGGCATCAATACTAACGTTCCGCTGCATCAGGAAATATTTCAGCATGCCGCTTTTCAAGCGGGTGGAACAGATATTCACTACCTCGAGAAACGTCTCGGCCTTACGTGAATCGGAGTGTAACGACGGTGGTATGGCGTCAGTTTGTGATGAACCTCGACGCTCTGGATCCCGAGGCGGTCGAAGCCGTCTTTACACGTTTCGGTGCCAGCTCAGTTACGTTTATGGACGCTGGCGATGACCCGGTTTTGGAGCCAGGTCCAGGCGAAACGCCACTCTGGTCAGAAACAACTATCACGGGCATGTTCTCGCCCGAGACAGCCATCGACGAACTTTGCGACGCGCTGCTAACTGAATTCGATCTGCAGCAACTACCGACTCATCGTCTGGAAGACCTTGAAGACTGCGATTGGGAACGAGAGTGGCTAAAGGACTTCGGCCCCATGCAATTCGGTCGACGACTCTGGATCTACCCAAAGGGGTCAGACCCCAGTTTCGATGATGCAGTTGTCGTCCACCTCGACCCCGGCCTGGCATTTGGTACTGGGACTCATGCCACCACCGCCCTGTGCCTGGAGTGGCTCGATAGCCTGTCTCTGCAGGGAAAAACAATGCTCGACTACGGCTGTGGGTCGGGCGTCCTGGCCATAGCGGGGCTAAAACTCGGTTGTAATGCTGCCGTTGCTATGGATATCGACTCGCAGGCCCTAATTGCTACCCGACAAAACGCCTGCGACAACAATATCGCTGAAAACCTGCAAATCCTGGGGGCAGCGGATGAAATTGTAGGCAAATTCGACCTTGTGGTCGCAAATATCCTTGCCGGGCCACTTGTCGAGTTTGCCGAATCCATCACACTAACGCTCAGAGGGCGCGGTATGCTTGCACTGTCCGGCGTATTATGTGAACAAGCCGACAATGTAATGACAGCTTATGAACCCTGGATCGATTTTGACGAACCCGTGTTCAAGAAGCAGGACGGCCAAATATGGTCGAGATTGACTGGAAAACGGAGACCAGGCTAGCGGTTTGAACCGCCCTGTAGAAAAGTTCGATGTACACCCAATGCCCTGATTGTGAAATAGCATTTAAAGTGACTGCCGAGGTCCTGAAACAGGCTGCCGGCAAGGTCCGTTGTGGCGGCTGTGGAAACGCGTTTAACGCGCTCGCCTACTTGTCTGAACAAATGCCGAAACAACCCGCACAGCAGACCGCGAACGACGATGTGCCGGAACTTAGACCGGAAATTATTGAAACCGATAGTGGCCTGCCGCGCAGTATCTCTGCCGAACAAAGCGCGGCATTGCTGAAAACACTCGACGAGTTAGCCGGCTCGGATATTCGAATTGAAGATACGGGCGTCGAATGGCGTGTCCTTGACGAAAACGAAGCCGCCACGCCCGCAGCCGACGATGACGATGCGGGCCTCGATCCGCAAGTAGAGAATGTTGATGAGTATCTCGACGATAATCCGACACCCATCGACGAGTTTCTGACCGCGACACCGGAGGTTATCGACTCGCCTGAAATTTTCGAACAGGACAACGGTCCTGCGAGAAGCTACGTCGACGAGTTGCGCTTCGATGACAACACGCCCCTACCCGACGACTTCGATCTCAGCGATGAAGAACCAGACACGCCGGAGACTGCTAGCGACGATCAATTGGATACCGAGGACATTGAGGAAGACCCGGTCGTCGAAGAACTGCAGCCCGACCTGGCATTAAGCGAACCCGACGAGTGGACTGATATTCTTGGCGAATTTCAGGAGTTGGTTGAAGAGGTCTCGGCGCCGCTCGAAGTAGCTTCGATCGAAGATGCGGAACCCAAGCTTGAAGAAATCCCGGTGGATGAAGCCGAAGTGGATTCAATTGAAAGCACGAACAGCCATCCGCTGGATATGGATTCACAGTTCGCACTGCAGGCCGAGGCAATGGGCATCGAGCTCAGTGACATCCACCAGGTTGACGAGCAGCTTGAGTTTGCGGAAGCGGCCGAATTTGCCGAACAACTCAGCGCGACATCCGAGGAAGCCCTCATCGAAGAGCCGATAGTCGAGAGCCACTCGATTGAAGATGAACTGGCCGGCGACCACGTAGACGGAGAGGACAACGAGCTGGACGAGGAACCGGTCGACGAACTGGCCAACGAATCGTCACGCGAACATTACGTACCACCGATGACGGATGAAGAGCATACCGTCAATATGCAGATCGATCAGGAGCTAATGGCGCTCGCCATTGAGGACGAGGATGGATTCGCCTCAACCATGCTCATTCCAGACGAAGATGCTGAGCGAATGGTGCTCGAAAAATCTGCCGCCGAAGACGAATCTGAAGGCGAATCCGATTCTGCGGATGTGCCCGATACAAATTCGGGTAAATTCCCGGTTGATGATTCTCTTTTCGAGACAATCATCATGGAGGGTGAATCTGTTCGTTCGCCGCAGGACGATGAAAATCAGACCGCCCACAGCGCGGCAGCGGCCGAAATGGCCGAGATAGCTCGCGCGAAAGAAGTCGAGCAGGCGCCGCAATCCAGTGGACCCCGTTACGGCATGATAGCGGCAGGCGTTGCGTTGGTTTTATTGCTCGTTGGTCAGCTCATGCACCAATCCAGAGAAGCACTTGCGACCAATCCGGCATTCAGCAACACCGTTGGCCAGCTCTACCGGGCCATCGGCCAACCGGTGCAACCTGCCTGGGACATCACGGGCTGGCGATTCGAGGCCACCAAGGGCAGCACCGAAGGCGATGAGGAAGAACTCACCGTTTACTCGCGACTGGGCAATAAATCGGACGCGGCATTGCCCTATCCTTTGATCGGAATATCGCTGACCGATCGCTTCGAAGAAACCATCGGCAGTCGCATGCTGGACCCGGCCGAGTATCTGGCCAAGGATCTTGATCCGCGAAAACTGGTGGAACCCGGCAATACGTTTAATGCCGTAATAACCATCAAATCGACAACCGAGGACGCGACCGGTTTTAAGCTGAATGTCTGCTATCGCTTGTCAGACGGACAGCTACGCTGCGCAATAGACGATTTCAAGTAGAATCTCCGCATGGAGATCGCCGCACTTAAGATCGGGCCATACGCCCTCACCAGCCCATTCGTTCTCGCCCCAATGGCCGGCGTTACCGACGCACCCTTTCGTCGCATCTGCAGACGTTTTGGCGCCGGTATGACGACCTCCGAAATGACGACCGCCGATACCACTTTGTGGCAAACCCCAAAGTCCCGATTTCGACTGGACCTGGACCTCGACGCCGAACCCGTAGCTGTTCAAATCGCTGGGTCAGACCCGCAGCAGCTGGCGCATGCGGCTGTCGCATGCGTCGCCAGGGGCGCTCAGATTGTCGACATCAACATGGGCTGCCCGGCGAAAAAGGTATGCAAGAAGCTCGCGGGTTCTGCGCTCCTGCAAGACGAGAAACTGGTCGCCAACATACTATCCGCTGTCGTCGGCGCAGTGAGCGTGCCGGTCACCTTGAAAATCCGTACTGGCTGGGACACCCAACACCGAAATGCGGTCAATATTGCTCGTATTGCGGAGGATTCCGGTATCCAGTCGGTGGCCGTTCACGGGCGGACTCGCGCATGCCGCTACAAAGGTGAGGCTGAATTCGAAACTATTTCGCGCGTAAAAGAGGCGCTCAGCATACCGGTGATAGCGAATGGCGACATCAACTCTTTGGAGAAGTCGCTTGAAGTATTGCGCCTAACGAATTGCGACGGCTTGATGATCGGCCGTGGAGCACAGGGACGTCCCTGGATTTTCCGCGAGCTTGGACAACTTCTAAATGCACATTCGGAAAAACCGCAACTGGATAAAAACGAATTGCGTGATATTATGCTCGACCACTTGAGGGAACTACACCAGTTTTACGGGGAACCGACCGGTGTACGAGTGGCTCGCAAGCACCTAACCTGGTATTGCAACAGCCTGGCAAATGCCGACGAATTTCGTCACCAGGTGGTGCGTGTCGAAAGTGCCTCAGAACAAATCAGTCTCACAAAGACTTACTTCGATCGAGAGGACGGAGGCGATTCTTTGGCCGCGTGATTTTCCTGAGGCTTGGGGAGGAGATTCTCGTCCTGACCTTGCAGGGCGAGTCAGTGATTCAGGATAGGATAAACGTGGCGAATAAGAAGAACGACGCACTAACGTCTAAGAAAGGCAAAAAGCCGCTCTGTAAGCACACTGAAGATGCACTCGATCAATATTTCACCACCCTTAACGGTGATCGTCCGGGCGATTTGTACGATCTCGTCATTGGTGAAGTGGAACGGCCCTTATTTAAGGCCGTCATGGACTATACACAGGGTAATCAAAGTCAGGCTGCCGGCATTTTGGGTCTGAATCGCGGCACTTTGCGAAAAAAACTCAGGGCCTATTCTCTACTTCGATAACGGCCATTGTGGCAGCAACCCTCCAGGTGAATTGATGTTCAACGTACGACGCGCGCTGGTCAGTGTTTCTGACAAGCGCGGATTGATCCCTTTTGTCACCGGCCTTACCGAGCTCGGTGTAGAGGTGCTTTCAACCGGCGGCACGTGCCGGGCACTCAGAGATGCAGGACTTGATGTCATCGAAGTCTCCGAGAAAACCGGTTTTCCCGAGATTATGGATGGCCGCGTTAAGACGCTGCACCCCGTTATTCACGGTGGACTCCTGGGTCGTCGCGGCACCGACGAGGCTGTAATGCAGGAACACGGTATCGAGCCGATCGATATGCTGGTCGTCAACCTCTACCCATTCGAGCAGACCATCGCTAGCGAAGACGCGACCATTGATGATGCGATCGAGAATATCGACATTGGTGGTCCGGCTATGATTCGCGCCGCATCCAAAAATCATGAAGGTGTCGCAGTGGTCGTGGAACCGGACGACTATGAGACCGTGCTTGGAGACCTTAAGAGCGATAAGTTATCGCTTGAAAACCGCCGACGCCTGGCGGCTAAAGCGTATGCACACACCGCGAGTTACGACACAGCAATTACAAAGTATCTCTCGAGTTCACTGGGCGACGAGGCCTTCGGCCAGCGCTTTTTGTACTCCGGTAACCTATCGGAACGCATGCGCTATGGCGAGAATCCGCACCAACAGGCTGCATTCTATGTCGATCAAAACTCGGCAGTCGGATCACTGGCCGCAGCAAAACAATTACAGGGCAAGGCTCTTTCCTACAACAATATTGCGGACAGCGACGCTGCCCTCGAGTGTGTAAGGCAATTCGATAAGCCTGCTTGCGTTATCGTCAAACACGCAAACCCATGCGGCGTGGCTGTTGCGGAGAACATTCTCGACGCTTACAAGAAGGCGTTTAGGACGGACCCCACTTCAGCGTTCGGCGGCATCATCGCATTCAACCGCGCATTGGATGACGGGACCGCTGCCGCAATCGTTGAGAAGCAGTTTGTTGAGGTTATTGTTGCACCTGCGATCGACGCTGATGCGGCTGCAATTCTTGCGGCGAAGAAAAACGTTCGTGTACTGGAAACCGGTGCATGGCCGGAAACATCCACGGCGGATTTCGACTTCAAGAAAGTCTCCGGCGGCCTCCTTGTACAGAATGCTGACCGCGGCGTCATGACCGCCGATAACCTGACAGTCATGACGGATCTCGCCCCAACACCGGCGCAAGTTCAGGACATGCTATTTGCCTGGACTGTCGTAAAGTACGTGAAGTCGAATGCGATTATTTTCTGCAAAGACAACATGACGATTGGTGTTGGCGCCGGCCAGATGAGTCGTGTCTACAGCACCCGGATCGCGGCTATCAAAGCGGCTGACGAAGAGCTCGAGATCAAAGGCTCTGTCATGGCATCAGACGCGTTCTTCCCGTTTCGAGACGGCATCGATGCAGCCGCGAAAACCGGCATTTCCGCGATCATTCAGCCGGGCGGCTCAATGCGCGATGATGAGGTTATCCAGGCCGCAAACGAACACGGTTTAGCCATGGTATTTACAGGTATGCGCCACTTCCGACATTGAGGTAGTTTAGTCAGCCATGAAAGTCCTGATCATTGGCAACGGCGGTCGCGAGCATGCTCTCGCCTGGAAGTGCGCCCAGTCGGCCGACGTCGAAGAGGTTCTGGTCGCCCCGGGCAACGCGGGTACGGCTCGCGAAGATAAAGTTCGAAACGTTGCGGTGTCATCCGACGCTATTGAAGCACTGGCGCAGCTCGCACGAGACGAATCCATCGGACTGACCATCGTCGGCCCCGAGGCGCCGTTAGTCGCCGGAATCGTTGATCATTTCAATTCTCTGGGGCTGCCCTGTTTCGGCCCGACTGCCGCCGCAGCGCAGCTTGAAGGCTCGAAAGCTTTTACCAAAGATTTTCTCGCGCGCCACCGTATCCCTACAGCCGACTACCAGAATTTCACCGACCTCGTCGCGGCACTCGCCTACATCCGCGAGAAAGGCGCCCCAATCGTCATCAAAGCCGATGGGCTGGCGGCAGGCAAAGGCGTCATTGTCGCGATGACATTGGCGGAAGCTGAAGCAGCCGCAACGGACATGCTCGATGGCGGCTCCTTCGGTGATGCAGGTGCCCGCATCGTTGTTGAGGAGTTTCTCGCCGGTGAAGAAGCCAGTTTTATCATCATTACTGATGGCGATACCGTATTACCGCTTGCGACCTCGCAGGATCACAAAGCGCGTGACGAAGGCGATACCGGACCAAATACGGGTGGCATGGGCGCCTACTCACCTGCCCCGGTTGTCACACCCGAGATTGAAGAGCGCGTAATGCAAGAGGTCATCACGCCAACGCTTCAGGGCATGGAGGCCGACGGACATCCCTACCTCGGTTTTCTTTATGCCGGATTGATGATCATGGCCGACGGTACACCGAAAGTGATCGAATTCAATTGTCGTATGGGCGACCCGGAAACGCAGCCGATCATGACGCGCCTAAAGTCCGGTCTTGCTGAAATTTGCAGCGCAACCCTGGACGGAACGCTCGCAGAGCAAACTGCAGAATGGGATTCACGAGCGGCACTGGGTGTCGTGCTGGCCGCCGGTGGCTATCCGACTGCTTACGGAAAAGGTTTCTTGATCAGCGGCCTCGATGCTGCTGACAATGAAAATCAAAAAGTATTCCATGCCGGCACGACGAGTGACGGCGACAATGTCGTAACGAGTGGCGGGCGTGTCCTGTGTGTTGTTGGACTCGGTGATTCGGTAGCGTCAGCAGCCGATGCTGCTTACGAATTAGTCGACAAGATCCATTGGGACGACGTCTATTCGCGGCGTGACATTGGCCATCGGGCAATTGCCCGCGAGCAGAGCTGAGCACACCGTGCTGACGACAGCTGAAGCGCTCGAAGCCGTGCTGGCCGCAACGCCGGTCTTCGCGACCGAAAACGTAGACGCGTCTAAGTCGACCGGACGAGTGCTGCGCCAGATAATACGCGCCGAACGCGATCAGCCGCCATTTGACCGGGTAATGATGGACGGTATTGCGCTCTCCTGGTCCGATTACGTCGCTGGTCAGCGCAGTTTTCCACTGCAGGCGATGCAAGCCGCGGGTGATGCTGTTCTGACTCTCGAACAGGGCAAGTGCATCGAAATCATGACTGGGGCAGCCTTGCCTGTGGGGGCGAACTGCATCGTTCCGGTAGAGCGCATTACAGTCGTTGATGATGTCGCTGAAATCGAATCCGACTATTCGGTAAAAAAGGATCGATTCGTTCATCCACAGGGTTCCGACTACGCAAAAGGGGCGCACCTGCTAACACCGGGCAAACGCATATCGCCACTCGATATCGCGATCATCGCATCATGCGGCGTTTCCAAGCTTGAAATGGCCAGGGACCCGGCCGTTCGCGTGATATCGACCGGCAATGAACTGGTCGCCGCTGACGCGGTAATTGAGCTGCACCAGATTCGAACCTCGAATGGACCCGCCGTCCTTTCCCTGCTCGCTAGCCACGACTATAGGCGCTGCGAACATGACCACATTGCGGACGACGTTGCAGCGCTCACAGAGCGTCTCGCGCAGCATCTTGCCGAAGCTGAAGTACTGATCCTCAGTGGTGGAGTTTCGATGGGTAAAGCCGACTACATTCCCTCGGTACTGACCGCTCTCGGCGTGGAAGCAATCTTCCACAAGATAAGCCAGCGACCCGGTAAGCCGATGTGGTTTGGAAAAGGCCCTCAAGGTCAGCTTGTTTTTGCGTTACCGGGCAACCCCGTGTCGGCTCTCGTCTGCTGCCGACAATATGTAATACCTGCGCTTGCGAAAGCGACCGGGGCGACGACGGTCGCACCGGAGTTCGCTGCTTTGGCCTCCAGTGTTTCGTTCAAGCCGGACCTCACCTGCTTTCAACCGGTCAAATTGCTCTCCAATGCGGCTGGACAAGTCATTGCCATGCCCGTGAAAACGAACACGTCCGGTGACTTCGCAGCATTGTCCGGGACCGACGGATACGTCGAACTGCCCAAAGAGCAAACCAACTTTCCCGCAGCGACACCCGTGTTCTTACATCGCTGGATTGCCCACTGATCGCCTTTCAGGTTACTGTTTGCGAATGATATCTGCTGACGATGCTTTGGAACGACTTCGCGAGGGCAATCGCCGATTTGTATCTGATGAAGTCAGCGAGGAAACGCTGGCGAGCCGCGAACACCGGGCGGGAGCAGCAAGTCCGCAAAATCCATTTGCCATCATTCTTGCGTGCTCAGATTCGCGCGTTCCAACAGAACTTATTTTCGACCGCGGCATCGGCGACCTGTTTGTTATCCGAGTTGCGGGCAACATTGTTGCACCCTCACAGATCGGCAGTATCGAGTACGCCGCCAAGCAATTTGGCACTCGGCTCGTCGTCGTATTGGGTCACAGCAACTGTGGGGCAATCATTGCGACACTGCAGGAACTTGCGCTCAAAGAATCGCATCGCTCACCCAATCTACGCGCAATAGTGGACAGAATCCGGCCCGCTATCGAACCGGTACTCGAAGATCATCATGATGTTAATGACACTGAAGTAGTCGGCGCGTGCGTGCGTGCCAACGTTCTTGCGTCGGTCGAACGGCTACGACACGGTTCATTGATTTTAGAGCAGTTGATCGAGAGCGACGATCTGCGAATCGTCGGTGCTGAATATTCGATTGAATCTGGCAACATTAAGTTTTTCGAGACGGACTGAAGACACACCTCAAAGGGGTTAGGCCCCTTTTGCGGAACGAAAAACGGAGCCATAAGGCCCCGTCTCTCTCTGACCCTATTTGGGACAAATTAACGCTTCATTGCTTCGAAGAACTGGGCGTTGGTCTTGGTATCCTGCAGTTTGTTCAGCAGGAACTCGATCGCAGCGAGCTCATCCATGGGATGCAGCACTTTCCTCAGAACCCACATCTTCTGCAGCTCGTCCGGTGCGGTCAGATACTCTTCCTTACGCGTTCCGGAGCGGTTGATATTGATCGCCGGGAATACACGCTTCTCAGCAATACGTCGATCCAGGTGGATCTCCATGTTGCCGGTGCCTTTGAACTCCTCGTAGATCACTTCATCCATCTTCGAACCGGTATCAACAAGTGCCGTAGCGAGAATCGTCAGGCTACCGCCTTCCTCAATGTTGCGTGCAGCGCCGAAAAATCGCTTCGGCCTGTGCAGTGCATTCGCATCCACACCACCCGTCAGGACCTTGCCTGACGACGGTACTACCGTGTTATACGCACGAGCCAGTCGCGTAATCGAATCAAGCAAAATAACGACATCGCGCTTGTGCTCGACGAGTCGTTTCGCTTTCTCGATAACCATGTCAGCGACCTGAACGTGGCGACTGGCAGGCTCGTCAAAGGTCGAAGAAACCACTTCACCGCGTACCGTACGCTCCATTTCCGTGACCTCTTCAGGGCGCTCATCTATGAGCAACACCATGAGATCAACTTCAGGATTGTTTGCGACGATCGCTGAGGCAATATTCTGCAACAGCATCGTCTTACCAGCCTTTGGTGGCGACACGATCAGACCGCGCTGGCCCTTGCCGATTGGAGCAACCATGTCGATGATACGAGCGGTTAAGTCCTCGGTACTGCCATTACCTTGTTCCAGAGTAAGACGATCTTTCGGGAAAAGCGGTGTCAGGTTTTCGAACAAAACCTTGCTACGTGCGTTCTCGGGCGCGTCATGATTAATCTCACCGACTTTGAGTAGCGCAAAGTATCGCTCGCCCTCTTTCGGTGGCCGGATCAGTCCGGAGACCGTGTCACCCGTGCGCAGATTAAAGCGCCGGATCTGGCTAGGACTGACGTATATATCGTCAGGCCCGGCGAGATAAGAACTGTCAGAAGAGCGCAGGAATCCGAAACCATCCTGCAGAATCTCCAGCACACCATCACCATAAATATCTTCACCCAGCTTGGCATGTGCCTTGAGGATGGAAAATATGATGTCCTGCTTACGAGAACGCGCCAGATTTTCAACACCCAGTGACTCACCGAGTTCAACCAGGGCTGTAGCCGGACGGGTCTTGAGCTCCGTCAGGTTCATCATTGACTTGGTAGCCTCGAGTTGCTCGGGCGTTATTACCTCTAACGAACCCTCATCATCAGGATATTCGTTATTCGGTGGGCGTCTGCGGCGACGACGGTTCGGATTGCCCTTACCTTTGTTGCCGGGCCGATTCGTTCTCGGCTTTTGTGGTGCGTTTGTATTAGACAATTAATCTCTCTCAGATGTTTGTGTCGATAAACTCGGCCAGTTGCGACTTGGACATCGCACCGAGTTTTTGTGCCTGAACGGCACCGTCTTTGAACAGAATCAAAGTAGGTATGCTGCGAATGCCGAACTTTTGTGCTGTGTTCGGATTTTCATCCACATTCAATTTAACAATATCGAGCTTGCCATCGTATTCGTCGGCTGCTTCGTCGAGCAGCGGCGCGATCATTTTGCAAGGTCCGCACCATTCGGCCCAAAAGTCGATCAGTACAGGTTTCTCATTACTCGTAACGTCGGCATCGAAACTGCCGTCCGAGGTGTGCACAATCTTGTCGCTCACCGGCTATATCCTCCAGGTTGATATGGAATTAAGAAAAGTGATTTTCTGCCCGTCGCCAGCCCTGCTGGTAAACGAACATTGATAAAACGGATGACGCTGCCTTAACTATCAGGCACTATGTCGCAGCTTTGTTGCCGACTATTTCCGGCTTCTTTCTGGATCGTATGGAAAGCGAAACTGGCGGGTGCGACGGTTGTCGCGTCGAATTAGGGCCAATTTGACCGCTTCGCGAGCCAATTTGCAAGCTTTTACCTCATATTTTCTGGTTCTAATTTTATGTCCGAAAACCATCTGAGCGACCTCAGATTCGACTCTTTGACGCTACACGACAGTGTGCACGCCGGCATCCGTGATGCTGGCTTCGAATTCTGTACGCCTATCCAGGCCAGCACCTTGCCGATTGCGCTGCAACCAGGCGATGTTGCAGGCCAGGCACAGACAGGCACAGGCAAGACCGCTGCCTTTCTAATTGCTGCCTACCAGCGCGTACTGAACACAGAACGCAAGGCTGAGGATAAGCGTCAGCCGCTCGTGTTCGCACTGGCACCGACCCGCGAACTGGCCATACAGATTGCGAAGGACGCCGAAGTACTCGGCAAGCACACCGGGCTCAAGATCGGGCTGGCCTATGGCGGTACCGACTACGAAAAACAACGGAAAAGGCTCGCTGACGGCGTTGACCTGCTTATCGGCACACCCGGCCGCATTATCGATTTCTTCAAGCAGGGCGTATTCAAACTCGACCAGGTACAGGTCGCCATCCTCGACGAAGCGGATCGCATGTTTGATCTGGGTTTCATTAAGGATATACGCTATTTGTTGCGCCGACTGCCGCCGCCGGAAAAACGCCTCAATATGCTGTTTTCGGCGACACTGTCACAACGCGTCATGGAACTCGCCTACGAACACATGAACGAGCCGGAACTCGTTCGCATCGAACCCGAAAAGGTCACAGCCGATCGCGTACGGCAGGCGATTTTCTATCCGTCGAACGAAGACAAGATGCCATTACTTATCGGCCTCCTTCGTGAGATCGGCGACGGTCGAATTATGATCTTCGTTAATATGAAACGCGAAGCCGAACGCGTTCAGGACTACCTCGAAGTAAATGGCATTCATGCAGCGGCGATTTCGGGTGATGTGCCGCAGAACAAACGGCAGCGCATGTTGGCACAGTTCCAGAGCGGCGAGTTACGCGTCTTGATTGGTACCGATGTCGCATCACGTGGACTCCACATCCCGGACGTCGAGTACGTTATCAACTACGACCTGCCGCAAGATGCTGAAGACTACGTACACCGCATCGGTCGAACTGCTCGTGCCGGAGCGTCGGGCAACGCCCTGAGCATGGCCTGCGAGACCTACGCCGTGTCGTTACCGGATATCGAGAAATATATTGGGCACAAAATTCCGTTTGCGAATTACGACCCTGATACATTGCCCGAACTGATCAAGCCGAAACATCGGCCGCGCAAACCGCAACAACGTCGTGGCGGCAATGCCGGCGGCGGAAATCGCTCTGGCGGACGGCGTCCAGCGCCGAGACGCTAGGACTGGAGCAACTCCGACACTCCACGAACGCCGACGAATTCTTTCGGCACAATTTCCGGCCGGCGGCTGTCCGGGCATGTGATCTTCAACAGCATCGCTATGCCGTAGTCACGGGCACTGCGTAATACACTTGGGCTATCATCGACGAACATCGTTGTCGCAGGGTCAAAGCCAACGTCTTCCTGCAGCGCATGCCAGAAATCCTGATTTTCTTTCGCATAACCGTAGTCGTGCGAACTATGAATACCGTCGAAGTACTCGCCAAGTCCGGTGATCGCATCCTTCAGGTTCAGCGTCTCCCGATGCGAGTTTGTCACCATCAAAACGCGGATGTTCTGTTCGCTGACATGCTGAAGAAACTGCAGTGCGCCGGGCAAATAGCCGATGCGATAGCTGTTGTCATGATGTAATTGCACAACATCGATGCCGAGATACTCTGACCAATGATCGAGGCAGTACCATCGCAATTCTCCCTGCGCTTGAGCGTACTTAGCGCCCAATAACTCAAGCGCTTCGGCGTGCGGCATGTCGTTTTCGATCGCGTAGCGGCGCGGGATATGTTCGAGCCACATGAAGTTGTCGTAGGCAAGGTCGAGCAGAGTACCATCCATGTCGAGCATCAAGGTTTCCGCCTTTTGAAGGGCTGATTGTGGGTCCATATTCATTGCTATACTGCGCCCCCAAATGTGTTGCAGGAAATGGAATGAAGTCCCTAATCGACCCCGTTGTCGCCTTAGCAGAAGATGCTGGTCGTGCGATCCTCGAAGTTTACGCCACCGATTTCGAGGTGCAAAGCAAACAAGATGAATCGCCATTGACGCAAGCCGATCTTGCCGCACACCTGCGTATCGTTGCAGGGCTCGAATCTCTGACACCAGGCATGCCGGTCATTTCGGAGGAGTCGGGTTTACCGGACTTTGAGGAACGCCGTAGCTGGGACCGCTATTGGTTGATCGATCCGCTCGACGGTACGAAGGAGTTCGTCAATCGCAATGGTGAATTCACGGTAAACATTGCCCTGATCGATCATCAAAAACCGGTTTTTGGTGTTGTTCATGTGCCGGTAACAAACAAGACCTATATTGGTTGCGACGGCTTCGGTGCACAGCGCCGCGATAGTGATGGTAGTACTCACAAAATTAGCGTCGCTGATAACAGCGCCACTGCCGTTCGCGTGGTTGGCAGTCGCTCGCACCGTGGTGCAAGTCTTGACGCTTATCTCGGAAATCTAGGCGATTACGACATGATTCCAATGGGCAGTTCCTTGAAATTCTGCGTCATCGCGGAAGGCGGGGCCGACCTTTACCCCAGACTGGGCCTCACCTCAGAATGGGACACCGCAGCAGCTCAAGCCGTTGTCGAACAGGCTGGGGGAAGCGTCGTTACGCTTGATGGTAAACCGATGAAATACAATACGAAATCGGACATTCTGAACCCGTTCTTTTTTGTCATTGGTGCCGCGGATCGAGACTGGTTGGCGCTGCTGCCTGACAGCGGGTAGCATGCCTGTATGACCGAGAAAGTCGATACAGAATCGTTCAAAGTGCTCGAGCGTTTGCGCGAACTTCGCGTCAGCCACAGGGACCTCGATTACCTGATCGATCGGTTGCAAGACGACCCCATGGTCGACCAGCTTCGCATCCGCCGCCTTAAGAAACGACGGCTGCTCCTGAAGGACATGATCATGACGCTCGAGAGCGAAATGATTCCTGATCTTGACGCGTAATCGCTCTGTGTATTGATTGAAATATATATCTATTAGATATATTCTGTCAATCTCGTCAGACAGCGGTGAATACTGTGCGGAGAAAAAGTAAGACCCGGTTTGCGGTGTTGGGGCTCCTTAGCTGGCAAGCGATGTCGGGCTATCAAATCAAGAAGATGATCGAGATGGGCCTGTCGCACTTCTGGGCTGAAAGCTACGGTCAGTTGTATCCAACGCTTGAGAAATTGGTACAAGATGGCTTGGCTACCCGCTCCTGCGGGGCCACGGGTAAGCGCAAAAAGCATGTGTTCAGCATTACCGAGGCTGGCCGTGCGTGTTTTCTCGAGTGGCTGGCTGAACCGACAGATCAACCTCGCATGCGCAATGAACTTCAATTGAAGTTTTTTCTCGCAGGAGACTTGCCCATTGAGCACGGACTGTCGCTGCTCGCCGACTATAAGACTCAACAGGAAGACATAGCCCAGACCTATGCAGAGTCCGAACGGATACTCTCTGCAGCTTTAGATCATGGTGAAGCTGTCGAAGATCTCGACCGAGTACTCGGCGCCACTTCCAGTCAACAAATGTTGTTTTTTCTAATTTCTCTCAGGCACGGAATATTGGCGGTCGATGCACGGATTGACTGGTGCAAAGAATCCATTGGCATGCTGAAGAGAGCACAGAAGAAAAGTAGGAAAAGAAATGACTAAATTCAAAAGAATCACCGAATTATTTCTCGTATTCCTCCCAGCGATATTGGTCATTGTGTTTGCAGAGTCGTGGGTCGGTTCTAATCCGGTCGCACGCCAGGCTGTAATCTGGATCGCTTATGTCGTGATGCTCTCAACCGTATATGCATCATTACGAATACAAAGTAGCAACTGGTCCCATATTGGCGTGAGCTTCAACTTTGGCGGGTGGCGAGCCATTGGCGTAACGCTCAGGCAGGCACTGATAGTCTTCATTTGCGCCGCCGCTGCATTCGCGATCGGCGCTATTATCATGGCCAATATTGTGGGCATTCCAGAGGGCGCCGATTTTCAGAGTTATGAATATCTGCAAGGCAATATCGGAATGTTATTGCTAAGTCTTGCCGGCGTATACATCGTGTCCTCATTTGGTGAAGAGGTACTTTTCCGCGGTTATTTAATGACACGCTGCGCGGAACTGTTCTCTGGCAGCAAGCTTGGCTGGCGCATTGCCATCGCCGTAAGCACAATTGTGTTTGCACTGATTCACTACGACTGGGGAATCTCCGGCATCGTGCAAACCGGATTCATGGGATTCGTACTTGCGTACGCCTATTTGCGAGTTAAGCGGAACCTGTGGGTCAATATCATCGCTCATGGAATGATGGATACTATATTGATGGTGCAGCTGTACCTGGCGTGATCAAGGAGTTTTTCCGGCTCACAGTTCTTGCCGTCGCCGCCAAAGCAGGAACATTGCCGGAATGACGATTAGCGTAAGAACAGTTGCGCTGACCATTCCACCAACCATCGGCGCTGCGATACGCCGCATTACTTCAGAACCCGTACCGTCGCCAAACATGATCGGTAACAGTCCACCAATCGTGGCGGCAACGGTCATCATAATTGGCCGCACCCTCAACAATGCGCCATCTACGACAGCCTGTTCGATATCGCGTACAGCGAGTTTTCGCCCCGCTGCTTCGGCATCGGCTTTGTGGGCCCGGATCGCCTGATTTAGATACACCAGCATTATGACCCCGATCTCCACCGCGACACCGGCCAATGCGATAAAACCGACCCCCACAGCGACCGATAACTCATAGCCCAACAAATACAAAAGCCAGAGGCCGCCGATCAATGCCATCGGCAATGTTCCCAAGATAATCGCGACCTCCGCGAAACGCCGGAAGCTGATGTACAACAACAGGATAATGATCGCGATCGTCACCGGCCCAACAACGGACAAGCGCTCTTTCGCACGAACCATGTATTCGTATTGCCCTGACCAGGACAACGAATAGCCCGGCGGCAATTTTACTGTCTCCGCAACAACCCGCTGTGCCTCAGCGACGTAGGACCCGAGATCCCTGTCTGCTATGTCGATGTAGGTCCAGCCGTTTCGCCGTGCATTTTCACTTTTGATAACCGGCGGCCCGTCGACGACTCTTACATCGGCTATGTCAGCCAACGCGATTCGCGCTCCTCCCGGCGTGACGATGGGCAACAGACGGAGTTGTTGCACTGAATCCCGCACGCGCTGCGGATAACGCACGTTCACAGGGTATCGCTCGAGCCCTTCGACGGTTTGAGTGACGTTCACGCCACCGACAGCAGATCGAACGATATCGTGAATGTCTTCGATATTTAGGCCGAAACGCGACGCGCGCTTGCGATCAATATCGACGTCAACGTAACGTCCACCGGCGACACGCTCTGAATACACAGAGGCTGTGCCACGTACGGATGGCAATACCTGCTCAAGCTGCTCGCCGATTCCCTCAATCACTTTGAGATCTGGTCCCGCAACTTTGACACCGACGGGAGTCTTGATTCCAGTCGCGAGCATATCGATACGCATTTTTATGGGCATGACCCAGGCATTGGAGAGACCGGGGTATTTAACGACGCGCTCAAGTTCCGCCCGTAGCCCCTCAGCCGTCATCCCGTCGCGCCATTCTTCCTTCGGTTTGAATTGAATAACCGTTTCGATCATCGTCAAAGGTGCGGGATCTGTTGCGGTATCCGCTCTGCCGATCTTGCCGAAAACGCGCTTAACTTCAGGCACGGTCATTATGAGTTTGTCGGTGTGTTGCAGAATCTCGCGTGCCTTGTCGATCGATATGCCGGGGTAGGTCGTCGGCATATACATGAGGTCACCCTCGTCAAGCGATGGCATGAACTCAGACCCGAGCCGGGTCACCGGCCACAGCCCAATCACGAGGACTAACGCAGCCATGACCAGCGTCGCCTTCGGAAAACGAATCACGGCATTGATTACGGGTCGATACAGACGAACCAGTGCGCGATTAACAGGATTCTTCTTCTCCGACAACACACTGCCACGAATAAAGTAGCCCATGAGAACCGGTACCAATGTTATCGATAATCCAGCCGCGGCAGCCATCGCGTAGGTTTTCGTATAGGCCAATGGAGCGAACATCCGCCCTTCATGAGCTTCGAGCGTAAATACCGGCAGGAAACTGAGCGTGATTATCAATAGCGAGAAAAATAACGGTGGCCCGACCTCGGTCGCGGCATCACCAATAATTCGCCAGCGATTGTTTTCAGTAAGCGCTTCCTTCTCGATATGTTTGTGAACGTTTTCTATCATGACGATAGCCGAATCCACCATCGCGCCAATCGCTATCGCGATGCCACCGAGCGACATGATGTTAGCGTTCATACCTTGCGTACGCATGACGATAAACGCGACGAGAATACCAAGGGGCAAACTAAGAACAATGACCGCGGAAGATCGCAGGTGGAATAGAAAGGCCGCGCAGATCAACGCGACAAGCAAGAACTCCTCGATCAGTTTTCCTTTGAGCGTATCGATCGATCGCTCGATCAGTGCGGAGCGGTCATAGGTCGTTACAATCTCTACGCCTTCGGGAAGACTCCGTTGTAACTCCAGCAAACGGGCTTTGACTGCATCAATTGTCTTTGACGCATTCTCGCCCCATCGCATCACTATGACGCCGCCAACAACCTCACCCTCGCCGTCGAGATCTGCGATACCGCGTCGCATTTCAGGTCCGATCCGGATATCGGCGACATCCGACAACAACAGGGGCGTGCCGTGCTCATTAACACCCAATGGAATTGCGCCGAGATCATCGATGCCCTTCAGATAGCCCGATGCCCGCACCATGTACTCGGCCTCGCCCATTTCGATAACGGATCCGCCCGCTTCCTGATTGCCAGCGCGAATTGCAGACTTGATTTTGGCCAACGGAATACCAAACGCCCGCAACTTCTCGGGCTCAACGACGACCTGATACTGGCGCACCATACCGCCAATGGTCGCGACCTCGGAGACGCCCGACACCGTCTGTAGTTCATATTTAAGGAACCAGTCTTGCAGACTGCGCAGCTCGGCGAGATCGAGACGTCCGGAGCGATCTACGAGCGCGTACTGATAAATCCAGCCAACTCCGGTCGCGTCTGGTCCCAGTGCTGGTTTTGCACTTGCAGGCAAATCGCCGGATACCTGGCTCAAGTACTCGAGCACCCGTGAGCGCGCCCAATACAGATCCGTACCGTCCTCAAATATTACATAGACGTAGGAATCGCCAAAGAACGAGTATCCACGAACCGTTACTGCTTTGGGCACTGAAAGCATTGCGGTTGTCAGCGGGAATGTGACCTGGTCTTCCACAACCTGTGGCGCCTGACCGGGAAACGATGTTTTGATGATGACCTGTGCATCCGAAAGATCGGGCAGCGCATCAACCGGTGTCTGCTTAACGGAATACAGGCCCAGGGCAGTAACGAATACCGCCACGACGAGAACCAGGAAGCGATTTTCGATCGACCAACGGATAAGCCCGGCAATCACTGCTGCATCTCCGCTTCACCGTTACTCAGACGATTGAGTGCCGACTCAATATTTGATTCCGAGTCGATTAGAAACTGCGCCGAAGTGACGACTTTCTCGCCAGCCATTAGCCCGCTGCGAATCGCGACCCGATCGCCCGACTCAATACCGAGCCTGACCTCCAGGGACCGGTAGCGCCCATCGCCCAAATCGAGCACGACCCGGTTTGTGGATCCACCGCGGATCACAGCCTCGCGAGGCACGTGCACAATCTCGCCGGTGCTTTTGCCGTAGATCAGTACATCAGCAAACATATTCGGCCGAAGACTCTCAGCCGCATTATCGAATCGCAGTCGAACTTTGAGCGTACGCGTGACCGGGTCGAGCTCCGGATAGATGTAGTCCACCGTTCCCTGCAGCGTAACGCCCGGGAGATAGTCGAGACTAACGATCGCTTTTTGACCAGGCTCGACCCAGGTTGCCTGCCGTTCAAACACCTCCGCGATGACCCATACACGGTCCAGTTTCGCCACGGACATAACCTCAGTTGCTGGAGTTACGAAAATACCCTCGGCTACGCCCAGATGCGCGATGACGCCATCCGCCTCGGCATGAATACTGATTCTCTGCCGCGCCGTTCGTTCCTTCTCTAAGCGAGCAATCCCATCGCCGGAAATACCGAGCGCCGAAAGGCGTTCTCTGGATGCCCTCTTTAAAGTTGCGTTACTACTGCGCAAGGCCGCCAAGTATTCTTCCTGTGCATTTACGAGTGCCGGCGAATAAAGCTCGAACAGTAACTGTCCTTTCTTGACGCGATCACCGGTTGCCTTGGTTGCCAGCTTTTCGATCCAGCCTTCAACTCGCGTATGCACATGAATCAAGGTGTCTTCGTCGTAACCGATATAGCCAACGGTTTCTATGCGCCGCGACAAGACACCTTTTTCAACCACCGCAGTTCTGACGCCGAGGTTATTAGCTACCCGCGGGTCGATCTTCACTGTGCCCGGTTCGGCATCAACGTCGCCTGCGTAGACCGGTATGAGATCCATACCCATCGGCGATATACCGGGTTCATCGCGCCTGAAGTTCGCATCCATCGGCGCGACCCAGTACAGAACTTCACGCTCGCCGGTTCCTCCTGTTGCGCCGTCAGAGTCGGAACCCGGCAGCAAAAAACGTCCTGCGAAGAAACCTGCAACACCCGCGATCAATAACGCGGCAACGACTAATGTATTTCTGTTCATCGGGAGAACCCTCCGAGGTTAGCGAGCACCGCATAGGTCTTCGCACGCTCTACTTTCAGGCGAATGTGTTCGAGTTGAATGTCGAGGTGGTCGATCTGGCCATGCATGACATCGGAAAATGTTCCTGCATCGCTTTGATAGGCGAGCATTGCTGCCTCAGCCTGCCCGCCGGACAACGCGAGAATCTCGGAGTCGAAGAGCGCCATGCGGCGAGTGAGGTCCTGCCAGCGCGAATATTGCAGCGCCAGTTCGCTGTGCATCTCTGCGCTCAGCCGATCACGATTCGCGTCCGCCGCGCTTCGTTCACCCAGTGCGGCGGCTAGCTTGCGGTCCTGACGATTCTTGCTGAAAAAGGGTAAATCGAGTGTGACAGCCATGCTGATGAAGTCCGAACGTGGTTCGCCACTGGGCAATCGGCCCTCACGATATCCGTAGCCAACATCCAGTGCCCAACCAGGTTTCTTGTTTTCCTCGGCCAGATTGACACCCGCCTGCTTTGCGGACACCGCCGCGCTAGCCGCCAAGAGCATGGGGTGAAGAGCGAGTCTTTGTTGCAGTTCGGCCTGCTCGGGTAACTCTTCCCAGCCAGGCAACTTCATCGCTGCCCTGCGGTAGGCATCGTCACCTAGCCACTGCGACAGAGAAGCCTGGGCGGCCGCGAGTGAGCGATCCGCCTCGATCATTCGATCCTCCAGTCGCGCGAGCTCCAGTTCTGCTCGCAATACGTCGTACTGAGTCTTGCGTCCGACCGAGTACATTGACTGCGTTATCGTGACCAGATCAACGAAAAACGGGCGGGACTCCTCCAGCAGCTGCTTCGCGCTTTGCCAGTAATAGACTTCGAGCCACGAACTTCGCGCGGCGGCGAGTACATCTCTAAGTCGAGCGCCGGCCGCATGATCTTGCTCATCCGCCATAGCGGCGAATCGCGATGTGGCCATTGACCTCGAGCGGCCCTTCGGAAACGCCTGCCGATAACCCAGTTGCGCCTGCGTCATTCCTTCCGTCGAAAAACCACCATGGCTAACTGGAAAATTGGTGAGACCGATACTCAGTGTTGGGTCAGGCAACTGTCCGGCGGCCACTGACAGTTCGTCGAACGCAGTGGCGCGCGCACGAATTTCTTCGAGGCCCGGCTCGCCCTGCACGGCGATGTCCTCCGCTTCGCTGAGCGTAAGCGGTGAACGTGAATCGGCCACAGCACTCGCAGCCGTGAAAATGCTTAGCAGCGCAATGAATGCGCGATGTGCGGGCAGTCGCCCGTATTTGGGGTACATCAGTCAAACTCCTGGTCACAAACCGGTAAAGAAAAACGGCTTACAGCGAGGAGTTGGCTATTTCAGGTAAACGCAGTTGAGTACGTGTATCGGTGGCGAGAAATCCACCGGGTCGGGCGGCGCGGACCTGCGACATTCTGCAGAGCTTGGTGCCGGAAGCTCCGTTCGATATGAGGCCGGGCCAGCGTTGAAGACGTCCAGATCTCTGTCGTCCTTACGATCAACAGAAACATCGTCGATCTCACAACACTCGGTCGGCTCCAACTCGATCGAAGACGGACAGCAATCGTGTCCATCGGCCGGAACTTCGATGGCCATAGCGCAAGGTAATAAGGCCAGATTCAGCCAAAACAGGAGCGTAACGGCGAGACCCTTGCGGGATGCCGGTCTGTTGCTCCGATTGATAAATGACTGTGCCATCCTGCCTTTTTAGACCCTTGCGAGGCGCCGCGCAAGCGATTAGGTCAGGTTTTAGGCCCAATATGCGTATCCCCGCGCTCGGCCGCCAATGCCACCTGCTTGCGCCGCTCTTCGAGTCGGGCCAGGCGGTCGGCGTCCGCCTCGTTAACGCATTTGGGACAGGACACGCCTTCACGATAGTCGGGCGATTCCATATCCGCGGCGCTCAAGGGGCGACGGCAGGCGTGGCATTGCACATAGCCGCCTTCCGCCAGATCGCGATCAACGGCCACACGCGTATCGAATACAAAGCACTCACCTTGCCACCTGTTGTCGTCGTCGCCGACCTCAGAAAGGTAATTCAGGATGCCGCCTTGCAGGTGATAAACGTCCTTAAAACCCAGATCGAGCATCAATGCGGTGGCTTTCTCGCAACGAATTCCGCCAGTGCAAAACATGGCTAGCGGCTTATCCGTCGATTGATCCGCGAGTTCTTTCGCGAACTCCGGAAACTCACGAAAACTGTCGTTGCCTGGATCGATCGCGCCCGGAAACGTGCCAACCTCAATCTCATAATGGTTGCGAGTATCGATCACCAGAACATCCGGATCGGCGATCAGTTCGTTCCAGCGCGCGGCGTCAACATGCTCACCTGTGCCTTTGTGGGGCAAGATATCCGGGCGGCCCAGCGTGACGATTTCGTTCTTGAGCTTGACGCGCATTTTCCGAAACGGCGCAACATCGACATCGTTCCAGCGTCCATCAAGTTCTTCCGATATGTCGAGTCGCTTACGAATCCAGTCCATGACTCGTCGCAGCGAATCCTCCGGGCCAGAAAGCGAACCGTTGAAACCCTCAGTCGCAACCAGCATCGTGCCCAACAGGCCCTCTTTATCACAGCGTTGTTTGAGTTCGTCGCGAAATTTTTCCGGTGCCTCAAGATTCAGGAATCGGTATAGCGATACCACTTTCATTGCACAACTAGTCCGTAACGGTGAGTGACAAAATACTGTGACGAATTTCCTCACCCAAAACGAGTCGCGCATCAGCACCGATGTCAGTCAGGTCATCATCGAACTCGATAAGTCCGTCGGAGTTTCGTCGCAAGACCTCGAGGTCCTGTAGCATGCGTATAAAATCATGAAACAGGGATTTATTAAAGAAGTCTGGCGAATGCAGACCGTAGATCATCGTCAGTCGTTCAGCGCTTTGCTGGCACATGATCTCCAACCGACCCCGCGTCAGGATGCCGGAACCGTTCCGAACCAGTATGGCGACCACCAGGTAAAAACGCTGCAGCATCGGCACCATCGACTGCCCCAGCATCAGCAGTTGAAACGCTTTTTCCGAACCCGCTGGAGGTCGAACAAGCGTTTTCTTGCGACTTCCGTAGGTCAGGATTTCCATATCAATTAGTGACTTGATCGCCTCGGTCGTAACCTTATCGATGTCGGCCTCGTCCCATTTCAAGCACAATTCTTTTTTCATAAACGGATAGATCAGTCGCATCAAGCGCTGCAGCTCCGAGTGTTCAAGCGTTCGGCCTTGAATGAAGCAACACGCCACGGACGCGGGCACGGCCAGAAGATGCAAAATATTGTTACGGAAGTAGGTCATTAATACCGCCGTACGCTCCGTCATGCGAATGACCTCACCCATTGGGTGTGTCGAACGACTAATGACTTCCAGCTTCTCGCCGTGCTCGATAATTTGATCCGCGCTCCAGTTGGGTACGGTCACTGAGTCTGAGTACTTGAAACGCTGCAGAATTTTCAGACTCATCTCAAGTTGGCGGCGCAGCTCATCAATGCCAATTGTCTGCTTCGGTGTCGCAAGCAGAACATAGGCCAGCAGACTGATTGGAGTAACCGCGGCCGCGGAATTGATCCCCTGCATAATCTGAGCGCCGAGTTCCTCAACAATCCCGGCCAGCCACGGTGGTCGCTCACCGTTCTCGGACTCGTACGTGCGCCACTCAGGATAGAGCTCGTCCAGGATCGGCTCCAGCTCAATCGGTTCAGCAATATTGACGTAAACTTTGCCAAATTGATCGCGTAGCGACTTTATGGAGCTAAATAAGCCGCCGATCGACTCCTTCTTCTTTTCCGCACCACCAAGCTCGCTGATAAATGCGTCGCCTTCAATCAGTTTTTCGTAGCCGAAATAAATGGGCACAAACACCAGCGGCCGCTGTGGACTCTTCACGTAGGAGTTGACCGTCATCACCAACATCCCGCCCTTCGGTGACAATAGACGTCCCGTGCGACTTCGCCCACCTTCGACGAAGTATTCCATTGAGTAACCTTTGTTCAGCACCTGGTGGATGTAGGCATCAAACACCGTTGCATAGAGTCGATTCCCCTTGAAGGTTCGGCGCAGAAAAAATGCGCCGCCGCGGCGCAAGATGCCCCCAACGACGGGCATATTCAGATTGATGCCGGCTGCGACATGCGGCAAGTGAAGTCCCGCTTCGTACGTGACATAACCCAACAATAAATAGTCGATGTGGCTGCGGTGGCAGGGGACGTAGATGACCTCTTTCTCTTTAGCGACATCGTGCAGTCGATCCATATGGTTGAGTTCTACGCCATCGTAAATTTTGTTCCAGAGCCAACGTAGCAGGCGAACCAGTACTCGAATGGTTGGGTAGGAGATATCAGCAGCGATCTCCAGCGCATACTTCTCTGCTTTTCGTCTTGCGACTTCCTGCTTGCGGTAGTCGCCATCGGCCTCGGCGTCGATAACCCGCCTCACGGATGGGTTAAGCAGTACCTGCTTCACCAATGTACGACGATGCGAGAGATCCGGACCGACTGTTGCTGTGCGGCGCTGCCGAAAGTGAACTCGCAGAATACGTGACGCCTTTCTTACTGCTATATTCTGCTCTATGTCACCTGTGCAAATCGAGCGAATCGGTAACGCATGGCTGAAGCGTAACAGCGTATTTCGGCCATGCAGCAGCGTGACAAAAAATTTTCTTGTTCGCCCAATGATGTCCCAATTTTCGGAGAGCAACAGTTTCAGAAACGAGCGCTCTTTCTCCGGCGACCGACCCCAGTAGATTGCAACGGGGATGAGCAATAACTCCTGTTCACAAAGCTCGGCCTGTTCGATCAGTCGCCGCAGTCGTCGCGAGCCGGTCTTACTCGGACGGCGTGCCCAAAACCCGGTCAGTCGTCGCATAACAATAAAGCGTCTCGATTCCCGCACTCCGCAAAACTCGAAAGACTCCGTTGGCGATGGCATGCCATGTTGTGCGCAAGCTTTTTCCAGCGCAAGAACATCTGTAAGACCGCCAGTCTCCAGGACATAGCAAACCGCTGCATTCTTGTCTGTAATGTAATCGATGGGAGATTCGGGCTGGATCGCGGGGCGCGCCCAGATTGAGAACACCTTCCCGGACACCCAATACAACGGGCGAAGAATAAATCCTGCGATGTTCATGGCGGACAAGTCTACCCAAAAGATGGGCCCAGCAGAGCGTTGACATTCAATAATTTTTGGCCTTGCAGGCAAGCAACTGACGTACACTTTGAGACAGAAAAACCAGAGGTAACAATATGTTGCGTACTATCCTAGTGTTTCTGCTCGCTGTCCCTGGTCTCGCGGTCGCCGAGCCGGAGGTATTCATCCAGGTTCTGGGGATAGCTCAGGATGCCGGATATCCGCAGACTAACTGCTACAAGCCGCACTGTATGCGCGCCTGGGAAAACCCCGATTTGCGGAGAATGGCGAGTTCCATCGCCGTTGTGGATACCGCCACGAAAACGAAGTACCTGTTCGACGCGTCACCTGATATGCGTGAACAACTCTTTGAATTGCATCAATCCGCACCGGACGGTGAATACGCTTTGGCTGGCGTTTTTCTGACGCATGCACATATGGGTCATTACACCGGGCTAATGCATATTGGACGCGAGGGTGCGGGCGCGAGCGGCATTCCTGTATTCGCGATGCCAACCATGACGGAGTATTTGTCGAGCAACGGTCCCTGGGAATTACTGGTTCGATTACAGAATATCGAACTGCGTCCGCTGACAGACGGCAAGCCTGTCAAGTTGAATGCAAAACTCTCTGTTACACCCATCGAGGTGCCGCATCGACCCGAGTATTCCGAAACGGTTGGCTATCGCATTGACGGACCTGATAAGTCCGCCGTATTTATTCCGGACATCGATAAGTGGGAACATTGGAAAACGGACATTCGCGATGTCATTCGTTCCGTCGACTACGCACTGCTGGACGCGTCGTTTTTCGCAGATGATGAATTGCCCGGGCGTGACATGAGCAAAATCAAACACCCATTCGTGGCAGAAAGCATGGATCTATTTGATGAGCTAACGGTTGCAGAGAAGTCGAGAGTGATTTTCATTCACATGAATCACACCAATCCCTTATTAATTGAAGGCAGTCCCGAGAGGGAACAAGTGAAGAGCCGGGGTTTTCGAGTCGCGCATGAGGGTATGCGTCTTGAGTTGTAAAGAAAGTGGCGATAATCACGAGTCGCTGCTGGTGATTATCGCCGCCGATTTCTTATGCTTGTCTAGTCGCTTGTAGCGTCGTCGACGGCTTCGTCAACAGCTTCTCCAGCCGCTCCCAAAGCGTCGTCCATCGCGCCCGCTGCAACATCTGCTGCATCATCAAGAGCGTCTTCAGCTGCATCAACCGCATTTTCAGCCATGTCGCCTGCTGCGTCAGCAGCGTCGTCCATAGCATCAGCTGTTGAATCCATTGCATCGCCTGCCGCCGCTTCTACTGCATCAGCCGCGTCCGAAGCCGCATCTGCTGCTGCGTCGGCCGCGTCACCACCAGATTCACCGCCGCATGCGAACAGAGCCAGACTCGCCAATAAGATAAATAGTTGTTTCATTGTTTTCTCCCTTTAAGCGCTTGTTATAGTTGTAATAAATCTCTCAAAATATTCGTTAATCTCGCCGATATTTGCGGTCAAACGATGATCGCCGTCCACCAAATGCAACGTGGCGGAACACCCTCTCGCGAAACGAATACTATTTTCCACGGGCACAATATCATCATTCCAGCCATGTACGATGCAAATTTGCGTATCGGGGGCAGTCGGTGTCAACTCCTCATAACCCTCCATGTAGTAGGCTGGCGCAAGTACGAAAAGACCGCTAGCGCTCAATTTGTCCGCGGCGGCAGTCGCGACGTGGCCACCCATACTCGATCCGACCAAAATGAGTTCATCGCTTATGTCAGAACATTCGCGCACGAGCTTCTCGACGCGCTCGGTCGGATCTGCGATGCCCTGATAGTCGATACTATCGACATGACATCCAAGACCCTTGGCCAAGTCGGCCATTGCCCGAATTTTTGTACCCCAGGGTCCGCTCTCCTGACCGTGCGAAAAAATGATGCTTGTCATACCAGTATTCCGTCCCCTGAGTCGCACAATTCTTCAATATGCCGGACTAACATCCAGTCGCGGTCCTGCCCCCAAAAAATGGATTGTCCCATTCTGAAGGTGGGCACTCCCCAGGATCCCGAATCCATCATCGATTTACGGTTCGCTTCAATATCGGAGCGCCAATCCTCAGATTGCATCGCCTTTTTGACATCGGGCCAGAAAAGCCCGGTGCGACCCGTAACTTTTCGCATGCCCTCATCGGTCGCAACATCCGTTGCTTCGGCCCAAACTGCAACACCAGCGTGAAACACAAAATCGCGCGCCCGATGCTCTGACTCTGCATATTGATAGACAGCCATGAAACGCTCTACACCAGGACCCATCGGATCCGCTAGTTTCCCGTAGGCAACTCCGAGGCGCCGCGCCTCGCGAAGTGTATCCATGGCGATATACAACAATTTGGACTGCGGCACTTTCATGCCGCGCATGACCATCGGCAACACAGGGCGCAAGACAAGCTGCAAACCGAATGCGTCGACGATGTCATGGGTGCGCTTTAGTGCGAGATAGGAATACGGGCTACGCGGAGAATGAAAAAATTCGAGCGGTGGGAGTTTTCTTGCCGCATTTGGGGGCTTAACGGGCAAAGAGTACTGCATCACCTGCCGAATCGACGCCAGCGTCGAGTCTGCTGCTGAACTTCTGATCGCACCCAGTTCGGAGAGCCGGTCCATTAAGTAGTGCAGACGATCGACGCCCCAATACCATTCACCTGCGTAGTGCAGCATCGCACTATTGTAGTGCCCCAGGCTCTTTTGCAGTTTTTGCGCGTTCGAAATAACGTCTCTGGCTTTGCCTTTCGCTTCTGGTGTAGCGCTCATGTTTGCCGCGGCGGCACTGTCACCCCTCCAGTAAGCGGCTAAGGCCTGCAAAAGCTCACTGTCGAATGCTTCACTACCGACCAATGAGGCCACGGCGTCGGATAGACCAATGCGATGCTCGGTTGGTGGCGACCTGCCCTTATCAAGAAAACGAATTCCGAGTTCGCTCGCCAATCTTCCACAGTCGGCTACGGCATACGCAGCCAGCATTTCCGGTGCGGGCTGGTATTCGTCACCGCGGGCTTCGGAAAGAAAGAGACGCAAATCGATGTCGAAACGCTCAGCCAGTTTCGGCAGATAGTGGGATAAAATATAGGAATAGGGATCGTCGATTTGCAGGAAAACAGACACGACATGTCGCCTACCAAAAAGTTGTCGGCGCTTTTCGCTAAGCCAGCGCTTTGAGTGAGTAACGCGTGGATGAAAAATCACGCTTAGCATCAATGGCCGGAATTTCCGCCCCAGGTTCATTCTTCATCCCACATCGCGCTCGGCTTCCAAAGTAACTCATCCAAATCCGGCTCCCAGCGATACTTACGCATGTCTACTTTGCCGTTGATAAGTGGAACACCTTCTTCAGCAAGTCGATCGCGCTGAATACGGAAGTTGCCACTATTCGGATCGAATGCGCTTTTGCCAGACGATGTAATTACGCGGTGCCAGGGCAGTTTCAAGTCTTTCGGCGTATGACGAAGAGCATAGCCGACTTGTCGTGCTCCGCGGGGTATTCCGGATATTTCGGCGATCTGACCGTAATTCGCAACGCAGCCCTTCGGGATGTCCTGAATCGTCTCCCATATACGGCGCATGCGTGTTTCACGATTCAGCGTGGACATATTAGCTGATACCCATCCGCGCCTGAATTTCGCGTTTTGCGTCACGCAGGACGGTATCGCGATCAAGCGTATCCAGTATTTTTTTGACGACCTGCTTCGGACCGCCGTCGCCCCACGACTTTCCTTCTGCAAGATATTTTGCGGCTGCCTGGCCGACAAGATAGGTGCTGTAATATGCGATCGCGCCCTGAGCGCCGGCAGTCAGAATCGTCGACAATCCTATCGTGCCAACCTTCAATGCACTCGACACGAAATGCAATGCCCATACGGTACCCATCAACGCCGCGGACTCGGCCATGATCACCCGAACGATCGAACCCGCCTCCTTCTGGTTTAGCGGCAAACCGTAAACCTTCGAAAGATGCACAACCATACCGACATCGATAAATGCAGCGGCAAACAAGTCCGCAACCGGAATAGGATTGAATGCGACCGCTATTCCCTTGGCCACGCAGTAGGTCCGCACCATTTTCTCACCGAGTTCACGGCGCGCGGCCAGGATGCGACGGCCAACCTGATCTGAGAGATCAGACGCGAACAAACTGGCGTTTAGTGCCGCCAGTGTTTTTCCTTCGGCTTCGAGAATCTCCCAAAGTTTTAGTCTTAGTGCGGCGATATTCGGTTCGCGCTCCCTTGAGCACTCCTGCTCAGTACCGAACTCATCAATTTCAATCACACGCTGTGGCCGCGGCTGTGCCGCGACTGCGATGATGTGCTGCGGATCAATGACGCCGGCCGTCTTGGCTTGAACGGAAGCCAGCAGAGCTTCGCATTCCTCGTCGGTATAAAGATCCGCTTTGTTCAGTGCCAGGAGTATCGGCCGACCCTCGGAAATCGCAGCTCTTAGGGCATCGAGCTCGGTATCAGTAATATCGCCATCAATAACGAATATCACCAGGTCGGATCGGCCCGCGACCTCCCGGGCCAGCGATTCGCGGTCCTCGCCGCCCGCTTCATCAAGTCCGGGCGTATCGATCAGGAAAACTCCGCCAACCTCCAGTTCGTTCCAGGCCTGCATCTCGGAGTATTTCGTCTCACCGTGCACGGGGCTAACCGAGAATTGGTCCTCACCGATGAGTGCATTCAGCAGTGACGACTTGCCGGTGCTAACGCGGCCAAACGCGGAAATGTGCAGGTGCCCGTGCTCGATTTTCTCGAGCATCGACTGTACGGATTCGTAGTCATGCGAAAGAGACTCGCGGACGCCGTCCGGCAGCCGCGCGTCATTGATGAGCTCGCGCAAGCTTTCGCGCGCCAGACTCAGGTGCCCCGCACCGTCGTCGTCGACTTTGTCAGTCGCGCTTTTCGTCCAGCGCCATTTTGGCAATGCGGCGAACGCCCGCTTCCAAATGCTCACTGATACCTTCCTCAAATGCTTTGGCGGCTGTCCCTGGGATTAGTTCACCATGACGTGTAAGAGTCAACACAAGACTACGTCCGAGCGCATCGAAGATCAGGCCGTAGGCAACCGCATGTGCCAATCCACCAACGACAGTACCGATCCCTGGAAACGCTTTCAGACCGTTGCCTGCAACAGCCATCGACAAAGGAAGTGCACGCCCGGCTCGGCTCTGACCCATCGACAGGAATTCTTCGATGTCCAGATCTCGCGGTGCTGCGCCGAACAAGCTACACAGCTCCTGTGTCATTGTTGTACCGATGTATCCTTGCACCAGGATATCGGTTCCAGGGCTTACCGCAGCCATTGCACCAATAACGGCTTTGCGGGTGGCGCTGCGAATTATCTGTTCCGAACGCTGAAGTCGGTATTCACCCTCCGCCGCCTCGAGTTTGTCCGCAGCTATCTGAAATACGGCGCGCTCTCTGCGCGCATCCAGTGGCTGTGAGTCGTCGCCGAGCAGTCGATTGATCGCTATCACCAGAACACCGATATCCGCGGGCCTGTCGCGGCGCACCGCGGCTTCGTTGCCGTCCGCGCGTCGTTCAATGACTTCCGTCTCGCCGCCCGCGCTCACCGCAACAACATGGTCACGTTGAGCTTTTCCGCCAAGTTCATCGATGCGCTGCAGAAGTTTTTGCAGCAATGCCGCCTGCTCATCTTCCGAATAACGATCGGCTTTGTTGAGTACCACGACGATGGGCTTGTCGAACGCCAGCAGCGACTTAATCGCGGCAAGCTCCGCTCGCGTAAGATCACTGTCACAAACGAATAGCACGAGATGCGAGCGCTTCGCTTCTTCTGTCGCCAGTTCGTCGAGACCTTCTTCGTGGCCACCGGTACCGGGGACGTCGGTCAGTAATATCTCAGTGCCTGCATCATTACGCCAGCGGTAGTGACGTACATCATCCGTCGAGCCGCCAACAACGTCGATGACGACATTCGCCTCCGGAACCAGCGCTTTAATCAGTGAACTCTTACCCGCACTGATCTCGCCAAAGAAACAAAGATGAACTGCACCGGCCGCCTGCCTGGCAGCCAGATCCTGCAGTTCTGCCTGTGCATCAGACGTGTCAACGCCAGCCTCCCCCGCCTCACGTATACGCTGCTTGATATTTTTTTTGGATAGCGGTTTGCGTGCTTTGGTCGGCTCGACATTTTTCTTAACTACGAGTCGCCATACGAGCCAGACAGCGGCAACAGCAAGCACCACCATCACCGCGACATAAGCGTAGAGAATCATCGCTGGCCCGGCACGCAGACGATCCCATACGTTGAGCGCTGATTCAGTAATGAACAGCAGCGCTCCCGTCGCGACAACGAAGGCCAGACCGATAACGACGGCTATCGCAACGCGAATAAATCGGTCAAGTTTCATAGTTCACACAAGATACCGAAAATTGGCGGCAGTGACAGCGAGTCTGTCTCTATGACTGTGACGCAATCCAGCGATCGATTTTTGCCTCCAACATCGACAGTGGCATCGCACCGTCCTTCAATACCTCGGTATGGAAGTCCTTAATGTTGAATTTATCGCCCAGCGCGGACTCCGCCTTGTTTCGAATCGCACGAATCTTGAGCTGGCCGACCTTATAGGCCAATGCCTGCCCCGGAATCGCCATAAATCGCTCCGCCTCGGAGATCGCCCGAACTTCAGCGACGGCCGAGTTCGCGTACATGTAATCGAGGACCTCCTGACGTGACCATTGTTTCGCGTGGATACCGGTATCGACAACCAACCGAATGGAGCGCCAAAGCTCCGCATTCAATCCGCCGAAATGCTGATACGGGTCGGTGTACACGCCAAGCTCTTTGCCCAGCGACTCCGCGTAAAGTCCCCAACCTTCACTGTAGGCAGTGAACCCACCGAAACGACGGAAGCCGGGCAGATCTTCGTTTTCACGCTGAATCATGATTTGAAAATGATGACCGGGTATTGCCTCGTGCAGGAACAGCGATTCCATCGCCCACTTGCCGCGGGCTTTGATGTCATAGGCATTGGCGTAGAAGACGCCCGGACGTGAGCCATCCGGTGTGCCCGACCGATAAGAACCACCGGACGCCGAAGCCTCCCTGAATGGCTCGACTCTGCGAACCTCAAACGCTGTCTTTGGCATGACATCGAAAAGACGCTTTGAAAGTTCGGTGATGTGGTCCGACATGTCACGATAACCCTGAATTAACTCCTCAGCTTCATCGTAGAAAAACTGATCATCCGTATTGACGAACTCGAAGAACTCCTTGAGGCTTCCCTCAAATCCAACCTGCTCCATTACGCCGTGCATTTCTTTGTGAATACGGGCGACTTCGTCAAGTCCGATCTGGTGAATTTCATCCGGCGTCATGTTTGTCGTGGTGCGCAATCGGACCATGTACGCGTACCAGTCTTCACCATTCGGTTGGGCGTAAAGTCCAACAGTCTCACGGGCTGAACCGTTGTAGTCATCACCAAGAAAATTGCTGATGCGCTGATAGGCAGGAATAATCGTATCTACAATCTTGTCTTCGTAAGCTGCCGTAAGTCGTGCGCGATCTTCTTCGCTGAAGTCGTCCGGCATGTTGGCGACCGGTTTGTAGAAATTGCTCTCCTGCACATCGTCGACAATATGTGCGTCGATCTGGGGCACCAGCTTCTCCATCAAAATACGAGGCTGAGTAACACCTTGTTGCAAGCCTTCTTTCATGTTGGTGATGAGCTGATCAATGATGGTCGAGTAGTCGTCTGCTCGACTCAGAAAGTCATCGTAATCTTTAACGGTTTTGAACGGGTGCGCGCTCGTACCGCTGCCCAGCTGAACGAAGAAATTCGTAACCGAATAAAACTGATTAACCGGCTGTAGGTGAGATGGAAATCGATTTCCGTCCAGCGACAGCTCGCGATTGATTTTGAAGATGTCGTAACTTAAGCGATCCTGCTCGCCAAGTTCCTCACGGTCGATTTCCAGCAAACGCGCGAGAAACTCTTTGTCCAGCGCCTCCGCTGCCGCCCTGTACTCGGGTCCGTTTGAGTTGGCCATCCGATCGTTGAAGCGATAGTCGCCAATAAAGGTTGCACTTAGCGGGTTCATTTCGAGATCGCGCTCGAAGTGCTCATCAAACAGCGCAGCCAGGCTTACACCAGCATCGATAGCAGGAACTTTGGTCGCCACCTGTTCGGCGGACTCACCACAAGCAGCAACAAGAAAGGCAGCAGCGAGCATCGCTGCGAGTGTATTTTTCATTGGAAACCCCTGATTTGGAATCAGGCGATCATAAACCCAAGGTCCCGCTGTGCAAAGTTCGAAAGGTTGGGTGCAACCACATCCAGATCGGCATCCGGGATTCCAAACCATTTTGCAAGCGTTGCGGCGTATTGATCGGCCGACGTCGACGGAATCATACGGCCGCCTCCAACGTCTTCTGCGCCGCCGATTTCGAGCACCGGATACGACCCGTAAATATCGCGGCCGTTTACAGCGCCACCCAGAACGAGCTGATTGCCCGCCCAGCCGTGGTCCGTGCCGTCGCCGTTTGACGTCAGCGTCCGACCAAAATCAGACTGCGTAAATGTGGTTACGCTGCTGGCTACGCCAATATCGACGGTCGCAGCATAGAAAGCCGCCAACGCATCGCTTACGCCACCCAGCAGTCCCGGCTGGTTCTGATTCTGATCGTCATGTGAGTCGAAACCACCAACACCAACAAAGAAAATTTGCCGTTGCATATCCAGTTCAACGCGCGACGCAATTAGCTTGGCAACGGTCGATAACTGTCCGCCCAGCGGCGTAGACGGAAAGACAGTGGTAATAACTCCGGAGTTCTCAGCATTCGTTATCGCCGTAGAAACAGTATCCGCCGCTTGCAAGGCTCGATTCTGAATCTCCGCAAACCCGCGTTCGTAAATTGAATTATATTGTGCATCGAGTACGGCCTGAAACGCCGTCTTTTGATCGAATAGGATGCTCGTAGGATCGTCCGAAAAACCGGTGAACTGCAAAGGCCCGTTTTGCCCCATCACGTACGCGACCGAACTTTGCGCCGACTGAAACAGACTGGTACCGCTTAAGGATGTGTTCGTTGCCATCCGCTGATCGATCACTTCCGATTCGATCAGATCAGCCACACGGCCTGCCCAACCCGTTTTGCTCGTACCGGCACCATTGAGGGAGTTCCACTGCGATTGCTGGTCATTGTGGGAGAACAGCTGCGACGGCAATATCGTCGATTGGTTTTGAAATTGCGATTTTGTTGTTGGCTCGACCAGCGGTCCAACATTCGCTACAAATGAGGCACTGCCTGACTCAAACAGGGCCTGCATACTTGCCATTGAAGGATGCAGTCCGAAAGCGGCCGATCCCGGTGCAAGCGATACTGGATTTATCGGCAACAGGTCACTGCGAAGAATCGCGAGATTCTGCCGCGACGCTGCGTACGCATTGTATTCGGCGTCTGTGTTCGGTACGAGCATATTGAAGGAGTCGTTGCCGCCTAGCAGAAACACACAAACCATCGCCCGATAGTCGTCGAATGCACCTGACAACTCAAAGCCCTGCGAGTAGGCGTATCCCGGTGTGCTGGCAAGCGCTGCCGCGGCACTGCTTCGGAGTAAGAATTCACGTCGATTGATTTTCTTCATTTCAAAATTCCTCGCCTGGTTTATCGCTGGTAGGCAAACTCGGGTGATGTAACGATAAAATAAATAACCTCTGCGGCCCTGACTGCCGTATCTGTTTCCGGGACCAAAGTCAGCATTCCGGCTATTTCATTTCTCAGCGTCATGGAGATGTTTCCGCCAAGGAGTTTGTTCGCGACAGAATCAATTAATGTGTCGATGTCGGCTGCGATTGCCATTTCAGATTCAAAGTCGATAAAGACATCGTCGTCCTGCAGATCCGGGTTGGTCGAATTGAGCCCAAAAATCTGACCAAACATGAAATTGGTGACGAAAGTATTGAGATATTCGGTTGCGATCTCGAGTTCGGGGGCGACCAGTCCACCATCCTGAATTTCGCCGGGCGGTGCATAAAACGGACTGAAAAAATTGAAGACGCTGGTTGCCTGCAACGAACCTTGACCAAAAATAAAGTAAGCAAAATCAAATGGATAACCACCGCTATTCGACGTGGCGTTGTAGGCGCGCCATAACTGCGTCAATCGAAGTAACGGCTCCTTAATCTTCCCGCTTTGTTCTGACGGCGTCGGCGAACGTGCTTCCGAATCAAGCAAAATGGCTTTCACGACCGCACCGAGATCGCCGCGCACGCCGGATCCATTGTTGTTGAATACAGATGCGACCCGCGCGATGTATGCCGGAGACGGATTGCTGGTCACCAGGCGGTGAATTAGTCGAATAGCGATGAACGGACCGACATTCGGATGATTAAAGACATTGTCCAGGGCATCGGACAGGTCCTTTACACCACCCTGACCAGGCGGAAGGGTAACCCCGCCTAGAAGAGTCTTGGCGCCGGCATCGTGAAAGTCCTCCCACAACTCCATTGCTACGATTTGATTCTGCCGCGTTCCGCGTGCCTGTTGGAAATTTGGTGATCCTGCCCAGGTCCAGCCGGTATAAACATGTGCGAACGCTTCGATGCTTGCCTGGTCGTAGGTCGGGATGGTGTTACCAAGACTGTCCAGCTTTGCCGTTCCATCATTATTGAGTTCAATGAGTCCTATTGAGAAAAGCTGCATCAATTCGCGCGCGTAGTTTTCATCAGGGCGAATGTTGAGCGCGACGTTGGGTTTCTCATTTCCCAGCATACTGAGGTAGACGCCCATCGCGGGATGCAGCGTTACCTCTTCGATCAGATCGCGATAGTTGCCAAATGCGTTGCGTACCAGCACATCATAAAAATCCGCAAGTGCGAATGGCGCGTTATTTAATGCGCCGAGCTGCGACACGACCATGATTTCCGATAAGGCAAATGCAACACGCTGGCGCAGCTGATCCTCGGCATTCAGTGAATTCCTGAACCAGATATCAACGCGGTCCTTCTGCAGCTGGAAGTCCATACCCGCTTGAGTCAGACCAACAGCCTGTACATGCGGCAGGTGCAAAGAAACCGGCTTGATCATCTGATCATCGATCCAGGCTTCTTGCCGCATCGCGATGACCCGTTCGGCCTCGGCCTCCAGCGCACCAAATGTCGTCTGGTTCAGAAACTGAAAAGCCTGGGCCTTACTCAGCGCGGGCGGCGGTGGGGGTGGTGGCGGTGGTTCCGAGCCCCCACCCCCACCGCCGCAACCAGCAAGTCCAAGCGCTACCAATGCAATAAGCGGAATGAATCTATTCATGATCACGTCCTTTCAGCTAGTGCCTCCAGATGCGCAATTTGTTCGGCGTTTAACAGGTTCTTTAGCCTTACCAACATCGCCATCTGCTTTTTCTTCACTTGATTCTCGGCGAGGAGCGCCGCGTTTGCGTGCCTTAGGACTGCCGCCTCGTCGATCGGTAACTTGTCGAGCTCAAGCATTAGTGCCTGATACGCCTCGCGCATATCCCATTCGTGTTCCGCTACACCGGTCTGTACTTCGACGACCGCACTGCGAATTGCGGTGTACTGCTCCTTGCTGAGGTCCAACGCATCTTGCTGTTCAAGAATGATGTCAGGGGCGAACAATTTGCCCTTAAACACATCCTCTTTGGGCGTTTGGGCATGCGCCGCACCCGATGCCATGCAGATCATCGTCAGAACTAACAGAAATCCCTTATTCATAGTAACGTTCCTCCATCGGTTTCCGTTGACTCGAAGAGCCGTGGTAAATCCCGATATATGTCAATTTGGTGTTGTGGAAGCAGGGAATCGCTGGGCGCTGACCAGGATGTCGTTGCCTCCAATTCTTTTAAGTCCACGTAAATGTAGGTTTCTTCAGGTCCCGGCATCAAAGCGAAAGCCAGCGCTGCTACGGCAACTGCGGCAACGAATCCGCCGAAGCGCAAGCGGCGACTTGCGTGAATTTTCTGTGCCGCCACGACCATGACTGCATCAAAGTCCGGTGCCGTGCCATCAACCCGCTTTTGTTCGTTCTTCAATATTGCGCACAGCGCTTCGTCGTCCTTATGCATCGAGTTTCACCCTTAACGCCTTCTTCGCCCGATCGTAGTGGACCCGACCGGTTCCTGTTGTGACGCCCATTACCCGGGACGCCTCGTCTATCGTCAATTCGCGGCAGAACACGAGTTCGATGATGTCGCGCTGCCGCTGTGGCAATTCCTGCACTGCCTGCCAGAGCTGCGCATTACCCGATACCTCTGCTTCTGCTGCAGGTTCAGTTGCCGGCTCAGGCATTGGCTGTTGTGCGACGCTCTGAATCAAGCGCATCCGCGACGCTTTGCGTCGATAACGACTTCTCGCGAGGTTTTGCACGACCGAGAAGACAAAGGTCTTCAAGGACGAGCGGTCCTCGAACTTCGCTTTGCCAGTCAGTAACTCAACGTAAGTTTGCTGCACGAGATCCTCCGCTACTGCGCGCTCGTAATCGCAACGGGAGAGGGCCCAACCAAATACCTGGTCGTGGATGGCTTCCAATGCCGATTGAGATATGTGCGGGTTGTTGTCCAGAACATCACTGTCTCTCATACCTCCTCCCAATTGATTGGTGGCATAAGGTCGATGCTCATATGACAGCTTATGGATGCAAAATTAGCGGGAAGTTTGTCTTATGGTAAGTCCGAACGCGGTACTGCCAACCCGAATCCCGGCCGCAGTTTGGTGCATCGTCAGGGATATCGGCTCGTCGCAACCCAGCGGATGGAATATCAGCAGGATAGTGATGCCGTGCTCCTGACTATCCGGGCGATTGCTCACTCCAGCATCACACTGCACGACGAAATTATCGTCTGCAAATGCGCCCAGATCATCGAGGCTGTGCAGGTAAGTTAAAACTTGTACTCGTAGGCGCTCAGCGAGGGTCGCGTCTTCCGTTTCGAATACTGCCCAGCGCGTTGCCTTCGCGATCGAGTTGACGATCTGTAAGCAAAGGCGGCGCACAGGAAGTTTCGAATACTTATTGTACGCCTCGCTACCCCGACCCATCGTTACAGAACCACTCAATCGTGACTTGCCAACGTTGGCAGCGAGTAGAACATTAAGACCTGCACGATTCAGCAGTTGTTGCTCTTTGTCCCCGATATCCAATGTGGGCCGTAGTCTGCGGTGAAAACCCAATTCCTGTTGATCCAGGGATCGCCACGATCCGAAAGTTCTATCCTGCTTACACAGCAATCCCGCGAGCGCACCACCGACGGGTCTTGAAACGTCATCGTCGCCGCCACGTTCACGAACGCGCGGGAAATAACCGAGCATATTCGGACTGGCGTAGCCGAGATCACGCACACCCTTAATAGCGTCTGTCGGTGTCGACCATTCCGATAAAGGATCAACGATCAGCATGGCACTGCGCCCACGGCAATAAACCTCCGCCGCGAGAATTGCGGTAGGCCCTACGTCACAGCCCTTACCGGGCGGTGGCATATACAAAACATCGAAACTGTCGACCTGCTCAAGGGCGAACAATCCGCTCTGCCTGCGCCGCGAACCAACCAGATCGTAGTTCGATAGCTCGCTACCGTCGGTGCCGCCTTGCGCGTGGCCAACATACGCGGGCTCGTACGAGCGGCCCATCATCGTTGTGCGTTCCGGACGGTGTGTCGGGTAAGGATGTTCGACGCGCGCAATCTCGGATCTCAGGAGTTCATCCGCGACAAACGCGCTGGACTCGGTATCCCAGGATAGTTTTCGAAAAAATTCCTGATCGATAATAGTCTTGCTCGACGGATTGACCCGCTGCAGCGTGAGATTGAACAGTTCGTCGTCATCGATTTCTATGTGATCGTAGTCGATGGCCGCGCGGATATACTCTGTCGAACCCGGCTCAACGGCGCGAAGGATAAGCGCAGACCCGCTGGCGGGTAAACACAGCATTGCGCCACGCGCATTATTCGCAACGCGTATTACGTAAAGCCTGTTACCGCCGTGCTCGAAAAATTGTTTCGCGGCAGGACCAAGACTCGATCGACCCCAAACGTCGCCGAAGCGGCGTCGGAATTCACCGAAGTTTGTTATGAGAACGGGAGTATTCAGGGGTCCACGAAGCGCACGGCCAACAAAAGCGGCCGTGGTTTCTGGGCAAACATCGATGGGCTGCCCCATCGCTGCGATTTCTGTGACCGTGATACCGCGGTCAACTGCATCTGACAAACCTGTCTCCGAACCTGGTCAGATAAGCGTGGCTCCATTCTAAACACTCGCGATCAAGTGTGCACTTGGTTAATCTCACCGGTGATGACCGACTTTCTCGGCAAGGCATACCCCGTGCTCGCAGCTCGCCTGCGAAAGATGTCTTTTGCTGACCTCCCGACACCTGTTTCGCGGCACGCGCTTGATAACGTCGCCGGCGACCGAACGGTTTTCGTCAAGCATGATGATCGGTCCAGCGTGCTCTACGGCGGAAATAAGATTCGTAAACTCGAATACATTTTTCAACGTGCAAGGGACCGCGGCGCGAAGCGCGTAGCCACATTCGGCGCGGTTGGTTCGAATCATGCACTGGCTACCGCAACATACGCGAAGGAATTGGGTTTCGAATGCACCTGCTTTCTTGCGCACCAGAAACGCACTGCGAACATCCCCTTAACGCTCAACCGGCATCTTGAACTCGGTACGGAGCTCGTTCGTTACGGCGGCGCGACGAACAAACTGGAATTGTTTCGCCGTTATCTGCAAAACAGGGCGTGCTGGGTTATTCCGCTCGGTGGGACTTGTTGGCTGGGGGCCGTCGGATTCGTCAACGCGGGGCTCGAACTGGCCGCCCAGATCGCGGCTGGTGAGCTTGACGAGCCGGATCGCATCTATGTCGCGAACGGCACGATGGGTAGTGTTGCCGGTCTGGCACTTGGCCTGGCATTAGCCAATTTGCGCACTGAGATCCACGCGGTACGTGTAGCAGACAATCATTTCGTAAGGCGTGAGGTTCTGCATGGACTGATGAAAAAAACCGTGACAATTCTTAACGGATTCGACACGACTTTTCCCGTCGATGTTGCCGCACGCACACGCATCGTCTGGCGCAATGAATTCTACGCCGGCGGCTACGCGGTAGCGGATGACGCGACAACCACCGCAGTAGCGTTCGCCCGAGAATCGATGGGCCTCGCTCTGGATACAACCTACACCGGCAAGGCGATGGCCGCGCTGCTACACGATATCGAGAAGGGTGACGCAGGCGCTTACCTGTTCTGGAATACTTATAACTCGCGATCTGTCGAAGCACCGTTAGCGGAACCCGAATCTTCGGACCGATTTCCTGAAGAATTCAGGCGTTACTTCGAACCGATGAATCCGGGCGTCGATTAGAGCGCATCTTCCTCAACTTCGGCATCAATCTCATCCATCATCTCGCGAACCTCGCTGAGCGTCGGCTCGTTCGGATCGCGTTCGACAATGTTTCGAACGACGCGTGCCCGGGCCATCATTTCGTTCGCATCGTATTGGACAATGCTGACAGGTACACCGGTGGGTACTCCCGACAAGGAAACGATATGTTGTTGTAGATGGTCGTTGAGCGCAGTGCCTCGTGCGTCTGTCTGAGCGTCGAGAACAGCTTGCAGTCGATCTTCGGGGAGCACCGAATCATCTTCAAGTGGTGTATGTGCCTCGAAATAGAGAACACCGTCTTTGCTACCGATTTGATACGGCTCGTTCATGATCGTAACGACTTCCCCAACATCGACCAGCGTGTACAGATATTCGATGTTCTCGGGATACAGGCGTACGCAGCCATGGCTCACGCGCATTCCAACGCCGTAGGGCTGGTTGGTGCCGTGAATCAGATAGCCCGGCATATTGAGCTTCAGAACTCGCGTGCCGAGTGGGTTATCCGGACCAGGAGGAACTAGCGAAGGAAGCGGATCTCCCATTTCTGCATGTTCTTTTCTTACAGATGCGGGCACCCACCATGAAGGATTCTTTGCCTTGGCAATCACGGTCGTATCACCGAGAGGCGTTTCCCAACCCACCCTGCCGATGCCGATCGGGTACGTCAAAACCTGTTGCTGTTCTCCTTCCGCCGCTTGCGGATAGTAGAATAGTCGTTTGCTCGCGATATTTAAGATCACACCGCGCTTTTCTGCGGCCGGCAAGACGTATTGCGTTGGCAGCAATATCGCGGTCCCCTCGCCCGGCAACCACGGATCGATGCCTGGGTTCGCATCGATCAAATCGTCGTAGCCGAGTCCGTAAGTTCTCGCCAGATCGGAGAACGTATCGTCGGCACCTGCAAAAACAATCTGCGGTTCGCCAATTACTGTTTGATCGTCGGCCGTTAAAATGAATGAGTTTGCGTCAATCGGTTCCTGAACCGGACGCTCCGCGAGCGGAACGACGTCGGGCCCCGAGCCCTTCCTCATACTGGCCATAAAACCATCAATCGTCTCGCAGCCCGCCGTCGACAGCAGCGCCAGAAGAACAAAGATTCGCACGAGGGTTAGATTGTGATTTGGCACGGCAAAGATCCGGTTGAAGATTCGCCTATTCTAGCAGCGTATTTGGCCGGCTGGCGCGAATCACCAGCGGCCAGCTCACCACGCGTTTTTCCTCGCCCCATGCCGCCACCAGCTCGGCCTCAATCTCGGCAACGGGGTCCGTGCCCCTGTCGGACACGTAGCGCTGGGTCGCCGACCAGGTACGAAAATAGCCGAGCATGTCGGCGGCCTGCCATTGCGACTGCATCGAGAAATCAGGCACAGGCAATTCAACACCGGGCATAGCCACGTCGCTGTAGCCGTCCTCGATTGTTACCCGCTCCGGGAGCCAGTAGTCACCAACGATGTCGGTGTAAAGTCGATCCACGATTGCATCGCATTCCGCGTTTACGGTGCAAAGCTCATAGCACCAGACCGCAAGAACACCATTTGCACGGATTACCCGCTGTACTTCTTCCATGAAGGCTTTTTCGTCGAACCAGTGCAGAGCCTGTGCAACAGTGATCAGGTCAACAGACCCGTCGGCCAGTCCGGACCGCTCCGCTGTCGCGAGCCTGTATTCGACCCCGGGCTTGTGAGTCGCCGCCGAAATTTGCGCCTCGCTCGCGTCAGTCGCAATTACTCTTGGGAAGTATTCAGTGAGTGCTATCGCGGCCTGGCCATTACCCGTCGCGCAATCCCAGGCAGTCTTGCGATGCGTTACCAGTGATGCCAGGAATTGAAATAGCGCCGGTGGGTAGGTCGGGCGGTGTTTCGCATAGCCGTCTGACTGGGTTGAAAAGTGGTCTTTGAAATCGCCCCTCAATTCCAGTTCTTTTTGCAATCCGGTTCTTTTCCGTCTGCGCGTGCCTGATTATAGAGTGGCAAGGTTTTTTGCCACTGGTTGATCAGGTTTTCGATACGCGTGTCACTCGCCGGGTGAGTCGACAGGTGCTCAGGCGGTTTCTTGCCACCCATTGCCGCCATGTTTTGCCACAGATCAACTGAGGCACGTGGATCGAATCCCGCTTTCGCCATGTACTCAAGACCAACAACGTCCGCTTCGGATTCCTGACCTCGGCCCATCGGTAATTCCATGCCGAGCGCAGCACCGGCACTCAGAACCTGGCTGGCGGTGTACGCTCCGCCCGTGTAACCACCACCCAAAATGACGGCCACCGCTTCAATACCGATTCCTGTGAGTGAACCTCGCGAGGCGCGTTCGTTGACATGCTTGGCCGTGACGTGCGCGATTTCGTGTCCGATAACGGCAGCCAGCTGGTCCTGATTCTCGGTCACCTCCAGAATTCCCGTATACACACCGATCTTGCCGCCAGGCATAGCAAAAGCATTGATCTGGTTTTGCTCAAATATCGCGAGTTCCCACTCGATATCGCTATAGGGAGGATAAAGCTCGGCAACAACAGCCTGAGCAACACACTTAACGAAGTCGATTTTCGCGCGATTGGTGCTCAACGGCAGCGTCGCTCGATAAGCATTGAAGGTAGACCTCGCCTGCGCCTCAAGCTCCGCGTCGGACTTCATAATAAGCTGCGGGCGACCGGTCGGCGACGTGGAACACGACGCCAGGAGCACGGCGAAAATAAGGGAAATCAATAGTTTAGAACGATGCATGTTGTTTCTGCTCCTGAATCCTCACTCCTCAAGTCTTTCTGGAGTATAACGCCTCAAAGCGCATTTAATCCTGCTACTGATTCGACCGGAATTCGACCCGTCAGTTCCGCGAGCCCCAGTCAGCGCGGCAAAGCTGACTCGAACTTGCGACGCCAACCCGCCGCATCAGCTTTTTCCAAAACCCCGTCGATACCACCTAGCAGCCGCTTTTGCAGTGGTTGCTTGATCTTGAAGCTCACTAAATAGAGGTCTCGTTCACTGACCAGGTCAGCGAACAGCTCATCGCTGGTTCGAATTTCGTCAGCGAGGCCCAGATCGAGTGCTCGAGTCCCGTACCAATGCTCACCCGTCGCCACTTTGTCCAGATCCATGTCCGGTCGATACTTCGCAACCGCCTCTTTGAACAACGAATGCACATCCTCGAGCTCTTCCTTCAGCTTTGCCCTGTCTTCGTCTGTATTTTCTCCAAACATGGTGACCGTGCGCTTGTACTTACCCGCGGTAACCTGTTCGAATTCCACACCGTGGCTGTCCAGCATGCGATTGAAGTTCGGAATCTGTGCGAGCACGCCGATCGAGCCAAGAATCGCGAACGGTGCTGCATAGATCTTGGTTGCGACGCAGGCCATCAGGTAACCGCCGCTTGCGGCGACTTTGTCGACGCAAACTGTGAGCGGAATATCACGATCGCGAATTCGTGCCAACTGTGACGCCGCCAAACCGTGCTCATGAACAACGCCACCGTGATTCTCAAGACACACGATTACATCGTCGTCCTCCGTAGCGACCTCGAGAATCGCACTGATCTCCTCGCGCAGCGACGGCACGGCGCTGGCTTTCAAATCACCTTTGAAGTCGATGACGAAGCTGCGCGGCCGTGTCGATTCTTCTTTCGCGTCCGCTTTGTCCTTTTTCTTTTTCTCTTTTGCGACCTTCTTTCGCACGTCTTTGCTGGAAACAGCATTACGCAAAGACTCGGCTAGAGACTCGTGTTTTTTATTGAGATTCTCGACCTCAAGACCTTCATGCGCATTCTTGCGACCCGCCGAAGCGGCCACCACAATTACGATGATGATCCCGGCCACAACCGTAATCGCCTTGAGGAGAAACAGGCCGTAATTAGCCAGAAATTCGATCATATTGCTATGCCAACGTTATTTTTTTGTAAAACCTGTTCAGCTCGATAGCTCGAGCGCACCATGGGTCCTGCAACGACCTCGACGAAACCCTTTTCCAATCCTTCGGCCCGATACGCTTCGAACTCTGCCGGTGTCACATAGCGCTCAACGGCCAGATGATTCGGTGTCGGTCGCAGGTACTGACCCAGGGTCAGGATGTCGACGCTCGCAGCACGCAGGTCATCCATCGTTTGCATGATCTCGTTGTCCTGCTCGCCCAGTCCGAGCATCAAACTCGTTTTGGTCAAAACATCAGGTCGATGCGCTTTTGCGTGCCGCAGCACTTCGATCGTTTGTTCGTAGCTGGCTCGCGGATCGCGGACCGGATGTGTCAGTCGTTTGACTGTCTCGACATTTTGTGCGAATACCTCGAGACCAGAATCGACCACCATTTCTACGTGTTCGTGAACGCCATTGAAGTCCGGCGTCAAAGCCTCGACAGCGGTCCCTGGATTCAGCTTCTTAATCTCACGAACGCAAGCTGCGTAATGGCTGGCACCACCATCGTCGAGATCATCGCGGTCAACCGAGGTGATGACGACGTATTCCAGCCCCATTAATCGCACAGCTTTCGCAGAGTTCAACGGTTCCTCGGCGTCCAACCAGCCTTTCGGGTTACCCGTATCAACAGCGCAGAAACGGCAGGCGCGAGTACAAACAGAGCCCATGACCATGATCGTCGCCGTGCCGGCATTCCAGCATTCGCCAATGTTTGGGCACATTGACTCCTCACATACTGTGCTCAGTCGATGCTCGTGAACTATCTTGCGGGTGCCAGAATATCCCGAACCGGACGGCATTTTTGCGCGCAGCCATTTGGGCTTGTCGCCATGAACCGGTGGCGCGCTGTCGCGACGTTTTTTCTGGCCGTTTTTGACGGCCGAAAAACCGGCATCGGTCTGGTACTTCTGACCACTTTGAACGATCGGAATACCGCGGAATGATTTGTCGTCTTTACTCATTGCCCAGCTAGATGGCCCTGTCTTGAGGGGCACGCATTGTCGCACAAATACGGCACAAAAAAATCCCGGCCTAAGCCGGGAGAATCAGGGGGATTGGTATATCGCACGCCAGATAAATTAATGCAGTCTCGACCAGCTGACCAATTTCACAGCGTTTTGCTGCAGGTCAAAATTGCTGGCCAGAATGGCCTCGATGTCCGTTGAGTTTGAGCTTTGCTCCATCGGTTGGTTCAGCTCGACAACACCGCAAAATTCGTTACCGTCACGATATTGCGTATCGGTCAAAATGAACTGCGTGTAGTACTTAGCGGACATGTGACTAATTTACGCCGCAGCGTCGTCTATGACTGTGAGCCAAAGCACAAAAATCCGACCGTACGTGGCCAATTGACGAAAATTTGACATAAGTCACATTCCGCCGGTTTTTGGCGTAAAATTTGCGGCTTAGGCGACGCGGAGCACAGATTTGGTGTGGCGAGATATGTAACATCACCGACGCTTTCGCCTTCGCTTGGGCGGATTTAAGTCGAAAAACACGGGAATTAGACACATGGTCGCGAAAAATGGACTGGTGAGACTTGTCGTATTGGGCGTCGTACTGTTTGCCGCAGGCAACGCTTACGCGCAAGACGAATTACGTAATACCTTCTTTAAAGATGCCGACGCTGCAAAAGCAGCGGCCGATGCCGTTAACTCAAAGCTGTTTGCGCCGAAGAACTACGAAAACGGCATGAAGGAGTATCGCACTGCGGAAAGCCTGCTGGAGCGTGGCAGAAACATCGAGTACGTACGTGACAATACCGCTGACGCGACACGCTACTTCAAAACTGCGACGAAAGCCGCCAAGCTGGCGCAAACGGCATTGGCCCAGGCGATCAAGAGTCGCCAGGACGGCGCGAATGCTTTGGCACCAAAATTATCGCCGAAGATCTGGGCCGACGCGCAGCGAGAATTCGCAAGAGCAATCCAGCTGCTCGAACGAGGCGATCTCAAAAACGCAAAACGACGCGAGATCGAAGCAACCAGCCTGTATCGCGATGCTGAATTGCAAGCGATCAAAGAACAATACCTCAGTGAAACACGCCGGCTATTGGCCGACGCAGATCGAGCCAGGGTCGGTCGCTATGCGCCAATCACGCTCGGAAAAGCGAAGCAGTTGCTCGCCGATGCCGATCGTGAATTGAACGAGAATCGCTACGATACTGACCTGCCAAGAAGCCTGGCAATGCGCGCGAACTATGAGGCAAAACACGCGCTGTATCTTTCTGAAATTGTCCGCCAGGTACGTGACAAGAAAATGACGGCCGAACAACTGGTACTCAATTGGGAACAGCCGATGCGAGCGATTGCCGGCGTCGCGGACGTCAGTCCCGATATGGAGCAAGGTCCCGATAAACTGGTGGTTGAACTGGTTGCCTATTTCGACCAACAGGCAAACGAGTTACAGGCTTTACAGCAGGAAAAAGCCGAGAACGAAATTCGCCTGGCCGACATGGTTGAAGAAATGCGGGCTTTGGATGAGCGACTCGGCGGTGCAACTGAAGAGCGTGCGGCTCTGATTCAACGCCTCGAGGCGCATGCGCGTGTGAAACAGCAGTTTGAACAGGTTGAGAAAATATTCACGTCCTTCGAAGCGCGTGTATTCCGCGAGGGAAACACCATTATTCTGCGCCTCGTCGGTCTCAACTTCGACAGCGGCGATGCCCAGATCAAACCGGATAATTTTGATCTACTGGCAAAGGTCGAGAAAGCGATCGACGTGTTTCCACGCAGTGAATTGACGATTGAGGGACATACTGATTCACATGGAAGCGATGATCTGAACCAAAAACTTTCTCAGGAACGCGCGGAGTCAGTTCAGCAGTACATGATCAACGCAATGCGAATTCCGACCTACCGCCTGATTGCGACCGGTTACGGCGAAACGCGCCCGGTTTCCAGTAATGAGACCGAAGCGGGCAGAGCACGAAACCGACGTATCGATATTGTTATCAAACCGAATGTTGATGCTAACTAGATTGAAGAAGTGAGATATTCGAGCCATCGGGTGACCAGTCTGGATTGCTGTCTCTGACCGAATTGCTGGTTAATCGACTCAGGCCTGAGCCGTCGGTATTCATCAGTTAGATTTCCCAGTTTTCATCCCAGCCGAGCTTTAAGCAAGTGCTGCACACGCCGATCAACGATCCGGCGTGCCAGCGACTTGAGTAGTTCAGCATGAGGAATGCTGCCGAAGTAATCGGAGAGATCCGCGTCAACGAGAATTAGTGCAACGAATTGTCGGAATGTATGTTGCAAATGAACCAGCGAATTGGCCTAGTGAACGTCCCGCCCTAGTGTCCGACTAGTCGCCCACGGCCTGCCGCCAGAAATGTCCAGCCACAAAGAACTGCCAGACCAATATTCCGGCGGTCATGAGTACCGCGAGCAACTCGACCATCCCCCTATCGTCACTGACGAGTAGATAGATTCCCACTAGTGCAAGCCCGCCGACAATCGCTATGTGCGGAACAAAATCGCGCAAAGTTGCCGGCTTAAACTGGTCGAAAAAAGTGGCATTGTCGTCATCTTGTCTGGCCCGCTGCATGGCTTTGTGACTGACCAGTACCATCATGCCGAACGTCAATGCCATTAGTATCAGCCACTTTCCTGTCCCGCCTGGCCCCAGCGATTCAACTAGCATGAACTCAATCAAGCCAATCAGGAACGGATACACTGAATCGCTAGTTACCGGTACCCAACGAAAGCGCATCGCAGTGCTTGCGTAGACGACCCAAATCAATACCAGACCAAGAAAAGTTGCCGCGATTTGAATCCCGGAGACAATCGCAACTAACGTCGGTTCGAAGAGGTATCCGGTCTCACGTACGTGAGACCAGAGAAGTTCCAGAGCTAACGCCTGCACGATACTGAGGAGAGTCAGCAACACCATGGGAAAGTGTTCTTTCGCACGATCACGCATCACACTCAATGAGCTTCTCCTTAGACATTAACTTTGAGCCAGCTTGCAAGCTCGACTTGACGACCGTCCGCTTTGTATATGGACTCCTCCAGTCTAGCAAACAGATTTCGTAAACTGAATTCAGACGCGTTTGTATGTTCCAACTTCTCGGTTCGGCCAACAGCGGCCGGTCAGGTTTGCTCAATTCTCTTCTTCTTGAATCGATCTTGTATCTTCAAGCGCTTGTTCGTAGTCGACCCTGCTTTGACTCAGGCCATCTTTCAATAGCTGCAGGCTCTCTGCCTGAATACTTTCTCTATTGTCGAGGTCTTGCCGGATAATTCGTATTTGCCTCGCTCCTGATTTAGCAGCGCCACACAGCTCGTCAAGTTTCGCAGCGTTTTCCTCGATGACGCTCAGCTGAAATTGAGTACTCGCTATGTCGCCAGTAAATCTCGTAGGGCCGCATATCGAAGTGGAAAATTTGCTTGATTCACTTCCTAAGTTTCCGAAAATCAGATAGTCCTTGTTTGGCGCGTACCAGTGATCACAGGTCGTTGATGTTTGAGCAAACACAAATTTTGAGACGTCGCCTCTGAATACTGTTATTGGATCAATCTTTACGAGTCGGAGTTGTCTAGATGGTGATATCAGATCTGTAGCCTTTCCGAGAAAGACCACATCAACCGTACACATCGCGTCGATAATTTTATCTTTAGAAATCTGGCCTCGATCGGCACAGGTACAGGCGACGGAAATCGCCGGTAGGAGTAGCAAGGATGCTATTCCGCCTTGGATAAACCTGTCAAAACTGTATCGCATAATGCGGTGCTCGAGTCAGATCGCCAACGGCTGCTGCGGGTCACGAGAACAAAGTTTACACGATTTATTGCGGCCGGCTGCTGTGGGAACCTTAGCCGCCCCACTGCACCAACGGAAGCGAACGACTCAGTCCGGCCAAAACCAGCCGCTGGAGTACGTCAAAGTATCAGAGCTTTCCCGCAAGAAGAGATGCCAGCATCCCTACTGCGGCTCCTAACAGCATCCGCAACCCCCACTTCTTGGCCTTGGCATGGTATTTGAGCCCGACCTCATCAAGCTGCGAAGGGAAAAACAATAGATTGGCGTGGTTGAGCCCCCAAAGGGCATGCCAGCTGGGAGGCAGTTCAGGGCGTCGGTGGTTTGCAAGCCGGATCGTAAAGTAGGCACAGCATGCGCTTCCTGAAGCGAGCAAAGGAATTGCAGTCACAAGGCAGATCATAGAGAGAACAGCACGAAGAGGCGCGACAAATTCCTCCATAAACACTCCTTAATGGGACCGACGACGCCATTCTTTGAATGGCTGGATTGGGTCACCAGCAGCACGTCAACATCGTATCACGCGAACTTCTGCTTCCGAGCGCTAAGCAGTCGGCCGATCTTCGCTTGCTCGAACTTCTCAGAACGGCCAGAACCGGCCGTTCATCACCTACTGTAAGCTCGTCGAACCACGGCGTCTGAGCATGACACCCAAGCTGACTCCAAGCATTACGGAAAGCAGCAGCGCCAGAATGTCTGCAGCAAGCAGAACCGGCGCAAACCAAGACATGTTCCCGAACAGGAATGTAGAGGAGAGCATGCCAAAAAGCATCGTCAGAACACCAACCATAAGAGCCGTCAGATAGGGCTTTGTAGGATGCGCCCAAGACATGTAGCCGAACACGCAAACTGAAATTACGACGCCAGTGACGAACTGAGTAACCATCAGAACCCCAATTTCATCCACGCCAACTGCTAGGGTCGTAAGCGCCCCAGCAGCAACGTGGAGAATGAAAAGCACGATTGCGAAGAGCGTAATCCTCGAAGGCTTCATCGGCAGCAAAATCCTGTGAAGTTCAATGGCCGCAGTGGGTCACGAGCCGTCATCTTACATCAGAACATGTGACCGGCGGTTATGCGCCGCGAAGCAGCCACTCGTAAGCGAAAAATTCGAAGTCGCCGATTGAGCGTCCGCTCTTTTCAGCACCAGTCGTTCGTTCAGCTTCCTGGTGAACTACTGCAGTCGGCCAGAACCGGCCGGTCAGCTACAATGCCACACCACATGAGTTGCAAGACTGTCGGGACCAGCCGCCGCCCGGGAAGTTGCCACAGCTAGGACATTTCCAAGCCAATTTCCAGAACAGTGTGTATCCAATCGTCGCCGTGCTCGCGATGGCAAGAAATGTAATCTTTCCAATACCTAGGAGTGTCTGAGAGTCGGAGATATTCGCGTAGAGGTAGAACGACCATGGGACAATCGTAATAGCCGAAATCACTTTGGCCTTGCGAAGAGTATTTTGATACTCGCGCTTTATCTCATCGGGTGTCTTATCTGAAGGCATAAGGATTGGTCTACCAGTCGTTCGTCAATTTGTCACGCGAGCGTCCGCTTTGGGGCAGCAGCGGCTTTTCCAATGCGCCAAATCCTAACACCTGAGCGACTGCGATTGGGAGCATAGCGGTCGCTCTTTCTATTCAAGTATCGACCACTGCGGCTAAACCCGGGCTATGACCGCGCCACCACTCCGCCACCGTGAGCGCGGTTTTTTCGTTAACGAGGTAGCCGTATTCGGAATGCACATTTAGCACACCATTCAGCCTGTAGTTGTTCAGCAGTTCATCGTCCTCGATCGCCTGCAACAAATCGAGGTCGATCATCTCTCCAAAATTGTTTGCCATTACTGGGTCAATTGCGGTGAGATCCCCTACTGCCGTCAGATTCTTCCAACGCCGAATGTTGCCGGGGTATCGCTCAGGTCCGAACATGTCGTGGCCGTGAATTCTCTTTTGCATATAACGCTGGCCCAAGGGGCTACCCATCGTCAGAAACAGATCTACATTGACCGGGTTTCCGTGACTGTGGCTGAGTTCCCAAAGAGACTCGTAGGCGATAACCGAACCCATGCTGTGCCCGATCAACAGCACTGGGTGCTCACCACCGGCCGCTGCAAGTAGCGGTAATTTGAGCATTCGCCGCACATGATCGGTGATGCCGTTTTCGTTTTTTTGGTATCGCCTGAGGTCACGTAGGTGAACCTCCATTTGCTCGCTCGCCAGATGTGGAATCAGAAACGGCATCATGTCACCCAACCTGTAGATCCATCGCGTCAATCTGCGCGACCAGGCTGACGCCTCCGCAATATCTTCCGCATTGGCTTCGGGCTGTTCGATCACAGCTTCAACAGCCGCCCTGTCGAGTTCGAAATCGCGGTGTGTCTTGTAGAAATCGTAGGTCCAGCTGACGAGATCGAATCCACCGGCTGTCGCCTCGATCGCATCCGCAACAGGACGGTCCGTGCGGCGCAATCCGGCAATAAGGCATCGAAACAGTGCCGCGCGATGCTCTTCGGGTTCCGGCTTCGGTAACAAGCCGGGCACATAGATAATCAAAGGATGAGCCATTGTGTATTAGATACCGAGCAGCTTCAGCAGTTCACCAATATTCGAAACTTCGATTTCGGCTTCCTCAAATTCTTCAGGCCAGATACTGGCATTGCGATTCACCCATGCCGTGCGCAGGCCCGCATTGCGCGCGGCGTTTACGTCATACAATGGGTGATCCCCAACGTGCAATGTTTGCTCAGCACTTGCGCCGCCAACCTGCACGGCCAGATCAAATACCTGCCGCGCCGGTTTCGCCGCACCCGCGATTGCCGCGGTTATGACCTCGTCGAACAAATGATCGAGGCCAATCTTCTCAAGATTCGCGTTGCCGTTGGTCACCGCAATAATGGTGTAGCGCTCTTTGAATGCCTCGAGCGTAGGCACGACCTCGGGAAAAATATCGACGTCATTACGCACTTCGTCGAATACCTCGAAAGCGTCATCAATGAAGTCAGTATCATAACCGGCGGCGATTCCGACCCGCTCAAGGACTGTTCGGCGTAAGAACGTCAAATCGTGTGCCTGATCTGAAAACTCGGCACCAACCTGCTTTCTGACTTCAAGCATATCCGCCGGCTCGTACAACTCAGTGATGCGCGGGTAGTTCTCCCCAATCCACGAGTACAGTCGTTGCTCTGCTCGCTTTATGACCGGGTGAATTTCCCAAAGCGTGTCGTCGAGATCGAGCGTGATTGTTTGAATGTCATCCACAGTTGCTGTCTATGCGAGGATCGACGACCATTGTGAATTCAAAATCGACACGAGTCCAACGCGGAGCCAAGCCATGAAATACCTGCATACGATGGTACGCGTCAAAGATATCGACGCTTCACTCAAATTCTACTGCAATCAACTGGGACTCGATGAGCTCAGACGGCACGACAGCGAGCAAGGTCGATTTACGCTCGTATTCCTCGCAGCGCCCGGCGACGAAGAAGCACAAGTCGAGTTGACGCACAACTGGGACCCTGAAGAATACGACGAGGGCCGTAACTTCGGCCACCTTGCCTATCAGGTCGACAACATATATCAGCTTTGCCAATCATTGATGGATGCCGGTGTTACGATCAATCGCCCGCCTCGAGACGGCCGGATGGCTTTCGTCCGATCGCCGGACAACATCTCGATCGAATTGCTGCAAAAAGGCGAGTCTTTGCCGCCGCAAGAACCTTGGGCTTCGATGGAAAGCCAGGGTCATTGGTAATAAAAACAGGAGTAACCAGTATGCGAAATATTTTCCAGATACTTGGTCTGACGATCATCTTGCTTGTAGTTGGCGACGCAAACATTGCAGCAGCCGAAGTCACGAAGAACCAAAAAGCGGTGCTAGTAACAGGAGCCAGCACGGGCATCGGGCGCCACGCTGCCGAAACATTAGCTGCCAAGGGCTATTTCGTATACGCCGGTGCGCGTAAGCAAGCCGACCTGGACGCACTCAACGAAATCCTGAACGTGCAGGCGATCCGTCTTGACGTGACAAAGCAAGACGAGATTGCTGCTGCCGTTGAGACTGTACGGCAAGCGGGTCGCGGCCTGTATGGACTCGTCAATAACGCGGGTATCGGCTCAACAGCGGGTCCCATCATTGAGGCCGATGTCAGTGACATTCGTTGGGTACTCGACGTCAATGTATTCGGCGTTATCGATGTGACCAAGGCATTTGCGCCGCTCATCATCGAAAGCAAGGGTCGCATCACGACGATCGGCTCGATTGCGGGAACCGGCGCTTGGGTCGGCGGCGGCGATTACACAATGAGCAAGCATGCCATTGAGGCGTTTTCCGATGTTCTTGGTCTCGAAATGGCGCGCTTTGATGTGCACGCCAGCGTCATTCAGCCTGGAAACTACCGATCAAATATTTCCAAGTCCAACCGTGAGCGCCGTGGCGAATTGACCGAGGCGCAGAAAAACTCTCCGTACGCCGACTACTACGCAGGTGGCCGGGAAGGGTCTGCTGACCGCAGCCAGTATAAGGAGCCGGATGAGGTTACCGCAGCCATCGAACACTCACTGTTCGACCCGAATCCACAGATCCGTTACATGGTCGTGCCGAATCGCCCGGAGGCTGAATGGACGATTGGCAACGGCATCAGACGCATTGCTCAACGAAACGAAAATCAGGAGCACTCGTTCAGCCGCGCGGAGCTCATCGAAATGCTGGACCAGGCAATCGCTGTCGAGAACGGGACTGCTGGCGAATAGGCGATTTTCCTTGGAACGACGTTCGGGCGACAACGATTTTGTCGTTGTCGCCCCGTCTCCTTACGCGTATGCCCCGAACTTCGAGATCATTAGAAAAAACAGGACAAGCACGCTGCCGAAAGCTGGCACGCCGAGCGCGATCCATGCCCGCATCAACACCCTGTAGTCATCTCTGTGTGCGCCAGCCGCGAGGTGATTCTTGATTCGAATCTGAATCCAGACAACGGGAATCCAGCAAAATCCAACGAACGCGTACAAAGAAACAACAGTAATAAACCATACGGAATCAAAGGCGATATTCAGTTTCTGCATAAGCCACAATCCCGTAGCAAACTGGATAAAGACGGCCGGCGTGGTGAATACCCAGTCGGCAATCACGACGTTTTGTGTCGTTACTTTCATCGCCTCGTCATTCTTACTGAGGTAAGCCTTCAACATGAAGAAGGCCGTCCCAATACCTGTGCCGAATAACACAGTCGCGCTCAGAATATGCACCAGCTTTACCCAAAGATAGGCACTCATAAATCAAGTCGCTTCATTGATACTCCAACTGATGTCCAGATTCGCGACTTCCTGATCGAAGTCCGACAAATTAAACATTCCCAAACACGGATGCGCACCGCGCAAAGAAATCTCGTCGGCCGCAAATTTGCGCGCGAGAATAAGTGCCGGGCTGCACGGAATTTCGGGACCATGATTCTGACGCGCCGTTATGTTCCAGACGAGCACCTGTTGTGCACCGTCCGGAGCAACGCCCGACAATCTTATGTGCATGCCGCCAACATCCGAGCCAAGACCGATCAGTTTGTCACTAACTCGTCTGAAGGTCGGGACAAACTTACTCCAGTCTCGTACGAGTCGGGAACGAGTCAGCCAGCCCATCGACCACAACGCCAGTTGTTCCCACTTAGCCTCCAAAGCTGCGTGAAACGTAGCCGTTTTCAAGCCAGGCACATAGTCCGGTAACAGACCGAGATCCGGAACGTCGCAGGCACCCGCAAGTCGAATACCAAATTCCGTATAGCGTTGAACTCTCAGATTCTGCCATCCATGCATTTTGGTCCAATGCCCATCAACCAGGACATCGAACGGCTTTCCGCAATAACTTAAGACTGCGCTAACAGTGCCCGTGCCGCGCGGTGTTTGGTGTGCGGGCGCAATAGACGTTTCAATCTCACGAATAGAGGCAAAGCGATCTCGAAGATGATCGATGACGACGCTGGACAAACCCGGCAACGTGCTTGCACCCGTAATCAGAAGAACGTTATTTCGTTCCGCGGCTTTATTGAGTACGTTGAAGCCCTCGACGAATCGCCTGCCATCGGCGAGATCAATATAGTGACTACCTGCTTTGATACAGGCTTCGGCTACTCGATAATCCTGCCCCTGATACGGCCCAGCCGTGTGTATGACTATGTTTGGTTGCAGCGTCGTCAGATTTTTATCGAAATCTGGCCCAAACTGATCGAGAGACACAGCGGTGATCGCCGCGCTCGGGTTCGTCTGGCGCAATTCGTTTGCGATGACTTCGGCGTTTTCTTTCCGTCGGCTGCTAATAACGAGTTCAGTGTTTGCTTCGCCAACAATACGTCGGCAAATCCGGCCACCGAAATGGCCTGTTCCGCCGATGACTAGAATTTTCTTCACGGCTTGCCTATGAAAACGCGTTGTTCAAGTACCCATTGGCATCAAGGGTGGCAGCGGGTCGACCGAAGCCTCCTCGTTGTCTTCCACAAGCACGTTAATCGAACGCATGGCTTTCGCGAGTGCACTACCGTCCCACTCGGCAGTAGCGCTTCCGTAGCTGTTCTCCGATAAAGCCTGCAGCTCATCGGACAACGGCGACGCTACGCGTTGCGCAATATCGCCAATGCTGCGTGGCACGTCATCCGGCCACTGCAAGCGTGCCCATTCGATCAGCGCAGCGCGAACGCCAGCCTTATCATTAGCGGCAGCCGACTTCTTCACTGCTTTGACATATTTTGCCTGCTGCTTATAGATCGGCGGTGGCTCAGGCTCCCTGGGCTCTCTTTTCTGCTCGCGGGACGACCACCACCAGGCAACGACGGTAAGCAACCAAATTGCAGAGATAAGCTGAGTCGACTTCTTCCAGGCGCTCTCGGGAAAGAGCGACCCCGTCGTATCCGCCTCAGCGGCCGCTTCCGTCGGAACGTCGGGCGAAACGGGTGGCGGAATAACTGTTTCAGCCTCGGGTGCCTTGATCTTGATAGTTCGCGCCGGCAACGTGGCGACGCGCCACTCACCATCCTCTATGTTCCACCATGGTATCTTCAGCTCGGGAACCTCAACCACTCCACCACGCACACCGATCATCGCGTATTGATCGCGACGTACGCCACGAATTCCCTCTGGCTCATACAGGCGTGACAGATCCGGTTTGTCGGTGTAGACATTCATGCCATCAATCTCCGGCGGGTCAAACACCGGAATCTGCGTTTCTATCTGTCCCAATGCACTGATCGTGACCTTGCGCGTTACCGGCTCACCGGCGGCGATTTCGTTCGGTTCGCGTGACCACTCTTCACTGACTTGCACATCGCGAGCCGGCAGCCAGTCCGCATCCGCGAACTCCGCAGGCGGCGCAGGAATCGGCAGCACTTTTACGGTGTGTGCCTGCGACTCGAATACTTTGCGACCGGTAATGCGTCCATCTCGCAGCACGCGCGCTTCGAAGCGAGCTGGCGAAATCGATATCTCGCCACTCGACTGCGGGTAGATCGCGAGTACCCGTTCAATAACGTTATAGGCGCGTCCATTGAGGATCGCCTCGTAACTGCGCTCATCGCCGGCACGTTCTATTAGTACCTCGGCTCCTGTGATACCTGGGTCACGCCGACCTTCCTGGCGCGTCGCAACGGCTCGATACACCTTGAAGCGATACAGGATCTGCGACTGTACATACGCTTCTGTCTGGTCCACCTCACTCGTGATAAATACATCTGCCTCACCGGGCGGCGCGTTTGTTGGTTCATTAATCATGATCGTGATTGGCTGACTTTTTTCATTACCGACCGTTACCGCAGGAATTTCCTGTCGACCGGTGGACTTCGCCATTAGTGCGATCGTCCATGTACGACTGCGACGAATCTGTCCATTGATGATGGAGGTGTTGCTCAACTGGCTGAGCTGGCCGCGATAAAAATCGTCGTCGAGAACACTCAGGTCCGGTTCCATATCGATGTTGGTATCGACCATTAGCTCCAGCATAAAGGATTCGTTGAGGTCAACAGAGCGGCGATCAACGCGCGCTGTTACATCAGCGTACGCGTTCGCAACTGCAATGATGAGTCCGCAGAATCCGAGAATTGTGTTGCGAACGAATTTGCCATTAAGCCTTACCACGGCTGCACCTCATTATCTGGCCACACACTGTTTCCATCCTGATCCATCCCGGAACGCTGGTATTGATGTCGAAATTTCCTGCGCAATAAACCGCCTGGGTCATCGGGTATTCGACGCAGCCATTGCTCCATCGCCTGTTCCTGTTCCTGTTGTTCTCGCATCTCCGCGAGCTCAGCTTCCGACATCTGCTGTGGCTGCTCACCCGCTTCGGCTTCCTCAGCGGCACGCTGCAACTCTTCCTGCAAGGCCTTCATGTCCTCGTCACTCATCTCTTCGCTATCGCTGCCCGAGTCGCTTTCCTGCGCCTCACTATCAGACTGCGATTCGCCTTCCTCGCCCTCCTGATCGGACTGTTCATCGGATTCTGATTGCTCACCTTCTCCGCCCGGGTTTTCAGTTGACTGTTGATCGTCACCCTGATTTTGCTGCTCTTGTTCCTGCTGTTCCTTTAGCTCCTTTACGAGCTCCAGGTTGTACGCGGCGTCCTCATTTTCGGGCTCTGCCTCCAGAACCTGCTCGTACGCGTCGATCGCCGAATCAAGTTCCCCTTGCAACGCCATCGCATTACCGAGGTTATAGAGGTTTCGCATGTCGTCTCGCGCGCCGAAACCTTCAGCACTGCCAAGGTAATCTCCGGCTTGATAATCTGCAACGGCTTGCCAGTCAGGATCTTCAAACAACGTCGCTGCGTCGCTGGCGTTTCCGGCCTCAAGTTCTTTTTGTCCTTGCTGGTCTTTGTTCAACCACAGGTCGGCCCACGACGCTGCGTTGGCCGGTTGAGGCAGCGGCGCGATGATCAGTACTGCAACGAGAACCCAGCCGCGGCGAAAAGCCAGCGCTGCCAGCGGCAGCAACAACAATAGCAACCAGGGGCCTTCCTCACGCCAGTTGTCAGTGGTCAGTGCATCATCACTTTGTGCGGTGCCCACGCCCAGCACTTCACCGGACAACAGCACATCAAGATCCCCGTCGCCGGCCGATATTCGTGAATAGCGTCCACCGCCCGCTGCAGCAAGATCGCGCAAGCCACGCTCTTCAAGCCGCGGCACAGCGATTTGTCCGCGATTATCGGTGACGAATCCTCCTGTAACCCGCGGGATTGGTGCACCTTCGATCGTACCAACACCCAGAACAGACAGGGTGTAGCCCGACTCCTTTAGCTCACGGGCGGCGGCGGTGGCGGCAGGCGATGAACCGCCATCGGTAATAAGGAGGACCTCGCCAAATCCGGCCGCGGCCTGTTCAAGCAGCTGCCCACCTTTCGCAATCGCCACCTCAGGATAGCTGCCGCGGCTGGGCATGATGTCGGTACCGACGCTGTTTACCAGAGACGCGATCGTGTCCGTGTCCGTCGTCAGAGGGGTAACGGTAAATGCATTCGCCGAATACACGACTAAAGCTGTCTGCCCGCTATCGCGACGCGCCAGCATGTCGAGAATCTTAAGTTTGGCGCGCTGTATTCGGCTCGGCGCGACATCCTCTGCATCCATCGAGCGTGACAAGTCGAGCGCAACAACCAGCGCTTGTTCAGCTCGATAAACTGGCTGTTCTATACGCTGCCAGGCGGGACCGGCCAATGCTATTATGGCGATAAGCCCACCAAGCGCGATCAGCCACCAACGGTGATCAGTGCCGCGTCCGGGGTCTCGTGACAACACGTACGGCATTAACTCGCGGTCGATAACCGCCTGCCAATTGCCCGAACCAAGTTTGCCACGCGCCAACATCACGACCAGCGTGACCAAAATCGGCAATGCGTACAGCCACAGAGGGCGTAACCAGTGAAAATCAGCCGGCAACGTTTTGCACCTCACTGACGCGTTTTAGAGCAAGTCGTTGCAGGAGGCTGACAAGCGCCATCAACCCAAGTAGCAGAACGGCCAGCCCCAAGGGATAGTAGTAGTAAGATTTTACCGGGCGAAAGCCCGACTCCGGTTCCTCGACCGGTTCGAGCTCATCAACCAGTTTGTAAATATCCTGCAAGCTGACTGTATCGGTAGCGCGGAAATAACGACCGCCGGTCAAGCGCGCAATTTCCGTCAGCGTATCCTCGTCGAGGTCGGCCGACGGATTAATCTGGCGTCTGCCGCCAACCAGTGATGACACTTCCAATTGCTCTGCACCAATACCGATCGTGTAGATGCGAAGTCCTACTTGTTGTGCGAGCTCGGCCGCTTTGATCGGCTGTACTTCGCCGGCCGTGTTCGCGCCGTCGGTGAGCAGCACCAGAATCTGGTCACCCTCTTCCTTCTCTTGTTCGTGAATACGGCGGACCGCGAGAGTAATCGCGTCGCCGATTGCTGTCTTTTCGCCGGCCAGACCGATAAATGCCTCCAGTAGCAAGACATTGACGGTTTCGCGATCCAGCGTCAGCGGCACCTGCAAATAGGCACGCTCGCCGAACAGGATGAGCCCGATGCGATCACCCTTGCGGCGTTCGATAAAGTCGCTCGCTACTGCTTTGGTTGCCGTCAATCGGTCGACTCGGCGGCCGCCAAGTTCGAAGTCTTTCTGGTCCATGCTGCCAGAGAGATCGACAGCCAACATCAGGTTGCGGCCCGCGACGGGGACATCCAGCTCTTCACCAATACGTTCCGGACGTGCCGCCGCCAGGACCAGCAACAACCATGCGATTGCTGCGACCCAGAATCGCCAGTTGAATATCTGCTCAGTTCCGGAACGATCCTTGAGGGTGGAAAAGCTTTCGATACTCGGAACACGTAAACCAGCCCCTGACAAACCCTTCGCCTCCGGCATTAAGAGACGAAAGACAATCGGTAGCGGCAGCGCCAACAATACCCATGGCCAGGCGAGAGACCACATTAGCGGGCACCGCCAAGCGGAATTGAGAGGCGCATTTTTACGGCGGCCAGGAGTGCATTTACGTCAACGTCGCTGCAGTCACCCTCAGGATTCCGGTACGGCAGTTCCAAAAGGCTCTTGCCGCCATCCGTGTGAAAATACGGTACGGGCAATCCACAATCCAGCCACATGAGCCAGTTCTCACCCGTTAGACCCGCGACCTCGTCGCGCGGCGCATAAGCAAGCATCCCGCGGCGCAATAGTTCTGATACTTGTTGGCCCAGCCGAACAATATCGCGGTGCGACAGATACTCAGCTTCAACAGCAGCCAGCGTACGAATAGCGTAGCGGCGAGGCGCATTGAACTGCCAACGGCGATATGCCCGCAACAACATCCACCCGATACCAAGCAGTGTCAGCGCAATCAGAATCCACCAGCCAGGCGCGAGCGGCCACCAGCCAACCGGGTCAGGAAGGTGTAAATCACGCAATGGAAGCTGGGTCGGGTCCATGCCTAGTGCGACCTCCGCCCCAGTGTTTTTTGCAGGGTTGCGACCGGGTCATCGTCCGTAGACATGGGCATCAGGTGCACCCCATAGCGGTGACAAAATGCCTCCAGCTCATGCGACCGTGCCGCGAATTCGTTTTCGTAGTCTCGCCTGGCGGCAGCCGCGTAGGTGTCAATTGCCAGTTCGTCGGTGGGCGATACGATTCGGTAACGTCCGGGTGGTGGTAGCTTCCGTTCAAGTGGATCGTTCATGAACACGGCAAGCACCTCGTTGTGCCGTGCGACGCTTGAAAGATACGACTGTGCGGCGCGGTCAAATCCGATGAAATCGCTGATAACAACAACCAGGCTTCCAGGCCGCGCAACGCGACGCAGCGCGGACATCGCCTGCACAAAGGGGTCAGACCCCTTTTTTGACCCCCTTTCACTTGATCCATTTCCGGAGGTTTTGGGCCAGTCTTTGTGCTCTGCAAGTTGGTGCACAAACCGCAGTGCTGCGCGGCGCCCCAATCTTGGTTTGAGTTCACGATGCGTCGTGTCACCAAAAATAATGCCGCCGAGGCGGTCACCGCGATGGTGTGCGGCCCAGGACAGCAAAGCACCCGCGCGACTTGCGTTCACGGACTTGAAGCAGCCACGAGTCGCGAAGTGCATGTTTGAGCGAATATCAACAACGACCAGCACCGGACGTTCGCGCTCTTCACGAAACAGTTTGGTGTACGCCGTCGTGCTGCGCGCAGTGACCCGCCAGTCGATGCTGCGTGGGTCATCGCCGGGCTGGTAGGGACGCGATTCGTCAAATTCCATACCACGCCCGCGAAAGTGTGAAACATAGGCGCCGGTTTGCAGAGAGTTAACACGCAATACATCCAGCGCGATCGCTCGCGCTGGCCCGTTGAGCTTAATCAGGCCGGCCTGGCTCACGCTGACAGGTGACGCGTCTTCCGGAATGTGCTCCAAACGCGCCACCGCTAGGGCACTCCGACGCCATCCAGAATGCCGGTGATGACGGTGTTCGAGTCAACACCATCGGCCTCAGCCTCAAAACTCAGCACCAGCCTGTGCCGCAGCACATCGGGGGCGACCGCTTGTATATCCTCGGGCCCGACAAAGTCACGTCCAGCAAGCCAGGCATGCGCTCTTGCGGCCCGGTCGATACCCATACTGGCCCGCGGGCTCGCGCCGTACTGCACCTGACCCGCGAGATCGGAGTGAACCGTGCCCGGGTTACGGGTAGCAACTACGACATTAACGATGTACTCCTCAAGCTCGGCCGCCAAATGCAAATTGAGAATGTCCTGTCGCGCCTCCATGACCGATGACGTCGCCAGCAACTCGGGCGGTGCGAACATATCACGCTCCGCCTGCTTTGCTTCATTCCGGTTCAATACCAGGATTCGACGCTCATCTTCGATCGTCGGGTAACCGACTTCGACGTGTAGCAGGAATCGGTCCAGCTGCGCCTCGGGCAACGGGTAAGTGCCCTCTTGCTCGATCGGATTCTGCGTCGCCATTACCATGAAAAGGTTTTCGAGAGGATAACTATTGGCGCCGACCGATATTTGGCGCTCTTCCATTGCCTCAAGCAGTGCGGACTGCACTTTCGCCGGGGCGCGGTTAATTTCGTCCGCGAGTATCAAATTATGAAATAACGGTCCTTTGCGAAACTCAAACGTACCCTCTTGCGGGCGATAAATATCAGTTCCGGTCAGATCGGCTGGTAACAAGTCCGGCGTAAATTGCAGACGATGAAAATCGCCTTCAATACTTTCAGACAGGACTTTGATAGCGCGCGTCTTCGCGAGGCCCGGGGCACCCTCAACGAGCAGGTGTCCGTCACACAGCAGCGCGATCAACATACGATTGATCAGGTGCGCCTGACCGATGATCAGCCCGCTCGCGTGTGTTTCAAGTTTTTGGAATTGTTCTCTGACGCTCATTAATCACTCCGAAGGATGCGGCGGCGTGCCATTCTAGAGAGGATGCGCGACAAGACCAACCAGTCGCATCAATTTTTCCTCAAAATTCAGGGCATTTTAAGTAGTATTGGCCACAAATCCGGCGAGACGCGTACGAATCCCTTGCATAGACCCGAAAAAAAGCGCTTGTTCGCGCAAAAATCACCATTATTGGGACTGCTATTCTTGGCACCTTTGGGCGCCTGCGAACCTCCTGCCGTAGAAAAAACGGTCTCAGCACCGATGATTGAGGCGTCGCTCGAGGCCAATGACTGTGGCAAATTCGGCGCCCTGAAAGGCGCGTTATTCGGTAGTCTAGAGACAAGCCTTAGCTGGTCAGGTTCCGAAATGATTTGCGAGAGTATGCTGCGCCCCAATGATGAGGGCGTACGTCTTCGGTTTCAGGGCTTTGTTGGGGAGGAGCGACTCGCATTGATTATCGCGATACCCGAACTGCGCCGTGGCGAAGCTGCTGCCGAGTTACCCAGCAATGTCACAACCACGGTTGAAGGCAGCGGTCGATTCTTCAGCACACCGAATCTCGACTCGTGCTGGACGGATATCAACGCTCAAGACCCTGAGGCAGGCAGCGAGGCACGATTTAGATTATCGGGCACGCTCTACTGCGTTGCGCCCCTTGGTGAAATCAATGGCGATGCGGCCGTTTCCATACCTGAGCTTGCTTTCACAACGATCGTAAAATGGAATAAATAATGGCCCGAATCCTGCTCATACTGCTTGCCACGTCGCTAATAGCTTGCGGTGTCCCGGCCGAGATCGGTCACTCCACGACCACGCACGCAACTGAAGGGGTCGCGTCACTGGAGGGCAACTTTGAGCGCGGCACATTAATCATTGAATCCAATGATGGCGAACTTCACGAGTTCAGCGTTTATCTAGCGACTGAGTTTGAACAACAACGACGCGGCTTGATGTTCGTGCGCAAAATGCCCGCGAATGTTGGCATGCTGTTTACTTACGAAGACAATGGCCTGCATTCGATGTGGATGAAGAACACCTATATCCCACTGGATCTGATATTCGCTCGCAGCGACGGAACGGTGTCATCTATCATTCACGACGCGATACCGCTGTCACGTGACTCGCGAGGTTCGATAGAACCTGTCTCCTACGTTCTGGAATTAAACGCAGGAACCTCGAGACGACTCAACATCGGCGACAACAGCCGACTCATCCTTGATGCGATCAATGACTAAATCGACTGCCGCGGAAGCTGCTGCCTGATTATTCACTTTCTACCGTAGCGGCAATCGACGTAGCGAGGTAGTCGACGTTTTGCCGCGTAATTCCTGCGACGTTGATTCGACTTGAGTCCACCATATAGACCCCGTAATCCTTCTTCAGTCGTGCAACCTCTGCAGCGCTTATACCCAGAAAACAGAACATGCCGGTCGCCCGCACTAAATGCGAAAAATCACGATTTGGGGTTTTTTCGATTAGGGCGTCATTGAGCAGTCGCCGCATGCTTTGCAGGCGCTCGCGCATTTCCGTGAGTTCGTTGATCCAGTCCCGGCGCAATTCGGGATCATTCAGGATCAGGCTGACGACGGCAGCGCCATGATCCGGCGGAACCGAGTATATCGTTCGCACCAGGTTGTTCACCTGGCTGTTCACGATGTCGCGTGTTTTGCTATCCGCTGAAAGTATCGAGAGCGTGCCGACACGATCACGATACAAACCGAAATTCTTGGAACACGAAGATGAAACGATCATTTCTGCAACGTTCGCCGCCAAATGACGAACGGCGAATGCGTCGCGATCGAGGTCATCGGCGAAACCCTGGTACGCCATATCAACGAACGGTACGAGTTTGCGTTCGACGATCACATCAGTTACAGCCCGCAATTCGGTTTCTGAAAGATCCAACCCGGATGGGTTGTGGCAGCAAGCGTGCAACAGCACGATGTCGCCCTCTGGCGCAGTCGCGAGCCCGGCCAGCATCTCGTCGACCCTGATGACATGATTTTCAGTATCGTAGTACGGGTAGGGCTTGAGGTTCACCCCGGCGCCGCCCAACAATGGAACATGATTCGCCCAGGTCGGTTCACTGACCCAGACGGACGCGTTCGGTGTTGCTCGCAGGATCATTCCGGCGGCAACTCGTAGCGATCCTGATCCACCGGGCGTCTGGATTGTCGTAAGACGATCGTCAGGACTCGAGTCACCAAAAATAAGTGCCTGCATTGCGGCATTGAAATCGGCTGCCCCAGCTGTACCGATATAGGCCTTGCTGTCCTGCCCATCTATGAGCATTTGCTCGGCACGCTTGACGACGCCAAGAACCGGCGTTTTGCCTTCACTGGTTCGATATACACCGACACCCAGATCAATTTTCTCGGCACGTGAATCGTCTCGATATTCTGCGATGAGGCCAAGAATGGCGTCCGCGGAAGCGGTTTGCAGCGAATTAAACACGGGATTTCTCCGCTCTGTCAGAGCACATTTGGTGGGTGTATTCGCGCATTGTACACACAAAAACGCCGGCTCAAAGGCCGGCGTTTCACTACACATTTGTGCTCAGAAAATCAGGCTTTCGGAGCCCATACCGAACACCAGCCGGCAGCTGCAACCGCCTTGCCGGGGAAAATCTGGCAAGGACGCCAAGCGTCACCATCATTGCCCTGAACCAGTGCGCAGTTGGCGCAAGTTTGGTCGGCAGCCGGGTTGTTGCGTGTTGCGGCGTCGACCGTAGAGGCATCTTCGGTATATCGCATACCTTTTGCCATCGGATCGTCCATTGACAAGTGCGGCAGGTCGTCGGCAACGGCTTCACGACCAGGCTGTACGAGGCAAGCAGCAGCTGCGACAGCTGACATTTGCATAAATTTGCGGCGCGGGATTGTACTCAAGGTTATCTCCTAAACGTTCTTAACTGGCGCGCATTCTAACCAAGTTTTATGAACGCCAGCATAACGGTTGATACCTATGAAATCTTCGTCTTTTGAGAACCATTCTCATTGCGGCCTGAAGCCCGCGCCGCTGGGATATACTGCGTGACCCGATTGCCAATTCCGACGCCAATGACTGCCAGCAGCTCCGCAATTACCATCAAAAAAATAGACGGCAATTCCGCAAAATCCGTCGCTGATCACGTTGCGGTCGAGGAACCATTGGAAGTTCGACTGGGATATTCAACACCCGTGGGCCGCACAGCGAGCAGCGTGTCAATCACAATGCGCACACCCGGTTCAGATTCCGAGCTCGCGGTCGGTTTTCTATTTTCGGAGTCAATCATTGAAAACCACCGAGACATTGAGCGTATTGAACACTGCGGACCGGCGGCACCGGACACCGGTACGCAAAATATCGTTCGAGTCGATCTGGCATCGCATGTGGAGGTCGACCTCGGCCGCTTGCAAAGACATTTCTATACGACTTCAAGCTGCGGCGTTTGCGGTAAATCCTCGCTGGATGCACTGCACGTAACCGGGGCAGAGGCCCCCGGCCTCAAGAAGGGGCAGTTCAGCAAGGATATCCTCCTCAACATGCCAGATGTGTTGCGAGGACATCAGGATACCTTCGACCGGACGGGTGGCCTGCATGCCGCAGCAGCCTTCAATTCACAAGGTGAAATCGTGGTGGTGCACGAGGATGTCGGTCGTCACAATGCAGTCGATAAGGTTGTGGGCTCACTGTTAACACAAGATTTGCTTCCAGCCGGCGATTTCGGCTTGATGGTGTCTGGTCGAGCCAGCTTTGAGCTCATGCAAAAAGCGCTCATCGCCGGATTTCCATTGCTGGCTGCCGTTAGTGCGCCATCCAGTCTCGCCGTACAATTGGCAAATGAATTCAATGTCTCGCTCGTGGGCTTCCTGCGCGGCGAGACTTTTAATATTTACAGTGGTGAGGAACGCATTAGCTGATGGCAACAATTGATCAAGAAACGACGAGCAAGATCGTCGCCGAATATGATGCAAAGCCGGAGCTGCTGGTGCAGATTCTGCAGGCAATCGTTTCGCGCTTTGGCTGGATACCGGAAGAGACTATTCGGCAATTGGCGCAAGAGCTAAATCTGTCGCGCGCCGATGTACACGGTGTCGTTGAGTATTATCACGACTTTCGGACCGCCGAGCCCGGTGACAACATCGTCAAGATTTGTCAGGCCGAAGCCTGTCAGGCGATGGGCAGTCGCGAACTCACCGAGTACGCACAGACGACGCTTGCAATGAGTCTGCACGATACAGAAAACAACATTACCCTCGAACCCGTTTACTGCCTTGGCAACTGCGCTTGTTCACCGGCGGTGATGATCAATGGAAGAACATACGGCCGCGTCGATAAAGCTCGATTCGACGCCCTCCTCGATTCTGTGCAGGGGGACGAGTAATGGCCAGAACAAAAATCTATGTGCCGCGTGAAACCGCCGCCGTATCAGTCGGCGCCGATGAAGTCGCGCTAGCAATAGCTCAAGCCGCAAAGAAATACGATATTGATATTGAGCTCATTCGCAACGGCTCCTGGGGCGCGTCGTGGCTGGAGCCGCTCGTAGAGGTTGACGTTGACGGTACACGTATCGCCTATGGCAACGTTACAAGCGCCGATGTTGCATCGATGTTTGAATCTGATCTGATCGGCGGTGGCGAACACGAGCGTCGTCTCGGGCCGGTCAATGAGATTCCCTATTTGATCAATCAGGATCGCTGGACATTCTGGCGCTGCGGTCTGGTCGATCCGCTGTCGCTGCGGGATTTTGAATTACACCAGGGCTTCAATGCCTTGAGTAAAGCATTCGCTGACGGTGCCGAGTCTGTGCTGACGGCAGTCGCCGACTCCGGGCTGCGGGGCAGAGGTGGCGCTGGATTTCCAACCGGCATCAAGTGGCGCACGGTTGCCAATGCTGAGGCCGATCAAAAATACATCGCCTGCAATGCAGACGAAGGTGATAGCGGTACCTTCTCGGACCGCATCCTCATGGAAGGTGATCCCTTCGGCCTGATAGAGAGCATGGCTATTTCCGGCTTCGCGGTTGGCGCTACCAAGGGTTATATTTATTTGCGCTCAGAATATCCGCTGACTCATTCAATTCTGTCCCGGGCAATTGCTTCCGCTCGCGACGCAGGCTGGCTTGGCAACAACATCAAAGACAGCGGTTTCGATTTTGACATCGAGCTCCACCTTGGCGCCGGCTCGTATGTCTGCGGCGAGGAGACCGCCATGCTGGAAAGTCTCGAGGGCAAAAAAGGTATTGTTCGTTACAAGCCACCATTGCCCGCGCTGGAAGGCCTGTTCGGAAAACCGACCGTGGTTAATAACGTCGTTTCGTTGGCATCGGTTCCGAACATCGTTAATTTGGGCGGCGAGCGCTATGCCGGTATGGGCGTAAACCGATCCACGGGAACGCTCGCATTTCAGCTTGCCGGAAACATCAAACGCGGTGGTCTGGTTGAAAAAGCATTTGGCGTGACCTTGCGCGAACTCATTGAAGACTGGGGTGGTGGCACAGCCAGCGGACGACCCGTCAAAGCAGTACAGGTTGGTGGTCCATTGGGCGCTTATATTCCTGAACAGCAGCTCGACACTCCGATGGATTACGAAGCCTTTATCGAGATCGGCGCCATGGTCGGTCATGGAGGCATTGTCGTTTTTGACGATACTGCCGACATGGCGCAGCTCGCACGATTCGCAATGGAGTTCTGTGCTATTGAGTCATGTGGCAAATGCACTCCGTGCCGCATCGGTTCAACGCGCGGTGTCGAGGTTATCGACAAAATGATCAATGGCGATAACAAAGACGAAAATTACGACCTGTTGGTCGATTTGTGCGACACGATGGAGGGTGCCTCCTTATGTGCAATGGGCGGGATGACACCCTATCCGGTTAGAAGTGTTCTAAAATACTTCGGAGAAGACTTCGCGTCTTCGAAAGAGAGTGAATAATGAACAAAGTCCGCCAAACAGACCTTGGAACGCCCGCCAGCGCTAGTTCAGAGACAGTGCAGGTCATCATCGATGGAATGCCGGCCACCGTCAATGCGGGCACCAGCATCCTGCGGGCTGCGCGCGAAACCGGCGTCGACATCCCCAAGCTGTGCGCAACAGACAGTCTCAAGCCGTTTGGTTCATGTCGCATGTGTCTCGTGGAAGTTGAGGGGCGCAAAGGCTATCCCGCGTCCTGCACAACGCCGGTCGAAGACGGCATGCAAATCCGCACCCAGACTAAAGACCTGTCGAAAATCCGTCGCAACGTGATGGAACTTTACATCTCTGACCACCCGCTGGATTGCCTCACCTGTTCGGCAAATGGTGATTGTGAATTGCAGGATATGGCCGGCGCGGTCGGCCTTCGCGATGTACGCTACGGCTTCGATGGTGAAAATCATCTGGATGGTAGCGTTGACGCGAGCAACCCCTATTTCCAGTTCGACGCAAGCAAGTGCATTGTTTGTTCGCGCTGTGTTCGCGCCTGCGACGAGGTGCAAGGCACCTTTGCTCTTACCATTCAGGGTCGTGGTTTTGCGTCAAAAGTATCCGCCGGCATCGATGAAGGTTTTCTCGACTCCGAATGTGTTTCCTGTGGTGCCTGCGTGCAGGCATGTCCGACGGCAACGCTCATGGAAAAGAGCATCGTTGATCACGGCCTACCCGATCACAGCGTCGTTACGACCTGCGCATATTGCGGGGTCGGCTGTTCCTTCCAGGTGGAAATGAAGGGCGAACAGGTTGTCCGAATGACGCCTCATAAGGACGGTGAAGCTAATCACGGTCACTCTTGTGTAAAGGGTCGCTTCGCCTGGGGCTACGCATCACATAAAGACCGCGTCATGAATCCAATGATTCGAGAATCTACCGACGACCCATGGCGCGAAGTTAGCTGGGAAGAGGCGATTCAGTATTCCGCGAAACGCTTCAAGGAAATTCAGGCAAAGTACGGCCGCAAGTCGATTGGTGGTATCACATCATCTCGTTGCACGAACGAGGAAGTCTACGTTGTGCAGAAAATGATTCGCACGGCGTTCGAGAACAACAATGTCGATACCTGTGCGCGAGTTTGTCATTCACCAACCGGCTATGGACTGAAAACTACACTCGGCACCTCAGCGGGGACGCAACCGTTCGACAGCGTAATGGACACCGATGTAATGGTCGTAATCGGTGCGAACCCGACGGCCGCACATCCGGTTTTCGCCTCACAGATGAAGCGCCGGCTTCGAGAGGGTGCAAAACTTATCGTTGTGGATCCACGAGAGATCGGTCTCGTACGTTCAGCACATATCGAGGCGGAACATCACATCGCCTTATCACCCGGCACGAACGTTCCGGTTGTGAATGCGCTGGCGCACGTCATTGTCAGCGAAGGACTTGTCGACGAGGAATACGTCACCGAGCGCTGCGATCTGGAGTCTTTCGAGGCCTGGAAAGCGATGATTCTGAAACCGGAAAACTCGCCTGAAGAAGTCGCGAAAGTTGCGGGCGTCGATGCCGAGACTCTTCGTGAAGCAGGCCGATTGTATGGCTCGGCGAAGAACGGATCGATCTACTACGGGCTTGGCGTCACCGAACATAGTCAGGGCTCGACCATGGTGATGGGCATGGCTAATCTAGCCATGGTCACCGGCAATATCGGTCGTTCCGGGGTCGGTGTAAATCCTCTGCGCGGACAGAACAATGTGCAGGGATCCTGTGACATGGGCTCATTCCCACATGAACTTCCGGGCTACCGCCCCATCTCCGATGATAAAATTCGCACCCAGTTCGAGCAACACTGGGGCGTCACGCTCGATCCGGAACCGGGTTTACGTATACCCAATATGTTCGACTCGGCCTGCGCCGGTGAATTCATGGGCATGTATATTCAAGGCGAGGACCTTGCCCAGTCTGATCCAAACACGCACCACGTCGAGGCCGCTTTAGGCAACATGGAGTGCATCGTTGTCCAGGACTTGTTTTTAAACGAGACCGCGAAGTTCGCACACGTATTTTTACCGGGCACATCGTTCCTTGAGAAAGATGGCACTTTCACCAACGCGGAACGCCGTATCAATCGCGTACGCCCGGTCATGCCGGCGCAACAGGGCAAAGATGAGTGGCAAATCACACAAGACCTGGCTAATGCGATGGGCTACGACATGAACTTTTCGTCGTCTGCAGCCATCATGGACGAGATTGCGGAGCTCACGCCGACATTCCAGAATGTCAGCTTCAAAATGCTCGACGATATCGGCAGCGTGCAATGGCCTTGCAATTCGGATGCCCCGATCGGGACGCCGATCATGCATATCGAGCAGTTTGTTCGTGGTAAGGGATTGTTTGTAGAAACAGACTATGTTCCGACCGAAGAAAAAACCAATCGCAAGTTCCCGTTGTTATTAACGACCGGTCGAATTTTGTCGCAATACAATGTTGGCGCACAAACTCGCCGCACCGAGAACAATACGTGGCACGCCGAAGACATTCTGGAAGTTCATCCGCACGACGCGGAGACACGCGGTGTGCGTGATGGAGAGTTAGTGTCTCTTGTGAGCCGCAAAGGCGATATCACATTGCGGGCGAAGATCACGACACGCGTCAAACCCGGTGTCGTATATACGACCTTCCACAATCCGGAAACCGGTGCCAACGTTGTTACAACTGAATACAGCGATTGGGCGACGAACTGTCCGGAGTACAAGGTGACCGCCGTACAAATCGCCCCGGCTTCACATCGCTCCAGTTGGCAGGAAGAGTTCGCTGAGCGCGCTGGCCAGCAGGGAAAAATAGCAGAGCCATCCTGATCGGTAACTCTTGATACTTTCTCTGCACTCAGACTGAGCGGCAGCTTCTACCAATACTTGCCGTTTGTCGTCTGGATCAGTAGCCGTCAACGATGCTAATGAAAATAGCGTGGCGGTGGCGGCTCGTTAACGAGTTTTTCCATGGCGCTCAATAACCCGCCACGTGGCGGATTCTCGTAGCACTCGCCGATGTCGTCATCAATCATGTCCCGGGAGTGATAACCGCAGTCCGGTACGGCAATACCGTCCGGACGAAAGAAAGTCCAGTGATCCTGGAAGTCCTTCTCGATCCGAAAGCCGCCTTCGTGCACCAGTGTATGGTGCTTCGAACACAGCAGCATGAGCTGCTCGACCGCCGTCTCGCCGGCATTGGCCCAGTGTCCGATGTGGTGGATATCGACAAAGCGCTTGTTGCAGCACCCCGGGAAGCGGCAGGTGTTCTTGTCCCGGGCACGCACAGCCCGTTCGATGCCTTTGGGTACCACGCGAGATTTTCGCCCGATACTTAAGGGTTCGCCGTCTTTGGTTTCCGTCATTACCACCGCGTGGCCATCGCAACACAGGCGTTTGACCGTCTCGATCGGTATTGACGACCTGCCAACTTCGCCCGCCAGGGCGGACTGATCGACGTGAATGTTCACCAGGTAGTTGTCCGAGCTCTTCTTCGTCTCACTCGTATCACTGCCTTGCAGGTATTCCTTGAGCATCGTGACGAAGGCATCGGCCTGGCGCTTCGACCACGACGTGTCCACGAGATCGGGGACCTTGAGGCACTCATCATCGCGAGCCTTGTCGAGGGCCTTTTCCATCAGCTCGCCGGCTTCGAGTGGCAGCTCAACCGTCACGGAGAACATGCCACGATCGGCATCCCGACGAAGCCGCAGGGAGCGATGGGCGAACGCCCGTTCGGCAATGCCGGTCGATAGCGGTGTTCCCATGCGTAGCTCG
>JAJFKT010000013.1 GCA_021773075.1 Woeseiaceae bacterium
CGAGCTACGCATGGGAACACCGCTATCGACCGGCATTGCCGAACGGGCGTTCGCCCATCGCTCCCTGCGGCTTCGTCGGGATGCCGATCGTGGCATGTTCTCCGTGACGGTTGAGCTGCCACTCGAAGCCGGCGAGCTGATCGAAAAGGCCCTCGACAAAGCTCGCGATGATGAGTGCCTCAAGATCCCCGATCTCGTGGACACGTCGTGGTCGAAGCGCCAGGCCGATGCCTTCGTCACGATGCTCAAAGAGTACCTGCAGGACTGTGCCGGGGAGAACAGTAGCAGTTCAGATAACTACCTGGTTAATATCCACGTCGACCAGTCCGCATTGGCAGGCGAGGTTGGCCGCTCGTCGGTGCCGATCGAGACGGTCAAACGCCTGTGTTGCGATGGCCACGCGGTGGTAATGACGGAAACCAAAGACGGCGAACCCTTAAGTATCGGGCGAAAATCTCGCGTGGTACCCAAAGGCATCGAACGGGCTGTGCGTGCCCGTGACAAGAACACCTGCCGCTTCCCGGGGTGCTGCAACAAACGCTTTGTCGATATTCACCACGTTGAGCACTGGGCCAATGGTGGCGAGACGGCGGTCGAGCAGCTCATGCTGTTGTGTTCGAAGCACCATACACTGGTGCACGAAGGCGGCTTTCGTATCGAGAAGGATTTCCAGGGCCGCTGGAGCTTCCTGCGTCCTGACGGTATTGCCGTACCGGACTGCGGTTATCACTCCCGGGACATGGTTGATGACGACATCGGCGAGTGCTACGAGCATCCGCCACGTGGCGGATTGTTGAGCGCAGTGGAAAAACTGGTTAACGAGCCGCCACCGCCACATTATTTTCATTAGCTAAGGTGCGCTGGCTGACTCCACCTATTCACCAGCAAACTGAGTCAACCACTGCTTCAGAACCGATAGCTGCTGGGAGATTTTTCTGGAGTACGATGACGGCTGTTGGCTGTTGGCTGATTGCTACCTGATTGACCGAGCGAAAATTCACCATTCAAGCGGCTGATCCTGGGAAGAGCAGACAGCCAGGTCACGATCTCATCTGATATTGCTTGTACGATCTGATACCAATTATTTCATCTAGGATCAGCACTTTCTAATACTTACCTTCCGACAATTTCTCGGTCAGGTTTACCATGCGCTTGAAACTCTCGTAACGTCTGTAGCTGATTGTGTCCTGCTCAACGCCGTCCTTCACAGCACAACCCGGTTCGCGCAAGTGACGGCAATTAGCGAATCGGCATGCTTGCGCCGCCGCGCTGATCTCCCGAAACCCAAACGCAGCGTCGCTCGAATCGGACAGCGCCGGTGCGTAGTCCCGCACGCCGGGAGAATCAATAACCGATCCACCGCCTCGCAGCGGGATCATCACCGAATTAACAGTCGTATGCCGACCTTCACCGGTCTTGTGTGAGATATCCGCGGTGCGTTGTTGTGAGTCTGCTACCAGTTCATTGATGAGGCTGGACTTGCCGACTCCGGATTGACCGACGACGATGGTGCATTGGTCGCTCAAGGCTTTGCGAATTTTTCGGATGCCCTTGTTTTTTTCTGCGCTGCATTCGAAAACCTGAAGGCCGATATCGCGATATTCCTGCAGCTCCGGTATCTCAATACCATGACCCGCAATCAAATCGGTCTTGTTGAAAACAACGATCGGTTCGACCCCTATTAATTCAGCGGCACACAGATAGCGATCGACGATGTACCAATCCGGTACTGGTGCAACTGATGCTACGACGACCAGCGTGTCGAAGTTGGCTGCCAGTACCTCGACCTTGCCGCGCATATTTGGGCGCGTGAGCTCGTTTCGACGATCGTTAATTGCTGTTATTAGCCAGTCGGATTCGTTGTCGATGGGTTCCGCATTTACGATATCTCCGCAAACAGGTTTTATGCGTTTGCCCTTAATTCGAGCGTCAACAATTGCGTCGTTCGCAAGACGCAGTCCCATACGGCGGCTATACGTTGCGATAACGGTTGCGGTCACGGCTGCGGTTTCATCGCTCATCGGCGAAGTATGCCGCCAAGCAGGCAGCCATGCACTCTCCGGCCATGTAAACTATGCCGGTTTTCCGATGTAAGGGCTCTAAAATGCCAGATACCACGCCTGACCGATCCACCAATTTGATCTGGATCGATCTTGAGATGACAGGACTTTGCACACAAACCGACACGATCATCGAGATCGCGACGGTCGTGACTGACAAGAATCTAACCGAGTTGGCCGAAGGTCCGGTGCTGGCTATCTATCAGTCCGCGTCAACGATGGAGCAGATGGACGAATGGAATACCCGTCATCACGGCAAGTCAGGGCTGACCGCCAGAGTACTCGATAGCGACACTAGTGCCGCTGAAGCTGAGGCGGCTACAGTCGAGTTTCTAAACGAATGGGTGGATGAGGGCGCCTCACCCATGTGCGGCAATAGCATTTGCCAGGATCGTCGTTTTCTCGCTCGAGAGATGCCGGTGCTGGAGCGTTTTTTCCATTATCGAAACCTCGACGTCAGCACCTTGAAAATTCTCGCGACGCTTTGGGTGCCCGATGTCGCGACGGGTTTTTCCAAGGATTCAGCACATCTGGCTTTGTCCGATATTCGCGATTCAATAGAAGAACTGTCCTGGTACCGCGAACGCCTGTTCAAAGCTGCTGCCCTAAGTGCTGGCGCCGGTGATGACTGACCGACCCTTTTCTGAATATGCCGAACGAAACGGTAGTCCGATTCTTGATGTCTTGCGTTATGAATTTGACCGTTGTTCAAGGGCGTTGGAAATTGGTTCGGGTACGGGTCAGCACGCTGTTCGTTTTGCCGATGCGCTAACGCACCTGACGTGGCAAACGAGCGACGTTGATAAGAATCACCCCGGTATACGTGCCTGGGTGACTAGTTCCGGGCTGGCCAATCTTTTGCCACCCTTGTCGTTGGATGTGCGTCACACCTCATTGCCAGCGTTGACCTACGACGCAGTCTATTCGGCAAATACGGCGCACATAATGAGCATCGATGCCGTGAATTGTATGTTCGAACTGGTAGGCACTACGTTGCTTGCGGGAGGGACATTTTGTCTCTACGGACCGTTTCGCCAGGGTGGCGAGTTCAACGCATCCAGCAACGCGAAATTTCACGCCAGTCTACGTGCGCAAAATCCGGAAATGGGGATTCGCCCAATTGAGGATCTGGATGAATTCGGTCGCGGTCACGATCTGATTCGTTCTCGACTATATGCAATGCCCGCGAACAATCACATTGCCGTCTGGCACAAGGAAACAAAATGACGACACATACTGGTGCTTGCCATTGTGGCAGTGTTCGTTTTGAGATTGATGCACCTGCGAAGCTAAATGTCACGCGATGCAATTGCAGTGTTTGCAGCATGTGCGGATTCCTGCATTTATTCTTGTCACCCAAGCACTTCCGGTTGCTAGAAGGTGAAGACATGCTCACAACCTATACATTCAACACCGGAGTTGCGCAGCATACGTTCTGCAAGCGTTGCGGAATCAAAGCGTTTTACGTACCGCGATCACATCCGGACGGGATTAGCGTCAACGTGAACTGTTTACACCGGTCGAGCATAGAATCGATACGGGAAACGCCGTTTGATGGCCAAAACTGGGAGGAGAATACCGCGCAGCTGTCTCCGATAAGCGACTGATTTGGCTGATCTTTAGACTAGCGAGAATGGCGACCTTGTCATATAGTTGCGGCATGATGAAAACGACACTTCGATGTACCCTGTTTATCCTGATATTGGCCCTTCCGATAGCGAATGCAGCGCCCGCGTGGGTCAGTGACGAATTCGAAATCATGTTGCGCTCTGGGCCGAGTACGAGCAATGCGATCCAGCTAATGGTTGGTAGCGGAATGCAGCTCGAAGTGCTCGAGTCTGACGCAGATAGCGGTTATTCACGCGTGAGGACCCCCGGCGGCACGGAAGGCTGGGTGCTGAGTCGTTACCTGATGAATGAGCCCAGTGCGCGCGAGCAATTGCAGACTTTGACGGGTCAGCTCACGAATTCGACCTCACGTGGCAGCTCGCTGGACTCCCAGTTGGCAGCCGTCAAGAACGAGTACAACTCGGCCAACCGTCAGATTGCGTCGCTCGAGCGCGAAAAAGCGACGCTTGAGAGCGAACTTGCTGAGATTCGTCGAACAGCCGCTAACGTCCTGGGTATTAACGAGCAAAACAAGAAACTAATGGATGAGCTGGCAACGGCAGAGATTCGCGCAGATACGCTGGAGCAGGAAAATCGCCAGGTTTCGAGCCAATCAACTCGATACTGGTTCATTTCCGGCGCACTGGTCCTTATCGGAGGAATTATTCTTGGTATCTGGTTGCCGCGAATTCGTTGGCAACGAGGTTCTGGCTACGACCGGTTCTGATACGCCTCAGACCGTCTCGCCCGCAAGAAACATCCAGGTTTCCACAACGGTGTCAGGATTCAGTGACATACTTTCGATTCCCTGCTCGAGCAACCAGCGCGCGAGATCCGGGTAGTCAGAAGGTCCCTGACCGCAAATTCCCACGTATTTGCCGTGTGCCTTGCATGCCTTGATGGTCATCGAGAGTAGTGCTTTGACGGCATCATCGCGTTCGTCAAAGGTGTCGGCAATCAGTGCAGAGTCGCGATCGAGCCCCAGCGTCAGTTGCGTCATGTCATTCGATCCGATCGACATGCCGTCGAAATGTTCGAGATATTGATCGGCGAGCAAGGCATTCGTCGGCAATTCGGACATCATGATGAGCTTCAAATCGTCCTTGCCGCGTTCGAGACCATTCTCCGCCATTACTGCAATGACATCCTTGGCTTGCTGCACAGTGCGAACGAACGGAATCATTATTTGAACGTTTGTCAGGCCCATGTCGTTGCGAACCCGTTTTAGTGCTTCGCACTCCAGATCGAAACAGGGTCGAAAACTCTCTGATACGTAGCGCGCCGCGCCGCGGAAGCCGAGCATCGGGTTTTCCTCAACAGGTTCATACTGGTGGCCGCCGATCAGATTGGCGTATTCATTGGACTTAAAATCGGACATTCGAACGATAACGGGCTCAGGAGCGAATGCAGCGGCAATGGTTGCCACTCCTTCCGCGAGTTTATCGACGAAGAAGCTGACCGGGTCCGCGTACCCAGCGATCTGTTCATCGATGATCGAGCGTGTGTCAGCATCGAGATTGCTGTAGTCAAGAAGCGCTTGCGGGTGAACACCAATCATTCGATTAATAATGAATTCAAGCCGCGCCAGACCCACGCCCCGGTTCGGGATCATGGCGAAGTCGAACGCCCGATCGGGATTGCCAACGTTCATCATGATTTTAACCGGGATATCAGGCAGTGAATCAAGCTCAATCTGTGTTTGAACGAATTCGAGATTGCCCTCGTAAACGAAGCCCTCATCACCTTCTGCACAGCTCACGGTAACCTCGGCACCGTCCGGGATAGCCTCAGTAGCGTCACCACAGCCAACCACAGCCGGTATGCCGAGTTCTCTGGCGATAATGGCGGCATGACAGGTTCTTCCACCTCGATTGGTCACAATCGCCGATGCGCGCTTCATGACCGGCTCCCAATCCGGGTCGGTCATGTCCGATATCAACACATCGCCAGCCTGTACGCGTCCCATTTCGGCCACGTCGCGTATGACTCTGGCTTTGCCAGAGCCTATTTTCTGGCCAATGCTGCGCCCGGTCGTAATGACATCGGAGTGCGCTTTGAGCGTATAGCGTTGAATGGTGCGACCGCTGCGACTTTGCACCGTCTCCGGGCGAGCCTGGAGAATATACAGTTTGCCGTCATTGCCATCTTTGCCCCATTCAATATCCATCGGCCGTTGGTAGTGGTTTTCGATGGTTACTGCCATCTGCGAGAGGGCCACGACATCCTCGTCGGTCAGCGAGAATCGCGCGCTGTCAGCTTCGTCGACGTCGACTGTCTCGACGCTTCTGCCAGCCTTCGGATCGTCGCTATAAATCATCTTTAGCGCCTTGCTGCCAAGATTCTTGCGCAGAATCGATCGTTTGCCTGCGGCCAGCGCCGGTTTAAAAACGTAGAATTCATCCGGATTCACAGCGCCTTGCACGACAGTCTCGCCGAGACCGTACGAGGCGGTGACGAACACCGCGTCCCGAAACCCGGATTCAGTATCCAGCGTAAACATGACGCCGGCCGATCCGATATCGCTCCTGACCATCGTCTGAATACCGGCCGACAGTGCGACAAGGCTGTGGTCGAAATTCTGGTGCACGCGATACGCGATTGCCCTGTCGTTGAACAATGACGCGAATACCTGATGCATGGCCTCAATGACGTTATCGAAGCCTCGAATATTGAGAAATGTTTCCTGTTGCCCTGCGAAGGAGGCCTCAGGCAGATCCTCCGCGGTGGCGGAGGAGCGCACGGCGACGGTGATATCCCTGCCGTCGCTCATTTCAGCCCAGGCGGCCTCGATGTCGGCCGTCAATTGTGGCGGCAGTGGTGCGGCCAGAATCCAGTTGCGAATTTGCTCGCCGGTTGCCGCAAGCGCCGCAATATCATCAACATTCAGATCGGCGAGTAAATCGTTGATGCGTTTGTCGAGGCCATCATTCGCAAGAAAATCCCGATACGCAGCTGCCGTTGTTGCGAATCCGCCCGGGACAGTAACGCCCAGGTTACTCAAGTTTGCGATCATTTCACCGAGGGATGCGTTCTTGCCACCGACGGTCTCAACATCATTCATTCCAAGCTCATCGAGCTTGATAACGTAAGGCTCCAAGATTTACTCCCTTGTTTTCCGCGGCAGGAAAGGCACAATCCAACGAATGGTAGAACGCACAGTATTTTTTCTCTCGGATCAGACCGGTGTCACAGCGGAGACACTGGGTCACAGCCTGATCACGCAATTTTCGGGGCAGAAATTTCGGAAAATGACTTTGCCATTTATCGATACCGAAGACAAGGCAAGGGAGGCCGTGAGCACAATAAACGCCGTTAGTGAGGCGGGCGAGTTGAATCCGATCATTTTCTCCTCCTTTGTTCAGGATGAGTATCGAGTAATCATCAAGCAAGCTAAAGGCTTACATCTCGACATTTTTGATGCCTTTCTTGAGCCGCTTGCCGCTGAACTCCAGGAGACGCCGAACCATGAGCCGGGGCGCGCACATGGCATGAGCGATATCGACGCGTACATGAAACGCATTGAGGCAACAAATTTCGCACTGGCAAACGATGACGGCGGCATCAGTCGCAATTATGAGGTTGCGGACGTCATCCTGGTCGGCGTGTCCAGATCTGGAAAAACGCCGACCTGTCTTTATCTCGCGCTGCAATACGGTGTATATGCGGCGAACTACCCACTGACCGATGAGGAGTTTGAGAGCGGTAAGTTGCCCGAATTTCTCGTCAAGCAAAAAAGCAAGTTGTTTGGCCTTTCGATTGATCCACAGAGATTGACGCAAATTCGCAAAGAGCGTCGTCCGATGGGGAAATACTCCTCTGCACCCCAGGTGCGATTTGAGCTTCGAGAAACGGAAAAAATATTTCGTCGTTACGGGATTCCGAACGTGGATACGACGAAGTTTTCAATCGAAGAAATTTCAAGCAGAATCCTCGATACTACAGGTGTTGAGCGACGAGTACGACCCTGATTTAACGGCCCGCGGCTGCTATATTATTGGCATGTTACTCGACTCCCAACTGGTTCCAGAGACGATAGTCAGACCGAAGAGTTTTGTTGGTCTGATGGCCTTGTACGAAAGTAATTACTTGCGCTTGTTGCGTCTCTTGCCCGAACTTAGTCGCCTCGATGGCTGTTTTCGATCGCGTGTTGCAGGTGATTGCGATTTGTTCGTCGAGGTCATCGAGACTTCTCGATATACGGTGACATTGTCGTTGACTTACCAACTTGCGACGGACGAAGGCTTAATGACTGACCCGGATATGACGGTTCGCGCGTATCTCGACGGTCAGCAGGCTGAAGTCCTGGCTATTGGCGACAAGCAACGACACTCCGCATTACGACGGCTGGTGTTCGAACATCGTGAGGAGTTGGATCGACGTTGGCGTTTTAATGTCGTACTCAACAAGTGGTTGGAATACCTGTCAGATCAGGGTCATTTGATTCTCGACCGCTAAAACGGCTAAAGCCTCTCAAGATCACGATCCCCTCAGAAGCAGTTGTCAAAACTGTCGATTCAGTCCCTGTTTCCAGATACCGCAATTGTCATGATTGCTCGTGAAGGGGCGCCGGGCATACGTTCGGCGGATGAGGATTATGTAAAGCGAGGCCGCCGTGACCAGTCTGACTGGAATATTCAAAGCTGTACCGGAAGAGACGCAGGACAACGATAAGCTCGTTGATCTGTTTCGAAATCGTGCGGAACTCAAGAAAGAATTCGCCGCGCTGCGTAATGAGAAATACCAGCTACAGGATCGCCTCAAACAGCAGGAAGGCACCACTGCGCGCGTACAGCAAAAGATGGATCACATCGAGAATCTGTTGCTGGATCGTGAGTGGGTTCACAATGTCGTCGCGTTCTACCAACTTCGGCGTCTGGCGGCACACTGTAAAGTTAAGCTCGCGCGCTTTGCGGAGCAGCTCAAACAACAACGTGAACAGCGGATACACGGGAAGTCGCTTGATGAATGGAATGCGCAACGTGGGCGAGACGCAGCCGCGATAGAAGCCCAGATTGGCGAACACCGAATGCAGACGCAGCTCATGGAGGATCAGTTGCAAGCCGAACGCCACAAGTTATCGACGATGAACGGCATTTCCAAAATGTTCAGTGGCAAGAATACACGAGGAAAGATTGATGAGATCGTCGCTACTCTTGAGCAGCGTCAATCGACGGAGAACGAACACTTGCAAGCGCTGGATAAAATTCACAATTTGAGTCCACCTGATCACGATGGACTCGATATTGCTACGAAGCGATCGATCAACTTCATGATACTGGCATTCGCACAGCAGCTCTATTTGCACTTTGAAGAAGATGGTCTGGCTGCAATGGCGAAAGAGGCGGACGAGAAGAGCGTCGGCGCGGTGAATTATGGCACCAAGTTTGAGTGTGACGAGATAATCGAGAAGATCGAGCAGCGCTGGGAGTCAATGGAGAGCGTAACCGACTACGCCGAGGTGATGAAAAAGCGTGCCCAGCTAATCGCTGGCAAAGCCAAGTTTCGCTCCGATGAAGACGTTCTTCCCGCGAATGGAAGTGCGGCAATTGTGTATTCAATCGACTCGAATGGTGTCGTGAAAGAGAAAGACGCCAATCTTCTTGGCGATAACTACTTTTCGATAGCTAAGGTATTGAGCCGCTAGGACTAGGACTAGATGTCGCGGCGGTACATTTGCTTCTTGTAGCGCAATAAATCGTCATCAGAAATGCCAGGCAGCCTGGTGTTCATTACAGTGTCAGACTCTACTTTGTCATCACTGTCTTCAACAATCTCTGACTTCGCATCCGTGCCCGCCATTGGAGGCGTCGATATAGCATTGACCGTTATTGGGGCCGTCGCAGCCCGCGACATATTCTCACTTTTACTGAAAGCATCACGAATAGCGGCTTCCGCAAGTGGTGCTAACAAACTTTCGTTTGCCGCGGAATTCATTTCTTCGTTTTTTGCGCTGGAAGCGCTGTGGCTCACAAGCTCCGCGGCCAGCTCGTCGACCTGCACGAGCAGGGTTGCGGCGGTTGATTTCTCGCAGGGGATGTGGCCGCTGGTTGCGGCTAGCGAAGGAGTTGCCAAGACACCAGACATGAGTACCAGCGCCGCTGCTGCAGCGAAGCTGTTCTGTTGAAATGGCATTTTACGCCGGTCGAACATGAGTGCTTCCTGTCGGTGTTATAGTCGAGTATAACACCTCGATATTGCATCGCAAGTCGATCGCAGCGGCCGCTGTTACTCTTTGAGTGGCAATACGTGTGCGGTCTGTGCCGGAGTTGCATCCACCTCGCGTAGCGTGGCCAGATCAGTCACAATTTTTGCCGCTTGGTCAAGTTGTACATCTGGCATTTCGTCGGCATCAATGTCATCCAGACTTTCGAGAGGCTCCAGCTGCAAGGCCATACGTCTCGCGTTCTCGCGATCCAGCGCTTTGGCCAGTTGATTCTCGCGGTCTTTACGTCGCCTCTCAATGTTTAGCGAAATGGTCTTTTGATTGCGCATTTCCCTGCTGGCTTCAATGCGGTCTACCTGATATTGAAAATTGGGATCGTCTTTTGCCCGCTCGACATGATTAGCCGTTAAAGACGCAATTGTCGTGTCGAGTGGTGTTCCGGCTGTAAAGCGCGTCGTGTCCACGGTGTCCCAGGGCAGGGCGTTCTCGCGCGCACTTTCACCAAACGTCTCGGTATCGATGTTCGATGGCAAGGCGATGTCAGGGTAAACGCCACGATGTTGCGTGCTCGCTCCGGTAACACGGTAGTACTTGCCGATAGTCAGCGTCAGTTGCCCGAAACCCTTTTCGTCTTCACTGCGGAAATACTGGTCGAGAGAATAAAGATTTTGCACGGTTCCTTTGCCGAAAGTCTGCTGACCGATGATTACGCCCCGCGCATAGTCCTGGATTGCACCGGCAAAAATTTCCGAGGCAGAAGCACTGAAGCGATCGACAAGAACGGCCAGCGGACCGTTGTATGCGACTCGTGCAACCGGATCAGGGTCGTCCAGCCGTTGTGGCGGATTGCGTTTTACGTCAACGTAATTCCTTAGCTGGACAATGGGTCCATTGTCGATGAACAGGCCGGACAAAGCGGTAGCTTCAGTCAGATGGCCACCACCATTGCCGCGTAGATCGACAATGAGGCCGTCGATACCTTGTTCTTCGAGCTCGCCAATCAGTCGCTTCACGTCTCTTGATACGCTCGTGAAGTCGGTATCACCATTGGTCAGCGCACGGTAGTCCCTGTAGAACCCAGGTACTTCGATAACGCCTATTACCCACTCACGACCGTCGCGCGGAACCTTAATGATGTCACTCTTTGCGGCTTGCTCTTCAAGCTTGACGGCACCGCGTGTCAGCTCAATTACTTCTTTCGGGCTGCCAGGGACAGCGTTGGCCGGAATAATCTGCAAACGGACAACGGACTGCTTCGGGCCGCGAATCAGGTCAACGACATCGTCCAGGCGCCATCCGATCACGTCGACGAATTCGCCGTCACCGCCTTGTGCGACGGCCGTTATTCGATCATCACGCTTCAGAGTTCCGTCAAAATCAGCGGGACCACCTCGAATGATATTCACTATGCGAACAAAGTCGTCATCAGTTTGTAAAGTGGCACCGATGCCAACATAGGACAAACTCATCGCGATCCGATATTCATCGGCATTGCGTGGAGACAGGTAACTCGAATGCGGATCAACGGCGTGCGCAAACATATTCATAAAGCGTTCGAAAACGTCATCCCGATTAACCTGATCAAGTCGCTTCAAGAAATTCGTATAGCGTTTGGAGAGAACGTCGTGGATTTTCTCCCACGGCTCATCTTCGAGGGCGAGAGACAATGCATCATTGACTACTCGATGACGCCAGATCTCGTCGAGTTCCTCGGTGCTTACCGCCCATGGCTCATCGGTGCGATCGAAGCGATAGTTCTCGTCGACCAGGTAGTCGGGTTCCGCGTCTAGCTGTGTCAACGCATAATTGAGTCGTTCTCGTACCCGAGTCTGATAGACCTCAAACATTTCGTATATCGGATCGAGTGGCTTGCTGCGTACCATGTCATCGAGTTCGTATCGGTGTTGCTCGAAATACTCAATATCGCTGGCGAGTAGGTACATGCGGTTACGGTCGAGATTCTCGACGTACATATCCAGCACCGTCGAGGAAAGATCATCATCGACTGTGACTTCGTTGTAATGTGATTTCTGGATAAACTGCGCTACAAGCCCGGCGATATTTTCGTGCCTTTGTTCAGGAAAAAGGGGCTCGCGCAGGAGACTTTGATCTACTTCGACAGCCGCTGTCGTATTGGTCGTGCCGCCATCGCTGTTGCTCAGCGCGGGCAAGGACAGGAACGCGAGCAATGCAATTGCAAACCCACGGGATCGGCGATGTTCAAATAATCTCAAAGTTATCTCCATAATGTTCAATGACTGTTTAGCATTGCTATCAATTCGGCTAGGCTAGATGCGTAATGCCCTTTGATCAAGGGCATATTCGTCATAATTTCAGTAAGACAGGAATTTTCTGGACCAATTCGGAAACTATATATGCGCCCTTTATCTGCGGTCACACTAATCGTGCTGGGATCCTGCTTTGCCATCATGGTCAGTCTCGCCGCCGTCATCATAGTTGTTCTGGTCCTCGGCGAAGACTATCCACGTCTACAACGGGAGTTCGATCCGTTACTTAGCAGCCTCGCTATCTTTGTTGTTATGACAGCGATATCTGCGACGAGTTTCTATTCTCTATGGAAAAAACGTGCGGAACGATATTGGGTTCAAGGCCTTATGTGGGTCGGCGTGTTGCTGACTGGCTGGTACTACTGGCCCTGATTGATCGCCCACTACTTGGAAAACGGCGACTGGCTGCTACGTTTACGGCGACGGCGCATGCGACTTTGTAGTTCTTTGCGCCGGTTATCCAGCCAACCCTTGCGACTGACTTTTGCCGCATGTCCCTGTTCAAGCTGCAGTCGATCTCGATAGACACAAAAGTCGCTGTATGCCTCAATCTCGTGCTTCAGTTCTCTGACAACAAGTTCGATCATAATTGCGTCATCAAGAAATCCCAGCCCTGGAATGCTGTCATGAATTAGATCATCTGGTTCCGCAAAGTAAGCGAGTGCATTTAATACGCGAGTCGCTTCTTGATGAGGCAGTCGCCACTCAATGTCGGACAGCATTCGAATCATCAGCCTGAGATTCTGAAGTCTCTCGACGATAAATCCCGGCGCGGTGGATTCCTTGATGTCCGACAGCAGGGTCTCAGCGGCCGCGACGATATCTTCAGGTGCCAATCGAGACGCAGTCCTCATGGCTTCCTTCATGATCAGTCTGAAATGCTCCAGATCTGCTTCACTTAACTCGAATGAAACTCGTAAAGACAAGCCCTCGCTCCATACTCCCGGCAGCGCAGATTATCACGAAGGAACTTATTTTCGGAAACGATTATTCCAGTTTCTGGAGCGATCGAAGCCGCCCGTGTTGTACGGATCGATACCCGTTTCCTCGCCGGAATCCACAATCGAGTCGTCCAGGATTTTCAAGGTTTCATGCGTGCCAGTATCTTCACGAACGTATTTATTTCGAATGAGCACATTCTTACCCGGTCCAACATCGTCGATTTTTCCAGAGACACTGGTTTCTAGCTCGATGGGTAGCTTGTTCGGTTTCTTGGCTGCGGCTCTCGGCGAGGGAGTCGGGTGGTAGCTAGCCGTTTTCCGAAAATCAGGAGGCGCAGGTGTGTCATCGGTAGAGAACCGATGTTTCAGCCAATTTTTGAGTTTCTCCATCATTTTCTTTGCCGTTGACCAAATAAAGTACGGGAAGGTCGTCCAGATGTTTTTCATGACACCGGACGCTTCAAGTTTACAAAGGGTCGAGCGCCTAAATGATGTTGCTTTCAAGAAATGTGATGCAGTTCACATTCAGGACAGTGACTAGCCGCGTCCGGCCAATTTCCACGCGGCTACCATCAATCGCAGGCATTGCCAGACGAGGTAGGGGGAGAGTATCAGGAGCGAGGCTACCCAATCTCCGCTTCGGATCTTGCTGCTCAGTGTGCCGAAGAAATCACCATAACCCAGGCCACTGTATTCACCGAACACGATTTGGCCCACGTAGTAGATGAGCAACGGAAGGAGAGCCAGGCCAAAAAGCAGGAATCCAACGAAAAGCGCCGCTTCTTTGGTGGCCAATTGCCTGATATTAGACGTATTTGCTTCGGTAGTCACAGAGGTAATCAATAGCTTTTGCAACGAAACGGCCACTATCGTTGCCTACCTCGAGAGGCAGGTCAAGAAGGCGTTGTGTTGGCTGATTCCGCCGTAGCCTTGCGTCGTCGCCGATAGACTGCAATTGCCATATGAATGCAGGCGGCCGAGAACAGCAGATAGTGGGGGAGAACCCAAAACCATTCGCTAATATAAAGAGTGGCAAGAAACGCGCTGATGCCCGCACAAAGATAGAAATAGGGCAGGCTATCGTAAAGAAATTTGGGTAACCAGAGTTTTTTCGTCGCCAGCTTGCCTGTGCTGCGGGTGACTTGCTGGGTTTCAGATAGATTCAACGGCTTCCGTGCTGTTGTACTCATCATCGGCTGGTATCACATTCCCTGTAGAGAATGAGAACTCTATGCCAGTTGGAAAAAAAAGACCGTGAATGTCTTCACACTTCCTTAAGCTCGATCAGGATTCGCGTTTTTTTCTTTCCTCATAACGAAAACGGGCTTCGCCAATTGTGACAATATCGCCATGAAGCAGAATGTGTTCGGATACCTTTGTTGTATTGATATGAATGCCGTTCTTGCTACCCCAGTCAATAATTCGAGTCGTACCCTCTTCTGTCTGAATAACGGCATGACGCCGACTGACATAGGCTGCTTTGAGCTGGATATCGTTGTCTTTTGTGCGGCCAATGGTCAGGCGATCCTTGAAAAGAGGGAAGCGCAACACCTGGTCGTCAACCGTGCCAATCAGCACACGTGATAGCCTGTCTATAGACGTTTGCGGGCCGTCCCCCTCACCAGCCAGACTGCGCTCTGACATTCGTTCATCGATATCGTGGATAACGCCCTCAATCTCACCGATCGACTCAATTTGCTCAGATTTTTTAGCCAGCTCGGCGAGCAGAACGGATATTGCCTCACTTTTAGTTGTCAGCTTGCGCTCGTAGTTATCAGATTTTCGCTTAAGCCGAGTCAGCTCCTTCTGAAGTTTTTCGATTTGCGTTGAGGACTGTTCCTCGATATCGCCAAGCATACGTTCCAACTCTTCCTTGAATCCCCGTGCGTCAACGAGGTCTGAAGCGAGTTGGCTGTTTAAGTCGTCAGTTTCTACAACAGTGTCCTGAGCCGCGCCCAATTCAAACCGCAATGTCCGCAATTCCCCCTGATGAGTCTTCCGGATGCTGTCGAGTTCGGCACGCAGATCGTCAACGATCGTTAGGGTCTGTTCCAGTTCCCCCTGAATTCGCTTCTTCGCGCTTGCTGCATCGTTGACAAGTTGCGTGAGGTTTTCTGTTTCACTTTCATACTTTGAATTTGCAGCGATCAGGTCCTGACACTGTTGCCGCAGACCGTCGGCGTATTGTTCCGACCGTTCAAGTCGAAGCTGCATTGCCGATCCGCCGTCATCCTGACCGCCATCGTGTTGGTGTGTTTCAGGCTTGATGTCGGGCGCTGCTCGCTCGGTCGCTTCACGCTGCAGTTCGTCGTACTGGATTTGTAACTGGCGGTGTTCATCGTCGCGTTGGCGAATTTCGGACTTGAGCGACTTGATTTTGCGGTCACGTTCTTTAAGCAGCTTCTCTTTTCGCTGCACAGCATCTTGCGAAGAAATCAGCTCGCTGTTGAGTTTTTCGGTCTGTGTTTCCCGAGCTCCAATTTCGGTTTCGAGTCCAAGCCATTTTGCGTGCAGCTGTTCGATGTCGTATTGAAGTTTGCCGATGGTCTTGGTGCGCAAGCGCAAATCGGATTTCAGTTCTGAGACAGTGACGCCAGTTCCGTCCTCACCAAGAGGTACATCAAAGCCATCAAAAGTTTTTGCATCCGCTTCGGGTCCTGTGTCGCTTGCATGCAACAGCGTCTGGAGTTCGACCGTCGGATCGTCGTCATCGGCGACTAAGTCATTGATATTGTTATTGTCATTAGCCATCGCGTCAGTCTATCACGTGAATGGACAAGGGTCGGAATGTGCACAGTCTTTTTTGCGCGTTACGTCAAATGGCTAATCACAGGATACGGTTCGCCCGGCTGCCCACTCCCGCATCAGGGCGATTTTCTCGCTCAAAACTACCGATAGCGGTTTCGTCATGTCGACTTCGGCCTGAATGTGTTCCGTTGCGAGGGCCTGTTTTTTGGCGTGTGCCGAGTACAAAGCGGCAACGACAGCTTGTTCAATTTCTGCCCCTGAAAAACCGTCCATGGCTTTGGCGAGAGTATTGATGTCGAATTTGCCCAACGACTGGTTGCGCCTTGATAAGTGAATTGCCAAAATTGACGCGCGAATTTCAGGGCTCGGGAGATCGACAAAGAATATCTCGTCAAAGCGTCCTTTGCGCACGAGCTCAGGTGGCATGCTGCTGATGTCGTTGGCTGTCGCAACAATGAAAACGTGGCTTTTCTTCTCCGCCATCCAGGTTAAGAAAGTTCCAAGAACTCGTTGCGAGGTTCCCGTTTCGCCGCCGCGCCCGGCAATACCTTTTTCGATTTCGTCAATCCACAAGACACAAGGTGACATGACGTCTGCGGTTTTCAACGACTCGCGAAGCTTGCGTTCTGTTTCGCCGTGGTACTTGTCATAAATGGCACCAAAGTCCAGCCGCAGCAGGGGTACGCCGAATATTGCGGCCGTCGCTTTCGCAGCCAAACTTTTTCCGCAGCCTTGAATACCCAACAACAGAATGCCCTTGGGCGGATCCAGATGCGCAGCACTCTCATCGCCGCGAAACGCGCTACGTCGTTGTGTTAGCCATGACTTGAGCCGAGACAGCCCGCCAACTTCGCCAAAGGTTGCAGTGTCGTATTCGAACTGCAGCGCGCCACCGCTGTTTAGTAGTTCGTACTTTGCCTGCATGACCTGCGGCAAATCACTTTTCGTAATCGCACCGTCGTGGCAAATCGCGTTTCGAGCGAGGCGACCGGTATCAGCATAGGTCAAACCCGCGAGATTCTTGATCAGCAACTTGTGGGCTTTCGGATCAACCTCAACTTTGCTACCCGGGTTTTCCTTGCTGTATTCGTCAACGGCTTTTTGCACGATCTGCGTTCGTTGCTGTTCCGTGGGTAATGCCATGTCAAAACGAGCGCAATAACCTTCAAGTTCATTCGGTACCGTCACCTGGTGACTGATCAGCACGATTTGACGCTCGACGCTTTTAAACTGAATGCAGATATCTTTGAGAAGCCGCACATGTACCGGGTCATCAAGGAATGGGTGGAAATCCAGAAGCACGTACATACCCGGTTTTGAAACAGCGCGAATGTGTTTCAAGACATCGGTCGGTTCAGAATTAATGGCCTGAGGCTCAAGCGAGATATCGAGCCTCTGCAGCCCATCAGTGATGGTCCACCGAAAAAGTGGCAGGTAACTCGTCGTGGACCGGCGCATCGAAATAGCCTGAAGCATTTCCAACATGCGTGCCTCGTCCTGAGACTCGATGATCACGATCGGTGTCCGCGATCTTAGAATCAACTCAAGGTCGTGATTTCCATCCATTGAAATGCTTAAGTCTCCGATGACATCAGGTATGTCTGGCAGCCAGGCAGGTTTTCAATACTAAGAGTTACAGCAGGCCGTTGCAGCAACTCCGTCACAATGCCGCCAAGCGTCTGCAATGATATTTTCGAGCGATTTTCAGAGATTCGGGAAAGCACGTCGTCCAGGCTGACTTTGCCGGCTGTTTCCTTACGCAGTTCGTCAGCCAGCTGTCGAAACACGATTACCGCAAGTGCGGTGGCGGCCCCCGTCGATTCTGGGGAACACAATTTCGTAGCATCGTTCGCCCATTCGGATTGTTTTTCGATTGCGCGCCTGTATCGACGCGCGGTAATAGCTCCGCCTCTTTGCAACAACTCGAGACTGTAGTACTCAGCCAGCCCTTCAACAATCCAGTCAAACCCTTCCTCAGCCGTAACATCCATCGCGACATGCACGATTTCGTGAACGAGCGTACTGGTTGCGTTCTCACTAATCAGGGGACGATCTGCATGTATGTAAACAGACGCCGGAGCAGATAATCCACCGCGCCACATCGGATCACCAGCGCTGACGATGGTCAAACGAGGAATGGCATCGGGAAGTACCGTATACATTTCGGGTAGTGTCCAATTTAGCAGGGCGAGCATATCCATGCGCCTGACCGACTGACCTTCGGGTGCCGCGACTGATACTCGTGTTCCGGCGATCATCTCGCGGCGGACTCCCAACTCACCCATAGCGATCCATCCGCGTGGCTGATCAAAACGGCGATCGGGATTTGCGACTTCGATACGACTATTGGGGGCCGAATATTCCGAGATAGCAGTCCATTGCTCCGGTAATTCAAATGTCATACTGGTCTTGCTGCTGGCGCCTTTGAGCGTTCGTGTGCGGGCCCTCGGAATGACGTCCTCAGCCCGAAATATGCCCCAGTCTTTGTTTAGCAAAGCATCGTAGCCACCGTTGCCGCGTCGGTGCGGCACATGAGATCGCCAGAACAGGCTGCCGCCATTGCGGTTTGGCCGCCAGCGAACGATGCCGTCATCGATTTGTAACTCGCCGTCGGCCTTAATGTCAGTTTCTTCCAGGTTGGCCAGTGCGAAAGATAATTCCCGCAGCTGGCCACGCGTTTGATCGACGGCCATTTGCACGGCCACGCTGCCATCACCCCGGTTCGGCGTTATCGTGTAGTGCACAGTGTAATTTTGTGACCCGTCTGAGGCACCGGTTTCCGATGCCGGACTACCGCATGCCGCGCAGGCAAACAGCCCGGTCAGTAATATCAATCCTGAGATATAGTTCATACAGTATTCAGGCCTTGTCGCGTATGGTCTTGGGAGTGCGCCACGAAGAGTAACGCAGATGATAACGCAGACAGCTCGCAAAATTCCTATTTTTGCCTTAACAATCACTATGTTGGCAATGGGTTCCGCATGCTCGTCGAACGCGGTTAGTAAACCGGACCAGCGTCTGAATCGTGAGCCGGTTCCTATCGCGCAGCATCAGAATACGGGAGAGAGGGCGGCCGAAATTGCACTTTCGCAAGTCGGTGTCCCGTACCGCTACGGTGGCTCAACGGCAAGTGGTTTCGATTGCAGTGGCCTGGTTCAATACTCTTATCAGCGTGCTGGCAAGAACGTCCCTCGAACGACGGGCCAACTGTGGTCATCTACATCGACAATTCAACGGAACGAATTACAGGCAGGTGACCTGCTTTTCTTTAGTTTTGAAGGAAAAATGTCGCACGTTGGAATGTATGTAGGAGGAGGACGATTTGTACATGCTCCATCGAGTGGCAAGCAGGTCAGTGTTGCGAAACTTGGCTCTTCATTCTACTCGGCAGCATTTGTTCGGGCCGGACGGCCCGAATAACTCATTTCAGCGCTTATACGGAGTCGGTACTTACGAGAAAATTTCTCAGCTGTTTCGCGAGTCCCGAACAAGCCCTGGATTGGGTTCTTGCGATAAGCGGAATGGGAACGACGAGGGCAGGCAGGAATGACGTACCACTATAATCAGCGGTTACCGTTCCTGCGGATTCGGAATCCTCCAGGTCCCAGATCGAAGCTTCATAGTCTGCATCATCCTGCCACCACGCGAAACCGAAGCAGCCACCGCCGCCCGGTCCCGCTGCACATGACAGACTGCCACCCTGGGTGACACGTTCGGTGTCTCCATCCAGCCAGATAATGTAACGAACACCCATCCTGGTTACAGCGGCAGGAACTCCGGGTCGCTCCATGAGCGTTACAAGGCCCTTGGTATCGGCTGGTGCAGTTCTTGGCTCGAACCATGGAAACAGATTGTCGATGAACTGCTGATTTGGAATGACATTGACGCCACTTGAGCCGCGGCCAAGCGCTTTTTCAATGCAGCTAATATAATCCGCCTCCGTTTCGTTGCCCTGGTGGTAACTCTTAGCCATTACGACGACTGACTCTCCGTCGAGGAGTCCTGTTGTCTCGGCGCGATCGTTTTCGAGGCTCGCTGTTACGCAGCCACTGAGATTAATGATGGCGAGCAGGGCGAAAGCATTACTCAATATCTTCATCAATACCTCCAATTGCAAAAAGTCCAACAGGCCTGTCATTCTCATCGTCTGTCCCGCTATTACTCGAATCGGCTGAGACGAGCTTATCGAGGTCGATAGGACCGTCAGCCAATGCAGCAATTTTGGTCGCCTTGTTCATTTGCAGAAGAATCAATGCGGCCGCATCGCGCATCGCTAGAATCGCAGCTCGTTGCAGTGCCTTCGTACCGCCAATGCCTTCTTTTTGACTCTTGCCATACGCACTCACCGTCCAGGTCGACGCGCTGTTGCCCACACTGTCGTAGACCTGCATGCGATATCGAATCCATACGGCGAATGCATCGGTCTTGCTTTGGTTAGGTACCGAGAATTCGAAGCCCTCGATTTTCGGTTCAACAAGTGCGTCAAAAGTGTGATCCTCAGCGTTGTCGTCCGGCCCGAGAATGATGACGTTCTCATACATATAGCCAAACAGCTGTTCGAAAAACGAAGCATTTGCCGAGCCAAGGTTGATGGTCCATTTTTCGCGGCCGAGCACATTCTCTTCGTGCACGAAGTCTTGAAATTCGGCTGGGATTCGAAGTGCGACAGCCATCGGCAGTTGGTCTATGTGAGGCTGCGGAATGCTTGGCCTGGCGACAACGACATTCGATGAGCATCCTGCCGCGACTAGAGAAAGCAAAATGACACTAATTCTTAGAGGTTTCGTAGCGATCAAGTGGTCTATTTTCCAGCTGGCGATTATGGAAGACTGCTATATCTGAGCACCGGGAGGCCGCATAGTTCCAACGAAATACACAGGTCACAGCTTGTTGCCACTTTAGATCGGCCACTCGTGGAGTGCAAATCCGAATTTTTTTCATGGCCTGCACAAAACAGGTATAAAGACCCTTGCCCTGACAATTAACACTAACTTCGGCAACTATTCATGGCCCGACCCAAAATACTGGTTTTTCAGCATGTTCCCTATGAGCCTCTAGGAACATTGGATCCGTTACTCAAGGAATCCGGATTTCGGATTCGCTACGTCAACTTCGGCCGCCAGCCCGAGTCTCGGCCGAGTCTGGAAAATTTCGATGCGCTGATTATTCTGGGTGGGCCTATGAATAGCGATCAGATCGAGTCCTACCCGAACTTGATTACCGAGGTCGAAATTATTCGTGAGGCGGTCGACCGGGATATTGCTGTGCTGGGAATATGCCTCGGAGCACAGCTATTGGCCAAAGCTCTGGGAGGCTCTGTTAGTAGAAACAAATCACGGGAAATTGGCTGGCATGACGTCGAATTGACCGCGGCAGGTTCAGTTGACCCGGTCTTGTCGACATTTTCGAATGTTCAAAGTGTATTCCAATGGCATGAAGATGGCATTGGCTTGCCGCCAGGCGCGATTCACCTCGCCTCGTCCGAGGCCAGTGAGGTTCAAGCGTTCAAGTATGGTGAACACGCTTATGGACTGCAGTTTCATTTGGAAGTTGATGAATCCCTGATCGATCGCTGGTTGACGGTTCCGGCAAATCAAAAAACCCTGCTCGAGGAGCTGGACCGTGTCGACCCGGAAGCCATTCGTCAACAAAGTATGGATTCGATGAACGGTCTCGAGACACTGAGCCGGAAGACGTTTACGCGATGGCTCGAGAGATTTGAAGTGGCGCCACGCCGTCGTACCTTGCCGTCTCGCTAGTTAGAAGTCGCGCCACTCGAGAGGTGCTTCCTGCATTAAGGCGACCTGCTCGCGTAAAGCAAGGATGTGGTCGTCCCAATAACGTGCGCTGTCAAACCACGGGAATGCGATTTTGAACGCAGGGTCCGCCCAGCGACGTGCGAGCCAGGCAGCGTAATGCATGATTCGCAAACTGCGCAGCGCTTCAATCAGATGAAGTTCACGCGGGTCGAATCGTCGAAACGACTGGTAGCCTTCCAGAAGTGCTTCGAGTTGCGGCGTTTGCTCGGCGCGATCCCCGGAGAGAAACATCCATAGGTCTTGAACTGCAGGGCCGTGACGACAGTCGTCAAGGTCAACAATATGCAGTCGGTCCTGATTGACGAGCACATTACCTGGGTGAAAATCCGCGTGCAGTCGAATTTCCCGGGTATTTCCAGCGCGCTCGAAACATGCCTCTACGCCATCCAATACCAGATCTGCCACGCTTTCGTAGGCGTCGTAGTTAGCGTCGGGAATGTATTCGTTGGCCAGCAGGTAATCGATGGATTCCACGCCGTAACTATCGATGTCAACGGTGGGCCGGTGCTTGAAAGACGATGTTTCACCTTCGAGGTGAATGCGAGCGACGAGACGTCCGAGCTGGGTTAGTAACTCGTAGTTGTCCAGATCAGGCGATCGTCCGCCGCGACACGGATATACAACAAGCCGGTGATGGCCGGAGTGTTTTAGTGTATCGCCCTCGATAGACAGTGGTGCAACAACCGGTATCTCCTGATCGGCCAGGTCGATCGAAAATTGATGTTCTTCGCGAATGGATTCATCGGACCAGCGACCGGGCCGGTAAAATTTGGCGACTACAGGCCGGTCATCTTCGATACCGATTTGGTAGACGCGGTTCTCGTAGCTATTAAGCGCCAGGAATCGCCCATCGCAGTCAAACCCGAGGTCGGTCAGGGTCGCTACAATATCCTCAGGTTGTAGATCGGCAAAAGCCAGTGTTGCCGCGTCTCCGCTCACGATGCCTTCTGGCGGGTTTCTCGTTTTCGGTCAACTTCAGTCAGGTGTTTCTTACGCAGGCGAAGGTTCAGAGGCGTTACTTCCAATAGCTCATCGTCGTCGAGGAATTCGAGTGATTGCTCAAGCGAATACCGAAGCGGTGGCGTAAGGATCAGGTTTTCATCGGTCCCGGCGGCACGGATATTATTCAGCTGCTTAGCCTTGGTTGGATTTACAACCAAATCATTCTGGCGCTTGTGAATACCGACAATCATGCCTTCATAAACCGGCGCTCCGTGTCCCAGAAACAGTTTGCCGCGTTCCTGAAGATTGAATAGGGCGTACGCCAACGCCTTGCCATGCACCATCGATACCAAGGTACCGTTGCTACGTTGCGCGATTGATCCCTTAACGCGAGGCGCGTAGGTGTCCAGGACATGGTAAATCAGACCGGTCCCGGACGTCGCCGTCAGGTATTCGGTTCGAAAGCCGATCAGCCCGCGGGTCGGAATTTTGTAATCAAGGCGCATGCGTCCCTTGCCATCCGGTAACATATTTTGTAATTCGCCCTTACGATCCGCAAGGCGAGTCATGACCGCCCCTTGAAAGGCCTCATCAAAATCGACCGTTAGTTGTTCCCAGGGCTCGTGTTGTTCACCATCGACGTCATGCATGATGACTTCGGGTCTTGATACGGCGAGTTCGAATCCTTCACGGCGCATTGTTTCAACGAGCACTGAAAGATGCAGCTCTCCGCGTCCGGATACCCTGAATTTGTCAGGGTCACCCGTTTCGTCAACACGCAAGGCGACATTGTGTTTGAGTTCCTGTTCCAGTCGTTCGCGAATCTGTCGACTGGTCAGGTACTTCCCATCCTGTCCGGCGAACGGGGATTTGTTAACCTGGAAAGTCATATTTACGGTGGGCTCGTCGACGCTCAGTGCCGGCAAAGCCTCTTCATGATCGCGGTCACACAAGGTGTCCGAGATATGCAGTTTTTCAATACCACTGAAAACTACGATGTCGCCGGCGCTTGCTTCATCTACCCGTTGTCGTTTGAGGCCGTCAAAGCCGAATACTTCCAAAACTCGCGCGCGCCTGGCTATTGAATTCGGTGCGACGACGCTCACCGGTGCGTTGGTTACCAGTTTGCCGCGGCTAATGCGGCCGATACCCAAAACGCCGGTGTAAGTGTCGTAGTCGAGGCTCGATACCTGTAACTGCAGCGGCCCGTCTGGATCAACGGCGGGATGAGGTACGTGCTTTACGATGGTCTCAAACAAAGGATCTAAATTCCCGTCACGTACGTCCGAGGTTTCGCTCGCATAACCTTCCAGGGCAGAGGCGTAAATGATTGGGAAGTCGAGTTGCTCGTCTGTCGCGCCGAGGCGGTCGAATAAATCGAAAGTTTGATCGATTACCCAGTCCGGGCGTGCACCGTCGCGATCGATCTTGTTGATAACGACAACTGGGACCAGCCCTTGTGCAAATGCCTTTTCCGTAACGAAGCGCGTTTGTGGCATCGGACCCTCAACGGCGTCGACCAGCAGTAATACGCTGTCCACCATGGACAAGACGCGCTCTACTTCGCCACCGAAATCTGCGTGCCCGGGCGTATCAACGATATTGATGCGAAAGTCATTCCATTTGACCGCCGTATTCTTCGAAAGAATCGTGATGCCGCGCTCACGCTCGAGGTCATTCGAATCCATCACGCGGTCAGGCACAGCGGCCCGTGGTCCGAGAGTTCCGGACTGTTGCAGCATCTGATCAACGAGTGTTGTTTTGCCGTGGTCGACGTGGGCAATGATCGCGATATTTCTTAGCTTGGATAGTTCAGACATTGGGGCGGGCTCTTTGAGAAGGCGCGGATTATAGTGACCCAATTCGAGAATTGATATGGCACACTACGATCCATGAAAAAACGACACCCTGTATGGCTTCTGGCCCTTGTCATAGCCTCGATCCCCGCTGCTTGTGGACAAAGTGGCGCAACTTTCGATGCTGTCGCCTACAACGAGGAGGTTCTGGACTGGCGTATCGGGCGGATGGAGCGGTTGAAACACCCAGAGGGCTACCTGAACCAAATTGGACTTTTTTGGCTTGAGCCCGGTACTTACCGTTTCGGCTCGGCGCCGACAAATGATGTCGTCTTCGGTGCCAACGCTGCGGCTGAAATCGGCCGTTTTGAAGTCACCGACGAAGGCGTTTCGATGCAGGTCGCGTCTGGCGTCGACGTACTTGTCGATGGTGCGCCCGTGCAAAATATCAAGATTCCTGCCGACACGACGGACGACGCGATCATGGTCACTCATGGCTCGCTTGCCTGGACCGTTGTCGAACGGGTTGGACGCTATGCGATACGACTGCGGGATTTTGAACATCCCTTCGTTGCGACGTTCGGTCCCTTGCCGTATTTCGAGATCGATCCGTTGTTGCGAGTTAGTGCGAATTTGAAACGGTATTCAGAGCCAAAAGTCGCGATTGTCGGGACGGTGATCGAGGGCCTTGAGTATCGTCCAGAGTCGCCCGGCGTAGTCGAATTTGAAATCGATGGTGAAACCTATGAGCTTGAGGCATACGTCGCAGGCGATGAGCTTTTCTTCGTTTTCGGCGACCAAACGAACCGCGATGCAACTTACGGGGCAGGGAGGTTTCTGTATTCCGCGACGCCGGGTGATGACGGTATGACGGTCCTGGATTTTAATAAATCCTATAGTCCTCCGTGCGCATTCAATGATTTCGCAACCTGCCCGGTTGCGTCACCGAGAAATCGCTTACCGGTTCGAATTGAGGCTGGGGAAAAATTTGATGAGGCATTTCACTACGCGGCTGAGCACTAACTACGCAGTTCGAACGTAAGCCCGGCATTTTCGCGAAGCCGTTTGATTAGCGGTCTTGCCATTGCGGAAGCCGGTGTGAATACGCCCCCGGCCGCGCCATGGTCGTCTCTTGCAAGGCAAACGGCACTCTCGCTGAGCATCTTACTTGTTGAGCCGTATCCGGGATCCTGATCTCCCGTGATCTTGCCGTGTATCTTTGTTCCATCGGGCAGTTTGCCAATCTGCATGAGATTGAAAAATCCCGTCCGCTGTAGTTCACGATCCGGGCCTTCGCCAGGTTTTGAAAGTATGCGTCGTTGCAGGAAGTTGCGTGTGGGCGTGAAGGATGCAAAGAAGACCAAAGCACCCAAAGCGAGTGTCATCATTGTGCCTTTCATCCAGCCGGAAAAACCACGACCCGTCATTACCGATTCGTCGTAGCGGAAATCCTTTCCGTAGGGATATCCTGTCAGAGCGTGACTGCGGCGAACGATCTTTGTATTGACTCCGGCCATTACAAATGGCGCTGTCCACGAATTGGCGTCCTTACGGTAAACAACTTTTTGCTGGTCTCGATCGTCAGGACCGTCGCGCTCCCCATCGGGATTCAGGCTGTAAGGATGAATCAGAACTCGAGCGATCGCACGGTCCTCCCGGCTTTCCTTGATAAGGTTCATCATGCTGGCAAGCGTGCCACCACTCGCTGTACCTTTTGTGGCTTTGACCAACAGGCTTATCGATTCGCAATAAACACCGTATTTGCTGTGCGCAGCGTCTTGTAAGAACCAAACGCCGATATCCATAGGTATCGAGTCGAACCCGCAGCAATGCACAATCTTGGCACCGGTTTCCCGCGCGCGATCGTGGTGCGTGTCGATCATTTTTCTAATCCACTGCACTTCACCGGCGAGGTCACAGTAATGAGTGCCGCTTTCAACGCAAGCGGCGACCAGATCGCTGCCGTAAAGTGCGTAAGGCCCGACAGTTGTAATAACCACCCGAGTCCGGGATGCGAGGGAACGCAGCGCATCATTATCAAAGCTATCGGCAACTATTAATTCGAGACCAGCCGCGGCTTCACCGAGTCCGTCCCGAACCTGCTGAAGTTTGCCTTCACTCCGACCGGCCAAAGCCCAACGTAAATCTTTGTCGACGCCGTATTGTTGCAGTAAATATTCCGCGACCAGAGTGCCAGTAAATCCGCTTGCACCCTGGATGATGATGTCGAACTCGCGATCATTTTGATTGCTATTGGTCAAAGTGTTTTCTCCATAAGGGCCACTTCCTTAGTTCCGCCTTCGATTTCCTGCGATCCGACTTTTCGAAAACCCATACGTTCGTGAAAGCGCATCGATCCCGCATTGGGTGGTCGCAGATTTATCTCACAGGTTATTACCGGTGCGTCAGATTGTGACTCTGCGAAGACTTTGTAAAGGGATTCGGCGATTCCCTGCCGGCGCGCCCACTCGGCAACCGTAACTCTATCGACATATGCGAAGTCTTCATAGTTATCGCAGAACCATTGGTAGTTTGGACTCGCGTAATTACTTCCTGGCCGCAGGCCGATCAAAAAGCCGGCAATGCGATCATCAATTTTCGCGACATAGACACACGCGGCATTGTCGACGAACCATTGTAATTCCTTGTGCCCGATCAAGTTTACATTCGGCACAGCCGCTTCATTCAGGGCGAGTATCTGCTCGAAGTCACGAGTGTCGATTTGCGAAATATTCATGGACACAGTGTATTGCTATGCTATGGTATCTCCAAGACGGCAAGCGGTCCGATTCAAATCACCGCAACAAAACAGACCGTCAGCAATCGCTACTTTACTCGTCTTCGACACCGAAATGATGTCCGCAGCCTCCGGTTGCGGATCGCTTGTATGCATTGGTGCGTACGTGACCGGCAGCACTATTACACGTCGGCATTGCGCAGAATTTCGGTAGTATTTTTGGGACAGCTAATCATGACTAAGTTCGCAAAACGCGCAATTATTTCCGCGGTCACACTCTTCTTTTCGTTCTCCAGTGCATTCGCTGCGTCGGGAAACTCCGCCGATTTGCTGAAGTACATTCCGGCAGACACACCGTACGTTTTTGCGTCAACTGAGGCATTGCCTTCCGACCTGGCGGAGAAATTCGAGCCGACAGTCGACGGGATACTGAAGGCCTACCAACGCGTACTAAAGCACGTGATGTCGGAGCAACTCGTGAAGATGTCGTCTGAAGAGGGCGGCGCAGAGAAAGCGGAGCAATTTCGCGGTTTGATGGAAGAGGTCCTCAGTATGATGAGCCTCGATGGAATCAGAGGCGTGGGCATCGAGCGGGAGTCAGCATTCGCATTCTATGGCAATGGGCTGCTACCGGTTTTGCGCATGGAGCTGTCTGATACCAGTTTGTTTGACGCGGCCATAGAGCGGTTTGAGGAAAAGGCGGGAAAACCACTTTTGCAGGGCGAGGCAAACGGAAAGAAATACAAGTATGCGAACGCCGATAAGATCAACTTAGTCGTTGCGACGCTCGATGGTCAGGTTGTGATGACCGTGGTCCCATCAAAATACGATGAGTCACAGATTGCTCGTTCGTTGGGTATTACTACGCCGCGCGCCAACCTAAAAAAGAGCAAGACCCTGCGTGCGATTGGCAAGGAATATGGCGTCACAGAACACATGACAGGTTTCGTCGACTTCCAGCGTATTGCAGGCATTTTCGCCGGTGATACAACAGAGACTGACGATGAGCTATTTACGGCTATCGGCGAGGAATTGCCCGAGGTCAGCGAGGTGTGCGCGGGTGAGATCCGGGAGATGGCCGGAATTGCGCCAAGAATGGTATTCGGATATTCGGAGCTATCGTCGGAGGAAATTTCCAGCGCGATGATTGTTGAGCTTCGAGAAGACATCGCAGAGGGTTTGGCAACGATTCCAGCTGCTGTTCCGGGTCTGGGTATGGACGCCGGTGGGCTTTTGTCGCTTGGGTTCGGAATGAATCCGCTTTCGTTGAGGAAGTTTTACGAGTCTCGTCTCGATGCGATAGAAGCTGATCCGTACGAGTGTGAAATGTTTGCTGAATTGCAGGCAGGTGTGACCTCGGGTCGCGCGGCACTAGACCAGCCAATCCCGCCGGTTGTTTATAGTTTTCGCGGGTTTGTCGCGAATGTAGATGATATTCAGGGAATGGATATGTCGACCCATACTCCGCCGACGTCAATTGATGCATCGATACTCATTGCGGTTGAAAATGCAGAGTCTCTCGTAATGATGGCGGCGATGATGGATCCACAAATCGCCGCGTTGAACCTAGTGCCCGACGGCAAGCCTGTAAAGCTAGAGATGGCTCAAATTGCCGAGATTGCTAAAGAGGCATTTGCAGCATTGTCGGACGACGCGTTGTCTGTTTCGCTCGGAGACGGCGCCGAGGCAAATGCTGCGGATATGTTAGTTGCGTCGAGCAGCGAGTCGACGCCATTCATGAGTATGAATATGGACTCCGCGCGCTACTACGCCATGATCGGTGAGGCCATGGAAAATGCAGAGCCGGAGGAGGGCGAAAAAGAAATGCCGGCGGCGATTCGAAAGGCGATGCAGGAGGTTTTGACGCTGTCGGGTAGCATGTACGAAAGAATGTCTGTCGAAGTTCAGTTCACAAAACGCGGTGTGGAAATCAATGGGCACATGAAACTAAATGACTAAGATGCCCTATCAATTGTTGATGCTGATTGTGGTGGCAGTTTTTTCTGCCGCCACGTTCGCAAATGACGCGGCCGCCGGTTCACCTCTTAAGGTCGACTTGAAAGTCGTGGTGAGCACGAAGGAAGTTACACCGGTCGACGGACTAAGTGCTGCCGGCCAACCGGATGAGACCGCGCTCCGCATATTTGCCGAAAATGGTTACAAAACCGTTATCGATATCAGAACAGCAGGCGAAAACCGCGGCCTTGATGAAGCCGCGGTTGTCGACAAGCTGGGAATGAAATACATCAACCTGCCAATAGCCGGACCCGGTGCGATTAGCTTCCGAAACGCTCGGCTACTGGATGATCTACTCGCTAGCGCTGAAGGACCGGTATTGCTGCACTGCGCCAGCGGCAACCGTGTAGGTGCTTTGCTCGCATTGGGCAGGGCCCTCAACGGTGCCGACGCTGAGGAGGCCCTTGAGTACGGCAGAGAAGGTGGCATGACGCGTCTCGAGGGGCGTGTGAGGGAAATCCTCGCCGAAGAGTAAGAGCGCCCACATCGTTCGCACAATTCGTGGATAATCGATAATAGTAATCAACGCGCGGGAATAGTGTTACGCCTAATTTCCTAGGAGAAAAGTCATGCGTTCGGATTACGCGACTCGTTCCATGAGGAACACCCTTCCAGTTGTTGCTTCTACAGCGGCCATCGTCGCACTTCTCGTACTAACAACAAATGCACGTGCATCGGACTGCGTGCCGAGAGTTTTCACTCTAAGTGAGGAGTTTGATGCCGCCGACAGTATCATTGTCGGGTTCGTGACAGAATGCGAGGAAGATCCTGGCCGTGAACTCTGGACCGATGGAGGCCGCGACTGCTCGTTTGTCAGTTTGGATGTATTGAAAGAGTCGGGTTCAGCGCGCGATTACGGTGGCATTTCCAGCAGTTCGGGATGTGGATTGTCCTTGCAAGTGGGTAAACAGTACTTGTTATTCCTGGACAATGAAAACACGCCAATGCACTACAGTGCGAGCCTCGACGGCGAACATTATCGGACTGAATTGATGAATAGCTATCAAAGAATTCTCCGAGAATTCAGGGATGGTGTTATTCGCGATTTGTCCGAACCGTGGTTGTTTTCAACGCCTCAAGGAACATGTTTGCTTTCGCACAGCGTTGGCGGCCATCGAATCTCGTTTGGTGGCGGCATTTCCAATGCAGAGGAACAGTCAGCCGAGGGTTGGACCGTCGAAAAGGTCGACGGGAAAACCATCCACAGAGGCCAGACTAGTGCGGTTAGCTCGGGTTCGAGCACGCCGTTACTTGATGCTGAAGTTGTCGTGGTCAGCGAAATTCCGGAATACCCTATCGACGCACAGTATTTATTCATTGAGTTACAGGAGCAGACGCCTGCTCCTGTGCGTCAGGCAACGATTACCGTTGGTGACAGGAGCTGGCAGCTATACAGGGTTGAAACTCTTATCTCTATTAACGGCATGCCGTCCATAACCGATGTTCGCTACAAAGTCGGCGGCGAGGTGTCGGAGCAAATATTGTCTGCGATGAGTAAGCCGTCAGATATCGTGGTTTCGGCGGTACTGGTGAACTCACCAAATGTTGATTTTGAGGCGCTACCTGAGGTCTCTCAAATGAATCAGGGATCAGTGAGCCAAGCGCCTAAGGGCGATTCTTTTTCGCAGGTAATTCCTGAAACCGGTTCGATGAAACCGAAGATCACAACGAGTGTGGGAGCAATTCGGGCGTACGGATCACGTGAAATGCCTCCTGAGCCCGTTATTCGCCTGGAGACCGTCAGCACTCAGTTGCCGGCGGTGCTGGAGAGTTATCGGGTATGCAATGTAGGTGCTCCGAAAACGTAGGCAAGAGCAAGCAACCCAAAGTGGACACTCCCAAACACTGTGTTTGAGCCGCGAGTCGCGGACTTATAAATTCCGATATTGCGTTATACTGAGCTAGTGTTATACTCAACTACAACACTGTGTAACTTTTCGAGCTGTTCATAGAGGAGCATCAACATGATTCGTTTGCGACTGGGGTTCGCCCTGACAATCCTCGCTGCCTGTGCCGGAAACGTACAAGCGGCGCCAATAAATGCGCCTCAGGCCGAAGTTGTGGGCCACCTAGCCGCTGCTTTTGCTACGCATGATGCCGTACGCGTGACGCATGCCTATCGTTTGATGGGCGATTCCGCTCTGCCGGCGGCGGATATCGTGGAATCGATGATTAATGCTATGGGTTATGAGCTTCTTGAAAATGGCGAGATCAACGCAGCAATCAAGGTTTTTGACCTGAATGTCGGAACATTTCCATTATCAGCCAACACATGGGATTCCCTTGCAGAGGCCGCCATGACCAAGGGCGATCACGAGAAGGCCATCCGCTATTATCGGGTATCTGCATCGCTCAAACTCGACCCGAAAAGTAAAAATACCGTGCTGCAAATATAGCTACGCGAACGGCAATACGAGCTGAGGCGTAGCCGCTGGCTAGATTCAGCATGATGGTCGTTCTGATGGAACCACTTGCATAAGTTCAGGTACTAAGCTTTGAGACGCAAGATATTCAAAGGTCTGCTACGTGATCAAGAAAAAACTATTGATGTTTGCAGGTGTGATCCTCCTTGTTGGGTGTGGGGGAGGCGGTGGTAACGTTTCCGAGGTGCCAGTCGAGGTACCGGTGATAGTGGCGACTGGCGGTCCGACTGACATGAGCAGGTACGAGACCTCACTACCTCTGGCGGACAATTCCAGTTCGAGTACGTACACGGTACTTCTCATGGGAAATAGTCATGCCTCAGGGTTGCGACTAACCCTGCAGCGGCTTCTTATCCTGGGACAACCCAATAAAAATGTCGATGTTCAAGTAGCGCCGAATTTCGCTTTCCTGGCCGAACGGGTTAACGATGGTGTGAGCGAGCAAAAACTTGAGAGTGAGCAGTGGACCCATGTCATATTGCAAGCTCAGAAATATTCAAGCTCAGGGACCAATACCTACCCAACCGATGCAGCCGAGTACTGGATCAGAGGAAGCAAACAGCTGGGTGCTACACCGATAATGTTTCCGGAGCACCCCAGACGGGGAAACAGCTGGGAAGGGCAGACATTGTGGGATCTCCACACAGGAATCGCCGCGCGCGAAAATGCCTGCGTAGCGCCGGTAGGCCTTGTGTGGGATGAGGTTTTGTTCAGAGATCCAGGCATGCCTCTTCATCACTCCGACGGCAATCATGCGTCCGAGACAGGCGTGCTCCTAACAGCGTTAGTTTTCTACCAAATAATAACGGGCCAACCGGTCGAATCCCTTCCAGAACTCTCGGATTTCAATATTGATTCGGCTACCGAGCAGTTGATGAAAGAATCGGTGTCTTCTCTACTTTTTGCCTATGCGCCATGCGCATATGAGGATTGAGAAACGAAAACACCGCCCACAAGGGGCGGTGCTGTTTCGTTGGTGGAGGTGGTGGGAATCGAGCGTCGCCTGCAGGCCTTTGTTTAAGCTATTTCTGCCGCAGTCGTATCGATAGTTACACACATATCTACACACATGTAGGTGGTGCAGGATGAACGGCTGAATTTAATCGCACGTTCCTTGTCAAAATTTCCACGACGTATCGGATCATTTTGGCGGCGCCCACATTGTTCGCACAAATTGTGGATAATCAATGACAGTAATCAACGCGCGGGAAGAATTACACCTAATTTCCTAGGAGAAAAGCTATGCGTTTGGATTACAAGAC
>JAJFKT010000014.1 GCA_021773075.1 Woeseiaceae bacterium
GCACAACAAAGACTTCGTCAAAACAGCCGAGGCTGACGGTTTCGCCTACGCGAAACGCTTGGAGGATAAGGAGCAACTGCCGGCAGTTATTCGCGAGTTCATGGATTTCAAAGGCCCGGCATTTCTCGAAGTCGTGATCGATCGCGACGCCGGTGTTTATCCGATGGTTGGGCCCGGGCAGAGTTACGCCAATATGATTACAGGCGATTTCATCAAATGCCGCTCGAAACCCAGCGATGAGTCGCCGGGTCCGAGCGAGATGTTCTAGCTACAGTCCGCCTGGGCCGCAATCATTTTTCAAGTAGCCGATCATCGTTTCGTACAATGCGATCTGGTGACGATAAAACAGCGTGTTCGAAAAGTGATCAGCACCATCAAGCTCGAGATACTCGTAGTCTTTGTTGTACTTATCCAGAAGCTTGCGGTATTTCTTGGCATGATCCGGTGGTACACGTTGATCCACACTACCGTGGATCAGCAACATCGGAACATTGACTTTTTCCACTTCGTCGAGGGGGGAAATACTGTCGTCCCAGAATCGCAATTGCTCTTCACGGCCGCGGCCGCGAAGTTGAAATCGATAATAGTTGACTTGCATCAAATTGTCGGACACCGCAGCTCCGGCGATGACACATTGATAAATTTGTTTTTCGCGCGCTGATGCTATCAGCGCCGCGTAGCCGCCATACGACCAGCCAAACATTGCCATTCTCTCAGGATCAACCAGACCGCGTCGAACCAGGTATTCGGCCCCGTCATCTTTGTCGTCCTGCATTTCGTAGCCACCCTGACCGCCTTGCATGAATGCGTCCAGGTAGAACTTTTTGCCATATCCACGAGAACCACGATATTGCGGCTGCAACACCATATAACCATTGTTTGCGAGCATTTGTGACCACTCGTCATAGAGCACGGTTTCCTGTACGAACGGTCCGCCATGCGGCAGCACGATCAGAGGGAACGGCGGCTCGCCCTGCGGGACCGTCAGGAATCCAGGTATCGGCTTACCGTCTCTCGCATCGTATGAAATGTACTCAACGTCAGCGAGATTCTCACTCTCGATAAGTGGTTGCCTACTGCCGACCGACTGAACACGCCCGTCCTTGAACAAGTAATAGGTTCCAGGATCGCGTGGGCCTGAATTGACAATAGTCATCGTATTGCCTTCACGCGAGCGACTATTGATCCTTAAGTAATAGGCGTTGGGAATAACGTCCTCAAGTTGACGATACGTCGCGCCTTCCACCTCATCAAAATACTCGAAGTGATATTTGTCTTTGAAATATGCAACACCGGTGACCTTATCCGGATGAGCCCACCTATTGCTATGGTATCTGAGACCGGTTACATCGACATCATCGCGCCGATAGATTAACTCGTCGAACTTTTGTGTACTAACATCGAAGGACCATAAACCAATCTTGTCGTGGCCATTATTCGCGCGTACCAAAAGGTGATCGGGTTTAGTTTCATCGATCTCCTCGACGCTGAACGTATCAAAGCTCTCCTCGCTCATACGCTTGATTTCAGCCCATCCGCTACCGCCCGGCTTGCGCCAATACCAGATGAATTCTCCATCTGCAAGATCGAAGCCACGTGCCAGCCACGGATTGCCTTCGGCATCGAAATCAATATTGCCCAGCGAAATCTTGCCGCGGATGAGCAGTTTCTTAGTGCCCCTGTTTAGATCGAACTCCCAATAAGCCCGCGGCCGGAAAGCCTCCGACAACTTCGAACCCGGCCCGTCATCGCCACCTTCGAAGAACGAGATAATGATCTTGTCAGGTTTGCCCGGTAGCAGGCTGACGATCGATGGACCTTGTTCGTCGAAAGAACGCATTTTTTTCTTTTCGACGTCCGCAACCGCGATGCGATTCTCGTAAACGCCCCGGTTGAAGCCTTCGATCTTATCGCGAACCTTCTGCCGCAACGTGAAGACAATATCTTTGTCGCTTACCCAACCGAAATTTGTCACCTCCATCTTGTCGGCTCCGATTCGAAACGGCTTCTTGTCAAGGTTCGCCGTTTCATAAACCTCGATTATCGGATTGGCTGTTTTGGACGGAATCTTCATTAGCCCCAGGTACTTGCCGTCGGGCGATACCTGGGCATTGTTGATGACTGCGCGCAGCGCCCAATAATCCAGCGGATACGGCTCAGGCGCTTCGGCCGCGACAGCAGCTCCCGTGGAAATCAATGCGACCAGGCAAAGCAGGGGTAGAAGGTTTGATTGCTTGTTCATTTCGATTGGATCCAGATTATTGAACTAGATTAGAAAACGGCGAACGCCGAAAGCAAGAAAGGCCCGCAGCTAGTGGCTGCGGGCCTTGTATTGCCTAACTGTATCTGACTGATACTCTGATCATTCGCCGCCGCCGAAATCGTACGCTACGTTCATAAAGTAGGTACGCCCCTGGAGGTCGTAACCGACACCGATCGGCGCATTGTTGATTGCAAACACCTCAGCGCCGTCTACGAATGGTGGCTCTTCTTCAAACACGTTGCGTATACCACCGCCCACGGTCCACGTGTCACCGCGGTAAAAGAGTGAGACAGCATGCCGGAAGTAGTTCTCTGCAAAACCAATATTCTTACAAAGTACATCGGAAGGCGCACCGAAACAGGTATCGGAAATGCCGCTGATCGCATCGTCAAATTCATCTCTGAACTCAGGACGCTGCTCCATACTGCCGAGGTAGTTCGTCTCCCAGCTAAGGCGCCAATCATCGTAATTGAATTGTACAATCGAGCGACCTTTCCAAGGTGGGAAGCCGAACGAGCCCTGGAACTCGTTGAAGTCGCGAACGCCTTCCGTATTGACAAATAGCGTTGATCGCTCAAGCTGGCGATTGGCTCGCATGTCGACCGTGACATCGATAGGACGGTTGAAAACGGTCCAGGTATCGCTGAACGTCAGGTTGAGATCCACGCCCCGGGCATTCTCACGATCGCGGTTAATGAAACCTTCATCGATCAGCTCGATCATTGGGTCCGTCGGATCTGTAAGGTCGCGTGTGATGCGATTGCAAAATGCGCTATTGCCGGTCGCTGAACCGTAACAATCGGCAACGATGAAGTTTGCACTCGGCTCAATAATGCTATCGGCGATCTCGATTTCGTAATACGAAACGCCAATCGTCAGGTCGAGTGAATTGAACGGAAGGTCATACACAAAGCCTGCGGTCCAAGACTCCGATTCTTCAGCAGAAAGGTCGAGCGCACCGCCCGACCGGATTTCAACAGGATACGTCGTTTCGCCATTGCGATTAGCCAAAGTCGGGTCAACCCCGTTGGCCCGGCAATTCGCGAGTAACACTGGGTCTCTTTGATCGAGGGCAGCATCATACAACTGCGATGCATCATCGATCGCTGAAAGAGGGACATAACACGGGTCAAAGAATGCATTGTTGAAACCAGTCTGGTTGGCAAGAAACAGCTCACGCAAATTTGGCGCACGGAACGAGCTACCGAACGTACCGCGAAGCAACAGCGACTCGACCGGTCGCCAGCCGAGTTTGATGGATTCAGTCCAGGCCCCGCCGTAGATTTCATCGTCAGTATAACGCGTAGACAAGTTGAGAGTTAACTCCTCAAAACCCGGAACGCCTGCAAGAAGTGGCAACTCCGCTTCGATGAAGAACTCATTCTGGTCTTTATCACCGATGGCGCCCTCATCTACCGAAAAGGCGGCGAACAGCCCGTTAGCGGCCACTTCATTCGGCAATGATTCGAGATCGTCCTTGCGGTACTCGTAACCTATGCCAATAGCGGCTGTTCCGCCCGGCAATTCAAAAACATCACCGGTGACGTAGCCCGTCAGTATGGTCTGTTTGTACTCGGTTTCGAATTCTCGGGTATCAAACAGATAGTCACGTTCAGCCTGACTCGCGAAATTACCGTTCACGGACCCTTGACTCACATAAGGTTCCAGCAAAGACGGCGCAAACAAGTCGACCGGCACACAACCCGCCTCTGCGCCGAATGGCAACGCAGCGCCCGTGTCATTCTGGCAAGGCGTAGCGCCGCCAATGGAATTGACGCCCAATGCATGATCCAGGAGGTCGCCACGAATTCCCCGTCGAACAGACGTGCCACTGGACGATGAAAAGACACCCGCAATTTCGAATGACCAATTTTCGACGCTGCCGAAAGACAGTCCCGGCAAGTCGCCGCGGACACCGAGTACGCTTCGTAGCTGGTCAATATCGACGTCGGAATTATTGCGATCACCTTCCACATACACAATATGCTGGGTGCTGCCGACAGCGCCAACTGGGCCGTTTAGACCCAGCACGCCAAGCGCACCGATGGATTCCGGGCTACACGGGACGAGGCCGAAAAAGGCACACAAGTCACCGAAGGTCGGCCCGAACGCGGCGCCGAATGGCTGTGCCGCCAGAACAAAGTCATCAAGAAAGTCCGGGTTCGTTAGCAGCTGGTCGTGGCCTAGCCCGCAATCCACGCCTCGCACACCGTTCGGGTTACAGGGATTGAACGGATTGTTTGCCGGAATGGCTCTAAACAGTGGAGCAGCACCATTGTTGCTGTTGGACTGTCGACGACCGTACTGTAATTCGAAAAACGGTGTGATGTTCGCCTCACCCTCAAACGTATACTCACCGAACAGCATGGCTGATGTAGACTTGCGCTCACCAAAGAGATCACGAAATTGCTCTTTATCCGTCAGGGAGTAATCACGGAAATTCACGTCGGCTACACCGTCGTTGTTCAAATCGATGATCGCACTCTCTGACCAATCGGACCAGTTGGGGACACCCATATTGGTTGTGCCCGGCGTGTAAAACAGCGACTCGCTGAATCCCTCAGCGGCGCTGCCGAAATTCGTGAAAAGGTCAGGGCCACCCTTGCAATCATCCCAGGGCATCTTCCTCAAGACTTCTTGCCAAACCGATTGGCTTCTGACATTGCCGTTCTCATCGATCTCGGCGTGGCGATCACAGCCGGCAGTCCATGGTCGTTGTTCCAGCGATACTCGATCCTGTTTCGTGTGCTCGGCACCGAAACCTATGAATCCTCGATCCCAGTTCTTGCCCCAGGTGACAGAAAGCGTGTTTTGTACGCCGCCGCTGTGGTGCGGAGTTTCGTGGAAAGCTTCGAGTTCAAATCCGTCAAAGTCTTTGCGCATAATGATATTCGCTACGCCTGCAACAGCATCTGAACCGTAAATCGACGATGCACCGTCTAGTAACAGGTCATATTGCTGTACCAGGGAAGATGGGACCAAACCAAGGTCTGGCGATGTCGGGGCGCCCTCGACGCCAGCCGGCGCAACGCGGCGGCCGTTGATTAATACCAGAGTCCGCCCGCCGCCGAGGCCACGTAAATTGATGTTTGTCTGGCCTGGGCCGTTGTCGAGTACGAATCCGTTAAACGTGAGGTCGATCTGTTGACCCGCTGCCGCGGTCGATTCCTGCAGAATGTCCCCCGCATCCATCAAGCCGACTTCACGCGACACCTGCCCGGAAATAATCTGCAGTGGCGCAATGCTTGTATAGGTATCGCGCTTCAGGCGAGAACCGGTAACGACGACTTCGTCAATCACGCGTTCCTCGTCATCCTCGGCCTCTGCTGCCGCCAGCGCAGCTGTTGCCAGCGCCTCTTGTGCGTCACTGTCCTGAGCAAACACCGTTGGTGCCGCGAGGAAACATAAACCTGTCAAGACAATTGCAAATGGACTGAGCACCCGCGCAAGGATTGCGCGATCTTCATCGACTCTCATTTAATACCCCTTATGCCAAAATTGTATCGGCGAACTTATGATTAGCTCTTTGCCGAATCGCTGCGAATTTCGCAACTCCCATAACGCCATATGATGCGAAATCACAACACATAAGTAAATGCCTGAGGCTAATAAAGTTCATTCTATTTCAAGATGTGTTGTGAAAATACAACGTTGTTGATCAAACATTTGCGACAAGAGTTCACTATCTGCTGGAAACCCCTCCAAGACCGAAAATGGCGTCGAATTTCTCGACGATCAATGCTGGGTCAAACGGCTCAATTTCAGTATTATGTGAACCGACGCAACGCATCCTTGCCCGTTTTGGGCGAAATTCGGAACATGCTCATTACGCCGCGCAAAAACAACCTGAACAAGATCGTTATCCTCAATCCCAAAGGAGGCTGTGGCAAATCCACGATCGCCACCAATTTGGCCGCTTGTTATGCGCATCGCGGCGCGACACCGGCCGTAATGGACTACGATCCACAAGGCTCAAGCATGGGCTGGCTGGAACGTCGCCCGGCGGAACGACCGACAATTCATGGAATCGCGGCTTATAAGAAAACGATGCAGGCAACTCGCAGCTGGCAACTCCGGGTTCCGAATGATACCGATACGCTCCTGATCGACTCGCCAGCGAGCATTGACCACGATGATCTTCGCGAACTGACGCGTGACTCCACCAGCATTGTCGTTCCGGTCTTGCCATCGCCGATGGACATTCACGCCGCGTCGCGCTGCATTGCCGACTTGCTGCTGGTGGCCAAGGTTGACCGTCGTGACCGCAAACTCGCGGTCGTTGCGAACCGGACGCGCAAGAACACCAAGAGTTTAGCGACATTGATGCGCTTCCTCGATTCACTGGGAATTCCGATCATTGCGGTTTTGCGCGATACGCAAAACTTTGTGCGCTCATCGGAGCAAGGAATCGGCGTTTGCGAAATGCCGCCATCACGCGTCAAACCGGACGTAGAACAGGTTCAGAAAATCGCCGACTGGCTCGACGCCTGGCCACAACGCCGCGGCGAATCAACGTCTTCAACGTCAATTAAAAAGCCGCCATCAGCAGCCCAGGCACTATTGCGTCGAGCTCAATTCGGCTCCGCCTGAATCTCCGCAAACAGATCCAAATCAATATTGCCACCGCTAAGGACTATCGCAGTCGTTTTGCCTGCTGTCGCGAGTTTTCCGGACAGAATCGCAGCCAGGGCAACAGCGCCGCCCGGTTCGACGACCAGTTTCAGGTTCTTGAACGCAAATCGAATTGCAGCACGCACTTCGTCGTCGCTAACGGTAAGAACGGCATTCAGTAATTTGCGATTGATCGCAAAGGTTAACTCGCCGGGCATTGGTGTTTGCAACGCGTCACAGATCGAACGCGCTGATTCAGCTATACGAACACGACGGCCGATTGCAAACGATCTTGCTGTGTCGTCAAAGTCGGCTGGCTCGACAGCGTAGATCTCGACATTCGGTAGTCGCGACTTCAAAGCGACCGCCGTGCCCGACGAAAGACCACCGCCGCCGCAGGGAATAAGCACCTGATCCGGAGTCAGGCCCAGCTCGAGCGCATCATCAGCGAGTTCGAGCCCGATCGTGCCCTGCCCTGCAATAATGTGTTCGTGATCGTAGGACGGAACCAACGCTGCATCGCGTTCTGCCGCAATCTTCTTTGCGATCGCTTCGCGGTCGCCGGTGTAGCGATCATAGAGCACTACTTCACCGCCGAGCTGGCGGGTATTCGCAAGCTTTGCCCGCGGCGCGTCATCCGGCATTACTATGGTCGTGCCAATTCCCAACATTGCGCCGGCGGCGGCAACACCCTGAGCATGATTGCCTGATGACCAGGCAACCACACCATTGCTTGCTTGTTCAGGAGACATCTGGCGCAAACGGTTGTAGGCACCACGAATCTTGAATGAGCCGGTGATCTGCAGGCACTCAGGCTTGATCAGTACTTTTCCGCCAGCGGCTTCATCGAGCTCAAAGTTTTGCAGGAGCGGCGTTCGAATACTTATGCTGCTCAGGCGTTCCGCCGCTTCCTCTATATCCTTAATTGAGACCATCAAGTGGCCGCGACTGAAAGCCGGTCGATCTTCGCGGCGCAGATGAAATCGTTATCCGACAGTCCGTTGATCGCATGCGTCGTATAACTGACGGCGCAGGAGCCATAGGCGACGGTCAGTACCGGGTGATGACCTTCCGATATCGCGATCCATGCGACGGCGTTCGCGAATCCCAGCGAGCGGCTATAGGCAGGAAAAGTGAACTGCCTAGAAATTTCCAGTCCGTCAGCACTCAAGGTCCAGTCCGGGTGCAGTGCTGCCATCAATTGAATGCTTTGCTCCGCAGTCAGTGGCTCGACGCCCCCCTCGCACGGTCTGCATTTTCGATCAGCCAGGTTAGCCGACATTGCTTCATCCTCTGTCTGTTACGCCGCCACACTAGCAATGGTCCCGAACAATCGCCACTCATAATCTTGCCCATACCGGGCGCACGAAAAAGGGCCGACCCATTACAGGCCGACCCAGGCGGAGACTCAGGATGAGTCACAGGGGTGTAATTTTCCTAGCGCGGATTTGCAGCGACTGACTGAGAGTTCTCGATGAACAGCTTCACGCTAACGCGACGCTCAAGTGCGTAGCTGTCCACATCGGGATTCTGTGCCACAGATTCGCCATGTGCGGAAGTGCTGATTCGGGTCGGATGCACACCGGCCGTTATGAACAGATTGCGAACAAACTCGACGCGCCTTTCAGAGAGCGCGTGGTTATAACTGGCATCACCGCGTTCGTCAGCAAAGCCATCCAGCTGGATACGGACACCCGGCATGTTCGCCAATGTGCCTGCCATTTGAGAAAGACGGTTGCCTGTTGTGTCCGTTAGTGCGAATTCATCCGTACGGAACAGGAGGTCCATGTCGATTCCGGCCTGCATCAAACTGATGAGCTCCGGTCGTGCAATGTTCTGCAATTGCTCCACTTCGTCGCCGAGCTCATTGACGTCATGCTCCAGTCCAGCTACCGAACGTTGAGAGTTTTGCAGTGAACCTTGCAGTGATTCGATTCGATCTGACTTCCGGTGCATAGAATCACCGATTTTCCCGCCAAATGCAGCGCCGATGATAAAACCAACCGGCCCACCAGCCAGTGCGCCAACAATCGCGCCAGTACCGACGCCGACATTTTCTTCCTTGGAAGCGGCCGCAGAAGCGGATTGAGTCGTAAGTGCCAGAATTGTGAGCAAAGCAATAGTAGTTGTGTAACGCATGTTTAATTCCTCCGAAAATCATGGCCTGTATTGGCCGGGTTCGGAATCAATTACACCGCGAGAAAGCGTCAGGGAAGCGCTTCTAATATGGGGAGCTAGAGATCAATTGTGACGAAATGTGGCTAGCGGCTGGTCAGAGCGACGAACGTCCCACCATGGGTAGCACAGACGGCTCGCATAAAAGTCGCGAACGCTGCGGCTGAGTTCGGAACTGATGCCGAACCGAAGCGCCCGGGAAATCCGACGCCGTGAATGCGGATCAGACGTTCTCCATCACGGCCAGGTCGATTCAATTTGTCGATTGCCGCCATGGCCTTGTCGATACTTCGAATGCCCTGGTAATCATCACCAAATACGTAGATGCTGATTTTTTTGTCATCTTCACGAAAATCGCGGATTGCCGCCTCGATACCGTTAACCGGGTTACTGTCACTTGAGGCGTTCCAGGTTCGCATACGCGCCACGATTGCTTGCCTGCGACCCGGTGAATCCGGCATCCAGCGAGCGGTATAGTCCTTGAACATGTACATGCCATCATCGTTCATCACCTGAATACCTTTGACAACGGGATAGGCCTGCAGCGTCTCGCGCAACATTCTTTGCGCGAGAGTCCAGCTCTGATCCAACATACTGCCCGACGTATCGATGACGAAAATAATGTACTCACTGTCAACGGGGATTCCCGCAACAGCGTCCGCGTCCGGCCTGCGGTAGTAAGGTTGTAGGCGTTTTTGTTCTTCCGAGAGTCGCTGTCGCGCCGCACTGAGCTCGCCGATGTCGACTGTTTCGTCCTCGTTATCCCGACTCGCTTTGTATTGGCCCTCGATATCGCTCAAATCACCTTCCAATTCTCCGAGATGCGTTTTCGTGGCGCGCGTTTCTTCCTTGACCTCTTTTAGAGTACGGTCAAGAATAGTCGTCGTACCCCGAATATCGAAGAGCTCCTGCTGCAGCAAAGCAATCAATTTTCGCAAGTCCTGATCGGCTTCTTCCACGACAACGGGTTCGTAGATCTTACTTAGCACCAGCAACAAAATGATTGCGCCAAAGCCACAGCAAATGCAATCAAGGAATGACAGGCTGAATGCTTGTATGTCTCTGCGTCTCGACATCCTCTATCTACACCTATGGCCAGTCATGACTGACAGTGATGAACGACCCACGCGACTTCAATGCCAATGCCCAGAACGAAACGGACGCTCGAGCGTCGCCTTCCATCGGGTACAACATGATGTTCATCGGAATTCCGCTCGGTACCAGCTGTGTCGCCGCCGTGAAGAGGTTCAGTCTTTCACCCGCACCAATGCGGGTTTTGTTTGATGTTTCCGCATCCATTGTTGGCATCGAATCAACTAACAATATGACATTGTCTGGCCGCGGGTTCATGTCCTTGATAACTTGGAACGCAGCGTACATATTGGTGCCGTTTTTCGGCACAGTTCTACGTAAGTTGCGTATCGCCTCCTCGAGCTGATCCGCGTTGTCTGACTTTAGCCATAGCCCATCCGTGCCTTTTATGACCGGCTCGCTTACATTGTTGAACATGTAGATTTGGTACTCGCTGTCCGCCTTGAATTGCGCCGTCAACCAATCGACACTTGCGACGACCTGGCGCCATTTTCGCGATAGCAGCTGCTGTGATTCCGGCAGATTCTTACGACGAATAATGTTGACGATCGTCTCGTGCAGCATACTCGCCGATCGATCGACAAGAACTAGCGTGCGCTCGCCGCCAAGCTTGAGTCCAGTCAGGTATTGTCGGTCGCCATCACCCTTGAACGAGCGCACTTGTTCCCCAAGTGCATCTTGGTCCTTTTCTATGGCGAGAAGCCGCTTAACTTCTTCTTCCAGTGATTTGATATCGGACTGCAGGCGCTCAATCGCTTTGATTTTCGCGAGCGTGTCTTCATCGTATTTCGCCAGCTCCGCCTGCAGCTCTGCAATCAATGCCTTGATGATGGAAATCTGATCGCTCGCCTCCTCTTCTTCGGTTTCGAGCTTTTGAATCGAGGTTCGCGCCAGCGCCAGGTTCTTGCGCCCCTCAAGAACTTCGATCTCCAGCTTATTCGTTTCAGCCTGCAACGCTCTGGTTTGATCATTGATTGTCACGTCACTGCGTGAATTAATGATCATGAAGAACAGAATCACGGCGCCGAAGCCGCAACTCATGCAGTCCAGAAACGACATACTGAAGATCTCACCGCCGCGACGTTTACGAGCCACCGTGATCCTCCGCAGAGATCAGGCGCAGCTCGAAACCCGGCGTTCCTATGCGTATCAGGTCTCCCGTCTGCAAGACGGCTGAACCATCGATACGGTGACCGTTCAGGTAGGTTCCATAGCGACTGTGATCTGTTACTACAACTTGCCCGTTGTTGGGACTGACAACACAATGTCGACGCGATACGCCCGGCATTTGTTGTTGCAGATCGAGGCAGCGCTCGCTCGAATCAACCTGCGAACCCAGAACGAGCGGCGCCCCCTGCAAACTAAACGCACTGTGACCGAAGAGAAGATGGGTGGGCAAACCACCATTAAGGTCCGAAGCAACAGTCTCGACGATAACCGGCGCCTGGTCCCAGGGCATATGACGGGACAGCGTAATACCGCCGCTCTTTTGTTCTGTCTGGCAGCGCTTGATGAGGCCGCGCGCTGTTGCGCCGGGCTCAAGCAGAAATACTTCACCACCGGCCCGCGTCTTTAATGTGTCGGCGAGCCCTGGCATTCGGGCGGCACGATCTGATAACTGAATTGCCGGTGTTTCTTCGGCTTTAAAAAGCGCCCGCAAGCTGCTCACGATGTTTTGATACACAGGCGCCGCCGCGGCAACGAATTCCAGTGACTCGATTTCAGCATGGTGGGTGGTGCCACGAAACTCCACTTCAACCCGTACCGTTGCCTCGCTTGAGGCCTGCATCATCCAGCCCTCCATACCGCTTCGCAGCGCCTGTTCGGTTTCGGCGGTGTGCAATGGATCGAAGCGCGACTGTTGCACAAACGCCTCGGCAATGACTTTCAGCCAATTCTCATGCAACAACAGTAGACCACAATCATCAATGACTTTGCTGCGATCGACCTGTACCTGACCTTCCTGCAGCAGGCGCGTTAACATGCTGCAATGCAATCCAAGGTCAATGTGCACCGGAACAGCATGCTCGTAATGCCGCCGCGTCGCACAGACCGCGGCGTCACTCATCGCAACAATCGGAATATTCAATTCGGTAGCAATACCTAGTAGGAGCCCGAGATTTTCGTTCACCATATACGGCGGTACGGCGATCGCAAGTCGGTCTCCGTGTGCCGAAACACGATCCCAAATCTGTTCCAGTTGCCGGCTAACCAGATCCGCCGCATTCATGTGATGAAATCTGCGATCCGGCAGTGGCTCCGTATGCAGATCGAACCAATAGTGATTCTGTATGCATCGTGGTTTCAGGCTTGCCATCGCATGTGCATCGGCACCAGTGACGAGATGATCATCCTCAAGTAAAGCGAAACCTGGCTCGCGATACAGAATTTTCTCGTCATTTACGACGACGATTTCCGCATCATTCAAATGTGCCGCGAGCAAACCCATTCGATTAGTCCTAGTCGGCCTTCAGGTGCCGAATAACTTTCTCGTCACAGTAATTTTCGCTGTCAAACACCAGGCGTTCCTGTACGAGCTGCAGCTGATGCACGAGAAACATCAGGAAAATACTGATCAGAAGAGCGATGAACGTTGAGTTAAACGCAACACCCAGGCTCTGCGTAACGCCTGCGATGTCGCCCCTGACAGCTTTGTCGGCCTGCGCGAGCGCTTCACCGATGCCACGAACGGTGCCGATAAACCCAATGGAAGGGATAGCCCACGAAATATAGCGAATCATCGATAGCTCAGACTCTAGTCGCTCAGCCTCAGATTCGCAGATTGTATGCGTACTGGTAGCAACATCCTGGATGCTGCGAGTGGAACTAAATCGCCGCAATGCGCCCAGCAATGCCCTAGGTAGCAACATTTGCCGGCGATCTTCCGGAAGCGCCTGCACCTGGCGTGCAAATTCGCGCGTGTCCTCGGGCAGTATCCGCATGCCTTCCGCGACCGGCACCAGATCAACCTCAAGCAAGCTCCGTTCGTTGCCGATTTTCACGGCCTTATAACCCATGATCGCCAATGCCCAGAACATGAGTATGAAACAAGCTTCCTGCTCCATGTCTTTAATCAGCACCCAGACACTGCGCACGCGAACAAAGTCCGGATCCGCCTGCGCCTGCATGTTCTGTTCTTCAATCGCTTGTGCCGCGGTCGGGCGAACAACCGATACGTAAAATGCGTGCACAATAATGATTGCAATAATCAGCGCAAACAATTGATACACGAATTCGACCGGAAAGTTTTTCTTTTTCATAAGTTCAGACTCATTGGCTAATGCGCTTAGATATCGACAGGAAAGTCAATTGACTGTTGGTAGGAAACAGCATCGGTCGGTTTGAACACATCCTCGTCTTCTTCGGTGTGATCATCCTGGCCGTCAATACCAAGGTCCTCAAACTCTTCTTCGCTGAGCTCGACGATGGATTCAACCTCAAATTCCGTTTCCGTTTCCGGTACTGTAGCCGTTACATCTTCTTCAGCCGAGTCCTGTGCCCAAACCGCCGTCGCCAGGGCCAGTATCAATAACAATATTATTCGGTACATATTGGACCTCCTGATAATTTGACTCGCTGGACTGCAAAAAGTCCCCGCTTTTTTTAGTCTACGTTACGTGCGATCCGGAAGCCGACGTCAACACGTTTGTCGCTGCCATAATCGCGATAGCTCAAACGCAGCTCTGTAAAGCCTGCATGTCTCCAACTAGAGCCACGAATAACATGGCTGTTGCCGCGTTGGGGCCCTGTCGGATCAACTTCGGGTACTGTAATACCCGGCGCCGGCACCGTATACCAGTCATTGACCCATTCGGCTACGTTACCGCCACCATCGTAAATACCGAGTGCATTTGGCGTGAATTTACCGGCAGGCGCCGAAGACGCATAGCTGTCATTGAATTTGGGGATAATCGACGGTACCAGTTCGCGGGCGGACAGGTCTGAGTAGTTGCCAGCGTCCTTTGGCGGTGGCCAGTCTTTGCCCCATGGAAATTTACGTGGCACCGGCTGTTGTGCGTAGCGAATAGCCCAGGCCCACTCAGCCTCCGTCGGGAGGCGATAGCCGTCGGTGAAAGGGAACACTGTCACCCATTTTCCGAATTCCTGTTTGTAGACTGGTGTACGCCCCTCTTTCTTGCTCAGCCAATTGCAATATTGAACAGCATCGGCCCAGGTCACGTTCGCGACCGGATTGTTATCCGCCGCGAGCGAAATATGCACGTCTGCGCCTGAATCGTGGTTCTTGCGAAACTCGGCAAACTCCTTGTTAGTAACTTCCTTAACTCCGATCATGAACGGAGACGCGATAGTCACGGGGCGAATGACCTCATTCGCCCGACGTCCATTCTCGGCGCGAGATGCTCCCATTGAAAATGTACCGCCTTCAACTCGCCGCAGCATTTGGCCGTCAGCCGTTTGCGTCGTTTTGACAACTGAATCTTGCGCAATTGCTTCCAGTGAGCGCAAGTTCGCTGTGACCGTCTGGGGATAACCGGGCCGCGGTGTAATTGTCCTGGACCAATCAAGAAAACCGCGTCTCTTGACCTCTATTCGATGTGGTGCAGAACTTAGCCTGATCGTCGTCTGACCTTTGCCCCGAGCGCGGCCGTCGACATAGACTGTCGCGTCCGCCGGCTGCACATTGAGTGTGACGGTGCCAACCCGGGCCGACAGGTCGACGGTAATCGACTCGCTCGCGGCCGATTCCAGACGTAAATTGCGACTCGTGATTCCGTATCCGGCTTTCGACATACCTATTTGATAATCGACGTCTGGCGTGAGTGATAAGGTCAGCGGTGACTGGCCGCGATAACGACCATTAACTGTGACATTCGCGCCGCGCGGGATTGTATTAACCAATAAACGTGCATCAGCGGGTTGCAATCGGATCAGCGGTAATGTCTGGTCGACGTTGGGCTCCGCAACCACATTTCCGTCCCAGGCACTAAAACCGTCTTTTGCAACGGATAAGTCATGCGTGCCCTCGATCAACTGCACAGTGGCCGGTGTCACGCCGACTTCAACGTCGCCGGAAAAAATGACGGCGCCGGCTGGCTCAGAGCGAACTTCAACTTCTGCCCAGCGCGGCGTCAGCTGAACATACAACGCTTCAAGACGATCGAGTCCACTTACACTAACAACATCGGCGAATGGCAGGAATCGCTCCGACTCGACATTCACGGTGTGGTCGCCCGGTTCCAGCTCGACGGGCCCATACGGCGCCTTGCCGACAAGAGAGCCGTCTATTGTCACGACTGCGTCCGCGACCGGCTCGGTAATGACCAGCATTTGCCCTGGTCGCTTGCGCATCCTGAGCCTTACGGTCATTGAAGGTTCATCGTCAACAATGAACGTCTGACTGATCGGGTAGTAACCTTTTTTCTCAACGTCGACGCTGTAATTCCCGGCTCTTAACAGGACTCGATTGCCAACGGGCAATCGGAACCAGCCACCCTCAATGCTAAACCCATCCGGCTCTGGCGGGTCAACCTCGAATTCCACCGAACTCGAGGTGAATAACAGGAACGAGGTTGTCAGCAATGCGAACATCGCAATGCCTACAATGATTTTCAGTGGACTGCGTCGTGTATCCAGACTGAGCGCATGGGTATCTGCGGCCCGTCGAAAAGCCGTCGGCGCTATCGATTCATCGTCTTGTCTGTCGGTGTCGTCAGCAAGTTCTGGTGGCTTCGTGACATAGGCGCTGTCCTCCAGACGAACGTCCATCGCGATACCGCTTTCGCTGATGCTGACTCGAATCTCGCTGCCAAAAAAATGTAAAACATCTCCATCTGAAAGATGTCGACTCGCATCCAGCGGCGAATCGTTGATGCGAAGCGATGTATCACGCCCAACCGGTTGAACAATGGGCTGCCCGTCAAGAAGGTCCAGCATCGCCGCAGGGGCGCCACCCGGACCAGGAAGACGCAGCTGACAGTCACTACCTGTGCCCAGACGCAAGGGTAAGTCGTCCCGGCCGAATCTGCGCTCACCGCTGACATCCCTGATAAGCAGATTGTCGAAGCTCAAATCGGCTCCTCGCATTGAATCACGACCGCTTCCATTGCAATTTCAGGGGCTACACGAAACTCTAATCGAACGTCGCGGTACCCGGGGCGTGAGCCGACAACCACGTAGGTTCCGGGTCTGAGGTTTACCTGTTTGCGCATAAATCGACCCATCCTGCCAACCTTATAAATGAATATCTCTGTGACATTGTCTGAAGCCAGCGCCACAGTTAACGGTGTGGCTGCCCGTTTCAACAACCGCGACAACTCGTCGCGCTGCTCTGCAAGTCGTGCCCCGATGCTTTCTCTTGTTGTGATCTCGACGACCAGCATAGTTGAACTTTGCATCAGCGACGGAATACTGAGCCGATCAGGCTCTGCAATCAACTTATCGAGCCGAGAATGCAAGGCACTCATTTTGCGTGCGTGCACCAGACCTTCGGTCGCGAAGGACAGGGAATTGTCGACTTTCAATATTTCCTCATAGGTCTTGACGACCGCATCCCAGTGCTCGTCGTTTTGCAAGGCTTCGGCTTCCATCTCAAGCACCGTTATTTGGTCAAGGCGAATTCCCTGATCGACCTGCAACAGACCATCCGCCGGCTCGGTGGATTCGGGCATCAACTGTTTGGCTACCCTGAACGCGGCACGTGCTGCAAGAAAATCACCCGCTGCTATCGCGTCAAATCCTTCTGTCATGCGCGAATCAAATTCCATTTTCGTGCGAGTCACTTGAACCCGCCCAATGCCGTCGTGGGCTGGCTGCCACAAATTATCCAGTTTCAGCGCCTGCTCGAAACTGCTTAGCGCTGCGTCAAGATCCAGGTCTTCCTCGTATTCGACTCCCTGATCGACGAGCCGCAGTACCGTTTGCAGATTTCTGGCACGTTCGTAGCCTGCCAGCGCACCCGCATGCGTTGGCGTTACGGCTACTGCCAGCTCGTAGAGTCGCAACGCCTCCAATCGATCGCCGGCCTCGAACGCTGCCTTTGCCGCAGCGTAGGCATTCTCGAAAGTTGCTTCGATTCTGTCGTAGAGCGGCTCAAGAACCGTCAGCGCGCCCAGATAAAGTTCTTCTGAGTACGCGAAATCTTTCTTTAAATAAGCGCGATCGCCCCGCTGATACAAATCACGTGCAGCGCGATGTTCAGTGATCGCCCAGACCTCAATACCGCGATTTTCGAGTACCTCAAAAGCAGATAACAACTCGCCAAGTGTGGCTTCCGCGTCGAATCGCGCACGTGCTTCTTCATCCAATCCGCTGTAATCGGCACGATTCTCTGAGAACGTGATCTCGTCATCACCGGCGAGTTTCTGTGTCGGCGCGTCTGTGGAGCTTTCCAGGCGCTTGCGTACTTCCGGATCAACATAGACGTCCCCGCGCCCCTCAGAATCGGCTACGACGGGCGAAAGCCTTGTGCCGGTATCACTGTCGACAACCGGGACTTCCTCTGCCGGCGCTGCGTCGTTCTCAGTAACGTTGTCGGGCAAAATGAATACGACAGCGATCAGAACGAGAACCAGAATAGCGAGTGACAGACCGACCAGTTTCGGGCTGAGTCCAGCTGTCTCATGCCTAACAATCGTGGCACTTTCAGCACCGACGCGCTCCGGCCGTCGTATAGACTCAACCGATTCAATGACTTCATCGGCCGCCGCGACGGCACGTGGCCGTGATGTGTCAACTCTGGCCGTTTGCGCTTCAAACCCTGCTTTCTGCAATTCCTCGCCTACGGCAGATGCCGTTGGCCGATTGCCGGGATTCTTGTCGAGCATTCGAGCCACAAGCTCGGCGATGGGTGCGGCGACCTCGGTTCCATTTACGTGCCGGAGCTGTGGGGCCGGACGATGTTCGATTGCCTCCGCAATACTCTCGGATGGCCATGGCGGTCGACCGGAAATCAGCTCGAACATTAGGCTGCCGAGCGCAAAAATATCATCCGACGCAACCGCGGGCTGCCCCTGCAGGGACTGCGGACTCTGCGCGATCAGCGAACCACCGCTGGCAATCTGGCCCACGGGCGAGGACACGCCAAAATCGCTTAAGTAAGGTGCGCCATTCGCGTCGAGCAAGACATTCGATGCTTTGATGTCACGATGGACCAGACCTTTGGCATGCACATAGGCAATCGCATCGACAACATAACGTAACGGCCCGAGTACGTCCGCGAGCGCGGACCCGCTGACAGCAGAAATATCCGGGCCGTCGACGAATTGCTGGCTGTAAAACGCGACATCAGATTCAGCATGGAACTCAAAAGCGCGAACAATGTGCGCGTGCATCATGCCAATACTTGTTTGCCACTCAGCCCGCAGCCGGGCGCTAATTTGCGGATCGCCAGCGGAAATTTTCAGTGCAACGGAGGCCCGGGTGAGTCGATCCCTGGCAAGCCACGATTGTGTCTCTGTGTCGCCGCCAAGCCGACGCACAAGCGTGTATCGACCGGCTAGCTGAATGCCTTTTGTGAGTTCCTGCATGCTGCGAACTACTTATCCAGTCGGTTCTGGCACCCGCGCGGGAGCACCCACGTCGGTGGCCCCGGAAAAACCGGTTTCGGCTTCGTAGATCTCTCTTAGCAGCTCTCGCCAGCTTTCGAATTGTGCTTCGGCGGTTCCGGTCAATCGTCGCTCCTGCCCTTCAATATTGACGACCATCGGCGCAGCTTCATTGCCAAATGACTCGGAGAGCTCGGCGATTGCTTCGAGATGCAGGCCAGCTTCGCGGTTTCGCCGCAATGCGCCAAACACGGTATTCAAGCCGCGCGAAATTCCCTGATACTGCAGTGCCCGGTTGATATTGCGTGTGTTACGACTGGAGCTATTGGTCTTTATCTGCGTTGAGCCCGCAAGTACAACTACACCGACCAGAGCCTGGGTGAATGCAGAACGCTTTTCCTGTCGATATTTAACGGTTTCAGCGCGAGAATTCTTGCGCCAGTTCCGGTACGGGATTGCGATGCCGTAGTAGAAATTGGCGTAATGCTCATTCAGCGTGTCAACGACCAAACGATCGCGCTCTCTGATTTGGCGCATGCGCATAACGGATGGATCGTTTTCTGCGGGCAATCGAACAAGCGTTGTGATGCCGTCTTTACCTGATGCCAAGTGACCGTCGTAGGCGACCGGCGACATGTCCGAGAAAAACTGTAATTCCGATATTTGTCGAGTCTGCTGTAGCTGCTTTGGCGGCATTTGCGAAACGTGCTGGTACAAATCATTGGCGAAATCATTGAAGACTTTCTGGTAGGGATCACGACGTCGATCGCGTCGATTGGAATAAGACGTCAATCCGGTTTGCGTTTCATAGGAACGCGTGAACCAATGTCGGCCGGCAGCATCAGATACCGTCATTTGCAATTCGACGTATTCGCCGTCCGACTTTTCGATCGTACCTTTGATAACCACATCGGTGAATGCGCTTTCCGATGGAATAACACGGACCGCGCCCCAATACCCGGAGTTTTGTAAGGTCGTCTTCAGATGGTAAGGAATATACTTCGATTCGGCACGCCGAATATCTTCGTAAATACCGGTTTTCTCGGGTCGGTTGTTTTCGGGAACCTGAGCATTGAACTCGACAATTCCGACATCAAGCAGCAACGCTTCATCGACAGATGAAGTTGCAATAGCCAACTCGGTCTCTTCTGCAACGACCAACTCCTGAACAGCACAACCGGTTCCCAGGAAGGCAATCGTAAATAGTAGTAATGAGCGCTTTTTCATATTTTGTTGTTTGCCCTACTTAAGCCCAGTGTATTTGCGGTACTCCTCCCAGAGACGTTCCCTGTACTTCGGATCGTCCTCGGCCAACGCCGCCTCGCGTAACTGACGGGCCACAATATCCTCGTATTCGTTAATCTGGATATCTTCGGGGGTACGCGCCTGAATCTCTTGATCGCTCATGCCTTCGAGTGGACCTGCCTGACTTTCTGCGCTGCCCGCCGCGCCACCGCTACCACCACCCGATCCACCGCCACCGCCGCTGGATCCACCCGACTCCTGCTCACCAAGGCTAATTGATCCGCCGGAATTGCTCGAGCCGTCACCAAATCCTTCTGTATCGCGACCGACAGAAGAAACCTGACGCTGTTCTTCACCGAGCGCTTCGTCAAAATCACCGACCGACTGATCCAATTCTTCACCCAATTGCTCGGCACTCTTGCCATCACCGCCAGGATACTGACCGATATCGCCGGCCTGATCGCAGCCCGCGCCGCCGCCAAAGCCGCCACCGGAGATTCCGCCGTCCTGACATTCTTCGCCGTTCCCGCCGCCACCGGAACTACCGCCCAATCCTCCCGCAGGCATGCCCGAAGTTGGGCCGCCAGCCGAACCGCCGCCCGAAGAACCACCGCCTGAAGCGCCACCGCCTGGCATGCCACCACCCGAAGACCCGCCGCCTGAGGAACCACCACCTGGCATGCCGCCACCCGAAGAACCGCCGCCTGAAGAGCCTCCCCCTGGCATACCGCCACCGGAAGAACCGCCGCCCTGCGAACCCCCACCTTCCGAACCACCACCTGATGAGCCGCCGCCTGATGAACCGCCACCGGGAATGCTGATGCCGCCAGGCATACCCATGCCACCGCCACCGGGCGGTCCGATTGCTGTTGACTGATTAGCGCAGGCACTTAGAAGAATTGCGGAAATGGCGACTGCCACACCAGTACGTGCAATCGTGAAAACTCGGTTACCGGGATTTGTCTTGCTCATCGTCTTCCGCCTCGCTGATGTCTAAGGGTTTGAGCACCAAAAGGGTCGCGGAGTTCCGCAATTACCACGTGAATAACACTCATTCAACGATACTACTCCCCTCGAATCGGTTCATCATCACCCACGTCACAATTAATTCTCTTCGACCTGCCTTCACTCATTTAAGGTAAGCCGTTGTTTTACATCCGTTTTACTTAATTCGGTTTTCGAAACAGTATTATCGAAAGGTCATCTGGCTTGCTCGGCTCGCCTTCCCCGGCTTGCTGCATTCGTTGATTCGCGATTTCAACCACCGCTTGAACAGCGTCCGCCAGAGGGCCTTTGCGAACAATATCGATGATTTCGTCGACATGGACGTTGTCCATCAGGCCATCACTGGCTAGCAGTACGGTATCTCTTTGGTCGAGTTCAACCGCTGCGCCAACGTCGATTCGCATGTCAGTTGTGCCGATAAAATTCGACACCAAATGCCGTTCCTCGTGGTGCAAGGCCTCGCGTTCATCCAAAAATCCGGCTTCTACGGCAAAACCCGTTGGGGAATGTGCCGTCGTTTGCAACTTTACGAGCCCGCGCTGGCCAATCACTATCGCCTCCGAATCACCTATTTGATACGAGCGAGCCAGCCGGCCCTCTATCGTTACAACAGTCAGAGTCGTCGCCGATCCGTTCGCCAGCCCGAGCACCGCCGTATTGGCGGCCTCGATGCCGTTCAAAATCGCTGTACGCAGCAGCGTCGTCTTCTCCATCGCACGCTGTAGCGATTCCGCTAAGGTATTAACGGCTGTAAGCGATGCGCGCTTACCGGCCGGGAGGCCGCCGGCGCCGTCTGCAACAGCCAGAACAACAGCGGCCGGGCCGTACGGCAATATCGCAACACTATCCTCGTTTTCAGAGTCTTTGCCTGGGTCGCGACAGGTATAGGCAACTACCTGCCCACCGCCGACCGGGGTCTCGACGCTGTCCGGCCCGGTCGCACCGTCCAACAGCAGCGTTTCCAGAAGCATCCTATTCATCCGGCACCGGTTCCCTGCACCAGGCACAGAATTTCCAATAGTCACGAGCAATTCCCCAATTGCACGACCGGCATGAATGCCGACTGCCTTTCAATTTCCAAACTCGGCGAACCTTTTTTCGGCACCACGGGCAATAACGCATAAACGGCATGAGCGGCCCCCTGCATCGGGCACTCTCGCACTTCGCTGTATAACGTTTATCCGGGTAGGTACGACTGGTCTCCTCGACGAATCCCGGACCGTAGCACCAGGCACAATAATCCCAGTCATTCTTGACACCGCGCTCACACCTTGGGCAACTTGAGGGCATACGCGATTCGGACCCACGCGCGGGGTTGTCGAATCCACACCAGGGGCAGCAGTGCATGCTCTCTGCGACCGGCCCCTCACATTTCCTGCAGGAATGAAGCGTTTCCAGCGCAGGCTTGAATTGCCGTTGAAACTCCCGCCACTGCATTCGTCGCCACGAGGATCCACGCTGTTTGGCGCGTTTGTTACTAACAGGCCTGGCGCGCTTTTGTTTGCGTACATGACTTTGTGCTTTGTCGAATGCCGCTTTCATTTGCACCGCATCCCGAAAACGGGCTTTTGGGTCCAGCTGAATCGCATGTTGCAGAACCGCAACCACTTCGGGGCGAACACGAGACTTTAGTTTGTCGTACCCCTTCAGCGGCCATTCGAACGGCCACTCAGGCAGACTGCCAGATAGCAATCGATACAGAACCAGGCCTAAAGAAAAAACGTCTGATTGAAACTTGGGCCTGCCCATTGCCTGTTCCGGCGCAATATAGTCAATCGTTCCCGACCCCGACGCTTTAAGGGTACGAAGATTCAGTTTTGCGAAACCAAAGTCAGCCAACTTCAGTTGGTTGCCCCCAAACAAAATGTAATTCTCGGGCTTGATATCGCAATGAATAATCTTGTGCGAATGTGCGTGCGCCAACGAAGCCAGCGCTTGCCCGGCCAAATCCAGAGCGCGCGATGTCGATATGCGGCGTTCTATTCTATCCCCCAGCGATTCCTCACCGAGCTCCATCGCAATAACGAAATTGTCATCAATGTAACTTGCATTCATCACCGATAGAATATTCGGGTGTTTGAGCTTCGTCGCGACCTGCACCTCGTGCAAAAATTCTTCATGACCGGTCTCGTCATCCGATTTTGGGATCTTGAGCGCAACCTTAATCTTTTGAATCGTGTCTTGAGCGCGATAAACGTTGGCGAGTGGACCAGAAGCGATGCGTCCGAGGATCCTGTATTTACCGAGTCGCTGCCGTGCTTTTAACAAGAGTGCTTATCCATTAGTTCGTACGCGACTGACTGCCGCTGTCCACCCATTGAGCAAATTATCGCGTCGATCTTGCTGCATAGATGGTTCGAAGCGCGATTCACAGCTCCAGTTCTCCGTGATTTTGTCGATGCTTGTTAAGACTCCTGAACCCAGAGCCGCAAGATACGCAGCACCCAGCACCGTCGACTCTACGTTGACAGGTCGCTCCACAGGCGTGTGGAGAATATCGGAGAGAAATTGCAGGAACCAGTTATTAGCAACCATACCGCCATCCACGCGAATAACCTCCGGAGAAATTCCATCGTCAGCCATTGCGCTTATCAGATCGTATGTCTGATAGGCGACCGATTGCAGCGTTGCCGTGACGACCTGTTCGTTAGTACTGCCGCGCGTCAGGCCGAGCACGGCACCGCGGGCATCCGGGTCCCAATAGGGAGCACCGAGTCCGGCAAATGCGGGAACGACGACAACGTCATCGACAATGCCCGTGCGATTCGCAATCGCCTCTGTGTCCGCAGCGGACTCGACCAGCCGCATTTCATCTCGCAACCATTGAATTGCAGAGCCGGCAACGAACACGCTACCTTCCAAACCAAAAGTCACCTCACCTGCCAGGCGCATTGCAACGGTTGTCAAAAGCTGATTACGTGACTTCAACGCGTCACGACCGGTATTTGCTATTACAAAACAACCGGTCCCATAGGTGCTTTTAGTCATGCCAGCGCCAAAGCCGGCCTGACCGATGAGCGCCGCCTGTTGATCGCCGGCCATCCCTGTAACCGGAATGGCCGCACCAAGACAGCTATCGTTTGCGATACCGAAATCATCGGCACAATCCTTAACCTCGGGCAGCAATTCACGCGGAACCTTGAACAAACCCAGTAATTCGTCATCCCATTCCTGCGTGTGAATATTGAACAGTAGTGTCCGCGATGCATTACTGGCGTCAGTGACGTGGGCCTCCCCACCGCTCAGTCTCCACAGCAGGAAACTATCGATAGTGCCGAACGCCAGCGCGCCAGCCTCTGCGCGTTGACGAGCGCCTTCAACATTGTCAAGTATCCACGCGAGCTTGGTCGCAGAAAAATACGGATCCAGTCGCAAGCCAGTCTTGTCGCTGACAGTTGACTCATGCCCTGCTTGTTTGAGGGCGCGACAAGCGGCGGCGGTGCGTCGATCCTGCCAGACAATGGCGTTGTACACGCACTCCCCCGACTCGCGGTCCCAGACAAGTGTCGTTTCACGTTGATTGGTAATCCCAATGGCAGTGATGTCAGTAGCACTGACTGCAGCATCGTGAATCGCTTTTTCTGTCACCGCGCGAACCGAATCCCAGATCGCCTCCGGGTCGTGCTCAACCCAACCGGGTTGAGGGTATATCTGCGGAAATTCCTGCTGTGCGCTCGCGATGACGGTCGTATCGTGATCGTAAACAAGCGCGCGACTGCTGCTCGTGCCCTGATCGATGGCAAGCAAGTAGTGTCCCATCAGGGCCGACCCGGTGCTGCATAAACGGGCTTGGGCACACTCATTTGATTGCCCGCCTCCGCCGGCCATCCCCAATCTTTCTGGCGCTCAGAAAAACCAGCGATCTGATCGCGAATTGCATCTGGCCACGGGGCAACTTTTCGCGTTGTTAGATCAACGTGCAGATTGAGCCATTCCGCTGTCGATGCCAAAAACCCCTTTTCAGCGTGATACATGCGCATGAATTGATGAATGCGCTTTTCATCATACGCCAGCAATTGCGAGGTAATAATGTATGGCTCGTCTTCAGCGAGTTCGCGCTGCCATGTAATGTGGCTTTCAACCGCGAACGTCGAACTACTCGAAACATTAATGTGATTTTCAGTTATACCGAAATCTTCCCACAGCGAATCAACCGCGAAATCAAACGCAAGAATGTAGTACGCAACATTCATATGGGAATTAAAGTCGATCCACTCGGGCAATACCTTGCCACGCACGACCTCAATTCCTTCCATTTGCTCAGCTGATAGATTTTCTTCAGACAATGACCGCTCCTTAGGTTGCCAGTTCTACACGGTCGCGGTAGTACTGCAGCGCCTCCGGATTTGCCAGCGCCTCAGTATTCTTGATCTCTTCCCCGTGTACAACCGCACGCACAGCCAGCTCAACAATTTTGCCGCTCTTGGTTCGCGGAATCTCGGGCACGGACAAGACCTTGGCCGGGACATGTCTTGGTGTCGCATTCTCCCGGATCGTTTTGCGGATTCGCGCAATCAGTTCGTCATCGAGATCAATACCCTGCTTTAAAAGCACGAAAAGAACTACCCGAACATCATCCTGCCAGTTTTGCCCGATTGCGATGCTCTCCACGACCTCATCGAGTCTCTCAACCTGACGATATATTTCGGCTGTTCCGATGCGCACACCACCGGGGTTCAGTACCGAGTCAGACCGCCCATGAATAACAAGCCCGCCTTGCGGCGTCATCTCGGCAAAATCACCTTGTGACCAAATGCCCGCAAATCGCTCGAAATAGGCGGCACGATAACGTGACCCGTCCGGGTCATTCCAAAACCCGACGGGCGTCGACGGAAATGGTCTTGTACACACAAGCTCGCCATGCTCACCAATGACCGCTTCACCGTCTTCGTTGTAGATTTCGACTGCCATCCCGAGCCCCTTGCATTGCAGCTCGCCTCGACGGACTGGCAAAACCGGGTTGCCCAGCGCGAAGCAACTCAGGATATCGGTCCCTCCTGATATTGACGCGAGCAGCAGATCGGAACCGATGGCCTCGTAGACGAAATCGAAACTCTCGGGTGCCAGCGGCGACCCGGTCGAAAGAACACTGCGTAGCTCCGGCAAAGAGAACTCGACAATTGGCCGGATTCCCAGGTTTTCCATTTCTGAAATATATTTCGCGCTGGTTCCAAATATTGAGATTCTCTCGCGCTCAGCGATCTCCCAAAGAATCCGACCGTTGTTGAAAAACGGCGCCCCATCAAAAAGTATTAACGTTGCTCCTGTCCCCAAACCGCACACGAGCCAGTTCCACATCATCCAGCCGCAGGTTGTGAAGTAGAACAGTCGATCACCTTCCCCAACGCCGGTATGCAAAACATGCTCTTTGCTCTGTTGCAGCAAGGTGCCGCCATGGCCATGCACGATGCACTTCGGTACGCCCGTCGTGCCGGAGGAAAACATGACGTACAAGGGGTGGTTAAACTCGACTGGTGTAATTTCAAGCTTCGCCTCTGCCGCCAGAAAATCCTGCCATTCGACGGCGGTCCCGGTGTCAATATCAATTGCAAGCTCACGCACGAACGGCACAATGACAGTGGCGACGAGCGAGGGCATGAGATTGGCCACTGCCGCAACCGTCTCACGTGTATCGCAGGTCTTGCCGTCGTAAAAGTAGGCGTTAGTCGCAAACAGGACTTTAGGTTCTATCTGGCCAAAACGGTCAACAACACCGTTGGTTCCGAAATCAGGCGAACACGATGACCAGATTGCGCCGATGCTAGTGGTCGCGAGCATCGCGGCGATGGCCTCCGGGCAATTGGGCAGAAACCCGGCAACACAATCGCCTTCCTCCACACCGACCGCGCGCAAAGATGCTGCTAGTCGAGCCACCATATCGCGCAGCTCGTCACGGCTGATTTCATGCCGCGTACCGTCCTCGCCGCAAAATACAATCGCGGCCTCCGGACCCTTATGGCGCAACATGTGACTTGAAAAATTGAGTTGGGCGCCTGCAAACCAACCAGCGTCCATCATGTTGTCCGGGCGAGAGAGAATCTTCTCCGGCGGTCGGTCGAAATGTATGCCACATAAATCGCAAAGAGCCGTCCAAAAAGCGGCGGGCTCTGTTATCGACCATTCATGCAGGTCAGCGTAGTCATCGAAGCCCTGCTGACGCATGAACTGATACATTGCGGACGCACGAATTCGTACCGTGTCAGGTTGCCAAATTACCGGATTACCGCTCATCATTACTACTTATTAGGGATCTCATGACAGTATCCATAAAACCAACCTTGTGTCCACGCCCAATCGAGAGCGATACTTCACCTCTATGAATACCGTCGCGATTTTAGTTAGCGCTGTTGTAATCCCGCTGGCCGTCTTTTTTTATTGGCGTCGTGGAAACATCGGCAGACAGATACCCGCTTTGCTGCGCCGCGGACAACCGCTGCCTGATTTTCAGGTTGTTGACGAGAATGGCGATCCTGTTCGATCTACAGAATTACATGGCACCGCCGCAGTTATGCTCTTCGTTCGCGGCAACTGGTGCCCGTTTTGCAGTTCGCAGGTCGAAGATCTGACCGTGCATTACAAAGACATCATTGATCTGGGTGCGCGTTTGATTCTTGTGACACCCAAACCCCTGGAGACGACGCGCCGCGTGGCTGAGTTTTTTGAGGTCGAATTTGATTTCTGGATGGACGACGATCTCGCCGTGACGCGCCAGTTGGGGCTACTGCATGAGTCCGGCGTGCCAGATGATCATCGCAAGGAGTACGGCGACCATACAATTTGGCCAACCTCGCTCGTCATCGACGCGAATGGCATTATTCAGTTCGTCAAGCTTTCGAAGTTGATTGCCGATCGGCCAAATCCGAAAACCCTGCTGCGGGAACTGCGCAACGCTCTCCGCGCAAAACTATAGTTTCACGCCGACCGCCGCACACAGGAACTCCATATACGGAGTCGCCTGCTTAAACGATTTAATGACCTTGTTCTGAAATTCCGGCTGCAAGCAATCCTCAACAGCCATAGTCCGTACGGCAATGAAACTCTTGCGCTTTATGTCGTCAATCAGGGGGTGTTCTTTGTCGAATCCGCGCGGAGGCCGCACCAATGATTCGCCACCGAGACTATATTGGCGTTTGAACGCCGGCTTAGCGACTGCCCGCTGCCATTCCCCCGGCCTTGCCGCAATACGTTCTCGAATTTGTCGCAATGGAACCGAGTCAGGACGCCACATTCCGACACCAATGAAAACTTCGTCCGGGTCGATATGCACATAGTAGCCAGGTGAATGCACATCCTTGGCGCGTTCGTGCCGAAACTGAATGCCAATGTTCGTCTTATACGGCAGTTTGTTCTTCGAAAAACGCGTATCTCTGTAGACACGCATCAACGAGCCGCCGATGCGTGTCGGAATTGCAGTGAAATGGGGTGCAAACGCTGTGAGTGGATCTTGCATGTTTTGAATAAAATGCAGTGCAACATCCAGAACATCTTCATCGTAACGAGTCTTGTTCGCTTTGAACCATTCCCTTTCGTTATTTTTCTTCAGGTCGCGAAGAAACTTGATCGTTTTTTTTTCGAAATGCGATTGGCTTTTTTCGGGCATCAACACGCCGCCGTATCGACGTCCGGATTGGGATACATATCGGATTCGTCCTCACCGGGCCGTGGCGCCAGGCACGCGAAGTCTTTTTCGACCAATATCGACAATTTTTGACCATCATCGAGAAGCTGTTCGCCCTCAATGGACACCTGCTCGGTCGTTGCCCAGGCCAACACCATTGTCTCGGGCAGTCGAACCGTAATCTCGTTGTCGGAATAAAATGCAGCTGGATTAACGCTGGCCGGGCTGCTCTCAATCGAATAATTAAACTGGCGGCCGCCGGGAAAGCCGGTGCTCGAGTTGACGACGCCGGTTTCACGCGCAGCATCAACTTCGCCTCGGGTCAGCCGCATACGGATTGTGTTGTCCTTGATTCGTATTTTCAATTTGTATTTTCTAGATTGGTGGCCGCCAGAAACGGGTCGAACCAGCCTTTCCTCTGGTTCGTTCTGTTGTTTTCGCTCGTCCTTGCTATGCCGCTCGTTGAACCCGGCAGTACTTAGTCGGCGACTACGTTTTCCGCCTGCGCGCCTTTTTGGCCCTGGGTCACTTCCATGGTGACTTTTTGTCCTTCTTTAAGGGACTTGAATCCTTCCATCTGAACCGCTGTGTGGTGAACGAATACGTCCTCTCCACCTTCACGCTCGATAAACCCAAAACCCTTGTCGTCATTGAACCATTTGACGGTTCCTGAAACTCTTTCGCCTGACATATCTACCTCGTAACAAAACTACCGTTCAATACGGCTTAAACACCGGACCCTCATGGTCACGGCAGCAAAAATCTTACTCGCAATGACGCATCAATTCATTCAAATTACCGTCTACACGCGACTTTTCGGGCCGATTCGTCGCGTTTCGACGGTATATATGGGCTTTTTGGCACTTTTAGCGTGTAAGGCAAAGGCGATTCACAGTTTATCGTTCCACGTAAAACGAAGCGATTTTGCGCAATTTTCACGATTTATTTTCGTCGCTGAACGAAACTCGGGCCCAGTTTACCGACAGCATCGCAACCCAACAGGGTCATCGTTCTTTCCACCTCGTCGCGCAATAGACCGAGTCCTCTTTCCACGCCCGCCTGCCCACCGGCGGCCAGGGGATACAAGTATCCCCGACCGATACTGCATGCGTTTGCGCCCATTGCCAGTGCTTTGACGACATGTGTGCCACGACGAATACCACCGTCACAGATAATTTCGAGTTTATCGTGAAGTGCATCTGCAACATCGGCAATACAGTCCACAGGTGCGGGCGCAGATTCCAGTTGCCTGCCTCCATGATTGGACAACATCACGGCGCTTGCGCCAGCGTGCACAGCATTGCGGCAGTCGGCCACCGTCTGAACGCCCTTAATGACGAGCGGACCATCCCATTGTTCTGCCAGCCACTCAACGTCTTTCCAGACCAACGAGCGATCCAGCTGGCTGTTCAAATACTCCAGCAAACTCATTTCCCGAAACTGATCTGGCCGAACACTGGTCGCGAGATTCACCAACTCCAGATCATTTTTCACGAGCACCCGGTATAGCCAGCCAGGATGGCGCAACAAACTCGGAACACTGCGAAACCTGAATTTTCCAGTACCGAACCCGTAAACATGATCGCGTTCACGATTGCCTGCGACGGGACCATCGACGGTAAGACAAAGAGCCTGAAATCCTGCTTCTTTGCATCGATCAATGAGATCCTTAGTCAGGCCTCGATCCTTGAACACATACAATTGATACATCTTCGGACCACTGCATGCGACAGAGACATCTTCAATCGTTGTTGTACCGATTGTGGACAGGCTGTACACCATGCCGAATTTCTCTATCGCGCGAATTACGCCCATCTCACCAGCGGCATGAAAAAGTTTGGACGCACCCGTCGGTGAAATCATAACCGGCCAGTCAATACGCTCGCCGAAAAGCGTCGAACTCAAATCGACGGTGCTGACGTCGGAAAGCTGTGCCGGCAGCAGCTCATAATCGTCAAACGCAGACGTATTTCTCCCTAGTGTCCACTCGTCATCAGCACCACCATCCAGGTAATGAAATACGGGCGCTGGAAGTTTGCGCCGTGCGATGCGGCGAAAATCCATGATGTTATTGCATGCCTTAATACTCACCTGTTGAGATTATCACGCATTGACCTGTACGGTGTTTGGCCTGTAGCGTTCGCGACACGGTTTCAATGGGTCTGTCTGTGTCTGACATTAGCTATGAGCTTCCAATTCGCGGTGACGCGAACCGACGTAACGTAACGGCGTGGCTAATACTGGGCCTTATCTCCCTGATCGCGGCTGGTGTTTTTTCGATATTGCTAGTGCTTGCCAGAACACCTTTTGTGCAAGGGCTGATTCCGTTTCTTGACTTCTTCCATGTCGCACTCGTTGTACACGTCACGCTCTCAGTCCTGATCTGGCTGCTGGCGATATCGGCAGCGAGCTGGAGCCTCAGTACAACGAGTGAAAAACCGTTCTGGGATCGCGTGTCGTTTTCGTTTGCAGCACTTGGCACAGGCATCATTATCGCTTGCCCTTTTGTCGGCGTGGGTAATCCGCTAATGAACAACTACGTGCCAATATTGCAACACCCATTGTTCTACGCTGGTCTCGTGTCATTTGCTGCCGGCATTCTCAGTCACCTGATTCGAGCAATCATCTATCGAATGAGAATTCGGGCCGAACTAAGTGGCACTGCCGCGTTGCAGGCGGGCATCACTATCTCAACCCTGCTAACCGGTATTGCGCTTATCGCTATCATCGCGTCCTGGCGCGGTTTGCCAGCCGAAATGGATGGACAGATCTATTTTGAGTTTTTGTTTTGGGGCGGTGGGCACATCATTCAGTTCAGCTACACCTTGCTCATGATGATCGTGTGGGTCGTCCTCGCTAACAGCAGCGGCTGTCGTTTCGAGCTAACACCGAGACTTACGCTGGTCTTTCTTGTGTTTTTGGCGTTACCTGTCATTACGGTTCCGTTTCTTTATCTGGCGCACGAAATTACATCAGCAGGCCATCGACTTGCGTTTACGGAACTCATGAAATACGGGGGTTTATCGTGTTTGCCACTGGGCCTCGCCGTCGCAGCAAGTCTGTGGCGCGCCAGGAAGCCGATGGGTGAACAACGCTATCTAAGAGCTGCGCTGCTTAGTTCCTTGGGATTGTTCGCAGTTGGAGGGATTCTGGGATTCATGATCGCGGGACTGGATATTGTCATTCCGGCCCACTATCACGGTGCAACTGTCGGCGTAACGATCGCCTTTATGGGACTAACTTATTATCTTTTGCCACGTTTGGGCTTCGGCGACCTGCCCGAACGCATGGCGACCTGGCAACCCTATTTGTACGGCGGTGGACAGTTTTTACACATCATCGGACTTGCCTGGAGTGGTGGCTACGGGGTGCAACGAAAGACAGCAGGCGCGGCACAGGGACTTGAAGGGCTGGGACAAACAGCAGGAATGGGACTAATGGGCCTTGGAGGACTGATCTCTGTAATCGGAGGGCTGCTATTCTTAATCGTTGCTTACAAGTCGATGCGGACGAGGAATTCGAAATGAGTATGCAGAAATGACGGAAGTATTACTTTTCACACTCAATGCAGTGCTCATCTACCTGCTTGCCGACTGGATAATCCGGACAATGGAAACGAGAAAGGGCGAAGTTCTAAAGAATCGACAGGTCGTATTCTTCGTCGTATTTCTCGCGCTGGCATTGGTATCTTTCAATCTGCTGCGAACCTTGTTGACGTCGCTTTAGAGCAGATTCTCCTGCCTATCTCTTGGCGGCGAAAATCGCCTCCACTGCTGCCAGGTCATCTTCCGTGTCAACGCCAGGCCCGGCGGGAACCGTTGCCAACCCAACGCGCAGCTTGATGCCGAGCCACAATGCACGCAGTTGCTCGAGTTTCTCGCATTGCTCCAGCTCACAGGGGCCCGCTGCGACCAGCTTGCGCAATGCATGACATCGATATGCGTACATTCCATGATGGCGCAGGGCTATTTCACCGGGAAAACCTTCCGACGATCCATCCCGGCAAAACGGAATCGGGGCCCGGCTGAAATACAGCGCATAATTGTTGCTGTCGATGACGACTTTGGCCGAATTCGGATCATGAAAATCCGTCCTCGAATCGAGGGGGCTGGCCAGCGTCCCCATCTCCGCGACGTCGGAGTCGAGCAGTGCGGCGCATTGGTCAATCAACTCCGGCGGCATTAGCGGCTCATCTCCCTGCAAATTCACGACCACCCGTTCATCCGGCCATCCGCGGGAATCACAAACCTCAGCGAGGCGGTCGGTACCGGACTGATGATCATCCCGTGTCATGCAGACCTTTGCGCCAAAGCCCAGCGCCACCTCCCTGATCCGCTCGTCATCCGTGGCAATCCATACTTCTTTCGCCGCACTTTGCAGCGCTCGATCATGCACATGTCGGATCATGGGTTCGCCAGCGATCAGCCGAAGCGGTTTACCCGGCAAACGCAGACTCGCGTAACGCGACGGAATTACGACAACAAAATCACTCATCGGACATCTCACTCACTTTCATGTTTGTTGCCGCCAAAAAACCCAGTACGATTGGACTCGTATTAATCTACCAGAAATTGTGGCCAGGCTTGCGCCGGAAATAAAGCCATCTTTGAGCCGGTCTTACAATCACAATGACCTGCGGGACAATTGAACCTTGTTCTTTATCGACCTTATCTACATTCTTGTGTTCATCGTGTTATCGCCCTGGTGGTTGGCGATGCTGGTGCTGAAGCCTGCATTCAGGGAAGGGTTTTGGGCCCGATTCAGCCTCCCGGAGAACGAACCCTCACAACACAAATCAGTTTGGTTACACGGTTCGTCCGCTGGCGAGGTCGACTTGCTGCGGCCGTTGGTGAATAGAATCGAACAACAAATGACCGGCTGCGAAATCGTCGTCTCGGTATTTGCGATTTCCGGTTATGCAGCGGCGAAAAAGGCGTTCCCAAAACATCGTGTGATTTATTTCCCTGCCGATTTTTCGTTTGTCATTCGACGCTTTCTCAAGGTCTTGCAGCCGCAGTTAGTCGTTCTCGTCGAATCCGAGTTTTGGCCGAATTTCATCGTGACTGCGAACCGCGCCAGCGTTCCAGTGTGCTTGATTAACGGCAGGATGTCTGACAAGTCTTTTCGCGTACACCAGCGGCTACGCCTTGTCGCCTGGGCACTCAGGAAACTGTCCTTGCTTGCTGTGCAGACCGACGGCGACGCATCGCGGTTCCGCGACCTGGGTGTGGCGAAGGAGCGGCTCAGTGTTACTGGTAATATGAAGTACGACCTCAACGACCTGGGCAGGCCCGAGGAGTGGCAGAAAATACGCAGCGAACTTCGCCTGCAGTACGCCATCGATGAGGACATGACGGTTTCCATCGGCGGCAGCCTGCATCGCGGGGAAGATCTCGCTCTCGCCACGGCCTACGCGCGGCTACTGGAGGAAGGATACCGGCTGCGCATGATCATTGTGCCCCGATATCCAGCCGAATCGGCCGGCATTGGGCGGGTTCTCGAGCAACAGGGACTTGTGCCGCAATGTAAATCGAGCGGCTCGACCGAACGCTATCGAATCGACGCTGAATCGCGGCAGGTTTTGATCGTAGACACGCTCGGAGAACTGAAAAATTTCTACGCGATGTCGGACGTTGCTTACGTTGGCGGCAGCCTGACCTACCGAGGTAGTAACAAAGGGGGCCATAATCTCATGGAACCGGCCTCAATGGGTCTCGCCGTAATGTTCGGCCCCTATAACTACAGTTTCCGGGAAACCGTGCGAGATCTGCTCGAAGCCAGAGCCGGTATCCTTGTTCATGACGCGGATGAAATATATTCGAGTCTCAAGGGTCTATTGGATGACCCCGCGACTATTTCGGACCTCGGGGGAAGAGCGCGTGAGGTTATATCGAAAAACCGCGGCGCAAGCGCAAGAAACATTACACTACTCAGCAACTTTATACCGCTGGCCAAGTCGGGCCGTGGAACGACATAGGGAACTCGAATCCGCTTATGAATAATGTAAAACATGTCAACGTTGCAGGTATCGACTGTGGATCAGACGATCTTTTCCTGATAAGCGGCCCATGCGTCATCGAGGAAGAGTCGATGATGATGAGAACAGCTGAGCGCCTGAAAGAGATCGCTGCAAAGCTCGGCCTGCCCCTGATTTTCAAGTCGTCCTTTACTAAGGACAATCGCAGTTCACTCGATTATTTTCAGGGACCGGGACTCGAGGAGGGACTGCGAATACTGGCGGCGATAAAGGCAGAATTCGATTTGCCGATACTCACGGACGTCCACTACCCGGAACAGGCCGCGCCTGCGGCAGAGGTTGTTGATGTCATACAGATTCCTGCATATCTGTGTATGCAGACTGAGCTCGTCACGACAGCAGCCAAAACCGGATGTGTTATCAATCTCAAGCATGGACAGTTCATCGCACCGGAAGGAATGTCAAAGCCGGTGCAGAAAATTGAAGCGGTTGGCGGCGACAAGATTATCCTTACCGAGCGCGGCTACACCTTTGGCTACAACGACCTGATCGTCGACCCACGCAGCTTCTTTATGTTGCGAGAAGCCGGTTACCCGGTCGTTTTTGATGTCACCCACAGCATTCGAAAATACGGCATACCCAGCAAAGATCCGAAGGGCGGCACGCGACAATATCTGAATGTCCTGGCGCGTTGCGGAATTGCAGCGGGTGTCGACGGCCTGTTCGTCGAAGCGCACCCCAATCCGCCAGCTGCCTTGTGCGATGCTGCCAGCCAGTATTACCTCGACGACCTGGAAGAGTTTCTGCGGCCGTTGATCGATATCCACCAGTTAGTCAGATCGCTACCCAATCAATCAGCCGGAAATTAACAATGGAACTATATCTCGATTCAGTCAACTTTCAGGAAATCGAAGAAGCCTTCAATCTGGGTTTCCTGACAGGTCTGACTACGACACCTACATTCATGCACCGTCATGGCATCACCGATGTCGACGGCGCAATCGTTGAATTGTCAAAAATGGTGCCAGAGCTTCAGGTTGAGGCACTCGGCAATACGCACGACGAGATTATTGCAGAGGCACACAGAATCCTGGAGCTTCCGCTAGGACTCAAGCCGGTATTCAAGGTGCCTATATCTGAAGTCGGAGTACGTGCCTGCAAGACATTGACAGATGAGGGTCACCGGGTGAACGTACACCTCATATACACGCTCAACCAGGCCTACATGGCCATGGCGGCGGGTGCCGCGTTTGTTTGTCCGCTGGCGGGTCGCCTGCAGGACGAAGGACACGATGCGATCTCACTCTTCGAACAATGCGTCGACGTCGTTGAGAAGTACAACTACCCGACGAAAATAATGTTTTCATCGGTACGATATCCTGAGCACGTACGGCAGGCACTCATCGCCGGTGTGCACGTTTGTACTGTACCGTGGGGTGTGATGAAGAAGCTTTGCAACAATGCGCTCACGACCGTCGGCACAAACCAGTTCATCGAACACACCGCGTTGATGACGTATCGGGTCAGTGAAGTCGTGCGCCAGGAGAACCCAATGTGCAAGACATCGGACTCCGTAACTGAGGCTATGGTCAAGATGACAGAGTCTCGGCTCGGGGCTGTGACGGTCGCCGACGACTCCGGTGATGTTCTTGGCGTCTTTACCGATGGCGATTTGCGCCGCAACATTCAGGAAAAGGGCTCGGAGGTTGTTAATTCGACACTGGGTGATCTGGGCTTTTCGGAGTCCCCGATTACGGTATCCGGCGACGCGCTTTTGAATGACGCGGTCGAGTTATTCAAGGAAACACAAGTTGACACATTGGTCGTTCTTCGTGATGACAAGCCTGTCGGAATTCTTGATATTCAGGACATCGTCAAACTTGGACTGCTTGGCCGCGATCAATGAATGCGCCAGGCAGGGACGACATGACTGCCGTCCTTGCCAACTTTCAGGCTATCGGTGCGACTTTCGTTTCGCCGTTGGGGGAAATTGCACAAAAGCTTGGAAATTGCCGCGCCGTAGTCTTTGACTGGGACGGCGTTTTCAACGATGGCCGAAAAGGCCAAACAAGCGACAGCGGCTTCAGCGAAGCGGATTCGATGGGCACCAACATGCTTCGCTACGCATTGTGGCGCAAGTTAGGGCAACTACCGTATTCGGCAATCATCAGCGGCGAGAACAACGGCAGTGCCGTTAAATTTGCGAAGCGTGAGCACCTGACGGACGTTTATACCGGGATCGCGGACAAGCGACTCATCATTAACCGTATTTGCCAAAGCCAGGGCTTGGAACCGGATCAGATCGCCTGCGTGTTTGACGACATCAACGACCTCCCGATGGCCGGTCTTTGTGGCATTCGACTGATGGTTCGCAGAAATGCCAGCCCGCTATTTGCAAAATATGTTGCGCGTCGCTTCTTATGCGACTACGTCAGCGGCGTTGATTCGCAGCATTATGCCGTCAGAGAAATCTGTGAAATGTTGCTGGGTGTAATGGGTTGTTACGGCGAGGTCGTGACCTCACGCGTTTCGCTGGACAAGGAATACCGCGATTATCTGGATGCCCGGCAAAGTGTCGTAACCGGAGCATACAACAGCAGTGAGCTCGGGAATCAGGATTGATTTATTCTCGGAACCTCCTCTATTCAATCGGGGTGTTCCTGCTCCTGCCCTGGGCCATATTTCATCTTGTCAGGCGCGGTTTTCAATACAGACCTTACTGGCAGCGCTGGCCTGAACGCTTTGGTTTCGTTCCGAAAGTTGCTGATAAGAGCCTGATCTGGGTCCACGCTGTGTCTGTAGGTGAGGTGCGAACGGCCGCACGGCTCATTGAGTATCTCCAACATGAACACCCAGAGAGTCGCATTCTCGTCACGACAATGACGCCGGCCGGATCATCGCAGGTCAGGCAGTACCTCGACGACGATATTCTGCACTGCTACGTACCTTACGATTTTCCGGGATTCGTACGCCGCTTTCTTGACCGGGTGCGACCGACACACGCCGTGATCGTCGAGACCGAATTCTGGCCGAACATCTTTCGGCTGTGCAACGAACGCTCGATTCCATTGTTGCTCGTAAACGTGCGGCTTTCACAGAAGTCATATGACGGCTACCGACGATTTCCGCATTTCACGCGAAGCATGTTGTCCAGGGTCTCTCTGATGGCCGTACAGACGGAAGATGAAGCCGAGAGACTTAGAGCTCTGGGTGCGCCGGAAGACGCAATGCACGTCACAGGGAATCTGAAATTTGACGCCCGCTTGCCAGATAACCATACGCTGGAGGCTACGACACTACGCCAAAGCTGGGGCGAGTCACGCCCGGTCTGGATTGCTGCAAGCACCCATGAGGACGAAGAAAAGTTTGTCCTGGAGTCCTTTCGTGAGTTGCAGCAACAACACCCGGAGTTGCTGCTCGTATTGGTGCCGCGCCAGCCGGAGCGATTCGCACGCGTGGCGAGACTTTGTCGGAGCAGTGGGCTGCGGGTCATACGGAAAAGCGAGCACAGCGGCAAATTGCCGCGGGAAATGGATGTGTTGCTGGGCGATACCATTGGCGAACTACACGGGCTGTATGCTGCGGCCGAGGTTGCGTTTATCGGTGGCAGCCTGATCCGGCACGGCGGTCACAATCTGGTCGAGGCGATGGCCGTAGGTGTGCCTACCGTATTTGGCCCACATATGTCTAATTTTGAGCAAAGCAGTAGAATCGCATTGCAAAGCGGCGCCGCCAGTCAGATTCGCAATGCGGACGAACTGGCCGCAACGGTTGGATCGTATCTCGACGATCCGGCGCTTTGCGAACGGGCGGCTCTCGCTGCGGCCGAAGTCATAAAGAACAATCGCGGTTCGCTACGCGAAACCCAGGAGCTGATTCGGCAAAAAATGGAACCCTGCCCGGTATCGAAATAGCGCGCTGACTATTACCGTTCTGGTAGCTACCCGCCCAATTTGCCGTGGAGTCGCGCATCGAAGGTCGAGAAATGGCGTGCGAACCAGTCGGAGAGACTTCGCTCGAGTTGCGTCGAGTCTGAATTCGGATCGTCATAAAACTGGTCCATCAGATCTCTGATCTGATCGAGCAACTCTTCATGATCGTCCTTGTGTGCCTGATATTCTGCATAATGGCTGTCGCGCATCAGGCGTTCTTCCAATGCGAAGTGCATCGATATCGTGTTGAACACATCACCGAGACATTCGTCGATCTGGTCGGCATCCGGGTTCTGCGCCATCTTCGCGTAGGTTTCATTGATGAGCTCGATCATCTCTTGATGCTCGTCATCCATCGACGCAATTCCTACCGAGTATTCCGGTTTCCACTGCAGTAGAGTCATAGCAAAATCACCGAATAGAAAACTGTTGTGTTTCTTCGTTAAACTGAATAATCAAATTGCGACCTGGCAACAAATCAATCGTTGCCAAATTCGAGTAATCAAATTCCTCGTTGCCACCACTATCATTCATGCCGATAAATAGTTCGTGCGTACCTGACGGAACTTCAACGCGCTGGTAAACGTTGGCTTTTCCGTCAGCCCAGATACCGCTGGCCAAGAGTGTTTCGCTGTACAGCACGGTCTCGCCAGTGCGTAACTCAATTCGAACCGGGTGCCGTCCACGTGGACAATCTGCCGGTTTACGCATATTCGGCGGCAATTTATTTAGTTCTTCCTGACTAAGCTGGCGACACTCACCTATGCGTTCGCCCGCATGTATGAAGACCAGCGAGATCATGGCCCGATCCCCTTCTACAAGTTCGTAAGGCGGCCAGGCAGACAATCCGCCAACCACTATCGCGAATAGGGCATACGTCCCGATTTCCGCGATGATTTTCATTGTTTCAGGCTCTGTCGAAATGCCTCAAACTTGTCGATAGCGCTATTGTGCTCCGTCCAGGGCGATTTCCAGCCAAAAGCGACCTTTGACATGTCCACCCGACGGCGCAGCATCGGATCTCGCTCGCGGCCGAGTCGTTGTTCAGTCCATTCTGCGCCGAATCGATACGAGCAATTGCCGTCCTGACAGCCAAGCAGCAATATCCCATCTGCGTGACCTCTGCTCAAAGTGAAGTCCACAAATGACGGCTGCAATTGTCCCATGCAGTTAACTTCCACGCAGTGGATTCCGGCCTTCTTGATCTCGCGTAGCTGCTTGTCGTCACGACAGGCAAAGACGGTAATCCTTGTCGAGTCCGCGTTGCGACCCGCGGCGAGGATGTCTTCGCGCAACGCCGCGGCGGTCCGATCCGGCAGGTCAATACCGGGCAACAACGCACCGCGACTTCTAAATGGTGTAGCCGTTGGGCACGACCCGACACATATGCCGCAACTGATACACAGATCCGGGTCGACCTTTGCCTCATGAGAATAGTTTGTGCCATCAGTCCGTGGCACCATTTCAACGGCACCGAACGGACAGTCGTCAACGCAGCGCTCACATCCATTGCAATAGTCCAGAGTGACCAGCGCTGGCTGCTCCGCTTTCTGTTTCGGTGCCCACGGCAAGAAAACCATGAACGTACTTGTCCCGACCAACAGGACCCAGACCCAGCCGGGCGACCACGCCTGTATTAGCGGATACACATGCAGGTAAAACCAATCGAGCCTGAGTGTCTGCGGTGTCATCGCAAGATCTGCCTGCTCGTGACTGATGGCCGGGTATACGGCAGACAGCAACAACATCGCCAAAAGTGACGCGGCCATCACGCGACGTGGTGGATTTATGCGCGGCCCGGTCAGGCGGAAGACGTGCAGCCAGATACCAAAGACCAGAAAAATCGGCAGCCCGATCAAATGCAGAAATGCCATCAGTGTGAAGAAACGATTGGACAACAATTCGTCACTTAGAAAGTTGCCGGCCATAGAGTCGGTAAAAATCGGGATCCGATCGATCAGTTCCGCAGAACTGATCGCCACGTACTGCGCGAGCTCATCCCAGACAAGCCAGTATCCGGTGATTCCCAATGGGAAGATCATCCAAATTAACGGCACGCCAGTTACCCAGGTAAACCAGCGATTGCGCCGATATCGATTGAAGACGAATTCTTTAACAATGTGAATCAGGATCGTAATGATCGCAGCGTCCGATGCATAGCGATGCAAGCTGCGCATGATGCCGCCGAGATACCACTGTTGACGAGTTAGATATTCAACCGATTCGAACGCACCGGAGACGCTCGTGCGAAAAAAAATCAACAACCATATACCGCTGACGAGGACAATCCAGAGGAAGAAAATCGTCATTGCGCCAAGGTGATTGAGCGGATTCTCGGCACCGTCGAACGCACGCGCCAGCGGTCGACGCAAAACGCCGAACGCGGCGCGTCCCAGTCTGTGTACCCGCTCGATCATCCGTTCTTGCGCGCTCGCCTGGCCTTTAATATCTCGTTGAAGAGGTAGAACACTATCGCGAGAATCATGCTCGCACCAACCGCTATCTGCACAAACAGTGAATTATCGAAACGATAACGGCCGGTAGCCGGGTCATAAACCGTGCAAAACAGTTTCACTCTGTCGAGCAGGCCAGCAAACATGTGCCCTGCACTTGATGGCCGGTTAAAGACGATTTCTTTCAGCGGTTCCACGAGCCACGGAAGCTCGAAGGTCACGCCGTAAACCTGACCGTAAACCATACCTTTTCTGTCGATGATTGAAGACTGATTGATGTGATCAAAGCCTCTCGGCGTCGGAAAGAAGATGAAGCCGAGGTCATCACTGATCTTCTGAATAGTATCGTCCGTCGCACTAAGAAACCGCCAATTCTCCGCATCGACACCCTGCCTGCGGGCAAATGCTGCCATCGCCTGCGGTGTATCGTTAGCAACGTCGAAACCGATCGTCACGACGTCAAAGCTATCTTCTCCCAAGGCTTCGCGGGCAGACTCGACCGCAGTCGCGAGGTGTTTGGTGGTGGTGGGACAAACGTGGTGGCATGACGTAAATATCATGCTGATGACCAACGGCCGGCCATCAAAGTCGGTGCGCAGGTTCACGGGATTGCCAAGTTGATCACTAAGCTGATAATCGCCAATAGTCTGGCCAATCGCGTGCTGCGAAAATTGCAAAGCGAGATCCGGGTCGTAGCGGTCTTCTTCGACTGCTGAAACCGGAAACGACAGTATGAATCCCGCGACAGGCAGGACAAAAGTGAGCGCTTTTTTCATAGTCCTAAGTCGTCGATAAAATAAGGGCGGGCTTTCGCCCGCCCTGTTCAAGTGGCTTCGGTCCGGTACCGGGGGGGGGGTTAAGACATTGGCCAGACCGACGCCAAGTATTTCCAGTTGACGGCGTAATACAACACAAAGGTAAGCAGGAAGAACATCGCGAGCAGAAATGTGCCCGGAGCCGCCAGCCCCCATTTACCCAATGCTTCATGACCACCTTGCGGCACCACAATCGGCTCGGCACGCCGAACTTTACTGCTCGCAAAACCGAAACTTGATTCCGACTCAACCGGCTTGCCGAAGAACACTGACACGACGGTCACGAGAATGTACATCGCACCACCCACTATGGCGACCAAGCCGCCAACACCCATGATGCCCATCATAGTGTAGGCGCTGGCAGGATATACGAAATCGAGCGTTGCATTCGTGAATGCCATGTCCCAATGACGGCGTTCTACGCCCAGCGTTCCGGCGCCCATCATCGCCAGTGCGAATACGGACATGCCAAGACCGAAGAAATATGGTTGTAAGCGCGCAATACTCGGAAACGCAACCTGCTTTCTGAAAAGTGTTGGAATCAGGAAGTAGGTCAGCGACATGAATGCCAGCGTTGATCCGATCACGACAGTCGCATGGAAATGTCCGGGCACGTAGATCGTGTTGTGAATAATAATATTGATCTGCTCGGTTCCCATCACTACACCCGAGATTCCACCGAGGAAGCCAAAACCGATCAACGAAATGAACATGCCCGAAAAAATCGGATTCCCCCATGGCGCCTTGCGTAGCCACTGAAACAGTCCATTGGTATATCCTTTCGCGCGCTGCGCTACTTCGATCGAGCCAGGAACAGTCAAACCGTGAACCATGCTTGCAAGTACCGCCAGGTACATTGCGTAGCTCGTGTTGAAGATCTTCCATTCCGCACTAAGACCCGGGTCAACGAGCAAATGATGCGCGCTGGCGAGTTGCAGGAATGCGATGTAAAGAAAGAACGCCATGCGACTGACTTTTTCGGACAATGGTCGGGCGCCGAAGACGATTGCCGCAATGGCATACCAAACGGCGACATGAGCCGCGACATTAATTTGCTGCGATGAATGGCCCAGGGCCCACCAGACTACACGGTACATAGCGGCATCAATGTTATTGACGTAACCGAGCGACCAAAGCCAGGTCGGCACCAGAATGACCGCACCGGATGCGATCGTAAACACCGCGATGATGCATGCCGTTAATGCGCCGAACGTTACCAGCGGAATGGAGCCCTCGTAGGTTTTTTCATCTTTCGCAACAACCAGGGTCGCCAGAAAAATGAAACAACCGATCAAGGCGCCAACCGCGAATAGAATCAGTCCGAGATAAAAATTTGGGTCAGCAGGCATCGGCACATATGAGGTCATCATGACCGATGCGTTGCCGCCATACACGGCGTAGTTATTGACGACGATTCCAAGCAGCATCAGCGTGAATCCAAGCCAAGCCAGTTTCGGCGTCGCCAGCCGTACCTTCAACAAGGTTGACGAACAAAAATACAAAATCGCGATCTCGAAGGAAATCATCCAGAAAATCAACATGTTAACGCCGTGCGTCGTCAACAGTTGGTAAAACCTGTCCGCCGGAAGAAGATGCACAGCAGGCATACGAGTCAAAGTAACCAATAAGGCAGCAATGCCGCCAATCAGGAGGATAACCACAGCGACGACAGCGTGTGCTTTCATCAAGCGCTCTGCAGGCTTGTGGAACTGCAGTCCAGACTCCGGGCAAGTTCTAAATAGTTCGGTACTCATTGTAAGCCCCCTGCGGATCCACTCTCAGTCACGTAGATTTTGCCAAGCATGTTGTGATGGCCGATTCCGCAAAACTCGTTACAGATAATCGTCTGCTCACCGTCTGTATCCGGAGTGATCGTCAGGACCATTTCATAGCCGGGAATAATCTGGGTATTGATATTCACCGGCTGCAGGGAAAAGCCATGATTCCAGTCCAATGAAGATATGTGCAGACGGTAGGTCTGGCCCTTCTCCAGTTCGAGCAACGGCCACCACTGCCATAACCTGCCCAGCAGGTATACATCGCTGCCCGGTGGCGGCTTAACGACAGGTAATTTCGCATCCGTCTCGGTTCTTACCGTGTACTGATCGACCATGGCTTGCGTCTTGGCCAGGTAGGCTTGCGGAGTGGTTCTATAGGCTTCGCTCGAGAGATTTTGTTTTCCATAAATGTGCCAGAACGGCATCATGAAAAACATAATCAGCGACCAGACCAGCGCAATGGCGATCCAGGTCCCTTCGACCTTGTCCAATGGTTGCTTCCACCAGACGGTTTCGGCAGGCGGTTGAATGGCGCTCATAGTGTCACCTTGTCCTTAATGCAGTGTCTGGTCTTACGGTGCTATCGGAATATTTACGATTTCGACAATTCCCCAAATGATGTAGAAAATCGTCGGAAAGACGACGCCTACAAACAGAAGGATGAATGGATTGTCGAGAATGCGTTGCATCGGTGGAATGCGTTCGCTCGATTGAACGTCGGATGATTCTTCACTCATTGTCTTATGATCCCCAATCAACGGATACAGAAATACAGGGGCTACACTATTCTCAGGCAAGCCCCGGGAACACTAGGGAAACTACCTAGAGCGTTGACGGGCTTTCCGGCCTACATAAGCGGGAATTTCGGGTAAGCTGCGATCCTATGAAAGCGCTCACTCTGATACTGACACTGTCGTGCCTGGCACTGGTGTCCTGCACGCCCAATCCAGGCGACACGCCAAATCCGCACGACACGAAATTTACCGCGTCGGAAATTGCAGGGGAAACCTGCGTTTTCGATACGTCGACGCAATTACTTTGGCAAAGCAAATCGCCGGATGCCGGCCTCAACAGCGCCGCAAACACGTATTCCTGGTTTGCACCCGATGAGGACTTCGGTGAACTCGACTATCGCGGCGTGGAGGATGGTGGCGTTTGTTACGGTAGCGCCTGTGACATCTGGCACTACGTGGAGGCGGTTAATCTGGTCGGACTGTGTGGATTCAACGACTGGCGCATGCCGAATAAGGACGAAATCTACTCCATCAGCGACCTAAGCCGGGCCGATTCTCCGCCGACCATCAACACGGCTTTTTTTCCGAACACGCGAGCGGCAGAGTACTGGACTGCCAATGACTACAGTTTTCAATGGGACGCTGCCTGGGCCTGGAATTTTGAGCTGGGCCACGACCGCGTCGACTGGAAGAAAGAAGCGAAATTCGTACGACTCGTTCGCGGTTCAGCCAGATCACTCGAATCGGTCAAAGAGTAGTCTCATGAAGCGGCTGGCGGCGATCTCTTTATTGCTCGTGATCACGCTGGTCTCCGTTAGCGCTTACTTGCGACTCGATAATTCCGGAATCGGATGTGCCGACTGGCCGCAGTGTTATGGCTTGATCGGCGCTCAGGACGAGACTCAGCCGACGGTCAGCAGTACCTATGAAAGACTCGCGGTCGAGGCACAACAGGCAATGTCCTGGGCAACGCCTGTGCATCGACTTGTTGCCAGTGTGCTGGGCCTGGTTGTGCTGGCCATGGCGCTGTTTTCCTTAAGACAAAAACGTGATCGACTGATCTCGTTCGTATTGCTGGGCCTGACAGTCTTTCTCGCGTGGCTCGGTATTTATTCAGGTGGTTTGCACAGCCCCGCAGTCGTGATGGGTAATCTTGGTGGCGGGTTTTCGTTGCTGGGACTGCTCGGCTGGATGACATTTCGAGACGCATTGCCCCGCGCGAACGCGCCAGCGTCTGTGCGTAAGTGGGTTATCGCCGCACTGCTGTTGTTATGCGTGCAAATCGGACTCGGCGGCTTGACCAGCGCAAACTTCGCTGCATCTGCCTGTCAGACCCTGCCGGATTGCCACGGCGAATTCTTGCCAGGTAGTGGTCTGTCCAAAGCATTCGATTTGAGCCGTTCCCATGAAATCGGACCGACGGGTCTCGCCATTGGTGGCAGCGAGCGAGCGGATATACTCAAGGTGCATCGTATCGCCGCGCTGGTCACCGCCGTTACTATACTGCTCGCCGGAGCGCTGGCTTTTCGGGCCAGGCTTGGTGTTGCAGCCATCATTGTGATCGCCCTGGTTGCGGCGGAATTCTCGGTCGGCATTGCAGCGATCCTGACAGACCTACCTATCAGCATAGCGGTGGCACATAACTGGCTTGCAGCGATGCTGCTACTGGGACTGATACGATTGCTGGCTCTTTGCAATAACCGACAGGCGCTTCTCTAGGTGAACGAATTGAAGACATCATCTTCACAAAACCGCACGGTCGCGATCTGGCTGTTGATCTGCTGCGGGCTTGTTTTTGCGATGGTGGTATTGGGCGGCTTCACGCGGCTGACCGGTTCCGGCCTGTCAATGGTCGACTGGCGCCCTCTGATGGGATGGTTACCGCCTGGCACCGACGCCGAGTGGCAGCGAGTATTTGACCTGTACCAGCAATCGCCAGAGTTTCTGAAGGTGAATACGCATATGGACGTTGAGGCGTTCAAGGGCATCTTTTGGTTGGAGTTTCTACATCGCCTGCTCGGTCGAACAATCGGCATTGTTTTCTTCCTGCCGTTCGTATTTTTCTTTGCGAAGCGCTATATCCGACCTTCCGAATGGCCGAAATACCTGTTGATGTTCGTGCTCGGTGGCCTGCAAGGTGTGCTTGGCTGGTACATGGTCAAGAGTGGCTTGGTCGATATCCCCCACGTCAGCCAATATCGTTTGACAGCGCACCTCGTCGCGGCATTCATTATTTACGCCTACATGTTCTGGGTAGCGATGTCGCTGTTATTTCCGGCCTCTGGCGACACCAAACACCGGTGGTATCGCAAGTCGCTGGCCCTCACGGTGTTGACGTCAGTCACCATTATTTCCGGCGGTTTTGTTGCTGGCCTGAAGGCCGGCAAAATCTACAACACATTTCCGATGATGGGTGACTACTGGGTGCCGCCGGGTGCCATGGCGCTCGAGCCATTCTGGCGAAACTTTTTCGACAATATGACCACGGTGCAACTGGATCACCGCGTGCTCGCGATTAGTACACTGGTCGCAGTTGTTATCTTCTGGATTAAAGCACGCAAGGCGGATTTGCCAGCACGCAGTCGGCCCGCGCTTAATGCTCTGCTACACACTGCCGTGTTACAGGTCATTCTCGGCATCACGACCTTGCTGATGTCTGTCCCCGTAATTCTCGGCGCTGCGCACCAGGCAGTCGCCATGTTGCTGTTCACCGTTTCTTTTTACATCCTGCATAGCTTGAGGCGAGTCTGATGACAGTCTGTTTCGATACTGACCTTATTATTCGTTACGGCGGCCGCGGCCCTCGTTATACGTCCTACCCTACGGCGCTGCAATTCAGTGATGAGATGACCGCTGACGACTATCGTGAAAACGCGATCGCCAGCAATAGTAGCGAACTACCGCTGTCACTTTATGTACACATCCCATTCTGCCACACGCTTTGTTACTACTGCGGCTGCAACAAAATTGTGACGCGAAATCAGGACCGCGTTGGTCGCTATATTGAAATGCTGTATCGCGAAATAGACATGCAATCCGAACTGTTCGATAAGAGCCGCAAGATTGAACAGCTGCATTTCGGTGGTGGAACCCCGACCTATCTTGATCAACAGCAACTTGACGACCTGATGGCGAAATTACGCAGCGCATTCACATTCGACGCAAGTGATAAGCGTGAATTCTCTATCGAAGTTGACCCACGTACGGTCGACGAATACGACATCAGGCATCTGGCCGAGCTGGGGTTTAACCGCCTGAGCTTAGGCATTCAGGATTTCGACCCGATCGTTCAGAAAGCAGTAAATCGGACGCAGACGACGGATGATGTATTGAAACTGACCTTAAGCGCACGGGATGCAGGTTTCGAATCAATCTCCTTTGATCTCATCTATGGACTACCACACCAGACTGTCGTGAGCTTCGACAGGACATTGGATCTGGTCATCGGTATGCAGCCTGACCGACTGGCAATTTACAACTACGCCCATCTGCCGCAAAGGTTCAAAGGGCAACGCATGATCAACGATGCCGATATCCCGACACCTGAGGTGAAGCTGGATATCCTGCATCGCACCATCGACACACTGTGTGGTGCCGGCTATGAATACATCGGCATGGACCACTTCGCACTCCCGGATGATGAACTCGTCCTAGCGCGGCGCGACGGCACCCTGCAACGCAACTTCCAGGGTTATTCAACGCATCGCGAATGTGATCTTGTCGCACTTGGCGTGAGCGCAATCGGTCATATCGGAAATGTCTTTGCACAAAGTGCCGTAACAACGATGGAATACGAGGCGTTAATCGAGAATGGTCAATTACCCATTAGCAAAGGGATTGCCGTTGATGAAGATGACCTGCTCCGAGCGGAAGTCATTCAGTCGTTGATGTGTTACGACAAATTGTCGTTTGATGATTTCGGCAAGCAGCACGATATCGATTTCCCAAGCTACTTCGCCGACGAAATCGAACGGCTGCGACCGCTCGCCGACGACAACTTAATTAAACTCGATCGGTCGGGCATCGAAATTACCCAGCAAGGCCGATTGTTACTGCGCAGTATTGCGATGGTGTTCGACCGCTATATCAACCAGGCGTCAAACGACAACCGATTCTCAAAAGCTATTTAACTTCTGTTAGCCAAGCATGGGTATCGGGCGCCAGACCGTACTGTATGTCTTGCAGCGCCTTGCGGAGTTTCTCAACGTTCGGGCCTGCTGATCCGTCAAGCACCGGAACCTCATCACCATGAAAAACCAGCGTACCTACCGGCGACAAGCAAGCGGCTGTGCCGGAGAGCGCGGCCTCATGTGTCTTTACGAGCTCCAGGAGTTCGTCGACGGATATATTCCGCTCATTGATCCGGTAGCCATTGTCCGCGGCCAGCTTGAGCACGGAATCGCGTGTCATTCCGTGAAGAAACGTACTGTCGAGCGGTTTGGTAATGATTTCATCATCACTGATTAAAAGGAAGTTGGCAGCGCCGGTTTCCTGTACATCGCCTTGTGGGCAAAACAAGACCTGATCGACCCCGTATTTTTCCTTCGCGTCCAGCGTGGGGCCCAATGCCGCGGCGTAGTTTCCGCCGGTCTTGGTGCTGCCCAGTTGTTCGGTCGATCTAGCGCGTTGATCTTCAACCAGCAGCTTCAGCGTGGTTGCCCCACCCGCGAAATAGTCGCCAACAGGTGACGCCAACACGAACAGTGTCGCTTCCGACGACGGCGCCGCCGCTGCACCGATGTTTTGCAGCGTTCCGATTAAGGTCGGTCGCAGATACAGGGAACTCGGTGGTGCCGGAATGCTGTCCAGTTCTGCAGCGACAAGATCGGTCACCATTGCTGTCAGCATCTGTGCGTTGGGAATCGGCAAACACAGCGATGCAGCGCTTTTCTGCATGCGTGCAACGTGATCATTCAATCGATAAATTCGTGCCTTGCCGTCTTCCCAGCGATACGCTTTGAATCCCTCAAAGCAGGTGCTCGCATAGTGAAATACATGCGCTGCAGGGTGTAATGCCAATGGCGTAACCGGTTCGATAGATGCTGCTTGCCAGGCCTTGTTTTCGTAGCGAGCGATCGCAAATTGATCGCAAAATTCTGTGCCGAACTGGGCCATTATTCTAATCTCGATTAAAATTATCTGGGGGGCGTAACTTTGCCACTAAGTGGCCCCCAAATACCAGAGCCAATCGTTAAAAAGTCGGCGGCGTACAAGCGGAGATCAATTCACAGACGTCGTTACCGGTATTACGAAAATGGTGTGGCTGATTGCTCTTGAAATAGTAGGCGTCACCCTTTCGCAGTACTTCAGTTTGCTCACCAACTGTAATTTCCAGACGGCCGTTCAAGATGATGCCGCACTCCTCACCTTCATGAGTAATCGCGTGCTTGCCAGTGCCAGCACCCGGTTGATAACACTCCTGGATGAGTTGAATCGCACGATTGGTCAAATTCGCGCCGACCTGACGAAACGAGACGCCACCATCGGCAATCTCGGTCAATTCTGCCGCACGAAAAAAGACCCGATCGCGCACGTCGAATTCATCGCCGAAGAATTCGCCCAGACTGACGGGAAACCCATCCAGGACCTTTTTCAGCATACTCACGGTCGGGTTCAGCTTGCCGGCCTCGATTTGCGAGATCGTCGCATTCGCGACACCGCATTGGCGCGCCAACGCACGCTGCGACATGTTGAATTGCGTACGAATAGCCTTCAGTCGCAGGCCGATATCCTCTTTCATCACCTAATCTCAGACAAATGTTTACTTTAGTGAACATTTTGGTCCTTCTATCCAATAAAATCAACTACTTATAAATTTCTAGCTAACTAATTGTTTAACATCACTATCCGGTTGTAGAATCGTCGGTCTCTGCGAAATCAATCTGGAGCAACACGCATGAGTTCAGGAAACGACAAGCTCGACGCCTACTGGATGCCGTTCACCGCGAACCGCGATTTCAAGATGAACCCGCGAGTCATAACGGGTGCGTCTGGGCACTACTACACCAGTCAGGACGGCTCCAAACTCTACGACACGTTTTCAGGTCTCTGGACGTCGGGTGTCGGACATTGCCACCCCAAGATCGTCGAAGCCGTGCAAAAACAGGTTGCCGAGCTCGACTACTGCATGACTTTTCAGGTCACCAACAACAAAGCTATCGAGCTTGCCGAAAAAGTTACAGGCATCGCGCCGGAGGGTATAGACCATTGTTTCTTCACTAACTCCGGCTCGGAGTCTGTCGATACCGCACTCAAGATCGCGCTGGGTTACCACCGCGCCCGAGGCGAAGGCAATCGCACCCGGCTGATCGGTCGTGAACGCGGCTATCACGGAGTCAACTTCGGTGGCATGTCGGTTGGCGGCATTGTGCCAAACCGCAAGGTATTTAGTGCAAACCTGATTCCGGGCGTAGATCACATCCGCCATACCCATGACATTAAACGCAGTGCCTTCACACGTGGGCTGCCGGAACAGGGTGCCGAGCTCGCAGATGATCTTGAGCGGCTCTGTGCATTGCACGATGGCAGTAATATCGCCGCCGTGATCGTTGAACCCGTCGCAGGATCGACCGGCATATTGCCGCCACCGGTTGCTTATCTCAAGCGATTGCGAGAAATCTGCGACCAGCACGGAATTTTATTAATCTTCGATGAGGTCATCACGGCTTTCGGGCGACTCGGCACGGCATTCGCGGCGGATCGTTTCGACGTAACACCCGATATCATCACCACCGCAAAAGGCTTGACCAATGGCGTAATTCCGATGGGTGCGGTTCTGGTTCGTGACTCCGTTTACGACGCATTTATGCAAGGGCCGGAGAATATGATCGAGCTATTTCACGGCTATACCTATTCGGGCCATCCCGTCGCGGCAGCAGCCGGCCTTGCGACGATGCAGGTCTATGAAGATGAAGGAATTTTCGAGCAAGCCAATGGTCTCGAAATGCACTTCGAAGACCTTCTGCACTCATTCGCTGATCACAAACACGTGATAGACGTGCGCAACTTTGGTTTGATGGGCGCTATCGAGATGGCGCCGCGCGACGATGCCCCTGGCGCCCGTGGCGGCGAAACGCATAAAAAATGTTTCTGGGATGAAAATCATATCGTTCGAAACGGCATGGACACGCTACAGTTGTCGCCCTTCCTGAACTCAGACCCTGACGAGATGGAGCAATCATTTAACGCCATCCGTCGTGTACTCGATACGCTCGAGTAAACACCGCCTCTTTTGGAGCACAAAATGAACGCTACTCCCGCAAAGAATGTCGACTCCGCTGAAATAATCGGCCACTTCATAAACAACGCGGATGTTGCCGACGACAATCGGCCGCAACCCGTGAGCAACCCCGCTACCGGACAGGTGACAAAGCACGTCGCTATGGCATCACAGCAGACGGTTGAAGATGCGATTGCAGCGGCAGAGGCGGCATTTCCCGGGTGGCGTAACACGCCGCCCGCGAAGCGCGCTCGTATCATGTTCCGCTTTAAGCAATTGCTTGAGGAGCACGCAGATGAGATTGCGGCCGCAATTACCGATGAGCACGGCAAGGTGGTTGACGACGCGATGGGTGAGTTCGGTCGCGGTGTTGAAGTCGTGGACTACGCCTGCGGAATTCCGGAGTTGTTAAAGGGTGAATACTCGAAAAACGTCGGCCCCGGCATAGATAGCTGGTCTGACTTTCAACCCTTGGGCGTTGTCGCCGGAATCACACCATTCAATTTTCCTGCGATGGTCCCAATGTGGATGTACCCGATGGCGATCGCCTGCGGAAATACCTTCGTATTGAAACCTTCCGAGAAAGACCCAACGGCACCCATGCTCGCCGCACGCTTATTGAAGGAAGCTGGATTGCCTGACGGTGTATTTAATCTCGTTAATGGCGACAAGGAAGCGGTCGATACATTGCTGAACGACGATCGAGTACAGGCAATCAGTTTCGTCGGGTCAACCCCCATTGCGGAATACATCTACAGCACCGGTACGAAAAACGGCAAGCGTGTGCAGGCTCTCGGCGGCGCGAAAAACCATGCCATCGTCATGCCTGACGCGGATATCGACAACGCTGTGAACGCGCTGATCGGTGCGGCCTTCGGTTCTTGTGGTGAACGTTGCATGGCAATATCAGTTGCAGTTTGCATCGGCGATGAAGTCGCGGATTCTGTCGTAAGTAAGCTGCAAGCGGAGATCGCTGGCCTCAAGGTCGGCTCCGGCACGGACGTTTCGAATCACATGGGCCCACTTATTACCGATGCCCATTTCGAGAAAGTTCGTAACTATGTTGATCTCGGCGTGGAAGAAGGCGCCGATCTCGTTGTTGACGGCCGCGGTCTGGTCGTCGAAGGGCTCGAAGATGGATATTTCCTCGGGCCCTGTCTGTTCGACAACGTAACTGAAGACATGCGCATCTATCAGGAAGAAATCTTCGGTCCGGTCTTGTGCGTTGTACGCGCTGAGTCCGAAGAACAGGCGATGCAACTGATCAACGATCACGAATACGGCAACGGTACCTGTATCTTTACCCGTGACGGCGAAGCCGCGCGCTATTTTGCCGATAATATTCAGGTGGGTATGGTCGGTATCAACGTGCCATTGCCTGTGCCGGTGTCGTACCACAGCTTCGGTGGCTGGAAACGCTCATTATTTGGTGATCTGTTCGCTTATGGTCCTGACAGTGTCCGTTTCTATACACGCCGCAAGACCATCACACAACGGTGGCCATCCGGCGGCGTACGTGAAAAAGCGCAATTCGCCTTCCCCGGGCGCCAATAAGTTCTGACGCCGACCTCCAAATGGCCGCCAACGGCGACCATTTGGAGGTTACAATCGCTGTCCCACTGAATTTGGAGACAGCGATGAAGAATCTGGCTTTCTTATTTTTGCTTGCAGCGCCGCTTGCATCTGCTCAGGACTGGATGGCGACATCGTTCGAGCACACCGAAGTTTCACCCGGCATTTACCTGCTAACAGGCGCGGACGGCGAAATGCCAGTCGGTGCCACTGGTTTGCTGGTGGGTGATGAGTACGTCGTGCTAATTGACGACAGCTTTGCGCAACTGGGTGCGGCGTTGCTCGAGAAAGTCGAAGAACTCGCCGGCCGACCGGCCGACTTCATTATCAATACGCATGCCCATGGCGATCATACGGGCTCCAATCAATTTCAGGCTGAGCAGGGTGCGATTATCGTTGGTCACGATAATCTTCGCAGCCGTATGGAAAGCGACGAGCAACAAAACACTGGCCCTGGTGCGTTGCCAGTCATTACGTTTTCGAACGAAATGACTTTTCACCTGAATGGGCATGAGGCCTACGTTTTCCATCTGCCAACGGCACACACAGACGGTGATGCGGCGATCCTGTTTCGCGAAGCCAATGTCATCGCGTCAGGCGACCTCTTGTTTCGAGGGATGTTTCCATTTATCGACCTGGACAGCGGCGGCAGTGTTTCCGGCTATAAGGCTGCCATGCAAAAGCTGATCGATATGGCCGATGACGAAACCCGGTTTCTGCCGGGTCATGGACCTGTTGCGTCACGCGCGGACGTGCAACAAGACCTCGACATGTTGACCGATGCAGAGGCCCGTGTGAAAGCGCTTGTAGACAAGGGCATGAGTGAAGAAGAACTCCTTGCAGCGAATCCACTCAGCATTTATCACGATGAGTACAACTGGGGCTTCATCACTACAGAGCGCATGACGCAAGCACTCATCCACTCACTGACCACGGACTGAGAGCCAAATGGACAATAAAAAGACGGTTGAATTCGTAAACGCAATGTGGGATGACGAGATCATTCCGCAAATTTCCGAATACATAAAGATCCCCAACAAATCGCCGCACTTTGATCCCGATTGGGACCAGCATGGTCATATGGAAACTGCGGTCGTCATGCTGGAGGCCTGGTGCAAGACTCAGCCGATCAAAGACATGAGTATAGAAGTCGTGCGAATTGAGGGTCGTACTCCGATCCTGTTTCTCGACATCCCCGGTGACTCCGAAGACGTGGTGCTGCTATACGGTCACTATGATAAGCAACCGGAATTCAGCGGCTGGGACGATGATCTCGATCCCTGGACGCCCGTTATCAAAGACGGCAAGTTGTACGGCCGCGGCGGCGCTGATGATGGCTATTCTACGTTCGGCTCGCTAACCGCGATCCGGGCATTGCAGGAACAGGGAATTCCTCACGCGCATTGTGTAGTGATCATCGAAGGCTGCGAGGAAAGCGGCAGTTTTGATTTGCCCTACTACATCGACCTGCTCGAGGATCGCATCGGTTCGCCCGATTTGGTCGTTTGCCTTGATGCCGAATGCGGGAACTACGACCAGTTGTGGTGTACGACATCATTGCGCGGCAACCTGACCGGAACCTTGCGAGTTGATGTCCTTACCGAGGGCGTGCATTCGGGGACCGCGAGCGGGGTCGTGCCCTCCAGTTTCCGCACCGCGAGGCAACTGATCAGCCGCATCGAAGATGAGTCCAACGGTCAAATTCTCACGCAAGGATTGCACGTCGAAATCCCGCAGCAACGACTGCAACAAGCCGAGCTTGCGGCGCAGACATTACAGGCTCTAACCTACGAGAAATTTCCATGGGCCGTTGATGACCCCTCACCGAACGAATCGCATACAGAGCTTCTGCTCAACAACACCTGGCGGCCAACCTTGTCCGTAACCGGCGCAGAAGGAATGCCCGCGATGATTGACGCTGGTAACGTGCAACTGCCCTATGTGAAATTAAAACTGTCGTTTCGGCTGCCACCGACTTGCGATGCGAACGACGCAGCCAGCGCCGTCAAGGCTGAGCTTGAAGCAGACAAGCCGCCACTTGCCAAGGTCTCATTCGACGTCGAGTCGACCATGGCGGGTTGGAATGCACCGGAGGTCGCAGACTGGCTTGAGGCGTCAATGCACAAGGCATCTGACGCCTTTTTCGGTAAACCGTCCATGTACATGGGTACTGGCGGCACGATTCCGTTCATGGGAATGCTCGGCGAACGATTCCCGGACGCTCAATTCCTGATTACGGGACTACTTGGACCGAAGTCGAATGCACATGGGCCGAATGAATTCCTGCACATTGAAACCGGCAAGCGCCTGACGAGTTGTGTTGCACAGGTCCTTGAGGATCATTATCAAAGATAATTCGACCTAGGAACGGCTATACGTCAACGATGTGATTTGCTCAGAAATCAGGCCGATCAGAAAGATGATCACGGATGCGCTGAATAGCAGCATGCTCATATTAGTGAAACGGCCTGAAGCGATATAGGTGTATGCGTAGTAGCCAATACCGGTTGTAAAAAACAGGCCGCTGGCTGGCAGGAATATCTTCAATGGCGAGTACAAAGTCGCGATTTTGAAGATAATGATTAGAAAGCGAACGCCGTCACGAATCGGCCGGATATGACTCTTGCCAACGCGGGTCGCCGCCGTGATCGGCTCAAAGGTCAGCGGGTAGCCGCTACGCAGGAATGCCATTGTAATCGTCGTGGGATAGGAAAATCCGTTCGGTAGCAGGTACAAAAATTGTTTGAATTTCTCCGCACGAGCAACTCTAAAGCCGGACGTAAGATCCAGAATTTTTCTTCCGCTCATTACCGAAGCAATTTTGTTGTACAAGCCATTCGCGAACAATCGTCCAACGCTGGCGTGTGAGCCGGTATCGCGCGCCCCAACCGCCATGTCGTAGCCATTGTCCAACTGCTTGATTAGCGGAGCGAGTTCTGCCGCATCGTGTTGCCCATCACCATCCATGAAAGCAATGAGATCGCCAGTTGCCGCACGGGCACCGGACTTCACTGCGGCGCCATTACCAAGGCTCTCCGGGTGCGAAATAACCCTGGCGCCCGCGGCTTCAGCGACTTTCGCCGTATCGTCAGTCGAACCGTCGTTAACGACGATAATTTCTGCATCCGAAAAATGCTCACGAGCCCCCGAGACTACGTCACCTATCGCCCCTGCTTCATTTTTCGCCGGAATAACTATTGAAAGTGACATTGGTTGGATTCCATTAATTACGAGGCAAACATTATCATGATGCCCGCGGCAACCGCCGAACCGATAACGCCCGCAACATTTGGGCCCATCGCATGCATCAGGAGAATGTTTTGCGGATTGGCCTCGAGACCGACTTTGTTCGCAACTCTGGCAGCCATCGGCACAGCCGAAACGCCAGCGGCTCCGATCAAGGGGTTGATCGGAGTACTGGAAATCTTGTTGAGCATTTTGCCCATCAACAAACCGCTTGCCGTTCCGATAGCGAACGCGACCATACCCAGTAACAGAATGCCGAGTGTACTCATAACCAGGAATTGATCAGCACTGAGCTTCGATCCGACAGCCAGACCGAGGAAAATTGTGACGATGTTGATCAGTGCATTTTGGGTAGTGTCCGACAGGCGATCAACAACGCCGCATTCGCGCATTATATTGCCGAAACACAACATACCAAGTAACGGTGCGGCCGTCGGCAGCAGCAAAGCGACAAGCAACAGCAACAGCAGCGGAAAAATTATTCGCTCGGCCTTGGAAACCTCGCGCAGTTGCACCATCTCAATTCGCCGTTCAGCTTCGCTCGTGAGAAGTTTCATGATCGGCGGCTGAATCAACGGCACTAGTGCCATGTAGGAATACGCCGCAACGGCGATAGCACCAAGCAGATTCGGCGCAAGCTGGCCCGCGACGTAAATTGCTGTAGGTCCATCAGCACCGCCGATAATGCCGATAGCCGCTGCCTCGCGCAGCGTGAAATCCATGACACCCAATTCGGTGAGCCCGAGCGCACCGAGCAAAGTTGCGAAAATTCCAAACTGTGCCGCAGCACCGAGAAACAGTGTTTTTGGATTCGCCAACAAGGGACCGAAATCGGTGAGCGCGCCGACGCCCATGAAAATGATCAATGGAAACGCGCCGGATTTGATGCCGACTTCATACGCGAGATACAAGAGTCCACCGGGCTCGGCGATGCCAGCTCCCGGAATATTACTCAGGAGTCCACCAAAGCCGATAGTCACAAGCAATAGAGGCTCGAATTTCTTGACGATGCCCAGATACAGCAAGAGCAAACAAACTGCGAGCATGGAAATTTGGCCGCCACTGATCTGGTAGATACCAGACTCGACCCATATTTGTCGGATCAGCTCCATTGGCTAGCCTATGGAGACCATGGCATCGCCTACCTTTACGGCGTCGCCCTCGCTGACAAAAACGTCTGCGACAATTCCGGACCGGGGTGAACTTATTACCGTCTCCATTTTCATTGCTTCGACGACAAGCAGTGGATCACCTTCGGCGACTGTCTGACCTGGCGTGACATGAACTTTGAAAATATTGCCCGCCAGCACAGCCTTTACAGCTTCACCTGATCCAGCCGGCACCGCTGCCGGAGCTGCGGCGACTGCGCCAAGCTGACCGTTTTCAGCAACTTCGACAGTGAATGACTTGCCATTGACGCGAACCGAGTAAACGCCGGATCCACCTGATGCGGCGGGTGGTGCGGCAATAACGTCTGTCTCACCGCCCGGCGCTGGTTCGAAGGCGTCAGGATTGTCGCGGTTTTCGAGGAACTTGGTTCCTATCTGCGGAAACAGAGCGTAGGTCAGTACATCGTCCACAACATCTTTCGCGAGCGAGATACCCTTTTCCTTCGCGATCCGTTGCAGCTCGGCAGTCTGATTGTCGAGCTCAGGCTCGAGCAAGTCGGCCGGTCGACAGGAAATCGGATCGGCGCCTTGCAATACTTTCGCCTGAATATCGGCGTTTACTGGCAACGGTGTTGCTCCGTACTCGCCCTTCAATATGCCTGCAGTCTCGTTGCTAATAGTTGCGTATCGAGCTCCAGACAAAACGTTTATTACGGCTTGCGAACCCACGATTTGAGACGTCGGCGTCACCAGCGGCAGCATGCCAAGGTCTTCACGAACACGCGGGATCTCTTCCAGTACCTCGTCGATTTTTTCGCTGGCGTTCTGCTCTCGTAGCTGATTCTCAAGATTGGTCAACATGCCACCCGGAACCTGCGCTACAAGAATGCGCGAGTCGACACCGCGCAGTGAGCCTTCGAATTTCGCGTATTTTTTCCGAACCTCACGAAAATAGGCAGCAATTTCTTCGATGGGGACTACGTCGAGCCCTGTATCACGTTCCGTACCCTCCAAGGTTGCAACCAGTGACTCGGTAGATGAATGGCCGTAGGTCATGCTCATCGAAGAAACAGCCGTATCGACATTGTCGATACCCGCCTCAATCGCTTTTAGATAGGTCGCGGTAGACAAACCCGTCGTCGCATGACATTGCATGTGAATCGGAATCTCCACCGCCGCTTTGAGCCGACTGACCAATTCATAGGCAACATAGGGGCGCAACAAACCCGCCATATCCTTGATACAAATTGAGTGTGCGCCCATATCCTCAATGCGCTTACCCATATCAACCCAAAGGTCGACGGTATGCACATGGCTCACTGTGTAGGACATAGTGCCCTGTGCGTGCTTGTCGACGGCCAAGGTCGCTTTGACAGCCGTTTCGAGATTCCTTAAATCATTCAACGCATCGAAAATTCGAAATACGTCGACGCCATTAACTGCGCAACGTTCTACAAACTTTTCGACGAGATCATCAGCATAGTGTCGATAGCCGAGTATGTTCTGTCCGCGGAATAACATTTGCTGCGGCGTATTCGGCATAGCCGCTTTCAGGAGCCGAATTCGTTCCCAGGGATCCTCGCCAAGATAGCGAATACACGAATCGAAAGTCGCACCTCCCCAGGATTCCATTGACCAGTAACCGATTTGATCGAGCTTCTCCGCAATCGGCAACATATCGTCGATACGCATCCGCGTAGCGAGTAAGCTCTGGTGCGCGTCGCGCAACACCAGCTCGGTTATTCCAAGTGGTTTCTTATCAGTCATTATTATTAATTCGCCGTATTGCTTCGGTGCCTGCTTATCGCCGCTGTAATGGCCGCAACCTCTTCATCGCTGATATCACTGTCATTCGCGACAGGCGTAAATCGCATTGCTATCGCCGACATCAGCGACATCCCGATAACGAGAATCGTCAGGAATACGAAGACCGTACCCATACCGACCAGCATGAGCGTAATACCTTGATCCAAAAGAGATGTTTCCATTGAAACTTCTAATAAGCCTGCGACAACGGCCGATTATAGCGGAACAATTACTAAAGGTGTTCCTCGATAAAATCCGCCATCGCACGCAATGCCTCCGTCCGTGTATCGGCCTGGGTCAGCCAGTGATCCTCGCCCTTGAGTTCTTTGTAGACGACCACTTTGCCCGCCTTCTTCAGTGCTTTTCGCATTTTCCGACTTTGTTCGATCAGGACGACCGTATCGTCTTTACCATGCAACAGCAAAACGGGCGCCTGGAAATTTTCAGCGTGTCTTACCGGCGATATCGATCTCAAAAAACCCCGATCAGCCAACTCCGACCCAACCTGATCTTGCCAGTAGCTAAACACCCAATGGTCCTTGCCGTGCTCGCTGCGCTCCGATTCCAGCATTGCATGGAGATCAGAAACGCCTGCAAGAGAGACAATACACTTGTACATCTGCGGTGAAAACGCACCCGCAGCGAGAGCTGCGTATCCGCCGTAACTACTCCCAACAACACAGACTCGATCCTCGTCGACCACGCCTTTCTCAATCAGGTATTGCACGCCGTCATCGAGATCCGACTGCATTTTTCGGCCCCATTCACCGCGACCGGCCAGCTCAAAAGTTGGGCCGAAACCGTCGGAACCACGAAATTGCGGTTGCAGCACGACGTAGCCACGGCTGGCAAAGTACTGTGCCATCCAGTCGAAACCGAAAACATCGTGACTGGACGGCCCCCCATGAGGCATAAGAATAAGTGGCGCATTACCAGTTTCATAGATGTCCTGCATCGCTGTAACGAGAGCCGGAATCTTCAGGCCATCACGCGCTTCATACTCATGAACATATACGTCGGCTATCCTTGACTCGTCGATCTCAGGTCTTGCAACACCAATAGCGCTAATTTCGCCAGGTTGCCTACTATCAATCAGCAGATACTGTCCGGAGGTCCATTTGCCCTCGACATAAAACACCAGTTTGCTTTTGTCCGAACTCCAGGACACCAACCGCGTGGACGTATTCGGAAACCCCGCTTGAATGCTTTGTACTCGAGCGTTTAATTCTTCGTCGAAAAAATGATAGCTCGGAAAAAAACCTGCATAGGCAACACCGAGCACGACGCGACTGAGATCCTTAATCACGTGTGACACCTGCGTGTTTTTCCGTTCGAGAATTGGCTCCGAGATGGAACCGTCGTCAATGCTCATATGGTAGTACTGATCCGAATTGGTCTCCAAATTTGTGGTCAGTAATACCAGCGCAGAAAAGTCAGAGTTCATGCCAACCAGACTAATCTCCGGTATATCTGTCTCCAGTTCGTACAGCAGTTGGTCTTTCTTACTATCGACACGCCAAATTTGATGCAGGTCTTTTGACTGATCAAAATCCTCTCGAACTAGCGCTTCACTCCGAGAATTCATAAACCAGTCGACCGTATCCGTCTTTCCGTACTCCACCGTCGTTTCCGTTTGACCGTCCAATTTATAATGGAATATCCCGTAGCTGGGATCCTCGTTACTTCTCGTCTTGCGAAAAGCTGGAATGAAAACTGAATGATCTTCCTCATCTACGCTGATTACCCGCCCAAGCCCACTTTGGTAAGGGAAGATCTTGGCACGCCGCATCAAGCTGTGAATTTCGCCGTTTCGAAGATTGAAGTCGTATGCGGCTGAATAATCAAAGGCGCCACGCACCTTTTGAGCCCTGACAGTCCTGCCGACAATTAGTAGCAAGTTATTGTTTCCGGCGAAAAACAGAGATCTCGGATTCACCGCATCTGCATCGGCGGAGTTAATGAAATCTGATTCTTGGAAATCATAAACGACGATCCGGTCCTGACTAGAATCGGCCTGGCGTCTTGCCATTCGGTTTCCATCAGGCGAGATCACAACCAGACTGATTTGTGGGAGCGATCCGTATGCTTCCAGTGGAGCGAGCTCTTGAGCGCTCGCACTTGCTACGATCATGTTTGGCACTAAGATGCTTGCCGTGACGAGAACGAGCCATTTCCCAAAGCCAGACAGATTCATTGCAATTCTCCCATGATAGAATTTCGGCGGCAGGGCAAAAGACTATCGTCTTTGCATGCCAATTTCGACATGATTTACAGGTGCTGCAGCATCTCTGCGAGCGAATATTGGTGTGCGCATAGCCCCTCACTTGGAAGATTCATCAGATGAACCTCTCTCGACAAACGATAGCCTGCGCAACGCTGCTCACGGCACTCCTGATCGCAGCATGCGCAAGCCAACCCCGAACCGAGGTAGTAACGGCCACGAACACGCAGGAGTGCGTTGTTCTTTTGCACGGCCTAAATCGAAGTTGGAGAGCCATGCGACCCATGGCAGCCTCGCTGCAGAAGGTCGGCTTTACAACAGTAAATGTTGACTATCCGTCGCAGAGTGGACCCATCGAATTGATTGCTCCGGAGGTCGTGACGCTCGGTCTCGGGGAATGCCGTAAGTCCGGTGCCCAGAAAATTCATTTTGTAACACACTCGCTAGGTGGCATTTTGCTGCGCTATCAGAATAAGCATTTACCGATTCCAGACCTTGGACGTGTCGTAATGCTTGGCCCGCCGAATAAGGGCAGTGAGATCATTGACAAGACGCGGGACTGGCCGGGTTTTGAGATGTTCAGTGGCGAAGCCGGTGCACAGCTAGGTACCGATGCTGACAGCATGCCGGTCAGGTTGGGGCCTGTCGAATTCGAACTCGGCGTCATTGCAGGTACCGGCACCATTAACATTTTCACCTCTGCCATGCTGCCCAACCCGGACGACGGTAAGGTCTCTGTCGCGAGCACCAGGATTGAGGGCATGAATGACTTTCTGATCGTCGGCAATTCGCACCGCTATATTGCTCGCAGCGATATCGTGTTCAGAAATACCGAGTCGTTTCTCCGCGACGGCACATTTCTGGCCGCAGACAAAGCAGCGGCAGACAAAGAGGTCGAGGGCGAGTAGTCATCATTCCTTTTCCACGACCGTTTCGGCTGCCGTGTACCAGTCAATTTTGCGAGTGAGATACATGACGGCACCGAGAATTACCCAGAGACCGATGGACCCGGCAAGCAGCGCAAAGCTCTCTGCCATTAGCGTCAGGTAAAGAAACCCGTATAGACCAGACAATACGGCGACCATTACTAAGGCGCGCAGTTTTGTCGCAAGCACAGTCGCGCTGTAGCCGATAATGAGTGCTGCAGAAGCCGATGAACTGGCAATATAGGCCAGACCAAATCCAATGTGTTCGGCAAGCGATAGCAACAATAGATAGAACAACGAGTTCGCCAGACCTACCAGTAAGTATTGCAGCGGATGCAAGCGAACTTTGGCCACCGTTTCCATCAGAAAATAGCTTATGAACGTCAGTCCGATAAACATAACCGCGTATTTTAGCGCTCTATCCATTTGTTGATACAAGCCGATCGGCATCATGAAGCGGACGCCGAAGATTCCGTTGGAATTCATTGCAGGCGTTGCCGTGCCCTCGATCCAGGTCGGCGGGAGATTTCGGCCGATGCTGGTTGATTTCCAAGTCGCATCGAACCCGGACTGGGTCACCTCGCGCTCGGTCGGCAGGCGGCGGCCGGAAAAACTGGGCGACGACCAGTTTGCGGCTGTACTGACTTCCGAGCGCTCTGCCAGAGGCACAAACTGCAGAGAATCCGTACCATTGAACGACAGTCGAATATTCGCGCTAAGGGATTTTGAGTCTGCAAGCCGTTGCAAAAACGGCCCGATATTTGTAGTCAGCACTTGCGGCAGACCGGATACCTGATGAGACGTACCCGCAAACTCTGCCTGATCATTAGCAATCTTAGCGCTTGGCGTTTCATTCATCGCCGCGAGATCCGTCATACCGACAAGCAGCTCCGCCTTTGGCCAGAGAAATGAATCCGGATCCAGTCCCAGCATCTCAAAGCGGGTCAAGTCGAATCGCACTTTTAGATCTAAGTCTGTTTGATAGACAGGCACCTCGTGAATACCGCGATACCGCATCTCGACATTAACCTCTGCAGTACCCTCCAGATCGTCGGCAACAAGAAGTGCATATCGTTCTATCGTGTAAATCTCGCCATGCGCATTCGTGGTTTCGCTGCTGAATGGAACTCGCAGCAGGGGCCCGGCAATAGTCTGGGAACCACCCCAGGATTGACGAATGTCAGCCACCGCCTCAGACGCTACATTGATACGGTCGTAGACTACGCTCTTGACCATGCTGACCGGAATCAGCAAGACCAGAATGAGCAAACCGATGGATGCTACTTTGACCGTCGCCGAGCGGCGATTGGAATCGAAGGAAATATTCACAAGGTGTCTCCGTTGAACTACGGAGATATCAACAATCAAATGTGCAGTAGCAATGACCAGAAAGTGGTCAATTGTGGCAAGGGCGGATAATGCCTACTTGCAGAGCTCATCCTTTTTCAATTTAGTCTCGGCGAGCGTCGTCTTAGCGTCTTTTTTCGACAAGTACTCTCGTTCACCGTCTTCGTTCGTGCGATAAAGTTTTGGTGCATTCATGTAGGAGTCGTAGATTTCGGTCGCTTTCTTGCAGTAATGCGCTTCCACTTCTTCACGCTGTGTGCGTTCCTCCGGAGTCTCTCCGGGGAATGCGAAACCATCATCACTTTCATCCGCGCTCTTGCGGTCATCGAGCGTACCCTTGGACACCCATACCAGTTGCACCGCAACAGCGTCCTCGTGATCGGGCGTATCGCTATAGAATACCCTGCCCTCATCAACCCAGGTGAAAATTGAGGTCATGGTATCAACGAAGTGCGTATCACCACTCGCATCAACCCATTTCCAGACATCGGCCGAAGCCGTGCCACAGCAAAAAACCGACAGCACAATGAACAATCTTAAATACGACATTTGAGCTCCTGTAGGTCGCCAGTATGGTCAATAAGGCCCACAAAACCTTTGACTGGCGTCACAAATACCAAAATGTCGCGCGATTACATTGCGTCGAGTCGCGCTTCCAACTCTTTGATTTTATTCTGTTGTTCCTGAACTACGCGCGTCAGGACCGCGACGATATCCATCGTACTGAGTGCATCGCGACCCGATACTGCAAGCAGATCGGGAACGTCCTCGGCGATGAAGCCGACATATTGCTCACCGGCTTCAACGCGATAGTTGAATACCACCGGTTCGAGCGCCATCAATGCCGACCTTGCCTGCTCGACCGGCAACAACGAGATATTCTCCTTCTTCTCTCGTGAGCTGCTGTTCGTCCACGCACCGCCTGCCGTGACATGGGCACCGCTGGCCATCTGCAAAGGATATTCAGGACGTGAAACTGCAATCCCAACGTTGCCGTCGCGGTCTATCGTGATGCGGTCTTGCGATCCAGCGCCGATAGTCAGCGTACTTGCCCGGTTGTGCATTATGTAGCCGGTATCACCGGACGACTGGGTGATCATCAGCCCTGCGACACTGCTGTTTTGCTCGTGAATCTGAATACTGCCGTTAACTTCCAGGCGCTGTTGCGGCGCTGTGGTGCCAATTCCGACCATGTTGCCGTCATCAAATATTTGAGAGTTGCCGCCTTCCGCCCTATCTTTGAATTTCACCAGAAAGTTTCTTGAGCCTTTGAGTTTGATACTGTGTTTGTCGTTTTTTTCGACCTTAGTCACAATCGCCTCTTCAACGACTACCGCTTTCTCCGTTACGTCGACAGGCTCTTCGACAACTTCCTCGACAGTCTCTTCGACCGAGGCTTCGACCGAGGCTTCGACGACTTCTTCCACAACATTTTCTTCGACGACCTCCGCCTCTACCACTGCTTCTTCGACCGAGATTTCGACGACTTCTTCTACCAGGCTCTCGCCTGCAACAACTCGACTCCAGTCGGCACTGATAAAGCCGGTCGCATCACCTTCCAACTGCACCTCGTACCAGCCGTCGATCGAACTGACAAGTTCGATCGATGAGCCTTGATCGAGTTTGCCGACAATGTCGGACGAAGCGTCCGGCGACAATCGAATATTGATGTTGTTTTCGACCTTGTCGATCGGTACTACGGAATCTGCCCAGCTGCACAAAGGCAATAAAAGAATCAAAATCCATTTATTCATGTTTGTCTCCCGGTTTTTGCACAACAGTAGCCTGCATACTCGGATAGTAGCACTGACGTGCGTTGTGCTAACCGCCAAACCATGTCTCTATTAGCCGACAATATTCACCACACTTAGCGCGAATATTAACGCCCTTATTTCGCAAACGAGTCGACGCTTACTCTGCTGCCCGTTGAAGCGCCCGCTCGATGTAGTTAACAGTAAGCGGATGATATCCATCACGCCCTTTGTCAAAAAGTTCCGCCGCTAAATCCGCATCGTGGCCGTTCGCAGCCAGGGCGCCGTAGATCGGTGTTACCAGTCGTGCCCTGCCGTAGTGAGTCAGGTGTGCTTCCAGGCGCTGGTAGGCCGGTTCGAAGCGTCGCGTCGCAACCTGAATAAACCAGGTTCGGGCGATTTCTGCATTGCCTGTATCACTAAGCCCCAAGCCAGCGTCGAGCTGTTGCAGCTTTTCCTGCGCGAGGTCATCCGGGAGGCTGTTGATGAAGTGGATCAGGGCCTGTGGACTCCATTGCGCCACCGGAACATCCTCTAGCGACGCTTCGCCGAGCGCCCACGCCGTTGCCAGCTCGGCCGCATTACTCAGCGTTTTTGACGAAGGTATCGGCGCATTATCCGGTAAGCCCGGTTGATACATCCATACCTCAACCTGTTCGCGAGTGACCGTGTTCGGATTTGGGTCCAACAAGTACTCTTCGAGGTAATCTACAAACTCCTCTGTAGTAATAGTCTTGAAGGCAAATGCTTCGAAATACGCGAATAGAAACTCGTCAAACTTCTCCCTTCCAAACTGGTTCTCAAGATACTGCAAAAATAATTGTCCCTTATGGTAGTGAATGGTCCCTTGCACATCGTCCGCATCACCGGACTCCAGTCTTGGCGCCAGCCATTGGCGCTCGAGCGGAACAACGTCGAAATTACCGAGTAGCTCTTCGTAAGCAAGAACACGCTCTTCATCAACTCGATCCTTGTCGTAGATAATCTCCATGAGACGCGATTCGAGGTAACTGGTCATTCCTTCATTCAACCAGCCATCGCGCCAGGTCGCATTGGTTACAAGATTGCCTGACCACGAGTGCGCCAACTCATGCGCGACCACCGACACCAGGCTGCGGTCACCTGCCAGCAGACTGGGCGTCAGAAATGACAAGCGCGGGTTCTCCATGCCACCAAAAGGAAAGCTTGGCGGCAAAACCAGCAAGTCGTAGCGGCCCCATTGGTAGGGACCAAACTGTTCTTCGGCGACATCCAACATATCCTGAGTGTTGGCGAACTCGTACGCAGACGCGTCAAGTAATTCCGGTTCTGTGTAAACGCCTGTGTCCTCGCCAAGCGGAGCGAAATACAAATTGCCGACCGCAATAGCGAGCAGGTACGCGGGTATCGGTTGTGGCATATCAAATCGATAGACACCTTGACGAGGCGTCAATGGATCGTTGTTTGCGCTCATGACCGCCAGTAATTCTGGTGGCGTTCGAATTACGGCTTCATAGGTAATTCGAACCGCGGGGGTATCCTGCAGGGGCACCCAACTACGTGCGTGAATCGACTGTGACTGGGAAAACATCATCGGGTGCTTTCCGCCAGCTGTCAGCTCGGGCGGCAACCATTGCAGCGCCGATGCACCCGGGCTGGTCTCGTACTCAATACCAAGGACTATTTCGGAATCCATGTCGACGCCAGCCGGAACTTTGATATGTAACGCCGTGCCTTTTACATCATCCGCTTCGCTGAGCGTAAAGTCGCCAACTTCAGTTGCGCCGTCGGCTATGTAAAAAATAGCGCTTTGGACCGTGATGTCGCGAGTATCCAGAACGATCAATTCGGCTGACGAATCCAAGGCGTCAAGATGTAGTACGACGCTGCCGCGCAGTGTTCGCGATTCGAAGTCGACGTCGAGATCCAGCGCAATATGGCGCGTGAAAAACTGATCAGTATTTGCGTAGGAAAAATAGTCATGTGCCGGGTCGTAGCTGTCCTTTTCAGCACATGAGATCAAGACCATAGAACACATGAGAACTGATATTTTGCGTAGCATGGAGAAACTCCCTTTAAATTTATTTAGCAGCTTGCTGTGCGCCTTTCCAATAGTATGTCGAATTCACCGAGGTTTTCGTCACTAATTCTAAATGCCAAAAAACCGTCATATTGTTTCGCGCGCCGTTGTAACGTCGCTCGCCCTTCTGATCGCCGTAGGCGTTCTGGCACATCCCGAAGATGAGTTTTGTACGCCGGGAGAAGACAGCATGGATCCGGCGCTTTGTGCAGCGCTTGCGGAACTCGACAGCAAAGAGGGCGCTATACAACAATCAGGTACGCCCTCCGCCCTCGACGAACTGGGTGCGCAACGTAGCATTGGATCAACCGCTGCCCTCTACGTGTCGATTGGCGTGCAGCATATCCTCCCCGATGGGCTCGATCATATTTTGTTTGTACTCGCGATATTTCTGGCGTCGATTCGATTCCGCGCATTGATAATTCAAGTTTCGGCATTCACCGTTGCACACACGGCAACCCTCGCACTTGCCGCGAGTGGTGTCATTGCGCCCGCCTCCTCTATCGTTGAACCACTGATCGCCATTACTATCGCTTTCGTCGCCATCGAGAACCTGTTTTTTAAAGATATGAGCAAATGGCGCCCCGCCATTGTTTTTGGCTTCGGGCTCATTCACGGTCTGGGTTTTGCCGGATTCTTCGGCGAACTCGGACTACCGCCCGGTCAGTTTTGGAGTGCCTTGATCAGTTTTAATGTCGGTGTCGAAATTGGCCAGCTGCTAATTATCGTCGCGGCGGCCACTCTCGGTATTCTGTTGCGAAGAACGCTAGCCGATCCGACCGGGGCCCGACAGTACAGACGATTTGTCGTACTGCCAGGCTCGGCTTTAATCGGACTGGTTGGCTGTTGGTGGGCCGTCGAACGGCTTATTCCGTAACGTCAAACCCGCGGCCTTCCAGCAAAGGCTCAATGCTTGGATCCTGCCCACGGAAGTTGCGATACAACTCATCTGCTTCGCGTAAGCCACCAGACTCGTATACCCACTCCTTGAGACGTGCAGCTGTTGCAGGATCAAAGATATTTTCAGCCTGTTTGAACGCTTCGAATCCATCCGCGTCGAGAATTTCCGACCACAAGTAAGCGTAGTAGCCAGCAGAGTATCCGCCTGCGAAAATATGGCTGAAGTACTGCGATCGATAACGGGGCTCGATCTCGTCGATCAATCCGTATTCGCGCAGTACCTTTTCTTCGAAAGCGCGCGCGTCGGTCAGGCTAGCCGCTTCGGCCGAGCTTAGCGAATGCCAGCGCAAATCCAGCAGTGACGCCGCAATGTATTCCGTGGTGCTGAATCCATTGTTGAAATTGCCCGCGACTCGCATCCGCTCAACAAGCTCCTGCGGAATAACGTCACCTGATTTGTAGTGCCGTGCAAAAATTTCAAGCATCTCCGGCTCCGCCGCCCAATGCTCAAGTATTTGTGCCGGGAATTCCGTGTAATCACGTGGACCACCACTCGTACCAGCGAAGGTCGGGTAATTGATCTTCGTCATCAGACCGTGCAGACCGTGACCAAATTCGTGGAACAGCGTTTCGACATCGCTGAAACGCATGAGCGTCGGTTCGCCCTCTGGCGGCGTCGGCAAGTTCAGGTTATTCGTAATGAGGGGTCTCACTGACTCACCGTGAATATTCGAAGCCATTCGGTAACTGCTCATCCACGCACCGCCACGCTTCGAATCACGTGCGTACATGTCGGTCATGAACAGGCCCAAATGATTACCGTCAGCGTCTTTCACATCGAAGGATTTCACAACGGGGTTCCAGCCGACTACATCAGCTTCTTCGAAGGTGACACCGAATAAACGATTCGCCATTTCGAAGGCACCGGTCCTGACTTTGTCGAGCTCAAAATACGGCTTGAGCTCATTCTCGTCGAGATCGAATCGCGCTTTGCGAACCTTCTCGGCGTAATGCCACCAATCATGTCCCGCCATTTTGAATTCATCACCAACCATCGCCTGCATATCCGCCAGCTCATATTTGGCGCGTGCCAGACCGGGCCGCCATACTCTCAGCAAGAACTCTTCAGCCGCCGCTGGCGTTTTGGCCATGCGTGTTTCCAGCTGAAAGTGTGCATGCGACTTGTAGCCCATTAGTTCAGCCCGCTTGGCACGCAGCTGTGCAACTCGGATGGCTAACGGACCGTTGTCGTTTTCGCCCGACGATGCACGCAAACGGTAGCCGTTAAACAGTTGCTCTCGAAGCTCACGAATTTCGGATTGCACCATAAAGGTCTCGTACGCAGATCGATTGAGGCCAATGACCCAGGCACCCGCTTCTTCGTCCCACGCCGATGCCTTGAAGTCGTCGCTCAAACCTGCCGTTTGTGCTTCGTCCTTTATTTCCAGCGTAAAACCTTTAGTACCCGCCAGGAGGTTCAGACCGAACTTTGTCGTCAACTCAGACAACTCCGCATTGATTTCCGTGATTTGATCTTTAGCGTCAGGCGACAGTGCCGCGCCCGAGCGGATAAAACCGCGATGCGTCAGTTCCAGCAATCTCGCGTCCTGCTCACTGAGACCGAGATCGTCTTTTTGTGCGTAGATAGCCTGTACGCGGTGAAACAAGTCAGGATTCAAGCTGATCGCGTCATACTCTCTCGACAACATCGGCGAGACGGCCGTTTGCAGCTTCTGCAGTTCGTCGTTGAGCTCGGTCCCGGTAATGTTGAAGAATGTGCGTGAGACACGCGTCAATAATGCACCGGACTTCTCCATGGCGACGATCGTATTCTCGAATGTCGGTGCCTCAGCGTTTCCCACTATCGCAGCAATATCGACGCGCATTTCGAGGATACCCTGCTTGAATGCCGGCATGTAATGCGCTTCGCCTATCTCCCGGAATGGCGGTACCCCGTAGGGCGTGTCCCAATTTTCGATAAATGGGTTCCCGGCCAGTTCAGCCTCGCTCACCGTGATGGCATCGGCCACATTAGTCGCCTCCGACTGGCCGGCCTGGTCACCGCCTCCGCAGGCTGAAACTGCGGTGGCAGACAGACATACCAATAATAAACCATTGATTTTCATAGATATTCTTGTCCCGCATAAAATTTGATTTCAATTGTATCTAATTACTCCCGAGAATGCCCGGCCCCCGTTGAGTGCCACGCATTGGGCATTTACGGCCGCGACAAGTTCCCTTGATGAAATCCCCATTCAATTTTCGGTTAGCGCGTATATTTATGGCTGCCAATATCGGTATAAATAATCTCAACTTACGGAACATTAAAAATGTCGCAAGAATCCGTCCGACCGATCAATCCCGTACCCGAAGAGTTCTCTGGGGGCTCTTTCGCTCGCGTTGCCAAACGCTTGTTCCACGCAACGCGTCCAAAGTTTTTCCCGGCATCTGCGCTGCCCGTAATTACGGGTACCGCCTGGGGTGCCTGGTCCGCGGGCGCCATTGATGTCTATGTTTTCGTGCTCGCGCTATTCGCTACCGTCTGTGTGCACGCAGCCAGTAATGTACTCAATGATGTCGGCGACGACAGTGGTGGTACCGATGGCATCAACGAGCAACGCATATACCCTTACACGGGTGGTTCTCGCTTCATTCAGATGGGCATCCTTAGCCAGTCGGTCATGCGGCGTCTGGGTATCGGATTGCTCGTCACCGCATCCGCAATTGGGCTTGCCCTGTTTCTCGAAAAAGGACCTACGATATTTTTCTTCGGGCTTGCCGGTATCGCACTTGGTGTCCTGTATTCACTCGGCCCTGTTCGCCTGAGCGCTCTGGGTATTGGCGAGGCCGCTGTGGCTGCTGCATTTGGTGTCCTTCCGGTCGTTGGGGCTGCATGGCTGCAGGGCGCGTCCATCGACACGGCGCTGGTGTTGTTTTCACTACCTGTCAGCGCCTGGGTCGGAGCGATCCTGCTGATCAATGAGGTGCCCGATATTGAGGCAGATGGCGGAACCGGCAAGAACACTTTGCCGGTCAGGCTGGGTTTGCAGTCAACCGCGATTCTCTATTTCGTACTGCATGTCATAGCAGCGACTGTCGTCGTATTCATGACAGCGCAGGATATGCTGCCGCTGTTGGCACCTATCGTTCCACTGGGCCTTCTACGCCTCGCCTGGCGCGCTTTGGGACCTATCCGTAACGGCGTGGCGAGCCGGGAAGCGATGACGCAAGCCATCGAGTCAACACTCGGCATCCACACGATTGGATGCCTCTGGCTCACTGGATGTCTGGTTTACAGAATTGCTTTTTAGAATAAAAAAAGGTCTCGATATTCCGATTGCCGGAGCGCCGGTACAGGAAGTATCAAAAGGTGCCGATGTTTCGTCGGTAGCCCTGATTGGGCCCGATACGATCGACCTGAAGCCGCGTATGCAGGTTAGCGTCGGTGACGTTGTGAAACTCGGGCAGACGCTGTTTGTCGACAAGCAAAACCCGGATGTTCAGTTCACCTCACCGGGTAGCGGCACAGTTACAGAAATAAACCGTGGTGAACGGCGCGTTCTTCAATCCGTCGTCGTTCGCCTGAAAGGCGACGAGGCCGAACTATTTGACAGTTACGCTGCTGACAATTGGGCCAACATCAGTCGCGAAGATGCACGCAACAATCTGTTGGCATCGGGCTTATGGACAGCCTTTCGTACCCGGCCCTTTAGCAAGATTCCAGGCCCGAACGACGTTCCTGCTTCAATATTCGTAACTGCGATCGACACCAATCCGCTGGCTGCCGATCCTGGCATCGTTGTGAAACGAGATAGCGAAGCTTTTGCCGACGGGCTCGACATCATTGCCAAATTGACCGATGGCACTGTCCATTTATGTACGGCAGCGACGAGTTCGATTAGCTGCAGGGATTCTGCACCGTTCAAGCACAGCCAATTTGTCGGCCCACATCCGTCCGGTCTGGCTGGAACACATATCCATTTTCTGCATCCAGTTAATGAAAATCGGATCGTTTGGCACATCGGCTATCAAGACGTGATAGCCGTTGGCAAGTTGTTTAAGACAGGTCGACTACCGGCAGAACGCGTCATCGCACTATGTGGACCCGCGATTACCCGACCCCGTCTCATCACTTCCAGGATGGGCGCGAATATCGCTGAACTCGTGCAGGGGGAAATCGAGGGATCGACAGTACGTGTAGTATCCGGATCGATCCTGAATGGCCACCGCGCGGCCGGATGGGCTGCATGGCTCGGTCGTTATGATTGCCAGATAAGCGTATTGCAGGAAGGAGGCCCACGCGAGTTTCTCTCCTTCATGCGGCCCGGAATTGGCAAGTATTCAGCCTCACGGGCGTTCGCCGGCAAGCTGTTCAGTGCCGATAAGTATTCACTAACAACAACGCAAAACGGCAGCCCGCGAGCGATGGTTTCCATCGGTAGTTTTGAGCAAGTAATGCCACTCGATATTCTGCCGACACCGCTACTCAAAGCACTATTGGTTCGAGACACGGATAGTGCGCGTGATCTCGGTTGCCTGGAGCTCGCCGAAGAAGACCTCGCGCTGTGTTCATTTGTTTGCAATGGCAAGTACGTGTACGGGCCACACCTGCGAAAAAACCTCAGAGAAATTGAGGTCAACGGCTGATGCGCCGATTCCGCTCATTCCTCGACCGCATGGAGCCGCTGTTCGTACCCGGCGGTCGCCTTGAGCGATATCACGCACTTTTCGAAATGCTCGACACGCTGTTTTACTCACCGCCCGATGTCGCACACGGTTCTCCACATGTTCGTGACGCACTCGACCTAAAGCGCGTCATGATCATCGTCGTTTTCGCCGTAACGCCATGCGCGCTGGTCGGCATGTGGAATACGGGCTTCCAGGCGAATACCGCGATGGCCACCTTGGGCGTCAGCGGCATTGAGGGGTGGCGTGGAATGCTTCTGCCTCTGCTTGGCGCTGGTTACGACCCGTCGAGCATTTACGACTGCTTTGTTCAAGGGTTTCTATATTTCATGCCGATTTACGCAATCACAATGGCGGCAGGTGGAATTTGGGAAATTGTGTTTGCGGGCGTCAGAAATCACGAGATCAATGAAGGTTTTTTCGTTACGTCCTTTCTGTATACGTTGATCTTGCCAGCAACAATTCCGCTCTGGCAGGTTGCACTCGGCATCAGCTTCGGTGTCGTAATCGGCAAGGAAGTTTTTGGTGGCACTGGCAAGAATTTCCTGAACCCAGCCTTGGTCGGTCGGGCATTTCTGTATTTTGCCTATCCGGTGCAAATCTCTGGCGACGCCGTTTGGACCGCTGTTGACGGTTTTAGCGGTGCGACTGCGCTTGGCGTCGGGGCCATAGAAGGTATGAGCGGCATTATCGGTAGCGGCTTGAGCTGGTCGCAGGCCTTTCTTGGACAGATGCAGGGCTCGCTCGGCGAAACATCCACGCTGGCTTGCCTGCTGGGTGCGGCATTCCTGATCTTCACTCGCATCGCATCGTGGCGAATTATGCTTGCCGTATTTGCTGGACTAATTGTTCCCACGCTGCTCTTCAATAGCGACAGCACGAATCCGATGATGTCGATGCCATGGCATTGGCACATTGTCCTGGGCGGATTCGCCTTCGGCGCCGTTTTCATGACAACCGATCCGGTCAGCGCAGCGCAGACCAATGCGGGCAAATGGGTGTTCGGCTTCCTGATCGGATTTATGACCTGGCTGATTCGCGTCATCAATCCCGCATTCCCCGAAGGCATCATGCTCGCTATTTTGTTCGCGAACATATTCGCGCCAGTCATCGACCATTTCGTTATCCGGGCCAATGTTCGGCGGAGGCTGAAGCGCCATGCCTGACAAGAAATCCTTCGACCGCGACAGCATATCCAACACATTGACAGTGGCGATCGGGCTCAGCCTGATTTGTTCTGTATTGGTTGCCAGCGCAGCTATTGTCCTGAAACCCAAACAACTGAAGAATCAGGAAGAGTATCGACAGCGCATCATTCTTGAAGTTGCCGGGCTCATGCAGCCCGGCGGCGATATCACCGCGCTGTTCTCGGGAATCCAGGCCGAATTCGTGACGCTCGCCAACGGTGACAGCGCCGAGATTTACCTGCAAAAAAAGGGTGGCGAATTACAGCAAATAATCTTGCCAATTAGCGGCCCAGGACTCTGGTCAACGATGCGCGGCTATCTATCCGTTGCGCCAGATGGCAATACTGTCAAAGGCGTTCGTTTTTTCGAACACGGTGAGACACCCGGACTCGGCGACCAGATCGACAAGGCCGACTGGCGAGATCTTTGGGTCGGCAAACATCTCTATGACGGCGACAATTCACCACGTATCGAAGTGGTTCGCGGGTTTGTGCTACGAGACGCTTCCAATACAGACGCGATTTATCAGATAGACGGCTTGTCCGGCGCAACGCTGACGGGAAATGGCGTTACGAAACTCGTACGACACTGGATCGGACCGCAAGGTTTCGGGCCCTATCTGGAGAGTCTGAAATGAGTGATGTTCGCAAAGTCATTATCGATCCGCTGATTGACAACAATCCGGTTACCTTGCAGATGCTGGGAATCTGTTCAGCACTGGCTGTAACCACCGCCTTGCTGCCAGCGCTGTTGATGTGTGTCGCGTTAACCAGCGTCACCGCGCTATCGTGTGCCGCAATCAGCCTCATTCGTAATCGAATCCCGAACAACATACGCATTATCGTCCACATGACGATCATTGCGTCGCTGGTGATACTCACCGATCAATTACTGCGTGCCTATGCCTTCGAAACCAGCAAGCAATTGTCGGTATTTGTCGGACTGATCATCACGAACTGCATTGTTTTGGGGCGCGCAGAAGCCTTCGCTATGAAGAACCCGGTCGGGTTGAGTTTCCTCGATGGCCTCGGCAATGGCCTGGGATACAGCCTGATCCTGATCGCAGTAGCAATACTGCGTGAGTTGTTTGGCGCAGGCACGCTGTTGGGCTACTCGATTTTCCCGCTAACCCAAGATGGTGGCTGGTACCAGGCCAACGGCATGATGCTGCTGCCACCGAGCGCATTTTTTATTATCGGATTACTGATTTGGGCTATTCGAAGCTGGCGCACTCAGCAGGTGGAAAACGCCGACTACCAGATTCATGAAGTGCATCGGACGGACGTTTACTAATGGAAGCCTATGTAAATCTGTTCATCAAGGCGGCATTTGTCGAAAACCTCGCACTCGCGTTCTTCCTGGGTATGTGCACTTTTCTCGCCGTTTCCAAACGCGTCGAAACCGCTATTGGACTGGGTATCGCGGTCATCGCGGTGCAGACAATAACGGTACCGGTAAATTACCTGATTTATGCCTACCTACTTGCGCCCGGCGCGCTCGCCTGGGCAGGTCTACCGGAAGTTGATCTGAGCTTTCTCGGTCTCGTGAGTTATATCGGTGTCATTGCGGCGTTGGTGCAAATACTTGAAATGACACTGGACCGATACGTTCCGAAACTTTACAACGCGCTCGGCATTTTTCTGCCGCTGATAACGGTGAATTGCGCCATTCTGGGTGGCACATTATTTATGGTTGAGCGCCATTACGACCTCGGAGAAAGTGTCGTTTACGGCATCGGCAGCGGTACTGGTTGGGCGATTGCGTTGATCGCGCTTGCGGGTATTCGTGAAAAGCTCAAATACAGTGACGTACCGGATGGCCTGCAAGGTCTCGGTATCACATTTATTATTGTTGGCCTGATGTCGCTGGGATTCATGGGATTTTCGGGAGTACAGCTGTGAACAGCGACAGCGGTGTCTTCACGGAAGTTCTGCTGGGTGTCGGTCTTTTTACAACCATCATTCTGCTCCTCGTATTTATCATCCTGCTGGCGCGATCAAAACTCGTTGCTAGCGGGGCGGTAACCGTTACCGTCAACGATGAATTAGAGCTCAAACTTCCGGTCGGCGGAAAGCTCATGCAGGGTTTGGCCGACGCTGATCTATTCGTCCCATCCGCCTGTGGTGGCGGTGGGACTTGCGGTCAATGCCGTGTTCGTGTCATCTCTGGCGGTGGCGCGATCCTGCCGACAGAGACTTCCATACTCAATAAACGCGAAGCCGCAAAGCACTACCGCCTGTCCTGCCAGGTTGCCGTAAAACAGGACATGCAGGTACAGGTCCCTGACGAAGTGTTTGGTGTAAAGCGTTACGAGTGCACGGTCCGGTCAAACCGCAACGTCGCTAGCTTTATTAAGGAGTTAGTACTCGCTCTTCCCGAGGGTGAAGAGCTTGAGTTTCGGGCAGGCGGTTACATTCAAATTGAATGTCCGCCCTACGATTTGAAATTTTCGGACTTCGATATCGATGAGAAATTCCGCGATGAGTGGGATCGCTACAAGATTTGGCGCTACGAATCGCATGTCAAAAAACCGGAATCGCGTGCTTACTCGATGGCCAGCTTCCCCCTGGAAAAGGATGTCATTAAGCTTAATGTAAGAATCGCAACCCCGCCGCCGGGGTCCGACGACTCCATTCCCCCGGGCGTTATGTCCTCGTATATTTTCAACCTGAAGCCCGGCGATAAGGTGACCGTATCCGGTCCATTCGGTGAGTTCTTTGCCAGGGAAACTGATAACGAAATGGTATTCATCGGTGGCGGTGCTGGAATGGCGCCGATGCGGGCGCACATATTTGATCAACTACTTCGTCGGCACAGCAAACGAAAAATGACTTTCTGGTATGGCGCGCGTAGCCTGAAAGAAGTTTTTTACGACGATGAGTTCGACCAACTCGCGGCAGAGAACGAAAATTTCAGCTGGAATCTTGCGCTGTCCGAACTGTTGCCGGAAGACAACTGGACCGGCTACACCGGGTTTATCCACAAAGTGCTGCTTGACGAGTATCTAGCCGATCACCCTGCCCCCGAAGATTGCGAGTATTATCTTTGCGGACCTCCCATGATGAATGGAGCCGTTGTCAGTATGCTCGACAGCCTTGGCGTACAAAAAGAAAATATCCTGCTCGACGATTTTGGCGGATGAGCGTGCGAGCTCATAACGCCATCTTGCTGCCAGTATTGCTGCTGGTCGCGTGCGGTGAAAGCGAGTTGCAAAGTTACGATCTCAGCGGCCATGCGATGGGTACGACATTCAATATCACGCTGATCGCACCGCCCGCCGATGCTGATCTGAACGCGTTGCGAATTCGAATTAGCGAAAAGCTCGAGCACATCGAAAATATTGCTTCGACCTATCGAAACAGTTCCGAGCTGTCCACGTTCAACTTGAATCCATCAACAGACTGGATAAGCGTTTCGCAGGAATTTTGCGAAATGGTCTCGGCCGCACAAGAGCTTAGCGCCACCACATATGGCGCTTTCGATATCACCGTCGGTCCGCTCGTCAACCTTTGGGGTTTCGGTCCGAGCAATCGTGAAAACGAACTACCGACCAGCGACGAGGTTTCTGCGGCGCACGAATATGTCGGCTACGAATTTGTGCAAGCCGATTGTGATCAGAGTGTACTGCGGAAAACAGCCAAGCTCGTTTACTTAGACTTTTCAGGGTGGGCGAAAGGTTATGCGGTCGACGAAGTCGCAGCGCTGCTTGAGCGCGAGAAACTGGAGAACTATCTGGTCGAAATCGGCGGCGAAATCAGCGTCAGGGGCCATAACGCGAAACAGCACAAATTTTCGATAGCTCTCGAAAAACCTATATCGGACAATGACATACAGTACTCTGTCTGGGAGTTTTCGGACGTTGCTGTAGCGACATCGGGAGACTATCGAAACTTCTTCGATGAAGACGGGCAACGCTATTCCCACACGATTGACCCAAGAACAGGCTACCCGACCCGGCACCATTTAACCGGTGTTACCGTCGTTAGCAGCTCAACGGCTTACGCAGATGCGATGGCAACAGCGTTCATGGTGCTCGGTCCTGATGATGGCTACGCACTGGCTGAGAAACTGGGCATAGCTGGCTATTTTCTCGTCCGGACCGATAACGGCATTGAGGAAAAACTGACTTCACAATTTGAAAAACTGAGGCGCCCGTGACATGACTCTTCTGACCATTGCACTGAGCTTTGTTGTCATCCTGCTGGTAATTGCCGGCATGAGCGTTGGCGTCATGAATGGTCGACGCGCAATTAGCGGCAGCTGCGGCGGACTCAATGGTGGGCGTTGCGAACTTTGTAGTGGTAATTGCAAAGACAAACGCCCGGAGGGGAAAGCCGATGATTAAGAAATCCTGCGTGGTCAAGGACTACATGGCCAGAACACTGGTAACCTTCAAACCCGACACGGACGTGCTCGACGCCGTCCACGTACTCGTGAAGAACCGCATTGCTGGCGCGCCCGTTGTTGACGACAGCGGCAATCTTCTTGGCATGCTGTCAGAACTCGACTGCATGAAAGTTGCATTGCACGCGGGTTATCACGGCGACTGGGGTGGTCCGATTTCTGAGCTCATGAGCGACGGCGTGAAAACCGTTGACGCCGAAATGAACATTATCGATCTGGCTCAGGAATTTATCGACTCAAAGTACCGTCGCTTTCCGGTCGTCAAGAACAACCGCCTGGTTGGGCAAATCAGTCGCCGAGATGTCCTGCGCGCGCTCGAGTACCTCGCACAGCATTGACGCAAGGCCAAGTGCTAGACTCGGGATCCGACCGGAGGAATATTATGAAGACACTCAAATGCGACCTGTGCGACGTGACGGCAGAAGGCGAGACATTCGAGGAATGGATGACAGCACTGCGGCCACACTACATGGACGCTCATGCTGACGTAATGAGTAATGCCAGCCATAGCAAAGAGGACATGGAGAAGTGGATGGCGGAGAACAAAGCCAGGTTTGATGCCGTCGGTTAATGATGCGCGGCGATGCTGCTGACTGCTTGGCGTCAGCAACAAAGAGACACTCTCATTTTCATTACGCAGCGCCATGCTCGAAGCTAGTGCCGCTCTGAATCCAGTCGCTGCTCAAGCCAGTCCAGTGAGGTCTCTGCGTAAATCATGCAAGCGACGTTATTCACAAACGGATTGCCCTCGTCTCTTTTCTCCAGCTTGTCTTGCATGCCAAAAAAGAACGGATGCGGTGACAATAGAATGTCGCAATAGAGTTCCGAAATCGCTCCCGCACTTTCAATGAGTTGCTCGGCGGCGGGACCATCGCTGAATCGATAGCCTTTCGCTGACACCGCCGTAAGGCTGTCGGCATAGACGACGTTGTAACAGATATCCAGTGCGCAGGACTCCCACGCCCAACTCGTTCCACCGGGTGTATGACCTGGCGTGTATACAGCCATGACATCGACACCACCAATCGTGACGAGCTCACGATCCCCAACAGCGTGGACGTTTTTCGCCGCTGCAAAGCTCGTGTTCGCCGGGCCATGCAAAAACTGCGGATCGTCTTCCTGCAATGCGCCGCTCTCAAGTGCTTTTTTGCCGGCTTCGCTGGTGTAAACGGCTGCTCCCGTGAATCGCTGTAATGCCGCGATTCCGCCTGCGTGATCGTAGTGGGCGTGCGACAGGAGGATGGCTGAAATTGTTAGCGGATCGAATCCCAGATCACGGATATTGGCGTCGATTAACGCTGCCGACTGCGGCAAGCCACCGTCAATCAGTATTAGTCCGTCCGCCGTTTCGATGAGAATCGACGACAAGCCTGCGGTTCCGACGTACCACGTGTTTCCATAGATGCGGAACGGCTCCTGAGGCTCATTCCAGCTTTCGCAATTCGAACATTCAAATGCGGCGTCGGGCTCCAATTGTTTGGGCCCACATGCAGTTAGTATGAAAACAGCGAACAACAGGTAACAATAACGATTCATATAAAAACACCGTAAAACAAACGAGCTGCAGCGATCACGAGGAAAGCGCCGAAAAATATACTGAGTTTTTTCTCAGAAAACGAATGTGCTATTTTTGCGCCAATCGGTGCGGTCAAAACCGTCGCTGGCGCGATCAGAGCGAAGCCAATCATGCTGACATAGCCGAGGCTCCCTGGTGGAACGCGAACATCGTTCCAGCCAGTTACGATAAAGCCGATCGTTCCGGGCAGACTGATGACCAGTCCGAGCAGCGCCGCCGTACCTACCGCGCGATGGATCGGCTGATTGAACAGACTCAATATCATCACCGAGAACGTACCGCCACCAATGCCCATCATGCTCGATAAACAACCGATCGAGGTGGGAATTAGGGCAACCAACGGTCCGCGCGGAACATCGTCAGTCAGATTACGGCTCTCCGAAAAAAGGATCATCTTGAGTGCAATGGTGAGTGCCAGTGTTGCAAATATTAACGCCAATACTCGGCTATGCACTTGCGCGGCAATCCAGGCTCCAGCCAGGGCGCCGAGTAAAACAAACACAGACCAGCGCTTCACTATCGACATGTCCACCGCTTGACGGCGATGATGCTCGCGCGCGGAGGAAATGGAGGTTGGAATTATCGTTGCCAATGATGTGGCAACGGCGATGTGCATACGAATGGCCGGGTCGACGCCCATGAAGCCTAGCGTTAACTCCAGCACGGGCACAATGACAATGCCGCCGCCTATGCCGAACAGTCCGGCCATGACGCCGGCGATACATCCCGTCGCCAACATCGCGGCGCCGAGCAACAACAGATTATCCATCGTCCTTATCGACCGATGATCGAGCTAACGGCCGAGCTCGGCCGCATGAAATCTCAAGTGTTCCTCGATAAACGTTGAGATGAAATAGTAGCCGTGATCGTAGCCATCATGAATGCGCAGCTCGAGAGGGATGCCGCTCTCCTCGCACGCCGTTTTGAACAATTCAGGCTTCAATTGCTCCGCCAGAAAGGGGTCGGAAGCACCCTGATCGACGAGAATTTTGCTGTACGCATTTGGATCAGTGACGTTTCGCGCGACCTCGCATGAATCATAATCTGCCCAGGTCGACTTATCGTCACCCAAATAATAGCCCATGGCTTTTTGGCCCCACGGGCTATTCAGGGTTGTACATATTGGTGCGAACGCAGACAGTGACTTGAACATCGCAGGATTACGCAATCCGATCGTTAGTGCGCCGTGGCCGCCCATCGAGTGCCCGGTCAAACCGTGCCTGTCGGCGTCACCCGGAAAGTTTTCGAAAATGAGCGTTTGTAGTTCCTGGGTGATGTAGTCGTACATCTGGTAATGCTTTGACCAGGCTGCGGCAGTGGAATTAACGTAGAAACCGGCGCCCAGACCGAAGTCATAATCTGCATCCGGATCATCGGGGACGCCTTCGCCTCGCGGACTCGTGTCCGGTGAAACAAGCATGAGCCCAAGTTCCGCTGCAACGCGTTGCGCACCACTTTTCGTCATGAAGTTTTCTTCGGTACAAGTAAGTCCCGAAAGAAAAGTCAGTACGGGAACCTTGCCACTGGCCGCCTGTGGAGGCACGAATACGGAAAACTGCATATCGCAGTTGTTGACCGCAGACGCGTGCTTGTAAAAACCGATTTTTCCGCCGAAGCAGCTGGTCTCACTGACGGTGTCTATTTTTGAATTCGTCATAGCGGCGAATTATGCAGGATTTTCTATCGTTTCTGAAACACCAGCGTGCCGTTCGTGCCACCAAAACCGAAACTATTCGACATGACGGTCTTGAGTCCGGCGTTTTCGATCAACTCAGTCACAAGCGGTTTGCCTGCAACGGCAGGATCCGGGTCATTGACGTTGATTGACGGAGCGATGAAGTCATCCTGCATCATCAGCAGGCAGTGAATAGCCTCCTGAACGCCGGTCGCACCCAGTGAATGACCACACATCGATTTCGATGAGCCGAATCGTGGCATATCATCACCAAACAACGTCGACATACCTTCCACTTCCTTGACGTCGCCGACCGGGGTACTTGTTCCGTGGGTATTGACGTAGTCGATCGGTCCCTCGACCGTAGAACGCGCAAGATCCATGCAACGCACAGCGCCTTCACCTGACGGGGCTACCATGTCACTACCGTCTGAGGTCGCGCCGTAGCCAACCAGCTCGCCGTAAATCTTCGCGCCACGGGCCTCGGCGTGTTCAAGTTCCTCGACCACGACCATTCCGGCCCCGGCGCCAATTACGAAACCGTCACGCGTAACGTCGTAGGGACGTGATGCGGATGCCGGGTCATCGTTGTACTTCGAAGACAACGCACCCATCGCATCGAACAGACAGGCCAGCGACCAATGCAATTCTTCACCTCCACCGGCGAATAAAATATCCTGCTTGCCCAGCTGAATTTGTTCGGCGGCAGCGCCAATACAATGTGCGCTGGTCGCGCAGGCTGAGGTCAGTGAGTAATTGACGCCCTTGATCTTAAATGGCGTTGCCAGGCATGCCGAAACAGAGCTACCCATGGTACGTGGCACCATGTAAGGCCCAATCTTTCGAACACCGCGCGATCGCAATATGTCGGCGCTCGCAACAATATTCGCACTTGAAGCACCACCCGATGCTGCGATGATGCCGGTACGGATATTGGAAATATCACTTTCTTCGAGCCCAGAATCTTCAATCGCCTGCTGCATGGCAATGTAAGCGTAGGCCGCAGAATCGCCCATGAAGCGCAGAACCTTGCGATCGATAAGCTCTTTCGTATCAATATTCACGCTGCCAGAAATCTGGCTGCGCAAACCCATCTCTTTGAATTCCTCATTGGCAACAATGCCGGAACGGCCAAGACGCAGAGACTCGGTAATATCTTCTTTCGAATTACCCAAGCAGGAAACGGCACCAAGGCCAGAGATAACGACACGTCGCATTAGTCGATCCTAGAAATTTTCGGTGGAAGTGAACAGGCCGACCTTGAGGTCTTCGGCTGTGTATATCTCGCGTCCGTCGACAGAAACCGTGCCATCGGCCATCGCCAGAACCAGCTTGCGCGCGATAAGACGCTTAATGTCCAGCTGAAACGTAACCAGTTTCGAGGTCGGAAGAATCTGACCTGTAAATTTCACATTGCCTACACCCAGCGCACGCCCGCGCCCCGGATGACCGCCCCAAACGAGGTGGAATCCGACCAGTTGCCAAAGCGCGTCCAGCCCGAGGCAACCTGGCATCACAGGATCGTCTTCGAAGTGACAGTCGAAAAACCAGAGGTCTGGCTTAATATCGAACTCGGCTTTGATTTCGCCTTTGCCGTACTTACCGGTGTCGTCGGTGATCAGGGTCACGCGATCAGTCATAAGCATCGGCGGCAAGGGGAGTCGGCCGTTTTCCTTGCCGAATAACTCGCCGTGCGCGCAGCGAAGCAAATCATCGTAGTCGTAAGCGTTCTGGCGCTCGGATATTTGAGCCACCGCAGAAGTGTTTGAATTTGTCATACGCCCTCCGGCGTCAATGTGCTTCTATGCCCTGACAGGGCATACGTAGCCATCAATTTTACGCCGATCGAGGGACTGGCAGTTTTGAAATTGCGCCATTTGGGCTCAGGTCTTGTCGTAGTCGAGAACGACCTCATCGCTTAGTGGCGTGGATTGGCAGGCCAACACAAAGCCCTTTTCAACTTCCCAGGGTTCCAGCCCGTAGTTGGTCGCCATATCGACTTCGCCCTGTTGCACATGCGTACGGCAGGTCGCGCAGACGCCGCCCTTGCATGAATACGGCAGCTCGAGACCGTGCTCCTTCGCGGCGTCTACAATATTTATTCCGGTACGCGGCATATCAAACGACTTCTTGTGCCCGTCCATGACAACCGTAATTTGCGCCGTGTCATCGGACACGACCGCCTGCGCCTCCTTCTCCCCTGCGGCACGACGCGGTGCGCCGAATCGTTCTGAGTAAATCTTGTCTGTGTCGAAATTTAACTCGGACAACGCAGTTGTGACCGACGCAATCATCGAGTCCGGCCCACAAATATAGGCTTCGTCAGGTTCCGATCCGCTGCAAAAATGCTCAACGAGTTCACCAACCTTGGCATCGTCCAATCGGCCGCTCGCGATATCAAACTCCTGATCTTCACGACTGAATAGAAAATGCAGTTGTAATCGCTCGGGGTAGATATTCTTCAGCGCGAACAGGTCGTCAATGAACATTGTCGTAGCTTGCGTACGGTTACCGTAGAACAAGGCAAAGCGACTGTTGGGTTCCCCCTGCAATACGGTTCTAATTATCGAGAGAATGGGCGTTATGCCGCTACCCGCGGCGAAGCCGAGATACTGTTTCTTGCTATTGGGGTCGAGTGCCGCGTGAAACCGCCCGGTCGGCGGCCGGACATCCAACGAATCACCGGCCTCGAGCTCGTTGGCCACGAATTCCGAAAACTGACCGCCGGGCTGTACTCGTACGCCGATCTGCAATGGCCACTCTCCGTGTGCCGAGCATATGCTGTAGGTACGTCGTATCTTCTTGCCGTCACGTTCAATTTGAATAGGCAGGTGCTGCCCCGCCTGAAATGCATATTCGCTACGCAGGTTCTCAGGCACTTCGAGCGCGAGCCGAATTGAATCCCGTGTTTCCTGGTGCTTTTCAGCGACGAGTAATGAGTGAAATTCAATCATAGACACTTAAAATATTCGAAGGGTTCGAGGCAATCAGTACAGCGCCATGACGCCTTGCACGCGGTCGAACCAAACTCACTAACGAGTTCCGTTTTCAGCGACGTACATTGGGGGCATGCAATGTCTTGACTACGAGTCGGCGGAGCAATGCCATAGCGAAGCAACTTTTCGCGGCCCTCCTCGCTGATCCAGTCTGTTGTCCATGGCGGTGACAGGACTCTCTCGATCAAAATTTCACCGACTCCGTGCTTTCTCAAGGCCGAATGCACGGAGGATTCAATCGCTTCTGTAGCCGGGCAACCTGAGTAAGTAGGAGCAAGTGTCACCGTTACCGAGTCATCGATCGTAACGTCACGAACAATACCCAGATCCAGAATACTGAGAACTGGAATCTCGGGGTCCGGAACATCCGCGAGCCATTCGTAGACCTGTTTCTTGCTGATAGTGTCTACTACCATGTAGCACCGGGAAACGATCGCTGCAGATACTGCATTTCAGCCAGAAGAAAGCCGAGGTGTTCGCTGTGTTTCCCTTGCTTCCCACCGCTCGCCATCGACTGGTCCTCCGGCAGAACCAATGTCGCTTCCTTAACTGTCGCTGCAACGTCGCGTTTCCAAAGCGTATGGATTTCATCCAGGTCCGGGCCACCGAAGCTGTCGCGCAACGCCGTATCGATATCATCAACGATGAACATCTCACCTGAATATCGCCACGCTTCGTCGAGCGATGTCTGAACGCGATCATGGCTGAATTGCGTTCCGTCACCCAGCCGGACCAGCCAGCGTGCGCTATGCCGGCAGTGATACGTCACTTCCCTGACGGCTCGCGCCGCAATTTCTGCCAATCCGGTGTCGGAACAGTACGTTAAAGCATCGAGCACGTGCAGATAAAACGTTTCAAACAAGTACTGGCGCACCAGCGCATCGCCGAAATGACCGTTGGGCTGCTCCAGCAGCAAGAAGTTTCGAAACTCCTGTTCGTCGCGCATAAAAGCGAAATCGTCCTCGCTCCGACCCAGACCTTCGAGCTTGCCAGCGTGCGAGTACAACATGCGTGCCTGGCCGATGAAATCGAGCGCGAAATTTGCGTTCGCTAACTCTTCCTCAAGTTCCGGTTCAGCGGCAACCAACTCGACCATGCGCTGTGCAAGAATTAACGCGTTGTCACCCAGTCGCAAGGTGTATGCAAGCAGTGCCTGATCAGCATTCACAGGTTTTCGACTCCATCCGGTATTTCATAAAAGGTCGGATGACGGTAGATCTTATCTTCCGCTGGCTTGAAGAACGCCGAAGTCTCGGCAGGATCGGAGGCTATGATTTTGTCCGACCGAACAACCCAGAGACTCACACCCTCGCTGCGTCGAGTATACGTATCGCGCGCGTTATCCAGTGCCATTTGATCGTCTGCCGCGTGCACACTGCCCGCATGGCGATGACTCAGCCCGGACTTGCTGCGTATGAAAACTTCGTAAAGTGGCCATTCCTGTTTCGACATTGTCTTTCCTTTCAAGCTGCGGCTCGGGAAGCCTGTTTGCTCGCGTAAGCTTGCGCTGCTTCACGGACCCAGGCGCCATCTGAGTGTGCTTTTTGCCGCTTATCCAGACGTTGCTTGTTGCACGGACCGTTGCCCGCGATTACGTCCATGAATTCCGTCCAATCTATTTCACCAAAAGTGTAGTGGCCGCTTTCCTCGTCGAACCTAAGATCATCATCGGGAACGCTGATGCCCAGGAATTCCGCTTGCTGCACGGTGACGTCGACAAACTTCTGCCGTAATTCGTCATTACTAAAGCGCTTGATCTTCCAGGCCATCGACTGAGCGGAGTGTTTGGAATTGGAGTCATTCGGACCAAACATCATTAACGACGGCCACCACCAGCGGTTCAGTGCATCTTGTGCCATCGCTTTTTGTTCGTCGTTACCGCGGCACAGCATGAGCATTATTTCGAAGCCCTGCCGTTGGTGGAAACTCTCTTCCTTGCACACCCGCACCATCGCACGTGCATACGGACCATAAGAGCAACGGCATAGCGGAATTTGGTTCATGATCGCCGCGCCATCGACCAGCCAGCCAATCGCACCGATATCGGCCCAGGACAGGGTTGGATAATTAAAAATGCTGGAATACTTGGCCTTACCGGCCAAAAGATCAGCAACCATTTGATCGCGTGACACGCCCAGTGTCTCAGCGGCCGAATACAAATACAGGCCATGACCAGCCTCGTCCTGCACTTTTGCCAGCAAAATAGCCTTGCGTTTCAATGAAGGTGCGCGTGTCAGCCAGTTGCCTTCGGGCTGCATTCCAATAATCTCGGAGTGAGCATGCTGCGAAATCTGTCGCACGAGTGTCCGTCTGTAAGCCTCTGGCATCCAGTCCTTGGCTTCAATTTTCTCTTCAGCATCAATACGTTGCTGAAAGGCCGCCAGCAGCTCCTCGGTCTCGGCAACCGTGTGCTGCTCTTTACCTGCCTGATCCAGACCTTGTGTATACACGTGCAACTCCAGCTGACAAAAGCAATGTTCGCGGCGTTAATGTGTCACGGTTTTTTCCACTTTTCAATGTTTTCTGTATCGCTTTACTCGGACAGGATTGCTTCACCGATACTGGTCGAGCGGCCGCGAAACAACGCCACCGGCTCGTTGCGCTGATTGTGAATCTTGACAGTGTAGTAGCCTGACCGCCGACCGCGATAGTCCTCACTTGCTTCCGCGAGTAACTGGTCGCCAAGCAATGCGGGTCGCAGGAAATCAATGTGGCAGGATGCTGCAAACGTCCGGTTGTTATAGCCATTGCACGCGAATGCGAATGCCGTGTCAGCAAGTGCAAAAACCAAACCACCGTGGCAAACGTTGAGACCGTTTACCATGTCCTCGCGAATTAGCATCCGGGAGCTTGCAGCGCCGGCACCGCTAACCTCCGTTTCAATGCCCAATGCGCGCGAGGCACTGTCAGCGCTAGCCATTGATTCCGCGCAGCGGCGGGCAAGCTCATGCTCTGGCATTATCGATTTTTCTCCGCTCAGTTGATCTTGGCCCACCCGTTCCAAGGCCTCCAAATCTTGACAGGAATGCCTTCGAAGGTGGTGGCAAAGGTCCATCAGCCGTCTCCATGACCTCTGTCGCATACTGGTCCGCAAGCTCGTACAAGGCCCGATACAGATTTCGGCAAAGTTGGTATGCCGCCAGGCCGCGCCAGTCGGCAGGCAAAAGCTGTTGCGGCAACATGGGGTCCCGCAACAGGATTTTTCGGTACTCCTGAATGAGCAATGTGCGAGCGATAAATGCTGTGTTATCAGGTATTTGACTGTTAGACGAGATAGCGCTCATCAGCGGCCGAAACATCCTCACGAATTCGCCATAGCGCTCATCAAGGTCCGCGAGATTCCAGCATTGATGTGCGAGTCGCCGCATTCCAGCTTCGTTACGGACGGTTTGACCATTGAGAACGACGAGCTCGTTTGCAATCCCCAGACGTTGAATCGTGACATCGAGCTCCGCCAAATCCGGGGCAGGATGGGCTAATACGTTGGCAGACATCGGCCCAAACCCTAACCAACCGCACTCCTTGCGAACCGTGTCCTTCGTCGCCGTGTCGAGACCGGACAGCAACAGCAAACACCAGTGACCGTCCCAATCAGTAGCTGGCGTCCCGTAAATGCGATGCGTGGCCTGATCGAATTGCTCTCGTCCAAGGTCCGTAAGGCTGTAGTAGGAACGACGGCCGACCTGCTCCGATCGCAACCAGCCGTCTTTCGACAGTCGAAACACGGAGGTCCTGACGAGCCGTTCATTAATTCCGAAGTTTGACATGACGGCGACCAGGCTCCCGAGCCACACTTTGCCGCCGCGCGGCGCGATAGCGTCACCAAACACTGTCGTTATGAGCGATCCGGAGCGTAATGTCGGCCGAGACTTGTAGTCATCGATCAGTCTCTGGCACAGAGTTTCAACCTTCATTTGCTGCCCGCTTGCTTTCAACCGAGACGACCGTACAATCTGATACACTTTTTTTCAAATGTGGTTGCCTTTTGTATGCCTACTAAACTCGGAAACCTGGTACTTGACCAATGGGTCGACGGTGTCGGCGACGGCAACATATTGACAAGTGCCGTTGATGGCGAACCGGTCGCCAGCATAACAAGTGCAGGCCTGGACTTCGCCGACATGCTGAGTCATGCACGCAGTGTCGGCGGTTCGAACTTGCGCAAGCTCACCTTTCACGAGCGCGGAGAGATGCTTAAGGCGCTTGCCAAGTATTTGATGGAACACAAGAAAGAGTTCTACGCCTTGTCGACCTCAACAGGCGCAACTCGTGCTGACAGTTGGGTGGATATCGATGGCGGAATATCGACCTTGTTTGTCTACTCCGGCAAGGGTCGGCGTGAAATGCCGAACGATTTCGTTTATCTCGATGGACCGCCAGAGCAAATCTCGAAGAACGGGACATTCACAGCGCAACATATTTTCACGCCAAAATTGGGTGCTGCGGTACACATCAACGCCTTCAATTTTCCCTGTTGGGGAATGCTGGAGAAGCTCGCGCCCACCTTACTTGCCGGCGTACCGGCTATCGTCAAGCCGGCATCAAGTACTGCCTATCTGACTGAGCTCATGGTCAAACGTATCAAAGCGAGCGGTATATTGCCGGATGGCGCGCTGCAATTGATCTGCGGCAACGTTGGTGACTTGTTTGAGCATCTCAACTGTCAGGACACGATTGCTTTTACCGGGTCCAAGAATACGGCTGAGTTCCTGCAACAACATCCAAGAGTCGTGGCGGAGTCAGTGGCATTTACGGCTGAGACTGATTCACTAAACTCATCAATCCTGGGCCCGGACGCAGTACCCGGTACTCCTGAGTTTGATCTCTTCATCAAAGAAGTTACTCGCGAGATGACGAGCAAAGCGGGCCAAAAGTGCACCGCGATACGCCGCATAATTGCGCCCTCGGCGACCGCCGGTGAGGTCGTCGAAGCGCTTTCCTCTGCGCTCGGCGAAATTCGTATCGGAAACCCCGGTAACAAAGATGTCGATATGGGGGCACTGGCGAGTCAGGGACAGCGCGATGAAGTTCGCGACCGTGTTGCGGAATTATCACGCGAAGCCAATGTGGTGTACGGTGGCAATGACGACTTTGACGTCCTGGATGCTGACGCCACCAAGGGCGCGTTTTTCATGCCAACTCTGCTGCATTGCGAAAAACCGATGACCTCAAAGGCAGTGCATGCGGTCGAGGCCTTCGGTCCGGTAAGTACTGTATTGCCGTACAAGAATATCAATGAGGCAATCGAATTATCTCGTCTGGGCGAAGGCAGCCTCGCCGGTTCTATCATCACGAACGACAACAGTGTGGCGCGGGAACTGGTACTTGGAACGGCCGCCTATCATGGCCGTATGGTGGTTATTAATCGTCATTGCGCTGCCGAGTCGACCGGCCACGGCTCCCCTCTTCCACATCTTATCCATGGTGGCCCTGGCCGCGCCGGTGGTGGAGAGGAAATGGGTGGTATCCGTGGTGTGTTGCACTACATGCAGCGGACTGCTGTGCAGGGATCACCCGAGACTCTGACCACAATCGGTAATCGCTGGATTCGCGGTGCGGATGAAAATGACCCGGGCGTTCACCCGTTTCGCAAGACTTTCGAGCAACTCGCGATCGGCGACACATTGCTAACAGACTCACGCGAAGTGACCCTCGAGGACATTGAGCATTTTGCTGAATTTACCGGCGACAACTTTTACGCACACATGGACGAAGAAGCTGCAGCAAAAAATCCTTTCTTTGACGGTCGGGTGGCACACGGTTACCTGATTCTTTCGTTCGCCGCGGGCCTTTTCGTCGACCCGGACTTTGGTCCGGTGCTTGCCAACTACGGCGTCGATGAATTGCGTTTTGCACAACCTGTCAATTATGGCGACACATTGCGAGTTCGTCTGTGCTGCAAACAGAAAACACTGCGAGCGGGCACTGGATACGGCGAGGTCCGTTGGGACTCAGAGGTTAGCAATCAAGATGGCGATGTTGTTGCGCAGTACGATGTGCTGACGATGGTGGCAACGGATGAGCACTGGGCCTCGGTCAACTAGCAGCCTGCTAGACCCGAAACGGCAATGCTGTATCTGATTTGATTTCCTTGAGTACGATGTTGGACCGCACCTGGGAGACGCCGGGCAGCTTGAATATAAAATCATCGAGAAACAGGTTGTAGGCATCCATGTCTTCGACGACCACTCGGAGATGGAAGTCTGCCTCACCGCTGGTCGCGAAACACTCCAGAACCTCCGGGTGGCGAGAGACTTCGCGTATGAACTGGTCAACGTTTTTTTGCTCATGTCGTGCCAGCGACACGTGCACCATTGACGCTAAACCAAAGCCCGCTTTCTTTGCATTGATGATGACCGCATAGCGCTCGATAACGCCGTCGTTTTCGAGCGCCTTTACCCGACGCCAGCAAGCGGAGGTCGACATTCCGATTTTATCCGCCAATTCCTGCACGGTAATACGACTGTCTCGCTGCAGTTCGGCAAGCAATTGTCGATCTTTGATCGTCAGGGCCATATTTCATTCCACTCGAACAACCGGAATATTTTACCGATTTTTTCTTTAAAACGGTACTTTTTTCCGATTTCTGTGATAAACGGGGGATGAAAGGCATCGATACCCGCGCAATATCTGCGACACTGCGCGCATGAGCTTTCCCCTCGATAACTACGAACTCGACGATCGCTATCGACGTGAATCCGGGCGGGTTTTCCTGACCGGAACTCAGGCTCTTGTGCGAATTCCACTCATGCAGCGAACCATAGACGTGGCGGCAGGACTCAACACGGCTGGTTTTATCAGTGGCTACCGCGGCTCGCCACTGGGCGGAGTTGATCAGGAGCTCTGGCGAGCCAAACAATTTCTTGACGAAAACAACATCGAATTTCTTCCAGCCGTCAACGAAGATCTTGCAGCCACTGCGGTGCTGGGTTCCCAACAGGTTGAAACGGATCCTGATCGCAATGTCGACGGCGTATTCGGCATCTGGTATGGCAAAGGTCCGGGTGTTGACCGCGCTGGCGACGCGCTAAAACACGGGAATGCCTATGGCAGCTCGCCGCATGGCGGCGTATTGGTCGTAGCCGGCGACGATCATGGTTGCGTATCATCATCCATGCCGCATCAATCCGACGTCGCATTCATGACATTCATGATGCCAAATCTGAATCCGTCCAGTGTCGCGGAATATATCGAGTTCGGCCTCTACGGTCTCGCGCTGTCGCGATTTTCAGGCATGTGGGTTGGCTTCAAGGCCATCTCAGAAACCGTTGAATCCGCCATGTCAGTGGAATTAGCGCCGTATCCGCAGTTCGTCATTCCAGAAAGCTACCAGCCTCCCAAAGAAGGTCTGCACTATCGCTGGCCGGATTTCCCGGGCCCGCAGATTGAGGAAAGACTAGAGAACAAAAAAGCGGCAACGCTGGCTTTCGCCGCAGCGAATCCGATAGACAGACGAATCTTTGATGTCCCCGTTGCTCGCTTCGGCATTGTCACTACGGGCAAGGCGCACCTCGACCTCATGGAGGCATTGCGCTTACTCGGCATTGATGCCAGCAACGCCGGCAAGATCGGTATTGATGTCTACAAAGTCGGGCTGGTTTGGCCACTGGAACCGAACGGCGCCCTGGAGTTTGTGAAGAGCAAACACGAGGTTCTGGTCGTCGAAGAAAAGCGCGGCATTATCGAAAGCCAGTTCAAAGAACATTTTTACGATTACCCGGGCCGCAAACCGAAACGCATGGTTGGCAAGGAAGACGAAGAAGGTAATCGTCTGGTTCCATGGGTTGGCGAGCTCTCGCCTGTACAGCTTGCGGAGATCGTTGCACGACGTCTGGATCACGAATTTGGGGGCAATACCTACACTCGGCGTGCACGCGCTCTTTCCGAGGACCGCGGCGCCAGCATCGAAATCGGTGGCGCAAAGCGGATGCCTTACTTCTGCTCTGGATGTCCGCACAATTCGTCAACCAAGGTACCCGAGGGCTCGAAGGCGCTCGCAGGCATAGGCTGCCATTTCATGGTCAGCTGGATGGATCGCGACACAGACGGTTTAATCCAAATGGGTGGCGAGGGTGTTAACTGGATTGCGCGCTCAAAATTCAACGGCGGTAAACATATTTTTCAAAACCTGGGTGACGGTACCTTCTATCACTCCGGTTCACTCGCCATTCGTCAGGCGATCGCGGCAAACACAAACATCACGTTCAAGATTCTCTATAACGACGCCGTCGCGATGACGGGTGGTCAACCCGTCGATGGCCCGATTTCCGTTGAGGCTATCGCGCATATGGTGCGCTCCGAAGGCGCGGATCGTATTGCGCTGGTGTCCGATGAACCCGAAGTTTTCGATGCGAGCGCGTTTCCGCTCGGTATGACGATTTCTCATCGACGTGAAATGGATAGCGTGCAACGCGAATTACGCGATATCGACGGCGTCACCATTCTCATTTACGCGCAAACCTGCGCCACCGAGAAACGACGACGACGCAAGCGTGGTGAGATGCCTGACCCCAAGAAGTTTGTCGTAATCAATGACCTCGTTTGCGAAGGTTGCGGCGACTGCTCCGTGGAATCCAATTGTCTCTCGGTTGTACCAAAAGAAACACCGTTCGGTCGTAAACGGCAAATCGATCAAAACACCTGTAACAAGGACTTCTCCTGCGTCAACGGGTTTTGCCCGAGCTTCGTTACCGTTGAAGGTGATGTTGCGCGGCAAAAACTGTTCGATCCGGCGAGTCCGGTTATCACTTCTCCGAACAACGCGCTACCACCCCCTGAGATACCGTCGACGGGGCCTTGCTTTGACCTGTTGGTCACGGGCGTTGGCGGTACCGGCGTTATAACGATTGGCGCCCTAATCACGATGGCTGCTCACCTCGAAGGCAAGGGTGCCAGCGTGCTCGACTTTATGGGTTTCGCACAGAAGTTCGGCCCCGTTCTCAGCTACATTCGGATTGCACCAAGTCCGGCCGAGATTAATCAAGTGCGAATTGAGCCTGCTCGTGCTGATGCGCTGATAGGTTGCGACCTGGTTGTCAGTTCATCACCTAAAGCGTCCGTGACATACAGCAAGAATCACACCCGCGCAGTCGTGAATAGCGCAGAGATGCTGACCGCGGATTTCGTCAAGCACCGCGATGCTAGTCTGCGCGTCGACGACAGAATTCAGGCAATCAGCGACACCATTGGCGCGGCCAATCTGTCGACTCTAAACGCCAATAATCTGGCTGAGGAACTGATGGGAGATACCATCTACGCGAATGTGCTGCTGCTTGGTTATGCATGGCAGAGTGGCCTCGTACCGGTGTCTCTGACGGCACTAATGCGTGCAATCGAACTCAACGCTGTCGCAGTTGAAAATAACAAACATGCGTTCGCATGGGGACGATTAGCCGCAACTGATCCAGGACAGATAGAACGTGCGCTGAACCGGGAAAGCAGCGACGATACCTCGATCGAAGCGATTATTTCGCGACGCAAAGCGTTTCTGGTCGATTATCAGAATGACGCGCTTGCCGATCGTTACGAAACATTATTGCGACGTGTTCTGGAAACCGAGACCGATTTCGGTGGGAGCGGACAATTTACAGACGCCGTCGCGCGCAGCTATTTCAAGCTATTGAGCTACAAGGACGAATACGAGGTGGCTCGTTTGCACACTCGAAAAGAATTTATCGACTCGGTACGCACGCAGTTCGGAGCAAAGGCGAAATTTCGTTTCCATCTCGCTCCACCAATATTAAATGGCGGAACCGATGCTCGCGGGCGCCCGAGAAAAAAGGAATTCGGCGCCTGGATGTTGCCGGTATTCAGAATACTGGCAGCGATGCGTGGCCTTCGCGGTAGCGCATTCGATCTTTTCGGTCGAAGCGCGGAACGTCGCATGGAACGCGAACTCATTGTTGAATTTGAGCAATTGCTCGAACGATTGTTACCGCATATTGGGGAGCGACATCAAGCGGCCACCGAGCTCGTCCAACTCTATATGAACATCCGTGGCTACGGCCCAGTCAAAGAGCAGTCTGCAGATCAGGTGCGCCGCCAGATAGCCGAAGACTCGCGCGATTTCATTTTCGAGGAATAAGGCTTTTTCATATTCATCGTGCCACCATTGCACGATGAGGATTGCTTCATGACCATCCAGTATGAATTCGACGTACGCCCCGATAACGGCAATACCATCAGTGTTGCTGAAGGAGTCGAGTGGCTGCGGATGCCACTGCCGTTCGCTCTTAATCACATAAACTTGTGGTTGCTACGGGACGCGAGTCGCTGGGCGATTGTGGATACCGGCGTCGGCACCGCCGAAACAGAGAACATTTGGCACGGTGTTTTCACGGACGCGATGCAGAGTGATCCGGCATCGCATATCATCGCGACCCATTTACACCCGGACCACGTCGGCTGTGCCGGCTTTCTTGCCAGACATTTCGACGTCGATTTCTGGATGCCCCGCGATGAGTACCTGTTGTGTCGAATTCTCGTCGCCGACACCGGTCGAGACGCGCCACAGGAAGGCGTGAAATTCTATAAGGATGCCGGTTTTACAGACGAACAACTTAAGAGTTACCAGCACGTTTTTGGCATGTTCGGTAAATTCGTAACACCCCTGCCCGAGGCCTACGAGCGAATAAGCGATGGCGACAGCATGAAAATCGGCGGGCATAACTGGGAAGTCATTACAGGTGGTGGCCACTCTCCCGAGCATGCCTGCCTGTACGATCGAGCGCGAAATCTGCTGATCGCGGGTGATCAGCTACTACCAACAATTTCGTCAAACGTTAGCGTCTGGCCAACCGAGCCACTCGCTAACCCGTTATCAGACTGGTTCAAGTCACTGCGCAGGCTGCGTACGATCCTACCGGAGGACGTGCTCGTCCTGCCAGCGCATGGCAAGCCATTTCGTGGTGCATACGGACGTCTGGACGCAATGGTCCAGGAGCATGAAGAGCGGCTCGACATACTTCGCGAATTTTGTGTTACACCGCGTCGAGCGGTGGATGTTTTCCCGGTACTCTTCAGATCAGAAATTGGCGACCGTAATCGCATCATGGCAACGGGCGAAGCGCTTTCGCACCTCAATTTTCTACTCAAGACCGGCGAGCTACAGGCTGAATACCGGGATAGTGCGAACTGGTACCGAACGACGTAACAAATGGAAATTAAGCCATGAATCGATTCATTAATTTCGTGAAAACAACTGCAATTGGTGGCCTGCTCGTTATTGTCCCAATCGCCATCGTTCTTTCTGTCCTTGCGCAGATTTTTTACAGTTTGTTTGCTCTGGCACAAAAGTTGGTGGCAGACATCGGGTTGGCTGTTAACGATGCGATATTGATCGTTGCGATCGCCTTGGTATCTCTGGTCGCCCTGTGTTTTTTTACTGGTCTGTTCGTTCGCACTCGGTTCGGCGAATCATCGCGAAACTGGTTGAAACTGAACGTGGCACGGCGCATCCCCATGTACAACGCGATTGCCAGCCTCACCAATCGATTCGCTGGATTGGACGGCGACAAATTTTCGCCGGTCGAAGTGGACCTCTTTAACTCGGATGCCCGTGCTATCGGATTCCTGATCGAAGAACTGCCAGACAATCGCTGCGCAGTATTCATACCATCTGCGCCGGTCGCTACCGTCGGCAAAATTTATGTTGTCCACTCCAGCAAATTGCTGCAGTTAAACGCGTCTGTCGCGGATACGATAACTGCGGTATCGCAATGGGGCGTCGATACAAATGCCCTGTACACCAAAGTGAGCGACGACAGCACCGATTGACTCGGTGCCGCCGTCGGCCCCGCAATCAAATCAGGTTTGATCGTCTACCGCTGCTCCCGGTGCACATTCGGCGACACTCTTTATGCCGTTGCTGCAGCCGGCTTTCGCGCTGTAACCTTCGCTTCCGAGAATGTTCTGGCCATTCGCGGCCTTCAGACGAAACCGAAATTCCCCTGCTTTGTCTTTATAATATTCAAATTTTCCAGGCATGCTGTTTTCCGTTATTTGATAACGAACGTAACTTTCATCGTGACACGGAAGGACTTGACCTCACCGTCGTCGACAACAACTTTTTGCTCTTTGATCCAGGCACCTTCGATCTTGTGCACTGTCTCAGCCATCTTCTTGATACCGCTGCGAATCGCATCTTCAAAACTCTTCGACGATGAAGCCGAGATTTCTGACGTTTTAGCTACACTCATGATTTTCTCCTTGGTTTGCGTACTTCAGTTTACAAATCATCGCCGAATGTTCATTCGGCGAGCTCCTGTGAAAGCGCCTCATTGTACTGCTTCGATATTGTTTTTTCTTCAAGTAGGCTTGGGCCTTGAGCGGACGGTCCTAAGTGCCCGGGAACCATTTCCGGTGCAGCCGTTGATGCCAATGGCTGTGAGTTGGATGGGGATAATGATGGAGTCGTTGACCGACTCGACGAATGCCCGGACTCTGCTGCCGGCGTTCAGATTGACATCAAAGGAGGCGCGCGGTGTAAACCGCGCGCTTTTTTATTGCTTGCGGTGCGTGTCGATATCGATCACGAGGGACTTCTTCTTGATGCTTTGCGTATCTTCGTAACCGTTCACCCAGATTAGGAGTTGGTCAGCTGGCATGGGCCTGGCAATAAAGTAACCCTGAGCCAGATCGCATCCGAGTCGCCGTACAATGGCGTACTGCTGATCCGTCTCGACGCCTTCCGCTACAACCTCCAGCTTCATCGCCTTGCCGAGAGCGACAATTGCCTCAACGACCGTGTTGCTCGCTTCAGAATCAGACAATTGAGCAACAAATGCCTGATCGATCTTGATCGTCTGGACAGGAAGCTTGGCCAAATAGCTAAGCGATGAATAGCCAGTTCCGAAGTCATCAATGTGAATACCAACGCCAAATGCCGAAAGATCATCGAGGACCGGTTGCGCGATAGTAAGATCCTCGAGCAATACCGTTTCCGTCAGCTCGAGATTGATAAGATTCTGGTCAACACATGTGCTCTCCATAATGCCCTTGATCAGACTGACCAGATCACGGTTTCTAAGTTGGTGGGCCGAAAGGTTCACACTGACGGGAATATTCCAGCCGACCTTCGCACGCCATTCAGCTACGTCACCGCAAACACTGCGCATGATGGTCTCGAACAAGACGTCGGAAATGCCCATCTCTTCGCTCAAGGGCACAAAGTCGGACGGCGGTACTGTCGAACCATCCGGTCGGGTCCAGCGAGCCAATGCTTCTACGCCCGCCAGCTCCCCACTCTTGGTACTTTGCTGCGGCTGGTAGTGCGCGCAAATCTGCCCTTTCTCGAGCGCGCTTCGCAATTCCGCTTCAAGATCAAACTTATAGCGCGCGCGGTATCGCATTTCGCTGTGATAATAAGTAATCAAAGTCGTCAGACTGCGCATCGATCGGTGCAGCGCCGCTTCGGCGCAACGGAATACGCTTTTTGCGTCTCGCCCGTGCACTGGATGCCAGGAAACGCCGATGCTCGCCTTTAGGAACAGATCACGGCCATTGATCAGGAATGGCGCCTCGACGGTATCCTTGATCAACTCGGCCAGCTCACGTATTTCGGAGTCATTTTCTATTCCGGGCACCAGAATCGCGAATTCGTCCGCTCCGAAGCGTCCGACAACGGCCATGCGGTGTCCGGCCTCGTCGCAGAATGTCCGGCTCAATCGATTGCCGACAGACCGCAAGAGCTCGGTTCCCGCATCGTAGCCCATGGTTTCGTTGATAAAACTGAAGCGCTCGATATCAAGAAGAACCGCGACCGTATCGCCGTCAGAATCTTCAGATTTCTCGATCAGAGATTTCAACTCTTCGATTAGCAGCAGCTGATTCGGCAAGCGCGTAACGACGTCAAAATAGGCGAGCTTTTGCAATGCTTCGGTGCGCTCAGCGACCCTGATTTCCAAGTCCTCGTTCGCCGTTCTGAGCGCCATGTCCGCGTGCCACTTACCACACAGCGCCGCTGCCAGCTGGCGGCACTCGGTTGCATGAAACGGCTTTTGAAAAAAGAAGACCTTGTCAGCCGGCGGAATTCGCTTACCCAGGTTTTCAGGGACCGAACTCGTTGAGTTGCTGACAATGACAATATTGACGTTTTGATCGAGAAGGCGAATCTTTTGTGCCGCTTCGACGCTGTTCATGCCCTCAGCAAAGCCAATATCAAGGAAGACAATGGCAAAAGGATTTCCGGTCTGCGCCGCCCGCTCGACCGCCTCTACCGCTGCCGTACCCAAGTTTCTCGAATGAACCTCGAATTTCGCTGAACCGTCTGCATCAGTATCCTCACCGAACAGGACTTTTTCGAGGTCGGTCAGTGTCGCCGTCGCCTCGTCTGGCTCAAAATCCTCGCCAAGGCAGCGTAGATACTCGTCAATGAGAGACGGGTCATCGTCGACGATAAGTACACGATTTGTGTGCATTCGATTTGACATAACTGCAGTGTTTATCCAACATAACTTGGCTTCATTTTCCCGAAAGTGTACGGATCAAGTAGATTCCAGAGCGTGATGTAACGCACCTTATGGTTATTCGTGTGATACCTTACGCGGCGTTCAGATAGTCGCCTTAGAGACCCGATTTATGCCCCTTTTCAAGCGCACTCTCAGTGAGTTCCTGTTTCGACGTTTCATGCTGAAGCACTACTCCTCAAACCTACTGCTGGACATGAATCTCGAGGCGAAGCGAGACACCCTCGAATACATCAAGGCAAATATGGTTGATGCACCGTATTTCGAGAAGCATCCGGCCCTCGTCAAATATGCGCTGGATCAGGTCAAAAGCTCGGGGCTGTATCTGGAGTTCGGTGTTGGTCGCGGCAAGTCAATGCGCTGGATAGCGTCCTCAGTTGACGGTGCGGTGCACGGATTCGACTCGTTTGAGGGAATTCAGGAACATTGGAACGGCAACCCTATTGGTGCATTTGCTCAAAAGCAGATGCCGAAAGTGCCCGATAATGTTGAATTTCACGTCGGCTATTTTGATGCAACATTGCCGGGATTCCTCGAGTCCCACACGGATCCGATCGCATTCCTTCACGTCGATTGTGACCTGTATTCATCGACGGTTACGATTTTCGACCTGCTCGGCAGCAGGCTGCAACCGGGTTCGATCATTCTGTTCGATGAGTACTACAACTTTCACCGCTGGCAGCAGCACGAATTCAAGGCGTTCCAGGAGTTCGTGGGCAAATCCGGGTTAAGCTATGAATACATCGCCTATTCGGTAACAGGACAGCAAGTAGCGGTCCGAGTGATGGAAAATCCACCAGGTCAGTAATTTCGACAACAATTAAACGGGGTCGATGATGGTAGATGAAGAGCAATCGGAATTGAATCGCGACGAGTTGCCATTTGCAGCACCGTGCCGAAAACTGTCGCCCTGGGCACCCGTTGGGTGGGTACGCAAAGGGATTGCGGACCTGATGCAGGCGCCACAGCAAAGCCTGATTTATGGGCTGAGCGTTGCAATCTTGATCGCCGTTGTGTGTGTGCTTGCCTGGACACGTGGTAGCCAGTGGTTCATGTTCGCCATGCTTGGCGGCTTCGTCTTTCTCGCACCGCTAACCTGCATTGGACTGTACGCGATCAGCGCGCAATTGGAGCGTGGACAAGCGCCGTTGATGACGCGCAGTATTCGGGCAGCGTTCAAGCGCCATTTCAGTAACGAGATGATTTTTGCCCTGGTTTTGATGGTGATTTTCCTCATCTGGGCACGTGCTGCCGTCATGGTCAGCGTGTTCTTCCCGACGGATGGCGACACGACGAGCGCAGAACTCTTTGCCTTTTTCAGTTTTGGCACACTCATCGGTGCCGTCTTCGCCGCGGTGACGTTTTCGGCGAGTGCTTTTTCCTTACCCATGATCATGCACCGCGATGTCGACAGCATTACCGCGGTGGTGACTTCTGTTAATGCAGTACTACGAAATAAACGTGCAATGTTCGTGTGGCTAACGATCATTGTTTTCTCGTTGCTAGTCGGCGTTGCAACCGCATTCATTGGACTTGTCGTCATCATTCCCGTCATTGGCTATGCTGCGTGGCACGGCTATCTTGAAACGATTAATGCGGATGCATTTCCACGTCACCAGGTTGGTATCACCGCGGTACCACGTACGGGTAACGCCGCTCAGGAAGACGACATTTCTAGCGCGCAGTAAGCAGCGCCCAATAAACCCGGTTCATCGTGCGTAATTAACGACGTGGGAATTCGCTCCATGTAGGCACGATGGCGCCCTTTATTGTCGAACGCATTACGAAAACCACTGTTTTGTAACATCGTCGGATAGCGCTTCGCTATTCCGCCGGCAACGAAAACACCGTCCTCCGCTCCCAAGGTCAATGCCAGATCACCAGCGACCTGACCCAATATCTCGAAAAACATGTGCGTCGCTTCGGCGGCCCGCTGATCACTTCCATCATCGCTTTTTGTGAATACTTCCTGTGCGGAGAGTTGCGTTCGTTGTTCGCCATGAATCAAGGTCAGTGCCCAATAAATATTTTCGATTCCAGAGCCGGATAACAAGCGCTCCACAGAAACGCGATCAAACTTGTTTCGCAATGCGTCGCGTATTTCGACCTGAATCCGGGACTTCGGTGCAAAACCAACATGCCCGCCTTCGCCGACAATTGGAATGAGAGTCTCGCCACGGCGAACAAGCCCGGCGACACCAAGACCCGTGCCTGGACCTAGAATCGCCACGTTGAACCTGTCCTCCGGCAAACTCACGTTTTCCGGCATACCAATCGACTCCGAGTCATCGGCTCCCAATTGTGGGATTGAATATGCGGCCGCTTCGAAGTCATTCAGCAAACGCACGGCGTCAATACCGAAATCCTCGGCGATACTCGCGGCATTAAGCGTCCAGTGATTATTAGTTACTTGCACCGTACCTTCGATAACGGGCCCGGCCACTGCCAAACAAATAGCGTCCGGAGAAGCGGCCGAGGACTCATCAATGAATTGGCGAATCGCATCGTCTGCCGACGGATAGTCAGCACACTGCAGCGTCACAGCGCTGGTGAATCCGGGTTGCTCGGGAGCAACGATCGCGAAACGCGCGTTGGTGCCACCGATGTCGCCAATAATCAAGGTAGGCTCAGTCATTGCGTCAATGTTCTCATATGCGCCGCCAAGCTGCAGTCGACCGCTTGCCTTTGCTAGGGCCCGTCAAACAAACTGGCGCCGGATTCTGCGCCCCCGGCCCGCTCACGAAATACGCCAAACAGCTCTCGACCCATGCCTTGTTGTGGTGCCTCCACCAGCACTGCCTGCCTTGCGTCCACATCATCAGAAGTCCTTACAGAAAGGACACCATTGCCAGCATCCAGGGTAATTATATCGCCGTCTTGTATCTTGCCAATAATCCCACCACGAACTGCTTCCGGCGTAATCTGTATTGCAGCAAGTACTTTGCCTGACGCGCCGGACATGCGTCCATCTGTAATCAGGGCAACCTTGAAGCCTCTGTTTTGCAACACACCGAGGTAGGGAGTGAGCTTGTGCAATTCGGGCATGCCGTTCGCGCGCGGACCCTGACAGCTCAACACCGCAACAAAGTCCTGCTCCAGATCTCCATCATTGAATGCATCAACAAAGGACTGCTGCGATCGAAATACTTTCGCCGGTGCTTCGATGCTGAGGTATTCGGCTTCGACCGCCGACACCTTCACGATCGCACGGCCGAGATTACCTGCAACCAGTTGCAGCCCACCTTCGGCAGCAAATGGATTGCGGCTTGAACGAAGAATATCTTCGTCAAGCGACTTCGACTGCGCATCACGCCAGGCGAGCCGCTCATCAACAACTTGCGGTTCTTTGCAGAAACGTCGTAGCCCGGATCCGAGAATTGTATTTACATCTTCATGCAGCAATCCGCTGTCCAGCATGTCCGACAAAACGAAACCAAGCCCGCCCGCCGCATGAAAGTGATTAACATCTGCGCTGCCATTCGGATAGACTCGCGCCAACTGTGGGATGACCTCGGACAAATCAGAAAAGTCCTGCCAATCGACGTGAATTCCTGCTGCTGCAGCTATCGCTACTATGTGGATGGTGTGGTTTGTCGAACCGCCAGTCGCGAGCAAACCGGCGATACCATTCACTATGGCCTTTTCGTCAATGATCTGTGCGAGTGGCAAATAGCTCTGACCTAGATTGCTGCTTGCGAGCACCGTCGATACCGCTTCTCTGGTCAAGTGATCGCGCAATTCAGTTCCTGGATTAACAAACGATCCACCCGGGAGCTGCAGGCCCATGAACTCCATGAGCATCTGGTTGGTGTTTGCAGTGCCGTAAAAGGTGCAGGTTCCTGGAGCGTGATAAGCAGCGGATTCCGCTGCGAGCAACTCATCGCGACCGACTTTTCCGCTGGCGTACTCTTCTCGAATTCGCGCTTTTTCTTTGTTGCCCAAGCCCGAAACCATGGGACCAGCCGGAACGAATACGGTCGGCAAATGGCCGAAAGACAATGCGCCAATAAGAAGGCCCGGAACGATTTTGTCGCAAATACCAAGGCACAGGACACCGTCGAACATATTGTGAGACAGCGCTATTCCTGTGGATAGCGCGATCACATCACGACTGAACAATGACAAATCCATGCCGTCCTGACCTTGCGTGACACCGTCACACATCGCGGGCACACCGCCCGCGAATTGCGCGACAGCACCCTGGCTGCTCGCGGCCTCTTTGATCAAATTCGGATAGGTCTGAAAAGGCTGATGCGCACTCAGCATATCGTTATAGGCCGATACGATCGCTATGTTCGGAACAACATTCGCAGACAACGCCGACTTATCCGAGCTGCCACTCGCCGCAAAGCCGTGTGCCAAATTACTGCACGACAGAGTGCCGCGTGCCGGACCATCATTCGCGGCGGCGGCCATTCGAGATAGATAGGCATCACGAGAATCTTTGCTTCGTTCTTGTATGCGCCGGGTTACTTGTTCGATCACGGAATTCATTATGGTGCCCAATAAAGAGTGACAGTAGTTTCTTGTTGCTTCAGCAATGCGGCGATCGGATAGAACTGATCTCCCGCCTGCGCTTTCTCGAAAACGCGCAGTTTTTCCTCACCGAAGAACAGCAGCAGAACTTCCTTGCTTTGCAGAAATGCATGCAAGGTCATACTGATTCTTGGGTGTGGACTCGCGTCCGTCCGTACCGGCATATAGAAACGAAGGTTGCCGAGGCTCAGACCGGCCTCCAGATTATCGGCGTCAGGGAATAGTGACGCGAAATGGCCATCAGCTCCCATGCCAGCCATTGAACAAGCGAAGCCGCTCTGCGGAAGGTGGCTTTGCAAAGAGTCGCAACGCTCGTCGACAGACAGGTCACTTTGGTAGATGGGAAGCACGTTTGCCGAAGTGGCGTTATTGACCAGCAATGTCTCTCGAATCAGCCTTTCATTGCTATCTGCATGATCGTTCGGAACCCAGCGCTCATCGGACAACACGACCTGAACCTTTTCCCAGGCGAGATCGTAGGCTGACAGAATACCGAAGCACTTTGCAGGTGAGGTTCCGCCACCAACAACAACGCTCGCCGCGTTTTCTCTTTGTATTTCTGCGTCGACCAGCCCGGCGATACGTGCTGCAGCGCCCGTCGATGCTGCGTCCCGACTTTCAAATTTTATGACGCCTGGCATTAGTCGTCCTCATGCCAGGCACGGCCGTCACGATCGAGCATCATCGCCGATGCGGCGGGTCCCCAAGTGCCTGGAACGTATGACTCTACCTTTTGTTTCGAAACCTGCCAGCCTTCAATAATGCCGTCGATCCATTCCCACGCCGCTTCGACTTCATCACGCCGCATGAAGAGTGCGGGATTGCCACGCAGTACTTCCATAAGTAAGCGCTCATAGGCGTCCGGGTATCGGATACCGAAGGTCTCCGCAAAGCTGAGATCCAGTGACACGGGTCGTAAATCAAAACCACCGGGGCCCGGTTCTTTCGCCATCACAGAGAGTTGCACTCCCTCATCCGGCTGCAAGCGAATTCGTAACAGGTTTGGTGAAACGTTGAATTCCTGCTCCGGAAAAATCGAGTGTGGGACATCCTGGAATTGCACGACTATCTCAGAGTGCTTGGCTTTCAAACGCTTGCCTGTTCGCAAATAGAATGGCACGCCCGACCAGCGCCAGTTTTCGATTTCGAGCTTGAGCGCAACAAAAGTTTCCGTCGTGCTGCTCTTGTTCGAGAGCTCTTCAGAAAAGCCCGAAACGGTGCTGCCATTAATCGCGCCTTCCCCGTATTGGCCACGGACCGTATTGGCCCGCGCATCCTCCGCGGAAATCGGCTTTAGAGACCGCAACACTTTAATTTTTTCATCGCGAACAGCGTTTTGATCAAGACTGGACGGTGGCTCCATTGCGAACAAACAGACCAGCTGCAACAAGTGGTTTTGAACCATGTCCCGTAACGCGCCGACGCCGTCATAGAACTCGACCCGACCGCCGACGCCGAGATCCTCTGCAACCGTAAATTGCACGTGATCAATTGCACTGCGTCGCCATAAGGGCTCAAACAGTGAATTTCCAAAACGAAGTGCCAACAGGTTTTGTACGGTCTCTTTGCCGAGATAGTGATCGATGCGGTAAATCTGGTCTTCACGAAAACACTCGCCAACAGCGTTATTGATTTCACGCGCCGAATCGAGGTCGCGACCAAGCGGCTTTTCGAGAACAATACGGCTCGAGTCGGAAATCAGACGATTCGTTTTCAAGCCATTGGCGATTGAACCGAATAGACTTGGTGCCGTCGCGAGATACGCGACTCGAACGCAGTCGTCGTGGCCGTTGAGAAGTTCGACCAGTTCGTTCCAGTCGTCATGACTAAAGGCATCAGCCTGTGCGTAATGAAGACGCTTTCGAAAGCTCGCCCAATGCGCATCATCGAAGTCGCCCTCCGTCAGATTGCTGCGCAGTGATGTTTCGACCACGGCCAGATATTCGTCGCGGCTCAGAGCACCGCGACTCGCTGCGATGATGCGGCTGTCGGGCGTTAGCTGCCCGTCGCAATCCCGGTGATATAGCGCAGGCAAAAGCTTGCGCATCGCCAGATCGCCGGTACCACCAAAAATGATCAGATCGAAGGGTTCGACGGGAACGAGTTGGGCCATGAGGTTTTCCTTGAGAAGTCATGTAAGTTTACTACATAATTGACAATAAACGTCACTATTTATGGTTTCTTTGCGTTAATTCCTGTATTTTTACTACATGTTCGCCCGAATAAACCGCGCCCTTCCCGATCTCAGCCCGTCCGAAAAGCAGGTCGCGGAGTGGATCGTTGCCCATCCACGGATAGCCGTTCGTGCGACGCTTGCCTATGTTGCAGAGGCATGCGGCACCAGCGAGCCCACTGTCATCCGTTTCTGTCGGAGTATCGGTCTGCAGGGTTTTCGGGAATTGGGAATACGCCTGGCTGAGGCCTTGAGCAATCCGACCAGCTACTTGCATCGTGACGTGCGTCCGGACGACACAATATCTGACGCCGTCGGCAAGGTAATCGATGCGTCGATAAAATCGCTAATCGATCTAAAATCACAGCTTGCCGATATGCCTGTTGATGCCGCCGTAGATGCCTTGGCCAACGCGCGCCAGATTGCGTTTGCCGGTTTGGGTGCGTCCGGGCACGTGGCAAGCGATGCCTGTCACAAGTTTTTCCGATTGGGCATCCCGTGTTCAACGCTGATGGACACGCCTATGATTCTTCAGTTCGCGGCCATCGCGGAATCCGATGATGTTCTGGTACTACTTTCACATACCGGCCGCTGGCCTGAATTTGCACAAGCTGCTCGAATTGCGAGCAGCCGAGGTGCAACCGTAATTGCAATAACCAACGCTGCTTCAGATCTGGCTACCGCAGCCACCATTCTGTTTCCTGCACAGGTGATCGAAGATACCAGTGTCTATACACCGATGAGTTCACGACTGGCACAGCTCGCTCTGCTGGATGCAATTCATGTGGCACTCGCGCTAAAGCGCGGACCCGGTGCCAGCGACCGATTGCGTCTCAGCAAGGATGTACTGCAACTCGGATATAGTGGCTAACGGGCTATTTGTGTTAAAACGATGGCATGAAAATCGAGAATCCCACATCCAGGGATATTGCCGACCTGGCCGGGGTGTCACAAGCGACGGTATCGCGCGCACTGCGTGATTCGCCGCTGGTACGGCCCGAGACTCGCGCTCGAATCCAGGAGATTGCCAAAGAGCTGAACTACTTTGTCAATCGCAACGCCGCTGGGCTGCGAACACATCACAGCAGCACGATCGCCCTGCTGTTGTTCGACGAGACAGGCGGTGAGAACGCGGAGATCAATCCGTTCTTTCTTTCCATGCTCGGGTTTATCACTCGCTGCGCAGCAAGCCGTGGCTATGACGTGCTCGTGTCGCTGCAGCAACTAACGGATGACTGGCACATGGAGTATCAGGCCAGCAATCGTGCCGATGGCTTGATATTGCTCGGTTATGGTGACTACCTCACCTATCGAGAGAAGATTACGGCACTTGCGAACGCCAACACGCGTTTTATTATTTGGGGTCCGATCATAAAAGAACAGCCAGGCCATACCTTCGGCTGCGACAATCTTAGTGGCGGCTACCAGGCGACGCGACATTTGATCAGGACAGGTCGCCGGCGAATTGCGTTTCTTGGCGACACCTCTGCGCGCAATCCGGAGCAAGCGGATCGGTATCGGGGTTATCGGAAAGCATTGCATGGAGGCGGAATTGACATCCACGACGAGCTGAATGTTTTTGCGGACAATCGCGAAGACCTCGGTTACGCCGCAGCCGAGAAGCTGCTGACTGATGGCCACGAATTTGACGCGATTTTCGCTACGACCGACGTCATCGCAATTGGCGCGATGCGTGCACTTCAGGACCGCGGTTTGAAAATACCCGATGACATCAGCGTAATCGGCTTCGACGATATGCCGCTGGCCTCGCAGGTAACACCTGCCCTCACGACGGTGCAGCAGAACATCCGGGAAGCCAGCGAAGGCCTGGTGCACTCGATCGTCGCTTTGATTGAAGGTGAGACCGTGGAATCAACCCTGATCGCGCCCAGGCTGATCGTGCGACAATCCTGCGGTGGGCAGCCTCGCTAGTTACGCCGCGCCAATTGCTGTAGTTCGGCCAGTGCTTCCGTAAGATCGGGATGAGAAAATGCTGCGTCAGTGAGCAGAACGCGTACCCCATGAGCAGGTATCACTACGAGCGCTTCAGTCAACTCTCCGCCATCCGCTGCGTCTGTCCAGCCAGCATCAAAAATCCACGTTTCTGCATCCACCGTAATTTCAGCGTCACCCTTGTTTAGTAGCACGAGCGCTGTTTGCGTTACGCCATCGTGTTGATAAACGCGATAGAACACCGCTGAATCGTCGCCTAGCTGCAGATTGAGTTGCAGACCCCTTTGCAGGGCGACCGATTCCTTGCGTATGTTCGCAATATGAGACAGCGCATTTTGAATCGGATGGTCACGCGCTAGTTCAATATTTTCCTGACCGAAATAGTCGCGATTGCCGGCGTGCTGATCCGCGCCCGAACGAAACCCGATTTCTGAACCGTAGTAGACCACCGGAATGCCGCGGCTTGTAAATAGCCAGTTGTTCGCATCCATAAATCCCGCCTGATCAGCAGCGATACGGGGCATGTCGTGATTATCATAAAACGTCATCAGCTCGTAGGGATTGTGATAAATCCCGGTCTTCAGGTGCAGATAATCGCGCAACATTGCGTACGTGCCACTGTCACCGCCGAATACATCAACCATCGCTTGTCTGCCCGGAAAATCGAGGACACTGATAGCGCCATTTTCGGGATATGTGTATTCGGCCAGAATTTCGGCATCATACGACCACGCTTCGGCGAACATGAAAAGGTCCGGATGTTGCTCACGTACCCCGTCTGCAAATGCTTTCCAGAAGGAATGCGGCATGTGCTTTATCGTGTCTATGCGAACGGCCGACGCGCCCTGAGCAATCCACTTTGAGTGCGCATCGACGAAATAATCGAGCACCTTCGGATTATCAAAATTCATGTCCGATAATTCGGCTAGGTCAGGTTCGTTTTTATAGAACGCGTGCAGTGGGTTGCTGGCATCGAGTTCAGTCGGATGCAGATTCGCATGATCTGCGACCAATGATCCATCAGCACCGTAAATCTTTCCGTACTTGGCTTGATCCTGTCGCATCGAAAATGCGGGCGAACCGTGGTTACAGACGATGTCAAGCACGGTCTTGATGCCATGATCACTCAGCAAATGCTCAGTTAGCCCGGCGTAATCCAGGTCTGCCGACGGAAGGTGTTCGTCCAGTTCAAAAAAATTGACGCCCCAGTAGCCGTGGTATCCCGTCTTGCCCAAATCGTTAGAGCCGCCCTCGCCCGGCGCTTTGCCGCCCGTGAACGCTTCGTCCGGGTTATCGACTATGGGTGTGAGCCAAACAGCGCTGAATCCCATCTGTGCAATGTAATCTGCGTTATCCAGAACACCTTTGAAGTCACCACCGAGGTAACCAATATTTCCTGGCATCGAATCCGGAAGCTGCACGGGAACGTCAAAACTGCCAAGTTCCTCGCCACCCTGATCTATGAAGTTGTTGCTGACATCACCATCGACGAAGCGATCTGTGACGATAAAATACACACTATCGGCGGCAAAGGCTTCGAGCGTGCCGTAATACTCGGTCGCTGGCTCCACGATATCCGAGGACGGTGAACAAGCGGCTGCTGTGACGACCGCGACGAAGAGGAGGCAGCGCCGAATCATACTGGCTCGGCCGACTTGTCGACCAGAAGCGTTGCAAACCCGGCGACAATCATCATGCTGCCACCAATGATCAATGCGTAGATAGCCTGCAGGTCAAAGTACTCACGCAATAACAGCCCAAGCAGGCTTGCAGCAACGAGTTGCGGGATGACGATGAAGAAGTTGAAGATGCCCATATAGACGCCCATCTTGTGCGCGGGCAGATTATTGGAAAGAAGCGCGTATGGAAGCGACAAAATCGACGCCCATGCAAAGCCAACACCGATCATCGAGAAAATTAGCATTTTAGGGTCGCTAATGAAGTAGAAGCTAATCAAACCGATGCCACCGAGAGTCAGATTGAAGAGGTGACATATTCGGCAACCGAGCCGGTTTGCAACGAAGGGAATCGCTATCGCGGCGAGCGCGGCGAATCCGTTATAGGTTGCGAATAACACGCCAATCCAGTCCGCGCCATCGTTGTAATTAGCGCCGGCGGCCTCAGTCGCTCCGTAATGATGGGCGGTCACCGCTGCAGTTCCGTAAATCCACATTGCGAAAAGAGCGAACCAGGAAAAGAACTGTACGACTGCAAGTTGCTTCATCACTCTTGGCATGTGAAACAAGTCGCGCATAATTTCGGCGAATCCGTTATCGACATTACCGCCGCTTTGCAGAACAGACATGATGATTTGGAACAGACCAAACGCGGCAAGTCCACCTGCAAGGACATAGAGTTCCTTATCCAGTCCCGCGCTCATAATCCAGTACCAAAGCGCAACGCCGATTGCTGCACTGACGATGCCACCATTTCGATATTTATCTGTTGATCGAGTTAACGCATCATCGGCAACCTGGTCGGTCGGACGGCTTTCCTCGAACTCTGCCAGTTCTGTAGGCGAATATTCGTTAGATCGAAAAACTGTCCACATCACCGCTAACAAGAACGCAGCACCACCGACATAAAACGAGTAGCGCACCGAAACCGGAATTTCACCGGCCGGGGCGTCATTACTGATACCGAACCAATTAGCCATCATCCACGGCAACGCCGAAGCGATAACAGCACCGATACCAATAAAAAAGGTCTGCATGGCGAAACCGCTGGTGCGCTGCTTTTCAGGCAGATTGTCACCCACAAACGCTCGAAAGGGCTCCATCGAGATATTGATGCTCGCGTCCATGATCCACAGCATGCCCGCGGCAACCCAAAGGTAGGGTGAGTTCGGCATTACAAACAACGCCAGCGACGCGAGAATGGCGCCAACCAGAAAATACGGTCGCCGACGGCCGAGACCGTTCCAGGTGCGATCACTCATGTAGCCAATGATCGGCTGCACTATCAACCCTGTCAGTGGCGCAGCGATCCAGAGAATCGGTATGTCATCGATAGGCGCTCCGAGCGTCTGGAAAATGCGGCTAACGTTGGCGTTCTGCAGGGCAAAGCCCATCTGGATGCCAAGGAATCCGAAACACATGTTCCATATTTGCCAGAAATTCAATCTTGGCTTTTCACTCATCGTCTTTTCACCTGCCGCTGTCAGGCCGACAGTCTATCAATTGGGGTGTCGGCCACGGCGATGAATACGTATTCACGTAGAGCATCCACGGCATGCCGTCTAGAATGGGTTTCGAGCATCTCAGACGACGGAATTGGGGAATTATTGATGGGGAACTATTTCCTAATGCGGTGGCTAGCGACGTCGTTTCTCGGCTTACTCTTCTTTGCGCAGGCGACCGCCGGAACAGTCGACCGCGTTGAGCCACCGTTCTGGTGGCACGGCTTTAAACACAACGAGCTGCAGATACTGATCTACGGGGACGGTATTGGCCAGTTTGATGTAACGATCGACTATCCGGGCGTAACGATCAATCGTGTCGAGCGTGTCGACAGTGAGAATTACCTGTTCGCATACATCGATATCGACGATGCAAGCAGACCAGGCTCGTTCGACATTGTCTTGCGGCATGGCGACATCAGCGTAACGCACGAGTATGAATTGCGCGAAAAGAATCCCGACCCTTTGCATGTAAAAGGGTTTTCACCGTCCGACACCATCTACCTGATTACTCCCGACCGGTTTGCGAACGGCGACCTTTCAAACGATACGCTTAACGAATTCGCCGATGAAAAAAACAGGGCCGATGATTACGGCCGGCATGGCGGCGATTTGGCGGGTATCAGCCAGCACCTGGACTATATCCAGGATATGGGTTTTACAGCGATCTGGCTAAATCCGATTCTTGAGAACGCGATGCCGAAAGCCTCATATCACGGCTACGCAATAACCGATTTCTACACTGTCGATCCCCGTTACGGCGGCAATTCCCAGTACCTGGCACTCACTCAAAAAGCCCGTGCGCAGGGCATCGGTGTCGTTATGGACATGGTAGCCAATCACATTGGTATCGAACACTGGTGGATGAAGGATATGCCGTCGGCGGACTGGATCAACATCTCCGCCGCTTACGAAGACCCGGATTTTTACCTTGGATCGACGCACGCACGGACCAGCAATCAAGATCCCTACGCATCTGAAATCGACAAAGCAGAATTCGCAGATGGCTGGTTCGATTACAGCATGCCCGATCTCAACCAGCGCAATCCCTTACTCGCAGATTACTTGATTCAAAATGCGATCTGGTGGACCGAGTACGTCGGTCTCGCGGGGATTCGTATGGACACGTATCCCTACTCCGATAAGCACTTTATCAGCGAGTGGACACGCCGGATCATGCAGGAATATCCAGACTTCAATATTACCGGTGAAGAGTGGACGGCAAATCCCGCCATCGTTTCGTATTGGCAGCGTGGCAAAAACAATCATGACGGCTATGTCTCCTACCTGCCCAGCGTGCTCGATTTTCCGTTGCAAATAGCGTTCGCAGAGTCCCTGTTAATCGAGCCAAAATCCTGGGGCAGCGTATGGACGCCCGCTTACGAAATGTTGGGCAACGACTTTCTTTATCCGGACCCTGGCAATTTGGTTATCTTCCCGGACAACCACGACATGAGTCGGATCTTCACACAGGTTGGTGAAGACTACGATCTGTTTCAAATGGCAATCGTTTATTATCTGACAATGCGCGGCATACCGAGCATTTACTACGGTACTGAAGTACTGATGTCGCATACTGGCACCGATAGTCACGGCGCTATTCGCGAAGAGTTTCCAGGCGGCTGGGCTGATAGCGAGAAAAACGCGTTCACGGGTAGGGGATTGTCCAGCGTTGAAAGCGCGGCGCAAACCTTCATGCGCAAACTATTGAATTGGCGCAAGGCGAAAGCCGTCATTCATTCAGGCAAGCTTATGCAGTACGCGCCAATGGGAAACGTGTACGCATATTTCCGTTATGACGAAATTAGTTCAGTGATGGTGATCATGAATCGGGGCGATTCGGCGGAGACGCTCGAATTCGACCATTTCGCCGAACGCATTGGCGAATCGAAACAAGCGACAGACGTACTCAGTGGACGTGATTATCGTCTTGAAGGATCAATCTCCCTCGAGCCGCGCTCCGTTCTATTACTCGAATTCGACAACCAGTAAGAAGGAATCGTTTTGCGGCCTACACATGATCTGCAGGTACTGCGCTATGCCACACTTATCGCGGTCTGCTTCGCTGCACCTGCGTTCGCGGACTTCGGCGAATATCAATCGCACGAGCTTGCCGGCCAGACGCTGATCGTACAATCAGACGTCGGCGAATTGCGAGTCACCGCATACGATGATGCCGCGCTGGAGGTGCACTACCTCGAAAACGGAATCAAGCAGTTACCATCGTTCGCGATAGCGGGCCCGCCCGACAGCGTCGCAATCGCAGTCACCGAGACGGAAAAATCGATCGCATTGGCTATCGACGGAATGGTCGCGGTGATTAACAAGTCTCCGCTACGCATCGACTTCGCCAGTGACGGTGAGCCGCTGGTATCCGAGGAGCATGGCTACTTTGCCTACGAAACGGTTCGAGGCTTCCGATTCGCACTGGACGGTGACGAAAAAATTCTCGGCGGCGGTCAGCGTGTTCTCGGTATGGACCGGCGCGGACATCGAATGCCGCTGTACAACAAGGCATCGTACGGCTACGAAGGCGAGACGGATCAGATGTACTTCAGCCTGCCAGCGATCATGTCGAGCGAAAAATACATGATCATATTCGACAATTCGGCCAGTGGCTGGCTCGACATCGGCAGCACAGAACGTGACGTTCTCAAGTTCGAAGCCGTCGGCGGTCGCACTGCATACCTCGTTGTCGCGGGCGATAGCTACCCTGCTTTGATCGAAAACTACACCAACATCACGGGCCGGCAGCCACTACCGCCGCGCTGGGCCTTCGGAAATTATGCGTCGCGCTTCGGGTATCACACCGAAAAAGAAACGCGTGACGTCGTGAAGCGATTCAAACGGGCCGACATACCGCTCGACGCAATCATTCTCGATATTTACTGGTTCGGACCGGACATTCAAGGCCATATGGGCAAGCTCGACTGGGATCGAAGTGCGTGGCCAACGCCGGAAAAGATGATCAGCGATTTCACAAAGCAAGGCATTCAGACAATCGCAATTACCGAGCCGTTTATACTTAGCACGTCCGATAGTTGGCAGAGCGCCGTCGAAAACAATGCGCTGGCCAAGAACCCGTTGGGCGAGCCACGCCGCTTCGACTTTTATTTCGGCAATACGGGCCTGATTGACGTATTCGACGAGAACGCACAGCAGTGGTTTTGGGGGCCGTACAAAATGCTGTTCGAGCAAGGTACTGCCGCTACCTGGGGAGACCTGGGCGAGCCTGAGGTTCATCCCGGAGACGCGCTGCACTGGCTAAGCGATGCCGGTATCGAAGCAACCGGTGACGAAATTCACAACGCGTACGGCCATGTCTGGGCGCAGATGGTGTATGAAAACCAGATCAGGGAATACCCGGATATGCGACCGCTGATTCTGATGCGCTCAGGCTTTGCGGGTTCGCAGCGTTTTGGCATGGCACCCTGGACGGGCGACGTCAGCCGTAGCTGGGGCGGGCTCAAACCGCAGATTGAACTGAGTCTTCAGATGAGCATGTTTGGCCTCGCCTACAATCACTCCGATCTCGGTGGATTTGCCGGCGGAGAGGTGTTCGACAAAGAACTCTATATTCGCTGGCTGCAATACGGCGTGTTTCAACCCGTTTATCGCCCGCACGCTCAGGAGCATATAGCGCCCGAGCCCGTCTTCCATGATCGGGAAACGCGGGACATCGTTCGTGATTACATCAAGCTGCGCTATCGACTATTGCCCTACATTTACACACTCGCCTATGAAAACAGCACAACAGGCATGCCATTGATGCGGCCATTGTTCTTCGAGGATGAAGACAACACAGAACTGATCGACGAGAAGAACGCCTATCTCTGGGGTAACGCGTTTCTCGTCGCACCGGTCATGGATGCTGGTATTCAGGCAGTCGACATTGATCTGCCGAAAGGAATTTGGTTCGACTACTGGAACGACACCCGCTATGACGGATCGCAGTCGGTGTCGATCCCGGTCACTCTTGAGACGATTCCGGTGCTGGTGCGCGCCGGATCGTTTGTTCCGATGATCGACGATATCGACACAACGCGCGACTACTCAAGTCGCGAATTGACATTGCATTATTATGCCGACGCGGCAGTGCCGGAAGCGGATGGCATGATGTATGACGATGACGGCAGTAGTCGAACGAGCCTTGAAGACGGCCACTACGAACTGCTGAATTTCGAGGCGGTGCAAAGGAAGAACTCGCTATCGATAGCCCTACGGCGCGACGGTGGTACGTATGACAACATCCCAGACAATCGCAGGTTAACTATCGTTGTGCACAACTGGACCAACGATGTGAACGAGGTTCGATTCGGCGACGAAGTAATTGACCAGAAAAGACATGCACCGAGACGAAACTCGGGCGCCTATTACGACGCCGATAGCAAGCGATTGACCGTGCGCGTTGAGTGGAACCACAAAGCGATGCGACTACGGATCAAATGAGCGACTTTATGCACGACAGAACTCAAATAATATGCGTGGGTCTTTTCGTCTTCGCATTGTTTGGCTGCGCCGAAGATAATGCCGAGCAGCCTGATGACGTTTCTACAGGAAAACCGGTTGTGTACCAGGTTTTCACGCGTTTGTTTGGCAACACGAACGACACCAATACCCCTTGGGGCACGATCGAAGAAAATGGGGTCGGAAAATTCAACGACTTCACCGACGCCGCACTCGAGGGTATTCGTGAACTCGGTACGACACATATTTGGTACACGGGCGTGCCGCATCATGCCGTTATTCGTGACTACACTGAATATGGCATTGGCAATGACGATCCCGATGTCGTCAAAGGACGCGCCGGTTCACCGTATGCCGTCAGGGACTACTACAACGTCAATCCAGACCTCGCCGTCGATCCGGGCAAGCGCCTGCAGGAATTTGAGGCACTGATCGAACGAACGCATCGACACGAGATGAAAGTCATTATCGATATCGTGCCGAATCACATCGCCCGGGGCTATCGATCCCTGTCGAAGCCTGATGGCGTTGATGACTTCGGTGCCAGCGATGACACGAGTGTCGAGTGGGCTCGCGACAACAATTTTTACTATGTCGTGGGCGAAGATTTTGGGGTGCCTGAATCTTCAAACGGATACGAGCCGCTCGGTGGCGAGAATCACACGCTCAGCGATGGTCAGTTCGCCGAATCGCCTGCCAAATGGACCGGCAACGGCGCGCGCGATGCGCAGCCGCGGTTCGACGACTGGTTCGAGACTGTCAAGATTAATTACGGCGTGCGCCCCGATGGCAGCTACGCATTCGATCGCGTGCCCGACGACGCTGGCGACTGGACGAACGCAGAGCATGTGGCGTTCTGGCAGGATCGGATCGTACCCGACAGTTGGACGAAGTTTCGGGACATCGTGCTTTACTGGACGAAGAAAGGTGTCGACGGATTTCGATACGACATGGCCGAGATGGTTCCGGTCGAGTTCTGGAGTTATCTGAATTCATCCATCAAATCTGTCAACCCAGATGCATTCCTCCTGGCCGAGGTATACACGCCATCCTTGTATCGCGACTACATTCGCTTGGGGCGCATGGACTATCTCTACGACAAGGTCGGTCTGTACGACACTTTGCGACCAATCGTAGAGGGCAGGGAAAACACCGACGCTATCGCACCTGTACACGCCGAAGTTCTCGACATTGAATCGCACATGTTGCACTTCCTTGAGAATCACGATGAACAACGTATCGCAAGCCCGGCCTTTGCGGGCGCTGCGAACAAAGCGAAGCCGGCGATGGTCGTATCGGCACTGATCGGCAGCTCACCGACGATGCTTTATTTTGCCCAGGATGTTGGTGAGCCCGGCGACGGCGATGCTGGATTTGGCAACTCGACGCGAACAACGATTTTCGACTATTGGGGAGTGCCTGCGCACCAGCGCTGGATGAATGGCGGGGCATTCGACGGAGGCGCGTCGTCAGTTGAAGAAAAAGAACTGCGCGACTTCTACGCGCGACTCATGAACTTCAGCGCCGAGAGTCCTGCGCTAACCGGGAACTATGCGGAGATTCACTCAGTGAATCGCGAGCGCAACGCTGATTACGATGAGCAGCTTTTCTCTTTTGTGCGTTGGAAAGACAAGCAACGACTGATCGTTGTCAGCAATTTTAGCGAAACAGGTTCGTACGATCTATCAATGGACGTTCCGGCAGGCGTCATCGCCGCATGGCAGCTTGACAGCGGTCGCTATGCACTTGACGAGAAGCTTTACGGAAACAACATGAGCGAGCTCGTCGTCGATAGCGGCGAAGGATCGCTCAGCCTGCATCTTCAGCCCTTGGAATCGGTAGTTTACAATGTCGGCACCGAGCCAAGGATAGCGAGTGACGGTGAAAGCCGAGAATTCGTTCCCCAGTGGGCAAAATCGGCGGTTTGGTACCAGATTTTTCCCGATCGGTTCCGCAATGGCGACCCTTCCAACGACCCGAAAATTAGTGACCTCATCGGTGCCGACCCTGCGGCCCCGCCAAAGGAATGGCGCATACATCCCTGGGGAAGCGACTGGTACGAACTGCAGGACTACGAAAAAGCAAACGGTGAGCCAGAACTCTGGTATCACATCGCACGTCGCCGTTACGGTGGTGACCTGCAGGGCGTCATCGACAAGCTCGATTACATCGCAGCGCTGGGCGCGAATGCCATTTACTTGAACCCGGTCTTCGATTCCCCGTCGCTACACAAATACGACGGCGCGAGCTACCACCATATCGACCCGAATTTCGGGCCCAATCCCGAAGCCGACCGCAAGTTAATGGCCACAGAAAATCCTTTGGATCCGAAAACCTGGGTTTGGACAGAGGCTGACGAACTCGCCCTGAGACTCATCAAGGAAGCACACAAACGTGATATCCGGATTATCTTCGACGGCGTCTTCAATCACATGGGAATCAATAGCTTTGCGTTTAAGAACCTGAAGGAAAACCAACGGGATTCGCCCTACAAGGACTGGTTCACGGTGAACTCGTTCGACGACCCGGTCAGTGGAACGACCTTCGACTATGAGGGTTGGTTCGGTGTTAAGTCACTTCCTGAGTTCAAAGAGGACGAAAATGGCCTTGTATCGGGTCCGCGCGAATACGTTTTCAATGCGACAAGGCGATGGATGAACCCGAAAGGCAAAGGCACTGAGAACGGTATTGACGGCTGGCGCCTGGATGTTGCTTTCAACGTGCACCATAACTTCTGGAAAGATTGGCGAAAGTTGGTCAAGTCGATAAACCCCGACGCTTATTTGACCGCCGAAATCGTTGACACACCCGACAAGGTAATACCCTACTTTCAAGGCGATGAGTTCGACGGCGAAATGAATTACAACTTTGCTTTCGCCGCTGCTGAGTTCTTTTTTCATACAAATGAAAATGCGATCAATGCCAGTGAATTCGACAAGAAACTACAAGAACTTCGTAATTCCTATCCGCAGGGTGTTGCATACGTAACGCAAAATCTGTTTGGCAGCCATGACTCGAATCGTATTGGCTCTCATATCGTCAACCGGAACATTGGCAACTTCAGAGATTGGGGAAAATATTTCGGATTATCGCAAGCGGCCAACACTCCCGAATACGACGTCAGTAAACCACAAGCCGATGACATCAAGTTACAAAAACTGTTCGCTATTTTTCAGATGACCTATGTTGGCGCACCAATGATTTACTACGGCGATGAAGTTGGCATGTGGGGAGCAAATGACCCCGACTCTCGCAAACCCATGCTGTGGCCGGACATAAATTATGACAACGAAGTCTATCTGGTCAACGGCGACAAACGACCAGCAGACCTTGTGTCGATTAATGAGAACCTGAAAGCGCACTACCAATCACTAATTAAGATCAGAAATGAGAATAGCGCATTGGCAACAGGTCGCTTTGACAGTATTTTGATTCACAATAGTAAGAACCTGTATGGCTTCGTTAGAGAGAACGCTGATCAAGCCATTACGATTATCCTGAACAATAGTAATGAGATTCAAGAAATAGAAGTATCTGTTCCGACAAAAGGAAAAGGCACCTCGGTTACTGATTTGATCACAAACCGAAGGTTTGTGAGAATAGATGGCAGAGTCGAAATAACACTCCCTGCTAAGTCAGGCATGATCTTGACCGAGGAACAGTAGGCCCAAGCGCTATTCTGTGTATCCACAGGTCTGCTCAAGCTCGTCCATCGCAAGCGCAAACGCCGTGCCGAGGCGCATAAATCCGTCCGTATCGTAATGCCAGCCGTCATCCAGATATCCCAGTTCTTCGGTCACCGTCACGTAGGTCGCACAAGCATCGTTGTTCACAAAGTCTAGCTGCGCGCTCTGCACCGTTTCTATGTAATCCATGACACTGCCATCGTCTGACATGCCCGAGTCCGTGATCTTGCCGATAACTAACGGCAAGTCGTCAACCCGTAGAGCGGCGCGAATAAGACTCATCAGGCGCTCGATATTCGCTCGATATTCGTCCGCAGCCACCTGGCTATCGTAGGCATCCGCCTCGCCCTGCATCCAGACGATTCCAGACGGTACAAGTTGATCAGCGATCCCGTCTCCGTCGATATCGGACTGTCCGATGGCATTGCGTAAGGTCTTTAAGAAATGATCGTACTGGTTATTGCCAGCGCCCTCTGAGAATTCCGGGTGCCAATTGCCATATCCGACACCGACCGCGAGGCCCGACCCACCGAGCGCGTATTTAATTATCGCAATCTTCGTATCAGGCGAGCGTTCCGCCATCGTTTGACCGAAAAATAATTCGGGACCGAAGCGACCAGACAGCTTATTTCTGGTGCCATCCGTCTTGAAGCCTGTCCCATGTCCAGGCTGCAGCGGTTCCCATATGCCAACGCCACCGTGCGTTTCATTGTCGAACGCCATCTGTCCCGTAAATATCATTACATCCCGGCTCACGGTGCCAGCTTCCTCCGGCAGCTCTTCGGAAAACCCGAAGCCCTCCATATTCGACTGACCCCCGAGGTAGTACAGTTTATACACCGTTGGCTCATCGCTTTTCGCGTAGCTGGACGCCAGCAAAGTTAGTCCAAGGAGTGAAAATAGCTTAGTGAGATTTTTCATTTTGCATCTGCCTGTGAAACCTGTCGTCTTTGGCACGGGCTATTTTTCTCATTAATCCGCCAACGTTTAAGCGAATGATGCGGTCTCGGGTCAACTGGCCTTGCCAAACATCGCCAGAAACTCATCATGGCTGGGTATTTCGGGCATGGGCTGCATTTTGGTTTTCTTGGTATTTGCCAATTTTTCTTTCAGCTGCGCATCACTCAGAGTATCAGCCAACGGATGGTAATCCTGCGGCATGACTCCCTGCCCCAGCATCACCTGTAGCCACGAGGGTTCGAGGAAAATGTCGAGGTCGTCTTTGGTCAACGTGCCATTGGAACGGAACAGGTCAATTTTCTCGGTAATACGTTCGGGCACATCCATGTTCCGCACGTCACGCCAGAACTGGCTATCATCGCGTTCATTCAGGTGGTAATGCAGGATGATGAAATCGCGAATCAGCTCGTACTCGAATTGCGATTGCCGGTTATATTCATCAGTCAATTGCGGGGTAACACCAGCATGTGGGAACAAGGTCAGCAAACGTACGACCGCAGACTGAATCAAGTGAATACTGGTTGACTCCAGAGGCTCGAGAAATCCACTTGAAAGTCCGACCGCTACGACATTGCGGTTCCATTGCTTGCTTACCCGACCTGTCCTGAACGGGATTATCTTTGGCTCGGCAATGGCGTTTGACTCGAGATTCCCCATAAGAATCGCTTGCGCCTCATCGTCACTGTAGTAGTTACTGCTGTACACCAGGCCGTTTCCATTGCGGTGCTGCAAAGGAATTCGCCATTGCCAGCCAGCCGAGTGCGCGATGGATCGCGTGTAGGGTAGTGTTTTTTCGAATCGCTCGGACGGTACAGCCATCGCCCTGTCGCATGGCAACCAGTGACTCCAGTCTTCGAAACCTGTTTCGAGTTTCTGGTTGATAAGCAAACCCCGGGCACCGGAGCAATCTATGAAAAAGTCGCCTGACACTTCGCCACCGTTTTTCAGGACCAGGCTCGTCACAAATCCGCTTTCAGAATCGACTTTTACTTGTTCGATCAGTCCTTCGGTTCGGACAACGCCCAGCTTTTCACTGTAGCGCCGCAAGTACTGGCCATATAACGACGCATCGAAATGATACGCGTAGGGCATTTCCCAAACCTGGTCGTTGACCTGCAACTTCGCAAATTTGTTGGCTTCAGCACACAGGTAGTTCAGGTCATATTCCCAAAGGTTAGTCTTGTGGCCTGCCAGTTGAGCACGCGTCCAGAAATGATGGAAATGACAGAACGCCTGACTTCTGCCCGGTGCGCCAAAGGTGTGATAGTAGCTATCGCCCTCTGCACGCCAATTATCAAAGCGGATTGCAAGTTTTATCGATGCCTTGGTCTCGCGAAGAAATTCAGCTTCGTCGAGGCCGAGTACACTATTGAAAAGCTGAATCGGTGGAATTGTCGCTTCACCGACACCAATAATTCCGATGTCTTCCGACTCGACGAGCTCAACATCGATCTCGCCGGCAAGCACTCGCTTCAATAGTGCGGCTGACATCCATCCCGCTGTGCCACCACCGACGACAACCACTTTCCTTATTTTGTCTTTCATTTGACCATCATCCGAATTAAGCACCGAAGCCGGGCCGGATCGCCGATAATATCAGCCCCCTGAGCTTCACAAGATCCGTATTACCCCTAAGTCCTCAAAAAAAACCCCACCAGCACAGCTGGTGGGGTTTTCGTTCAAGATTTCAAATTGAAACTACTTGAATTTGTAATTGACGTTCAATATGTAGTTAGCGCCAAACGTCTGGAACTTTGTAATCTGCCGTGGATCGTTATTGGACTGAATTGTGTCTTCGTCCGTGAGATTCTGACCTTGCAGCGAGATGTACAAGCCATCCAGTCTGTCGAAACCACCTTGCCCAAAGTCATAGCCGATTTGCGCATCGATTAGCTCCGCGCCTTGGTCGATTGTGTCTTCCAATGCCAGACTCAAACCCGGAACCTGCGTCGCGAACTTGTCTCGCTTGGTCCACGAAACACGGGCTTGGAAACCGTCTCGTTCGAAGTAGGCAGTTGCCTGGAAACTTTCCTCAGACAGACCCGGCACCCTTGATCCATCGTCCAGCGACCCATCGTAAAGTGCGGCTGAGGCGATCAGGCCGAGACCGTCCAGTGCGCCCGAGAATTTGTGGAACGGCACGTTTGCCTGGATTTCCCAGCCTCTGACAAAGCCTTCGAGACCGTCATCCTTGCTCGAAACAACACCAAGAAAGGTCTGTGGTGCAATGATGATGGTATTGTCATCAGGATCTACACCCTGATGAAATCCCGGGATGTAAAACTCGCTGAAATCTGCGATGAAATTATTATTCTTGTGCCAGTTGACCAGGTCCTTGTAGAAAAAGGCGAGTGACACAAATCCGTCATCCGCGAAGTACCAATCATAGGCCAGGTCGAACTGATCCGCTTCCAGCGGCTTGAGCTTCGCGTTACCAGCACTCGCGCTCCATGGCCCGCCCACGGGGCTAGTCGAAGAAACGTTGCCGAAGTTGAAGTTAAAACTGACCTGATTATTCGGCTTCATATCGTCCAGGCGCGGCCGACTGATCGTCTTGGACAATGCAGTACGAATAACCTGATTCTCCGAAATTTCGAAATTGACGTTCAAACTTGGCAGGACATCGGTGTAATCATCGCCATCGGTGATCGGCGTTGCGAGATTGAAACCGGTTTCGTCGACTCTCGCGTCAAACCCGCTTCCTGTCTGATCCGCATTTACTATCTGCAGCCCGAAATTACCGCTAACAGGGGTATCGCCTATCTGCGTGTCGAAATCGAATTTCGCGTAAGCTGATATTATTTCCTCTTCGATTTCGTATGTGTCGCCAGCCCGGCTCGGTTCCAACAGACCGCCATCGGTGGCGGTATAGAAACCACTCTCGAACAAGCCAAGTCCGTCGTAGGCAACGACATCGCCGACTCCTATGAAGCTCAGATCAGCGGCGCCCACCCGAAATTGCTCCGGAATGACACCGTCATCGGGCCAGGTCGAAGCCGTCAGGAAAAAGCCGTTGTTGAGCTTTGACTTGCTGCGATCAGAGTAATACACGCCAAATTCGACATTGCTCAGGATGCCCAGCTCCAGACTGCGCTCAGCATCAATTTTGAACGTCGTCAATTCCTCCTCAAATATCGGTTGATTCACAAAACCGTCCTGCGCTTGCGCGGGGCCGATATTGGGAAATCCGGTTTGCGGCTGAAATGCAGCAACATTGGCCATGCCGCCGCCCCATGCCTGCGGCCCGGCTAGCCGGATCGTATTGAAGTCGCTGAGGTCTACCGCCGAAAGTGTCGGGTGGTCTGTGTAAGTTACGCCGCTTGAGGTCGCTTCCCAGGAACGTGGAGACGCCGCACCTTGTGTCGTCGAGCCGGCGCGGCCTACACCAGAATAGCTTTCGATGTTAGTAATTGTTTTGTCGACTTCGCTGTGAGCAACGTCGAACCCTAATTTCCAATCGTCGCCGAGATTGTATTCCAGGTTCACGCCGAAGGTTGTCAATTCTGCTTCTTTTTCCTCGCCGTCGTTACGAATGACCGAAAGGAAGCCGGGTTCCATCGTACCGCCCGTAACCAGGCCATTTTCGACGCTTGTCACCGTATAAGACGTGCCGCCCCATTCCGCCCCGCCCTCTTCAACGCCACGGAATGCCTTATCTTCATTAAAGTCGATGTAAAGCGCATCGAACGTGACGGTCAAATCGTCGTTTGGCGCGAACTGCAATACGCCAGCGATAGTATCCCGCTCCAGCATGGCAGAGCGAACGAACGAATCGTGGCCGCCCAAGACGTTGTCGCCGCATGCCAGGTTCACGCCGGCGGCAGCCGTTGCATTGTTAAAGTTGCCCTGATCGTCGCAGGAAACGTCCGCGTAGCCCCAGCCACGGAATTGCTGCTCCTGACTTGGCGACTCAGAACTCGTTGCCGCCAGCGCAAGACCGATGGTTCCATCGGAAAAGGTGTCAGAGTAACTAATCGCAAAACGATGACCATCATCATCGAAGTCCGGATTTGCCGAGTCCAGATCGTTGGATTCGAAATTCGCGTTGACCACAAAGTATGGAGCGGCGTCGAGGGGGCGGGTGGTTCTCAGATCGACGATACCGCCGATACCCTGAGTCGTCATCGTCGCATCGGGAGTCTTGTAGACCAACACACCGCTGATGATCTCCGATGGATACAGGTCAAACTCAACACCTCGGTTATCACCCATGCCCAGCAATTCGCGGCCGTTCATCGATACGCCAACGTACTCTTCTCTAAATCCCCGGACAGACAGGCCGCTTGTCCGGCCATTACGACGTTCACCAGACAAGCCTGGCAGGCGTGCCAGTGACTCAGCGATGCTCGAATCGGGTAATTTGCCTATATCTTCCGCTGAAATCGCTTCGACGATTGTCGCAGAGTTTCGCTTTGAGGAAATCGATTCGACCAGGCTTTTGCGAAACTTGCCGTACGTAACAATTTCTTCAATTACGTCGTCGTCACCATTATCCTGCGCGTAGGCTGGCATCACCAGCGCGCCAGACAGTGCTGTAGCTACAGCGATTGACACTGCGCTAAAGCGCGCTGATTTGAGTGAATGTAATGTGTCGTCTGCGTTAGACGTTGCGCGTGCGCGCCGTTTCATGGCCATCTGTGTATTTCCCCCACAAGGAATGGTTTCTTCGAAATGTGCCCAACATGTTAGGAATGTGCGGCGAGCACCGCAATGCGATGCATACGTATACATTCGTGAATACGTATGCATCGCATTGCGGCTTGCAACCGCGGTGATTAGTTTCGCATTTGACTAGTATGCATTCACAAACTTTTATAATGACAAGACATTCAGATCCCCAGTTAATGCAGACACGGCGGCAAGCCGGTGTCTGTCTGCACATTACCTCACTCCCGGGAAGTTACGGGATTGGCGAGTTGGGCCAGTGTGCCCGAAATTTCGTCGACAGCATGGTAGAAATGCAGTTGAGTGTCTGGCAGTTTTTGCCTATAGGGCCAACCGCTTACGGCGATTCGCCCTACCAGCCGCTGTCGACGTTCGCGGGCAATGAAATGCTCATCGATATCGCTGATTTGATTGAGCTTGGACTGCTCCATCGTGATGAGGCTACCGAGCTCACGACGCTTTCGGAACGATTTGTTGATTACGGTGCGCTAATACCGATCAAAAACCGTTTGTTGAACCTCGCGGCGAGCCGATTCGGTGATGTCGCCAACAAAGCGATGAAGTCCGATTTCGATGGCTTCCTGACACGCAATAACTCGGCGTGGCTACACGACTACGCGGTATTTCGTATTCTGAAATCGCGGCATGGCGAACAACCCTGGCCCGCCTGGAACCCGGAATACGTGCACCGCGATGAAACAGCATTGCGCGATATCGAGGAAACCGCGGAAGGTCAAATCGAAGCCATTAAGGTCATTCAGTACTTGTTCTTCCGCCAATGGTGGCAATTGCGCGACTACGCTCACGCCAGCGGTGTCTCGCTGTTCGGCGATATGCCCATATGCATCGCGCTGGACAGCTCAGATGCCTGGGCAAATCGGGAATTACTCAGGATCGATACAGACGGTCGACCGGACAGCGTTGCTGGCGTGCCGCCCGACTATTTCAGCGAAGACGGTCAGCTATGGGGTAATCCGCTGTACGACTGGGCACATCACAAGGCGACCGGCTACCAATGGTGGGTCGAACGCCTCAAAGCGACTGCCGAGATCGCCGATCTTGTGCGAATCGACCATTTTCGAGGCTTCGAGTCCTACTGGTCGATTCCGGCCGACTCCGATACCGCACGCATCGGAGAATGGGAGCCTGGCCCCGGGGACGAAATTTTCGATGCCATGCGCGATGCCTTAGGCAGCCTGCCAATTATTGCTGAAGATCTTGGCGTCATCACACCTGAAGTTGAAGACCTCAGGGACCGTCATAATATTCCAGGCATGCGGGTGTTGCAGTTCGACGTCTGCGACGATGGCTTTGAATTGTCTGACGTTGCTGGTAACAGTGTTTGTTACACAGGCACTCACGACAATGACACCACCATTGGCTGGTATCACGGCAGCCCGGATGACATTCGCAGTGAAAGTGACATTAAGCTCGCTCAGGAAGCGGTACTGAAGATTACCGGCGGAACCCCGGAAACCGTTCATGCGGATTTGATAGAAGCGGCATTCTCTACTGACGCGTATATTGCAATTGCACCATTGCAGGATTATCTCGGCCTTGGATCGGAGGCCCGCATCAATACCCCCGGCATCGCCGGTGGAAACTGGCGCTGGCGAGTGCTTGAGCCACAAATTTCGCCCGAGTTCTGCCACAATGTTGCTTTAATAGTCACGAAGTCAGGACGCGGATTGTCAGATGATGGAAAACGATAAGAATGATTACTCCCGTCACGTCAGCCGGCTTACCCGCGACACAGTCGCGTTGGTGCTTGCAGGTGGACAAGGCTCAAGACTTCGCGAACTAACGACCTGGCGCGCAAAACCGGGTCTTCATTTCGGCGGCAAATACCGCATCATCGATTTCCCCCTTTCTAACTGTATTAATTCCGGCATTCGGCGTATCGGCGTGCTGACGCAGTACAAGGCGCACTCTCTGATAAGGCATCTGGTACACGGCTGGTCGTGGTTTCGTGCCAGCAAGCGTGAATTTGTCGAAATACTGCCAGCATCACAACGGGTTGGCGGTGAGTGGTATCGCGGCACAGCGGACGCCGTCTATCAAAATCTCGACATCATCCGCACTCATTCACCGCAGTTCGTGCTGGTACTCGCCGGCGATCACGTTTACAAGATGGACTACGGACCGTTTCTCGCCGCGCACGACAATCTGCAAGCCGATATGACAGTGAGCTGTGTTGAAGTCCCCGTTGAGGAGGCTGCCGGCGAACTGGGTGTAATGACCGTCGATGATAGCGGACGCGTAGTCGCGTTTGATGAAAAGCCGGAACAACCCAATTCGATCCCGGGCAAGCCGGGCATCTGCCTGGCATCGATGGGCAACTACATATTCAATACTGAGTTTCTCTACGAGCAGGTCATAAAGGACGCCGACACCACCGATAGCGTGCATGACTTCGGTCGCAATATCATCCCGAGCATTATCAAAGACTACCGGGTTTACGCCTATCCGTATCGCGACCCGGAGACCGGCGAGCAGGCTTATTGGCGCGATGTCGGCACGCTCGACGCCTACTGGTCTGCAAACATGGAGCTGGTATCTGTGTCACCGCAGTTGAATCTTTACGATACGGTGTGGCCAATCAATACCCATCAGTTACAGTCGCCGCCGGCAAAATTCATTTTCGACGAAGAGCAGCGACGTGGCATGGCGATTCAGTCTATGGTTTCCGGTGGTTGTGTGATTTCCGGAGCGGAGGTGCGCGGTTCGATGTTGTATTCCAGAGTGCGCGTTAATGCCGGTAGTAAAATCGTCGATTCTGTGGTTCTCCCGGACGTTGAGATCGGCGAAAACTGCCACATCAATCGAGCCATCATTGATCGTGGCGCGATCATCCCGGCCGATTCCATCATCGGCGAAGACCATGACGCTGACCGCAAACGTGGCTTTCGCGTTACCGATTCCGGATTGACGCTGGTAACGCCGGACATGCTTGGCCAGAGCCTGCACTTCACGCGCTAGACAACAACTCATGAATGACTACAGGGAAGTAATCTTCATCGCCGCGGAAAACGGCGCACTTTCCGGCGGCAAGGTCGGCGGGGTTGCCGATGTGGTCAGAGACCTGCCTGCTGCCCTCCACGATCACGGATGGATCGCGACAGTCATTATTCCTGCCTACGGCGTATTGCACGATGTTCCTGCCGCCAAACAGATCGCCGTTATTAAAGTACCCTTCGCCGGCGAGCTGGAACCAGTGACATTTTGGCAAGTGCCGGGCAGCTTCGACACTGTTCGCAATCTGGTGATTGAACATCGACTATTCAACGCAAACGTCCCTGGTCAAATTTACTTCGGCGATGAAACTGGGCGGCCCTACGCTACAGACGCCAATAAATTCGCATTTCTTTGTGCCGCTGTTGCCGAGTGGCTTATTAACGAAGAGTCACTTCCCGATGCCATTCACTTGCACGACTGGCACGCAGCCTTTTATCTTTTGCTAAGAAATTATTCGCCACGACATGCGATGCTGCGCTCCATCCGAACTGTTTTCACAATCCACAATCTCTCCTATCAAGGTACCCGGCCACTGCGCGGAGATTCGTCCGCGCTGGAGAGCTGGTTCCCGATTATGGATTATGACCTTGATGCTGTTCAGGACCCTGTCTATCGCGACTGCATTAATCCAATGGCCACGGCCATTCGCCTGGCCGACAAAGTAAGCACGGTTTCGCCGACCTATGCGAAGGAGATTTGTCAGCCGAGCAACCCGGCAAGCAGTTTCGTCGGCGGTGAAGGTCTCGAATCCCTGCTGCAGGAGGCCGGCCAGAGTGGACGCTTGTCCGGCGTTTTGAACGGCTGCTACTACGATCAGTCGACCGTCACGCTCACGTGGCCCGCATTCCTGTCGGCAATGCAGGAACAAGTCGACGCTTGGTCGACCAGGTCGGAGCCAAGTCGCGCGCAGGAAATCGCGAAGCAGCGTTTACAGCAACTCACCAAGAAAAAACCAAAGACCATTCTTGCCAGCATCGGCCGACTTGTCGCGCAAAAAGCCACCTTGTTCGAGGCAGACGGCGGCTCCGGCATGCCCGCTCTCGAAGAACTGGCGCGAGGACTCAGCGATAACGAACTCATCATCATTCTCGGCAGTGGCGCGCCTGAGTATGAAAAAACGGTACTCGAAATCGCAGAACGGAACGATAAGGTTTTATTTTTGCATGGCTATTCCGAATCAATAGCGGAGCCACTCTACGAGCTCGCGGACTTGTTTCTCATGCCGTCGAGTTTCGAGCCTTGCGGCATTAGCCAATTGTTGGCCATGCGTTCCGGATTGCCCTGCGTGGTGCATGGCGTAGGCGGACTGAAAGATACGGTCGAACATGAAGTGACCGGATTTGTATTTGGCGGTGACGACCTGACATCGCAGGCACGAGGCTTCGTTGAGACAACGCTGGATGCACTTGAGCTGCGAAGGAAAAAGCCGGCAGCCTGGAAAGCTATCCAAGGTCGCGCAAAGCAGCAGCGATTCGAATGGAGTGATTCGGCGCAGCTTGCTATCAAGACGTTGTATGCAAAAAGCGAGGAAAACCATGAGTGCGCTTGATGCAATTGTAGAAGGTCGAAATAACGACCCCTTTGCCGTTCTCGGTCCACATCGGGCTGGATCATCGCGCGTTGTGCGGGCGTTTGAACCCGGCGCCAGCGCGCTCAGTTTGCTCGACCGCAGTGGCAACGTCATTGCTGAAATGTCCAAAGTACACAAAGGTGGCATTTTTGAGGGTCAGTTGCCGCCCCGTGTGCGGCGCTATGCATTGCGTATAACGGCAGAGAACGGCACGCAATCGGATGTAGAAGACGCGTATCGTTTTGGGTCGACGCTGGGTGAGCTGGATCTTTATCTGCTCGGCGAAGGATCGGACCAGCACATTTTTAAGAAAATGGGCGCGCATACCCTTCGGGTGGAAGGGGTTGATGGAACGCGATTCGCGGTCTGGGCACCGAATGCTTCCAGAGTCAGTGTCGTCGGTGATTTCAATAACTGGGACGGCCGCCTTCATGTCATGCGTTTACACCCGGGCAATGGCATCTGGGAAATCTTCATCCCTGCCGCAAGTCACGGTGCAAAATACAAATATGAAATACAGGACAGCAAGGGACAGTTGCTGCCGTTGAAGTCAGATCCCTACGCGGCTTTCCATGAAGCACCGCCCGGAAATTCATCGGTGGTGTTTCACAGCCGCTATTCCTGGCAAGACAAGGACTGGATGCAGCGACGCACCAGCACGCCGGAAATGGATAAACCCATCGCGATCTATGAAGTGCACCCGGGTTCCTGGCGCCGCAAAGATGATGGTGGCTACCTTGCTTATCGCGCGCTCGCTGACGAACTGGTTGATTACGTCTGCGACATGGGTTTTACGCACATAGAGTTAATGCCGGTATCCGAGCACCCGTTCGATGGTTCCTGGGGCTATCAACCGATCGGTCTTTTTGCGCCGACGCAGCGTTTCGGAACGCCTGACGACTTCCGCTACTTTGTGGACCGCTGCCATGCAGACGGCATCAGCATAATTGTCGACTGGGTGCCTGCACATTTCCCGAAAGATGAGCACGGACTTGCAAGCTTTGATGGCTCGGCACTCTACGAACACGAGGACCCGCGCAAAGGTGAACATGCGGACTGGGGCACGCTCATCTTTAACTACGGCCGCCGCGAAGTCGTCAACTATCTGATCGGCAGCGCACTGTACTGGATTCAGGAATTGCACATCGATGCAATTCGCGTCGACGCCGTTGCCTCGATGCTGTACCTGGATTACTCACGTGAAGAAGGTGAGTGGATTCCGAATGTCCATGGTGGAAACGAAAACCTTGAGGCAGTCGAGTTTCTGAAGCGCTTCAATAGTGAAATCCATGCCGTCGGTGCAAGTTCCTTCGCCGAAGAGTCTACTGCATGGCCAGGCGTATCCCGGCCTGTCGACGCGGGTGGCCTCGGCTTTACGTACAAATGGAACATGGGCTGGATGAACGACAGCCTCAAGTACATGTCAGAAGACCCAGTGCATCGAAAACACCATCACGACAAGATGACATTCGGTCTGGTTTACGCGTTCGACGAAAATTTCGTACTACCACTGTCACATGACGAGGTTGTGCACGGCAAACGCTCCATTCTTGGTCGAATGCCTGGCGATGAATGGCAAAAATTCGCGAATTTACGCGCCTACTACGCAGCGATGTATGCGCACCCGGGCAAGAAATTGCTGTTTATGGGAAATGAGATCGCGCAATCCAGCGAATGGAATCACGATCAGTCGTTGGACTGGCACTTGCTCGACCACGCGTCGCACGCTGGCGTACAAAACTTGCTGCGGGATCTCAACCTCGTGTACAGGCAGACACCAGCACTGTATGAGATCGATTTCTCTGACGCCGGTTTTGAATGGATTGACTATAGCGATCGAGACAATAGCATCCTGTCGTGGATACGTCGCGATTGCTCGGGCGGCTTCGTGGTCGTCGTGTGCAATTTCACACCCGTTGCGAGAGACAATTACTCAGTCGGCGTCCCTGCTGCCGGCACGTACACGGAATTATTGAATACCGACAAACAGCGCTACGCTGGCAGCGGTATCAGCAACGATGTTTTGCAAAGCACAGGCACGCCACAACACGGTAAAGCTGACTCTCTGGAAGTACAGTTACCTGCACTCGCAACAATTATTCTCAAACTCAAGGATGATACCTGACGCATGCCCGCTCGATCTGACAAACACTCCAACACGACACAGTTACCGCTGAGCAAAGATCTGCCGATGACTGCCGATGCGATCCTAAAGGATTTTTCGCATTATTTTGGCCATATGCTCGGACGCCGTACCATCAGCGCGGATTCGCCATTCCTGTACCAGGCGGTCGTATTCGCAGCACGCGATCGGCTGGTTGAACGGTGGGGAAAAACCCGCGACGCCATGGAATCAAAAGACAACCGTCGTGTTTCCTACCTGTCGCTGGAATTTCTGATGGGACGCCTGCTCCGCAACGCACTGCTCAATTTGGGTATTGAGGACGAAACGGCAGAGGCACTCAACCGTATCGGCCTTGATCTTGAAGATGTTTACGAACGAGAGAGAGACGCCGGCCTCGGCAATGGTGGGCTCGGGCGTTTGGCCGCCTGTTTTCTCGATAGTTGCGCGACACTAAAGTTGCCGGTGTTGGGTTATGGCATTCGCTATCACTACGGCATGTTTCACCAACGTATCGAAAACGGCCATCAGCTTGAAGAGCCCGATTCCTGGCTACGTGAGGGTTTCCCATGGGAAATTGAGCGTATTGAGTTTACGCAGGCGATCAAGTTCGGCGGTCGCAGCAACACTTACACAGACAAGGGCGGTATCACCCGCTACCAATGGGTTGATACACAGGACGTGCTCGCGATTCCATTCGATGTCCCAATACCTGGCTATGAGAATGACGTCGTCAACACATTGCGGCTCTGGTCGGCCGCTGCGACCGACGGATTCGATCTCGACGAATTCAACGCGGGTAGTTATGTCGATGCAGTAGCAGCAAAGAATGCCGCCGAAAATATTACAATGGTTCTGTACCCGAACGCAGAAACCGAGAACGGTCAGGAACTACGACTGCGGCAGCAATACTTTCTCGCATCCGCCAGCCTGCAGGATACGATCCGCTACTGGGCGTTGCATCACGGTGATGACTTCAGTGAGTTCGCTGAGAAGAACTGTTTTCAACTGAACGATACGCATCCGGCGGTAGCCGTCGCCGAGCTAATGCGCCTGCTGATGGACGAACACGGCATCGACTGGGATATGGCGTGGGACATAACCCGCAACACAATGGCCTATACCAATCACACGCTGCTACCCGAAGCGCTGGAAAAGTGGCCGGTGTCGATGTTCCGGCGCTTATTGCCGCGCATTCTCGACATCATTTACGAGATCAACGCGCGCTTTGTTGCCGAAGTTAGTCAGCGTTGGCCGGGCGACAACGATCGTATCCGGCGTATGTCGCTGGTAGAGGAAGGTAGCGAGCCCATGTTACGCATGGCCTACCTCGCCATCGTCGGTAGTTTCTCAGTTAACGGCGTCGCCGCGCTGCATTCGAAGCTGCTACGCGAAGGTTTGTTTCGTGATTTCGCAGATCTTTGGCCCGAAAAATTCAATAACAAAACCAATGGCGTCACACAACGACGCTGGCTGGCGGCGTGTAACCAGGAACTCGCGGCTCTGATCAGCGAAAAAATTGGCAACGGCTGGATAACGGACTTGACGCAGCTTTCACAGTTGGCAGCGCTCGCGGACGATGCGAATTTTCAAGTCGCCTGGCGTGAAGTGAAGCTGCACAACAAGCAACGACTGGCCGCCAATATCGAAGCGAAAACCGGCCTGAAGATTTCGACGGATTCGATTTTTGATGTGCAGGTCAAACGCATCCACGAATATAAGCGGCAATTGCTAAATCTGTTACATGCTGTTCATTTGTACGATCGTATTCGCCGCGGCGAAGGCGAACAAATCGTGCCGCGTACAATAGTTATTGGCGGCAAAGCAGCACCTGGCTATGCGATGGCTAAGAACATCATCAAATGCATCAATAATGTCGCCCGGGTCATCAATTCAGACCCAATGATGGCCGGCAAACTGCAGTTGATTTTCTATCCCGACTACAACGTATCCGGCATGGAACTCATCTGCCCTGCCGCCGATCTGTCGGAACAAATCTCAACCGCTGGAAAAGAAGCATCCGGCACCGGCAACATGAAATTCATGATGAATGGTGCATTGACCATCGGGACTCTGGACGGCGCGAATGTTGAAATACGTGAGGCCGTCGGCGCTGAAAATTTCTTCCTGTTCGGTCTCACCGTCGAGCAAATTGAAGCGTTGCGGGGCCAGTATGATCCGCAAGTGATCATCGATGCGGACGATGATTTCAAACGTGTCATGGATCTACTCGATAGTGGTCATTTCAACCGCTTTGAATCCGGCTTGATGGACGGCATATCGCAAGCTATTCGCGAACCCGCCGACCTTTGGATGACAGCGGCCGATTTTCGCAGCTTTGTCGATGCGCAAACGGCCGCGGCCGAGGCTTATACAGAAACAGAGAATTGGACGAAGATGAGTATCCTGAATACGGCGGCATCGGGTCAGTTCTCCACAGATCGAACGATGCGCGAATACAATGACGACATCTGGCGACTTCTGCCGATTGAACTCGACAGCGACTGATGCAACTCGGTTCGACCCCGACCTCTGAGGGAACCTGCTTCGCGATCTATTCGGCTGTTGCCGAAGATGTTGAACTGTGTTTCTTCGATGCGGCAGGCAATCAGACTGAATCGCGTTTCCTCGCCAACTGTGATGACGATGTCTGGCACGACTTCGTACCGGGATGCGAGCCGGGCCAGCGCTACGGATTTCGAGTGCACGGGCCATGGGACCCCGAGCTTGGACTGAGATGCAACCCGGCCAAACTCATGCTCGATCCCTACGCCAGGATAATCGAGGGTGAGCTAACCTGGCACGAAGCCGTTTTTGACTACAAGCTGGATGGCGACAAGACCAACCGATGCGGCCAGGACAGCGCGCCCTGGGTACCGGTTTCTGTTGTCAGCGAACACTGTATTGAGCGCAAACATGATCGCCCGCACGTGCCTTGGAAGGACACCGTATTTTACGAGGCCAATGTTCGCGGCTTTACGATGCAGCACCCTGCCGTGCCGCTCGACGATCGCGGGAAATTTACCGGAATGTGCAACGCTGACGTCCTCGCCTACATCAAGGCATTAGGCATCACGTCAATAGAGCTAATGCCCATTCAGGCCTTTGTCGACGAACATCATCTCGCGAACAAAGAGCTGCGAAATTTCTGGGGCTACAACACGGTTGGGTTCCTCGCGCCGATGCCGCGTTATGCGGGCAGCGAGCCACTCATCGAGCTACGAGAAATGGTCCGTAGCATTCATGATGTCGGCCTCGAGGTCATTCTTGATGTCGCCTACAACCACACGGGTGAAGGCGATTTTCATGGTCCGAGCCTGTCGTTTCGCGGCATCGATAACCTTAGCTACTATCGCGTTCATCCCGACAATCCAGCTCTCTATGTAAACGACACTGGCTGCGGCAATACGATTAACGCCGATCACCCGCGCGTCAAACAACTCATCCTCGATAGCCTCGGACACTTTGCCGAAGACGTTGGCGTCGATGGGTTTCGCTTTGATCTCGCAACTATCCTCGGTCGACACGAGCACGGATTTTCGAGCGAACACCCTTTGCTAAGCGCAATTGGTAGCGACAGCAGACTGAGTGATCTGAAACTGATCGCCGAACCCTGGGACCCGGGCCCCGGCGGTTACCAGCTCGGACAGTTCCCGCCGCGATGGGCCGAGTGGAACGACCAGTACAGGGACACGATACGGCGATTTTGGCGCGGCGATCAGGGTTTGAGCGGCGCAACAGCGCAACGCATGCATGGCTCGGCAGATGTTTTTGAAAGCAACGGACGTCCACCTTTCGCGAGCATCAACTTCATCACCAGTCATGACGGCTACACATTAATGGATACCGTTAGTTACGAGCAGCGACACAACGAGACAAACGGCGAAGATAATAGAGATGGCCACAGCCATAACTACAGTTGTAATTATGGCGAAGAAGGCGAGACTGGAAACAACGACCTGCAGGCACTGCGCCGCCGACAGCGCTTGAATATGCTTGCCTGCCTGTTGTTCTCACAAGGCACGCCTATGCTATTGGCGGGTGACGAGTTTGGAAACTCACAACAGGGAAATAACAACGCCTACGCGCAGGACAATCCGATCGGCTGGCTCGACTGGACCGCGTTCAAGGACGACCCCGAGTTTACTGACCAGGTTCGTGACCTTATCTGGCTGCGCCGAGAAACGGCGTTGCTTCGTATTGAGGACTACATTCATGACCGCCTGCCGACCATCGATGGCAGTATCGAGCTCCGCTGGATCAATGCAGCTGGCGAAATCAAGCGTGACGATGAGTGGTCTGAGAGTAAGGCATTTACATTACTAATGACGGCACAGAACACGGATGGCAGCGAATCATCGCTCGCTATTGCGATTAACTGTTTTCACGAACCCGCATCATTGAAGTTGCCTGCAACAGCTCATGAATGGAGAGTTTCTTTTTCGAGCGATGCCGGTCTCGGCGCCATGAAAAATAATCGTACATTGGTGCTCGGCGGTCGCACCATCGCCCTTCTACAAAGGTAGCTCAGTCGAGTACTTGACTCTTCTCAAAACGAAAGTAGAACTTGCAGATCGAACGGCCGAATGTTTCAACACCTGTGAATTCAGGAAATCGTTGTAGCTATCCATATCCTTCACGACAACGTGCAACACATAGTCGCGATCGCCGGAAACAGAAAAACATTCGGTCACTTCCGGCAACAGTGAAACGTGTCGTTCGAAACTCTGCCGGTTCTCGTCGGTATGTTCAGTCATTGCCACAAGCAGCAAAACCTGAATATTGAAGCCGGCGATCTTCGGGTTGATCAAGGCTACCTGGCGCTCGATCAATCCTGCCTCCTCGAAATCACGAATTCGGCGCCAGCAGGAGGTCCGCGACATGCCAACCAACTCGGCAAGCTCGCTCTGATTGCGTGTCGCGTCGCGCTGCAACTCGTTGAGAAGCCGACGGTCGGTTCGGGACAGACTTATCTGTGCCATTTATTCACCTTTTTTAGTAAATTGAAACGTTTGTTTCACCATTAGCGCAACTCTAGCGCAACTCGGACACATTTTCTTCCGTACGCGCCCATAATGTCGAAAATATATGCGTGACAGAGGACATTGCAATGGCAGACCTGTTTGAAAACCCCATGGGACTCGACGGCTTCGAGTTTGTTGAATTCGCGGCACCGGATCCAGCCGTTCTGGAGAGCGCCTTTACGCTGCTCGGTTTTAGTGAAGTCGCAAAACACCGCTCGAAGAACGTCACGCTTTGGCGACAGGGCAACATCAATTTCATCATCAATAATGAGCCGAACTGTCCTGCGTACTATTTCGCCCGTGATCATGGCCCCTGTGCCTGCGGCATGGCATTCCGCGTTAAAGACGCACATCAAGCCTATACGCGAGCGCTGGAACAGGGAGCTGAACCTGTTGAAATTCAAACGGGTCCAATGGAGTTGCGATTGCCAGCCATTAAGGGAATCGGCGGTGCAACAGTTTATCTGATCGACCGCTACGAAGATGGCACGTCAATCTACGATATCGACTTCAACTTTATTGAAGGTGTCGATCGACATCCCAAAGGCTGCGGCTTCGACATCATCGACCACCTGACCCATAACGTCTATCGCGGGCGCATGCAGTATTGGGCGGACTACTACGAGAAGCTGTTTAACTTCAGAGAGATTCGATATTTCGACATCAAGGGTGAATACACCGGTTTGTTGTCAAAGGCGATGACGGCACCGGACGGAAAGATTCGTATTCCCTTGAACGAGGAAGCGTCAAAAGGTACCGGGCAGATCGAGGAGTACCTCATGGAATTCAATGGCGAGGGTATTCAGCACATTGCCTTTAGTTGTGACAATCTGCTTGAATGCTGGGACCGGCTGCAAAAACAGGGCATTGAATTCATGACGGCGCCACCTGCCGCGTATTACGAGATGCTCGAAGAACGCCTGCCAGGTCATGGTGAACCGATCGATGAATTACAAGCCCGGGGCATATTGCTGGATGGCACAACGGATGGCGATGAGCCACGCTTGTTGCTGCAGATTTTTTCAGCCAACATGGTCGGACCGAGTTTTTTCGAGTTCATCCAGCGCAAGCAGGACGATGGGTTTGGGGAAGGCAATTTCAAGGCCCTTTTTGAATCGATCGAACGTGACCAGGTCGCCCGCGGCATCGTCGATGCAACAGCCTGACAGGAGCAGAGCATGAATCTGAAACGCATTCACCACGTCGCCTACCGCTGCAATGACGCGAAAGAGACCGTCGAGTTTTATCAACGAGTCCTTAACATGGAATTTACGGTGGCGTTCGCCGAGGATCAGGTTCCCTCAACAAAGGAGCCCGATCCGTACATGCATGTTTTTCTCGATGCCGGCATGGGCAATGTTCTCGCATTTTTCGAATTGCCGACGCAACCAGCGATGGACCGGGATCACAACACACCCGCCTGGGTTCAGCACATAGCCTTTGAGATAGAGGATTATGCAGCACTGATCGCAGCCCAAGAGCATATTGAAGCGGAGGGCTTATCTGTAATTGGACCTACGAACCACGGTATTTTTCAATCCATCTACTTCTTTGACCCCAACGGTCATCGTCTTGAGTTAGTTGCTAATACTCAAACGCAAGAACAAATCGATGAGCTAAAACGAGTCGCTCCGGCGATGCTCGAAGAGTGGAGCCAAACGAAGAAAGCACCACGCCACGCGGCGTGGTTACATGAACTGGAATTCCGAGGTAACGACTAGATGAAGCTTGCATCTCTAAAAGGCGGCCGCGACGGTACGCTCGTTGTTGTATCGAAGGATCTGACTCGCTGTGCTTCAGCTACGAGCGTTGCGCCAACGATGCAGGCAGCGCTTGATGACTGGGCCAATATACGTCCGGCGCTCGTATCCATTGCTTCAGACCTTGAGGCGGGAGGTGGCGACCCGTTCAGGCAGGAAGATTGCGCCTCACCATTGCCGCGTGCATTTCAATGGGCGGATGGCTCCGCCTACGTAAACCACGTTGAGCTCGTGCGTAAAGCGCGTGGCGCTGAAATGCCGGCTACGTTTTGGACCGACCCGTTGATGTATCAGGGTGGCTCGGATTCGTTCATTGGCCCGAGAGACGACATCCCTGTGGGCGACGAAGCCTGGGGCATAGACTTCGAAGCTGAGGTCACCGTCGTAACCGACGATGTGCCGATGGGTATCTCGGCCGTTGATGCTGTCGATCACATTATACTTATCATGCTGGTAAACGATGTGTCGCTACGTGGTTTGATACCGGGCGAGCTCGCAAAGGGCTTCGGGTTTTTCCAATCGAAGCCATCCAGTGCTTTCTCGCCTGTAGCTATCACGCCTGATGAACTGGGCGAAAGCTGGAATGGCGCAAAGGTCGAATTACCGTTGCTGTCCTTCCTTAACGATACGGCCTTTGGCAAGCCCGAGGCCGGCGTTGATATGACGTTCGACTTCGGCCAGCTCGTTGCGCATGCCGCAAAGACGCGTCCACTGGCGGCGGGCGCAATCATTGGCTCTGGCACCGTGTCCAACAAGCTTGACAACGGACCGGGCAAGCCGATTCGCGATGGTGGCGTCGGTTATTCCTGCATCGCGGAAATTCGTACCATTGAGACCATTAATGACGGCAAGCCAAGCACGTCGTTTATGAATTTTGGCGACCGTGTTCGAATCGAGATGAATGACAAGAACGGTCGTTCAGTATTCGGCACGATTGACCAGGTGATCACAAAATACGAAGGCGCGTCTTGATCCGGCTCTATAGCTACTGGCGATCGTCCGCCGCGTATCGCGTGCGCATTGCTTTGAACCTCAAAGGGCTCGACCACGAGATTGTTCCGGTGTCGCTGGCCCCAGGTGTGTCAGAGCATCGAGAGGAAACGTATCGCAATAAGAACCCGCAAATGCTTGTGCCGTTTCTCGAGGACGGCGACGTGGCAATCGGCCAGTCGCTGGCTATGCTGGAGTATCTTGAGGAAAGCTACCCGGCCGTGAAGCTTTTGCCGGACGAGCAAGCACTACGCAGTCAGGTGCGCGCATTTTGTAATGCCGTCGCATGCGACATCCATCCGATCCTGAATCTCAGGATATTGCAGTACATCAAGTCAGAATTCGAAGCCGATCCATTTGCACACTGGTACGGACACTGGATACACGAGGGATTTGCTGCGCTTGAACAACTAGCCAGCGGCGGCGCTTATGTATTCGGTGACACAGTGACTTTAGCGGACGCCCTGCTGATTCCGCAGATGTACAACGCAAGGCGCTTCGATGTACCGCTGGATGCATACCCTAAACTCGTTGCTGTGGCCGATAACTGCAACAAACTTGAAGCGTTCAGGAAAGCGTCGCCCGAATCACAAGCGGACGCTGACTGACTTAATCGTCACAGATTAATCGCGACTGGATCACGCTATTGCTGCGCTAATAGTTCCGAGTGACCATCCGACCAGGCTTGAATTAGTGCATCGCCTTCGACCTGCTGATCAGCGGTCAATTTGTCGGCGATACTGTCCCGTTTGGCGCTAGCATCGGCAGAGTCCATCTTTACAGCAAGACTAAACCACTTGTAGGCTTTTACCGGGTCATAGGCTTCAGAAAAGTCCATTGAGAAATGTCGGCCCAATGCCACCATCGCTTCCGCGACACCTTGTTCGGCTGCCAATTCGTAGTACCGGATAGCTTGCTCCTCGTCTGCAGGCACACCCCAGCCATTTTGGTGCATGACGGCAAGATTGCATTGTGCAGCAGCATGACCTTGGTCGGCCGCCTCGCCGTACCATTTGAGCGCAAGTGCGTCATCCATCATGACGCCAAAGCCATTGCCGTACATCATACCGAGACCATATTGACTGTCCGAATCACCATTCTCGGCTAGCGGCTGCCAAATGCTGAGTGCAGTTTCGTAGTCGGTGGAATTGTAGGCGTCGAGACCTTTCCGTGCATCGTCTCCCCAAGCTAGAGTGGCGAGCAACAACCCAATAGTTAATACCAATATACGGAAAATGCACATCGTTCAGACCCTCCCTTAATGGCGCTTTCGTGCCAGGACCATACTTGTAAGTATACTCCGCGATCCGCCGCTTGTCTGACAATGCGGGCTTGTACTTAATAGGTGCACACTCTGTGCGCGGCCAGCTTCTCGTTAAAGATTGAATTTGGCGCGCGAAACCCCATATCAATTCGAACGAATATTTTTCTGGTCAGGCTAATAACGGTAAGCTGGTATAAGATTAAACAAACAATAAAAGGGAGAAGATCGCATGCTTGATGTATTAGATTCAGTCACGGGTTTCGGCCTGTCAACAGCGGCATCAATCGGAATCGGAATCGGCCTATTTTTTCTGTTCGCGATTTTCCTCGCAAAAGCCTATCGACGCGTCGTCGAACCCAACGAAGTACATATTGTGCAGTCCAGACGCGGCACAGTGATTTACGGCAAACCTCTTGAAGAGGGAGAGGATCGAAAAGTTACTGGTAACAGTTACTACGAGTGGCCGCATTGGTGGCCAGTTGTTGGCGTACAGAAAATCGTATTGCCACTGTCTGTCTTCGACCAAAAACTAACCAACTACGAGGCTTACGACATCGGAAAAGTACCGTTTGTCGTTGATGTTGTTGCCTTTTTTAGAATTCGTGACCCATCCGTTGCGGCGCGCCGCATTCAAAACCTGCATGAGTTGCAGGCTCAGCTGGAGTCCATTTTGCAAGGTGCGGTACGTACCATTCTTGCGAAACACGAAATCGAAGACATCATGATGGAACGCAGTACCTTCGGAAAAATGTTCACAGACGAGGTTGCCGATCAGTTGATCGCCTGGGGCGTGTCCAACGTAAAGAATATTGAGTTAATGGATATTCGCGATGGCCGTGACTCGCAGACAGTATCCAACATCATGGCGAAAAAAGAATCGGTTATCGATCGCGAATCTCGCGTCGTCGTGGCCGAAAATACCAAACTTGCCGAGACCGCCGAGATCGAGGCGAAGCAGGTTGTCGATGTCCGGGCGCAAGAGGCCGAGGAGCTGGTCGGCCTGCGAACCGCGCAAAAAGATCAGGCCGTTGGTATCGCGGACGAACAAGCGCTGCAGGAAATCAAGACACAGGCCAAAGAAACCGCAGAGCGAGATATGGCCGTGGAGCTGGTCAAAAACGTACGTGCCGCGGAGATCAATCGATCGGTTGAGGTCGTCAAGGCCGACGAGGATAAGCAGACTATCGTTATCCGCGCCGAAGGTCAGCGCCAGCAAGAAATTATTGACGCTGAAGCGGTCAAACAAAAAACCATCATCATTGCCGACGGTGACCTGCAGGACGCCCTCAAGGATGCTGAGGGTATTCTCGCTGTCGGTACGTCGACCGCGGAGGCGAAAAGACTGGAAGAGATGGCTACTGTCTCTCCTCAGATCGCATTGGCCGACGAAATTGGTAGCAATGACGGCTACCAGGACTATCTCATCAAGATTCGTGGTGTTGAGAAAGACGAAACAGTCGGTGTGGAACAGGCGAAGGCGCTGCAGGACGCGGGGATCAAAGTCATCGTCAATTCGGGCGACGTCAATAGCGGTATGGACAGCCTGCTCGATCTGCTAACGACAAAGGGCGGCACAAACGTCGCCGGTATGGTCGAAGCGATTCGCCAGACCGACGAGGGTTCCGCACTGTTAGAGCGCATCGGTCTCGGCAAGGATCCGAACCCACCGACCAGCAAGTAGGTTCATGAAATGGGGTCTGACCCCTATTCGTAAATTTATGAAAAGGGGGTCAGACCCCTTTTCGCCCGACTGCAAGCAGATCTCTCATTACCGCGCCAAACGTGAATACGTCTTCGAAAGAGTTGTAGAGCGGCACAGGCGCCATACGAATAACGCAGGGCTCACGGAAGTCGGCAATGACTCCGGCGGAGACCATGTCGTCGAACAACTTGCGCTCACGCCCGGCTATAACAATTGAAATCTGGCAACCACGCTGGTCAGGGTCTCGCGGCGTAATGACACTGATTTCGGCATCGGGAAACTCATTTACTAACCGGTCGACCGTGTACTCGAGGTAGCCGGTCAGTTTCTCGCTCTTTTCTCGTAGTGCGGACATACCCGCTTCAGCGAAAACGTCAAGCGACGCTTTCATTGCGGCCATACCGAGAATTGGAACACAACTCACCTGCCAGCCTTCTGCGCCTTCCATAGGCTGAAAGCCGTTTTTCATCTGAAATCGTGTCGACTTGTTGTGCCCCCACCAGCCGCCAAGACGCGGCAGCTCAAAATTCCGACCATGCCGTTCGTGCACGAAAATTGCCCCGATGTTGCCCGGACTCGAATTCAGGTATTTGTAGGAGCACCACGCGGCGAAATCCACGCCCCACTCATGCAATGACAATGGCACATTGCCTGCCGCGTGCGCGAGGTCAAATCCGGCAATTGCACCAACGGCGTGCGCCGCTTCGGTGAGGCGAAGTATGTTAAACAGCTGACCCGTGAAATAGTTCGCGCCACCAAAAAAGACCAGTGCAGCTTCATCCGCATTTGCCTCGATCACTGCGAGAATATCTTCTTCCCGAATCGAGTTTTCACCATCCCTTGGCGCCACCTCGATAATTGCGTCATCCGGGTCGAAACCGTGAAACTGAGCTTGGGTCTCCAGCACATAGCGATCCGACGGGAACATCTTCGCTTCGCTGATGATTTTGTAACGCGTTTTTGTGGGGCGATAGAACGAAACAAAAAGCAGGTGAATATTAGTTGTCAGCGAATTCATGCAGACAACCTCCGACTCCTTCGCGCCGACTATCTCTGCCATCGGTGGTGTCAGCAGCTCGTGGTAGCTGTACCAGGGGTTTGTAGAATGAAAATGTTTTTCGACGCCGTATTTTGCCCACTCGTCGAGTTCGAGCCCGACGGCTGCCCGCACTGTTTTGGGCTGCAGCCCGAGCGAATGCCCGGCGAAATACACGACTTCGTTCGTACCCTGTGACGGGAAGAGAAACTGATCACGGTACGATCTGAGCGGATCGGCCGCGTCCTGTGCTCTCGCGAATTCGAGTGATGATTCGTAGTGCATATCAGTCCACGTCAGGCATTTAATGGGTAGCGCCAGTTTATCTCAGATCACGATCGGTGAGCCGGGATTCAAGATCTCGCGCACCACGCTCATTGCCGTAATCGCCGAGGATCGGGGATTGTCGGGCAGCGAATTTCCTTCTATCCGGAATTCGTAGCGGCCAAAGTCGCCCTCGGTCACGATCTCGTGCACGTTACGTGTAGTGCCCGGGTCTGCAATAAGTTCGACAAAAGTTTTATCGAAACCAATACCCGCGAGTGCGACTGACGCGGCCACATTCGCGTTTTTGGGATATTCGAGTGCTGCGTTCCGGGCGCTGCCGCTGAAGTGTACGGCCGCCTCCGACAAGGTATCGAGATCGAGCTTTGATTCTGCAGGAGAGCCACGCCAGCCCTGTGGGGGCTTGCGGCCCCGATAGGTCACTTTTGCCAGCGTGCCGATGCTGCCCGCGGACAACGCATCCAGCGCGCCAATCGCGCCAGAAACCATTCGCAACTGGGTGCCGCCTTGCCGTGCGGCAGCGACGAGCCGGTCAAACAACCCGGCATCGGCTAATGCGCCCGAAGAAACTGAGATGAGATTGACACCCTGGGATAGAAGCGCTTCACCGTGCTGACGCAATGCCGCGTGGCCTGCACAGTCCGCCGCCAGATCAACCTGGGTCGCGAGATCGTCGACGCTATGCACGATCTCGACGTCTTCGCCAAATACCTCTCGCGCCCGCGATTCCATACCCGGCACGATGATTGCCACACTGATAATCACATCTTCGTGGTCAGCCAGATATTCGGCGACGGCTTCGCCGATGGCCCCACACCCAACAATGGCAATTTTTTGCATCTGTACGACTATCGCGCAATTGCCGCTTAGGCAGCGACCTCGGTCATCTTCGAACGACCGACATCGAGCATCCGCTCAACAGCAGCGCGCGCCCGATTCGCAACAGCGGGATCGATTTCCACAGCCGGACTCAGCGTTTCGAGGGCGGCCTGAATATTCGCAAGTGTAATCTTCTTCATGTACGGGCAAAGGTTGCACGGGCGTATGAACTCGACGTCATCGATTCCTACAGATACGTTATCGCTCATCGAACACTCGGTAACCATGAGCACCTTTGGCGGACGCTTGTTGACGACGTAGTCCTGCATCTGCGCCGTTGACCCAACGAAGTCCGCCGTTGCCAGGACGTCCGGCGGACATTCAGGGTGTGCAATGATCGTGAGGTCATCATGCCCCGCGCGAAACGACTCAAGCTCTTCGGCCGTAAATCGTCCGTGAACCTCGCAACGTCCCTGCCAACTGATGATTTCGATGTCGGTTTGCTGCGCAACATAGTTGGCCAGGTATTCGTCGGGCAGGAAAATTACGCGCTCACTGCCGAGCGATTCGACAATCGCCAGCGCGTTGCCCGATGTGCAGCAAATATCGCATTCTGCTTTTACTTCGGCCGATGTATTAACGTAGGTAACAACAGGAACGCCGGGGTATTGTTCGCGAAGCTTGCGAACGTCGGCAGCAGTAATCGACTCGGCAAGCGAGCACCCTGCCCCGAGGTCCGGTATAAGGACAGTCTTGTCGGGATTCAGTAGCTTGGCTGTCTCCGCCATGAAGTGCACACCAGCGACTACAATGACGTCGGCATCGGTATCAATGGCACGCTGTGCCAATGCCAGCGAGTCGCCTGTGATATCGGCGACACAATGATAAATCTCGGGCGTTTGGTAATTGTGCGCCAGAATAACGGCGTTCTTTTCTTTCTTGAGCTCGTTGATTGCCGCGATATGAGGCGCATGAAAAGGCCATTCGATATCCGGAATGACGGTCTTGACGCGCTCATAGAGCGGCGCCACTTTCTCAATGATGGTTGCGTCGATGTGTTTGACTGGCATAGTGCACCTGTACAACTAATGCTCGTTTAGAGTATATATAGACTAATTGTGCTCATAAAGAGCATATATTTCAACTGTTTCTTATGAAAAAGACCGACATTTTTGTAGATTTGCTGGGCGTTATCGTAGCCGTCACCGACGAGATACCTCGTGTCCTGGTGGTAGACGGCGATGGCGAGATGGCGCTACCAAACGGCCCGTTCTCACCTCGCGACCACGCAAGCCTCGAAGACGGATTTCGCCAGCTTATCGAAGCGCAGGCGGGACTCGATCTCTATTACATCGAGCAGCTGTATACATTTGGTAACCGTTTTCGAACAGTCGATGAGATTGATGGCGGGCCGCGAACCCTGTCCGTCGCCTATGTGGCACTGACTCGCGAAGACGAAATGCCGCTCGAAGGTACTCGATGGGCGGACTGGTACGAGTTTCTCCCCTGGGAAGACTGGCGTAAGGGACGGCCAGATATATTGGACTCGCTGATCGCGCCAAGACTTGCGAATTGGTGTTCGCAGGCGCGCTCGCAGACAACGCGCCGAAATCGCGAAGAACGCGTCAACGTGACGTTTGGAATTTCAGGGACAGCGGAGATGGACGCCGTTCTAACGCTTGAAAGACTTGAGCTTCTGTACGACGCCGGCGTCATGACCGAGTCGCAAAGGGATCGACGAGCGATCGACGGGGAGTTTGCTGCACCGAGGTCTGATGATAATGGTGTTCCGATGCTCTCTGACCATCGCCGCATACTCGCGACCGCACTTGGACGCATTCGCGGCAAACTCGCCTACCGGCCGGTTGTATTCGAGTTGTTGCCAGGAGAGTTCACCTTGCTGCACTTACAAAAAGTCGCAGAAGCGCTCAGCGGCACGCAATTGCACAAGCAAAATTTCCGACGCCTGGTCATGAACGCGAATCTTGTTGAGGCGATCGGTAGAACGACCGCTGTCGGTCGAGGACGTCCGGCTGAACTGTTCCGGTTCCGGCGTGAAGTTCTGGGTGAAAAACTCACTGTCGGCTTATCCCGACCAACGTTGCGCGGAGATTAGGCGCGCCTGGACAGACTTTTTGAACAAATTGCCATTCATCATTGCACTGTTGTTGCTCGCCGCCAGTTGCTCAAAACATCCACTGGAAACGGGTGGGTCAAAAGCGGAACCCTCTTTCGTCGGAAGTCAGCAATGCGCCTCTTGCCATGAAGAGGAACACAGTCTTTGGCAAGGCTCGCATCATGAATTGGCGATGCAAGTCGCAAACGACACAACCGTGCTTGGCGATTTTTCCGATGTCGAATTCGATTACTTCGATACCAAGACACTGCTGTTCAAGAAAGATGGCGCGTTCATGCTGCGCACCGGTAACAGCACCGGTGAACAGCAGGAGTTCGAAATCACACATACGTTTGGTGTCGAACCGCTACAGCAATACCTGGTTGAGTTTCCAGACGGACGAAAACAATCCCTGCCGTTTACCTGGGACGTGCGCTCGGAAGAGGACGGCGGCCAGCGCTGGTATCACTTATACGCCGACGAGTACGTTGGACCCGGTGACCCGCTGCATTGGACCGGCCAGTACTTCACGTGGAATACGGCCTGCGCTGAATGTCACTCAACGAATCTACAAGTTGGATACGACATAGACTCAAATACTTTTCAGACAAGCTTCGATGAGGTATCGGTCGGCTGCGAGGCCTGCCATGGACCAAGCTCGCTGCATCTGGAACAAGCCGAAACGAAACTATTTGACGACGCTTTTGGATTGCCCGTTGATCTTGATGATCGTGGCATTTCGGCCTGGATTATGAACCTGGCTACTGGCATCGCTGAGCGAAGTGAGCCGAATCTTCGCAAACAACAACCCGAGTCTTGTGGCCGCTGTCACTCGCGCCGCGGCATACTCACAGAGGACTACGAGTACGGCAAGCCGTTGTCTGACACGCATAGTGTTTCTTTGCTGGAAGAAAACCTGTACCACGCAGATGGTCGAATTCTCGACGAGGTCTACGTGTACGGCTCATTTGTGCAAAGCAAAATGTATGCGGCCGGTGTGGCCTGCAGCGATTGCCACAATCCGCACTCAGGTAAGCTGCATGCCGGGCCCGATCCGAACGACACGTGTTCGCAATGTCATTTACCTGCAAAGTTCGCAACTGCCGAACACAGTGATGTCGATGCCGGAAATTGCGTCGACTGCCATATGCCTGCAACAATTTATATGGGTGTCGATGACCGGCGCGATCACAGCTTCCGAATTCCGGGTACGACAGAATCTGACTTACATTATGGACGTGCGATTGCTGCGGGCAGATCGGCCAACGCAAATGACCAACTTCTTGCCGCTATCGCGAATCGGGAATTCCCGGCGATCGCACGAGCGACACAGCTTTCGCTTATCTCGCCGCCCGCAGGTGTTGCTGAGATGGACGCGATCACCAGTAGTTTCGGCGATCCAGACCCGCTAGTGCGTATCGGTGCACTTCGCGCGCTTGCCAGCGTTCCTGCAGAAATTCGTGGTAGGTCCGGCAGCCACCTGCTCAGGGACTCGGTAAGAGCCGTACGCGTTGAAGCTGCACTCGCTTTCATGGAACAACGTGACTTGCTGCCTCGAGACGACGCCCGAGCCTATGCGGCTGCGATTGACGAATACCGCGATTCGTTATTGGTTTCGGAATCGACACCAGACACCGCTATCCGACTCGCCGAACTCGAATTTCGCCTTGGAAACGGTGACTCGGCCAATCGTTACTATGCACACGCACTTCATCTGGACCCGTCATTCGCACCGGCTCATCACGCTCTCGGGCTTTTCCTGATTCGAGCACAAGACTATGAGCGGGCTCTGGTGCACATTCAAAGGGCTGTCGAATTTGATCCTTCAAATAGCCGTTATGTCTATGTTTACGGTATCGCTGCAAACTCGCTGGGTCGAAGTGATGAAGCCCTAACGATACTCAATGACGCCCGGATTCGTTTCCCTGACGATTTCGATATCGGTTACGCGCTTGCGACGATCTTGAGAGACAACAAAGACCTTGTGGGTGCGTCAAAGGTGGCGATGGAGCTTAAGATGCAGTTCCCAGACAATCCTGCTGTCGACGCGCTGTTGCGAGATATCGCGGCTTCGATCGCCAGATAACATCTGTCCGACTAGGCTTCGCCGATCTCGGCGTCCAGCGCCTCTTCGATAGCAGACTTGATTACGCCCTCCATGAACATCAGCGCCAGACCGAGTCGGAGGTTCATCTCAATATCGGTGTCGGTAACCGCGACCTGCCCGGTGACGCCACTGCCCTTAATTCGCATCTCGTTGCCGTGCCACACAGACTGCAGCGAAAACTGCTCTTCAAGCGTCACAACGGCGCGCTGCACACGGCCCTTTGCTTCCGTGGCTCCCAGATCATGGGCTCGGCAAATTCGCACGAATGATAATCCTCATGGTTGATATTAGTGTGATCACCCTAGATCGACGTCGTAGCATTCTCAGCATCAACAGGAACCGACATCAACGGGACAACATCATGGTAAAGCAAAAACGACAATCAAAACAGAGTGATAGCGGCAAAGGCAGCGCAGATATCTCGGGTCAACTCGAGCACGTTTTCCTCGCCGGACTGGGCGCGCTAGCCAATACACGTAAGGCCGGTCAAAAGACCTTCGAGACACTAATCAAACAGGGTGAGTCGTTTCGAAAGGACGCGACGGATAAGACCGAAGCGCTGATTGACGACGTTCAGGATGCCATTCGCGGCATGGCCGGGGATGCACAATCGAAAGCAACGGGGCTGATCGATCAGATGCGCGACACGCCACAAATGGACAAGCTGCAGAGCGTTTTTGATGCTCGTATCGACCAGGCACTCGACCGCATTGGCGTTGCCAGCAAGCAGGATCTGGACAAGCTGAACGCGAAGCTGGACCGCGTACTAAAGTCCGTATCGGCGAAAAAGAATGCCAAGAAGCCGGCCAAGAAAGCGGCGGCCAAACGGTCTGTCAAGAAGACGGTAGCGAAGAAGGCGTCGAAAAAGCGCGCTACCAAAAAGAAAGCATAGAAAGCTGACGGGTGACTCAAGGTTTAGTGTGAATACCCTAGATTTGATCGTTAACATTCATTCGTAGTTTGCTAGATAACTAATTATTAGGAGAGACATCATGGCCGCACAGAGAAAAACCCGCACGTCCAAAGCTAAGGCCAAGTCAATTATTGATCGATTCGAAGGCACCATCGTCGAGCGGCCAATTCTTGTTGCCAACAAAACGCTTCTAGCCGGGCTCGGTCTTGCGTCACAGGTCCAGTCCGACTTCGACACAAAGTTCGAAGCCTTGGCAAAAGATGGTGCGAAAATTCGAAATCAGGCTCGCGGCTCAATCGACAGCCTGAGTAATCGAATTCTGAAGAAGGTTGAGGTCACACGCTCGGAGATCACGAAGCGCGCAGAGTCAGCGGTTACGACCGTGCTTGAGCATTCGCCGGTCGCGACAAGCAGTGAACTCAAAAAGCTTAACCGCAAGCTCGACAAAGTACTTGCGCAAGTCGCCAAGTAGTTCCCCCACTGCTTTGGTGAAACTGAAAGGGCCGCTTTCGCGGCCCTTTTTTAGTGGCGGTAGTGTTCCGCTAGTTCTGCAAACAGCTGTTCTGCCTCACGTGATGAATACGGCAACAGCATCCCCAGTATCGACTGGGCAATTCTGAATGCGGAGACATCGGCCGCTAACGCCGCCTCGTTGATTTCGTCGTAACGCTCCGAGAACAGCGATATTACAACCATATTACGGCAGGTGATCGGCACTTCGCGATCATCCATGTTCAGATAGCCGCTATTCCTCAGCGCTTCAATGTAGAGCTGCATCATGGCCGTGAGCGCCTTCGAAAATCCGCGCAGCGCATGTCGCACCTGCGGATATTCTGACACCAATGTTTCGATGTCGCGAAATAAGAACCGGTAGGCCGCCAGTACTTCAAGTAGCGAATGCAGAAATGCCCAGAAATCATCCAGCGCTACGTCGTCGCCTCTTGGCGGTTCAAGAACTCGCCGAACATCCGCCTGAAACTCAGGCAATAAGGCCTCGACCAGATGCGATTTCTTCTTGAAATGGTAGTGAAGGTTGCCGGGACTGATATCGGCTTCGTTGGCTATCTCATTGGTGGTTGTTCCCGGTTCACCTTGCTCATTGAACAGCGACAGACTCGCGACGAGGATCCGGGTTCGTGTATCACGCTTTGCTGTGGCCATTAGCGGACTATGTCAAAAAACGCGCATGTCCGTCCAATTCATTGACTTTTTGGTACAGGTACTCGCCCCTAATTCGCTTAGGGTGTAACCTGAAGGACTGAACTGCAACACGGACACGCCCCGGGGACCGATGGTTTTTTCAACAATGAGCCGCCTGCAAAAAGACATGGATGCTGCTACGACTTACGAGGAGTGGAAGTCCGCCGCTATTGCTCACGACAAGAGTACCGGCATGGCGAAATGGAAGTCAGATGACAAATCCAAGCAGTTCGACTTCAAGTCCATTCGTCGCCGCCTGCGGCGACTGCGTCGCTTGCGCGCACAGAAAGACTACGCTGGCGTGTTGTATGCACTTAACGAAGGTGTGCACGGCAACATCGATGGCATGGGTCGTGCCGAACTCTACGGTAAAGCGAAGTTTGGCACTAAGAAGCTGATCATTGATTACGTCTCGGAGGTCTCCGAAGCACTCAAGCTCTTGGCCGGTCCGGAGGCCGACGGGATCCCGAGAAAAGAGCGCGCCGATTTTTTTCGGCGTGCGCAACACTGCTACGGCAGTTCGGCGCTGATGATGAGCGGTGCCGGATCCCTATTGTTTTTTCATGTTGGCGTCGTCAAAGCCCTCTGGCAGGAGAACCTGTTGCCGGAAATTTTGTCCGGCAGTAGTGGCGGCGCGATTGTTGGCAGTCTGGCGAGCACCCATTCTGATAGCGACCTCGAAAGGATTTTCGATCCTGAGAATCTGGTCCAGGAATTCGAGCGGGACGAGAGTATTTTTCGACATATCGCCGCACTGAAACCTAATATTGTGTCGGCTGACGAAGTACGCGCCGTTCTGGAACGATTGATCCCGGAGCTTACGTTTCAGGAGGCTTACAAGCGGACAGGCCGCCACCTGAACGTATCAATCGCCGCGGCCGAAAGGCATCAGACATCACGATTGTTAAATGCAATTACGACGCCCAACGTCTATGTTCGCGATGCCGTCATGGCATCTGCTGCGGTACCTGGTTTTTACCCGCCCGTCGCGCTTGCCGCAAAAAACGATCAGGGCGAAAGACAGGCTTACCTGCCATCGCGGAAGTGGGTTGACGGTTCACTTAGCCACGACTTGCCCGCCAAGCGCCTGGCGCGCATCTACGGGGTGAATCACTTCATCGTAAGCCAGGTAAATCCGCACATATTTCCATTCGTCTCCGATACCACTCGCGAGCAAGGCATGATGTCCACCGTACGTCGCGCCACGTCACGAACTGCACGCGAATGGATCAATGCCGCCGCGACAATTATGGAGAAGCCGTTGTCGGTGAGTCCGGTAGCAAGTCGGATCACGAATGTTGCGCTGGGCATTATTAATCAGGATTACATCGGTGACATCAACATCCTGCCGGCCAGCCGGCTATTCAACCCGCTAAAGCTGCTCTCACACCGAAGCACCGAAGAGGTAATTGGGCTGATTGCGATGGGTGAACAATCGACCTGGCCGAAGATCGAAATGATCCGAACTCAGACTGAAATCAGCCGTACGCTGAGTCGCATACTAAGGGAGTTCGATCGCCGCAGGGCGCCCGTCAGGCGCCGCTCGCTTTCCGCGACTTCCTAGTCGTTCTCGGCTTTTTGCTAGCGACCTTCTTCGTTGCTTTCTTTCTAGCCGCTTTTTTCTTCTTCGCCACCTTTTTCTTACTCTTTTTCTCAGGCTTGATTGCCTGCAGCAGCTCCGACAACGACTTTTCAAGGCAACTCATGAAAAACTGGTTGTCGGGAATGACCTCGCGAGTCGATGTGACATTAAACGATACCCGACCGTTGTAGCTCGGCGTTGCTATGAAAAGCCCCATTCCGTTTGCAAGCGGCGCCATACCGTAATGTGCAACTTGCTTCGCACCGTTCATGTATAGCGGCACTTGCGGACCCGGTACGTTCGAAATGAACAAATTGCACATGCGGGCGGTGGGCATGGTGCGCAATACCAGTCGACTCGCAAGAACCTGAGTTGCTGCCGGTACGTGTCGCGTGAGATCGGTCATGACACGAGCCGATACGCCCGACTTGGCGGCCTTGCTTTTTTGCGTCGCAACCATGACATGTTGCAGTCGCTCAATCGGATCGCCTATATCCGTATAGATCGGCGCCGTCATCGACGTTACATGATTGCTTTGTGTTTCGCCTCCTGACCCGGCCCGGGCATTGATGGGGACCCATGCGACCAGTGAACGATTCGGCAATTCACCGTGATGCGTCAGATAATGTCGCAGCCCACCGCCACAAATAGCCAGGATCACATCATTGATAGTACTACCAGGTACCGCGAGTCGGACGAGCTTCAGCTGACTCAGGTCGACGGTAATCGCATCGAACATTTTGCTGGGCGAGATCATTCCGTTGAATCGCGTGTCCGGCACACTGTATTTTTCTTTCTTCGGCATGCGCAGAGCGCTGTTTGCCATCTGATAAATATTCGGTGCCGAACGCATGACGGCATCGATCATACCGATCGGCGAACGAACTGTGTGCCAGGCGGCCCGCACGCCCATATCCAGCAGGCTTGGCATTGGGCTACGCATGAGTTTCGCCGAATTCAGTGGTACCGCAGGTGTTCCCTTATTGTCGATATCCGCCAACGAGCCAAAGAACTGGGCGAGCGACGTTCCGTCGGCAGCGGCGTGATGTATCTTGGTTGCGATCGCATAACTGCCTTCGGGTACACCATCGAGTTTGTCCAGTCCTTCGACAACATACATTTCCCACAGCGGCCGACTCATATCCAGTGGACGTGCGTGGTAGCGCGCCATGTGTATGCAGAACTGCCGCCAATCGCCGGGGTCGGGCAGGCGCCCGTGGCGAATGTGATACTCGAGATCGAAATGCTCGTCATCGACCCAATAAGGAAAATCGAGTTCAAGAGGAACGCGTACCAGACGACGCCGAAAGACAGAGTTCAGGTGTAGGCGGCTGCGGACATGTTCCATAATGTCCTTGAAACGCACGACCTCCTTTCCAGGTACTGTCGTCTGGTCAAAAACACTGATCGACGTGATATGGGCCAGATTGCCGTCTGACTCCATGTATAGAAACTGGGCATCTTGCCCACTTAGTTGATCCATTGCGAAATCTCCGACGTCATTTTTCCGCCTGCGTTTTCTTCTGGTCCAGCGCCTGTAAGTACAGACTTCTGACCTCACCAACGTGGGCATCGATCGTATCAGCCGACCACTCACTCGTATCGATCGGTGCTAGCACCTCGACGTCGACGGTACCGGGATGAAAAACCAGGTCACCTTTCGGCTGCACATCAATAGAGTTGTGGATAACGATTGGCACGATCGGTACCTCTGCCTGAATCGCCAGGTGGAAGGCACCCTTTTTAAAATCCGCAAGCCTGGGCGTAATGGCCCGCGTTCCCTCGGGTGACAGGCAAACGGATTTACCCTCAATACGCATCGTGTCGACCAGTGATTTCATTGCCTCGATCGCACTTGCAGAATTCCTGCGGTCGATCAGAACAATGCCCGCCACCTCCATGACCCTGCCCACTATGGGTATGTCACGTATTTCGCGTTTGCCAACCCCGCTAATGTCGCGACGCATCAGCCGCGCAACAATGACAAGATCGACATTACTTTGGTGGTTGAAAATAAAAACCGCGGGCCGATGTGACCAAAGATGCTGTTCTCCCGTCACTTTCAGGTCCAGACCAATCAAGGCGCTGGCAGTATCAGCAAACAACGATATAGAGAAATTCAACGCATCGCGCTTGGAACCGGTCAGCGCCCAGATTGGAAGCCCCGCCAGAAATGTGCCTACAAGGCTGACCGGCAGCATCGCCGAGCGCAGAAATGAGGATAGCTGCGGCTGACCACGACTTCCGAATTTGCGCACTGGCCAGCCCTTCTGTTCCGCAGCTGCCAATAAGCGCTTATTGGGATTTAATGGTCGCGGGTTACCAACACGCTCGAGCAGCTGGATATCGTCATAGCTATCCGAGTAGAAGTAGCTTTGGTCAAGATCCGCTCCGTAACGCTCCGCGAGCGACTCGGCCGCTGTGACTTTCCCTGGACCAAAACAAGTCGGCTCTATGACCGCACCGGTGAATACGCCGTCCTTAACCTCAAGCTCCGTACACAGCACGTTTTCAACACCGAGTTCGCGCGCTGCAGGTCGAACCTGATATGGCGTTGCTGATGAAATAATTGCAACCGTATGTCCTTTCTTAAGATGTGCGCGGACGAGCGCCCTTGACTCCGGATAGATCTGCCGCGCGATGTGCGACTCAAACAGTTCTTCACCGAAGTTTGCGTAGCTATCCTCGCGAATGCCGCGCAGGAACTGCGTTGCTGCAACCATCATCGCCGAAAAGCCGACACCGCCAAGGCCGAAGCTTGCCATCGCGCTGATCAACTCAACCATTTCACGCGGAGACAGGTGCCCGCGCCGGATCTGTTCCTTCAGGAACGCCGTGACTGAATAGCCGGATATGACGGTACCGTCAAAATCGAAAAACGCGCCGATTTGCGGACCGTCAGGCAATTTCAGAACCTCAGCAACGACATCCTGGTGCGACGACATGAAAATCCTCCTGTGGACCGTAAACTATACAAGGAATTGCATGCGTAAATGGTGTCAGCGTAGCTTTTCGAGCGGTGCCTTGTAAATCGTTTCGAATATCATCCTGGTTCGCTCTTCTATCACTTGCAGGAAATGCTCGATATCCGGAATCTGCCGGAAAATCCTATAACCGTCCTCGAGGAAGTCCTGCAGGTCGCCGAAACCAGTGGCGCGGGCCGGAAGGCGCATTGCTCGAAGCGTAAACCCGATCATCGGAACTTTGACCAGAGACTTCAATGTTCCACCAAGCTCGGTAACCCGACTGACCAGATTCATACACTCCTCCATGGAACTGGCTTCACGGCAGGCTATGCAATACTCATGAATAGTGATTTCGGTGGGCAGACTGTTGTCGACCATCAGGCTTCTGCAGATGCGAATGTTCACCTCCAGAATGCGTGCGTTGGTTTCCGCAGCACTCGCAATTGTCTGTAGCGCGCCCAGCGGTAGAAGCCCGGTGATTGCCGGCGCCGCACGCTCCAGGTCCCGATCACGGTTGCTGATGCTGATGCCGGCGAGATCGCTTATCGTAAAGTCGATTGCTTCAGCGTAACCCTCCCGAGCATAAAGGTCGCTGAAAAACGGCAGCAGATACTCGAGCTGCCAATTCGCGAAGCGATCGTAATCGTTCAGAAATTGCGCGTCGCCCAGATACTGAACATGAAGTTCATTGCTGCGCACGATGCTGTTGCGGAACTTGCGCGCCGCGGCATTTTTTTCATTATTTGACATATCGGATACGAGGCACTAGGTCGAACGCCGAGTCTATCTCTTCTAGTGGCATAGAATGATTCGCCATGGTAAACCTGAATCAGGATTGCCGCGGGTATCACTAATTCATGATCAATGATTGTGACCGCAACCGCCGCTACGTCCTTTCGCCGCGTGCCTGTGCGGCCGCCCGGTCGCACATCCACAGGCAGTTGCCGCCGCACTTCTTTTGTTTACAACGGTACTCCGCCTAAGCACGTTTCGCTTGATTCCAAGGCCGCCGGTAATTATCCGTCTGACGGGCTCACCCGATTGCGGGTCGAACTTCAATCTCTCGTCTGTCATTCGCTGAAATAACTCGAAGCGTCGGGGTTCGGTTTCGGAATTTTCTGTAATAACTTCGTAAACGTAGGTTGGCATCACGGGCTCCATTCAGACTTACTTGATGACGGGCTTAAGACCCGGATATGCCATCGTCGACTTCGACGTTCTCCGCTTTCAGTTTATCAATGCCCGAGCATTTTGCCATGTAGTCAAGCACTATGCTGAAGTCTATATCGCCACGATTGCCTTGTCCCATCGATTGCTGGATGACGTCACGTGTCATGTTGGCGACCGGCATCGGTACCTCGTGCTCGCGAGCAAGACCGAGTCCCAGATCCATGTCTTTACGCATCAGTTCCGGCGTAAATGTCGTCGTATATTCTTGGTTTACCCAGCCCGGCGTTTTGTATTTCGAGTAGATGGATCCCATCACGCTTTTGTTCATGAACTCAAGAAATGCGTGACGTGGCACACCTGCCTTTTGCGCAAGAATTGTTAGCTCGGCAAGAGACTGCGTTACAACGCCAAGATACACGTTGTGACAGATTTTCATTGTACGTGCGAGTTCGCCCTCGCCAACGTAGGTCACACCCAGTCCAGCGATAACTTCCTGATAGGGTCGGGTCGTTTCGAATAGTTCGGCAGGACCCGATGTCACGAGAGCGAGCTTGCCGGCTTTGACACACTTGCCGTTGCCGCTAACAGGGGATGCAATGTATTGCGCACCGCGGGATTCGAGCTCCTGTCGGATCTCGGCAGATGCCTCGACGGAAATACTGGAACACTCCACAAATATCTTTGGTGTTGAGTCACCGGACAACACGCCGTTCTCGCCGAACAGCACTTCTTTAACGTCTGCTGACGTGGACACCATTGAGAAGACAATATCGCGCTTGCCAAGGTCACTCAGCTTATCAACGATCTTCGCACCATATTCTGACAAAGGCTCTGCTTTCGATTTAGTGCGGTTCCATACCTCCAGATCGCAGCCTGCCTTTGCCAAACGCTCGGCCATCGGATATCCCATACGGCCCATCCCAACCCAGCCGAGGGTATAATTCGAAAGATCTTCGCTGCTCATGTATGTGTTCTCCTGTCAGGCATAAGCGTCCGATCTTAAGTCGGGCACTTGCGACGTAATGGTTGAGAAAATGACACCGTGATGCGCACGTGTGCACTGTAACAATTCACTTGTGGCGTTGCAAGCCCTAATGAACCTTGAAATACTTGAGAACGTGAGTCTTGCCCTACACGCGTTGCAACGTTATAGTATGCACACGTATGCAACACATCGTAAGCTGCACTATTGCATAGGCGAGCAGACGCGGAATACGAGTTTATGCTCAGCCTTCGAGAGGACGATTGAATGTCAAACCCCAGAGAGCCGATTGGCATCACTGCCGCAGACCTTGATCCACGCTGGAACTGGGAGCGACCCATCGCTGCACCCGGTCGTGCCAACGTCGACTTTGAAGAGCGAGTGGATTTTCGGCGCCTGCACCGCTACCGCGTTGCCCGTGCGCAGCAGGCGTTGGCGAACTCCAATCTCGGTGCTGTTTTGTGCTTCGACAATAACAATATTCGCTATCTGACCAGTAGCGTTATCGGCGAATGGAGCCGAGACAAGGTTTGCCGATACGCCTTATTTACCGGTAGTGCGGACCCTTACCTGTGGGATTTCGGATCCGCGGCTGCGCACCATCGTCTTTATGCACCTTGGCTCAAGGCAGATCGGTGCCGAGCAGGAATGCTTGGCCTACGAGGTTCCGTGTCGGAAGAAGCAAACCTTTTCAAGAATGCTGCGAAAGAGATTGCCGATCTACTGCGTTTTGAAGGCGTCGCCGAGATGCCTCTCGGCGTCGATATAGTCGAGCCACCGATGCTGTTTGCGCTACAGCAGGAAGGGCTCGACGTCAGGGATGCACAACAGGTTTTTCTCGACGCTCGCCAGATCAAGAGCATGGATGAAATTGTGCTATTGAACCAGTCGGCTGCGATGGTAGACGGCGCATACCAGCTCATAGCCGATAAGCTCAAACCCGGTATGCGTGAAAACGAAATGGTCGGCCTGGTTAACAAGTACTTATACGACAATGGTTCCGATGACGTCGAGGCGATCAATGCCGTTTCAGGCGAACGCTGCACACCACACCCACATAATTTTACAGATCGAATGTATCGGCCCGGCGACCAGGCTTTTTTCGACATCATCCAGTCTTATATGGGCTACCGCACCTGCTATTACCGCACGCTAAACGTCGGTCTCGCGACGCAGGGTCAGATTGATGCCTACAAGCAGGCCAGAGAATGGATCGACGTTGCCATCAACGCAGTCAAACCGGGCGTGACGACAGATACGATCGCTGCGATGTGGCCAGCAGCCACCGAATTTGGTTTCGACAACGAAATGGAAGCATTTGGCCTGCAATTCGGGCATGGACTCGGACTTGCGCTTCACGAACGGCCAATCATCAGTCGCCTGGTTTCATTCGACCAACCTTTCGAACTGGAAGAAGGCATGGTCTTTGCGTTGGAAACCTACTGCCCCGCGGCAGATGGCAGTGGTGCTGCGCGCATCGAAGAAGAAGTCGTCGTCACCAGTGACGGCTGCCGGATAATTACGCTATTCCCGGCGCAAGATCTATTCGTTGCAAATGCTTATTGATCGAGTGCGATTCACTCTTAAGGAGAAAAACTACATGAGCAACATTTCCCTACGAAGAATCCGCCGTACGTCAGTCGGCATGCTTTGCTATAGCGCACTGCTGATCTGTACGCTTGCGGCTTGTGGCGACGCTGGCAACAAAGAGGGAGCTAAGGTACTGATAAAGTTCCCCCACGTCACCGCACCCGGTACGCCGAAAGGACGCGCAGCCGACCGATTCCGCGACCTGGTACACGAACGACTTGGCGACCGGGTCACGGTCGAGGTGTATCCGTCCGGTCAGCTCATGAACGACGATGACTCGATTGACGCGCTGGCGTTTGGTGAGGTGCAAATGATCGCGGTTTCCTTGTCGAAGTTCGATCGGCTCACCAAGAAATTTCAGATCTTTGACCTGCCGTTCATGTTCCAGGACCTTTCTGCTGTCGAACGATTCCAAGAAAGCCCATCGGGCGACGCATTACTTAGCGCAATGACCGAAAGTGGCCTAACGGGCGTCGCATTCTGGCACAACGGCATGAAACAATTCAGCGGACCTGAACCAATGACAACACCGGACGCGGCCGACGGATTGAAGTTTAGAATCATGGAGTCCGATGTTTTACAGGCGCAGATTCTACAGGTCGGTGGTAATCCACAGAAGATGGCATACGGTGAGGTGTATCAAGCGCTACAAACGGGTGCCGTTGATGCTCAGGAAAATACCTGGTCAAACATCTACTCGTCAAAATTCTATGAGGTGCAAGACTACATTACCCAGTCCAACCACGGCTATCTCGGCTACCTCGTGCTCGTTAATACGAAGTTCTGGTCCTCAATTCCTGATGACGTGCGAGCTGAGCTGCGATCAATACTTGTTGAGACATCCGATTGGGCAAATGCGCAGGCAGCCGAAATCAATCAGGATGCTTTGGAAAAAATCAAAGCGTCGGGCAGAACGGAAGTCGTTGCGTTGACGCCGGAACAGATCAAACAATGGCAGGACATTATGCGGCCAGTATGGGATCAGTTCGAGGACTCGATTGGTTCCGACGTTATCGCCGCAGCACAACAAGTTCCCAGGTAATGCGGGGTTTCAGTGTCAAGAAGGCGATTGAAAACGCTGAAGAATTCGCGATGGCGTTTCTTCTTGCGTTCATGACCTTATTGACATTCGTTCAGGTGCTGTTGCGCTATGTATTCAACAGCGGCTGGGTATGGTCGCTTGAAGCGACTACCTATTCTTTCGCAGCACTGGTACTTGTCGGCATGTCTTACGGCGTCCGAACCCAGAGTCATATCGCTGTCGATCTCGTAACCCGGCGACTACCACCCAAGTTACGACATGTTGCCGCCATCGCAGCTGTCGCGTTTTGTTTGTTGTATTGCGCAATGATGTTCTACGGCTCCGCCCTCTTCGTCGATCGACTGGCGGCACTTGGCAATGATGCCCGGGACATTCCGGTTGCCAAGTGGATTCTGACACTGGTCATGCCGCTCGGCTTCGCTTTACTCAGTTACCGCTTCCTCGTGGCCGGCTGGCATGTTCTCAAGGGCACTGACGATGACATGGAATATCACGAGCATGGCGAACACGACATCGCAGAATCCGACTTGAGGCGCCTCGCCGACTCAGAAGATGAACAATCATGATTGCCGTCGGGCTTCTTCTGGCCCTGTTCGTATTCCTGTTGCTGGGAATTCCGGTTGCAATTTCACTGGGCCTCGCCAGCACACTCACGATGTTGGTATTCGGCAATCAAAGTCTGCTGTCAATGGCGCAGAAGTTTTTCCACACAATGCAAGTCTATCCACTGCTGGCTGTTCCATTCTTCATACTCGCTGGCACGTTTCTGACAACCGGTGGCGTTGCACGCCGAATGATCAATTTCGCCAATGCTCTCGTCGGTCATTATCGTGGCGGGTTGGCGATGGCAGCGCTTCTTGCCAGCGCGTTTTTTGCGGCCGTGTCGGGTTCAGCTCCAGCAACCGTTGTCGCTGTTGGCAGCGTGATGATTGTCGGCATGGTGGCCTCCGGTTATACGAAGCCGTTTGCCGCCGGCGTTATTTGCAACGCGGGGACACTGGGTATCCTGATACCACCCTCCCTGGTTATGGTCGTTTACGGCGCGATCACGGAATCATCAATCGGGCGCCTGTTTATCGCGGGCATACTACCCGGCATCGTTCTCACGATTGCCATGATGGCAACCATCTCCTTCATCGCGAGAAAACAGGACTTGCCGCGCCAGGAACGCGCCGACTTCAAGACTGTCGTCAAAACATTTCGCGAAGCTGTGTGGGGTCTGATGCTTATCGTAATAATACTCGGCGGCATTTATGCCGGAGTATTTACACCGACTGAAGCCGCCGCCGTGTCGGCTGTATACGCATTCTTTATCGCCGTTTTCATTTATGGCGACATTACTCTGAAGGACGTCCCGAACGTGCTGGTCGAGTCCAGCAAAATCACCGTGATGCTGATGTTCATCATCGCGAATGCGTTCATGTTCGCCTACTTATTGACGACCATGCAGATCCCACAAGCAGCGTCCGACTTTATTGGTGGCATGGGCTTGCCAGTATGGGGCTTTTTGTTGGTTCTAAATCTGCTGTTACTGGCAGCAGGAAATTTCATGGAGCCGACCTCGGTCGTACTTATTCTGACACCCATCGTTTTCCCGATCGCAATGAAAATGGGAATCGACCCCATTCACTTGGGCGTAGTAATGGTGGTTAATATGCAGATCGGCCTAGTGACACCGCCCGTGGGACTGAATCTCTTTGTCACCGCTGGTGTTGCAAATATGTCTCTCGAGGATACGATCAAAGCGTCAGCGCCGTGGCTCGCCGTGCTGTTAGCTGTGCTGCTACTGATCACTTTCGTACCCTGGATATCACTCGTGATACCGAATTTAGTCGGTGCGTGAGCAAAGACAATACAACTAGTCGTGAGTTTTCAATGCTCGCTGGGGCAATACGGTGTGAACCTTTTCGCCTGACGCAACGGTAATTTGCAGAGGCACCTCAGCACCAGCGCGAATTGATTCATCGATACCGATCATCATGAAGTGCAGCTTTTCCGGTTCCAGGCAAACAGTCCCGTTTGGTGGCAAATCCAGACCGTCGACATGCTTCATACGAACGATCCCGTTTTCATGAGTGATCTCATGGATCGCCACGCGTTTTACTAACTCACTGGATGCACCGACTATGCGAACAGGTAGCGTGCCGTCGTTTTCAATACACATGAATCCGGCAATTACATCAGCATTGTCCCCCGCCGGCGTACTCGCCCATGGTTCAATGATTCGAACCTGGGATTCCGGCGCTGACAAATAATTGTCGAGTGTTTCTATGATCGTCTCGGCCTTGGCACCATATCCGAAGACATCAAGAAAGCTACCGTCCTCGTTCATCAGGTAGAGATACGACGAATGATAAATTTCAGAGCTGTCGTCGCCGCTCCCGTCTGTTCCACCGAACGTGACGTTAAATGACTTTGCCGCGTCGGCTATTTGCTGATTATCGCCGGTTAGTCCAACAACAGACGGATGGAAATGTCGAACGTAGCTTGCAAGCGCGTCCACGGTGTCATTTTCGGGATCGATTGTAATGAATATCGGTTGCACGCGTTTGGCGCGTTCGCCGAGTTCGTTCATGACGCGAGTGACTTCGATCATGGTGGTTGGACAAACAACCGGGCAGCGAGTAAAGCCGAAGAACACGAGCCGATACTTGCCGTTGTAACTCGCTTCCGTCACTGTGGCATTGTGATGATTTGTCAGCTCAAAGCGGCCCGATACGGTCTCAGAAGCGTGTGCATTTGTCAGGCTCATCACAAGCAGAATCGCGGCCGCATGGCGGAACAATCTACATACTTGAAAACTCAGTAAGTACATTTCAATGGCACAAATTATTCGAAACGGCGATTGAAGCTTCGCCGATATCTAATGGCAACCCGCTTAGTGTTTTTTCGATCGTCTGATCACGCATATTGAAAAAGGCAAACTCACCGTTGCCCGATAGCGGCATCGCCATCGTCTTGGAGTCTGATGTCACGATGGCTCCCAATGGTCGCTGTCCGACTGTGTGTTGTTCCAGTATCTCGCCGCTTTCGACATCGATAAATACCACACTGCCCGTCTCGCCCGTAATCGCCGCTACCGTATCCAGCCAACCGGAATGTATGGACAAAGGTGTGTCGTCGAGCCGAAGCGAATATTTGAGGCGCAAACTGTCCGTCGCGATTGCCGAAACCGTATTGCTTGATCGGCCGGCAACAAACATATATCGGCCATCAGCCGTGCCCCACGGACGACCCGGGTTCGGCGGTACCCTGACTGTCGCTAACAGCGAGAAATCACGCAGATTGATGACAAAGACCTCATCCGTGCTCGCGCCACTGACAAACCCCAAAAGACCGTCGGCGCTTCTGGAAAGTGAGGAAAGCTCCTGCCCCGGATCGGCAAGCCGCAGCTCTTTCCGGTTCGACCATAGATCGATCGAATGCAATGTACCGGTTGAACTATCCAGCCAATAGAGCGCTGCCCCATCGGGGCTAAACGTGAATTCACCGTTCGTATTGACATCATCCGCAGCTAACAACACGGCGTGCCGCTTGACGGCGTGAACTTCCAGGTGACTTTTGACTTCGTCGTAGATAGCGACGGTGTCACCTAGCGGGCTAACATTAATATAATCCGGGGACATTTCGAGGGCATAGTCAATTTGCCTGAAGTCTTCGTCCGCAAGGTCAATTAGTGTCAATTTTCGTGCGATACGATGAGACACGATAAGTGCTTCGAGCCCATCCGACGCCAACACCTGATCTGGGTACTCACCAAGATCAATTCGACCGGCGACTTCCTGATTCTTCAGATCAATTGCATACACACGCTTCTCCGCGCCACTCGCCGAGAACGCGTAGCGAGATCCATCTTCAAACGTATCGGCCAATGTTGCCGTCGTCAGTAAACTCGTCGCTACGAGTAGCGCGTATCGACCAACACCCGTCATGTGCTACGCCAGACCCAGGTAGGGATAAATGAAATCGCTAACCGTGTGAAAATTATCAGTCAGTAGAACAATGCCAAAAGCGACCATGATCACCATACTGACAAGTCCGATTTGTGGAGCGGATTTCTGAATTCGAGCGAGTAACGGCATGGCTCTCGATAGAAACAATGCGGCCAACATGAACGGGATAACTACTCCGAGTGAGAAAGCAAACATCATCGCCGCACCGACAAATGCGCTGCCAATCGCACCCACATAAACCAATAGCGTCGCGATAATTGCGCCACCGAAACAAGTGAGGCATCCCAACGAGAAACCAGCAGCAGTTAATGCCGCACCATAAATCGATTTTGACTTGCCTACGCGAGTTTGTAGCGCGCTCGGAACAATTCTGCAGATGATAGGTGCTTTCGATCGGATTCCGACCCAGAGCCCCATCGTTATCACGACAATACCGGCGATGACCGTCAATGTCGGACTCCAGATGGAGAAAAACATCTGCGCCTCCTTGCCCGCTCGACCGATTACAGCGCCAGTAACGGTGAACAGGGTTGAAAATCCAACCACAAAAGCAAATGCAGTCGTGATCACAATTCGCCGGGACTTCGCGGCCAGGTTGGGATCTCTACTTGAGGATTGGTCTGCGGTAAATCCGGTCACGGACGCTACGAACATAACGATCAATTGCAGTAGGCACGGTGTGAGTACAAACGATAAGAGACCCGCCGAAATACCGAGCACCATAAGTGGTGTCCAGACGGTTGCCTTCTCAAGGTGCTCGGGATATTGAATGGGAAGTTGCCAGTTTGCAGTCCGCGTGCCGCCACCCGGGTCCCAGGTATTGTCGAGTTCCAGGCGCAGCTCACGCGTATTGTCGTTAACGATTGCTTGACCGTCTCCGTCGAAACGAGGGAACCGAACCGTAAGGACACGATGGTGATAAACGATCAGAGGTCCGTCAACATCGTATGAATCAATTTCACGATCGTCAACGAAAAGACGTGCATTCGGTAAGACTTCCGGCAGATCTTCGATGTGAGTCGTTTCTGTTACGAGAAAGACGTGATAAAGATCCGGGCGATAGTCCCGCACGGCGCTGGACATATCCGTCACTTCGAAGAAGCGCGGCGGCGCGTACAACATATCGACTTGTGCCTCGCCAACCCCGAATGTGGTTCGCGTTAGCAGTTGACCGACCGTTATTGAGTTTCTGAGCCGCTCTTGTTTGACATCGCCACCGACCGTTTGCAGCAGATTCTGATCTTTCACGAAGTACGGAAAGATCAGCCAACTTCCGGCGATGGCCGTCATGACCACAAACAGTGCAACAACAGCTCCCGTTCGAACAAAGCGGGCCCAGAACGAGGCCGGCGTCAGGCTGTGTTGTACGGTATCCATATTGATTGGATCAAAGTTCGTCCTACGGGTTCAAACTACTTGCAACTACCGCCGGCTTGAATGCTTTTGCACTGGCGGCAACGCTGATCGTGAATTCTTCGCCTTTCACTTTACAGTTTGCGCAGTAAATTGTGTAAGTCCCCTCTTCGTCCGGCGCCTTCCAGTCCAAAGTTCCCAGACTACGTGCAGGGATCGTCATCGGCTCAAAACCAAGATTGTCACTTCTGAATTCATATTCCGAAAATCCAGCATTGTTGATAATCAACTGCACATTCGTTCCCGGACGTACGCTCAGTGAATCAGGTAGGAACCGTCCGCGCTTGACCAGAGTGCGCACGACCTGGTTTTTACCAAGGTATTCAAGATATGCCGATACGGACTTGATCTGATCGTCAGTAATAACGTTCTTGATGATCGCCATCTCGCCAATGCCTGATATCGCCGCGCGAATTGTGCCTTCGCTCGCACCGCGTGTATAAGGCCCCACGCCCAAGTCTCCCTCCGCAAATTTTCCGTGACAGCCAGCACAGCCTATACCGGCAACCGTTCTAAATACCTCTCGACCTTCAGCAACTGCAGCGCTGTTCGGCGCCACATTCGTCTCAACAATGGAACCGGACCCCGCTGAGCCAAATTTGCCACTGAGTATGTCGCGCTTCGTTTGTAAGGCTGAACCCCACAATCCGCTCTGATCCGATTGCGTTTCGCCGTCGCTCTTCCACCCATCCGGATAGTGAACGAATGCACCGGAATGCGTACTGCCGCCGTTGGGTAGCGGAATCCGAGCGGTAACTTCCTGCAGGTCGAGGTCAAATACGGCCACTTCAAAGCTCGCATTACAACTAATCCAGAGTTCATTCGCCTCCGGATCCGGATGCAAGGTGCCATGATCGCCTCGAATGCACGCAGTATAAAATTGATTCATCGAGCGAGAACCCGGAACCTCAAAAGTGTTCGCATCCACCATGCCCAGCATCTTGCCGCGGTTGTGTGATTCTTCGCCCTTGCCGATCGTGTAAATATAGCGATCATCCCATCCGAAATGATTGCCGTAGGGACCGTCTACACCTGCGCGCTGCTCCCCAACGAACTTCTCTTCCTCAAGATCAACATGCATGACGATGCTGTTTCGCGATCCGGTAATATAGGCATCACCACTATCTGATGTGTAATTCACCCAGGTTGGCGCACTGTCCGGCAGGCTAATCCATTTTTTGACTTTCCACGTTTCCGGATCGATCAACCAGATCGGATTGTCCAAAAGTTTCTTACGCATATCGAAGTCGCGATAGCGGCCGGTTCCGATAATCAGGTCGCCCTTGGGTGACGCGAAGTACAAGTAGCCCTCGCTGCCCTGCTCCTGATGCGTGATGCTGCCGACGACCCGATTGTCATCATCCGGATCCAAAACAAACATCGGTTGCGACCATCCGTAAAGAATGACTCGTTGTTCCCCGTCTGGCGTTACATAGGATTTAGCGTGGTGCGCCTGACCCTTTATCTTGATGACTTTGTCGACCTTCAAAGTCTTCGCGTTGATAACAAGAAAGCGACCGGCGTGATCGCCTCTGGTCATGAACGAACCTTCACCGGTTGGCAAATAAATCCATTTTCCGTCCGGCGATGTGCCGAGACCATGTGGCTCAAATACGTTCTTCCAGCCCCACGATAGAACGTCAAAGTTTTGACTGGCGACGACCTCACGGCTATCGGCATCGATGATGGCCAAGCCTGGCAAGGTTACACCGCTCAACAGACCGCCGTAGCCCGGCCCTTCCGTCGTTACGAATACTGTAGAGCCATCCTCGGGAGTCCATGCGGCCGGTCCGTCCGAATCGAATGTGTACTCGAGGCTAACGCCAACCTGCTCCGACCACTTTGTCGCCCAGGCGGCCTTTTGCTTTGCGGACGCCTGTTTGGGTGCCGCACTCGCTGTGCCTGCGTAGGCGGTAAACACCATCAGAGCAACGACGGTTGTCATGAGATTGTTGTTTGTAAACCGGCGTCTATTTACTGGCATCTGCTGTTCTCCTGGGCAAGGCTTGTTTTGCGAATCTGAATGGCGAATAGTTTACTTGTTTTTGTCGACAAAAAGTCATTTTTAGTGCTTTTATCGATGAAACTTTAATAACGCACGTTGAATATTTATGCAAACGTGTGCGTATCTATTATACGCATTCACCCTTGCGAGACAAGACGTGAATCGCGCGCCAATGCACCAATTGCTATACAGTGGGCGGTACTCATGCGCACGTTGTGGGACAAAACGAAGACTGGGAATATCAATTGTGACGTTTCAGCAATGAAGAAAGGCAGACGGAATACACCGACAATTCGAGATATCGCCAATATGGTTGGGGTACATCACTCCACTGTGTCGCGGGCACTAAACGCCGATCAAAAACAAAAAATATCGCCGAAAGTGGTACGGGCGGTCGAGAAGGCTGCAGACAAACTTGGCTACCTACCGAACATCGCCGCATCAACACTCAAGCGCAATCGCTCATTTGCACTGGGCGTCCTTATTCCGGATATTACCAACCCGATCTTTCCGCCTGTCATCCGCGGCATTCAGGATGTCGCTGAGAGCGAAGGCTATACCGTCATTACAGCCAATACCGACGATGACCCGACGAAAGAACGGGACGCTTTTCGCATGATGCGTGGCCGCGGTATCGAAGGCATTATCATAGCGACCGCACGTTTATCAGATCCGACCGTCGACGAATGCATCAAGTACGAAATACCCTTTGTTCTGGTTAATCGGACCGTTCGACATGACGGTGTCAATGCGGTGATTCTCGACGAGGACTGTGGCGTCCGGGCAGCACTAGATCACCTTCTCGGCCTTGGTCACACCCGCATTGCCTGTATCTCCGGCCCGACTGAAACCTCTACTGGAGCAGAGCGACTGGAGAGTTTTCAAAACTTCATGAAAATTCACGAATTGCAAAGTGACCTGGTGGAACGAACCGCTAAGTACACCGTCGAGGAAGGACACGATGCGTGCAGAAAGTTGTTCAAACGAAACAAACCCTTTACGGCCGTTCTCGCTGGCAACGACTTGATTGCGCTAGGCTGCATCGACGCCCTTAACGAAGTCGGCCGACAGGTCCCTCATGACGTTTCGGTTGTCGGCGCCAATGACATACCAATGTTATCTCGAATGGTCCCTGCACTGACCACCATCAACACTCCGATGTACAAGATGGGCTGCCAGTCAGCCACAACGCTATTCCAAGTTATTAACGGCTATAGCAGCGACTCTGTTGTACTGCGTATGCAGCCTCGTTTGGTAGTACGAGATTCCACAGCGCCGCCACAACCGTAAGCCAAGACTAGCCGGAAAGCCCGGGAACAGTAATAGTTGTCATCCAGGCAAATGCGAGTACCAGCCCGACGTATTGAAAGAGGATTAGCACATCGTGGCGTTCCGGGGCTTCCCTGCCAAAGGCCCGGAACACAGCCGCGATCAGCAACAGGAGCAGCATGCCCTCCTGGCTCAGAAACCAGGCCAGAGCGATAGCAGCGGTGGCGATCCAGCGATGCGGGCGCACGAGCGATGCAAAACCGCGACTGCCATCGAGCTGCCAAAACGGAATGAGATTAAACAGGTTAATCCACGCGGCAACACGAGCGATGGCCGCCCAGCTCTCCCAACCACTCACCAGATAGACAGCATAAGTAATTAGCGCGGCGCCAAGCCCCCACATCGGCCCGGCAAGCCCAACGCGCGCATCTTCTCTTGGGCCATGCGGGTACTGGTGCATGCGGACCATCGCGCCGAGCCCAGGAATAAACATGGGCGCCGTGCTCTTGATGCCGTAACGCCGCAGCATCGCAACATGACCCATTTCGTGGACGTATATCGACAGCACGATTCCGAGCGCAAACTTCCAGCCGAATGCCGTCCAGTAGACGCCAAGTGACAGCAACATCGAAAACAGAGTCCCGCCCTTGCTGAGACCAAGCAGCAGGAGCTTGCCCTTGGTTACCAGAAACAGGGCTAGCACACCGATACCGGTCACACTTTTGAGGATGATGGATTTGTGATCGCTCGCAGCAGTGCCCGAAAGACTCGTTTTCTCTACTCGATCTCCAAGGGCAGCGATCTTCCCGGAGATGCTCTCGTACTGGGTGGTACCCGGCGGTAGCAATTCAATCGCCTCGCGCCAAGCGGCGAGTGCGGATGCCCATTCTTCAGCCGCCGACGCGGCCTTGGCATCAACCGCGAGCTGCTTTAACCTGGACGCATGTACAAGAGCACCACAGGATGGACAGCTCAACACCGCGGCGGCGACCTCGGTGCCGCAGCGCGTACAGTTATCGCCGCTTGCGGTCGGCTCGCTTGCACTCACTAATCGGGTAGCTCGGCGATCTGTAACGGCCCTTTGATGTCGATGACCGCAAGCGCATTCGATCGCCACGCCTGGAAAACCGCGAACGCGATGATGAGCAAGCCAATGATGTTTTCAGGCAGACTCAGAAACGGTGCGGCGGCCGCAAATCCGAATATGACGCCCGCTATGACAAGGAATTGCGAAATGGAGGCGCGCTTGACGGCATCGAACCAGCTTTCACGCTCACGGAACGCCGAATCCGAATACGTAATCAAGGCAAGCGTGTGCTTCTGGAAGACCTCGGCGACCTTATCAGCACCCACACCGGCCGCCTCCTCATTCATTCCCTCGCGGTGGTACCACGCCTGACCTCCAACCGAACTCACGCGCGCAAGTTCGTCATCCAGCGCCTCTATCGAAACAGTATCGCCGTTCAATCGAACGGATTGATCACGCATTACGGTGACTTTCGCGATTTTCTCAGAATCGCTTTCGAGCACGACCTCCTGAGCCGCGCCCGCGTTAAATCCGTCTACGATAGCCGGCACGTAGGTACCCACAATAGCTGCGTATGTAATGAATACGGCGAGGAACTGATAGGGCTTGCCGCCGCGACCGCCACTGCCCCAATTAACGGCGGCGCCTACAGCAAAGCCGACAACGATGGCAATGAGCCCGAATTCGTAGCCCGTCAATTTGGCGATACCGAAGTAGAGTCCGGCGCCGAGCGCGCCGGCAATGAGCCCGAGCACTGTAGCAAGGCCGAAGCGAGCATAGGGCGAGCCCTTGCTACGCAGTGCTTTCACTTGATCAACGCAAGCTTTGCAGGCGACCTGGTTGTTGACGAGAAAGTACTGCGCTCCTAACGGGCCAGCGCAGGCGCTGCAGGCGTGAGCCGCCGCATTCGGCTCCTCGCCATAATCGGCCTGGTCGAACTGAAGATCGTCTTCCGGACGGTCCGACATTGGACGCTCCTATGAGTGTTATCGCCAATTGAGTTTCGAGTATAGGGAAACGTATGGGTTCATTCCATGTGGTACCCGTGGGTATCGACGCCGGTGACCAAATCTCGCAATCTATTTTGTGACTTTAATTATCTATTTGCACATGGCCGATTCACTTTCGCGGTTAGAATACACGTATGGCCGCAATCGACTACGTCTACCGATACGCACAAGTATCCTCGCTAGAGAAGAGAGCAAGAAAAGTAACCACTGTGAGGTGCGTAAGAAAAACCGTATGCTGAAATTCATCGGAAATAATTTTCGGTGGATAGCCGGCGGTTTCACGCTAACTTACTTCTCGAGTTTCGGGCAGACGTATTTCATATCCGCATCTATTTCAGATTGGCAGTCCGCTTTCAGTCTGAGTCACGGAGAAATTGGTCGGCTCTATATGTTCGCGACGCTAGCGAGCGCACTTTGTTTGCCCTTTCTTGGTCGCCTCGTTGACTTGATTCCAGCACACAAAATGATCGCGTTTGTAATGCCGGTACTCGCGGCCGCAACTTTGATGGCGGGCTACGCACCTTCTATCACCATCCTGGTAGTAGCCATTTTCTTACTGCGACTGTTCGGTCAGGGCATGATGACGCACATGGCGTTGACAGCGACAGGACGCTGGTTTGCTGTTGAGCGTGGTCGAGCCATTTCCCTCGTTGTCCTTGGTCATCAGGGTGGCGAGGCAACTATACCGCTGGTATTCGCTACGATCGCGATCGCCTACGGCTATCAAACCGGATGGCTGGTGGGCGCAGCTGCCTTGCTTCTGATCGGTTTGCCGTTCGCGTTTTGGGCTTACCAGCAGCCTCGCGAGCCGCACTCACGCGACTCGGAGTCAGCAATACCTTCGCGTCATGTTCGTAGCTGGACGCGACGGGAAGTAACGCGAGATCCGATTTTCTGGATCCTGTTAACGGGCGTGCTCGCGCCGTCGTTTATCGGCACAACAATTTTCTACCACCAAAATTACATGACGGCTTTGCATGACTGGCCACCGCAATTATTCGCGATATCGTTGCTTATTTTATCGTTAACAACAATCGGCTTTGCACTGCTTACCGGTGCGCTGGTCGACCGCTTCGGAACACCCGCCATACTGCCATATAGTCTCCTGCCCCTATCGTGCTCTTGTTTTGCACTTGCCTTCAGTGGGCCACCGGCCTCCTTATTCGTTGTGATGGTCCTCCTCGGCATCAGTTACGGAATATCGGCAACCTTATTTGGCTCCTTGTGGCCTGAAATTTACGGAACCACGTATCTTGGTTCGATTCGTGCGGTCACCGTTACAGCCGCAGTATTCGCGACCGCTGCCGGGCCAGGACTCACGGGGACCTTGATCGATCGGGGGATTGAACTACCGACACAGATGATCTACCTGGGCGCTTATTGCCTGTTGACCACCGCGGCGCTCTCAATAGCGTCAATGATATTGCGCAGGCGTCTCGCCTAGCGGTGCTCCGTCAGACCAATTCTGTATGTATAATATGCACGTCGCCACGAATGGTTGCATTATGTTTCGCCTAGGTCTGTGTCTCTCCCTTAGTCTGACAGTATTCTCAGCTGCCAATGCGCAGACGATGATGCTGTCAATATCCAGCGACGACTATATCGTCACCAATGTATTTAGTGATGTCGATACATTTTTGATCGACATCGAAATAGACGCGCCGCTAGCGGCGGGTGCGTATGTCAACCCAGACATCATCAGCGTGAGCTATTCCGTTAGTGGCGCCTTGGCGGCTGGCACCCCATCCGGATTTCCTTCTTTCGCACTTCAGCGGGATATCACGGGCACGGACTTTTACGCTCAAGGCAGTTCACTCAGCTTTGAAATCAGTGCTGGCGCGGCTCTGGTTGACGGAGTTCAAGTTGCAGAACTCGTCGGTAACGACATGGTGCTGGTGTTCAACGGACGTGAAAACGGCAATGGCCGTTTTCACCCCGCTCTTTTGGAATTGAATATTGATGGCACAGGCCGAATCCAGAATTCAGACAATATCATCGTCAACAATCCGCTTGATCAGATTGCTTTCGGTGCCGAATACATAAATGACCTGATGTTTGATGCAGGAAATACGACGGTGCTCACAGCTACGCCGGCACCTCCGCCACCTCCGCCACCGCCACCACCACCCGTCTCGAGTGGCGGTGGAGCGATATCATGGTTCGCCCTATTTGCCTTGGTCTTTGTCGCCTGCGTTAGGTCCTCAGCGAGAAGACTATCTCTTGCCTAATTCTGCAATCAGCGCGTCTGAAATAAAGTCAGCACGATCAACGCTCGCGTTCTGTCCCATCAACCCAATCCGCCACGCCTCACCTGCAAACTTGCCGAGACCACCGCCGAGCTCAATATTTCGGTTTGCAAGTAGACTGCCTCGAACAGCTGCGTCATCAACACCGTCCGGAATTCGGACCAGCGTTAGCGGCGCGAGCCTATGCTCCGGCACTACAAGCATTTCGAGTCCGGCGGCTTCGAGCTTTGAGTAGAGATGATTCGCTGCATCTTGATGACGTAGCCAGCGACTCTCCAGCGTTTCATCTACAACCAAACTCAGCGCCTCATTAATCGCGTAGAGCGAATTGACAGGTGCCGTATGATGGTAAGCACGCGTTTTTTCACCAGACTCGTAATAGCTCATCAAAAGACTGACATCGCAAAACCAACTAACGACAGGGGTCTTGCGTCTCTTGATCGTATCCACTGCTTTTTGCGAAAACGTTATCGGCGATAAACCCGGTACGCAAGAGAGACATTTTTGACTTCCCGAGTAAGCGACATCGAGGCCCCAGTCGTCGACACGCAACTCGACACCCGCCAGTGAGGTCACGCAATCTGCAACCACCAGACAATCATTCTGCCTCGCCAGTGCGGCAATCGCTTGGGCATCAGATCGCACTCCAGTACTCGTTTCCGCATGAACGAATGCCACAATTTTGGCGTCCGGGTGCTGCTGAAGTGTTTCTGCGAGTTGCTCAACATCGACCGGCGTTCCCCATTCATTCTCAATAGTGACAACTGACGCGCCGATCTTCTGGCAGATGGCCTGCATGCGCCCACCAAAAACACCGTTGATGCAAGTAATGACCTTGTCACCGGGTTCGACGATATTGACAAAGCTAGTCTCCATACCAATAGAGCCTGGCGCCGACAATACGAACGTCAATGCATTCTCTGTTTGGAAGCTATATTTGGTTTTATCACCGACCTCATCCATGAGTTTCAGGAACTCCGGATCCAGATGCCCGATAGTCGGCTGTGATAATGCTTGTAATACGCTGTTTGGGACGTTCGTCGGTCCAGGACCAAACAGTTCGCGATTGGGGATTTCCATAGAATACAACTCTTATTGCTTTTCGCAGTCAGGTGAAATTGTTGTTGGCGATGGTCAGGGTTTCAAAACCGCATTGCAACTCTTAGAACGTCTGACCGGGGAACAGATAGGCTGAGCGCCGGTTTGAGTACGACAAGCCTCCGGCGTCCCGTATCGTGAGGTCTTGCAACAACACTCGGATTATCAGTCCTGCGAGTGCACGCGATAGCGGCCATTGAATCGGAAAAGCATTTGTGGCAAGAGTCAGTCGGCGATGGGGCTTAGTGACTGCATCATAGCTGGCCGCTAGGCAAGCTATGCCCAGCGCTACCCGCTTTGCGGATGGCGATTATGGCGGCCCACGCATGGTCTACGATTTCCTTGGTGTCGTCGGGTCCAAGCCGTTCGATAGCTCGCTCCTCAAGCGTGAACAGAGCCATCAGATGCTGCCGCATCTGCCGAAACACCCGAGGGTTGTCTCGACCGCAAACACTCTCATCATTCTTCAGAATTCGCTCCGCCAGACCGGGTCGACCAAATTCAATATCGCAGACCATGGCGAGCCGTGACAGCTGGTGCACGATTGCGTCGATTTGCCTGCCCCAATAGAGGTGTTTAGACTCAGCGCTGAAGCGTTTTCCTCGATTCATGTCGCACATCCCCAGCGAATTATCGCGCCGATACCAGGTGTCCGTGGGGCGCATTTTCAACCATCAGAATTCCAGCACCAGATCGAGGCTAGAACATTTTTCGTTCTGGACTATAAGTGTGGATGCGCCGCCGTTACTTTATATATCGGCCCAGGGGGCCCGATCTTTAGTAGACGAAATTACAAAAGTCCTGCACTGGTGGTGTTAAAGAAAAAAGCAGCTAGTGCCTGAGGCACTAACTGCTTGATCTAACTTCGAAAAATGGCGCGCCCGGAGAGATTCGAACTCCCGACCGCTCGGTTCGTAGCCTCAAAAGCTACTGTAAGTAATTGATCTATATGGCCTGACAGACGGCGTTCGTTGCAGATTCGCCCTACTATGCACAACAATGCACAGCTGATGTCGGAAAATTGTCGGATGCACATATCTGCCACAGACGATGGAATGATTCGAGTGATTGGCGTCGATATAGAAGGCATCACACGTTATGTGTTCATCTCCCCTGATTCGTTGGAATACGAAATCGCCACAATGACGCTGTCAGCGCCCGGTGCGACATTGTCAATCGTTGATTAGTTCTAGCGCCGCGACGGCAAGTTTCGGTACTGCAATGCACGGACCGTTAGTCGAACTTCGTGAGCCGTTCTGCCGCTTTTAATAATCCCTCGAAGATTGGTATCGATACATCATCCGGAAACCCTTCCGGCAATCTTGATTCAACGGTGCTAACAACTTTCGGCGCCTGCGAACTAAGATTCTCAAGTACATCTCGAACATTGGCGCCGAGCCCGCATTTCTCAGCCGTGGCTATCCAGTGTCGCGGCATGATTTGCGCCCACTTATAGTGGCGGTTCTTGCCACTAACTGCCATGGCCATCGTGACCTTTTGCGGTGCGTATTGATTGGCGCCGGTACCTATTATCGGGTAAGCAGACAACACGTCATACAGGGGCGTCAAACGGTATCGTCCGCTCGCCTCAATA
>JAJFKT010000015.1 GCA_021773075.1 Woeseiaceae bacterium
GGCTGAACTCAACATCACGGCGTTCATGAACCTGATGGTGATTCTGGTTCCGTTCCTGCTTATTACCGCGGTGTTCTCGCGATTGGCAATTCTCGAATTGAATTTGCCAGGCTCCTCTACTGAGCCCGTGGAACCGCAGGACCAGGTATTCCAGTTAGAAGTTATCGTGCGTGAAGACAAGATTGAAGTCGGTGATCGCAATCAGGGACTGCTGGGTGTCTACCTGAACTCCGAGGATGGCTACGACTTTGATGCTGTTGGTGAAAAATTAGCACAATTGAAAGAGCGTTACCCCGACAAGACGGATGCGTCAATCCTGCTTGAACAGGAAATACCTTACGACACGCTGGTACAGATCATGGATACGGTGCGCGTTTCCGTCAACGTTGAAGTCAACGAAAACGATGAACAAGAGCTCGTACGCACCGACCTGTTTCCGGACATATCCATCGGTGATGCACCGGTTCTTGCGGGAGGTGCCTGATGGTCAAGTCGGGTCGCGCAAAACGCATGGAGAAGCACCACAAGCGCAATAAAGGCAGTGGTGCCCTGAACCTTGTTTCACTCATGGATATCTTCACGATTCTGGTGTTCTTCCTGCTGGTCAACTCGTCGGATGTGCAAACACTGCCGAACGCCAAGGAATTACAGCTGCCAGAGTCAATTGCGGAAGAGAAGGCTAAGGAAACAGTGGTCATCATGATCGGAGAGACCGATTTGATCGTGCAAGGTACGCCGGTTGCCAAGATAGCCGACATCATCGCAACCAAAGGCAATGATATTCCGGAACTACGTGAAGCACTGCTGTCGCAAAATGATCGCGTGCTTCGTCGCGAAGCGCAGGATGACATTGCCGGACGCGAAGTCACCATTATGGGTGACAAAGACATTCCGTATCGTTTGCTGAAGAAGGTGATGGCGACGTGTACGGAGTCAGATTACGGACAGATTTCGCTCGCTGTGTTGCAGAAGAGTTCAGATGAACTCAGCGACATTCAGGCATCACGCTAAAGCGTAGCGACGACTAGGAGTCACGGAATTGGATCTACCGTTTTACAGAGAGTTTGAGCTGCCCTGGACAACTGGCAAAAGCCAGGACCAGAAATTCCAGCGTCTGCTCGGGATCATATTCCTTATCTGCATTGTACTCAGTATTGTGTGGCCATTCATTCCTGTGGCGGAACGCGACCCGTTTGATGTCGATGAGATTCCGCCGCGAATTGCCCAGTTGCTGCTTGAGGAGGAGCCGCTGCCTCCGCCGCCACCGCCTGTTGTCGAGGAGGAGCCAGAACCGGAGCCAGAGCCGGATGATCCGGAGCCTGAGCAGGTCGTAGAGGAAATACCAGAGCCGGAACCGGAACCAGAGCCCGATCGTGAAGAGATTGCTCGCGAGCAAGCACAAGCGGCACTGATGCCGTTCGCTGAAGATCTTGCGGACCTTGTCGACAATGAACTGCTTGATCAGGTGGCAGACAACCGCGATTTGACCGAATCCGTCGGCGAAGCAGAGCGTAATGAACGTTCGATGATCACATCGAAAGTTGGCGCTGCGTCGGGCGGTATCAATACTTCTGACATGAGCCGCAATACTGGCGGATCCGGTATCGCTGGCCGCAATACAACGCGCGTTGCGAGTCCGGTAGCGGGTATAGGTCAGGCCGGTGCCGGAGCGAGTCGTTCAGGGTCGAGCGGCAAGGCGTCACGGTCGCGCGAAGAAATTGAGCTCGTGTTTGACAAAAATAAGGGCGCTATTTTTGCGCTGTATAATCGCGCACTGCGCCAAGATCCGTCGCTGGAAGGCAAGATAGTACTCAGGCTCACGATCGATCCAAATGGTACCGTGTCGTTCTGCGAGGTTGTGTCCAGCGAATTGGGCGACCCGGACCTTGAACGCAAGCTGGTGCAGCGAATCAAGCTGTTCCGTTTTGAATCCAGAGATGTTGAAGCGATAACGACGACCAAACCGATCGACTTCTTCCCTGCCTGATAGCACACGCTGTTCTGATTAGTATTTGTCGTGCGGCAGCAGGAGCACGTAAACTGCGCCCATGAAAATAAAAACCGCTGTACAACTACTATTCCTGTTTCCACTCTTCAATGTGGCGAACGCAGAACTCACGGTTGAACGACTGGTAGAGCAAGCGCACCTGACCGAGGGCGCAACGCCTGTTAACGAGTCTGACCGTTGGCGCGGTGCTCGCAAGATCATCATCTGGGATCGTGGTTTTGACCACGCCAAATTTCAGGTGCCTGATCACGTCGAGTTGGTATTCGCCGAGTCCCTGCCTGAAGCGGTGCAACATGCTGCAGACGCCGATGCGCTGTTAGGGTTTTGCAATCCCGAGCTCATCGCCGCGGCGCCCAAACTGGTTTGGGTACAAATCTACTGGGCCGGCGCGGAGCGATGCTTGTCAGTACCCGACGTAGGCAGCGGCCAGATTGTTATGAGTAATATGCAAAAAATGTCATCACCCGCCATCGCCGAGCATGCCGTGGCGATGGCAATGGCTTTGTCACGTCAATTGCCGCAGTTTTCCCGCCTCATGGAAAGCAAGACCTGGGCTGGCGACAACGCCGACGTAATTGGTCGTATGCGCCCGATCGCTGGCAGAACGATGCTGGTCGTCGGTCTGGGCGGAATCGGTTCCGAAGTTGCACGATTGGCGGATGCGTTGGGTATGCAAGTTTGGGGAACGCGTAACAGCAGCAGAGAAGGGCCGGACTATGTTGATTACGTTGGACTGGCTGACGAATTGCACGCGCTGGCCGCAAAAGCGGATGTCATCGTCAATGCGCTTCCATTGACCGCATCGACAACCAAGCTTCTTGATGAGTCATTCTTCAATGCAGCAAAAGAAGGCGCGATATTCGTCAATGTTGGTCGCGGCCAGACGGTAGATACGGCTGCTTTGATTGCAGCGCTGGATTCGGGCCGGATATCGGGGGCGGGTCTGGACGTTACCTCGCCCGAACCCTTGCCCGCGGACCATGCTTTGTGGAGTTATGAAAACGTCGTCATCACGCCGCATGTTGCGGGCAGCGGCGGTGAGCGCGAGCGCCACGAGGTATTGTTACTGGAGAATCTGCGGCGCTATATCGCGGGTGAACGCTTGCTCAACGTAGTTGATCCCGAAAAGGGATATTAAGCAGCGGCGACATGGAAACACTTGCTACCTTGTTGTTACGGAAAAATACGGCGGAGACGTTATTGTCGGTCCGCAGTTGGAGAATCAAGCGCGCGACTTGCTTTACACACTCGCGAAGTCTGACGGACTGTGGGATCGGCGCATCGCGATGATATTGCGATACGCCATCGAAAAACTTCCGGAAGCCCGTCGCAAGGCGTACCTCAATGGAACCGTCTAGAGGATTCCGGCCGATTGCGAACGCCGACGCACGAGTACTGGTGCTGGGTAGTTTGCCTGGACAAAAGTCCCTGTTGGAGCAGCAATACTATGCTCATCCGCAGAACGCGTTTTGGCCAATCATGCGCGAACTGTTCGGTATCTCTGGCAAATATGACAGTCGATGTGAACAACTTTTGCGGCACCAAATTGCATTATGGGACGTATTGCAGGCATCGGTGCGGCCGGGAAGCCTGGATGCCAATATTCGTCCGGATACTACGGTCGCGAACAATTTTCGGGATTTCTTTCATTCCCATGCGGACATTGAGCTAATTGCTTTCAACGGTAAGAAGGCCGAACAGTTGTTTCGACGCTCAGTAGCAGCGAGCGATACAGGATCTATCGCGATGATCGGTTTGCCATCAACGAGTCCTGCATTCGCAGCGATGCCGTTTGCCGGTAAGCTGGATGCATGGAAGGTGGGTTTTTCATCGATCAAACGCAAAAAAGAGGGCTAAGAACATGATTGGATACATCACACTCGGCAGCAACAAAATCGTCGAGGCTGCCGAATTTTACGATGAGTTGCTCGCAACGATAGGTGCAAAACGAATTATGTCCGACGCCGCCTTTGTTGCCTGGTCAACAGGTAAATCGGCCCCGGCAGTTTCGATCACGCGTCCGTTCGATGGTAAGCCCGCCAGCGTTGGTAATGGAGTCATGGTCGCGATTGCTGTCGATACGCCGAGCAAAGTTGATGCATTTCATGCGAAAGCATTGCAGTTGGGGGGTGTGGATGAGGGCGCTCCGGGGACCCGTTATGGCAATTTGTATGTCGGCTACTTCCGGGATCTCGATGGCAATAAGCTCAATGCATTCTGTCTGGTAAAAGAGTAGTCACCGTCATGAGGAGAGCAGTATGAACAGTCAAGAAATTTTTCTGCCGATGCTGGCGATGATGACGCTGACGGCGGTAGTGTGGTTTTACATGTACTCTCGCCGTATTCCCGCGATGTACAAAGTGGGTCTAAAGGCACAGACTTATACGACGCCCGACACAGTCGTTGAACACTTGCCTGCTGAAGTTAACTACTCAGCGAACAATTTTAATAATTTGTGCCAACTGCCGATTCTCTTCTATGGCCTGTGTCTGTATTTATTCGTATCAGGAAGTGTCGACGAATTCTATGTTGTTGCCGCGTGGGCATTTTTCGTTCTGCGAGCCCTGCACAGTATCGTGCATTGCACGACAAATATCGTGATCGCAAGGTTCTATCTGTATTCGGGATCGGCACTGGCATTGTGGATAATGTTGGGTCGAGCGCTAATTGGCGAAGTGTTAGCCCGTTTTTAGGCAGCTGACAGCGGGCGGGAACTAGAGAGCGCTATCCCCGGTTTCCCCGGTTCGAATACGCCAAACCTGCTCGACGTTCGTGACGAATATTTTTCCGTCACCGACTTTTCCGGTCTTGGCGGCGTCTACAATGGCTTCAACCACACGCTCAACTGCATCGTCCGAAACCGCCACTTCAATCTTCGCTTTTGGAAGAAAATCAACAACATACTCCGCACCTCGGTAGAGCTCGGTATGCCCCCTCTGGCGCCCGAATCCTTTCACCTCACTAACTGTCATTCCCTGGATCCCCACTTCGCTCAGTGCATTGCGAACATCGTCCAATCGAAACGGCTTCACTATGGCGGTGACTAGTTTCATTCTTTGATTCTCCCTGCAGTACGTGCGAGTCGGCGTATGCTAGCAATAGGATTGCTGTATGTGTACAACTAAGCTGCGCTATCGAATGGAATTTTCATGAATTCGGACACTGGTCTTCTGACGGAGCCCGCAGGCTTGTGGTATTACGGTGCCGCTGTCAGCTATGCGATCGGGGGCTACGCGCTGGGCATGGCGGGGCTTTTTCAGTCCTCGGTGTTAATCAATGCTGGGGCAACCCTGTTGCTTGGCCACGCGATGACTATCGCGGCGTATATGATTCACGAGTGCGGTCACAATCTCGTTTTTAAGCGGCATCGTGACAATGCGAAACTCGGCAAGTTTATGAGCTGGATTTGTGGCGCCGCCTACGGCACTTACGAAGATATGCGTTACAAGCACTTTCGGCATCATGTCGACAATGCGGATGTCGTCTGGTTTGACTACGATGGGTTTTTTGAACGTCATCCCAACATCACCAAGATAATTCGTTGGCTGGAGTGGCTCTATATTCCTGCCCACGACCTGCTCATGCACGCCGTGATGGTGTTTACGTCTTTCATCATTCCGCCGCGTCGCAACCAACGCATACGGAACGTATCAGTAATCTTGATTCGTGGCGGCATTTTCACGGTCGCAGTTGTGTATTTCCCGAAGGTCGCGCTGCTGTATGGAGTGGCGTACCTCATCATGATTCACATTTTGCGATTTGCAGACAGTGTGCAACACGATTACTCGTATACGCTTTCCTTGTTCGAGACGTCTCGCTCGCCGCACAAAGGTGATGTGCAATGGGAGCAGGAACATACTTTCAGCAATCCTCTTTCTTTGCGACATCCCAGGCTGAATTTGCTGCTGCTAAATTTTTGTTATCACAATGCGCACCATGCAAATATGAATTTGCCGTTTTATCGCCTGCCGGTGTTGCAGGCGGAATTAGGCGCTACGGATACAAGCCATGTCATCCCGTTCGCAGCACAGATTAAGCTGTATCATTACAATCGAGTATCGAGGATTCACAATCCGCGGCCGGAAAATTACCCGCAGGGAAAAGAGTATCTGCGAACAGCGCAATCGGGTTCGGGCCCCATTGGCGGCAATGCCGCATCGTTCTTAACCTCTTTCTAAAGGGATAAATCATGTCCGAAAACATAGGCAAGATCGGCTGGGTTGATATGACCGTCGACGATGCAAGCGGCCTTCGGGATTTTTACAAAGCGGTTGTCGGTTGGAAAGTAGAAAACACCAGCATGGGCGACTATGACGACTACACGATGATGTCGCCCGCGGATAGTGAGGCAGTTGCTGGCGTTTGCCATTCGCGTGGCAGCAATACGGATATACCGGCTGGTTGGTTAATCTACATCGTGGTTGCAGACGTAGCGCATAGCGCAGCAGCCGTCGTTGCCAACGGCGGGAAAGTCATTGTATCGGCACGTAGTTTGGCCGGTGGTCAATTCTGCGTCATTGAAGACCCAAGCGGCGCGACGTCTGCGTTGTATCAACCTTAGGATGTTTGCAACTCTTGAAAACAGTATTTGACAGCCCGGCCTGGCATGCCCAAGTCGCAAAGCTGGCCGGCGCGGCCGATAGTAAGGCAGTGGCGGAACACCTTGTAACTTTCGTTTGTGCCACCGTGTCGAATAATGGCACCAGCTTATTGGCGTTTCACACTGATGCGGCTCCTGAAGTGCTCGGGCATTCACTTGTCCCAAGTCGTGCGCGCCACTACCTCGACCGGTATATCGCGGGTCCTTATCTTCTTGATCCACTTTACCAAATGGCGTTGCGGCTGACAGAACCGACAATGTGTCGCTTTCGCGACACTCAACCCGACCGGTTTCATTCGAGTGAATACTATCGACAGTACGTAGAGCGCACACACCTTGTTGACGAAATGGATTTCCTGTTGCGTACTTCGCCGACCAGTGCGTTGGTTCTCGTGTGCGGTCGCATGGAGAAACGATTTACCAAGCTTGAGCTTGGTCGCCTGCAGCTCATCAAGCCGATTGTGCATTCAGCGATGCATAGAGCCTGGGATAGTCGGGATGTTATCGGCTCTCATGACGAGCAGGGCATGCATCAACGCCTGACTGAATGCTTTGAGAACTTTGGCGAGGACGCGTTGACGCAACGTGAGCGCGAGGTAACACAATTGTTATTACGGGGTCACTCGTCCAAATCCATTGCCCGCGAATTGGGAATCGCGCCGGGGACCGTCATGGTTCACAAACGCAATCTGTTCGCCAAGCTGGGTATTACATCGCAGTATGAATTGTTCTCCAGTTTTATCGATTCCCTGTCTACTTCCTGATCTCCAAACCTACCACTTGAGCAGTATATAGAAGCAATACTGAAGCGCGGATAATCGATAGTTACTTTTGTAACGAGTATTGATCTGGTGTTTGATTTCGATTTTGGACTTGGGGAGGAGCTAGACCTATTGCGCGATACCGTGCGCGATTTATCGCAGGACCGAATTGCGCCACGTGCAGAATCGATAGATGCAGACAATGAATTTCCTCGTGACCTGTGGCCGGAACTTGGGGAGCTAGGGTTGCTCGGCATAACCGTTGAGGGACGCTACGGTGGCTCAGAGCTCGGCTACCTTGCCCATGTCATCTCTATGGAAGAGATCAGTCGCGCATCAGCATCCGTTGGACTGTCCTATGGTGCGCACTCGAATTTGTGCGTAAACCAGTTGCATCGCTGGGGCAATGAAGAACAAAAACAAAAGTATCTTCCCAAACTTGTGTCCGGCGAGTTCCTGGGTGCCCTGGCGATGAGCGAGGCCGGTGCGGGCTCCGACGTAATGGGCATGCGTACGACGGCTGTTCGGGACGGCGATAACTACGTTTTGAACGGCTCCAAGATGTGGATCACAAATGCGCCGGGCGCCGACCTCATGATTGTTTATGCAAAAACGGATCCTGCGGCCGGTTCACGTGGCGTTAGCGCGTTCCTGATCGAGCGCGGTACGGTTGGATTGTCAACGCCACAAAAACTAGACAAGCTGGGTATGCGCGGCTCGGATACCAGCGAAGTTCTATTGCAGGGTTGCACCGTGCCGGCAACTAACCGGCTTGCCAAAGAAGGCAAGGGCGCCGCAATACTCATGAGCGGTCTGGACTATGAGCGGGTCGTATTGGCAGGCGGGTCATTAGGTATTATGGCAGCGTGTATGGATCTTGTTTTGCCCTACATTCACGATCGGAAACAATTCGGACAGGCGATAGGAGAGTTTCAGCTAATGCAAGGTAAAATTGCCGATATGTACACAGCACTAAACAGCTGTCGTGCGTACGTATACGCTGTAGCACGTGCCTGCGATCGCTCGCAAACTACCCGTTTCGATGCGGCAGGATGTATTCTTGTTGCGGCGGAAAAGGCGACCTGGATGGCGGGAGAGGCTATTCAGATTCTTGGCGGGAACGGCTATATCAATGAGTATCCTGCGGGTCGCCTGTGGCGCGATGCGAAGCTTTATGAGATCGGTGCCGGAACCAGCGAGATTCGACGTATGCTGATCGGCCGGGAAATATTTAACGCTACTAAGTAGAATGAATTGCAAATAATCACCACCAAAATCGACCGTTCGTCCGAGGACTTCGAGAAAAACACCGAAACGCACAAGGCTGCTGTAGAAGAATTACGGGTTGTTGACGAGTACGTCATGCAAGGTGGCCCTGAACGCTCACGTGAAAAGCATCTATCCCGTGGCAAGCTTCTGGCACGGGATAGAATCAAGGCGTTGCTGGACGCGGATTCTGATTTTCTCGAAGTCGGGCGCCAAGCGGCATGGCGCGTCTACACGGACGATGTGCCCAGCGCCGGTATCGTAACCGGCATCGGCCGCATTCATGGCATCGAGTGCATGATCGTTGTTAACGATGCGACGGTAAAAGGTGGAACTTATTATCCACTAACCGTAAAGAAACACCTTCGCGCGCAGGAAATCGCCGCCGAGAATAAACTGCCGTGTATTTACCTGGTTGATTCGGGTGGCGCGTTCTTGCCACGTCAGGATGAAGTGTTCCCGGACAGGGATCATTTTGGGCGTATCTTTTTTAATCAGGCGCAGCTGTCGGCTGCAGGTATTCCCCAGATCGCCGTCGTAATGGGGTCGTGTACAGCCGGTGGCGCCTATGTGCCTGCGATGTGTGACGAGTCAATCATCGTTAGAAACCAGGGTACGATTTTTCTGGGTGGTCCGCCATTGGTCAAGGCGGCAACGGGCGAAGAGGTAGATGCCGAAACATTGGGCGGGGGAAGTGTGCATTCACGTATCTCCGGCGTTACGGACCATCTTGCCGACGACGATGGACATGCGCTTTCGATCGCCCGCGACATCGTCGCCAATCTCAATGAATCAAGGTCGCGCGAGGTCAAACGACGTGAATCACAGGAGCCGTTGTACCCGGCTGACGATATCTACGGCATTGTGTCGCGTGAGTATCGATTCCCTTATGACGTTCGCGAGATTATCGCTCGAATAGTCGATGGGTCAGAGTTTCATGAGTTCAAAAAACTCTATGGCGCGACCCTGGTTTGTGGCTTTTCACACATTGACGGTTACCCGGTTGGTATTGTTGCCAATAATGGCATTTTGTTTCCGGAATCAGCGCAAAAGGGTGCGCATTTCGTACAGCTGTGTAATCGCCGCAGAATTCCGCTGCTGTTTCTGCAAAATATTACCGGCTTCATGGTTGGCAAGCGCGTTGAACATGCCGGAATTGCGAAAGACGGGGCAAAAATGGTGAATGCTGTAGCGACCGCCAATGTGCCCAAGTTTACGGTTGTCATCGGTGGCTCGTTCGGCGCCGGCAATTACGCAATGTGCGGCAGAGCTTATAGTCCGAATTTAATGTGGATGTGGCCAAACGCGCGAATCTCCGTGATGGGAGGCGAGCAAGCGGCGATGGTCCTGTCAACAGTGCAGGGCGACTCTATGAAAGCCCGCAATGAAGAGTGGTCGGAAAGTGAGCGGACTGCGTACGAAAACAAAATTCGACAACAGTATGAGACTCAGGGTCATCCGTTGTACGCGAGTGCACGTTTGTGGGACGACGGTGTGATCGATCCGGTTGACACGCGCCGGGTGCTGGCACATGGCTTATCAGCGGCGACACAAAAAACTGCAAGAGATGAGGCGCCGTACGGCATATTTCGCATGTAAGTCCATGTACAATCACGGCAATCGATAAATGGATGAATCATGCCGCTTGATTACGATCAGTTGATGTCGACAGAAGTCGTCGACCTCCCCTTAAGTTACGATGACTCTGAAGCAATACTCTATGCCTTAAGCATCGGTATGGGACGCGACCCTCTCGATCTCAAAGAATTGCCATTCGTCTTTGAACAAGGAAGCGCTTTCAGGACTGTACCGACGCTGGCGTCTGTACTGGTACCGGACATGTTCCCGCCAGGTCTGGGTTGGGACTTCAGCCAGGTGCTGCATTCCGAACAGCGTATGCAGCTGTATCGTCCTCTGCCACCCAAGGCTGATCTGCTGATCAATAAACGCGTATCGAATGTGTTCGATTGGGGCCCACGCAAAGGCGCTCTGTTCCTGTTTGAGGCCGAGGGTCGACTGGCGAGTGACGATACCGTGCTATTCACGCTTGGCTGCACCGTGATGGCCAGAGGGGATGGCGGTTTTGGTGGCCCAAGTGGAAAGGGTCCCCGACCGCATCGCGCGCCCCGGCGCGATCCGGACTTGAGTTGCGATATTTCGACGCGCAAAGATCAGGCCCTGCTATTCAGACTGACCGGCGACAGGAACCCATTGCATGCAGATCCGGCAAAAGCGACCGCAGCTGGATTCGGCGTACCGATTCTGCACGGGATGTGTACTTACGGCATCGCGTGTCGAGCGGTGCTGCAGACGATCTGTGATTATGATTACACCTTAATCGAAAGTTTCGATTGCCGATTCACTTCACCGGTTCTACCGGGTGATGTGATAACGACTGATATGTGGCAGGACGGCAACGTCGTTTCGTTTCGTTGCAGCGTTAGAGAGCGTGACGAGATCGTACTTAGAAACGGCAAATGCACGCTGGCCGTTTGATGTACGCACCGATGGCATACAACGAGTGAGTGATCGCGTAACAATAAGCATCAGCGAAAACGTCGCGGATGTTAGCTTAAATCGCGCCGACAAACTCAATGCGATGGACCTGAAAATGTTCACCGCTTTGGGTGCTGCTGCTGACAGTCTGCATGCAGACCGATCAGTTCGTGCCGTTGTACTGCACGGTACGGGTGGCAACCTGTGTGCAGGTATCGATCTCGGCATCATGGGGGACAGCAGTTTTGATTTTCGGTATGCGCTTGGCAGCCCGGTTGAACCGTCAGCGGCAAATTTATTTCAGAGAGCCGCGTACGGCTGGCGCGAATTGCCCATACCCGTTATTTGTGCGGTCGAAGGCGTAGCGTTTGGTGCCGGACTCCAACTGGCCCTCGGAGCTGATATTCGAATCGCCGCACCCAACGCAAAGCTTTCGATAATGGAGGCTAAGTGGGGAATTATCCCGGATATGGGGATTAGTGTGACGCTGCGCGACCTTGTCGCGCCCGATCGCGTCAAGGAGTTGGCATGGTCGGGCAGAATAGTCGGCAGCGCCGAGGCGCTTGAACTGGGTCTGGTCACATCCATCGCCGATGACCCTGTCCGCCAAAGTTTTGCGTTGGCCGCGAGCTGCGCTGCGAATTCGCCAGAGGCGACTCGTGGCGTCAAGGAGCTGGTAAACCGGGCGTGGCGGATGTCAGATGCGGATGCTTTGGCGCTGGAGGCAAGCCTCCAAAGTGACATTATTGGCGGCGTCAATCAGCTTGAGGCCGTGAAGGCCAATCTGAGCAAGAGAAAACCTGAGTATAAGGACTGAATCGCCGCTAACGATCGTATTGAAACTGGAACTTTGCATTGTTGCCGGACTCCAATAATCACGGATCCCGAAAGGAATTGAAATCGGACATTACGGTTACTAATTTGAGAACGGCTTGCAGAATCCTGAGTATTGCGGCGCTGATTTGTCTGTCAGTTGCCTCGCATGCGCAAAGGTCTTCGGAGCTGTCCGCAGACCTCCCAATTACCAGTACTCTGGCCGTTCAGGATAAAGTTGAGAAGCTGTTCGATGCCGGGCATTACGAGCGTGCGTACTTTATTTACCGCAACGAGCTGTCGCCTCTGGGTGACAAGTATGCCCAATACATGGTCGGTTTCATGTACCAGAGCGGTCTTGGTGTGGATGAGGACGCGATATCGGCTGGTGCCTGGTATCAGTTGTCCGCTGAGCGCGGTACACGGGAGTTTGTAGCCGTTCGCGATCGATACTTGCAGACGATGGATGAAGAAGATGTTGCCCGTTCCCGGGCATTGCACAAAGAACTGCGACTCAAGTATTGCGACCTGGCTGTGTTGCTCTCGTCAATCAAGCGCGATGTCAGAGAGCTGCGCAATATTAGCGGATCACGGCTTGGCGGTCAGGTCAGTCCTATGGTGACAATTAGAAACCGTTCCAACCAGTTTGTCTCAGGCTCCGATTACTACGGCTCTATCCGCGAAGATGTTGAAAGGCGATTGACGTTGCTAAAAGAGGTCGGGGATTTCGAGGATATCGACGTCGATGCAGACCGTCTCAACATTGGCGCTCTCGAAGAGCGCGTGTTGCAGCATATCGAAACCGAAATCGAAGTCGAATAATCGTCGAAGTCCCGTTGTCTTACAGTCCCCTGGCGAGAATCTCCGGGAATTCACCGACCAGTTTTTGCGCGAGCTCAGGGTCACCGTGATACCACTTCGGAATCCAGTTGATCGATCCCATGATCGCATTGCCGGTCATGCGAACGTTACAGGCTGCAACACTGCCGTCTTTGATCCCTGCTTCCAGAATGGCCTCGAAATTTGCGCTGTGTTGCCGCGACAATTCCAGGACCTCTTCGCGGTGCACGGGCTTTAGAGACGGAATCTCGCTCATAATTGCGATCGGGCCTCGCTCGCCGACTATCATCTCAATGTGGTAGCGAAAATAGCGCAGAATGGTGTCCAGGCCGTCCTTGCCTTCAGCACGCGCCTGATCCAGAGCCTCGCGACCCAGGTCGGCTGCGCGAACGTAGCAAAGGTAGACAAGCTCTTCCTTGTTGCGGACATAGTAGTAGAGCGCGGCGTCAGTCAGGCCCAGTTCGTCGGCGACATCTCTCAGAGACGTTCCGCTATAGCCTTTTTGATTGAAGCAGCGGGCAGCGGCTTTCAACATGCGCGCTTTTTGCAACTCAAATCGCGTTTCTTCGGCGTCGGTCGCCATATCTTGCTGCTCCATCGTTCTGCCTGAGAGACAGATACTTGAGTTCTGGGTCAATCTGCATTATTTTAATCTAGATTAAAATTATTGCAACCCGTAAAGTATTGGATTTCTAAGGAATTTTTCTAATGAGCACTGCAGCCAGCGACCTTTTGGGCGCATCAGGCAAGCCTCGTGAGGCACCCCTGCGTTTCGTTACGGCCGCGTCCCTGTTTGATGGTCACGACGCCGCAATCAATATTATGCGCCGTCTGATACAAGCGCAGGGCGCTGAGGTGATTCATCTTGGCCATAATCGAAGTGTTGACGACATCGTGCGGGCGGCTATTCAGGAGGATGCTGACGGCATCGCAATCAGCTCTTATCAGGGCGGCCACAACGAGTTCTTTCGTTACATGATCGATCGCCTGCGTGAATGGGATGCTGCCCACATCAAGGTCTTCGGCGGTGGTGGCGGCACGATTACGCCCGAGGAAATTCAGGATTTGATGGCCTACGGTGTCGAGCGAATCTATCACCCGCATGACGGCATGGAACTCGGTCTGCAGTCGATGATCGAGGACCTCATGGCGAGAGCTGCAGATGGCAGGCGTGCGACGATCGCCCCGGCCTCGGCAGACCACACCCGGGTAACAGATGTTGCGGCAACAATATCGGCAATTGAGGAGGGCGTGTTTAGCGATTCGGAACTGTCCTCGCTACGAAAAGAATGGCAGGTACAGGCGGGGCAGGTTCCCGTAATCGGAATTACCGGGACCGGCGGTGCGGGCAAAAGCAGCGTAACTGATGAGATTCTGAATCGTTTTCTGGCATCCTTTACGGACAAACGCGTCGCCGTACTCGCTGTCGACCCAACCCGGCGTCGCACCGGGGGAGCATTGTTGGGTGATCGCATTCGAATGAACTCGCTGCGATCGGAGCGCATTTACATGCGTTCAATCGCAACCCGCCGGCAACATTTGGCGACCAGTGAAATGTTGAGTGATCACATACTTTTCCTGAAGTCCCTGGGCTTTGATTTGGTCATTGTCGAAACGGCCGGTATCGGTCAAAGCGACAGCGAAATAGTCGACATGGTGGACTTCTCTGTTTATGTCATGACCAGTGAGTATGGAGCGGCCAGTCAACTCGAGAAAATCGACATGCTCGACTTCGCCGACCTTGTCGTTCTAAACAAATACGACAAGCGCGGCGCTGAAGACGCATTGCGAGATGTTCGAAAACAATGGAAGAGAAATCATGTGGCGTTCAACGTTAGTGATGACGACATCCCCGTCTTTCCGACCATTGCAAGCCAGTTCAATGATCCTGGCGTCAGCTGGATGTTCAAGGAACTCTGTCGACGAGTTACGGAGAAACTTGGTCTCGATTTGGATCAGTGGTCGCCAGACATCGACACCAGCAACAAAGAGCCGCGTTCAACCGCGATTATACCGGGCGCGAGAATTCGTTATCTTGCGGAAATCGCTGAACAGGGCCGTGCAGTAAACCGCGAGGTCGATTCGCAGGCCACTATCGCGAGTCGGGCACAACATATCTACGAGTCACTGAAACTACTGCAAGACCCAAAATTGCCGGGCGAGCTCGAATTGTTCAAATCAGATGACTTGATTGACCTCGGCGATCGCAGCCTGTCTGTGCTTCGGCAACGGTATCAGGAGTCGGTTTCAGATTTGGCGTCGGAATCGATTCGCGTGCTACAGGAGTGGCCTGCCCGAAAGGCCGGCGTCAAGTCTGAGCAATACAGTTATACCGTGCGGGGCCGCGAAGTTACCGGCAACAATTACTGTGAGAGCCTGAGCCACCAGAAAATCCCAAAAATAGCGGCGCCTGAATACGGCGACTGGGGTGAACTCCTGAGCTTTCTGAGCAAGGAAAATCTACCTGGGGCCTACCCGTATACCGGCGGCGTATACCCGTATCGACGTCTTGGGGAGGACCCGACTCGCATGTTTGCCGGCGAAGGGACGCCGGAGCGAACGAATCGCCGATTTCATTACCTGTCGCAAGGACAGCCAGCGGCTCGTCTGTCCACTGCATTCGATTCGGTCACCCTGTACGGCGAGGATCCGCACGAGCGCCCTGATATTTATGGCAAGGTCGGAAACTCCGGGGTGTCAATTGCCACCGTCGATGATATGAAAAAGTTGTACTCGGGATTCGATCTGTGCGCGCCATCGACCTCTGTATCGATGACAATTAATGGTCCGGCGCCAATGATTCTCGCGTTCTTCATGAATACCGCCATCGACCAGCAGGTCGAAAAATACTTACGCGAGAATGGCGAATGGGACGTTGCCAGCGTGAAGATTGACGGCTGGTTTGCGGATCAGGTACGGCCCGTTTACGAAGGCGAGCTACCGGACGGCAACGACGGTCTTGGGTTGGGCTTGCTGGGTATTTCGGGTGACAAGGTTGTGGATACCCAAACCTACGCCCGTATCAAAAAAGAGACTATGGCGAGCGTTCGCGGCACGGTACAAGCGGATATTCTGAAAGAAGATCAGGCTCAGAATACCTGTATTTTTTCGACTGAATTCGCCATGCAAATGATGGGCGATGTGCAGCAGTACTTTATCGACAACGCCGTAAGGAATTATTACTCGATTTCTATCAGCGGATATCACATCGCGGAGGCCGGCGCGAATCCGATCAGCCAATTGGCCTTTACGCTCTCCAATGGCTTTACCATCGTTGAGTATTATCTTGCTCGCGGTATGGCTATTGATGACTTTGCGCCGAATTTGAGTTTCTTCTTTTCGAACGGCATGGACCCGGAATACACCGTCATAGGTCGAGTGGCGCGACGTATTTGGGCGCGCGCAATGCGGGAGCGTTATGGAGCGGGCTCGCGTTCGCAGATGCTGAAGTACCATGTGCAAACTTCAGGTCGCAGCCTGCATGCACAGGAAATCAGCTTTAACGATATTCGAACGACGCTGCAGGCTTTGTACGCGTTGTTTGATAACTGCAACAGCTTGCACACCAATGCGTTTGATGAAGCGGTAACGACACCGACAGAGCAGTCGGTGCGCCGCGCCGTCGCGATACAGCTGGTCATTTCTCGCGAACTCGGCCTGAATTTCTGTGAGAACCCCTGGCAAGGTTCATTCGTTGTTAATGAGCTAACCGATTTGGTTGAAGAGGCGGTGTATCAGGAGTTTGAGAGAATTTCCGAGCGTGGTGGCGTGCTTGGTGCGATGGATACCATGTACCAGCGCGGCAAAATTCAGGACGAGAGCCTCTACTATGAAGGTAAAAAACACGATGGCTCTTTACCACTGATTGGTGTTAATACCTTCTTGCCGAAGTCAGGCCAGGAAGATGAAGTTCACGACCTTGAACTGATTCGATCGACCGAGACAGAAAAACGGGATCAAATTCGGCATTTGCGAGGATTTCAGGCCGCGCACAGTGATGAAAGCGCTGCAGCCCTGCAGACGCTTCAAGCGAAAGCACGCAGGCGCGAAAACGTCTTTGCCGAGTTAATGGAGACGGTTAAGTGCAATTCATTGAGCCAGATTTCGGCTGCCTTGTACGACGTTGGTGGCGAATACAGACGCAATATGTAAGTCAACGCCACTCAGGAGTTAACGCATGGCGGATACAGTAATTTACGAGCAGCAAGATGCGGTCGCGATCATTTCGATGAACCGACCGGATTCCCTGAACGGCTTCACGACTGAGTTGTGTGAGGATTTGCTGCAAGCATTCGAGAGGGCACAACGCGATGACTTGATTCGCGCTGTCGTATTTACAGGTGAGGGCCGCGCGTTTACCGCAGGTGCGGATCTGAAAGAGGGATTCGCAGGCGCTAGATCAACACAAGGCAAGTTGTTGTTTGAGTATGGTCCTGTGCTTACAGCGATCGCTGAGATTCCCAAGCCTGTTATCGCGGCTGTTCCGGGTTTTGCCGCGGGTATTGGCATGTCGTTTGCGATGCACAGTGACCTGTTGATCATGGCCGAGGGTTCTTTCCTACTGTCGCCGTTTACAACAATTTCATTACTCCCCGACGGTGGCGCTAACTGGTTGCTCGTAAAGCAACTTGGCTATCACCGTGCATATCAGCTCAGCATCGAATCCGAACGCATAAACGCAGAGCGATGTCTGGAGCTGGGCATTGCGAACAAGGTCGTTCCCGCAGATGATCTGCGCGTCGCTGCCGTCGCATGGGCTGGTGAGCTCTGCAAACGAGCGCCGTTGTCATTAGCAGCAACGAAGAAAGTCATGCGTCACGCGATGGATCATGACTGGCACAGTTGCTACAGCATGGAAGCTGCGGAGCAGGAAAAACTCCGTAATTCTGATGACGCCAAAGAGGGCGTTGACGCATTTTTTGAAAAACGCGAAGCAAATTTCGCTGGCAAATAATTAGAGAGAACAATGGACCGATATATTTTTGAAGAGGAACACGAGATGTTCCGTGATGCGGCACGCAGCTTCTACAAGAACGAAGTTTTGCCTCACGGTGAACGTTGGCGCGAGCAGGGAATTGTTGATCGCGAAGCTTTCCTGAAAGCCGGTGAGCAGGGCATGTTGCTCATGTGGGCCGACGAGGAATATGGCGGCGCGGGTGTCTCGGACTTTCGCTATGAACAGATCTTGATCGAAGAAATTGCGAAGCACGGCGACCCGGGGTTCTTCATGACCTTACACAGTCGACTGGTGGGTCCGTATATCGGCGAGCTCGGCACTGATGCGCAAAAGGCGCGCTGGTTGCCGAAGTGCATAAGCGGTGAGCATGTACTGGCCGTTGCCATAACCGAGCCCGGTGCGGGCAGTGATGTTTCCGGAATTCGAACCAAGGCCGAAGACAAAGGCGACCACTTTCTGCTGAATGGGTCCAAGACCTTTATTTCCAACGGAATTCTGGCCGATATTGTTGTCGTTGTAGCACGTACAAGCAGCAGCAGTCATGGTCTCAGCCTGTTCGTGCTTGAGCGCGGCATGGAGGGCTTTGAGCGCGGCAAGAATCTCAAAAAGATGGGCATGAAGAGTCAGGACACGGCTGAACTATTTTTTAACAACGTTAAGGTGCCGAAAGAAAACCTGCTCGGCGAACTGAATCGAGGCTTCTATCAGCTGATGCATTTCCTGGCTGAGGAACGCCTGCTCGGGGCTTGCCAGTATCTGGCTAACGCGGAGGCTGCGTTCGACGCGACTATGGAATACACACAGGAGCGCAAAGCGTTCGGCCAAACTATCGCTGATTTCCAGAACACTCGATTTAAGCTGGCGGACATGCGAACAGAGATGGATGTTGCTCAAACGTTCGTCGATCGATGTGTACTGGACCACAACGATGGAAAACTGGCGGCAGAGGATGCGGCAAAAGCCAAGCTTTTCTGCAGCGAGTTGGAAGCTCGTGTAACGGACAACTGTGTGCAGCTGCACGGCGGTAATGGCTATATGGATGAGTACCCGGTTAGCCGCATGTACACCAATGCCAGGATCTCCCGAATTTACGCCGGCAGTTCGGAGATCATGCGGGAAATCATCGCACGCTCGATCGGGCTGGATCCGCGCAAGAAAGCGAAGTCTGATAAGGCTGCCTGATATGCGAACGGCTTTTGTTGGCTTGGGGGTAATGGGATATCCCATGGCTGGGTATCTTGCCAGATCAGGTCATGAGCTTGTCGTATTCAACCGAACGTCGAGCAAGGCAGATGCCTGGTGTGCAGAATTCGGTGGCAAAGCCGCGGCGTCACCGTTCGAAGCTGCCGAAAATGCAGAATTCGTATTCTCCTGCGTCGGGAACGATGACGACGTTCGCGAGGTGTTGCTGGGTAGCGATGGTGTACTTGCCGCGATACCCGCTGGCGCAGTCGTTGTTGATCACACCACAGCGTCCGCAAATATCGCGCGTGAGGTTGCCGCGGCCGCAGCAAGTAAAACCGTAGGGTTTCTGGACGCACCTGTATCTGGCGGCCAGGCCGGTGCTGAAAGCGGCCAGTTGACCGTTATGGTTGGCGGAGAAAACGATGTCTTCGAACGTGCCGCTCCGCTTATCGACTGTTATGCGAAAGCGACTACGCGTATCGGACCGGCAGGTAGCGGTCAGCTGGCGAAAATGGTGAATCAAATATGCATAGCCGGTGTAATTCAAGGTTTGGCCGAGGGACTGCACTTTGCGAATAAAGCCGGCCTCGACCCTGCAATCGTGATCAAATCGATCTCCAAAGGTGCAGCGCAATCCTGGCAAATGGAGAATCGCTGGCAAACTATGGTCAACGATGAGTTTGAGTTTGGTTTCGCGGTGGACTGGATGCGCAAGGACCTCGCGATCGCGCTCGATGCTGCTGCAGAAAACGGGGCAACGCTCGAATTGACAAGACTTGTTGATCAATTCTATGAAGAGGTGCAAGATCTCGGCGGTAATCGGTGGGACACGTCGAGCTTGATCGCTCGTTTGACGTAAGCGACTCACTACATCACAGGGGTGGCCTTTCGGCCTGAGACTCAAGACGAGAACCCTTAGAACCTGATCCGGTTAATACCGGCGTAGGAAGGAAAATATGCAAACAATCCCAAATTCGTGGCTTTATGCCGCATTAATATCGTGGCCGCTCGCATTCTTGCCAGATGTGGTGGAAGCGGAAAATGGTATCGACGAAATCGTTGTTACGGCAGATTTCCGTGAGCGCTCTGTCATTGATGTGCCGTTTAGCGTCAGCGTTATAAATGCCGAGTTTCTTGAAGACACCGCGGTGCAGCACTTCGAAGAACTCGTCAATCTGATTCCGAATATGAATTGGTCCGGTGATGGTCATCGCGCTCGTTACTTTCAGATTCGCGGCGTCGGGGAACTGGAGCAGTATCAGGGTGCGCCGAATCCATCGATCGGCTTTCTTATTGATGATATTGATTTTAGTGGCATTGGCACTGTAGCAACTCTATTTGATGTTGAATCGGTCGAGGTTTTGCGCGGCCCGCAGGGAAGTCGTTATGGCGCAAATGCGCTCGGCGGTCTGATTTACCTAAAATCAAATTCCCCTTCATCCGAGCGAGACGGCCGTATTCAATTGACCGTTGGCGATGATGACGCGCGTTCGCTGGGGATTGCGATGGGCGGCTCGCTCAACGAATCTGAGTCCCTTGTGTTTCGCGTCAGTGCGCAGAAGCATGAGAGCAACGGCTTTCGGGATAATCCGCACTTGAATCGCGAGGATACGAATGGCCGTGATGAGACGGGCGTTCGTGCTCGGCTGCATTTTGAATCGGCAGGGTCGCTAACGTCTGACCTGTCTTTAATGTATTCGAATATAGACGACGGATACGATGCGTTCGCACTCGACAATAGCTACACGGTGCTGTCGGATAAGCCCGGCAGGGATGCACAGGAAAGCCTTGGAGTGTCATTGCGATTCGACTGGAGCGCCTTCGGCGGATTGATGGCGACATCCATATCATCGATAGCGGACTCTGACATTAACTTCAGTTTCGATGCCGACTGGGGCAACCCAGCTAGTTGGCTACCCTTTACCTACGACTTCGTATCCTTGAGCGAGCGTTCGCGGCGCACGGTCAGTCAGGAGTTCAGGCTCGGCTCTGACCGATGGCTGGTCGGGCTCTACGCACTGCAGCTCAGTGATGACGTTCTGACGGTAAACCTGGGTGAGTTCTTCGATCCTGTTAATAACTGGGCGGATAGTCTCGATGACCGTTTTGGCAGCGACTACGAGGCGGCCAGCGTGGCCTTGTTCGGCCAATACGATCACGACTTTTCAAGCTCGACCCGTTTGTCATCCGGACTACGCATCGAGCACCGAACGACTGATTACACGGACACCGCCGGAGTCGCGGCAGGGCCGTCAGAAACGATGTGGGGCGGTGAGCTGAGCCTTAGCCACGAGATCACTGACAAGCTGACGAGCTATGCGAGTTTGTCAAAGGGGTATAAGGCGGGCGGGTTCAATTTGGGTCCAACACCGGCAGGGAAGAGAGACTTTGACAGAGAAGACATGATTACATTGGAGCTTGGTTTGAAGTCCAGATTGCTGGACGGGCACGTGCAGCTCAATGCGGCGCTGTTCCAAAATCGCCACAACGATCAGCAAATTCGCACATCGGTCCAGCTCATTCCCAGTGATCCGGCATCCTTCGTATTTTTTACCGACAATGTTGGCGAGGGTGAAACTTTCGGGGCAGAAGCGGAATTTCGCTGGTTTCCTTCTGACGAGTTCGAAATCTATGCAAACGCAGGATTGCTCGACGCGACCCTGGCGAGTGGACGTGACATGGCACACGCGCCGTCTTATACGCTGGCGGGCGGAATCGCGTACAGAAATTCCAGCGGCTTTTTTGCGCGGCTGGACGCGACCTCAAAAGACGCGTTTTATTTTGATGTGAGTCACGATCAGAAGTCGCAGGCATTCGAATTAGTAAACGGACGTATAGGTTACGAAGGCGAGAATTGGCAGGCATCGCTCTGGGCGCGCAATATTTTCGACAGGACTTACGCCGTCCGAGGTTTTTTCTTTGGCAATGAGCCACCGGATTTTCCGAATACGCTGTACACCCGACTTGGCGACCCGCGCCAGATTGGAATCACCATTGAGAAGAGGTTTTGAACATGCAAGTAGCCGTCGATATTAGTCTCTACCCACTGGACGAGAACTTCATTGCACCTATTAATAACGTCATTGAACGACTGAGTCAGCACGAGGGCGTTGAGGTCGAATACAATCGAATGAGTACACAGCTTCGCGGCGACTTCGATACGGTCATGCCGGCTTTGACGAAAGAGATCCGCACGACTTTTGAGAATATTCCAAAGGCTGTGTTCGCCATCAAGATTCTGAATAACCCGGTCAATTGACGCTTTTCGAGACAATTCTTGAGCAGGCGCGAGCGCAGTCCATACCGGAAGTCATCGCTGTAATAGCAGCGGTTCTTTATCTGGTTCTTGCGATCCGTGAGCATATCGCCTGCTGGTTCTTTGCCGCTCTCAGTACTGCAATTTACGTGTGGCTGTTCATAGAGGCCAGGCTCTACATGGAGTCCATACTGAATGGCTTTTATCTTGTCATGGCCGGGTACGGATATTTTGTCTGGCGGTCCGGGCAAAGCGACGGCCGAAACAGCCCCGTCGTCACCTGGCCACTGAAAACACACTTGTCTGTTATTGCGATGATCATCGCTATCAGTGCGGTAAACGGATATTTGCTGACGAAATACAGCGATGCTGCGTTCCCGTATGTCGATTCCCTGACCACTTGGTCTGCAATTTGGGCAACCTTTCTTGTTGCGAGAAAGGTCCTCGAGAACTGGTGGTACTGGTTGTTGATCGATATCGCGTCAGCGTTTATTTACTGGTCCCGTGACTTGCAGCTGACGAGTCTCCTTTTCGCCGTCTATGTCTGTATGATCCCCTTTGGCATCATCATCTGGACTCAATCTATGCGCGAACAACAGTCCGAAATACGGTGACCGTGGCCCGAACTCCCGAGGAAGTGCTCGGCCAAATCCCTGGCTGGGAAGGGGCTACGTTGGCGCAGTTGTCCGGTGGTCTGACTAACCGGACCTGGCGTGTGACCAAAGGTGACGAATCCGGCGTCCTCAAGATAGATGATGGTCCGCGCGACGTACCCTTCAATACTCGCCGTGATGAGGCGAACATTCAAAAAATGGCGGCGCTGGCCGGTTTGGCACCCAGCGTTTTGTTTGTAGACGATGGAATTTACTTCTCCGAATTTGTCGAGGGCACGGTCTGGGAAAGAGACTGTCTTGACAAAGCCGGTAATCTCGAACTTATCGCCGGCGCCTTACGGCGATTGCATGCTCTACAGCTAACAGGTCGTTCATTCGATGCGCGGGTCGCTGCGAATCGATACGTCGAAAAAAATTCGAGACTGGATTCTGATACCGTCGAAAAATGCACTGCAATTGTCTCGAGCATGCGCTTGCCGCAGAACTTGTGTTGTTGCCATAACGATCTTGTTGCTGCGAATCTCATTACGACGCCGGACCTGATGTTCCTCGATTGGGAATATGCGTGTGATAACGATCCGTTTTTCGATCTGGCAACCATCGTTGAGCATCATCAACTCACCGATGCACAGGTGAAAAGATTGCTGGATGCCTATCTGGGTGGCGATGGGCAGCGATGGCGTGCTCACCTCGAGAAGCAACGAGTTTTGTATCTGGCATTGCTTTGCTTATGGATGGGGTCACGGCCGGACACCGATTCCATTGAACTCCAGGCAGTTGTGGGGCGCCTCGCTACCAGTTGTTTCTGAGTTCCCGCAGCTTCAAAAAAACACTGCGCGCATCCGGGCTATCGCCAAGTTCGGGAAATTCGGCGACGAGCGAAGCAATGACCGACGGGTTTTGCAATCTAAAGAAGGCATTAATTTCTTTCTCTTGCCCCAGGGTCGTAATCAACGCGTCGTCAGGATCCTGATTCTTGAAATTTTCAATCATAGTAGCTGCGACGGTGTTGTCGGGTTCCCGGTCCAGAGTGAAAGCGAGATTATTTAGCAAATAGTCGTGCCCCGGATAAATTCTAGTGTTGTCTCCCAGTGTATCGAGCTGCTGTTGGAAGGTGTCATACAATTCATTCGGATGTCCGCCGTTGTGACAGTTTCCGGCACCGGCATTAAAAAGAGTGTCACCACTAAACAGACCCGGTTCGTCTGTTCGGGATAGCAGGCAGATATGACACATTGTGTGTCCGGGCGTATCGAGACACTCGAGCTCAACAGTTTTGCCAACGTTGACTATGTCGCCTGCGCCGACACCACGATCCATGTTCGGAATTCGCTTGTGTGCATTTTTGTGCGCAATCACTTTTGCGCCGGTTGCGTTGACGATGCCTTTGTTGCCACCGGTGTGGTCACCATGTTCATGGGTATTGAGAACCTGCGTTATCGACCAGCCGCGATCGGCGGCGACGGCGAGACACTTTTCGTAGTCCAGAGGATCGATCGCGAGCGCATCACCGGTTTCCGGGCAGGCGATCAGGTAGTTGAAGTTGCGATAGGCGTTCCCGGTCCAAATTTGCTCTACGATCATTTGCTCGCCTCGAAATCGAATACGAGTTCCCCGCCTACCCAGGTTTGTAGAACCCGAATGTCGTCAATTTCAGATTCTGGTACTTCAAAATAGTCGCGGTCGATGAGAATAAAATCCGCCCACTTGCCCACTTCCAGGCTACCCAGACGATCTTCCTGGTTGGCCGCGTAGGCCGCGCCCAGTGTAAAGGAGTGCAGTGCTTCAGACCTGCTAAGCGCCTGATCTTTATACCATCCGCCATCAGGCTCACCATCACGTCCCCGCCGCGTTACCGATGCGTACAGACCGTGAAACGGGTTCGATAGCTCCACCGGAAAATCGGAGCCGTTGGCGAGTATTGCGCCGGAGTCGAGCAATCGCTGCCAGGCGTAGCCACCGAGAATACGTTCAGGACCGATTCGATCAACCGCCATGTTCTTGTCACTGGTCGCGTGCGTTGCCTGCATCGATGCGACCACGCCAAGCTCAGCAAATCGAGGTATGTCCTCCAGCGCAATGATCTGTGCATGTTCAACGCGATTCCGGAGAGGCGATGGCTTGCCGCCCTGCGCTTTTTCAAATGCATCGAGCGCCATTCGGTTGCCGAGATCGCCAATCGCGTGAATGCCAACCTGAAACCCCATTGCATTGGCCTTTGCCACTTTGTCGTTTAGCTCCTGCTGTGTCCAGAATGGCAGGCCGCGATTCTCGGCATCGTCGCTGTAGGGCTCAATCATTGCGGCGCCACGACTGCCGAGAGCACCATCGGAATACAGCTTAACGGCTGCTATTTCGAGTCGGTCATTGCCGTATTTCCTAATGGGTTCGGCGACCGCGTCGAGTACCTCGCCGGCGCCGCCGATCATGGCGTAGATGCGCAGATCAAGTTGATCGTTATCGGCCATCGACAGGTAGACCTCGGCCTCCATCAGGTTGATACCCGCGTCATGAACACCCGTAATTCCTTCCGCAAGCAGGGCGTTGATGGCAGCGCTGATCGCCTCGCGCACTGAATCCTTGTCAGTTGCAGGCAGCTTGCTGTTGACCAGAGCCATGGCGTTATCAATCAGTACACCCGTCGCGTGTCCATTTTCATCACGAATAATCTTGCCGCCGACCGGATCCGGAGTGTCGTCGTCGATGCCAGCGATCTTCAAGGCAGCACTGTTCGCCCAGCCGGCATGACCATCGACACGTCGCAACCAAACCGGGCGTGTGCTAACAACGGCATCAATATCGCTCGCAGTGGGAAATTCCTGCACCGGCCATATGACCTGGTTCCAGCCACGGCCAGTAATCCAGGCAACATGCGGTTTTTCGGCTGCGTATTCAGCGATTCTTGCAACGGCGTTTGCAACACTGAAGCTACCGATGAGATCAAGATTAGCCTTCAATATTCCGAGGCCCGAAACGTGCGCGTGCGCATCAGTGAGGCCCGGCAGCAATGTCGCCGCGTTTCCATCGAGCAATGTGGCGTCTGGATACCTTGCAAGCACCTCGTTGCCGCCGGTTGCGAGGATACGTCCCGAGCTATCGAACGCCAAAACGGTGAATGACTGCATGCCAGTGTCGCTTGACGTGTATCCATTGACGTTTAGCAAGACGGTATCAGCGAATGCTACTGCGTGGGTGAGGGTGATCGCCAAAAGCGAAGCGATAGATACGTGTTTTATTGTCGTCATTCGATTACCTTATCATGCAGGTACAGGACCTCAAACGGGAAAACATTGATGAAACTCGTGAGCTTCATGACAGGTGACAGATGCTCTTATGGTGTGATGTCTGGCGACTCGATTCACGAGCCGGATGACGCTTTCCTACAGCAGCACCCCGACCTTCGCTCTGCAATTGCTGCGGACAAAATGACCGGTCTGGGGGCAGGTGGTTTTGGCGATGAGCATGCGGCTGCGAACGTTGAGTTTCTGCCACCCATTCCAAACCCGGACAAAATCCTTTGTGTGGGTGCAAATTATCGTTCGCACATCGAGGAAATGGGGCGCGAAATACCGAACTATCCAGTGATCTTCGTCCGATTCCCTGGAAGCCAGTCCGGGCACCAGCAAGCGATCATCTGCCCAAGTGTTTCGGAGAAGTTCGATTTTGAGGGCGAACTGGCGATTGTTATCGGCAAACGGGCGCGACACGTTCAACGCGCCGACGCCTTCGACTGTATTGCCGGATATTCCTGTTTCATGGATGGATCTGTACGGGATTGGCAGAGGCATACGATGCAATTCACGGGCGGCAAGAACTTTCATCGCAGTGGAGCGATGGGCCCGTTTCTCGTGACCCGCGATGAAATACAGGACCCTAAAAGTCTATCCCTGACCACACGCGTAGACGGCGAGCTCATGCAGCAAGGCAGTATCGCCGATCTCGTGTTCGATATTCCCGCACTCATCGAATATTGCTCTACCTTTGCCGAATTGCTTCCCGGCGATGTTATTGCCACGGGCACGGCGGGCGGAGTCGGCGCGGCACGGACGCCACCAAGGTGGTTGGAGGCCGGCGATTTAGTTGAAGTTGAAGTATCAGGACTCGGAAAACTGAGAAACCCGGTCGTAGATGAAGAGCAAGGATTACGGCCTTAGGTGTTGATTTTGCAGACAAAGCAGTCCGCCTTAAAGGTGTTGCATTTATGCAACGAAAACAGCGATTCAGAATGAGGGCTGTCTGGAATGGTTATAAAAGCTTGACAGTCTGCGGTTTTTCTGCGAATTTTCATCTCAACAAGCGTAGCCTTTGAGCAACAAATAGCTGCGCGAAGATGCTAGACACCTTCAGGTACGACTTGGCGGGGGACTCAGGGGGCCAGGACTACGTGCTAACGTAGGTTTGGAAAAAGCGGTTTCGCAAGAAGCCGCTTTTTTTTGTCTGAAATTCTCACGCTGCCCGGTGCCGCAGCCAGACATGAGTGGCTGCAATGATCTGCGTTGAGATCTTCGTCCGCTCCCTGCTACATTGAGCCTCCATACCAATAACGGCGGGAATCATGAATAAAGACCTTCGATTGGCGTACTGGCGCGCCAACCTCAGACTCATGGGGATCTGCCTCGTCATTTGGTTCACCGTTTCCTTCGGATTCGGCGTGCTGCTCGTCGAGCAACTCAATAGCATACGGTTCGGTGGTTTCCAGCTAGGCTTCTGGTTTGCTCAACAGGGCTCGATCTACGTCTTTGTACTCCTGATTTTCTTTTACGCATGGCGCATGAACCGCATTGATCGCGAGCACGATGTGCATGAAGACTGAGGCTGAGCGATGAGTCTTCAGCTATTGACCTGGATCGTTGTCGGCTTGAGCTTCATTCTCTACATCGGCATCGCGATCTGGTCGCGCGCACACAATACGGGCGATTTCTATATTGCCGGCAAAGGCGTATCGCCAATCGCGAACGGCATGGCGACGGCCGCAGACTGGATGAGCGCCGCGTCATTCATATCCATGGCCGGACTCATCGCGTTTCTTGGTTACGACGGTTCTGTCTACCTGATGGGCTGGACGGGCGGTTACGTTTTGCTGGCCTTGTTACTGGCGCCGTATCTGCGCAAGTTCGGTAAGTTTACAGTCCCGGAATTTATTGCAGAACGCTATTACTCGAAAGCAGCGCGAATTGTGGCGGTGATCTGTTTGATTTTCATATCCTTCACCTATGTCGCCGGTCAGATGCGTGGCGTCGGCATCGTATTTTCGCGATTTCTTGAAGTGGAAATAGAAACTGGTTTGGTCATCGGTATGGGCATCGTATTTATTTACGCAGTGCTGGGCGGAATGAAGGGCGTAACCTATACACAGGTCGCTCAATACTGCGTGTTGATATTCGCCTATACCGTTCCTGCAGTGTTTATTGCGATTCAACTTACCGGTAATCCGATTCCACAGCTTGCATTCGGTAGCGAGGTCGGTGGTTCCGGCATGGCCTTGCTGGACAAGCTTGATGACATTGTCGTGTCATTGGGATTTGGCCAATACACACTTGGTACCAAGAGTCGCATTGATGTCTTCTGTATCACGATGGCACTCATGGTAGGCACCGCGGGCTTGCCACATGTCATCGTGCGCTTCTTTACGGTTCCGAAGGTTCGCGATGCGCGCATTTCTGCAGGCTGGGCATTGCTGTTTATCGCTTTCTTGTACACGACAGCGCCGGCCGTTGGCTCGATGGCCCGTTACAACCTGATCAATACCATTCAAACCGGTGACGTTGGATCCGCCGAGGGCAATCTTGCTTACGATGAGCGCCCCGAATGGTTCAGTACCTGGGAAAACACCGGACTACTTTCGTTCGAGGACAAGAACGGCGATGGTCGGGTTCAGTACTATAACGATGCCAATCCGGAGTTTGCCGTGCAAGCGGAGCAATCGGGTTGGCAAGGCAATGAGCTCAGCGTCGACCGTGACATTCTGGTGCTGGCGAATCCGGAAATTGCCGGACTGCCTGATTGGGTTATTGCACTCGTCGCTGCCGGGGCGGTTGCCGCGGCGCTGTCGACAGCCGCCGGATTGTTGCTGGTCATCTCTGCGGCGATATCTCACGACCTGATCAAGGGTATTTTCATACCGACTATATCGGACAAGAGGGAATTGCTGGCCGGCCGCATCGCGGCTGCGTTTGCCATTCTGATCGCGGGGTATCTCGGTTTCGATCCGCCAGGATGGGTCGCCCAGGTAGTTGCGTTCGCATTTGGTCTTGCCGCAGCGTCCTTGTTTCCCGCGATATTGCTGGGAATATTTTTCAAACGCGTAAACCGCGAGGGCGCAATTGCCGGAATGTTGACCGGTCTGATTTTTACCTACGGCTATATTGAGTTTTTCAAAGGATTATTTCTGAAGTGGGCGGGGGCACCCTGGGGAGCTAACACGGCTGAACACTGGTTGCTGGGTATCTCTCCCGAGGGCATTGGTGTGATCGGCATGTGTCTCAACTTTATTGTGGCGATCTCGGTCAGTTATATGACCAGTCCGCCACCAGAACGGATTCAACATATGGTCGAGCACATCAGAGTACCGAGGCATATGGACATAAAATCATGATTCGAACATTCACTATTCTTGCCGCACTCATTTACTCATTGACGGTCGCCGCGGAATCGCTCAGTCCCGAAGAGCAAGAAATGGCTGACTGGATTGACGCGCACGCGGATGACGCCATCGCGTTGCTGAAAGAGACCGTCGATATTCCGAGTGGCAGCCTGAACAAAGTCGGAGTGCGCGCTGTCGGCGACGTAATGCGACGCGAGCTCGAAAGTGTCGGGCTCGATACCGAATGGATCGAGATGCCGGGGGAAATGAATCGCGCGGGCCACGTCTTTGGTCGCAAGGACGGTAGTGGCAAGAAGTTCATGCTCATCGGGCACCTGGACACGGTTTTCGAAATAGAGAATGGGAGTCGACCGTTCGCAAGCGACGGTGAGATCGCGACAGGACATGGCGTGTATGACATGAAGGCGGGCAACGTCATTATTGTTTATGCGTTGAAGGCATTGCAGGAGATTGGTGCACTCGGCGACATTCCGTTAATGGTTGCTTACACGGGCGACGAGGAAAAATCCGGACGGCCGCTTTCGATTTCTCGCAAGGAATTTATTGAAGCGGGGAAGTGGGCCGATATCGCCCTCGGCTTCGAAGAGGCCATGTATTTCGACGATACTGACTGGGCGACGACTTCAAGGCGCAGCTCGAGTCGGTGGGTGTTAACTGTCGAGGGCAAGCAATCGCACTCATCGAATATCTTTAATGAAGAAACTGGCGCTGGCGCAATATTTGAAGCGGCCCGAATTCTTGATGCTTTTTACGATGAGGTACGCGGTGAGGAGCACCTGACGTTTAACGCGGGCACCATACAGGGCGGCACAGAGGTTGACTACGATCCGGGTAAGAATCGGGGTACCAGTTTCGGCAAAACCAATGTCGTGCCGCGCAAGGTCATCGTACACGGCGGCATGCGAACTATCTCTCAGGAGCAACTGGAGCGGGCGCGTTCCGCAATGACAGCGATAGTTGCGGAGAACCACCCGCACACGACAGCATCGATTACATTTGCCGACAGCTATCCACCGATGTCTCCGACGGAGGGCAATCTGGCCCTGCAACGTGAGCTATCGGCAATCAACGTGGCATTGGGCCGAGATCCTATGCCGGCCCTGGATCCATCCAAACGTGGGGCAGCTGATATATCCTATGTCGCACCGCATACCGACGCGTTGGCTGGTCTCGGCGGGATTGGCGGTGGCGGTCATACGCCGGACGAATATATAGAGCTATCGTCAATACCGCTTGCCATAAAGCGCGCCGCAATTCTGATTCATCGATTGAGCCAGCAGAGCACCACTGACTGACAATGGGACACGATCACCATAATCACTCCCATGAGGCTAACGAAAGTAATCTGAAACGCGTCATGGTTGCGCTCGTGCTAACGGGCTTTTTCATGATCGTCGAGGTGGTCGGCGGCATCATATCCGGCTCTCTGGCGTTACTGGCAGACGCTGGTCACATGTTGACCGATACGATGGCACTGGCGCTGGCGGCCATGGCATTTCATGTCAGCAAGCGGCCGCCGGATGGCAAATTGACCTTCGGTTATCAGCGCTTCCAGATTCTTGCTGCATTCGTCAACGGTCTCAGTCTTCTCGCAATTGTTGGCTGGATCCTGTTCGAAGCCGTGATGCGATTTATCAATCCGAACGAGATTCTGGGTGAAACAATGCTGGTCGTTGCGGCGGCAGGGCTCATTGTAAATCTGATCTCATTTGGCGTTTTGCATACCGGCGATCAGGAGAATCTCAATATCCGCGGTGCAGCTTTGCACGTTGCTGGCGACTTGCTGGGCTCGGTGGCTGCGATCGTCGCTGCTCTGGTCATTATTTACACGGGCTGGACATTGATCGATCCGATTTTGTCCGTCGCGGTTGCAGCGCTAATTCTCAAGAGTGCGTGGGCACTGGTTAAGCGCAGCGCCCACATCCTGCTCGAAGGTGCGCCCGAGTGGCTTGACGTACATATGATGCAGGATCGTATTGTTGCCGGGGTACCGGGTGTCGGCGAGATCCACCATGTACACATCTGGGGCCTTACACCGCAGGAATTGATGTTGACGATGCACATGTCAGTAAACGCAAACGTGGAATGTCAGTCGGATGTTGTCCGCGACACCAAGAAATTTCTGCGGGATGAATACGGTATTGGGCACTCGACGATCGAAGTCGATGTCGACGGTTGCTCAGACGACTAGCCGTCCGTTGGTTTGATCACACCGATGTAGGGTAGCGTACGATTCTGTTCTGCGAAGTCGAGTCCGTAGCCGACCACCCATTCATCACCAATATCGAAACCCAGATAGTCGATTGTGACATCGACCTCTGCGCTTTCCGCTTTGCGGACTAAAGCCGCCGTTCTGACAGACGCTGGGCGGTGTGATTTTAGCATTCCAATCAAGTACTTAAGCGTGTGGCCGGTATCGACGATATCTTCAACGATCAGTACGTGCTTACCCTCGATATTACCGCGCACGTCCATTACCAGGCGCACGGCGCCGCTTGAAACGCTGCCGTTGCCGTAGCTCGAAACCGCGATGAACTCGATCGTTCGCGGAATGCTGAGGCGGCGCGACAGGTCTGCAAGAAAGATGAACGAACCTTTCAATACGCCGATCATGACGAGTTCTCCGCCGTCCGCGTAGTCGGCCGAAATATCCTCCGCCAGCGCCAGCACACGTGACTGGATTTGTTCTTCGCTGATCAGGACTTCTGGAGTTAATTCGCTCACGCTTCAATCATAGCAGGATTGCGGTATGGTACACGCGATGAAGAAGACGATCGCCATCGCCGGTAACATGGGTTCGGGAAAGTCGACACTGGTCGACTTCCTGCACAGAACCTATGGCGTTTCTCCGTTCTACGAACCCAACGACGAGAATCCGTATCTGGCGGATTTCTACAAGGATATGAAGCGTTGGGCATTTCAGTCACAGCTTTATTTTCTAAGTAACAAGTTTCGATTACACCAGGAACTCGATCGGCAGCCGGGTGTAGTTGCGCTCGATCGAACGATTTTCGAGGATGCAGAAATCTTTGCCACCGCACTGCATCAGATGCGCAAGATATCCAAGCGCGACTGGGAGACCTATCAGGGCTTCTATCACGCGATCCTGGATGCAATCCGTCCGCCGGATCTGATGATCTACCTGCGCTGTTCAATGCGGACTTTGCGGCAACGCATAAATATGCGTGGTCGCAAGATGGAGCAGGACATACCGTTGTCGTACCTGAAACGGCTCGAAAGGAATTACGAAACCTGGATCTCGAGCTACGATATGGGTGAAGTACTTGTGCTGGAGTCTGACGAACTCGATTATATTCACGATCTCGTACACCGACTCGATGTCATGGAGAAAATTGAGGCCATGCTGCCTGCGGAGATGGGTCGTCCGGTTTGTTAGCGTTATCAGGCCTAGTCGAGACGAAATCCTGACGATGCCAGCTGTTGGGCACTGCGATCAAACTCGTCGCGGTCGGCGTAAGTCATGACAACCTCGAACTTTCCTGTCCCGCGACGAAACCAGTCGAGGGAGAGCTCAGGTGCGCGTTTCTCAAGACGCTGAATAAAGGCCTCGGCTCTGTAGGGTTCGCTGAAACTCAATAATGTTGATTGCCCGATCTCGGAGTACAGCGTGTCGGGTGCCGGCTTCTGAACTGAATTACTGCCGAGAACGTAGTTCAGGTGTCTGAATATATAGCCGGAGTACCAGACTGCACCCTCAGGAATACTATCATTACTAGCGGAAATTCTGCCCGGACCGTAGTTGTACGCGGCCAGTGCCAGATGCAGATTGTTATCGTATCGATCGAGCAGCTCATTGAGGTAACGTGCGCCCGCATCGATATTCGTGCACGGCTCATAGAGATCACTAAGCCTTTGTATGCCGAGATGTTTTGCAGTCCCAGGCCATTGTATTTGCATCACCCCGTGTGCATTGGCGCGCGATCGTGCAGTCGTGTTGAAGTCGCTCTCACCGCGCGCCACGGCGAGCAGTAAGGACTCTGGTATGCCGTGTTGCAAGGCGGCGACCTGAAAACAGCTTGAATGCGGAAAGTTGTAGGCTGGCGCGAGCGTCGTTTGTGCCGCCGAGTAGTTCTTCCATGAAGCGTCCAGTTCAGCATGTCGGGTGCGAGCGTCCGCCGTAAGAGCGAACATGGTCAGGACTATTCCCGCAATAATTATGCTCGCACCGCGCCGTTTATCCATCGGGCATTTCCAGTCCCGTTGCCGCGGAAATGGCCGCTAGCTTGGGCGCGATGTCAGTTTCGGCGTCATAGGAGAACGCGACTTCATAGACGCCGGGCTTTAGTCGCACGACGCGATAGTCCATCCCCGTCATACGCTGCAATTGCGAAACAAAACCGTTTGCCGCGAGCTCGCTGCGAAACGGGCTCCAAAATGCGAACCAGTTTTCTGATGTTGGCACTGCTTCGGGCGGGAGTTCAGGGACGGGTACGGGCTTCGTATCGAGTGCAGTCTCCAGCTCAGGTTCGAACACGGGTTCGGGTTCGGGTTCGGGTTCAGGTTCAGGTTCGGGCCCCGGCATGGGCGTTGCTGCCAACGTGGATACTGGCGTCGCCGTAGTGACGGACTTCGCATTGCGTGTCGGTTTTTGTTCGACGACCTCTACAAGTGGTGGGATGGGGTCCTCTGATTCCGGCATAAACTCCGGCATACCAAGAGCAACAATCAAAAACGCTATCGCGATTGCCGAACCACACAGGATGCCAACATTACGAATCATGTCAGTCTCCTAAGTGATATCCCGGACCTGAATGGCACGCCAGTCGATATGTTCCGACGAACGTGCCGTAATGTCCGCGAACGTTTCGAGCCATTTGTTCAACGTGGCGTCTTTAAGCCCGGGCCGCATCGACGTGGAGCAACGTAGTGGCAGACTGTCGATATGATTGGCCAGACTTCGCGCAATATCCGAGTTCGTTACAACCACGGCAAAGAAGGTGTCGCGATCCTGCGCCATATCCCAATCGAAGGTCTCGTTCCAATTTCTACTGTCCGTGGTTGTCCTGGAAATCGGAAAACTGAGCATGTCGCCATTTCGTGCGATGCGTGCGGCAGTTCGCTTGCGACAATCTTCTCCTGCCAGCCGAACAAGACCGTGCCCTGCCTGGTGTTCAAGAAAGAAAACGATCGCATCGGTATTAGCTCGTGTTTGTAAGAGAGAACAAGGCCAGAAACAACTGCTGCTGGACAGCGGTGCCGAAATGCTCAAAGGTCCGATAAGTCCTTTGTCGCCGGAATTCGGGATGGACACCGGGTTTGTTCTTGCGTAACGCAGGTTTGTTGCAACAGCTTCGCGTGGCGGCTGATTCAATTCTGAACGGCTTGACACGATCCCGTTTTGATCCACGTCTGGTATGACGATGTACGCGCTGACGCTAAGGGCCGCCAAGTCTTTCGCATCGGAGTCCGGTGTCACCGTCAACCAGTACTGATAGAGAACGTCACTGATCTGATGTGCTTTGCCGCTGAGAGTCGCGTTGCTCTGCCCGCTGTCCGTCGTAAGTCGCAACGCTTGTCGACTGGCCAGATTGTTGCCAATTAGCTCAACGGTACCGTTCAGATCGTCGCTAGCAGCAACCGTGTCGCTCGTCGCTACAACGTACTCTTCCTCCATTTGTTTGCGCAGTGTGCAAGACAGCTGGTGCGCGAGATTCGCCGCCAGCAGGTCCGTTTGCGCCAGTGTGAACGGCACGTCCCGCGCACCGAGAAACGTCTCGTCGACACTTCGTTGTCTCATCGCCTGGCGTTGGATCGTGCTAAGTCGGCCATGCCATTGTTTACCAAATCCGGTAACCCAGGTTCGATCTTCGAGGTCCAGAGCCCGCACAGATACTGAGTAGCGGCTGTCGAGTTCCTGCCGCAGTTCCAGACCGATGAAGTAATGCACATCGTCGTTTGTACAGTCGTCCGGCCGTGATTCAAGTGACGCACCGCTGCGCCCTTGTTGCCAACCTATTGACACACCCGACGAATCAATAGCTGCTTCGAGTAATTGGTTGCGAAGTGACAGCGCCAGGTCGTTGCTTATTGATGCCGGAGCATTGTCCTTTAGTACGACGAACATAACGGTTTCGTTTTTAAATCGTGGATGCACGACAAGTTGCTGCCGGACGTACGGCACTAACTCGCTGTCCAGCCAGCGGTCCAGGCTTTTCTCACGCGATTCGGCGGTGGTCGGAATCGACTGAGCGATAACGAGGACGAAAAGGACCAGGATCTTGCGTGTCATGACTTCTCCAGTCGGATATCACCGCTAGCACCGATAACCAATGAGCCACCGCGGTGTTCTTGCATCAGTCCGTCGAGCTGTTTTTTCAGTCGTCCCGGTAATGTGACGCCCCAGCTAACGCCACCCGTATCTGCACCTGTCTTCGCGAGTGCATCAAGGACAGGTTTGGGGACGGTGGACTTTTCCATTTCATGAAAACTATTCGGTATGGAGGCATCCCAAAAACTGATTCTTGAATTGCTTACTGTCATTCGCCGTGCGCGCCCAGTTTCGATGGCATAGACACCTACCTGACTGGCGGCGACAAGACGTGTCAACGCGGCGTCGGACTCAAATCGCAGCGTAAATCCTTCCGTTTCAACAATCGCGGGCGCTGCCGATTCGACGCTGGCTTCTGGCTCAGATGGGACTGCTGCAAGTGGCTCCGGTATCGTGGTCATAGGCTCCGTCGGCGCTACGGGTTGTACTGCCAGGGTAGTCTTCGGCGGGTATTCGGACGTCGGTTTCGGTCGCGTCAGGATGACTGTTTTCAGCGTTCTTTCGATTTCTGTCGATGCGGCAGGTTCAGGCGCAATCTTCACTACCGCAGGCGTTCTTGCCACCTGCTCTACAACGGTTTCCGTAACCGAATCCGGGTTTGGGGCGGGCTCGGCGGGTGGCAAAACAGGCAAGCTCTGGACAAGCGCGAATATAGCGACCAGGCACAACGATAATATCGCCATGAAGCGCATGACGTCGGTTTGCAGATCAGCCGCGCCGCCGACGTCCATATCAGCGCCGCGGTTGAGAGGGTAGGCAAGCCGTGATCGAGTCATGAGCTCACCAGGTGTTCTTCGATACGTTGCAGGCTGGCGCGCATTTCCGATGTATCGGCTCGTGCGGCCTTGTCGTATTGCTGTTGCAACTGGGTTCCCAGGATGACGGTCTTGTAGACACGCATGACGTAGCCACCAACGCCACCAAATATTGTCGTCGATAGCGCGAGCAGGATGCCGCCATCGATCATGCGTTCAAGCATGGCGAAAGCGCCTTGCTCAAGCGCGGCGGTGCGATCCGCCAAGGCGAAAATCAACGCGCTGCGCATACCGATCGCTGTCCATATGACGCCAGCGCCAAAAAACAGTGTGGTCCAAATGTCGGTAAGGCTGTCGAGATGCACAATCCGGGTTATCGGTCGCTCATCGCGTAGCGCGTCGCGGAGTCGCCCGAGCGTAATGAAGTACGCCAGTAGCAGGCTTGCGAATACAGGTATAGAAGATCCGAGGTTGATGTACGCCCAATGCAACCAGTCTCCGGGACTGCTTATCGGCGTCTCATCGAAATAAATCCAGCCGATGCGACTCAGTGTGTAAAGTGTTGCCGACGCACCCAGCAAAGTGCCAAGTGCGCCAGCGGCGAGTCCGCGAAAAAATATCTGGCTTTGGCCCATGGCTGGATTACCGGGTTGCAGCACACGCCGAGCAGGTCGCTTCCAAAACGAGTTCAACTTCCTGATACAGCTGATCGGCTCGATAGTATCCGTCAGCATCGCGACTGACCTTGAGTAGTCCGCGCTCCTTCTCGCCCAATTCACGCTCCATGTCCCAAAGGACTTTCGTCTTGTTCGGACAAGTGTGCGAGCAGTTGTTGTAGTCGCCGCGCATCGCCATAAATTTCACGTTGAAAAAACGGTTGTAGTAGTCCTCGGCCTGACGTGTGCTGAGCAGACCTTTGTCGGAAGACCAGACTAGAAACTCTGAGAATTCACGTTTGTTTTCAGGTTTTGGATCACCTTCTGCGATTGACAGCAATTCATCGTAATAGCGGTCGAAGTGCGCATGACAGCCGTTCATCAACGAGGTTTGTACGCCATCGATCGCCGAGCTCAAATTTCGGGATTGCGGTGTACTGCAGGTGGGTGCGGTCGACGCGCAAGCAGCGATAAATGATGACACGGTTAGCATTGCCAAAATGATGAGCAGCGGCTTCCCTATTGTTATGAATTTCACGGTTGTAACTCCTTATTGCTCAAGGGGGCTGCGGTAAGCCTGTTCAATACTGCCGGGCGGCGGGCCTGCGACCAGTGCCTGCGCTTCCTCGTCGCCAAACAAGATGCTCTTGACACCGCCGACGACCTCGATCATTTCCGGTGTGATGATCCCGAAAGATTGATTGAGTTGTTCCATCAGAGTTGCGCGTGCTATTTCCTGACGTGTTCGCTCAATGAGCATGCTGGTCTCCTCCATATCGAGGTAGATGTCCGACGCCAGCACCGCAAGCGACTGGTCACCTTTGGCACCGGACGTAGCGACCAGTTGATAATATTGACTGAATCGTTCACTAAGACGCATGCCGGATCTGCCACGTAAAGTGGGTGCCTTGCGGGCGGTGGCTTCATTGGCCTTATTGCCGATCAGTGTTTCCTGCAATTTCCAGGGTGTCATTTTCTTGCCAAGTTCATCGCGCAAGCTTTTTTCAAGACTGTTCCTGGTGTTGTTGACGGTGTGCTCCATGTCGGGAAGGCGTTCTTCCATAATGGTCAGCATCTCGAGGTAGGTTGCGCCGATCTGTCGGGCAAGACGCTGGCAGCCAGAGTCGTTGTCGGCACCATCGCATTTACTTTCCTGATAGAGCTCCTGTTGCTGGTCGAGGCGCCCAATGACTTCCTGTAGTCCGGTTTCCATGTCGCGGGCGACGTTGCCGGTCTGGCGAAGGTCTTCAACGACCGTCGTTGGAAACAGTCGAATAGTGGGTGAGTTTGCGAACCCTGTGTAGGCGGTGAGTAGCGATACCGCTGCCAGACCAAGAGACAGGCTTATTCGATTGCTGCGAAAATTCATCAGGCGTTCCTCTTGGCTATGCGTGCCAATTTTGGTGAATCTGGTTGTTTGCTTACGCTAACCGCGGGTCAATGAATGCAACCTGAACGCCGAATCCGTACATCCCCCTATTGCATATCGGAATGCGAATCATTATCATTTAACAACTGCAAGGAGCTCCCTCGGAAATAGTTAATGAAAACAAATGGTTATACGCTCGCTACCTTAGGCCAAGGCCAGAGTGGCGTTATAAAATCCGTGGATGCGACTGATCCCCAGGTTCAGCGCCTAATGGTGCTGGGCCTTGTTGAGGGCGCACAAATTCGGCATGCGAGCTCCGCTATCGGCGGCGATCCTATGGAATTCCGCCTATTCGGTTGCGGTATTTCTCTGCGCCAGGAGCACGCGAAGTTCTTCCACGTAGCGCCCGTAGCGGCTGGTGACTAAACCCACAGAAATTCGAATATCGACCGGTGATATAGCAATACGACGGGGCGTAGAGTCCAGTATTGCTGTTGTAGGCAACCCCAATTCGGGGAAAAGTACCTTGTTCAACCGGCTGACCGGTCTCAAGCAGCGTATCGGCAATTACCCCGGCGTTACCGTTGAGCGTCATGTCGGCACTCTCGTATACGACGGCAAACGAACAGAACTTGTCGATCTGCCAGGAACACATTCCTTAAGCGCACACTCACTCGAAGAACAAATTGCGATCGACGTGATTCTGGGACGGATGGAAGGGGCTGGTGCACCGGACGGCATCCTCGCCGTATTGGACGCCACAAATTTGTATCAGGGCTTGTTTTTGCTGCACCAGCTCGTCCGATTGCAACTGCCGACGGTAGTTGCGTTGACCATGACCGATGCGGCATCAGAGGCGGGGATTGAGATTGATGTCGACGCCCTGAGCAATGCACTTGGCGGTGCAAAAATATGTAGCGTCGTTGCGACGACGGGTGCGGGCCTGGATCAATTGCGCGGCGCGTTGACTGAGCTAAAGGAGTCGCCGCCACCACAGGAGGTCACCGTCTGGCCGGAGCTAATCGCGGCCGCTGAAAAGATTCGTGCGGCGACGACGAACAAATTATCCATCGTGGAGTGCGAGCGATTACTGGTAGACGGCATCACTGACCGTAACCGCTCTTTCGCCGCTGAACTCGACGTGGAGGTCACTTCTGAGCTCAAAAGCCTGCGCAATGAAATGTTCGGCGACGAACCACCAATCGCCGTTGAGGCTCGAGTCCGCTATGACTGGGTTCGCGAAAATCTGGAAAAAATTCAACGATCCGCGCCAAGGTTGAAAACCTGGCATACGCAAGTCACCGGATTTCTAAATCGGCCGGTCGCTGGGACCGTGGGCTTGTTCGTCGTCATGGCAGTCGTTTTTCAGGCTGTGTTCGCATGGGCAACTCCTATCATGGAATTCATCGATGCAGCGACTGCATCGCTGGGTGGACGAGTCGGTGCAGCATTGGGAGATGGTGCGTTTTCGAGTCTTGTCGCGGATGGCGTGATTGCCGGTGTTGGCAGTGTGATTATTTTTCTGCCACAGATCCTGATCCTTTTCCTGTTCATTATCCTGCTCGAAGATTCCGGATACCTGGCGCGCGCGGCCTACCTCATGGACAGGACGATGCGTTTCGTCGGTTTATCGGGCCAGTCGATCATTCCAATGATTTCGAGTTTCGCCTGTGCCGTGCCAGGAATAATGGCGACGCGAGTTATCCCAAGTCGCCGCGACAGAATCGCCACGATCATGGCGGCACCGTTTATGACTTGCTCAGCGCGGTTACCCGTTTATGCGTTGCTTATCGCCGCATTCGTGCCGGCCGAGCAAATAGGCCTTATGAACTTGCAGGGACTCGTCTTATTGGGGCTCTATTTGTTTGGCATCATCATGGGCATTCTTACCGCGTTGCTAATGCGCAAGACCGCTTTGCGTGGACCGAAGCCACCCTTCGCCCTAATGCTGCCGGAGTTTCGCAAACCAAATCTGCAAACAGTCATGTTCCAGCTACTCGGGCGCATTAAGGTGTTTCTGTATCGTGCGGGCACGGTTATTTTTACGGTCGCCGTTGTCGTTTGGGCACTGGCCTATTACCCACGCTCTGAAGTCATCGAACCGGAAGCTGAAAAACTACGACAGACCGCGGCGTACTCATTGTCGGGCGAGCAATTAGCCGCGGAATATCAGCGTATCGATCATGAAGCCGCCGCGGCACAATTGGAGCAAAGCTGGCTGGGCAGGGCCGGGAAGAGCGTCGAGCCCGTATTCAAACCACTGGGTTGGGACTGGCGTGTATCCGCCGCCGTCATCGCCGGGTTTCCTGCCAGAGAAGTTGTTATTGCGGTACTGGGTACTGTATATGCCGTAGGTGACGAGGCGGACGAAAGGACCTTAAGCGGTCGCTTGAAGGCGTCGACCTGGTCCGATGGTTCACCTGTGTTTACATTGCCGATGGTCATCGGTTTGCTGATTTTTTATGCCTGCTGCCTGCAGTGTGCTGCCACTCTCGCCGTGATTCGACGTGAGACAAACACGTGGCGCTGGCCAATATTCGCCTGGGTATACATGACCGCCATCGGCTATATCGGTGCACTACTGGCATTTCAGTTGGGTACTGCCTGAGCGCTGTCCCGTCGCGCCTAGATTGCGCGTAGTTTTTTCGCAGCAGCCTCCAGTATTGCGCTGTCTTTCGCAAAACAAAATCTCAGACGTGTAGCCGCAATCGGTTCATCGTAAAACACGCTAAGCGGGATCGAAGCAACGCCAAGCTCTCGCGTCCAGCGAATCGCCAGTTCCGTATCAGTCTCATCGCTGATATCGGCATAGTCGAGTACCTGAAAAAACGTGCTTCGTGCTGGTTGCAGGCTGAATCGGGAGCCTTCCAGCAAGCGGCAAAACAGATCGCGCTTCTCTTCATAGAAGGCGGGCAGCCTTGCATAAAATTCGGGACTGCTGTCCAGAAAATTCGCTATTCCATATTGCACCGGAGTGTTCACCGTAAACGTGACAAACTGGTGAACCTTGCGAAATTCTGCAGAAAGTTCTTGCGGCGCTATGCAGTAGCCGACCTTCCAGCCAGTCGCATGAAAGGTCTTGCCAAATGACGAAATGACCATCGTTCGTGGCCATAACTCGTCGTGACTCAATAGGCTCTGATGCACTTCGCCATCAAAGATAATGTGCTCATACACCTCGTCAGACAGCAAGTAACAGTCAGTGTTTCGAACCAGCGTTGCGAGCTGATCCAGATCGCGCCTCTGCAAAATAGCGCCAGTCGGATTGTGCGGAAAATTGAGTATGATCAGACGTGTATTTCTGTTGATCGTGTCCTCGAGAAGCTGCCAGTCAATGGCAAAGTCGAAACCCTTGTCGTCGACGCGAAGGGCGTTATGCCGAGTTATGCCGCCGGCTAGCGTGATTGAGGGTTCGTATGAGTCGTACGCCGGGTCGAAAACGATGACTTCATCACCGCGACGAACAATCGCTTGAATAGCGCTAAAGATTCCTTCAGTAGCGCCACTGCAAATCGTAATTTCTGATTCCGGGTTTGCAGTCCGGTCATACAGCCGCTGCGTCTTCCTGGCGACCGCATCGCGCAATGCGGGCACGCCGGCCATTGGCGCGTACTGGTTATCACCGTTGTGGAGGTGGTAGCTAATTCGATCCAGAAGCGCTTCGGGCGGGTCGAAACTGGGGAAGCCCTGCGACAGGTTGATGGCATTGGTATCCGCTGCAAGCCGACTCATCTCCGCAAATATCGAAGTTCCGACGTCCGGGAGCTTGCTGGTGATCAGATTCGAGCGATTATTATTCTTCACAGCCGCTCGGTGCCTCGCCTGCGGCGGAAACGAATAGTGCAGCAGTAACTGCCAATCCTGGATACATCGATTGAGACTCCCGTCTTAAAAATGTTGAATTCATTGAGCTATAGTAGCTGACAAATCGACCTCCTGGACTTGATCCTCAAGGTTGCACTCCTCCAAGTACTCGTGCAGGTGAAATTATTAATGACTAACAAACGACCAGTACTAGCCTTAATCGCAGTTGTTCTTTTCTGTGCGTCACTCAGCTCCCCCAGTCTCGCTTTGGCGGCCGCTGTCAATCAGTGGAAAGGGGAGTTGCCGATAAGACAGCCCTGGCTTCGCGACCACTTGCCTGATGATGCACTCGTTTACGCCCGGGTTCCGCACCCGCTGGGCCTGCTCACAATGCCGAAAGGCAATTCACTCGATCCGGCCTTACGCAGTAAGGTCAACGTCGAAAATATAATCAAAATTCGAGAGGGGATATCGGACAACATACTCTCGCAAATACCGGCGTTTGCCAGCGTGCACTTACGCTTGCTGGAGCAACACCTGCGCTCGCCGCTTGAGGTGGCTGCATTCATCGGTGCCGCTCCATCTGTCGTTATTTCGGTAAATTTGTCGCTGGACTCGAATGCTGCATTTGAGGAAGTTCTGGACCTGATGGGGGTCTCACTGCTCGAACCGCTTGATGCGCAGGGCTACGGTGCAGTTGGCGTCGTTCCGATGCCAACCTACGTCAGATTTGATGCGTCGAGTGGACAACTATTGATACTCGCCGGTCCCGCAGTGACTGAACAGGAGTTCGAGAACCTCATCGACGGTACGCGCAGAGATTCGCCGCATCGTATGCGGCAGATGGAGAGTCGTATTGACGATAGCGGGCAGGGGCTCTTCCTCTGGGTTGATTCTGAACGCGCACTGCCTTTGCTTGAGGCCACGTTGCCAGCGGAACAGGTCGCTACGTTGACGGCCTCCGGTTTGAATAAGGTCAGTTCGGCGTCATTCGGCTGGGGCGTAGCGAACGGCAAAGGACGATTCTCACTACTTGCGGATCTGCCGGCTGATGGCGATCGTGGTTTCCTGCCGAATGTAAAAAATAAACTATCAGCGAGAACTGTCGGTAGCCCGGACGGGCTTTTCCTGATGTCCATTCCGACCGCGGAAGAATTCACGCGGCTCGAAGCGCTGGCGATGCAATTGCTTGAGCCGGAATCACAGGACGACTGGTTCTCAGGTAAGGACGAAGTAAAAGATGCACTGGGCGTATCCATTGAGGAATTTCTTCAATCTGTTGGCCCGGAAGTCATGGTGATACTTGACGATGCTGGAGACTATTCGGCAATACGCCTGCGCGATGCCAAATTGTGGGACAGTATTGTTGAGCGTTTGTCGGACAAAGCAGGCAACAAGCCGGATGAGCGCCGTATATCTGGCAATACCTATTACCACATAGGGATGCCGAATCAGTTCGGATTACTCGATGAAAGTGACGCAGAAGAACTGGGTTGGCTTGCCGTACTGGCGCGTCGTATGGAAGATCACATCTACTGGACGCATGATGGCGATTTTATGTATCTCGCATCGATTCCACAGGTATTAGTCGATCGGGCGACAATGCGACCAGATACCAATGTATCGGATTGGTTTGAAAATCAGCAACGGATTGACGCCGATACTGCGATCATTTCAATCAGTGGCAGTAGCGAGAAACTGCCGCGGCGACTCTACGCGAGCTATATCGAAATTATTCAACTCGTTGCCGACATCGGCGAAGCAGACGTTGACATATGGTCAATGCCGACAGCGGCGCAGTTGGGCTTGCCGGAGCGCGGTGCGCTGGGTTTTACACTTAGTCTTGGTGACCCGACATTAGCGATGGAGCTAACGTTCGAGAATAATCCGCTGGAAATGCTGGGTGGTGTTGGTGGTTTTGCAACAGCCGGTATTCTGGCGGCGATCGCTATCCCTGCTTATCAGGACTACACAGTACGAGCCAGAATCAGTAAGGGATTGAGCTTATCGGCCGGCCTCAAAGCTGACGTCAGTGACTACTATTTTTCAAATGGTACGTTCCCTGACACCGACGCAGCCGCTGCGATGGAGGTATCCACGGAAGAGAGTGATGAAGTCACCTCAATTACAGTTGAAGCCAATACCGGCAATATCATTATTGCTTACGCCGAGAGCGTGGCTGGCGGTGGCGAGGTCATCTTATATTCGTCCATCGACTCAGACGGTTCGGTGCGGTGGAAATGTGGTGCTACGTTTGAGAACAAGCATCTTCCCGCAACGTGTCGATCAGACGATGAAGTCGACCTCGAGGATGGCGATACCTGAGCGATAACAATCAATGAGCTCTTGATTCAATGCGAGCAGTCTTATACGAGAAGTTTCTCCAAACACCTCAGCTTGTGGAGGTCGCTGATCCGACGCCTGAGCCGGGTGCTGTCGTCATAAGAGTTATGGCGAGCGGTATTTGCCGTAGTGACTGGAACGGCTGGCAAGGCCACGACTCGGATATCGAACTGCCACATGTTCCCGGCCACGAACTGGCAGGTGTCATTGAGGCTGTAGGTTCGGGTATCACAAAGTGGACCGTGGGTGATCGAGTAACGGTTCCATTCGTCAGCGGCTGCGGCAAGTGTCCCGAATGTCAGTCGGGCAACCAGCAGGTTTGTGACAGCCAGTTTCAACCGGGATTCACGCATTGGGGCTCGTTTGCCGAGTATGTCGCTATCCACTATGCAGACGATAATCTTGTGCGTTTGCCTGATGAGATGAACTTCACGACTGCGGCTAGCCTGGGTTGTCGATTTGCCACGTCCTTCCGTGCCGTCGTTGATCAGGGGCGAGTGTCTGCCGATCAATGGATTGCTGTGCATGGCTGTGGCGGAGTAGGTCTTTCGGCGCTCATGATCGCAAGCGCATTCGGCGCAAAGGTCATTGCCGTCGACATTAGCGATGAAAAACTCACGTTGGCGAAACAACTGGGCGCCGTGGCGGGAGTGAATGCGCATACGTCATCGAACGTCGCAGAAGAAATTCGTGAGGTTTCTAATGGTGGCGCGCATGTGTCCATCGACGCAATCGGCAATGCTGCGGTTAGTTTCTATTCCATCGACTGCCTCAGAAAACGCGGCAGGCACGTGCAGGTCGGCTTGATGGTGGGAGCTGACAGCAGACCACGGATCCCAATGGACAAAGTGATGGCGAATGAACTTGAGATCGTTGGCAGTCACGGCATGCAAGCGCATCGCTACGACGAAATGCTCAGCATGATCAGTGCGGGTAGGCTTTCTCCGGAGAAACTGATTGGAGCAATAACGGATCTTAAAGGGTCAATCGCGGTGCTCACGTCGATGGACAGTTTTGACGCTACCGCCATTACGGTCATCGACAATGCTGTGGCCTAGGCGTGTTAGCCGCTCTGCTCGGACAAAGCGCCATCCAGTGCGAATAATAGCATTCAGCGGCAACTACCTATGGTTTGTTTTGTCCGGGTCTCTAGGATCATCAATCAAATGTCAGCTAACCCGAAAATCGCGCGAGAGTTACTCCGTCGCCATAGCGAGCTTTGTTTCCAAAGAGCGTTTCCACGGACGGTTGGTGAGCGAAAGTCTGCCGACGAGGATCTGTCTCAATTCGCCGCAAGCATCTCGCGAGAATCGAAGTCAGCCCGTGACCAGTTAGCCGACTCTGGTATCGATGGCACATCGCTTCACTACAGTTTTTCCTACGATATGGCGCGTTGGCTGGCGAGCCAGACAGCAGCGTGTGTGTCGATTGATTGGGCAGAGCTAGACGATTGTGAGCTGCTCGATAATCTACTTTCATTAATCCTCCTTCCGTCGGAGGACGAGTATTTCGACAGCGGCTACGTTGCTACGAAAGAGTGGATCGACATCGCGAGCGCCGGATTCAAGGGAACTGATTTCGAATGGCTAATGACGCAGCTTAAGGAGCCGAGGCTGCAGAATGCTTATCGGCAACTCTACGATGCCGCCGACATTCCACTCTTGTGGAACCTGGATGGTAGCCGGTTCTCGAAGACGGGCAACGTTTTTGGTAACCGGAGGATTGCGAACCGCGGGCATGGAATGCGTGCGAGACCGTCGCACGTGAAGCAGGAAATTGCGAGACCCGTTGAATCTATTTCCCGGCTCTCAGAACGGCAGGGGTCAGCTCTTGTCGACGTTGCCATCGCCTCTCTTGCAGCCCGTCACCGTGAGACCTACCATTTTAGTTTCGCGAATCCGCGGGAGGTGTATCTCGCTGATGTCGTAGAGGGTGTTTCGATAGCAGTTTTCGGTTTGTTGCCCGAACACCGATTTCCTCTTGAGTGTACCTTCGGCTACCTGATTCTCTCGAATGGGGTGCCGATCGGCTACGGTGGGTCCAGTGTCCTGTTCAGGCAGGTCAATACGGGCATAAACATTTTCGATGAATATCGAGGCAGTGAGGCGGCATTTCTTTGGGTACAGGTTATGCGTGTTTATCACTCGCTGGTCGGCTGCACCCGTTTCATCGCAAATGCCTACCAATTTGGGGGCGAGAATGTAGAAGCGCTGCGAAGTGGCGCATTCTGGTTTTATTATCGACTGGGCTACCGTCCCGTCGACACCAGTACACGCAAACTTGCACTCGTGGAACAGCGCAAGATTCGCGAAAAACCGGGCTATCGTTGCGACCTGCAGACGCTCAGGAATCTCTCAACTTGCGACATGCACTTGACCCTACCCGGCGCACGGCAATCAGAATTTTTTGATGAAGAATGGATAGCGACAAGTTCCGGGCTGGCAACGCAGATCTTAGGTCGTGCCGGTGGCCGCACAAGACTGGCTTCTGCGAATCGCGTGGTACGCCGATTGACGAAGGATTTGGGAATCAATTCATCGCGGTCATGGAGCAGTGATGAGCGCCGAGGTCTGGCCGCTATCGCTCCATTTATCGCGGATTTACAGCCATCAAACTGGACGCAGGAAGAGAAACGTCACACCGGGAATTTGATTCTCGCGAAAGGTGGGCAGCGGGAATTGGCATACGCGAAGCTTATGGCAACGGATGAGCGGTTTCTTCAGGAACTGCGGGCAAAGTGTATTGAGGAATAGACTTGGATAGCGCGAATGAAACCGGCCCCGTCACTATCTCGATTGCGAGGAAAGTGGTTGCGGGACGAGAAGCCGACTACGAACAATGGTTGAAAAGTGTTTCCGCCGCAGCGCTCAGGTTTCCCGGGCACATGGGCGTAAATATGATTCGACCGACCACCGCATCTCGAGAGTATGTGACAATATTCAGATTTGACTCGTACCTGCACTCAAGGCGTTGGGAAGAATCTGAGGTTCGACAGCAATGGTTAGCGCGCCTCGAAGGCATCGTCGAGGGCGATGCAGAGGTACGCGAGGGGACGGGCCTGGAATTCTGGTTCAGTTTGCCGGAACTGCCGCTTTCTCATCCGTCACCACACAAGATGGCGCTAGTCCTGCTGGTGGTTGTTTTCGTGCTGGTCACAATTATACGGTTCATCCTGTCAACGTTCGCATCCGATTGGCCGATCGCAGCTACGTCATTTATTACTGTTTTTTGCCAGGTGATCTTAATGACCTATGTCGTAATGCCTCGAGTAACGCAAATCCTGCAAGGGTGGTTATACCGGCCAGAATGAGTCGTGCAGGCCGCGACCGCCGCGACGCTATAGTCGGGCGCGCTCAGGAACGTGACGACAGTGCCCCGAGGTAACGCACAATATCCTGAGATTCAGGCATCCACCGGTCGTCTCCGTCAGGAGACGTGATGCGGAGCACGGGCACCGTTGCGCGCCCGCGCGCGTCTACCAATTCATTGCGATATTTCGGGTCCTCGAAAATTTCTCGTAACTCGACGTCGAGACCCAGACGATCGATCGCCGTTCGGACAAGCGCACAGTAGGGGCAAGTGTGAGAATGATAGAGAGCCAGTTTGTCCGTCGAAGGAGCAGGGCTGCTGGCATAACGCTCAATAAACTGCCCGGCATAAAACTCCGCCCAGTCGCTCTCAGGTGCGCGCGCGCTATGTTCGAAATCGGCGTTCATCACACAATACACGAGCTGGCTCTTGGTAAACGGCGTTTCCAGTGCCAGCGTAAGTGGCTCTTGCAAATATTCTGCATACCAAATTGGCCACTCCGGGTCCGCGCCATCGGTGGCAATGAAAGCCGTGTGATGGGCGCGTCCCGATTCGAGAAAAATCCCGGTGAGAGAATTGCGGAGCTCGGTATTCATTAAAACCTCTCTTCGACGATGGATTGCTGCTTACTTTACAGGCAGACAGGGCTCGCGTAGTTATACACTGCTCGTCTCCAAAAATTAGGTGAATTTCCGATGGATTTGTTGTCGCTCGCCATCATTACGGGCGGATTATTGCTGTACTCACTGATCTCAGGCCGTCTGCAGGGGACTATCCTCACTGCGCCACTAATATTCATTGTATTCGGGTACACGCTTGGCGCCGGCGGCCTGCATCTGGCCGCGGTCGATGTGGGTCACTCAGCTATTCACGTAATTGCCGAGATCACGCTCGTCCTGGTGTTGTTCACAGACGCTGCACGTATCGATCTCAACCGCGTGCGAAAAGACCATGACCTTCCAGTGCGGATGCTGCTGATCGGAATTCCACTAACGATGGTGGCTGGAACATTTGTCGCGGCATGGGTTTTTCCGGCCTTTTCAATTTGGGAGGCTGCGCTGTTGGCGGCGCTTCTGGCGCCGACGGATGCGGCTCTGGGCCAGGCCGTTGTTTCCGCCAAAATCGTGCCGGTACGGATTCGCCAGGCGATCAACATTGAAAGCGGTCTCAATGACGGCATAGCCTTGCCTGCGGTCCTGCTTCTGGCGGCGCTGGCGAGTATCGGCCACGATACCAAGCCAGCGAGCGACTGGATTCAATTCGGATTACTTCAGGTTTCGCTCGGACCCATAGTGGGTATCGTCATCGGATACGTTGGCGCACGGATGCTGGATGCGGCAATTGAGCGTGGCTTCGCGAGCGCTTCATTCCAGGGGATCGGAATGCTGTCGCTGGCAGTTTTCACTTTTGTTGCATCGGAGTTGGTTGGTGGCAATGGCTTCATTGCCGCATTTGTTGGCGGCATGGTCTTCGGTCACAGTATTCGCAATGAGTGCACGTTCCTGTTCGAATTCATGGAGACGGAAGGGCAGCTTCTAATGCTGATTACCTTCCTTATCTTCGGCGCGGCATTGTTACCGGAAGCCATTGAGCACCTAAGTCCGACGATCTTTTTATATGCGGTACTCAGCCTGACAGCGATTCGCATGCTCCCGATCGGCTTATCACTACTCGGCACAGGTCTGCGTATGCCATCGTATCTTTTCCTCGGATGGTTTGGGCCGCGCGGTCTGGCTTCCATATTGTTCGTGTTGCTCATTCTTGAGGAATCCGAGGTGCCCCATCGCGATGTATTGCTTTCGGTCACGGTTGTGACCGTCGCACTTAGCGCATTGCTACACGGCATCAGCGCTGCACCGTTTGCTCGCATCTACGGCCAGATGGCCAGCAAAATGGGTGAATGCGAAGAAATTAAACCGGTAAAAGAAATCCCCCTTCGGGAAGGTCTGTTGCCGGATAACAACGACCAATAAGGAACCTGCACACATGAATAAGATTTCCATCGCCGTTTGGGACGAACTCGAAGACCGATCCCCCGCGCACGCAATCGTCGCGAACGTGGATCTCGTCATTGTTCGTTTCGACGACACCGTATCCGTTCTCTACGGCCGCTGCGCGCATCGCGCTGCCTTGATGTCAGATGGCCATGTTGAAGGCGACAATCTGATTTGCGGTGTTCACGGCTGGGACTACCGCGTGGATACCGGCATTAGTGAATACAACAATTCGGAAACACTGCCGAAATTTGATGCCTGGATTGAGAACGGAGATGTGCTGGTGGATCAGGACGCCATTGAGGCATGGGCGAAGAAACACCCGCAGCCGTATGATCGCGACGCTTATCAGGGCGCATACCAGGACCCGACTGGCACGGCGGATGAACCGCACGTAAAACTGATTCGAAAACTAGCAAACGAAGGCCTTAGCAAGGTCGGACATCACGGTCCGTCCGACGCAATGGGTGTGCCTCGCGATACACTTCCAAAGTGGGATGACCTGCAGTTCGTTGTCGGTCAATTGCATAAACTGCCATTACTCGACGACGAAGATGTCGGTACGGATCTTGTCATTGGCGCGAACGCGAAAAAACCACTGGCTTTGGATATTCCACTGTTCGTATCGGACATGAGCTTCGGTGCGCTATCCGAGGAGGCGAAAGTTGCTTTGTCAAAAGGCGCAGAGTTGGCCGGCACCGGAATCTGTTCGGGTGAAGGCGGCATGTTGCCGGAGGAACAAGCCGCCAACAGCAAGTTTTTTTATGAGCTGGCATCCGCCCGGTTTGGTTTCTCCTGGGAGAACGTGCAAAAGACGCAGGCGTTTCACTTCAAGGGCGGGCAGGGTGCCAAGACTGGCACTGGCGGTCATCTTCCCGGCAACAAAGTGAAGGGTAAGATTGCGGCGGTTAGAAATCTTCCTGAAGGTGAGGCGGCAATATCGCCAGCGCGCTTCCCGGACTGGACGGAGCTCAGCCAGTTTCGTGATTTTGCGGAGGAACTTCGCGAGAAAACGGGTGGCATACCTGTTGGTTACAAACTATCAGCTCAGCACGTCGAGAAAGACATTGATGCAGCGCTCAATATTGGCGTGGACTACATTATTCTTGACGGGCGTGGCGGCGGAACGGGTGCTGCGCCGCTTATCTTTCGTGACAATATTTCTGTACCGACAATGCCAGCTCTTGCAAGAGCGCGTCGACACCTCGACAAAAGCGATGCAGCCGGCGTAACACTCATCATCATAGGTGGCCTGAGAACGCCGGCCGATTTCGCCAAGGCCATGGCGCTTGGTGCGGACGGTGTTGCGATATCCAACGCCGCAATCCAGGCGATTGGTTGCCTTGGAATGCGTGCCTGTCATACAAATAATTGCCCGGTCGGTATCGCGACGCAAAAACCGCACTTGCGCGCCCGGCTGCCGGTCGATATTGCGGCAGAACGCCTGCATCGATTCTTCTCAGCTTCAGTAGACCTGATGAAAGTGCTGGCACGCGCGGCCGGCCACCGCCATCTGAGTGATTTCACTGTGGATGATCTGACAACGTTCAAGAGCGACATTGCGCAATTGACTGGCGTCCACTACGGCGGCGTGATGGCAATCGGCAAGGCGTACTCGCCTTGAGTCATTCGATATTTCCGCCTCTGGACAATAGTGAGGCAATTCTTGATACGCGTAATGCGATGCACGCGTATGCACGTGTATTGGGCGATTGTCTGAAAGCCAGCCGCAGTAAGCGAAAACACTGGTGGCATGCGAGCCTACGGCCGTCCTTGAAGGGACTGTCCACTGGCGTCGTGCGCGCCGCAACAGACTTTGAGCTTGAGTTGAATTTTCACAATGCCGCGCTGTGTGCAAGCTCAAGTGATGGCAATGCAGTTGAAGTTGACCTTAATGGCCAGTCTGCCGCCGAGATGGAGCAAGTGCTGGGCGAATTCTTGTCGGCGAATGGCATAGTGGGCGTGGAGCTTGCAAACGCGGACCGCTCGGACATTACCTGGCCGGCGTTCTCCCGGTCACATGCAGAGTTGATGGGACAAGCACTGGGCTCAATCTCTGCGGAGATGGAAGCATTCAGAGCCGGTGTTCGGGAAGAAACCAGTCCAGTTCAGCTTTGGCCACACCACTTTGACTTGTCGATGATCTGGCTGCCCGGAGAGAAAATAGCCGGACAGGATCCGAACGATGAAGAGTATTCGGACAAACAAATGAATTTCGGTTTCGCGTTTGGCGATGAGAGTATTCCGGAGCCCTATTTTTATGTAACGGCATATCCCACACCGGATGCTATGGCGGCGACTCGTTTGCCTGCGGGATCCGAGTGGAAGACGGATGGATTTACCGGGGCGGTTTTGACCTACCAGACTCTGCGTGACACGAGCGACCCGAGCGCTTACTTGCAGGATTTTTGGACCCGTTTACTGGCAAGTGGGCAGCAGCACATGCTTGAGGAGAATACTAAGGACTAGTGCCATGAGCGAAACCGAAAAAAACATTGAGTGGCATCTTCATTCGGTCGTTATTTCGAGTGCAAAGATCAACGCGTCTTGATGTCGGGCTATCTGGGAAAAGTTACGGCCAGCACTCGATGAAATGCTCGCTCATGCAGGACCGACGCTGATTGAAATAATCACCGACCCGGATTTGATCTAGGGGAAGCACAGCAAGCTGTTATATCATCAGCACTTCTCAGCGCAGTCATTCATAGGTGAAAAAAAATGCAGGTGATTCGCTCACTTGATAGTGAGGATTTGGAGCGGTTTTCGGACGGCAGTATCGTGACCATTGGCAATTTCGATGGACTGCACCTTGGCCATCGGATGTTACTCGATGATGTACTTAAGCAAGCCAGGGCCGCAGGATTGCCGGCCGTTGTAATGTGCTTCGAACCGACCCCACTGGAGTTTTTCTCACCGCAAAGTCCGCCCGCGAGGCTGATGCGATTTTCCGAAAAGCGCAAAGCGCTCGAGGAGTATGGCATCGATGTTTTTTGTTGCCTCGACTTTGACGTCCAGATGCGCAGCGGTTCGCCTGACTGGTTTATTCAAGAGGTACTCGTCAAATTATTGAACGTGAAAGGCTTGATTACGGGTGACCAGTTTCGCTTTGGCAAGGATCGCGCAGGTGATGTCGAGGATCTGCAGAAGGCAGGTGAAAAATACGGTTTTCAGGTGCGCGGAATGGCCAGCCTTGAAAGTGACGGCACAACGGTCAGTTCTACCCGAATTCGCAATGCCCTGTCGTCGGGAAACCTGCAGCGTGCAGCGGAGTTACTGGGTCAAAACTACAGGATGTCCGGCGAGGTAATCCATGGCAATCATCTTGGGCGCAGGCTGGGTTTTCCTACGGCGAATATCGATCCGGATCGAATTCATGTTGCGCTGGTGGGCATATTCGCGGTGCGTGTAACTGGCCTTGGGGACGATACGCTTGAAGGTGTTGCCGCCATTGGGACGCGGCCGACAGTGGGTGGGACGAAGATGCTCCTCGAAGTGCACATATTCGACTTCGATGAAGATATTTACGGGCGCGAGATTGAGGTCGAATTCGTGGAGAAAATCAGAGATGAACTTAATTTTCCCGATATTGATGCGCTCATCGAACACATTGGTAATGATGTCGCCGCCGCCAGGAAGATCCTGGCGAATCTGGCCGGGTCCTGACACCTAAACGAAGTATTGCTGGCTATCCCAGACCATGCGTCGCTGGATGCTGTTGAAGAGTTTCTGAAAGCGGCGTTCGACCGAGCTACCAAACAACGGGTCTCTTCCGATATCGTGGCTTTTGAGTAGCTCTGCCCAAGCCTCATCGTCCTGCATGGAGTCCGCAAGCTCGAACAAGTCTTTCTCCTCCCAGTACATGTGCTTGCGCAAATCCAGAGAGTACTTGCGCAATGCCGCTGCAAGTGACTCACGATCAGCAGCTGAGTCATCGCTAATTGCATCGAGGTCACGCAGCAGCTCCCGGCAAGATTCGCCCAGGGTTTTGTGGTCGATTTCGATATGCTGCAGCGCTTTTTCGAGACCTTCACGCTTGGCGCTAATGTGTCCGTAAATCAGGTCTTCTTTCGGATGGTGGATCGTATCCGGATACTCCGTCATGTACGTCATGATGTCAGTAACGAGTTGATAGTCGGGTTCACCATCTTCCAACAGCCTGAGCGTTTCCGAGTCGAGCAGATCGAGCAGCATCGTCATATTTCGATGATCGGTGCGCAATTCGTTCATTGTGTTTTCGATCGTCTTATTCATAGACTGCCCAGCTCCAAGCTACTTACAGTATAAAGAGAATCGCTGCACCGCGAAATCCGCAATTGTCCCTACTTGGGTGGTGCGCAAGGGGTCAACTCATTGTGCGCGCCCTGGCTTGCGGTCCTGCACGCGCGACTGCTAGGGTAACGCGAATATCAGCAGGAGATTGCGCCGATGGCCTACCCCAACACACTCATTTTTGTCGACCTCCCGTCAGAGGATCCAGACGCGGCTGGCAAATTCTACGCGGAGGTATTTGCTTGGGAAGATGACCCGCGACTCAATGGCCGGTATCACCGCATTGTACCGGGGCAGAACTTCCTCAACCCCGACGGTTCACAAAGTGAAATCGGCAACTTGCACCTTGGCATTGGCGATTGCGCAAATCTTCGGCCGCACCCGGAGTCCGCCGGTGTCGAGCCGCGTGAAATGTCGAAAGGCGGACGCAAGCCACGTATCTGGATAATGATCAGTGACGATGATTCAGCGGACCGCATTCTGGGAACAGCCGAGAAACTGGGCGCGACAATACTGTGGCGTAACCACTTCTGGAAAGAATTCAACGGCTACAATCACTGCTTTGTTGATCCTTGGGGCAACGAAATTCTGTTGTGGGGTAAAGCCGGCGACAATCCGCAAGTCCCACAGAACTTCACCCGCGAATAAGCATTGTTAGGCTACACCGCTACCGCCGCCGCCTGGTGTTCGCATGAGTACCAGGTCGTCAGCTTGCATTGCCAACTTCTTCGCCTCCGAAGAGTCTTCGCCGTTGATCAGGAATTGTCCGGGCTCGCCGCCTCCGGCACCAAATAGACCTTCGGCGCCCGAGGCCAGTCTGCTGGGGATAGCGTTTAACAGCCACTCGTTACCACTGCGCATGCGAAAGCCGATGTACTGGCCATCGCCGCCCTTGAAGCGGCCACTTCCTCCAGTGCCGTGAGCGAGTTCCTTACGCGTAAACTCGATTGGAATCGACGCCTCGAGCACCTCAACCGGGACGGCTGAGACGCCAGTTGGGTAGCATGTTGCCGACAGTCCGTCTTTGTCTGCGCGCGCGCCCATGCCGCCGGAGTAATTAAACATCGAGCTCGTGAACGGTTTGTTGTCTTTGTTTCGACCCTGAATTTGTATGGTCCATACCGCGCCGGATCCTTCGGCCAGTACTTTGTCAGGAACGATCTGAGCCAGTGCTTTGAGGATGGGGAAGGGCACGTACATACCGACCACATGGCGTGCATTGACGGGGGAAGGGTACTGCGCATTGACGATGCACTCTTGCGGCGCAGTTACTTTGATAGGAGCGAGGCTGCCCGCGTTATTTGGCAGGTCTGGATTCAGAATACTGCGCAGCGTGAATGTGCTGTAAGCGTGCGTATAGGCTGGTACCACGTTGATGCCGTGTGGGCTCGGTCCCGAGCTGCCGGCAAAGTCGACTAGTATTTCACCCAGTTCGGTGTCGATCGTAAGGGCGGTCTTGAGCGTAATGACATCGCCACCGGGAACGTCGAAGCTGGTCTCGCCATGATAGGTTCCCGCTGGAAGCTTGCGAATATCAGCGCGTGTCGCCTCTTCTGCCCGGGACATGACTTCGTGTGCCAGTTCTTCGATATCGTCGAGCTCGTAGCGATCGCACATCGCGTTTAGACGCTCTCCGCCCATTTTGCCACTCGATACCTGTGCAGCCAGGTCACCGAAGATCGCATTGGGCGTGCGAACGTTGTGGCGGATGATGTCATGCAGTGTTTCGTTCGGCTCGCCGCGCTCGTACAGCTTCAGAGGCGGAATCCACAAGCCTTCCTCATGAATGTCGCGTGCTCCTGCGCCGACGCCGTAGCCGCCGATATCGGTATGGTGAATCGTTGAGCCGCAATAGCCGATGAGTTTGTCCTTGCGGAAAATCGGCGTTAGCAAAGTAATGTCGAAAAAGTGTCCTGCTGACATCCACGGATCGTTTGTGATCAAGATATCGCCTGGACGCAGTTCTTCGGGCGGAATGATACCAACGAGATTGCCGGCCGCTGCGGCCAGTGAATTGATGTGGCCGGGTGTACCGGTCACGGCTTGCGCGACCATGCGTGCTTCGGCGTCGAATAACGCGGTTGCAAGGTCCCCGGCTTCGCGCACGATTGGGCTAAACGCGATACGTTGTAATGCGCGTGCCTGCTCGCTGACGATGCTGATCAAATTACTCCACATAATCTCGAGTTCTATGCCGTCAAGTTTGCTCATAGTCCGTTGCTCTTCTCGGCGATCAGGCTGCCGTCTGTGTGTACGTTGAGTGTCCAGTCAGGCAAGACAAAAACCGTGGTTTCTCGTTCTTCGACGATGACAGGACCGTCGATTTCTTGTCCGGCCGCGAGTGCGCTGCGGTCGTAAATCGGGATGTCCAACGACCGACCGTCCAGGTAAACGGCCCGAGTTGCTTTGGGTGCCTCGGCCGACTCGGCGAACTCGACGTTCGCGTGTCGCTCGGTATCCCCGCCGCGCGCGGTGACGCGCCAGCTCACGGCTTCGACGCCCATATCATCGAGCTTTACGCCGTACAGGTTTTCATAGGCTGCATCAAAACGTTCTCGCAGGTCGCCCTGGTTTTCTTTGAGCCGCGGGTCTCCCGCAAGATGCACAGTGACCTCGGTCTGCTGGCCGACGTAACGCATATCTGCGGCGAAGTCATAGATTACAGAATCTTCACCGATGCCAGCATCTTCCAGTGCCGCGGCACCTTCAGTGAGCATGTCTTCGATTAGCTTCGCCACGCTCTGCCAATCGATATCGTCGATTCCGTTGAGGCTGCCGCGCGCGAGGTCCAGTCTTGCCGGCGTAACAAGCGTTCCAAAGGCGCTTAACACGCTGGCCATGGGTGGGTAAATGATCTTCGTACCGTCGAGTTGTTCAGCAACGTAGCAGGCGTGTACCGGACCCGCGCCACCAAAAGCGAGCATCGGCATACCGCGGTAATTGACGCCGCGGTCGGTCGCGTGGGCACGTGCTGCAGCTGCCATCGATTCGCCAACGACGCTGAAAATTCCGAAAGCAGCTTCCTGCAATGAAACGTCGAGCTTGTCGGCGAGCCGCTGCACTGCATCCTCTGCCTTGTCGATTTCCAGAGGCATGTCGCCGCCAAGGAAGTTGGTCGGATCGAGAATGCCGAGTACAACATCAGCATCTGTTACACAGGCATTTTCGCCGCCCTGCCCGTAGCAGGCCGGACCTGGGCTGCTGCCGGCACTGTCAGGACCGACCTTGAGCAATCCAAGACTATCGACGCGCGCAATTGAACCACCTCCCGCACCGATTTCGATCATATCAATCGATGGCACGGTTATCGGCATGCCGCTACCCGGTTTGAAACGATAGCGACGATCAACTTCGAAATCTCCGATAACGAGTGGTTCGCCGTTCTGTATCAAACAGGCTTTGGCCGTCGTGCCTCCCATGTCGAACGAGATTAAATTTTCGATGCCGTATTTGCGGGCCACGAAACCTGCGACGAGCGCGCCTGCGGCTGGTCCGGATTCGATCATACGCACCGGGTAGGTGCCTGCGACGCTTGCACCGATCACGCCACCGTTGGAGAGCATTATCAACGGTTCGCGCTCAAGGCCCTCATCCTGCAGGTGTTTGATCAGCGCGTTCAGATACGGCCGCGTCGTCGGGACGGCATAGGCATTAATAGCTGAGGTACTTGCGCGCAGGTATTCGCGCATTTGCGGCGCCACGTCACTCGAAAGTGTAACGATGATATCCGGTGCGATTTCGTTCAGCAGGGACTTAAACTGGCGTTCGTTCTCCGGGTTTCGATAACTGTTCAAAAGGCAAACGGCTACCGACGTAATCTCTTTCGCCTCCAGCTCAGCTGCAATTTTCTGAACGTCCGATCGCTTAACTTCTTTACCCACGCTTCCGTCAGCGTAGCTACGCTCGTCGATGCCCCACGTGTAATCTCGCGTTATCAGTGGCTCCGCATATTCGAGCTGCGGGTCAAACATGTCGTAGCGATGTTCGTCCCGTATGTACAGCACGTCACGAAAGCCTTCGGTTACAACAAGGCCGGTCGGTGATCCTTTACGTTCGATCAGTACATTTGTCACTACCGTCGTCGCGTGCGTCACGACATCATTCACGTCCCGCAATTGGATGCCAGCCTTGTCGAGTGCTAATTGTGCTGCTCGGAAAAAACCTTCCAATAAATCGTGGTGGGTTGTGAGGGTTTTGTCTGTCCAGCCGCGGCCATCGCTACTAATCAGTACCGCATCCGTGAAGGTGCCGCCAATATCGACGGCAAGTGCGTATCGGGTCATGCTGTTATTGCCTCTCTGTATCCCAGTCGAGTTGATATCATGCTGGCGGCCTCGAGAACCGCGGCCAGCAATTCAGGTTCAGGTTTAGCCGGAAGATGTTGAATCGATCCGACGATGGTAATCGTTCCGAGTAACTGGCCGTCGGCACCGAAAACCGGCGCGGCCAAAGCGTTGATGCCGATTAGTGCTTGCTGCGGCGCGACGGCCCAGCCGTTTTCACGTATTTTCTCGATCGCAGGAAGCAGTGCATCGACGTCGACGCAGGTGTGTTTTGTGTGGCGCTTCAGCTTTCCAGACTTTACTGCGTCCAGAAGTCGTCGCGGTCCAAAAGCGAGGGCAATCTTACCTTGAGCCGTTGAATGAAAATCAAACAATGTTCCAGGCGGCGTCGCGATCTCAATCGCGGACCGGTGCCGCAGAATATCGAGTATGCGTACGCCGGAGTCTTCAATTTGACCGATCGTGACGGTCTGTCCGGTTTGTTCGCGAAGTCGGTTCATGGCATCGCGCGCAACATTGACAAACGTTGTATCGGCGGCGACCGACTGACCAAGGTGAAACAACTTCAGCGTGAGTGCGTATTTCTCGGACTTCGAATCCTGTGATACGTACTGCTGATCAACCAGCGTACGCAGGTGACGGTAGGTGCGCGGTTTGTTTGCGCCGACCTGGCTGGCCAACTCACTAACGCCAATAGGCTCCCCATGCTCTGCCATCGCTTCGATGATCGACAAGGTCGTTACGACTGCGCTTATCGGTGTGCTGTCGGTCACGATGATTGACCTGTCGCATTCTTGAATTCATCTGCGATGCCCCGAGCGGCGTCTGCCAGCAGGCTTTGGTCGGTTCCTATTGCAATCAGACTCGCGCCCAATTTGCGAAATTTCCCGATGTCTTTTGCTGTTGGAAGAAAAATTCCACTTGCCATACCCGCATTGTTGCTGGCCGCGAGTATCGCCTCGGTTGCTGCAACTACAGCGGGACTATCAATATCGTCACAACCCATCGATACAGACAGATCAGCTCGCCCGATAAACACAGCATCCAGATCACTAACCGCCGCTATTTCGGCGATGTTTGCATGACCCTCGGTGTCTTCGATTTGCGCGATGACAATGACCGATGCGTCACTTGCTTTGCGATATTCCGTGCCTGACAGTGCACCGTAAGCGGCCGCCCGATTCGGCCCGGCAAATCCGCGCGAGCCATTCTCAAAATGACAGGCACTGATTGCCGCCTTGGCAAGCTCGGCCGAACCAACGTGCGGCACGATGATGCCTGCAGCGCCCATGTCGAGTACTTGCAGAATGTTCGCCGGGCGCGGATCTCCGAGGCGTACGAGTACGGGTATTCCGACCGAATGTCCGGCCATTATACAAAGGTCGAGTTCAGCGATGCCAAATGGCGCGTGTTCAGCATCCAGTACGATGAAATTCGCGCCGCAAGTGCCTAGTGTTTCGACAACCTGCACTGCCGGAGTTTTGACGAAGATGCCGAGCGTGGGCTGGCCCGTACGAATGGCATTCCTGAGCTGAGCCTGGCGGGTCAATGTATCCATCTACTCGTCTCCGAAATCAGCTTGTTGATACTCAACGAGGTGACGATAGTCTTCACGAATCGGGCTAAAGACATCGAGGTTCAGTACCGGCTCGTCGCCGATGGGCTCGCCGCAATGCTCAACGTCCGGTGGTATTCGAATGACACTGCCGGGCCCTGCGTTGAAAACGTCATCACCAACCGTGAATTTCATGTGGCCCGACACGATGTAGGCCAATTGCTCGAAAGGGTGACTGTGCGGTCGTACGTCCATGCCTGGCTGCAGCCAGTTCATTACCATGAGTACGTTGTCACCACTAAAGCCGACCCGTTCTACACCCGGTCGTACAAACTCCTTAGGCAGGCTTTCCCATTGATAAAGCTGCGCTTTTTGCGGCATCGCTTGAAAACCTCCATCGTATCGGGTGTTTCGTTAGTCGAAACGCTATATTTTCTAACGATACACTAGCGCATCAATCTTTGGGCGTCAACGCTGCCTGCCCAGACTGTTCCCGGCGATAGTCGCGTGGTGACTGCTTGAATTGTTCGCGAAACGCACGGCTGAAGTGCGCTGAACCGTTGAAGCCCCAGCGGTAGCAGATTTCAGTGATCGAAAGATGGGCGTAGAGCGGGCTTGCGAGGTCATTTCGGCAGCGCTCGAGGCGGCGGCCGCGAACGTAACCGCTGAAGGTCTGGCCCGACAGCGTAAACAGCTTTTGCAAATAGCGCAGCGACACACCGTGCTCGTCGGCTATACGTTGTGGATTTAATTTGGTATCGCCCAGACAGGTCTCGATCGTTTGGCAAATGCGGTGCAGGTGCGCAGTTCGTACCGCGTCGGCGTGCTTGCCAACCGTGTTGCCACCGGGTAGCTGGCCTTCACGGGCCAGGCAGGCGATTAGAAATTCCGTTAACGCCAGTTCGACCGGCCGCAATTCGATTTCAGAGATGTCCGCGAGGCTTTCCGCCAGCGAGCAAAGCATGCCGGACAAAACGTGGCTGACGCCCGATTGCCCGGACAGGTAACCGACATCCAGTGACAATGGCGCGATCATGCGTTGACTGAGCGCAATTTCCGGAATTTTAATGAAGAGTTGGCTGCAATCCGACTTGAACTGCAGCCTTGCCGGTATGCCCGACTGGCCGTAAGCCATGTCACCCGCAATAAGCGCATGTGAGTTCAGGCCATCGAAGAATTCGGCGACACCATCGAGTAAAAGAAGCAGCCAGATCGAGGATGGTTGATTGGGGTACTCGCCTGAAATTTCGTGGGCACTTGCATCGATTTTTGCTATTTCAATGCCCAGTGGTGATACGACGCAGGAAACTGCGCCGCGAAAATTGTCATTGTCCGGAAATTCGCCGAGCGGCAGGCACAGACGGTTCAGCGCCTCTGTCCACGCATCACGGCGTTCAGCTTTCGGTAGCGAATCGGTATTGAAGTGCCAGGGTTTCACGATGCGGCACAGTATAGTCGGGCTCAGAGCCCTTTTGTTCGAGAAAAGGGGTCAGACCCCTTTATCGTTAACCACCGAAAACGAGGCTGGTCATCGAAAGTGATTTGTATTGGACAAAGTCGGTGTGGAATTTGACTGGGTCGCCATCACGGGCGCCGAGGGCATACAGCGATGGCCAGAAGTGTTCCGGACCATGTATGGAGTTTCGGGCATCGTCGCCGGTATCGGCGTAGCTAAAGAAGCGCTCCATGTCATCCTGAATGATGCAGTCTTTGATGTAATCATTGAATCGAGTCGCCCAGTCGTACGGTGTTGCAGCTTCGTCCCATTGCATAACGCCGAGGTTGTGCACGATGTTTCCGGAACCCATTATCAGGATGCCCTCGTCACGCAACGGCACCAAGCGGCGGGCGAGATCAAAATGTTCACGATCGCTGCGGCCTGTGTCCAGGCTCAATTGCACCACCGGAACATCGGCATCGGGCCAGGCTTTGCTTAATACGGACCAGGTGCCATGATCGAGTCCCCAGGACTGGTCGAGCGTTATTTCTGTCGGCGCCAAGAGGGCTGCGGTCCGAGCCGCAAGTTCAGGACTGCCGGGTGCCGGATACTGACAGTCGAATAGCGCAGCGGGCAAGGAACGACCGAAGTCATGGATAGTTCGCGGCGTTTGCATAGCTGTCACAGCCGAGCCCGGTGTGCACCAGTGCGCTGATACACAGAGAATAGCTTTGGGGCTTGGCATTGAATTCGCTATTTTTTCCCACGCCTTTGTCGCCCGGTTGTCCTCAATGACATTGGTTGGACTGCCGTGTCCGAAAAACACGACAGGCATTCTCGCGTCAGTGCTCATGAATTACCGTTATTTGAGTACTTGGCCCAACAGTCTTGATAACGGGGCACTAACCATTTATTAAAGTCGTGTTGTGCACCCTCCTGCCAGGAATAGCGACCTCGAACGGCGAAGCGTGAGCGCAGACCAACCTGAACCAGTTCGTCGACGTGCAAATCCTGAGCAACAATTTCAGTTGCGGCCGCCATGTTCATTCTCATGCAATGATCAAACGCCGGATCGCGCATGGCGCCAGGCGCGGCGAGCGTACCGATGTCCATTTGCAGGGTCTCAGCACCTGTCGCACGCACGATCAGATAGATCACCATGTCACTGGTCATTACGAGCGACAAAGTGGGTGGAATGTTGGCGAATATCATTCGGTTTCTACCCTCGTTGGAAAGTCCCGGGAAGATCGGCAGCAACGCGCGCTGGGTTGCGTTGAAGCTCGCATCCGGATGCTTTGTACCGTTGAAACGAAAATAGCCCGCGGTGTCCTCCGGCAGATCCGGGAAAATTGCTTTCGCACTTTGTACATGGTCGTGCAATGGGCCACGATGTAATCTGCTCGCATGGTAGCCGTCATTGTTGTTCTCGAACATGACCTTCCAGTTCCAGGGAAACTCGGGTGGTTCTTCCGGTCGTTCGCCCTCGGCATTACTCAAGTCATATTCCTTGATGGCCTCGTCAACGGCCGTAAGGCGCGGGCCGAGCGGGGGCGCGTCCTGATCGAAATTGACAAATACAAATCCCTGCCAGACTTCGACCTTGAAATTCGGCAATCCAAACTTCGACTTGTCAAAATCGCAGGTCTTTTCCATTGCCGGGGCGGTGGTCAGCTTACCGTCAAGTGAGTAACTCCAGTGGTGGTAAGGGCAAAGAAAGCCACGCGTGTTTCCGCTGCCTTCAGCGACCAGCATTGCACGGTGCTGACACACTGATGACATTGCTTTCAATTCGCCCTTAAGCGTGCGAACGACAATTATCGGTTCGTCGATGATCGATGTCGTGTAGTAGTCACCCGGTTCACTGACCCAGGATTCTCTACCGGTACACAGCCATTCGTGACTGAAAGCCGCTTCTTTTTCGAACACGTAGAATTCGCTGTCCGTGTAACATTCTGGTGGCAAGGTCTCGGCGCTGTCGATGCCGCTCGTTGAGCTATCCAGATCGGAAAAAAACTTGTCGTCAAATTTTGATGTCTTCATAGCGTTGACATTACCCGTGGCAGGGCCGGTGGGTCTTGCACATGGGCGCACACAGTTTTAGCAAAACGTCGGGGTTAGCCATGGTCCTGTTGTCGCAATTCGGTCTTAAGCACCTTGCCATAATTGTTCTTTGGCAGTGCTGCAATTCGCGTGTAGTAACGTGGTCGCTTATATCCTGCGATCTCCGATTTGCAGAGTTCATCCAGTTCGGCAACATCGATTTCGTCGCCATCCTTGCTGACGATGAAAGCGACAACGACCTCGCCCCATTCACGATCCGGCCGTCCGATGACCGCCGCTTCGGCAATGCGAGGATGTTTTATCAACACCTCCTCGACCTCTCGTGGATAGATGTTGGAGCCGCCGGAGATTATCATGTCTTTGGCTCGATCTTTAAGCGTCAGGAAACCATCTTCGTCGAGCACGCCGTAGTCGCCCGTATGCAGCCAGCCATTGCGTAGTGCTTCCTTACTCGCTTCCGGGCTTTCCCAGTAACCACTCATTACACTAGCGCCTCGAACGAGTATTTCACCGACCGTCCCGACCGGCAAACTGACGTCAGCGTCATTTGCTATGCGCACTTCGACAGCACTTTGCGCGATCCCAACCGATGCCAGTCGCTGCAGATACCGTGGGTGGCTCTTGTCTGCGTGCATGCTCGCGTTCAGGCTCGTAATGGTCATCGGGCTTTCACCCTGCCCATAAAGCTGCGTGAGTTTCGACCCGAAGCGCTCGAGTCCGGCAAGCGCGTCCTCGACGTACATCGGTCCGCCACCATAGACGATAGCTTTTAAATTGCGGGTGTCGGTCCTGACTGGGTAATCCAATAATCGCTTGACCATGGTTGGTGCTGCGAAAAACGCGATGCCTGGCCAATGTTCAATCAAGTCGTAGATTTCTGCCGGGTTGAAGCCGCCGCTGCCGGGAATGACGTGACAGCCACCACGGGTTACGTAGGCCAGTCCGTACAATCCGGATCCGTGACTCATGGGTGCGGCATGCAGTATGGCGCTCCACGGTTCGACCGGATCGACATCCGAGAAATAGCAATCGCACATCGTCATTAAATTTCGATGGCTTAGGACGGCACCCTTTGGCTGACCGGTCGTGCCGCTTGTATAGAACAACCACGCCGCGTCATCCAACTCGCGCGTTACGACAGGGCGGGGCGGGTGCGATAGGAGCGACGCATAGTCATCGCTGCCGATGTCGACCGTCGTCATCTCATGCTTGATGCTTAAGGCTGCAATCGATTCAGCGTGTTTGTCCGTAATAAAGCAAAGGTTGGCGCGGCAATTGCCAAGGATAAATTCGAATTCCTTGCGGTGGAGTTTGGCGTTGATCGGGACCACAATGAGCCCCGCATGCCAGACAGCGTAAAGCAGTTCCAGATACTCCGGGCAGTTTGCCAGTATCAGCGCAACCCGATCACCGGGCTGTAAATTGAAACATGTCAGCATTGCGTTAGCCAGACGCGCGACACGCTTCGCCACTTCGCTGTAGCTATGCAAAATCGTGGTGCCGTGTGCGCTTGCCGGGTATGCTGCGTAGTCGCTGGCCGCCTTCACCATGTGGTTCGCGAGATTCATAAGTCCTTTTATTCAGGAATATTGGAATAGATGTCTAACTCACCAGCCGCAGTTTCGTCAACGGATATCTCATGGCAGAGCTGGGTGAAGTTTGCTTTGGTCAGCCTCATATTCTTTGTAATAACGGCTGCAACGTTTACATCTCTTGGTGTTGCGCTGCCGTTCATGATCGAGGAACTGAACTGGTCCTGGTCGGACGCTGGACTGGGTTTTTCGGTATTGGCCTTTATGGTCGGCATAGCCAGCCGCATCCCGTCCTGGACGCTGCGAAAATACGGCACGCGAGCTACTTTCGGTATCGGTGGGGTCACAATGGCTGCCGGTCTTGCACTCATGGCGACAACCAGCGGCTTGTATCAGTACTTTGCTGGTGCCGCTTTGTCAGGACTTGGGTATGCACTTTGCGCGCTGATGCCGGGTGTTGCTGTGATCAATCATTGGCTGCCGCATCGACGTTCGCTGGCGATTGGTGCGTACATGACGATCGGCGGGCTAGGTGGTGTTGCGGGTCCACTACTCGTCACCAGTGCCGTCTCGGCGACAGGATCGTGGCGTTCGCATTGGTGGCTGATGTCGGGATCGATTGCTGTGCTGACAGTTCTGGCGGTTGTGTTACTTAAGAGCCGCGCTGATAAAACTGATGAAGACGCCGAGTCGGACCTGTCTGCTGAAAAACGCTCCGACGGCGTGTACACGACGCAGTTCGAATGGCACTTTAAAGACGTTCTGCGAACACCGCAGTACTACGTCATCGTAGCTGCGCTGACTATGACGATGTTCGGCGGCGTTACAGCTAATAGCTGGGCTGTCAGCCACATGGGCAATCTCGGAATTGCTATCTCTATTGCGGCCGGCGCACTCAGTGCTCATGCACTGATCAGTGCATTATCTCGCGCTTTTGGTGGAATGCTCGCAACCTGGGTTGAACCGAAATGGTTACTGGCATCCGCACTTGTCGCGGAAGTTATCGGCATGCTGGCGTTATCCGCTGCGGACAACATGACGATGATCGTGCTGTTTTCAATTGGTGAAGGTTACGGTTTCGGCATGTGCATGTTCTCGACCACGATCCTGCTCGTGAACTACTACGGGCCGAAGGAAGCACCGAAAACCATGGGTACGATGTACCTGATTACGACACTGGCGATGTTGGGGCCGGTTATGGGTGGCTATGTCGCCGATCGATTCGGCGAATTCACCGGCGTCTTTCAAACCTACGCTATCGCCCTGGCGATTTGTCTGATCGCAGTAGTCATTATGCGACCACCTCAGCTTAGCGCGCGGCGCTAACGAACGAGAAACGCCTGCACTTCATCCCAGCCCGGAAAATTTTCCCTGGCGCCGGCCCGTGTTACCGATAGCGTTGCTGCTGCGCCAGCCGTTTTGGCGGCCTCGGCAGCGGGTAATCCTTTGGCCAGACCGGTTGCCAGAAAACCATTAAACGCATCACCGGCACCCGTTGTGTCTATCGCCTGTACCTGTTTCGCCGGGATAAATGTCAAAGTATCGTTACTGGAAATACAGCAGCCGGAATCTCCAAGCGTTAGCGCAACTTGTTTTGTACCGCGTTGGCGAAGCTCAGCGATAATTCGCTCAGGCCCATTGTCGTCATTAATAGCAATGCCGGTTAGAGCCTCTGCTTCAATTTCATTCGGTGTCAGATAATCGACTCCGTCCAGATCAGGCATTGGCATTGTTGCGGGCGCCGGGTCAAGCATTACCAGGGTGCCATGCAAATTCGCAATACGAATGGTCTCAGTGACCGCGGCGAGCGGAATCTCAAGTTGCAGCATGACGATGCGCGCGTCAGCAATCAGTGCGGTCGCTGCTTGCACATCTGCCGGCGTGACCAGCGCATTGGCGCCTGGCGCCACAGTAATGGAGTTATTACCGTCCGGGTCAACGAAGATGGCGGCGATCCCTGTCGAGTGATCGGCTTCACGAAAGATATGGCTGCAGTCGACGCCAGCCGACTGGAGATCCAGAATGGCTGCGTCACCGAATGCGTCTCTACCGACTTTGCCTACAATGTGCACGGGCAGGCCGCCAGCGGCAGCGGCAACGGCTTGGTTCGCGCCCTTACCGCCCTGGGTAGTGGAGAAGTTACCGTTGCCGAGTACTGTTTCATTGGCGATCGCGAAATGCGGTACCTGAATCGTCAGGTCCGTATTAATACTGCCGATAACCACAATCGCCATGTGCTACTCCCCAAAATGCCTGCTACCGGGTCATTGCTTGACCGGACCGGCAACGCTAAGATGTTTAATCGATTAAGTCAATTAGACCCGTATTACCCTGATCCAATGACTCTATGAGCAGATCTTCCAATCGCAATCGGCCGACCTTGCAGGATGTTGCGCGCAAAGCCGGTGTGTCCGCAGCGACTGTCTCCTATGTCCTGAACGGCACCGGATCAGTTGGCGAGGATGTGCAAAAGCTGGTTCGCGCGGCGGCCAAGAGTATCCGTTACCGCGTCAATTATGTGGCGCGAGCGACTCGAACGGGCCAGACACACTCGATCGGATTGATCCTGCCCGACATCAACAACCCGTTTTTCCCCGAGATGGCACATGTCATTCAGGCAGAGGCGCGTCGTGCCGGGTACGCCGTTTTCCTGATTGACTCCGAAGGCGACACGGCGATAGAGCGTAGCGGAGCAGAGGACCTTATCGGCCGCGGCGTAGAAGGCATCGTCTGGTTCCCGGCCTCGGAGCACGACAGCCTTGCCGAATTTCAGAACGACGTTCCGATCGTAGTCGTCGATCGACCATTGCCGAACTACGATACGGTGTCATCTGACTACGTGGCGGGAGGCGCCATGCTGGCTGAACACGTTATTCAGAAAGGCCATCAGAGTATTGGCATGGTGACGGGGCCGCAGGCACTGCCGAGCGCTCGCATGCGTCGGGACGGATTTGTGCAGGCTGTGGGTGATTCAGGAAGCATCGCGTGGGAGGTCGAAAACGACTTCTCGATCCAGCTGTCCGATGCGACGCGCCGCCAGATCAAGGACGAGAGTGTTTCCATTATCGTGTGCGGCAATGATTTGATCGCCATCGGCGTCATGCGCGCACTGCATGAGCAGGGCCGAAGAGTGCCGGACGAGATGTGCGTCGCTGGCTTCGATGATATTCCATGGGCCGGTTACTCGATTCCTGGTCTGGCAACTGTGCGACAACCTTTCGGTGATCTCGGCAAGGAAGCAGCGGATATCCTGATCCGGCGCATTGGCGGAGACGTTGTTCCAGCGATGAACTTGCAGCTGGGTATGCGGCTGGTTTCACGTGGCTCTTTGGTAGCAAAAGACCACTGAGCGTGGACATGTTGACAGGGTCTAAACGTTGGAGCAGTATAGTTAATCGATTAAGCGGGGGCCGGTCGTTGGTCCTCCCTATCTTCGGCTTATAAGGACCAGTACATGCGCTATCTCACAGAGCTGAAAACCAATTCACTGTTATTACTCACAGCGATGTTCACCGTCGTTTTGCCCGCGTCGTTGTTGGCACAGGATGCCGGTTCACTTGACGAGGTCAAGGTCACTGCCCAGCGCCAGGAAGTCAGTTTGCAGGATGCTGCGCTTGCGGTGTCGGTACTTTCGGGCGAAGACTTCGATAGCTCCAATATCGGCCGGCTCGACAATTTCAATGGTTACGTGCCGGGGCTCACGATCGCCAAGAATGACGGCGCCGGTCGAGTTGTCTCGATTCGTGGCGTTGGTTGGGAAACGGCACAGAACCTCAGTACTCAGCCAAGTGTGCTGGTATACGTTGATGGCGTTTACATGGCCAATCCGCTGTCAATGGGCACGGATCTCGGCGATCTTGAACGCGTCGAAGTGTTTCGCGGTCCGCAGGGCACGGAATTTGGTCAGGGCACAACGGGCGGTGCAATAAACCTCGTTACGATCAGACCTGACTCAGAAGCGTTCGGCGGCAATGTCGGCGTAACGCTCGGTAGCTACAATATGGTGCGTGCACGGGCTGCATTAAATGTCCCGGTTGGTGAAAATTCCGCTTTTCGCGTGTCCTTACAGCAGTACACTCACGACGGGTTTTCGGAAATTTCGGGTGGCGCGCTCGATGGTTATGATCTCGACGATGCAGATTCTTTCACCGGTAAACTTGCCTATCTTTGGGAGCCGTCCGACGCTTTCTCTGCCTACGTGACGGCATTCGTCTCCGATTCGTCGCAAAATGCAGCGGCACAGAGAAACATCGACGAACCATTGGGTGGCGTGCGCGATCTGTCGCAGGATTTTCCCGGTGTTTTTGACCTTGATAACAGTGTCTTTTCAGCCATTCTGGAATGGCAACTGTCGCCTAGGCTGGCCCTCAAATCGATCACCGGATATCAGGAACTTGAAAAACGACAATCGGTTGATGGTGATCGCCTGAACGAGTCCTTGGTTGCCACTGACTTACTCGGATTCTTCGTCACCACAGCAAACTGGGATGTGCTGACATTCTGGGACAATGACTCTGATGCTTTCAGTCAGGAGCTCAATCTCTCGTACACGGGAGAGGCGGTTGACTGGGTTGTTGGTGCTTACTACCTCGATCACGAAAACTTTAACCACTTCCTCGAAGCCAATGGCCCGGCACCATTCTCGGATTCCATCGCTGCCTTGGCTAACCCCAATGCGACGACATTGCCACCATTCATGTCGGTGCTTAATTTTGTCGAGGCACGTACCGTGACTCGCGAAGACTGGGCGGTCTACGCGCAGGCTAGCTTCCATGTGAGCGAACGAACTACACTCATAGCCGGAGGACGATTTCAATCTGAAGATCAATTGGACGAGTCAGTACAGTTCTTTTTTATTCCGTCGAGTCAGTCGCTGGATGATGATGAGTTCACCTGGAAGCTTGGGCTCGACTTCCAGCTTTCAGACGACCACCTTTTATACGGCTTGATTTCGACAGGCTGGAAGAATGGTGGCACAAACCCGGGCGCACTCAACGGCGCGATAAACGTGCCGGTCATATTCCAGCCCGCGAAAGTTACTTCCTTTGAGTTAGGTTCGAAAAACACGCTCGCAGACGGACGTCTGCGATTCAATATCGCGGCATTTCTGTACGACTACGAAAACCTGCAGTTCATGGAAGAAGATCCAACGCCTTTCGCAGGCGGAACCGGCAATATTCCATCGACGGATATTTACGGTGTTGAATCGGAATTCAACTGGTTGCTGTCGGACACCTGGCGGCTTGACGGTCACGTAACGTGGTTGGATGGTGAATTCAACGATGACCAATTTACGCTCGATGTTGTGGATTTTCGCGAGGCACTGGTGCCAGGCTTTATTGGCCTGTTTACGGCGGAAGGATTTAACACACGTCTGGCTTTGAGCCAGACCACAAACCTGAAAGGCAATACACCACCCAAGCTCGTAGATTTCTCAGCACGCCTGGCATTATCGAATACTCACGAGATGGGTAACGGTACGCTGACCTCGAAATTCGAATACGTGCATCGGGGTGACTATGAATATCGCGTCTTCAACAATCCCTTAGTCGATAGTGTCCCGTCGTACGATATATTCAACGTGTCACTCGACTATCATATGCCGGAAAGAAACATCACCATCGGCATTGGTGCATCGAACCTGTTTGATGAAGACGGCGTCAATTCGCGCTTCAGCAATCCCTTCGGTTTGTTGACGACCAGCGAGGAGTTTATTCCGCCACAGGAAATCTTTGGATTCTTCCGGCTGGACTTCTGATCGACTGACGTGATTTCCCGCTCTAGCGGAGCATTAGCTGCGTGTACGGTGGGAAATGCCGTCGGCGTCACGCCGATGGTTTACACCGTATTTGGTCTGTTCCTTGTGCCGATCTCGAGCGAGTTCGGCTGGCCACGATCTGCAGTCTCCCTGGTGTTGTTGATACTCGCTATCAGCGGAGCGCTTAGCTACCCGATTGTTGGGCGCATCATTGACCGCTACGGAGCTCGGCGCGTCATCATTCCAGGACTACTGGCATTCGCCGCATCGGTCGCACTGGTTTCTGCAACGACTTCCAACGCGGCTCATTTTTACCTTACCTATGCGCTGCTCGGGGTCACCGCAGCGGTTCCAAGTTCGGTGATGTATACCAAAGTCATCGCTGGCTGGTTCGACCGCAACCGCGGATTTGCGCTTGGTTTTGCGGGTGGCGTTGGTAATGGCACCGGCGCTGCGATAGCGCCGGTTTTTGTGGCGATACTAATTGCGAATTACGGCTGGCGGGGTGCTCATTTGGGGATCGCACTGACCATTATCGCGATTGGCCTGCCAACACTATTTTTCCTGTTGCGAGACCCGCCGGCAAAGCGGCTCGCCGAAAACGCGGCAGGAGAGGGAGTGACATTGGCTGTCGCACGCAGGACACCAACATTCTGGATCATTTTGGTTGCGATCGCACTCGGCGCCGGTTGTATGACCGCCGTATTTGCTCACGTTGTACCGATGCTCGTCGATCGCGATATCAGTATGGAACGAGCCATTTCAATACTGGTTACTTTCTCGATGGTGACCGCGTTTTGGCAGGTCGGAGTTGGCTTCATACTGGACCGTTTCCCGCGACCCTGGATAGCGGCGCCGTTTTACATCGCTGCAATCGTCGGTCTTATTTTACTCGAGGCCTCATCGAGCTACACGACCTTGTTGCTAGCCGGTTTTCTAATGGGTCTGGGTCTCGGTACCGAGTACGGTGTGTTGCCGTATTTTCTGTCACGTTACTTTGGCGTACGACATTACGGCGCAATTTCCGGAATGGTTTACGGCGTTGTTGTTCTTGTGCAGGGCCTGACACCGTTTCTGATGGACCTTGATTTCGATCTGAACGGTAATTATCGAATCGCAATTATCACCGTCTGTGTTGCGATGCTGATCAGCGCGTACTTACTGACACGCCTCAAACCCTTCCAATTGCTTTCCCGATGAATTCCTATTGACCCGCTTGGCGTTGGTACTCCAGCCCGTCCCAGTAATCTCTTCGAATCGCAATATGCCCGTCGCGAATTGTGATGATCATGACGCCCTGGATATCAAACGTCTGATCGTCATGCGTAAATGTCATGCGGTAACGCACTGCAACATCATCATCGTCGACAATTAGTGCTTCGACGTCGTATTTCAAATTCACAAAGTCAGCCAGAAATATCTTGAGTCGCTCGTGATACGTGTCTTTTCCCAGACAGCCAGAACCCAAGACGCCGACTTGAATATTCTCGAAGTCGTCACTCACATGCCCAGCGACGACCTCCGCTTTTCCTGAGGCAAAAGCATCCAGGTAGGAATGCACGAGCTCACGGTGATTCATGACGACTCTTTATCTTTTCCCCACACCTCTAGCGCCTTCTCATAGACGCCCTGGTCCCATGAGAACTCAACCAGGTTGCCGTCGGGATCACGGATGAAACACACGTAACCAACCGGATCCGGCATCTGCAAAGGACCAAGTGCGAGATAACCATCGGTGTCGGCACGCGCCGCGTATTCGTCGACTGTTTCCTTGTCCGGGACTTCAATGCCGATGTGCGCGAACGGTGCCAGAACGGCATGCACAGCAGGTGCGAATGGGTCATGACCTTCAAAAAATTGTGCGAGCACCAGGATGAACGGCCGATGTGATTCGGTACCGTCACCCAGCCAGACACCTTTGCCATCATCGTCCTGGTTGCGCGCAAGAACCCGAAGGTGCGTGTATTTCTCATACCACTCGATGGACGCTTCTATGTCGTTGACGTGCAGTGCCATATGGGTCCAACGAGGCTCAGTCGGGCGTAATTTGTGGGTCGCTTCGTTCTCGGCCATGTCCAGTTCTCCTATTAATTTGATGCGGTCTTGCTAACCGACGGGCCACGGGCTGATGAACGGCAAGCCGGCGCGTTCGATCACGGCGGCAGCCGACCTCTGAGCCCGGGCATACAGTTCAGCCTCATCTACTTGCGTGGACTGATAATTGTCGATGACACGAATGCCATCGACCCAAACGCTGTGCACACTGCGCCCGTCTGCAAGCCAGGCCAACTGATTGACTGTTGCGACGAGCGGCTGCCATTCCGGCCGGTCGGTATCGTGACACACAAAATCGGCTTTCTTGCCAATCTCGAGCGAGCCGATGTCCTGTTCCAGACCAAGGCCAGCAGCCCCATTCCGAGTCAGCATAGTAAGCATGTCCTCGGCCGGGAATACGCCCGCATCCTGCCGAGTATCTTTGAATAGTGCAGAGACCAGCTGTGCCTGGCGCAGCATGTCCTGATCAAAACCGTCAGAACCGAGCAGAATATTGACTCCTGCCGCAGCCATTTCCGGAAATCGACCGACATTGCTCAGACCGAATGCACCCTTTAGTGCCGCCAATGGGCACAACACTGCATTCGTGCCGGTCTCGGCGAGCAAGTCCTGTTCGGACTGATCGATATGTGCAAGGTGTGTCAGACAGACGTTGCTTCCCAGAACACCGATGTCGGCCAGGTGTTCGACCGGGCGGCGGCCGGTGTGCTCCAGAAACCACTTGGGGTCAACGTCGTAGGGACTCATATGCGCAGATACTCCGAGCCCGTTTTCATCCGCAATTTTCTTGGCGGCCTGCCAAACTTCGTCCGGGTTTGTGGAGTGACCGATCAGGACCGGCCAGGCCGCGATTTTTTCATCGTTGCTAGCCGGAAATCTCGCTGCAGCGTTTTCGAGGTCGCGAATCGCTTCGCCGATGGACTTCGACTGGTCGGCCGATTGGTAATTGCGGCCCTCGACCCAGCAACCAACGCGACCACGAATTCCCGTACGTCTCGCACCTTCAACCACATGATCGAGATGCCGAACGGTACCTGCCTCAAGAAAACAGGTGGTGCCGGTTCGCAACATTTTCAGTGCGGCAAGCTCTGTGGAGGCGCACTCGTCTTCGGGCTCGTGTGCGTAGAAACGCGGCAAGACCCATTTCGTGAGTTCCTCTTCGAAATCGGCATCGATATTATCGGGTAGCCATGCTCGGGTCAGTGGATCGCCGGTCACGTGTATATGGCCATTTACCATGCCTGGCGATATAACAAAGCGGCTGCCATCGATTATCTGTTTTGCCTCAAATCGCTGCAAGACGTCCTTGCTCTTACCGACGGCAACAATCGTCTGTCCGTCAACGGCCAGCGCACCGTCGTTGATGACACTGCGTTCATCGTCCATCGTCACGATGCTGGCACCGCTGATCAAAACGTCCGCTTTCTGTTTGCCAATCGTCAAGTTCGTAACCGTCGGTACTCGCCCGAGAAGTACAAGAGTGGATTACCGGACTCATGTTGAATATCGAGTGCCTGGCCGATAACGATCAAATGGTCGCCGGATTTGTGCCGATCAACAACTTCGCACTGTAACAAGGTGATGTGCTGATCGAGCAATGGCAAATCCGCGATTCCGGATCGGATGCTCAGTCCGTTAAATTTGTCATCGGCGTCTTGGGCAAATCGATGCGATAAGGCTTGCTGATCATCACCCAATATGTGAATGGCGCAGTGGCTGGCTGCTGCAAGTTCATCATAAAGCGGGGATGCATTGTCAATGCTCCACATTACGAGGGGTGGGTCCAGCGATATCGACGCAAAGCAGTTGGCCGTCATACCAATAGGTACGCCGTCCTCATTGCGAGCAGTGATAATCGTAACGCCGGTCGCAAACTGACCGAGTGCCAGACGAAATTTCTGCTGAGTAATCTTAGCCATAAAATCCTGTAGCTACCCGCCGAGCATTTCCACAAACTTCAGGCGCCATGCTGTCGACGGCTTGTCGGATTGGGTATTGGCGAGCGCGCCGTGTTCAAACGGCAAGACACCTGGGATCTTTTCGAGCATGACCTTGTCTTCGGCGCCGATCATTCGATCAAACAGGATTGTGTCTTCCGACGCAACACTGAAGTCGTCATTGCGCCACACGACAAACGTAAAATAGGATGTGACATCGTCGATGGGTGTACTCAGCAATAGAATAATGTGTGCCGGCCCCTTTTCCCTTTTTATCGTACTGCGGACCGTAAACGGTAGATGAAACCCGGTCGACATCGTTCGCTTAACCTCACCCTCCGTTTCGCCCGACGACATTTGTGCCGAAGGCGGATTGTCGGCGATAACGTCGTACTCGTAGCCGTGATATCCGCCGGGCAGATCCTGCAAATCGATTTTAGGTACCAGTGTTCTCTGGGCATTGCCGAACGTGCCAATATGCACCCATGGAAAATGTGCGATATCCAGGAAATTGTCGGTCATGCGTGTCGCAGAGACCTTCCACTCGACAACCGGGTTGTGAATGCGGCGAAACGTCTTGTCATGATCCTCAGCGATTTCCGGTATGTCACTAGTGGGCTCGCCGAGGCAAACCCAAACCAGGCCGTAGCGAATCTGAGCTCGGTAACAGGGCAGGTGACTGGACTTTGGTATTGGAAAACTCGGGTCTGCTGATGGAATCGACACACACTTGCCCTCGGCACCGAAGGCCCAGCCGTGGTAACAACACGCGAGCACACCGTCATTGATCTCGCCCGCTGTTAGTGGTGCTTCCCGATGGGGGCAGCGGTCGGGCGCGACGACGACATCGCCCGAGGCATCCTTGTATAACACCAGATCTTCGCCCAGCAGACGGCGTCCGACAACGTCATTGGTTACTTCGACATCGCTGGCAACCGCGTACCAGTAGTCGCGCAATTTCGGGTTATCGTAGAATATCGCCAAGGCCGTTTCCTCGTGTGGTCCCAGAGTTTGAACCAGTCTAATTTGTCGCGGCGCAGGCATCTTGCATGGCCGCGCACACCAGTATACGCACTGTGCACAATGTGAGACATTGGCTATGAATCAGAAGGCGCTCAAAGGGGACAGAGTTTAAAAAACTGAGATCCGGAATACGGTTGCCACCGTTCTCAATCGCGGCTCGTATCAAGCGCCTTGTGAGCCGCTTTCCTTAAGTCCGGCAACAACGACTCGGAAAACCACGGATTCCTCTTAAGCCAAATATTGTTTCTAGGGCTAGGATGTGGCAACGGAATAATCTCCGGCCCATAGTCTCGCCAGGCACGGACGGTTTCGGTCAGGTTCTTGTGCGTGTTCGGCAAGTGCCACCGCTGCGCATACTGGCCAATAACGAGCGTTAGCTCAATCTGCCCAAGGCTCTGCAGCAGTTGCTGTCGCCAGGCTTTCGCACACTCCGGTCGTGGAGGCAGGTCTCCGGATTTTCCGGTGCCCGGATAGCAAAATCCCATCGGCAAAATTGCGATCTTCTCAGGGTCATAAAACACATCGCGTGAAATCCCCAGCCACTCACGAAGCCTGTTGCCACTGGGGTCATCAAATGGCACGCCACTCTCATGAACCCGGCGGCCCGGAGCTTGCCCGGCAACAAGAATTTTCGCGTGAGCACCGACCTGAAGCACAGGCCTCGGCCCTAATGGTAATGACTGCTCGCAAAGTCGGCATTGCCTGACTGACTGGAGGAGTTGCGACACCTGCGGGCTCTCCGGTGCGATTCTTGTGGAATCCGCGAATTGCTCCGGAGGTATGGTCGGGTTCTTAATCATCCCGACCATTATGCAGGTCATCAGGGCATTACCGACAATCTCTTGTCATTGTTGTCGTTTTAGCCGACCACATCGAGTTTGCTCATTCATTAGCGATGAACCCCAAATTCCCGCGTCCCTGCGGGAAACGCCATTTGGATGGCGAGGACGTCCAGAAGACGTGCCGATAGAGCGTTTAGATTAGTGAGCGGAAGGAGCCAGGTGCACGGCACCTCGAATTCCAGGGCCTGGCGTGGTCATTGGCACCGCCACGTTTCCAGACACAGCCTCAGGGTGTGCAACGACAACGAAATGAACTTCCGCACCATTCACATTGGTCAAGCCTTTCTGCCGAAATGTCGGAATAACCGTGCTCGACGGGCGTCCTCGGTACATTCGGAAATTCAAGTTAAGAACTCCACCACCGGTTCCCTGCGCTGCAATGCCGCTGGCAACCCAAAAGATAGACAGCTTGGCATTTTTCCCATCCGGCCCTGGTAGGCAAGGGATACCCTGACAACGATCTGGCCGGTTGAAGGCCAGGCCCCAAACGGAGTAGGCCACCCCTGGCTGCAGGTCGGCTAAATGCACTGTCGCATTCGCGCCCCAGGGATCACGTCGAAGTGTGGAGGCACCGTTCGCAGGACCGGTTACGCTTTCACCTTCAAGCATGACCATATCGACGATGCTGAAAGAGCGAGATTTTCCGCCGCCGTCAGCACTCGCCGGAGCGGTCCCGATTAGCGTAGTAAGCGCCAATGCGCCGATAAATACTGATAACTTTTTTCTTGAAATGGCCCTGAATAGGGACCCGGACTTTTTGCTTTGGCGTAATAACATAACGTGTTCCTTGGTCAAGTTAAGAGTGACCACGACCTGTCCAACCTTGTTCTTGCCCAGTTGTACCGTCAATGGCTCAGATGAGAAAACGCATTTTCTGCTACACAGACAGGAGCTCTTCCGTCTGCGGCCCGGTCAATACTCAAAAAAGCCGGACGACTGCAGCTTAGGGATGTGCTTTCTACGGCGTGTGAAGTTCGCATGAAAATTGTGTGAAGATAAGCAAGAGCACGCAAAATCAAATACATACGATAGTAAGAGATCGACTTTTTCAGTAGGGAAAAATCGGGAGCTATGCAAGATTGGCAGGCATCAGCGCAGCGCTTTTTAGTCAGCGATCTACTACTGGACACGGGTAAGCGGCAGATTTCTGGCGACGGTAAGGTCGTTGATCTGCCGAGGCTCTGCTACAAACTCGTTCTTACGCTTACCAGGGGCCGCCCCATACTTGCATCGAGTGAGCTGGCCTTCGGAAAGCTCACTATTGCCCGTTATTATCAGATCAATCTTCTCTGTCGATCGGACTCTTCGCTGCAGTCAGGTGCTTGTTCAGGAACTCGATGGCGGCCTGAAGATATTCGACCTGATTGTCATTGTCATAAAATCCATGCGCTTCCCGGCGTTTTACAAACCACTCATATTGCTTCTCATTTTGGTCTAACGCTTTTCTTAGTCTCTTCGCGTGTTCGAATGGTGCCCGGACGTCCTTTTGACCGTGTGCAATGAAGACCGGACGTTCAAGAAGTGCAATTCGATTGACCGGAGAAAAACGCTTCAGTTCGTCATCGTCTCGGCCAATGTCCTGTTCCAGGTACTCGTCGCCCAGATACCAGGATTCAATATCGCCCTTCCGATACATGAGTGGTAGATCATAGATTCCCGCGTTGGCTACCACACAGTTATAAAGCTCGGGCGCGAGAGTTGCGCTTTGGACGGCCGAGTAAGCGCCGAAGCTGGTGCCCATAATACAAATATTGCCGGCATCGGCGCGTTGCTCGTCGATCGCCCAACGGGTTCCGGCGATAATATCTTTCTGTATTTCATCTCCCCACTGGCGATATCCTGACGTTTCAAAGGCAGAGCCGTAGCCGGTCGATCCCCGAAAATTAATTTGCAGTACCGAAAACCCGTTTGTTGCCAGTGCCTGAACATCTGAGTTGTAGCCCCAGTAATCACGCACATGAGGCCCGCCATGGACCAGGACGACCATCGGCGCAGCTTTCCCGGGTACATTCCTGGCAGGTGTAAAATATCCGGCAATACTCTGTCCGTCGAATGAGCTGAACTCGATCGGCTCCATCGCAGCGAGGTCCTCTGATTTGACGCCCGGTCTTGAGTCGAAGAGCTTGCCAATTGATTTTGCCTCGCGGTCGTACAGATGATAGCTGCCAGGGTCCACATCCGTTCCTGTTCGGACTACCCAAAATCGACCGTCACGGGAGCGGCTACGAATCGAAACCGTGCTGCCGGAAAAATAGTTGAGCAATAGCTTGAAGGTCTTGGCCTCTTCTCCCGGGTTTGAGAGGAGCAGGTATTTTGGGTAGCCGTCATCGACCTTGATGGCGATAACACTGCGCTCATCAGTGGTCATCACTAAGTTCGTGATGTTGACGTCTTTGTGTGTGTAAAGTTTCTCGTAGCTATCACCGGCCAATGAAAGTTCATACAGCCCGATCTTGTCGTCTTCGATATTATCCAGAACGTAGACGGACTTCTTGTCGTCTGAGATCGCGATCGGACTGAAATAATTTCCATAATTCGTACCTGCAATCTCGACCCATTCCTCTGCTCCGTCTGGTAGCCCCTGGATATGTCTCGTGTTGTTCGCCCTAATGCTGGTGACAAGGCGCACGGTGCCCGACTTGTCGGTATAAAACCTGCCTTGGGGAAACGAGGACCACATGATCTTTTTTTTCTCCAGGCCGCTGTAGACATCCAACAGAACCGCCTTGGCCGGCTTGTCCCGTGCTCGGGACATTGCGACAGAAGAGATTAGTATTCGTTTCTTGTTATCCGGTAGTACGTCAATAATTTCTGCCCAGGCATACTCGGAGTCCTTTTTCCTGATTCGCGCCCCGGTCTGCGACTGTCCAGATCGATAGCCGAAAATAAGCTCGGCTTTGCTACCATCGAAATTCGCAGCAAAAAGTTCGCCAAAGTACGCAGGTGCCTCCCTGCCGCTGGAAGCATCGAGAACCTGGACTACGACACGTTCGTCGTTCACCCAAAAATAATCCCCGACTTCATTGCTTTGCCCGAATGAAATTTGCCCCAAAATCTCAGATGTCTCTCGGGATACGAAATTTATGTGGTGTTTGCCCTCCTGGAAGAGCCTGATCGCATAATATTCGCCCGTCGGCGAAATCTTGATATCGGTGAACTCCGGTGTCGCCGTTAATTCGTGCAATGTGGCCGCATAGCCAATAGATATCCAGGTACAACAGATGAGGGAGAGCATTAATCGTACTGGATTTGATTTCATAGGCTTGTTCAACTTTGGCGTTGGTCAATGATTAATCCTGCACGACTTTCTGCCATTAACTGCTTGAAGAGTCTAATGCTATTTTCTTCTTAAGCAGTACTGTAACCAGGCGTTGCGCGGGCCCTCGCTGCCATTGTTGCTGAGAAGGGAAGACTTGGCGGCGGTGGTAGACCTGCTGTAAACTCCCGCTCTCGGTCGGGGCGTGGCGCAGCTTGGTAGCGCACCTGTCTCGGGGTCAGGGGGTCGGAGGTTCAAATCCTCTCGCCCCGACCAATTTCTCCTGCCCCCTATCCATTGCTACAGCCTAATCACGTGGTGAGAACAGGCCTTTTTCAATGTCTTCTGTTGGCACCTCGTCCAACCACTCGGGCTTTCTGAAGTTTCGCTTGATGCCACGAGCCAGCTTGCCAATCTGCAGCCCGTCGACAATGCGGTGATCAAATGTGCCTGTCAGCGGTAGTACGGTACGAATGACCATTTCCCCTTTTCGTACGACCACTTTTTCTTCAATCTTGCCCAGGACAATAACAGCCGGGACCTTCGCTGCCGGCATCAGTGACGTCATGCCCGTATTTAGCCCAAAGCTGCCGATGTCTGATACGACGAACGAGCCAAAACTATTTGCCGACAAACCCAGTGCCTTGATTTCAATCCCCATTTCGACCGTTATCCACTTCAAAAAACGGAACACCGGTCGGCGTAAGGGCCAGGGAATGCGATTCAACAGATATTTATTCTGGGCGGTCTTGGATTCCGTTCCCGCACGATTCTCTTCGGCACGTTGTCGGATCTCTTCAGCGAGCGACGTTACCGTTCTTGCGTGAGCGTCCCGGATGAGTATTGCCGATACGCCTTCGCCATCACCAATTGCGACCGGCACCATTACGTCGAGGCGTTCGCGGCCGACTACGCGTCCGCGCCGAATGAAACAGTTCATCTCGGGAACATCGAACGCGACCGCTCGTGCCAGCACGGCCGTCGCGAGATGCGTCATTGTGATCTTCACACCACTGCCGCGTTTCTTATCAAGAAAGCGCTTGGCATCAGTAACGTCAATATCCAGCGTGCCGTAAACGCGGGAGTCGGTTGGTGTGGTGTAGATTGCAGCAGCCGTTACTCGCCACGGCGTATTGAACTGGTCCATTTTCAGGAGCGACGCTGGACGGAAAACTCAGCGATGTTAATGAGCGCTTGGGTGTATTTTGAGTCCGGTAATTCAGCCAGCGATGCGATCGCGAGGTCGGCTGCTTCCTGTGCTTTGTCAGCGGTGTATTGCAATGCGCCAGTGGACTCGATAATGGCCGTTATGCGATCGAGTTGTTCGAGCCCGCCTTCGAGGATCGCATCGCGAATGATTTTGCTGTCTTGCTCCGACGCATTCTGCATGGCGTGGATGAGTGGCAGAGTCGCTTTGCCTTCGGCGAGGTCATCACCGATGTTCTTGCCAAGTTCGTCGGCAGATGCTGCAAAATCCAGTGCGTCGTCGACCAGTTGAAACGCGGTGCCAAGATGCCGGCCATAGTCGACCATCGATGACTCAATTGAGTTACTTTGGCCACTCATGACAGCTGCGATTTGCGAGCCGGCCTCGAATAGGCGTGCGGTCTTGCGATAGATGACCTGACGATAATCATCTTCAGTCGTATCCGGGTCATGGACGTTCATTAATTGCATGACTTCGCCGGCGGCGATGGTGTTGGTTGCGTCGGCCAGTATCTGCATTATTCGCATATCACCGATATCGACCATCATCTGGAACGCGCGTGAATACAGAAAGTCGCCAACAAGAACGCTGGCCTGATTGCCAAACACCGTATTCGCAGAATCCTGACCGCGGCGTCGTGACGAAGAATCCACAACGTCATCGTGGAGCAGGGTGGCTGTGTGGATGAACTCGATAATCGTGGCTGCACGAACGTGCTGCTCCCCCTCATAGCCCAAAGCCCTTGCCGCGAGGAGGACGATCAGCGGCCTGAGGCGCTTCCCGCCACTCATGACAATGTACTGGGAGACCTGCGATACCAGCGATACATCGCTTTCGAGGCTGCTTGAGATCAGCTGATCGACCGCCCGCATATCGCTTTTCGCGAGCGCAGCGATGTCGTCAAAGCTGACAGATTTCGGCGTTTTTTCGGCGACTTGCATGAGAATCGTGATAATGCCTGAATGCGCCTTGGTTGGCGACAAAAGAGGTCAATTTTTGCTGCCGTATGTGGGAATGCAAGCTATTGAAATAAGGTTAGATTTCAAAGGCGATGAACGTTGACCCGCGGCACCGGAGTCTATAGAATTCCCGCTCTTTTGTGGCGCCCGCCAGTGGAACAGTTGCGCGGCTATTCGACAGAACCACAAGAAAAGTCTTAATTCTCAGTAGGTTGCGATCACAGCGGCTTACGCATTGGAGTGAACACATGTATGCGGTTTTTCGCACCGGCGGCAAACAGTACCGCGCGGCAAAAGGTGATGTCCTGCGTCTCGAGAAAATCGAGGCCGATGAGGGCGCAACAATCAAATTTGATGACGTTCTTCTGATCGGCGAAGGCGCCGATATTAAAGTAGGCAATCCAGTGCTTTCTGGCAGTTCTGTTAGCGGCAAGGTCCTGCATCAGGGTAAGAGCAAGAAGGTGTCGGTTGTTAAGTTCAAGCGACGTCAAAACTATCTTCGTCAGGGCACGCATCGTCAGTTCTTTACCGAGGTAGAGATCACGGCGATCAGCGCTAGCGCCAAAAAAGCGGCGCCCAAAGCTGACACGACTGAAGCAGCAGCCCCTAAGGCAGCGCCGAAGAAAAAAGTGACTACCAAGAAGGCAGCGCCGAAAAAGGCAGCTCCCAAAAAAGCAGCGCCGAAAAAGGCAGCCGCTAAGAAAACGACTACAAAGAAAAAAGCCGCCAAGAAAACGGCAGCTAAGAAAGACTAAGATTAACGAAGTTCACAGACAGGTACAGTACAGTGGCACATAAAAAAGCAGGCGGTAGTACTAAGAACGGTCGCGATTCGGAAAGTAAACGCCTAGGCGTCAAAATCTACGGCGGCCAGGCAATAGTTGCCGGAAACATCATTGTTCGTCAGCGTGGTACACGATTCCACGCAGGCAGGAACGTAGGCCTCGGCCGCGATCACACATTGTTCGCCAAGAAAGACGGCTTTGTGAAATTTGAGCGCAAAGGCCCCAAGAACCGGCAGTTTGTTAGCGTCCTGGACGCGTAGCTGGCGGCCAACCGGCCGAACAACGCTTTAGAAGGACCCCGCTCATGCGGGGTTTTTCGTATTTGAGATTTGATCCATGAAATTCGTCGACGAGGCAACTATTCGCGTATTAGCGGGCAACGGTGGACACGGTGCCTTAAGCTTTCGGCGTGAGAAATACGTCGAGCGCGGCGGGCCTGATGGCGGCGACGGCGGGCATGGCGGAAGCGTCTACCTGGTTGCTGATAAGTCATTGAATACATTGGCAGATTTTCGTGTTGCGAGGCGCTTCAAAGCCGAGGGTGGCGAGGGGGGTTCCGGCCGCAACAAGACTGGCCGTTCCGGCGACGATCTGGAAGTCATGATCCCGGCAGGTACAGTCGTTCATGACGTTGATACCGGCGAACTTATCTGCGATCTGGCCGAAGTGGGTCAACGGCAAAAAGTCGCGGAGGGTGGTCGCGGCGGATTGGGTAATACACGATTTAAGAGCAGCGTTAACCGGGCGCCACGCAAAATCACCAAGGGCAGTCAGGGCGAAGGGCGGCACCTGCAGCTCGAGCTCAAAGTGCTCGCTGATGTCGGCCTGCTGGGCATGCCGAACGCCGGTAAGTCAACGCTCATAAGCTCGATGTCGCATGCGAAACCGCGTATCGCGGACTACCCATTTACGACATTGCACCCAAATCTCGGTGTTGTTCGCGTTGGCCGCCTGCAAAGCTTCGTCATGGCCGATATACCGGGACTCATCGAGGGTGCGGCAGAAGGTGCCGGCCTCGGAATCCAGTTCCTCAAACACCTGCAACGTACCGGTTTGTTGCTGCACCTCGTCGACATCGCCCCAATCGATCCCAATATCGAACCGGCGAATGAAGTTCGGGCAATTGCAGCGGAACTCGCCAAATTCTCACAGGAGCTGGCCGAGAAGCCGCGCTGGCTCGTGATCAATAAGACGGATCTGCTCTCTTCTGAAGATCAGGCGGTTGCGAAGGAAATGCTGCTGGAGCAGCTCGAGTGGGACGGTCCCGTCTTCGAAGTCAGTGCCGCCACCGGCACTGGCACCGATGAGCTTGGCCATGCCGTGATGCAGGAACTCGAAAGAATCGCTGAGCTAAAGGCCGAAGCGGAGGCTTGACATAAACGCGTTCATATCCATGGACGTTTCAACTGACAGTTCCGCGATGCTACCGCTGGTCGGCGCATATCGACCACTGGTCGGAAAATCGCATACCTAAGCCGTTTTCCTTGACCGTTATCACATGAATTAAGATCACTTTCTCGCATTATTGCCCTTGATACGGAGCCGGCCAGCGCCGAATCACGTTAAACAAGGGACCAAAAATGAAGCAAGTGAAAGGATTTACCTTACTCGAACTCATGGTGACACTGGGCGTCGCGTCGATTCTGGTATCAGTTGGGGTGCCAAGTTTTCGTAGCGCAATCATGGATAATCGAATGGTCCGTGATTCCAATCAGTTGGTTGCCTCTATCAATCTTGCGCGCAGCAGTGCGGTCCGCTACCAGCGTACGGCGATCATCTGTACCAGTGCGAATTTCAATGCTGCGGTTCCGACGTGCTCAGGCAGCACCGATTGGTCAGCCGGTTACATAGTCTGGGTCGACAAAGACCGGGATGCTGCCACGGATGCGAACGAAGTAATCGCCGTCCAGGCACCGATTCATGACGCCAACACATTTTCATCGACAGCTGTGAATCGTTTCAGTTTCGACGCCCGCGGATTCGGTGCCACGCCCGGTGATGACCTCATGCTCTGCGACAGCCGCAGCGGTGAAACGGGTCGTAGAATTCGCGTCAACAACGTAGGGCGAAGCAACGTATCCCGACAGGGGTGCAGCTAATGACTTTTCCGCAACGACGAAGCGTAGTGCGAGGCAGACAAACAGGGTTCAGCCTGATTGAGGTCTTAGTCTCGGCGCTGATTTTGTCGATTGGCCTTGTTGGTGTCGCCGGACTGCAGGCTTTGTCTCTAAAGAACAACCAGTCCGCATTCATGCGTTCGCAAGCGACGGCACTTGCCTATGACCTGGCAGACAGAATGCGCACCAATGTTTCCGGAGCTACTGCCGGTTTTTACGATCCAGCGGCGGCGGCAGCGACAGCCAACTGCAGCACGACGATAGGCTGTACGTCCCAGCAACTCGCTCAGAACGACCTTTCGGAATGGATAGCGGCACTTGCGGCCAACCTGCCGCTGGGTGCCGGATTTGTCTGTATTGACAGCACTCCGTATGACGGTGATGGAACCGCCAACCCACAATGTGACGGTAACGGCACGAACTTCTCAGTGAAGGTCTGGTGGGACGACAATCGCGACGGTGCGGTGACCGTAACGGCGGAAAACACCGAACGCATGTCTATCAACTTCCAGTTGTAAAAGAATATGAAAACACTGAATCAAACTACTGTAAGAAAGGGCCAGTCGGGCGTCGCATTGGTTGAGCTATTGATCGCGATGTTGCTTGGCCTCGTTCTTGTCGGCGGCATATTGCAAATTTTCTCGTCATCTCGACAGACACATAAAGTCCATGAAGCGACAGCAAGAATGCAGGAAAGCGGTCGTATGGCGCTTGAAGTTGTGGCGCGCGATATTCGCATGGCCGATTTTTGGGGTTGCGCATCCGATATTACGAGCGTTACCAACAACCTGAATAATGCGGGCGCTGGTTACGTTGATTTTGGCGCCGGCGGACTCGCCGGTACAGATGGCGCACTCGGTGCACCCGATACTATTGTGTTACGGGGTGGAATCAATTCAGGCCTCGGCATCGAACCACCCTATGGGCCGCAAGCCTCAGCAAACATCAAGGTCGCAGCAGGGAATGCGCTTGAACAAGGTGACATCGTTTTCGTCAGCGATTGCTCTGCCGCCGATATTTTTCAAATATCCAACGCGAATCCTGGCACGGCCGGTACTATCGTACACAACACCGGCAGCACTACAGAGCCTGGTAACTTCAATGCGGCGAATCCAGGTTGCCCGGGTGCGAACGCTCACTGCCTTTCAAAAATTTACGGTGCCGACGCGACCATGTTCAGCGTTCAGGAAATCACTTATAGCATCGCCATCGGCTCCGAAGGCGAACCGGCTCTTTTCAGAAATGGTGCTGAGTATCTTGACGGCGTTGAGGACTTACAAGTCCTGTACGGCGAAGATACTGATCCTCCCGAAACGGCTGGGTCTGGTATTGCCAATTACTACGTCCCCGCTAATCAGGTTGTCGATATGAATAACGTTGTGAGCATTCGATTCGCGGTTGTTACTCGATCTCAAGACGACAATTTAACCGCTGGCGTTAATCAGACCTACTCCGTTCTCGGTAGCGCTCGAACGGCTCAAGACCAACGCATTCGTCAAACATATACCAGCACCGTAACCATTCGTAATCGCTTGTAACTGCTGCGCTTACTGGAGCTATCAATGCAATTCGTCAGAAAACCAAATCGACTTTCCAATGCTTATCAACAGCGCGGTGCAGTATTGATTGTTAGTCTTGTCATTCTACTGATCATTACGATGCTGGCCGTAGGCGGGATGCAAAACACGATTCTCGAAGAAAAGATGGCGGGTAACTCGAGTGATCGCAATCTCGCATTTCAATCTTCGGAATCCGCGGTCCGCGAAGCGGAGGTCTTTATTGAGGGCATCGTTAGCCTCGGTAATTTCGATGGCTCTGCCGGGCTTCACAATAGAACCGATATCGAACCGAGTTTCTACGATGGGATAACCTGGAATGACGCGAGCAACCATGTTGTTGCGGCGACCGATTTCGGTTCCTACGACAGTCCTCGTTATTACATCAAACACTTTACAACGGTTACCGGAACGGAAGGCTCTTTGAATATGTCCGGCTATGGGGACAACAAAGGCACCGGTGATGTAACCATTTTTCGAATTACAGCTCGCGGCACTGGCGCGAGTTCTGATTCTGCAGAAGTCATTCTGCGAACCCAATACGGTCGAATTTTTTAGTCGGCCGATACTGCGAGAAACGCTATGTTGATCAAACGACAAACGTCAAGAATCGCCGCTACTGGCCTCATAAGCACATTAGTGTTGCTAGGTCCGCTGACTGCTGGTGCAGCACCCGGCACGCTATCAGATTCGCCGATGTTTCTAACCAACCCCGTCGAGCCCAATATTCTATTCATGGTCGACGACTCTGGCAGTATGGATTGGGGCGTCATGACCAACGAGACCAGCGGCATCATGAACCTTGGCTGTGCCTACTATTACACTCAGCCGGCGGCCGATAATGACTATACCTGGATTGTTCCGACGGAAGCGGGCTTGCTGGCACAGGGTGTGTCTGCGCCTTACGGTGGCGTATGGCGTGCATGGAACAGCGACTACAACAAAGTCTATTACGATCCGACCGCTACCTACACGCCATGGCCAGGCGAAAATGCTGCCGGCGTCTTGTACACCCAGGTAAACCCGGCCGCTGCACCGCTAGACCCCTATGTGACCGGCGGCGGGACGGTTGATCTGACGGCTAACACGACCTATAGCACTGATTACTGTGCTGGAAGTCTCCCAAGCTTCACAGTGAGTAACTTCTTCCCTGCCAGATATCAGCAGTGGACAGACAGCAATGGCGACAACATTGTAGACATCGGCGACGGTCACGCGTTGGTCGAGATTCGACCGACAACTCTGACTTATGCAGGCCGACCGGAGCGCCGCGATTGTGCGGCAGCACCGGTATGCACATACGCCGAAGAAATTCGGAATTTTGCGAACTGGTTTTCCTACTACCGCAAACGTGAGTATGTAGCGAAAGCCGCGTACGGCCAGGTTATTGCCGGAGCTGGCAATTCAAGAATGGGGCTTGTAACGCTGCACAACAATGCATCGGTCAACACCGGCATTGCATCGATGAATATCGATCCGCGGTCAGGTGCCAAAGAAACCTTGCTGGACTCACTTTATGAAATGCAGGCGAGTGGTGGTACGCCGCTGCGATCGGCTTTAGACAATGGCGGCAAATATTTAAGTTGTGAGTCCAACAGTTTCTTCGGTTCCTGCCCGGCATTACCTTCCTCCACGGGTGGGCAGTGCCAACAAAATTTTACGGTTTTGATGACCGACGGTTTTTACAACGGTAACTTCAGTGGCCTCGGTAACACCGACGGTAATGATGATACGCAATGGGACAGCGGTACGGCCGGACCATTCGGCGATTCGAGCAGCGATACGCTCGCAGATATCGCAATGGAATACTATGAGGACGATATACGTCCGGGCATTGATAATAATCTGCTACCGCCGCCAGGTGCCATTGACGAGAATACGGCTCAGCATATGGTGACGTATTCGGTTGCGTTTGGCGTCGAGGGAACGGTTCCGGCAATGCCGGCGAATGACACCGATGCATTTACGTGGCCTGCGCCGGTTAATGACCCGGCCCGCATCGATGACTTACGCCACGCCGCATGGAATTCGCGCGGCGAATACCACAACGCGCAAGACCCAGGGGAACTTGTCAGCAGCCTGCGTGGTGCCCTGCGTTCTATACAAAGTCGTATCGGCTCATCTGCGTCGGTTGCATTCAATACCGGTTCATTGAGTACAAACTCAGAGGTTTACCTCGCATTGTTCAACAGCGAGCAATGGAACGGTGATCTACTCGCATTCGACCTCGATCCGGCAAGCGGCGACGTAAACCCGGTGCCGAAATGGTCGGCTGCCGACCATCTTAGGCTCAGAGACCTGGCGGTGAACGACCGGACAATTCTGACCTACGATGGTAGCGACGGAATTGCGTTTCGTTGGTCCGATCTGACAACCGCACAGAAGAACGATTTTCGAACCGGCTCAAGCGGCGCACTCGACAATGAAGCGACTGGAATGGCGCGGCTCGGACATATTCGCGGTGATAGGGGCTGTGAATTTTCTTCAGCCACGGCATGTTTCTACGACGATGGCGTCAACGTATTCAATACCAAGTCGCTTCGTGAGCGTAACGGCCGACTTGGCGATATCGTGCATTCGGGTCCGGTATTCGCCGGTGCACCCGAATCGAACTGGCCAGATGTCGCTCCGTTTCCGGGCGGCGTTGGTGAAACCTACTCGGAGTATCGTGAGGCACAGGCGAATCGTCCCGGCGTAGTTTACGTCGGCGGCAATGACGGTATGTTGCACGGGTTCCGGCGTACAGATGGTGCCGAAATTCTCGGCTACGTACCGAGCTCTCTTTACTCGACCGCCGCTGGCGACGGCATGCACTACCTGACTGATCCGGCGTATGCGCATCGCTATAGTGTCGACCTTCGTGCCTCAATTGCTGATGTGTATGCAGCTACAACGTCACCAGGGTCTGTGAGCTGGAAGACGGTGCTCGTCGGCGGACTTCGTGGCGGTGGTCGTGGCTTGTTCGCGCTCGACGTAACCGATCCGGGCTTATTTTCAGAATTCGCTACCCGGCCGGCGAATACCGTCATGTGGGAATTCACCAATGCTGATGACCCGGATCTTGGTCATTCATTCAGTCGGCCATCAATTGTCCCACTTGAAGACAGCGGCAATACCATGCGCTGGGGCGTTGTGGTCGGCAATGGCTACAACGACCTTGGTAGTGGTGAGGCGAAGCTGTTCATCCTGTTTCTTGAAGAGGGACTTGACGGCACCTGGACGCCGGGCAGCGACTACATCGAAATTTCAACCGGTGTTGGCTCAACATCAGACCGAAACGGTCTGTCAACACCTGCAGTGGTCGATACCGACGGTGACGGCTTGGCAGACCGTGCTTATGCGGGCGACCTGAAGGGCAATATGTGGGCATTCGATCTATCCGGTTCGAACGCAGGCAACTGGGATGTCGCGCACAAGCAGGGCAATACAGTGAAGCCAATGTTTGTTTCGCCAGCGGGCCAGCAAATCACGTCATCACCTGTCATTGTCCGTAATAGCAATATTCCGACGGCGACAAATAATGCACCCAATACGTTGGTTCTGTTCGGAACAGGTCAATACCTGACAGTGGCGGACATCACCAACACGAATGTGCAAACGATGTACGGTGTTTGGGACTCTGGCGACTCTCAAATCACAAGATCGGATCTTGTACAGCAGGTGATCAGTCTTGGAACAAGTTCTGGTGGTGCGATTGGACGTTCCTTAACCGGCAATGCCGTCGACTATCAAAACAGCGACGGCTGGTTTATAGATCTTCCGGATGCCGGCGAACGCATCGTGACCGATCCCGTCATTCGCGGTGACCTGGTCTTCTTCAACACGATGCGACCCGATACCAATCCCTGCGAGGCAGGTGGTCGAGGTTGGCTCATGGTTGCGCAATGGGCGACTGGCGGGCACCCGTCAGAGGTGTCGTTCGATCTCAACGGTGACGCTTTGCTGGATTCAGACGATGAGATAAGCAACAACGGCGGTGGTACTCCGGCTGCCGGCGTTGAGATCGTCGGTATTCCGACGTCACCTGTAAACCTCGCGAACAAGCGATACACGTCAACAACACAAACGACCGGCGGTAGCACAATTGAAGTTACCGATATCATCCGCGTCGGAGGGCCGAAAACAGGCCGTCTGTCATGGGAAGAGCTGACTCCTTAGGAGTTGCTGAGGACATAACTATGTTTAAGAAAATTTCTTGCACACTGGTCGCGGTACTGCTGTTTGTAAGCGCGACGGCATTCGCTGACTTGCCCAGCTACTATCCCAAGGCCGGCTTTCAACGCGTCGGGACGCTTGATGACGTTCAACTGGATCGTCAGATACTGGTTATCAATGACATTCCTTATACGATGTCGGATAACATCATCGTGCACTCGCTGACGTCGTTTAGTGTCGCGGCTTCGCGATTGCGGCCAGGATCCACGGTTGGTTACAAAATGGCGGCCAATGGACGGATGATTACCGAGCTTTGGCTGTTGCCGAAAGACTTCAAGAGCGCTGGGCGGCGATAGGATACTGACATTATGTCGAGGAAATTCATGAGAAATTCAAAGAGTCAGAACGGCTTCAACCTCGTTGAGCTAATGATCGTCATTGCAATCGTTGGTATTATCGCATCCGTCGCCTATCCGTCCTACCTGAACCAGGTGCGATCAACCAAACGGGCAGACTGTGCGGGAGCGCTGACAAGTCTTGCGAATGCGATGGAGCGGCATTATTCGATCAACGGATCGTATCTGGCTGCGGCAACGGGCGGTGCGAACACGGGCGTGCCGGCCGTCTTTACCGGCAATTGCCCGGTTGATGGTGGTACGGCGAATTACACGCTGACGATTCAGGCAGCGACGACCTCGACATATTCATTGAATGCCGCGCCCGCGGGCGCCCAGACAAGCGACAAGTGCGGAACATTGTCGCTAAGCAATACGGGCGTAAAAGGCGTTCTGAGTGCCCACGCCGGAGTGACTTGGCAGGAGTGCTGGTAGGACTTTAAACGGCGAGTGCCTTCACTCGCTTGTTCAGGCGGCTCTTGTGGCGAGCAGCCTTGTTCTTGGTAACGATGCCCTTGTTGATCATGCCATCGATAACCGGAACGGCATCTTTGTAGGCCGCCGCAGCGGCGTCTTTGTCACCGTCGTCACAAGCCTTAACAACGTTCTTGATCTTGGTGCGCATAAGAGAACGCATACCCATGTTGTGCTGACGGGTCTTCTCACCCTGACGGGCGCGTTTTCTTGCTGATTTGATGTTTGCCACTGGTTTTTTCCGTGTCTGGCTTGCAAAGAGCCGCGTATTATTCGTGCCCGGCGGGTCATTGTCAACCACAACCCACAGAAACGGGGTGGGGGCCTTTTCAGACACCCTAAATCACTGATTTTATGACTTTTTTGGGCTAAACTCCTCGACGATATGAGCGCGAAAAACAGCACAGACGAGGACCTGGAGGCTGGCTCCGCAAACCGATCCGATACAGCGACCGGATCGGGCCTGGTTCGCAAAACCTCGATCGTCGGTGGTATGACCCTGATTTCCCGAATTTTGGGGCTGCTGCGTGACGTGGTCTTTGCCCGATACTTTGGCGCCAAGCTAGTCATGGACGCGTTCCTGGTCGCCAACCGAATTCCGAACATGTTGCGGCGCTTTTTCGCGGAAGGCGCTTTTTCAGCCGGCTTTATCCCAGTGATGGCGCGCTACCGTGAACAGCGTGATCACGAAGAGGCGCGCGAATTCATCAACGCTGTGTCCGGCACGTTCGGCGTCATCCTTTTCATCGTGACTCTGGTGGGCGTTATCGCCGCACCGTTACTGGTGTTGGTTGTTGCACCTGGTTTTGTTGGTGATGGTGGTGATCTCGATCTCGCAGCACTCATGCTGCGTTTTACTTTCCCGTATCTGTTCTTCGTGTCACTCACCGCGTTCGCGGGCGGTATTTTGAACACCTACGGACATTTCAGTGTGCCTGCATTCACGCCGGTACTCCTGAACGTCGTCCTGATCGCGGCGGCCGTTTGGGTGTCGCCGATGCTGGATCAACCGATTATGGCCCTGGCATATGCGGTGCTGATAGCGGGCATTTTCCAGCTCTTATTTCAGCTACCGTTTCTCGCCAAAATTCACGCATTGCCGCGACCCCAATGGGCGCCAGGTCACGCAGGCGTAAGGCGGGCATTCAGACTGATGGTACCCGCGATATTCGGCTCATCGGCAGCACAGATTAATGTGCTTCTCGGCGGAATAATCGCATCGATGTTGCCAGTCGGAAGTATCAGCTATTTGTATTTCTCAGATCGGTTGATGGAATTCCCGCTCGGTATTTTTGGCATCGCACTCGGCACGGTGACATTGCCGTACCTGTCGAGACTGTGGGCGAACGAGGATCGAACGAGTTTTTCGCAAACACTCGATTGGTCCCTGAAGCTCGCGTTGTTAATCGCGGTGCCAGCCGCAATCGGACTGTTCGTACTAGCGGAGCCTTTGGTTACCACGCTCTTTTTTGGCGGTGTGTTTGATGAGCACGCCGTTCGTATGACTGCATTGGCATTGCAGGCCTATGCAGCGGGACTGATTGGATTCTCACTCGTGAAAATCCTGGCGCCTGCGTATTTCGCTCGCGAAAATACGAAAACGCCCGTCCGAATCGCTCTTATTGCCTTGTCGGTTAATCTCGTTCTCAGCATCGGCCTGGCCTGGTATTTGACGACGCGTGACATAGGCGGGCCGCACGCGGGCCTTGCTGCAGCAACATCGTTCGCTGCCGTTCTCAATGCTGCGTTGTTATACAGAGGGCTGAGAAAGGATCAGATATTGCTGCATTCAAGCGGCTGGTTGGCGTTACTCAGCCGGGTTGGAGCCGCGTGTCTTATCATGTACATCGTTCTATTTCAGCTGCTGCGGCCGTTGGAGTGGTGGATCACTGCTTCATTTGGCGGGCGTGCCGTATGGTTGGCGCTGACGATCGCGACGGCGGCCAGCGCATATTTTGTTGCCTTGCTTATTCTTGGCGTGCGACTTTCACAACTTCGTTTGAAACCTGACTGATACTTGATCTTACGGCTTGCGAAAATGCATAGGGACGTTGAGAATGCACGATTGACTCTTGCCGCGGACGCGGTGTGACAGGACGATATATTGAGTATGCCCAAGAATAATTCAAGCAATGCCCGGTTCGTGATGTGGATGGTCGTTGCGATCGTCGTCGTCGTCGCGGACCAACTCACGAAATGGGCGATCGTAGAATGGGTACCGCTGTACGACAGAATTCCACTCAATTCCTTTCTGAATATCACACACCAGAAAAATCCAGGAGCAGCATGGAGCTTTCTGGCCGACGCCGGTGGCTGGCAGCGCTGGTTTTTCGTTGCGTTATCGTCAGTTGTCAGTGTGGTCATTGCGGTGTGGTTGTGGCGAATTCGACGAGCAGGCCAAACAGTTTTGGCAGCAGGACTGGCGCTTGTACTGGGCGGTGCTATAGGTAACCTGATTGACCGGATTTTATTGGGTCACGTTACGGACTTTATTCAGGTCTTGTTCGGTAGTTGGGCATTTCCGTCATTCAACGTCGCCGACGCCGGCATCTCAGTCGGCGCTGTCTTGTTGATTATTGACGCGTTTTTCTTCTCAGGAAAAGAAGAGCGGGCGGCGATAAAGAATTAGGGGCCACCGCCCGCGATGCGGTAGGTCTTAGCGTGTTCGCGTCCAGCAGTTGGTGTCCGGTCCGGATGTTTTATCGCCTCGGCCGTCGACCACGAAAGTCAGGCACTTGTTCGACTCCGCACCGCTAAGAAGATACGTTGCCGTCACCTCGAAATTCCCCGGGTTCGGGTTCGGTGGCGGTGTTGTAATCTCAATTCGGTAAGAACCAGTATCCGTTTCGAACGGATTGCTGCTGAACCCAAGTTCAGTCAGGTCATCCGAGAAGATGTTGTTCTGCAGGTAGAAACGCTCCTGGTTCGTTGCCGCCTTTAGCAACGCAGCTTTGGCCTCATTGCGTTTTGCCCTCGCTGCAAACTCGCGGTAGCTAGGGTAACTAACTGCCGCGAGAATGCTGACGATGACGACAACAATCATCAACTCAATCAGCGTGACACCACGTATGTACTTGCGAGCGATCATTATTCAATTCCGTCCTGGGTCCAAAGCGTACGCACCGGGTTATTTTCGAACCCGGGATCGAAACACTCGACACCAACACAACTCAATGGCGGTTCCTTGCAATCTTCTGTCGCTGTGACTGTGCATGTGGGATCAGGTGTTGGGAACAGGAATCGTGGTGATGGGGCGATACCGCCCTGTTTCAGATTCTCCACGCGCAGTGCGTCTTCCGAACCGGGAGTAACACTGTCAAGGTCAGCAATTGGGTCGCCATTCACGACGCTGACCCGATACAGGAAGTTTCGACCAACGCCTGCTGTACATGATGCCTGGGCGACGTTATCAGGATCGGGGGAGAACGCAACAAAGAAGATCTCATTGTTGAAAGTGGCAGAATCCGTTAGCACCTTTTGATTCGCCGGCAGCGTAAACATCCAGCCATCATCACCGGCAGATATGGTCTTGCCTATGGATCCTTGAATTTCCACCAAATCTGATTCGACGATTGGTGTGAAATTATTGTATTGATCTTGAGTCATTTGGCCGAATACGATCTTGTCACGGATAGAATAGAAGCGCTCATTTGTCGTATTGTCGAGCGGATGGGCGCGGTAACCACTACCGATACTCAGCGCAATGAAGCGTCGGTTTTGTGAATTATCGTTGAACAGCGAAACGTCTGGTGAGCCGTAGAAGCGACGTGTTTCAGCATCCGTTGTCGGAGTATTACCTTCTGCTCCCAGCTGTGCAATCACACCGCCCGCGACCAATGCGTCCGCTAGTAGTCCATCCGGAGCATTGCCGTTTGTAATGTCAAAACGCCAGATTTGTCCACCAAGATCCGATGCGTACATTCGGTCAGCAAATCCGTCTCCATTAAGGTCAATGACTCGGACCGAAGACGGAATTGCGCGGGTCATATTTGATAGATTGAGCTCTGCACCGGAAGACTTCGCATGCCACAAAACGTTACCCGTTAGCAGGTCGAGGAAATAAATTCCGGCGCCCAAAGCGTCAGGACCAGCAGGATGGGCGATCGTATCGTGCGAGGTGTCGTATCCACCACCAATGACGACAATCGCTTTGTCAGCATTTAGTCCAAAGCCGATTGGCATATCGACTCGAGCAATGGAGGGTGTTGACCATGACTGCCCTATGCTGGCATCACCAAATTGCCACAGAAGCTTCGGAGAGGTCTTATCTGAGACATTGAGTGCGTAATACTTACTGCCACCGCGACGCATACCAAAGATAATGTAAACGAAATCACCGGCACCCGAATCGATAACACCGTCACCATTAATGTCTTTGGTGATTGGGATGATGTCGCCATCAATGCCATAGTTCTTAATATTGGAGTCGAGATTTGAGTACAATTTGGAGAATGCTGCCATGTGTTCTTTCGGGATGAAAGACCAGAGCTCGACACCCGTGTCGCCGTCGATCGCATGCAGGTAACCGTCGTTAGTCGCAGCATAGACAACCGTGTCAGGATTTCCGGCCGTGCCGCCGTAAACGACAGCAGCTGGCTGTGAGTGCAACGGGTCTCCAATATCGTTTCTGGGTTCGGTGAGATCGGTGTCGCCGTCCTCATCGGCCTGGTCAGCGCCACGAGCCCAGAGAATCATCTGATCAACGGTAGGCTCACCTACAGCTCCGGTAAGGCCGAAGTCCGCTAAGGTAAACGCTGCCGAATTCAATATCGATACATGGTTGGTCCCGGCGATCAAATCGGTGTCGCTGCCATTGTAAGTATAGATATTACGGCTTCCTGGAACCGGCAGCAGGTTTGCGGCACCGCCTTTTTCAACATCAAAACCGTCCGGGGTGGTTGCCCAAAGGTTTTGCGCGTTCTTATCGAAGAAGCCAGTTGCTGGATCGATAGCTGGGTTGTCGTTGTCATCGACGATTTCACCGTCCTTGATGACATACTTCTTAACATTGCCCGGCCAATGAACTTTGCCGCGTGCGCCGAAGCTTGTTAGATACAGATCATTAAGGTTTCGCGTGCGGTTGAAGCTATTTACCGCGACCGCCGGTGCCGAGAAAGACAAGGATCGATCCTGAACGATCGCGACAATCTTCAGCAACGCAAGCGTAAGACTCTCAATGTCGTCGGCGAGAAAATATTCACCGCCTGACAGGGCTGCTGCCTGCTCCATCACTGGTAAGTCAATCGCAAAACCGATCGTGTGAGTTGTTACAGACTGATCGCCGACGAGTGTCGGATTGATGTCTTCTTTGAACAGGTACTCAGCAACGTCATCCAGGCAATCACCCTCAATGTCGAAGGTGCAGCCTGTACGTCCGCCAAGTGCGCCCGACCAGTTCGGAAACCCCAAGGTCGCGTGATTAACGAGCGCTGGTGTCTCGTCGTCATCTACAGGGTTGCCGTCCGTCAGGAGTACGTTGAAGTTCTTGGTACACGAGGTCATGGCCGGTTGTTCGTAGATTTCGGGATCCTCCTGCGACAAGGCACCCAGATCCGTATCATGTTCGTCAATTGTCTCGCCGTAGTGAGCAGGCATGCCACGCCAGAATCGAGCTGCCTCGTACAGCGTTTCAGATAGCGGGGTACGGCCGGCTGGCAGAATGCTGTCGACCGCGTTGATGATCGCCGTCCGGTTTGTCCCCAGATCCAGATCAACAATATCCTGAATTACCGGTCCGCCATCACGGTCATTGAATCGCATGACGCCCACATTGACGTCACTAATCGCGTTCAATACCGTCCCGACAACATCCTGAACAATGTCAATTTTTCGAGCGCTAACAGTAATCGGTACGGCACGATAATTGAGATAATTGCCGTCATAAACGGTTACCGCTTCGTTGACCACGCCGTCACCGCTCCAGTCGATGACCTGCCCCTCATCCGCCGTGAAAGCTACCAATGTCGAACCTTTTTGGGCGAAAGGCGCGGTGGCGGGGGTCCCGCCAACGCCGTGAATGCCACTGTCTTTCTCACATTCGACGATTCCGAGGTTATTGCCAGGCTGCATTGTCTGCCACGCGGCATTGCCGGCGCCGTCACTGCGAAAATGGCTCATCGTGCCGGTGTAACTACCAATACCATTGATTAGTCGGCTTGCATCCTCGCAGGCAAACGCGGTTTTTTGAATAAACTGCGTATTTGACGCATCACAGTTTGGTGTCGTGCCGACAAGCGTCCAGTACAGTCGGTCCGGATCGCAGCCGGCGTCCAGAGGATACGGGGGATCAGCCGAATCGTATGCGACTTTTGTCATTACCGAATTGTCCATCGAACCGGACGAGTCAATAATGAACATCAGGTTTGGTTTCGGCGGGTTCGCCTGGTTCGGATTGATCAGCAGAATCTCTGTGTCATCCGCAATAGCTGGCGTGCCGCTGGTCAACACGATCAGCAGGCCTGCACACATCCATTGTGCTTGTTTGATTACCTTATTCATACGACTAGCCTCTGTTTATCCTTCACTCAGCATTACGAACGGTGAATGCCACCTTCGTAACCTGCTTCGATTCGATATTCTGTGTTACCAGTACGCCTTGGTCCTGGCCGCGTAACAGTGCCGCGCGCTTTCGAAATTGGGCAAATGAAACGGTCTTGGCATTGATCTCCCAACGAACATCAGGCGATACGCGACTGGTTTGGTAGTCGCAGCTGCTGCAGGTCTTGTAGGCGATCGTGCCATTCTTGTTCCTGGGTAAACGGACCTCATCCAGTGACACTTCATAGCCGTTTTCAATAAATATGAACTCCGCGCTGGCTGGCAGAGCCAGAAACAGGGCGATCGCGGTAATTAGTAATTTCGTTTTCATTTGAGTGCTCCGTTACCGTTACGGTATCAGCGTCGGTGAAGTTGGACCCACGACGTAAAAAGCCTGCGTATGGGTTGCTGTGGCATCACGGTCAGTGACATTGCCAGGGTCGAGTCGATACGCTGCTTGTGATGTCGCGAGAAAATGGTAGGCAGAAACACCGCTACCCGCACCCAGGCTGAATGCCTTGTCCGGTACCAGCGTTGAATCCTCATACTGAACGGATGGAGTGATTTCGTAGGTTCCCGTCACAGGCGGAATCACAACAGGAATCGCAGGATTGAAGGGTCCGGCCGCGAGTGCGTTCTCGATACCCGTTTCTGCCGCCTGAAATACGTTCTCGTAAGTCTGGTTGTTGCGCGCCATCGCCAATTCGGTAGTCGCCGTATTCATACCGGAGACCGCCAATATGGTAATGACGACGAGCAGCAGCAATCCGACAATCAATGCCGCACCTTGCTGGCGTCTGCGATCTTTCATTGCTTGAAAATTCGAAGTCATAATTCGTCTCAACCTTAAGTTCTGGCGTTGCGCAGCAGGATCGTCTTCGATACCTGCATACGTCTAAAGCTGTCGTTTTGAACACCGAGGTCTACATCACCCGGCTCGAAATCACGATTATCCTGAATACCGGGTTCAATGGTGACGCCGCGGACCACCATCCAGATACGCGCGGTCATGATGCGTGCGCCAGGGACAAAGCCAACAGCCGTCGGGTTGTATATTGGGTCACCCGGGTTCACGTAGCGATCGACCGTATTGTCAGCGTCCACATCAATGCCGAGCTGGATCTGCAGATTTTCGACGCCGGGTGCGACTTCATCGTCGATGATCCACGGTCCGGCCACACTGCCCATAAGCCGATGCCGACGCAGCGTCGGTACGCCGTTAATCAGTGTGGACGTGGGCGAAACGTAGTAGCTCGTAACGATCAGGTTATGGGTCTCCGAGTCGAACGCAGGATCTGTCGGATCGTCCGCCGCTGAGGCTGCGGTAGCGGCTGTGAAAGCTGGAGGAATGACACCAGTCGCAAATATCTCGCCCTGAACGCGTGTTGACTGAATTTGCAATTGCCCGAGTATCGGGTCGACGTGTGCGACGCTAGCTCGACGAATCGTTATGACGTCCGAGTTAGCTTGTGAACCATTTGTGGCGGCGCAGGCCAGCCCGTAGCCATTGTTTACGCCATCAATGGGCAGCGCGAGATTGAGTACCCAATCGGCCGAACAGGTACCGATGGGTTGCGGTAGTCCATTTGGGTTTGCATTGCCAATAATCGATCGGCCTTCAACCGCGAGTCCGCGACTGTTTCGGCCCCAGTTGCTGGCCATGCGCAAATCAGCCTCGATGGTGTCCATCGCAAACTGTGCGGTCTCCTGAACCCGTGCAATGGATTCATTAACGACAAACGCCTGGCGACTTTGATTGTAGATCTGGATAGCACCGATCATCAGAAAGGACCCGATTGCGAGCGCAACCATGAGTTCGACCAACGTGAGACCCGATTGCTTCATTCTCAATATCCTCATAACAGGCGTACCGGGATAGTAATGACGTAGCTGGGCACTTCACCCGGCTCAGTCCAGCTCACCGTGATTTGATAGGTTGGCGGAGTGCCTACAGGGGTCGCGAAAACCACCGCGACGGTACCGCTGGGCAAGGTTTCTGCGGCCTGTGCTTGCCAAAGGAATATATCGTTGGCTGCCATGCTCGCCGCATTGCAATCAACTCCACCGGTGACACAGCTGTTGTCGGTGCCCGTCGCGTTTGCGGCGTGATTGTACGCCGCGCCAGCAATGGGATTCGCTCGGATCCGGTCAGCCACATCGCCTGCGAGCGTAACGGCATGGTGTCGGAACATGGAAGTCCGACCGGCCTGTAAGCTCTGGACATAGAGACCCGCGATGCCAAGCATGCCGACCGACATGATAACCAGAGCAATCAATACCTCCACCAGAGAAAAACCGCTCTGATGACGTTTTCTGATTGTGTCGTTCATGAATTCCATTTTCTAACAGCCTCCATGAAACGTGACCTGACCTTCGTCGGCGAGCACGGTTGCCCGGCCAAGAGGTGTTACCACCAGAACACGGGCAGTTGACTTGCCACCGCCGCCACGAACATTTCCGCGAATATCGCAAAGCACCATTGTTGCGAGTGGCGGAGTGCCTGTGATGTTGCCGCGTCCGAGTCCGGTTGAGGCGAAGGAGAAGTAATCGTCAGGACCGGTCGTATTCACGACGATGCTTGTCTCCATCGGCGGAAAACGTCGCAATATGGGTTCCCCGGCATCAACAACAATGTCGCCGTCACGGTCTTCAAAAACGACCCAGCCAGCTTCGAGCTGACCACCGCAAGTCGGCGTGACAGCAAATGAGTCCGCGCTCGCACAGATTGTGATATTGGTTTTGGCGCGCGATGCCTCGCTGCGGGCGAGGTGGAAGCTCGAATGCAGGTCATTGGCCGCGGCAGTCATACGACTGTTCTGCCGAAACGACTGCATATTCGGAATTCCAAGCGTCAAGACAACGCCGACGATTAGCATCGTCGTCAGGAGCTCATAAAGCGTAAAGCCTGTCTGTTTTTTCGTTTTCATGCCGCCCACTATAAAGAGTCGTTGCAACAGGCGTCCGGAGAGCCGATAAGCGGCACTGCGATACCGATAAACGGTCGAAGATCGGTGCTTTGTTTTGACTTAATCCGCGCACGAATAGGGTTCACCTCCGGTAGTGTGACGTGCGACACGCGGACGCCCCGTGTAGCTAACAACAAGGGCTTTGGGGGAAATTCGGCCCTGTCGGTCGCACACGACAAAAGTCCCGTTTGTTGCTCGAAGAAAGGTTGCGCGAAACGTAAACCCCAGTCGATTGACTGCGATTCTAACGTCCTCCGCGACGCTGTGTTTCAGGAGCAGGGGCTCACCCTGATCGAGGCGTGGAGGGGAGTCGCGATCCAGGTTTTCGAACATGAGCCATCCGCGGGACCAGTCGCGACCTGGCGTGCATTTGCTGCCGTCGAAACTGGGGCAAAGCGAAACGACCTTGCGACGCATAATCGATTCCTTGCGCGCAAGGTGAATTGCGTGAAAAAGTGCATTGATTTCAGTAGCTTGCCGTGCTCGAGCCAGGCTGCTCGCCAGTGATGGAATGGCCAGACCGGTTAGCACGGCGACCAGAACCAGGGTTATCAATAGTTCGTAAAGCGTGAATCCTCGGTAGTTTGCAGTCATCTGAACCTCCTTGTGCAGGGGTATTGTTGTACTGCGTGCACCCGGAACTCCCGCGGTCTAATTGGCGGGGATGTGCTGTTATTGCTTCGGGATGGGCGGTATATTGCAACTCATACCGAATGAGAGGATTGTTGGATGTCGCGTTCAGAATTGCTGGGCAAATTCGAAAAACTCGGAATACTTTCGACACCGCAAAGGATCGAAGTCGCTGCTGTTCTGCTGCAAAAACCACAGCATTTGTCGGCGGACCAGATTATTTCGCAACTGCGGGACGCGGGTAGCAAGGTATCCAAGGCAACTGTCTATAACTCATTGAATTTATTCGTAGAACGGGGCCTGATCAAAGAGTGCGTGGTGGACCCTGAACGTCGATTTTACGACTCGAGCACGATTCCGCACCACCATTTTTACAACGCAGATACGGGTGTGCTCTCAGATATTCCTTTCGATGCAATCCGATTGGTCGACTTACCGGAGCTGCCGCCGGGAACAAGGCTCGAAAATGCGGAGTTAATCATCCACGTCCGCAATTCATTGGACTAAATCACCAAATTGTTGGCCGTAGCCCTTTTCGCAGGTTTGCCGCGAGGCTATACTGCGCGCCGCTCGTGACGGGATCAAAGCCCGGTAGCGGCAAGTCTTTGGCCGGATTAGCTCAGGTGGTAGAGCGGTACATTCGTAATGTATAGGTCGGGTGTTCGAGTCACCCATCCGGCACCAAGTGACAGCCCTCGTTCAGAATTGGACGAGGGCCTTTTTCTTTGCCGCGACATCATTCCTGTTTTATTTTTTCGATCCAGGCCAGCACGGCCTTTTCCGTCATCGGCAAGGTCATACTGCCGTTCTCCAAAATGCGATCGTGAAAGTCGCGGATATCAAATTGCTGGCCGAGTTCAACTTCGGCCAGCGTGCGCAGGCGTCTGATTTCCAACATTCCGAGCATGTAAGAATTGGCCTGTCCCGGCCAGGAAATGTATCGGTTGATATCATTCTGAATATCAACTGGTGCCCAGCCCGTATTATTCATCATGTAGTCGACCGCTTGCTGTCGAGACCAGCCTTTGGTGTGTATGCCAGAATCGATTACGAGGCGTGCCGCTCGCGCGGCCTGATCCGATAGCAGGCCCATAAGATCGAGTGGCCCCCTGTAGAGATCGAGCTCCTGTGCGACGCGTTCGGAGTACAGCGCCCAGCCCTCACCGTAGCCGGAATTCCAGAGGTATCGAGCAAGCGGATGGACCTTGTCACCCAATTCCAGCGCGATCGCACCTTGCAAGTGATGCCCCGGGTAGGTCTCGTGATACAAGGTCGATTGCTGTGTTGCTCTTGAGCGATTTTCAGGATCACGTGTGGCGATGTAGAAAATGCCTGGTCGTGTCCCATCTTCTGACGAGGAGTGATACTCACCGACACCGCTCGCGGCAAAAGACGGATACGGCTTGATGACCACATCGGCTTTCGGGAGCAGGCCGAAAACCTCAGCCATTTTTTCTCTCGCTGCATCAAGCGAATCGATGGAATATTGCAGGACGTCGTCTTCAGAACGGAATGTAAACTCGGAGTCAACGTTGATGCGGCGCACGAATTTTTCGATCGATTGCCCTTCGTAATTCGCTGCGAGTATGTCTTCCATCTCGCCGCGGATCTTCGACATTTGTGCGAGGCCGAGTTCGTGAATTTCATCGGCCGTCGGCTGGATGGTCGCAAATGAGCGCACCAGATGCGGATAGCATTCGGCACCATTCGGATTATAGCTAAGTGCGATTTCTTCACGCGCACTGTCGAGGTACTCGCCTTCGATGAAGTCTGCATAGCGATTAATTGCCGGTACAATTTCCTCGTCAAAAATCTTCCGCACGGCGCCGTCGAAAACCTCGTCGTCAGCTCGCTCACCCATCGCCAGGAACGGAGAATTCTCGTTGCGCAGTCCTCTGACTTCTTCGGGAACAGCCTCGACGGTTAGTCGGGGCGAGCTATACCCCATCGCCAGTCCCCTCTTCAGGTTCGCGATCTCAGTATCAACAAACTGATCCACCGCGGCGAGTCGCGCCAAGGCCTGTTCCTTGAGATCGTCCGACTCCAGCGGCTGAATATCGAAAACGAAAGGCATCCCCGTATACCACGCAGTCGTCGTGCTTGTTTCCCAGAGCTCCTTGCGACAAACCCGAACGGCTTTCGAGCCAACAAGTTGCTCGTGAAGAATTCCATAGGTCACCCAGTCGCGACTGCCGACCTCAGGTGGTTCTCCCTTCGCGTCAAGCTCCGCCAGCCAGGCGTCTTCGCGCGCCTGCCATTCGGTTTGTGCCGCCAATGAGTTGTCGAACAGGCGATCATGGCGTGCGCCTTCGATTCCTATTCGGGTTGCAAGCGTTGGGCTGCGTTCCAGCATTGCGGCAAGATACTCGTCAGCAATCGCTTCGATGTCGCGCTGATCCGCTTCAGTAGGCTGCGCCTCGGCTGCCGGAGTGTCGGATTGGCAAGCGACGAATAACAGCATTGCGCAAATAACTACAATCGCGCTCAAGCCACGAATTAGGGTGTTGCTGGACATATTTTGCCTCCAGAAGGTCAGTCGGCAATTTTGACACAGAAAACAGCAAAAGGTTTTAGGCGAGTCGTTCTCTGAGTTCCCGCCTGAAGCGGCGGCTGACCGGAACCATCGCGTCGGTTCGAAGTTTTGCCTGGCCGTCGCCGGAATCAAACGCGACTATTTCGGCAACCTTGTCCAGATTGACAATAGCGCTGCGATGCACGCGCTGAAAACCCATGGGCATCAGTCGTTCGTCGATCCGCGTCATTGTTTCGCGCAGCGGATAAACTCGATCGCCGACATGCAGGTTGACGTAATTTCCACAGGACTCGACCCAGTCGATTTCGTCGACACGAACCAGAAATTCACGGCCGAGTTTCTTGACCAGAAACCGATCGGATAGCGGCTCTGCAGGATCGCTTTCGGCGTCCCCGGTAATGAAGCCTGCTTCGCCCTGCAGTCTTCGCAAAATGAAGCCGTACAAATAAAGGAGGGCGATAATCAGCAGATAAGTCCGAAAGTCTTTTAAGTATTCGTACGCAAACTCCCCGACCCAGTTGTCCCACCGATATACCCTGGCGTCGGCGCCAAAACTGAAAACAAACACGCGTACCCAGTACATTATGAATACGTGCAGGAAAGAAAAAAAGAAGGTAAACATCGCATGTGCAAAAACACTGAACAGCCAGGTCGCGGCCCGAATAGGGAAATGCTTGTTGAACCAAATGATCAAAGGCAGACACAAGGCAATCGCAAAATGACTGCTCGCCTCCAGAATGAACGGTTCACGAAAAACGTAGCCCCCGTTGTCTCGGCCCCGGTCGAATACCTCTACGCCCAAATTAGCAAATAGGCCGATCAACAGGAGCGCAGCAAATAAGCCGATCTCCCAATAGCGTCGGTTCTTGAGGTATCTGTCGAGTGTCATAGCGCAATCCTAACCCCAGAGCCGGATATCGGTCGACTTATCGTCCCTGCTTTCCGCCGTTCGTCACATAAACGGCGCCGTTAAACCCTTTGTAATAGCCCGACCCGGTTTTGACGTGCAGTCTGGCGTTTGTCACCAGACCAAAGGAACATTATGAGCCAGGCAAACAACGGTGCAGTGATATCCACGTCGTCACAACGCCGCTACGACATCGATTTCCTGCGCGTCTTCGCGTTTAGTCTGTTGATCCTCTATCACGTGAGCATGTTGTATGCCGAGGGCGAGGGTTGGCACGTCAAATCGGCCTACCAGACGGACGCGCTCGACATGCCGAGACTGCTTGTCAACCAATGGCGCATGTCTCTGTTGTTCATTATCTCAGGCCTCGCTATCAGCTTCGTCTGGAGTCGCAATACGCCGGGCCAGTTCGCTGTGAAGCGCATCAGTCGGTTGCTGGTTCCACTACTCTTCGGCTTGGCATTTGTTGTCGCACCACAGTGTTACTACGAGGCGCTCAGCAAGGGCATCATCGAGCCAGGTTTCCTCAAATTCATGGGGCAGTATCTTACTTTTCAGGACTTCCCCGGGGAAGCCTGGGCCGGTGAAGAGCAGATTCACTGGACCTGGAATCATCTCTGGTACTTGCCTTACGTGTTGCTGTACACATTGGTGCTTATTCCCTTAGCGAAATTACTTGACGGCCCGTTGCTCGGAGTCCGCCAATGGTTTCAGAGCCTTCGCGGCGTGTGGATAGTCGCGGTTCCACTAGTGCCGCTCATACTCTATGGCAATTTCGTGTTTCCGAAATTTCCCTACATAAGTCACGCATTGCTCGATGACTGGTATGCACACGCGATGTATTTCACCTTCTTCCTGATTGGATATCTGATTGGTCGCAATGCGGAATTTTGGACGGAGCTCGTGAGAATTCGCAAGGTGACTTTGGCGATGTCGATCATCGTATTTGCACTGTTCATGGTTCGAGTGGAATTTATGCCCGAGGACCCCTCGTTCCTCGTAGAGCAAGCGGGTCTGTTTGTCGTCTATCTAAATCGTTGGTTATGGATCGTCACCCTGTTTGGCTGGGGCCACTACCTTTTCAATCGGCCCATGAAGTGGCTGCCGTACGCGACTGAAGCCGTGTTCTCTTGGTACATCCTGCATCAGACAATTACAGTTGTTATCGGTTATGAGTTTTCTCAACGGGCACTTGGGCCGGTCTTTGAACCAGCACTGGTGCTGATCGCGACCTTTGGCGGTTGCTTCTTGATACACGAATTCATTATCCGCCGAAGCAGGCTCTTAAGACCGCTCTTTGGGCTCAGAAGGCGTTGAGGGTTACACGGATAGCAAATGTGCGCATTTAGCCCTGTCATTTCGCTGAGCTTCTGTTACAGTCCGCTCCGTCCTGGCGCACCTCGGTCTGCGCCACCGTCCAACCCAGCAAAATGTCCTTAGGACCAGCGCTCAGTTGGACTACTTACTAAATTCCAGCCTGGACCGAACCGCACGTCTTAAGACGCGTCGGATCAGGCGATCCTGGAGAAAAATTAATGTTATTTAACCAACTCGGTCTTTCGGCCGAATTGCTGCGTGCTGTCGAAGAACAAGGCTACACAGAAGCCACACCGATTCAGCACAAAGCTATCCCTCTTATTCTTGACGGCAATGACCTGCTTGCGGCAGCCCAGACGGGTACCGGCAAGACGGCGGCATTTACATTGCCAATGTTGCAACAGCTGCAAAAGAAGAGTGATGGACCACGCCGTATTCGTGCGCTTATTCTGACACCAACGCGTGAACTCGCGGCGCAGGTGCATGAGAGTGTGAAGACCTACGGCAAGCAGCGCCCGCTTCGCAGCATGGAAATCTACGGCGGCGTTAGCGCCCGTCCACAGATTTCGAAAATTCACCGCGGCGTTGATGTTGTCATCGCGACACCGGGTCGACTCCTCGATCACGTGCGTCAGGGCAATATCAACTTATCCGGCGTTGAAATGTTCGTGCTCGACGAAGCCGATCGCATGCTCGACATGGGATTCATCCGCGACATCAAGCAAATCATCAAAGAGTTGCCAAAGCGTCGACAAAACCTGTTGTTCTCGGCCACATTTTCGGAAGAGATTCGTGAACTGGCGAAGGGCTTGTTGAATAGTCCTACTGAAGTGCAGGTTGCTCCGAAGAACACGACGGCCGACCGCGTTGAGCAATTGGTCATGCCGGTCGACAAGCTTCGCAAGCGTGAAATGTTGTCTGAATTGATTGGCAAAGGTAACTGGCGCCAGGTGCTCGTGTTTACGCGCACCAAGCACGGTGCAAACCGTCTCGCCAAACAATTGAACGGCGATGGCATCGAGACACTCGCCATTCACGGTGGCAAAGGGCAGGGCGCTCGCACCAAAGCACTGCGTGACTTCAAAGAAGGTTCAATTCGAGTGCTGGTCGCAACAGACATCGCTGCGCGCGGTCTCGACATTGATAAACTGCCGCATGTTGTGAACTACGAACTGCCGCACGTCTCCGAAGACTATGTTCACCGCATCGGTCGGACAGCGCGCGCAGGGCACGATGGAACGGCTATCTCACTCGTGTGCGTCGATGAGTTGAAACTACTTAAAGACATCGAGAAATTGCTGAACCACGAGATAAAGAAAGAGTATGTCGATGGTTACGCCGTCGATAAGAGCATCAGGGCGGAGCCGATTAATAAAGGCAAGCCACCTCGCAATGGCGCAGCGCGTCGCGGCCGGCCGTCCGGTCCGAAGCCAGCCGGCTCGTCACCGCGCAAGAAGTCACGCGCGGGCAAGAATGCTCGCGGTGCACAAGGCAAACGGCCTGGTGGCCAGAGTAAACGGCCAGTCGGGCAGCAACGTCGCGCGAGCTAGCTATCGCCGGCGTGCTGGGTTAGAAAGCGATCCAGATTGTTGGCGAATTCTTGCTTGTCGCGTTGACTGAATACAGCGGGGCCACCGCTCATCTCAACGCCGCTGGAACGCATCGTGTCGAGGAAGTCGCGCATGTTAAGTCGAGCGCCGATATTCTCTTTAGTGTGCATTTCACCGCGTGGGCTTAGTGCATGACCACCTTTTTCGATGACCTCGGCGGCGAGCGGGATATCGCTGGTGATAACAAGATCGCCAGCTTCAACCCGTCTTACGATTTCATCGTCGGCAACGTCAAAACCCTGCGACACCTGCAATGTCTTGATGTTGGCCGAGGAGGGCGTGCTTAGAGCCTGATTCGCAACAAGCGTTAAGAGCACACCTGTCCGATCGGCAGCCCGGAAGAGAATTTCCTTGACTACGACCGGACAAGCATCAGCATCTACCCAAATTTTCATGTGCTTGAGCCCCGTGCTTCGCAATGACGCCTGACGGCTTCCGCTGGTACAAAAAACTGTTCCATTAGATAGGTTTTGAAGTCCGCTGCAAATGCTTGTTCGGCGACGGATTCCGACATGCAGGTGAGCCATTGGTCGCGCTCCGGCGTCGCTATCGCAAGATGTGCGTGAACTCGGGGGATTCCGATAGCACCGTATTTTTCATTGTAGAGTCTCGGTCCCCCGAGCCAGCCGCACAGGAATCGTGCCAGCTTATCGCGCGAGACGTCTTTATCGTCCGGGTGCATATCCCAAATGGTCTTGAAGCGCACATCGGAACCCATGCGATCGAAGAAGTTATTGACCAGTGCAAAAATTCCATCCCGCTCACCCGCAGCCTGATAGGACGCGTCACCTGTACCGTAGTTTCTATTCATGATGCCTGCTCTAGTTTCTCACTTGCTTCCAGCCAGTCCCACTCGAGTGCTTCGATTTCGGACTTCACGACTGCCTGATCCTGCACGAGCTTAGTGACTTCGTCTTTTCGCTCGGCATCGGTGTATATCGCTTCATCGGCAAGTCGCCTTTCGAGGCCAGCCATCGTTCTTCGCCCGGCTTCAAGTTTCATTTCAACGTCTCTGACGGCGTCATAAAGTGGCTTCAGGCGCTTGCGCTGTTCCGCCTGCTCTTGTCGTTGTTGTTTTTTATTGAGCGATTTAGCGGGTTTCTCCTGCCATTTCTCCTCGATCTTGCCGGCCTGATCTTCCTGCTCCTTTAACCAGGCCGGATACTCGTCCAGGCTGCGGTTGAAGCGATCAACGATGCCGTCGTGAACGATCAATAATTCGTCGCAAACACTTCTTAGCAGGTGCCGGTCATGAGAAATAACGACGAGCGCGCCAGAGTATTCGATGAGAGCAATACTCAGCGCCTGCCGCATTTCGAGATCGAGATGATTGGTTGGTTCGTCAAGCAACAGCAAATTCGGTCCCTGGCGAATCATGAGTGCCAGGACCAAGCGCGCCTTTTCACCACCCGAGAACGGCGCTACCGGTTCGAAAATGCGCTCGCCACTAAATCCGAATCGACCGAGATAATTGCGGTGGTCCTGTTCCCGGTCTTCAGGCGCATAGTCGCGCAGGTGATCAATAGGACTATGTTCGGGCCGCAGCAATTCCAGTTGATGCTGGGCGAAGTAACCGATCTTGGTGTCCTTGCTCATCACGCGCTCACCTTTGAGCACGGTACTCCCGGTCGACAGGGCTTTGACGAGTGTCGACTTGCCCGCGCCATTGACGCCGAGCAGTCCAATTCGATCGCCCGCAGACAGGTTCAGGTTGATCTTCTCGAGCACTAGATCTTCGCCATACCCCAAATCACCATCAGTGAGACCCAGCAAGTGCTGCGGTTGCTTTTTCGGTTCGATGAAATGAAATCGAAACGGCGAATCAACGTGTGCTGGCGCGATCTGCTCCATGCGTTCGAGCATTTTGAGTCGACTTTGGGCCTGGCGTGCTTTCGACGCCTTGTAGCGGAATCGATCGACGTAGCTTTGAATGTGCTTAATCTCTTTTTGCTGTCGCGTAAACATCGCGTGCTGCTGAGCAAGCTGTTCGGCCCGTTTCGCTTCAAATTGACTGTAGTTGCCCGTAAATAAATGCACAGTCTCGTGTTCGATATGGGCAATCCGGGTGCATATCTGATCGAGGAAATCGCGATCGTGCGAGATCACCAGCAAGATGCCCTCGTAGCGTTTTAACCAGCGCTCCAGCCATAAAATCGCAGGCAGGTCGAGGTGATTGGTTGGCTCGTCAAGCAACAGGATGTCTGAGCGACACATCAAGGCACGAGCAAGATTGAGTCGCATGCGCCAGCCGCCAGAGAATTCTCTTACGGGCTTTCGAAACTCGTCCGGCGCGAAGCCCAGACCATGCAACAGCCGCGACGCTCGGGACTCAGCGGTGAATCCGTCTATCGACTCCATACGCTCGTAAAGGAGATGCAGGTCCGGCTTGTCGTCATCCGCTTCACCGGTGGCAATTGCAGCTTCAACCTCGCGTAGCTCCGTATCGCCATCCATAACGTAGTCGACTGCGGAACCGCTACCGTGTGGGCTCTCTTGTGCGACGTGGGCAATTTCATTTTTGGGGTCGAGCCCGAGCTCACCGTCATCGGGCTCGAGTTCTCCGAGGATCATTGCGAACAGCGAAGACTTGCCACAGCCATTAGCGCCGATCACGCCCATTCGCTGCCCCGAATGAATCTGGACGCTGGCGTTTTCAATAAGTACTTTGCGCCCGCGGCGCAAAGCGATGTTTGTGAGGGCAAGCATGACCGGCGCGATTATAGGTCACGCCGGGTTACGGTGACAGGAGTTAAGATGCAGCCGTAATAGTTGCGGCCGGTCCGAGGTCTATATGCAGCATGAGTAAAAAAAATATCCGAATTCGACTGCGAAGCAGCGGTACCGTTATCGCTGAGGGCCCGCTTGGCTGGGGTATCACGCCATTTGAGGGTAATTTCTACATTTCTCCGAAATTCCTGAAAACAGCCGGGTTTCGCGCTAACTACATCCCGGGTCTGTGTATCTACAAATTCTTGTATGTCTGGATGGATTACGAAGTCGATTCCGAAACTACGATTCACAATCTGGGTTGGAAATACTGGCTGCCGAATCCACTGCTGCCTTTCATCTGGTTTCGGGTAGCGGTCGCGCGGCGGCATCCTGAAATTTCTTACGAGGAATATTGAACGTGGCCGCCGCGACTCGCGTCATACGCGATATACTCACGATCCGTATCTAACGTTGATCCACCAGGGCGCTGTTCGTGTTGACAGAGTTAAATGAAATCGAGACTCGGGTAATTGCTTGCCTGGTTGAAAAATCAATAGTCACTCCCGACCAATACCCGATGACATTGAATGCATTGACCAATGCGTGTAATCAAAAATCCTCTCGTTACCCGGTCATGTCTTTGACCCCGGGTGAAGTGCAGCATGCGATCCGCGACCTGGAAACGAAGCACCTCACGCGAACCGAGGAAAACTTCAAGAGTCGAGCAGAAAAGTACTCACAGCGGTTTTGCAGCACACGCTACAGCGACTTTCAGTTTGATTCCGCGCAAGTGGCCATCGTTTGTTTGCTGATGCTTCGTGGTCCACAGACACCCGGCGAGCTCAAGAATCGCAGTGGCCGATTGCACAATTTTGCGGATAATAGTGAAGTTGTTGTGGCATTGGACAGCCTGATTAATCGTGACGGCGAGAGCTTAATCGTGAAATTGTCGCGTACCCCGGGCAGAAAAGACGCCGAATACATGCACCTGTTCTCCGGGCCGGTTGATGTCGAGGCTCACGCGGAGCAGGCACTCGCCGCCAAGCCCGTTGCGGGTTCCGCTGCTAGTAACATCGCCGAACTTAGCGAGCGCGTTGAAAAACTCGAAGCCGAAGTGGCCGAACTCAAGTCTTTATTACGTTAAATAGACAGATTCCAAAGCTACACTGTTGCCGTTTGGAGACATCTGGACGAATTCCCGAATTTGCGAGAAAGTAAATATTCGGAATCTGGCGGGGGTCGGATCAGAGCGACGGAAATGCAGGTAGATGGAGTTGGGCTGCGCGAACAAAGGGCAATCGTCCGTTACAAATCGCAGCAACAAGCACTAAGATTTGTTGGAAAAATTTTGACCGATAAGCGAGGTATTGCCTTGCTACATGGTCCGAAAGCATCCGGTAAGTCTGTAGTAGCCAATCAATTTGTGCGCGAAGTTCAAGCGGATCTTGCGATCGCGGTTGTTGATGGCGCGCGCATGAAAACCGCAGAACTACTATCGGCGATACTCGAACAATTCGGCTATCACATCGTGCTCGACTCTACGGATGAAATGCTGAATATGATCAGCGTGTTTGTTGTCCAGCAATCTCGAACACGGCAAGCACCCGTGTTGATAATCGAGAACATCAACGACATGTTTCCAAGCGCTTTGGGCGCGCTTTGTCGACTTGCGGAACTTAACGTGAACCAGCGTTACGCAATGCGGATGATCCTGATTAGCAATCGCAATATTGAACGCATCATAAAATCGCCGAGCATGACGGTGATTGCAAATCGGGTGATCGGAAATTTCGAGTTGGGCCCGATGACATCCAAGGAGGCGCTGCTTTACCTGTACGCGAAGCTGCGTGCGCGTGGCGTAGAACGGCCCGACGATATTTTTTCAGTCGATGTATGCGAGAGGCTACATTCACTTTCTGGCGGGTGGCCCGGTGAGTTAGAGACGATTGCGTTGTCGATCATAGAGCAGGCCAAAGAATTCCCAGTTCGAGTGGACGACATCGTCGATCCGGACGCGCCTGTCAAAGACACCACGCCGAAACTCATAATCACCTTAACCGGCGGGTCACCAAAGGAAGTTCGGCTAACGGAAAAGCGCGCGTTAGTCGGGCGCTCGGATTTGAGCGATATTGTCATTCTCGATCAATTCGTGAGTAGCCAGCATGCTTTGTTGATTCGGAATGAAAGCGCCGTCGTATTGGTCGATCTCAAAAGTCGAAATGGCACGTTCGTGAACTCACGGCGAGTGCAAAGCAAAGTTCTTTTGCACGATGACATTGTTTCTATTGGCGACCATCGAATGAAGATGGTTTACGCGGATGGTCATTCGACAATCGAAATAGAAGATCCGGAATTGGCCGACACAGCCAAGATGAAGAATATTGCCGATGCGCGCCGCAATCGCGAAGAGAAAATTCCAACGCTGGTCGTCGTCAGAGACGAAAAGTAATTCACCGCAGCTGGCTGTCTTTGCTGCCGCGGCGATTGTACCCGGCCGCCTTTTTATTTGCCTTATCCACAGTATAAATCGCGCTTAAGCGGACAACCAACAATTTGGCTATGTAGGTAGAATTCACGACCCTCTGGCGGCCTGATCGTGAGCTGGAGTGAGCTATACTTTTTGTGTTGAACCGAACCGGAATACGCGCGTGAGATACCTGACATTCTTTCTTTTGTCGATTTTTCTCTTGTTTGGCTGCGTAAGTGACGGGCCAGGCAACGGCTCTGCTAATTACGAAGAACTCGATACGGCGACGATGATTGATGCGCCAGATCCTGTATCCGGTACCTTTCATCCCGGTGACCGCGACAAAGTAGAGCGTGGCGCATACCTTATCGAGCTGCTGGGTTGTGGATCCTGCCATACGAATGGTGCGTTTGATGGTGCTCCCGAGCTAGATAAAGCGCTGGCCGGATCAAACACGGGCATCGCCTTTTCCAATCCGGTCGGGGACAGGTATCCCGGTGTTATTTACCCGTCCAATATTACTCCCGATCCGAAAACCGGAATTGGCGATTGGTCGGATCGGCAGATAGCAAACGCCATTCGCGCGGGCATCGGTCGCCACGGCGGTCGTCGCATCGTATCGATGCCCTGGCAGGGCTACTCGAAGCTCACGGACGATGATGTCGATGCCATGGTCTCGTATTTACGTAGCATCAAGCCGATCCGGAATACCGTACCTGCGGAAGTTTCGCCCGGACGACGCGCGACTGCGCCGTATGTCTACTTCGGCGTTTACCGGAGCAAGCAATAGCTTCGTTTTTGGCGAGCTGCCCGTCTGCTAGACTGCCTTACGAACAACAATAAGAGCAACCTGTAATGAATCGAATTCGACTCGCGGCCGTCATGCTGTCGCTACTATCGCCAGCAGCCCACGCAGACATTCGCGAACTTATCCCTGAGGATGTCCTGCTGCAAATCGCCGAGGAAACATCCGGCGAAGCGGCCAAACGCAATCTCGATACGATTACGCTGCAGCATCGTATGCGAGCAAGTAGCCAATTCGAAGTCGCGACAAATCACATTGTTGATCAACTCAAACAGTACGGGCTCGATGAAGTTGAAGTGCTTGAGTACGCTGCGGACGGCAAGACAATGTACGGCACACAAAAATCGCGTCCGGTTTGGGATGTTCGGTTCGCGCAACTTTGGGAAGTGGCCGAAAACGACGGAGATATCACCCGCGTTCGTAAGCTTGGCGATTGGGACTCCGTGCCGCTAACACTTGCGCAGGATAGCCAGTCCGGCGATGTCACGACATCGCTGGTTGATATTGGGGCTGGAATGCAAGACGCCGACTACGCGGGAAAAGATGTTCGCGGCAAGCTGGTGCTGACATCGTCCCAACCCGGTGCGGTTGTTGAACGAGCGGTCGGCGAGTTAGGTGCTGCGGGCATCATCTCGTACGCACCGAATCAGAAGTCGGCCTGGTGGAAAGAAGATGACCGTCTCGTGCGTTGGGGACACCTCAGTGCTTTTCCGAAAACGAAATCCTTCGGATTCATGGTTTCGCTGGGCGAGGCGCGGGCCTTGCAAGCGCGGTTGGCCGCGGACGAGAGCATTTTGTTTCACGCCAAAGTTGATGCTGGTCACAAACGCGGTAAGTATCGCTTCGCGACCGCCGCGATCAAGGGTAGTTATAAATCCGGGGAGGACATTAATTTCACCTGTCATCTCGACCATCCGCGACCGGGCGCCAACGACAATGCGTCCGGCTGTGTTTCAATTCTTGAAGTTGCACGCACGTTGAATTCTCTCATCAAGGACGGCATATTGCCGCGCCCGTCGCGAACGATTCGCTTTCTCTGGCCGGCAGAGATCGAAGGCAGCATCATGTATCTGGCTGGACATGACGACCCGTCAAGCATCAAAGCCAATATCCATATGGATATGGTCGGTGGTGGTCCGGTTACAAAATCGGTGTTCCGAATTTCCGGTGGGCCCTACAGCGTGCCGTCATTCATCAGCGATCTCGGTCACGAGGTCGGTCACTTCGTCAACGATCAAACCAGGCGTTTCGCCGACGGCGAGGAAGTGGCGTTTCCATTGAATGCGCCCGAGGGCGGCAAGGAGCCACAGCTTGCGTTGATGGAAGGCCTGGACATGGGTAGTGACCACGACGTTTTCTTCGAAGGTAGCTGGCGTATCCCGGGCTTGTATCTGCATGACTGGCCAGACCGCTATATCCATACCAATTATGACCTGGCGGCCAATATCGATCCGACCAAACTCAAGCGAGCGGCGTTTATTGGCGCGGTGAGTGCCTGGTATCTGGCGAATCTTTCAGACGCCGATGTGCCGGCAGTCATGGCAATGCTGAAGCGAAATGCGCTGCAAAGGAGTGCCGCGTTAGCCGAAAGACGTGCGGGCATGGCCGCAATCGATGCCGTCGCAGCCACTCGGGTTCACTTCACGCTGGAGCGTCGCAAAGTCCACAGCGTAGAGCCGTTCGCTACTTTAGTCGAAAGCGATCACGAACATATGGTCGACTGGCTTGCAGATCTGGAGCGCTTGCTTGCAACGCCCGAACCCCGAATTCCGTCGCAGCGCGATGAAAAAATTTATGCGCGAAATCCTGATATTCAGGGACCGATGCGCGCATTTGGATACTCCTACCTCGAAGACAAATTCGGTGTCGATAATGTATCAGCACTTGCTCTTATGAATCACAGCACACTCTGGGGTAGCAGCGGCATGTTCACGTATGAGGCGCTGAATCTCGTCGATGGCAAGCGCACCGTCAGCGATATCCGGGACTGGTTACTCGCTGAAATGGGAGCGGTGTCAGTTGAGCATGTTGCGGCGTACCTGAAGGCGCTCGAGTCAATCGACGTTATCAGAACGGTCAAGAAAGAATAGCGGCACCGCCGCGCACAATACGCCCGTGACCATAACGGTAGCCTGCAAGCCGAATGCCGCAGCCGCTGAGCCGACAATCAGGCTGCCAAAAGCGGTGCCGCCGAAGGCGATCATGCCCCACAGGCTGCTAACGCGGCCGCGAACTTCTTCTTCGACCAGTGTTTGTATGAGAATCTGTGAGCCGACACCGCACAAAGACAGGAGCACGCCGAGTGACACAACCAGCGGAATCGCAATCCAGAATTCTGTATTCGCGCCGAAGAGGACGATGAGAACTCCGGCTGTGATAACCGAGAATCTCACCACGCTGCTATTCAACCAGGCGGTACTTCGTGACAGCACCAACCCCGACATAATCGCGCCGATGCCGATGGAGGCTGTCAACGTTGCAAGACCGGATGCACCGCGTTCGTAAATAGCATCTGCGAACGCGGGCATCATCTCAAGTGCACCACGACCAAAGATCGAGGCAACCGCGACGGTGATCAGTAGTGCACGAATGGTTTTGTGAGTAAGGGTGTAGCGTACGCCTTCGAGTAACTCCGCCCACACATCGCCAGATTTTTCTGATCGAAGTGCCGTTGGTCGCAGTTCGACTATTGCAACCGCCGCAATAATCGCAAGATAGGAAATCCCGTTGATTGCGAATGCAGCACTTACGCCCCATGTCGCGATGACAATGCCGGCAACAGCCGGTCCGATAAATCGCGAGATGTTGAAAGATATCGAAGCGCTTGCGATGGCGCTTTGCAGTTGCCCCTTTTCCACGAGGTTCGGCAATAGCGTCATTCTCACGGGTGAATGCGCACCATCAAGTGCACCCTGAATAAAGGATTGCGTGGTCAGCACAAAAATATCAACGTGGCCGAACCAGGCGAGAATTCCCAACAACGTCATATTGATGACGCTACCGGAGTTAATAAGGATTGAGGCCCTGCGGCGGTCAAATCGATCCGCAAGCACACCAAATATTGGCCCGAAAACCACTGCCGGTGCGAATTGACTGAATGCGACAATGCCGACCCAAAACTCGGAGCCCGTCAGTTCCCACGTGAACCAGCCAAGGGCTACGCGGTACACCCACAGGCCATGCAAGGATACGGTGCTGCCGACGAGGTAAATAAGAAAGTTGCGACTGGAAAGCGCGGAAGTGCTCATCGCGTAGTTATACGCCCTCGTCGGGGTAGGGGAAGTCCTTGGGTGCTGGAAGGCCGTCTTCAACCCATGAGCGAATGCCTGCGTCGCATATTGCGTAACCCCAGTTTATGAGCCGCCGTTGAGTATTGACGTCTTTGGCCGCCAGGTCTGTCGGGATGTCGGCGAGTTCGCGTGCACGTTCAGGCGAGCAAGGCAGTTTGTCTTCGGCCGGGTAGCCCTCGATTTCGCTGCGAATGCTGAAATAGACGCCGGTTCTTTGCAATGACTCCAATGAAGAGATGAGCACGCGCTTGCGCAAAGATCGCACCTGGTTATCGATCGTGCTCATGACGCGATAACTCTGTAGTGCCCAGTCACCAATAATCTTTTTCTTTGGTTTGTATTTTCCGCCGGCGTTGCTGACGATGACTGTCTGAAAATTCTTGAATACGGTCTCTAATCCCAGGTTGTCATAGACGCCACCGTCCGAGAGTGTCGGGCGAGTAGTGTAGGGCGGCCTTTGTAGGTCGCTACCGCTGTTGGGTGTGTACTGTGATTCGTCATACTTGAATCGTGACGGTGAGAGGAACGGCGGAAACGCGGATGATGCGGCGACCACAGATGCGATGGAATCAGTCGGGTTCTTTATCTCGCCCACACGCCAGTCGCGCGTAAACGGTTTCGAAAATCGCCACAATGCACCGGACTGCAGGTTGGTTGCGTTGATAACGAAGCGCGGCGAGTCCGGCAAGTCCTGCAACGTTTTTTTGTCGAACAATCGGCGCCGATAAACCCGTTTGACGCTCTTGTTTACGGTGCTGACAATTGCCGACCAGGTTGCGGTCCAAATAGACACGGTTGTCTGACTCGCAAAACTCTCTATAGGCGCAACAACCAATTCCCGAAAGCGATCGAGCAAGTCCTCGTCGTCAACTTTCAGATCATCCCAGGCGAGTCCCAGGACGCCCGCGATAATGGAGCCGCCAGAAACAGAGGACACGCGCTGCAGAGAACCGATAGGCCCGTGCATGCCAACCCGATCGTTTGAGCTCAGGTAGCCCAATTCGGCGAGTCGCCACAAGACGCCAAGATGAAACAACATGGCACGATAGCCACCACCACTGAGGCATAGCCCAATGCCCACGGCAGGTGAGTTGCCTCCGGGTGCATCCAAACTAACGGGTGAGAGTTGTTCCTTTGACATTGTGGGACGGTAATACCATATTTCGGTCGGTCGTGCGGGTGCTGTCAGCCGCTACCGTACTTCTTGAAGTGCAGTTCCTTTGCCTGACCAATCCAGTCGTCCTGTTCCATACGACCTTTGAACTCTTTAAGTTCTGCATTCACTCGCGCGATATCGGAAACGCCGAATGTAGCAATCTGTCGAAAATTGAAGATTCCGAGCTCATGCAATGTGTGTTCGAACACTTTGCCGATGCCAATGATTTCCTGAAGATCATCTTTCACTTCTTCAGCTGAGGAAGAATCGTTCGCCGCCTCAGTTGCTGACGACTCGCGCGCGGTTTTCAGTGCCTTGCTTTGCTGTTCCTCGATTTCCTGGAAGTTTTTCTCAACTTCGTCCAAACGGACGCGCAGAGTTTCTGACTTCTTTTCTGTCTTATCGGCATGTTCACGGTAGCGATTGGCGTCGTTCTCGTACTGATTGCGACTGTTTTCCATGGACTTCAGAACTTGCGCCAGCTCTTTGTTCTGAATCTTTAGCTCTTCATTTTCTGCGATGTCGCGATTCAGAGCGTCGATCTCCTGACGAACCAGGGCATTGTCGTGTTTGAGCTGTGCGTTCTCAGCCTCAAGCTTGATAACGTCCTGTTCGAGTTTGTCGAGATTCGCGAGACGCGCCTTGGCTGCAGCCAGCATTTTGTTGACGGATTCATGTTCTGCTCGCGATGACTGCAGCAGATTGCTAAAAGACTCGTACTCGTGTTTCGAGTTATCCAGTTTTTCCTCCAGCAAGGAGCGTTTCTCGAATGCTTTTTTGAGTTCGCCGACGTAGAAGTCACGCGACTTGAGGAACTCGTTTTGTAATTCGGACGATTGTTGCTGCAGAGCAACCATTCGATCCTGAAAGCTTGCCATCTTCGATTTTGTGTCCTCACGTTCGGCACGCAGTGTGAAGATGTCCTTCGTCAGGTGTTTTTGTCTTTCCAGCGCAGAGTCAAGTTCTGTACGCGCCTTGGTTATGGCCATATCGCGTCGATGCACGACCGCTTCCTGTGCCTCGATAGAGGTCCGTAGCGTTTCCGCTTCTGACATCAGTCGGTCTCGGACCCGAACAACGGTATCGAGCCGATCCTGCCAGCTGTCATTCAAGATATTGATTCGACTGTTACTGACGGCATTTCGAATCAGCCAGCCGACAGCAATTCCGCCCGCAGCAGCAGCGAGCAATAAAAGCCAAAGATCCGAAGAGAGACCGTCCATCGGGGGATTATGGCGGAGGAGAATATTATGGAATATGACCTGTCGCACATTTTCGGGCGGTACTAGGCCGATTATCAGCAAAAGTCGTGTGTTTTCCTATACTCAGGTGATACTCATCTGAGGAGAACAGGAATGAGAAAAGTATCTGTAGTTTTGAGTTTGGTCGGAATGGCCACATTGACACTGCCGTCTTTCCTTTGGGCTGAGCACCATGAGGAGGCGCCGCCGACATTGAGCGATGTCTGGCTGATGGAACCGAAGGCAGGAATGGAGGATGAATTCTTCGCCGCCGTTGCTGCGGACAAGAAGTTCCGTGACGACGCTGGCGATTCGCGGCAATGGGATGTATACACCGTTGAAATGGGTGATCATATGGGCGTGGTTCAGTTTCGCGCCTGCTGTTTTGATTGGGCGGGTCAGGATGCTTATGACGTTGAAACCAAGGAAAAGGGTTTTTCAGACCATTGGAACGAAAATGTGCATCAGTTCGTCGATCATTATCACCACCATCTCCAGCAGATGGATTTCGAAAACAGTCATTGGCCAGAGGGCCAGGAAGAGGGACCACTTTTCGGTGTGACGACATGGAAGGTGAAAGGCGGATCGGGACCAGCCAGTTCGGACGCACGCAAAAAACTAAGCCAATTGGCGATTGAAGGTGGCTGGGGGAGCGATAGCAACAATTGGTTGTGGCACTGGTCTCTCTCGGGAGCGCCCGATCTAATGCTTGTCTCGTCGTATGAGAACTTCGCGGCCATGGCCGATCCAGAGCAGAGCTTCATGGATTTTCTGAGCGAGGAAATCGGCGCCGAGGAGGCCGCAGAATTGTTCAAAGCGTTCAATTCCGGACTGGGGGAATCCGACTACACAGTTTGGCGACATCAACCCGAGTTATCTTCGGCCCGTGCCGATTAAAAGAGCGCATCACAGCGGCTAAGCCCAGAAAGCCCGCGAAAGCGGGCTTTTTTTATACTTTACCTAGAACTGCATAGTATTATATAGTTCTAGGCATATATCGACAGCGAACATTCGAAAGTGCGGGAAGCTACCGAGAATGTATCGACATGAAGATTCAACAATTCACAGCCGCGGGCGCACTGGCGCTGGTTCTGGCGCTAAGCTCAAATCCGGCATTCGCACAACGGGCCAACCAGCCGGAAGAAGACCCGCAAACGACTCGACAGGCACAGGCGGTTAGTCGCGCTCTTTATGAAGTCATCGAGAAGGCTCAGGTATTCGTGGAGGCGGAGGATTTCGCTGCTGCTGTTTCGCTGCTGACAGCGCGCATCGAAAAGGGCGGCCTCACTGAATACGAACTTGCGAATCTGTATCAGTATCTGGGATTCAGTTTGCACAACATGGGTGACACCAAAGCGGCGATCGCCGCGTTCAGCAATATATTGGCTATCGAATCCCTGGAAGAGCAGATGCGAAAGTCGACGCTGTATACGATTTCACAGTTGTACACCGTCGAAGAACGCTACGACGAGGCATTGCAAAGTACAGAGGCCTGGTTTGAGCTGGAGCCGAACCCGGCACCCGGCGCATTAATCCTGTATGCACAAATTTTGTACCAGCTCGGTCGCTATGGCGACATGATCGCGCCAATTGAGGAAGCGCTATCCGTCGCTGAAACGCGGGGCAGGCAAGCCAAAGAACAGTGGTACACGCTATTGAGCTTTGCCTATTTTCAACAAGAAAATTTCGTGAAAATTCGCGATATCAACAAGATCCTGATCGCCAACTGGCCAAAGAAACAGTACTGGCTTTATCTGGCCAACGCCTATAGAGAGCTGGATAAAGAAGATGAGCTCTTGGCGGCCTACGATTCTGCGCACCTGCAGGGGATGCTCGAGTCCGAAGCCGAGCTCGTTACCCTGGCACAACTCTATCTGCAGGCAGAGCTTCCATTCAAAGCGGCCAAACTGCTGGAAACCGAAATGGAAAGCGGCAGGATCGAGAAAACGACCAAGAACTATCGCCTACTGTCTCAAGCGTGGTCTCTGGCGAGGGAGGACGAGAAGGCGGTCGGGCCACTAAAGATTGCCGCCGAGCGGCATGATAATGGCGATTTGTATATTCGGCTCGCCAATGTCTACACGAATCTCGAGCAGAATCAGAATTGCGTCGATGCGGCGGAGGCGGGGATCAACAAGGGCGGACTCAAGAGCCCCGATTACGCACAAATGTCGCTCGGCATGTGTTTGTACAACCTGCACGAGTACGTAGCGGCCATCCGGGTATTCCGGCGCGCGGAAAAAACAGCGCGTTCTGCATCGACGGCCAAACAGTGGATTCGGATCGCGAATATCGACATCCGGCGCGATCAGGAAATCGAAAAAGCCGAAGCTCAGGCTACCAGGCGATTTCAGGACCTGGCGGCACGGCGTGCTGCCAGTGATCGGAGCTAGCTGCCCGCCAGTCCAGTCAAAGATCCGCGTACCTGATTATTGCTTGTAATTACTGTTCGCCAGTTGTACCATTACCGCACATGGTGCATATGGGACGGTAGAAGCAATGGAAATCACTACAGACATTGACGATCCGCAACCGCTGTTTGCCCAATTGATCGCACAGGTCAAACAGGCGGTGCTCACCGGACAGGTAAGTCCGGGGGATCCTCTGCCGTCAATTCGACAGCTCGCTAATGATCTGGAGCTAAATAGTAAGACGGTTGCGAAGGCATACCGTTTGTTGGAGCGAGATTCGGTCGTGCAGACGCGAGGCTATCGAGGGACGTTTGTTCATGCGGACGCATTGGCGAACAGCACAGTCGATTTGACCGAGTGGGTGGTCGGCAAGTTAAGCGAGATAATAGCGGCATTCAGGGAATCGGGCGTCACAGACTCCGAGATTCGAATTGCTTTTGGCAATGTAATGAATGACCGCAGCAAATTAGGAGCCTGAATAATGTCGACCTGGACAAATACACTTTTCTACATCACTTTCCTGAGCCAGATATTTCTGATCTCATACTATTTCCCAAACAAACTAATTGCTCGTATGAAATGGGTGCTTGAGACGTATCCCCCTTCGGAGTATCCGAAGCTTTATCCGAAGCCGCTTGAGTATTATAAAATTGGCCGACTGGGGTTCAAGCTCGCAACGCGAGGTGTCCTGGTACTCGGCTTCCTGATTCTGTTCGCAGTCATATTTGTCGTTGACCACAGTAGCTTTGCCGATGACGGGTATATCTCGGAGTTCTGGCCTGCACTCTACGGGATGATCCAGTTTGCGCCACTCATGGTTTTAGAATTCACCGAGTTCAGCCAGTTCAAGCTCATGCGCAAAGCAAACACGGCTACGAAACGGACGGCAGCTCTACGCCCGCGCCGCCTTTTCGATTTCGTCTCGCCCAGGCTCGTTGCTATTGCGATTCTCCTGTACATCACGGTCATCATTTTCGATCTCTATGTGCACGACTTTGTTATCGCTTGGGACCACGATACGTTCCAGAGAGCGGCTGTTATTACAGTGACTAATCTGTTCCTCGGCGGCTTCGGCGTCTGGAACCTGTACGGTCGAAAACAAAATCCGCACCAGACCCCCGAGGATCGAAACAAACTAATTGGGGCAGCCTTGAGCTCGCTGGTCTTTGTCAGCATGGCGATGAGTGTCTTTTTCATAACGCAAATTGCAGACGATGTTATCGAAATGAGTTTTCTCGACGCCACACTGATGAGCTTCTACTTTCAGGCCATAACCTACTTGTCAGTCGGACACACCTTGCGAAGTGTCAGGCTTGATGACATTGATTTCGATGTCTACAGGAATGCTACGGCCACTACCTAGCCGCTCGCTTTTGGCCAGGGATTCGCCGTATTATGGAATCTCCGCTACGTTCCTGAGCGGAATAGAGCAATAATGGTACAAACGACAAAAACAAGACAATTTCATGCAAGAACACAGTTCTTCAATTGGCAGCCAGGCGTTCGGGGAGCACGCTGACACCGGGCTGATCGTTGCCTACCATTCGCACCAGGATGCTTTGCGGTTCCTGGCGTCTTCGCTGGGTCAGACGAATGGCGTAGCGCTTTTGCAAGGTCCCGCTGGGTCCGGCAAGAGCACCATTATCAAGGAGCAACAAAGCTGGTCTCTTCGCGAATCGGCGGTCGCGCTGATGGACGGCATTCACCTTAGCCCCCGGCAGCTACTAAGCGAAATGCTGTCGCAGTTCGATATCAACTTTACGACAGAACACGACGAGCACCTGTTGCAGTTATTAAATGGCTTTCTGACACAGCAGACCAGTAGCGGACGGACCCCGGTGCTGATCATCGATAACGCGGATCGGGCGACACCCAGTGCGCTCAGACTGTTGAACTGGCTCGCGGCTCTGGATGCGCGCGGCAATTACGCGCTGCGTATTGTACTAACGGGTAAAGAGCGACTTAGAGCACTGCTGAAAAGCGACAGCATGCGTAGTTTCGTACGTCGCCATCCCGCAATTTATTCCCTGAATCCAATGACGCCGCAGGAATCGACTATCTATTTGCGAACGCGTCACATCGCCGCAGGTGGCAAACGCAGTGACGAAGCGTTCACGGTAAAGGTCTGCGAAAAGCTGCATGAGTTATCGGGCGGATGGCCTGGCCTGTTGAACCGGTGTGCCTTGAAAGCAATGCAACGGCTGGACGAGTTGGAGTCGGCGAAGCCAGTGCCGCGCATAATAGTCTCGCGCGATGGCGAGCAAATGGCCGAGTATGAATTAACCGAGCGACAATATCTGATCGGGCGCAACGAGCTTTCGGATATTGTTATCGAAGACACCTATGTCAGCAAGATGCACGCGATGTTACAGATTTACTCAAACGCGATTGTTCTGCTCGACTTAAACAGCACCAACGGCACAACAGTAAATTCCAGAATCGTGCAAAAAACGATTCTGCGTAGCAATGACATCATATCGCTGGGTCATTATCGCTTGAAGATCGAAAATGCCCCGGCAATTGATGCCGATATGGACGATCGTTTGAAGCTGTCAGACACGCTAACCATGCAAAATCTCGTGGATATGCGTCGATCGCGCGCGCGCCGGACAATCAAGGCTCTCAAGCACAAATAGCCTGCGTCGGTCTTGCATCTCAGTAGAACCAACTGAGCCGCAGCTGCACGTAGTCGTCCTCTGATACTGAGTGCAGCGAGTCGCCGGAGTCGGAGTTCAGGAAGCTTCGTAGTTGCAGTTCGACGGTCAACTTGTCGCCAAAGCGACGTTCCGCTTCCACGTTCAGAAACAATTCCTGCGTATCAAGATCCACAGCGATACCAGCCAGAACGCTACTGTCGTCAGCGTCATTGAAGGCGAGTCGCGTACCCATGAACAGGTCGTTATCAGATGCGGTTGGCGCTGAACGATCATTGCGCTCATCGTACAGGTACTCGACCAACACACCGATATCGGCTGCGGATTCGCGTACGCCATAAAACGTGTATTCAAGTCCGGCGACCGTGGCGAAAAAAGTATCGACTCGCGTTTCCCTCGAGATCGCCTCCAGTTTCCACAGCCAGGACTCGGAGGTGTACTGGAGGTCAACGCCGACTTGCGTCATTTGGTCGTAGACCGGTACGAGCTCGTCGCCACCGCTTGCTATGACAAAGCGTGGTTCACGCGATGTTCCTTCAAATACGTGTGCGCCGATGTCGATATCGCCAATGTAATGGCTGTAGCGCAGTGCATAATCGACGTGTTTTTGCTGGTCGCCGGACTCGTATATCGGGTTGTCGGTATCCACAACCAACGGCGCGCGAAAGCGTCCCTCGATGCCGGGAAAAGTCCGCTCACGGAAGTAGGGCATCACGTACAGTCCGAATCGACCGTAGTCCCGTTGCAGATTAATATTGATGAGCGGCTGGCCGAGTTTACTTTCCTCATCGAGGTTTTCGACGAGGTCAGTTTGATTGATGACATCGACCAAATGCCGTGATTCTGCTACTCCCCAGTAGACTTTACTGACACCTGCCGTAATATCCCAGCCATTGCCTTCGAAGCCCCAATACGCTTCACGCAAGTCAGCGTGAGAGCGTTCATCGTCGGTAGCGTCGATGCGCGCAAATCCCACGAAGCTTAGACGTTGCTGACCGTCGTCGCTGCGCCAGTAAAATTCGGGCTGCAACAATAAAGAGGGGCTTAGACGCTTGTCCTGCCCCTGGTACTGTCCGTCGAGCCAAAATGCCTGGGTATCGATGCCAACAAATCCGGTGATGTCCCAGTCCTCGGCGCTCGCACCGCTAACCGCGAAAGTCGCGGCCAGCAGCGCTGCAAATTGTCGGATCCTGAGTTTCATCGAAGTCTCGCGAGGCGACCCTTCACGAAGTCGTTGTCTTCGAGGCCAATACCAAACTGATAGTCACCGTAGAGAAAGTCAGTACTCTTGCCAGTCTGATGATTCACCATTGCCATGCGGTGGCTGCGCCACACGCCGTTGTAATCACGGTAGTCATCCAGCGTTAGCGTTTTCAGCAGGTCGCCGCGACGGTCATAGAACTCCACTTTTCGAACCTGGAATATTTCCTGGTCAACCCAGCTCACCTGACGTGAGTAACCCGAGTTGTCGTAGCGCGGGCTGCGTTCGATAACATCCGTTTGTATCCCGGCGAGACTCTCTTCCCGCAAGTACGTGTAGTCGTACTTATTCAGTTCCAGCGCGGTGAAATCCTCGAATGCGAATTCCGATCCGACAAATGGCCCCGATTTGTTCGCTGACGAGATGCGTTTGACACGTTTTAGCGCAGGAAGGAACAGCCATTGGTCATCCGGGTCCAGAATATTGGCATGCGAAAGCAGGGCGGTTCCTTTGATGTCGTTGGGATTGTCAAAGACAACCAGCGACTTGTCGCCAACACTCTCGTCCTGAATTTCCAGTGTGGTGATTTTCAGGGTTCGAGTGGACTCCCGACCTGCGGCGTTGCGCAGAATCATTTGCAGTTCGACCTTGCTGTCATTAAAGCCGCGATCACTGCGATCAGCTCGGGCGGCGATTTCGAAACCGCTACGTTCAGCATCGGTATCGCCGCGAACGGCTGTCTCGCCAGTCGTCGCATTGCTGTCGAACGGCATCAATGTCATTGCCAGACCTGCGAGCAGTACCAGTCCGGCAACGCTGGTCGCCGGACGGGGAAGGGCGCTTGGGTTGTTCATAATATTTACTCCTTGTGATTCTGTTTTGCGGCTAACACGGTCGAGTAACAACAACAGTGCTGGCAGGAAGAGGAAGTCGAGAATCAATGCAAAGACAATAGCGAGTGCCGTAAGAAGGCCCATGTCCGCATTCACCTTGAAGCTCGATGTCAGCAACACGAGGAAGCCGACAGATAAAATGATGGTGTTGACGACAATCGCGACGCCGACGCTCTTGAATGCATAACGAATCGCATCAGCCGCGCTACCGTTTTGCTCGCGTCGCGCGCGAACATATTTGGACAGTAGATGCACTGTGTCATCAACGATAATGCCAAGCGAGATAGACGCAACTGTAGCGACCGAAAAACCAACTTCGCCAACAATCAACGCCCACGCCCCGAAGGTTGCGAGAATGGGCAGACCGTTCGGAATCAAGCTCAATAAGCCGAGCCTGAAACTCTGCAAAGCGATCATCAGAATGACAGCAATTGCCAGAATGGCGACGATCGTTCCGCTGACCATGTTTTCAACATTGCGATCTGCGATGTAGGTAAACATTACTTGCGCGCTGGTGGGCTTGGCGATCATGTATTCAGGCAGGTTCCCCTGCATCCAGATCTCTGTCGCATTCAAAAGGCGCTTGGTCTCGATTGAGTCCACGTCGCCAAGGGTCGCGGTGATACGCGTTGCGGACTTGTCGATATTCACGCGATCGTTGAGATCCAGGCCGTAGGGCAGCGATAGCTCATAGAGCAGCAGAAACTGAGCTGCTTCATCCCGGTTCTTTGGTGTCTGGTAAAAGGCCGGATCATCCGCGTGCAGATTTTTGTTAAGTCGTTTCATGATGTCCGAGAATGAATACACATGAACCACTTCAGGTTGCGCGCGCAGGAATTCCGCGAGGTTTTCGAGGCTCGCCAGGTATTCGGGGTCACTGATACCACCGCTGTTTTGGGCAGGCACTGAATACTCGATCGGGTACATACCCAGATGCTCAAGCGCCTTGTCGCTGTCGCGCCTGAATTCAACGCGCTCGTCAAAATATTCGACCCACTGATCATTGAGGTTGATGCTGGGGATCAGCGTTATCAACAACACCGACGCGGCGCCCAGCGTTAACAGAATTCGACGCGGTTTGCTGATGACGAACTCGGCTACCCGCTCCATAGCGCGTTCGCCGCGACCGGCACTGTCAGTCTGTTTAACGCGATAGGGAAGAACGCTTATCAACGCGGGCAGCAGTGTTATTGAGAACAACCATGCAGCACCGATGCCGACGGCGGTGATGTTGCCCAAATGCCAGAACGGCGGTGAGTCGGAAAAGTTAAGCGCGAGAAAACCGACGACCGTTGTAATCGAGGTTACGCCGACGGGCAGAAAGTTGAGTCGAATGGCGTCCACAATCGCGGCGCTCTTTCGCATTCCTGCACGCATCGCGCTTCGTAGTGCGATGAGAATATGAATCGAATCAGCAATAGCCAGTGTAAGGATGATGATCGGTGCTGAGCCGGATATGGGTGTGAGCTTGATACCCGCGAAACCGGCCCAGCCCATTCCCACCATCGATGAAAGCATGATGACAGCCAGGGTCGCGATGGTTGCCGTAACGGACCGAATAATAAGCGCGGTCAAAATCAGGATGGCCCCGAACATCATCGGCACAAGCGTGCCAAGGTCGGACACGCCGGTTTCCGCGAATGCGTTGTTGAGCATCGATACGCCGGTCAGCGAGACGTCGATGTCCGGGTGCTGTGTCTCGATTTGTGCACGAAGATCGCGTGCGAACTCGACCGCCTCAGGAACCTCAGTGAGGCTCTTTTCAGGGTATTGGAGTACAACATTAACGGCGGTAACCGCGCCATCGGCTGTAACCAGCTGATTTCGCAGCAGCGGCTCGGCTAATGCGACATTGCCGCGACGAGCACGTTCTTCTGCCGACATCAGCGATGGGTCTTCGTACAAATCCTCAACAATCAGGTCGTCGTCAATACCGTAGGTATGTTGGAAGTTGCTGATTGAGTCGACGCGGATGGCGAAAGGTATTTGCCACGCTGCCTCGGTTAGCGATTCGACGGCGGTTAGCGTATCGACGGAAAAAGCATCGCCGTTTGCCGGCTCAAGAACGAACAGGAAGTTGTCGTTCTTCGTGTAGGTCGCCTGCAGATCTTCAAAGGCGGTTAGCTCCGGGTTCTCATCGGAGAAAAAGACTCGGTAGTTATTTGCGAATTCGAGATTTTGAGCGCCGGAGCCGATGGCCACAGCGCCGACAATCGCAGCGAGAATGACCAGCCAGCGAAAACGCAGGACGGCTTTCGTGAACGTTGCCGCGAAGCGGTCAATTGGGTTGGTGGATTTAGACATTTCAAATTTCCTTGTGAATCTAATTTATTACCGTTTGGTCATAAATAGCTTGAAAAAAAGAGATCAAAACATGACTGATCGGTCAAGAATGAAGGCAAAAAAAAGGCTTTAATTTCATGTGCTTGATGTGTCATAGCAGGGCGTCCAACTGGCCATCGAGAAGCGCGTGTCCTTCTTCGCAGGAGGCCCCTGAGTTTGCCCAGGTTGCCAGCCCGTCCATGAAGATCATGAGCAGATGCGTGATCATTTCGGGCGACTTGTCGGCATCCAACTCGCCGATTTTTTGAGCCGCCTCGAGCTGTGTGATCATCGATTTCTTCATGTTGGCTTTGTGGCTGTCCATGATGTCTTGCACCTCAACATCATCAGGCGCCATCTCGACCAGCGTCTTCACGGCGAGGCAACCTTTTGGGCAACCAACATTGGTCTCGGATTTGTCAATAAAGCCGTGCAAAACATCGCGAATCCCGGACAAGGGCGATTTCGCGTTAGCTAAAGCCTCATTCTTGTGCAGGCGAACATCCGCAAGATATCGATTCAGTGATTGCACGAACAGAGAATGCTTGTCACCAAAAGCCTGGTACAAGCTGCCCTTGTGCAGCCCGGTTGCTGAGACCAGATCCGCCAGCGACGTCGACTCAAAGCCGTTCGCCCAGAAAGCGCGCATTGCGGCTTCCAATACCTGTTCGGTGTCAAATTCTCGGGGTCGTCCTACCATGCGGTGCATCCTAGTCGTTTATGACTGATCAGTCAAGAACTAATTTCCCGGACTATTCAAGGTCTTCCTGCAGACTTTCCTCTTCGTAGATTGGTGATGCCGTTTGTGTCGACGCCAATGCATCGCTGAATGTGATTGGCGTATCAATAGCGGTCTGTTCGGGCCGTAAGGTTCTGAAGATGATGTAGATGGCGAGCAAGCCATGCGTAGTTGCTGCGTACGTAAAGAGGTATCCAGCATCCAGGTAGGTCATCAGCGCCGAAGCGATAAACGGTCCGATAACGGCGCCGGCGCCATACATAAGCAGCAAGCCGCTTGAAACCGTAACGTACTCGTGTGGGTCTGCATGGTCATTCGCATAGGCTACTGCGACCGGATAAAGCGTAAATGCAAACGCTCCCCACACCGCGCCGAGAAGGTTGATCATCAAGAAGGATGATTCCGGTCCGGACAGGCCGAGACCAATGCTAACAACGCAGCCTGCGATACTCGTCGCTGCCAGGGTGCCGCGGCGACTGAACTTGTCGGATAAAAGTCCGATGGGCCATTGCCCAATCGCACCGCCGATAACGGCGGAGGTCATGAACCACGCCGCCAGCGATGTGCCACCCGAAATACTCAGTGTGTAAACAGGGGCCAGCGCCCAAAACGCGCCGTTCGCAAAACCTGAGACAAGACAACCTAGCGCACCGGACGGGGACACCTCGAACAGTCGTGGAATATCGATTGCAACGGATTGCGGTTTGTCGGGTGACGGCGAGGTCGAAAGCGCAATCGGCACAGCACCAATAGAGACGAGTACTGAGGCGATAACGAAAAGCTCGAAGTTCGCGGGGTCATAAACGAGCGTCAGCATTTGACCAAGGGCCATCACGGTCAATGTAATCATCGCGTAAGTCGAGAATACGATGCCTCGTGTTTCGTTAGTGGAGCGCTCGTTAAGCCAACTCTCGATGACGACGTACAAAGCGGCGAAGCAAAACCCGGTTGCCATACGCAGTATTGCCCAGGAAACGGGCTCCACAAGCAGGGAATGTATGAGCGGTGTTGCCGAGGCAATTGCCGTCATCGCCAAAAAGACCCTTACATGTCCGACGCGCTGAACCAGCTCTCCGCCTTTGAGGCAGCCAAGAGTGAAGCCGATGAAATAGGCCGCACCCATCGCGCCGATTGCAAGCGTCGGAAAGCTCTCAAGCGTTGCCCGCACTGGCAGCAGCGTGCTTTGCAGACCCTGACCGGTCAGCAAGATGGAAACGCTGATCAGCAGTGCGGCTACGGGTGCGAAGGTCTTTTTCATGGGCGGGATTCTACTCCCGAAGTTCTGGCGAGATATACTCTTTACATGCCTCGTATAGCAAAATCAGACAGCCCGTTTGCCGACTTCGAGACACGCCACTTCAGTTCCTGTTTCAAATGCGCGTAGTGGACCTTCGAGGCGAGCGATTGAGTGTCGCCAAAGCAGCATTGCGAAGCCTTCTGTTGATAGGCGCAGTTTTGGCGGCGATGACGCTATTCAAGAGTCCTGAATATCCGATGTTCGCGTTGCTGGCAATTCCGGTAATCGCCTTGTTATTCATCGCCACGCTAACGCCAAACCGGCAGGCCGCACACGATTATCTGGTGCGTTCGATTGTCGTAACCAAAAGCGCGCTTAAATCGCCAGAGGACCGGGATCGACTTCGCGCCGACGTTGCAGGCGAAGGGTCAAAAACGAAGAGACGGCCATCGTTCCTGCGAATAGCAAGCGCACTGCTCGTGATCGGAATTCCGATCTTCGTTTTGTACAACGTCGCGTTAATTCAGCTCGATAGAGAACTCCGCCACCGTATCAGCTACGCGCTTGGCGGAACTGCCGGGCTGAGAATTGCGTTGCAGGAGCTATATCTTCTCGATGATCGTTGGGGGACGTCCGCCAAGGAGCTTGATCATCCAACCCGAGATGACTACCCCGACGGCGGTTACTACGAACTCGAAAAAGACGGCGTTATTCGAATTCGATTCACCGTAATTCCGAAACTCAAGAAAGTTTCGATCACGATGACCCCGACGAAAACGGAAGAGGGCTTCGATTGGGAATGCCGCGCAGAGGGCGACATTGTCCAGGCTATTCTTCCGTCGGTTTGTCGAGACTAGCGGCTTCGTAACGAATTGATAGCACTTCCAGAGTGGCGGTCTTTTCACCAATCTTGACGACGACCTCGTCGTTCACGCGTTTTGACAACAGTGCCCGCGCGATAGGCGAGTCCATGCTGATCAAAGATGTCTTCGCGTCTGTTTCGTCAGGGCCGACGATTCGATAACTGCGAGTCTCGCCGGACTCGTCAGAAACTTCGACCGTCGCACCGAAATATACTCCATCGACTTTTGGCGTTTCTCGAACGACATTCAATTCCGGCAGGCGCTTCTGCAGATAGCGAATTCGATAGTCGATGCTGCCAAGCTCTTTCTTGCGATAGATATACTCAGCATTTTCGGAGCGATCACCTTCCGCCGCCGCAGCGGCCAGTGCTTTGACCACATCACGGCGATGAACCCAAATGTCCTTGAGTTCCTGCTGCAACACGGCGAAACCAGCAGGCGTGATATACGCGGAGGACTTTGGAGCAGGTGGACGCCAGCGACCCACTGGGCACTTATCCTCTGGCCGCTGGCAAATGCCCGGCCTTCGCGAGTAGTAGCGCTCCTTCCTCATGCGTGAAGGCTGAGTGGCTGCTTTGGTCGGGACTGCGGATCCAGGTACCGGCCGGGTAGTCGCCGTGTTCGTCGCTAAACGATCCTTCGATGACAAATATTTCTTCTCCGCCATGGTGTGTGTGTTGCTGATACGGCGTATTCGGCGCCCAGCGAATCAGGGCTACGCGCTCGTTCTGAAACTCGTGCAATAACATCGCTTCCAGACCGGGCGCAACAGGTTCTGGCCACTCGGCCTTGAGCGTGTCCGTCACAACGGGCGTGTCATCTTCTTTATCAAACTGATGCAGTTTGACGATAACAATGCAGCCATCAGCACCAACACGCGGCGAATGACTCGTGCCAATCGGATTGCGAACGTAAGTGCCTGCGGGGTAGCTCTGATGCTCGTCGCCGAATTCACCTTCGAGTACGAAAAACTCCTCGCCACCGCCATGTACGTGTGGTGAGAAGCTACTATTGGGTGCGTAACGTACAAGAGAGGTAGCACGCGCTACCTCGTCGCCAATGCGATCGAGCATCATGCGTTCGACACCCGGCATCGGCGAATCAACCCACCGATAATCTTCGGGACGAATGACGACTTTTTGTGAAAAATCGGAGTTTAAGTGCATACCCGGATACTCTCACGGACGGGCTAGCGATGTCCCCGGTAATCGACTCGCGTATGCGTGGAAAACCACGCAAAAAAAACAGGGCAATCCAGTCGCCTGAATTGCCCTGCCGGACATGCTTTTACTTCAGTTTAATTTCGCGCACGAGGTATTCGCCCGTGATGGTGCGAATATCCGGGTAGGTCGGCACGATTTCGTCACTGACTGCCTGGTTCGCATCGGACCATTCCTTCATGAACGCGTCGTATAAATCTTTGGACGGTTGCAAAGCGCTTGCGTCTTTGAAGTTGGTGACCAAAACAACGTTGAAGTCACCACTAGCCGGTAACTGACTCACGTAGATTGAGTAGCTTTCCATCTGACCAAGCTTAATGGCGACCTCATTGCCTGTTGCCCAGGTCTTGCTCAAACCTTCGAGATACTTGTCGATCATGTTTGAGTCGACTTTGACGGTCGTGACGTTCGAGACACCTTCGCTGATATCGTAATCCTTCCAGGCTTCAAGATCGGCTACTGCGACGTGTGCCATGGTGGCAAGTACAAGTCCGGCAATTAATTGACGTAATTTCATTCTTTTTTGTCCCCAGTTCTATTAAGTTTATTGTTATTTCTAACGGTCGCCGCCGTACTATGTGGCGATCGAGTGCGTCGACCCTACGTCACGCAAAGGAGTAACACAAACCAGCGACGACGATTTCCAAGCGTCAGGGAACTGAAGTATTATCGCCGGAGTCAAAAAAATACCTAATCCTAAGACGAGAATCACTAATTCAGGATGTCCTATGAAAACATCACGACGCAGCTTTATCCGCTCAGCATCTACGCTTGCTGCGCTCGCGGCATTCCCGGGATTGGCCTGCACCCAGGAACCCGCTCGAAAGTCACTAAACCTGTTAGTCCTGGGTGGGACAGGATTCATCGGACCACATGAGATTAATTACGCGTTGTCTCGCGGCCATAAGGTGTCCATGTTTAATCGTGGCAAGACGGCACCGGGCATGTTTCCTCAGGTAGAAAATTTGATCGGTGACCGGAATGGTCAGCTTGATTCCCTGAAAGGTCGCGAGTGGGACGCGGTAATTGATAACTCCGGCTTCTTTGCGTCACACGCACGCCAATCCGCCGAGTTGTTGTATGGGCATGTCGATCAATACATGTTTGTGTCCAGCATCTCTGCGTATGCCGAATCTCTGACGCTCGAAGACGACGAGTTTTCTGCAGAATACGCTGTCATGGATGACCCAAGCGACGAGTCCGGTTCAATCTACGATCAGCACTACGGCCCGCGTAAAGCACTTTGTGAGCAGGAAGTCGCGAGAGTGTTTGGCGACAAGGCGATCAATGTTCGACCGGGCATTATCACTGGTACAGGTGACCCGACAGAACGACTGCGTCATTGGTTAAGACGTATGGTTGCTGGCAACGAGATCATGGTTCCGGGGCAGGATGACTTGCCGGTGCAATACATCGACGCGGCGGACATGTGTGGCTGGATGATTCGCATGCTGGAGGACGGAAGCGGAAGCGGTCCGTATAACGCGTGCGGTGCTAAAGACCCCTACGTCGCCAGACCGCTGCTCGAGGGCCTCGTTGAGGCAACCGGATCGACCTCGGAACTGACATGGATCGACTGGGAATGGATTCGGGCACAAACATCGGCCAATCCAAACTACGGTCCCTGGTATGGAGAAGGACCGTTAGCTTTCATGCAGGTCAACAATGACCGAGCAATGGCAGCGGGTCTTAGCTTCCGACCTATCGCCGATACCGTAAAGGACATGATCGCGAAGCTTGACGAGGTACCCGTTCGAGAAGGCCGGCGTGGTGGATTTAGCGCGGAACTTGAAGCCGAGCTATTACAGAAGTGGCATGCGAAACAGGTCTAAGAGTTTCTTTATTCGTTAGTCAGCGTCTCGGCCAAAAACTCAAGCACGACTTGCCAGGTCGCTTCGGTCGACGCGCCAACGCGTTCAGCGCTGAGCATTGACGAACCATGAACGCCCGGATCGGCGACGTAAGTTTGCACACCGAAGTGCTCGAACTCTTTCATCTGAGCTTGCACCGACTCAATCTCAAATTCCCCTTGTGGGCGCAACGCCAGCGCGGGTATCGATAGATTGGCGAGGTATTGTTGCGGTGCGCATCCGGCAAGCGGGCCACCCGAGGCAGGTGAAAAACCCAGTATCGCCGCAACCTCGTCCTCGTGCTTAGCGCCCAACTGGAATACGAGCGCAGCAGAGTAACTGCTGCCCCAGACCGCAAGCGGACCCGAGAAGCCGGACTCCCGTGCATAAGCCAGCGCAGCTTCGAGGTCCGGATAGACCTCGCAATAAGCGTATTCGGTTTTGTCCAAGCCCGCGATCGTACGATTCACGCCACCGAAACGGTCGCCGCCCGAGCGTTGATCAATGGCAAGAATGTTATAGCCGGTCTTCAGTAAACGATTTGCAATACCGCTGTACTCACCACGCGCGTCGCCGCCAGCCTGGTGAAACAGGAGTATGACGGGCGCTGATTTTCCAGCAGCGCTTGTGTACAGATCGCCGAATACCGTGATGCCGTCGCTGCTGCGGAACTCAACTTCGACTGTTGCCGCATTGGCGGTGATGGAAAAGAGCAGCGCGGAGGAAATTATTATGAGTCGTAGCATGCGAGGCTGAACCTTGTTTTGTCGATTTGGGGCATTATAGCGACTCGATGCGTTGCTACAAAACTGAGCCAGATATTGCTCATTAACGACCATCGGAATATTTAGTGAGCCATATAAGGCTCAAAAATAACTAATAATTGACAAATAGATTATGCGCAGTATACTGCGCAAAAAAGGATATATACCTACTTAATGAGCAGAATATGACGCAAAATATAGACTACCACGTGGCATCCCCGGAGGCCGTCGAGTCGGAGCTTGGGCAAAAGCTGGAGCGACTCCGCCTCAGCAAAAACATCAACCAGACGACGCTTGCGAGAGAGGCTGGCGTATCTCGCCGAACCATTACGCGGCTGGAGAACGGCGAGGGGATTTCGCTCGACACCCTTATCCGTGTGATGCGAGCACTCGGTGTCGTCGATCGCTTTGCAACGCTCTTGCCGGACCCGACGACGCGCCCCGTTGAACGCATCAAACTCGGCGGACGTGAGCGCAAGCGTGCACGTAGCAAGAAGACGGCAGACGCAGGCGCGTGGACGTGGGAGCCAGAGTCCGGCGAACAATGACAGACGCGCGCGTAATTCTCTGGGGCCGCGATATCGGCGCCGTATCCTGGTTGGATGATCGGGAAGTCGCCGTATTTCAGTATGTGCCGGAATTTGTCGACAGCGGTATTGAAGTCGCGCCATTGATGATGCCACTGCAGGAGGCGCCCTATGAGTTTCCGGCTTTGCCGCGAGACGCATTCAAGGGACTGCCAGGACTGCTGGCAGACTCGCTCCCCGACAACTATGGGAACGCGTTAATTGATGCCTGGCTTGTACGCCAGGGTCGAACTCCGGAGAGTTTCAATCCTGTTGAACGTCTTTGCTATACCGGTGCGCGCGGGATGGGCGCCCTCGAGTTCAAACCCACCTTATTCGGCAGGTCGAATCAAGCGAATCCGCTCGAGGTTGCGGAACTTGTCGAACTCGCCAACAAAATTCTTGCTGAGCGAGCGACGCTTGGCGGCAGCTTGTCCGGCGTCGACGACACGCAGACGATCGAAGATATTCTCAAGGTAGGAACATCCGCCGGTGGCGCGCGAGCGAAAGCCATCCTGGCGTGGAACGAGGAGACCGGGGAGTTTCGGTCCGGGCAGGTTGCCAATGATGATGGGTTCACTTACTGGTTGATGAAGTTCGATGGCATCGATGACAACCGGGACAAGGAAATTGCGGACCCGCAGGGCTATGGACTCATTGAATACGCGTACTTCCAGATGGCAGTCGCGGCCGGGGTCGAAATGTCAGAGTGCCGCTTGCATAGGGAAGGCGGCCGTGCGCATTTCATGACGAAGCGATTCGACCGGACAATGCAAGGCAGCAAGCTGCACATGCAATCGCTGTGCGCCATGATGCATTTCGACTTCAACCAGCCGGACGCGTACTCCTACGAACAGGCGCTGCAAACCATACGCCGCATCGACATGCCAGTGGCCGATGTCGAACAGCAATTTCGGCGTGCAGTGTTCAATGTCATTGCTCGCAATCATGACGATCACGTCAAGAACATTGCATACCTGATGAACAGATCCGGCGAATGGCGCCTGTCCCCGGCCTTCGACATAGCCTATTCGTACAATCCCAGTGGCGCCTGGACGAGCCGTCACCAAATGAGCATCAACGGCAAACGCGATGAGTTCGTAATCGACGACCTTCTGGCCCTCGGAAAATCGGCCGCCATCAAGCCGGCGCGAGCTCGGGAAATTATCGATGCGGTTGTCGAGTCAGTTCAAAATTGGAAGGAGTTTGCCGATAGCGCTGGTGTTGAAAATCAGACAGCAACAAGAATTGCGAAGGCGCACAGGGTACTGACTTAGCCTCGTACGCATCACAGTTTGGCGGCCAACCGACTCCCCTGATCAATCGCGCGTTTGGCATCGAGTTCTGATGCGACATCGGCACCGCCAATAATGTGCGTCGTGATACCCGCAGCTTGTAGCGATTCTTCTAACTCACGTAAGGGAATTTGTCCCGCACACATTACGATGTTGTCGACATCGATCCAGGTCGGATTTTCTCGATTCTTGCCGTAGCTAATCAAGAGGCCCTCGTCGCCAATGCGTTCGTAGTTAACATCAGCGATCATTTGCACCTTGTTCATTTTCAATACCGCACGATGAATCCAGCCGGTGGTCTTGCCGAGCCTGGCGCCGTGTTTACCCGCTTTGCGTTGCAGTAGTGTGATCTCGCGTGACGGATCCGGTGGTTTCCGTTGTGTGGCGAGGCCGCCCCTGGCTTCGGCTGGATCAACCACACCCCACTCGGCTAACCATTCGTCAAGATCGAGCGTCGGCGAATGTCCGTCGTGTAACAGAAACTCTGCGACGTCGAAGCCGATACCGCCGGCACCGACAATGGCAACGCGCTCGCCAACCGGCGCGCGCTTACGCAGCACGTCGATGTAGTTCAAAACCTTCGGGTGATCCTGTCCGTCGATCTTCGGGTCGCGCGGTGTAACCCCGGTCGCAATGATGACTTCGTCGTAATTCTCGCCGGACAAGGTGTCCGCCGTAACGTGGGTACTCAAATGTACATGCACGCCCTTGAGCTCAATCTGTCGCTTGAAGTAGTTGAGCATCTCGTGAAATTCTTCTTTGCCCGGTATGACCTTGGCCATGTTTAACTGGCCGCCAATCTCATCCGCTGCATCGTACAGGACAACCGTGTGGCCACGTTCGGCTAACACCAAAGCGGCAGAGAGGCCGGCAGGTCCTGATCCGACAACCGCAAATTTTCGAATGCTCGTCGCTTTGACGAAGTTCAGCTCAGTTTCGTGACAGGCTCGTGGATTCACAAGACAGCTCGACATCTTATTGGCGAAGGTGTGATCGAGACAGGCCTGATTGCAGGCGATGCAGACATTGATCTCGTCGGCGCGATCTTCGCGTGCTTTTAATACAAACTCGGGGTCCGCGAGAAGCGGGCGCGCCATCGATACCATGTCGGCACAGCCATCAGCCAGAATCTCGTCGGCCGTGGAGGGCAGGTTAATACGATTCGACGTCACCAGCGGGATGCTGACTTCCTGTTTCATCTTTTTCGTGACCCAGGTGAACGCAGCACGTGGAACAGATGTTGCAATGGTTGGGACACGCGCTTCGTGCCAGCCAATGCCTGTGTTAATAATCGTGGCGCCGGCCGCTTCGATCGCCTTTGCCAGCATGACAGTTTCTTCCCAACTGCTGCCGTCGGGAATCAGGTCGATCATTGACAAGCGGTAGATGATGATGAAGTCCGTGCCCACCGCTTCGCGGGTGCGTTCAACAATCTCAACCGGAAAGCGCATGCGTTGTGAAAAATCACCACCCCATTTATCAGTACGCTGGTTGGTGTGTGTGACCAGGAATTCATTAATGAAGTAGCCTTCCGAGCCCATGATCTCGACGCCGTCGTAGCCGGCCTTTCGCGCCAGTTGCGCACAGTGCACAAAATCACGAATTTGTTTTTCGACACCAGCGGTCGATAACTCGCGCGGTGTGAAAGGCGTGATCGGTGAGCGTATTTTCGAAGGCGCTACTGCAATTGGGTGGTAGGCGTAGCGACCGGCATGCAGAATCTGCATCGCGATCTTGCCGCCCTCGGCGTGCACCGCGTCTGTTACCTGGCTATGCTTCGCCGCCGCGCGTCGCGTCGTGAGCTTGCCTGCAAAGGGTTTTACCCAACCCGCACGGTTTGGCGCGTATCCACCGGTAACAATCAGACCGACATCCCCGCGAGCACGTTCGGCAAAGTAGGCGGCAAGACGATCATGCTTATTGCCGTCTTCGAGACCGGTGTGCATAGATCCCATCAGCACCCGGTTCTTCAGTGTCGTAAAGCCGAGATCGAGCGGGGCGAGGAGGTGTGGGTATTGGGTATCCGACATGGGCGCTAATTTGGCATGGAACAGTTCGAAATGCGACTCATTACCCCTTAGTGTCCGGCGCTCACATTGCAAAACAAAGGGAATTGTGCTTTTTTATATTCATGTTGGGCGGGTGGTCAGACTGGCTCATGATTCTCGCCCCCGGCCGTGCCGTTATTACCTGGCAGCGCGAGAGCCAACATAAATGGGGACACAACGTGAATTATCGAATAATAATAATGGCGGCGCTGGTCGTCTTCACCACATCGGCCTGTACAACCACCAAACAGTTTACAGACACTGGCTACAAGCCACCTTCCGGTGACTACAAGTTGATCATCATGCAGCCAGATATATCGGTAGGCATGCTGACGGCGGGTGGTTTGGTCGAACCGAGGGAAGACTGGACGGACCAGTGTAAGGAGCACATTCTTAATGCGCTCGTTACTCAGCAGTCTGAACGAGGTGGTCAAACCACTGTTGCGGCAAGACTCGAAGACGCTGGTGACAATCTTGAAGAACTTAACGATCTGACCTCGCTTCACAATGCGGTCGGCGGCGCAATTATTCGGCACAAGTATTTTGGTGGTCCGAATTCCCTTCCAACGAAGAAAGATTCCTTTGACTGGACATTGGGCGACAGTGCTGTTGAGTACGGCCTTGGGGCAGACTATGACTACGCCTTGTTTCTTCATGTCGAAAACTCATTTTCGTCGGGTGGCCGCAAGACGCTGCAGGTCGCGGGCTGGCTATCGTGTGCTGTCGGCGTTTGCGTTGGTGTCACGGGTGGACAACAAGTGGCCTTTGCATCTCTCGTTGACCTGAAGACAGGGCAAGTGACCTGGTTTAACACGCTGGTGTCGGGCGTCGGCGATATTCGAGAAGCTGAAGGCGCCGATGACATGGTCGCGAGGTTACTCGGGCCTATGCTGGTGGAAGAAAAGCCGAAATAGCGAAGATACAAAACGATGCCTCGTGTCTTAGTGAGTACGTTGCTTGTAACGGTGTTTCTGGCACCGTTTGCAAATGCTGGGCGTATTTCACCGATAGACATGCAGCCACTTATCGCTCCGGGTTACGAAGCCGAGGACAGAGATGAACGCGGCATGTGGCAGCTCTTCGACCGTCTTGAGGAAGACATAGCAAACTCCAATCTCGTGGTTCGGGATCCTGAATTGACGGCCTATGTAGGCGGCGTAATGGAGCAGCTGCTCGGCGAGATGGCAGCAGACTTCCGTGTTTATATTGTGCGCAATCCCGATTTCAATGCGTCAATGGCGCCGAACGGGATGATGCTCGTTCATACGGGTCTGTTAGCTCGTATCAAAAATGAAGCACAATTAGCGGCAGTATTGGGCCATGAAGCCGGCCATTACTTTCGTCGCCACTCTGTTCAGCGATGGCGAAGCATGAAAACGAAGACGGCGATAATGTCAGTCATCGCGCTTGGCGCTGCCGCGGGTAGCGGAGCATCGGGCAACGCTAGTAACAACTGGTACGATCTGGCGAACGCGATCAATGCGGGCATTATGCTCAGCATTTTCAAATATAGCCGCAGTCATGAACAAGAAGCGGATGCTTACGGCTTGAGATTGCTGGCAGAATCCGGTTACGCGCCACACCAGGCCGCCGCCGTCTGGGGTCAGCTGATTTCTGAACGCAAGGCGAGTGCTGAAGCGCGCGATAAGCGTTACAAAGACCGATCTCGTTCGGCATTGTCCACGCACCCACCGACCGAGAGTCGAATGACTGATCTCAGACTTTCTGCTGATGATCTCGTCGATACAATGCTTGACGGAAACGGTGGTAGCAACGGCGTGGGTACCTGGCGATCCGGAATTGCGTCGATTCGTTCGTCGCTCATTGAAGAACAGATTAAGCTTAATGATTCGGGTGCCAGTATTCATTTGATCAACAGCCTGGCCGATGGTGGCTGGAGCAGTGACCTACATTACTTTCTCGGTGAGGCATACAGCCTTAGAGGCGGGGAAGGCGATACGGAGTTAGCCGCTGAAGCTTATGCCAGCGCAGTACAGTATGCGGATCCGATACCAGAGGCCTATCGCGCGCACGGCTATGCGGAGATTAAGGCGGGGTATAAGGAAGACGGATATGAGGCATTGGCCCGATACCTGGAGTTAAGGCCAGACGCTCCCGATGCCGCGATGACACGATTTACGATTGGCCAGTAAAGACCCGGAAATAAAGGTGATAAAAATGCGAACAAAACTACTTTTCTTGGCGCTCTTCTTTTCTCTCGGTGGATGTATTCCAACCTACTCGCTGGTTGCACCAAGCACGCTTGGAGTATCGAACGGAGAGGTAAGCATTACCACCGCAATTGCGTGGAACAAAGTTCCGGGTAATGCTGATGGCCTTAAGCAAGGTGAGAGATGGACGCAAAACGGACCCGCTCTCGATTCCGTAACATTCCTCTCCGGTGTGAATGACGGCGAGAAGATCGTAAAGCAGGCAAAGAAAGCAGACCGACAAGTCCCTGCGTTCAGCGCAACGATGTCGCCGCCTGAACTGGTGTCCCTGATCGAGTCGTATTACAGCATTGCAGGAGCGATCGACTACCAGACTACGAACGTAATGCCCGCGGATTTCCTGGGTAGTTCAGGCATGCAAATCGACTATCAGTTTACAGGCGCTGATGATGTCAAACGACGCGGGCGAACGATGCTGGTTGTCGTTGCTGACAAGTTGTACATGATGTCGGCTCTTGGAACGTCGCTGCATTATTACGACGCGATCCTGCCGGAGTTCGAGTCAATGGCACGTTCGGCAAGGATTAATTGATGTAGGGGACCGGGCAAGGAGTGCTACCATGCGCCGCCACTCATGCCGGATTTCCAGAACATGCTCGAACAACTTGGCGCTATTCATCCCCTCCTGCCGGTAGCCCTCGGCCTGACAGTTATTTTCGTGGCTGCCGTCGCTGCACACCTGATCGTCAAGCGCATTGTCATTGGCGTCGTTCGGGCATTTGCCAAGCGCTCGCGCGCGACCTGGGACGATGCGCTGGTTGCGCACAACGTCTTCGGCCGGCTCGTGCAGATTTTGCCGGCACAGATCGTATTCATTCTTGTGCCGTGGGTCCCTGAGTTACCGGAAGCCGCTGTCTTGCTCATACGCAATGTCGCGATGGGCTACATGGTGTTGATGGCGACGATGGCGCTGACAGCGATTCTGAGCGCAGCAAACACGATCTACGAAGAATCCCCCGCGTCAAAACAACGCCCGGTGAAGGGCTTTGTGCAGATCGTGCAGATTATTGTGTGGGTGTTCGGCGGCGTGCTGATGATATCGGCTGTGCTCGATCGTTCACCGATATTGCTGCTTGGCGGTTTCGGCGCGATGACCGCGATCCTGCTACTGGTGTTCAAGGACACGATTCTGTCACTGGTTGCCAGCGTTCAGCTGACCGCTCAGGACATGGTCCGCGTCGGTGACTGGCTCGAGATGCCGCAGTTCGGTGCCGATGGCGACGTCGTCGATGTACAACTGCACACCGTCAAGGTGCAGAACTGGGACAAGACAATTACGACGATCCCGACGCACCGCCTGATCACCGACTCGTTCAAGAACTGGCGTGGCATGTCGCAGGCGGGCGCGCGCCGGATCAAGCGCAGCATTTTTATCGATGTGTCGACGATTCGCTTGCAGACAGATGACGAGGTGGAGCATTTCACGCGCTTCGCATTGCTCAAAGACTACATCGGGACTAAAGAAAAAGAGCTGGCCGACTACAACTCAGGACTTACGACCGAGGTGGACGAGACTGTCAACCGCCGACGTCTGACGAATGTCGGCACCTTTCGTGCGTACGCTTATAATTACCTCAAGAATCACCCAAAGATTCATGACGGCATGACGCTCATCGTGCGGCAGCTCGGCCCCGGCCCCGAGGGCTTGCCGCTGGAGATTTACTGCTTCACAAACACCACCGAATGGGGCGTGTACGAAGATATCCAGTCGGACATCTTCGATCACCTGATGGCCATCGTTCCGGAGTTTGGATTGCGCCTGTATCAGAAGCCTGCAGGTTCAGATTTGGCGGCTCTCAGTCCAGCAGGTCAAATATGTGGCTGAACTTGAGGATGAACTCACGGCCCGTTGCTGGCGCACCGGAAAAACGTTCGTCGACTTCGTTATAGACCAGGAATAGGCCGGAGTTGGCATTGCGCAGCCAGGAGAATCGAATATTGGTACCGATGGTATCGGCGTTGTCGTTGTACTGGACCAGCGCCTGTAGCTGAACGCTGGGCGTGAACGAGTAGGACAGACGCAGTCGGGCCAGGTTTGCGGTGAAGTCACCGTTCGGCACGGGCAGGTCAAATTCGTTGTAGATAAACTCCAGCTCGGAACGAAACGTTTCGCCGATCCGATATCGGATCCTCGGTGCCAGCGATACACGGTCGCCGCCGAAGCGGCCTCCGACGGTGGTTCTTAGTCGAAAACTCAGTGGCTTTGATTGATTGGTAAAGTAAACGAGCTGTACTTCGGTATGGTCGTAAGTTCCGGGCTGTACGGTCACGCCATCGACAATCTCGAACGCGTCGATGACGCCGTCTTTCGTGAAATTGATGCCGGTGTGCAATTCAGTACCGCTGTGGAATTCAAAATGATTGTCGATGTGCAGGAAGCCGCTTTCCTGAAAGCCACCGGGTTTCCAAAAACCTGTGTAGGAGATGTGCGGTCGCATTTCCAGCAAGCCCCACAGATCATCGGGACGAACACGTCGAAACAGGCGGGCGCTGACTTTGCGGTAGTTGGTTCGGGACAGGAACCCGACTTCGGGATTGAAGTCCTCGCCGACTTCCGCGTAGCTAATAGCATTCGCCCATTTTGACGTGTCGTAATTGGCGCTCACAGCGTAGGCATTGTCGTCGCCATTGAGACCCGGTGTATCAGACTTCGCCGCCCAGCCTCTCAGCAACACGTGCTCGCCGATAGCCCAGGTGCCATCCACCGCGCGTAGCTACGATTGTAGTCATCGCTCTCTGGTGTCAGGAATGATCCATCGCCGTCGCGACCAACGTAGATAGCGCCGATCGACGAACGCTTTCCTACTTCCTGGCTAATTCGCGCAACGCTAAACTGGTTGCCCGGTGCGATGCTTGCAACGGCTTCAGTACTCATGAACAGCAAACCGAGGTTGGTTCGCTCGCCGACTTTGCCGGATAGTCGGGCGCCACCTTCGACCGGGATGATCTCTCCTTCGTCGCCGATACCAATGCGGCGACTGAAAAAGAGTTCAACCTCGCCGCCATTGCCAACGCCGAACTGTCCCGCGTTCTCAAGGAAGAAGGGGCGCTTCTCGGGGAAGAACAGGGCGAATCGGTCGAGATTTAGCTGCACATCATCGGCTTCAACTTGAGCGAAGTCGGTGTTGTAAGTGAGGTCCAGTGTCAGGCTCGGTGTAATCGAGTATTTGACGTCGACGCCGACGTCGGAGTCCGTCTCAGTACCGATCACGCTGCCGCCGCGTCGCGCGCTACTCAGTACGTAAGGCGTCACCTGCAAATTGCGTTGTCCGGGTGTCTCGATACCTTTGAGCGTGCCGGCCTCGGAAACGCGTTGCAGGCTTCGGTTACGGTCCAGTGGTGCCCAATAGGCGATCTCATTGTTACGGCGAATATTGCGTTGGAAGTTGATGCCCCAGTCCTGCACGTCACCCGAGCCATAACGCAGGGTGCGAAATGGAATCTCAAACTCGGCGCTCCAGCCGTAATCGCCGATCTGCGATTTAACTGTCCACGAGCTGTCCCAGTTCAGGTTGAAGGCGCCGCCGCCGGATCCGAAATCGCCGCCGCCTTCCTTGGTGATTTGTGCGTCGTACTCGATACCGGCTGCGTTCGTACCAAATATAAAGCCGTTTTGCCGATCGAGGAGGCCGTCGATGATGACGCGAAATGAATCCGTGTCATTAAGGCTCGAATCTCGCCGGCTATCAGTGACGATAATGCCGGACGGATCATCGTCATGCGCGATAACACCGATGTACAAGGCCGTGTCCGAGTAGCCGATGAACACCTCGGTTTTCTGCGACGACGGCTGCCCGTCATTCGGCTGCACTTGTTGTAAACCGGTAGCCGGTACTGCGCCAGCCCAGGCATCGTCACCAATGACATCGCCATCGATAACTGGCGTGCTCACAAGCGGCTGAGCCTTCATTTCGGGCGGTGCCGCGAAGCTCGCGTGCGCCAGGAATGGCAGACACACTGGTAATAGCAGCTTGAAACTTAATGGCCGTGGCATGCCTGGCATTATAGAGACGCTGAGAGCCGTGTCCACAGCCATCACAGCGCTCTAAAATCCAGCAGAATTCGCCGCCTCAGTCGATTCCAGACGCTGCTATAACAGGCCGTCCAATCCATCGAGGTCGTTGATTACCCGCCATTGTCCGCCGGTTTTCTCAACCCGGCCCTGCCACTCTTGTAGCCGGCCAAGGTATTCGCGCGGGTCGATATTGTCCGAACGTAGCTTGGTAACATTGAGCGCAATAACATCAAATCCTTCAAGCGGCACATCGATATCACGTACATAGCCTTTCTCAAGGTCCTCTTTGAGGTCCGAAAAGATCAGGATCGTCTTGGTGCCGGTGTCTTTTTCGTTGAGAAATTCCACAGCCTGCAACAAGCCGCCGGTTATATCGGTGTACTGTGCCGGCCTCGCGCTCGCCACAAAATCACTCACTTGTTGTGCAAACAATCGCTTCTGGCGATTGATGGCGCTGGGTCGATCATCAAAGGATGTTTTGGCGATGATGTCCTTCTCGCTAAAACTCCCGGTATCGATCCGGGCCACAGCAAACGTGTCCGACGCGTCCAGCTTTGAAAGCGTAAAGCGAATGATCTGCTCGGCCTTGGTGAGTTCCTCGGCGTAAGTTCCGGACGTATCGAGCAGCATGTAAACGCCGTTGTTTCTCGGCGCTGTGTCGCTGCTGCATGCTGCGAGGAGTATGAAGAGTGTAAAGAGGATGCCGTATTTCATAGTCTCGCTCCCTTCAGGCGCTGGTCGCGTATTGGCTGCGTGCCCTCGGGATAGCGCGCTCCTGCTTTCGACATGCGTTCTTCGAGCCACAGAGGTACGAATAGCGGCAAGTCATAAATCTGCATCAGGAGCACACCGAGATAGCGAAAAATGTTGCCAAACAATCGCAGAGACAGGGATATCAAACGCAGCAACGATATCGCCAGTAGCCCGATCACCGTTCTGAGCGAGTGCACAAACGTCTCCAACGGAATGGCCACAAACGTCAGCGCAAATGGCAGGATGAATCCCATACCCATCTGCGCAGCTGTCGTGATCCACATGTACTCGCCAGTTGCAGTTGCGCCCACATCGCCGCGCAGCAGTGCACTCGTCGCAAGTTCGTCGTGCAACAGAACCTCGCGCATGTAGGCGAGTCCCGCCTCGACGCCTGCCAGCAAGAACAGGATCGAGAACGTGATGTAAATCATACGTACGCGCGTTTTGTCGGGCAGGGCACCGATCACCGGGAACAGGCGCGTAATGCGCAGCGACTCCATCAGGAACAGACCCATCGATATCTCGACCAGAATGATAACGAGGGCGGCGATATCCGCGGTGCGAAAGTTTCCGATCAGGCTGGTGCCGCCGACCATTTCAGCCATCGGTCTTGCGATCAGTGAGAAGTTAATGGTTGCACCACCGATCGCAATACACAGCACGAATGCCGAGACGAAGAAATTAACCAGTGATGACGAAGACAGCACGGATATGGCACGGTCGCGGCCGCCAACGATGTCCTCGTATTCCTGCATGTGCCGGTCGATGGTGACGGAACGACTCAGGAGACTGTCAACGTTTTTGCCGACAGCGGCCAGTGTCTGCTGGATCTGTCGCCAGTCCGGTCGCATGTGTCGCAGCAGTTTGTGACGCTTCGCGCTGGCCGCGTGATAGGCCGTCATCGCTTCCTTGTTCGCCTTGATCAGCGACTTGTGAATGTCGCTAAGGATACTGCCGACATGGGCGCGCCCTTCCTTGGCGTCCATTTCGGCCACAGCTTTGACCGCCCTGACCCAGCCGGGCGGGTCGGGTGGTACATCGACCGCTTCCTGATGGTCCTTCTCGATCCGCCCGATGGATTCACTCAGTGAGCGGTGCAGCGCCGAGTAGTTGGCAAGGTCTTTCCTCACGGTCTCGTTAATGCGTTCGAACTCACGCTCAATAATGCGTTCTTTCGCTTCCCGGCCAGCCGCAAGCAGGACGTCGCGATTGCGCACCGCGAGATTGGCTTCCGACCGCGACACGGCCTTCGAGGCCACGCGGAAGCTGCGGTGCAATCCCTGCGCCGCGGCCTGAATAGTCTTATGTGCAGTACTGCGTATGAGGTACAGCGCGGCGATGATCAGAATGATCCAAAGTAGTGCCGACGCAACGGGCCAGGGCGTAATGCTAAGCATGAAATTCATGATGGTAACTCCGCTGTCTTAGTAAGAACCGTAGACCGGTGGTTTTGCGAAGCGCCCTTTCGGACGCCGTGCCTTTTTCATCTTCGAGCGCAGCGTTTCATATTAATGGGCGGAGTGCCATCGGTATGCGACATAACGGTCTCCCGTTCAGCATCGCTTCAGCATACGTATGGCCAGATAGGCGTTACGTATCAAAGGAGCACGATGATGAAACGAACGACAATTACGCTTTCACTGGCGGCCGCGCTAGTGTTTACGACTGTATTACCAGTGGCTGCACATGCTGGCCCTGGCGCCTATGTTGGGGCAAGCATCGGCAACGCGCGTTTGGATGATAATTTCGATGGATTCGGAATTGATACCGACGCTGACGCCTATCGCTTTTTCGGTGGTATTCAAATCAGCGATACCTTCGGCATTGAAGCGGGCTATCTGAATTTCGGAGACTTTACGGAATCGGTAGACCTGGGCGGTTTGCTGTCACGCACTGACATCAGCGGTGATGGCTGGACCCTGGGCGCAACACTCGCGCTGCCACTTTCAGAAAACCTGTCTCTTTTCGGCAAAGGTGGAGTGTTCTTTTGGGATGCTGATATTTCCGTCGATGGATTCTCGATCGACACACCCGGAGACGACAATCCTTACTATGGCGGCGGATTGAAACTTGATCTTAGTGACAACTTCTCGCTGACGGGCGATTGGACAATCTATGAGTTCGACGTCCTGGAGACCGACGTTATCTCACTCGGATTCAACTATCGATTTTGACGCTCTGTTGTAGTGCATGGCAGAGCAGGCGTTGCATCAGGCGCTGCTTGAGGTTGGTTGGAAGTTCGAGGCCCATGCGAGCCAGCTCGTTCTCGAAGCCTGATTGCGTGCTGTTGAACACTGCGTGCAACATTGTGCGCAGTCGTTTTCCCGTAGTAGCGGTATTGTTTTGCAACCATCCGAGCGCTTCGACCAGCGCCTGTTCGTCACGGGTCAATTCCGTGCCGAGCGGATAGGCAGGAAAATGCTCGCGATGCTGATTGAAGACAGATGCGATGACGTCGGGACGGTTCTTAGTAGCATCACCTGCCATCCGGTAGTCGCGCTCGACCTTGCCGGCGCGGCGCGGTGCTTTAATGAGACTGCCGTGAAATTCGGCACCCGCTACGTGCAGTAGTCGATCGATCGCATCGCGGTCGCTGCAGCCACGCGTTGCAGCAATGCCGTACTCGGTCACGAACACGTCGCGGTGATGCCGCGGCACGGTATTGTGGCCGTAATTCCAGCGAATGTTCGACGACACCTTGCCGCCACTCTCGCGACGCGCACGACACATTAATATCGACATCGCTCCATCGAGCGACTGCGCCATCGAGACAAAGTCGAACTGACCGCCAACGCCGCTAACAACACGTCCGTCTTCAAGTGCATCGGAAACCGCCGCGCCGAGCAACGTAACCATCATGGTTTCGTTGATAAAGCGCGCATCGCGGCGCTGCGCTCGCTTCTCGGTTTCCTCGCCAAACAAAGTGTTTACTTTCGAGATGCGGGTCATGTCGATTAGACGGCGTCGCTCTTCGGGCAGTGCCCGCAATCCGTCGTACAAAGCGTTGGAACCAATGAAGAAGCCAGCGTGCATGACGGCTTCCGTTGCATGATCGGCCGGCCGTTTGATGAGGCCTGCTTCAAACAACGTGAACAATGCATCACTGAGCAACTCGGTCGATGCGTAAAGTCCCTCCCGAAATGGCGTGAGCTCAATCGGCAGATGCCGGCGTCGTTCGGTTGCCGTTCCTCCGGGTAACTTCTCGAGCACCTCAGCAAACAGTTCCGGTGATGAGTGCCGAAGAAGCAGACAGTGAGCAACAGCATCGCTGAGTGAGCCGATACCGAGCTGCAACGTGCCGCCGTCGCGAACAAGACTTGCAACATGCATAGCGGTCGCATAGTCGCCGTCAGACACGGCACGGTTGGGCAGAGTGAACAACGGATAGTCGAAGCGGCTGTCGTCAAGAACGATATCGATATCTGCTGCATTGAGATCGGCGTCGCCCGGCATGAAAGGCATGTGGTGATTGACCTGCCCGACGAGCAAGGCCGACAGACCCTTATTGCGACGCTCATTGAAGTACGGAAGCAAGTCGAGCGTGACCTCCGGGTTGGAGCCGAGACTGTAATGCCCGGGCTGGTCCGGCGAGATGGCAACCAGTTGTGCCAGTACATTGACGCCGAGGTGCATTAGTTCGCCTGCTACCTCGCTGTAATTGATGCTTGAGTATGCTTGCTGCACATAGGTATTGCCGAGGTAGGCGCCGGGCCGCAAGTAGAATTCCTGTACACGCACGTTGGCTGGCATTGAACCGCTACGAATTGCGTCGGCGTAGCGGGGTACAGGCCAATCCGAATAGAGTCGTTCGACCAGCGGCTCGAGAAAGCGCTTCTCAAGCTCGCTCTTGGCTTGTGGTGGCTCCAGCGTCAGCCCGGTAAAAATCGTGAGCGATATCGATGAGTCCTGCGCCGCCAGCTCGAATAAGGCATCGACAACGTGCGTCGCCTTGCCGATACCGATCGGCAGACCGAGCACGACGTCAGACCCAACACGCTCGACGATAGTCCGAGCAGTTTCTTCAGCGGTTTTGTAGGTGGCAGTCACGCCGCGAGTATAACGATTAAACACGTGAATGGGGTGGTGAGCGCTCGGTGCTGCGGGACCTGCCAAATTGTCAGTAATTATAGAAATATCAGTGGTATAGACGTATACTGTATATATTCACAGTACACCACTATTGAGCGGAGGGAACCGTGTCCACAGCCATCGCAATTGTCCAAACTCCAGCAGAATCCATCGCCTCAGCTGCCGAGCAACTCGGCGCTGAGATCACCGAACTTTGCAGCTACATCTACGCTGCCGAAGCTCGTCTACTGTCCTTGATTCGCCAGTTTGACCAGAACGAATACTGGGCTGGTCAGGGCCTGTGTTCCTGCGCGCATTGGCTGAATTTCAAATGCGGCATCGGTATGAACGCGGCCAGAGAGAAAGTGCGTGTCGCACATGCATTGGCCGGTCTGCCCAAGATCAACGAAGCAATGGCCAGTGGCAAGATGAGCTATTCCAAGGTCCGCGCGATAACGCGTATCGCCGACGAGACAAACGAGGACTACCTCCTGATGATCGCTGAACATGGCACAGCTCATCACGTCGAAAAACTCGTGTCGAAATTCCGTACGGCGAAGGGCTTGCAGGACGTCGAAATTGCTAACGAGCAATACAACAATCGCGAAGTAACACACTTTTATGATCACGATGGTTGCCTGGTCATAAGAGCGCGGCTGCCAGCGGAGCAGGGCGCATTGATCGTTAAGGCACTGGAAATGGCGATGGACAATGATTTCGCTGAGACAGAAGTTCTCACAGAGAATGACGAGCCAACTCCAATCGCAGCCCGCCGCGCCGATGCTCTGGCAGAAGTTGCAGAAACCTACATGAACAACAACGAATCGTCAGGCTCGACGGCGGACCGTTATCAGGTCGTAGTTCATGTAGGAGTAGATTCCGAGGCTGAACGTGAATGCGTCAGCCACATTGAAGATGGCCCCGGCGTTACCGCGGTAACGTCGAGAAGAATTGCCTGCGACTGCACAGTCGTAGCGATAAAAGAAGACGAAAACGGCGAGCCACTCTCAATCGGCCGCCGATCACGGACAATTCCACCCCCAATGCGCCGTGCATTACGCGCGAGAGACAAAGGTTGCCGCTTTCCGGGCTGTACCAACACCCGATTTGTCGATGGACACCATATAGAGCACTGGGCCGACGGCGGTGAAACGAGTTTGGACAATCTTGTGCTGCTCTGCCGGCATCACCACCACCTGGTTCACGAGGGAGGCTTTGTTTGCGAGAAGTCTGCGGATGGAAATATCCAGTTCAGAGACCAGCGAGAGCAGCATTTGGAGCTGTCGCCACAAATGCCGGGCGTTGCTGCGAATGACGACGTGCAGCAATGGCTGGATCGTGAGTTTTTCGAGGCGAACATCGACAGTGAATCCTGTGCCGCCCGATGCCAGGCCGGGGAACGCATGGATTGGCATGCGGCGGTCGGAAGTTTGTTTTACTGATACCCAAATAAGTTGCCCGTATTGGCACGACTTATATACTGTAATTGCATCGATCTGCTGGAGACATGATGCACACTCCAAAAATACAATGTGTGGCCATTCTGCTGATGGCAGTTATTTCTCACTCTTCATTCGCACAAACAGTGAAGAAAGACGGTTATGCCGCGATGGCGTCGGGCGATTTCGATCAGGCACTTGAGATCTTCGATCAGCTCGGAGAACAAGGTGACTCTGTTGCTGAAGGAATAGCTGACTACGTCCGTAGTCTGACCCCCAAACAACGCGAGCAAGCTATCGCTGAGATGGGCGCGGAAGCTCTAAAGGAGGGTGATTTTGACCGCTCGGAACGAATGTTTTCGCTCGCTCGCGAAAATGCGGTTTCACGAGGCGATGCGGACTCTGTAAGAGTCTTTGGCGAAGTATTAGGTGTGGTTGCCAAGGCACGTGCCGAAACGGCAGACCGGCAAGCATCCACGCAACAAGAATCATTCCAGGTCCAGGATTCGGAGCCTTCATGCCAGACCACGGTCACGATCGAAATAGTCGTCGACGAGGGTCTCGGGCGAGAGAACTGTTCAGACGGTGCACCCGAAGCATTGATTACCAAACATCGTCAAGAAGTTGCCGTCGCTTGGCAGAGGCTGGTCGATGCTGGTCCTGCAAACGGCAGTATTTTGGTGCTGACGAAAGAGCAAACGTCCCGATCAATAGTTACTTATCAACAAGACGAGAATCCTTAGCCATCGCGTTTGTTTACTGATTGGTCACTTTACACTACTGAATATGCCCGAGATTTCCGAAACTTCTATCAGTTGCCCCTACTGCGGCGAATCAATATCCGTACTGGTGGATGACTCAATACCCGAGCAAAGCTACGTTGAGGATTGCCAGGTTTGTTGCAGACCGATCGTCCTGGACGTGATCGTCGATTTGGACGGTGACGTCATCGTTTCAGCACGCAGCGAGAACGAGTGAGCTCAAGGTAGTTCCCCGTATTGCCCCCGCCACCAAAATGCCCTAAATCTAGAGCGTGACCATGAGTCGCACCGGAGGACAGGGCACTGGATATCCTGCTAATAATCCTGATCCTGCTCGTCGTGACCCGCATGTTCGGGGAGTTCGCGGAGCGGGCAAAATTGCCGGCACTGGTCGGTGAACTGCTGGCAGGCATCTGCCTCGGTTACCTGCTACTGCGCTTCCAGCACCGGGCGCCCTCGATCTGGTTTACGGCCAACAGCGATATCTTCACAGGGCTTGCCGACCTCGGCATGTTCTTCCTCATGCTGCTGGCTGGCATTCGCATGGAGCCACTGGAATTCGCGCGCTCGTCGAAGTCGGCGATCCTGATTGCGATCGGTGGCATGCTCGTGCCGGTCAGCGTGGGCTATGCGCTGGGCCTCGCGGTATTGCCCGAGTCGGCCTACAAGATGGCGCAATGCCTATTCCTTGGTGTGGCGCTGAGCATCACGGCCGTTCCCGTTGCCGTACGCATGTTTATGGATCTCGGTGCCCTCGACTCCAGGGTGGGCAAGGCCGTAATCGCGGCCGCGCTCTGGGACGATCTCCTGAGCCTGTTCCTGATCGCGTTGCTGCTCGCAGCGATTGGTGGCCACGGAACCGGGGACTTCACATTGACCAACTTGCTGCCCGTGGTCGGCAAGGTCCTGTTGTTCTTCGCGATCACCATTCCTGTGGGGCTGTACGTCTTTCCGTGGCTCGGTAAATCGTTTCGCCATCTGAGCTTTCCCGAGGTCGACTTCAGCATGTTACTAATCGCTGCGCTCGCCTACGCGGTGCTGGCCGAGATCCTTGAGCTGCACCCAATCATCGGCGCGTTCATAGCCGGCATGTTCTTCCACCCCAAGGTCGTCGACGAAGCCAGCTACGAGCGTGTCGAACAGCAGATGTCGGGACTGACGCGCGGTTTCCTCGCACCGATCTTCTTCGTCTCAGTGGGCTTTCATCTCGATCTAAGCAGTGTCGGCCAGGTGCCGGGCTTTGTTGTCGTCCTTACATTGCTGGCACTGGCCAGCAAGCTGATCGGCTCAGGCGTTCCGGCCTACTGGGCCGGGTTCTCGAAACAGGAGTCCCTGTTGGTTGGTGTGGGCATGAGCGGAAGAGGGGCTGTGGAACTCATCATCGCCGGCGTTGCATTCGAAGCTGGGTTATTTCTGCAACCGGATCCGCCAGGATTGATCGTGCAGAGCCTGTTCTCAGCCATCGTCATCATGGCGATCGTAACGACGGTTGCTGCGCCGATTGCATTACGGGTTTTGTGGGGGCGGTGAGCGAAAGCGTACTCTGCGTCAGTCGCTCACTTGTTCCACGTTATTGACGAAGTTTCCAGCGGCAGCGTGACAGGCCTGGCACTGCTCAGTGATAAGTTTCGACGCAGCGCGTGCCGCGTCAAGATCGGGCGCAATTTCAACGCTGCGGGCTGCCGCGCGCATGCTAACCAGATATCGCTGCCAGTCTGCAGGGACACCGCTTAGCGTTTCGTGCCGCCACAACCAGCGGGCCGGTAATTTGCTGGCCTCGAGGTCGCCATCGGCGAGGGCGTTGTTGAGAACGTCAAGTCGATCCGCATGTGCGTGCATGTGCCTGAGAATCCCGGTGTATTGATAACTGTCTTTGTCGATCGTTGGGTTCTCGGTCGGCGTCGTTTCCGCAGCAGGTGCGGCTTGTGTTTTGCTCTCACAACCTGTCGCGATCAGAGCAAATCCGATGATCGCAAGTACGTGCAATCTCATTACTACCTCCAAGCCAGCCATCGGCCAGCCCTAAAAACAAGAAGGATTTCAGCACAAGTGTAGCAACGAAAAGGGGGAGTAAAGCAGCACAGCTAACTAGTAGATGCACTGATTGCGGAGGGTGCGTTACCTACTGTAGCCTCACGCTACAGCGCTCAGTGCTTGCTCCTGCGTTCGCGACCGACGTTTACACTCCTAGACGGATTTTTCCACTTTTTCACCGAACAATCGCTCTGCGTTCTGATAAAACAGTTTGTCCACGGTTTCGCGGGGCACTCCAGCCCGACTCAACGCCTGCTGGAACTTGATTGCGTATGACGACCATGTTCCCGTCTGCGCCAGCATGAACCAATCGGTTCCGAACATCAGTCGGTCTGCCACTGTATCGCCATGCATCAATTTCGTGTCCAACAAGTCGGTTAAGCGTTTCACGGCCTCTGGCTTATCTTCTATGACGTCATCCCAGAAGCCGAGGTCACCGTACAGATGTTTCGCGTTCGGAGTATTCATCAGGTCCGTGAATTGCCGGGTCCAATTACCCGTTCCGCCATCCTTATTCTTGCTGCCGCCAACATGCCCAAGGTTCACGCGAGAACCCGCACTTTCTTTCTCGCCGAAGAATGTTCCCCAACCCGATGGCCCGCCAAGGATGTCGTGCGAGGGCAACCGGCCCATGGATTCGTTGCTGTGCGACATGACCGGTACGTCCTTGTCTCGGCAATAGGTGAACAAGGCTTGCAGTTTTTTGTCGATCAAGCCGAGGTCCGGATGTTTGCCGTTTGTGGGATAGCTCGGATTTGTCGCATTACCGTGTGGGAAAAAGCCCATCGGCGGGTAGATCTTGACACCTGCAAAGCCACGCGCGCCGATAGCATCCTTGACGAGATTGATAGACTCGTCGCCGTCTTCAATATCGGTCCAGGGGTTGTAGGCGACTAACGGCCGCATGTGACCGCCGGATAATTCCGCCAGATTTTCCATGAGAATAATTTGATCGCGAAGCCGCGAGCGTGTGTGATCGCAATCACCGATCCAGTAGTCGAAATCGACCATCGACGCGTAGCACCGATTGATTCCGAAGGCCCCGTCGCTGGTGGTGTAGCCGCGCTGATATTCGCGAAAGTTGTGCATTCGTGGCGATAGCAGGAACCCCGCGAAGGCTAAAATGCCGTCGATATTGACGCCACGTGCACGATAAATCTTTAGCGCATCCTCGGCGTCGTCAGCATTGCTGCCCGACTCAAAAGACCGCAGCAAAAATTCTTCATCAAATTTCGTCGATCCAGATTTATTGACGGCGTACTGGTTTTGAAGCTCCGCATCCATCTGCGTGGCATAGCCCGTTTTGTAAAGTCGGGTCATCAGCAGGTCGGCGACCTTCTCGCGGTGCTGCCGGATCTCGCCCGACAGGGCATTCAAGTCGCCCAGAGCGCCTTTTGCAGAAAGTGTGCGAAGGTTTTCCATCTCTTCGTGCGCCGAGATTGCAACCCTTTTCATGACCCATTCGATGGGCGATGCAAGACCGATCGCGATCCATCGCAATGATTTCGGTAGCTGATAGGCAATCGGGCCACGTAGGTATCCGGCGATCTGCAAGTCCGTCGCGTTGAATATATGGCAGTGAGGATCTATGACCTTGCTGCTAATACGATTCGCGTCATTGACGCGATACGGACTAAGGGGAGTACCCGCGGGTCTAAAACTCTCCGATTCACTGATGGGCCGTGCGGATGTGCAACAACCACTCGCGCTGACAATGCTTGCGCCTATTGCACTCGACAAGAATTTACGACGATCCATGATGAGGCTCCCTTCAAATAGCTTAAGTATAGGAAAGAATCCAGAGGACGCATTTTTTGGCTTGGAATAGCGGGGATATGGGCGCCAAATCAGATGTGACGGAAGGACTCAATGTTTCTATGAATTACTCGAGATCCTTGAACTGTGCGACGCGAGTAACAAAAGAATGCACACGCGACGGTAAGTCCTCGGCGTCGAGGGCGCCAATCATGATGACCTTGGAGGTCTTGTCACCGTCACGAATCTCCACCAAGTCATCGGTACCGATTTCCGCCAAGAAGGCCTTTTGCCCAATGCCCGCCTTGCCGCCGCCAACGCTCCCACGATGTCCGACATGTAGTTTACCTTTGCTATTTCTCAGGAAAACGCCACCAACTCGCCGACTAATACCCTCCAATGGAAAGTTGGTTTCAACGACGATGGATTTTCCATCTCCATCAAACGGATTGCCAAGTCCAAATGCAGCCAGGAACTGCTTCTTTGCCGGCAAAAATGCTGCCCATAAATCGAGATCTGATCTCCCGTGCACTTTGGCCAGTGCCGCGCCACTTTGAAATCCGAGTCGGATTTCCTCCGTACGATCGCTTCCGTCCGTCATTCTTTTTTCGAACAGCGAAATCGCTTTCGTAATCTCTGTTGGATCTGTAACAGTGGTCGGTCGAATAGGGTAGAACTTGCCAGCCATGGAGATATCTCCGCATATTTTCGTTCAGTCTACCGACTATAGACCGTTCTTGCTCTCACTTTAGATACCTATCAGTAAGCGACTGAGATCTGCTGCCTCAAATGCGTGGCCTGTTCCGCCTCGTCGATAAGCGCCACTGCGAAATCCGCACGTGAGACGCGAGTTCTGCCCCGGTCATCTTCAAGCGCCTGGCTGCCGCCAATGCGGAAAACGCCGGTTCGTGGCCCGTTGGTAAGGTTTTTTGGCGGCGTCACGTAGGTCCACTTAACGTCATCGACCTTGCCGTAAAACTCCAAGGCAAGAATCTGGCCCAGGATCTCAACTTCCAGACCCTTAGACAAAAGAATTGTCGGCAACTTGGCGGCGTACAGGACGCCCGGCTCAACCTCGAGCGCTCCCGAGCCGCCGACATGCAGCAGCCGCGGCGCTTCGTCCTGCAGGAACAGGACGTCGACGAGCATCTCCGCAGCCATGAATTGCAAGGCACTCTCGGGCCAACCTGAATCGCCGATCACTCCGCGCACGGATAAAATCACGACATCCTGGCCGGTCACTATTTCAGTCACGCTCGCCTTGTCGAGGAGGTCACCTTTGACGACCGAGAGCATGTCATGTCGTTTTTGGATCTGCTCGGGTTGCCGGGACACGGCCGTGACCCGGTGACCACGATCCAGCGCCTCCTGCACAACGTGCGAGCCGACTTCTCCGGTTGCACCGTAGATAACGATATCGAGCGGCTCGTCGGCGCGTCCGACACTCGCCGCCAGTAGCAGTGCCACACATGCAAAGATTAGCTGTCGCATTGACGTGCCCTGTCGCTGAGTCGCTCGGGCATATTACTTGCAGAGCTCGTAGCGATCACAGACGAAGCCGCGAGTCTTCGGCGTGGGGCCCAGTTTCTCGATACCGCGGCTCTGCATCTGGCGCTCGAAGCGATGAATGCGCTCGTTGTACTCGCGTAGCAATCGTTCTTTGCTCTCTTTGGAAACGAACGCGTGCTTGAGTGAGTTGCGCCCAAGCGTCTTGATCTCCTCCCACGACAAGCTGAACTCCGTCGCGGCCACGTAGAACTCATCGGTCATCGTCGATTCCCACATGCCGCGATCGTCACTCGACAACGCGACCGGTATCCCGGTGCGCAGGTACTCGGGAAACGGGTGTTCGGAATAGTCATTCACATACTCGAGCAACAGGTTGCTGATGAGATTGATTTCGACGAGATAAGGCCCGTGTCGCAAAAGGAGCATGGTGTCGTCATCTGAAATCAGGTTGAGCCCGTGGCCGATGCGATCGGCGCCGAGCAATAATGTGTCCCGCACGTGCGCGTTGGGCTCATCCACCTCACCGGCGTGGATCGAGAGTCGAACGCCACTGTACTCGCGGCGCAGCTCACGCAAGGTTGGCAGGAAACGGGCCGGATAGCCCTTATCGTTGTCCTCGCGGCCCACCATGTTGACGCCGACGAGCAGGTCGGGGTTTTCGTGCACGAGCTTGTACACATGCCGTAACTGATCCTCGGCGTTGGGCAGGAAGCGAAGGATGACGAGCTGGAAACGCACGGTGACGCCAAGATCCCGTACGTCCTTTCGCGCCAGCGCCTCGCGCAGGATATCGAATGCCTCTGGCGCATCGATGCTCGCGCCGTCCGGATCCTCGTACGAGCCGCCGCCAATCTGGTATTCGACGTACGCCATACCTTCCTCAGCATAGGCCTGCATGTTCTTCACCATCGTTTCCGCCTGCAGCCAGGGATTGCGGGTGAGGGCGTTGAGTCGCTGCCAGTGTGTCTCAAAGAATTCGCCACGGCCCTCGTAGGGCTTGTCGAGTCGAATGCTGTTCATCCAGGCGGACTTCTCGCGATCGTCGAGGTCCGCGAGCCGCTTGTACTCGCCCTTCTCACACTCGTCGAGCGATGCATACTCGAGTGCCGAGATATTTCGGAATAGCAGGAAATAGTTGGCGGCTGCGTTAGCGCCGAAATCGCGGCAGTTGCTGATGCGAACTTTGGTGTAATACTCGTAACCGCGCTCCTGTTGGGCCAGTGCCAGCTCGTACCACCACTCGGCGAATACGGCGCCCGAAAGGTGATTATGCAGGTCGCCTCCTTTGGGCATGTAGTAGAGCGTGCGATAGAGTGCTTCTTCGTCGTCGCCGTCGCGGATCTTATCGAACCAGTCGGCGTCGGCCACGAATGGCAGCAACAGCAGCGCCATGGCAGTGGTTAGTAGAGCAGTAATGCGTTTCAATGGAGCTCTCGCTTCGTTACACGATTCGTTCTGCAGTCTATGCAGCGTGTACAGTACTTGTCCATACAATCGCGGAACACTTGGAGAAATTAGATTGAAAACTATTGCCGCACTACTTGCCTGTCTTACGCTAGCCCCTTCGGCTTACGCTGAGCAACAATTCGATTTTGCATCATTCGACATTCCCCCAGATGGGCGCATCGTCGTGCCTGTGGTCGAAGGCGAGACATTAAGCGGCATCGCCGCAACGATCGACCAGCGAACGAATGGCGCACTCACGGTTGCAGCGGCGGAAGCGTCATTTCTCGGCGAAGCGAACGCGACGGTGACGCTCTTGGGTGTCGCGCCTTATTCGCGCATTGACCTGATCGGTCTGGGTGCAGAAACCGTCAGCCGCGCCACTGCTGAGGATTTTGGTGGTACAGCCGCATCGTTGCTGGCGGAAACAGAGGGCGGCAACGTGCAGATTCTCTGGGATGTCGATAACGCAGATCAAGAGGCGACCGCAGCGCGTGTTGCATTCGGCTATTTGCTGCGCAGTTATCGTTTCGACAAGTACCAGGCAGACAAGATTGATCCGGATACGCTCCCGGTCGTGCGCCTTTTAAGTGACGACAATTCTCAACCGTCGTTCGAGAGTGACCTGGTGCATCTTGCCGCCGGTGTGTACTTCGCGCGGAACATGCCCTCGGAGCCTGCTAACCATATTTATCCTCAGGCTTTCGTCGACAGAGCCGAAGAGCTGTTCGAAGGGCTCGACAACGTCAAGATCAAAGTGCTGGACGAGGAAGATCTGCAGCGGCTTGGCATGGGCGCGCATTGGGGCGTTGGCAAGGGCTCGTCACGCCCTCCCAGGCTCTTGATCATTGAGTACATGGCCGGTGGTAACAGCTCGCCTGTCGTGCTCGCCGGCAAAGGGATTACTTTCGACACGGGTGGTATCTCGCTTAAGGACAATGACGGCATGTGGGCGATGAAAGGTGACCTCGGCGGTGCAGGCGTTGTGACAGGTACTGTGTTGGCCGCCGCGCGTCGTGGTGCAGCGGTCAATGTTGTCGCATTGGCTGCACTTGCAGAAAACATGCCCTCGGGCACAGCGATCCGTCCCGGTGATGTACTGACCTCGATGTCCGGCATTACGATCGAGATCATGTCCACCGATGCCGAAGGGCGACTCGTACTTTCCGACGCCGTGCACTACGCTCAGGTCACTTATGAGCCCAGCGTGTTGATCGATGTCGCAACCTTGACCGGGTCAGCAGGCCGTGCACTGGGTGATGACTATGCCGCAGTTTTCGGTCGTCACGATGAACTGATAGAACAACTTACCGAAGCGTCCAACGCTGCGAACGAGGCGATTTGGCGATTGCCGCTGGACGACACGCACTTCAAGCAAATCGAATCCGAAGTTGCCGATATCAAGAACAGCGACGCGGGTAATCCCGGCGCCAGTGCCGGGGCGGCATTTATAGGATCGTTTGTTGACGAGGATCAGGTCTGGGCTCACTTCGATATCGCGGGCGTGGACCTGCTGGAGGAGGACCGACCGACCATACCCAAGGGTTATTCAGGCTGGAGTGTGCGAACACTTGATGAATATTTGCGTCGGCATCACGAACAATAAGCATTTAAACCCGACGATGTGCGATAACGGTTCCGGCAAGAACAAGCCCTGCTAAGAACATGAGCCGCAGCGTGAAGATCTCGTCAAGAATGAGTACGGCACCGACTACTGTAATCACCGGCATCAATAATTGTAGTGAGCCTATTCTCTCTATGCCTCCGCGACCGAGCGCAAAGAACCAGAGCACATAACCCAGCAAGGACGACAGCAAGGTCAGCCAGGCAATGGCCCACCACGCGGAAGCGGGCAACGTCGTCCAGTCAGTGCCCTGCTGATAGAAAACCAATGTCGGAACGGTGATCAAAAGCGCGACCGACAATCCCCAGAACGTCGTCGCAAATGCACCAATTTTCGGCGAGAGCTTTCCGCCGGCAACATAGCCCGCAGCGCAAAGTACGCAGCCGGCCAGTACTATCAAGTCGCCGATGGCTGCCGAGCGCGGATCTGAAACAACCAGTAAGCCTTCACGATTCGTTATCAGAAAAAGCGCGCCGGCCAATGCCATGCCGCCGCCGATCCACCAACTGCGTTCTGGAATGGTTCGGTTAACCAAGCTGGCGAGCAACACCGTGATGACCGGCAGCGTCGCCATGATCAGGGCGGCGTGGCTGGCCGTGGTTCGCGCGAGTCCAAGACTCAGAAAGATTGGCCAGGCGGCAAAGCTGCACAGACCCGAAACTAACAACAACAGTTGGTCGTGGCGAGCGGCAGGCCATCTAAGCCGCAGCGCCAATGCGATCATGAGCGCCACGATACCGGCCAACATGGATCGAAGTGTTGCCACGACGATAGGGTCCGCGAACCCAACCGCATAACGGTTTGCTATGGCGGTGCCTCCCCAGAAAACGAGGGTCAGGAGCGCGGCGAGTATGGCTATGGGTGGGGGCTTGGTGGACATAGCGATCCACTGTATTTAAGTAATACGGCTTTGGCTATCGGCTAGCGTGAAGGCACTTCTGATGATATGGCGGGTCAGATACCGGTACTATAAAAAAACAACACGCAATACCGGAGCCGAACATGAAAAAAATAATCACTGTACTGACCCTGGCGTTTGTAGTCGCCGGTTGCGACCGGCAGGCGAGCGAACCCGAAGCCGCCACAACTGCGCCTGAGCCCGCGGCAGCAGCCGTTGTCGAAGCGGAAGTGTCCATTTACGCGGCAGCCGTTGCCAGCGAGACACGTCCCGAAGCTGATCGCGAGAGCGATGCCGGCCGTCAACCCGAAGCCGTACTCGAATTTTTCGGCATCCAGCCCGGCGACGTCGTTCTCGAGATGTGGGCCGGCGGTGGTTACTACACTGAAATGCTCGCGCACGTGGTGGGTGAGAGCGGCAAGGTCATCGTGCACGCCAACACACCGATGCTCAATTTCGCCGGTGAAGCGCACACGATGCGGCATGCAGACAATCGCCTGCCCAACACCGAAATCCTGATGGCCGAGAACAATACGCTGGCACTCGAGGCTGATAGCTTCGATGCAGCGACAATCGTTCTCAATTATCACGACCTTTATTGGTCGTCGGAAGAATACGGCTGGGATCAGATCGATGTACCTGTCTTCCTCGCCGAGGTGTGCAAGGGCATTAAGCCTGGCGGTACCTTAGGCATTATCGATCATCAGGCCGCTAGCGGTTCGCCATCAGAGACGGGCAGCACACTGCATCGTATCGATTCGGCGATCGTGATCGCTGAGCTTGAGGCCGTCGGTTTTGTCCTCGACGGTGAAAGCAATGCGCTGGCCAATCCCGAAGACGATCATACGAAGGGCGTCTTCGACCCGGAGATACGCGGCAAGACAGATCGATACGTGCTGCGCTTTAAGAAGCCGGAGTAACGGCCGCAAGTTCTACTACTGTTTAGGTTTGCGCCGCAGCCCGATGAGCGCTGCGTCCAGAAGGTCCAGCGGGGCGCCTAAGCGGAGCTTTCGAACCAACGTTTTGCGAATTCTGCGCTTCGACTCGGTGTGCGCTCGCGGATCCAGTTTGGTTGCGTCATTTGCGAGAGCCTCGGCGCGGGCCATTAGCGCATCCGGGTCGGCTAGTTCATCGAAGAAACCGGCCCTGAGCGCAGACTCCGGGTCGAAGTATTGCGAGAGCGTCACCGCACGCTGGAATGCGGCCGGCACGAGCCGGTGGCGCAGCATTGCTGCCGCAACTCGTGGCATAGTCATGCCGATCGCCACTTCATTGGCAGCGATCTTGAAATCGCCGCGACTGCCGATCACGTAATCGGCCGACAGCATCATAAAGACACCCATCGCGAGCACGTGACCGTTGCACGCTACGATGACAGGGTACGGGTAGCGCAGGATGCGAGCCGGCAGGGAATATCCCAGGCGAAGCATATTGAGTGCTTCGAAACCGCCGCGCTTCATTGTTTTGAGATCGAACCCTGCAGAGAGGACGGATTCTCGTCCGGTGAGGATGATGGCCGCGTGGTCGGATTCGGCTTGGTCTAGTGCTTGGTAGAGCTCGTGGAGAACTGCAGGCGACAGTGCGTTGCGTTTGCCGTCGTCTATGCGGATGGTGGCGAAGTTGTTTTGGAGGGTGTAGTGGACGAGGTTGGTCATTGGGTAAGGATACTCGTCTACGCTTTCCGCTGTCGTCGTTTGGCAAATCGACTGCAGCCGTAGATTCGGTGTATCGCTGGCCGCCGCATTAACTTCGTAGCCCGGTTCGCACTTTGGCTCTTGCCAGTGTTCGATCGGTGCATGCAGCCCGAGTGTATTAAGGCGGGTAAGAGGGCGGACCGAAAATCTGCGTGTCGGTGGTTCGATATCGCCCCTGGCCACCATTATTATCAATGACTTGCAGTAGTTGAGTCGTCTCAGGTCAGCCAATCTATTCGTTGAGTGCCCATTTGGCGCCCATAACGAAGAAAAGATTCCCAATGGCCTACCTGCAATTCCGTGACCCAACCAAGAGTAGGGCAGTGAGCCTACTTCAAGCCAATCTCTGTGTTGCTGCGAATTTGATCCAGAAGCTGCGTTTCGCCGGACGTGCCGGGAAGAAATTCATCTGTGTTGAATCCGCCGGGCTGAATGTCGACCAATGCGAGAATCTCGCGAAATTTTCCGCGCTTAAAGGACTCAGCTGAAGACGATTCTCGGAGATGCAAATACAAGTCTGGCAAGAATCTCATGAATGCTCGGAATCCGTTTGTTCGCGGCAGGATGTTGCCTTTGTCTCTACTAATCCAATCGTCATGCCATAGACTGTCAATAGCGTGGAAGTACTCCGATACATTTTTGGCGATCGCCGAGTCCTTCTCGCCGACAAATAAATGCCGAAAGGGCATTTTTCTTCGTTCATCATCATTTGGAGGTGCTAGCTTCTTGCCGCGAAGTAATCGATCGCGGTCCGTTACTTCGTCACTGGTTATTGTTGGCATGAGGGACATGACAAACGCTGCTTGAGTGATGGTCTCGCCAGTCACGCCGGGTGTGGCGCTTCCTAATCTCTTAATCATCCCTTTGAACGGACTCTCTGCCGATCTATTCAGCGCAACGGCAATATTGTGACATGTTTTCTGAGGACTTCGAGATTTGGAGTAATCAAGAAGGTCGAAAACCAAACTTCGGTTGACCTTAGTTTGCGCGAGATTGACCGTAGCAAACATGTACGCTTGATCAGCGATATCGGCATCCACGACAATCGTTACCGGTACCTGAAATACTTTCTCCTCGAACGATCGCAATCCCTCGATTCTATGCTGACCATCCAGCACTTTTGCGATGTCAATAAATGCTATTTCGCGCCGCCCTTTCTTCTTGGCAACACTCGTTAACGTTAACAGCTTAGATTTTTCGTCGAATGAAGCGCACTCTCCCTCTACCGAAAGGACTATTGAGGTGGGGAACGCGGCATCGATCGTGTTCACAAATTTTCCGATATCCGCAACGCGAGTCGGACTAAGTTTTCTTTGAATCCCAATATAGTTGTCAAGCTCTGTTTCGATTCTGCGCATGTCGACAAAAGAAATCTGACATAGGTCACTGTGATTCATAACGCCGACATAAAAATCGCCAATCGGTTGGGTCATTTTTATCGCATCAATAGTTATCTCGCCATGTTCCATCACTGACCTCCTTCATCGCTAAGGTCTATCGACGATCCACTTTCGGCACGAGGTTGTTCGAGCATACGATCCATACGATATTGAAAGACTTGCGTTATGTACCAGGTGAGAATGGCGACGATGTACGCGGCAATTGCAAAATAGAATACGTATTCCTTATCTACATCTGGATTCGTCTTCGACACTGCGTAGACGATGGCGGTGGAAAGGAGTAAACCCCAGATTGTCCACTCCAAAGCAAAGAAAGCGCTGCTATGTCGTCGAGCTCGCCAATGAAAAACCATGTATGTAATCGAAGGAGCAATGATTGCCGTAACATATAGAAAGACTTCTGTCGGAATGAAGAATTCTGACCATGATTTTCCCAGGCCGGACAATGACTTGTAGCCATCATAACCATTTACTCCGCCGACAAGCCATATCGATAAAATCGGAATTAGCGAAGATATGGACCAAATTGCAACGGTTTCCTTTGCCGCTTTGTAATAAGGTGTTTCGCGAAAATTGCGCATCAGATCCTCATATAATAATTTTGGAGTGATTCAGTTCACCGCCAACACTGAATAACCAATTCGGATTGGAGTCCTCGGTACTCGCTTGATGCCGCAATTACACTCGACCGACTCACCCGCTCCTTAGAAAATCCACGGTAGAGTTTTCGAACGGTCGAATGGTCCGCGTTCGTAATCAAGACTTTGGCGCCTCTTATCGTAGCGTTTTCCACAGAATCGCGAAGGCGCAATTGATCTTGCCATGAAAAAATCTTCTCATTGTATTTTAGGAATCCGTTCAGATTGTGATTTACCGTGTACGGTGGATCAACGAAGACAAAGTCTCCCTTCCCCGCGGCGCCGATGGTTACATCGAAATCGCAAACGCGTAGATCCGCATTTTGGAGCACCTCAGCAGTTTGGCGAAAATCATCGGATGGCAGTAGAGCAGATTTCTTGCTGCCGATTGGAACATTGAAGTCCCCATTCCTGTTTACGCGGTAAAGTGCATTCCAGCATGTTCTATTCAAATAGATCGTACGAGAAGCTCTCGCGAATTCTGACCTAGGGACTGTTGCTCGAACGTCGTAGAAATAGGATTTCGAGTGATTCTGGTCGTGCACTCGAAGATACCGCCATACTAAATCGGGTCTTTTCCTTAGCGCGGTATATGCGTTAATTAGTTCACCGTTGATGTCTGAAAGAACGGCGCGTTTCGGAGCCAAGAAAAAATAGACAGCAGCGGAGCCAAGAAAAGGCTCGTAATAGCTTCGAAACCTTTTCGGAAAGAGATGAAAATGATCTTGGACAAACCAACGCTTGCCACCCGCCCACTTTAGAAATGGTGCAATTTCTTTCGCTTGATTCATATAGCACCCCATCCCCTATTCGGGCATTGTAGCCCACATATATCAACGATGCTTGAGATGTAGTTCTCGTAACGAGAGACTGTTGGTTTGACCATGAGTCGCCCACGTTGGTAGGGTGGCCCTACTGCTCCGGCAATTGATCGCTATTCGCTGCCTCGGCATCCTCAGGCTCGTCTTGGCTCTCTGGAGCTTGAATGGGCAGTTCGATATCCGGCGCATCGCTAGCACTAATACTAGTTTCATCTGGTTGTTGAACTTGAGTAGTGCTGAACTCTTGGGTCTCCTTATTCTTTGCTTCCTCGGTCATAGGCGTAGGCGTGGTTACGATTAGCAGCAGTGCGAACAGTACAATTAACGCACCGCCGACTCCGTAGAAAGAATCCATTTTATCCTTCGAATGAAACGTTTTGCCAAAGAGATCGAAAGGACTTTCTTTGCCAATAGATTTGGTGAGTGAAAGTTCCGGCAACACATCCTCGTATTTTTCTTCGATTGCCTGGCCATGATATATAGAGCCCATTAATAGACGGTGATACCAAAACCGATCCATGAAGTACAACGCAAGCCAGAACACAAGTGCTGCCACAAGCACGTAGACACTAATTGGAATGACAATACTTCCAATTGATGCAGTAAGACCCTCTCTATATGACAAAGCAGCTGCGCCGAGAAGAGCACCCAAACCACCAACGGCGATGCTGCGAATTTTCATTTCGATGTCGTTAAAGTGTTTTTGAACATCAATCGTCGCTTTCCAGATTTCTACTATTGCGCCAAGTTCAGTCTTTTCGCTCATCTTTTTTTCCTGTCGCGAATACGAAGTGGCCGAGCAATTCTGAGAATCCGTTTTCAAGCACAATGCTGGGCGTGACTTCGTCACGAGTCAATTTACGCTCAGTCGCTACTTGCTCGTCCGTCCAATGTGTCACTTCCCGTAATAGTTCATAGCTCTCTCGCGTGTGAGCTTCGCCGTATGCGGCGAGCACGTCATCAACGCCGGCATGCTGTGCCATCGCGACATCCTTAAATAGGCTATCGCCGACATAGACAGCATCGCTTTGGCTGACGCCCATGTCAGACACAATGTCTTGCAAGATCTGCGGATTCGGTTTGACTTCGCCGGCAGGAGTGTTCCTATGAACCGTCCTTTCCAGACTCTTGTATTCGGACTGAAATAGCTCTTCCCTATCGCGATTCAGGTTAGCCGGAATATCGTGGTCGGCGGGCGAGTAAATATAGTGGAGTAATCCATCAAGACCCAATCGCGAGATTCGGTAGCTAGTATAGTAAGCCATCGATTCGGTATAACCGACTATTGTTCCTCCCGCCGCGGCAATCCCGGTTAGCGTATCAACAACTCCCGGGTACACCTCCAAAGTCTGTTCGCGTGCATCTCGGAACGCCTGGACGGCCTTTTGATAAGTTCGACGCGTACCTTCTGGGTCACTATGGTTCTGCAGGCTCGGGAGTTCCTCAATCAGAAATGCATATTCCGACGTGCCGTGGAGTTGATGAACAGACTTTATCTCCTTTACCAACTGAGAGCGGGGCATCTTACTCGTGGCCACGAGCGTATCCAGCATGGCTGAAAAGGACTGATACCAAATCTCAACCCAGTCAAACAGCGTATTGTCTAGGTCTGTAATTAGTAGCGTCTTTGGAATTGGTGTACTCATCCGAGCGTGCTGTCCTTGCGGGCTATATTCTTGGTGAGAGACTTACGTCTGCCAGAGAATTTGTAACAATTGGCCGCTGGTAGTCTACCAGTAGCTCGTAGTTATCTGCCGGCCTATATCAGTCGCCCTGTCAGATGTTATTCAGATGAACTGGATCGGTCTTAGTTACTAGATACCCCTTAGCCGTATTGTTGGCGGTATTGCCGTCGGAAGCTGACCGATTCAGGAACGAATCTACTACCTAGAATCATCGCTTAACCAAGGACGAGGATTGACCGATGATCTAGTTGCGATGAGACGTGCTCGTGATCAAGGACCTCTATGGAGTCGGCCGCTATGGCTCGCGCTGGGAATAAATGATATCGTGATATCAACTCGTCCCAGAGATCGCAAAATGACAAAAGATGTCCTGATTCGTGACTTAACAACTGAAGATCAAAACTGGCTAAATGACGCGAAGCCCGCTGGCATTTCCCAAGTGGAATTCCTCCGCTCGGTATTGCGGGAAGCGAGGGATAATTCATTGCAGCCGAGTCTCTTTGATTTCGCGATTGAGCCTAAGACCGTTTACGGAAACGTGCCGTTCAAATTTATCGATCTGTTCGCCGGCGTTGGCGGATTTCGTTCGGGGCTTACTGCCTTGGGAGGCAAGTGCGTATTCACCAGTGAGTGGGATAAATTCAGTAACAAGACATACCAATCCTGGTTCGGGGATGAAGATGTTCATACTGGCGATATTCGTGAATTGGACATCCGCACTGAGATCCCGGACCACGATGTCCTCTGCGCAGGTTTTCCTTGTCAGCCGTTCTCATTGGCAGGCGTGTCGAAAAAGAACTCTCTCGGTCGCAGCCATGGATTCGAGGATGAAACTCAGGGAAACCTTTTTTTCAAAATCATGGATATTGTCGATAAAAAACGGCCACCGGTTCTGTTCCTTGAGAATGTTAAGAACCTTAGATCTCATGACAAGGGAAATACGTGGAAAGTAATTCAGGATTCTTTGATCGAACGTGACTACTCGGTATTTAGTCGCGTTATCGATGCTCGTGGCTGGGTTCCTCAACATCGAGAGCGCATCTTCATTGTTTGTTTTGATAAACAAATCTTTGGACGAGAAGACGAGACTAATTTCCAGTTTCCAGAACCGCCGGAAGGGGAACCGCTTACGTTGAGCTCTATTCTGGAGACCACGGCGCCGGATAAGAAATACATGCTTTCCGACAAACTGTGGAGCTACTTACAAGCCTACGCGGAGAAACATAGAAAGAAAGGTAATGGATTCGGATATAGCCTGTTCACAGGTAAGGATGTGGCCCGCACACTGAGCGCGAGGTATCACAAAGACGGCTCGGAAATCCTGATCAAACAGAAGGGCTGGAGGAACCCAAGAAGATTGACGCCTCTCGAGGCGAAACGGCTAATGGGTTTTGTCGACAAATATGCTGAAATGTATGGGCATGAGGATGGTTTTCCTCAGGTTGTGTCAGACACACAGGCGTATAGACAGTTCGGCAATGCAGTCGTACCACTGGTAGTAGAGGCTATCGCGCGTGAAATAGTACACACTATGTCGCAGGCGATAACTACAGCGGAAAACAGCTGCCTGCTCAAAGGGCGAGTTTTTGCATCCGATAAGAATGGACGTACACGACAAGGAAACGCGCAGCCGTAATATGTCCCGCATTCGCGGGACGAATACAAGACCAGAGCTTCAGGTAAGAAGAGTTTGCCATGGGCTGGGATTCCGATACCGGCTTCATCGAAAAGATCTCCCAGGAAAACCGGACCTTGTCTTTCCCAAATATGGGGCCGTTGTATTTGTGAACGGTTGTTTCTGGCATGGCCACGATTGCCATCTGTTTAAAACGCCAGGCACTCGTACGGAGTTCTGGACGGAAAAAATTGCCGGAACCAGGGCGCGAGATGAGTATCAGATCGCGCAGCTCGTTGACCTCGGATGGAGAGTGATGACCATTTGGGAGTGTGCGTTGAAAGGGAAGGGTAGACTGGATACTGACGAGACTGGTAGCCGAATCTCGGAGTGGTTGCTTTCGGGGACCGTGGTCTCAGAGGTTCGGGGGAGGATGAATGGGGCCTGATCTTGCAACCTTGAAGAAGATGATGTCAGACCACGGCGTCCAAAGACTTCTGTTCAAGCGGCTATCACCCAATGACAACAGCAAGAATCAGCCTTATTTCGGGCCTGATCTTACGTCTCTCGGTTTTATTCCTACTGGGGAAATAAGAGGGACACCGACCACTTCGGATAAGCCGAAGAAGTCGCAGGTGAAGTTCCTGGCATCTTTGGATTTTTATTGGTTGGGTGACGAAGGAGAACTCGCGTCGGCGCCGAATGCCAAGCTCATTTTCTATCCTCAATATCCTGAAGTGCGGTTTTCTGGTTTTCTTCTTGGATGCGCTTCAGGACCAAACGAGCTGATGGACCCTAAAAAACGTGGCAGGGAAGAAGGGCGGATATTATTTCTCGGGATTAGTCAGGATGGAAGAATTATCGGGTATCTGGCCCCTGCAGATTCTGAAATAGCGCGGTACCTGACCGGCACATGGGATTTTGCATCAATTGGAGTGTTTGAAGAAGTACCGACAGTCTATGCGGCGGCACCGTCTGACTCGAGATCGGAGCTACTTCGGGAACTGCGGCGTATCAGTGCGAAGGGCTGGATAGATTCAAAGCGATTGAAGGCGGACGGTTCGACAATCGCATACAGTGCGCCGAATGGGGGCGGCTTCACTCTCGAAGCCGAATTTGGGATTACCCCGAACGGTTATTCGGAGCCGGACTTTCTTGGCTGGGAGCTCAAACAATACGCCGTGCGTAATCTGGATAAACCGTCGGGAGGGCGAGTTACGCTGATGACGCCAGAGCCGAACGGCGGCTTCTATAAGGATCGAGGAGTCGAAGAATTCCTTCTCAAGTTTGGATACGCGGATACAAAAGGGCGAGATCGCCTTAATTTCTGTGGGACGCATAAGGCTGGCGTGAAGCACCAAAGAACGGGACTTACTTTATCCATGCCGGGGTTTGATGAAGAAAATACCAAGTTGATCGACCCGTCTTCGGGCCTGTTTCTTGTTAACGACGATGGCGAACCCGCAGCGACATGGAGTTATGCCTCGATTCTCGACCACTGGAAAAGGAAGCATGCTCAAGCAGCGTATGTTCCATCTACTCGGCGTCGGGATCCGAAGTTGCAGTACCGATTCTCGAGTAACGTCGATCTTGGCACAGGCACAGGCATGTCACGATTGCTTGGTGCCATATCAAGCGGGACAGTATTCTACGATCCAGGAATAATCATGAAGGATGCGTCTGGCTCACGACGCCCGATCAAACGTCGAAGCCAATTTCGAGTAACTGCGCCGAATTTGCATACCCTCTATGAATTGTTTGAGCGAGTAGTCCTCGACGAATAACAGGCTCTCCGGCGATTGTGATCTACCTCGGCCGATAACTCCTGAGTACACATGAATCAGTACCAATCACGCGAAATGGATTCAATATAACCCATTGATTATAAATTGATTTACAACAAACTACTGGTTATAATAACAGTACTTATTCACACCACAAGGACGTGTCATGAAGCCAACAAAATCACCCGAAAATCGTCTTCTCTCTATTGACGAACTCGATCGCGACATCGTCAATCTCGCCGCCCGAATCAACGCGGCTACCTACGAGTTACTCGTGCTCATTCGCCAATTCGACGAGCGTGCCGGCTGGCTGAAATGGGGCCTTGGGAACTGTGCCGAGTGGCTGCATTATCGCTGCGACCTCTCCATGAATGCCGCGCGTGAAAAAGTCCGTGTGGCACACGCGCTCAAGACTTTGCCCGACATCGCAGCCGCATTTGCAACGGGCGACCTGTCGTATTCCAAAGTTCGAGCGATGACACGTGTTGTTGTTAATAATTCGGAACTCTTGTCGTTTGCCTTAAAGACAACGACAGCACGTGTCGAGGAACGCTGCCGGGAGTTGCGTTGCGGCACGGTGGATTCCCTCGATGGCGCGCAGCGTGCGTTTGCCAATCGATCACTGCGCGTCAGCCGCAATGCCGAACGGGGAACGATGACCATCACCATCGAACTCCCGATAGAGACCGGCGAGCTGGTGGCCAAAGCGCTCGACAAGGCACGCGATGATTCGACGTCACAATTGGAGTTTGTCGATGACTCCTTCTCAGCCCGACAGGCTGATGCGATGGTATCAATGGCGAGTGGGTATCTGTCGGGTAATGCAGAGCGATCGTGCAATTCCTCGCGTAACACGTCGGACGACTACCTGGTGACAGTCCACGTCGATCAATCGGCACTCGCTACCGGCAACGGTCGCTCAAACCTCCCCATCGAAAGTGTCAAACGACTGTGTTGTAATGGTCATGCGGTGGTTCTCGGTGAAGATGAGAATGGCGAGCCATTGAATATCGGTCGCAAGACCCGAACCGTGCCAACGGCCATCAA
>JAJFKT010000016.1 GCA_021773075.1 Woeseiaceae bacterium
GGTGATGAACAAGATTACCCCGGCCGACATTTCTGATCCACAGGAAGTGATTACGCGCGCAAAAGCCTTGAGCGCCGAACTGGGGACCACCATCACGCCGGGCTTCGAGGCGTTGGTTTTCAAGGCCGCGCGGGGGATCGAGGACATCTACGAACTCACTTACATCCGCAAGGACGGCAGCCGTTTTCCGGCAGTCGTCTCGGTCACGGCGCTCCGCGACGATCAAAGCGCAATCATCGGCTATCTGTTGATCGGCACCGATAATACCGCGCGCGAGCAGGTGGAAGCCGAGCGGATGTTGCTCGATCAGCGCGTGCGCGATCAACAATTCTACACCCGTTCGCTGATTGAATCGAACATTGATGCCCTGATCACCACCGATCCGCGCGGCATCATTACCGACGTGAATAAGCAGATGGAGGCCCTCACCGGATGCACGCGCGACGAGCTGATCGGCGCGCCGTTCAAGGACTACTTTACCGACCCGGATCGAGCCGAGGCCGGCATCAAGCTGGTGCTCGGCGAAGGCAAAGTCACCGACTACGAACTCACCGCGCTCGCCAGGGACGGCAAGGAAACCGTGGTGTCCTACAACGCGAGTACCTTCCACAACCGTGACCGTAAGCTGCAGGGCGTGTTCGCCGCCGCCCGCGATGTCACCGAACGCAAGCGCTACGAGCGATCGTTGCGGCAAGCCAACCGCGCGAAGAGCGTCTTCCTGGCCAACATGTCGCACGAAATCCGCACCCCGATGAACGCCATCCTCGGGTTCTCCCAGCTGATGCTCCGCGACCAGGATCTCACCCCTCAACAATGCCAGTACCTGGGAACCATCAACCGTAGCGGCGAGCATCTCCTGGCCCTGATCAACGACATCCTGGAGATGTCCAAGATCGAAGCCGGACGGACGACCCTGAACCCCTCCACGTTCGACTTGCGCGTCCTGCTCAAAGACCTGGAGATGATGTTCCGCGTCCGCACGAATGAGAAGAAATTGGCGTTCTCGGTGGAGGTGATTGGTGATGTCCCCCAATATATCGTGACCGATATCAACAGGCTGCGTCAGGTGTTCATCAATGTGATCGGCAACGCCGTTAAGTTTACCGAGCAGGGCGGCATCGGCATGCGCGTGCACGCCGACCGAGACGGAGCGACGGGGCCTTTTCTCCGGGTCGAAATCGAGGACACGGGACCGGGCATTTCGCCAGAAGAGCAAGACAAGTTGTTCCGACAATTCGAGCAGACCAAGACCGGGCAGCAGGCGGGGACCGGTACGGGGCTGGGCTTGGCCATCAGCCGGGAGTTTGTTCGCCTGATGGGCGGAGACATCACGTTAAACAGTCAGCTTGGCAAAGGCAGCAATTTCGTCATTCGCCTGCCCTTGAAAGAGGGGGAGGCCCAGGCGGTTGAAGCGAAGGAAAAGCCCCGACATGTCCTCAGACTCCAGTCAGGGCAGGCGACGTGCCGGGTACTCATTGCCGATGACGTCGAGGACAACCGCCAGCTACTGGCGCAGCTTCTCGGCTCCGTCGGATTCGAGATTCGGCTGGCGACCAACGGAGAGGAAGCCGTCCGGGAGTTTGAGGAATGGCGGCCCCACCTGATCCTGATGGATTTTCGTATGCCGGTGATGGACGGCGATGAGGCGATTCGTCGGATCCGAGCCACGGTCGGCGACAAGCAACCCAAGATTATCGCTGTGACGGCCAGTGCGTTGCACGAAAACCGCCAGGAGTTGCTGGATATCGGCGCCGACGATTTCATCGGCAAGCCGTTCAGGGAAGCAGAACTGTTCCAGAAAATTCATCACCATGTTGGTGTGGAATACGTTTATGCCGAGCAGCCCGCAGTCGTGCTTCAAGAGGAAGCGACCGAACTCACACCCGATTCCCTGGCGGGCTGGCCGCAAGACGTCATCGATTCTATGCGTGAAGCGGTCATGACGGCGGACCTGGACCAGTTGCTGACGAAAATCCAGGCGGTTGACGCCCGCGATCCCGGCATTGCCCAGGAGCTGCGCCGCCTCGCCGAAAACTTCCAATACCAGCAACTTCTTGATTTATTAACCACGGAGAGCGTCCATTGAATTCTAAGAAGTCAAACAGTGATGCCGAGCAACCCGCCAGCATCCTGGTCGTGGACGACACCCCCGCCAATCTCCAGGTGCTGGCGGGCATGCTCAAGGATCGCGGGTATAAAGTTCGTCCCGTTCCCAGCGGGAAACTGGCGCTGCTGGCAGCGGGACGCGATGCCCCGGACTTGATTCTGCTCGACATCAACATGCCAGAGATGAACGGCTACGAGGTCTGCGAACACCTCAAAGCCGACGACAAGCTCAAGGGAATTCCCATCATCTTCATCAGCGCTCTCACCGATCAGTTGGATAAGGTGAAGGCGTTTGCCACCGGTGGGGTGGATTACATCACCAAGCCGTTTCAGATGGAAGAATTGTACGCGCGCGTCGAGACTCACCTGAAGCTCCGCCGCCTGAAAATCGTGTTGGAGGAGACCAACGCGCGACTAGAAAAAATCAACGGCCGGATGTCCTGCGACCTGAAAGCGGCGGCAACAATCCAGCAGACGTTTTTACCCAGCAAAGCTCTTCGTATCCCTGGTGTCGACTTTGCCTGGATCTACCAGCCCTGTGACGAACTGGGCGGCGATGGCCTGAACATCATCCCACTCGGCGATGGCAAGGTCGGACTTTACGTCTTGGACGTCAGCGGCCATGGCGTCCCGTCCGCCCTCCTGTCGGTGACGATGAGCCGTCTCCTTTCGCCGCCGTCGGAGCCGTCCTCAATCTTGACCCGGGACGGGAACGTTGGGGGTCGGTTCGAGATCACGCCGCCCGCTGAGGTCGCCGCCCGCCTGAACCGGCTCTTCCCCTTCGACTCGGCGATCGGGCAATTAGCGACGATGGTTTACGGAATCCTAAACGCTGCAACCGGGGACTTCCACTACGTCTCCGCCGGGCACCCCGGCCCGGTGCATCTTCCCGCCTGCGCCGATCCCGTGATTTTAGAAAGTGAAGGGTTTCTGATCGGCTTGGCGGACGAAGTCTACGAGGAGCGGTCGGTCTGTCTGGGGGCGGGAGACCGCCTGTACATCTACTCCGATGGCGTCCCCGAGGCGATGAATCCTGACGACAAGCAGTTTGGAAACGCCCGACTCTTGGAGGCAATCGCCCAAGGCAGGTCCGAGCCACTCCAGGAGTCCGTTGCGACCCTCCTGGG
>JAJFKT010000017.1 GCA_021773075.1 Woeseiaceae bacterium
GCACAACAAAGACTTCGTCAAAACAGCCGAGGCTGACGGTTTCGCCTACGCGAAACGCTTGGAGGATAAGGAGCAACTGCCGGCAGTTATTCGCGAGTTCATGGATTTCAAAGGCCCGGCATTTCTCGAAGTCGTGATCGACCGCGACGCCGGTGTTTATCCGATGGTTGGGCCCGGGCAGAGTTACGCCAATATGATTACAGGCGATTTCATCAAGTGTCGCTCGAAACCCAGCGACGATACGCCGGATCCGAGCGAGATGTTCTAGCTATCGTCTCTTAGCCTACAGCCCCCCTGGGCCGCAATCATTTTTCAAGTAGCCGATCATCGTTTTGTCTAGCGCTTTTTTCGGCAAAAAAAGTTCGCCTTGCCATCCCATCAAAAAAAACCCCGGCCGCGAGACCGGGGTTTTGTGCCCTACTCAGGTCCGTCTGGGCACCCAAATCCAAATTAGTTAACGTGTACCGTTCTAATTGCCGTCAAAATTCCAGGTAGCACGAACCAGAAAGTATCGGCCAACAGAGTCATAGATTCCAGACTGGCCACCGTTGCCAAACAAGCCGAACGGTGGGTCCTCGTCAAATGCATTGTCAATTGTCGCACCAACAGTGAGGCCGTTGTCAAACGTGTACGTTGCACCGATATCTGCATAAATAACGGAATCTGCGATGGTGTTGTCGTTGACATCAGGATTCGGGTCATTATTCGTCGACGATCCGAACAACAATTCCTGCTCCTCGTTAAACATCTCGTCAATCCAACGCAATTCTACAAAGATTTCCCAGCTATCGAACAGCAACGATCCGCGGTAATTAATCTGCAATTCCGGATCACCCAGCTCGCCCTCAATAATATCGATATTGTCGTCAGAGCTAAGAATCTGCGTGCGGTCATCAAGAAATGACGCCGTCAATCTATTTGACAAAGTACCGAAAGAGCCAACGTCGAGCGTGTAGTCGGCCGACACGTCAAGTCCGCTAGTCGTAAACGTATTTAGATTCAACGGAAAGGCACGGAGCTGCGAAATATTGCCGATATTGTCGCGCGAAACCAGGCTACAAAATTGATTGTTAATACCATTCGGGTCATCGACACACTTGTCCAAAATGGACTGTGATCCAGTCGTACTAATTGCATCATTGATCTCAATGTCATACCAGTCGACTGAGAGTTGCAAACCTTCAATCCAGCTCGGCGTATACACAAGACCAATCGTGAAGGTATCGGCCGTCTCTTCCTTGAGGTTCGGGTTGCCGCCCTGCAGCAACGGGATACTTTGCTCGTCGAGAGAATCGAAAGTTTCCGGATCTGCGATTCCCAGCGCCTGGCAGTTTGCGATCCGCAGTACGCGCCCATTGGTGCCCAGATCCAGGTTTTCCATGTCGCAGGGATCATCGATGATGTTGAAATTTTCCCCGGCTGGCGAGAATAGATCACCGATGGTTGGTGCTCGAAGAGCTTCCCCAACGTTGAATCGAAAACGCAGGTCTTCAACTGGCTGCCAACTCAAACGCGTCTCCCAGGTAAACGTCGTGTCAATGGTTGAATAGTCAGAGAATCGAGCAGCACCCTCAAATGTCAGGTCCTTCGCACCCGGAACGTCCCGCAATAATGGCAGCGAAAATTCTGTAAATACTTCCGTGACATCGAAATCACCAATCGTAGCGGCAAGATTGTTAAAAAACGTATTACCTAATGCAGAAAGCGAGTCGCCTCTTACGCGGCTGTCTTCTGTGCGGTGCTCGATGCCAAATACGACACCCAGTGGTCCCGCCCAGAGGTCGACTAATTCGGGATTCGCAACGACTACCTGTGCCTGAAATTGTTCAATTTCCGCAAGACCCAGCGCAGTAGAATTGACGAAGTCGATCGCATCTTGAGAGATTAATCCGAATCCGATCACGTTGGCGGGCACGCAACCTTCATATGCGAAGTCGGGGAGTCCCGAATCGGTCCCAGTTGCTTCCTGCAACGTAGAACGGCATACCGCATCACCAGCCTGCACACCGTTACCAATGGCAGTCGCACCGGCAGCGTCGACAAGGACCGAATCCTGCGCCGCTGCCCAACGTTCATCGATTCGGTTTGCGAGGTTGACGCGTTCGATCGTGGAACGACCATAGTTTGCGAACGCGTCGAACGTAAAGCCGCTGGAGCCGATATTACCTGCTAGGCCGGTAACGGCGCGGAAGGTCTCACGATCGTTTTCTTCCTTGCGATTTCCGAGATCGATATTGAAACGACGCAAATCAATTGAGGCCGCACCTGCATCGTCCATGGCTTGAGCGAGCGTAGGCGTCATGAACGCATGATCGCGTTGGATGACGACTGGCGAGCCAAAGTCGAATGTAGGCTGTCCCTGTTGGCTGCTTTGCACGTTCGCATAACGACCCTCAAAATACCACTCGACGTCTTCAGTTAAGTCATAAGTGAAATTGGCGTCTAATGTGACGCGCTGGAATGCCGCCTGTAATACCTGAAATGAGCTAAGGTCTAGCGGAATGCAGCCTTCGCCGCCGCAGCTCAATCCATCCGTGAACTCGAAGTCAGCGAACGGAACTGGCGAGAAACTGCCGTCAGGATTCAGAAAACCATTCAAAGCGAGAGAGGTACCTGCATTGGAGATTGCCCAGAAACCGCGGTTTGGCACCGTGATTCGATCAGGAATACCGTCGTCGATCTGAATGCCGTTAGCGTCGATTGTATCGCCGTCAAGAGGGTTGGGCACCTCACCGAACAACCTGACGAAGTCGCCACCACGTTCACCGGCAGTTAACAAGTCCTGGTCGTCATATCCGACAGAGAAGATCGCATTACCTCGGTCGTCTGCGAAATTTCGACCCATTGTGAATGCCAGGGAAGTTCGCCCGAAGTCACTGTCACCGGCGTCGCCGGTCGAAGCTCTAAGCGTCGTACCCTCATAATCGTCTTTGAGGATGAAATTGACAACACCGGCGACAGCATCGGCACCGTATACGGCTGAGTTCGCACCGGTGATGATTTCGATACGCTCCACCATATCAGTAGGTATGCTATTGACATCGACCGTCTGTTCGCCCTCCGACGAAGAAACGTGTCTGCGGCCATTTACGAGAACCAGCGTTCGTTCCGTACCGAGACCGCGAAGGTCAAGCGATCCAATACCGGCAGTACCGATAAATCGGCTAGAATTGCTCAGACCGAAGGTAGAGCGCAACTGCGGCAAATCGTTAAGAAGGTCGCCCAGAGCTGGCGAAGTTGCAGCACCTATTTCTGCGGCGTCCACCGAGACGACCGGCGTTGGCGTATCAAAGCCAGTGCGCACCAGGCGTGAGCCGGTTGTTACAATTTCTTCAAGAATGTCATCTTCGGCTGACTCTGCGACTGCATCATCTTGTGCAAACACTGGATTGCTGAATACTGTTGCAAGTATGAATGCAGCAATGCCAGCGGTACCTCGCGAGTAAAGCTGCCTCCAATTATCTGAATTTTGGGTAATCATTTGAAACTCCCTTATGCTTAAAAGATTGTCGGCGAGCCTATTGGTGACCCTTGTGCCGAACCGTCGCAAAATTCCGACGACCATGGTGACGTATGATGCGTAATTGCAACATACAAGTAAAGGTGGGTTTTATCTACTATCAACGCCTTAGGGCAATGAGCCTTAGACGAATTAGGACTATGTCGTGAAACAACAACAGAATTTCATTCCCTGTTATGCGACTAAAATCGAGTATTTTTCTAAGTAATATCGCGAATTGCCCAGATAGTCATTTCTTCGCAAGCAAATCAGACAGATGGAATGCCGATGAAAATGCCAACGGGACGCAACGCACACACACTATTTTCTCATCCCGGTCTTACCATCGCCGACGGACTCAAGATTCCGATATGCGTTGCGCCTTAATATTGGCGAGCTGGAAACGGCTACGACCTATAAACAGCCCGTCAAAGTCATCGTGCTCAATAACCGTGGCGATGGGATGGTACGACAATGGCAAAAACTGTATTTCGACGGTCGCATGTCGGGTAGCGATAAATCACTGCACAACAAAGACTTCGTCAAAACAGCCGAGGCT
>JAJFKT010000018.1 GCA_021773075.1 Woeseiaceae bacterium
AGTCTCTTGGTGAATTCGGGGCCGAACTTCGCGCACCAAAGCCGGATGGCCTCATAGCTCACCGCAATACCACGCTCAGCCAGCAGATCCTCAATATCTCGATGACTCAAATTGAATCTGTGGTAGAGCCAAACAGCGTAGCTAATTATCGCAGGCGGGAATCGATGGCGCTTGTAAGTGATCATGCCCGGATTATCCATCGGTAGCTGTTAACTTGTCAGTACCCTCCGTATTCATACTGGGATCTACTATCACGAAGACCAGTACGGAACGGGTGGTAGTCCTGAATGCTGTGGCACGCCGGGTAATTGAGTCTCGAAGAGGTATGCATAAAGAGCGTGTATTCACGTATCGGAGCAAGCCGCTAGGAAAGCTGCATAGCAGTGCATGGAAGCGGGCATGGAAAGCCGTAAAACTACCGACCGAAACCGGCATCCTGAAAGGCGTTCACAATCTGCGTCATACCTTTGGCAGACGACTTCGCAGCGCGGGCATTCCACTGGAAACTCGTAAAGCGTTGCTTGGTCATGCTAACGGAGACATCACGACCCACTACTCGGCTGCAGAGCTTGACGAACTTATTTCTGCATCCGAATCAATTGTAAGTCGTGGCAGGACTGAAACGCCAAATCTGATGTTGATCCGTCAACGTAACGAAAAAAGTGTCGGAAAAGTGTCGGAAATGAAAAAAGGGCTAGCGAAGAAAATCTGCTAACCCTTTGATTTTATGGCGCGCCCGGAGAGATTCGAACTCCCGACCACCTGGTTCGAAGGCACAGAATCGAAAATTCGTTTTCTTATTAATCAGCTAGCTAGATGGCCCGCCCTCAACCTTTGTGCCGCTGAACGCCGCCGAGAGCCGTCAGTTACCGCCTAAACGCTACGTTATCGACCAAAACTGCGGCACTTTGACCCATGTAAGAGGCAATCAGCAACGACGTGACATCGCACTGAATTTTACCGGAAATTAGGAATTCGCCACACACACGTCCGTACAGATCGTAGGTCGTTTTCTCGAAGTAGGCACCGCCGTCAAAGTTGGTGATGACTTCGTCTATGCGTCCGAGAGAATCGTACAGTACCGCTTTGGCAAATCCGGCCTGACCGTCAAGGACAGAGTCCAGCTTACCGAGTCCTTCCGGACTCGTATAGTATGTCCAGGTCGAGCTGGTATCGGTACCTCCGCCTACGAATTTGTCGATTCGTGTCTTCATTCGACCGAGACCATCATAGGTCATCTCGCTCGTATGACCGTTGGCGTTTGTTTGTTTTTTCATTTCGCCAAAGTGATTGAATTTGTACGACCAAAGCCTGTCCCTGTCGTTTATTCATCCCAGGCAGCCTGTCGAAAGTACTCATGATGCGATCCAAACAGTCTCTTCGGATCGTGCCGATAACGCGCTCAGCGTAGGCATTCTGCCAGGGAGAAGCTGGTGCCGTCAGCACTTCCGTCAGGCCAGCGGACGCAACTTTGCGGCTAAAGGTTGCGCTGAATATTCGGTCAGCATCGCGAACAAGGTACTTCGGTGTTTTTCCAAGCCAACAGCCTCAACTATCTGCCGCGCCGTCCATTCTACCGTTGGTTACCCAGTAACATTGGTGTGCAGGATCTCTCGCCAATCATGGATGAGCACGACCAGGACAAACAACACCCGGAATGTCGCCGTTGGGCCTGTAAAAGCGTGAGGGTTTGCAACCGTTTCGGTAGCAATAATGGAGTGTGGAACCGATCATACGGTTCTTCGGCTCCGCTTCGCGCTAATGAACGTGTGACTTATTGATCGTTTTCAAGAATCAGTATTTTGATCGTCGGAAAATTATGGGTGTCCTTGTTTTCTCTTTTTTGTTTTTCAACTTGATTGGGTGCCGGCGCCTCGAATATTGAAGGCTGAGCCGAGGCCGATCACCATTTATATATGACACTCCAGTCACTGTCCAATGGCAGACGGCACATACCGCTTTCATACGACTTGCGACGACCAGAGCATTCAGGTGATCCATCGGCTGATCGACCGTACAAGTAGTAAACATAGTACATCTTACCTTCGGACGAAATATTCTCGGTCTCTAACTGAAATCTGTCCTGGATTCGAATTGCGGCCACTAAGTTCAATTCTCCAAACAATTTGTTGATCGAGTTTTCAATTGGACCGGCTATGAACTCAATTGTCCGACCACCATTCTTTGGCACAGAGATCCGAACTCCACCCGACATTCTTGAGCGAAATATCTGTTTGTATTTTGTCGATTGGGTAAGCCTTGACAATTCCATGAACTCGGCGCGGTGCTCGAAATATTTGTTACTCAATTTTTCCGCGTTCGGTGGCCACTCTGAACACCCTGCGATAGCACAAACCAATACCAACGCAGCGGCTAATCGTCCTAATTTTTGGTATAACAGATTTGTCATTCTTGGCCCCAACAACCAGTTCTCAGGCTTCCACATATCACTGCAACTATGCATCTATTTTCTTTCCCATGCTATCGGGCCAATGGAGCCCATGAATAACTCTGCTCCATGCGGTGAAAAAGTGAACACGGGCACAGGGACCGACCATTGCAGGCTCAAGCTCATTATTGAGGTAGTGTTGGGATAAAAAGTGCCGGGATAAACCCCAACAATTGCCACCGGACGCCTATCCGATGCCATCGCTCGCCAAGCGCGGCCCCCAACCACATTTGAAGTTCCATGCGTGGTGCCTCCGTCAAGCACAAATTCACCGACATCTGTTTTATTTACTTTGAATCTACTGAAAATACCCCGTTCGACTCTAGCGCCGGCCGGTCGCTGGGAATCAGTTATGACCTCGAAATTCTCCCCGAATTCGGCTTGGCGCGCAATATGACCTTCCGCAGCAGAGCGAGCATCCCTAAGCGCTTTCTGAAAACCGGAATCCTTTTCCAGCGCTTCTACTATTTGACGATGTTCTGGAGGCAGGTCCGCAAACTTTTGGCGCTCAATCTCCTCATGTCTTTCGTGATTCAGTGCCTGACTAAACGCTCCCGTCAGCGCGCCATTCGCAAATTTTCCGCCACTGATCTTCGATGCACTGCCGCCTATCGCTGCACCAACGGCGACCCGCTTCCAGCTAAATCCTTCGCCTCCAATGTGAGCACTATTATTGAAGCTAGTTGCTCCAGCGGTAAATGCGGCGGATGCAAATCCGTGCCCGAACTTGCCACCTTGTAACACGGATGTGATACCCCCAACCATACCATGCGCGAACACTTTTACTGCGAACAATTTGCCCGCCAACACCGTTCCAAGTTTTGCGAACGCCCCCGCGCTCAATCCAGAGATTATCCCTGTCAAGAAAGCATCACTAAGATCAGCACCTGCAATCAGTGCATCCAGCGTACCTGCTACAGCGAATATTGCTGCAACCGCGTACAGTTTGATCCCCTCAACGCTCGCCGCGATCGCGATCGCGATCAATGAGAATACAAATTCCCCGCTGGGGTCCGTCGCATTTAGCGGATTGTTCCAAACGTAAGAGTAGCGATTGTGGCTCTGTGTATTCGTCGGATCCTGAACATAATTATCCGACTGCAAGAACCGTCCTAAGAACGGATCGTAGATCCGGCCGTTCATATGCACAATGCCGACGCTATCGACCATCTCATGTCCGGTGAAACCGCGAGTCGTTCGACTGACGTCAAAGCCGGGGCCGAGGTCAATCAGAAGACTATTAGTATCGACCTCTTTCCAGTTCGATGCATCGCGACGTTGCCCCCACGGACCAAAAGAAAGCTTTTGCTCAATCTGCCCGGCGTCATCGAGAATGACATCCAATGAGCCCAGGTGATCTTTGAGCGTGTAGATCGTTTTGCGGCTGGTTTCACTTCCACCTGAGTAGATGCCGGTTTCAATAGCAACGCCGGCGATGTAGCGTTTGCGCTCCTGAGTGCCGTTCGGTCGTTCGATGATTTCGACGTTGCCAATATAGCGGGTGGTTGTCATGCCATTCGAATCATTGTCGATGCGACGATACCGATTGCGATCAACACCATAGGCGAAACTGACCGTGTTGCCGCCCTTCGTGATGCTGGTTGGCTTGTCGAATGTGGAGTACACAATACTCCGGCCACCACCCGAAATATTATTGCCGTTGTTGTCGTAGTTGTAGATCTGGCCGTTCAACTGAGTCAGTGCGTTCGGACCAGCATTGTTGCCATAGCTATAAGTGCCCGTTACGCCCGTCTTGGTCTTGATATTACCTAGCGCATCGTATGTCACGGCCAAAACAGCTTGTCCTGCCTCACCGTGCGAGGTGAGCCGATTCAGGCCGTCATATCCGAATTCAAGGTTTTCGGACAGCGTGATCGGGCTGCCAGTCTGGTGGCGCGTGTCCTGCCGTTTAGTGAGACTACCGACATCGTTCCATTCGTAGTAGAGGTCCTGAACATAGGCACCGCTACTATCGAGCGCCTCGATATCCTTCATGCGACCCGTTGCGGGATAATAATTGAAGGTCGTTGAGACAGCCGCATTGCCCAATGTGTCGACGCCGAGACTCTCGGTCGTTACTTGGCCGCGCGCGTTCATGCCAGTAATCAGGCGATAGATTGTGCGTGGTGCACCGTTCACCTCAGCTGCATCGCCTACGGCAGTTAGATGACCGTAACTGCCATATAGGTTTTGTGTGCCGTGATCGGCAAACGTGCCGTTACCCGCGGCATCGAACACCTGATACACGCGCCCGTACTGATCGTAGGTCGATTTTTCGAAGTAGGCACCGGCGTCAAAGTTGGTGATCACTTCGTCCGCGCGCCCTAGAGAATCGTATAAAATCGCCTTGGCGAAACCGGCCTGACCATCAAGGACGGAGTCCAGTTTTCCGAGCCCATCGGGACTTGTGTCGTAGGTCCAGATCGAATCGGTATCGGTACCTCCGCCTACGAATTTGTCGATTCGTGTCTTCATTCGACCGAGGCCATCATAGGTCATCTCGCTCGTATGACCGTTGGCGTTTGTTTGTTTTTTCATTTCACCAAAGTGATTGAACTCGTACAACCAAAGTCCTTTCGCCGGATCGGAATGCGGCACCTTCATCGATGTTTTCTGGCCCAGGTCGTTATGCGTCGTAACAGTTATGTTCCCTCCAGGGTCTGTGGTTGTCGCAAGGTTTCCGAGGTTGTCGTACGTAAAGTTGATTGTTCCCTGAAGATTATCTTTCGCCTGGATAATATCGCCCAATGCATTCCGTTTTTCGGTGCGGGTTTGATTTTGATACGAGATGGTTGTGGTTGTATCAAATCCACTATAAGCGGCTTGGCTCCAAGACAAATCGGGGAGCGTGGTTTTCGTGGCTCTATCCAGGAGATCGTACTCAATGGAGGTCCAATAGGCAGCACCGTTTAGCAGTTCGTAAGGCTCCGACTTATGCAGCACGCGACCTTTGTTGTCGTAATTGGTGTCCTGCGCATCCCACTGGCCATCAAACCCTAGTGTCAATTTCCGCGTCTCGCGAGCGAGTACGTCAAAGCACACAGCAGCGGTACCGCCGCCGGCGGTGTATTCGGTCACCTTGTAACTCGTGCCCGCGGGGCAATTGGTGGTTGTCGTGCTGAGGTAGGTTTTCTTGAACGAGCCATCCTCGGCTGCTCGGAAGTATTCCCGACCCATGGCTCCGTAGTAGATATTCGTAGTGAGCCGGGATGTCGTCAGCGTTGCATCTAGAATCGTATCGACCTTTGTCGGCAAACCGAATCCGTTTCTCGCGACGACTTCCGTCGTCAATCGACCCAGACAGTCGTAGGTCTGATCAAGGTAGCGCCCAGAACTGTCGTAAACTGCAGTCGCAGCTGGCGCACTACAGCGCGTAGTTGTGCCGTCGCTGATGGTTGAATTGACACGGTTTCCGTGAGCGTCATAAAAGTGGGTGGTTGCCAGCTCATACTCCACATGCCCTGGCTCGATAATCTCTTTTTCGAGCATGCCGAGGTATGGGCCTGACAAGTAATACTGGAATGTCGAATGACGGTTTGCCGAACCAATAACCGTCGGCCGGTTGGTCACGACCGTAGTGTCTTTCAGGCGTCCCTGCCAGAGAGAGAACGACGTTGAGTCGAATACATTGGTGGTGGTCGCGATCAGCTCGTCCTGCAGCGTCACTTGATTGGTAGTGGTCACCGTGATCTCTTCCGCATTGGCTTCAGAGTCGTAAGTCGTATCGGTCACTGTGGTGCTTAATAACACGCCGGCAGCTGCGCCATTCCTGACGAGGTCGTAGGCGTTGCTGGTATTTTGGATTTGCTCCACGTGTAGTGGACCCAAGGCCGCTGTGCCGCCATTTGTTGCGGTCATGGGCATTGATGCGGTCCATTCCAGGATGTCCCAGGCAGTCGATCCACCACCGATGACGTTATCCGCCGCACTTGAAACCACAGTGGCAATTGGCAAACCAGTGAACGGCCAGTCTTGTCGGTATTGGGTTGTGGTTTTGACGTTCGCGATCGTGTCGACGGTCTTGAGCTGTTGGAAGCCCAGGAACCCGCGGCCGGCCGCCTGCACTTTCGCCTCGTAATAGTGATATTCCAAAGCACTGGTCGCCGCAGTTGTGACCGACCCAGGTGATGCAAGAACTGCAGCAGGCGCGCTACCAACGACATCGGTAACCACGTACATAGGTCCTGCAACTTCTATAACCGGTGAGTTCTTCGTCAGGGCCACCGAGTCCGTGGGTACTTCCCAATCGCCGTTAATTTTGGTGTAAAAGTCACCGACAGATGCAGCGGTAACGGGTGGATTTACGCAGAAATTTGCGCCTCCAAACACGAAGCAATGTTCCGTTCCACCACCCGGCGCTTCCGGCGTTGTATCAACAACCATACGCTCATAATGATCGCTGTATGACAACGGCTCGTAAGTGATCTGTGTTTCAGCGCCTATACCGTTAGTAATTTTTTCAATGCGGTTTGAGGCCCTATTGGCAACCGTGCTACCGATCTTGCGTGTGTAGATGGTGACATTGCCCTGCCCGGTGGATGTGTCAATTTTGACCATGTCAGGGACACCATCGCCGTTCATGTCTGGGAAATATACCGACTCATTCGTCGAATTTGATACCAAATAGGTCAAATTCTGCGGTGCTGAAAACGCATTTGTGGGTGCATCCCAATACAGTACCCTGACCTCACCGCTTCCCGTGGTGTCCTTCCAAACAAGGTCAGGATGGTGATCGCCGTTCCAATCAACAAACTGTGGTCGTTCAACGCCACCGAGTTTTAGTGTCGGGTTAATTTGCTGTCTAATATCAAAATTACCGTCGCCCTTATTGATTGCTAGATTCCACAGATCGTTGTTCGTGTTCGGGTCTGTAAACACCGGGTAGAAAAAGTCACTTAGCCCGTCCGCATTTACATCGGTCGTGACAAGACCGCTTATCCGAACATGTTCTCCGGGCAGTACTTCGTTGTTGAGATTTGCGTATACACTGAAACTCGGTGTTACTGACGTAGGATCGATCACGTTGATTAGGTCAGCGTGCTTTTGATCGCAAATTGGTGGCAAAGGAGGGTTCTCGTCGCAATTCGCAGTGTGTGATCCGATTACAATCCCAACGCGTCCATCGCCGTTGAGGTCGGCTGCTACGGACCGAATATTCCCTCGAAGGGTCGCGCTACCGATACTCTCTGGAGTCCCAAAATGATAGTAGGCCGAAGAATCTTCGGCTTGGCCGGACTTCTCAAGCAAACTTCGCTCAAGCTGTCTGTTAAATTCTCCGGTTGCCCATACCGCATCTGTCGTACCGTTCGAGTCGATATCGACGAACGTAACTTCTTCATCGACTATGGGCGTCAGAGCGTACGTATTTTGTAGCCGCCAGGTACCATCCGTTTGCGGCTCGGATATGATAATCCGCCAACGTGACGTGCTTTCATTCCAGTAGGCGATGTCGTAGCGCCCATCCAGGTTGTAGTCGATCGGCGTTAGCTTTTCACCGCCGCCCGGCAACGAATACTCCATCGAACCGCCCGAAAATACGCGTTGCGTCAGAGAGGTGCCGTCGGAAATCGCGTAATTCATGATCGCGTTGGCGGCGGCGCCTTCCAGCCACACCAGATCCATCATTCCGTCGCCGTTGACATCCGCTAGCGTGAGGTCACTGAGATCGCTGCTTTCAGCGAGTGTGAGTGTCGATAGCTCACTTAGTAGGATCCCACTTGTGGTTGGCACCCGCCAGTCGAAGATCGTTTTTGGAAGGCAGGCAATCCCGGCACATTCTTCAATACTCGTAAGCCGACTAATGTCATCGGGCGCCGTAATATTCTCGTTGTACTCAAGTTTGTAATGGCGGATGAGCGAATCACTGCCCATAACATTGTATGACTTAATTTCACCCAAGCGTTTCTTGGTGCTTAATGCGACGCCAGCGACGTATCCCGTTCTGTCATCTTCACGTTCCGTGTAAATGAAGTCTACACGCGCTCCGTGACCTGAGGATGGCCCTCGTCCGAGACCAAATGCCCAATAAATCGTCTTGATCCGTTGGCCGTCTGCATCATTGTCATAGTCGAACCAGATTGGATTCCCGATGTTGTCCTCGAATTGACGAATCCCCCAGATAAACGTCTGCCCTGCTGCGCCACCACTCTTGGCCGAGACATTCCCGACATCATTCGGGGATTTGCCGTAGTACGTCGTCGAGCCGTCCTTTCGTTTGACCTCAAAGTAATCGGGCTCTCCACTAACACTGCCTTTGATAGTAACGATCGCGCCATTGTCGACCTCGGTTCGATATGTCGTATCCGCAGCACCGTAGGCTTGCGAAGAATTTTCAAGCAACAGGCGTTGACCATCGAGGCAAAAGCGATCGGAATTCGTCCATGTGATCGGCAGCGGGTTTCGGTCCTGGTCGTAGGTTTGCTTACAACGCGTAATCGCGGACATACCACCGATCGACCAACCCATACCGGCAATTCCGTTGCCTCCACCGCTGGAATAGTTCAGAGAGATTTCTGGCGCAACACCGGCGGTGCCGGCAGCGGTAACTATTGGAATGCTGTACGTCGCGGAACCTGACTCATCGACCCGGAAACTACCGCTGGTCGTTCCGGTCTGGTCTGACTCCAAATTCGCGCCGGGATCGCTGGCCATTACCGGTGACGGCGCCGCTGGCGGTGGAGTTGGCGGAGGCAACACCACGACAGTGTGTGTTGACGACCAGCTGCTGCAGACTAATTCAACATTGCAACCTTTTACGCGGTACGTATACGAGTTAGCCGCCTGATCAGTCAACCCAAAACTCAAAGCGGTTCCCGAGTAGATCTGCGCCCAATTGCCGGTGTCCACCTGCTCTTCCAGCCGGTAGCTGCTGGAGTTGGTCGAAGAACTCCAGGCGATGGTGTACGAACCACTTTCATTTGACAGCGGCCCTGTCAGGCCGTCGGGCGTTGACGGCGCAGCCTGCACCGTGACCGTCTTCGTTCCCGACCAGCTGCTGCAAACCGATTCAGCATTGCACCCCTTCACACGATAGGAGTACGTGCCCGCGGGCTTACTGCTGATCGCTTTACTGAGTGATGAACCCGAATATATTTGTGTCCAGACAGCCCCAACCTTTTCCTCCAGCCGGTAGCTGCTGGAGTTGGTCGAAGAACTCCAATTGATCGTGTACGAACCGTTGTAGTCCGTCGTCGGTCCGGTCGGTGTTGCCGGCGTTGATGGCGCAGCCTGCACCGTGACCACCTTGGTTCCCGACCAGCTGCTGCAGACCGATTCGACATTGCACCCCTTCACACGATAGGAGTACGTGCCTGCAGAATTACTACTGATCGCTTTACTGAGTGATGAGCCCGAATAGATTTGTGTCCAGACAGCCCCGACCTGTTCCTCCAGCCGGTAGCTGGTGGAGTTAGTCGAAGAACTCCAGTTGATGGTATACGAACCGTTGTAGTCGGTCGTCGGTCCCGTCGGTGTTGCCGGCGTTGATGGGGCTGCCTGCACTGTGACCACTTTCGTTCCCGACCAGCTGCTGCAGACCGACTCAGCATTGCACCCCTTCACACGATAGGAGTACGTGCCCGCGGACTTACTACTGATCGCCTTGCTGAGTGATGAACCCGAATAGATTTGTGTCCAAACGGCGCCAACCTGTTCTTCCAGCCGGTAGCTGCTGGAGTTGGTCGAAGAACTCCAGTTGATGGTATACGAACCGTTGTAGTCGGTCGTCGGTCCTGTCGGTGTTGCCGGTGTGGACGGCGCGGCCTGCACCGTCACCGTCTTGGTTCCCGACCAGCTGCTGCAGACCGACTCAACGTTACAACCTTTCACGCGATAGGAATACGTGCCCGCGGGCTTACTGCTGATCGCTTTACTGAGTGATGAACCCGAATAGATTTGTGTCCAGATGGCCCCGACCTTTTCCTCCAGCCGGTAGCTGCTGGAGTTGGTCGAGGCACTCCAGTTGATGGTGTACGAACCGTTGTAGTCGGTCGTCGGTCCCGTCGGTGTTGCCGGTGTGGACGGCGCGGCCTGCACCGTGACCGTCTTGGTTCCCGACCAGCTGCTGCAGACCGACTCAACGTTACAACCTTTCACGCGATAGGAATACGTGCCCGCGGGCTTACTGCTGATCGCCTTGCTGAGTGATGAACCCGAATAGATTTGTGTCCAGATGGCCCCAACCTTTTCCTCCAGCCGGTAGCTGCTGGAGTTGGTCGAAGAACTCCAGTTGATCGTGTAAGAACCGTTGTAATCCGTCGTCGGTCCCGACGGTGTCGCCGGTGTGGACGGCGCGGCCTGCACCGTCACCGTCTTCGTTCCCGACCAGCTGCTGCAGATCGATTCGACATTGCAGCCTCGTACGCGATAGGAGTACGTGCCCGCGGGCTTACTGCTGATCGCCTTACTGAGTGATGAACCCGAGTAAATTTGTGTCCAGATGGCCCCGACCTTTTCCTCCAGCCGGTAGCTGGTGGAGTTGGTCGAAGAACTCCAGTTGATCGTGTAAGAACCGTTGTAATCCGTCGTCGGTCCCGACGGTGTCGCAGGCGTTGATGGCGCGGCCTGCACCGTCACCGTCTTCGTTCCCGACCAGCTGCTGCAGACCGATTCAACATTGCACCCCTTCACACGATAGGAGTACGTGCCCGCGGGCTTGTTGATGGCTTTGCTGAGTGAGGAGCCCGAATAGATTTGTGTCCAGACAGTCCCGACCTTTTCCTCCAGCCGGTAGCTGGTGGAGTTGGTCGAAGAACTCCAGTTGATGGTGTACGAACCGTTGTAGTCCGTCGTCGGTCCTGTCGGTGTTGCCGGTATCGACGGCGCAGCCTGTACCGTGACCACCTTGGTTCCCGACCAGCTGCTGCAGACCGATCCAGTATTGCACCCCTTCACACGATAGGAGTATGTGCCCGCAGAATTACTGCTGATCGCCTTGCTGAGTGACGAACCCGAATAGATTTGTGTCCAGACAGCCCCAACCTTTTCCTCCAGCCGGTAGCTGCTGGAGTTGGTCGAGGTACTCCAGTTGATCGTGTAAGAACCGTTGTAATCCGTCGTCGGTCCCGACGGTGTCGCCGGTGTGGACGGCGCGGCCTGCACCGTGACCGTCTTGGTTCCCGACCAACTGCTGCAGTCCAGCGTCAGGTTGCTGCAAGCTGCGACTTTGTAGTAATACGTACCGGCTGCTCTGCCCGTCACCGCCTTGAGTCTGGCGGAACCGGAATGAATCGTCATCCATGCACCAGCCCCAAATTTTTCCTGCAGCTCATAGTAGAGAGAAGAACCCGACGATGCATTCCAACTGATGGTGTAGGCGCCATCGCCGTCGGTGCTGGGCGCGCTCAATCCTGTCGGTGTTGGAGGTGCGCCACCGATTGCATTGGACAAAGAAGGAAACGCCAACGTGCAAAATACGAAAAGTATAGCGTGCACAAAACGGTTCGAACGGTTCGTTCGCGATCGGCCGGTTGTTAGTTTGGTTGTGCTCGTCGCAAATCGTGCTGTAGCCAAATTCGTATTTTCGAATCGCGTATCTGCCGAAAGGAATTCACGCTGCGCTCGGGATATACCGCTAAACAGATGACTCAGTATTGAACTGCAGAAAGTACTGCTTATCGCTGCCATTTTCATACAAAACTCCCACACGACTTGTTAGGGCAACCGCGCTGCAATAAATGCGATTGGTAGACTCAGATATGGCTTGTTCTTATTAATCAATTCGCAAAAAGAATTAACCGTTTTCGAACGCCTTAATCAGACAGTAATTCCAACGAGATCCTTCTCGCAGCCTAAATATTGACGCTGTGTTTTTCGGCGATGTGTTAAACGTATTTGAAGTGTTTTTTGCTTCCTGATGGTTGGCAGGAAGACCCAACTACGCTATGCAATATGAATAGCAAGTAGACGCTATTTGGTCAAGTAGTCTCATATATTGAGATATTGTTTACGAATAACCCTCACATGGTCAAAAATGCGCAATATCTCCGCATAACTTCTAGATTCGTCTTGAGCCGAAAGCGCTAATTCTTTGTTTACCAACGATGAGAACCGAGCGATGCGCCTTATTATTTGTGATCTCAGATCAGTGGCATAAAGTGCCTGGTTGTCGACGCCTATTTCACCAATGCTATGAGCAACCCAAGACTGAAATATTTTCTTCATTTTCACGCCAAATCGGGCAATGATTTGGGCCGGTATTGTGGATACAGGAATCGTGTTTCAAGAATCTGCGCAAATAAATCACACGAAGATAGACTCGGAAGCAACATAAGATCCGTTTGTTGTTGATTCACCAAGTATAAGATGGGCTCCCGTTCCTCACATCAGACCGGACTTGTGATCTCGCTCTACGGCTCGGTCTTTTCCAGAGTGATAAAACGACTTTTCGATTTATACCTTTCGAGGATGAACGGCGATCAACACTAGATTAGCGCCACCCACGAGACTTGGCTCTCTACATTGACGTTGTAAACTCGTTCGTCTATCGTAATGTTCAATTGGTCCCACATATAACAACTGCGACGTTAACCTGGAGATAACGCGATGAATCAACAAAAAGAAATCAGACGGTGTTTTCTTTGCTTTGTCATGCTCCTCTTTTCTCTTCCTGCACTGGCCGAAGAAAACAACTGTAGACAGCCTGCCGCTCCGATACTCCCAATCACCGTGGTAGACGAAGATGCGCTAAACGCGCTCAGTGCGGTGATGGACAGGTTTTCGGCGGATAGCATCGACTATCTCGCTTGCCTTGCGGCGTTTGCCGATCGCAATCAAAGTGTTTTGACCGAGCCAGAGAAGGTACTGCTAGAAAATCAATTCAGGTCGTACAAGGAGTCGGCTCGAAGCCACGCGGCCCAATGGAGGGAGATTCAGAGTACCCGTGAGATCACGCCATAAGACATTAGCAATTGTAAGCAGTTGAGTAGCGTCCTGCCTACAAGGTGGTACTGACAACTTAACTTCTCAGCTTGTGCAATTCTCAATGAATTGGGTTAGTCATACGGCCGCCGCGCATTTCCAAGACGCAAATGCCCGTTGTCTGAAAATGCGATAGTGCTCGGCCGATACCAAATGGCGCCCCAGATTGAAAAGATTGTAGACAGCAGCGTGCGTGCCTAGAAACCGTTGAGCTTGATGCGTCGACTTGAATCGCCTCATGCCTCGCTCTCTGACCCGCGTTGGCTGATGCGAAAGCTCAGCCCGGTTGTTGGCGTATTGGGAGGTATCGTGGATTGTATCCAGAATCAGTTGCCGATGAGCGACGCCGTAGCTCCGTAGCTTATCTGTGACGATGCGTCTGGGTTCGCTGCTGCTCACGCGGAGCAATCGCTTGAAAAAGCGCACCGCTGCCTTTCCATCTCTGCGGTTCTGTAGGAATACATCAACTACTTCACCGTCCTGATCGACGGCACGCCAAAGATAATGTTGTACGCCTTGAATTTTCACGAAAACCTCATCGAGGAAGAAGGTATCACCGTAACCCTGATGCCTGCGGCGAAGTCGCTTGGCGTACTTGGGGCCGAATTTGATACACCACAAGCGAATGGATTCGTAGCTGATCGTGATTCCACGTTCGGACATGAGATCTTCGATATCACGAGCACTCAGATTAAAACGGTGATAGAGCCAGACAACGTGCTGGATGATTTCAGGAGGAAACCGGTGACGCTTGTACATTGATGAACGATTATTCATCCCGCATTGTCACTCAGGAGCAGTTAAGTTGTCAGTACCCAAGCAAGACATCGGCCCAAAGTGCGTCTTGCACTGACCGCGCAAACCCTCCCGCGACACTATTGAGCAATTCAATTCGAGACTCCTTCGCACCAAAAGCATCGGCATACTCGTTCCATTGAAGGTAGAGCCGAAAAATCTCTTGCTTTAGAAGGAAAAACAACTCGCCGAGGTCTTCTCCCATAGACTCGATATGTCGGTCCCTGATTTCTTCCGGGGTTTGGTCAACCATTATTTGGGTCTCAACTCCGTATTAATCTTCAGAGGCTATTTCCTAGCGCTTCTTTTAAGTATCCGTAAACCTGCAAGAATCTAAGCGATTCTCGACCATCAATGCAGCAATATCGTCTTAGGTTTGAGGGTTGAGTAGCGAATACCTTGAGCGTCTCTATAACTACCGGCTGGATTTCGTGGCTATGCTGAACGACAAGCACGTTTGCCGGCTCCTTCGATAGCCTAACTATCTGGTCACTATTCTTGCCCAAGTGCGACAAAGTCATTGGCGAGAATCTCGCGGGTCCCTTCAAAAGAAACGCTGCGGATATTCTCTCGCCGTCGGTATGTAAGTGTGACGTAAAGAAATCCGAGGTTTCACCGCCCCAATCTTTTGGTGCGGTCTGTGTCAAGTGCTTAGCAAGGCAGGCTTTGAAAGACGCTTCGCTAACATTTCGCATCTCGGAAAAGTCATCAGGTAGCGATGTATCCCTTACGTCGCGAAACTCGTCGAAATCTTCGAGGTACAGCTGGTAGTAGTCGTTGTAAAGAGTCCATGCTAGGTCGCCTGTCTGTTCAGAAATCATCATTGGGTATCCGATGACAAGCGGGTGAAATATCAACGTATCGTCTTCTTTGACATAGAACTGGGCAATCACGCCGAACTCGCCACCCTTGTGAAGGCCAGAACGCAATGTGTCCCCGCGAGTATGCTTTGTAGACAAATGCAATTCGACTTTGAACGAAAAGTCGTCCGGTACTACACAGTCGATAGATACACGTTCCGCTTCATAGAAATCCGGCGACGGCTCGGTCTTGAGGATTGAGCAAAACAGGTGTCCTTTTCCCCTTAGTAATAGTTCCTGTAGAGGGCCAATACCGTTCACACCGCAAAAATCCACCATCACTCTCGAATAGATTTGATCGATGAGGACTTCTTTGCGCCAACCCGGAGTCGTGGCCGGGATTCGTTCAATCTGCTCAGTAATTAGCTGAGTTCCGGCGTCACCCAAGACAGACTCAATCTTCCGGTGGTGCACAAAGCCTGGATCAATGCTCAGTTTTTGTTTTGACGCTTCGTTCATTCGTGATCATTGGTCGATTAGCAGCATTGCGTGAGTTTCGGGCACTTCAAGGTATTGTCAAGTTAACTGATTCTATGGAGATTTCACTGATGGCGATGCCAGCTAAGTTGCTGATTCTTAGTCCTGACAGAATCGATTTCGCCTCCAAAATGGACAAATTCAAGTTAACCTGACAGTACCTGAAGACTTGATGAGTTGTGCGGTAAGCATTTAGTTCGTTTATTGCAATAGCCGACGACGCTACTTCCTTGCTTTGTGAAGAGACGTTTGCTGCATGGTCGTCCTGTGCTCCTTTGCAACGGACTCCTTAAAGGTCGGCCAGTGTTTTCTCACTGTCTGCCTGAAATATCGGAGTCTCTTGAGTATTCCGACCCCGTACCCTCGTAAGAAGATCACAGCTTCACCCTTAGCAGCCTGCAGATAGTCGTCTGGCTCGGTGTTCACGGATAGTAGCTGAGTCCGAATATGACCAGCGTCCATTGCCGATGGATTAGGAGGATTGCACAAGTGTCTGATTGTTCGCTCTCGATCCTGCAAAGTCCGCTGAAAGGACATCGTCGAACGCTTCAGATTGTCCAATTCCTCGTCCGCAGCGGTAAGTTCGGAGACAAGAGGTTTCAAAGCGTCAAGCATTCGTGCGATAAGAGTGAGGGCGTCGGGTTGTGCATTTTCGTCATTTACAAGCTTCGTGCCGATAGTTGTCAGGAGTGAGTCGCCAAGTTTTTTCGTGTTAGAGATCATCTCTCGCGTGTTCTCCTCAGCATCGCCTTCTAAGAACGTAAGAATGCGGGTAGCGAGATCAATCGATGCGGGTTTCTTCTTCCACCACCACCATCCCCGCACGCGTCCAAGAAGTCCCAGCACGATCCCACCAACGATTGTCGATGTGAGGCCGATGACCCACGGATTGTTCAGGATTTCGCCGCCAATCAAGTTTCTACCCCAATCCCTTAACGCCGAGGAACGTCACCGCTACTCCGAAAAGGAACAGCAGGATCGGTTTCACAATGTCCCATACTAGCTTGCGGTTCTCTGTTGTCTGAGACTTCTCAGCATTCATTTGTGTGACCTGCCGTTCACGGTCGAGCAACTCAGCGCCTGCGTAAGACGAAACTACGTCCTCGAACTCCTTGTCTGTAAAGTCGATGGGTTTCTTAAATCCCAAACGTACTGGGAGTATCGTTTGTTCCTTCAATGCCACGAGGTCATGTGGTGTGGAGCTATTTATCAGCTCCAATGTGGGCCGAGACGAAAACGGTCGCACGGTATGCATCGCATTATCCAGCGAACCCACGGCAGTAAAATCGAAGCCTCCCGAAGCCTCTATCTCCGCGACTACACGATCCCCGAGAGATAGGTGATCGCCCACGTCCGCGTGAGCTTGACGATTGCGCACCGTGATTAGTGCTGCCACCAAGTCTTTGTATTTACCTTCACTATCATGTTCGCTCATGACGCAATGATAACAGCGACAACGAGTTTGGACACTTTACGTAGACGGATAGGCATTGTCGCCAGGTCGAAGGCAACCACGTCTGATAGCATGAGCATCCCGCACATTCTTGGGAGAGAAGTAATGGTCGATGAAGTCGTGGCAGGCATGCAGGCGGCGAAGGCTGTCTTTGAAACATTGAAGTCCGGTATTGGATTCTTTCAGTCCGCAGTTGACGCGCTGCCGGAGGGGGAGGACAGGACGAAAGCAGAGGAAGCCTTGAAGCTGGCTACCGAGCAGGCCGAAGCGGCGAAGGTAGTATTGGCTAAGGAGATTGGTTTTCCTATTTGCAAGTGCGAGTTTCCGGGTGTTCCTATGCTTCTTAAGGATTACGACAAGTTTGGACAAGAGGTTTTCGAGTGTCCTGAGTGTGAGCGCGAGTATCCACCGAAGACTGATCCTGATGAATTGACCATGCGAATCTCTTGATCGGGTATTGACAAGTTAACTAGTGGAAGTGGGCCGACACTACCTAATGCCGCTCGTTTCGCCCCATATCTCGACCGTAGCGCCCACACTCTACTTATTCTTGACGTGCGGATCGCACCAAATGCCCACTTTTTCGTACGAAAATAGTCACTTGTCAGTACCCACTCAGGTGCTGTTAAGTTGTCAGCACCCGTTTTGGTCATCTGTGAACCTGCACGGCATTTCTGTACAGTCTCGGCATGAGCGACGAACCGAAGAAGACCCCTGAGCAACGATTAGCCGACGTGAAGCGGAAAATTCGCTGGATTCGTTACGCTGCTGTTGCGGCGCTTTTGCTTGTACTAGGTCTATACCTCATACGCTTTCACAGTGGCTTGTCAGACGAGGTCAGCGATTTCGGACAAGCAGGTGATTTCGTCGGCGGCTTCTTGAACCCGCTATTCGCGATGGGCGCGTTATTCGCATTACTTTATACGATTGTCTTGCAAGTGGAAGAGATGCAGGACATGCGGACTGAATTCACCAAGACTGTAGATGCTGCGAAACACCAGACTTTTGAAGCAACGTTTTTTCAAATGCTACGACTTCATAATGACAACATCGAGAGGATTACTTTTGAATACACTGTGGCTCGTGGCGTTACAGGTGGCATTCCGCAACGCGCAAAGCGATCGAATCACGGGCGCGAAGCCATGCGCAACTACTACGAAAAGTTGCGCGAATCTATTGATGAAACTGTTGTATTTGAAGACCTCGACGGAAAACCTGAAGACCGCGCCAAAAGATCCAAAGCCCTATTTCAGGAATTCTACACGGAACATGGTCTAGCGCTTGGAACATACTTCATAACTGTCCATGAAATTATGTCTTTGGTCGACTCTTATGAGGATGCTTCTGACAGTACTAAGTACGCCCGCTTATTTGCAACGCAACTTACTACTCCTGAACTTATGCTTATCGCCTACTACTGTGCCTCTACTCAACGCCTATCCCGCGCCCTAACACGGCAGGTGGACATGCACTCGATGCTCGACATGCTAGACGAACACTCTTACATGCGCATTATTGATTTGAAGCACTTTGATGATAGTGCGTTTAATCTTATCTAGCACTTGTGAACCGCCTCGGGTTTACCGGAGACAGCCAATACCGTGGAAAGCCACATCCAATAAACCTTTCGTGTCTACCTATGCTGACGGAAAGTCGACCTTAGTTGACACGGCGTAAAGAAAGGGAGACAAGCAGTCAATAATCGTGAGCCTGAATTAGTATCTATGTGCGACGTAGCGCAGCGTCCCCAGAAATGGCGCCAAACTCGAGAACGCTGGTTCGCATGATAAGCGCTCATCGTCGCAGCTATTGGCGGACCGATGATTGAGGCTCCGAGGATTGTCCCTCGGCGGGAATTGCCAACTGCACTGCCGCGCTATCGACGGGCCCGCAAATGGTGCGTGCGTTTTCCGGGGCGCCCGGCGCGGTAAGTACCGGCGGCGGAAGCCGCGGCACGATGAAGTCCCGAAGGCTGCCCCGATACTACGAGAGTCGTCAGCGCATCATGCGAACGCATGGTACGCTGACCCTACGATGCGAAGCGCCCGTGTCACCAGTTGCACTGGTGACACGGGCCGCAACGCCACGTACTACGCCGCCCCTGGGCTGATTTTTCGTGTTTCCCAGGGGTTATCTGTTATTGTTTGGCGGTAGTTCGATTGGTTTTTAGCCGCGGCCACTGCGCATAAAGTGGCAACAGGGTGCTTCAGGACTTCGTTTCAAGCACCGCGATCAATGATCGTGAGTCCATCTTAGACTAAGCCGTTTTTCTTACGGCAGTGCCAGGCTCTTTACTAGAACTGGCTTTCATACGTATGTGGTATTGGGTTTGGCAGGCGATTGCTTGTCTCGATCC
>JAJFKT010000019.1 GCA_021773075.1 Woeseiaceae bacterium
GGGTCAACACCTGACTGCTGCCAATGCACAACTGGCCGAATGCGTGACTGCCCGATCCAAGCTTGCGCCCGAGGTTAAATTGTCTCATCTGATCAGAAAACAGAACAAATCACTACGACTTCAGGACTGACCCCATGCCGCTCGCCGCCTTGTTAGAATGCTTCTCGACAGGGGATTTGCAGGTATCGTCTGCCGCATCTGTATCGCGAATTATTCTTTCCATATATTAAATAAAAAAACGGATCATTTGAATACATCCCATCAGGATGACTATTATTCTTTCCGCATTCATAGTAAGCGTCCAACGCCACCATCTAACAATTTTTAATGCGCTCAATTATCCTCAAACATTTTTCATGAGGATAACCAATGGCATTGCCCGCACATCAGCAAGAACATATCGAAGCCTGGCAGTCGAGTGGTTTATCGCAGGTGGCGTATTGTCGCCAGCATCAACTGAATTCCAAAACGCTCGCGAACTGGTTGCGGGTTTATCGTTCGCAACAGGTTTCCGCAGTTGCGCCGACTTTGATTCCGCTTGAGATCAAGTTAGCGCCTTCGCCATCCGGGTCACTGTATTTACGTTGTCCGCAAGGTCATACGCTAGAACTACCGCTAGAGATATCACCACAATGGCTGGGGCAGTTGTTGAAATGCCTGGATTGATTGCTAATCCGGGTAGCATCTGGCTTGCAGTAGAGCCGGTTGATATGCGCCGTGGTATTGATGGTTTGTCGATGCTGGTGCAGCAGTCTTTGGCGCAAACACCCTGCGCAGGTTCAGCTTTTGTGTTTTGCAACCGTGCCGGAAATCGTATCAAGGTGTTATTGTGGGACGGTACCGGCGTGTGGTTGTGCCAGCGCCGTTTGCATCAGGGTAAGTTTGTTTGGCCAAAGTTAAATGAGCGCTGTTTTATGTTAACGCAAGCACAGTGGAATTGGTTGATAGCCGGTGTTAATTGGCAGCGATTATCGGCGTTGCCGCCGGCGCATTTAAAGGCTTAGAAACAGTAAGAGCCTTTATTCATCAGTGTTTCAGTGGGTCATGTGGTATAATTAACCCCATGAATTCACTCGCCAAATTGGATCAATTGAACCTTGATGCGGATACTAAAATCCAGATTCAAATGCTGTTCGAGCAATCGCAAAAAGAAATTCATTCTCAGCAGCTCAAAATCCAGGCACTGACCATGGAGCTGGCCTATTTGCGCCGAATCCAGTTTGGAAAGAAGAGCGAGTCGCTGTCACCAAAGCATCCCGACCTGTTTGAAGAAACACTGCAATCTGATTTGGCGGCTGTAAACGCAGAAATCGAACAGCTTGATCCATCAGCAAAAACACAGGCCAAACCACTACGTTCTCGCGCTGGTCGCCAACCATTACCCGATCACCTGCCGCGTATTGAACACCACCATGAACCGGAATCCTGCCAGTGCGGTCAATGTGGCCATCAACTGGTTAAGATCGGTGAGGATGTCAGTGAACAGTTGGATGTGGAGCCAGCCAAATTCTTCGTCCATCGCCACATCCGCCCACAATATGCTTGCAAGACTTGCGAAACCGTTACTGCCGCGCCTATTCCGCCAGCCATTATTGATGGCGGCATGGCCGCACCCGGCCTGTTGAGCTGGGTACTGACAAGTAAATACCTGAATCACCTACCGCTCTACCGCCTTGAACAGATTGCCGCACGCGAACAAGTCACGCTGTCACGTTCAACCATGGCGGAATGGGTGGGTCGAGTCGGTGTTGCCTTGCAGCCTTTGGTCGACAGACTAAAATGGCATCTGTTGCAAGGCAACACGCTGCATGCCGACGAAACACCGGTAGCACAACTTGATCCTGGCAAAGGCAAGACCCGAAAGGCCTATCTATGGGCCTACCGCAGCAATGACCTGGAGCCGGGACCGCGCATCATCGTCTTCGACTATCAAGCCGGTCGCAGTGGCCGGTATGCGCGAAACTTTTTGGAAAACTGGCAAGGCTATTTGATGGTTGACGACTACGGCGGCTACAAAGCGCTGTTCTCCGAAAAACAAACAGCTCCCTGTATTGAACTGGCTTGTTGGGCACACGCTCGCCGTAAATTCTTTGACCTACACAAAGCCAATGACAGCCCGATGGCATATGCGGCGTTGCAGCGTATTGGTAATTTATATGCCATTGAAGCAGAAGGTAAGAACCTGACCATCGAAGTACGCCAGCAACTAAGGGAAGAAAAAAGCCTGCCTGAGTTGGAGGTGTTACACGAATGGCTGGTGCAAACTCGCGCCCAAACTGCAAACGGGGGCGGTTCCGCCAAGGCGCTGGATTACACCCTGAAACGCTGGCCCAGTCTGATTCGCTATGCAAAAACCGGTCATCAGCCGATCGACAACAATCCAGTAGAAAACGTCATTCGTCCTATCGCGATTGGTAAAAAGAATTGGCTGTTTACCGGTTCAGAACGTGCCGGTCAACGTGCAGCAGCTATTCAAACTTTGTTCGGTACTGCCCAACTCAATGGACTGAATCCTTCTGACTGGCTCAAAGACACCCTAATAAAATTACCCGCATGGCCTAACAGTCGAATTGACGAGTTGCTACCGTTGCCACCAGGTTACATTGAATTGCTAATGCAGAAAAATTGATAGATGGTGGCGCTAGACGCTTACTATTCACGAACTCAATACCGGCGAGGATTCTCTTTCTTGCGTCTAGCTATATAGAAATTAAACTGTCAGGAAAATTGAGCGATGACGGCGATTCTAGAAAAGGTTTATCTGATTGCTGTACCCGAAAGCTCTAGTACTCTAAAATCCATACTTAGAACAATCGCTTGTTTGTGCCAAAACAATTTTCAATTTGTTGATCTTGCTGTTTTTTTGTTATTGCCGACCAACTTTCCTATCACGCCAGTCTTTCCCTGGTAATTTTTTCATATTGATTAAAAGTTAAATCCTATAAAGGCATGTAACGCACCATTCTTGTGACTATTTTTTCTTTTTCATGTATCTTATAATCATCTAAAAAAATCAATTAAAAGAATTTAGACAACCTAAGGGTAACGAAACTGTCCTGCATGAAAAAAGTTGTTGGGTTTGTAGGCTTTTCTTCAAAGAATGTCTGGCCAATAAGTTCGACTTTTAGGTGTTGACCGATCCGACGTTCAGCTTCAACCCGCAAAGTTGCCGGCCCATCTTCAATATCAGTTACAAAGCCAACCAGAACGGATGAGTCTTGAACATCATTAAGGGCGAGACGTGTACCAAGAAAAATATCTTTGTCATAAATGGTAGGTAAAATCTGTTTACTTCCAATGTCATTGAAATTCAATTTATCTCGACCGTCGTATAATCCTTCGACAATGAGACCAAGATCGATATCACTTTCGGCAACCTGAAAGAAGGTATATTCCAGCCCAGCTACCACAGCGGCAAATGGACTTCCTTGTCCTTCACGGACAATTCCTTCAAATTTCCACAGCCAAGCATCGCGGGTCAATTGAAGATCAATACCTACCTGAGTCATTAATGAATAGTGCGGCGTAAAGCTTTGGTTGTCAGATGATAAAACAAGAGAAGGTTCGCGATTGATGCCGCGAAAGGCATGTAGCCCGACATCAAAATCGCCAAAGAAATGTGAGTAACGCAAAGCGACGTCAGGGTGCCACTGCTCAGTATTGTTTTCGTAAACTGCAGCGCCTGTTTTAACAGGAAGTGGTGTTCTAAGTCGGCCATCGCGCCCAGGAAACGTTCGTTCACGAAACCCTGTCATTAAAAAGACATCAAATCGACCAATATCTAGTTGCCGTCCTACCTGCACCATTGGCTGACCTAGAAAATCTTCTTCATCAATGTCTTCAACGAAATCAATCTGGTTGATAACATTAACCAGGTGGCGAGATTCTGTTACACCCCAGAAAATACGTGAAGCGCCGACCAAAAACTCCCAGTCACCCGAAATTTTTCGCCAATTTGCTTCTCGGATATCGAAATGCGTGCGTTTATCATCTACTGCGTCCACGCGCACGAAGGGCGTGAATTTCAACATTGAATTACGGTCGGCACTGCGCCAACGAAACTCCGGCTCCAGGAAGCTTGAAAACTGCGCCCCTTCAACCTGGTCGGGCCATAATGATTTGTCAGGAAATCCGCGCACCTCTAAAGCAAGCTGACCACTAAAGTCGAATGATTGCGCGGAAACCACTGATAGAGTTAATTTGAATAAAAATAAAACAGCAAGTGCCCTGACTAAGAAACGCATTGATAAAATATCCTTTCGTGATTTTCCATGGCACTTGCTCAATTCGCGCTTTCTAACGTTGACGCTCTAGCGCACCTCTGACAAAGTCTCCGTCACTGAGACCTGCATTAAAGTCATAGTCCTTGAAAAAAAGATCTGTACTTTTACCTGTTTGGTGGTTCTCCATGCGCCATACATGTGCCCGCCAGTATTTATCTTCATAAAGTTTGTAATCTTCAAACAATTGGGTTTTTAGCAGGCTGCCTTTGCGATCGTAATATTCAAGCTTGCGCGCTTGATAATCGGTTTGGTCAACCCAACCAATTTGCCGTGTATAGCCAGAGTCTTTATAAAGTGGGCGACGTTCGACAACATCACAGGTTAGCTCGCCACACACTTCTTCACGCAACCAGGTATATTCATATTTTTCAAGTTCCTGGCCGGTAATATCTTCAAAAGCAAATTCTGAGCCGACAAAGGGTCCGGATTTGTTTTTTGATGAGATGCGCTTCACGCGTTTGAGTGCTGGCAAATAGA
>JAJFKT010000020.1 GCA_021773075.1 Woeseiaceae bacterium
ACCCTTGACATCCTTCGAAGGAACTAGAGATAGTTCTGTGCCTTCGGGAATGAAGTGACAGGTGCTGCATGGCTGTCGTCAGCTCGTGTCGTGAGATGTTGGGTTAAGTCCCGTAACGAGCGCAACCCTTATGCTTAGTTACCATCAAGTAATGTTGGGGACTCTAAGCAGACTGCCGGTGCTAAACCGGAGGAAGGTGGGGACGACGTCAAGTCATCATGGCCTTTATGGGTAGGGCTACACACGTGCTACAATGGTGAGTACAGAGGGATGCCAAACCGCGAGGTGGAGCAAATCTCACAAAGCTCATCGTAGTCCGGATTGGAGTCTGCAACTCGACTCCATGAAGTCGGAATCGCTAGTAATCGCGGATCAGCATGCCGCGGTGAATACGTTCTCGGGCCTTGTACACACCGCCCGTCACACCATGGGAGTAAGCTGTACCAGAAGTAGGTAGACTAACCTTCGGGGGGTCGCTTACCACGGTATGGTTTATGACTGGGGTGAAGTCGTAACAAGGTAGCCGTAGGGGAACCTGCGGCTGGATCACCTCCTTACTTAAATGTGTGAAAGAGGTTATGAGTGTCTACACAAATTACAGTTTTAATACCAAGGAAGCGTTACGGGTCTGTAGCTCAGTTGGTTAGAGCGCACCCCTGATAAGGGTGAGGTCGGTGGTTCAAATCCACCCAGACCCACCAATGACAAGCTAGGCGCATAGACGGCGCTTAATTGTTACGTTAGGGATGGTCGGCTCAAATAACATTGGGGCCATAGCTCAGCTGGGAGAGCACCTGCTTTGCACGCAGGGGGTCGGCGGTTCGATCCCGCCTGGCTCCACCATGCCTTTGCTGACGCCACGGCAAGTCAGATTTGCTTGAACTTCGTAATTTTTTGAATGACTCAGGATGAGTCGCTGTATAACCATTTTTGGTGTCATGTGCACCGTGTTCTTTAAAAATTTGGAAAAAGCTGGGTACATTCGAATGTCTCCAACATTCGAATGATACAATTTCATGTTTATACTCAAGCAATCATATAGCATCAAAGAACTCTTTGGGGTTATATGGTCAAGTGAATAAGCGCATACGGTGGATGCCTTGGCAGTAGAAGGCGATGAAGGACGTTGTAGCTTGCGATAAGCTTCGGTTAGCCGGCAAACAGGCGTTGATCCGAAGATCTCCGAATGGGGAAACCCAACTCTCTTTGAGAGTTATCTCTAGCTGAATTCATAGGCTAGCGAAGCAAACCTGGTGAACTGAAACATCTAAGTAACCAGAGGAAAAGAAATCAACCGAGATTCCGTTAGTAGCGGCGAGCGAAAACGGATTAGCCCAGTTACCATAAGCATAAATGTTATAGAGGAAGCGTCTGGAAAGTCGCGCCATAGTGGGTGATAGCCCCGTACTCGAAATGGCATTTATGTGGGGTAACGATGAGTAGGTCGGGACACGTGTTATCTTGACTGAATATGGGGGGCCCATCCTCCAAGGCTAAATACTCTCTACTGACCGATAGTGAACCAGTACCGTGAGGGAAAGGCGAAAAGAACCCCGTAGAGGGGAGTGAAATAGAACCTGAAACCGTATGTGTACAAGCAGTGGAAGTCTGGATTTATCCGGACGACTGCGTACCTTTTGTATAATGGGTCAGCGAGTTACTTGCAATGGCGAGCTTAACCGTCTAGGGGAGGCGTAGGGAAACCGAGTCTTAATAGGGCGAATTAGTCGTTGTGAGTAGACCCGAAACCGAGCGATCTAGCCATGGCCAGGGTGAAGGTGCAGTAATATGCACTGGAGGCCCGAACCCACTTATGTTGAAAAATGAGGGGATGAGCTGTGGCTAGGAGTGAAAGGCTAATCAAGCTCGGAGATAGCTGGTTCTCCTCGAAAACTATTTAGGTAGTGCCTTGTGAAATTTGCCCTCGGGGGTAGAGCACTGTTTCGGCTAGGGGGTCACACAGACTTACCAAACCGATGCAAACTCCGAATACCGAGGAGTACTATCACAGGAGACACACGGCGGGTGATAAGGTCCGTCGTGGAAAGGGAAACAGCCCAGACCGCCAGCTAAGGTCCCTAAATTATAGTTAAGTGGGAAACGAAGTGGGAAGGCATAGACAGCCAGGAGGTTGGCTTAGAAGCAGCCACCTTTTAAAGAAAGCGTAATAGCTCACTGGTCGAGTCGGCCCGCGCGGAAGATTTAACGGGGCTTAAACTATATACCGAAGCTGCGGATCTGTCCTTTAGGGCAGGTGGTAGAGGAGCGTTCTGTAAGCCTGTGAAGGTGTGCCGGGAGGCATGCTGGAGGTATCAGAAGTGAGAATGCTGACATGAGTAACGATAATGCGGGTGAGAGTCCCGCACGCCGAAAGTCTAAGGTTTCCTGCGCAATGCACGTCAGAGCAGGGTGAGTCGGCCCCTAAGGTGAGGCTGAAAAGCGTAACCGATGGGAAACAGGTTAATATTCCTGTACCTTACATAATTGCGAAGGGGGGACGGAGAAGGCTAGACCAGCCGGGTGATGGTTATCCCGGTTTAAGCGAGTAGGGAGAGGACTTAGGTAAATCCGGGTCCTTAATTCTGAGACGCGATGACGAACTTTACTTCGGTAAAGTGAAGTGGTTGATGCCATGCTTCCAGGAAAAGCCTCTAAGCTTCAGATTATGTGAGACCGTACCTCAAACCGACACAGGTAGACAGGTAGAGAATACTAAGGCGCTTGAGAAAACTTGGGTGAAGGAACTAGGCAAAATAGCACCGTAACTTCGGGAGAAGGTGCGCCCTTTACTGTGATGGACTTCGCGTCCTAAGCAGTGGAGGGCCGCAGAGACCAGGTGGCTGCGACTGTTTATTAAAAACACAGCACTCTGCAAACTCGTAAGAGGAAGTATAGGGTGTGACGCCTGCCCGGTGCCGGAAGGTTAAGTGATGGGGTTATCCAGCTCTTAAATTGCTTGTCAGACGAGACAAAGCATGAGAGAGACGAAGGAGTTTACGTGTTGTAAATGACTGAGTCGCGATTATGCTTTAACGTAAGTATGGCGAGAAGTTCGATAGCATACAGCTCTCAAATTTCTTGTCAGACGAGGCAAAGCATGAGAGAGACGAAGGAGTTTACGTGTTGTAAATGACTGAGTCGCGATTATGCTTTAACGTAAGTATGGCGAGTAATTTGAGAGCTGGAGAAGCTCTTGACCGAAGCCCCGGTAAACGGCGGCCGTAACTATAACGGTCCTAAGGTAGCGAAATTCCTTGTCGGGTAAGTTCCGACCTGCACGAATGGCGTAACGATGGCCACACTGTCTCCACCCAAGACTCAGTGAAATTGAAATCGCTG
>JAJFKT010000003.1 GCA_021773075.1 Woeseiaceae bacterium
TGGATTCTTGCCGGAAAGATGACGTGAATAATTCTCAATGCCTTTACAGAAACCTAGCTCATTGAGCATTTCAAGATCAAAGCGCGTGCGTTGCTCAACGCGCTGCGCTTCGACCAATCGATGTTCCTGATAATAGTATTCAAGGCGGCCACTTAATTCCGTCTTAATTGTCTCTATCGCTCGTAAGGTCGTACTTCTAGGCGTGACATAGTGACTGGATGGGTAAACGGTAAAACGTGACAACTTTTGCAACACACGCCCTGTGAGCGGGTCAAATAACGACATGCTTTCTACTTCATCATCAAACAATGAAATACGTACTGCCGCTTCAGGACTTTCAGCCGGAAAAATATCCAGCACATCACCTCTGACACGAAATGTTCCTCGTGAAAATTCTATCTCATTACGTTCATACTGCATTTCCGTCAAACGCTTGATCATGTCACGCTGTGAAGTTTTCTCATTGGTACGCAAATGCAAAATCATTCCATGATAATCAACTGGATCGCCAATACCGTAGATACATGATACCGAAGCCACTATAATGGCATCATCCCGCTCCAGTAAGGATTTTGTTGCTGATAAACGCATTTGCTCAATGTGCTCATTAATGCTGGAATCTTTTTCTATAAAAAGATCACGTGACGGAACATAAGCCTCTGGCTGATAATAGTCATAATAGGAAACAAAATATTCAATTGCATTTTCCGGGAAGAATTCCCGCATTTCGGCATAAAGTTGTGCAGCCAGCGTCTTATTTGGTGCCATTAAAATCGCAGGGCGACCTAAATGCGCGATGACATTTGCCATCGTAAAGGTTTTACCTGAGCCAGTAACCCCCAACAATGTTTGATATGCCAAGCCGTCGTTAATACCTTCAATCAATTGTGCTATTGCTTCAGGTTGATCACCAGCGGGTTCAAATGATTGGTGTAATTTATAAGGGCTATTGGGGAAGGTTACGATCACAGGTATAATTCCAGCATTAAATTATTATTATAAGCAGACACTGTTTAATTCTCATCAAATGAACTATTCGGTGTTTTCGTAAAAAGCCATTTTAACATGCAGACCTACCTTATTTTAGTGTGAGGATATTGTTGTGGAACTTTCAAACCGCGTTCAAACCATTAAGCCCTCCCCCACCCTTGCTGTCACTGCCCGAGCAGCAAAACTTAAAACTGAAGGGAAAGATATTATCGGCTTGGGTGCAGGAGAACCTGATTTTGATACGCCGCAACATATCAAAGAGGCTGCAATTACGGCGATTAATAAGGGCTTAACAAAATACACACCGGTTGGCGGCACACCAGGTTTAAAGCAGGCAATTGTTGCCAAGTTTAAACGTGAAAATAATTTCGATTATGATGTCAAGCAGATACTAGTATCGTGTGGCGGCAAACAGAGCTTCTTTAACTTGGTGTTGTCCGTTATCAATCCCGGCGATGAAGTTATTATTCCTTCGCCCTACTGGGTTTCATATCCTGATATTGTTTTAATTGCTGAGGGGCAACCTGTTTTTATTAACACGGGTATTGAGCAAAGTTTCAAAATAACTGCGGAACAACTTGAAGCAGCAATCACACCCAAAACTAAAATGTTTGTCATTAACAGTCCCAGCAACCCTTCTGGTGCTGTTTACAGCTTGGAAGAACTCAAAGCGCTGGGGGAAGTTTTACGTAAACATCCGCAAATTATTATTGCTACGGATGATATGTATGAACACATCCTGTTATCAGATCTTCCGTTTGTAAATATTCTAAATGCGTGTCCAGATTTATACCCACAAACGGTTGTTCTAAATGGTGTCTCCAAAGCTTACTCAATGACGGGATGGAGAATCGGCTATTGTGGCGGGCCATCACATATTATTACGGCGATGGAGAACATACAATCACAGAGCACATCAAACCCCAGCTCTATTTCTCAAGCTGCTGCTGAGGCCGCACTCAATGGTGATCAATCGTGTATTAATCCTATGCTGACAGCATTTAAGGAACGCGGCAGTTTTATTGTTGAGAAACTCAATAATTGCAATGGAATCAGGTGTCTACCTTCATATGGGGCATTTTATGCTTTTGCAGATGCACGAGATGCAATTGAAAATTTACACACACAAAAATCACTGAATGCGCATACTGATATCGCTTTCAGTGAATTTCTTTTGGAACAAGCAGGCGTAGCCGTTGTTCCAGGATCAGCATTTGGTAATGAAGGCTATATGCGCTTGTCTTTTGCCACATCCATGCAGAACCTGAATGTGGCACTTGAGCGTATTAAGAAGGCTGTTGATTGAATTGAATTCAATAAAAAAACTATTAATGCAAGCTTGAACTCAATGATGCGGCAGCAGCAGCCTTCTTAGTTTTTCCAGCCCTGGAAGGAATATTGCATAAACCACACACATGATTGGAATGTATTTCAAGTGAGTGCACCAGAAACTTACCATTACATTTGACACATGGTGTTATGCATAAAACATCACTATTTACGAAACGAATTAATGTCCACGCCCTTGTTAAAGTTAATACCCGCTGTAATTGATTTACCTCAATATGTTCTAAATAGAGTTTATAACTTTTAATTAAAGCATCAATTCCTTGTATGTCTGCATTTGTCGTAATATAGTTATATATATTAATAAACAAGGATGAATGCATATTCGGTTGCCAACTCATAAACCAATCTTCTGAATATGGCAGCATACCTTTGGGCGGTGATACACCTCTTATTTCTTTATACAGCTTAACCAATCTTTCACGACTAAGGTTAGAATTCATCTCTAATACTTGTAAACGAGCACCCAGTTTAATTAACTCAGATGCCAAATGTATTTGTTTAGCCTCGGTTAATATACTTTTATTTCGCATGGTTAACTCCTCCTAAATCCAGTGCTCACATGACTACTTCGGCTGGTTTTCCTGCCATCAGAATCGCAGCATGTGACTGTGATACAGCTTGATCACGACTATGGTTTGATAACATTTCTGCAATTGAAGCATCGTCAAATCTTAGGCGACATAACAACATATTGGATGCGGCCATTCTTATCAACTGACTGGAACTTAATCGTTCCAAAATATCAGCAACATCCTGATTAATACCTAATCGATACATTGCTGAGACCTTATCCTCACGTATCAATTGCTGCGCAAGTAACATATAACCAAGATTGATTTCTCTGATTTCTTCCAACATTTGATTTGTATCCATTTTGATACTCCTTAAGAATAAAGATTGAATAGTAAAAATACGCAAAGTTAACGATTTTCATTGTCAATCTTCAGAGCAAGGAAGTAAATGGCCAGTATACCAAAACATCGATAGGACTTCGCCCTATCAGCGCATAGGAAAAGCGCCTACACAGCATCTGTATTACGGGCAAAAATTTGATCAGAAAAGATCGAATAGAAGGTGTGATTATAACCAAAAAAAACTTTATGCAAGCGTGCCAGTTTTGCGTTGTTCCAGCAAAAGAAATAGGTTTTCAGCATTAATGGGTTTACTAAAAAAATAACCTTGGGCGCTGCAACATTGCGTATCAGATAAAAAATCAAATTGCTCTTTAGTCTCAACGCCTATTGCCATAACTGACAGATTCAGGCTTCTGGCTAAAGCAATAATTGCTTTGATAATTTCAGCACTATCCTGATCTTTGGTCATATCACGAATAAAGGAGTATTCAATCTTTAACGCATCTAATGGAAGCCGCTTTAAATGGGCAAGTGATGAATAACCTATACCAAAATTATCCACTGCTAATTTGACACCCATTTCTTTCAACCCTTGTAAGGCTTTATTACTTAACTCAACATCTTGCATTAATGCTGATTCAGTAATTTCGAGCATCAGCAAATCTGAATGCAAACCCGTTTCAATCAAGACCTCTGAGACATGATTAATTAACTGGGACTGATCCAATTCTATTGTGGAGATGTTAACTGAAACTGACAGGGCGTCATATCCTTCATCCTGCCACATTTTTGCATTAACACAAGCTTGCCTCAATACCCACTTACCTATATCAATAATGACACCTGTTTCATGTGCAAGCGATAAAAACTGGTCCGGCAAAAGCAATCCAAATTCCGGGTGGTTCCATCTGGCTAGCGCTTCAACGCCTGCTATATGCCCTGATTGCAGGTCAACGATAGGTTGAAAATGTAACACTAGTTCATTATTCTCTATCGCTTTGTGAAGAGAATTCTCAAGTTTAATACGCTTTGAAGAAGCCTCACCAATATCTTTAATATAATATTTACAGTTGGTTCGCCATAAATCTTTGGTATCAGACAATGTATTCTCAGCATTTGCCAGCAGCCTCGTAACTTCTTCACCATCAGTTGGATAAACACAAACACCAATCTTAAGCGTGACATAAAACTCAAGGTTATCGATGATAAATGGCGTCGAAGTTAACAACATAATACGGTCTGCAAAATTCTCAACATCTTCAGTGTTTGTAACTTCACCATTAAAGTAAGCAAATTTACTGCCTTCAATACGCGTCAATAAACAATTTTTTTCGGTATAAACTGATAATCGATAGGAAAGCTGCTGAATCAATACATCGCCGGTGCTATAGCCATAAGTACTGTTGATATAAGGTAACCGTTCAAATATTATAAAATATATTGCTGCAATATAATTTGTATCCGCTTGTTTGGATAGCATTTCTGTTACTTTCTCACAAAACATATTTCGCTTAGGCAAGCCTGTCAATTCATCATAATAAGCTAGGCGGTAAATTTGGCTTTCGGCATGCAGTTTGGCACGTCGCGTTGCCACATTTTTAAGCTCTCTCTCAATTGCCAGAACCAATCTAATGGCATTACCTTTATGAATATAATCATGTACGCCACAATGAATTGCTGATAGCGCTTCTGTTTCATCCGAATATCTTGAATAAACAATGAATGGAATATCCCGACCGCTCGCTTTTAATAAATCCAGAGCATCTTTGAAATGGAACGAAGGCGCATCATGATTAGAGATTATGACATCTGGGTCTAACCCATATAGTGCGGATCGAATACTTGTGAGATCTACAGCACATTCATAGCTAAACTTGCTATTAAGTTTAGCTAGCTCAGAAGATATAAGATTAGCTTCGGCATCGGAATACCCAATGATCAGCAATCTTAAATTATTTCTAAGCATAAAAAAAAGCCTTTAAAAGTGGGACGTTCCACTGTTAACGACTTTGATAAATGATCCTTTAACAAATTAAAGGAACCTAACAACCAATTTATTCTAAAAATAAACCACATTAAAACCAATAGCTTTCTGGTCCAAATTAATCCTGGATCAAATGTTCAAGGAAACGATCTTGTGCAAACCAGAAAATTAATCAGCGGTTTCGGAGCAGTATTATTCTATAAACGATTTAAAATAATTTCCAATACAAACTTACTACCTATATAGGCGAGCAACAATATAACAAACCCTGTCAAAGTCCATCGAATTGCAATTCGTCCTCGCCAACCATAAAGCTGCCTGCCCGCAAGTAAAGCAGCAAACACACCCCACGAAATAAAGCCGAACAAAGTTTTGTGGGAAAACGTCAAGGACTGACCAAATACCTCTTTAGAAAAAACAATGCCACTTAAAAGTGTCAGCGTTAACAAGATAAACCCAACCCAAATAATACGAAATAGAAGTTTCTCCATTACCAAAAGCGGCGGTAAGTTATTTAAGATAGATTGCTTCGTTGGATGGTGTAAATGATGTTCAACGACAGCCATTAATAAAGCATGCAGTGCTGCAATGGTCAACAAACTATAGGCCATCATGGCAACGAGCAAATGTGCCTTAAACGCTGGTAATGCAGTGTTTTCAAGTGGACGTAGAGAGGGAAAAACCAGCGGCAATATTACAGCTACCGCAGATGCTATTGCTACAGGTGCAACTAAGGTCTGCAAGCCCTTTAAATGATGGGAAAAACCTGAAAACCAATATATAAATGCTGTTAACCATACAATCGTCGAAACAGCGCTGCCTAGACCGAAACTCAAGCCAGCACCAACAAAAATCGACTGATAAAGTGTTATCGCATGCAACACCAAAGGTGCAAGCATGGCATAATGCATCAAAGATTCAGCAACAAACGAACCGTTATCGTCATTGACTGATGGCGATTGATTTTTCGTATTTTGCCAAAAATACCAGCCAATCAGTGTATAAAGCAAAAAAGCCGCAAGATAAGTTAAAATGCTCGTCATTGACATTACAGATTAAGAAGCTGAAATAACTGTTTAGTCTACATGGCGCTTTAACAAATTCAAAGTACAAACGCGGTTATTTAAGAGAAATTGATTTTAATGTTGTTCTACACCCATTTATTTTCACGAGGTTTTAAGTATGTTTGACAATCTTACCGGTCGACTTTCCGGTGTCATCAAAACATTACGTGGTGAGGCAAGGCTCACTGAAAGCAATATTCAAAAGGCATTGCGCGAAGTACGTCTGGCACTACTGGAAGCAGACGTAGCCTTACCCGTCGTAAAAGATTTCATCGCGCGCGTAAAAGAAAAAGCAGTTGGCCATGAAGTCATGAGCAGCCTGACACCGGGTCAAGCATTAGTGGGTGTCGTACACAAAGAACTCATTAACATTATAGGTGGAGAAAAATCAGACCTTAATCTCTCAACAACGCCGCCCGCAGTCATTCTCATGGCTGGATTACAGGGTGCCGGTAAAACCACCAGCAGTGGAAAACTTGCCAAATGGTTGATGGAACAACAGAAAAAAAAGGTATTACTGGTTTCTTGTGACATCTATCGGCCAGCGGCCATTCATCAATTGGAACTTTTAGCTGAACAAACCGGCGCTGATTTTTTCCCAGTACGAGATGGACAGAAACCTGGAGAAATTGGTACCGCCGCACTGGATTATGCACGCAAACATCATCATGACGTATTGATCGTCGATACCGCTGGTCGACTGGGCATTGATGAAGCAATGATGCAGGAAATCAGTGAACTGGAAAGACTGCTCAACCCAATAGAGACGCTATTTGTTGTCGATGCCATGCAGGGCCAGGATGCCGTCAATACCGCCAAAGCCTTCTCAGAAGCACTGCCTCTAACTGGCGTTATTTTAACCAAACTGGATGGCGATGCGCGTGGCGGCGCCGCCTTATCGGTAAAACATATCACGGGCAAGCCCATTAAATTCGCCGGTATCGCAGAGAAATTAACAGGGCTGGAAGCGTTTCATCCAGACCGAATGGCTTCTCGCATCCTCGGTATGGGTGATATGCTGGGCTTAATTGAAGAAGCCCAACGTAGCACCGATGAACGTGAAGCTGAAAAGCTGATGAAAAAGGTCAAATCCGGCAAAGGATTTGATCTTGATGATTTTAAAGCACAATTTCAGCAAATGAAGAATATGGGCGGCATGAGTGCCATGATGGACAAACTACCCGCACAATTCAGCCAGGCCGCTCAAAACGTCAATGTTGACGACAAAGTCATTGGTCGCACAGAAGCCATCATTAACTCCATGACACGCCAAGAACGCGCCAAACCAGACATACTCAAAGCATCACGAAAACGCCGCATCGCCGCAGGTGCAGGCGCATCAGTACAAGAAGTCAATCGATTGCTATCTCAATTTGAACAATCCAAGAAAATGATGAAAATGATGAGTAAAGGCGGCATGTCAAAAATGATGCGCGGACTAAAAGGCATGTTACCCCGATCAAAATAAAGTATGTCTATTGTATGCGGTGAATGCACTTTATTACACCGCATACAATCATTTCTTAACGCCAAGGCATAATAGGAATGGTCGAAATACTGTTTTTTGGCGACCCCTCAATGATTCTATCGCTGTACGTTAAATAAACCAGCACATTTCTTTTGGAATCATAAAAACGGACAACCTGTAATGTTTTAAATAACAAGGATGTGCTTTTCTTAAACACCTCATCACCATCTGCTTTGCCCTTTTTAATCTCTTTAGACAAAACAATAGGCCCAACCTGACGACAAGCAATTGAAGCATCGGAAGTATCTTCAGCAAGCCCCACAGCCCCACTGACACCGCCTGTTTTAGCCCGACTCAAATAACAAGTCGCACCTTTGATATCCGGGTCATCAAATGCTTCAACAACAATTTTGTCGTTGGCACCCAGCATCTTGAATTTAGTAGAAACACTACCAATTTCTTCGGCTTGTAGTGTCAATGGATAGAGCAATACCAACGTCAAAGCCAGCATAGTACAAATGAATCCTGATGATTTTAAAGCTTTTACTAGGTTTTTCACGGCCACCTCCATCTGTTTTTTATTAAAGAATAGTTTCTTTGGTTCAATATATATCATTAGGATTACTTAATGCTGCAAATTTACAATACAGAGACCATGGAAGGAAAAACATAATGACCACTCTGTGACCCTTCGTGGTCTCTGTGTTACTTTCACATGGTAAGCAACAATTGCTCTAACTCCAAATAACGGCGCAATGCCTTTCAGTTATTGCGCCCTACCAAGCTGTATTATAAAAAAACAACCATAAGATGGATGCCTTTTGGTTTTTAACCGCCCCCCTTAGATCCAAACATCAACTCAGCCTCTTTCAGCAAAAACTCCCGAAACGCCTGTGCCACACCGGAAAGACGTTTGTTTTTACGGTGTACGACATGCCAATAACGTATGATGGGAAATCCTTGTACGTCGAGTACTTTTAGTCGGCTCGTTTCCAGTTCCAGTTCTGCTGTATGTTGTGACATGATACCCAGCCCCATACCTGCCTGTACGGCTTGTTTAATGGCTTCCGTGGTATCGGTTTCCATACCTTTATTGATTTTGATTTTATGGGATGCAAAAAAGCGCTCCATAGCACTGCGTGTTCCTGAGCCGGGCTCTCTCACCAGAAAAATTTCTTTGGCCAATCGTTTAACCGGGATTTTCTGTGCGCTACAAAGTTGGTGATCAGGGGGAGCAATGACGACCAATGGGTTTTCCATGAAGGATTCGCTGTCTATGTCCTGGTTTTCCGGTGGCTGGCCCATAATCGCGAGGTCAATAACATTATCCGCCAATTGCTTCAGTACCGTTTCACGATTTGAAACATTCAGGCTGACTGTCACGCCGCTATAGCGTTGACAAAATTTGGCTAATAAATGTGGTGCAAAGTAATTGGCGGTGGTTACAACAGAAATATTCAGTTTGCCGCGTTCCATGCCTTTTAACTCATCCAGTGCTACTTCCATATCAGCCAGTTGCTGTGAAATGGCGCGACTGTAGTGATTCAGCTCATGTCCTGCTTCAGTTAGTGAAATTCGCTTGCCCATTTGCTCAAATAGCGGCAAACTAACGTTCTCTTCCAATTGTTTAATCTGCATGGAAACAGCTGGTTGGGACAAATGCAACTCTTCTGCAGCACGTGAATAACTTAAATGACGAGCAACCGATTCAAATACTTTTAATTGTCTTAGCGTTAAATGTAGCATCAATCAGCGATCTCATGTTTATTAGTTACAACCATAAGCAATAGCTTATCATAGTTATTAGAATAACTGATTTGTTCTTATAGATAAATATGGTTATAGTTCACATCAATGCTTCATGTAGTCATGTTTGTAACACTGTTTCGCTTCACTTCCTTTTGTATTTTTTGATTGTATAGATTTAATTGGAGAAAATATTATGGCAAAGACGTATAACGCAGGCGTAAAAGAGTATCGACATACTTATTGGGAGCCTGACTATACCCCACTGGATACCGACCTTTTGGCATGTTTCAAGATCACACCACAAGCAGGCGTACCGCGTGAAGAAGTAGCAGCTGCTGTTGCTGCTGAATCATCAACCGGCACCTGGACAACGGTGTGGACTGATCTGCTGACCGATCTGGATTACTACAAAGGCCGCGCATATAGAATTGAAGACGTGCCAGGCGATGACACCTGCTTCTATGCATTTGTCGCTTACCCAATCGACCTGTTTGAAGAAGGTTCTGTCGTTAATGTATTGACCTCATTAGTTGGTAATGTATTCGGCTTTAAAGCGCTACGCGCATTGCGTCTGGAAGACATCCGCTTTCCTATCGCCTATGTGAAAACTTGTGGTGGCCCACCTGCCGGTATTCAGGTTGAGCGTGATCGCCTCAACAAATATGGTCGCGCTCTGTTGGGCTGCACCATTAAGCCAAAACTGGGTTTATCTGCCAAGAACTATGGTCGTGCCGTGTACGAATGTCTGCGTGGTGGTTTGGATTTAACCAAGGATGACGAGAACGTCAACAGCCAACCTTTCATGCGCTGGCGTGATCGTTTTGAATTCGTAACAGAAGCTTGCGACAAAGCCGAACGTGAAACCGGTGAGCGTAAAGGTCACTACCTTAACGTTACCGCACCAACTCCTGAAGAAATGTACAAGCGTGCTGAGTTTGCTAAGGAATTAGGCGCACCGATCATCATGCATGATTACTTGACCGGTGGTTTAACCGCCAACACAGGATTGGCTAACTGGTGTCGTGACAATGGTATGTTGTTGCACATTCACCGTGCGATGCACGCTGTGCTTGATCGCAACCCACACCACGGTATTCACTTCCGCGTATTGACCAAAGTACTGCGTTTGTCAGGTGGTGATCACCTGCACTCAGGCACCGTGGTTGGCAAACTGGAAGGTGATCGTGAAGCAACATTGGGCTGGATTGACACCATGCGTGACAGCTTTGTCAAGGAAGATCGTAGTCGTGGTCTGTTCTTCGACCAAGACTGGGGTTCCATGCCAGGCGTGTTCCCTGTTGCATCCGGTGGTATTCACGTGTGGCATATGCCTGCATTAGTTGCCATCTTCGGTGATGATGCCTGCTTGCAATTTGGCGGTGGTACATTAGGCCATCCATGGGGTAATGCTGCAGGTGCTGCTGCTAACCGTGTGGCGCTGGAAGCCTGTGTTGAAGCACGTAACCAAGGTGTCCAAATTGAGAAAGAAGGCAAAGAGATTCTGATGAATGCAGCCAAGCACAGTCCTGAATTGAAGATTGCGATGGAAACCTGGAAAGAAATCAAATTTGAATTTGATACCGTTGACAAGCTGGACGTTACCCACAAGTAAATAATTGACGGGGGCGGAGGAACGTATATTGCATTTCTTCTCCCCTTACTACTGAATTTAAGGAGCAAACAATGAGTGAAGTAATCGATTACAAATCGCGTGTCAGTGATCCAGCAAGTCGCAAATTTGAGACTTTTTCCTACTTGCCTGCAATGACACCAGAGAATATTCGCAAACAAGTTGAATATTTAGTCAAGAAAGGCTGGAACCCTGCGATTGAACATACCGAGCCGGAATACCTGATGGATTCCTACTGGTATATGTGGAAACTGCCTATGTTTGGTGAAACAGACGTTGATCATGTTTTGGCTGAAGCAGAAGCTTGTCACAAAGCAAATCCAGATAACCACGTTCGTCTGGTTGGCTATGATAATTTTTCACAAAGCCAAGGTACTGCCATGGTGATTTTCCGCGGCAAGACTGTTTAAGAAACAACGGGTTTCTTACCCTTGAAACCCCCTTTACCCTTTAAAAAGGGTCGGGGGTTTTTTTTGCCCGAAATATTTTTCAGATTGTTATACAGGAGTTCATTATGAGTGAGATCATAGAACAATATCGTGTCACCACAGAGCCCTACTACCATCCCGTTGAAGATGAAGTGGAATTGTATGAGGCCGCTTACTCTGTACGCATGCCCATGATGCTAAAGGGCCCTACCGGCTGTGGTAAAACACGTTTTGTCGAGCACATGGCATGGCGTCTAAAAAAACCACTCATCACTGTTGCCTGTAACGAAGACATGACCGCTTCTGATCTGGTCGGCCGCTTCTTACTTGATGCAAAAGGCACACACTGGCAAGACGGCCCACTAGCAGTCGCCGCACGTTATGGTGCCATTTGTTATCTAGATGAGGTGGTTGAAGCACGGCAAGATACTACCGTTGTCATCCATCCGTTAACGGATAATCGCCGTGTATTACCGCTAGAGAAAAAAGGCGAACTGATCAACGCCCACCCAGATTTCCAGATTGTCATCTCTTACAATCCGGGTTATCAAAGCTTGATGAAAGATCTAAAACAATCGACTAAACAACGTTTTGGTGCGCTTGACTTTAACTATCCAGAGCATGACGTTGAATGTGAAATTGTCTCACATGAAACTGGCGTATCCACTGAAATTGCAGACAAACTTGTCTCTATTGCTGAACGGGCACGTAATTTGAAAGGCCATGGTTTGGATGAAGGTATTTCCACCCGCATGTTGATTTATGCCGGCAGTCTAATCGTCAATAAGGTTGATGCCCATGCGGCCTGCCGTGTTGCACTGGTACGACCCATTACTGACGACCCGGACATGCGCGATGCACTGGACGCAGCCGTAGCAACTTTCTTTTAATTAAAAAATTGAGTGTGCCATGAGTGTCAACCTTGATGATTACGCAGAACTACTAGAAGACCTGGAACCGGAATCGGTCGCCTTATTGAATAATGTATGGCCGGAAGCGGTCAAGATTTTTTCACCGCGCGGGCTAGATAATTACCTAAAAGGCACATCTGCATTACGTGGTTTGGGTCGTGGCCGTGGACTGGTGGATAACTGGATTGATGAAGTACCCATGGTTGCTAAAGAGATCGGCGAAGATGTTGTCAGCGATCTTGCAACCACCATGCTCACACTAGCGTCTAAAACTTCTGGCGCAGTCATTGAACTGGTACTGGCTACCGCACCCACTGCAGCTAAACGCCTTGGTGATGCGCAGTTATTTCTAAATTACTTAAAATTTCTCAATACGCTAGTCGCCCAAGCACCACGCGGCGTGCGCCCAATGCTCAATAAACTGGAAATTTTGTTTGAGCAACTCACGCTTGGTGGCTTGCGTCGCTGGGCCATGTGGGGCGCGCACGCACATCGCACCGATTATGAAGAGCAAATTAAGTATTTTGGTTTGGAATCCAAAGAATCGCTGGCCGTTCTACAAAAAGAACGCAAAGGTACCTTATTTGTAGACATCCAGCGCCGCATCAATATGTACATGCGTGCATTATGGGCGCGCGATTTCTTCATGAAACCTACCTCGGGTGACTTTGAAACGCGTGAGGGTTACAAGCCTTTCATTGAAAACTACTTCATCCATTTGCCGGATGCCTATGATAATTATGGCGATGTCTCGGCCATTGAAGTGTATCGCGCCGCCGCTGCGCATGCCGCTGCACATCTGGTAGAAACCAAGCAACCAATCTCTGCCGAAAACATTAATCCCATGCAAATGGCAATGATATCGGTGATTGAGGATGCACGCGTTGAAGCACTCTCCATTCGTCGTTTCCCGGGTCTGCGCCATACTTGGTCTGTCCTACACGCCGCCACACCTGAGATGAATGACAGCATCGGCGATTATCTCAACCGTCTGGCGCGTGCCTTATTGGACCCAGACTATCAAGATGACGATAAATGGATCGCTGAAGGCCGCCTACTTTTTGCACAAGCACAAGACCAACTAGAAAGTTACCAAATTTCCTGGGACATTGGTGTACAACTGGCGCACAGCATCAAAGACAAGCGTATGGCATTTAACCCGCGCACGGACATCTTGACCGCACCTTATTTGGATGACAACCGTTATTTCTGGGAATTTGAGGAATTTGATTTCAACAAATCAATCACCGCCGGTTATGATCAACCCAAGCAAGTGCGCAAACATGTCAGCGTGATGGAGCTTGCTAATGAAGTAGAAGTGGAAACTGCAGGTGATGATGCGCAAGAAATATGGGTGATGGAAACCGAATTCTTCCCCTACGAAGATATGGGCATTTCCTACAATGAATCCGAAGGCAAAGAACCTGTCTCACCGCCCTTTCACTATTCCGAATGGGATTATCAGATTCAATTGGAGCGCCCAGACTGGGCAACCGTGCAGGAAAAACGCGCCAAAATGGGTGACATCCAGAAAATTGACGAAATTGCCACACAATACAAACGTGAAATTGCCCGCATGAAATTCCTGCTGGACGCCATGCAACCGCAAGGTGTGCGCCGTATTCGCAAACTAGAAGACGGCGATGAGATCGATATCAACGCCGCCATTCGTTCCACCATCGACATGCGCATGGGCATGCAGCCCGACCCGCGTATCATGATGCGCTCGGTGAGAAAGATTCGTGACATTTCAGTCCTGGTATTACTCGATTTGTCCGAATCAACCAATGACAAAGTTTCCGGGCAAGAATTCACCGTACTTGATCTAACCCGTGAAGCTTGTGTATTACTCGCCAACGCTATCGATAAAATCGGCGACCCCTTTGCCATCCACGGCTTCTGCTCTGATGGCCGACACGATGTGGAATATTATCGCTACAAGGATTTTGAGCAACCGTATAACGAAGTCCCTAAAGCAAAACTAGCCGGCATGACCGGACAACTTTCCACTCGTATGGGTTCTGCCATTCGCCATGCTGCGCATTATTTGAAACTACAGAAATCTGCCAAGAAATTAATGCTGGTGATTACTGATGGTGAGCCTGCAGATATTGATGTGCGTGATCCGCAGTATTTACGCCATGATACAAAAAAAGCAGTGGAAGAAGCTGCGCGTTCAGGTGTTGTGACTTTTTGTATGAGTTTGGATCCTAGAGCGGATCAGTATGTTTCGCGTATTTTTGGTGAAAGGAATTATATGGTGGTGGATCATGTGGAGCGGTTGCCGGAGAAACTTCCGATTCTTTATGCCGGTCTGACACGATGACGAAACAAATATATGTAGGCATTGCCAGTGTTGACCACATCAGCTGGGATGTCTTCCATGAAAGCGACGTCTACCAGCACAAGTTGAAGCCGACAAACAGTGTTGCGGACATTATCCGTAAAATGTATTGGGTGACAGCATTTATGGCACTCGAGAGAACCGGCGCTACCTACAGGAAAAAGCATTCTCTTTTCTGGCAAGCCTCTGGGTCACCCACCAAAAATGACTGAGGAAAATCAAGCAGAATTCAAGCAACTACAAAAATAACGCCGTGAAGACTATCCGCAGCGTATCCCAATCGAGGGAAAATTTGGCCAAGGCAAAGATGGCTACAACCTGAACTATATCCGCGCAAAAACAGCGCGGACTAGTGAAGCGTGGATTAACAGCATCTTTCTGGTTATGAACCTGATGGTGCTGCTGAAGGTTTTTATATCGCTTTGTACATGTCGCTATAAATATGGCTTTTTAATATTTAAATGCTGCTTAAATATTCTTCAAAGTCTCAGAGGGAGGTTCCGCCATGGCCATATTGTTTGCTGCTTTCCTGAGGAGACTCTAAGTAAAGTACTTTCTGAATATAAACTGCGTAATGACGGTGGCATTTAGGTTATCAATCGAGGTTTTTCGGTTGCAGAGAATAAGTGGAAAAAAGTTAAAGAGAAACTTATTAAAAAATCTAAAGTGCTCGGCTTTGATACTGATAATCTCATATTCGCTGAGCACAATTAACATAACAATGGCATGAGGCTTTGGTCAATACACCCCAAATATTTGGACTCAAAAGGTTTAGTTGCTTTATGGAGAGAAGGTTTACTTGCTCAAAATGTTCTTCTTGGTAAAACCAAGGGATATAAAAATCATCCGCAGTTAATACGCTTTAAAAACACTAACGATCAATCTGCTGCCATTGCCTGTTACTTAAGATCTGTCGCTGAAGAGGCCGATAGCAGAGGTTATAATTTTAACAAAAATAAGATTATTGATATGACTTTTAAAGATAAAATCCCTGTCACAAAGGGGCAAGTACTTTATGAGTTCGAGCATTTATTAAAAAAATTAGCAGCCAGAGATCAAGATTTATATCGAAAATTTAAGGGCCTTGGCGACATAGAACTTCATCCATTATTTAATAGGGTTATAGGCGGTATAGAAGATTGGGAGATAGTATAATTTACCCTATCAATTTATTGTCATTGGATTATTAAGTATGAATCCGAGTACTAATCTTATTTCGAGCGATTTGTTGCCTCCTATCGATGCGCAACGTGCTTTATTGCATAATGTAGTGCATGCTCGCCCGAGTCAGCGTATCCGTTTGCCTGCTTTGGTAGTCTACGTGGCGGTGTTTAATGACGGTGTCACCCTAAGGCAAGAATGCGAGCATTTAAGCCGACTCCCCTGTCAAGAAGCACTCGTTATTGGAAACATGCAGAATAACTTTCTGCGTTTGCGGCTACAGGGTTGTACCTTGAGGTGGGAGCGCCACACTGAATTTACCAGTTATTCACTTGTGCAGCACTTGCCTGAAGTCGCACAATTAGGTGCAACAGACCCTGAATTACTTTCGTTCTTAGCCCTACCAGAGGGTTGGTTAGCTGGGATTCCTGGTCGTACTTTTGCTGCTATCAAACTAGCCATGGTGCATGGCGACTTAAATCGCCCAGCAGAAACGCTGGCGTTAGCGCGTAATTGGTTTGGTGAAAGCCCTGTGGTGGCTTCGCTCATCGGAAGGAACAGCCATTCACTCGCGGTTACAGATTTCATGCTACGTGACAGCGGTTTTGAGCGCATGCTTGTCGCCGCGCCGACTGAAACATCCGAATCACGCGCAGGGCGTATTTCCCAGCGTCTACTCGAAATCGAAACCTACCGCCTTGCTGCACTGCGAGGTCTGCCAGCGGCTAAGCAGCTTGCGCCCGAATTAGCTAATACGGAGCAACAGTTAGCCGAAATCACCACTCAGCTGGAAAACAAGGCTGCTTCCGAACAAGAATTACTTGATCGGTTAATTTCACTGGCTGTATGTATCGAACGAGCCAATGTCAAACACATGTATCGCTTTGCAGCCACGCATGCCTACGACAAGATAGTGACGCAACGCATCACTGAATTAAGAGAGAAAGCCATACCTGGTACGCAGACCATTGGTGAATTTATGGGGCGTCGCCTCTCTCCAGCCATAGCGACTGTTGAAGCCACTGCGCAACGCATGGCATCACTTTCTGAACGTATTTCGCAAACTAGTGCACTGCTGCGCACGCAAGTCGACATACTGACCGAAGCACAAAACCAACAACTGCTCGAAAAGCTTACGCTTGGCCAAGAACTGCAGTTGCGGTTGCAAAGTACGGTGGAGGGCTTATCGATTGCCGCTATTTCCTACTACGTGGTCAGCTTGCTGCTGTATGTAGCCAAAGCAGGCAAGGCTACTGGCTTGCCGATTCATCCTGAGTTGATAGTCGGGGTAATGATCCCGATAGTAATCGGGACAGTCTGGTATATAACACGCCGCATTCACAATAAATTTTTTAAGCTGGATTGATAGTGTTCGGCAGTTCATATTCAATATGACCATGTCAGTTACAAATAGAATCTCTATTTTCATCTCCTGACTACAGGGCACCTCTAAGAATACATATTTCATCCTAACTGCTGTGTTGCAGAAAAATGTTTATTGCTTACATATCAACCATATGCTGCACTGAAAAATTTTTCCACGCCTTGAATTTGGGCGAACTCTGAATTTTTAGAAGCACCCTCATTATAAACATAGATTCAAGTGACCAATTCGACCTTGCCGGTTTTTAGGCTGTATACGCCACCAACTATGAGAAGCTTTTTTTCGGCTACCAGTTTGTTTAGAATTGGTGTTTGCTTTTTAAGCTTTTGCACATTTTGTATGACATTCATTTTGACCACATTGTCAATGCGATTTTCTAACTTCCTGTCAACAGCTCCCACTGCAGGTGCCAACGCACTGGCGATCGTTTGAATATGTCCTGGAAATTGCACATTATTATCTGCAGCCTCTATCGCCGCCTGAACCGCACCGCAGCTTTCATGACCAAGTACCATAATAAGTGGTGTATGCAAAACAAATGTAGCAAATTCAAGTGTAGCCACAAAATCCGTCGTTAAATAATTTCCAGCTACGCGTGCCACAAACAGATCCCCAAGTTGCTCGTCAAAACAGAGCTCGGGACTGACTCTTGAATCAGAACAACTTAAAATACAGGCAAAGGGGTTCTGACTTCTGACCAGAGCGTCACTTTCAAGGCTAAAATTTAATAGCGTGGATTGACCTGCAACATAACGTTCATTACCCGCAATCAGTCTCTCTAATGCCGCTTCTGGCATTAATACGTTTTCAGGCTGAGCAGGCAACGTAACCATCCCAGAAGTAGCCATCACTTGTAACCCTGTTGTAGAAATTCCCACGCCCAGTGCTGAAGTCATAACTAGCTTTAAGAACGAGCGCCTTTGCTGAATTTGCAGAGTTTTTTCGCTTTCTTGTTCGCAACTTACATTACACATTTTTAGCTCCCATTGATACTTAGAGTTAAACTAGGAAAAACTAGTTTCAGTATACTCCAATAACCATCGAACTGAGGATGTTAGGGCCATCCACGTTACCCAAGTCAATCAACGGCAATTCTATTCCTTTAATTTCCGGCAAGGCCCTTCGGCGACACCTTGGTGTTTTCATTTCAAGTGAAGGTCAGAGTCATATCATTATTTTGTGCCCACTGTTCAAATCGGCCTCAGCAGAATCCATAATTAACGCGTCAACAGTTTGTGTTTTCGCTTAAGACCTGCGAGTTCAACAATCGTAGTTGCGATTTCTTCAATTGAAATGGCTGTAGTGTCCAGACAGGGCACATTCAATTGACGAAACATTTTTTCTACTGCTTGAATTTCCTTGTGGCATTGTTCCATCGAAGCGTAACGACTTTGCGGAAGTCTTTGTTGGCGGATATGAAACAATCTTTTTGCATTGGTCGTAAGGCCAAACAATTTATTTTGATAGGCTTTTATCGGTTTCGGCAAGCTTTCTGACAACATGTCTTCTTCCGTTATGGGGTAGTTAGCTGCTTTGAGGCCGAACTGTAACGCAAGATAAAGACAAGTTGGTGTCTTGCCGCTGCGTGAAACGCCGACAATAATGATATCGGCTTTGTCATAGAAGCGCGTCGTGCCGCCATCATCATGGATCATCGAGAAATCGATCGCGTCGATACGTGATTCATATGAGAGCTGATTCGAAATGCGATGTGAAAGTCCTGTCTGGTGCGCTGAATGCTGATTAAGCAAGCGCTCCATATCCGGCAAAATGCGCTGAAATAGATCCAGCACAAGTGCATCAGCTTGATGGATAATCTGGCTAATACTTTCATCCGCCAGCGTAGAAATAATCATCGGTTTAAGCACCGCTTGGCTGTTTTCTTGATTGATACGCTTAACAATGCCTTCAGCTTTCTGGATGCTGTCAATATATGGCATGGTCACAACAGAAAACTTTGCATTCGGAAACTGCGCAAGCAGACTCTGACCAAACGTTTCTGCCGTAATAGCTGTGCGATTTGATAGAAAATAAACGTTTCTTGAAGTCATTATAAGGCCGCGTTTTTAAAGTAAAACAAAATAGATTGGGAAAAATATGATTGATTGGTGATATAAATATCGCTTGTATTAATAAATGAGTGGTGGCATCGTAAATCTATATAAATAATCGTAGCAAAAATACGGATAAATTGTTATGAAATTAAAAACAGCCTTTGAGACAATATGACTATAAACAATCAATACATTATTTATCTGAATCATCTTGGTATGAATGATGTTGCCGTGGTTGGCGGTAAAAATGCATCACTCGGTGAGATGATCACTAATCTCACCGACTTAAATGTAAATGTTCCCGGTGGTTTTGCAACAACAGCATGGGCTTACCGAGAATTCTTAAATGATGCTGGCTTAACTGACAAAATAAATCAGCAACTCGACTCGCTTGATATAACGGATTTACAAGCGCTTGCCAGTACAGGCGCCAAAATTCGGCAATGGATTATTGACGCACCGTTCTCATCTGAGTTTGAACAGTCGATAGAACAAGCATACCAATCGATGACAGAGGGCACTGTTGAAGCAACGGTGGCCGTTCGTTCCTCTGCCACAGCCGAAGACTTGCCTGATGCCTCCTTCGCTGGGCAACAAGAAACTTTTCTTAACGTAAAAGGCTTACCGCAAATACTGCGCGCTGTAAAACAGGTATTCGCTTCACTGTTTAATAATCGCGCTATTTCCTACCGTGTACATCAAAACTTTATGCATTCCAATGTCGCGCTATCTGCTGGTATTCAGCAAATGGTTCGTAGCGACTTAGCATGCAGCGGTGTGATGTTTACCGTTGACACTGAATCAGGCTTTGAAGATGTCGTCCTCATCACTGGCAGCTATGGCTTGGGGGAAACTATTGTACAGGGTGCCGTAAACCCGGATGAGTTTTACGTATACAAAAAATCCCTTAGTAAAGGTAAACACGCCATTATTCAGAAGAAAATGGGTAGTAAACGCATTAAGATGATTTATGCAAACGAAACACACAACGAGCTACTACCCGAACATACTATTAAAACCATAGATGTTGACACCCACGAGCAACAATCATTTTGCCTTACCAACGACGAAACAACCGCACTGGCAAAAATGGCGGTCACTATCGAAAACCATTATCAACGTCCCATGGATATCGAATGGGCTAAAGACGGAATAACCAATGCACTTTTTATTGTACAAGCACGCCCTGAAACCGTGGTATCACGTGAAGGTAATGTGATAGAGCGCTATATCCTTAATGATCCCCCCGCCAGTATTATCGAAGGCCGTGCCGTGGGTAATCGAATTGGACAAGGTAAAGCCAAGGTCATCCAAGAACTCTCACAGATGGATCAGATCGAAGATGGCGATGTGCTGGTAACCGACATGACTGACCCCGACTGGGAACCCATCATGAAGAAAGCTTCTGCTATCGTAACCAATCGTGGTGGCCGAACCTGTCATGCTGCCATCATTGCGCGTGAACTGGGTGTACCCGCTTTAGTGGGCTGTGGTGATGCAACACAACATCTACAACACGGTACAGATATTACCGTTAGCTGCGCCCAGGGCGACACCGGCTATGTTTATCCGGGACTACTAACCATTGAACACCAGAAACATGCGGTCACGCATATGCCAGAACTTCCGTTAAAAGTGATGATGAATATTGCCAACCCAGAATCCGCCTTTGACTACTCACGATTACCGCATAAAGGCATTGGGCTGGCTCGACTGGAATTCGTTATCAACCAGATGATTGGGATACATCCCAAAGCTTTGCTGAGTTTTGACGAAATGGATCCTGAGCTACAACGCACCATCAATGAACGCATACACGGTTACTCATCACCAGTAGATTATTACGTCGAACGTCTGAGTGAAGGCATTGCAACGCTGGCAGCAGCATTCGCACCAGAACGCGTAATCGTGCGTCTATCAGATTTTAAATCCAATGAATATGCCCATCTACTTGGCGGCGAACACTTCGAACCTAAAGAGGAAAACCCCATGATCGGTTTTCGGGGCGCATCGCGTTATATCTCCGACTTCTTTAAAGAATCCTTCGCGCTGGAATGTAGGGCCATAAAACGGGTCCGTGAAACAATGGGATTAGACAATGTTGAAATCATGGTGCCTTTTGTTAGAACATTGGAAGAAGCGCAAGCAGTTATTGCACTATTGGAAACTAACGGGCTAAAACGCGGCGAGAATAACCTGAAAATTATGATGATGTGTGAAATACCCTCTAACGTCATTCTTGCTGATCGCTTTCTAGATTACTTCGACGGATTTTCTATTGGTTCCAATGACTTAACGCAACTGACCCTTGGCTTGGATCGAGACTCAGCGCTTATCGCGGAATCATTCGATGAACGTAACCCGGCAGTACTGGCCTTGCTTTCTCAAGCAATAGCCGCCTGTAAAAAGGCAGGAAAATATGTTGGCATCTGCGGACAAGGCCCATCTGATCACCCTGAATTAGCTGAATGGTTGTTAGAACAAGGCATTGATAGTATTTCCTTAAACCCAGATACCGTTGTTGATACTTGGTTATTTATGGCTAATAAAATCGATGTTAAAAATTAGTGTCAGTTCTATTTACACACCGAATCGATTAACCGAGTCAGCAGCCATCCTTTATATGAAATCAGAGCTTAACAACTTGTCCAATTTCTCGACGCCACCTCAAGGTATGAGTCTGAGTAATAACCTTATTCAATACGATTTGTTACCTCCTACCGATCCGCAACGTGCTTTATTGCATAACGTAGTGCATACCCGCCCGAGCCAACTTATCCGTTTGCCAGCGTTGGTAATTTATGTAGCGGTTTTTAATAACGCTGTCACGCTTGAACAAGAGTGCGAGCACTTGCGCCGACTCCCCTGTCAGCAAGCACTCGTGATTGAACACTTGCAGAATAACTTTCTACGCCTGCGATTACAGGATTGCACCTTGAGGTGGGAGCGCCACACCGAATTCACATGCTATACACTTGTACAACACTTGCCTGAAGTTGCACAATTAGGTGCGACAGATCCTGAATTGCTTTCGTTTTTAGCCCTGCCAGAGGGTTGGTTAGCTGGGATTCCTGGCCATACATTTGCTGCTGTCAAGCTAGCCATGGTGCATGGTGACTTAAATCACCCAGGAGAAACGCTGGCATTAGCACGCAATTGGTTTGGTGAAAACCCTGTGGTGGCTTCGCTCATCGGAAGGAAAAGCCACTCACTCGCGGTTACAGATTTCATGCTACGTGACAGCGGTTTTGAACGCATGCTTGTAGTTGCCCCGACTGAAACATCCGAATCACGTACAGGACGTATTTCTCAGCGTCTACTCGAAATTGAAACTTACCGCCTTGCCGCACTGCTAGGCCTGCCAGCGGCTAAGCTACTTGCCCCCGAGTTGGCTAAGGCTGAGCAACAGTTAGTCGATATCACGGCTCAGTTGGAAAACAAAGTTGCTTCTGAACAAGAATTACTTGATCGGTTAGTTTCACAGGCTGTACGTATCGAACGCGCTAATGTTAAACATATGTATCGCTTTTCAGCCACGCATGCCTACGACAAGATAGTAACGCAACGTATCGCCGAATTAAGAGAGAAAGCCATACCTGGTACGCAGACCATTGGTGAGTTTATGAGGCGTCGCCTCTCTCCTGCCATAGCAACTGTTGAAACTACTGCGCAACGCATGGTTTCACTTTCTGAACGCATTTCACAAACTAGCGCACTGCTGCGTACGCGAGTTGACATAATGACCGAGACACAAAACCAACAGTTACTCGAAAAGCTTACACGTGGACAAGAACTGCAGTTACGGTTGCAAAGTATGGTGGAGGGCTTATCGATTGCCGCTATCTCATATTATGTGGTCAGTCTGTTGCTGTACTTAGCCAAAGCAGGTAAGGCTGCTGGTTTGCCGATTTATCCTGAGTTGATTATCGGGGCAATGATCCCGATAGTCATCTTAACAGTCTGGTATATAACACGCCGCATTCACGATAAATTTTTTAAGCTGGATTGATAGTATCCGGTAGTTTATTTTTCATATTAAACAGACCATGTTAGCTTCAAATACAATCTCATATTTTCATCTCCTAACTTATAGTTATTATAAACATAGATCAAGCATCTTAACGCTACCAAACTCTTCAATAGCCATCTAGTTGTCCGCTCAAACCAATAACGACCCAGAGAGCGATAAAGAATATATTTTGTAGTTTGTATTTTTTTGTCTGTCTAGCCCTGTGTCTTCAATGCTTAAATGCTTGCTGAGCCTGTCGCACAATTTACGCGTGGGTATATTTCTGCAAAAAAATGGACTATTTTTTGATTGCAGTTTGAATACTGCATAAGCAGCAACTAAATTACAGTTAACTCTGCTAGATTAGCTAGGTTTATATGGTTTTAGCTGATTCTGGGCGCAAAAATCTCCTTAAACAAATGGCAGACATAAATACGGTAAATTGATTTTTGGCGATCCCCCAATAGTGCACTCGTTGGTTACGTTTGGAGAATACACGTTCATAGAGCATTCTCAAGTGGCTGAACCAACGATCTTTGTCATAATTTTTTGCCAGCATATGATTCATCATAATTGCTGCTAAATGGACACTCCGTTTCGCCGCTGCTTGCCGTCCAGGTTTGGTGCAATAGCCTTTTTTATCCGTATAGATCGCTCCTTTATTCGAACATATTTGTTTTTTTCCTTTGTACCTCATCTTTGCCTGCTTGTCACAAGCAAACTGATACACCAGATAAACAACGTTCAATATATGTTCCGTTCAGCACTAACTTAAAATAGCGATAGGGGTGAACTCTTCCAGTGATATCATCTCTATTTGATCGGACATGGGCTTGTTGCTTCCAGCAATACTCACATATCTATTTCATCAAATTGATGTGCCACGCGCCTTGATATTGTGCTGTTTCGAGGCAGGCCCTTGCTACGCCGAAGAATAACTGTGGTTCCAGTCGCGAGTATGTTCAATTGAAGTTTAAATTCTAGAAACTGGTGCAATATTGGGTCTAGGTAGCCACTCCTAAAGACCCATACTTTTACATAGTGTATGACATGTCTCTATTGGTTTTTTTTGAAAAAACTTATCAGTCCATTGGTTGAAGCGTCATGGGATGACACTGCATTATCCTGTTCTAGTTCAGCAAGGATATTTCCGGCCAATTGTTTACCCAGTTCTACTCCCCATTGATCAAAAGGATTTATTTCCCAAATGACACTTTGCACAAAAACTTTATGTTCATAGAGCGCAATAAGTGAGCCCAACGTACTTGGACTCAGCTTCTTGAACAAAATAGAAGTCGTAGGATGATTACCGGGAAACACTTTATGCGGCAGTAGTTTTTCCAGTGATTCATTCATCATACCCTGCAGCTCAAGTTCGGCGCGCGTTTCACTTTCATCTTTGCCGCGCATCAATGCTTCAGTTTGGGCAAAAAAATTGGCCAATAACAGGTGGTGATGATTACCGAGCGAATGCTGACTTTGACACGACGCTAGAAAATCAGCCGATATGGCTTGTGTACCCTGGTGCAATAACTGGTGAAAAGCATGCTGGCCATTGGTGCCTGGCTCGCCCCAAACGACTGAACCGGTGTTGTAATCAACGACTTCACCGTTACGGGTTACACGCTTTCCATTACTCTCCATTTCCAGTTGTTGTAAATAGGCCGGGAAGCGGTGTAAGTACTGATCATAAGGCAGCACTGCATGGGACGTAATTCCCAAAAAATTGATTTGCCAGACACCAATCAAACCAAGCATAACCGGCAGGTTCTCTTCCAATGGGGCCGTGGCAAAATGTTGATCCATTTCTCTTGCGCCAGCGAGCAGCAAGTAAAAATTATCCATACCAATAACCAAAGCAATGGGCAAACCAATCGCTGACCACAATGAATAACGCCCCCCTACCCAATCCCAGAATTCAAACATGTTGTTAGGATTAATGCCAAACTTTTCTACCGCCGTACGATTTGTAGAAATAGCAATAAAATGCTGAGCGATCGCTATTTCGTCACATCCCTGCGCTAAAAACCATTCTCTTGCAGAATAGGCATTAGTTATTGTCTCCTGGGTAGTAAAAGTTTTTGACGCGATAATAAAAAGTGTTGTAGCCGGATTAAGTTGTCGCAATGTTTCGTAAAGCTGCGTACCGTCAACATTTGAAACAAAGTGTGGCGTAATTTTGGTTGAAGCATATGGTTTTAGCGCTTCAGTCACCATCACAGGCCCGAGATCAGAACCACCTATACCAATATTAACTATATCTGTAAATGGCTTGCCAGAATAACCTTTATACTCCCCATTGCGTACAGCTGTCGTAAACTGCTCCATCTGTTTCAATACATTTCTGACGCTAGGCATAACATCCTCGCCATCAACCATTACTGAATGCTCGCCACGCAATGCACTATGCAGTGCGGCTCGATTTTCAGTATTATTTATTTTTTCTCCTGAGAACAAACGAGTAACCCAATCTCCCAGCTCCTGCTGACGCGCTAGGGCTAGTAGCAGTTTTATGGTTTCACTATTAACCGGCTGCTTTGCGTAATCCAGCAGAATATCGTTGAATATGAGAGAAAATTTATCGAAACGCTGCGGATCTTGCTTAAATAGCTCCAATAAATGCAACGGCGCCATCGCCGATTGGTGCGTTTGCAATGCTGCCCAGGCTGTTGAATGAGTAAGAGAAGACATAGCTGCTTGTTCTGGATTAAGTTAAATGATAAAAACTATGATTGAGATTATAATTACTGGCGATTAATAATTACTCTAAAACATCTCTTGTATTGATTTCCAGAGTAATTACTAATTCCTGATCTGTTGTCGGCCATTCCAATATCAGTTTCACGGCTTGCATAATTTTTTCAAACCCACTCTCAGATTGAGATACCGTAAAATGTGGTTGTGCATAAAACAACACTGGTAAGGAAGTTTTCAACACAATATTGCCCTTTAACGTGTCATCATCCAGTGTTATTTCTGTCATTTTGGTTAGCTTGAGCGGTTGCCCGAAACCACCTGGAATTTTTCCTTGATAAATGTAACGCCCACCCATCCCGTCACAACTAGGCATGGCGAGATTAATTTCGGTTCTAAACACACTTCTCTTTTTACTTGTAAAACAATAAGAAACATTCAACCGGTTATGTTCAAGCTCAATCTTTTTATTAATATGCCGCGAAGTTACTTTAGCTTGAAAATTGATGCTCTTAGTCGTTAAAGACTCATACTGATAGCCAACAACATAAACGCTATCCAATTGATCAATAAACATGCCTTGTGGGTAATTATCAGCCTCTATATCTGCAGCATTTATCTCATGTTTATAATTGATTCGATCATGTGCTGAGGCAATACCACTAACTTCATGATTGAATGAACTCTGCTTGCCTGGCTGAATTTTTTTGTAATAGCACTCTACCTGGCGTCGTAACGTATCACCGAAATTATGCTTTAATATATAGGCATCCAACTCACAAATACTGGCGGTACCATCAAGCTTCACCACTGCCTGGACAATTCCATTCTGCAAAAAAGTTTCTTCCACGCCATCAAAATCCGTGTCTTCTGTAAAATAGGCTAATCGCGGATTACAAGTATCCAACATGGCTTCCAATTCAACGATGTTGCTATACACTGCACGTCGCAGATGAGGCAGGTATAAACCACCAAACAAGCCATGCCAATAAGCATCATTTGCTTGAGACTGGTAGAGTTTCTTTTGCATCTCTTTAGTTTGTTGCTTTACAGGTAATCTAGCGAGGCGCTCTGAAAGTCCCAGCATACGCTTGTGCATCCAATTGGACTCAGGATAGCGTGAAAAGAAATTTTTCCAAATACCACCACGCAAAAATGCTTTCTTCTGCTCATACCAACCCGAAGACTGAGCCTGTTTTATGAGACCAGCATAAGCATTGGCTGATTCTACAGGTAATGTCCACTCATTCATTTCTATATAAGATGTTGTGGGTAAATACACGATGCCCCGTGTCTTTTCTATGGTATGAAAATCACGATAGTGCTGTGTGCTGATTTTTGGTGAAGCGAGAACTCTTTGAATGAATTGCTCAAGCCAACCTTTTTCATAGACCCATTGATAAGTTTCCGGCCAGATACCAAATTTTTCAATATCATCAAAATAAATCGCTGCATTTCCAGCATCAGTCTGACTACTATCTGCTAACGTTTCAAGGTAAGCAATTGTTTCATCAACAGGAGAAAAAGGAAACTTATAACGTAGCATTTCAGAGATCGGGAACAGATCAAGCGTATGCGCATCTTCTTCAGTTGTGAAGTAACCATTTAACTCAGCATACGTTTTCCCAGCGCAGAGAAAATGATAATCATCCACAATCACATAACGGATGCCACAATCAGCCAATGCCGGAATTACCGTAGATTCCCACACACGTTCTGTTAGCCATGCACCTTGGGGGCGCTGCCCAAACTTTTCTTCCAGCTTATTGGAAAAAGTTTCAATTTGTCCTAGACGGTCACGGTTTGGAATGACTGCTAAAACCGGTTCAGTATCACCCGCACCAAATAATTCAACTTGTTTTCGTGCGACCATCTCCTGTAGTAAAACCATATCTTCAGGATAATGTTTGATCAAAAAATCCAATAGCCAGCCTGAAAAATGAACTGAGAAATGGAAATCCGGGTAACGATAAAGTACTTGCAGAAAGGGCTTATAACAACGCAGGTGTGCGTCAATCAAAACTTCGGGAAAATTACCGACAGGCTGATGCGCATGAACACCAAAAAGCAGGGATACCGGTTTAGACATTAAGTTGTTCCAGTAATACTATCGTTATAATTAAAATATGCTATGAATTATGTAGCAGAACCGCTTTACTCTGCTGCAAATCACATAATTAAGAAGACCGCCTCATAGTTCCGCTTATTTCAGTTTCGGACTTTTCTACTCCTTTACTAATTGGTTGCATGACCGCCTGGGGTATTGGTAGCTTAAGTAAATGATAAAGATTACTCAGGTTTTTTCGATATAAATGATCGAAACTTGCCACCGAATGCGCTGGGTTGTAATCGCCAAACCACCAAAACCAGTCTGAACTTTCGCACGATGCCAATTGTCGACTAGCTGCGATTTTTTCTGTTTCCGACAATCGATCACTTTGCATAACTCGATCAAAACAATGCTTGGCGGCACATAGCATGTCCCAAGCACAATTCTTTTCCTGATCGCCAATCCAAGTAGAAAACGTTCCATATACCCAACTACCTGCAGCCATTGTAGGTAATGTCACAATATGGTTCGTGTTTTCACTGACGGCAATATAGTCTCGGTAGGTAGTCGTACGGATAGTCAGGTTACTCTCAAGTAAGCTATATAGATCATCTAAGAAATAAAATCCGTTGTATGGATACGATTCCCATGCATTTTCTCCGTCCAAAATAACGCTAACAATCGGGCTTTCTTCAACAGGAGAATTATGGTGTATCTGTTCCAGAGATTGTATAAAGTTCTCAGCAGCATCTCTTCCAAACCATTTCGCGTACTCAAAACCAATCAAATCTGATAGTTGATCATCACGAAAAAAACAAATTACGCTGTCCGCCTCTCCAGCCACCCGATAGGGGCGATAAAGATAGTGGCTGCGTTCCGGCATTGGCTCATCGGGATAAGAAGTCTGCAAACAATTCGCCAATACACCTTCACTGCTGGCGCTCCATTGGCAATTTTGCTCGGCCATGATTTTCAATAATGGCGTGGATATAGCACCTTCAGCAGGCCAAATACCAACAGGTTGTTCGCTAAAGCGTTGCGTATGACTGGTTATTGCAGAGGACACATGAAATTTAACGCGACTGCGTCCACCGGGATAGCTATCATTTACTGGTAAAGTTGCATCGGGAACACTGTCTTTGGCAGAGGAGAAATCAATCAGCAGCGGTGAAAGCGGGTGATAATGTGGTGTTGTGGATAATTCAATCTGGCCTGACTCGGCTAATTTTCGGTAGCGTGGGATCAGTTCCTGGATCAAACTGCCAATCAGGTCGAATAATTGCATTCGATCGGCATGACTAAACCCCTCGCTTTGAGCCATCAGTTTCATCACAATGTCATTATTTCGACGTACACTCTCACCCGTCCATGCTAGGTGATACCAAACGAGCAAGTCTGCCATATATTGACCCGAGAAATAAGCTAATTCAGCTTCTCCACGTTTACTGAGTGTATCGTACAGCTCGTGCAAACGTTCGTACGCTGGATATGGCTTAAGCATTGTTTCATGATTACTGAGAAAACAACTGTCGAATATTTGTAGTCGATCTTGTGGTGTAATTTGCTCCAAATCTGGGGCAACTAATAAACGCAGCAATGGGTCACGTATCTGTCCTGAAGAAAATTGTTCGGCATAATCTTCCAGTTGATCCAACAGTATCGGTACAAAATTTACAATCGCCTTGGTTTTTGGGTGCATCTCCAAGTGATAGGCCATGTCCGTGTAATCTTTGATGGCGTGTAGATAAACCCACGGCAATACAAATTCATTCGTTGCGTAATCCCGGTAGTCCGGTTGGTGCATATGCCATAATAAGACAAGGTTTAATTGGTTCATTTAAAAAACTTATGAAAATTTTTAGTTGTTAACGCACATGATGGATTTTCTGTCCCAACATTTCTGGCGTAATCAATGTGACACCTTTCTCAGTAACATGGAAGCGTTTGCGATCTTCTTCAATATCATACCCTGCGATTAATCCTTCAGGAATAACACACTGCTTTTCTACGATCACTCGCCGCAGGCACACATTTCTGCCAATATCTACATTGGGAAGTATGACTGAATCTTCGACAGTACTATAACTACGAACTTTTACATTAGAAAATAACAACGAGCGACGCACAGTCGCACCACTGATAATACACCCGCCCGACACCGACGAGTCAAGCGCTTGACCGCGGCGTTCTTTGTCATCAAAAACAAATTTGGCAGGCGGCAACTGTTCCTGATGCGTCCAAATAGGCCAATCTACATCGTATAAATTAAGGTCCGGGGTCACCGTAGTAAGATCTATATTAGCTTCCCAGTAAGCATCAACCGTTCCCACATCACGCCAATACGGTATACCTGAAGCCATATTGACACAGCTATTTAAAAACCGATGGGCAAATACGCGATAGCGCGGCACCATGAAGGGAATTAAATCTTTACCAAAATCATGTGAGGAATCACTTATATCATGATCACGTATTAATTGCTCATATAGAAACGATGCATTAAAGACATAAATCCCCATACTGACCAATGCTTTATCTGCTTGATCAGGTATAGGTACCGGGTTATTTGGTTTCTCAGCAAAACTTGTAACCTGCCATTCATTATTAACACCCATCACACCAAAAGCGCTTGCTTCATCCAACGGGATTTCCAGGCAAGCCACCGTCATATCAGCTGCTTTTTCTACATGTTCTGCCAACAACTTGCTGTAATCCATTTTGTAAATATGATCTCCACCCAAAATGAGTACATACTTTGCATCATGACGACGCAATATATCGAGATTCTGGAAGACGGCATCTGCTGTACCTTGATACCAACTTTCTGTCGTTCGTTGCTGAGCCGGTAGTAGTTCGACAAACTCATTGAAACGCCCGTCGAGAAAGCTCCACCCATGTTGAATGTGGCGAATCAAACTCTGTGCCTTGTATTGCGTAGCAACACCGATGCGACGGACACCCGAGTTAACACAGTTGGAAAGTGTAAAATCAATAATGCGAAACTTACCACCAAAAGGAACGGCAGGTTTGGAACGCCAGTCTGTAAGCTGCTGTAGGCGGCTACCACGCCCCCCCGCTAATATCATTGCAATCGTGTTGCGCGTAATTTCACTGTGAAAACGTATGCTGGTTTTTTGCTTTACCAGGGATGGATCCATATAGTCCTTATCTTCCATACTATGTTCACTCCACAATCTGTGTCTGGTCTCTGAATAGGTTATTACATTATGTCACCTCTCGTAAAGTTTTTTAATTTTTTTGTCTAATTGTAGACAAGCTATAATGGCCACTATGCAAACTAGGAAATTTATAAAGTGATTAAGCCTAATAAAAAGAATGTAAAACTGGATGCACTGTTGGCCGCACGGCTACATGACCCGTTCTCATATCTGGGTGTGCATACGGAGCGCAATTGTGCTTTGGTACGAGTGTTTCGCCCTCATGCTATCAATGTATGGGTCAAGGTATGCAGTGATTTTGAACCTATGACGCGTGCTCATCCAGACGGAATTTTCGAATGGCACGGCAAAACCTCACCCAACGCACCTTATCAGTTGCGGATAGAGGAAAATGGCGCGTCGCAAAAAAACGTCATCCAAGAAACCTATGACGCTTACGCCTTTCCATTACAAATTTCTGACCATGACTTATATTTATTCAATGAAGGTAATCTGCGGCAAACTTATCGCACTTTTGGCGCACACAAAGTTAACTTAGCTGGAATCGAAGGCACCCGTTTCTCAGTATGGGCGCCCAACGCTGAGCGCGTTAGTGTAGTAGGCGACTTCAACCGATGGGATGGACGAGTGAATCCTATGGCAGCTCATTATTCCAGTGGTGTATGGGAATTATTTATTCCTAGTCTGCCATCGAACTCACTTTATAAATATGAAATTCGCAACCGCGACAGCGGCCAAATTCAGCTCAAAACCGACCCCTATGCAACTCACTATGAACTTCGGCCCAACACTGCAGCGCTAACACCCAATAGAGACCTCCATTGTTGGCAGGATACGGAATGGATGACGAATCGTGCAGACTGGGACTGGTTGCATGCGCCACTAAATATTTTTGAAGTACATGTTGGTTCATGGAAACAGCATCCTGATGGACGCTTTTACACTTACCGCGAACTGGCTCAGCACCTGTTGCCCTACGTTCTAGAAATGGGATTTAGCCATATCGAATTAATGCCAATATTGGAGCACCCACTTGATGAGTCATGGGGCTACCAAACCACTGGATATTTCGCGACTACCAGCCGCTATGGTTCAGCAAATGATTTTAAATTTTTTGTTGATGCCTGTCATCAAGCAAAAATTGGTGTGATCCTTGACTGGGTACCAGCACACTTTCCTCAAGACAGCTTCGCATTGGCTTATTTTGATGGGACGGCATTATACGAACATGAGGATCCACGTTTGGGACTCCACCAGGACTGGGGTACTCATATCTTCAATTTCGGACGCAACGAAGTAAAATCATTTCTGCTATCAAGTGCCCATTATTGGTTATCCGAATTTCATCTTGATGGATTACGGGTAGATGCTGTTGCCTCCATGCTTTACCTGGATTACTCCCGCAACGATGGCGAATGGTTAGCCAACAAATATGGTGGTAGAGAAAACTTGGAAGCCATTGATTTTTTACGTGAACTAAACATTATGGCACATGAAGAATTCCCTGGCGCACTAACGCTAGCAGAAGAATCTACTGCATGGCCAGCAGTTTCTCGCCCGACCTATGCGGGTGGTTTGGGGTTCTCAATGAAATGGAATATGGGCTGGATGAACGACACGCTTTCCTACATGCTGCAGGATCCTGTACATCGGCGCTTTCACCATAACATGCTTACTTTTAGCCAACTTTATGCCTATACAGAAAATTTCGTATTACCCTTTTCGCATGATGAAGTCGTCCATGGAAAAGGCTCTCTATTAACCAAAATGCCTGGAGATACTTGGCGGAGATTTGCTAACCTGCGTTTGTTATTTACCTTTCAAATGACTTGGCCGGGGAAAAAACTCAATTTTATGGGCAATGAATTTGCTCAGGCACAGGAATGGCGCATTAACCATGAACTGGATTGGAAATTATTGGAGCACGAGCAGCATCGCGGTGTACAAGCAGCATTACGTGATCTAAATCATTTATATACTAATACACCTGCACTATATCAACTCGACTTTTCCTCAGAGGGTTTTAGCTGGGTTGATTGCGAGGATGCGAACCAATCAATTATCAGCTATTTACGGCGAACACGTGACGGCAAGTTTATAATTGTTGTGCTCAATTTTACGCCTGTCCCGCGTGCAGGCTATCGTATCGGCGTTCCTACTGGCGGAAACTACCATGAAATATTTAACAGTGATTCCACTTACTATGGTGGCAGTGATATGGGCAATGCCGGGTGCATTGTAAGCGCCGACAAACCATGGATGGGATTGCCTGATTCTATTCTTATCACGTTGCCACCACTGGCGGGCATTATTTTCTCACTGCAAGAGTGAGTAGCGATCAATATTAATAAGTTTTTGAACTTATAATCTACAAACCGCCTATAGAGATTAAAACCAAAATATGCCAAAGATCCTGTTTGCCGCTAGCGAAGCTCATCCATTCATCAAAACGGGCGGATTAGCAGATGTCGCTGGTGCGTTACCCATTGCCCTGCAAAATTTGGGCTGTGATATGCGTGTCGTGTTGCCCGCTTATGGTGATGTATTAAAACAATATAAATCATTGAAGACCATAGCCGAGTTTTACCTGCCGGGCACAGTCGGGAAAATAGGAATACGCGCTACACAGTTAAACAGAAGCAAAGTAAAAGCACTCTTCATTGACTACCCAGCCGCATTTGCACGCAAAGGCAATCCCTATGTCGATGAACATGGAAATCCTTGGCCCGATAACGCCGAACGTTTTGCCCTATTCTGTAAAGTTATCCAATTAATTGCCCTTGATCAGGCAAGATTGGATTGGAAACCAGACTTAATTCATTGTAATGACTGGCATTCCGCATTAGTGCCTGCATTACTCAAACAAATACCCAGCGCCCCACCCAGTTTGTTTACCATACACAATCTGGCCTACCAAGGGTTATTTCCACAAAGTACATTTAGTACACTGGGGTTACCTTCCACACTGTGGGCACCCCATGCATTGGAATTTCACGGGCAGCTCTCTTTTATCAAAGGCGGGTTGGTATTTGCAGATCGCATCAACACCGTCAGCGCACAATATGCCAAAGAGATTCAAACACCAGCACTGGGCTACGGATTGGAAGGCTTATTGCAACACCGACATCATGTATTATCAGGCATTGTTAACGGAATTGATAATAGCGTCTGGAACCCACAAACAGACAAATTGATTAGTCAGAATTACACTAGCACCACATTAAGCAAGAAAAAAATTAACAAGTTAGCTTTGCAGGAGCTTTACAAATTGCCGGCTAATAAGGATGCGTTATTACTTGGTTTTATTGGTCGATTAGTGGAACAAAAAGGCATTGATTTAATTATTGAACTACTAAAATCCATTAAACATTTACCCATACAATTTTGCCTACTCGGCACCGGAGATAAGCTCTATCAACAAGCCCTCGCCCATATTGCTAAACAAAATCCAGAACAAATAAGTTTTAATATTGGTTATAGTGAAAAGCTTGCGCACCAGATTGAAGCTGGAGTCGATATGTTTCTAATGCCCTCGCGTTTTGAACCATGCGGGTTAAATCAATTATATAGTTTACGCTACGGAACCGTGCCTATCGTTCACAACGTGGGTGGTCTTGCAGATACAGTTATCGATACCACCCCTGAAACCATTAAAAACAATACCGCCACCGGATTTGTTTTTAATCAGCCCACGGTAACAGCATTACGTCAGTCGATAAATCGCGCACTTGAAATTTACGGCGAGCCGAAAACTTGGAAAAAATTAGTTAAAAACGGTATGAAAACTGAATTTACTTGGGATAAAAGCGCAAAAGACTATCTCCATCTTTATCAGGAAATACTAAAAACACAAAATACGAAGTACAAAACAATATAGTAGTTATAAATTTGCTCCGCGTGCCCTGCACCCATCTCCGCGGCAAGACCACGGAGAATCGCAAGTTAAGCCATGGAGAACCAACTTACAATTTCTCATCCACGGACGGCTGGGACAAATCCTCTTCCTGGGCCGACGGTTGCTTTGCTTCAGCTTTCAGCTTCCGTTTTGCTTCTTTCTTCTGTTTCTTGGCAATATCTCTCTGGCGTTTAGCATACTCATAGTTGGGTTTAACCATTTGCGATCCTTTCCAGTTAAATTCGAGATATAGGGGACAGACTCAATTGCAATATAAGCCACCCCCTTCTATATCATATAAAAATATATTACAGCCACACCATCATGCCCATTTCCATCGGGTGAGACAATAAGGAATGGTGAGGATAAACTCGAATATAATATTCCTGTTTACCGCATAATTCTGGGGCAATATCCAGCTCGAAAAACTGCTCATCCAATTCTTCAACACCTGTGAATTTAAACTCGAAGTGTTTGAAATTGCTAATTCTAATTTTCTTCCGCTGACGAGACATTAGTAACTCGACCACGACATCTTCCGGTTTTAAGCCGTTGAGCTTCACGGCAACTTTAACATTTAAGCCATCACCAATGTTTACAAACTTACGTGGTGTATCTAACCGACGTAGTGTGACGCCATCCCAACCGTTTCGTATTTTATCTTTCCAGGCAGAGATTTCTTTTGCGCCTTCAAAATCATTTTTTACATAGCGCTTGCCTTGTTTGCTGGCTGGCAGATAAAAATTTCTCACATACTCATCCACCATGCGCTTGGAACTGTACCGTGGTAGTAGCGTCGCCATTGAATTTTTAGCCATTTTTACCCACCCAGGGGAATAACCAAATTTGTCACGGTTGTAATACAGCGGTGCGACTTGATCTTGCAATATTTCATAAAACGCTTGACTCTCTTCGGTATCACGCAGTACTGCTTCCATATTTTCTGGGCCTGGTTTAATAGCCCAGCCATTTGTACCATCGTAGCCTTCTCCCCACCAGCCATCCAGCACACTCAAATTTATCACGCCATTAATACCTGCTTTCATACCGGATGTGCCACTGGCTTCAAGCGGATATATCGGGCTATTAAGCCAGACATCAACTCCGGCAACTAAGCGGCGACCAAGACGCAAGTCGTAACCTTCAACCAATAAAAGTCGCCCTTCGAATTCTGGCAAATGTGCAACTTGACTGATACGCCGAATTAAGTCTTGCCCTGGAATGTCTGCAGGGTGCGCTTTGCCAGCAAAGATTATAAGTACAGGACGTTCCTGATCAAGGATGATTTTTCGCAGCCAGTCAAGATTCTGAAATAACAATGTGGCGCGCTTATAGGTTGCGAAGCGACGCGCAAATCCCAGTGTCAGAATATTTGGATTAGTTGGGTCAGCGAGTTTAAATATTCGATCAAGATGTGCATCGGAACCATGGTTTCTGGAATTTTGTAACGCAAGTCTGTCACGTATACCATAAAGCATTTGCGATTTTAAAGATTGGCGTACGCTCCAGAACAAGTGGTCAGGTATCTCATGAATACATGACCAATATTCTATATCACGCATTTTGTTACGCCATTCATGGCCGAGATGATGGTCGAACAAGTCAGACCATTCCTGAGCCAGAAAAGTCGGCACATGTACACCGTTAGTAATGTACGACATTGGATTTTCGTCAGCTTCGATCTGCGGCCAAACTTCCCGACAGATTTCAGACGATACATTGCCGTGTATCTTACTCACGCCATTATGTGTACGTGAACCGTGAAGCGCCAATACGGTCATATTAAAGTCCGCACTACCAGAAACGTGCCCAAGGGCCGTAAATTCTTCGCGCGTAATTTTAAGGTCTTGATAAAACGTTTCAAAATACGCCTGTATCATATCGTCACTGAAATGATCGTGCCCAGCAGGCACGGCGGTATGCGTTGTAAATACAACATTAACGGCCACAGCTTCCAGTGCGCTGGAAAAATCAAGCCCTGACTGAACCAGTTCGCGTACACGCTCAAGTATCATAAATGCTGCATGACCTTCGTTAATATGCCACACAGTCGGTTTTACACCCATTTCCTGCAATGCCCGCACACCACCGATACCCAGTATAATTTCCTGCTCAATTCGCATCGCTTTATCACCACCATAAAGTTGATGGGTGATGTAGCGATCTTGAGAAGAGTTTTCCAGTAAATCAGTATCTAGTAAATAAAGTGTTACATGCCCAATTTTTGCCTGCCATACTTTTACTATAACCTTACGTTGCGGCAATACCACTTCAACTCTTATATCAGAGCCATCCTCACGTAATACCGGTGTTACAGGCAAATTTTCAAAGTCTGCGTCAGTATAGGTGACTTTTTGATTTCCCTGATTATCTATGGTTTGAAAGAAATAACCCTGGCGATAGAGCAAACCAACGGCAATAAATGGCAAGTTCAGGTCACTGGCTGCTTTGCAATGATCGCCAGCCAGAATACCCAAACCACCGGAATAAATCGGCAAACTCTCATGAAAACCAAATTCAAAACAGAAATAGGCAACTTGGTCTTGAACGTCTAAACCTGTTTTAAAGTCCTTTTGCGACAGTTCATAATGATAAGAATCATAAGTTGACAGAATATTATTGTAATTAGCCAGGAATACACGGTCTTCCGCTGCATCTATCAGTATAGATTCATCCACGCGTTTAAGAAATTCTTTTGGGCTATGCCCCACTGCCTCCCATAGGTGAGAATCAAGTCGAGAAAATAGCGTACGTGTTGCATGATCCCAGCTATACCAAAGATTATTAGCCAACTCCTCCAGGCGCTCAAGGCGCGGTGGTATTTTAGGATTGACTGTGATTATAAAATTAGTTCTGGGTGACATTATTTCTCTCCTTAATGAGGTATAGGTATAACTGATACGATGGTTAGAAGCGCATTTCCTTGCGGAGTCAGCCTTTTGGCCAATTTAAATATTCAATAAGTACTGCGCTTTTAGTTTAGCGCCCAGCAAGCTGGCATTGGGATTTGTGATCACATGCACGGAGATTTCTTTCATCATCGCAGAAAACCGTCCCTTGTCACAAAATGCTCGCATAAAACCACCCGTATCGAGTGTGTTAAGAATTTTTGGCGCAATACCACCCGCGATATATACGCCATTTCGACATAATCCGGCAAGAGCCAGATTGCCTGCATAAGCACCATAAATTTCAGCAAATAAATCTAACGACTTTATTGCGACCGGGTGTTTTTGTTTCAGCGCAAGCATAGCGATGACTGCTCCACTGTCCTCATCGAGATTCATCGGTGCTAAGCCTGAAAAATCTGATGGGTTCATTTGCAAGAAATTAAATATATTAGTTAAGCCAGACCCAGACAACAGACGCTCAACCGATACATGTCCAAACTTATTTTGCAATGCTTCAAGCAATTTAACTTGTAATTTACTGGTCGGTGCAAAATCAATATGCCCAGCTTCCGTCGATAGTGGAACATAGCGATCATCTTGCCAAGTAAGCCATGCCACACCCATACCGGTACCTGCACCTAAAACGACACGCATTTCCTGCGAATGTGTTTTACCCACCTGTAATGTTACCAGATCACTAGGTAGCAACACTGCAATTGCTAGTGCGGCTGACTCAAAGTCATTAATGAGATTGACGCGCGGAATTGAAAATTCAGCTGCAATGTCCGCGCTATTGATTAGCCAGGGTAGGTTGGTTAATTTTGTTTGCTGCGCAACGACTGGGCCCGCCACAGAAAAACAACCAATATCTGGACAACCTATTGTTTTTACTTCGCCAGTTCTGCTTAGAAAATCCCTGAGCAGGTCAGAAAAAGTAGTATAAGTGCAGCTATTATAGCGGTGTGTAAATCGCTCACAAATTTCGCCATTCCTTAATTCCGCTATTTGTAAAATAGTTTTGGTGCCGCCGATATCGCCATAAACCAACTGCTTGTTCAAGTATTTTTTAATCCGAATGAGTTTAACAGGGATAATGAAATTGGAATCAGGATCTTATTTAGTGCTCCGTCAACCTGAGATTTACTATAATACTAGCCCCACCTCAAATCCAAATAAACAAAGCACACGCTGCATTCTATCAAGTATCTGATAACAAAATCATGAATCGAACGATTTGGCAAAAAATCAATGGTGGCTAATTAAGGAATCTTATCTGAAAAAACTGATGATAGAAGTGCAACAACTGTCGATAATCGGCAATTCAGCAGAACACTCCGTCTCAAAAAATATTTAAATAAATAATCCCGTGACAGTTCCTCGGTTGTTAGAAAAACACAAACTGACCGCCCAAAACTCACGAGGGACGATAGTTCTCTGGTGGGGTTTCAATGAAAGTTTTCAATTAGAGGGAGTTTGAATTCTGAGTGAGTTCTGAGGATACGCACTCAACTATACTTTTTTGGCTTTACACCAAGTTTATTTTTCCAGATTTCACCCAAGCTGCTACTCTACCGATTTTATAAAATTAACGACCCCAACGAGAAACTCTTATTTAAGTGGCTTTCAAGTGCCTCGTTTAGTTTGAAAGGAACTGTCTTTTTGTTCTTACCTTTGTTTTTCCGTTATTTGGGGGAACTCAGCCGGCCCCTTAAATCACCGCTTCCAGCGCTTGACTGATATCCGCGATAATATCATCAATATTTTCAATACCTACAGATAGTCGAACTAGATCACTACTGACATCTGCCGCGGCTAGCTCATCTTCATTCAACTGACGGTGTGTAGTTGACGCGGGGTGACAGGCCAATGACTTAGCGTCACCGATATTTACCAAACGCAAGATCATTTGTAATGCGTCAATAAACTTTATTCCTGATTCCAAACCACCTTTAACTCCAAAACTCAAAATGCCAGATGCTTTTCCGCCGGTAATTTTTTGGCAGGCTTGATAATAAGCACTTCCTGGCAAAGTGGCATAGTTAACCCAATCGACTTTAGGGTGGTTGTCTAAGTAAGCCGCGACTTTTTCTGCGTTTTCACAATGCCTTTCCATACGTAAGCCTAGCGTTTCTAGGCCTTGTAATATTTGAAATGCGTTGAAAGGTGAAATAGCTGCGCCTGTATTACGCAACGGCACAACCCGGCAGCGTCCAATGTAGGCAGCTGGGCCTAAAGCCTCGGTATAAACGACGCCGTGATAAGACGGGTCTGGCTCATTCATTACGGGAAACCGGTCTTTATTCGCAACCCAGTCAAATTTGCCGGAATCGATGATAATGCCGCCAATACATGTACCGTGTCCCCCGATGTATTTGGTCAACGAATGGACAATAATGTCCGCACCTAATTCAAAAGGACGGCACAAATAGGGAGTAGCAACCGTATTATCGACAATCAGTGGAATGCCATGTCGATGTGCGATGACCGCTAATTGCTCAATATCAACAACATTACCTGCTGGGTTACCAATAGATTCACAAAAAATCGCTTTAGTGTTAGCGTCAATTACGTTCTCAATGGCCGCATGATCCTCATAAGACACCATGTGAACATGAATGCCTTGCCTGGGCAACGAATGAGCAAACAGATTATATGTGCCACCATAAAGTTGGCTGGTACTGACGATATTGCTACCTGCATCACAAATACATTGGATGGCGTAAGTAATTGCCGCCATGCCTGATGCCACCGCAAGCGCACCAACACCGCCTTCCATTGCGGCGAGTCGCTGCTCTAGTACGTCGGTGGTAGGATTCATGATCCGCGTATAAATATTTCCCTGCACTTTGAGATCAAAGAGATCCGCACCGTGCTGTGTGTCGTCAAATGTGAATGAGGTTGTTTGGTAAATAGGGACGGCTGCAGCACGAACGGGCGCTTCCGATTCATAGCCATGGTGTAACGCTAAGGTTTCAAGTTTCATTGTGCGATCTCTTATCTTTAAAGGTAATTAATTTTGAATATCGACTTGGATACCGACATGAATTTGATCAAATAATTCCAACAAATCAATATTTCGCATGCGGATACAGCCAATTGAGCCGGGCATTCCCATTTCTACACTGTCCGGGCTGCCATGAATATAAACATAGCGCCGCATGGTATCCACCGAACCCAAGCGATTAAACCCTGGCTCGCAACCAGAAAGCCACAAAATACGTGTCAAAATCCAATCACGTTTGGGAAACTGCTCGCCCAATGCAGGTGAATAAATTTCACCCGTGGGACGCCGCCGGATAAATACTGTATTAATTGGCTGACTATGACCAATTTTGGCGCGAATAATATGTTTGCCCAATGGCGTACAAAAGCTCCCATTCTCTTGCCCTACCCCATTTTTAGCTGAAGAAATTGAATATTGTTGAATCACTCCGTCGTCATCACCGAGTAAAACGAGCTGTTGTTTTGGAATACTGATATTAATTTTCATTATTATTCTGCCCTATTGTTTTGCGTCTTGCCGCAAAAAACTGTTTCAACATCGCACTTGCCTGCGCCGCCAACACCCCACCACTGACCTGCATATGGTGATTAAGGCGTGTTTCAGCTGGCAAATTAATCACACTGCCACACGCGCCAGTTTTAGGATCTGTCGCCGCAAAAACCAAACGTGAAATACGCGCATGAAAAAGTGCACCGATGCACATCACACAGGGTTCCAGCGTGACGTATAAAGTACAGTCCAACAAACGATAATTTCCCTCATTCTGCCCAGCATCACGAATGGCCATCACTTCGGCATGGGCCGTGGAGTCCATCATCGTGATCGAACGATTGTACCCCCGTCCAACAATGGTACCTTCACGTACCACCACCGCACCGACAGGCACCTCACCAATTGCTTGCGCTTGCCTTGCCAGTTCAAGTGCGGTGCGCATAAAATCAATATCACTGTCTTCCAAAATTGTATAAACTTCGTTCAAAGTAAATTTCAATACTTATTTATAAAACACTCATAATCCATGTTCACCCAGGCAAAAACTCAGCTTCATTCTATCCGCGATCTGCTTCGTTTTACCGTCAGTCAGTTTAACCGGACCGAACTATTCTTTGGGCATGGTTCCACTAATGCATATGATGAAGCGGTCTATCTTATTCTGCACACACTACACCTGCCGCTTGATCAGTTGGCACCATTTATTGATGCGCGCCTGACTGATGATGAATTGTTGCAGGTACTAAACATCATTGAGCGTCGTATCACTGAGAAAAAGCCGGCAGCCTATCTTACCAACGAAGCTTGGTTGGGTGATTATAATTTTTATGTTGATGAACGTGTGATTGTGCCACGCTCATTTATAGCGGAATTATTACAAACACAACTTGAGCCATGGGTAGCAGACCCTGACAGTATTCACGCCGCAATGGACATGTGCACCGGCTCAGGATGCCTTGCTATTTTAATGGCACATGCTTTTGAACACGCAACCATTGATGCAGTTGATATTTCTACTGATGCGCTAACCGTTGCAAAAAGAAATGTGGCTGATTACAAATTACAGGAGCGAGTTAATTTAATTGAATCTGACTTGTTCGCAGCTTTGTCAGGACGAAGCTATGACCTCATTATCAGCAACCCGCCTTATGTCAATGCTGAATCAATGGCAGCGTTACCGACTGAGTATAGCCATGAACCTAAAAATGCACTGGAAAGTGGTGACGATGGGTTAGATGCAACCCGTGTCATACTTCGCGAGGCCGCAACGTATTTGAATGATGATGGGTTATTAATTGTTGAGATTGGGCATAACCGAGAATGCCTGGAGCAAGCCTATCCACAAATGCCCTTCACTTGGCTTGAAACCAGTGCTGGCGATGAATATGTATTTTTATTAAATCGTAGCCAGCTTCCTGATTAGATTTATCATTTAATCAATTTAAGTAGACGCTTTATTTCCTTCTCATCCAGTTCTATCCACTGTCCCCGTTTAATGCGCGGCGGTAAATTAATCGGGCCAAAACGCACGCGCATTAAGCGGCTAACCGTTAAACCAATCGCTTCAAACATGCGCCGAACTTCGCGGTTTTTTCCTTCTTTTAAAATGACGCGGTACCAATGATTGGTGCCTTCGCCACCTTGATCTGTCAAATAAGTAAAATTAGCAATGCCGTCTTTCAACTCAACACCCGTCGTTAGCAGCTTCATTTGTTCAGACGTTAATTCGCCAATAATCCGCACGGCATATTCACGCTCGACTTCAAAACGTGGGTGCATCAGTCGATTCGCTAACTCACCATCCGTTGTGAAGATTAATAAGCCGCTGGTATTGAAATCCAATCGACCAATTGCGATCCATTTGGAAGAGTCCAGATGGGGCAGCTTATCAAATACAGATGGACGACCTTGTGGGTCACTGCGACTAACGATTTCGCCTTCTGGCTTGTGATATAAAATAACCTTGGTGGGAGGGCCATCCATGCGCAGGCGAATAATGCGTTTTCCAATGCGTACGACATCCATTGGCCCCACTCGGTCGCCGACACTGGCAACTTCTCTATTAATCGTAACTTGACCCGAGGCAATCAGTGCTTCCATTTCACGCCGCGAACCTAAACCTTTTTGTGCCAATACTTTATGCAGCTTATTGGTGGTGCCAGCTATTGGTGCAGGTGCCGTAGTGGATTCCGCTTCAACATCGGCGTTAACTTCAGGCGTACGGGCAGTGTTTGAGCGAGGTGTTTTTTTCTGTTTTGGCCTGATCGGCCGGTTAACCTTCATCTATTTCTCTATTCCAAATACAGCAAAAAACCTTGTTATCTAACTTAACTATTAAGACTCACCGCACAAAAACAGCGGAGAAATCCATTAAAATGGCAACTTCATTCCTGGTGGCAAGCCCATGCCGCCAGTAAGTTCAGCCATTCTTTCTTGGGTCGTGGATTCTACACGACGAACTGCATCATTAAACGCAGCAGCGATCAAGTCTTCAAGCATTTCCTTGTCATCACCAACCAAACTGTCGTCAATATTGATACTCTTTACATCATGACGACAAGTCATAATAATTTTGACCATACCTGCACCAGACTGGCCTTCGACTTCAACTGAGGCCAATTTTTCCTGCATGTCCTTCATGTTTTCCTGCATTTGTTGCGCCTGCTTCATCAGGTTACCTAGGTTACCTTTCATCATTTATTTTCTCCATTATTCAATTGGTTTTATCGACGAGGCGATTATTTTAGCATCAAAATTTTCTACTAACGCTTGCACGACAGGATCTGATTCGATTGCCGCGACTGCTGCAGATTGTTTTTCATCTATTTTTTGTTGCTGGAGCACAGCTGGCGTTATTCCAGTCACGCTACCCAACGAAATCTTTAATTTTACCGGTTGACCAAAATGTTGATTAACCGCTTCCTGTATTTTCTCTTGATAATTCTTTTCCAACAAGTGTTTATGAATTTCCGGCACACACAATTCAATTCTATCAGCCGAGAGTGTACTTGCTTCACTATGTTGCGCCAGCATTTTCGCCATTCCTTTTAACGCGAGTTGCTCAACCAGTGTCGGCCAATCATCACAAGACTGACTGGAGACTGATTTTGTTGGCGTTGCGGACACCGACTTCTCAACAGGCGCAGCAGAAATTACCGGGGACGCTTGTTTTTGACTTGTTATCGGCTGACGAGTAGTTTCTTTCTTACCGCCCTCACGTGGACTGACTTTTTCCGGTTCAATGCTATCTGGCATAAAAGCTAACATACGCATAAGCGTCATGGTGAAACCGGCATATTCATCTGGCGCTAAACTCAGGTCACCTCTTCCATGCAAGGCAATTTGGTAAAACAATTGTACATCTTCAGGAGAGAACGTCTTTGCTAATGCAAATATTCGCTCACGTTCAGGTACTTCTTCAGCAATGGCTTTAGGTACCGTTTGTGCTAATGCTATGCGATGCAACAAGGCACCTAAGTCCTGCAATGCGGTATCAAACGAAAGACTACGCACCTCCATTTCATCCGCAATAGATAGCATCTTCTCGCCATCATTTTGCACCAAGCTATCCAGCAAATCATAAAGATAATTCTGGTCAATGGCCCCCAGCATTTCACGCACACTGGCTTCAGCCACTTCGCCCTGCCCGAAAGCAATCGCTTGATCCAACATGCTCAAAGCGTCACGCATACTACCTTGCGCAGCACGTGCTAATAACTGCAAAGACACCGCATCACTGTTAATCTTCTCTTCTGTCAAGATTGCTTTCAAATGCGCCACGATTTTCGTCAGTGGAATTTGTTTTAGATTGAACTGCAAGCACCGCGACAAAACTGTTACCGGAATTTTTTGTGGGTCTGTGGTTGCGAGTACAAATTTGACATGTGCTGGCGGCTCTTCCAATGTTTTCAACATCGCATTAAAAGCCGACTTAGAAAGCATATGCACTTCGTCAATGATATAAATCTTGTAGCGCGCACTGGTCGGCGCATAAAGCGCATTTTCAAGTAACTCACGCATATTGTCGACCTGCGTGTTAGATGCAGCATCCAGCTCTATCAGGTCCACAAAATTACCACTATCAATATTAACGCAAGCCGAACAAGTGCCGCACGGCGCCGCAGTAATGCCTGTGTCGCAGTTCAGTGACTTGGCTAAAATACGTGCAATCGTCGTTTTTCCAACACCGCGCGTACCCGTAAATAAGTAAGCATGATGCAATCGATTTTGCTCAAGCGCATTACTCAACGCTCTGACCACGTGATCTTGCCCGGTTAATTCGGAGAAGTTTTTAGGACGCCATTTACGTGCTAGTACTTGAGATTGGGACACGTTTTTATAAATGAGTGGGAGAATTGTATCGATGCTGCAAACCAGCCAACACCATAAAAACTTACCTATTTTGATTTAGCGTTGGGTGGCGAGCCAAACCCCCGGCACTTGCAAAAAATAGCTGTGGCTGCTTCCTTCCGGACCTGACCAGATTCACCATCCTGCACTGCGGGGAGGCCCGCCATAAACCTTTAACTGCTGATGACTAAAAAAGTGACGTGAGTATAACAGCCCATCATTAATAATT
>JAJFKT010000021.1 GCA_021773075.1 Woeseiaceae bacterium
TTCCCTCAACCAGTTTTCCTGGCGGCAATAGCGAGCGGGAACCACCCGATCCCATTTCGAACTCGGAAGTGAAAACGTTCAGCGCCGATGGTAGTGTGGGGTCTCCCCATGTGAGAGTAGGACACCGCCAGGATTTATTTATGAAAAGCCGCTGCCGCAAGGTAGCGGCTTTTTTTATGGGGAAGACCCTACGCTTTGTTATAAGTAGGGCCCCTCGCTTCGCTCAGGCACCGCGCCTCACCCCTAGCACTTTTTTGTCCGATTGGTCAGCTTGTAATTTCTGCATGCTTATCTAAGCTTCGGGTAGCCAGAGAAAATGGCAACTAGACTTTTGGAACAATAATAAGAATCTAAATAGGGGACTAAAATGAAAATAGCGACACTTCGAGGAAGTATGTTCACACTTGGCGCTGCGATGATGTTTGCGCTACCGGCATCGGCTCAGGATGACGACGGAGGTCCAATAACGCAGGGCGAAGATGCGAGTTACGTAGAAGCGACGGCAATCAAGTTCAGGTCGGGCAAACGCGAGCGCTCAATGGAAATTATCGGAGAATATTTCGCACCAGCCGCCGAAAAAGCCGGAGTGGCCGCGCCGGCAATGGTATTGCACATGCAAACGGGGCGCTGGGATATGGTCGTCATTTGGGATTTGGAAGGCGGTATGGCCGACCTGGAATGGTACCGAACGCCCAATGACATCAAGTGGTTCGAGGCGCTCGTAGAACTAGCAGGTGGCGAAGATGAAGCCAACGCGATTTGGCAGGAGTACGTCACCTCGATTGCAGACTCGACAACCGAGGTCGGTCATTACCACACGGGTGAGACGCGATAGCATTGCTATATCGTATGTCGGATTAAGATGAAGTGTCCCGCAGTTGCGGGGGGCATGATTAATGTTGTATTGGGGGTACTACCTGAAGATTTCGGGTGGTACTCCAACCAATATTCCTGGCAGCAATAGCGAGCGGGAACCACCCGATCCCATTTTGAAGTCGGAAGTGAAAACGATCAGCGCCGAAGGTAGTGTGGGGTCTGTCCATGTGAGAGTAGGACACCGTCAGGATTTATTCATAAAAAGCCGCATCCCGGTTTCCGGGTGCGGCTTTTTCTATTGTCGGTACGATAGAGTCATGAGTGATATTTCAGAAGTCGCCCTCTATGGGCGGTTTGCCTGTTTCTGACGATGTATTATTGGTTACCTTGGTCTTTGCGACGAGCTGGGATACTAGGGGAGTTGGTATGCTGGCAGGGGTAAATTGTTGACCGTTCAGAAGCGCATAGTTTTCGAAGTTGGTGACTGGACCGTGGATTCACTAACACACTCGTTGTCACAGGGGGACAACGAGCATCAGGTGCCAGCCAAAGTCATGGCTGTGTTGGTGCATTTGGCCCAAAACCACGAGCGCCTGGTAACTCGAGAAGAACTAATCGACGCCGTATGGGATGGCAACGCTTATGTTGGCGAAAAAGCGCTAAACAACGCGATTTGGCGAATTCGCCAGGTCCTCGGTCACGATGCGGACGGAGCCGAGTTCGTAAAGACAACACCAAAAACCGGTTATCAACTGTCAGTGGTTCCCGTATTCCTGAGGCTTGATGACGGCGACCACGTTGCCTCCAGTGACTCTAATCGTTCAAACAATCTCATGCTCATCGCAATCACCGTGATTGCGACCGCGTTCATTGTTGCATTCGTCGCTAGAGAACCAGTCGTCCGTTCAGTTGATGAGCCGTTGGCAGTCGTCACCCAACTGCCCGGTCGCGAGCTATACGCAGCCCCATCGCCTGATGGTTCAATGTTCGCATTCCTCCACGTGAGTCAAAAAGGTACACAGGACCTCTATGTTCAGTCACTAATTGATCCTGAGGGACAAGCCACGCAGTTCTCATCCGACGACGCGAGTAACTTCACTCCAACATGGGCGCCCGATAATCGTCACCTCGCGTACGTTCGAGTTGACAATGCGAGCGGTCTTTGTGAAATCGTCGTACGGGATCTCAGTGCAGACAGCGAAGAGGTAATCGATGAGTGCGTCGACATCGGCTATTCGACGTTAAGCTGGTCCCCGGACGGACGTTGGTTGGTGTTTCGAAAGGCTGACCCCGAGTTGGGTCCAGGCCTGTATCTGAAGGCGATGAACCCAAATTTCAGGCCAACGGAAGAACTTAACGATCGACGCATCAGCTGTACCGCTTGCCTGTTGTTTGATCAGGAGGTGAGCTGGTCGCCGGACAGCGCCTTCCTCGCAGTTACTCGCGAAAAGAATCGCCTATCACAAGATGTCTATCGCTTTGAGATTGATCGTTGGCAATACAAGCGATTGACGCATGGTGAGGTCAGCATCAAAGGTCATACCTGGGATAAGCACGGGGAAAATATTCTGTATGTATCCAACAAGCATACGTTGGACAGGCGACTATGGGTGGTTAGTGCGGAAACAGGTGAAAGGCGTGAAATCGGTTACCAGGGGGCCGGCTTTCCGGCCTATCTTCCAGATTACGAATCGATACTCTTCTACAGACGAAGTGTTACAACCTACATCGCCGCTATTAAGCTTGACCGCGGGAGCGGGGCGTCGAGCTTTCCGCAGCCAGTCATTCAAACGTCGGGCTCCGAGCGTAATCCATCTTACTCACGCCATTCGAAGAAACTGGCCTACTATTCGAATTTGTCGGGAAATAACGAAATATGGATTGCCGAAGCGGATGGTTCCGGGCGGCAGCAGTTAACGGACCTCAAATCAAATGCCATTGACCCGAGCTGGTCGCCGGATGGCAAGCAAATCGCGTTTATCGCTCTGGATCCAAGCACCGAGGCGACAACGGTCAAAATTTATGATCTCGAAGCGAATTCAACACGAACCGTTACGACGGGATTCGGCGATCACGGCCCGCCCAGTTGGGCCGTTGATGGGCAAGCGTTGATTGTTCCAATCTGGCAAGGCCAGGATGTGGACTTATGGCGGGTAGCGATCGACGGCAATCAACTGACTCGGCTGACCACATCTGGCGCCGAGTTTGGCAGAGAGTCACTGGACGGGAAGCTTCTGTTTTATACCAAAGCGAATGAACGCGGGCTATTTCGGCTATCGCCCGTCAATGGTGAGGAGGTCCGCGTCATCGACGATATCGTCTTAAACGGAATCGGAAACTGGACCTGGGCGGACGCGGAAACGCTAATATACGCGCGTCATCTCGACGGCCACTCTGAAATCGTTGAGGCCAACCTCTCGATCCGCTCTGAACGGGTCCTGGTACAGCATCCAAGTCGCACCGTACACCGTTACGGCATGCTCAGTTACTCGCCCGAGCGGGATGTGTTGTTTTTTACGCACCGCGAGCCTCAGCAGATCGACATTCTCATGGCACCCGACCCCTTGTCCACACGGCTTGGCAGCGACTAAAACGTATCACTCGTCAAGTGATAGCGAAATGATAAAAATCGGAACCCCGAAACGTTGTCAGTGCGCAACCAATCGGGATACATAACCCTCAGAGAACGATTCAAACTCACGGGGGAAGTGGTATGCCATCCACAAGAATAGTTTCATATCGAACAATTGGGGCCTGCTTATTGGCGATCTCGGTCGCATTCAGTGCCAACGCGCAGGATGCAACAGAATCGGGCGATGGAGCGGACGAGCTCGACGAAATCGTCATCACAGGGTCGCGACTAAAGCGCGATAGTTTCAATGTTTCAACGCCGCTCGTACAGGTCGACTCAGAAACCTTGATCGACACTGGCCTGGGCTCGATAGCGGAAATACTCGTCGACGAAGTGCCCTCACTCTATGAATCTCAAAGCAACACGAATTCTCAGTCGAGTGTCGCGCAGACAGGTCTGTCGAGCGTCAACTTGCGACAGCTCGGTAGCAACCGAACACTGATACTTATCGACGGTCGGCGCATCGTGCCGAACGCTTACAGTAGCGATTCCGTCAGCCTAAGCACGATTCCGTCGTCGATGATCAGCAACGTGGAAATCATCACCGGCGGATCGTCCGCCACCTACGGGTCTGACGCCGTCGCCGGCGTTGTGAATATTATTACCGAAAAAGACAAGACGGGCTTTGGCATTGAAACCCGTGGCGGATTTACCTCTGAGGGCGGTGGCGAGGAATACTCTGTAAACCTGGATTTTGGTACGAAGTTTGCTGACAATCGCGGCTACTTTTTCGCTGCCGTTTCGTATGACGAACAAGAGGGCATCGATCATCTCGATCGAGCGCGTGCTCAGCTGGAGGCAGACTTCGATTACAACACGACTTTACTGTGTAACGAGTTCCAGACAGAAACCGGGGACCAGTGCGCGCGTGACATCACGCCGGCCGACTGGCGCGATCGCAGCGATGGAACGCCGGGTGGCGTATTTGAGGAAGGTCGCGGCAACTGGTGGTACAACGAGAGTGGCCTGCAAACCGGTTGGGTTGAAGAGCGTGACGGTTTCTTCTCACGCCAGTTTGACGTCATCAAGATCCCGACGGAGACTACCGCTATTGCGAGTAAGATCGATTTCGAGTTCACCGAATCGGTGAATGGCTACTTTCAGGTTCAATACAGCCGCGAAACGTCGTTTAATTTCAAATCGCCGGAAGACGATAGCGAAAGCTCCGACGTCATTATTTTTGATCCCGTCACCGGTGAGCCCGGGGAAGTCCGGCCTGGACACATTCCGATCGACAATCCCTTTGTACCTGCCCTTATCGCGAACAATGCAACGGCAATCGCCCGAGGTGAACTCGACTGGGATCGCCGGTTCTTCGAGGTCGGTAACATTACGACTGACAATACGCGTACCACGATCCGGACCTGGGCCGGACTGCAGGGATCATTTGAAAACGGTTGGGACTGGGATGTGTCTGTCGGCTACGGTGATTTCAAACAGGAGCAGCAGCGCTCGAACGAACTCAATATTGTTCGCGTTCAGCAGGCGCTTGACGCAGAATTCGCCGCGGATGGCGTCACTATTCAGTGTGCCGATGCTGCAGCTCGGGCAGAAGGCTGTGTACCATTGAACCTGTTCGGAATCGGTTCAATCACACCCGCAATGGCCGACTGGATTCGAGCGAATCCGACCATCGACAACGGGCGCAATCAGACGACCGTCGTCGGCTTTGTCAGCGGTGACCTGTTTGACATGCCGGCTGGTCCGCTTGCAGCGGTTTTCGGTGCCGAATATCGCAAGGAGGAACTCGATTTGAGAGTCGGGGGCGGCCACGAAACGGGTGGCGTCACCTTCAATGTCGTTCCGGCATTTACCGGTGATATTGACGTCTCCGAGCTGTTTGCCGAATTTGCCGTTCCGCTGGCTGAAAGATTTTCGGTAGAAGTCGGATTGCGTGTCGCAGACTACAGCCCGCCGAGTATCAACACGGTATTCAGCTATTCGACCGGCCTCATTTGGGAGCCTGTGGATGGCTACAATCTGCGCGCGAATTTCGCCAGAGCGCAACGCGCACCGACTATTTCGGACTTGCTGTCTCCACCACGAGGCGACTTTGACAACTACAACGACATTTGCGACGGCGCAACCGCAACATCGACCAATGCTGGTCACGACAATTGCAGACTGGACTCCGCTGTCGCTGACGTCATCGCCGTGGACGGTGTGTTTGATGACGACAACAGTGGCTATTCGCCGAATGGCGGCAATCCGAACTTGTTTGAAGAGACGGCCGACACCTACACCGTCGGGTTCAGCATCGCACCATCGTTCCTCGAAGGTCTGCGGCTGGCAGTCGACTACTATGACATCACTGTCGATGATGCGATTGATGTCGTCGAAAATGACGAGATTCTTGCGCAGTGCTACAACTCGTCGATCACGTTTGGCGATGCGAACCCGTTTTGTGATGTGGTTTCGCGCGACAGCGACGGCCAGATCAATGAAATCCTGCAACAGGAATTCAATCTGAGCGAGACGACGACAAGCGGTTTTGATGTAGCAATTGAGTACGACCTCGAAATGGGTGACCGCGGAACGCTGCAGTTCGCTGCCAACTACACGCACATCAGCGAGTACGAGACGGAGTTCGAAGGCAACGACGGACTTACGACGACAGATTTCAACAACCAACTCGACTTCGGCATTTTCGAAGATGTCGCCAGCGCGTCGTTAACGTGGAGATCCGAAAACTGGCGTGTTCGCTGGAGCACGAGATGGCAGGGTCCAATTATCGACCACAACAGCCGACTTGAAGACCAGCTGCAACCCTTTCTCGACAATCAAGCCGCGTGTGAAGCCGGTGATCCGTCCTGCATAACCGACGCCGAGGCGCCGGGGTTCCTGTTCTATGGTTCGTATTTGCGACACAGCCTGTCGTTCGCCTACGACACCGAAATCTGGAACGACACGGGTCTTCGATTGTCTGCCGGCGTTCGTAACGTGTTTGACGATGATCCGTTTATTCCGCGAACGGGGGACGCTTTCGAGGGCGGCATTGGCAATTTCGACAGCAAGTACAACGGTGGTATTGGCCGCTTCTACTACCTCGGTGCAGAGTTGCGATTTGGTGACTAATAGTTACCCGCTCGGTAAGGCGGGTACAAGGAGTCGTACCCGCCTTAATCTGGTCGCACATATTGTCCGGGCTTTCGCGACCTTCTGTTTATTGATATCGGCGCCCCTGTCGGCGGACGAGGATTGGCACTACTCGAACGTTGACCGGATAGTCGCAGTCAGTGACGTGCACGGCGCTTATGACGCGCTGGTGGCTACCTTGCAGGTTGCTGAAGTTATCGACGACGAGCTCTCCTGGAGCGGCGGCAATAGCCATTTCGTCATAACAGGGGACCTCCTGGATCGCGGCCCGGATTCCCGACTCGTGATGGACCTCATCATGCGCCTCGAGCGGGAGGCGCCACGAGTTGGCGGACAGGTACATCAGTTGCTCGGCAATCACGAGGTGATGAACCTGATCGGAGATCTGCGTTACGTCTCGGACGAAGAATATGCGGCGTTTCTGGACATTGAGTCAGTGGAGGAACGCGAATACTGGTACCAGGAGTTTCGACATAGCAAACCGGTCGATTCGGACGAGCGGAAAGTAAGGTCCGAATTCAACGAAAAAGCACCGCCCGGCTATTTCGGGCACCGCCGAGCCTTTCGACGCGACGGCATATACGGGCGCTGGCTTCTCGAAAAACCGATTATGATCGTTATCAACGATACAGCGTTCGTCCACGGCGGCATTCCGCCCTACGTTACCGAACACGGAATTGGCGGCATTAACGTCGCACTAAAGAACGACTTATACGACTACGTCGCCACCCGCGAGTCGTTAAGCGATGCCGCTGTTTTAAGTCCCATTGTAGGTTTTAAAGAATCGCCTTTCGTGCTGGCTGCGAGCCTCGACGCAGGCCATTTGACGGGCGACGTTGCGCGCGCCGCACAATCGCTTGTTGATTTGACCGAGTCTCCCTTGCATCGGCCGGCCGGTCCGACGTGGTACAGGGGAACGGCTACCTGCGGTGCACTAATCGAGGGAGACCGTTTGAATGCTGCGCTCAAAGAGCTTGGTGCAACGCGAGTTGTCATCGGCCACACGCCAACCATTACCAGGCGTGTACAGCAACGCTTGGATGGGCGTATCGTTGAGATCGATACCGGCATGCTGAAGGCCAACTATCACGGTAGCGGCAATGCCTTGGTTATCGGAGATGGCGACCTGTCCGTCGTGAACCAGAACGGCACTCGAGATTTATCGCCCTTGGTACATCCGATTCGAATTGGTAAAGAGTTCTTTGCCGCCGATGATGATCTGGAAAATCTGCTTTCGAACGGGATTATCGTTGAGTCGAAGGTCAGTGACGTCACCTGGAAGATATTGCAGGTCACGGATGGAAATCAGAGCGTCTCCGCGTATTTTAATCCGCTGCCGAGGGAGAGTGGTTTTGCGCCAGAACTTGCGGCATACAAACTGGATCGTATGCTAGGTCTCGGCATGGTTCCGGTGACCGTACAACGTGTCATCCATGGGAGGCGAGGCACGTTGCAAGTCGTACCGTCTGATACTTTAACTGAAAGCGTGCGCGTAGCAGGTCGAGAAGGAGACTCCGCCAGCTGTCCACTCAAGCGTCAGAAGGAAGCAATGTACATTTTCGATGCGCTGATTCAGAATCCTGCAAGATCGCCGTCTTCAATGTTGTACAACCCCGATGAGTGGCAGTTGATCTTAACTGAACACGAGAATTCGTTTGGTGAAGACAGGGACAGGCCCGATTATTTACAGAACGTTGAGCTCGATATTGGAGATCAGTGGCGTAAGGTCTTGCTGAAACTCGATCAAGTGGCGCTTCGCGACGAGCTTGGCGATGCGCTGAGCGACAGCCGTCTGGGCGCAATGCTTGAGCGAAGAGACATCATGGTCGGCGGGGCAGCGGATTGAATACACGGATGATACGAAATGACTAAAGCTGGATTGGTAAGGTACTCGAGACAACTAGCTTGGCGGCTTCGCCTTTTGCTTGTGCCGGGCGTAGCGGCCATTCTTTTCGCGTGTGTGAGCGAAAGCGATCGTCCGAACTATGCGGAGCATGATATCGATACGCTGCAATCGCTAATGCAGAGCGGCGACCTTAGTGCGCGCGAGTTGACACAATTCTATATCGACAGGATTGCTGCAATTGATCAAAGCGGCCCTATGATCAATTCGATTATCGAGCTAAACCCGGAAGCTATAGAGATAGCTGTGGCCCTGGACGCAGAGAGACAGTTAACCGGACCGCGCAGTCGTATGCACGGTATACCGGTCGTACTCAAGGCGAATATTGATACGGCCGATCAGATGGAGACGACAGCGGGTTCCCTCGCGCTGTCAGGGCACCGACCTACGGTAGATGCATTTCTGGTCAGTCAGTTGCGCGACTCTGGTGCGATCATTTTGGCGAAAGCCAATCTCAGCGAGTGGGCAAATTTTCGTTCGGGCGGCTCGTCGAGTGGCTGGAGTAGCATCGGCGGGCAGACTAAGAACCCCTACGGCGTTCTCCGAAATCCTTGTGGTTCATCCAGTGGATCGGCCGCTTCCGTTGCGGCGAGCCTTACGAGCGTTGCAGTGGGTACGGAGACAAATGGCTCTATCGTTTGTCCGTCAAGTGTCAACGGTATCGTCGGCATAAAACCATCGCTTGGCTGGATCAGTCGTAGCGGTGTGATTCCGATTGCGCACAGTCAGGATACGGCCGGCCCAATGGGCCGTACGGTCAAGGATGCGGCGATACTCTTCACCGTAATGGCCGGGCCGGATCCCGCGGACTTGCCACCAGGCAATCGCCCTGATTCGGCGCCGGATTTCGCAGAAAACCTATCGGTGGACGCACTTAGAGGTGCTCGCATCGGTGTATTGAGAACGCATAGTGGAGCGGGCAAAGATCCACGAGTCGACCTCATCGTCGCCAACACAATTAAGACACTTGTCGAGCTTGGAGCCGAGATAATCGATCCGATCGAAATCGATACAGAGGGAATGAATGCGGCAGCAGGCGAGGTCCTTCGCTACGAGTTTAAGGCCGATCTAAACAAGTATCTTGAAACTTCCGGCGCACCAATGGCGAGCTTGGCGGACATCATAGAATTCAACACTGCTAACGCCGAATCGGTAATGCCATTTTTCGGTCAGGATCGGATGCTGGCGGCGCAATCAAAAGGACCGCTAACTGACTCGGCGTACATTGAGGCACTTGCAAGCAGTAAGCGAATCGCCCAGTCGGGAATTGACGATGCGCTACGAGAACACCGCATCGATGCTTTGATCGCGCCGACGAGAGGGCCCGCATGGATGATTGATACGGTTAGTGGTGACAGGTCAACGGGAATCTCAAGTTCTTCGCTTGCGGCAATTTCTGGCTACTCGAGTATTACTCTGCCCGCCGGTTACGTGCTTGGATTGCCGATCGGGATTTCATTCATTGGCGCTGAATTCGATGACGCCCGGATCATTCAATTTGCTTTCGCGCTCGAGCAGGCTGGGGATTTGCGTCGACCGCCGCAGTTCGATTCCGAATATTCTGACTGATTGCTCGCGGTTCTCCGCTCGGCGCGTGAAACTGAAGGCGGTTTTCAACCGGGCTCGCTAAACAAATTTTGAAGGCCCGTGACGACCTTCGGAACACGTGTCCTCGTGACGCCACTGCTAATCATTCATAAGGGTGGCCATTCACGGCCGCGAATTTTGTTTCATCAACAAGTAATGTGACCGGCCTCTCGTTGCAAATTACTGATAATTGTTAATATTTTCTCAATTGACATAAGACGGCTACCGGCTGGCGGCGCCTTAATCTGTAATATGACGAATTCGATACGAAAATTAGACGTGGACCTTCTGCGTGTCGGTATGTACGTCTCCAAACTGGATCGCCCCTGGCTGGAAACGCCTTTCTTGTTTCAGGGCTTCTTCGTGCGAACACAAAGCGATATCGACGAGCTAAACCGCTATTGCGACTTTGTGGAGATAGACGTCGACCAATCCGACGCCACACTACGTTCAATGCTTCAAGGGGGCAGTGGGGGATCTCGGTCGGATAAATCAGCAACCGAAGGAACCCATAAACACAACTCGATTTGGGCGCGCATTAGGGCGTTTTTCGGCCGCAAAGTCGGCACGCTTCCGTCGAGTCCTACGCCGGGTGATTTCTATAGGGACACCGAGAGGCTGCCAGACGAACTCGTTGTTGCACGCACTGTTCATTCCGGATCACTCGGCCAGTTGATGAATGTTCTCGCCGAGATTCGGAGCGGAAAACTGATCGCAATGCCCAATCTCGAAGTCGTTATTGGTGGCATGGTTGATAGTGTCTTGCGGAACAGCTCAGCGTTGGCACTTCTAACTCGCTTGCAGGAAAAGGACGAATACACCAGTTCGCATTCGCTGGCTTCATCGATATGGGCACTTGTTTTCGGCCGTCACCTCGGTCTGGATAGGGAAGCGCTTTCCGCAGTTGGGCTGGGTGGTCTGCTACTCGACGTCGGCAAGATGAAGCTGCCAGAGGAGCTGCTCAAAAAGAAAGGTGAACTCACCGAAATCGAACGATCGCACATACACAACCATGTCGGTTTCGGACTGGAACTCATTCGGCAGGCAGAAGGCGTGGACAATCGTGTCCTGGACATGGTGGCAACGCATCACGAACGATACGACGGCTCGGGCTACCCGAGGGGTTGGAAGGGTAATCAGATTCCGGTGTTTGGACGAATCGGCGGAATCGTCGATTCATACTCGGCGATGACCAGCGACCGGCCGTACGCGCAGGCAGTCTCATCCTACGACGCAATGCGCGAATTCAAGTCCCTAGCCGACAAGCATTATCAAGCCGAAATGGTAGAGCAGTTCATCCAGGCCATCGGTATTTTCCCCGCAGGAACGCTGGTAGAACTCAATACGGGCGAAATCGGCGTGGTGTTAGAGGAACACCAGTCTACCCGCCTGCAGCCGAAAGTCGCCGTGATACTCGGGCCGGAAAAGAAACCATTGCTGGAGTTGAGAATTGTAGACTTAAGAAACAGCGCTGGAACAAGACCGACGCTTTGGATCGAACGCGGAATCGAACCTGGTGTTTACGACATCGATCCTGCCAAATATTTTCTGTAATACGCCGATGCAGCTACAGGAACTCAACACGACAGACGCCATCGTATTCGAGCGGGAAATCCAGAATAGGATTGATTCCTGTAGAGAAAATTTTTCCCTGTTTATCGTGGATATGGATGCAATCAGCAAATTGTTGGTGCGCTCAGGACATGCTTACAGTGTGATGTTTTTGCGCGGTGCTGCTCGCCGTCTAGAAGCAGTCTGCAGAGAGAATGACGCCTTATTGCGGATCGGCGACCACACCTTCGGCCTGGTCATGTCAGGGGTCACTGCGCAGATCTACCAGCGACTTGCTGTAGAAAAAATTATTCGCCTTTACGAACAGGCGATTCGCGATGTGGATTCTCCGTATCAGGCAGAAATCAGAGTTGGTATCGCAAGTTTTCCGGATCATGCCAGCAATGCAGAAGAGCTCATACACAGAGCGAGAATCGCGTTAGAAGCCGCAAATACCACGAGAAAGCAATACTTCATTTATTCAGCAGATGGAGCAGCGACGCTATCAATGAAGTGGAATTTACAAGAGGAATTGGGTGCGGCGATAGAAAACAAAGCCCTTGAGCTTCATTACCAACCAAAAGTTTCTGCAACCACTGGCCAGGTTGTAGGCGCCGAATCTCTACTGCGTTGGACGAATGCCAAGCACGGGGAAGTACCTCCCAGCGTATTCATACCCGTTGCTTGTGAGATTGGCATGATCGGTGAACTGACACGCTTCATTCTGACCACGGCACTGCAGCATGTATCAGAGTGGCCTCGCGCCGATGTTCCGTACAGCCTATCTGTGAATCTGGAGGCTGATTCGATTCAGGATCCGGGAATCGCAGACATCGTATCAAGCAGCCTCTCTATATTTGGTTCCGAGCAATGCCAATTGGACCTGGAGATAACGGAAAGTGCACTGGTTGAGGATTCACACTCGAATTTCGATTGCCTAAGGCGATTGCGAGAGTTGGGCGTTGGAATTTCCATCGACGACTTTGGCACTGGCTACTCATCGCTGTCGTACTTCAAAAACATTCCGGCGACAGAGCTCAAGATTGACAGGTCTTTTGTTGAAAACATGTTCAACTCTCCGCAAGACAAGAATATCGTTGAGGCAATCATCTGGCTCGCACACCGATTCGGGCTCTCGGTCGTTGCGGAAGGTGTAGAGACAGCACAACAGCGGGAAGTCTTAACCGAGATGAAGTGCGACACGCTGCAAGGCTTTCTCTTTTCACGCGCGTGCCCACACGATGAATTTTGTCGGTGGCTAATGTTGCCGGAGAATTCTTGGTAAGTTCAGCAATACGCGAAGCCCAATTTCCAAAAGGGCGCTGTTTCGCATGTTGCCGGATTAGGGTGTGGCCAAACTACGTCTGGTGGTAGAAGAACTCGGCTGGACGGCGTTATACTGAAACATCGAAGCCGAACATTGACGGTTACATCAGTCATATGCCGGATGTTTCAGGAAAAAGTCGCAAGTCCAAATGGCGCCGCTTCTGGCTGCTCTCCCTGACGGCTGGCTTGCTTTGGCTGGTTCTGACCGATTACAAATATCGACTCCCCGACGATCTGAACAACATCTGTTCGATATTCAATGACCGGCGTGACTGGTACCGGGCAGCCAGGAAATCTGAAAAGCGCTGGGGAACACCGGCCCATGTTCAAATGGCGATCATTCACCAGGAGTCGTCCTTCGAATTCAACGCGAGGCCTCCACGTAGAAGGCTACTGGGATTCATACCGTGGGCCCGCCCATCCAATGCCTATGGTTACGCACAGGCTCTGGATAGTACCTGGGACCGATATAAAATCGAAACGGAGCAACCAGCCGCGGTTCGAGATCACTTCGACAATGCCATCGACTTCGTCGGTTGGTACACCGATAAATCGAATGCCGTCAAAGGTATTTCAAAATGGGACCCGTATAACCAATACCTCGCGTACCATGAAGGTCATGCGGGCTGGAGTCGCGGGTCCTACAATCAAAAGGCCTGGCTTAAAAAGGCCGCCAAAAGCGTTGACCGTCGCGCGCGAAAATGGTCGACGCAGCTCAACAGTTGCCAGGAAGAACTGGATGATCGCTGGTGGATATTCAACGCAGGCTGACCGGCGGGCGACGGTTTCGCCGCGAGCGCTCCCGAAATACGGGCTAGATCAGTTTGATGAAGCTGACAAATTATTCGCCGGCGTTGGCTGGTATGGATCAAATCCCAGCTTGGCGCGTTCATCATTGGCTCGTTTAACGAGTATCGCATTGAGTTTTTGAAAATCGACATTCTCTTGCATGCGATCAAAAACAGGCGTGTCGAAGAGATTTACGCCGAGACCGTTGTTCTCTATGAGTCTCTGTATTTGAGTCAATACCTCTTCATCCGTGCTTGTCAGTGCCGCGAGATTTATCAAATTCAATATCGACTGAAAAGACTTGTCCCCGGCGACGGCTCGACGCACTGTGGATTCTTCGAGTGCGCCGGTTAGTTTCTCGAATTCGGGTTCCTGACCTGCTTGCAAGTAGGAAAACGCAATCGTTATCTGGTCGAGCTTCTTGCCCGTGCCGTGCGTTATTGATCCGGAACGGTCGATATCCTGTTCTTTCTTTAAGGCCCTCTGGTGTTAGTTCATAAGCCCACGAGAACAGCAGGATAATCGGTAGGTCCAGAGCAAACAGCAGCAGGAAAACCTTGAGTACCCAGGGAGGCGCTTCAATGGCCTGGAGCACAGGTTGCGAGACCTGTAGAACCAGCCAGATAGCAACGATATAGACGATCGCAAACCGAAAAACGTTGCGTCGTTCGAGCTCCGAGAATAACGACAATTGGTTCTTTTTCTTGCCGCAGGAGGCCAGCTTCATACCGCTATTTGGAAATTAATGGCGTTTCCCAGGCCCGTCACAATTTCCAGTCCGCTGAGCATGGGGTAGCTACGGACATTACCGAATAACGCCCGAGCGAAAGAAAGCCACTAAAGTCGATCGGGCAGTTAGTCGCTACCAAGAAAACGCGCCGTTTTTGTAGCCAATTAGAGACACCCTGACTTGCGCAAGATCATGAAATTTCGACTAAAAACCCGATTTTCGTGTTTCGACGAGAAATTCGGGAGCAATGCTTGTATCGGTACGGCAAAGCCTTGAAATCAACCAGTTCTTGGCGGTATTGACGAACAAATAGGAGGCTCGAAGCACTGAGACTCAAGTCTCAATATGCCAATTTTGAGCGAAATTATGTCAACTCGCAACGCAGAAAGGGCCGCGATCATCTATTTAGGAAGGCAGTGCGGGGACGGATTCCTAATGAGGTCACGTCGCCGCGTCGGCGCTCACAAAGAATGGAGTTCACGGTCACATGGCGATTCTGCGATCAGTTACAGTTTTGGTGGTCACGCTTTTCGCGTTGTCCGGATGTTTGAAGGATCTGGCGCCGGCGACCGCTGTCACGCCAACTGAGCCGACGGGTGGCACAGGCGGAACTGGCGGAACGGGTGGCAACGGTGGCGTCCTTGCCTTAACGGCCCCGCCAGATCTGCAAGCCGAAGCCAATGCCCCAATGTCGACGCTTGCGCTGGGAAATCCGTCAGCGACCGGAGGCAACGGCACCTATGTATTCAACAACGATGCGCCCGCCGGCGGCTTTCCGCTCGGTGCAACGACGGTGAACTGGACTGTTGCTGATGTCGATGGGGTAACAGTGTCGGCTGTGCAGCAAGTCACTGTCAGTGATACAACGCCACCCTTGATCTCTAACGTGTCTCCGGTTCAGGTAGTTACCACGGGAGCGTTGACAGCTGTAACGGTCACTCCACCAACGATTTCCGATTTGGTTGACCCTAATCCTGTGCTTTCTGACAATATTCCCCCGGCAGGTTATCCACTAGGTACGACAGTCGTGGTTTGGACCGCGACGGATGTTAATGGCAACACGTCGACTTTGAACCAGGACGTGATTGTTTTGGCGAGCGCACCGCCGCCCACCGGCGCAGAACTCTATGCCACCAATTGCTCAGGCTGTCACGGTCCGTTAGCGACCTCTACGCGGCGCGGACGTACCGCAGCTCAAATTACTACCGCACTGGCGACGCAACCGGCCATGGCGGGAATTACTCTTACGCCGGCTGAAATTATCCTGATTGCCGAAGCGCTGGCTGATACCACAAGCGCGCTGGTCAATGTGATGTTGAGCAGCAATACGGTTGACCTCGATCTTAGAAAGAGCGGTGCTATTACCGCGACGATAGAGTCGGTAAACGGCTTCTCTGGAGCGGTCGACGTGTCGATCCTGGGTCTGGACGCAGCATCCGGTAGCTACGTGGTTGAGCCGTCACCAACCGTTAACGTGCCAGCGAACAGCTCCGTCGATGTAATCATAAGATTTACAACGACAACGACCTCACTTTCCGTTAACTCACAACCGCTGACCTTGAACGTACGCGACCAGAATACGCAAACCGACATTGACGGCGGCTCGATCGACTACACGGTGAGAAACCTCCTGGAAATTCAGTTCGACCTGAATTCAGGTAACAACAACGGCACGCACCGCTGGAATGGTCTGCGCGGTGTGAATTTGGTGATGCGACCGAACACGAATGCCATCTGGACCAACTACGACACAACAGCGACGCACATTGTGCATGGCGGCGGCGGCATTCCTCACGCGCCGACCAACAATCCGCTCGATTCTCCGGCGGCGGCAGGGCAGCGCGGTGAGTCGTATGGCGCCAATGGTGTTGGATTCTACGATCAAGGTCAGGTCACGCCATTGACTATCACAGGTGGATTCTTCTATTGCCATACCCACAATGAAGGTAACTCACGAATGACGATCGTCATCGACAATAACCTCGGCGCTCACCCTTAGCTGACCGCCGACTTAGAGAACTGGACTTAAGGCCAGAGCCGGCATGCGGCTCTGGCCTTTCTTCATTGACAAACCGCGATAGACTTGCATAAGTTCTCAATTCATTAGTTCATGCCGATCGTGGAATATCAGGAGAGTTGCGATGTCAGCTGGGCAGTCGAATCGGGCCAATTCACGCTCGGATCGGCGGATTCCGAAGTTACGAACTCGCGGACGCGCCAATCGTCAAAAACTGCTGGTCGAAGCGCAGCGTCTGATTAAGGCGAACGGGGGGCACCCACTTCGATTCAGCGACGTTTTTGAATCCGCCGGAGTTTCGCGTGGATCGGCATACCGAATCTACAACGGCATTGATGATTTGATGCAGGATCTGGCCAGCGCCTGGATTAGTAACTTCGTTGCGTATGTCAGAGAGCTCGACCGAATTGAGCAACCGGAGACATGGGCTGAGCTTTCCGACCATTTGGTCGCTCACGTGGCTGCCTACTGGGTTGAAACTGCGGATATACTCCGAGCCCTGCCACGAGTGCGGTCAAATGTTCCGGAGAGCTATGGAGCGGCCGTAAAAGACCTGACTAAGGCGTTTGCCAGTGTTTTTGATCAGTATTTCGAAATCCCCAAAATACCTGATTGGCTTTCGACACTTGCCATGTACACTTCGCTTGGCGACACAATTTTTTCCGATGCCGTTCTGCGCGAAGGTCGTATTTCCGAGCAAAGACTGGCCGAAGCACAGAAAATTCTCGAGACCTATCTATCCTTCTACCTACCAACCTGGTTGCCGGCCAGGGGCACCACTTCACAGTGAAATTATTCAATGAAAAAAGTATACGCGCTCTTTGCAGCATTGCTGCTGAATCTGTTTGCCGCACAGGCATACGCAGCCGAATCAGGTACGGAGATTGACGAGGAAATATCTGAAATCACGATCAAAGCGATTCGAGTCGCCAACGATAGTCCGGCAAGCAGCTATGCAACGCTTGCGACTACGCTTCGATTTGACCCACTAACCGAACTTCAGTCCCGTGGTATCGCCGAAGGACAGTCCGACGTAAGCGTTCGGGGAAGTCTGTTTGAAAATACGGGATTCAAGCTCGGAGCCGTAACGATTTCAGATCCACAGACGGGTCATTATGTCGCGGAATTACCAGTCGATCCTGCGCTTATGTCAGTGCCAGCCATTTACAAAGGAATTGATGGCGCCATAGAGGGTTTCAATTCGGCGGTCGCTACGGTTTCCTACGGTATCAACAAGGTCCAGGACGGTGGTTACGTGTCGCTGGGTGCCGGTAGCGATAGCCTCAATTATCAGTCAGTTCGATTCGGCAAAGTGTCGACAAATTCGGCCGGGAACGATATCGGAATCGCAGTTTCAGTTGCTCACTCCGAGGGCGACGGTTCGATCGAATTTGGTGATCATGAATTCTCACGAGCTAATGTCCAGCTGCAACGTGTTACGGACAATTCTCAGACTGACGTCGTACTGGCTTATCAGGATAAATTCTTTGGCTGGCCGGGCGCCTATACGGGCTTTGCGTCGTTGCCGGAAATTGACGATACACAGACGACCTTGCTGCTCGCGAATCATCGTCTTCAGTCGGACAACGGCTGGGTCGAGTTCGGCGGGTTCTACCGGCGCCTGGTCGACGACTACGATTTCAACAGAACGACGATCGAATCCGGTGCTCCGGGGTCCTTTGAGCACGAAACGAAAGTCGTCGGCTTTGGATTTCAGGCCCAGCAGCAGTCTGGCCGAATCTCCTGGCGCTATGGCGGCCAGGTCAGCTCAGACGAGCTGGTTAAGTCCACGGACCTGACTAATGGCTCGTTTACTGATCGTAAATACGCAACGCTGACCGTCGTTCCGTCGATCGAATCAGAACTCGACAGTGGCAGCAAACTCATCTGGCGTGCCGGAGCGACGATCGACTACACGGACCAGGACAGCAGTGAGTTTTCTCCGTTATTGGGCGTCACTCTTAGCAGTACGGATGCGAGCGGAACCACGGACTACAGTCTGGAATATGCTGCAACGTCCCAAGTGCCCGGGTATACGGCACTGAACTCGAACCCTACGGGTTTGTTTGGTGGCAACCCTTTGCTTGGCCGGGAAAAGGCCGAGCAGATTTCCTTATCCATCGAGCGTGATGCGGGTGATTGGCAATTGGGAGCTGCTCTTTTTGGCCGCCAGGACGATGATCTCATTGACTGGACGTTCGCGACCGGCGCGCCGTTTGCACGTCAGGCGAATTCAGTGGACATCGACGTTATCGGGCTCGAGGCGTTCTTCGTTCGTGGTTGGGAATCTATAGACCTTTCGCTCGGTTACATGGCGATCGACAAGGACGCGGACTACGGTTCCGCACAGGTTGATGCAAGTTTCTACGCACTGAATTTTGCGAAGCACCGCGTTACCGCTGCTATCGTTTATCGCTTCGCAGGCGGCTTCCAACTACGTGTCGACAATGAATATCGCTCTCAGGAAGACAATCCGCTGCGTGTTGGCGACGATTCGACCTACCTCGCTTCGGCTTCATTGCTTTGGTCGCCCGACGGTATGGACGGTTTCGGTGCCGCACTGGTCGTGGACAACGTAACAGACTCAGAGTATCAACCGTTTCCAGGTACGCCGGCGAGTGGCCGTCAGATCAGTTTAAGTGCCAGCTACCGCTGGTAATTGCTCGGTAACCCAACTCAAAAGATCATCCGAAAATTCGTCGCGATTGGTTTCGTTCAGCATCTCGTGGCGACCTTCGGCGTATATTTTGACCGATAATCGACTATGTCCCGTTTGTGCGTATCGCATCGCCAGCTCGGTGATCCCGGATTCGCCGCCGACGGGATCATCTGCGCCGCCCGTCAGCAGGATCGGGAGCTCCGATCGGATGCGCTGCAGAGCGCTTTTCTTTCCGATCGAGCGTAACCCGCGCAGCACGTCGAGCCATAAGCCGCAACTGTAGGGCCCGCCACAGAGTGGGTCGTTGATATAGGCGTCGACTTCGCTTTCATCGCGCGACAGCCAGTCGAGTTCGGTGCGCGCGGGTTCGAAGGGCTTGTTAAAGTCGCCGAAACCCAGCTTGTGTAACAGCGAGCTTTTGCCTCGTTTGCCAAGGCGCCAGGCCTCGGCGTGTGCGATCAACTGACCAGGAATAAGTTTTACTATCGACGGCCAGGTCGACGCGGATAACACGAGTGCGCTTAGTCGATAGTCGTATTGCATCGAAAAATACTGCGCAACATAGGAGCCCATACTGTGGCCAAGCAAAATAATGGGTGTGCCCGGATGCCGGTCTCCAATCAGGTCGTTAACCAGGAGTCCGTCATCGCTTAGCCGTTGCCATCCGTCAATGTCCGAAAAGTATCCGAGGTCTTCGGTGTGCACGCCATGACCTCGGTGATCATGTGCGAATACCGCAAAACCGCGACTCACTGCGAGTTTTGCAAAGCGTGCATAACGCGCGTGGTGTTCACCCAGGCCGTGAAATACCTGAATTACAGCGCGAATATCATTTTCTGGCAGCCAACAAGAACCAGGAATAGTGTGTCCGTCGGGCGCCGCGATCTCAAATGCGTCTTTTTGTTGTTCGGTCATTCAATTGCCACGTCGTTGGAAGTTCGTCCTATACTGCAAGACATGATTGATCTTTACTACTGGCCGACACCGAATGGTCGCAAGATATCGATCATGCTCGAGGAGTGTGATCTAGCCTACAACACGATTCCAGTGAATATCGGTGACGGTGGTCAATTCGCCCCCGAGTTCCTGAAGATCGCACCGAACAATCGAATGCCGGCGATCGTCGACCATGACACCGGTATATCCGTCTTTGAGGGCGGCGCCATATTGGTCTATCTCGCCGAGAAAGCGGGCAGGCTCCTTCCCGAATCACAGGCCGGGCGCTTTGACGTGCTGCAATGGGTGTTTTGGCAGGCTGGCGGACTGGGCCCCATGGCCGGCCAGCTTAGTCATTTTGTCAATTACACGGCTGAAGACATACCGTATGCGCACAAGCGCTACGAAGACGAATATGACCGCTTGCTTGCTGTGATGGATGTGCGCTTGCGGGATCGCGAGTTTCTGGCGGGCGATTATTCGATTGCCGATATTGCAAGCTTTCCATGGGTGGTTCCTTACCAGAGACTCGGTAATAGTCTGGACAAGTTCAAAAATCTGCGACGCTGGTTCGATGCGCTCAAGGAGCGTCCGGCCGTACGCAGGGGTGTTGATCTTGGCAACGACTGGAAACGCACTGAGCGAGTCAGCGAAGTTGCCCGTGCGAACATGTTCGGACAAAACTCGCAGACGGTATTTGATGCCGCGGATGCCGCCGAGAATTAAATTTGAAGTTTTACGATTGCAAAACAGCACCCAGCCCGAGACGCGTCAGAGTTTTCATGGCCGAGAAGGGCATTGAGATCGAGATTGTGCAAGTCGATTTGGGCAGCGGCGAGCAGTTTTCCGACTCTTTCCGGGACATCAATCCAGACTGCGTTGTGCCCGCGCTGCAACTGGATGACGGTAGCTGCCTCAGCGAGGCCGTGGCCATTTGCGATTACCTGGAAGCGCAACATCCCGAACCGGCTCTGTTCGGCACCACTGACTCAGAGCGCGCCAGGATTTTGATGTGGAATTGCAAAGCTGAACAACAGGGTTTGTGGGCAGTCGCAGATGCATTCAGAAACGCCGCGAAAGGCTTAAAGGGTCGCGCCGCTACGGGCGCGGTTAGCTACCGGCAAATTCCCGAGCTGGTCGAGCGTGGACGCAGCCGGTTTCAGCAGTTTTATCATCGACTGGACGGGCAATTAGCCGGCAATGAATTCGTCGCTGGCGACAAATACTCGATCGCGGATATCACAGCGATGGTCAGTGTCGATTTCGCCGCGCGAATTAAGTTGCCAATACCGGACGACACGCCAAACACACAGCGATGGTATGACGCGGTATCAAGCCGTCCCAGCGCGGCTGCCTGATCCATCGTTCGGTCGTTCAGGCGCGAGCGAGGAAAAGCCAACAAAAAACAACAGGCCGATTTTGATTAATTCCAGCGACGAGTAAATTGCGTGCGCGTAGGATTTGGGCGGTTCCACACCGTTGATGATCATTTGCGTGCGTTCTGCGAGTTCAGGCATGAGCCAAACGGACTGCGCAATGACGATGAGTGCCAACGCGCCACATAATCCCCAGTACTTCCTTGCCTTGCCTGAGACTCGAACAATGATGAGCAAAATGACCAAAGCCGCGAGCTCGACCTTGTTCAGCGCCGCAAATACGACCCGACCGACATCCAGCGCTATCGGCCGCGTAATGGTCTCGGCCGTGAATCGAACCGGCGTGGCGATCATGGAAACACCGACGCTGATGCCTATCCAAAGGAAGGCAAGCCAGGCGGGATTCAATAGAGCATTGCGAAATCGTTGCATCACGGACATATAATGCACTATGCCATCGACAGATTCACAACTCGCTTCCACCGTCCTGATGATTCGACCAACCCGCTTCGAAAGCAATCCGATGACCGCGGAGTCAAACGTCTTTCAGGGGCGCACGAGCGCAACGCCTGAAGAACAGCAGAAACTAGCTGCGAGCGAGTTTGACGGCCTCGTTGACGTTCTGCGTACAGCAGGAATCGATGTTGTGGTCGTCGACGACACGGCTGATCCGCATACGCCAGACTCGATTTTCCCAAACAACTGGGTGAGTTTTCACGCCGATGGACGGGTGGTGCTGTACCCGATGGAAGCGCCTAATCGTCGTACGGAGCGGCGCGCCGACATCATCGACCAACTCGGCGATGAGCATGGTTTTCAGGTGAGCGAGATACTGGATCTCAGTGACCACGAACGCGCCGGGCACTATTTGGAGGGCACCGGCAGCATGGTGCTGGATCGCACGAACAAGATCGCCTACGCCTGTTTGTCATCGCGTACTCAACTGGACCCGCTCGGTGATTTTGCACAGCGAATGGACTACGACGTTGTTGCCTTTGATGCCGTCGATCGAAACGGGGTCCCCATTTACCACACCAATGTGTTGATGAATATTGGTGAGGCCGTTGCGGTTATCTGTGATGCAGCGATTGCGCGTGACGATCAGCGTGATGCGGTTGTTACGCGACTCAAAGAAACGGGGCACGAGGTCGTGAGTCTTGGTTTCGATCAACTCGATGCCTTCGCAGGGAACATGCTGGAACTTCGAAATACGAGCGGGGAGCGAGTGCTTGCCATGTCGTCTCAGGCATGGGACTCTCTCGACGCAGAACAACGCGCCGTGTTGCAGTCGAACGGCAAAATCCTGACTTCGCCTATCGATAATATTGAGCGCTCTGCCGGCGGCAGCGTCCGTTGCATGTTGGCGGAAGTGCATCTACCGACATTGTAGTAGTTGCCTCTCCGGACCTTTAATTCATTGAATTCGCCCACAAATATTCACTCTCATTCACGTCGCGCAAAGCGGAGACCACTCATGGCTCAACTAAATCCCAGCAAAACCCTTGTAGTGACTGCAGTAAGCATTCTTGCGGCCGTAGTCATTATAATGAACATCTACCAAACGATACCCGTCGGGCACGTCGGCGTAGCGACCCTATTCGGTAAGGCACAAGTGGAGGGGTATCCTGAGGGACTGCATTTCCCGGTTAACCCACTGTACAAATGGACCATGTTTGATGCGCGTAAGAAAACGCATTTGGAAACAGCGAATGTCCCGAGTCAGGATCAATTGCAAACGAAGCTCGACGTCAGCGTGCAGTACCGTATCGATGGCGCGATGGCATCCAAGATTCTTGGCGCAACCGGTACCGCCGAAGCGGCCGTCCGCGTACACCTGGTTCCAAAGCTGCGCTCATTGTTGCGCGAGCAAGGCAAGAGCATTAACCGTGCTGAGGATTTCTTCCTGGAAGCAACTCAGGAGACGCTACAAACCGCATTAACAGATGGGCTTCGCGATGACCTGGAGCCGCAGGGTATTATCGTTTCTGCTGTGCTGATTCGAGACATCACTTTGCCGCCTTTTATCGTACAGGCCATCGAGAAGAAGAAAGAACGCGAGCAGGCCGTGGAGCAGGAAAAGGCGGAGCTTGAGCGAGTACGGACTGAACTACAGCAAGAAGTCGCACGTGCGAAAGCCGGCCGTGAAGCCGCTGAAGAAGAAGCAGCACGCAAACGGATTCTCGCAGATGCTCAAGCCTATGAAATCACACAAATCAATAATGCGATTTCGACCAATCCGGCGTATATTCAGTTGCAGTCGCTCGAAGCACTGAAAGCCATCTCGAAGGACCCGGCGAGTAAGATTTATTTCATGGACGGATCGAGCCCGAGCCCGCTACCGTTGATGCACCTTGGTGAACCCGGCGCCAGACAATAATAAATTCAGAACGGCCGGACGGGAATCGGGCGACCGGTTCCCGTTTTGCTATTAAGGAATCAGAGAACATGAGTGCTTCCAAACACAAGATTTTGATGTGCCCACCAGACTTCTTTACGGTCGAGTACGTAATCAATCCGTGGATGGCTGGCCACGAGGAAACGCTGAGTCTCGAACGTGCCAAAGAGCAATGGGAACACTTGCGCGACACGATTGCGCAGTACGCCGACGTCGTAACAATGGATGCACAGCCTGAGTTACCTGACATGGTGTTTACTGCGAATGCGGGCGTCGTCTACGGCGACAAGGCTGTCGCCAGCCACTTCATGCCACATGAACGCCGCCCCGAAGAGCAGCACTTTAAGAAGTGGTTTGGCGACAACGATTTCGAATTACTCGATCTGGATGAGAAAATCGGGTTTGAAGGGGCAGGCGACTGCCTCGTCGATCGCGGCGGTCCCTGGCTCTGGACCGGATATGGATTCCGCACCGAGATCGAGGCGCACGAGGAGATTCGCGCCTTTTTCGATACGGAGGTCGTGTCTATTCGATTAACAGACGCGCGCTTCTATCACATCGATACGTGTTTTTGTCCGTTGGAAGATGGATTCCTGATGTATCACCCACCGGCATTCGACTACGAGTCGCGGATGGCGATTGAAAGCCGGATTCCGCCGCACAAGCGCATCGTTGTCGATACGGCAGATGCCGGAAACTTTGCCTGCAATGCCGTGAACATCAACGACCAGGTGATATTGAACAAGGCATCCGACCCACTGAAGGCGCGGCTGATGCTGGCCGGATTCAAAGTCCACGAAGTTGATGTCTCCGAATTTCTCAAAGCCGGTGGCTCGACCAAGTGTCTGACCCTGAAGCTGACTGAGCCCGTAAGGTAAGCGATCACAATGAGCGACGCACATCGATATAGCATCCGGGCAGTAGATCCAGCCGCCCATCTTTTCGAGGTTCGCGTGACGGTTGCCAATCCGGATCCCGCAGGGCAGGTATTTGCGATGCCCGCGTGGATTCCGGGCAGCTACATGATTCGCGATTACGCACGGCACGTCGTCGGTATTCGAGCAGAAGCGGATGGTGTCGGAATTGCGGTTACGAAGCTCGACAAGAGTCGCTGGCAGACAGCACCTTCAGATCGCGCCGTCTCACTAGTGCTCGAGATTTATGCACACGATGACAGCGTTCGTGGTGCGCACCTCGATACCACGCATGCTTACTTCAACGGTCCCTGTGTATTTCCTGCGGTCGCAGGACAGGAGAACGCAGAGTGCCAGCTTGAAATTGATGCTGTCGACTTAGCCGAAGCCAAAACGTGGCGAGTGGCAACCTCGATGAATCGGGCGGGTGCTGAACCCTACAGTTTCGGCAGCTACATTGCCGACGACTACGCCGAACTCATTGACCACCCCGTCGAAATCGGCAATCTCTTGATCGGTGAATTCGAGGCAGGCGGCATTCCACATGTCATCGTTATTCGCGGCAATACCAAAGCTGATATGGCGCGTCTTTGTCATGACTTCGAAACGCTGTGCTCATTTCATATGCAAATGCTGGGAAAACCGCGCGACCTTGATCGCTATGTATTCTTGCTGCATGCGCCCGGTAGTGGATACGGTGGCCTCGAACACCGTCGGTCGTCGAGCCTGGTTTCGAGTCGCGACAGCCTGCCGATTCGCGGCGACGAGGGAATATCGCCGGAATACCGAACGCTTCTCGGCCTCGTCAGCCATGAGTATTTTCACCTCTGGAATGTAAAGCGCATGAAGCCGGCGATGTTTACTCCCTATGACCTGTCAACAGAGACACACACGGAACTGCTTTGGGTCTTCGAAGGCATTACGTCTTATTACGATGACCTCGCGTTGGTCCGGTCCGGATTGATACCGGCCGCCGAATATCTCGAGTTACTAGGGCGGACAATTACGCGTGTGAACCGCGGACAGGGTCGTCGTCGGCAGAGTGTTGCGGAGTCCAGCTTTGATGCATGGACAAAGTTCTACAAGCAGGATGCTAACGCCGCCAACGCGATCGTCAGCTACTATGCGAAAGGCGCATTGATCGCACTCGCACTGGACTTGAAATTGCGGTCCGAGACGGAGGGTCGTGTCTCTCTCGACGACGTCATGCGTGCCTGCTGGGCGAAATGGGGTGAGACAGGCGAGGGCATGACCGAGCACGGGCTCGAAGAAGTTGCAGCGGACGTGTCGGGTCTTGATCTTGGCGATTTCTTCGATGCATCGATTCGCGGAACCGGTGAGTTAGCACTTGAGCATCTATTGCGCGAGCACGGTGTTGAATACTGTTTGAGAAAATCCAGAGGCCGCAAAGACAAAGGCGGAACGACGGCGGACGCGAATAAGCTTCCGGCCGTTTGGCTCGGCGCGAATCTTACGTCGCGGGGCGGCAAGGCTGTGTTCGCTAGCCTTGCCAATGGCGGCCCAGCAGAACGTGCAGGCGTTTCACCGGGCGATGAGCTGGTCGCAATTGATGGGCTGCGAGTCGGTATTTCCGTCAGCGACACACGTATACGACGATACCGTGTTGGCGACAAATCGGACTTGACCGTATTTCGTGGCGACGAGCTGCTAACGCTCAAGCTGCGTTGGTCAGAGGCGCCGGTAGATACCTGCTACTTACAATTAGACGACGAAGCTGACGCTACTTTGATCGAACGCCGGGACAACTGGCTCAGTGCATAGTGGTGCTACTCGCTAACCCAACACTGCGACTCTTTATCGGCGCGGCGCTGATCAGTCTGTCGCCAGTGTGGGTACGATTGGTTGACATATCTCCCTCAGCGAGTGGTTTCTATCGGGTCTTGATCGGTGGCGCGGCGCTGGTGATTTACCTGCTGGCTACGCGGCGACGATTACACTTCTCGAAACGCGCCTGGATACTCTTGGTCGTTGCGTCTGTTTTCCTCGCGCTTGATCTTTGGTTCTGGCATCGCAGCATCATCTATATCGGCCCCGGGCTGTCGACGCTGCTTGCGAACTTTCAAGTATTCATAATGATGATCGCTGGCATTGTGCTACTCCGTCAGATGCCGACGCGAATACAGTTAGTCGCGGTACCTCTCGCGCTGTTTGGTCTGTCACTCATCGTTGGCTTTGACTGGAGTGCTCTACCCGCGAATTATCAAATCGGCGTGGTACTCGGATTTCTAACGGCTGAGTCCTACGCGGGCTACCTCCTTACTTTGCGATTCATTCGCGAGACTTCGACGTTTCGAGTGCCGACGCGGGAAATGGCCGTCGTATCCGTATTTACAGCCGTCATAATGGCGGTAGTTGTACTGGCAGAGGGAGATTCGTTTGCCATTCCGTCTTACGAGGATCTGGGTTGGCTTGTCGGCTACGGGGTGCTGTCTCACTGCATTGGATGGCTGTTTATTGCGAGCAGCCTTTCAGAGGTATCGACCGTCGAGGCTGGACTGGCGTTGCTGTTGCAACCGACATTGAGTTTTGTTTGGGATATTGTATTTTTTGATCGGCCAATGAGCGCGCTGGAGTTAGTCGGTGCAGGCATCGCACTGCTTGCGATCTACCTCGGCTCACGCCCGTCATCAAAGCAGCTCTAGAGCCTCCGGCAGTACTTCGATCTCGAATTCTGTTTGAAGCGCTTGAACCTCGCCATCCAGATGGGATGGGATGGGCTGTTCCGCCCTGATGCTCAGCTTAGTAATGGGTTGATGCACAATCTCCGCTTCCTGCAGATGTTCGCCGCTCATGAGTTTGGGTAACAAAGTCAGTAGTCGCCGCCGCGTTACGGGTTTTGCTATCAGCAATTCCAGGACCTTATCGGCGTTGCTTGCCATCGGTGCTATGTGGAACATGCCTCCGATCCAGGGTCCATTGCAGATGGAGGCCAGGGTAAGCGGCCCTTCCCAAACGGTGTCGCCAGCGTTTATCTGTAGATTGGGACTGGCAATGCCGCCCAGCATTGACCTGAATATTGCCAACAAATACACAAGATCACCGATGGGCAGATTTATGGATCGAGCCACGCGCGTCACCTTGGCGTCGAATCCGATACCCGCACCATTTGCGAAGTAGCGATCGTTGAATCGGCCGGCGTCGATTTTGCGTGGCGTTTCGCCGGCGGCTATTCGATCTGCGAGGAGTTGTGTCGCGTGTTCCCAATTCAAAGGAATGTCGCATGCCTTGGCGAAGTCGTTTCCGGTGCCTGTGGGAATGACACCGAGCGCGGCGCGCCGATCTGAGCGTAGTATGCCATTGGTGGCTTCGTGAATACTGCCATCGCCACCCGCCACGATAATTCGCCTTGCACCTGCATCGACGTACCGTAAGACCTGTGCCTCAAGATCGCCAGACGACCGGCTGTTATGCAGCTCGATGGCGATAGCCTTCTGTTCCAATAGCTCGATTATGCGTTGCTGGCGTCTGCCAGCTCTGCCGCGCCCTGCAGTCGGATTTAGAAACAGGTGGATCGTGTCTGTAGCCATTGGCCGATGCTACAATGCGCGCGACTGTTCTCGCAAAACGGATATGCGGAAATGCTGGAGTTGGGCGTCAAATTTTTGATTAGCTATTTCATCGGCTCCCTGATGGGGGCGTTGGTCATAGGCAAATTACGAGGTGGCGTCGATATTCGTACGATGGGCAGTGGCAATGCCGGTGGCACGAACGCATTGCGCACGCAGGGCATTGTTTTCGCACTTGGTGTCGTGATCATTGATATCGGAAAAGGCGTAATCGGTGCCGGTGTCGTGCCAGAGTTGAATGTCCCTTTTATTCCTTTAGACCCGGCACTTTCCAGAACCTGGTTGACGATTTGTTGTGCGGCGGCCGCAGTGCTTGGCCATGTTTGGCCGATCTATCACAGCTTTAAAGGCGGCAAGGGTGCTGGCACATTTGTAGGGACGCTCGTGATCCTGAGTCCTGCACTGATTATCGGCGTCATACTGGTTTGGGCATGGATACTCGTCGTGTCCGGTTTCGTTGGCCTGGCAACTATGTGCGCCGCAGTCGCTTTGCCCATCTATCTCGGCTTTGGTCTGGAGCTTGAGACACAACCCTTGTTCATCTACACCGTTGTAATGGCAATGCTTCTCATTTTCTGGCACCGCGCCAATATTCAGCGAATGCGAGATGGGACAGAACATCGCAACACGAGCTTGATGCTATTTCGCCGCAAGAACGCCGGTCCGAGCGATGACGAGTCTTGACGCTGAACGCATTCGGCAGTTTGCGACCGACTCGGCCAGAAAAAAACTCGCAGATATCGAAGTTCTTGCCGAGATTGATTCAACCAACAGTTACCTGATGCAGTCGCCCGGCCCTGCGCCCGGCACAGCGAAAATTGCGGCAACCAGCAACCAGACAAATGGGCGTGGCCGTCACGGAAAGACGTGGCAGTCGCCGCCAGGGTCCGGACTGTGTATGTCCGTTGCCTATACCTTTGAGAGGCAACCTGAGAACCTTCCGTCGCTGACATTGAGGTTGGGCCTGGGCGCCATCGATGCATTGGAAGAATTGGGTGCAGCAGGAGTTGAGCTGAAGTGGCCAAATGATCTGGTCGCGTTAAATGGCAAGCTTGGCGGGATACTGACTGAGGTGCAGCCGAAGTCTGGCCGTGCAGTCACGGTCGTAACGGGCATCGGCGTCAATGTAGACTTACCCGACACGATTGATTTTGGAACGGAGACTGACTGGGCACGACAGGTTGTGGACCTCAAAATGATCTGTCCCGCACCGCCAAAACTCGAGAAGCTCGCAGGGTATTTGACGACCCACTTGCTGAAAGCTTTCGTAGAATTCGAATCGTCAGGACTCGCTGCCGTTGCCGAACGATGGTCTGAGTACGACTGGCTTCAGGGACGCGAGATAACGATCGATACGGGCGTTGGCCAGGTGTCCGGAATTGGCGCCGGCATTGCTAACGATGGAGCGTTGTTGGTCGACTCGCCACTGTCCGGCATCCGACGAGTGACCTCGGGGACGATTGTTATTGCAGGCAAAAGGGGTGCGAAAGCGTGAGTGCATTATTACTCGATGTCGGAAACTCCCGGTTGAAGTGGGGCGTGCTCAATGACGGCGACATTCGTCGCACAGGGCATATCTCGCAGGAGCACCTTCGTGAGCAGGGCCTTTCGGCGCTGACATCGAAATTGCCGCGACGGGTTGATGTGGTCCGCGCCAGCAATGTCTCGGGTACCAGTTTCGCGACGCGTTTGTCAGGTGTTATCGGCATGCACTGCAATGCCGATGTGCATTTCGCACGTAGTGAGAAACGGGGTTGGGGAGTGACTAATGCATACCGGCAACCGCGACGTCTGGGTGTAGATCGGTGGGTCGCGATGATTGGCGCTTGGGCCGAAACGCAATCGGCCTGTCTGGTGGTCGATGCCGGGACGGCGGTCACACTGGATGCGATCGATGATGATGGTATGCATCTCGGGGGCCAGATCATTCCAGGCGCAGAGACAATGCTCACGGCCCTGTCATCGGCCACGAGCGATATTCCACTCGTCAAAACCGCCTCGAAACAAGGCGCGGGCGATCTCAAAATGTTCGGCCTGAATACCGCGGCAGCCGTTCGAGAAGGCGCGCAGAATGCCGTTACGGGCGCGATCGAACGGGCAGTCCGAGCTTTACGATCAAATGCTTATGAGCCAACAATCATCTTGACCGGTGGCGGAGCGTCGCGCATTCTTGGGTCGCTCGAAGAAGCACCGCTACACCGTCCGAATCTGGTTTTGCACGGTCTTGCACACATGCTGGAAAACGCACAATGAAGAACATATTGCTTGCGCTACTGCTCGCCAACATTCTCTACTTCATGTGGGGCATGTTGACCGAGGAGGAATCCCAGCCGGGCGTCGCGTTCGTTCAAGAGTCCGACCTTGGTCCACCACTTGACGTTACTACGGGTCGAGACAGCGACGACGTTGCCAGCGTCGGTGCCGTATTGGGGTCGGGAGAACCGTCGGCGCTCGAGGCTGTGGTTGGACGTTCGTGTGTAACCATCGGTCCATTCAGAGACAAGCCCGATGCCGATTCGGCGGAACTTGAATACGCTAACGAGGGTATGAATGTAAGCCAACGAGGTACGCGGGCGCAGGTATTCGTCGGTCACTGGGTGTGGATTCGAAACATTGCCGATGATGCGACTGCCAAGGATATTCTGGCACGGCTTAACGCCGGTGGCTTAGGTGATGCTTACATCGATCGCAGCGATGAGGCGGGTCTAAAGATCTCGCTCGGCCTGTTCGGCGATGTCTCCGGTGCGGAGAAGATCGAACTTCAGGCACGCTCGCTGGACCTCCCGGCCGAGATCATTCCAAGTACCAGTGAAAGAGATGTGTTCTTCGTCGATATTGGCTTGCTGCCCGGCAGAGGCGCAGGCGCCATTGTTGAGAAGTACGGCCAGGAACGTGTCCAGCTGCGCGATGCAGCGACATGTCCACAATAGTGAGCAAAACCCTTGTCAGAGAGCCTCTAAACCGGAATAATCCGCTGCCCGCGCGAAAAGCGGGCGATCAGCCGGCGTAGCTCAGTTGGTAGAGCAACTGATTTGTAATCAGTAGGTCCGTGGTTCGATTCCTCGTGCCGGCACCAATTTTTCTAAGGATTTCTTCAGGCTTTCCAAGAAGATCCTATTTCACCGCTCTTAGTCAGCGCGCGCGGCGAAGTCTACGATGAGCGACCTCTGTACGATCTCGACACGGAAGCCATCGACTTCCGTGTAGCTTCCGAGTTGTTTGCCGAGGTGCGAAAACTGAAGCGAAAGGATCTCGAAATACTCCGGCTCTTGACCAGCCACCAGGTGCCGACTATAGGGGCGTGCTGCTGCTCGGCGGATTTCGGGACGGCAAAAAGGTCGAACCAACATGAAACAAAGAAATCGAATGGCGAAAGAAAAGACAAGTCCCTCGAGTCCTGGATCTGGGATGCGGCCTGTTTGTTGATTTGCCCCGAAATCCGGCTCTGATCTTAATCGGGTGAAGCACAGGGTTTGCAGCAAGATGGTAGTAAAGTATACTACTGAGTAGGTTAATTGCACCTACTCATTTGGAGGGCAACCCATGCCAATGGTCAAGAAAAGTATATCGGTCACCGATCAGCAAGATAGCTGGATCAAGACGCAGATTAAGACGGGACATTACGGTAACGAAAGTGAGGTGGTTCGCGAGTTGATCCGTGAACGGCAACTTCGGGAGCAGGAAACGCCCGCCGAGATTGAAGCTATTCGCGCCGCATTGATTGAAGGCGAGGAGAGCGGTTTTAGCGATCGCAGCGTCGACGAGATATGGGAGGACGCGCGGCAACGGCACAGGGCAAAGCATGCGTGAGTATCGCCTTTCTCAAAGCGCCGAAGACGACTTGATCGCTATCGCGCAATACGGCGATGAACAATTCGGGGTTGCGCAGTCCAACCGATACCGCGACCAGCTCAAACAGCGATTTTCAGTATTGGCCGAGCAACCGCAGCTATATTCCCCGGTTGACCATATTCGACCGGGCTATCATCGCAGCGTGTGTGGCGCGCATTCGATCTACTACCGCGTCGACGCGCAGGGCGTGGAGATAATGCGCATTTTGAAACATCAAGACCCGAGCAAAGCGCTTTAGGGAACGCCGCCTTTAAGGATTTATGTTTGTTACTGACCGTAGTCATTGAGTCTAAGAACCAGGCGATTTTCTTCTAAGAATGCACCACCCTACCGCATAGCTACGAGGCCAAATCTCGGCGAATTTCTAAAGGAATCAAGCTGCAGGCCGCATCATTCCTCGATTGCAGAATTGATTTGTAATCAGTAGGTCCGTGGTTCGATTCCTCGTGCCGGCACCATTTTTTCTAAGAAATATAGGGTCAGAGCTAACAGGCTCTGACCCTTTTTCATGTCCGCTTGTGCGAGGCTCCCGCGACCACAGACTTCAAATCGACCGAGGCACGGTATGTTCGGGAATCGGCCATTTCGGCCTGTTATCTTCAGAAATCCGGACAAATACCGCTTTATATTCAAAAAACCGGTCAAATATTGTCTTATATTCAGAAAAAAGGACATAATACCGTCTTCTCAAGCGGCCGGATGCTGACAATGGCGCTCTACATTAAGAATCGCGACGGTTCAGCGGATACCCTCAGAAAAAAGGCCGCGCGCCAGGGGTGGCAATCTCTCGGCCATGGTATCTATTGCGAGCCGGATGACGATCCGGCCACCCTGGCGTTTTCCCACTGGTCCGACATCGTGCAGTCGACCTTTCCGGATGCCATCGTCTCGCACCGTACGGCGATCAGCCTGCGGCCCGAAAAAGGCACGGTTTTCCTGACGAGACCTGTCAGCGCCTACCGCAACTACAAGATCGGTCCGCTGACCATCAGGGTGACTCCGGGCGATGTGAAGATCGCCACTCGACCGATCGGCAAGGAACTGCAAGCCTCCGATGATGCCCGTGCATGGCTCGAGAATCTGAGTGCGAGTCGCCGGCGAGGCAGAATCTCCCGTGCCCTCGGTCAGGAAGCCCTTGAGGCGGAACTGGAAAAGATCATGACCCGCATGGGGGAAAGCTACCTGAAGGAGGTTCGGCGCAACGCGAACGGCATAGCCCCACAACTGGGTATGGAAGAGGAAGCAGCGCGGCTCGGCGCAATTATCGGCGCCCTTTGCGCCACCAGGCCGCATGCCGGCATCCTGAAGTCGGAACGCGCCATTGCCCGTGCTAATCGTGAGCCGTTCGATCCCCACGTTGTAAGCTGTTTTGATGCGCTCGTGCGCGCGCTCGGCGATTCTGAATTGCCGGCAATCGAAGTCACACTCGATCGGCATTCGTGGCGGCAACAGGCGTTTATTGAGTCGTTTTTTTCGAACTACATCGAAGGTACGCGGTTCCCGTTGAACGAAGCCGAGGAGATCGTTTTCGAACGTCGAGTGGACGAATCGAGGCACGCGGACAGCCACGATATTCTCGCGGTGTACGATATCGCGGTCGACACCGACGAGATGGTAAATACGCCGTCGACTCCCGGCGAGTTCCGGCAGCTGCTGACGCGGAGGCATGCCTTTCTCATGCACAATCGCCCGGACAAGCGGCCGGGAGAATGGAAAGAAAAGCCTAATCAGGCCGGAAACGTCATCTTCGCCGCGCCTGAGACGGTGAACGGCACATTGACGCAGGGATTCGAACGTTATCTGGACCTTCCCCGTGGATTCGCCCGCGCGGTTTTCATGCACTTCGTCATCACCCAGGTACATCCGTTCGATGACGGCAACGGTCGGCTGGCCAGGCTGTTTCTCTCCGCCGAGCTCGTCAGTGCCGACGAGAGCAAGATCATCATTCCGAACGTCAAGCGCGACGATTACATCAACGGACTGCGTCTGGCGAACAGGGAAGAGGATTTTCGAACCATGTTAAAGGTGATGACACAGCTCTACCGATACACGGCGGCGTTGCCGTGGCGGGACTACAATGAGCTCGTCGATACCTTGAAAGAGCATCATGCGTTTGATGACCCGGACGATGGATTGATCAGATTCTCGCGCGCATTGAGACGTATGACGTAAAGTGCATCACAATCGCCGCAACAGATGGAACACTCATTTCGGAAGTGGGACCTTGCGAATTTGTGCCAGATGTCTTCTAAGAAAATACCCCTGTACGGTGTGCCTACGAGCCCTAAACGCAGCAAATTTCTAAAGGAATCGGGCTGGAGACCGCATTAATCCTCGATTGCAGAATTGATTTGTAATCAGTAGGTCCCGTGTTCGATTCATGGTGCCGGCACCATTTTTTCTAAGAAAATTAAGGGTCAGAGCTAACAGGCGCTGACTCCTTTTTCATGTCCGCGTGTGTGTGGCTCTCGCGACAGCGTTAAAGCAGGCGTCCACCAATTACAGCCGTCCACGTAACGTGGGCGTCGCGTAGAAATGGACGCCACTGCAGAAGCCCAATCGCTCCGTAACATCGCGTTCCTGGACGGGACCGGCAACGCCTACCTGGACCAGGCACCCGCGTACGTTTGGATCAAGGGCGAGCGGGCGGTAGAATCACAGGGAGCCGATAAAGTAAAAGGACGAGCCTTTCAGGTGAGTGGCACTATTAGCCTCGAGAATTGTGTGGCTCGGGATCCAACTCATCGAGCTTTCGCCGTTGCTCGGGCTATCGCCTCAATCCGGGCGAAACGAACCCGCTCTTGCTCCAGGCGCAACGCCCGTCCCAATCGATCATGGCGCAGGTCGTCGAATAGCGCGTACTCGTCGGCGTTCAGGCGCGCCAGCTCGTTGAGCTGACGCTTGGCGGCCGGTTCCTCGGTCCAGGCGTGGCGGTGCGCCAGCAGCGTGTCTCGATCCATCAGCATCGATCGCGTCGTCGGGAACGCCTTGCGAAGACGGTCGAGGATGGAAAAGCCATGGGTATCGATGTCACCGAAGTAAACGAGACGTCGTTCAGCCAGCCACGTAACTTGCGCCAGCCTTGTCACGGCGTAACCCTGGCCGAAGATGGCGAGTGCATCCGGAACTTGCGGGAACGTGAGCAGGTTCATCTTGTTCTCGACAATGAAGACCGTCGCAACGTCGATGGGTGCCGCGGCAAACTGGTCTAGCGGGACACTAAAGTCGTCGTAATCGTCGCGCCCGAGCGGCGTACACAAGCGGCGAAAACGCACCAGTGGCTGGTCGTAGCGAAAACCGTAGCGTTTTTCGAGTGCGTGGCCGGACAGACCGGCAACGGTGTCGTGCACCTTTGACGCGGGCAACGCAGCCCGCAGCACATCGTCGAGGATTCCCTTGTGCAGATCGATGAACTTGGTGTCGACGCCGGGCAGATCGAGCTCCCGCAGGTAGCATCCCGACACGTCGTGGCGGGTGACGAAGTCGAGGACCGACAGGATCGCGGGCCATTGTTCGGCGTATTCCAGAACCCGGTGCGGACGGGCGACGAACAGGTCGCGCAGCGCCGGCACTCGTGGCAGCACTTCGTCACACAGGGCCGTGAATGCGGCAAACTCCCGTTGCATCGCGGTCACCGACAAGAATGCATCGCGTGTGCCGATGGACAGGCGATGCGGCAGACGTTGTTGCCCGACTTTCTGATTGACCACGGTCCGGTAGTCGACCGCCAACTTGTGTCGGCGGGCAAAGTCGGAAATTTCCCCGGCCCAGTCCCTGGCCTGAGCATAGGTGGCCGCAAGTCGCTGGCCTGACGGCGGATTCAACGGAATGTCGAGCGTTTCGAACGGTTCGTCGAGCACGTACGAACGATGCTCGGCGCCATCGCGCCAGCGGCGCAGGGCCGCCTGGCGAATCGCCTCAATGCTCTTCACGCGCCTGTCGCTGAGCCGCCTTGCCGGCGCGGTATTCCTCAATCGTAAGTTGACGCAGCGCCGAGGCGTTGTCGACGTTATGCACGAAACCGACGGTAGAAACATAGTCTTCGATAACGTGAATTTTTTGCAGCGGCGTCACGATCACCAGCTGCAGGTTGAGTTGCGCGAACAGCTCCAGGCCGTAGCGCGCCGACTCGTCCGAACCGCGGCCGAACGCCTCGTCAATCATTGCGAAGCGGAAGTTATCGGCCGGGCTCGCATTCCACTCCAGGTCGAACTGGTAAGCGAGCGCGGTTGCAAGAATTGTGTAGGCCAGCTTTTCCTTTTGTCCCCCGGACTTACCGCCCGAGTCAGTAAAGTGCTCACGCTCGGTGTCATCGCTGCGAAAGCGCTCGCTGACGGAAAAGACAGACCAGTTGCGTACGTCCGTGACTTTCGCGCGCCAGCGCCGGTCCAGTTCACTTTGCGCGTCGCGGCCTTTTAGCCGCTCGACGATGCGGCGCACCTCGTGAAACTTGGCCTCGGAATACGGACTATCGTCATCGCCAATGGTGCCCGCCGCCACGTCGCGCAGATTCTTCCTGAACTCGCGAATTTCCGGGTCGGAATTCTGTTGCGCCAGAAGATGAATGTAGGTATTGGCGTGGCGATCATAGGTCACTTGAGTGAGTGATGCGTTAATACGACCAAGCGCCCGGCGGATGGCTCGCTCGGCGTCGTCGAGATCGTTTGAGAAAAGCACAATGTCGTGAATTGCCTGCTCGCGCAGCAGCGCCTCGAAACGCTCCTCGAAGCGCGGCAAGTCTTCGACAGTGAGCTGCTCGAGCATTCCGGCGAAGTCAGCGCCCGCCTCAACCGCGGCATCGATCTCCGTGGTCCGCTCGGGCCAGTCGTTTTTGAACGCCTGCATCTCGCGTATCAGTTTTTCCTGCAGGCGCGCCTGCCGCTTTCGTGCCGCCGCTATGTCCGCCTGCATGGATTCGCGAAGCTGCGTTTCGATACGCCCGGCACCGCGCACCGTAAGCGTGTGCTGCGGTGCCACACGAGCGAGTAGCTCCTCGATGCGCACTGACGAATCGGCATCCAGTCGAGCGGCAGTCTCCGTGGCTTCCTCAAGGTCCTCGCGGTCGCGCTCGAGGCGGGTGTCGAGCTCGGAGAGTTTCTCGACATGTTTGCGCTGCTGTTGTTCGTATTCCGCGAGCTCGGTTTTGCGCGTGGTCTGGCGTCCCTCCAGCATGCCCAACTCGTCGGAACTCGCCCGCAGCGCCTCGCGCTCATCGCGCAGTTGTTCGATACGCGCGGCGACCGATTGAAAATCCACGTCGTCGAAGCGGTCGATGGTTTCGAGTTTTGCGCTCTTTGTCAGCCGCTCGTCGAGCTGTTGCAGTCGGCCCTGGGTGCGCTCGATGTCCTGCGCGGTGTCGACAGCCTCTGCCGTGACCTGCTCACTTTCCCGTGCCAGTGCCCGCAACTTGCGTTCGTTATTCCAGCCGAGCACGAAGCGGCGACGGTCATCGACGCGATGGGTATCGTCTTTTTCGTGGCGCTCGCCCTGACTCTTGATTTGCCCGGACCGGGTAAGCGCCTTGCGCGCACGGCGAAACATCGACAGATCCTTGGCGCAGGTATGATCGAAGCGGCGCGCAAAGGCGTGCTCGAGAAAATCGGTGTAGCGACTGTCCGGGCGCAGTTCGAGTTTGGCACGCACCAGGGAAACGCCACGCGGGCGGGCTACCTTTTGTTGCTCGATGACTTTGAAGTAGACGATGCGGCCTTTCAGGTCGGCCCGGTCGACCCAGCGGCTGACATTGTTGTAAAGCTCGGGAGTGACCAGCAGGCTTAGCGCGAAATTGTGCAGTAGCCGTTCGATCGCGCCTTCCCATTCCTGTTCCCGGTCTCGTACGCGAATCAATTCCCCGGCAAACGGCATCGCGTCTTCCTCTACGCTCAACTGCCGGGCAATCCGCGTACGCAGCGCGAGCAATTGGCGCGGGATGTTCGAGCGGCGGGTCCTGAGTGCCTCGATTTCGGCATCGAGTTCATTGCCAGCGTCACGGTGCTGATGCAGCTTCACACTGTTTTCGGTCAGCAAATTCTGGAGTTTGCTACGTACGGCTTCTGAATTCTTCGCGTTTTTTTCCGCGGCTTCTTTTATGCGGTGAAAACCGTCCAGCGAGGTGGGCGTCGGCAGGTCCAGCGCTTTGCAAAGAACTTCAAGTGCGGTGAAGTTGGCGCGCCGGCGATCGCGGTCGCCGTGCAGCGCCGTCAGATCGCGATCGATCTGCTCCAGCCGGCTGCCTCCGGCCTCCCAGATGGCCCGCGCCAGCGATTCAAGATCCTGCTGGGCCGATGCGATTTCGGAGCTCAGGCGTGTTTGCCGGTCAAGGACGCGGCGACGCTGGCTTTCGCGCGTGGCGATGGTGTCTTCCAGCAACGCGCATTTTTTATGCGCGACAAACGCGCCGATGTTGTCGCGATCGCGTTCGGCGCTTTCGATCGTCCCGCGCGTGCTGGCCTCGGCGTGCCAGGTATCGACGATCGGCGTGAGTCGTTCGATCTGACGCCGCGCCTCGATCACCGACCGGTGCGCTTCCGATAGATTGTAGAAGTTTTCAATGATTCCGTCGATGCGTGGCGCGGTATCCTGCACTTCGAGCATGTGCTGGCGCACGAACTCGGTAAGGTTACCGACCGACTTCATGGAGACGGTCTGATAGAGCATGCCCAGCGCTTCGCGGCGGCGGATAGACAGCGCCTTGCAGAGCGCGCGCGAATAGTCCGGATAGGAATCGAACAGTACTGTGGCGGCACGCTGGCGCAGGCGTTTTTTCAGACGTTTGATGTTCCCGTCAAAATCGCCGAAGTGCTCAACGATATTCAGCGCCTCGCCGGCGACCACGAAAAACCGTTCCGGCTGATTGACGCCGGGCCGGAAATAGAAGACCTGTGCCAGCGTGACGGTGCGCTCAAACGCCGGGTTGGTGAACTCGGCCAGAACGACCGCGAAGGTTTTCTCGTCGCGCAGGCTGACCGGGCGTGCGGTCAGGTCGTCGCGTTCGCGTTTGTAGTAGCCGAGCACGTAGGAACGCAGGTCGCGCTCGCGCCTCTCTGCTCCGGCTGCCGCGTTGTAGACGATGCGATGGGCGGGTACGAACAGCGTGGTCAGTGCGTCGATGAGAGTCGACTTGCCGGAACCGATGTCGCCGGTTACAAGCGTATTGCGGCCCTCGGGCGTTAGCGACCAGACGGTGCCGTCAAACGTGCCCCAATTGAGTACTTCGCAGCGGCGAAGGCGAAATCCGTTGGGCGCGTCGGGATCGCCGAACGGTAGTACCCGGGCGTCGATCATGCGTCGGTCTCAGCGAGCGAGCGTGTCATTTTCTCAAGGTAGCTGGCGACGAAATCGGCATCGATGAACGCTTTAATTGCGCGTTTCACTTCGAAATTACCCTCACTTTTCGGCAACTTGCTTAGGAGGCCCAGCTCCACCGCCTTGTTGATAGCCGTTTCGATGCCGCGATTGAGGCGTGTCTCGTCGGTCGAGTCGGCCATGTAGACACGCATCAGGTCGACGATATCGTCGGCGCCAATGATCAGTCGCGGCTCGCCGGAGCGGGCATCGTGTTCGAGCAAGCGCTTGCGCAGCAATACCAGTAATAGGCTGACGCGGTAGGAGAGCGGCCTGCGAATCACCAGCTGCGGCGCCGGCGCTTCGTCGTCGTTCACGGTCTGGCGAACAAAAGCAAAGCCGTCTGTATCGTCCAGGTACAGGCGCAGGTTCAGCACCGCGAGGTAGTCATTCACGCCATTCCGGTTATCGATAATCGCCTGCCAGACCTGGGCGTGCTGGTCGCGTTCGACAATGCCCTTGAGCAGCGAAACCAGTGCCAGCGTGAGTTTGTTTTCGGCGCTCATCGTATAAATACCACTCGCGGCACGCTGGCAACGCGTTGCCGGTGACCGTCGTGCCAGGCAATTTCGTCTCGCTGTGTCTCGTCGATGTGGGCGTGCGTCTCCGAGGTGGCCAGTCGCAGGTACGCCACTAGTTCAGCCAGACCCTCCTCCAGCTCGAACCGTTCGACGACGTCGGGCAGCGTGACCTGCGGACGTTCCGTGAGAAGCCGATCGATGTGCTCGAGCAGGCGTTCTTCATCGACAAAGAACTGCTCGAACAGTATCTGCGGATCGGCATCGCTCCGGCCGCTCGCCAGCACCGGCGTATCGACGCGAATATCGCCCTGCGGCCGGTGCAATTTACGCTCGAAGGGAAGCGCAATCGCCACTTTCGGTAGGCTGAGATCGATGAAGTCCGCGCCCGGTTCCCGCGTGGTCAGAGCGATACCCGCGCGCTCGACCTGTTTGATCAGCGTCATGAGCCGGCGGTCTTCCAGCCAGGCCTGGTCGTCGACAAAGCGGCGTAGCTGACCGACCAATTTGCTTAAGGTCGCGTGCGCTTTCTCACCCGCGACAATCAGATTGGGTCTAAGGCAATCGAGTGTGTCATCGCCCACGAGGTCTGCGAGCGACGTCAATTGCCGGATCGCGTCGACCAGCGAGTCAAGTTCGTCCTGTTGCGCCGGCGACATCAGGAGCGACCAGAATGCGCGGAAACTCTCGCCCTGCTCCGATTGCGATATGGTGTCGTGGGCGCCGAAGATAGTGTCGAGCATCTGGCCTTTAGCGTCATCGGCAAGGGCGATCCGTTCGCGCGCGTGGCGGTCAAGCTGACGGAAGTTTTCTTCCACCTGGCGAAAATCGCCCAACAGTCGGCGGGCGAGATCGCGAATTTCCAGATAACGCTCCTGCACCTGCAGATCGCTTAGCGTCTCAATGTCGCCGTGCTCCACCCGTTCGATCTGCCGGGCGATACGTTGGGCCTGATGGCGCAAGGCGGTCAGTCGTGCCTCGCGATCGGTGTTCGTGCCCTGCGCCAGCGCGCGCAGCAATTCCACGAGTGTGGTCAGGCGCGATTCTGTCCCAATAAAGCGTGCGGGCTCCAGGTCTGCGATCCACTCGAGCGTGCGCTCGGCCGCCGGCGTGAGGTCAAACTCCGGCTCTTCCTTGCCTCGCGGCAGGGTGCGTCTCAGATACGCGCTACCGTCAGCCGCCCAGTCGTCAAGGTATTGACGTGGCGACTTTGGAAACAGGTCGTCGCCATGACGCGAGCGGATCGCGTCGAGGTGATGGTCGAGTAATGTCAGCGCGTCCGATTCTCTGAGTGAACGAACGTTTGGTGCGATGAACGCCTGGTGAAAGAAGCTCAATATCAATGGCGCATTGCTCGCGTTCAGTAGCCGGAGTGTGGCGTGGTCGCCGCGCAGATCGGTTAGGGCTTCAAAACTGAAAGCGGGGTTCGGCATATGCCGATTGTAGCAAGGTCCGGCGAAGCTGTGCGGGAGACAGGTCCGGGATCCGGGACAAGATCGGATCCCTGTCGGTCGTGCTATTTAGTCGAGATGGCCGTCGCGTAAATATCAATTTCAGCGGCGCTCATACCCAGTTGGTGTGCGATGTTTTGCCAGCCACGCAAGCGATCCGATACTTCGTTGACAATTCGGTTGGCATGATCGTCCGTTAGCGCGAAATACCGTGCTGCGCGGCGCGCGAGATCGAGATCGGCCTCGGGGCCTTCGTCCGAAATCCATGTGCTTAACTCTCGGGCTTTCTCTGCGCTCGGCACCGGGTTCAAATCGTAGGCGGGGGACAAACGCCACAGATCATCGTGATCGTGCAGGAATCCATGATTACGCAAGTGATCATCCAGATTGCCAATGAGAACGCCAAATACAATACGACGCCACAATTCGTGCAAATCTTCGGTCGGTGCGCTGGAGTAGCGGCGAATGGCCTCGGCGATATCGGTGTAGGTGGCCTCGTCGCCGTCGTTCAGTCCGAGCAAACTCATAGCTGAGAGAAATGGAATCCGCCGGCCTTTGTGCCGGTCGAATCGCGTAATGAGGGCCACCGAGCGGTGAACCTTCATGAAGCAACAACTTCAGGTCTTCGACAGTTTCGGTGTTGGACTGAACGGCGTTGGCCGCATCGACGAGTGCTGGCAATTGAATTAGCGGCGGTACCCTGTATTGCCCAATGTCGTGAACAAACGTGTCTTCGCCTTCGCGCTTGAATCGGAGCGCACCGATCCGCGTGCGGTCAGTAATCGCTAACAAATAGTCTATTTCCGACAGCGTGCGATCATCGCCTGATTTGCGAAACGCGCGCTTGATCAGCTGCTGTCCCCAGCGGTCCGGCGCGGTATCTCTCAATGCGCCGGGTAAGGCCGATTGCTTCGAGTTCGTGTAGAACGGTTGTCGGAGGCGTGGCAGATTCGCGGGATCCAACGCATAGGCTTTGGGGTGCTCGATCCAGTCATCGGCGTATTCAAATACCGAGCTCTGACCACGCCGTTTCGCAACATAGCGACAGCGACCGACCAGCAGTGTCTCATTCCCCTCATCGGTGTAAATTTCGACCATATCGGTCATGATCGGGTCCTGTTTCTACTTCGAGGCTGGACTTTTCTTGGCAGGCGATCTTCGTCGATATCCAGGCCTAACGAATCGTTGCGGCGATCGGCGGTAGCACCCAGTCCATCGGCCAGGCCCAATATCGAGAGCACCGTGGCGTAAACGCCCATGGACACCGACGGGTCGCCTTTTTCGACCTTGTACAGCGTACCGCGGCTAATGAAGGCGCGTTCGGCCATCGAAACGGTTGAGATGCGACGCTTTTTACGAGCGACAGCGATGTCCCCGCCAAGCTTCAAAAGGGCGGATCGGGCAGATTTGGGTAGCGAGTTGTGAGCGGGCGTCTTCATAAAATGTCTTATATAACGAGCAATAAAGCAGTAAATTGTTCAATATATAAGACATTATTGCTTGGTTTGTTAGAAAAAGCCACGATGAAGTCGTACCACTTCGACGCGTATTTCAGTGCGCGACTTGTGGAAGCGCCAACGCAACGATTCAACTGCGTGCCGCGGTACCTGTCGAACATTGCTCTGATTGCGTTGAAAGTCTGCTCGCTGAGAGTGCCGACCGTATTAAACATGAGCACGAACCAAGTGATTTCCTTCTAAGAATGTACCTGCATAGCGCATGGCTACGAGGTCAAATCTCGGCAAATTTCTAAAGGAATCGGGCTGGAGACCGCATTAGTCCTCGATTGCAGAATTGATTTGTAATCAGTAGGTCCGTGGTTCGATTCCTCGTACCGGCACCAAACAGTTCAAACGGTTAGCGAGTACCTTCAGCGTACTCGCTGGCCAGTTTTGGTCTTGGTCGATGTTTGGTAGACAAAACGCGTTGATTCGCTGCCAAGTCCCAGCGATCACTTGGTTGACTTTCTTTTTTGTCGCATGAACCTACGGAGAATTCTAGTCTTGTCTTGCCCGTACTGATTGCTACGATGGTGCCAAGGGTGAACCCAACCCTTTATACATTTACCTGCTTGCCGAGATACATCAGCAGCGATAATGACCCACTGTTCCGATTTCATCGATGGAAGGTAAATCTTCGAGTTCTCGAGGCTACCGAAGCAAAAACCGTGCCTTACCTGCCGATTTCGCACCCGTTCGTTGAATGACTCATCGGGACGAACTGGCGAGAATACCTCGACGTCGTGCCCTTTTAGGCAGCTCGCGACCTGGAGAATAAGCGAAAGATTAGTGCAGTTCTAGATTCTTACGGGTGGCAGAGTCACTGCAGAGGCTTATTTCAACTGCCGGTCGTGGCTTGAATAGTAACTCGCCATAGTCACGCCAAAGAGGCCTACTACTCAATCGTCATCATCTTTCTTGCCTTTCTTGCCTTTCTTGCTTTTCTTGCCTTTCTTGTTGTCGTCGTCGTGATCGTCATCGTCATCGTCATCGTCGTCGTCATCGTCGCAGTCATCATCATCCTTGCAGAGATACAGGACCAGACCATCGTGGTCTGACGCGCGCAACGTCAATTCGTCGAGCGTACCATCGTCCTCCACCAGTTCTTCGGCCGCATCCGAATTACCGCGCGCGAACTCCAGTCCAGTAACGAATTTCGCGAGTTTCCCGCTGGTCATAGCGTGGTCGAGAATTTGCGCGTCGCCGCGCGAACCATCCGCATTGAAGCTATCCCTGAAGATGAACGAATAACGCTCGTCCTGCTCGATATTCAAGATCTCGTCCGTCAGGTCCCTGGCCACAAGATCGGGGCAGGCAGCGAGCGAGCACACGAGACTCTGCGCCGGATCGAAATTGCCCTTGATGATGCCGGCCAGATCGACGAAGCCATCGCTGAATTCAAATGCATTGAAATCGCCGATGACAACGAGTTTGACGTTGCGCTTTGCCCGCTGCATGTCCTCCACTTTCTGTGCTACCGACAACGCCTGCTCGAGACGCTTGCGCTGCACTCGTTCGGTTTCAATACCGCCAAGAGAGCGCATGTGGAGAACCATGACCTTGACTCGCAAGTCATCATCAAGAATGGCGTCAAGCATAAGCGGCGGCCTGTCGTGGAGCGGCGACGGCGGGTTGTCGAAATTGAAAATTTCGTTCGCTCCGAGCTGAGTGAGGCTCTTGACCTTTACATGATGTTGCACCAGAAAGCCGACGTCGATAGTACCGACATCATTGCCCTCGATCAGGTGCGCTGAGTACCTGATCCGGGGATTCAAGGCGTTGACCGCAGCGGCAAGATCCTGCAGGACGCCGAGCTTCTCGGCTTCCTGCACCGCAAGGATGTCAGGCGATCGCATGATGTCGACGATGTAGCCCGCAAGCTTCGCCAGTCGGCGTGCATATTCATCCGCCGAAACGACGAAATCATCGCGAGATCGGCCAAGGACATTGAAGCTCGGTGCATCATCGACATCGTCGAACAGCCTGAATACATTTAGCGAGCCGATTGTTGCTTCGTCGCGTGTCTGTTCGCGCACCGGTACCGGCAGCGGTGCGTTCTGAACAGTCAGTTCGCTGGGCCAGAATTCATAGTGATTGAACTCGAACCCGATCACGCCAACCGCACTAAACGTCGACCGTGCCGGAATATTCAGGTTTGGTAATCCAAGCCTGTCAGGGTCGAGCTCAAAGATTTCCGGATTGCCGTCCCAAACCGGGATCGAAGGCATTGTCGGTATTCCCGGTGTTTCGATTCCAGGCTCGCGGAACGGTCTTGCCGGACCGGCCGTTACATGCACTTCTGCAAAAGGATCGGAGCCGAACTCCTGGTTCGAAGCGGCCACGATGCCGGCGGGAATCTCCACCAGCATACCTTCATAGCACTCGTATTCCAGGGCGCAGCTTGGTGCAGTCGGGTCAGGCGATGGCCTGGTTTCATTGAACACGATTGGTGCAGGAACCACGCCGCTGCCGATTATCGCTACCGTTGGTGAACCCGTAATTTCCGTAAAGCCGAAGAACTCCGCCACACGGCCACCAACCTCTACCTCATCACCAACGGCAACGCCCGGCGCTCCGCCTGTGAAAACGAATATGCCGTCTGAGGTATTCGGATTGCCATCATCGGGCATTTGCATAAAGAAACCATCAGGAGCCAAAGCCGTAACAACGCCGGTGGTAATGACGCGCTGGCCCTCGAGCGGGCTACTCAAACCGGCGCCCTGAATATCCCCTACAGTGGCGTCAACCGGGCAACCATCGAATTGCAGGCCGTTGATTTTCGACCCTGGCGAGAAAAGTGCGCCGCCCGAACCACTGGCGACACCATGCTTGACGTACGGCAAATCACCGGTGACGTCGGGGTCGAGGGTGATCGACTGGTTGTCCCCGCCCTCGCTGCCGTACAGCGCGGCGTTCACGTCACTGACACCATTACTCAAAATAACGCTGTCGCCGCCATTGTTCATGCTGATGCTACCGCTCGACGCTGTTTGCACAAGACTGTTGCCGAACGTACCTGTTGGTGTTCCTCCACCAAAGACGACTACGGAGCAGCCATCGAAGACGACCGAACCGCCCGGGAAAATATGTCGCACAGTGAAACCATCGGCCAATGTCCAGCCCGACACATCAACATCGGTACCGGTGTTGTTGACTATCTCGACAAACTCATCTGCTGAAGAACTTCGAGTGCCATCGCCGTTCGCGTCACCCACATCACCCGAAGCCGGATCTGCGAGGATTTCATTGATTATCCAAAGCGACGGGCAGCCGCCAAACTGTGAACCGTCTGCCTGTGTTCCCGGTGAGAACAGTGCGCCAGCAGACGTCGCGATGCTGCTGTGCCGGACCAATGACGGGCCGGTAATGTCCGGATCACGAGTCAGCGACTGGTTGTCGCCTCCCTCGCCGCCGTATGCTGCTGTCGCCACGTCGGTGACGCCGTCGCTTAATGTCACGCTATCACCGCTGTTGCTCAAGCCCAGCGAGTTGCCGCTGGCTATTTGCACCAGGCTGGCGCCAAAAGTACCGATGGGACTTGCACCGCCGAACACAACGACTGCGCAACCATCCGGTACAACGCTGCCGGCCGGGAATGTATGGCGCACGCTCGCCCCATCCGCCAGCGTCCAGCCGGAAATGTCGGCGTCCACTCCGGTTGCATTGACTATCTCGACGAACTCGTCGTCGCCAAAATGGCGCACGCCATCACCGTTCGCATCACCGGGGACGCCGCTCGCGGGATCTGCGTGAATCTCGTTGATAATCCATTCCGTCGCGGGTGCTACCGGCGCGCCGGTGCCGGGAGACGCCGCAAATTGATCCCAGGTCTCAGAAAGATTTTCGGACGTCTCATCACTTCCCTGAACGCCACTGCCGCCGCTTTGATTCTCGGTGCCCTCAGCGGAATCGACTCGCTGAAAGGACTGACCACTTGCGTGAGAGCCAGCGGCAACAACCTCCTGCACTGCAATGGGTGTTTCAGCAGGATAGAAGGACGCGTCACTATCGGCGTCCGGTCCGTCGACGCCGACACCGGATTTGTCGACACCCTCGGCCTTGTCGCCCCAAACCGCATAGTCGATGTCCTGGACGAGATCGGATGCGCCGTCCCAGGCATAGAGAATGACAATTTCACCGCTGTCGGACAGGCCTCCCTGTGCGCTGATCGAGCCAGGTAACGCTTCGCGCATATTACTGATGGTATCGGCGCTCACCGCATCCTCGTAGAGTTTGTAAGTCGGATCCGTTCCATACGCTGCAAAAAATCCGTCTGAGCCTGCCAGCGAAACGGTCTGGAACTCACCGGCCGCAATTGTTGCGCCATCCGGGAAACGTGCGTGGAAGTCACCGAAACTACCACCCCCGGCGTTGCTGCCAGTAACGATGTTGTAATAAAAAGTGCCGCCACCTGTGAACGTTGCGTCAGTGACATACACATCGGACAGATCGATTTCGACTCCCGTTGGATTGTGAATTTCCACGAACTCGCCGCCCGTCGGAGTAACGACAATTTCAGAAAGCAAGACGTCCGGGGTTGGTACCGGCAAGCTACACGACGAAAAAGCCCCAATCGGAAATGGCGTCGCCGCGCTGGCGTTCGTCGCTTCGCCATCCAACGCGTTGATTCCGCTAAAGGTCCAGTTGCCACTTGTAAATGTGCTGCCGTCGGGACCGCTGGCATCATTGCGGTAGGCCCAGCCGTCAAGATACTCCCACGCTGTTCCTGTGCCGTCGGCAATGATGTCACCGAAAACATCGATGACCGAGCCCGACATGAAGAGCTCAATGGCATCGTCACCGTTGATGGAGGCTGCTCCGCTCGTATGTGCTGGTGCAAAACCAAAGAAACTCGCAAAGCTGCTTGCCTCTGATGCCACGTGGATGAAAGTGCCAGCACTTACCGGACCGGCCGGAAACGTGAATTCTTCGATGCCGCCGCCATTGCCGTTGTTTGCAGAGCCGATACTGTAAATGCTCAGGTCCGGAATGTCGTTGAGGACGCAGAGCTCGACGGCCTTCGGCACGCCGCCAGTAAGCGGGCCATCCACCACACCAGTGATCACGACGTCCTGTGCGCCGGCTTGCGTCGATGCCGCCATTAGTAGCAGGGCGAAGGATGAAAGAATCGAAACTGCCGGTCGGTGCGAAGAACGAAGTTGGTGAATCATGTTGGCGCCTCTCTTACTAGTATTATTCGACAGAGTTTTGGCCTGGCATCCGCTTTGTGCACGAATACCCTGATTATAGACAAATGGTGGATACTGACAACTTAACAGTAGCTGAGTAACAACGGGTGATGAACAAACGTTTATCGCTGTACAAACGTCACCGATTCCCGCCAAACGTTATCGATTATTCCGAGCGCGAAGCCTGCCCTTGGGGTACGACGCGCCTTTGTGTCTTGAAAATGTGCTACGGCCAGATAATCAATGCCGTCATAGAGAATCGCACGAGCGAGGAAGTTAATTTGCCAGTACCCACACGGGCCCTATCTTATGCCGCTTTGCCTGCGAAACTGCGTAAAAGCGAATAGAGGAATATACTGACAACCTACCCGCACTTGAGTGCTAACGCGTAAACTGAACGGCCTAATAATTGGCTGAGAATATTTAGGAGTACATTGTGAGAATTCTGAAATCGAGTTGCTTAGCGTTTCTATTCGTTGCCTCGCACGTATCGGCAGGCGTCGTGTTCGAAATTGAGACAAAGGATCACACGTCCGGTGATTCGGGTGCTGTACAGGCTTTCGTTGGCGGAGAAAACATGAAAATGTTGATCACATCCAGCGACAGCACCGACAAGAACGAGATGATTTTTCGTGGTGACAGGCGAGAAATGATCGTCATCCATCACGGTGACAAAAGCTACATGCTTATCGATGAAGCGATGATCGAGTCCATCGGCGAGCGCTTAAGTGGTGTTGAAGAACAGATGCGAGAGGCACTCAAGAATGTTCCGCCGGAGCAGCGTGCAATGATGGAAGAAATGATGAAAGGGCGCATGCCACCACAAGCCGCCAGTGCGGTGCGGTCCAAATTAGAGCTCCGACGCACTAGTGAGAGTGGTAGCAAAAACGGTTATCCCTGTGTGAAGTATGAAGCTACACGCGATGGTCGGAAGGTCCGTGACATATGGGTTACCCAATGGGATAACGTCGAAGGTGGGGATGAAGCGGCCGAGGCATTCGAGGCAATGGCCGAGTTCTTTGTACAGATGCGCGATTCAATGCCGAATTTCGGCCAAGATGAAAGCGCCAACGACAACCCATTTGAGCACATGAAAGAGATGAACGGTTTTCCTGTGCTGACTTATGAATATGGCACCGACGGGTCCGTACAAAACGAAAGCCTATTGAGTTCTTCGACACGCCGATCAGTGGCCCCTGAAGAGTTCGATCCGCCATCAGGCTACACGCAGCGACAAATGATGCCGAACTAGGGCAGCACGCTCGAACGCGGGTTCGTTATTCCCTCTATGTATGAGCGCAGATCTTCTTTCGTCGTTCTGGCGGAATACGAGGTTCGCACGGGACAAAGAACCGTTTTGTAGGAAGCACCGTGAAACGGTCCGGTGGAGGAAGGAAACGTCTTCGGGAGTTTGGAAAACTCCATGAAAACTTCGTTACTTGTTACAGCTTCAATTTGACCTCGTTTCGCGAGCTTGGCAACGTCTTCGACCAGATTTCGCTCTCTGCGATCATCTACGGCAATGTTCGCTTCATCATTTAGATTTCTTTCTATAATCGGAACGAATCCACCGGTCTGGTTGCCCTCAGAATCATATATTTTCTTGTGCTTGCCGAATACAGATGTTCGGATAGCACTCTTGAATATGCTTGTATCCATGAAGACACGCGGTGGGGTCAATTTCAACTGTCCCATATTTCTGTCGCTACCCATTGGCATCCAATTCCGAGCGCGACTGCTGTTCCTGATATGATTCTTGTCGTCGAAAGAAAAATACCAAGAATCATCCCAATATGCCTGACGCAATATTCCCAATCATTCTGATACTCGCGTTCCTGGGTGCCCTTGCTATCGTTACGAGCACTCAGTTCAAGCGCGCTGAAAAGAAGGTCAGCAACGCCAGTCTCTCGCAAGCTTCAATAGGTGAGCTCTCCGACCTCGCGGAGAAAATGGAGAAGATGGCTGATAATTCGGCACACCCAACGGACCTTCTAACGAACGACGATTTCCGACGTGCGATTGAACTGCTATCCGCTAAGTCCGCGTCGATCGAACAAGCGTCGAACTATGCATTGGGCGCAAATTGGATTCTAGCGTGTGCAGCGTACGAAGCGTTGTCGCATCGTGATGGCACCGAAGCATTTGTTGGCAAAGCACTCAAAGACGCCCGCTCAGTGGGTCCGTGGCCCTTTTTCTTCCTTCTCAAATTTGTCGAAGCACAAGCAAGCGAACCAGTTGCTGGGCGGGTCATCGCTGCGGCGCAAAGTTGGTGGAAGAACAGTGCGCCGCTAACCGAAGCGCTCCAAAAGTATCTCGAGCGGCGTCTGGCAGACAAGGAAGATATCGATGTTGGAACACCCTACGGTGAATTGAAGCCTGATGACAAACAAAAGGTCCGGGATTTTGTGGATACGTTGCCGGACGCGATAAAGACTGAGATCAAGAAAGGGCTGGATGAATACGACAGCCAGAACGTCGACGAGAAATACCTGCGTACCGTTGGCGAGATTCTGCGTGAGGAGCAGATTAGCGAGCCTGTCTTTGAGTCGCGGCAAATGTCGCAACTGCTGTCGGACATGCAGGCAGAGGTGTCGTCGGGCGCGCCAAAATCTATCTTGGTCGTAGGCCCGGCGGGTGTTGGCAAGACCGCATTGCGTCGCTGTTTCGCCAAGGGACTAAAAAAAGCCGGTTGGACGATCTTTAGAACGTCCGGATCAAACATCATCGCCGACAAGATATACATCGGTCAGGTCGAAGGACAAATCAAGAAGCTGACGAAAAACGCAAGTGCTGCGAAACGAGTAACGCTCTACGTTGATCGAATGGGTGATCTGGCCGACTACGGCAGGACCTCAAAGAACGATAGCTCGGTGTTGGATCAACTGTGGCCATCCATCGAAAATCGAACTGTGTTCATGCTCACGGAAACCTCACAAAGCGGATTGCAGGCGATGGCGCGCAAATACCCATCACTCGCGACTGTATTCAGGATCGTCAACATGCAGGCCGTTGACGAGACAGAAGCACGAACGATGGCCGGTGATCTTCTGGCTCACCTGTGTGGAACAGTCGAAGAGAGCCGGCGATCGGAGGTGCTTTCGGAGTCGATGCAGCTGTCACAACAGTTCCTGTCTCACAAGAGTTTACCCGGCAGCGTGATGTCCCTGCTGGAGTTGGCGGTTGCGCGTGCGCGTCGTGATGGTGAAAACGTACCCGGTCGGGAACACGTATTGGGAGCACTGAGCCAGGTGTCCGGATTGCCGCGCGAAGTTTTGGACGATCGGCAGCAGCTGGATATTGAAGGCGTTCGGCAGTCATTTCGCCGCAAGGTTATCGGGCAGGACAATGCGGTCAATTGCCTTGTTGAGCGAATTGCTATGCTCAAGGCAGGTTTGACGGATCCCACCCGGCCAGTCGGTGTGTTTCTGTTTGCCGGTCCGACCGGAACCGGTAAAACAGAAATTGCCAAAACCCTGGCAGAAATGTTGTTCGGATCACCGGAGCAAATGATTCGCCTGGATATGAGCGAATATCAGGATGCGGATTCCGGTTGGCGCTTGCTGGGACACAGCAACAAGGAAATCGACAACGGATCGCTTGTTGCGCGCATCCGACAGGAACCGTTTTCAGTGGTGTTACTGGATGAATTCGAGAAGGCGCATCACAAGATTTGGGACATATTCCTGCAGGTATTTGACGATGGCCGCCTGTCGGACTCGAAGGGTGAGGCGGCGGACTTTCGGCACGCGATCATCATCTTGACATCAAATCTTGGGGCCAAGATCAGTAACGAGGCGGGCGTTGGATTTACGAGCCGGCGGGGCGCGTTCTCACCGGATGACGTAATGCGAACGGTCAATCGAACCTTTCGGCGTGAGTTCGTAAACCGATTGGACAGAGTTGTCGTGTTCAACCCGCTCGGCCGGGATGTGATGCGAGCGATTTTACAGAAAGAACTGAAGCAGGCACTCGGACGTCGCGGTTTACGAACCAAGCAGTGGGCGGTGGAGTGGGAAGACTCTGCGGTTGAATTTCTTCTGGACGAAGGGTTCACGCCAGACCTTGGTGCGCGACCTTTGCGTCGCGCTATTGAGCGGCATCTGCTGTCGCCGCTGTCGATGACCATGGTGCAGAACAAGGTGCCCGATGGTGAGCAGTTCCTGTTCATCCGCAGCAACGGTGAGGATCTACAGGTTGAGTTCATCGATCCTGATGCCGAGATTGGAGATGCCCCTGTTTCTGATACCCCTGTCTCTGATGCAGGTGAAACGGCCGAGGGCAGTTTGTCGAACCTCCTTTTGTCGTCGGTTGTACCGCCGGAGGCAGTAGAGTACTTGCTGGGCGAAATGGATGCCGTTCAAGAACGTGTTGGTGGTGAAGCATGGGAGACTGAAAAATCGGCGTTGATTTCGCAGATGAGTGAGAACGGATTCTGGGAGCGGGAAGATCGGTACGTGGTACTCGATCGGATCGAACTTGCCGACAGATTGGACTCCGCCTCATCAATACTCGCTTCATTAGCGGAGCGCTTGCGCGGGCACGGAAAGAGCACGAAGTTGGTCAGGAGTATCGCGAATCGCATTTACGTGTTGCGCGAGGGATTCAGAGACTACGATGAGCGGCGCCCGACACAGGCGATCATTGGCGTTCGCTTAGTGACCGACGATGCGATGCGAGCCGGGGCAAAAGCATTTCGCGATAGCCTTGTGAACATGTACCAGGAATGGGCAAAAGCGCGGGGAATGCGTTTGCGCGTGCTGGATTCTTCGAGCAGTCGCTACGAAGCACTGTTCTTGATTTCTGGATTTGGTAGTTACGGCATTTTGGTGCTCGAATCGGGATTGCACGTGAACGAGGTTCCAGCCAATGAATCCAAGTTCGATCGTATTCGTGCACGTGTCCAGGTCGCCCCGGTGCCCGTCAACGGCTCCGCTCAGAACAGCAAAGTTAACAATGAGGCGACGAATATTCTCGATGGTGGCAGTGATCAAAAGGTCGTAGTTGTCAGACGATATCGAGAGAACCCGTCGCCTTTAGTCCGTGATAGCGTCCGTAGCTGGCGGACGGGGAGGCTGGATCAAGTCCTCGGCGGCCATTTTGATGTCATAGGCATGGGTCGTTAATCGATCCACGTGGGTCCTGGCGGATCGTCGTCACCGGAGGACTGAAACACGTAGCGGAAGGAATGTCGTTGTACCCGACAACGGAAGCCACCATTGCGATGACGCCTCTCCTTATCCCCTCAATCCCCGACGTATTTCGTCAATCGCTTCTGCGTGTGCATCGAGAGTGACAGCGCTTTCGTTATGATCGGCGATGCCGAGTCGTAGCAGCAGAGGATATTGACTGGCATCCAGTGGTTCGCCCGATTCGCTGTGTTGCAGGATCAATCTTGCTGCCGAAAGCACTTCGGCTAAGGTCGCTGACTCTTTTAGTGGCGGATCCGAATCGAGTTGTGTCTCCATTGCATTTGCAAGCTCTTCCGACATTTCCCAGCTCTCTGCAATCGCTTTGCTGATAGTCGGGTGCCAATCCGTAAGAACCGATGCTAGATCGGCGTAATCGATATCTCCGTATTCCTGAGATTTCATGAAGATATACAGTCGACCGATCACGCTGAGCAGGCCTGTCAACAGCGCTTCGTCGGCGCTGAGTTTCGTATATTTTTTGGCTATCACATAACATCGTGCTGCAAGCTCAACACTTTCCTGCCATATCTCCTTGAGCACAATTCGTGACTCTCCAGAGAGATTTTCGTGTCGCTCGACCTGGCGTAGCGCGAATGCAATGACTGAACTCTGGATGAGTTTATTGCCCATTCGAATCACCGCCTGGCGAACATCGGAGATTTCTGTAGTTGCGCGCATAGTGGCGGAATTGGAAAGCTGGAGAACGCGTGCTGCTATGGCAGGATCGGAACTGATGAGACGAACGATTTCATCGATATCGACCTCTTCGCCTCTAAACGCTTTTTGAATGCGCACAGCTGAGTCTGGAAACATGGGTAATTCAAGGTCGCCTTTGTTCAGGTCTCCCGCAAGTTGTTGCACAAAACTGGCGGCGGTTTGCATTGCTTCTGCGGACATAATCCCTTCCCCAAAAATTTTAGTTCCGAAATATTTAGTATCGGCCACTTCCTGTGAATATTTAGGGGAATGTACGAATTAGGTTTCGTGTCCACGGTTGCTGGTTCTCGCCCAACATCAGCCGGGAGGCGGCTCAAGACAGATCGCATCTGCCTCTGCCGAACCTAGGTCTCCCGGACAATCAGCTCAGTTTTGATCGTTGCTGATTCTGGCGGAATTCCTTCCAGCATCCGCATGAGGTTTGAAACCAGGAGCTCGCCCGCCTGATACGGGTCCTGGCGGATTGTCGTCACCGAGGGGCTGAAGTACGCAGCGGAAGGAATGTCGTTGTACCCGACAACGGATATGTCTTCCGGAACTTTGAGTCCGTTATCGCGAAATGCCTTTATGAATGCCATAGCGGCAGTATCGTTATATGCGAATAGGGCGTCCGGTGGTTCGGCGATTGCTTTTAGATAATTACTCGCCGCATCAAATGCCGACTCGAAAGAAAAGTGGCTCAAAGCAATGTTATCAATCGTGACCTCTTTCTCACTGTCTTCGGTCGCTCTCTCAAGTCCCGCGCGGCGCAAAAATATTTCTCTGAAAGTAGTGTCGCCTGCAAACAGAAATCGGCTGCGGCCTTTTTTAAGAAAATACTCTCCCGCCAGTTGTCCGCCCATAAAGTTATCGCTGCCGATAACACAATACGGCGTCTTGTCAGTTCCGGCACCCCAGACAACGATCGGCGCGCCGTGTTGAGCAAACTCACCGAGCATCGATTCTCGATGACCCTGACCGAGGACGATAAAACCATCCGCTACTTTGGATGACAAGATCTGTCGAAACGCATCGGTGTCATTGTGAATTGGCGCACACAGCAGCAAGTCTTGATTTGCCTCGCCCAGCGCCTCTGAAACGCCGGCCAGCAAGTCGAAAATGAATGGGTCGGAGATGTGGTTTTTCTTATGCGATAGAAAGTCGAGCGATACGGCAATCGTGTTAATTCTTTTGTTGCGCAGGTTCTGCGCGTTTCGATTTACCGAGTAGCCGTGTGTTTTTGCCACAGCGAGAACATGTTGTTTGGTCGCCGGGTTCACGAGAGGACTGTCGCTCAGAGCGCGAGAAACCGTCGGCTTTGACACCTTGGCCAGTCTGGCGATTTCGTCCATTGTAATCGCTGGTTTAACGGGCATGGCGGTTCTGTACCCCAATTTATTGTTGTAAAAACGCGATGAGTCTAACACTTAGAGCCACAACGAATCGCGTACTGGGAATTCTGTAGCGTAGTTTCGCAGCCTGACGAGCGCCCGAGACTGAGAGCATAACAGACACAAGTGAAATGCATTTCAGAAAAATCTTGAAATGCATTTCATCTCGGCGTAGGGTAATACGCAGTAACTGATTTGTGGTGTAAATACCACAGATCAATAATCCAGCGAGATCAATCCAAGTCGGGGGATCGATGATGAAATTACTTAGCAACAAATTCCAAGTGGCCGCACTAACGGTCAGAAGCGCAGCATGGATCGCGATGATCGCGCTGCTTCCAATGTCGACTCTTCATGCGCAGGCGACCGACGATGACGAGGTGATCGAAGAGATCATCACAATTGGTACGGCTGGTGGCGCAGGTATCGAAAAACGAGACGTGTCGTTCGCGGTTAGCTTCATGAATGACGCCGACATCGAGAAATTTGCACCTAAAAGTACAGCAGATCTTCTCAAAGCCATTCCCGGCGTATGGGTTGAAAGCTCTGGTGGTGTTGGCGGCGCAAACATCGATGTCCGCGGTCTGCCCGGTGGCGGCGACGCGCCGTTTGTCACTCTGACACTAAACGGAGCACCGCTTTACGGGACGGAGTCTTTGTCTTTCTTCGAGCAGTCCACCATTTTTAGGGTCGACGAAACAATAGCCAGTACCGAGGGATTGCGCGGTGGTCCCGGTGCCGTATTCGGAAAAGGTGAGCCTGGTCTTACTGTGAATTTCAACCTGAAACGCGGCCATGAAGACACCGAGGGTCGAGTCAAATACACAACCTCCGATTACGAACTACAGCGCTTTGATGGCGTGTTGAGCGGTCAACTTGCCGAGGATCTGTATTACATGATTGGTGGCTACGTTCAGTCATCCCCGGGTATTCGCGATGCGCAATTTACCTCTGAGGAAGGCCATCAGTTCACCATCAATCTGACGAAAGAATTCGACAACGGCGAAATTAGTGTGTTTTCGCGAATCACCGATGACCATGGCCAGTGGTATCTGCCACAGTGTCTAAATTGCGGTCATGATGACGGCAACTTCTCTCAGCTAGGCAATGCCACGCGTCAGCAGGAGCTCCAAATCAGCGCCAGCGGTGATACGCAGGTTTTCGACTTCGCCGATGGACGCGGTTGGGATGGCAGTGTGACAGGTGCAAACATCGAATTCGATTTCGCTGACGGCTGGGTATTTCGTGACAATGTAGGCTTGACCACTGGCGACGCCAACACCTTTGGATTTGTGCCTTCGGGTACCGCTGTTTCCGCTGCCGCATTAAGCGCAGTCATCGGCGGCCCGGTGACGACTGCTGGTGGTTCGACACTGGGCAACGGCGATTTCGTTCAGACATACGGCCACTGGGTAGTGCTCAAGGATCTGCGTTCATTCTCGAACGACATCAGCATCAACAAGGAATTCGACGGCGGCCACGATGTGACCTTCGGAATTTATCAGTCGAGCTTCTCCTCCGATGACTTCTGGTCCCTGGGTAATCCAGTTCCCGTGCACAACATCGCTAACGGCGACTTTCTTGATTCGGCCATAACGCCCGCAGATATCGCGGCGGCTGGCGGTGATGCAGGGTTCAGGTTCGGTCTGGCTTCCGCCGGTGACGCCCGTACTACGGCCTTCTATATTGCCGATTCGTGGCAGGTAAACGATTCATTCCGTATTGATGCCGGTATTCGACAAGAAGAAATCGAGATCGACTACGTTTTGGATACCGGCCCCGGCTTTCCGGATGGTACCCGAGATCTGAACACCAGTTTGGACGACGATCAGACCGCTTACACCGTTGGTGTGAACTGGGACTTCAATGACGAACTCGGCTTCTTCGGTCGTTATGCAAAAGGTTATCTGTTTCCGCATTTCGACAACGTTCGCGAAGGCCAGCTGGAAGTCAACGATGTCGATCAGACCGAATTTGGCGTGAAGTACTCGACAGATTACTACGACGTATTTGCGACCGCTTTCTACAACACCAACGATTCGTTCGATAGTGTGGTTGGTGGCAACGTTGCGGCGTCCGCGTTCGAAACCGAGGCGATCGGCGTCGAGATAGACGCAACCGCAACGTTTGGCTTGTTAGACATCGGCGTAAGCGGCGTATTTCAAGACACCGAGATCACCAATTCGTCAAATGCTACTGATATTGGTAATACAGTTTTGCGGCAGCCCGATTTTCAATTTCGCATTTCACCCAGCATTGACTTTGAAGTCGGCGATTTCATAGGCACAGTGTATGGTGCAATCACTCTGGTTGATGATCGCTTCAGCGGCAATTCCAATACGGTCGTTCTTCCGAGCTATGAGAAAGTCGATATTGGTATCCTGTTATCGTCAGATTCCGGTTTCTTCGTGCAACTGCATGCGGATAACATTGGTGACTCTGACGGCATAACCGAAGGTGACCCACGTAGCCCGACTTCTCCCAATGGACGTCCAATATTAGGCAGTTCGGTTAGGTTTAGCGTTGGATACGATTTCTGATTAGCTGAAGGCGTCAGTGCAGTGCCCTTCGGACCGGGCAGACCTCGATTGATTTGTCTGCCCGGTCTGAACTATAAGAACTAGAATTCAAAATTGCCGCGCTGGGGTCCGCCTATGAAACACCTGCCCATCAAGATATCGCTGTTCATCAACTACTTCGTATTCGCGATCCTGTTAAACAGTGTCGGTACCGTGATCCTGCAGGTGCAAAACAGTTATGGAGTGACCGAGTCATCGGCCGCGATACTCGAGGCGTACAAAGACTTATCCATAGCCCTAACCTCGTTCCTGATTGCATCTTTCATCGTCCGGGTCGGCTTCAAACGAACGATGCTGGCTGCGCTCGCATTCATCGGCATCGCTTGCCTGGCGATGCCGCAGTTACCGGCATACTGGATGACCAAACTGTTGTTTGCGGTGACCGGCGTTGGTTTTGCTCTGGTCAAAGTGTCCTGCTACGCAACGCTCGGCCTTGTCACCAAAAACAGCAAGGAACACGTCAGCATAATGAACTTCCTCGAGTCGTTCTTCATGGTGGGCGTGCTGTCAGGCTATTTCATCTTCAGTGCGTTTGTTGATGATTCGAACCCACAGTCGACAAGCTGGCTAGCCGTGTATTACGTACTGGCCGTGCTGTCCTTTCTAGCGTTTGCGCTGTTAATGTTCGCGAAACTCGACGAGTCCGCCGCGAAAAGCTCTACGCCAAAACCGTTGGCGCAGGAATTCATGGATATGATTTTGCTGTGCATCAAACCACTGATCTTGATCTTTGTCGTCAGCGCTTTCCTGTACGTTCTCATCGAACAGAGCATCATGTCGTGGTTGCCGACGTTCAACAGCCGCATTCTCAACCTGTCCACTTCTCTGAGTATTCAAATGGCCAGCATTCTCGCGGCCGCGACAGCTTTGGGCCGTTTCACTGCCGGATTCGTGCTGCAGAAATTCGACTGGTTCCGCGTATTGACGATCGGTCTCCTGGCCGCGGCTTTGCTCGTGGTTATTGCGTTGCCGATGGCTGAGTCTGTGAGTGGCGAGCTGGTCACAACCTGGGGCGCGGCGCCATTCGCGGCCTTCTTCTTTCCACTGATAGGCTTTTGCATCGCCCCGGTCTACCCGGCTATCAATTCGGTCATCCTGTCCGCGCTGCCGACGCATCAGCACGGCTCCATGGCCGGATTGATCGTGGTTTTTTCGGCATTGGGGGGTACGACCGGATCGATCATCACTGGCAACCTGTTTCAGGCATTCGGTGGCACAACGGCATTCTACTTTTCGTTGTTGCCAATAGCGCTCATTCTGGTGTCTCTGTACGTTTTCAAACGATCCGTACAACGACACGACGCTGAGAACGAAAGCCAGGGACTGACCCAAACCGGGGGCCAACTTTGAAAGTCCAGCCTGAAAGTCAAACGGAACTCGATCTATGGCTAAAGAGCCGTTCCATGCTCCTGCAGCATGATTCCCTGGTTAGCTCCTACGCCGGACAGTCGGGGCAGTGGCAGCATGCCTATGGCTTGTCCCGGCCGGCAGACTTTCTTACGCAAGGTTCCGTCTGGTTCGCCGCCTATCCCGACTCACTAGTAGGTGAAGCGGGCGCAAAGGCGTTGGATATTCTCGCATCGCGGCAATTGAATAAACTGCTCTCGGACATCGGTGTTGAGGCTGTCCACACCGGTCCGATGAAGCGCTCGGGTAGCATTTCGGGGAAAAAGTACGGGCCAAGTATCGATGGCCACTTTGACCGCATTGAAAGCGTGGTCGATCCCGAATACGGCAGTGAAGCTGAATACAAAACATTTGTGAGTGTTGCATCGAAGCACGGCATCGACGTAATTGGCGATCTCGTGCCCGGCCACACAGGCAAAGGCCCCGACTTTCGACTGGCAGAACGCTTCGAACCCGGATTTCCCGGGCTCTACACCATGATCGACATTCGTGCTGAGGACTGGCCTGTTCTTCCCGCGGTGCCCTCCGGGCAGGACAGTGTAAATCTTTCACAGTCAGTCATTCACGCACTCAAGGATTGTGGGTACGATCTTATCGGACCTCTGGACGCGGAGGTATTTACAAGGCCAGGAATCAAGGAAAGTAGTTGGAGTGCTACTGATGTCGTCCGCGGCGTAGACGGGAAAGACCGACGTTGGGTCTATTTGCACATTTTTAAGGAAGGCCAACCGTCACTCAACTGGTCTGACCCGAGTTTTGCAGCTCACCGATTGATCACAGCAGATATGCTACATTCTCTAAAGGTCTTGGGTACCAGCGGACTGCGCTTGGACGCAACCATGTTTCTTGGAATTGAATCCGGATCCAAGACGGAAAAAGGTTGGCTGGCAGGGCATCCGCTATCAACCCAGGTAACCGATCTCCTCGGTATGATGGCTCGTAAGTTTGGTGGCTTTAGTTTTCAGGAACTCAATACTGATCTAAAGACCATTCAGCGATCGTTGCGATCCGGGCCGGATTTCAACTACGACTTCAGCACTCGCCCCGGATACCTTTATGCGTTGGTCGTGGGAGACGGCGGGCCTTTGAGGTTGATGTTACGTCAAATGCTGTCCCATGAGGTACAGCCGACGCGGCTAGTTCACGGGTTGCAAAACCATGACGAACTAATGCTGGAAACTACTCATCTGAGTGTTTTTGGCAACGAGATGTTCGAGTGGGAAGGAAGTCGGGAACGGGGCGATAGCCTATTCGAACACATTCATGAGAAAGTCATCTCGGCCACGACAGGAGAACATGCGCCTTATAACAAGGTGTTCGCGATGAGTCCGGGGGTTTGTTCCACGCTACCTGGGTTGATAGCGGCTAGCCTTGGCATTCAGGATATCACCCGGATCACACTCGAGCAGAATGAGAAAATTAAGCAAATTCATTTAATGGCAGCTGCGTTTAACGCGTTGCAAGGTGGCGTATTTCTGCTTTCGGGCTGGGATCTCGTAGGAGCTTTGCCAATCCCGACAGAATCGGTGGAGAACTTTATTGCGGACAACGATCACCGATGGATCAATCGTGGCGGATACGACTTGCTGGGAACTGGCGACGGAGTGGGTTTTTCTATCCACGGGCTTCCGAAGGCGCGATCACTATACGGTGATTTGGAAGCTCAACTGAAAGACCAGGGTTCCTTTGCTTCACGCCTCAAGGCCATGCTCGTCCTTCGCAAGTCGCTCGGAATTGCTGAAAGCGAATTAGTGTCTGTGCCTGAAGTCACGGAACCAGGTGTTGTGATTTTGATAAATAGACTTTCCGAATCGGACGGCAAGCCTCAGTGTTGGCAAATCACCGCCTTAAATTTCGGCAAGGTCAGCGTTGCGCAAAGCGTTACATACGCCGGGTGGACGGGTGACGCAAAAGTGCTGTGGAGCAATCTGCAGGGCACAGTTGCAGACGATGTTGCCCTCGACAATGAGTCGTTCACGATTTGTTTGCAAGCAATGGAGGCACAACTCATCGTCGTTAAACAGGAGCCACGCGAACTGGAATAGATATCATGATGCAAGAGTTGGCTCGCAAGTATCCGTCCGTTCGAACTATTAAGTGCCTGAACACGATATCCATCGTACTGAGTGTTCTTCTGTTTGCTTGCTCGGAGGCGCCCAGCGACACTGAGATATTGGATTTCTCCATTCGCGAGGGGCGAATCTACAACCAGTTTTTTCGGCAAGGCCCCGTATCCGCCCATACGGTGTTGACGTCGGGTACCAAGCCTCGTCTGGTAGTCGCGTTTCCCGCCGGTAATAGCGGCGTTAGCCTCTGGTTTGAACGCGTCGCGTCGGAGGTAATTTGGCAAGACATCGGTGCCGTTCGTGGCGTTCGTGAACGCAATCACGACGGCGAGCCACTTTATGGCATTGAGTACGAGGTGGTTGTCGAGGCAGCACAACTCACGGTAGCGGATGCCGTACTTAGCAATGTTCGCGTTATCCGCGAATATTTGCACACTCGCGATATACCCGACAGCGTTCAAACCGAGGTATCGATTGATGGTCAGACCACGACCTGGTACCGCGACCGTTTGGACGGGCGCGGCGGCTACAAATTGGAAGTGGAAGTGCTGAATGGTAGCGTTGAGGGAGGTTCCGGTGCTGCCGTAACTTTTAAGGCGCAAAATAATCAAACTTTGCGCCTGCGCGTGGTGGCGCTGTCCGGGGATACACCGTTAACGCCGATCGAGACGGATGATTTGCTAACGGCCGACGCAATCGACGATCCATTGGCTAGGAAAATACTGGCGTTTCTGAGTTACGAGGAAAAGCTTCTGGCAGGGTCCTGGCGCTTTTGTACCTATTTCGGTCGCGACACACTGATGTCGATACGCTTGTTGATGCCCGCGCTGACACCCACTGCAATCGAAGCGGGTATCGGGTCCGTGCTGGCTCGACTGAACGCAGATGGCGAAGTTGCGCACGAGGAAGACATTGCCGAGTTCGCGGTGTTGCGCCGCGCCCGAGAGGGTTTACCAGCAAGCGACGAAGCATTGTTTGACTACAACATGGTAGACGACGATTTCATGTTGGCTCCAGTCGTCGCCCATTATTTGCTGGATCATGCTCAAGGGCGAACGCGGGCGGCCACGTTTCTACAACAGCAATTTGCGCCCGACAAAACTTATGGCGACGCACTTGCCAGCAATTTGCGCTTTGTGCTGCGCATGGCCCAGCCATTTGGTCGCGAGCCGAAGGTGCGCCACCTCATAAGACTCAAAGACAGTAGTCCAGCGGGCAATTGGCGCGATAGCAGAGAAGGATTGGGGTATGGCAGGATCGCCTACGATGTCAACGCCGTGTTCGTTCCCGCTGCGTTAACCGCCATTTCCCGTCTCCACGACAGCGGCTTGTTGACCAAGTACACGCGAAACGGGAATAACTTTGACCAGGCCGAAAGCCTGGCCAAGCTTTGGATGAATAACGCTCCGCCGATGTTCGAGGTGACCATCCCTTTCGACGAGGCACGGCGAAATATCGCCGACTATGCTGCGCAGTTAGGGGTGTCCGATCAAGAAGCATTAACGTCGTTGGCGGACGGGCAAGTTACCGGTCGGGCAGGCGTGACATTCAACGCAGTTTCATTGGATGATCGGGGAACGGCAATTCCAGTCCTCAATTCGGACGACGGGTTCGCATTGTTGTTTGGCAATCTGTCAGCGGACGACGTTGAACGCTCGGTGACGGCACTGTTTAGACCATTTCCTGCTGGTCTCGTGACGTCGGTCGGACTATTGGTCGCCAACCCGGCATACGCGCCAACAGAGCAACGTCAATTATTCAGTAATATGCATTATCACGGCGCGGTAGTATGGTCCTGGCATCAGGCGCTTCTGGCTGCTGGACTGGAACGACAGTTGCTACGCACCGACTTACCCACCAGTGCTCGGCAGCAATTAACCGATGCTCAAAAACGCTTATGGGAAGTAGTTACCTCGACCAATGCGCTCCGAAACTCCGAGCTGTGGTCCTGGTCATATACCCAAGGTGATTATCGCCTGGAGCCCTTCGGGCAGCGCTCGGGCGATGAAACCGAATCCAACGCAGCGCAACTGTGGAGTACAGTGTATTTGGCCATCTCGGCGCCGCAAGAATTGCCGTAACTCGAAAGATTACAGAACGAGCACCAGCTCAAAAGGCGACGAGTTATGGGACAAGTGCCGAAACGAGTTGCTAGTATGGTCTTCAAGTCCCATCTATAGGCAGTCCAACAACGAATATGAGGCGGTCACCACTAAGATCCATTTGGTTCGATCCCTCGCGGACCATTGCTCGAATCGCCCATCAGAACCCCGGTTATCGACTCTACGTCCTCCCAATCTTGGCGGGATTCGCGATATTACCAACATCCGCATTGTTTTCCGCCGATGACAGCGAGATGACGAGCGGAATTTTACTTTCTACATTGCTCGCATTTGGCCCGGTTTTGGAGGTCCTGCAAGTACTTCTCGGTGCGTATCTTATTCGTATCACCGGAGTATGGCTTGGGGGAACGGCAGGTGTAGCAAGTATCCAGACGGCAATCGCGTGGGGAAATGTGCCGATAGTTGCATTGGCAATCCTGGGCCTACCCTTAATGGCGTTTTCGGCATTCTATGCCGAGATCTCGGGTGCCCCATTGTCGGCAAATCAGTCTTCGCTGGTCACCATTATCGGGTTCGCACTGCTCATGCTCCAAATGGTCATTGTGGTCTGGTCAATTGGGATATTCTTGAAGGGTCTGGCGGTTGTACAAGGCTATTCAGTGGGGAGAGCCGCCCTTAATTCGATCGTCGCTTGGGCTATCCCGGTGCTCCTTGTCGTGATCGGTGCAGTCGTGTTGGGCTACTCCGATAATTTGGCGTGGTTGTTTCTCGCCGGTACAGACGAATTGGTGACTTTGAGTGGGCAATAGAAACCGACAAGTGGCCCAAATGTTTATCGCGACTGATATTGGTCAGAAGCTCCGATCCGCACTCGATTTCGGGGCGGTTATTTCAATTATCATGCTGTTGACCGCGCTCGCATTGAAAAATTACGAGACGAATATCGTTCGTGCTCAATTGTCGGAGGCGTTCATGATGACGTCGACAGTGAAGGCAGAGATGGTCGTGTATCGTGCAGAGCATGGTGATTGGCCAAAGACCGAAGCAGAGCTGAATAATTCAACGCTCAGTAAGGAAAAAGATCTTGGACAGTTTGTTGATCACATGACGCTCAATGAGAATGGATCGATTTCGACATTCTTTGGAGGCTCCGATACGGCGTCGGTCTTGAGTGGGCGACAACTGACTATGCGGCCGATGCTGGTATCAGGTAGCCCTGGCTCACCAGTTGTCTGGGCATGTTCAAGCTACAGTGCTCCGGACGGATTCATGCCGAGCGGACCAGACAAAACCGATATAGAGATTGCCCACCTTCCAGCCTCATGCAGGGACTACTAAGCGTAAATGTTTTCCTCCAAATCCACAGACCATCTCGCATTCGTTAGCCGTCAGCTCTCCAATCTCTTGTCGGACGAACAACTTGAGCCGGCTCTGAAACGATTGGCTGAAGCAAGCCCCAGGCAGTACGCTGAAGACGTTGAGTACCTGCGCAATCTTCTGAGCGGCTCAACTGACCAGGGTCCATCGCTTGGGCCAAACCCCTATGCGACATTGGCAAAGTTGTTGCCTGCAGTCGTTGGGCCCAAGAACGGATTCTTCCGAAAGTTTGTTGAGTACGTGCAACAGAGTAAGGTTGTATTCGAGACCTACTGGGCCGGCGTAGTTGGAATGATCTGGTATTTGGCTGCTCTGTCAGCGGTTGCTCTGGTCGTTGCAACTATCTTCGGCGTGTTCGTTATTCCGTCTTTTAGCAGCATGTTCTCTCAATTTGGTGCGCCAATGCCTAAGCTGACAACAGCAGTATTTGCCTTTGGCGGTACCGGAATCCCCCTGTTTGCAGTCTTGCTAACAATCCTGGTTGCACTCGTTGTCTGGTTTGTCGTGTTATTCCATAGTCGAATTCAACGTCTTTCACCATTACCGCGATGGCCCACGTGGGCACCGATTGTTGGTGCCATTACCGAGTCGTACAATCTCGGCTTGTTTCTGAATTTCACTCGAATTCTGGTCGAGAGCGACGTCGAAGCAACCCGCGCCGTAGCCGAGGCTGCGAAGGCGGCAAATCAATCGCCCAAATTGAGCTTTGAAGATTTACAAACAAGTGATGGGGATTTTGACCAAAGTGCCGTTCTGACGGAGTTGGGCGTCGCGGCAAAACTAGGCTACTTCAATGAAGAAATTACATTTCAATGCGATCAACACATTGGACGCATGTCATTAGCGTTGGTTGAGGCGCGCGATCGATTCTCGTTAATACTCAAATTCGTAATGTACTTATTTGTGGCTACGCTCATTGTGGCCATGTATTTACCGATTTTCAAAATGGGCTCTGTGATATAGGTGATGAAATGAAGCAGAACGGATTTACACTAATCGAGTTAATGATTGTTGTCGCAATAATCGGAATCCTCGCGTCTATTGCGATACCTGCATATCAGGACTACACGATACGTGCTCAAGTCGTTGAGTCGTTTTCAATAACTGGTGAATTGAAGCTATCGATCAAAGATTTCTACAAGGATCGTGGACGGTTTCCTGCAAATAACGTTGAGGCTGGAGTGCCAGACGCGAAATACCTGATCGGCAACTACATAAAAAGAGTTGAGGTTATCGACGGTGCGATGCACGTCGAATTTGGCAATCACGTTAATTCACAGCTGGCGGAACAAGTGCTGACTATTCGACCTCTCGTCGTTACTGACAGTCCGTCGAGTCCGATCTCTTGGACGTGTGGATATAGAACGCCACCAGAGGGTATGGAGGCCGTAAGCGAGGACAAGACAACGCTTCAGAATACCCATCTGCCAGCTTCGTGTCGGTCATAAAATCCAATGTCTTTAATTGAATCATCAACCGCCGGCGGTTGCCTCTGTGGTGCTGTGCGTTACGAGGTAACTGGCCCATTGCGAAATATAGTCAACTGCCACTGCAGTATGTGCCAGCGCCTGCATGGCAATTTTGGCCCGCATTCGAAAGCGCGTAAAGTAAATGTAACGATCACCAATGCCGACGGACTTGCCTGGTATAAGACTTCCGATGTGGCGCAGCGTGGATTCTGCCGTGAATGTGGCTCGAGTTTGTTTTGGGAACCGTTTGAGTTGGATGCTACTGGAATTATTGCTGGCACTCTTGATGGCCCCACGGGTTTGAAAACCATGGGTCACATTTTCGTCGGAGAAAAACCGGACTTTTACGAGATAACGGATGACTTGCCACAGTTCGCCGAATCGTCGAATGGCGAGCTGGTGAACGACTACAAATAGTCGATGCACAGACTAGTCGGTATCTGCCTTTCGATATGGGTCGAACAAGGAAGTGTCGGATCGCCCCGATGCCGCATAGTCATCGGGAGGAGTCGGCACATAGTGCTTGGGCTTTGCGCCACCCGCCTTCGCACGACGTAAGGCTTCGGCGGGTGTTTCCAGTAATGAAGCTGCTTCGATCGCCGCTTTGCGATTGGGAAAAATGGGAATACCCTGAGCATTCGGCGGTGGCATCAGGTTCGCGTTGTAGTAGGCAATTTTTTGTTTGTCCGCATCGATATGCCTTTTCGTATCCAGGTCCCGCTCGTTCACGCCCTTGCGGGGTTCTACACAAATACCGTCAACGATTTCGAGATCGAGCCACCATTTCTTGGCAGGATTGCGAACGCCATGACCCAACATGTCGTCGAGTCGTGTTGCCAGCGGCACCAACAGCGGTTTTAGCCAACGGGCATGGATGCCTAACCAGCTTGCGACCTGGGTGGCAATCGGGCCGTCCCAATTAACCACCTTATTCAGTGGGCAGGTCTTCATGCAACGCCCACAGGCAAGTCCACGTTGGTTCGTTAGGCGATAACGTGCACAGCGCTCGGCGTCGAGTTTCCACATCTCGTAGCCATTAAACATCACCTTGTTGCCCCACGAAATTGCATCGCAAGGACATTCACGTGCGCACTTGTAGCAATTCGAACAAAAATACTGCAGTCCGAAATCAATCGGCTTGTCGATCTCCAATGGCATGTCTGTTGTCAGGACCACCGACTTGAATCGCGGTCCCACAAAAGGATTCAGAACCAACTCACCAATACGGCTCAGTTCTCCAAGGCCGGCCATCAAAATTAACGGCAGTTGCAAGACTTCGGAATCAGCATTTGTTTGTGCCCGCGCCGAAAATCCCAGTCTGCGTAGGTGGTCGCCCATAACCCCGGAAATTACGGCGCCCCGCATATATGCGCGCATGGACTGAGCGCCGGAGATAAAATCATCACCCGACGCGCCTTCCATGGTGTCGTATTCCTGGTCTATCAGCATGACGACTGCGTACTTGTGATGACACTCGATAACTTCACCGCGTTCATCATGCGAATACCAGGCATAGCGCGGAACTTCACAAATGCCTGTTAGCTCCGCACCCAGAAAATACGATAGAGATTTCAACGCTCGCGCATTCTCCGCCGCATCGTCGCAGGACATCGTGACTGGCAATGCGACCGGGCCGTCCTGATGCGGGACCATTGCGCCAATCTGCTTAAGCATGGCTGCCGCAAGCGGGTGTTTGAAGGCGAAGCGGGTGCGTTCGACTTGTGTTTTTTTACCCAGGTCTCCGTGGACGGCCCGCTCAAAAAATGCCGCGCGCTTCGGTACACGAGGGACCTCGTCATCGAGAATCAACGTCGTCGGTTTGTCGACGCGCTTCACGGTTTCCATCGCGTACTTGCTCAGGTGGGTCGGCCGGTGCTTTTGCCGCCAGCGCTCGAGTCCTGAAGTTGAACCCCCGATGCCGAGCTGGTAAGCGAAGCCTTTCGCCTTGCGAGTTTTGTCGGGGTCGAGCGGTATATCGGCCGCGAGCTCATATTCCGTGGTCACAGCACAAACCGAATACTGATCACCGAGATACGGGTTAAGGACCACTCCGTTACTTCTGACGCCGAGGCCGGCCATGATGGTGAGGCGATCCAGGTCGACGTCACCGTGCTGCGCGTCGTGTGCAACGGCCAGAAAACCCATGAGTTGAATGTGATTCGCAATGCTAATGGCAATTTCATAGGCGCGAAAGTCGGCGGCCGCGGCAACCGAATTCCTCACCCAGACATTGGCCAGTGTGCCGCTCTCGGGAATACGGCCATGCTTTACCAGAACGACGATTGCATGACTGTGATGCAACGGCGTGGATTCTTTTAGCCAACACGAGTCGGATAATGAACAAATCGCTACCTGGCTCGCGTTGAGAAAATAGGCGGACCCTTTAATATCAACAGTGCGACGCTGCAGGTCATCAGGGACAGGGGCTTTTGCCGCGACCGGTGCGTCACCCCGCAGACTGTGGAAAACCTGATGGTATTTGGCGATCGACTGACAAAGCCCTTTATGCTTCGTCTCTTCTACCGGCGGCCGCGAGACCTTAGCCAACTCGAGTTCCCGCTTCAGGATGTTCTCGCTCCTGCGAAGACGCTCGAGAGGGTAAGGGCCGAGGTGGTAAGGCCTTGATTTATTCGGGGAAAATATCACTTAGGAAGTGTAATATACAGTACAGTTCTAAACTAGCATCTTTTTTCTTTGAACGAGGTAGAAAATGACTGGCACAGATCAGGTGGCGAGAACCGAGCTCTTTATCCGCGGTGAACGCTGCCAGCCCGGCGGCAAAAACTACTATCAACTACACAATCCTGCGCGGCCTGACGAATTAGTGGGCGAGGCTGCCAGTGCAACCTTGCAGGATGTCGATGCAGCGTGTGAGGCAGCACACGAGGCGTTTCCGGCATGGGCCGCGCTGTCGTACGCAGAGCGCGCGGCGTACCTGAGAAAAATTGCCGAACACCTGACTGCAGATGAAACCGAACTGCAATCGAGAGTCCGCCTGTTTACGCGTGAGCACGGCAAGATCCTGAAAGAATCGACGATGGAGCTGACGCGCCTTGGCGATCGTTTTCTTTTTTGTGCCGCGATGGCCGATCGACTAGCTGCCGACGAACAGCTCAAAGGCCCGCCCTTCGATACCATTATTACGCGTCAGCCACGCGGTGTGGCAGCGTTGATAGTTCCGTGGAACTGGCCGCTATCTATTCTGGGCGCCAAATTGCCGCAGGCTCTCGTGTCGGGCAATACCTGCGTCATTAAGCCTTCGCAGAATTCGGCAATGGCTCCGACGCTGACCATCATGAGAATTGCGGAGATGTTGCCGCCCGGCGTTCTCAATGTGGTAACGGGCTCTGCTGCCGATATTGGCGATGCCTTGCTATCACATCGGCGTATCAGAAAAATTAATTTCACCGGCAGCATTTCGGTCGGCAAGCACGTGATGCGAGTGGCGGCTGACAATCTGACGCCAGTAACACTTGAACTCGGTGGTAATGACGCTGGTTTGTTTTTGGACGATGCGGTTCTCGACGATGCTGCATTCATGCGCATCTACCTGGCATCGTTCATGACCTCGGGTCAAATATGCATGGCGTTGAAGCGTGCCTACGTGCATCGATCACGATATGAGGAATTCAAACAGGGCTTAAGCGCCGTCGCTGCACGACAGGTAATTGGTGACCCTCTGTTGCCGGAAACCAATATGGGCCCGCTCAACAATCGGAGTCAATACGAAGTGATTAAGGCAATGCTTGCCCAGGCGCGTGAACAAGGCGCGGATGTGCAGGAGTTTGGTGAGGTGCCTGATGAGGATCTGTATCGTGCGGGCTATTTCCAGAAACCGACGCTCGTTTTTGATCCGGATCCCACGCTTGATATTGTTAAGCAAGAGCAATTTGCACCGGCGTTGCCGATCATTCCGTTCGACACAGACGCCGAGGCCGTTAATCTGGCGAACGACTCGGAATTCGGCCTGTGCTCTTCAGTCTGGACCGAAGACAGCGAAAGAGCGCTTCGAATAGCGCGACAACTCGAAGCCGGATATACCTATCTGAATGGACATGGACCGTTGGCACAGGATAACCGTGGGCCATTTGGCGGATTCAAGAGCAGTGGTATAGGCAGAAACCTGGGGTATGAAGGTGTTCTCGAGTTTCAGGACTACCATAGTATTTCAGGTCCCGATGGATGGTTGTTATAGTTTTGTTTCTTGCGAATGTTTGCGTGTTGGCAGAGGTTACTTAGTTGGTGGTCAGAAAAAAGAAAAAGACTTCGAAGGGACCTGACGACGCAGGCGGATCATCGGCACCGGTATCGTCGCGCGGGCAGCGCAGGAAAGCGATGATCCTCAGCGCAGCGACCGAGCTATTTCTTTCCGTCGGCTACGGCGAAACGTCCATTGACGCTATCGTCCTGAAGTCGGGCGGATCCAAGGCGACCTTGTACAGCTATTTTCCAACCAAAGCAGACCTGTTTCGTGCGGTTGTTGACTCCATCGTATCCAGTGATGAAGAAGTCGAATTGCAAGCACTGGACGACATTCACGACATGCTGGTGCAATTCGCCGAACACCGAATGCGAGTTATTTTTTCCGTTAAGCACCGTTCGCTAATGCGGCTGATCATCGCCGAGCGAGAGCGATTCAAGGATATCGCACGCATGTATTACGAACGCGGCCCCTTGCGCAGCCACACGCAGCTAAGGGATTATTTTGAAACGCTGATTGGCAAAGGACTCATCGATATCAGAAGTGCCGAGGAGGCGTCAGAGTTTTTTCGCGGCATGCTCTTGCACCAACGCTATATCGATCAGCTCTATCTGGATAGCCCAATGCCATCGGCTGAGGAGGTCAGTGTCAGGGCGCACCACGTCGTTGAACGCTTTCTCGATGCCTACCAACACCCCAACGCAAGCTAGTCTGGATATTTTTTGAATATTTTTCTAGAATGTACGGTACAGTACGTTTATTGCTGTGCTGTTTGAAGAAAATACCCGGGGTGCCTGAATGAACACACTAAACGTAGTCGCGGTCATCGCGGTTCTACTCACCGCGATAGCGGTGCTGCCTGGCACTCTCGGCGTTCTAATGCTGACCAACAAAATCGCTGCATCACCCGCAGGTGCGCGCTACATCTACTCTCAATCAGGCGCATTAATCATTGTCGCGTTGGCGCTTCTCGTCTACATCGGTTTTCAGGGCAGCCAGGTGGGCGGCTATTCAGTTATCGTTCTCGCTAGTGCGGCTGCGGTAGCGTTCTTGCTGATATACGGTTTTCTGATGCACGCCAAGCTGCTGTTCACACCGATAAAAAAACCAACATACGTTTCAGTGGACCAGGCTCTCGAAAAATTCCCGGCTGACGAAGAAGTCGTCGGCGTAATTGATACCAACGGCAAGCCATTCGCCTACATTGCCCGGCTTGCTCGTCGACCCCATATCGTTTTCCAGCCAGACGGCGATGCCCCGTTTTTGATGACGCATTGCATTTTGGCGCACAGTTCGATGTCGTATGCGCTACAGGGCAACTTCAGTAATCCGGATATAACGATTACGGCCGCCCTGGCTAACAATATGGTGTTTTACGAAAAGAGCAGCCGTTGCTCGGTCGTGCAAATTCATAACCGGCTCGAAGGCACAAATGAACCTTTAAGCACGGTGCCGACAATCATGACCAGCCTCAGTAGCTGGAATAAATACTACCCGGAGTCACCGGTCTGGCAGCGTTCATTCACCTGGCGCGATATGTTTTATCTAAAACTACTGGCAAGGGCTGATGTAATCGACCCGTCGAGTTCCGTCGTCGTTTATCCCCTGCAGCACGAGCGCGATGACCGTCTACCGCTGAAGTCATGCGTCATCGGTGTATTGCTGGACGGCCAGCCGAAGGCATATACCGTTCAGCGCAATGAAAAGCATAAGGTCATCAATGACCGGCTCGGTGGTCGTGAGCTTGCCGTCTTTTTCACAGACGATTTTATTCAGGTCTGCGACCGCAGTATCGACGCTGATTCAGCATTGACCTTCGAATGCTCAGGCCAAGCGGGCGAATTTACCGATCACGAGAGCGGTTCGACATGGTTGCCAACCGGACAATGTGTCGCTGGCGAATACAAGGGTCGGCAGCTCGATCTGATCCCACATTACAACAAGATATTCTGGTATGTGTGGTCTGATTACTTTCCGAACAGCGAAGTATTTGACGTTGCCTCCAGCAACACTACTGTCGCCGCATAGAAAACGGTAGCGTACTAATTTGACCCAGATATTCGCAACCGATCGTGACGGCAGCAAACACGAACTTGAGCCGCAAGGGCATGCGACGCTGATGGAAATTCTACGATCCGCCGGCCTGTCGATAGAAGCTCTGTGCAGCGGATCCTGCCAATGCGCGACCTGCCATGTATTCATAGAGGAACCGTGGCTAAGCAAACTCAAGCCGATGTCCGACTTCGAAATTGCAGCACTCGGGGGCGAGGGCGGCGACTTACAGGCAAATTCAAGGCTTGCATGTCAAATCAAGTGGGACGACGACCTGGCGGGAATCGTGCTGACGGTCGCACCGGAGGTCTGAGAAATATCAGAAGGTCGGGATATGAGCAAACTTTGGGACTTCTCGGTAAGCACGTATGACTCACCCAGTGTGTCCGAGGCCTGTCTGTCGTTGCAAAACGACTATGGCGCCGATGTTAATATGCTGTTTTTTTGTTGCTGGGTTAGCGCTTATGTTGGCGAGCTTGATAGTGATCTACTGGTAAAAGCCGCGCGGTTTTCGGGGCAATGGACATACGATGTTGTCCTGCCGATACGTTCGGCGAGACGCTGGCTGAAACATACGGGGTGCCATGTGAACGAGGTACCCTCAGAGGCCTGTATAGTGCTGCGAGGAAAAATAAAGGCGGTCGAACTCGAGACCGAAAAGCTGCAACAGGAAGTACTCGAGTCTTTGGTGCCCTGCGATCAATTGTCGCAACATGTAAGCGAACAAGCGGCGGTGGCGGGTATGGACGCATTGAAATTGTATGCCGAGTATGTGGGCATCAAAGTTTCCGACGATGTGCAACGAAAATTCTCGCTAATTATCGATGCCGTTGTTGCGGATCGGGCACTCCAGCCCAGCGCTTGACCAGTCCGGCGTCCAACCCGACCAAGTCGAGCAAACGTCCAACCGTATGGTTAACGATGTCATCAACGGAGACCGGGCGGTTATAAAACGCGGGCATTGGGGGTGCAATGTCGATACCCATGTGGCTCGCTTCATAGAGTAAACGGCAGTGTCCTGTGTGAAGAGGGGATTCTCTGGGTACCAGAATGAGCCGCTTGCGTTCCTTCAACATGACATCTGCAGCGCGGCACAATAAATTATCGGAGTATGAATTGACGATCGCCGAGAGAGTTTTCATCGAGCAAGGGGCAACGATCATGCTATCGCACCGGTACGAACCACTGGCTATCATCGCACCGACATCGTTGTTGCGATGAACGACGTCGGCGAGCTTTTCCACACTCTTTGGGTCCCAGTCGGTCTCAATATTAATATTCATGCGGCCGGTGGACGACATAACCAGGTGCGTTTCCACGTCATCCAGTGACTGCAGCGTTTCAAGCAAACGTATGCTGTATATCACGCCGCTTGCACCGCTTATTCCAATGATTATGCGCATGTCTCAAGCATAACATTTCTATATAGAATCTTTCTATACGGAAATGTTATGCTGACGCGATGTTTCCATTCTCGGAGAATAGACGATGAGTGTGTTCGATTTCCGCGCGTTTCTTGATGATCTGGACAACAGGGGCGAGTTGTTCCGGGTACCTGTTGAAGTCGATACGCTTGATGAGATGGGCGCCTTCATCGCTCGCGCCGACTATGAAGACATCCACGATCCGATATTGTTCGAAAATCCCAAGGGCTTCGATATCCCGGTGATCGCTAATACGGTCGGTCATACCTACAAACGTATGGCGGACGCATTTGGTGTCGAGGAGAGCAACGCGTTACCGGGGTCTGCGATGAAGATGATGCAGGTGCTAAAGGAAGGTGGTGTACCGCCGGTCTACGTCGACCCGAAACAGGCGGCGTGCAAGCAGGTCATCATGCAGGGCGATGACGTTGATCTTTCGATACTCCCGGCGCTGCGTCTAAATCCTCAGGACGGTCAGGGCACACCGGATCTCGCCGAAGGTCGGTATTTCACGAGTCTTTGCGTGACGAAACCGACCGAGACCTCGCATAATCTTTCCTACCACCGCTTTGAGATAACCGGCAAGAACACCGGCACAGCCTGGATATTTCGTGGCACGGGCGATGCGTTTAGTATGGAAAAGTTTTGGGGCAGCAAGATAGATGCTCCATCGTCGAGCTGGGATCACGAGAACGCGAGACCCTTTCCAATGGCTTTCGTTTTCGGTGTGACACCGGAATTTATCCTGGCCGGCGCGAACTCGGCTCTGCCTCATGAAGGTGATGACTTTGCGTTCATCGGCGGGCTTCGGAATGCACCGGTTGAGATGGTTAAATGCGAAACCATCGATGTCGACGTTCCAGCGAATGCCGAAATCGTCGTTGAAGGCGAGTTCAGGCCGTTCAACTGGGCGACGCAGGGACAGTTTGCATCATTCAACGGATTCTACGATAAGCCCCGGCGGCGCCCGGTATTCAATGTCACTGCGATTACGATGCGTAAAAAGCCGATATTTCAGCACGTACATATCGGTCGTCCATTGAACGAGTGCAACTCGATCGCGGCGTTTTTTCGTTCAGTGCGTACCTTTGTGCAGGTAAAGGAAATCATGCCGAACGTTGTCGACGTTTTCGTCGATCCCATAGCCGGCTGCGGGTTTACAGTGCAGGTGTCAATAAAGAAAGCGCGCATAGGCGAGCCCAAGATGGCGATGATGCGTGCCTACACAGCGTTGGCGGGGTTTTGCAAACATGTATTCGTCTACGATGACGACATCAATATTCGGGACCATAAGGAGCGTGACTGGGCGCTTGCTCATCGCTTCATTCCGGACCGTGATTTGATGATTATTCCGAATGTAATGGGCATGAATATTGAACCGATGGCGCAAGGCGTTCTCGGATCGAACGGCAAGCTCGGCGTATATGACGGCTATCCGGAGATTCCGCTCAACGTACGATCATTTATGGGCGTGGATTGTACGGTGCCACTCAAGTTGAAGGTGATGGACAGGGTTGTGCCAATTCCGGAAATCGAATCCAGAGTCGACCAATTGTGGAATCAGGTTGTTCGCTGACGGACGAATGGCAAAGGCAGATAGATGAAGAATTACGTCAAAACAAAGGCGATTGTTAGTGAGCGAGATGAGGATATCTGTGTTGGCATATTTCGCAACATCATGCGGGAGCGTCATGCCCTCTACCAAATGGCCGGCGAGGTGGCGGGTCAGGTTGGTCTGCACGCCGCGGAGCTTAATGTCGTCGACATCCTGGGCAAGTTTGGCCCGATGTCGATGGGACGCCTGGCAAGTGAAACCTTTATCTCAGCGGCCAATACGACAAATACGGTCAAGAAGCTGGAGCAATCAAGTCTGGTCAAGAGAAAGAGATCGGACATCTCAGCCCGCCAGGTCATGGTCAGTCTGACCGCAAAAGGCAGGGCGGTATTTAGAAAGAGTTTCCCTCGAATCCTTGCAGAAGCACACGAGCACCTGACCGGGCAGCTGACACGAGCGGAGATGGCAAAGCTTGCGGCGATTCTGAGCAAGCTCGCCAGTTGATGGGGATTCCTGATCATACAAACAGGCAGGGCGCCGCCTCGGCGGTGCTTGACTTTGACCGTATAAACACGATAATCAGACTGTACGTTACAGTTCACTATTGTAACCGTGGGGGTTAAGATGAACATAAGAATTGGGTGTTTGCTAAGAAGGCGCATAGTCGGAATGTGTGCGCTCGTTGTTTTCCCGGTAATGGCAAACGCTCAGAGTAGCCCCGCCTTTGATGAGATTGTAATCACCGCAGAAAAACGCGAAGCGACCGTGATGGATACGGCGCTGGCAGTTTCGGCCTTTGATCAGGCAGCGCTGGACCGAAACGGTACAACCAACGTTGAGGATTTGTCGCAATTGGTGCCGAATTTCAAATTTGGCGAGCTGAATCTGGGTTTCGGTGGTGCACAGCTGACAATTCGCGGGATTTCGAACGATGCGATCACCAACGATGGTGATCCCTCCATCGCCGTGCATATGGACGGTGTTTATTTGCCGCGTATTTCAAGCGGTAATGCGCTTTTCTATGACGTAGAGCGCGTAGAGGTACTGCGCGGACCGCAGGGCACATTGTACGGTCGCAATACGACCTCGGGTACAGTCAACATTATTCCCAAGCGCCCCTCCCAGGAAAGAGGCTTCGATGCTGAAATAACGGGTGGTAGCGACGCCTTGATCGGCTTCAAGGGTGCGTTCAATATCCCGTTTAGCGAAACGGTAGCGGGACGTGTTGCATTCACCTACGCCGAACGCGACGGCTTGCGCAACAACGGCCCGGCGTCGGACGGCGATGATCTGGACGATATTGGTGTTCGGGGCTCGCTGTTATTCGACGTTGGCGAGAACGCGTCTATCCTGTTAAGCGGTGACTTTTTTGAGCAGTCCGGCAACGGTTCGGTTATGGCGGCCGTACCTTACGATCGATCATTCGATCTGTCGGGTTTTCAGGTTCCATTTTCCACAGACCCCCAAAATTTCCCCCTAAATATTGACCCCGACAGAGAAAATTCAGACTACGGATTCAAGGGAGAACTTGACTGGGATCTGGGTAGCACCGCACTAACGGTGATTGGCGCATACCGGGTTAACGAGCGCCAGAATACGGTCGACCGGGATGGCACCGATCAGATTCCTGCCGTTGCAGACTTGTGTCGTTTCAACCCGCCGCCACGACCGTGTACAGCGGCTATCGGGCCAACCGTCGGAAATTTCGCAGTGACGGACCAGGAATCTGAGGCCGTCAGTTTCGAAGTTCGCCTGGCCTCAAATAACCCGGACAGTGCGTTTGAATGGATGCTGGGTGCCTACTACTTCGAGGAAGAGCTCGATACCGATTTCGACGCATTTCTCGAAGGGCTCCGCGGGGCTGGTTTCATCGGCCCGAATCTCGTTCCACCATTGCCGGGACCGCCCGCATTTCTCGTGCTCGCAGCGGATCCGGCCGTGCGAGTTAATCGATTTACGAACCAAAGCTCGGAGTCATTGGCATTTTTTGGCCAGGGATCATTAACCTTCGGCTCTGATAACCAGTTCAAGATTACGGTCGGCGTCCGCAATACAGAAGATGAAAAAGACGATGGCGATGGTTCCTACGTCGGCTTCACGCTGGACCCACTGACTGCACCGCCGATGATCGACCCAGGAAGCTTTGATCCGACCTCTCTGGGTGCTCCGACCTGTACGGGAAACAACGGCGCTGTCACAATTTTCCGCTGTCAGATTCGTAACCAGAGCGACGACTGGAACGAGACCTCATTCAAAATAGGTTTCGACTGGCGGCCGGCCGATGACTGGCTGCTGTATGCATCGGCTACCGAAGGCTATCGATCCGGTGGCTTCAATGACGCGAACACCTTCAATCCGGAAACATTAACGGCCTATGAGGCTGGCGCCAAAGGTCTCTTCCTGGACGGCCGCGCGCAGGTGGATTTCTCGTTCTTTACCTACGACTTTGAGGACCAACAGGTCAGTCAGGTGGTCGCGGCACAAATCGTCACGCGAAACGCTGCCGAGTCGACTATTACGGGACTCGAGTTTGTAGGCAACTTCATGCTTAGCGACAAGACGAGGGTTGACGTCACCGCAGCCTGGCTTGACGCAGAATACGATCTGTTCACCGATGTCGACGATCCACAGACACCGGGCGTTGTGCCGGAGGACCTGTCAGGCAATAAGCTGACCAAGGCGCCTGAGCTATCGTTTAATGTGGCTATTGAGCCGTATACCTGGCAGTTCGCCAGCGGAGCAACGTTGACGCCGCGCATTAATTTCCATTACGAAGACGACTACTTCCTGCAGCCGTTTAACAACCCGCAGAACCGGCAGGACAGCCATACGCGGACGGATGTTCGGCTGCGCTACGAATTTGGCGACGACGGTAAATATTCTCTTGAAGCATGGGTGAAAAACATCGAAGACGACGATGTGCTGGGTGCCCAATTCACGACCCCAAACACCACGCTGGTGCCACCGAATGCACCGTTTATCGGTTTGCCGCCAGGCGCTGGTCGAGAGGAATTGCTGCTGGGCAGTTACCTGGCACCGCGGACCGCAGGATTGATATTCCGCGCGTTCTTCTAATCGATAGCCAGTATCTTGGAATGAATTTGCATGTTACGTGATGTTTTCCGGGAGTTTCTGAGCGGCGCACTCTCCCGGCGAAAATTTCTTCGCACGTTGACGCAAATGGGTGTCGGTGTGGCAGCGGCTGGCCAGATAGCGGACGTGGTCGCCGCTGTCCCGGAGCCCGAAAACGATCTTGTGCTCAAGAACGTTAGCGGCGGACATATTACCTGCGAGACGCTAAGGTTGTGGGACGTCAAATACGTCTTCGGCAATACCGGATCCTACGAAGCGCCATTCGTCGATGCGCTGGTCGACTTCCCGGACATCCATTATGTACTCGGGCTGCAAGAGGGTTCGGTAATGGCGATGGCCGATGGCTACGCGCGGATCACCGGCCAAACCTCCTTCGTCAATATTCACTCTGTAACAGGAACTGCCAATGCGCTCGGCCTGATCGTCAATGCGTGGGCGGACAATTCGCCTGTGGTCGTATCCGTCGGCATGAGTGAGCGCAGCGGCGAGAATCTCGGTGTGTTTACGGAAACAACCAAACTCGAGACTATCCCGGAGCTCTTTACCAAGCTGTCTTTTATATCGAGTCGGGTAGAGAACCTCGGTGAGTCGCTGCGCCGTGCATTCAGGCTGGCCTCGGTACTGCCATCCGGGCCGGTATTTTTGGGTGTTCCGGTTGATGTCTGGGCGGGCAAAACGGAAAAGACGTCGCTGATCCCGGCACAGCGGACGGTTTCCGAACGCAGAATTTCGCCGCAGCGCGCTGCCGTTGAGCAAGCTGCGGAATGGCTCATGGCCGCAGAGAATCCCTTACTCATTGCCGGCGCCGAACTACCCCGTTGGGGTGGTCTGGCGGAGCTGGCCAAAATCTCCGATCAACTGGGCGCGACCGTAAGCGGTGACACGTCCGCCAGTCGCTCGTCGATGGGTTTTCCGAGTCATCACCCACACTACCTTGGTGCGATGCGGGGGCCGATAGAAGCAACAACGCCTTTCGATGTGGTCCTGATAGCGGGTGCGAGCCGGCTGTCCCTGTCGCGCGGAGGCCACCCATTGATTCCGCGCAATGCCAGAATTATTGAGATTGGCTTGCGCGAAGACCATCTCGCCCGAAATTATCCAGCGGATCTGCTGATTTACGCACACGCAGAAGTGACTCTCCAAAAGATAATCGAAGTCATGAACGGCAGCGCACCGGACCGTGCCAAAGTTGCGGCCATAAGCCGGCAGGCGGAAGCGCTCAAAGAGCAACGGCAAACGTCACTCAAGCGCGTTCTCGAGAGTGCCTGGGACTCAGACCCGATCGCGCCAGAGCGACTGGCTGCCGAGTTGAATCACACTATTGCACGCAACGCGATTGTCGTCACAGAAGGTGCAACGTCTGATGCGCCGATCTGGGATTACATCGACTTCGATCAGCCCGGTGGCGGTCGGCGTCATTTGATTTCTTCGGGTGGCAGCCTTGGTTGGTGCCTGGGGGCCGCTATTGGTACAAAACTGGGCGCGCCGGACAAGCAGGTTGTCGCACTCGTTGGTGATGGCAGTTATCAGTTCGCGGTGCAGGCCTTGTGGACGGCGAAGCGATTCGAGGTACCGCTAATCATCGTGATTTTCAACAATCTCGGTTACCAGGCTAATCGTTGGGCGCTTTCGCGGCACAAGGGCAGGGCAACTGAAACCGGCAAGTTCATCGGCATCAGCCTGGACGATCCGCAGATCGACCATGTTGGTATTGCGCGCTCCTATGGTCTTGATGGCGAGCAAGTCAATAAGCCTCAAGATCTCACCGGCGCAATCAACCGAGCGCTGGCGGCGGAAAGCGCCGGACAGGCGTACGTGCTGGATGTGATTATCGATCGTCGCGGCGGTGGGCGGGACGTAAACTGGCACGAGAATTACCTTCCCGAATTCAGTTCCTGAATTATGTACTACTCTGGCTTTCGCAAGCGCAGCAGGAATCGATGTGTGTTGCCACGGCGACCGTCTGCGAACACTGTTTCGGTCAAGTCATCGTCATGTATATGCAGAAGACCACTTTCTGCCTCAACGACAAAACCGGCTGCTTCGGCCACGCGAATCGCATCCTCAACATTCATGCGATGCAGCTCTTTGTTGTCGTTACCGGCGGCGCCATGGTGGTCGATAAGGCCGAAAACCGCGCCCGGTTTGAGTAAAGCGGATATCGTCTTTAACGCGCCGATAGCACCTTGTTCACCGTAGTTATTGAAAATATCGTGCAAATTCAAAGCCGTCAGCGCCGCATCGTATTGACCGTCCGCTGGCAACAACTCGCCAATTTCACGATCAAGTCGCGACACGTTCGCGAGTCGATCGCCGGACAGTCGTTCACTCAGCGCTTTTTCATTAGCGCCATCTCGCATCTGCAATACGACGGCGGGATTCTGTGCGCTCACGTGGCCGTCCGAACCGACCGCGTACGACAGCACCTCGCTGTAGTAGCCGCCACCTGCGATGACGTCGATAACATTCATGCCTGATTCGATACCGAGAAACTCAATGACTTCTGCAGGGTGTCTGCCGGCATCTCGAGCTCGATCGCCCTCGCTTCTTGATTCGTTTGCAAGCAAGGTGGCAAGCTCTGATGCTACTGGTTCAGGCGCTGTATCGACCTGCTCGTCCACGGACACAGTTTCCTCTTTGTCGGCGGTGCCGCAAGCTGCAAGGATCAAAGTAGCAATGATGGTGATAGGTAGGCGTAGCGTATTGTTATGCAGGTTCACGGCAGGCTCCTGTGAAGATTTGGTTGGCGTGATGAATAAAGGATTTCAAAATTCATGAATGACACTGTAGACAATTCTGGCGCTATTGTCGCCCGTGTAATCGACGACGGTTCGGTCAGCATGCAGCAGTTGCTCGTTATTGGACTGTGCCTGATCTTTAATATGATAGACGGATTCGATATAACGGCGATGGCAATTGTTGCCAGTTCCGTTGCTTCTGATCTTGAACTAACGCCGGAGCGATTAGGGTGGATATTTAGTTTCGCATTGGCGGGCATGATGGCGGGCGCGATGTTCCTTGCGCCGTTTTCGGACCTGATTGGGCGGCGCCAAGTGGTGATCCTGAGCCTTGCTCTTGTCGCTGTGTCGATCTTGTTGACTGCCTACGCATCGTCACTGACGGAATTCATCGTGTTGCGCTTTATAAGTGGCATGGGGGCCGGTGCAATGCTCGCCTGTCAGGCATCGTTGGCGGCGGAATACAGCCCGGAAAAATTTCGCGTGTTTTCCGTGGCCGCTGTAACGTCCGGCTACCCGCTTGGCGCGATGATGACGTCCGTAGTCGCTGGCTATGTCATGCCGGACTACGGCTGGCGAGGGATGTTCCTTGCGGGTGGAGTGGTGACATTGTTGATGGTCTTCGTCGCGTGGCGATTCTTGCCTGAGTCACTTAAATATCTCTTAGAGCGGCGGCCTGCTAATGCGCTACAACGCGTGAACGAAATTTTGCTAAAACTAAAGAAACAGGCGCTTCTGAAGCTGCCGGCGATAGCGGATGCAAGTACGAGCGGAAATGCCAAGAAAGGCGCGAGCTTTGCCGTCAAAACATTGTTGGCCCCAAAATATCGGCTTGCAACGTTGACCTTGTGGGCCGCATTCTTCCTGAGCTTCAGTACTTTGTATTTCCTGATGAGCTGGATTCCGAAACTAATGGAAGACTCCGGCTATAACAGCGGCATCGCTCATCAGGCGTTCTTTCTATTCAACTTTGGCGGTGTGATCGGCATCTACACGATGGGCTGGTTGTCGACACGTTTTGGGCTCTCGAAACTGATTCTCGTGTCGCTGGTCTCTTCTGCTGTTGCGATGGTTATATTCGCGACTGTGCCGAACAAGCTCAATTTATTGCTGGGCCTTATTTTTGTCATCGGCATACTGCAACAGGGCGGCTTTACCGGCCTGTATGGCGCGGCTGCCAAAGTGTATCCAACCGCCGTGAGAAGTACGGGAATCGGTTGGTCAATTGGATTGGGGCGTTCTGGCGCAGTCGCCGGACCGGCAATCGCTGGCTACTTGATCGCAGCCGGATTTAATATGTCGGCAAACTTCTATTTGTTTGCTATTCCAATGGCAATTAGTGGCGCCATCGCTTATCGACTGCATCTCCGATGATTATTTTTCGCGTTTATTCATCCGTCAATCATTGCTGCGGGTGTTCCGAAATGCTCAATACTCCAAACCGACATAATTCTCTGCCAGTGCAAGCTTGGCTGCCTCGGAATTTAAGAGGTAGTTGAATTCGGCTGCCTGCAGACGTTGCTCAAACTTGTTTTGATCAGGAAACAAATGAAGTAGCCGCGTCATCCACCATGAGAATCGTTCTGCCTTCCAAACCCGCGCAAGGGCAGTCTTGGAATAGTCTCGTAGTGGCGATTCAACATCCCTGTTGAAATAGTCGACGAAGGCACGCGACAGGTAATAGACGTCCGATGCTGCCAGATTGAGGCCCTTGGCACCGGTAGGAGGGACGATGTGTGCAGAATCACCGGCCAGAAATAACCTGTTCCACGACATCGGCTCGGCCACGAAACTACGTAGCGGCGCAATCGACTTCTCGATAGACGGACCAGTCACAAGAGAATTCGCAACCTCTGTTGGCAAGCGCGATTTCAACTCATCCCAGAAGCGGTCATCACTCCAGTCGGCCACGCTATCGTCGACCGGGCATTGGACGTAATAACGGCTGAGCTGCCGCGATCGCAAGGAGCACAGCGCAAATCCGGACTCATGGCTGGCATACATCAGTTCCTCAGCAACTGGCGGAGTTTCTGAAAGAACACCGAGCCATCCGAACGGGTAAGTTAGTTCATACTCCTGGCGGACCGAGTTCGGGATGGCTTGGCGACTTGGGCCATGAAAACCATCACAGCCGGCAATGAATGCCGCTGAAATTATTTGTTCTTGTCCGTTCTGATCGAACGTAACCTTCGGGCTGTCGGTATCAATATCGTGTAGCGCGAGGTTCTCGGCATCGTGAATTACGGTTGCCCCGGCGGTATCCAGAGCTTCGTATAGATCTCGAGTAACCTCGGTCTGTCCGTACACCGTGACATTCTTTCCGTCGGTGAGCTGTGCAAGGTCGATGTGGCAAACATCATCGTGAAACGCGATGTTGAACCCTGCGTGGACCTCGCCTTCGGCTTTCAGTCGTTCGGCGACATCCGCTTCGTGCAGGAGGTCGACGAGACCCTGTTCAAGAACTCCGGCCCGGATTCGGCCGAGCACGTAATCGCGCGATCGGCGTTCGAGCACAACGTTGTCAACACCGTTCAGGTGCAACAACCTAGACAACAAGAGACCGGCGGGGCCACCTCCGACGATAGCGACTTGTGTTTTCATGAGAATTGCCCCTCAAGGTCATTCAGCACTCGATAACAATCGAGTACCTGTGCAACGGATGAATTAGGCTCACGACCATCACGAATCGCAGCAATAAATTCGCGGTCCTGCAATTCAATACCATTCATCGAGACGTCAATATTGGATACGTCAATAGGTTCTTCCTTGCCATTTACGAGGTCGTCATAGCGTGCGATATAGGTTGCCGTATCGCCGATGTAACGGAAGAACGTGCCGAGCGGGCCGTCATTATTGAATGACAATGAAAGCGTACAGATAGCGCCACTAGCGGCCTTAAGCTGGATAGACATATCCATCGCGATGCCAAGCTCCGGGTGATACGGTCCTTCTACCGCATTGGCTTTGACAATCGATCCGGCTTGATAAGCAAACAGGTCTACCGTATGTGCAGCGTGATGCCAAAGCAGATGATCGGTCCAGCTTCTTGGCTCTCCTTTCGCGTTCATATTCTTGCGGCGAAAGAAATAGGTTTGCACATCCATCTGCTGGATATTGAATTCGCCCGCTGTGATCTTGTTGTGTACGTATTGATGCGACGGATTAAATCGTCGCGTGTGACCGACCATGCAGGTAAGGCCGGTTTCCTGTTGTTTGTCGAGCACAGCCTGACTGTCCGCAAGGCTGTCAGCCAATGGAATTTCCACTTGCACATGCTTGCCGGCATCCATACAGGCGATGGCTTGTGCCGCATGCATCTGTGTCGGCGTACATAAAATAACGGCATCGACGTCATCGCGATTGAGGGCATCTTCAAGTTCGGTCGAGCTGTGCCTGGCCTCGTATTTTTTGGCAACCTCAGCGGCCTGCTCAGCTCTGCGACTGATGACCGATACGATTTCAACGCCATCAATATTCTTCAATCCGTCCAGGTGCTTTTCACCGAACGCACCGGCACCTGCAATTGCAATTCTCATTATTCGGGCTCCAATACAAGATGCCCCACAGCGGTGTTGCTGGCGGGAACGTGATAGTGGCGATGCAGGCATCGTGTCTTCCTGCCGAGCGCACCGCGCATGACCAACCACATGACCATCTCGATTCCTTCTGACCCTGTCTCGCGAAGATATTCAATATGCGGAACGTGACGCAGCTCGTCGGTGTCGCCGATCAGGCGGTCAAGGAAGCGATTGTCCCACTCGGCGTTTATTAGCCCCGCGCGCGTGCCCTGCAACTGGTGGCTCATGCCGCCAGTCCCCCATATCTGCACATCCAGGTCCTCGGGGAAACTTTCGACAGCGCGCTGAATGGCCTCTCCGAGCGACCAGCAACGGTTACCTGTAGGCGGCGGGTAGGTCACAACATTGACTGCGAGCGGTATGATTTTACATGGCCACGCATCCGGCTGACCGAACATTAATGACAACGGAACGGTAAGTCCGTGGTCGACATCCATCTCGTTGATGACGGTCATGTCGAATTCGTCGAGTATCAGGCACTGGGCAAGGTGCCAGGCAAGATCGGCGTGACCTTCGACGACAGGAACCGGGCGCGGTCCCCAACCTTCGTCACACGGATCAAACTTTTCCGCGCAGCCAATCGCAAATGTTGGGATGACTTTCATATCGAAAGCTGACGCATGGTCGTTGTAAACGAGAATCACGACGTCCGGTTTACCCGCCTTCCTGATCCAGTCTTTGGTCCAGTCAAATCCGGCGAATACCGGTTTCCAGTAGTCTTGTTCGGTCTTGCCATTATCGACAGCGGCGCCGATCGCCGGGACATGACTTGATGCTATGCCGTGTGTAATTCTCGCCACGTCAGTTTCCTGCCGATTTTGAACGAAGTCCATCAGGCGATCGCCCACCGGCGAGCATCATGGCCTGATACTCGTCAACGCTCATGCCGGTCATCGTTGATACGGCCTGCAGAAAACTCAAGCCGTCGGTCGAAAAAAGTTTAGCCAGGAAATAGATGTTGCCGCCAAGGTCAAGCATACGATTGTAATCACGACCAAGAATGGACTGCCGCTGTTCTTCTGTCATCGGCCAGTCCGCCAGATAGGCCTTTTCGTCGGCCTTCCAGCGTTCGCGGTTTTCAGACTTCATCAGGCTCATTGCAAACTGATTGATCCAGTAGCCCTGACTCGCGCGCTTTGCTGTGTACACGCGTGTGCCGGGAATATCTTCGAGCTCTGCGAGATACTCATGAATATCTTCTGTCACAGTCCGCGCCCTTTCAGTTGTTGATCCAATCGTGGAAATACTCGTCGGGCATTGCCCTCAAAAATTGCACGGCGTTCGACGTCCGTTATATCAAGCGCGTCGACATAGCGTTTGGTGTCATCAAAATAATGTCCAGTGGTCGGGTCGATTCCGCGAACGGCGCCGACCATTTCAGAGCCAAACAAGATGTTCTTGTTGTCGATGACGTCAGCAAGCAGGCCGACGCCTGGTTGGTGATAAACGCAGGTATCGAAAAACACATTGTTCATTACGTGCACGGCGAGATCAGGCTGCTTTAGCATATCAGCAAGGCCACGATAGCGTCCCCAGTGATACGGAACAGCGCCGCCACCGTGCGGGATGATGAGTCGCAGATCTGGGAAATCGCGGAACAGGTTGCCCTGAATGAGTTGCATAAACGCAATTGTATCGGCGGCAATGTAATAGCCGCCGGTCGCATGCAGACCCGGATTGCAACTGCCCGATACGTGAATCATCGCCGGTACGTCGAGCTCCACCATTTTTTCGTAGAACGGATACCAAAAGTGATCGGTAAGCGGTGGGTGTTTGAAATGACCGCCACCTGGGTCCGGGTTCAGATTGCAGCCGACGAATCCCATATCGACGCAGCGTTGTAGTTCCTCGATTGAAGCTTGCATATCCGCCTTTGGCGACTGTGGCAACATGCAAACCGGAACGAACTTATCCGGGTACAGTTCGGCGCAGCGGGCGATAAGATCATTGTTCACTCGCGACCAGGCAATCGCGACACTTTTATCACCGATGTGCGGTGCCATTGCCGAGGCACGCGGCGAGAATATTGTCATGTCCGCACCGCGCTCTCGGAGCAGCTTTAGTTGGTTTTCTTCCAGAGTCTCGCGGATCTCATCGTCTGAGATCGCAGGGTAGGTCGGTGCCAGACTGCTGGTTTCAAAAGCAGACTTTTGGGCCTCACGCCATTCATTGTGTGCCTTTGGCGCGGTCGTGTAGTGGCCGTGGCAGTCGATAATAAGAGTCATAGGGACAGGCTAGTGAAAGGCGACGGCTGGCGCTAATTGGAAGACCAAACCTACTATAAGTTTTTACTAAGTTTTACTGCGTCAGCTGCCGCCCTCAGTACCTGAAGAAAACTCGTTTGCATCGCCGTCGGGCGCCAACCCGCGCGTGTCGTCAGGCCAATTGTGCGCTCAAGCTTGCCAGGCGCCTCACAGATTCTGGTAAGCCACCCGGCTTCGAGTTCGACAGCCACCTGATCGGGAGAAAACAGCGTCAGGAAATCGCTTTTTCGCAGAATTTCTCGATTGGCAATAACCGAACCACTCTCGACGGGTATTCTGGGCGGCGCGACGCCAGCGCTCGCAAACATATGATCCCATTGGATTCGGAGTGGTGTCCCTCGCGCAGAAATTGTCCACGGGTAATGGGCGAGAGCGTCCGTGCCGACATTGCCAGCGAGTTTTGATAGCGGGTGGCGTTTACGACCCAGCACGACGAGCCGGTCGACGAAAAGTTCATCTTGCACGACGTCCTCAGCCGGGGCCGTCGGTCGTAATGCACCGATCATCACATCGATGACGCCATCGCGAAGCGGTTCGATCAATTCGCGGAACGATCCCTCAACGATGACGACTTCCGACTCAGGGTGTTCTGGATGAAACGCTGCAACCGCGGTGGGCAAGAGGCGCGCTCGGCATAACGGCATGGCACCGATGGTAATGCGGCCGGTTTCGCGGCCATCAAGCGCAGCCAGTTCGCTCAAGCCAGCCTCGAGTTCGGCGCGCGCCAGCCGGAAGGCGCGCGCCGTTCGCCGTCCTTGTTCCGTCAGAGCAATGCCCTTGCCACGCCGCTCGACCAGGTTACGTTTCAGCGCCAGCGACAGGTCCCGCACAGCACGGTGCAAAGAAGGCTGCGCCAATCCGGTGGCGCTGCTTGCCTCGGCGTAACTTCCGGCGTCAGCCAGCGCGATCATTGCCCGCAGACAGGCCATGGTGACGCGTCTTGATCCGATATGTCCCAAGGCGGTCTCTACACGCGGTGCGAAAATCGCGGCCGCCGGTAATGGCGTCATGCCATCCGGTCGCCGCTCGAATAACTGATGGCCGAGCTGAGACTCCAGCTTGGCCAAGGCTTGGGTGATAGCGGGCTGAGTGATACTAATGGCCTGTGCAGCCGCTGTTACGCTGCCAAGACGGGCAATTGCAGCCATTGCGTGAACGTGACGCAAGTTGAGTCGCGATGTATTCATACGTTGAAGAATTAGCATAGTCTTATAGCTAATGTACAGTTCCGAATTTCATTCAGGACGCTATCGTGGTGAACTCAGCGGACTACCAGCAGGAGAGAGAGGTCGGTGTCATGACCGGAGTCGTGGTTCAAAACGTAGAAAGAGAGACAGCCGACGTTATCGACGGCCTGGCCGCCTGTGGTGTAGCGACGGTTCACGAGGCCCAGGGACGCACAGGATTATTGGCCAGCTATATGCGCCCAATCTACACCGGTGTTCGTGCGGCCGGGTCGGCCGTCACCATTTCTGCTCCCCCCGGTGATAACTGGATGGTGCACGTCGCGATAGAACAATTGCGCGATGGGGATATCCTGATAATCGCACCGACTTCGCCCTGCGAGGATGGCTACTTTGGTGACCTGTTGGCTACCTCCGCACAGGCGCGAGGATGTCGGGGTCTGATTATTGATGCAGGCATTCGTGATGTACGCGATCTGACGAAAATGAATTTTCCGGTCTGGTCGAAGGCAGTATTCGCGCAAGGGACGATTAAGGCTTCCCTTGGTTCGGTTAACGTACCGGTCGTTTGTGCCGGCGCAATGATCAACGCTGGCGACATTGTTGTTGCCGATGATGATGGTGTCTGCGTTGTACCGCGACAGAGCGCCGCGGCAGTCCTCAAAGCGGCGCAAGCACGCGAGACGAATGAAGAGGCCAAACGGGCGCGGCTCGCAGCGGGTGAGTTGGGTCTCGATATGTATGAGATGCGGGAGAAACTTGCGGAGATGGGTCTGAAGTATGTCTGATGAAGGCGTCCCGGCAATGTGGATGCGCGGCGGAACCTCGAAGGGTGGATATTTTCTTAAACACGACCTGCCCATTGACACTGCGGAGCGTGACAATTTCCTCTTGCGCGCAATGGGATCGCCCGACCCTCTTCAGATTGACGGCATGGGTGGCTCGGACCCGCTGACCAGCAAGGTCGCCGTCGTCAGCAAATCCGAGCGACCCGGTATCGATATTGATTATCTCTTCCTACAGGTATTCGTCGATCAGGCACTAGTCTCGGATCAGCAAAATTGCGGAAATATCCTCGCTGGTATTGGACCATTCGCAATCGAACGTGGTCTGGTTTCGGCCAAGAACGACGAAACTCGCGTCACTATCTATATGGAGAACACCGGTCAGGTTGCCGTCGCTACTGTCGCGACGCCAGGTGGCACGGTGACGTATTCAGGCGATGCCCGGATCGACGGAGTGCCGGGCAGCGCGGCGCCGATTCCGTTGGAATTTCGAGATACGGCAGGCTCTTCATGTGGCACGATGCTGCCTTCTGGCAACTCGGTCGATCATATTGATGGAGTCAATGTGACTTTGATTGACAACGGCATGCCCTGCGTTGTGATGAAAGCGAGTGACGTCGGCGCGACCGGCTATGAGAGTCGTGAGGAATTGGATGCTGCCGATGACCTGAAGGCCCGATTAGAATCGATCCGACTGGCGGTTGGGGAACTCATGAATCTAGGCGACGTTTCGGACAAGACGGTGCCGAAGGTGATGCTTGTTGCGCCACCTCGGCATGGTGGTGTGGTCACGGTGCGCAGCTTTATCCCGCATCGCGCTCACGCATCGATTGGTGTTCTCGGTGCGGTCACTGTCGCGACGGCCTGTCTTATCGAAGGGTCACCGGCGGCCGATGTAACAGAAATTCCAGGGGGCGGGCGCAAGAGCATGAGTATCGAGCATGCCAGCGGTGAGACCACCTGTGTAATAGAGCTTGATGCCAATAGTGCAGTCCTCAGTTCTGCTATATTGCGGACGGCTCGTAAACTGATGGATGGGAAAGTGTTCGGATGACTGAACGCATCACAAGCTGGCACGGCAATCCGTCGAAGCCGCATTTCGCACCACCACCGGGTGCCGTAGACGCGCATTGCCACGTATTCGGTCCAATGAGTCAGTTTCCGTTCAGTGCAAAAGCCAAGTACCTGCCAGACGACGCGACGCCCGAAATGCTGTTCGCACTTCGCGACCGTTTGGGCTTTTCTCGCAATGTCATCGTGCAGGCGAGCTGTCATGGTACGGACAATGCTGCAACTCTGGACGCGATCGCCCGGTCAAAGGGCACGGCTCGTGGGGTTGCGGTTGTTAATCCTGAGATCGATGACGAACAGCTTGAAGCGCTACACGACGGCGGAATTCGAGGCGTGCGATTCAATTTCCTAAAGCGATTGGTAGACAATGCGCCAAAGGACAAATTTATCGAGATTGCAGCCCGGATCCAGTCGCTCGGCTGGCACGTTGTGGTTTATTTCGAGGCCGAGCTTCTGGCTGAACTGCGGTCGTTTCTCGACGCCATTCCGGTGCCGATAGTTATTGATCACATGGGTCGTCCCGACGTGACCCAGGGTCCCGGTGGACCCGACATACTTGCGTTTCGTGGCTTGCTCGAAAGCCGCGACGACATCTGGTTCAAAGCAACGTGTCCGGATCGACTGGACGCATCGGGACCGCCATGGGATGTCTTCGCAAAGGCTGTCTCACCGCTGGTCACCGACTATCCCGATCGTTGCTTGTGGGGGACCGACTGGCCGCATCCGAATATGCAGCACGCGATTCCGGATGATGGAAAAGTGGTCGACATGATTCCTCGAATCGCAACGACCGAACTGCTGCAGCAGAAATTGCTCGTTGATAATCCACTGCGGCTCTACTGGCCGGAGCTAGAACAAGCATGAGGAAGCTCGGTCCATTTGAAGTCAGCGAGGTCGGCTTGGGTTGCATGAACTTATCGCATGCATACGGGGTGCCGCCGTCGCGCGAGCAGGGCGAAGCCGTTTTGCAAAAGGCGTTGGAGTTGGGCATCACGCATTTCGATAGTGCTTTGTTGTACGGTTTTGGTCGCAACGAGGAGTTGGTGGGCCCCTTCCTAAAACCACATCGCGAGAATATCGTGCTGGTCAGCAAGTGCGGTATGCGTGGCGAGAACGGTGTTCGATCGATCGACGCAAGCCCCGCAAAGTTGCGTGAGGATATTGAGAATTCTCTGCGACGCCTGCAAACGGACGTCATTGACCTCTATTACCTGCATCGCTACGACATGATCACACCGATCGAAGACAGCGTTGGTGAGCTGAGCCGCTTTGTGGATGAGGGTAAAGTCCGCGCGATTGGCCTGTCCGAAGTATCTGCAACCACAATCCGCAAAGCGCATGAAGTTCATCCTATTGCTGCCGTGCAGTCGGAATATTCGCTCTGGAGTCGCAACGTCGAGATCGCAGTACTTGATACTTGTGATGAGCTCGGCATCGCTTTTGTAGCGTTCTCGCCTTTGGCGCGGGGTTTTCTGACTGACGTTGACATCGATCCCGAACGATTCGCCGACAAGGATATCCGGCGTGGCATGCCGCGATTTCAGCAACCGCATTTTTTGGCGAATCACGAATTGTTGCCAGAGTATCGAGCAATTGCACACGATGCGGGCTGTACGTCGGCGCAACTTGCCATAGCGTGGGTGTTGCAGCGCAGAGACAACATCCACGTAATACCTGGGACGACCTCGACTGAACATCTGGAGGAGGACTGGGCCGTAAAAGACGTGGAGCTTTCCCCAGATATTTGTCGACGGGTCGAGGCTCTGGTCAATACGTCTACTGTCAGCGGCCCTCGTTATCCCGCAACTACCCAGGCCGAGATCGATACCGAAGAATTCGAATGAAGGCGATAGAGCTTCGGCGTTTATTTTGTCTCCTGTCGTCGCGATCAAAAGATATCTGCGATCGCAACCCAAAGCAGACGGCCGCAATCGGACAATCTTGATATCATGTTATTTCAGAATTTCACACAACGCGTAATCGCATTCGCATAGCAGCCGGTCCGAGCAGCTAACCTGCAGGGAATGTCATCGTTAATACTCACGAACTAAACCCAGTCAGCACCAGTCATTATGCACCACCGTAGAAATTTTCTAGCACTGGTGGCTCTCTCGACGGCAGCTTGCTCGTCGATTGCGTCAGATCCAGATTTTGTGTGGGCCAACCGGGAGATGACAGAGCGCACGTTTCCCGCGTGTCAGCCTAGGACTAATTCTCATCCGAGACTGGTAACGGGTAAGGCACCTATATATCCGATTAGTCGTGTGATGGCCGAAGAAGACGGGCACGCGATCCTGGAGTTTGACGTTACGGAGAGAGGCAGGGCCGAAAACTTTAAGATGATCGAGAGTTCAAAGCGAATTTTTTACACACATACACGGATTGCGGTATCGGATTGGATATTTGAGCCTGCTATTCAGGATGACGTTCCCATAACAGTCCGTTGTAAATTCCGGCAAGATTTCATTATTAAGTAGAAAGGCAGTCGCGGACGTCAGCAACCGCAAAGCTGATGCCCCAACAGGAAATTCCTTCGCGGCGCAGCTCATGAATACACTAAAGTCGTCACCGCGAGCGGCTGCCGTTGCTAATAAGGAGTACGATGGTTTGCCCATGCAGCCTATTCTAAAAACGAAGAGGTTAGTTATCGTGCACAACAGCTATTCGGAACGCTCAGACTTCGATTCAGCGCGTAGAACGAGTCGTTTGGTCGCAGCAGCAATGATATTAGGTGTCTTGCTGGCAGGTTGCGGCGGCGGTGGCTCCAATCAGGCAACAACCCCGCCAGTACCAGTACCAATCCCAGTCACGTTTGAACTCATTTACCCGGCCGGAAACAGTCTAACCGACTCGGATCAAATTTCAATTGTTGGCTTGGCAAGCGCCAACGGACTGACGTCTGTGACAATAAAGTCCGGCAATAACGAGACCCCGGCTAACCAAGACAGCGCAGGGCACTGGCGGGCAAATGGCGTTCCTCTTTCAGCGGGAGATAATCAACTAGCCGTCAGGTTAACCGAGAGTAATGGGCAAGTGACTGAACTTCCTGTAGCGACAGTTCAGTCCTCACCTGTCCTGTCCAATCCAACGGCCGTACTTTTCGATGCGCTCAACCAGCGAGTATTGGTACTTGATCCGAAGCAATTGTTGTCTTTTGATATCGCGTCCAGCGACTTGCAAATTCTTAGTGCGAATGGCGTTGGTTCAGGGCCGGGCTTCGGTTTCGCGCGCCACTTCGCTCTTGATACGGACGGCGCTATTTTGGTCGCCAACCAAGACGGCATTCAAAGAGTCGATCCGACGACGGGCGACAGAAGTGAACATGTCGCCTTACCCGTTGCCGCAGGGCCGATCTCGACGGTTGCTGTCGATCCACAGTTGGGCCGCCTCTTCGCTGTAGGCTTTTTTCGCGATCTCTACGGCGCCGACCTTTCGCTTGATCCGCCCATCGTTGCAACAACAATAAAGCCACTGCCACCATTCGGCATTTTCTTAAGCGGCCCGACAGACGGCACTTTTGATACAACGACTGACTCTGTATACACCGTCAGTTTGCCAACCATCGACGTCAAGCAAATTGACGTATCAAGCGGTGACTCCAGTTCAATCCTGCTCGATTTCCGTGGAAATGTGACGCCAACAGTCGGAATTGACTATGACGACGTCAATTCACGATTACTGGTTCTTGGTAATTCTGGCGCGGTTTTTTCATTAGACCCGACGACACAAATCAGCAGTCCATTGTTTTCCCCTCAAGTCACGCCGGACCCACCCATTTCCGTGAGAGGCTTGAGCGTCGGGGATACGAGATTGTGGACCGTAACACCAATACCGGGCGAATTACGCAGCATTGACACGACGACGGGTGTGCAGACCGTTGTTGCAAGTTCTCGAGTCGGTAATGACATTGCGACGGGGACGATGTTAGCGGCACGCTACGATGCTGTTTCGCAGCGAATTGTCGCGATCGCCGACTCACGCGTTATCGCCATTGATCCTGAATCCGGTTCCAGGCAGCTACTAGCTAATCTAATCGATTTCTCATTGCCACTGTCACTGCCAGGTTTGGTCCTCGCAAGCGGACTGAGTCTATCTCAGGATGGCTCACGCGCTTTTCTATCGGACATGTTCAACCAGAAGATTATCGAAGTTGATCTCATTAGCGGCGAAGTCACGACCGTGTCGGGTCCAGCTGTTGGTGGTGGTCCATTACCGGAGCAGATTTCGGGCTTAGCGACAAATATAGAAAATAGTGTTGCTTATGTTGCGGATCGTTTCGCGCAACGAATTATTCAAGTCGATCTCGCTAGCGGTCAACGGACTGAGCTCGCTTCGTTTTCCACAGAATTGGCGCTAAGCGAAATTCGCTCATTGGTTTTGGACACTACCGCCAATCGACTGCTCTTAAACATCACGTCAGCTTCGCCCACTTCAAGCATCCAGCCGGCGATTTACGCGCTGGACCTTGTGAGCCTGGAACTCACTTTGGTTGCGACCCTCTCAACGATCGAATTGCCGCTCGGAGAGTCCACTGCGCCAACTGCATTAGTCGTGCAAATGAGTCTTAGTTTAGACGGAACAAGTTTATACATTCCCATTGGAGGAAACGCGGACATTCCTTACGCCCGTGTCGATCTCGGAGCCGGAACGGCCGAGCCCTTGGGAACCGCCGCTAGTGGAGTTCCGTTTCTCGCGCCTAATGCGATTGTGGTAACGCCAAACGATCGAGTTTTCGCGCTCGATACTACTGGCGCGCTTCTGGTCGTTGACCCTGGAACCGGTGATCGATCAATCGTATCGAACTAGTCATTTTGCTTGCTGATTCAGTGACGGACTGTTCTTGGCCAACCGCCGTCCGTCGCGTATTCTAATGTAAGATGACGGCTTGTGGCCATACCGGCCGGTAACGACTTGTGCTTTGAGGTTCGTCGATTTGCGTATTCCGCGACTAATTTTGGCCAGCATCGTCTTGCTGCCCATATCCTGCGCCGCGGATACGGCAACTCATAGTCCCTGCGCGATCTCAACTGAGGACCACGAGAGAATACTCGAATTGACGTTCGCTGAGTTTGACCAAACTGAAGACAAGGGATGGCGGCCTTACTATTCGTCAAAGTGCTATGTGATCGCCGCTGATTTATTAGTAGCGTATGTTGAACGGTATCCGGATCTGGTTAGGAAGAACTACATGCTCCCGTTCCATGCGGGGCAGATGCTTGCTATGGCTGGTGACTACGACAACGCAGTACTTTATCTGCAACGCGGTTATTCAAGTCGGGAGTCGAAACTAATCGACTGGACCGCATTCGTTGAGGCGCACTTAGCCTTTATCGAGAAAGACGCGGAAAAGTTGGCGGAAATGCGGGCGCGAATCGACAAACAGCCTGCAATGGTGGCTGGTCCAGGCGTTCCCGATTGGGCGGTAGGTAAGAAGATTAACCTAGATGTGGTCGATGGTTTCTTGGCTTGCTTCGACAAGCCTTTCGCCGTCGCTTGCGAAGCGGCCTGCCGCCCGAACTGAGCAGAATAAACGGTCGCACGTAATCGATGGCCCATCGAACTCAGGTTCATTTTGGCGCGACCATATGCAGCGCTCTGGCATCCCAAGATAGGACTTCGCAATTAAAAACAACATGAGAATCGACCATTGGCCGTCTAGTTACAGCTCGAACGCGCAGCTCGGGAATAAGACGATTCGCATCATCTGCTGTGATCGCGCTTCCGGTGACTATGGCGCTGCTTTACCTGATGACAATCCTGATTTTGCCTGGTGACCAGGACCGTATTGTCGCTCGCATGATCCAGAGTATCGAATTTCATCGCACCGATCTTCCTCCCGACCTAACCAATACCAAGATCTATAGGCCGCCGTCACCTATTGAAGACAATCCGCTACCAGTCGAATTGACTAAGATCGCTGAAGACCCTGCGGAAGACGCTCCTGCGCATGTAATTGACTGGCGAGCGGAGGTGCGCGAGATTACTCAGGAATCCAGCGAAAAAGCGTTCAAGCGTTGGTTATTGGAACAAGGACATGATCGCTACGTATCGATCATGCAGGGACCGCTTCCAATAACGAATAGTGTTCGAGGGACGCCTCCTCCCACTCAAGAGGACGCAACCGGATACCTGAATAGCTTCGGTGATTTGGAACTAATAATTAGCGAAAACTGCGTTGCGCAGACACAGGTAGCGGCGCGCCATGACGTTTCCGACTTCACTCAGAAACTCCTGATGCGAGTCGATTGCAAGACACCGAAAGTGAAGTATTCGTTTGATCGTCATGAACATGATTGATTGCCAAGTCGCTTCTACGGTTATGGTGAGCTGACCTCAATCTCCAAACTGTCTAAAGTGCTCCGTTCTTCGAATCATCGCCAAAAAACACACGGTCGAAAGTCCTGCGGCGCCGAAAATCATACACATCACCATAATCTGGTAGCGCACGGCGACAAGTGGCGATACGCCAGCCAGGATTTGTCCAGTCATCATGCCCGGTAGAGAAATCAGTCCTACGGCGAAAAATGAATTGATCACTGGAATCATTGACGTGCGAAAAGCGATATCTCGTGCACGCGAGAATTTGAGCCCGTTTTCGAGTTCTGCATGCAGGCGCTCAAGCGCCAGGCTGATGTTGGTCATGCTTGCAGCGAAGATCATCCCGGCCAGTGGAATCATGTAACTGGGATGATACCAGGGGTCCAGCTGCAAGACGCCTTGCGTGATCAGCAGCAATGTTGTGCCGCCACCGAGTAATACGGCTGATAGTGAGGCCGGAAAGAGCGCGGCTTTTCGCAGGTTTACCGTATTCAACGCGACCCAACTCGCGGACAAAAGCATTACGGCAAGAACACCACAAATAACGAGTCCCGATTCAGCCTGGAAGATATAGACGAGCACGTAACCGATCATTGTTAGCTGCAACAACATCCGCGCGATCGCGTGGAAGGAACGACCGAAGCCCAGATGCCAGCGCCACATCAAAACGACTACAACGGCGACAGGAATAAATGACAGCGCCAGCCGCGCCACGGAAATAGTTGCTACATCCACCTGGATTCACCTTTTGCTGTGGGAATCATAGTCCCCTATCAGAGTTGATGGCAAATAGTGCCGGGCGCCATATCCTCGTATGATGTCTTGCAACCAAATCCGAAACCGCCGGTCCAAAATGCGGGTCGCCAACCGTCAAGGAAGCAAAATGATTGTACGTCTGCTCCCCCGCATAGTTATCGTTGCAATGTCATCGCTAACATTCTTCTCATTGATGCCTTCAAGTTTCGCGGAGAATTCGTCCGCTGAAGACGTTAGTTTCATCACTCGCGATGGGATCACCATACAGGCAACGCTGGCGGCGCCCACGACACAAGGTCAACAATTGCCGGCGGTTATTTTTATTCATCAGGGTGGATCGAGCCGCGACGAATGGGTATCTCTACCCATCTTCAATAGCGTGGTCGAAAACGGCCTGCTCGCGCTCGCTTACGACATCAGGGGACACGGCGACTCATCCGGTGAGGCGGATTTCAGTACGCTGTTTGATGATCCCAATCAGGCACCTCAGGATTTACGCGCGGCGATCGATTTTCTGATCGCTACTGGCCGGGTGGACGAGAGCCGGGTCGCTGTTGTTGGTGCGTCGATAGGTTCAAATCTCGCCTGCGTAGCATCCGGAAACGAAACCTACAACGTCAAAACAGCAGTCGCGATGTCAGGCAAGACCTCAGCGGTGTTGAACCTGGCGGACGTTGATCGGGCAAACCTTGGGCTAGAATCTATATTTCATATTTCGTCGGAATCTGATCAGGAGGGCAAGCGCGCCGAGTGGGCCGCCGAATTATTCGAGCTGACCGACGCACCCAGAAAACTTGAAATAGTGGCGGCTTCCAGCGCACATGGTGTGTCCATATTCGACGACGACCCTTCCTTGCAGGATCGTGTGCTTGGCTGGTTGCTGGAAACTCTTTAAAGGACTGGAATGAATAAACGAAAAATTACCGGAATCTACACTGTTGCAGCATCCTTACTGACACTTCTAGCCGTGTCGATTCCCGGCCTTGCCGCGGACTCGACGACGCAGAAGGCTGTTCTCGTTACCGGCGCCAGTTCGGGAATCGGCCGCAACATCGCGGCAAGGCTGGCGGCGGAAGGTTACTTCGTTTACGCGGGAGCAAGAAAAAATAAAGATCTGGAGGCACTCAGTAGCCTTGAGAATATTCAAGGTGTGCGACTCGATGTCACGGTCCAGTCCGATATCGATGCGGCGGTCAAAACAGTCGAGGCCGGCGGGCGCGGCCTGCATGGCATTGTTAATAATGCCGGGGTTGTCGTGATGGGGCTGTTGGCGGAAACAGAGGAATCAGAACTGGACTTCATCTTTGATGTGAATGTCTATGGCCCGTACCGGATCGTAAAGGCATTTGCGCCATTGATCGTCGCATCAGAAGGGCGAATTACCAACATCAGTTCACTTGCCGGAATAGTTTCTCCACCTGCCTACGGTGTGTACAGCATGAGCAAGCATGCCATCGAAGCCTTTACCGACTCGTTGGCTTTTGAGATGGGTACGGTTGGCGTTCATGTCAGTGCGATCGCGCCCGGCGCCTTCAACTCCAATGCTGTTGCCGCAAATTGTGAGCGCAGACGAAAGCAAGGCTACGATGCCAGCCGCTCGCTGTTTCCTCTGCTGGCCGGTGAACTGGCCGCCCTTTGTGCGGATGACATCACAACCCGGTTTCCAGAGCCGGACCCAGTCGCCGATGCTGTACTGGATGCGCTTTTTTCTGAAAGTCCGAAAGCGCGTTATCTAGCCCCGAGTGACCCACGCCAGGCGGAAGGTGTGCTGCGTAATCTTCTTACGGACTTAGTTGAGCTTCGCAACGCAAACTCCTACAACTATAGTCGCGACGAGCTGGTTGAAATGCTTGATCAGGTCTTAGCGGCGTCCGACCAAGAGTAGGGCAAACAACGGCGCTAAGGCAGTTGGCCATTAACCGCGGCGTAGTTACAGACGTTTTCCAGCCAGTCTCGTTCCGCACTGTTGAGACTCGCGCCGAATCGTAGAATTTTCTTATCTGTTCGCACCACGATTTCGTTTTCTCGCTTGCGATAATTGTTCTTGCCGAAACCGGTATTGCCGACGCGGATGCTGCGACGATGTCGTGAGCGCACGTCGCCGGCTATGCCAACGGATTCGATGTCCTCTACCGGGACGGAATTTCTGCCGGAACGTTTACCGAACGCCAGACGTTCCGTGATCAGCTGGCGGTTCTCTACGCCAATAATTATCGCGCTAAAGCTGCCTTTGATACCGAGCCAAATGATACCGAGTCCGACCAGGATAAAAATCGGCGGTACGATCCAGACTGCGGCGTCGTTACCTTGTACGCTCATGTCGAGAATACCAAGTTTGGCGAGTAGTACAGCCGCACCTGAAGCGGCAAAGATAGCGCCGAAAAAGAACAGGAATACGAGACCCCCGCTAAATCCAGGTGCCGGCAGCATGATCTCCTTGCGGCCCGAAATCGAGAGCAGTTCGATCTCAGAGCCTGGCGGTGGGTTCGGCGTGCGTAGCGGTGCCCTCTGCGTCTCGGGCCTTTTTTCGACCAGGTTTTCATTCAGTTTCGCGTAGCTCTGCCGTTGTTTTTCTTCCCCGGTTGTGTCCACGGCATCCAGCTGCAGACGCCCTGCGAAATACTCCCACTTCTTATAGCCCTCAACCTCGTTCGCAGTAGTAAACAAACGGGTCGCCTTTTTTTCATCGGGAAACTTGAGGCTAACGAACCACCAGGGGACCTTTCTTTTGCTCTTCGATCCAGATGTTCGATACTCCATGTTCAGCCAGACGCCGTCGGCTTCATCGAGCTGTCGGTGGCGGGTTTTGGGAGCTGGCCAGAAGCCCTTGACTATTCGAACCACTCGACTGTTCAGGTCGAAATCCAATTCCAGGCGCCAGAAGGTCCCGGTCAAACCGGCCAACACAAATAGCGAACAAAACCCTACGGCGAGTATTCGAAAGAATTTGTCATCAGGAATGTAGCGCCAACAAAGCCAGGTCATGCCGGCACCGATCAACGCAAAGACGAATGCACCGGTCGGTGAATGCGCGAATCGGATTCGATCGGGCTGGTCTAACTTTAAGGTTACGTCTGCTGAGGCCACTCCTATCTCCCGGTCCGGCGCTCATTGCTAATAGCAATTCAGGCTATTGTTTAGCGCAAGATAAATGGTGAACGTAGATCACAAATGCATGATTCTAAGCGAGAACATTTCGGCATATCGTCAAATTCGGTCCGCTCACCTCGACTGGAAAAATGCGGATAAGCTCCGAATAGTCTGTTCGCAGAAGATCGTCGCTAGGGAGTGATAATTTGATGGTCCGTGTTTCAGCGACAACATCAATGATTTCAATGATGTAGCTGTCTCGCTCGGGAGCGCTTTCGCCCTGGGTAGACATTTCGATACGCCGGCGTCGTTCTGATCTACTGAAGCCACGACTAAATCGATCGTATTTGTAAGTTTTCGTCGATTGACCGGGTCTGTGTGTATCTACATCCGAGCCACAATCAGGCCTACAGTAGCTGCACCTGCGAATGGAGAACACGTTGGTAGCACAATGCCGTTGTGTGTATTGTGTCGGGCGACAGACAGGTCCGGTGAATAACAAAAGTGGAAATTGAAAATAATCATGTCGCGCCCGGTATGCCGCCACTTAAACATGGTGGCAAGGCTGTATCGTTTTTTGAGTTCTGGCCCATGTGGCTTATGTACATCCCTGTAGGGCTGCAGTGGCTGTTTCTGGCTGCGCGCCACCGCTCGCTGACGCTGCCGCTAATCGCCAATCCGAACTTGCCGGTTGCAGGCATGGTTGGTGTTGGCAAGAGTGAGGTGTTTCGACAGGCTACAGGTAGCTGTGCAGATGCCATCCTTCCGTGGGTTAATCATTGCATCAGCGTGGAAAACGTCGACAGGCAGGTCGAGCAGCTGGCAGCAAGAATTTCAGATCGTGGAATACAGTATCCACTGGTTTGCAAGCCGGACCTCGGTTGCAGAGGATCGGGCGTGAAGCAAATTCATAGTCAACAACAGCTTGCGGACTACCTGAGCGCGTATCCAGAAGGCAGCGACATCATTGTGCAAAAACTGGCCAGCTGGGAGCCGGAAGCGGGCGTATTTTATGTGCGCCGCCCGGGTGAGCCAAGTGGCCGGATTGAATCGCTGGCCCTCAAGTACAGTCCCTATGTTGTCGGTGACGGGGTGAGCACATTGGCGACCTTGATTGCCAGGGATCGCCGGGCGGGAGAGCTACAACATCTCTACGCAACACGACACGATGCGAATCTGAACGAAGTCATTGAGCGCGGCAAGGCTTATCGACTGGTTTTCTCCATCAGCCATTGTTGCGGTGCTATTTTCCGCGATGGCGGACATCTGATTACCGACGAATTGACGGATCGAATTAATCAATTGATGCTCGACATACCGGAGTTCTACTATGGGCGCCTCGATATCAAGTTTCCGAGTATCGACGCGCTCAAGCAGGGCAGGGATCTCGAGATTGTTGAAATCAACTCAGCGAGTTCTGAGTCTTTGCACATTTGGGACCGGAATGCGCGCCTAAGCGTAGCAATCAAGACGCTGATGTGGCAGTACCGCACGCTGTTCGAAATCGGTGCGCTGAATAGGAAGCGCGGCTACAGGCCACCGAAAATTTCGGAGATTCTGAGACGTTGGCGTGATGAAAGAAAACTGCAAGAGTATTACCCATTAACGGACTAAACGAACGTGAATGAGAGTGTCAATCATCCGATCCGCTTGCCTATCAAGAATCGACTCCTCAATCGGTTCGTAACGGCGATTGCAGGTTTAAAACCGCTTATCGCCATCTATGACTCGTGGCTTGGTTCGCCCCACGATGAGCATTCACGTCGAGGCGAGCAGCTTCTTGAGCACACACTCTCCACGCTGAATGCGAGCCTCGTCTGGCGAGACGCGATGGCCTTACAACAAATCCCGGCAGAGGGTCCTGTGATCGTCGTTGCGAATCATCCGCTCGGTGGGCTTGAAGGGATGTTGTTGACCCGAGAATTGTTGAAGTACCGCAGTGACACGAAAGTGCTGACAAATGAGATGTTATTGCGCATCCCGGAGTTCGCTGGTCTGTTCATCGGCTTGGACGTGTTGAGCGGAAAAGCGTCGCAAAAGAACGCGACGGGCATACGGACCGCCTGCCGACATCTCAATGACGCGGGGACACTGCTGATTTTTCCTGCGGGTTTGGTTGCTAGTTTCAGATTTCGAAAACTTCGCGTAGAAGACTACGAGTGGAACAACCTGGTAGGTTGGTTGGCGCGGCGTTATCGCGCTGCATGTCTGCCGGTGCGTGTCGAGGCGCGAAATGGTCTCAGCTTTTATCTTGCGGGCATTGTTCACAAGCGCTTGCGTACCTTCCTTTTGCCGCGGCAGTTGGCGAATAAGCGAGACAGTGTTGTACGTGCGTCAGCTGGTGAGCTGCTCAATGCAAGAGACATAGATCAACTCGGTGATGCTGACGAGATAACGGCTTACCTGCGTTTGTGCTCGGAATTGCTTACAGCGCGACAACACGTCCCTAATGATCCAGCACCCAATCGTGATTTGGTGGCAATCGCCGCAGACATTGAATCGAAAGAATTGCAGCAACAACTTTTAAACCTGGAGTCCTACCGGCTCGTAGATGACGATGTCTTTGCGGTGTATTGCGCGCCTCATGACGCATTGGGCTGCTTCATGCATCAGATCGCTGTTGATCGGGAAAGGACGTTTCGCATGGTAGACGAGGGTACCGGGCGGGAGCTCGATAGCGACACCTTTGATTCCTACTATTGGCATCTGTGGGCATGGAACAAGGAAAAGAACGAGATCGTCGGTGCCTATCGAGTCGGAAAGGTTGATGAAATCATCGATGAACATGGCATGGATTGCCTATACAGTCGCACGGTGTACAAGTTTGACGAGTCGTTCATCAGCCAGCTGGGCAAAGCGATCGAGGTTGGCAGATCTTTCGTAGCCTTGCCGTATCAACGCCACCCAAAGTCGCTCGATTTGTTATGGCGAGGCATCGGGGCATTCATGGTGCGAAACCCCGGATATCACACTTTGTTTGGCGGAGTGAGTATTTCCCAACAATACTCTACTCTTGCCCGCGCATTTCTCGCTGACGCGATGATGACAAATTTTTCTGTGAGTCAGAAATGGCAACAGCAGGTGCGCCCTCAGGCTCCGCTGCGAGTGTCAGGTAAATTATGGACCCGGGATGTGCTTGCCTCGTTAGGCAATATCGCCGTCATCAACAAACTACTGGGCAACCTGGACCGAGGAAAGCGCATACCGATATTGCTGCGACATTACCTGGCACTGAATGGGCGATTCGCATCCTTTGCCGTTAATACCGGCTTCAATGATTCGCTCGACGGGTTGGTTATAGTTGATTTGCGGGAAGCCCCGATAAAATACCTGAATCGCTATTTCGGTAAAGACGGCAGCGAGTCATTCCTGCAAAAATGGAGGCAGAATGTCGAGGCTGCATAATGTAACGATCGAGGCACTGGATCAGATTCGATCGTTGATTCAGTCGGTACAAGGTGCGTCGGAACCATCCGAGGACTTGTACGCAACGTCGGGTATTGGAGTGCACGTACGTCATGTGGCCGATCATTTTCGCGCGCTCGAGGCGGGGATAGTAAGTGGCACCGTTGACTACAATAGGCGTCGCCGTGAATGTACATTGGAGCGGCAATCAGAACTTGGCTTGGCGGAAGTCGAAAGCCTGATTACCTGGTTACAGACAGCCACATTTAACGATGTTGCTGTCGACGTCGTGTCTGAGATTTCTTGTCTGCAAACGGAAACCGCGCAGTTCAAAAGCAATACCGGCCGCGAGCTGTTGTATCTGATCAATCATACGATCCACCATGCCGCCTACGCTGCGCTGCTAGCTCGCCAGATTGGCGTCAACCCCCATCCTGGAATTGGCCATGCGCCGGCAACGGCGAGTTACGTGCGTAGCATCGACGCCGCTTGATCAGTAAGCGCCTTCTGGACTTTGCTCCTTTGCTGGCTGCAATTGTCTTTGGCAGTTGGGCGGCGTTTGTCAATAGAGAATACGGATCGGATATAGCAATACGCTCCGGGCTGGGGCAGGCGGCATATGCACTGTTTTCCACGTGGATCGTCAGTACAACTGCTGAGAGAGTTTTTTCGATGGCCGGGCGTCGTGGGCGCGGGGCCCTTTTGAGCTTCTTCACCGCATTCATCGTAATGATCAGTATCCCCTTGACGATACATTACGCGCTCGCCACACCGGAAATACTCAATGCCATACTCCCGGGCGCGATCTGGGGCAGCGGGTACATAGGTAGCTATCTTTGGGTTCTTTCACGTTCCGCTCGATAAACCCAATACATCCTAGTTGCGTCTGCTACTTGTCCAGATGATCCCCTGGTAGACGAGGTAGACAATGTTCACGCTGAGCAGAAAATAGAGTACCCAAAAAGACCATTCGCTTACCAAAGGCGTAGGCCACGTTGCAAAAAGCAGCGTCTTGAAAGCCGTGGCAAGGAGTACGAGGCTGGTCAAAAACGTCGTTACTTTTCCCAAGAGTGACGGGCCCATCAAAGCGGGCCCACGTACAAAAAACATAATGAAAACTGCGATAAAAAGAAGCGGATACCTCACTATCAGAAAACTCAATAGCTGTCCTGGTATAGCGTCAGCCGAATACAGGCCGATAGCCAAAAACGTAAGTAGGGCCTGGTCCGCAAGAACGTCGAGCATACGGCCCATTCGTGTACCTAGACCCTGACGGCGGGCGACCCAGCCATCCAACAGATCGGACATTGACAGCGCAAAGATGAACAAGAGGAAGATTGGTCCCGACACTGCACCGACCGGAAGCTGCAGACACGGCCACCAGACAAGCGGTGCCAGTGCGAGTCGGCCGAAGCTCAAGCTATTGGGTAGCAGCAGACTTTGATGTGGCCTGCCATGAGCATCATCGACCATACCGATGTGGGTCATTACGAAGAAGACGGCAACTGCGTACCAGGGAATCCACAACACCGATGCGGTAAACGCCTGCCAGGGTGTTTGCTTCCACAGCGTCAATAGAATGATAAGCGTTCCCGCTACAGCAACCGCAGCGGCGGACCACCAGAACGATCGGGTCCGATTCGGGCAAGCGCGTAAATCGTCGAGTGACCGTTGCCACGATCGCGACAAGAGGGTCCGCCACGCCCGCAAGCTGTAGTGGTGGCGAACCACGTCATCAATAAGCTCTCGCGAAAACGCAGTTACAGCGTCATGCGCTACCTCTGAAGCTTTTGGATTTAAGTGAATGACTTGAGAGTCACTTTTTATCTTTGGGTGGTGGCGCCGTGTACTTCAAGTTCTCCATCAACCGCATCGCATCAGCACTAAAATCCGGCGCGCCGTCACTTGAGAAGAAGAACACTTTCGTCAGTAGTGGCCCGGATCCAAGCACCGCCATAGTGAGGTAGTCGAATTCGCCATACTTTGATTCCTTATCGGTAATCGTAAAGTAATAGCCACTGACGTGATCGCCGGAGATTGGGTTCAACGGTATATCCAACTCGAATGCTGACGCGCGTAGTGCGTCGACATCGACCGTTGCGATTTCTGTGAGGTCTTTGTCCGTTTGCACGTCGGCGCCTTTGACGGATTGCAGGTTCACCATTAATACGGGTTTGGATTTCGGGCCGAACGGGCCGAAGCGGATATCCGCAACCTCATCGAAGGTCTCGAACTCAGGCTTTTTCCCCCAGGACAATGGGTATTCCAGGTACAGGGTACCGCCGCCCGGAACCTTGTACGTTTTGCTGGCCCAGTCGTCGGCACGGGACACGCCCGCCCACGCTGTCGCCAAGATAAGACTGAATGCCAAAACGTTTCGCGATGTTTGTTGGATCATTTTCTGTAGGACCTCGAGACTGCTTGCAGGTTCAGCGTACAATACACGTTCATCGAGGTCCGAATCTGGCTAGTTTGAACTCAGGGTGCGCGTATACTTTGCGCATGCTCCGGAATTCAAACAGCTCAGGAAACGACATCTTCGAGCAGGCGCGACTTTCTCGCGACGCCCGATTCGACGGACGTTTTTTTATCGCTGTAAAAACGACCGGTATTTATTGCCGGCCGATCTGCCCGGCAAATGCACCCAAGAGCGAGAACGTCACTTTCTACCAAACTGCGGCTGCGGCGGGAGAAGCGGGCTATCGCCCGTGCCTCCGGTGCCGGCCGGAATGTGCGCCGGGTACGCCAGCCTGGGAAGGCACATCGACAACCGTGCAGCGTGGTTTGCGGTTGATCGCAGACGGCGCTCTGGATGATGGCGACATCGAACACCTTTCAGATCGACTGGGTGTCACCAGTCGGCATTTGCGGCGGCTGTTCAACAAACATCTTGGCGCGAGTCCCCTGGCGGTCGCGCATACGCAAAGACTGCATTTTGCGAAACGCTTAATCGATCAGACCACCCTGCCGATGGTGGACATCGCTATTGCCGCTGGCTTCGGAAGCACGCGTCGCTTCAACGATGCATTCCGCAATACCTACGGCCGGACACCGCGAGACCTGCGACGCAGGAAGGCGGTCGCTGAACCGTCCGCGGGACTCACAGTGCAATTGCCTTATCGATCGCCGTTTGATTTTTTGCAGCTCCTGAGTTTCTTCGAAGCAAGGGCAATTCCCGGTGTAGAGGTTGTGCACGACAAACGCTACCTGCGCAGCGTGACATTCGACGGTGCTCACGGCGTCATCGATCTTCACGACGGTGGTGGCAACGTTCTCTTGACGGTGCATGGTGCGGGTACGCGATCCTTGCTACCGATTATTCAGCGAGTTCGTGGAATTTTCGATCTGGATGCTTCGCCGGATGATGTGTCGCGAGTCCTTTCCCGTGATTCATTCCTAAAACGTGAGATCAGAAAACGCCCGGGAATTCGAGTCCCGGGCGTATGGGATGGCTTCGAATTGACGGTGCGTGCAATTCTCGGACAGCAAGTTTCTGTCGCCGCAGCGACGACTTTGTCCGGACGCCTTGCGAAGCGCTACGGTGAAGACTGCCAGATAGTGGTTCCAGGAATCGATGCCGAAAAAACACCAGCACTGATATTTCCTCCGCCAGAAAAATTGCTGCGGGCGCGTCTCGGCGATTTGGGGATTATCAGAAGCCGCGCGGACACGATCCGCCGAGTCGCCAAAGGCGTCGTCGAAGGTGATATCAGTTTCGATGGCACACAGGACATCGACGAATTCTGCAAGTCATTGGTGTCAATCAAGGGAATCGGCGAGTGGACGGCGCAATATGTTGCGATGCGAGCGTTGAAAGATCCGGACGCGTTTCCTGATTCGGACCTGGGCTTGCTGCGTGCATTCGATATGCAGGACCGTGAAAGACTTAAGCCCAGGGAGCTGAAACAGCGCGCTGAAGCATGGCGTCCTTGGCGGGCCTACGCGGCGTTATTATTGTGGAGTTCTGATAAGAACTCTGGAGGTTGAACGATGTACTACTGTTACTTTGACACGCTAATCGGCGAGCTCCTGCTCGCGGGCGAGGCTCAGACCTTAACGATGATCGGCTTTCCCAAAGGTGCGATGCGCCGCGACCCGGAGCCTGACTGGATCTACAAGGAAGAACCCTTTGCGATTGTTCGCGAGCAGTTGGCGGAGTATTTTTCAGGACAACGGAAAGAGTTCGATGTGCCGCTATCCCTCGACGGTACCGAGTTTCAGGTCAGCGTGCTTGAAGCGTTGCAGGAAATTCCTTACGGCGAAACGACATCGTATGGTGCCATCGCGAAGCAGATCGGTCGCCCGAAAGCGGTACGCGCGGTTGGTGCAGCCAACGGCAGAAACCCGATCCCGATAATTGTTCCTTGTCATCGGGTAATCGGTAGCAGCGGCGATTTAACGGGATTTGGTGGCGGGCTCGATACCAAAGCGGCCTTGCTCAGACTCGAGGCCGAGAACTCGGGAACGCTCTTATAGTTGCTTGCCTTGCATTGACCGAATCGCAGCAGACGGCTCTACATCATCAATCAGGCGTTCGTCACTCTGCAGCGTCGTGAATTTTGACTCCAGAGGCAGAATACCTGCCCAAATCGGAATATCGTAGTCCTCATCTTCGTCATCAGGCATACCGGTCGACACCTTCGCCGATGCCGATTCGATTTCGAGTGCAATGACGCCGGTCATTTTCACCTCTTTATCGTGTGAGTCGCGAACCTCGTCCCAACGTCCCGGCATTGTGCATTCTGAAATTATTCTTAAAGCCTTGAGTTTTTCGTCGTGGTCTTCGATGAGTCGCGGCGACCCGAAGACGGTGACAGACCGATAATTCATTGATGAATTGAAAGCGGAGCGCGCATAGACCAGCGCATCGATATGAGTAATGTTCAGGCAAACTGTCGTTGTACTTTCAAGCAGGCGAATAATCCGCGCTTTGCGTGCACCGTGCAGGTATATCGTTGTGCCGTCCCGGCCGTACAGCATCGGAACGACGACAGGTTGACCATTGTGTACGAAAGCGACTGATGCCATTAGTGCTGAATCCAGTATCTTGTGCACGCTCTCTGTGTCATAGGTCGCTTTTTTTTGCAGCTGCCGAACCTTGTTTTGCTGACTGACTTTGTACTCGTTGTTCACTACAGATCTCCGCTCCTAGTTGAGGAATATCGGCGCCAGCTTGTAAGCGACAGCCGACACCAGAACGATGCCAATTAAATTTAGTATGAATCCGGCACGCACCATTCGAGGAATCGTCAACATGCCGGAGCCAAATACGATTGCGTTGGGAGGTGTTGCTACGGGCAGCATGAATGCGCAACTAGCGGCCAGGGTGACTGGCACGGCAAGCACCATCGGATCGTAGCCTGCCTCAATAGCGATAGCGCCTACAACCGGCAGGAATGTCGCCGTCGTCGCGATGTTACTGGTTAACTCTGTGAGGAAAATAATTAGAGTCGCGGCAAGTATTACAATGACAACCAGGGGTAAGGCACCAACAGCGTGGAGGCTGCTGCCCAACCATTCGGCCAGACCGGTTCGCGACACAGCGCCTGCAAGTGCCAGCCCACCGCCAAAAAGCAGGAGTACACCCCAGGGCAACTGCTCTGCATATTTCCAGCGCAGCAGAAGCGGATCTTCCTTACGCCCGCTCGGCACGAGGAACATGAGGATCGCGCCCGCAATCGCGATTAGCGAATCATCAAGTGCGGACAAGGCCGGGAGCTTCACGAGTAAAGGGCGGAAAATCCAGGTCAAGGCCATGATAACGAAGACAATCGCAACTCGTTTTTCAGGGACTGTTATTGAGCCCATGTCTTCATTCATCTTTCGAAGTACAGCGCGTCCTTCGACCGAGGTGACAAAGTTAACCTTGAATACCCAACGGGTTAGTACGAGCCATGACAGGGGCAGCATCAGTGCTGACATTGGCAAGCCGACCATCATCCAGTTCGAGAAGTTGATCGTCGTACCATAGGTATCTGCCATGAAGGCTGCGAACATCGCGTTTGGAGCTGTTCCGACCAGCGTCGCAATGCCACCTATGGTCGCTCCATAAGCGACGCCCAGGAGTAGGGAAAACTGGAAATCCTCTTTGGCTTTGTCGCTCAGGCCGCCGACCGTCTTGTGAATCACAGCAATGATGGATACGGCGATGGGCAGCAGCATCATGGTAGTGGATGTATTCATAACCCACATCGAAATTACGGCACTGGCAAGCATGAAGCCACCCACGAGAGAACGACCGTTACCGCCAGCTCGTTGCAGGACGGCCAACGCGATTCGCCGATGCAGGTTCCAGCGCTGCATAGCAAATGCAACGATAAAGCCGCCGAGAAACAGGAAGATAACCTTGTTTGCGTAGGGGGCTGTCGTATCCTGAATGGATGCCACACCCGACAAAGGAAAAAGCACTATGGGCAGTAGAGCGGTAACGGCGATAGGTACCGCTTCAGTTGCCCACCAGATGGCCATCAAAATTCCGATCGAGGCTGTGACCCATGCTGTGTGGTTAAGCCCGTCGGGTGCACCAAGCAAAAGCATTGTTAGTAACAGGACAGGACCTAGGAATAGTCCAATCTTTTGACCCCTGGAGCGGCCTTCGACCATCTCTATATCGCCCATATGAACTCACTTTCGGAAACAGGACGGAGCAGGTTAGCTTGTTCGCGTGCTTGAGTCGTCATTTTCCACCAAAATTGCCGAGAGTGTCTAAATATAGTGGTTTTCTCGCCTTCCAATACTATATGTAGTAGCATTCCGTGCGTACCAAATCGGTACGCACGGAGATAAGATGTAGGACGGCAAAAAGGCGATTCGCCATGCCGGATGCGTGACTCGAAGGCGAGTGATTCGTGAACCCTCTCAACACGTTACTCGTTCAAAGATTACCTGCAATCTTTGTGGCCGACGACGAAGCGGATTGTCATACGGGAACTGGATGGCTGAATGGAATGCAACATTGATGTTACAAACTATTCAAATGCGACCTGACCCCGGCCGAATACATCTTTTGCTTAATATGCCGCCCAGATTCTGGGCGGCTTTTTTAGTGATTAGGGTTTAATGAGACTCCAATACAAAATTGCGCTTGCTATAGCCGCTGCTTCTTACCTGACAGCGTGCACCAGCGGGCCGCCAAAGTTGCCGTACCCGGCTTTCGTGCAAGCCAATGAACTAGACGATATTTTCATGGCCAGCCTGCCCGGAGTTCGAGCGAAGCAGTTAGCCGGCGACCCACAATCACGCCGTACCAGCAATCGAATCGATCTACCAAAGGATTGGAGTGGCACGAGTGGTGGGGTGCCCGGCCGATCAATGGAGATTATCGTTATTGAAGGTGAGTTGAAGCTCGCAGACATTGCTCTTAAGCGAGGTGGCTATGCGTTTCTCCCTGCCGGATCACTTGGCTTCAATATGGTCGCGAGGGAAGGTGCAAGAATCCTTTATTTCGTGAACGATACGGATCCGGAGTCAGTGATTCGTTCGCCCATCATTATCGACAGCGATCTTCTGGAATGGCAGGACACAGCGAAAGTCGGCGTGAGCACGAAGGAACTGCGTAGTGATCCGGGCAACGGGTCGAAGACCTGGCTGCTGCGCGTCGCGTCGGGTGCATCACTGCCATGGGAATCGTCAACTGTGCTGCGAGAAGGTTATCTCATGACTGGCAATCAGCAGTACGCGGAATGCGTCAATGGTAAAGTGAATCTTTGGCAATATGCTCCTGGTGGCTATTTCTACCGACCCGCAGATACGATCAATGGCGGCCCCGAGTCTCTGGCGTTAACCGATTCAGTTTGGGTCTTGCGTGAGACAAGCAAAGGCGAATCCAGAACCTGGCCCGCCTGCACAGCGTTGCCGACGGAAGCTTCGCCTTAGAAGCGATCGTTTCCCTCAATATCAAGATTGTTGATACGGGATCGACCGAGGATCCTTAGCAACAGGTTGCGACAAGCCGCTAGCACCGGGTACAGGAAGCGCGCCACTCGCGGCCATCGAAATACCGAATAGGCAAGCCTGTTGACGAAGCCCTTGCGCGAACTCAAGTTTGCGAGTTTATGGATGGCATCACTGCCGTAGTAGATTTTTCCATCAGCCTTAACAACCATTCCCTCGTCGATGTCCAGGCCGAGTTCTGTGATTTCCTGCAGGATGTTACTGTCTTGTCTTGCGTCGATTCGGACAAGGTCCCCGGCAGATTGGTCGACGTCAATTCGCTGGCAGTAGTAATCGCAGATCGGACAATCCCGGTCATAGACGACTTCGACCTGTTTGCTATCGGACATCGGATTCTCTGATTTGAACCTTACTTCTTCACCAACTTTGTAATCTTTGTGCCGAGTGCCATGAGCTTCGTTAGCGTACTCGTTGGAATTGCACTTATCTGTTCGTACCAGTTGCTGGTTGATTCAACAAACTGAAGCATGTTTCGGATCCGCTCTTTGGTTACCGGATCGGTATCGTCTTCTGCTTCAACCTCGGCAGCGCAGCCTTTGAGCATCGTGAGTGTTGGATTTAGCTCGCGCTGCTTGCGCTGTTCGATGATCACGCGAAACAATTCCCATACGTCGTAAATTGATTCGAAGTAGTCCCGCCGATCACCAAGGATATGCGTCATACGCACCATGCCGTAGCTCTGCAATTCGCGAATACTGGTGCTCACGTTCGAGCGCGCGACTGAAAGCAGCTCGACTATTTCGTCCGCACGAAGTGGCTTCGGCGAAAGATAGAGGAGCGCATGGATCTGAGCGACAGTCCGATTGGTGCCCCAGCGGGTGCCCATCTCGCCCCAGTGCAGAACATACTTCTCAACGGCAGGCGTCATCTTCATCAGTAATTTCTCTAATTTCTGTTATAACAGAAATTACATCCAATGGAGCATAAAAGCAAGCCAGACCAGGGCTTTGTTCCTGGACAGAGAATTTTTTCGACTGTGTCCCGTGGAGAAATAATTCTCTGTCCAGGAGCAAAGCCCGGCCAGACATCAACTAAGGTGAGGTGGCTGTAAAAACAACTCTGTGAGGTGCAGGCCAGCCTTCAACGGTGAGTGTTGGGTCATCCGGATCGAGTGCTTCGGCGAGAGATTCAAACCTCATCCATTCCGTTGAACGTTGTTCGTCGACCGTCGTCACCGACTGATCAATTACCTCAATGTTTCGGAAACCGGTTCGTTCCAACCAAACAGTCAGTTCGGCAACCGTCGGCAACAACCAAACATTGCGCATGCGAGCATATCGATCAGGTGGGGTTCGTGCGAACGCCTCTGCACCCGGCAAATAAAGGGTCTCGAGCACCAGCTGCCCGCCGGGTCTCAAGGTTTGGCGAAGCTCGGAGAGATGATCGATGGGTGATCTTCGGTGGTACAGCACACCCATCGAAAACGCCGTGTCGAATTTTCGCGCAGGTAGTGGCAGCTCCTCCATTCGGGCCGGGAGGACGAAGATATTGTCTCGCTGCGCATATTGATTGATGGCGAGGAACTGCATGACGAATAAGATTGTCGGATCAATGCCAATGACGGAACTCGCTCCAGCGTCGGCCATTTGCAGTGCGTAGTAGCCGTTGCCACACCCGACATCGAGAACATTACGCCCTTTGAGCGGTGCAATTGTGTCCTTAACCCGATTCCACTTCAGATTACTGCGCCACTCTGTATCGATATGAATCTCGCCGACATCAATGGGTCCTTTGCGCCACGGCGACAGCCCCATTAGCAATTCATGGCGCCGCTCGAGGTCTGCGGATAGCGCCTTGAGAATCGCCTGCCACTTCGAAAAATCCCCATGCCCGGACGGTGACAAGCGCACGGCTATCATGGGCAGCAATGCTTCCGGCCACTCATTAAGTCCGATCGAAAGCAGTCGATCCGTTAGCGCGCCTGTATCAATCATCGAATCGCAATAATCGACACAAAATTGAAGTAGCGTAGCCATACTGCACTGTGGCCGAAGCCCGCATTCGCAAGGCGCCGCCGGTGCTCGGCGACGGTCTCGGGAATTAAAACGTTCTCAAGCGCAGCACGTTTTCGACTCACCTCGAGCGCGCTGTAGTCATTGCGGCGTTTGTGTTCATGATGCAGATCGATGAGCAATTCTTCCATTTCATCGTTTTCGTCGACAACCTTTTCAGACAACACAAGCAGTCCGCCATCAATCAGACCGTCGTAGATCTTACGCATTAGCGCATCACGATCGTCCTTGGGCAGGAACTGCAGCGTGTAGTTCAACACCACCATTGAGGCATTCGAAATATCTACATCGCGAATATCGGCCTCAATGACATCAACGCTGGTGCCTGATCCGGATTGACGATCATCTTCAGCGATAATCTCTTTGCAACGGCGGGTCATAGCCGCTGCGGTGTCCACGGCTACGATACTGCAACCCGATTCTTGGTTGCCTTGTCGCATAGCTAGCGTTGCGGCCCCCAGAGAACATCCGAGGTCGTAGCAGTTGGTATCTTGCTGTACGTATCGCGCTGCGAGTGACCCGATGGCTTCTATAGTGGCTGCGTACCCTGGGATGGAGCGCCGCAACATGTCCGGAAAGACTTTCGCTACATCGTCATTGAATCGGAACGGTTTTTCATCGGCGTTTTGTTTGTAGATGTCGTCGGTGGTCATTGTGAGAACTTGTTATTAAGCGCGAAGCGCGAGCTGAGGGTACAATTCCGCCCATGCTACGCGAACTCCACACAGAACTCGGCATTCCGGATGACTACGGCATTGATGGCCTTAGGTCCGAATTCGAAGAAGCCGTCGAATTAGTCGACGTTGGTCCCAATTTGGTCGGTCGAATGCAACGTCTGGCACCAGCAGCGGCATCAAGTTGGCAAGAGATGCAAGCCGCGGCGCGGGACGACGGGATTATGCTGCTAATCGTGTCCGGATTTCGAAGCTTCGAGTACCAAGCGGGCCTAATCCGGAAAAAAATTAATGCAGGTCAGTCACTTAGCGACATTTTGGCGGTCAATGCTGCGCCTGGATACAGTGAACATCACAGCGGTTACGCAATTGATATTGCGACACCGGGCTCCAGACCGTTGACGGAAGAATTCGAGTCATCCGCGGCTTTCGAGTGGCTCGGGGAGAATGCGGCGAAATTCGGATTTTCGATGAGTTATCCGCGGCAAAATCCCGAGGGCTTTATATACGAGCCGTGGCATTGGGCAAAATCCCGCTGAAAACCTGACTAATCAGGCCCTAGACCGCGGCAGGAAAGGGTTTCAGCGTTCATTTCGGTTGTAGCAGAAATATCAAAAATCAGTCGTTTAGCTGTTGACAGTAGGGCAGGGTAATTAGACAATGCCCGGCTTGCGTACCGGAGGGGTACTCAAGCGGTCAACGAGGGCAGACTGTAAATCTGCTGGCTATGCCTACGTAGGTTCGAATCCTACCCCCTCCACCAGATGATGGTGAGACTGGGCGGATTCAGTCATGGGCCAGCAACGCGACGACACAGACATGAGTAATTATATCCAGACAGTTTAAACGATAAAGACTGTCAGGATTTTTGTACGCCAATAAAAGGCGAAAATACAGTCTGAGGCGGCGCGGGACAAACGGGTTTTGAATCATGCCTATATAAGGAGTCATGATTCGGTAAGGATTTAAATGTAGGCGGGTGTAGTTCAACGGTAGAACCTCAGCCTTCCAAGCTGATGATGTGGGTTCGATTCCCATCACCCGCTCCATCGGAAGGTTGTCGTGTAGCTCCTGAGTTACTCGCGCAAAGAATTGCCCACATAGCTCAGGGGCAGAGCACTTCCTTGGTAAGGAAGAGGTCCCCGGTTCAAATCCGGGTGTGGGCTCCAGAACGAACGATAAATGATTTTTTTGTTGATTTTTAGATACGCAGGATAAGGCTCATGTCTAAAGAAAAATTTGAGAGAAATAAACCGCACGTAAATGTTGGCACAATTGGTCACGTTGATCATGGCAAGACAACACTGACAGCCGCACTGACCAAGTGCATGGCAGAACTGCACGGCGGTGCGGTCTCGGCTTACGATCAGATCGATAATGCGCCGGAAGAGCGCGAGCGCGGTATTACGATTGCCACGGCTCACGTTGAATACGAGAGTGTTAATCGGCACTACGCCCACGTTGACTGCCCGGGACACGCGGATTACGTGAAGAACATGATCACGGGTGCTGCGCAGATGGACGGCGCTATCCTGGTCTGTTCAGCGGCCGATGGCCCGATGCCTCAGACACGCGAGCACATCCTTCTGGCCCGCCAGGTGGGTGTTCCGCACATTGTTGTGTACATGAACAAAGCGGACCAGGTTGATGACGACGAGTTGCTGGAACTGGTTGAGATGGAGATCCGAGATCTTCTGTCGACCTACGAGTTCCCGGGCGACGACACACCGATTATTACCGGTTCAGCCTTGAAGGCCTTTGAAGGCGATACCTCTGACATTGGTGTTCCGTCAGTTGTGAAGCTGGTTGAGGCGATGGACACGTACTTCCCGCAGCCGGAGCGCGCCATTGATGGTGATTTCCTGATGCCGGTAGAGGACGTATTCTCTATCTCGGGACGCGGCACGGTTGTAACCGGTCGTATCGAGCGCGGTGTGGTTAACGTGGGCGATGAGCTGGCGATTGTCGGTATCAAAGACACGCAAAAGACGACCTGCACGGGTGTTGAGATGTTCCGCAAGTTGCTGGATCGTGGAGAGGCCGGTGATAACGTCGGTGTACTTCTGCGCGGCACGAAGCGTGAAGAGGTTGAGCGTGGTCAGGTACTGGCCAAGCCTGGATCGATTACGCCGCACACCAAGTTCGAGGCAGAAGTTTACATTCTGACCAAAGACGAGGGTGGTCGACATACGCCGTTCTTCAAGGGCTATCGTCCGCAGTTTTACTTCAGGACAACGGATGTAACCGGTGCATGCGAGTTGCCGGAAGGCACCGAGATGGTGATGCCGGGCGATAACGTGCAGATGGTTGTAGAGCTGATTGCACCGATCGCTATGGAAGACGGTCTCCGCTTCGCGATTCGCGAAGGTGGCCGTACGGTTGGCGCTGGTGTAGTTGCCAAGGTTATTGAATAACA
>JAJFKT010000022.1 GCA_021773075.1 Woeseiaceae bacterium
TTCCAGCCCGTCAGTTCCTCGTAACGCCGCTGGGCATAGGCGTGCCGAAGGCCGTGAGGGTTCTTGATACCGGCATCGCGGACCTGCCGATCGTAGCGATTGCGCTGTTCCACGAAGTTGCGTTCGGGCGGGATCAGTGCGCCGCCCTTAGCCAGCATCTTGACTTCCTCAAGGAGTTGCCGCTGCACGTCGGTCCTGGTTGGCACGGTTCGGGCACGGCCGCCCTTGGTCCAACTGGCTTTGAGCTTGATGTGATCGTCCTTGATCGCGTAGTTGGGTGAGAACTTGATCGCCTCCTCGCGCCGCAGGCCGAAGGCTGATTGCAATCGGAGGCTCAGGCGAACGTGCGCGTCGGAGATTTTTTCCAGCTGCTTCTCGTCGAGCAATTTGGCTTTCGATTCCTCGCCAACGTAGCTGCGCTTGCCAATGCCGTAGGCACTGTTGTCCCTCGCAATGATGTCGGCCTTGCCGACCTTGTTCGCCCACCAGCGCAGCGCCGATAATCGATTCTTGAACGTGCCGACCCTGATGGTCTGGTCTTTCCAGAGAGAGACCAATGCATCAACGTGTTTCGGCTTTAGGGATCGCGCCTGCATTTGTCGGTAACCTAGCTCGTGCAACTGATTGGCGATGAGATCGAGAATTCTCGATCGAGTCGCCTGGGTGGAGTAGCTTCCGTCCCGGTTATCCCGGCAGAGCTTCATCAACTGGTAGTTCAGGTCCTTCATGGTGCGTATCTCTTTCGGTTAGTTATGATGATCACCTCGCCGCCAGTTAAGCGAACGAGGTCCGATTCAGAATCGGATAAGGTCCAGGGACACCAGCCCCTTACAGCCTGAAGCCGTGATCCGGTTCGCCGGAGCTCTCTTTCGAGCGCTGCTAGCGACTACCAGTTGCCCTCTCGGGCAGTTGCTTTTTGAGTGGATATCTACCTCCTTCTATGTTGATTGAATGAAATGCAAAGGGACGTACGACGCCGAATGAACGGACATTCCTGTCTGCTGCCGGCGGTGCAGGGCGCATAGCCCTACTACAATGAGAATGCCGAACTTTGGGGTTCAGCTGGGATTGAAGATGGATCCTCGATCAACGATCGATGCGCCTGCTGCCAGGATCCTGAGGCGCCTTGTTGCCACACTTGTCGCAGTGGCCGCGGTACATGCTGGAGACGCTAGAACAAATGTACCGGCCTTCGCTATAGAAAAACCTGTCAACTCGTGAAATGGTTTTTTCTTGACAAGATCGAGCGCCGACCGCATTGGGCGGGAAGTGAGGATTGACGGCTCAGGCCGCGCGCTGCATTTCACAATCCCTTTCAGCGCTTGGGTGCTTCAGCGAAACACTGAAGCAGGGGTGTCGTTGTTATACCGCAACGACGACGGTGTTGATGCGAGTACCCTACCGCTGATTCCCTATCCGGACCAGCAGAAACTGGGGCAGGTTTTCTGCCCCAGTTTCTTCCCGCATTTCGCAGTAAATCGCCCAGAATGCAGCTGTAAGCAGGGAGAAGCCTGGCACAGCATTTTGCCTGCCTAAGTCGGCGCTGCCGGCGAGAGCAGATGGCGTATCACTCGCCGGGCACTTCCGGTTTTGCCCGTGCAGACCGCTTCGTTGTGCGGTTTCCACGCCGCGTCACTACAGCGCTTCGCTCGGTAGTGACGCGGCTCACCGATCGGTGCTTGGCCATCGAGCAGTCCGTCGAACTGATCAGCGCCCGAGTTATCCACAGGATCAACCGTTGATGCTGTGGATAACTCGGGCGCTGAGATGGCGCTGGGTTAGTCCTTGTAGTCTGTCCCGATCGCATCGCGATCACCGGCAAAACTCACACAGACGACCAGGAATTCAGGCTTGCCTTCGTATTCATAGCCGAACATGCCATCGATGGATTCGCGGAATACATCAGCAATGCGGATCGCAACGTCTATCGTGGGCGCATGCTTGCTATTCTCGATCGAGTTCATCGTCTGGCGGCTCACGCCGACAAGGTCCGCGAGATCCTTTTGCGTTATCTCGCCGTACTTGAACCGAAACTCGCGGATTCTGTTTGACAATGCCACTGCTGTTCACGCCTCTTTTTGGAGTTGATTTCGCGTGCGAAACGCTACCAAGATTCTTCGGTAAAGCCTTGTGACAATCAATGCAGACGCCTGGCGCGTTTCTTTTGACAGAGTCAAATAGCGCCGACTTTGTGTCAGTCGCGCATATTTGCCGCGATGTCGAACCTTCTTGACGTCGCCGACATCGTGTCGTTGATCATTGACACGGACGATTACGGCTTGCCATTTGAGCAAATACACAGGTTATTGAGAATTGTCTGTAAAAAGGCATCGAATCTTGACCCATCTCGGCGATAGGAATCAATGGCTTGTGCTACGAATCGGCGCCGATAATAGGTCAATTTCGCACGCCGGTTCACACTAAGATATTGAAGTTTTTCAATCTCATTCTATTCCCAGCCTTCACGATAGTCCGAACGCCCGCATTTCGGGCACCGTATTGGCCCAAGCGGCTGATTCTCGCGTTTTGCGGCATCGATTTCTCTCTCAGTTAGCACTTCTGTTTTGAATCGCTCTCCACAGTTAATGCAGCGATATTTTACCGTCCTACTCATATGTAATTCCCGCTCGCTGAATGAACTCCTTCCACAGAAGTTCTGCCGCAGACTGTTGTGATACTCGTGCTTCGTCCTGGCCGAGGCCGTGGAAGCTATTCGCCCGGAGAAATAGATCGTACTCATCGCAGTCAATTCGCAGCCAACCATTGCTAGTATTTGCAGATGCGTTCTCTGAATTCGAGTAGCTGATGTCGCCGAATCCGTGGTCACTAGAGACCGCATGAACCGTAATGTGTGCGATACCTCTTTCTTTCAGTCGATTGATTACTGTGCAGGTGAAGCTGGTAGGGCCAAGATCTCGAAACCGTCCGCGAAAGTTATCTACCGTATTTATTTCAGCGATCGAATTCTCAAAGTGACTGCGAATGATTGCGAATGATTTGTCCCGAAAGTCTGCCCGATCAATCTCGTCAAAATCTTGTTTGGCGCGGTATCTTCGTGCAGGTTCAGATTCCACGGCAACGGCGTTAGAATCACCTGCAGCAGGTTGCGATTCTCCCGTCAGCAATCGACGTAGCTCAGTCACAATATTCAAGTAGGCAGCGTTCTCATTCGTCCACTCACTAATTGGCTTTCCGTCTTTTGGAATTGCTTTGAGCTTGTTTAGCGGCGAATTCTTCCAATCACAAGGCTCGACTATAATCGGGACTACTCGAGCTTCACTGGCATCATGTCTTTCCAATGCGCGAGTCATTTCCCTTTCGTAACAATAGTCCGAAGCTAGAAAATCAGGACTGACGAGAACCAAGAACAAGTCGCTGGACTCCAGTTGAGCTGAAATGCTCGAATCCAAGTCGTCGCCAGCAAGGATGTCACGGTCGACCCATGTCCTAATTGTGCCCTCGCGTTGGAGCATCGAGAGGTGCGTATGAAGGCGATCCAGCGCCTCGTCGTCACGATGTGAGTAGGAGATAAATGCCTGCACTGTATTGCCTCGCTAGGCTGGATCGAGGATGCTCAGAATTCGATCATACGCCTCTGCCTTTTGGTTTTCTCGACCAGATGTGGCCGAAACTACAAATTTGACCTCTATCGATACCTCAGCGCCAGCAGCAGGCGCCATTGCTCTCGCACGCGCAACCACGATTCCGTGCATTTGAACCAGAGAGATTAGCCTGACATCCATTTTCTCCATGCCAGTACGATATGGATCATGGCCATGATTCCCGGTGACGAAACTGACATTCTTGACTAGATCTATGATTTCACGACCCAGACCTATCTGATTCGGAGAGGCCGATGGCTAAGACGAAAAAGAAGACGAATGTTCTTGAATATTACTATTTCACCGTTGACAATTGGTCGCGTGAGTACGGATTCGAAATCAACCGTCATCCTTGGGAGTTCAATCCAGACCACCATTCAGAGCGTGACAAAATCTGCGTGGCCGGCCGATTACGCACGAATACGAAACGAAAATTCACAACAGGGGAAATTCGCCTTTTGCCCCCGTACGTGCCTCGTGACAAACATAGCGATGAAGCTGATCGGATCGGAAACGCATGGATCAAGGATGGAAGGCTGTATTGCAGTGCCTTTATCCCTTCTGATGCCTACTGGTCCACCCCGGCGTGTCTGGCCGCTGGAATATTTCTAGAAATGACTATGCGAGTGAAGAATCTTCGTTACAACCGGGGAGAATCGGACGAGGTTGGCCTAAAATCTGAACTCTCTCCGATCGAGGACGATGAAAAGATGAGTCTGGCCGAAGTTCCTGCTCGGATCGAAACTGCTTGCTGATCGCTCGACTTGCAGGTTCCGAATTGGGACACCGCTTCGCCGGTATGAAATAATGGACCATATCTGGGGTTTCTCGAATTAGGACGGCTCTGACCATGGCCTCGAATCAAGCGACACTTATCAGTCTGGCGATTCTGAAGGTCGACCTTGACGAGGGTAGGCGGGATTATCTTGGATATTTCGAGAATTTCGTAATTAGCTTGATCAGACGACATAAGTTGGATCCAGTTACAGATACTGACGTTGCGCGCATATTTGAAAGTGATTACGGCCTACGAATACCGAAACGGGCCGCTCAACTTGTCCTCAGACGCCTCGCTAGGAAGAGTTACCTAAGACGCGAACACAACACCTATCAAATCGCGAAAGAACTGCCGATTATTGATCTCTCAACGAAGAGGGAGTCGGCTCAAAAAAGTATTGATGATGTCTATCAAGCTCTCAAGGACTACGCCGAGCAAAACTTTCAGTTGAACTGGACTGACGAAGATGTCGACAAATCAATTTTCGGTTTTCTGGATAGATTTGGTATCGACTGTCTTCGAGCTTACATATTTCGCACCGCATTGCCTCGTATACGAAAAGACGATGAAAGCAATTTGTATGTCGTGAGCAAGTTTATCAGTGCGCTTCATCACGAGAAAAGTCCGTTGTTTGGGAGCGTCATTGTTCTCGTCAAAGGGGCAATGTATGCGAACTCACTGAATTGCCCGGATCTCGAGAGTATCGAAAAGAACTTCAAGAAAGTTACTTTCTACCTAGATGCGCCACTGGTTTTCGATCTCCTTCGGATCAATGGCGATGAAAGGCATGCGGCAACCGGCGAACTAGTTGGGCTGCTCAAGAAACTCAAAGGTACAGTAGCGTTGTTCGAGCATACGGTCGATGAGATCGACACGGTCTTGGAATATGCCGAAAACAATATCGAATCTCCGACGGCGGCGGGTCGAATAATCTACGCGCTGCGGGAGGCAGGAATGAAGCGCGGGGATATCGCACTACTCAGAGCGAACCTTCGAGACGACATCGAAAATGACGGAATACGGATCAATAGGACCCCGAGATTTGAAGAAGACCTTCAAGTAGGTGAGCGCGAATTACTTGGGCAACTAGAGGGGATTGTCAAAACTGCTGGTGGTGCAAAATTTGACGTGAATTCCATTCGGAGCATTTTCGTATTGAGAGAGGGCCAGACTCCGAAGCGACTCGAGGATACTAGCGCTGTATTGGTCACTGATAATTCGTCGGTGGCCGAAGCCGCATTTCAATATGGCAAAGATCACAATTCCGCACAGGAGGTGTCGGCTGTTATTACAGGTTATAGCCTCGCCAACGTTGCATGGTTGAAGGCGCCACTTGGTGCTCCCGAGTTGCCGGAAAAAGAGACACTTGCGGCATGTTATGCGGCGATGGAGCCTCGAACGTCGTTATGGGAGCTGTATCTTTCCGAAGTCGACAAACTAAAGCGATCCGGTCGAATCAGTCCAGACGATCATGCGGCACTCCGACTATCGGGAATCGCGGTGGATGAACTGATGAACATGACCCGCGGTGACGAAGGTGCTTTTGGCGGTGGCACTGTGCGTAATATTTTGGATCGGGTAAAGGAGAGCTATAGTGCCGAAAGTCAAGAATGCCTTATCGAAGAAAAAAACAAGCATGCAGAAACTCGCGATGAAAAAGAGAGGGTAGAGAAGCAGCAACATAGACTGACGACTCGGTTGTATTGGATAAGTGGAACTGTCGCAAGAATCGCGATGGTCCTTCTATCGTTGTTCGCAATGATGGTACTCGTAATTGCAGCAATTGCCTCGCCGATTCTAACGACCGCGTGGATCGCGAATTCCTACAACCTAAGTGCAATGGTCAATTTTGTGCTTACTGTGGCGGTCGTTTGGGGAATTTACAGCAACTGGGTCGGCGCTTCTGTTAGGGATGTTCTTCGGTCCTGTCAACGTAAGACCCACGACTGGATGTTTGCAAAACTGAGATCATGGCTGCATTTATGATGTAGCACGGTGTGAACTGACCCACGATGAAATCAGTAGCTGGTCGCTCATCAATCACGTGCACTACGAATAACGGGTCAGATATCGTTGCCATTAACAGCGCCATTTGGCTCAAATTGCAGTGCAAATCTACAGCTGCCTAATTGGTTGGATTCGATCGCGCCGAAATATGCCTTATTGCTGGTGATCCGTTCCGATTCAACGAATAATCGGGAGACACAAGATGATAGTAACTTTTTTCGACTGGGTCGGGCATCACGCGGCGGAGATAATCGCATTGAGCGCTTTGTTCTTCACCGCATACCAAGCAATAATTCAACGTCGGCATAATATTCTTTCCGTTAAGCCACACATCACGACATTTACACATAGGAACAAGACCAAAACTGCTGGTCAGTTACAGCTGCAGCTGATGAACAATGGTCTTGGACCGGCTTTCATAGATAGTTTTCAAGTCTACCTGGCAGGTGAGCGCTGTGAGGCAAATGCAGCTGTAAACAGCGTTTTGGGTGATCTTTCGAAAAACTCATCGATTACGACGCTTGGCGATGACTACGCGATGCGCCCTGACGAGGTAAGGAATCTCCTAGTAGTAACGTTTCCGATTGCGTCTGACGAGCAATTCGATACAGTCGAGCAAGAATTGAATAAGCTAGATCTAGAAGTGCATTACTCGTCAGCCTACGGAGAGAAATTTGTGTATGACTCTAGGATCACACCGTCTCAATAGTCAATCGCCCCTGACTTGCTAGATGCCCTTCGGCCAAATCTTGGAAAAACGTAGTGTCTCGACGGCTACCCACGGTTCTCGGGGGCACTTGACGGTGTATTAATTGAGGGCGGGACTCAGCCCGGTTGAGTACGAAAAGTGAGCTAAACTAGCTTAGGTCGGTGAACGCAGAACCCGGGGCACGTCAAATAGCTAGTTCTGATTGAAGGCGGGATGGATAGACCAATGAAAGATGATGAGATATATGCGCTCTTCAATCCTCTATGGGAAGAAATACCGGCAGACGCTCTGCACGGTCCAAGACCACTTCTCGCGCACTACACGTCTACTGAGAACCTTGAGAAAATACTGGCCAATGATGAGATATGGTTCTCAAATCCGCTTCTCATGAATGATATGGAAGAGCTTCGGCTCGGAATAAACCTCGGATTCAGGATGTTTCAGGAGCATGCGGGAATAAAGGCGATTTGTGACCGTGAAGATCGCTATCAAATAATAGCGACCAATTTCTACCAGAACTATCAGAATTTGGATAATGACCATGCTTACGATATTTACGCTCTGTGTCTTACAGAGCATGACCCCAATGATATGGATGGATTGCTTTCGATGTGGCGCGGTTACGGGGGCAATGGAAAAGGGGCGGCACTTGTCTTTGATTCCTCCCAAATACCGTTTGTTGAAACGTCTCCATTCGTATTCAGTAGGGTGGAGTATCTGACAATACGGCAACGTGAAAGTTGGATTACTGCGCTTCTTGATCAGTTTGCGGCGATTCTAGGCAACTCAGATATTCGCGATGACAAACTTCACTTAGCCGCACATGCATTGTTTGAACGCATCAAGATATTTTCTCTGTTTACAAAGCACCATGGTTTTTCAGAAGAACGTGAATGGCGGGTTGTCTACTTAAAGGACAGGGATCGTGAGAATCGGCTTCACTCAATGTTCAGCTATACCATTGGTCCCGCAGGTATTGAGCCGAAACTGAAGTTTAAGGTCGGACCGATAGATGGAGTGACAGGCGGAGACCTCAGTTTGGATACTTTGATAGATAGAATAATAATAGGTCCGTCGGGATCAAGCGCGCTGGAAATTCATGCGATAAAGAGAATGCTTGAGTCGATAAATAAGGCAGAATTGGCAAACAAGATTGCGGGTTCGACTACTCCATTTCGCGCAATTTAAAATTGGATAGTCACGGTAGGAATATTTCTCATGTTTACACACAAAAGGTTGGTTCGACAAGATAGCCACATTGTCCGCGGTACAGAATTCGAACTACTTGTATTTCAGATTGAAGAAACTCGCGAATACGAAATTAATATCAGCAAGTGTGGAATGAAAATTGGCGACTATCTTAGCGTTAGTCAAGAATTGATAGATGATTCTAAATCAGACAACGCACCAGACTTTTCAATTGAGCGACTATTGGAAATCGCAAAGGGCGAAATTGATCAGAATCAGTTCGGCAAATACGATTGACGGAAACGGAGTGCCTCTGTTCGAATTTCTACATTTTGCGTCTAATGAAGTCCGCCATCCCCGGCGAGGTGATTGTTAACTGCGGATGTGGGTGCAGCTCTCAAACCTCCACAAGTTCAAAGCCAAGGTGGCACCAAACATAAGTGCATGTAGTGTCTGGTCGTATCCTGTCGGATATGGACTATTGCGGAGACGATTGTAGCCATTAGACACTTGACTATAATAATTTGCACTCTATTCTTGAAAAAAGGGAGTATTCGGTATAAGAATATAGCGCTATATAACAATACATGATATTCTCGAAAAATAGGAATAATTTGTAGAAAGATATAGTAATGCCTACAAACCAAGTATCCATCCGCCAGCGCCGCCTTGCGAAAATTCTGCAAGCGACCTCCGGCACCATTCAGGTGGCCGATGTGGCCGATGCGCTCGATACTGATCGAACGCACGCGGCCAAGCTTCTAGCCGGATGGCATAACCAAGGCGTCCTTCGGCGCATCTCACGCGATCTGTACGTCCCGGTATCCCCGACAGCACTCGGCCAAACCCAGGTGCTTGATGATCCGTGGACGCTTGTCCCGACACTCTACGAACCCGGCTATATCGGAGGGTGGAGCGCTCTTGAGCATTGGGAGCTTACCGAACAACTATTTCGGTCAGTGTGTGTTCTTACCAGTAAGCGCACACCAAAAGGTGAGCGTGAACATCAAGGCGTCAGCTTTTACGTGAAAACCATATCCAAAAAACGCCAGTTCGGAACAAAGACGATCTGGCGCGGTAACGTCAAAGTACAAATTTCCGATCCGATGAAAACCATGTTGGACACGATCGATGATCCATATATTGGTGCGGGGTTACAGCACACTATGGACAGCCTACGGGAATACAACGAAGCGTATAACTCGAAAGCAGACTATGAGCGGTTACTCATGTATGCAGATCGATTTAGCAACGGTGCGCTGTTCAAAAAAATGGGATTTCTTGCGGAAATTCTAGAGTTTGACAAATCATTCATTGACGAATGTGCACAGCGCCTTACAAAGGGATATACCTATCTTGATAAGACTGCCGAAAATCAAAAGCTAGTCACCCGGTGGCGACTATGGGTGCCAGCAGGATTGTGAAAGCTTGATAACCAAGGACGAAATTCTAAGAGTCGCTGACGAAACTGGTCTTACACCTCACGTCGTTGAGAAAGACTATGTGCTGGGCTGGCTTCTCGCTGCGGTCCATGCACATTCACCCTTTACTGATAAGTGGGTATTCAAGGGCGGCACATGCCTCAAAAAGTGTTACTTCGAAACCTATCGGTTTTCCGAAGACTTGGATTTTACGCTTCTCGATGAGTCCCATCTTAACGAAGAATTCTTAAAGCAGAATTTTTCCGTGATCGCCGAATGGCTCTATGAAGCAGTCGGCATTGAGCTCCCGGTTGATCGCTTCGTTTTCGATGTCTACAAGAACAAGCGGGGGCAGAATTCTTGCGAGGGAAAAGTCTACTACAACAGCTATTTTGCCAGCGGTAAGAAAAGCCTCCCAAAAGTAAAGTTCGATCTTACCGCTGATGAAGTGTTAGTTATGCCGCCAGCGCGGCAACCGGTATTTCACGGCTATAGCGACGTGCCGAAAGAAGGCATGTTCGTACATTGTTATTCCTTTGCCGAAGTCTTCGGGGAAAAGGTCAGGGCGCTTGGAGAGCGATGCCGACCAAGAGATTTGTACGATGTAATAAATCTCTTTCGCAACGACAGCCAACCCGCCGCAGCCGTAGTGCGTGATGTTCTCTCGCAGAAATGCGACTACAAAGGCATTGCAATACCGACGATGGAGGATATGCACCCGCACCTGGATGCAATGCACACAAACTGGTCACCTATGCTGGCGCACCAACTTCCACAGCTTCCTGATCTAGGCGGATTCTGGGATGCGTTGCCGGAATTCTTTGCGTGGCTGGAAGGCCGAGTAGAGCAAGAGCGGCCCGCCCTTGGCCCGGTATCGGGTAGCGGCGACATCTACCGCCCGGCCTATGGCCAACTTGGGTTGCGGATGGCACGCGGCGGCTCAATGGAAATCATACGCTTTGCCGCCGCCAATCATCTTTGCGTGGATTTAGACTACACGGATAAAAGCGGAAACCGAAAATCGCGCCTCATAGAGCCATACTCATTGCGTCAAGCGAAGAATGGGCATGTACTTCTATACGCTGCTCATGCCGATGACGGAGCAATACGTGCCTATAGGATCAATCAGATCAATGACGCATCGGTTACGGCTCAGGTGTTTGAGCCGCGTTACCAAATTGAACTCAGTCCCGGAGGGGCTGAGCATATATTGCAGGCGCGTGGATCGGCGGGCAGCTTGGGCCTTCCAAATCGCTCTTCTGGGTCACGAAGAGTGCGCTCTGCAACGCGTCGCCGTTCATCCAGTTTCGGAAGCGGGCCGACATACGTATATCGGTGTTCGATGTGCGACAAGACATTTCGAGGCAAGAAACAAACCTCAACGCTGAATGCTCACAAAGATAGGAATGGTTATCCTTGTATGGGGCGAATGGCTATCTATGAGGATACGATCTACTAGTTATTCCTCGCAGGCTCGCAGGCTCGCAGGCTCGCATGCCAATTGTCATTGCCGATCCGTTCGGTAAAAAATGAGGTCGGCACGTATCCAACCCTGTGGGGTGCGAATTATCATTCCGGAGGCAATCGGAAGATGATACAGACGGCGTTGCAATACGTTCGAGCACTAATTGTCGAGGCGGGCGTTATCCCGCGGTCCATTGGCGCACCCGCAGTAGAAAAGAATTTCGCAGAGTCGCCGAAGGGGGCGTTCGCGGCTGTAGGGGTTCTTGAAACAAGGTAGCTTTCCCTCCATGTCCAGCGCCTCAGTGTCCAGACATTCACGGCGAAAACGTAGCGTTGAGGCGGCGATTCGCGGTTCTTGGCGGCGTTTGACGGCAAAAGGGACGAGGGCGGGCCATCTAACTTACTGATTTAAAAGAAAACGGTTCGTGACGTATACGCCTACGAACCGAGCGGTCGGGAGTTCGAATCTCTCCGGGCGCGCCAAAAAATGAAGGGCCCCCTTGTGGGGCCCTTTTGTTTTTGGGGTGTCCTGGATGAAGATGAGGACTGCTGTTCGACAAAACGCACGAGCGTTTTAGACGCCGCAGGCGCCCCAACGGGGTGAAGATCGCCCCGAGGCGATCTGAATCAATCTCTCCAAACGCAAGTCCCGCAGATTTCACGCGGTACCAAAGCAGATGCAAGCGTCTGGTTACGAACGACCCGATGACGAGCTAGATCGCCGATCCACTGATCTAAAATCGGGGTGGCTGCATTGTGAGGCTTGGTTGTGTCCACTGTACTGGGGGATTTCCAGTGCCCCTAAATGCCCACCTGGACCGTTTTGAAACAGCCGCCCGTGATAGCAACCGGGCCACTAGCCGTTTCTGCAGCGGTAGCGCTCAATCGCCAACGTCGTGGTCACCAGCCTCGGCGAGCCCGCTTTCGTAGGCGAAGACGACCGCCTGTGCGCGATCGCGAAGACCAAGTTTAGCGAAGATGCTAGACACGTGAGATTTCACGGTTGCAGCGCCGATGAACAGCGCCTCTGAGATTTCGGTGTTATTAAGACCACGGGCGATTACCGCCAGAACCTCGCGTTCGCGGTTGGTCAGGCGCTCAAGACGCGAGGACAATTTGGTGTCGACGACGAGGTTCTCGGCAAACCGACCGATGAGACGTCGGGTTATAGAGGGTGAAAGTAGCGCGCCGCCGTCGGCGACCGCGCGCACAGCCGTTATGAGTTCTTCAGGCGGAATGTCTTTGAGGACGAAGCCACTGGCACCGGCGCGTAGCGCCTTGTAGACATACTCGTCAGGGTCGAACGTTGTCAAAATCAAAACCCGCACCGGCCAATCAGCTTCCGCTATTATTTTGGAAGTGGCCTCCAAGCCATCCATATCGGGCATACGGATGTCCATCAGAATCACGTCCGGCCGATGGATTCGAGCCACTTCAATCGCCTCGAGTCCAGTCCCGGCCTCTGCGACAACTTCGATGTTGTTCTGGTGCCCAAGGACCATGGCAAATCCACTTCGCACCAATGCCTGATCGTCGACGACGATCACTCGAATACTCATAAAGACTCCTCTGACATGGGCAGATGCGCAATGATCTGGAATCCTCCGCCCGGTAATGGCGTCGCTTTGAAGCTTCCACCTAGCAGCTGCACCCGTTCCCGCATACCGGCAATCCCATGACCCGACCCTGGTAAGTGAGTGCTGCCGTGTCCGTCATCGAGCACTTCAATGGCTATGCCATGGCCATCACTACGGACGCTTACTTCAGCCCGCGCTTCGGGTCCCGCGTGTTTGAGCACGTTGGTCAACGCCTCTTGCACGATTCGGTAGATAGACAAGTCCACGCGCGCGGGGAGTTCAGTCTCGAGAGTATCCATCGTGAGCGAAACCTCCAGCCCAGTCTTCTTTAGCTCTTCAACGAGTCGGGGAATATCGGCAAGCCCAGGTTGTGGTCCCAGCCCGCCAACATCGCTTTCAGGCCGCAATACACTCAACAGGTGACGCAACTCGTTGAGCGCCTGGCGTCCAGCCTTCTCCACCGACGCCATGGCCTGTGTAGCAGCAAGTGGATCCTCGGCAACGACCGTCTTGGCGGCTCCTGCTTGTACCGTCATCAAGCTAACCTGATGGGCAACAATATCATGCAATTCTCGTGCAATTCGTGTTCGTTCTTCGGCCACGGCTTTGTCTGCTTCGGCAGCTTGTTCCCGCTCCAGGTGCGCGGCGCGCTCCTGCAGGAGCCTCAAATACTCACCGCGAGTACGGATACGTCTCCCGAAATACCAAATGAGAAACGCCATCAACAGCGCGAGAAAACCCTCCGCCGCTGGCTCGGTAATGATAAACGCCCTAACCCCCACCAGAGAGACAGTAGCCGCCAGGCCTAAGTAACCCCATCGATCGTTGCCGGCGTAACGGCCGAGGCTGTAGAGCGAGAACACAATTGCAAACAGAGGACCCGAGTACGCGAGCGCCATCGATACGACTGATGTGGCCAAGATCACTCCGTGTGCAACCACGGGCTCCGTGCGGCGCCAAAGGAGGGCGCCGCTGCCGACTGCGAAAAGGATGTAAGCGCCGATAGGTGTGGCGTGCAAAGCGCGAAGGTCAAACCACATGGATAGCGACATCGTGAAGGCGGCAACGGCGAGGATGATATCTGTAACGCGCGGCCAGCGTGCGAACGGACCCGGCAGTGGCTGCCAAACGTCAGTAGGTGGCACTTGGTGATCGTCTACAGGCCGATTCACCATGGAATAACACCGGCACGCGCTGTGCCCGCCCGGCAGATTGGATTGTCCATCAAGGCACTGTAGATCATCTCATTCAACACTGTCATCCGGCCACAGGGGCAAGTCGGTCTCCGCCTGTGGGTGGAAATTATCGAGCTACGCTGATCCCGCAATCCGCCTTTAGATGGAGCCACCAATCATTCCCCAGGGCGATGCCGATAACAGTTATATGCCATATCTTCTACCGGTCTCATTCGTTCCCATCATAAAACACAGATCTATCCGTTGGCCTGAAAAAAATATCGAAACCCTCGCGTAGGAGAGCACGTATGACTGAAGCCGTATTGACCGGTCGGTTAGGGCCGGGTGTCACGGCCGACAAAGCGTTGAAAGCAGCGGCCACATTGTGGTTCCTGGTGGCTACTCTCGGCCAATGGATTTTCGTGTTCTATGTATTGGCCTACTACGGTCCCTTGATCCTGCAAGGGGGTCTGGAGGCCCTGAGTGAAACCCAGTTGCCAAACGGATTTGTTCGGGGCGACACGCCGGGTAACGTCGCCGTTGCCGCGCATCTTTTCCTGGCCGTTGTCATCATCGGCGGTGGATCGCTACAGCTAATTCCCCAAGTGCGGGCGCGCTTCCCAAACTTTCACCGCCGCTTAGGGCGCATATACATATTGACCGCTGTCACCAGCAGCATCGCCGGTATTTATATAATCTGGATGCGTGGGAGCATCGGCGACATGTTACAGCACGTCGCCATTACGCTCGATGGAGTCCTGATCATAATTTTCGCCGGTATCGCAATACGCTATGCGATTGCCCGTGATATCAAAACGCATCGTCGCTGGGCGCTTCGCCTGTTCATGGTGGCGAGCGGAGTATGGTTTTTCCGTATCGGTTTCATGGGCTGGGTTTTCCTCACGGGTGGCGTCGGCATCGATTTCGAGAGCTTTACGGGCCCGTTTCTAAGCATCTGGACCTTCGGCCAATTCCTTCTACCGCTTGCCGTTCTTGAAATCTATCTACGCTCAAAGGACCGCGCTGGAGCAGCAGGCCGGATGGCGATGGCGGCCGGTCTTTTTGCGCTGACGATTGCAATGAGTATTGGAATTTATGCGGCCACCACGAGTATCTGGCTGCCAAAGCTTTAATGCGCTCAAAACACCGCGCCCAAAATCAAGGAGATCATCAATGAATAACTCAATATCCGAAATTTACAAAGCATTTGCTGTCGCTGTGATTGTTCTATTGCTTGCACCGCAGGTCAACGCCCAAGACGATCCACTGCCGAAGATTATCGGCCCCGCGATCTCCTCAGACTTTTCCTTTGAGCCTCATTTTGCCAAGGTAAACGCATCCAACATGCACTATGTCGATGAGGGAGAAGGCGATCCGATCCTTTTCATCCACGGCAATCCGACGTCGTCCTATCTGTGGCGAAATATCATTCCTTATGCCATACCTCATGGCAGAGCTATCGCCGTCGATTTGATTGGCATGGGCAAGTCAGGCAAACCAGACATCGATTATCGGTTTACAACCCATGCTGAGTATCTTGAGGAATTCATTGACGCGCTCAATCTCACGAACATCACTCTGGTCGTTCATGATTGGGGCTCAGCCCTAGGAATGGATTTCGCGCGACGCAATCCGGACCGCGTTAAAGGCATTGTCTTCATGGAAGCGCTTGTTCCGCCGGCGATGCCGATCTCGAGTTATGAGGCGATGGGCGGCGGTGCGGAATTCTTCCGCAACGTACGAACCCCGGATGTCGGCGAAGAAATGGTTTTGCAAAACAACATATTCGTGGAAGTTGTACTGCCGGAAATGGGGACTGCTCGTAGCTTGAGTTCGGAGGAGCGACAAGCCTATCGCGCACCCTATCCCACACCGGATAGCCGCAAACCGACGCTCGTCTGGCCGCGAGAAGTGCCGATCGCGGGCGAACCGGCCGATGTATTGGAGATCATTGAACGCAATGGTGCATGGCTGAGCGAAACCAGTATCCCGAAGCTAATGTTTTATGCTGAGCCGGGGGCATTGGGTGGCCCTCAGGTCGCGGCCTATTTCGCCGAGAAGCTGAAGAACATAGAAACGAACTACGTCGGACCGGGCTATCACTACATCCAGGAAGATCACCCGCACATGATAGGGCGGGAACTCGCCGACTGGCTCAGGCGGCATAAGTGATTGGGAGATAAATCAATGAAGCTACGTTACAAAATCACCGGCGCCATCGTGATATTTCTGACTATCGCGTTGTCGGCGCTAGCACTTGTTCTGAGCTACGACTCTGACTGCGGCGCGGCGTCTACAGTTTCCAATGAAAGGGAGACGATGAAAGCCATTGTGTATCGTTGCTACGGTTCACCTGATGTTCTTGAGCTGGCAGAGGTCGAAAAACCGACGCCTGCGGACAATGAGGTTCTGGTAAGAGTCCAGGCAGCTTCGGTGAATCCACTGGACGGGCACTATATGAGAGGTGAGCCGTACCTGATGCGCCTTATGTCCGGTATCGGCGCACCCACAGACACAAGCATGGGAGTGGACTTTGCCGGGACGGTTGACGCGGTTGGCAAAAATGTCACGCACTTCAAGCCGGGCGATGAAGTATTTGGTGCGAGAAGCGGGGCCTTCGCCGAGTTTGTCATTGTGCCCGAGAACCGGACGCTGGCTCTGAAACCGGATAACATGTCATTTGAGCAAGCGGCTACTGTGCCCATGGCGGCAATCACCGCACTTCAGGCGCTTCGCGACAAGGGAAAACTAGAGCGAGGCCAGAAAGTCTTGATTAACGGCGCGTCGGGTGGTGTTGGGACATTTGCTGTGCAAATCGCCAAATCATTCGGCGCAGAGGTAACCGGCGTCTGCAGTACGCGAAACTTGGAAATGGTTCGATCCATTGGCGCCGATCACGTCATCGACTACACGCAGGAGGATTACACTCAGGGTGCGCAACGATACGACCTGATTATCGACACGGTTGGCAATCATCCGTTGTTAGCGAACACGAAAGCGCTGGAGCCTAAAGGTACTTTGGTCATGGTCGCAGGTGAAAAAGGTAATTGGATCGCGCCTCTGAAGAATCCGATAAAGGCGCTTGTGTTATCGCCGTTCGTTGAACAGGAACTCGTTATGATTTTGGCGAGACTTGGCAAAGATGACCTCACTGCCTTGGGTGATCTTATGAAGGCTGGCAAGCTGACGCCGGTCATCGACAGACGTTACCGATTGAGTGAGGTTCCGGCGGCGATCCGGTATTCGCAAGAAGGCCACGCTCGGGGAAAAATAGTAATAGATTTGAAGGTACTGACAAATTAAGTTTCGTATCCGACAGACTTCCAGTTGGCCGTCGCCCTACATTGCCGCCGCATATTTCCAAGACGAAAGGCGCGCTGCCGGAAGAATCGATAATGTCTGGCTGAAATCGAATGCCGCCCCAGATTGAATAGATTGTAAACAGCGGCGTGGGTGCCCAGAAAGCGTTGTGCCTGATCAATAGACTTGAATCGCCTCATGCCTCGCTCTCTAACCCGCGTTGGCTGATGCGATAGTTCCGCTCGATTGTTGGCGTATTGGGAGGTGTCGTGGATTGTATCCGGCATGCTTTCCCGGTGAGCAACACCGTAGATCCTAAGCTTATCAGTGACGATACGTCTCGGTTCATCACCACTCACCTGCAGCAGGCGCTTAAAGAAACGATTCGCTGCCTTTCCATCTCTGCGGCGCTGCAAGAACACGTCAACCACTTCCCCATCCTGGTCGACTGCACGCCAGAGATAGTGTTGTTTGCCTTGGATCTTCACAAATACCTCATCGAGATAGAAGGTATCGCCGTATCCCTGATGCCGGCGCCGAAGTCGCCTGGCGTACTTAGGGCCAAACTTAATGCACCACAGTCGGATCGACTCATAGCTGACCTCGACACCGCGCTCAGCCATGAGATCCTCGATATCGCGGTGGCTTAAATTGAAGCGATGGTAGAGCCAAACAACGTACTGAATGATCTCTGGCGGAAAGCGGTGGCGTTTGTACATCGACGCTGATTTATTCATCCACCGATTGTGGCTCAAGACGTCGTTAAGTTGTCAGTACCCCCCACAGGGTATATTGTAATTATCACCCCCACAGGGTATATTTTGATGATATACCCTAAAGGGGCTGAAAATGAACCATACTGTCTTTACGCCGGATCAATTAGGGCGCGTCCTCAGAGGCCACCGCAAGGCCGCCAAGCAGTCGCAAAAATCGGCGGCGGCATCCGTCGGATTGTTGCCTAAAACGATCTCGAAGCTGGAACAGGCAACCGAATCGGCGACCATCGGTAGTCTATTCAAGCTGCTCTCAGCGCTGGAGTTGGAGCTAGTGGTGCAGCTACGCCCAGACGCGACCGCCGCAGAGGGTGAGTGGTAAGCGTATGCCAAGGCGATCTAAATCGCGCGTTCTTGAACTGTGGATGAACGGTGACCACGTCGGCCGCTGGGGCATCGATGCTCACGGCCGGCAAACGTTTCAGTACATCGAAAGCTGGGTAGAAACTCGTGGAGCTCGGCCGATTTCCCTGTCTATGCCCTTGCGTCCGGCAGACAGCTCCTACGTCGGTGATACGGTCGACGCATTCTTCGAC
>JAJFKT010000023.1 GCA_021773075.1 Woeseiaceae bacterium
TTTTTACTATCTGTATTGATTTGAGTAATTTTTGCATCTAGCATCAATGCATCATGTCCTAGTTCAAATGCTTCTTTTTGCAGCATCTTTTCTTCCGCTCTTAAGCGGTCAAAAACGATGCTAACTTTTGACATTACTCTCCCCAGTCTTCGCCTACGGTTTCTGCTTGTTTAAGCTCGACATTTACTCCGTCTTTTTTTGCGATTTCAAAGTCAGCGCCACAATCAGGGCAGGAGACAATTTCTCCTACTGAGGCATCGTCTGGGATGTTTAATGTTGCATCACATTCTGGGCAGTTCATGTTTTTGTAGACCTTTTCTTTTGTAATTTATTAGCTTCTGTTGACTGCATTCCCCATAATTCAACAAATCCTTTGGCTAGTCTTTGATCAAATGTGGATTCTACTCCATAAGTTGCGATATTGTGACTATACAATGAATTATTGGATTTTCTTCCAACTACTCTGAGACTTCCTTTATACAATTTTAATTTCACAGTTCCAGAGACTGGTTTTTGTGAAGTCTCAATGAATCCATCTAGATCTGTTTTTAGAGGATCTTGCCAAAGTCCTGAATAGACCAAATATGCCCATTCATCATCAATCATTGACTTGAACTTATTTTCATGTTTTGTATGGACCATTTTTTCCAAATCCGAATGAGCTTCAATTAGGCAAGTTGCTGCTGGAGTTTCATAAACTTCACGAGATTTGATTCCTACGACTCTGTCTTCAATATGGTCCACTATTCCTACTCCTGCATTTCCTGCTTTTTTGTTAATGTATTCAATTAGTTTTAATGGTTCCATTGTTTTCCCATCAACTCCAACTGGTATGCCTTTGTTAAATTTAATTTCCAAGTATGTTGGTTTGTCTGGTAAATTTTTTGTTTTAACCCAAATGAATGCATCATCTGGAGGTTCATTGTATGGATCTTCTAACACTCCTCCTTCTATTGCACGTCCCCACAAATTTTGATCAATACTGAATTTTTTTGCTACAGTATCAATTTCAATTCCATGTTTTTTTGCAAATTTTAATTCTGTATCTCTGTCTAAATTTTTATCTCTGATTGGAGCAATGATTGGAAGATCTGAACCTGAACGTAATGTGATGTCAAATCGTACTTGATCATTTCCTTTTCCTGAACAACCATGAGCAAGTGATGTGACTTTTTCTTTTTTTGCTATTTCTAAAACTTTTTCTGCAATTAATGGCCTAGCTAATGCTGTTGCAAGACAATATTTTTTTTGATAAAGTGCATTTGCTTTAATTGAAGGAAAAATGTAATCTTTGACAAATTCTTTTCTTGCATCAATATTGTAATGTTTTTTTACACCTAATTTTTTTGCTTTGGCTGCAATTTTTTTCCAATCGTCACCTTGTCCAACATCTACTGTAACTGTAATGACATCCATATCATGTTCGTCTTGCAGATACTTTACAACAACTGAAGTATCTAGTCCACCAGAAAATGCAAGAATTCCTTTTTGAGTCATAAAACATCTTTTCCGTCGTATTTTGGAATTTATCTTTTGTGATGGGCTCAAAATCAACTATTTTTTAAAAATTTCTGACTAGCTTGAGCTAAAATTCGATGATTATTTAACCGCCAGATATAACGCTGTTTTATGAAAACTCGATCGGTAATTTTTGCAAGTGCTGTAGGAATTATCCTACTATCTGTATTGGGTATGTCTCTGAATTCTGAAGACTTGCATGACAATAAACTTCGCATTGCATATTTTCCAAATATTGGTCATGCCATTCCAATTGTAGGAATTGAAAAAGGATTCTTTGAAGTAAACATGGGAAATACTACTAAAATTGAAACTCGAGTTTTTGATAGCGGTCCTCAGGCTATAGAATCCTTGTTTGCAAATTCAATTGATTTGGCATATGTTGGTCCTGGACCTGCAATTAATGGATTTTTAAATTCTGAAAATCACAACGTAAAGATCCTTGCAGGAGCTGCAAGTGGCGGGGCAAGTTTCATAGTTCATCCTCAATCTGAAATAAATTCTGCATCTGATTTTGTTGGAAAAAAAATTGCTGCTCCTCAAATTGGTAACACTCAGGATGTCTCCTTAAGACATTATTTATCTGAACATGAATTAAAAACAGCTGATAGAGGAGGCTCTGTTATAGTTTACAATATCCCAAATCCTGATATCTATACATTATTTGTTAAGGGTGATATTGATGGTGCTTGGGTTGCAGAACCTTGGGCAACTATTTTAGAAACTGAATTAGATGGAAAACGGTTATTTCATGAAGAAGAACTATGGCCAAATAATGAATTTGCATCTGTTCTTTTAATTGCAAATACAAATTATGTAGAAAAAAACCCTGACGTCATTTCTAATTTTCTAGATTCTCATTATCAAACAGTGACTTGGATTAATCAAAACCCTCTTGACACTAGAATTGTTTTTAATGATTTTCTAGATTCTCATTTAGGTCAGTCTCTATCTGATGATGTTGTAGATATCGCATTATCTAATCTTGTAATAACTGGTGATCCTTTACCTGATTCTATTCATTCATTTGCAGAAAAGGCAGATGCTCTAGGATATCTTGGAAGAAATGGATATGATTTGTCTGGTATTTTTTACTACTTTGATACAAATCACATTGAAGGAGAAAATATCACATGACCAAACTTGAAGCAAAAAATATTGTAAAATATTTTAGCCATGATTCTCACAAACTCAAAGCCCTTGGAGGTGTAAATCTCAAAGTTGAGGCTGGAGATTTTGTATGTCTGGTGGGTCCTTCAGGGTGTGGTAAATCTACCTTTTTGCGTATAGTTGCAGGCCTGGAAAAACCTGATGAAGGACAAATCTTGTTTGATGGTCATAATGTTACTGAAACTGGCCCTGAAAGGATTATGGTCTTTCAAGAGGGTGCATTGTTCCCGTGGTTGAAGGTTCAGGATAATGTGGAATTTGGATTAAAGATGGCTGGTATTCCAAAAGAAGAACGAGCCAAAATATCTCATAGGTATTTGGATATGATGCAATTAACTAAATTTGCAGATTCTTATGTTTACCAACTTTCTACTGGAATGAAACAGCGTGTAGCTATTGCAAGAGCTCTTGTAATGGATCCTGATGTATTGCTAATGGATGAACCATTCGCTGCACTTGATCCACAGACTCGTGACTTGTTACTAGTTGAGATGCAGCTAATTTGGGAAAAGACAAAAAAGACAATTTTGTTTGTAACTCACAATGTTGCAGAAGCTGCTGTACTTGGAACTAAGGTAGTAATTTTCAGTAATCGCCCTTCAGTAATTAAAAAAGAAGTTGATAATAATTTCTCACGACCTAGAGTTACTGAAGATAAAGAACTATTACAATTTCAACAAGATATTTTAAAAGAACTTCGACCTGAGGTAAAGAAAAGACAAGAGTGATAATTATGGCAAAAAATTTCACACCACATAGAATTGCATTTTATATTGGAATTGTTGTTGCATGGCAAATAATTGCAATGGCTGGAGTGTGGCCTGATAATATCTTCCCGTCTCCATATGAGGTAGCTGAAGACTTGGCATATGGTGCAGTAGATGGAAGTTTACTTTATGGAATTGTAACTAGTATGTGGAGATTGGCTATTGGATTGGGAATTGCAATTACTGGTGGGGTTGTTTTGGGAATCTTTATGGCACGAATTGAAGTTATCAATCAAACTGTGGGCTCTCTAGTTTTGGGATTACAATCGATTCCATCCATTGCTTGGGTGCCTTTGGCAATACTTTGGTTTGGCTTGACTGATGGTGGAATAATTTTTGTCACTGCAATTGGTGCAATTTTTGCAGTTACCATAAACACCTACACTGGAGTCAAAAACATTGATCCTCACTATATTGAGGCTGCTCGAAATATGGGTGCAAAGGGAACTCAACTAATCACTGCTGTATTGATTCCTGCAGCTTTCCCTTACATGATTTCTGGATTCAAACAAGGCTGGGCTTTTGCATGGAGAGGTGTAATTGGCGCTGAGATACTATTTTCATTCTTAGGATTGGGGTTCTTGCTTAATGCAGGTCGTTCTCTAAATGATGTCTCTCAAGTTATTGGAATAATGGTTGTAATCATGGGTATTGGCCTTGCTGTAGATGGTGTGATTTTCAAGAGATTAGAAAATAAAGTAATGTCTCGTTGGGGATTAAGATAGTAAATCAAAAATTGAACAACATAACGGAATAATTTCCGTCAAAAATAACCCTACGACATTTACCGTCGCATTGCCTTATGTTTAATGATTCTCTATTCTTTAATTTTTAATGATACTACAAATGCACAAATGATGATTGCAATTGCAAAATACATTACTGTGTAATAGTCAAATGCAAATGCAATACTGCCTGCTATTACCGGACCTACTACTGTAGCAATAGATAGAGTTGAACTGAAGATTCCAGTAGATGTTGAACGTGGATTGTTTTCCATCAGATGAAAATTTCCACCAATGAATAAAAATGCCCATGTTCCACCAACCAGTGCCATAAACGGCATTGCCATCCACCAATCTGTAACAAACAATAACCCTACAAATACAAATGTTGTAAATCCAATACCAATTTTAAATTTAGTTACATTAGATAGATGGATTTTACTTGCCATCACATTCATCAAGATAAATGCAGTCAACGTGTTTGCAACATATACGATTGATATTTGATAAAGTTCCGCACCCCATTTTTCCATTAACATTATTGGAAGAATGGTCCACACTGCTGCTGCACCAATATGTCTTAGTAACAATGATAAAAATAGAAATTTATTTTTTGAAATTACTTTTTTTGTACTGCCTGGAGTTAATTCTTTCACTTGTTCAGGATTTGGCAGTCTAATTGTAAAGAGTAATCCAATTACAAATGATGCTGCACTTAACAAGAAAATTAATTTAAGATCATTTGCAAATCCTGCTGCTGCAATTCCTGCTAACCACCCTAACGCATGAAATGAAATTACTGTTGCTGCTCTTTTTTTATCAATATTTGCCTCATAGGTATAGGCAATCATTGCAGGAATCATTATACCACTTGCAACTCCTGCAAGAATTCTTACTATGAAAAATGAAGTGAGGTCGTCTGCAAAATAATGCAATCCAAATGCAACAGCACATCCGATGAAGCCAATTCTGATAAATTTGAGCCTAGTTCCTTTCTTATCTGAATGTCTTCCAAAATAGATTTCAGATAAAATTTGGGCAAAACTAAATGATGCTACCAAAAGTCCAATCTCAAATACGGATTCAGTAACCCCTTTTGCAATTATGGGCATGAACACAAAAATTATTGAGATTCCAGCATGTTGAAAAAAAGTGGCACTACGGACTAGATTGTTTACTTGAAGATTCAGCATAAATGTATATCAAATCCTTTTTCACCTAATTTCAATATACGTATCAATCTCACATCTCTTTGTGCTTTTTCTGAAAAGAGTTAAACTGTGCTGGAATGTTTTGAAAATAGGATGACTGAAAAAGAGCCTTTTCTTGATGCAATGAAAAATCGTGTATTGTTATTTGATGGTGCGATGGGAACTGAAATTCAAAGACACGACCCTCAACCAGAGGACTTTCCAAATAATCAAGATGGTTTTAACGATGGATTAGTAATTACACATCCTGAATGGATTAAAGAAATACATAGAAATTATTTAGATGCTGGGTCTGATTGTGTTGAAACAAATTCTTTTGGTTCAAATAAAATCAAACTTGCTGAATATGGTTTTGGAGATGAAACTATTGAATTTAATAAAAAAATCGCCTTACTTGCATCTGAAGTTTGTGCAGAATATTCTGATAAACCTAGATATGTAATTGGTTCAATGGGACCTACTGGTTATCTTCCAAGTTCCAATGATCCTGATCTTGGTCAAATACCGCTAGATGAAATCCGTGAAGCATTTGAGTTACAAGCTGAAGGATTAATCATTGGTGGTGTTGACGCATTACTAATTGAAACAAGTCAAGATCTTCTAGAAATTAAACTTGTCATTGAGGCATGTCATAATGCAATAAAAAAAACTGGTAAAAAGGTCCCAATCATTGCAAATACTACATTGGATCAATACGGCAAAATGCTACTTGGAACAAATATCCAAGCTGCATACACAACTGTTTCTGATATGGGAATTGATGTTTTTGGATTAAATTGTTCTACTGGTCCTATTGAGATGAATCCTAGTGTTCAGTGGTTAGATGAACAAGATGAACATAGCATATTGGTTGTCCCAAATGCAGGTATGCCTGAAAACGATGGAGGCCAAGCAGTTTACAAAATGACTCCTGAAAAAATGGGTAAGGCTTTGGGTGATTTTCTTAATGATTACAAGAAAGTTCGAATTATTGGTGGTTGTTGTGGAACAAACCCTGAACACATCAAGGCTCTAAGGAAAGTAATTGACGAAAAAGCAAGTTCAATTGAGGGTTAAGTATTTACAAAAACAGGTGTGATTTTGTAGTATTGACAGTTCCAAGAGTAAGCTCAGCATTGAAAGCAGTTGATCTAAAACAAATCCCTGCCCCTATGATTATTGGTGAGAGAATCAATACCCAAGGTTCTCGTAAAGCAAAGAAAATGGTTCTTGAAGATGATTATGAAGGATTAGTTGATTTGGGTCGTATGCAAGTTGAGGATGGTGCACACTGTCTTGATGTTTGTGTTGCAACTACGGAACGAGCTGATGAAAAAGAATTCATGTTAAATTTAGTTAAACGGTTGAGCTTAGAAATTGATGCACCACTAGTAATTGACTCTACAGATCCTGAAGTCATTGAATCATCTGTAACACAGATACCTGGAAGACCAATAATTAATTCAATAAATCTTGAAGGTGATGGAAGTAGATTTGAAAAATTAGCTCCTATCATGGCAAAGTATGGTTTACCTTCTATTGCTTTGTGTATTGGACCTGAAGGGATGGCTAAAACTTCTCAGCAAAAAGTTGATACTGCAGAATTACTTTATGAAACCGGAAAAAAATATGGATTAAAAATTGAACAATTTATTTTTGATGTCCTTACATTTACTTTGGCAACTGGTGAGGACGAATTCCTTGATGCAGGAAAAAATACCTTGGAGGGAATTCGACTAGTTAAAGAAAAATTTCCTAATTCTTTTACAACTTTGGGTCTTAGTAACATCAGTTTTGGTCTTGCACCATATGCTAGAAAAGTTCTAAATTCTGCATTCTTGTATCATGCAGTTAAAGTTGGTCTTGATTCTGCAATAGTTAATGCAAAAGAGATTATTCCTTATGGTGAAATTGATGAGAAGGAGAAAAAACTCGTAGATGATCTAATCTTTAACACACATCCTGATGCATTATCTGACTCGATTGCCTATTTTGAGAATGTGGGATCTAAATCTGGTACTGCTTCAAAGAAAGTTGATGTTGATCCTTCCTGGCCTGCAGGAAAACGTGCAAATTTTA
>JAJFKT010000024.1 GCA_021773075.1 Woeseiaceae bacterium
GGTATATACGCTGATCCAACTAATGAGAATGAGTCCGGTGGACAACAGAACAAGTATGTCAAAAACGCGTGGGTTGAGCGCTGCAGACACGAAGAATCCATCAGATACACCTGGTCCGGGATAAAGAAAATGCGTGAAAACCTCAGCGCCCCAAAGATAGACAAAGCCGATAAAAAATAGGGCGAAAATCATCGCGCTGGCGACCTTCCAAGAGGCCACTGCGTGAAGTCGATATAGACTAAACATGACCTGAGAAGCCGTAACCCATGCAAAAAAGAGCAAAATAACCGCTCCATGCGCATCTTGTAGAGGGATATTCAACATTCCATGTGCGACCATAAGAATAATCAGCGGCATAATTAACGTGAGAATCAGGCCCGTGATAAAGGTTAATGAGTTGGAAGACTTTTTGGGTCCATGGCCTGACGAATCCGGAAACTTTGGCTCCTCCCGTGATGCGTGAATGCCTTGTCCTGCCCCCAGGAATAATGATGCTTTAAAAAGGCCGTGCGCGATCAAATGAAAGATAGCCAGCGCAAAAGCTCCAAGCCCACATTCCATAATCATGTAACCCATTTGCCCCATTGTGGAAAATCCCAAGGTTTTCTTGATGTCGTTTTGCGCGAGCATCATGGAAGCTCCGAGTAGAACCGTCACAAGACCGATCACAAAAACAATATGAAGAGTGTTTGGCGACAGGACATAAAAGGGAGCCAATCGATTCAATAAAAACCCACCCGCATTAATTATTCCTGCGTGCATAAGGGCGGAAACTGGGGTGGGCGAATCCATGGTGTCGGGTAACCACACATGTAAAGGAAATTGAGAAGACTTGGCCATCGCGCCAACAAAAATTAATAACGCGATTGCAGTAACAACGCTGATATCAAGCATTCCAGAAAACAACGAAATCACTTGGGGCTGTTCTGTCGCTGCTTTAATAAGCTCATCAAACTCTAGGGTACCGAAATATTTATAGGCCAGAAAGATTCCGCAAAGAAAACTTACATCCCCGACGCGATGGACGAAAAAAGTTTTAAATGCATTTTGGCAGGCCGGACGGTTGGGGAAATTAAATGCGAGAATTAGATAGAGAGCCCAACTTAATAACTGCCAAAACACAAACAGCATGAACAAGTTCGGGCTAGAAACGAGAGAAAGAATCACAAAAGTCATAAAGCTCAACAGCGCGAAAAATCGCGCATAACCGGGATCGCCCTCTAAATATCGAATCGAATAAACATGAATAACCGTGCTGACACTTGTGATCAACACCATCATGACGGCCGTGAGCCGATCAATCAACATTCCCACTTTTAAAACGGAGGCGTTTTCAGGGCTTAACGGCCACAGCATCAAATGGATTGGGCCTTCTGTGCTCACATAAAAGAGGGTCCAAGCAGAAAGGAAAAACGAGCTTGCCGTCGCAATGACTCCTATCCGGGCCACATGAGAAGGCATGCGTTTGCCAAAGACCCCAATGAGGATTCCAGCTAAAAGAGGAAAAAAGAGAATAAGAATCGGGATGGTCATGGCCTATATTTTGTCAATATCCGGTTTAAAGTTTGAATTTTTCAAGAAACTTTTTAAGTTCAATCATTGCAATTCAAAAACTCAGAATTATTGTTAGGCGACGTATCAAAACTGAACTTTAAATTTGATGTAAATAGTGGGAATTTGCTCTGGTAAAATCAAAAAATTGTCGACCAGCTAATTCAGATTCGCCAACCAGTTGGAGTAAAGCCGCTAGACGCAGGTCAAATTCTTCAGGCGAACAATCACTGCCGGTCAAGGTAACATGTCCCACCTTACGTCCTGGTCGTTCTACCTTGCCATAAAAATACAATGATGCGCCTGGGATTTTTCGAATTTGTGCTTCCACTGGCAAACGACCAATCAAGTTAACCATCGCCGAAGTTTGCGTCGATGAAACTTTTCCTAAAGGAAATCTACAAATGGCTCGCAGATGGTTCTCGAATTGTGAAGTTTCTGCGGCTTCGATAGTCCCATGACCGCTGTTATGAACGCGAGGCGCCAACTCATTAGCGAATAATTGATCTTCAACTTGAAAAAGTTCTAGCGCCATCACACCTACGTAATCCAAGTTATCCATAATACTTCTAATTTTCGCTTCGGCTCGGACTTGCATTGGGTCGTCTTGTCGACTGATCGATAGACGCAGTATTCCATCGCGATGGTGGTTCTCGCTCACTGGATAGAAGACAATTTCACCTTTTTGATTGCGAGCCGCGATGATAGAAAGTTCTCGCCTGAATGCCACCATAGACTCGACGATGCAAGGGACTTTTTCAACCTTCTCCCACGCCACAGAAAGGTCGCTTGATTTACGTAGCAAAGCCTGGCCTTTTCCATCGTAACCCTGAGTACGTTTTTTGAGGATAGCTGGAAGAGCAATGTCTTCTAGGGCATTTATCAATTTTGTCAAACTATCAACCGGAGCGAATTTTGCCGTAGGAATTCCCAGGGCACGAAAGAGGAGTTTTTCAGCTAGGCGATCTCGGGCCACAGACAAAACCGAAGATGCAGGATGAAGCGAAATTTGTTGATGGAGCGATTCCACTACTGCCAGCGGGATATTCTCAAATTCGTATGTTACGACGTCGGCCCACTTGGCAAAGCGCTTTTGTGCGCGCTTATCGTCATAGGGGGCGCAAAGATGCTCCCCAAAAGGCGCAGCGCAAGCGTGACTATCGGGACAAAGGAACATAAAACTTAGCCCGAGTGAGCTACCAGCTTGGGCCATCATTTGAGCGAGTTGACCACCGCCTAATACGCCAATATTCATCAATCACTCTCGCGTGGATCAGGGTTTGCCAACACGCTATCGGTTTGTTGTTTTCGATAATTCTTTAACGCCGTTTTGATTTGTGGGTACTTGTTAGCGAGAATGCTTGCGGCCAACAATGCGGCATTGACAGCTCCTGCCCGGCCGATGGCCAAGGTTCCAACTGGAATTCCAGCGGGCATTTGAACGATGGAAAGAAGCGAGTCCATGCCATTGAGAGCTTTGGATTGAACAGGCACTCCAAGTACGGGCAGAGAAGTCTTGGCTGCGGTCATACCTGGCAAATGCGCAGAACCTCCAGCGCCCGCGATAATCACCTCGATGCCCCGTTCTTCGGCGTCACCGGCAAACTGAAACAACTTGTCGGGCGTCCGATGGGCCGATACAACCTCCACCGTATGCGGCACAGCAAGTAGCTTTAAAGTATCCACTGCATGACCCATGGTTTCCCAGTCGGATTTAGAGCCCATAATAATGGCTATGAGCGGCTTGTTTTCTTTACTCATTATTTAAATTTTCCTATAAAGAGAAGAGGCCGGGGGTGGAAGGAGGCAACCACCCCGGGCCCCGAGGTCTTGACGACAAAGCCAGACCTTATTAAATTATATTTTCAAACTAAAAAATATATAGTATACTAAAAATAGAATTATTAAAATTCGATTAACTGTACTATTTAATTCGATTATATCAATCTATAAAAACCAAATAATATGAATTGGCTAAACTATCATCACCTGTATTACTTTTGGATTACGGCAAAAGAGGGAAGTATCAAGGCCACGTCAAAGAAGCTTGGAATCGGACAACCGGCCATTAGCTCTCAAATAAAAACTCTGGAAGGGGCTTTGGAACAAGATCTATTTAAACGACAAAACAGAGGCCTGGTTCTTACAGAGGCGGGGAAA
>JAJFKT010000025.1 GCA_021773075.1 Woeseiaceae bacterium
TGCGGTTCCACGGGCTCAGTAGAGGAGCCTGGCAAATTCAATTCGAGAATTGCCAATCGCGAGAACACCGCGGTAATAAGCAGGAACGGAACCAGAATCACCATCAGGTTCATGAACGCCGTGATGTTGAGTTCAGCCGTATCGTCATTTTGACGTCGACCGCCTCTGCGGCTACGCATCATGATTTATGCTCCGGCCGACTTCAGCTGACGCTCGGTTACCGCATTCAAGAACTTAACGCTCGCCATTTCCAGGCTATCAACCAAAGCGTTGGTCTTGGTCTGCAGTAATGCATGAATAAGCAGCAGCGGAATAGCAGCCATAAGACCAAATGCTGTCGTGTTCATTGCCGTCGAAATCGACGCGGAAAGCATGTCTGCTTTGTCCGCTGGATTCGCTTCGGCTACCGCGGTAAACGCTGCAATCAGGCCAATAATGGTGCCGAGCAGACCCAGCAGTGTCGCGATATTCGCAAGCGTCGCGATGTAGTGCGTACGCTTCTCAAGACGCGGCAATACTTCCATAAGGCTCTCTTCCATCGCTTTTTCGATATCGTCACGACGGCGAGCCGATTTAACGCGGTACAAGCCGTAGGTCAGAATCGATCCGATCGCTGCCTTCGATTTCGCCGTGTGCTGAGCCGCTTCCTGGAAGTTTCCGGCCTTTAAGAAAGGCACGATCTTCTTCCACAAAGCGCGATTACTCGCACCCGACATCGTCAGGTAGGTCCAGCGTTCTATCGCAATTGCGACGCCGAAACCGAATACCAACAGGATCGGGATCATGAACGCCCCACCATCCTGAAAAAACCGCACTATTGTGCTCATTTGTCTGCTCCTCTTAAAACAGAATTTCTTGCATCTTGCAGGCTTGCGCCCGCACCTTAAAAAACAGTCTTACTTGTCTTCGTTGCCATACAGATCGTCGTGATATTTGACCTGCCTCAAAAATTCTTCTCTGTCGATCGGCGCCAGCACCTCATCGAGCAGTGTGTTTACGGGCCGACCCATCAAGTCACCCGGATCTGCCTTCTGCCAGGGCACGATATACATTACTGTCGGTAACTCCTGGTTACCCGTAATCTCCGTGCGCCCCAGTTCAATCGAATCCATTACCCGGTTGCCTGTCGTGCTCCGGGAAATCGAGTCCCTCGTCGCAGAGGTATCAACCGCTGGTTCCAAATCGTCCGCTTCCTGCTCGGCCGGGTCCGTCGTTGTTTGTTGCTCAACAGCCGATGTGTCAACTGCCGGTCCAATCTCGTCCAGCTCTTCCTGTGCGAATGCAGCAAACGCTGCCAGTAACATGGCAAGCATGATTCCGGTTCCGATAACTCTGTTGCCCGTTCTAGCAATAGTAATCATGCCCGTCAGTCCGCCACGTTCGCCGTACGCTGATTCGCCGCTACGCGACGTGTCAGATCCTTGATCCACCTCGCGACCTGCTTGTCCTCGCCAACCAGCGACTGGTAGGTTTCAAAGTGCCGCAGCGCCACGTCCAGCCGCTGCAAATAGAGTTCATTAAGAACGCCCAGGTTGTAGTGTGCCAAGGCGTAGTCAGGCGAGACTGTGACGGCCTTCAAATAAGCGGCTTCTGCCTCAAGAAAATTGCCATTTTTGCGAAGTAGCATGCCCAATTGGTTCAACGCAGCTGCATGATCCGGCTGCAGTGCCAAAGCAGCATCTATTGAGGCCCTTGCGGCACCATTATTGCCGTTGCTGCCGTGAATAATGGCCAAATTGACGTGCGCACCCGGGTATTGCGGGTATTGCAGCAAGAATTCCTTGAATCTGAGCTCTGCATCGACAAAATCGCCGCCTGCCATCACTGCGGTAGCCTGCTCGAACAAGGTCATCACTGCAGCCGGGATTTCCTGCCTGTCGACCGCCGGTCCTGCTGTTGGCTGAGATGACGGCGATGGTTGCTGCGAGCCAGAATCCTGTCGTACCGGCCCAGACCCGCCACAGCCTGCCAATATCAGCATTGCCAGCATCATCGCAAGCCGCGATATTCCAGACTTAGTAAAGCGCTGTAACAACATCTTCGCTGCGCTCCTCTTTCGCGAAACGTGCTGGCATTAAGCTTGCCAGTCGCTCAAAACTCTTCTGCACCCACTCATCGTAAACACCGTCCGGCGCACGATCAGCATTGGCCTTGTATAGATCGATCGCCTTTTCCTCGAACGGAAAGGCCTGTTCCTCAAGCAAAATCTCATACTGTTCAAGCGCGTCCGCCTCCAGTGCACCGGGGCGATCCGAATCCATAAGATCGCTACTGAACTGCTGATAGACCTCGCCCAGACGGAATGTAGCGGCCGTCGTTACTTCAGCAACACCGTAGTCTGCCGCTCCCGTATATGCTGAGATGACGTCCTCCATCAATTCTTTCTTCAGCTTCAGACTGTCAGCTAGTGGCTGCGTGAGCTTCACAACTTCGAATTGCCGCCGCACCGGCTCGGCCAGCTCAAGAGAGGCGATTGCGGCGAGGTAACGAGTTCGATCGGATCGCTCTGTCCCCGCCATCTTGTCAACTTGAATAAAATCGTTCAGACGTACGTTAACTTCCTGATCGTTGCCGTTGGCCCGAGCGATCTCCAATAAGCGGAATCTGGCTTCAATGGACTCGCTCAATGGGCTCGGGTATCGCGCCAGAATACTGTTCAGAACTCTTTGTTCACTTGCCAGAACACCGGTATCTTTGTAAAGCTCTGACGCTTTCCAGAGCGCCTCGCGGCGCACATCGTCAGCGCTTGAGTCTGTGTTTGCAATGCGCTCAAATTCGGCTGCCGCTTGACCCGACCTGCCGGCTTCGAGATAGGTTACGGCCAATTTCTCTGTTACGTCATCGGCAAATTCGTTATCGGGGTAATCCGTACGGAACTGCTCCAGAACGCCCGACGCTCGATCCCAGGCCTGAAGATTGATCAATGCGGCAGCGGCATCATATTCGGCCGTCGCACGAATATCGGAATCCGGTACGGCTTGTCCGAGTCGGGTGAAGTGCGTCACCGCTGTTTCGAGATCACCGCTATCACGCGCCTGTTCACCTTGCTTGTAAATAGACGACGCGATTCTATCCTTGATTTGCTGACTGGCCTCGACGTCATCTGGCGGGGTAAAGTTTCGCAGGCTGTAATACGAGTTTTCTGCAACGACGAAGTTTTCGAGATCAAATTGGGAATGGGCGATAACAGTCCAGGCGGTGCGCAACAGCTTGTCATCGACAGCTGGCTGCTTGGCAACGACGGCCTCACCAACTGCAATCGCAAGATCGAACTGGTTCTGCTCAAACAAATCTTCCGCCACGGTCGTCAATACGGCGCCGGATTCCGGGTGATCCGGAAAGTTATCTGCGAATTTGAGACCACTGTCCAGATACTGTGAGTGCCACTGGTGCTTGAGTGCCGGGTCAGCACCTCGAGTGGAATTAAGGACGCTCTCATGTTCACGAAATGCAAGAATTGCTGCATAACCGGCTTCGGCGGATTTTTCATGCGGCTCGTATTCGTAGGCGGTGCGCTCGTACTCAAACGTGGCCGCCTGAAAATCCCGGCTTTCGAACAATATTTCGGCTAACAGGAAATTAGTGTTGGCGCTGTCTGCTTCGCCGGGGAAATAAGCGAGGTATTTACGATACCAATTCGCTGCATCCTGATAGTCACTAAGCTCACCATCTTTTTGCGCCTCAGCATGGTAGTACTGCGCGAGATCAGTCAGGTTGGCTTTCAGGTGGGCTGCAACTTCCGTATTGCTTTCGCGCGGGTTGCGGACCCAGAATTCACCATCCATTCCATAGCGTTCGACGAAATCTCTCTTGCCGTCAAGCACCAGGCTCGGGAATCCGCCCTGCTTATAGGCCTCAATAACTTCGACCTGCAATAACGGTGCCTTGGCATGGTATGGGTCGCGCTCGACGAAAGCTTCGTAAGTAAGCGCAGCATCCTGAAAGCGTTCTTTCTCGAGATACAGATCGCCCAAATTACGATAAACAATGTGGCTGTAATGCGGGTCGCCGCGACCTGCCAGAAACGTGCCGATGGTGTCCGCACCCTCCATATAAGAAAAGCTGATACTCAATACGCGGAAGGTATCTTCAACAAGCTCTCGCTCTGCGCGCTTCAAATCCTGCAGGGGCTCTTCGCCTTCATTGATTTCGATATCGCCGATCTTGCGGTCCAGCAGGGTAAAAAATGGTGCCAGACTATCCTCATGCCAAGCGAGCTTGAATTGTGACCAACCCAGCTTATACAGCGACTGCTCATAGAATCGTGATCCGTCCCCGAATTTGGCAACGACCTGGTATGCGGCTTCTGCGTCATTGTAGTTTTTGCGCAGAAACAGCATCTCGCCGCGCCGAAATTGCACTTCGTCGATCAATGCGGTGTCGGGGTATTTTGCGACCAGTTCGTCGAGAACCGTCAACGCCTCGTCAGTTCGACCACCAACCTCGTAGGCCCGAGCGAGTTGGTACAAAACCGTATCGTTACGCCGATAGTCCGGATACGCCTCAAGTAATTGTTGATACAGAGAAACAGCGCTGTTGTAGCCGGTAGTGTCCAACGCCTCGATGTTCGCGACCAGTTGCTCGGTTTCGGTCGCCTCGAGCTCGAGATCGCCCAATCGACGCATGGCTTCAGCCCGTAACTCCGGGTCGTCCGAAACCAGATCCAGGAAAGCACGATAATTTTCGCGCGCCAGCCCCGAACTGCCAAGAATAATTTTGCCCGGGCGAATCTCGATCTCTTTCTCTTCAAGACTCTTGATCGTATCCTTATCTTCAACGGGCGCCGCATCGACCGGTGCCATCGACAAGGCCAGCATCAATGCCATCGCGAACATCGCCAGCGGTGCGGGGCGCGAGATCACTCTGTCGCCTCCCCTTCTGTAGCCGAGACATCATAGATTGCAGCCAGCGCGAAACGGGCTTGCACGGTGTAAATATCAAGACGTTGCTTTTGTGCCTGCAGTTCGCCAACGGCGATGGCGCGAAGAAAAGCGCGTTGTTCGGCCAGCTTGTCGTCGAGTCGGATCTTCATACCCTCAATTCTCGGGGCAAGGCCGTATACGCGTTCACTTAGATCCCCAAAACGCAACGGCTCGTTACGCATTGTCTCGTCAATCTGGCGACGTGAGCGTTGCGTAGCGACCAGCGCTTCACCGGCTTGATTCAGATTCCGGCGAATTCGCCACAATCGATCCTTAAACTCACTCTCAAGTTGCCACTGCAGGACACCTTTCAACAACTGAATTTTGTCACGAACTTCCGCGGCTTCAGCAATGTCAGAACGCAACGCCGGCGTGTTTTCCAGCCCTGAGATCTCGCCCCACATATCGAACTCTGAGCGGGTCGCGAGCGCGAGCCAGTCATGGCTCTGTTCAATGTTATTCAAGGTCGAATCGAAGGCGAGTTTGCGTCCAACCATCCCGTCGAGATCGGCGCGAGCAAGCGCACCTTCCACCTGCGGCAGGCGCTCATCGTAGGCTTGTTTGCGGGTCTCAAGCATATTGCCGTAGACATCGACACTGCCCTGCCAGCTGTCGAGATTGCGGTGTAAGTAATTCAGGTCTCGATAATTCTTGAGGCCCTCTTGAAATTCGTGTGTGGCCAGCAGGTGATACAGATAACGTGCCTCCGGCCCTTCTGGCAATTGTTCAAGCTTCCAATACCATCCAGCGCTGTCCAAAGGATCATTCGCGAGAAACTGATCAAAAAGCTCGCCCGACTCGATGTGGGCAATTGTTCGATCCAGCCTGTTTGTCTCTTCGTAAAACGCCTCGATCGCATTCAAGTAGTGGTCCGCGGCCTGGCTGATCGAATCCAGCTGTGCCATCGCATAGGGAATCGCAAGCATTGACTCCTGAACTGCAGAGTCCAGCAAATCTCGACTGCGTAACTCCATCCACGGCACCAGTGCGCGCCGATGGTTGTCCATTTCGGCGTCTGCCCAGCCGACGCCGAGCAAAGCCTTATTCGAAAACGGACCATCGAGGTGAACACGCTGCAGCGGCTCTTTGGCAGCTGCTGGCTGACCGTCCTGCAATAGCGCATAGCCCAAAGCAAGATTGGCTTTGTCACGCAACGACGTCATCTCGTCGTTGAATGGGTTCAGAGTGCCCAGATCGTTGAGAAGCTCACGTGCTTCGTCGACCCGGCCACTACGAACCAAAGCCACACCGATATTGAACTTCGCATAACTTGCCCACTCGGTTTTGCCTTTCCAGTTTTGCAGCAAAGCAATCGCGCGATCATACTCGCCGGCGTCTATCAGGATCTGCCCCTGTAACATGAGCGCCTCTCGCTGCAGATTCTTCGGCAATTCGCCTTCGATGAGACTCAGTGCTTGCAGCGATTTGTCGTGGTAACCACGCTGGAACCAGACTTTGGCGAGGAAGAACCAGGTGCGATCCCGAATTTCAGGTGACACGTTGTCGGCCAACATTCGTTCGAAAATATCGGCGGCCTCGAGATGGTGGCCATACGAAAGATACATGCCGCCCAACAACAACTCCGAGTCGTCCGCATGATTACTAAGCTGCTGTTGGTCCCGCGCCGCGAGCAAACGGACGATCGCAGGAAAATAGTCTTCCTGATAGAAGTAGAACAGTACCTCTCCATAGTGGGGGTCCTGAACGACAATGGGTTGTTTGTCGTTTCTCGCCGCATACGTCGCTGGCGCCACTAGCACCAGTAATACTAATAACGAAAGCAGTTTGCTAACTATGGAGCGACTTCGGGGCAAAAATCACTCCCACTCTTTGATTACGAATTCAGGCTGCTGCTTTTTCACGCGATCCGTAATTTCCAGCTCCACATACTTTGCGCCGATGCCTTTGTTGAAATTCAAGGTCGCGCCGCGCCGGTAGTCACGGACATGCGGCCCTTTACCCGTGAAAATTGCAACCAGTTCATGATCCCCCGTTTTCAGGTTCGCCATGTGTACACGATGTACACCGCCTCGAATGAGAGCGTCAGCTTCGCGGGCCGTATACAGGTAATTCGCGACTTCTTTGCCATCTATCTTGATGTTGACTGAATCCAGTTCGAAGTACTCGCCGACGTCCAGGGAAATAAAGAAAGCGACCTGCGAATTCGCCGGAAACAACAACTCTTCCTCAAGCAGGAACAAGTCCCGATTGAGATCAAGAACTTCCTTCTTGAGCGCTTGCACGTCTCGATCGATGCTTCGGAACTCATCGCGAGGTTCAGTATCCTCGCTGTCCTGTGCCACCGTCGCCATGCTAAATGCCAGTGTTGCCGCGGCGATCAGCCTGATCAATGTCTTTGTCACTTTCTACTCTCCTGCCGACAGGTTCACTCGTTACTCTCTTAGCAACGACCGAACCTGATCGAGATATTTGTCTTCGTAACCCGGTTTGTACCCATGATGGACGTAGCGCACGTTGCCCTCGCGGTCGACCAGCACGGTGACTGGCATCGCATCGACTTCGTACAGTTTGCTGACTTCTTTGCTTGCGTCGAAAAGTACCGGGAAATTCACGCCCAGTTCTTCGATCATCTGCATCGCTCGACGCGAATCGTCATCGATATTCACGCCCAGAAGATTGAACCCGACGCGTTCATAGCGCGTATACAGCTCGTCGAGTAACGGCATTTCCTGACGGCAAGGTCCGCACCAGGTTGCCCAGAAATTAATCATGACCACATCGCCGCGATATTCTGACAAGCGCAGGTTTTCGCCCGTAGAGCTCTTCAATGCGAAGTCCGGCGCCGACTGACCTTCCAGCCCCGAAGACGCAAGTGACGTTGCGGTGAATACGGTTACCAATAATCCCAGTGTTAAACTCTTGATTTTCATCAGTCCATTCCTTTGTTTTGCGAGTCCGATTCCTTCCGATGAACCCGAATGGTGACAGCCACAGGCCTCCAGAGCCGTGATAATCGTCACACAAACCCGGATTTCCTAAACATAATGACGACATTTGTTAGGACGGACATGCCACGCAATCGTCACAGATTACGTTAAATCAGCCCTATTCCCAAAGGATTTTTTTGCCGCCGAAGTCTGGCCTATGATATTCGTATCAGCCTGAATTTAAAGTGAATATCCGTCGCCTTTCAGCGACATTCGTGAAATTGTGACGAATCACTCAGATGGCGGAACTGCGGGTTGCTCGAGCCCTGACGAGAAAAAAACTCGCCCCTCTGCATCGATGACGATACTTTCGTAATCCGGCAGGCCAGCGATCATTCGCAGACCTTTATCCACGCCCATCACGAAGACGCTCGTTGACAGCGCGTCGGTGGTAACCGCGTCAGGGCCGAAAACGGTGGCGCTGTGAACGCTTTTGGCAGATATTCCGGTGCTCGGTTGAATAATGTGGTGGTAGCGAATGCCATCCTCATCGAAAAAGCGTTCGTAATCTCCCGAGGTGGACACCGCTTCATCGGCGAGCGGTACCGAAATGGCGACTTTGCCATCCTCACGCGGGTCGCGGATTCCGACCATCCAGGGCCGCCCTCGTTTGTCGCCCAGCAAGCGAGAATCGCCGCCCGCAGTCACAATCGCGTTTGACAAACCGCTGTCACGGATAATTTCGATGCCGCGCTCAACCACATAGCCTTTAGCGATTCCGCCAAGATTAATTCGCACGCCCTCTTGTGCAAAATTGACAGTTCTGGCGTCGTCGTCCATGCGCAGATATCGATAGTCAATGTTCTCGAGTTCCAATGCGATGGTTGCATCGTCCGGGCGTTGCCGGTCCCTGAAATCGAAATGCTGTCCCACGCTCTCGTAGGTAATGTCGAACGCTCCCTCAGTTAACACGGAAATCTCGAGCGAGCGCCGGATCAACTCATAGAGTTCATCACCGACTAGCAACGGTGCAGTCGCAGCCTTGCGGTTGATTTCCGAGATTTCGCTATCATCTTTGTAGGTACTCATGAGGCGATCGATTCGCTCCGCCTCCTGAAATACTGCCTCCAGGGCCGCACGACCTGACTCGGAATCGTCGCTCCAGAGATAGACACTAACTTCAGTACCCATCATCGGCCTCGCATCACCGATCCATTCAGCAGCGGCTACGAATGGTACGAGTAGCCACAACGACGCTGCTAGTCTTAATCCAAGCCTGAGGTTATGCTTGGCTTTACAACCTTTATGAAAGGAGCGGGACAGTGATTTCATTTCTCATATTCCTCGGCATTATTGCCGCGATTTTCATGTGGGGCGTTAGTATTTACAACCGCCTCGTCAATGAACGTAACCGCGTCCGCAATGCATTCGCGCAGATCGACGTGCAGTTAACCCGACGCTACGATCTCATCCCAAACCTTATCGAAGCTGTGAAAGGTTATATGAAACACGAGCGCGAAACTCTCGAGGCCGTGATCCAGGCTCGCAATACTGCAGTTTCCAGTCTTGACGCGGCGAAAGCCGACCCCGCAAATGCGGAAGCCATGAAGAAACTCGGCGCGTCAGAAGGTGCTCTCGGCGGCGTCCTGAGCCGCCTGTTTGCTTTGTCCGAAGCTTATCCTGATCTCAAAGCGAATCAAAACATGATTCAGTTTCAAGAAGAGCTTAGCAGCACGGAGAACAAGGTAGCATTCTCCCGGCAGGCGTTTAACGATGCTGTTCTCGGTTACAACAATTCAGCTGAAAATTTCCCCAACAATATCATCGCTGGATTTTTCAGCTTCAAACTCGCGAGTTTCCTTGAGATTGACTCCGAGGAAAAACGCGACGCGCCGGAAGTTTCTTTTTAGGCGAGACGCGACGTGAATTTTTTCGCAGCGCAGGATCAGGCACGCCGCTCGTCGCGTCGCCTGGTCTTCGCTTACATCATCGCCACAATTGCGATCGTTCTCGGCGTGACGACCTTGGTCGGATTCGCGGCGATGAGTTACTCCGAAGCCGGTCTCGGATACAACTACACACCGTTGCAGTTTATTCGCGCACAAGCGCCGCTGCTGTTAATAACGGCAACGATTACAACACTTTTTATTCTCGGCTCAAGTCTTTACAAGACTTCAGTGCTATCCGCTGGCGGTGGCCAGGTTGCCAGTAGTATGGGCGGGGTCCTGGTACCCACGGACGTACAGGATCCCATGCGCCGCAGATTGCGCAACGTCGTAGAGGAAATGGCCATTGCGTCGGGCGTGCCAGTCCCCGAGATATACGTGCTGGAAGAAGAGCAGGGAATTAATGCTTTTGCAGCCGGCTTTTCGACCAGTGATGCCGCTATTGCCGTTACTCGCGGCACCCTGGAGTTGCTCGACCGCGACGAATTGCAGGGTGTCATTGCACATGAATTCAGTCACATCCTGAATGGCGATATGAAGCTCAACATACGCCTTATGGGCGTGCTTTTCGGCATCATGGTGCTAGGACTAATTGGGCGTATGGTGGTGCGCGGCGGCTTCCACTCAAGCATTGTTTCCAGTCGTCGAAGTCGTGGTCATCCCGCCATTTTCGTTGTCGGGATCGGTCTCGTCATTCTCGGCGGCATCGGCGTATTTTTCGCTCGGGCTATCAAGGCAAGCGTATCGCGGCAGCGCGAGTTTCTTGCAGATGCATCTGCAGTTCAATTCACGCGCCAGAGCGAAGGCATCGCGAACGCCCTGAAGAAGATTGGCGGCTATAGCGAGGGGTCGAAAATAAATGCGACCGACCCTGAGGAAGTGAGCCACATGTTATTCGGCAGTGGGGCCAGTCTGTCGGGCATGTTCGCGACCCACCCTCCTCTGTTCGAACGCATCCAGGCACTGGATCCAGCTTTTAAGGAAGGTGATTTTCCACGTGTTGACCCGCGCCAGCGGCGCGTCGATTCGGGTGACGAATCCAGCCACTCGGCGTTTTCTGGCGATTTGACGACCGCGTTTGCCAGTGGTGGTGTCAAGGTTCTTGCCGACTCCATTGCAGAATCAGTAGGCCATCCGGAACAAGAGCATGTTGCGTTCGCGCAGAGCCTGCGTCGATCTATTCCCGAAGATCTTTACGATGCGGCGCACTCATCTCAACTGGCTTTTCTGTTATCGATCGCGCTCGTACTTGATCGGTCGACGAAAGTTGTGGAGCGACAAATTGTGCTACTCAATGAACAGTTGGGTAGTGAGCGCACACAGATCATTCGGCGATATTATGAGCTGCTAGCTGCATCCAATGGTGAATATCGTTTGCCGTTGCTGGAAATATCATTCCCGGCCCTGAAATTACGTCCGGCTCCGGAACTCGCTTATCTCGTTGAATTGACAACGCGGCTAATTGAGGTCGATGGTGACATTGAACTCTACGAGTTCTGCTTCTACAGGATCATGATGAGTAGCCTTGGCCAGGCGATCGATCCGACTGGAAAACGCGAGGCCTTAAAAGCTAGACGCAGCGAATTGCGATCGGCTGCCGTTGATTTGCTGCGAATTGTGGCCGACTACGGCCATGACTCAGACCACGAACGTACTGCCGCATTTGATGCCGGAATCAGGAGATTGGGCTCCTGGGCACTTGACGCGACCTTCAAGTCCGGTCGAGAACAAACAGTTACGACACTTAATAGAAGCCTCGATATACTTCTGGGACTCAACAGTAAGGGGCAGGAGTCGCTGTTGCGGGCAGTAAGTGCAACCGCGGCTTACGATGGCAAGCTGTCGATCGCCGAAGCGGAGCTCATCCGCGCCGTTTGTGCCACCCTGAATTACCCGCTGCCGCCTATTCTTGTACAACGATAGTGCCCAAGGCGGACAGCTGGCGTATTATTGAACTCCAGAGCGAAGCAGACATCCAAACACCATGATTACAAAACAACTACTTGCGGCGGTAACACTAATCGCCGTATTGATTTCCAGCACAGCCGGTGCTGCCACACGTGAAGAAAAACGTGTTGGCGACGCAGCCGACACACTTGAACAATTACTGCGAATTCCCGAGAAAACCGTCCCAAGCGCGCTGCTTTCCAGGGCCTATGCAGTGGCCGTCATTCCCAACGTTCGCAAAGCGGCGTTTGGCTTTGGCATCAGACGCGGCAAGGGCATTATCGTCGTGCGACAGGATGACAACTCCTGGTCCAATCCGGCATTTATCACGCTGACCGGTGGCAGCGTTGGCTGGCAAGTTGGTGTTCAATCAACCGACGTAATATTGGTATTCAAGACACGCAAGGGAGTTGAGGGCATCGAGAACGGGCGGCTGACCTTGGGCGCTGACGCGTCCGTGGCGGCGGGGCCACTTGGACGACAAGCTAGTGCCTCTACCGACATCCAGTTCAAGGCTGAAGTATATTCTTACTCTCGTAACCGCGGACTATTCGCGGGCGTGGCGCTCGAAGGCGCTGGTGTGACGATGGATCGAAAAGCGAACGCCGCATTCTATGCTTCGAGCGGGATGACGCCAGAAAAAATATTCGTTAGTTCACCTAACATCGCGCCCGATGTTGCGAATACCTTTGTGCAGATCCTGACAGCGCAGACCAGTCGATTGCCGAAGCAACCCGGAATGAAAACGGGTGGCCCTCCGAACGCAGCGGCAGAAGAACAAGCCGAGGTTCGTACCTTCGGTATGCCAGATAGCAGCGCTCCCGATGAAGAGCCCGAATCAGGCAACTAACCCGAATCGAGCGTGGATTGAGCAGCTATGTCACTGACCGAAATCATCACTGAGGTTCAAGACCTCGCAGCACTGATCGGCCCAAATTTGTACCTGCAGGCTGCAATACTCGCGGTCGCTTTTATTATTATTGGCAAGATCGCCGACTGGATTCTTTCCGGGATCATTGGCCGCTTCGCTCGACAATCGTCGAATAACTTTGATGATCAAATCATCGACCTTGTTCATCGACCGGTATTCCTGTCGTTTGTGTTCCTCGGTCTGTCTCTTGCCACGCGACGACTGGGCATGCCTGAACCGGTAACGCTCATTACGGTCGGCATTATCAAGACGATCGCAATCTTCGTTTGGTACAACACTGTGATGCGCTTGATGGCGCTCGCTGTACGAGCTGTCTCGCAGTCGAGAGACAGGCAGATGGTTAAGACCGGAATGCTTTCGCTGCTGCACAACGTCATGAAAATAGTCGTCGTAGCATTGATGATCTACGTTTTATTCTTGGCCTGGAATCTCGATGTAACTGCCTGGCTGGCTTCTGCCGGCATAGTAGGACTAGCGCTGAGTTTCGCGGCCAAAGACACGCTTTCCAACGTTTTTGCAGGTGTCTCCATCGTGATGGACGCGCCGTACAAATCTGGTGACTTTATTATTCTCGACACTGGAGAGCGCGGCGTTGTAACCGATATCGGTCTGCGCAGCACACGTATCCTGACGCGTGACGACGTCGAGATAACCGTACCAAACGGCATCATGGGCAATAGCAAAATTATTAATGAAGCTGGCGGCCCACCATCGCAACACCGAATTCGAGTTAGCGTTGGTGTTGCTTATGGCAGCGACATTGATCAAGTCATTGAGGTTCTGTCGAGAGTCGCGACCGATCATTCGGAAGTACTAGCATCGCCCGAACCCAGAGTTCGATTTCGAACGTTTGGCGATTCGAGCTTGAATTTCGAGCTACTCAGCTGGATCGCCGAGCCTGTCAACCGTGGACGGGTATCTCATGAACTCAACTGCGCGGTTTACAAATCACTCAATAGTAACAACATCGAGATCCCGTTCCCGCAACGTGACTTGCACGTTCGCTCGATGCCCGAATCAGCTGGCTAGTCGTTTTCCTCGCCATTGCGCCTTTGTAATTCGTCACGGATTGATCCGAGATCAGTGCTCGGCGATTCCTCTTCTGGTTGCGCCGAAATGACTGGCGCATTGCCGCCGTCGGTCGCTGGCAGTGCATCAACAGATTGCGGATACGACGATTCGTGTTCATCACCTTCCGGAATTACGGCTATAGGCGAGTTACCCATTTCGACCTCATCGCCTGTGGTCTGAATTTCGGACGCTGGCGCGACACCAAACTGTGCGAGATATTCAGCTTCCTTCCGCAGCCTTTCGGCTTCGGCTGTTCTGCGTCGCGCCTGGGCCGCTGCTGCCTGAGTCCTTCGCAATGCCTGTCGCTTGCTTTCTGAACGAGCTTCATCATCTTCGCGACGGGCTGCTTCTTCCTTCGCTTCGATTTGGCTCACAGCCTGGCGGGCATTGACACACTCCGCATCATAGCGAGTGGCGTCCCTGTCCTCGGAACAACGCACCATTGTTGCCTCGAGCAGGATCGGGTTCTCCAACATTTCGGTCACAGTTCTCGGCGGCCTTTCCTGCTCGCAAGCAGTCAAGAGGGCAACTCCGATGACCATCAGTGCCAGGTGATTTTTGAAACTACACATCATTCGAATACTTGTATAAATTGTCTAAGTGGTAGAAATATCGCCTTTCTGCGCCATTCATAGTAGCAAAGATGACATATTCCAATAGCGGCGCGAGTTCGCAGTTTTGAACCGGAATGGGGGTCTTTCACGCTATAGTTACGCCTAACTGACTAACAGGGACAGAATATTGTCAGAATCCAGCCAGTTTCGATTACTCGCTCAACGCCGCTTCGCACCGTTTTTCGGCACACAATTCGCCGGCGCTCTCAACGACAATATATTTCGCAATGGCCTGGTCATATTGATCACCTACCAAGGCGTTCAGATCCTCGGTATGGGCTATCTGGTACTGGCAAATGTCGCCGCATTTCTCTTCATTCTGCCGTTTTTTTTGTTTTCCGCGACCGCGGGCCAGCTAGCCGACAAGTACGAGAAGTCGAAATTGATGCGGCGCATCAAACTGCTCGAGATTGCATTGATGTCGCTCGCCGCCATGGCGCTACTGACCCAGCAATATCCGATACTACTGTTCGTGCTGTTTCTGACGGGCTGTCAATCGACGCTCTTCGGCCCAGTCAAGTACGCCTACTTGCCACAGAAATTACATACAGACGAACTTATCGGTGGCAATGCACTGGTGGAGTCCGGAACCTATGTTGCGATCATTATCGGATTGATCCTTGGAGCTGAGACGGTCGACATAGAGGCGCAGCAACAAACGCTTCTTGCTCTAATCCTTGTCGCGGTTTCGGTTCTTGGCTACCTCACCAGCCGCCAGATACCGCGTACGGAAGCGGTGGATCCCAATCTGAAGATCAACTGGAACGCATGGACTGAAACCTGGCGTATCATTAAATTCGCGCGCGAAGAGAAAAGCGTCTTCCTGTCTATTCTTGGTATCTCGTGGTTTTGGTTTTTCGCATCAGCACTAACAATTCAAGCACCTGCATATACTGCGGATATCTTGCATGGCAACCAGTCTGTAGTTACAGCCGTACTCGCTGCATTTGCGGTCGGTGTCGGCATCGGCTCACTACTTTGTGAGCGTATGTCAGGTCACCGGATCGAGCTTGGACTTGTCCCATTCGGGTCTATCGGCATGAGCATCTTTGCAGTCGACTTGTATTTTGCGCAGCCTGAAGCGTCATTATCTACCATGGTGTCAGTCGGCGAGTTTCTTAGTCATGAGGGAAACTGGCGCGTCCTCGCTGATCTGGCATTGCTGGGGGCATTCGGCGGCTTCTACAGCGTTCCTTTGTATGCGCTGATTCAGAAACGCTCTGAAAGAAAACACCTGTCACGCATAATTGCTGCAAATAACATCATCAATTCGTTGCTGATGGTCGGCGCGGCGATAATCAGCATTGTCATTTTGCAATCGGGATTTTCAATTCCGCAGCTGTTTTTGTTTATAGCGGCCTTAAATGCGGTGGTTGCGATATATATTTATTCGCTGCTGCCGGAATTTCTGATGCGATTTCTTGCCTGGATCGCAATTAACGTCGTTTATCGCATTCGCCCGACGGGGCTCGAAAATATCCCGGAGAGTGGCCCCGCTGTTGTCGTCTGTAACCACGTCAGTTTCATGGACCCCATTATTCTTGGCGGTTCTGTTGCGCGGCCAATGCGTTTCGTCATGTATTACAAAATTTTCCAAATGCCGTTCCTGAGTTTCATATTCCGCAATGCAAAGGCCATCCCGATTGCGTCAAAAAATGAGGACGAGGCATTGATGAAAGCAGCGTTTGAGAAGGTCGATGCCGAGTTGGCCGCCGGAAACATTGTCTGCATTTTTCCTGAGGGCGCCTTGACTACGGACGGAAAAATTCACGCATTCAAACCTGGCATCGAAAAAATAATTGCGCGGCGTCCTGTACCCGTAATCCCTGTCGCATTGGGCCGCATGTGGGGGAGCTGGTTTAGTCGCCGCCAGGGCGGCGGCATTCGGAAATTTCCCGGGCGCCTATTCGCGCGCGTTCCAGTTGTCATCGGCGAAGCTGTTGCGCCAGCCGACGTTACGGCGGAACGCCTGGAGTTGCTGGTCAGGACTCTTCGAGGGAACCTGCGCTAAGCCGGCTACGCCACTCCTGCAACAACTCCTGTCTGCTGCCGAAGAGGCCATTGTCGGCCGCTCCACTGAAACTCAATTCAAGGAATTCAAGAAAACCATCGCTGGCCACTGGCAAATACATCTTGTGGCCGCTACCCGGATCGGATGTGCCGTTACCCTGAACAATGCCGGCGCCATTGAGTGCACGTGGCACAAACAGGGCATCCATCCAGCTCAATCCCAAGCTCGACACACTCGCCCTGTGCACCCATCGAGACGTTCTGAAATAGGTGCGGGTCCCGTTGGCATCGAAAGCTACTTCCTCAACCCTGGAGGGCAATTGCAGCGTACCATCGCTAATCCTGCCCTCGCCCAACAGAAGTTGACTCGCGAGATTTTCCTGGTCGATGAGAACGAGAGAATCGCCTCTGGGAGAGGCCTGCAAGTGTCGAATACCTTGTGGGCCTTGCCAAACTTGCCGCATGCTCCAGTGACCGTCGTCAGCAAGGCCAAGCAGCTGCAGCACACCATCCTGTGCGCCCAGGTAAAGCCGCTTATCAGTAGCGAAACTCAGGCTGGTATACAGGGACGTCGAAGCAAAGTTGGCAACAACAGAGCCACTGCTCGCGTCAACAATCGAAACCTGACTTTCGCTCATCGCCGCGACGAATTCCGCGTTGGGTGAAACAACCAGGTGAGTGACCGGCATTCCCTGAATGTTGACGGAAAACGGCATCGGTTCACCACTCGCCGTTTGCCACAGTCGCAAAGTATTGTCTGCCGCGACACTTGCTACCAGCGATCCATCGCGCGCTATTCCGAGTATTGTTATTTCACTACTGTGCCCCACGAAGCTGACGTCCTCACTGAGCACTTTCACTTCAGATGGTGTCGCGTTCGATGGGATCATGTGTACGTGTCCGTCTGGGTCGCCGATCGCCATGAAATCGCCGTTCGGCGCAGCCACTAACTTGCGATCAGCGGCGGGACTCCAAATTGTGTGCGGCCCCGAACTTGAATCACCAGCTGTCGACGCACTGGTCGATGGAACACGCCATAGCCGCAAAGCGCTATCGATACTGCCAGTCATTAGAACTTGCTCATCCTGGCTGAATGCCAACATGTCTGAACCAGGACCGGCAGCTCTGACGCCGAGTGGAGGCCCGATAAGATTACCGTGTTCGGTGTTGAGAATCTGGAAACCTGTAGCCGGTCGACCAGCCGAGATAATGTTGCCAGACGGGGAAAAGGCAAATTGCCATGAACCGCTGCCGAGTTCCTCCAGTAACGGCTGCGCCGGGTCCGCCACATCCCATATAGACAATCCAACGTCCGGATAGACGACCGCCATCGTCGTGCCGTTTGCGGACAAACCAATCGAACCGGGTTGCGCGGACAAATCGAACTGGCCCAGCAACTCGGCCGTATGGAAATCCCAGACGCGAACGGCACGATCGAAGTCTGCAATCGCAACTCGGCTTCCGGCGCCGTCAATAGCCAGCAATGACGGCTCTCCTGCAATCACAAGCTCGCCCGTTATGCTGCCGCTTTCCAGGCTCCACAATTCCAATCGACTTTCGGCATCGCTACGCTGTACAACGAAAATATGTGTACGGTCGGGCGTTAACATAGCATTGCTGCTGGCGGCGCCAATGTTCAATGTCGAGACCTTGTCACCAGTCGAAGTTTCCCAGAGGTTTATCCTGTCCTGACTAGCCGTAATCAAGCGCCGCGCCGCGGCGTCCAGTCCGATCAGTATTTCACTTTCCGGTAATGCAACCGCTCGTACTGGTTCGGCAAATACCAAATCCCAAATACGCGCGCTATCGCTTTGCAAAGCCCGCGCCACGGCATACCGCCCGGATGGATCAAACCAGATATTGTCTGTTTCACGCTCTACCGGATCGGGGATGTTAAGGCCGCGTTGAAAATACTCGACTGCTCCCTGGGAATTCAGCTTCAGGTTCCAGCCGACCAATTGCCCAGCAATACCAAGACTTTCGTCTCGAACACTAATGCTCCACGTTCCGTTCATTTCTTCGCCGAGAAAATCACTGAGTTGACCCACTGGAATGCGGATATCGTCATTGCTTGAAGCTCGATCAAGACCGGTCTCTACTTCGACCGTACGACCGGACGGCGCGATAATCTTGATGCGCAGATCAGACAACTGCGCGTGACTAATATTCAGCGTCAATCCGACACGACCGACCGCACCCTGACGATCCACAATGACACGCCGTAAAAGCGGACTTACTTCCAACGCAGTTACTCGCCAGGGATCGCGTACACTTACGCCCTGAGGCGTATACGAGTACTGGGAGATTTCCGCGCCGACTGCCGTCGTCAAGACCATCCCAACCGGGTCGAAAACGGTGGAGCCGGCCGTTATCTCCGGCAAGGTGTTCAACAAATACGGATAATCACTTCCCAGCAGTGCTGCAGCTCGCTGGCGCCGAACGGATGTTGCCAATACGAGCGAGCGAATACTCGCAAGAAGCGCGCCGTCTCGATCCTCCTGACGCGCGGCCAGACCCGATTGGCGGTCCCAAAACCCAGCCTCAAACTCTTCTGCAAGACGACCCGCATTCGGAATATCGGCGACCAGCGCGGTAAGCCGCTGCATCTTAGCTTCATCGTCCGCTAACAATGCACGCCGTTCGAGGAAGCTACGATAAAGACTTTCCGCAGTATCGGTATGCCCTGGAAAGGAACGATAGTTTTCGTACGCAGAAACCGCCGCCGATATCTCTACCTCGTCAGAAGCGAGGACACGAACGTATGAATTTGGCAACCACTGCGTATACCAAAAGGGAATCATTGCGAATAACAGCAGGGCTGCCGTGACCATAAATGGCACTTTCAAATGGGTCGGCAAGTTTTCGTTTGCCCATCGTGCCGTAAAAACGGCTGCATACGCCCTGTTCCGGACGCTGACATTGCTTTCCTCGTCAATCACGAGCAACCCGACCGCCATCAATCGCCGTTGCAGCGCAGATCCGAGATCGGCAGGTACATCAATTCCCTTCCGAATTTTTCCGTAGAGGTTAAGGAGTGGCTCACGCCTTTTTTTGTCATTCACGATCGCACGGTGAATATGGCTCATATGCGGCTCACTATGCAGTGCCGCACGGCCGACAAGTTGTATGGCTGTCAAGCGATCAACCCAGTCTTCAATGTCGTCCGCTACTGTGTCTCGCGCAATCGCGCGCGCCAGCTTCTGGCTGAGATAAGGTTGTCCATTGGTCCAAAAATAGACGCGATCAAGCGCGACTCGTGCGCTATCCGGATCAAGATTCAACTCGGTCGAAAACAGATCGAGATCCTCGCGCGTAAAATCATCGAGCAAGACTTGCTGTGTCACGTTAAACGGCGACAGCTCTGCCTCGCTGAGCAAGCTGACCGGATCACATTCACCAAGCAGAACGAAAGTTAGCCTGGAAAAGTCGGGATCTGTTGTTCGCGCATTGTGCGCGGTGCGAATACTGGTTAGCAAATCGTTCGCGTACGACAGATTCTCGATACATTGAATCTCATCGACGAAAACAACGATCGGCTCGGCGATGTGCTGCAGAATCACCTCCGAGTAAAACTCGAATAGTCGCTGCCGATTGCCCAGGATTGATTTGTCCTGCCACCACGATTGCAAATCGTAACGAATACGCAACTGCCTTAGGAGGCGATATGCGACGCTGTAATACCAGCGCCCCGAGTCGTTACCACCATCCCGGTCACCGATCTGTTCCAGATCCAGAATGGCGATCTTAAAACCATTACTATCAAGACGCGCCGATGTCGCAGCGATTAGGCTGGACTTACCACTTCTATCGGGTGCGACAACATGTGCGTATCGACCTGACACGACGGCATCGTAGAGCTGCTCGTCAGCACGACGCCGGATATAACCCGCGCGCACAGCATGCAAGGGCATGCCAACGCTGAAGAACTCACCGGTCGCGTCCTTACTGGCGTGTTGTTCGCCACGGTCTTTGTCGCTGGAATCCCCGGCCACATTACATCTCATCGAAAAGGTTAATGTATTCTCTGTACTTTCCCCGACAACTGCCAGTGTAAGGCCACAAGATATTGAAGAAAGTGCTCCTGAAGAAGGACCTATTTGGTGAAGTTTGGACGTTTACTGACGGTGGTGAAGCGGCCATCCTGCGTGATGCACGACCCGCACGATGGTGGCTCGCGTGGCTAGCTCGGAGCCTGTTGCGGCGTGAGGCACGTGCACTGGCCGCACTGGCCAATATTGACGGCTTGCCACAGCTCATTCGCAGCGACAATTGCACGCTTCTGCGCACATTTCTGCCCGGTGTGCCGCTTTTCGAGGGTCGCCCTCAGGACTCTGCCTATTTCAAAACCGCCGCGCGACTATTGCGGCGTATTCACCGCGCTGGGGTCGTCCACAATGATCTGGCGAAGGAACCTAACCTCTTGCTGCTCGAAGACGGCTCGCCCGCGTTCGTCGATTTTCAGCTGGCATCGCACACGGAACACCGTGGCTGGTTGTTCCGCATTGCCGCTCGAGAAGATATTCGCCACCTCCTCAAGCACAAAAGAACCTACCGCCCGGATCTTCTTACAACACGCGAGCGCGGAATTCTCGATTCGCCATCAATGCTGTCCCGAGTGTGGATGTCGTTCTTCAAGCCGGTCTATTTGTTTATCACCAGGCGACTGTTCGGCTGGTCGGATCGAGAAGGTGCAGCGGATCGAGGCCGGATCGATTAATACTGATCGATGAAGATTGCTATACTCGCGCGGCGAACAACGCCTTCACAAGGGACCTTCAGTGAACTACTGCCAGCAACACAATTTGGTTGATCAATCAGCCGTCAATCGGGAGCGGCCTTTCGGAATCCGGGTCACGCTACCGGCTGAAGATACGCTGAGAAAAGTTCTTGGTGACGATTGGGAACGACTGCATTGGTATCCCAGCGAGTCGGAGCGCGATGCTGCCTACGAAAAAATGGCGGGGCGCCACGGCTATTACCGAACAACAGATACGCCCACGCAAGTGCTCAAAAGAATTGATCGCTAAGAGCTACCTTGGCGGCGAACCGATATTAAGGTAGAAGTTTGTATCGCCGCCTTCTCCGAATCCAGCGGCGAGATATATTGGGCCGAAGTAGGAGTCCAGGCCTGCGAACAGACTGCCATTCAGTTGCATGCTGCTGAAGCTGATGTCTTCCCTCAGCTGCCAGGCATTACCTGCTTCTGCAGAGAATCCAATAAAGACCGGCGTTTCGAACAGTCCACCTGTCGTGTCGCTAACCCGGCGATAGAAGACGAGTCTTGTTAGTGCGCTGTGCGGACCACTGATCTCACCACGCGCGATACCGGACAATCTGAGAAAACCACCCATGGGAAAGAAGTCCTGCACTGTATTGTCGGAGCTCAATGTCGTGGCGTAACTTAGCCCCAGCTGCAGACTATTCTTGCCCGCGCTCCAGGTCTGGGAATATTCCCCTTCGATCGTATCAAATTTGAAATCGGCGCCCAGACCCGGACGAGACAGGTTCCACGTGATGTCGGCAAGAATACCCTCTGTCGGAAAATTCGAATTATCAACGGAGTCGATACGCAGACGGGCAAATACTCCGCCCCGGTCAAAATCGAAATTCCCCAATGCTGGATCACCAACCTTGACGCGTGCCTCTCCCACGCCCCGATAGATACCCGTGCGGAACTCACCGACCGTACCCAGCTCCCGACCGAGGTCCAGACTGAGCGTACTCTCGGATACTCGATAGCGGGCAACCCTGTCGGACATCGTAAAAACATTCAAATTGGACTGGCGCACCTCCAAACGGGGTGCGACGAACACTCGAGAGTCGAAGCTAAGCGGCTGGTAAAACTCGGTCAAAAAAGCCGGATCAGTACCAAGCTGAAGATCCGATCGCCACTCCGCACCCAACTTGTTGAGGCCAGCACGGGTCATCCGCGCAGATAAGTTAAAACCCGTTGATCCCTCAAAGTCGTCTTCAAGCGATACCCCGAAATTTAGAAAATTGGGGCCCCAGCTTTTCGCCACCGCTTGGTATTCAACACCGGTGCCGCCCTCTTCATTCAGTAAGCGATATCCGACGTGCTGATACAACTCAAGACCGTAAAGTCTGTTCGCATTTTGCGCAAGTAACTCGGCATTGATTTCATCGCCTGCGTGAACGCTCAATCGTGACTCCAGTACCTCCGGTGCAAGCTTGCCGTCGTGCTTAACACGGACAAACGCCAGTTTTTCATTCTCATTGAGACTTAATTTCCGCTGCGCGAGATAAGGCTCCCATTCAGCTTCTGGCAGCGATAGTTTCTGGAGCCTTTCCGTTTTCTGAATGACGGCCTGCCGGCCAGGCTCAATCGTCTCGGCTATGTCCGCAAAATTAGCGGATGCGTAGAGCCCCAATTCCGGCCGTATCAAGACATCTGACTCCGACAGAGTCTCGATCTGACGCAGAGTTTCCCTGCGAATCAGAATGGTGAGCATCTGTTCTGAAATCGTCAGGACCGAACTGAGCTCCTCAGACTTGTATAGCGGAAACTCGACATCGACGGCGATGATGATATCGACTCCCATCGTCCTCATAACATCGACGGGCAAATTGCCAATGAGGCCGCCGTCAACCAGCAAGCGGCCGTCGACTCGAACCGGCGCAAACACAGCGGGTACAGACATGCTTGCACGAATCGCCATGCTGAGGTCGCCACCGTCCAGCACCACCGCTTCACCTGCTACGATATCTGAGGCGATGGCACGATAGGGGATGGGTAGATCGTCGAAATCCGAGATATGCGAGGCGTGCAGTGTCAATTCGCGAAGCAGTAGATCAAGCTTTTGGCCCTGAATAACGCCCTTGGGTAACAGCAGTTCTTTTCCACGCAGCCCTAACTCCAATCCCATCGGGAATTCGCGCTCGTCTTGTTTGCGACGAAAGCTTAAGCTTGCTCGACTCGGTTCGTCGGACAGCGCGGCACTCCAGTCCAGTGAGCCAACCAGCTGTTCCAGTTCGTCAGCGTTGACTCCGGTCGCATACAAGCCACCGATGATCGCACCCATACTTGTACCAGCGATAGCATCGACTGGTACTCGCAGGCGTTCAAGCTCCTTCAACACTCCGATATGCGCCGCACCTCGTGCGCCACCGCCGCCCAATACCAAGCCGACACGCAGCCTCGTCGAACGCTCCTCTTCCAGTGCGGGCTTTTCCTCGGCTGCCACCTCATGACTCAGCAATACGCAAACCAGCAAGAATCCAACCAGACCCAACGACTGCTGTAGCCTAGTCATCGGAGTTGACTCGCAATGAATCCGCATACCCGGACAAGGCCTTCTGCTGTTCGGCAAGCTCATCAATCGACCATTCGAATTCTGCAGCCGCCAGTGATGCAATCGCATCGTATGACGGGCGTCCCTGGTCGGCATCAAATCCGATCATCATTCGCCGAAATACGATGTCGGCCAATGTCGTCGCGAACTCTTCACGAATGACGAATGCGACTTCGGCAGCAAGAATATCGTCGCGACCGGCGAGCGACTTGCGTAACGCCACTTCGCTCAACGCCAACTCAACAATATCGGCTGCCCTCCCTCCGTAGATCGACAGCAGTCTGTTTGCTCCAGGTTCCGTTACAAAACCCGACTCAAGCAATTTTTCTCGGGCCCGCTCAATACCCCATGCACCGGGCAGCAGTATCTCCCGCGTTCGACACTCCGGTAACTTTCGATGCAATACTTTTTGCAGCTTGTCGACAGTTTGTTCGGCCAAATTTCGGTAGGTTGTGAGTTTTCCGCCGATGATTGAAATCAGCCCCTTCGCGATTTTTCGATTCACCTTGATAATGTGGCGCCGGGTGATCGCGGACTCTGGCCCTTTCTCGCGATACGGCAAAGGACGGACACCGGCGTACGCGTAATTAATATCGCCAATACTCAATTTCGCATCCGGAAAAACACGATTGGTCTCTGAAACCAGGTAATCGACTTCTGCATCGCTCGCGCGAATCTCATCGAGATTGCCATCGTATCGAATATCTGTCGTGCCTATCAGATACTGGCCATTCCAGGGAATAATGAAAAAAGGTCTGCCGTCTGACGCAGCTTCGACGTAAAAAGCATCGCGCGGAGCACCATTGAAAGAGCTCACGATAATATGACTGCCTTTGGTTCCGCCGACAAATCGTTTTGGCGTATTTGGTGCAGTCTTCAAAACGGCGTCTACCCAAGGGCCAGAGGCGTTCACCACTGTGGCAACCTTGAAGTCGATGTCATTTCCTGAGCTGTCCGAACATCGAATAGATTCAACTGCGCCGTCACAGGTCCGAATTTTGTGGACCTCGCAATAAGTCTTCACTTCGGCGCCGGCAGCACGAGCAGCCAGCAGGTTCTCGAGCACCAATCGCTCGGCAAACGTCACCTGCGCGTCATAGTAACGCGCGGCCCCACGCAGCCCATCCTGACGTAAACCCGGTTCTTCCTCCGTGATCTGATCGCGATCTAACATGTCATGTCGCGGTAGCCGCTTGTTAAATGACAGCAAATCGTAGGCGATCATTCCGAGACGAATCAATAAAGGACCACGCCGGGCACCGGCGAAGATGGGAATACTGATACGCACCGGCTTGACAAGGTGTGCAGCAATTTCTCGCAAGCTGCGGCGTTCGTGCAGCGATTCATAAACGAGAGGAATTTCCGCGTACTCGAGATAGCGCAGACCGCCGTGAATCAGGCGGCTCGAAATCGCAGAAGTGCCGCTACACATGTCGTTTTTATCGAGGATTATGACCTTAAGGCCACGTAACGCAGCGTCTCGAGCAATACCTGCACCGTTTATACCAGCACCAATAATCGCAAGGTCATAACGCGGCGACTCACCCGTCATTGCCGGACCTGACCATTGCCCCGGACAACATACTTGTAGCTCGTAAGCTGTTCCGCGCCGACCGGGCCACGCGCATGAACACGCCCGGTCGCGATGCCTATTTCCGCACCCATTCCGAATTCACCACCGTCGGCAAACTGAGTTGATGCATTGTGTAGCACGATCGCACTATCTACCGACCTCAAAAAATACTCCGCGGCATCTGTATCGGTCGCGATAATACTTTCAGTGTGACCAGAACCGTATTTTCCGATGTGTTGAATCGCCGCATCAATACCCTCGACCACACGAACCGAAACGATGGCATCCAGATACTCTGTACTCCAGTCATCTTCAGTTGCTGGCGTGGCCGCTGGGATTACGGCGCATATTTTTTCATCTCCTCTGACCTCGCAGCCAGCAGCAATTAGCGCACCGCAGATGTTCACTGACATCGCATTTTCTGCTTCAGAGTCAATCAATACTGTTTCCGCAGCCCCACAGATTCCCGTTCGCCGCATCTTCGCATTGAGCACGACATCTCTCGCAATTTTCGCGTCGGCTGAAGAGTGAACATACACGTGGCAGATACCTTCCAGATGGCCGATGACTGGGACCCGCGCCTCATCCTGCACTCGTTTAATGAGGCTCTTGCCACCGCGCGGCACAAGTACGTCAATCCACTCAGCCATCGACGACAGCATGAAACCTACCGCGGACCGATCACGCGTCGGTACCATCTGTATAGCGTTCAGATTAATCCCGGCGGCAGATAAACCCTCTCGCATGCAATCGTATATGGACCGACTGGAGTGAAAGCTCTCCGAACCACCTCGCAGGATCACCGCATTCCCCGACTTCAGGCACAGTGCAGCCGCATCCGCGGTTACGTTAGGCCTGCTTTCATAAATAATTCCGATTACGCCGAGTGGTACCGCAACCCGCTGAATCTTGAGTCCATTCGGCCGATCCCACTCAGCCAGTATTTTGCCAATCGGTTCGGGCAGCGCACATATTGATTCTATGCCAGCTGCCATTGATTCGATTCGCTCGGCATTAAGCATTAGCCGATCAATCATCGGCTGACTTTGGCCGCTGTCGTGCGCCGCTGTCATGTCTGCCTGATTCGCCTCGATAATTTTTTCCCTACGATCGCGAATTGCTGTAGCTGCATGACGAAGTGCTGCATCACGATCTGCGCGATCGGACTTGGCGAGGTCTTCGGCCGCTGTTCTCGCAGCGACGCCCAGCGCACTCATCTCTTTTGCGACGTTCATTTTTTCATTTGTCATCTTCGAACAACACCAATTCGTCCCTATGCACCATCACGGAACGCCCCCGATAGCCGAGCGCTGCTTCGATCTTATCGGAATGTAACCCAGCGAGTCGCGTTGCCTCGTCGTTTGAGTATTCGGCGAGCCCACGACCAAGAATAGACCCGGCTTCATCTTTCAATGTAAGTACGTCGCCGCGCTGGAAAACACCTTCGACGGCGACAACGCCGACAGGCAACAAACTGCTACCATCGCGCAGGGCCAACACCGCACCTGCATCCAGTTGCAATTCACCCTTGATCTCAAGTACCCCCGCTAGCCACTGTTTTCGGGCGACCGCGGGTGTTGCCGACGCACGAAAAATTGTGTGTCGAGCACCATCATCCAGTGCCTTGAGAGCATGAGCGATTACACCACTGGCTATTATCGTGGAGCAACCAGCGTGTGTTGCGATTCCCGCCGCCTGGACCTTGGTTGCCATCCCGCCGCTGCCGATATCTGACCGGCTCTCACCCGCCATCGCCAATATATCCTTACTAATATTTCTGACTTCGGCGATGTGTTCGGCGTCCGCGTCGCTTCCAGGGTCAGCGGTATACAAGCCGTCGACGTCTGACAGCAATACAAGCGCATCCGCCATAACTAACTGAGCAATACGTGCTGCCAGTCGGTCATTGTCCCCATACCGGATTTCTTCCGTCGCGACGGTGTCATTCTCATTGATAATCGGCACAACAGCGTGCTCGAGCAGTTTACCAAGTGTGCGACGGGCGTTTAGGAATCGGCGCCTGTCTTCGGTATCGTCGGGCGTCAGTAATACCTGGGCCGCTCGAATCTCGTGGCCACGCAGTGCTTCCTGGTAGGCGTGCACCAGTTGTACTTGACCCGCCGCCGCCGCCGCCTGCAGATCTTCGAGACGTGCACGGCGTTTATTGATTCCCAAAACTGAACTACCAATCGCAATAGCACCTGAGGAAACGATCAGGATTTCATGACCCTCTCTCGCCAGGGCAGCGACATCTTCAGCGAGAGTATCTAGCCAGCTTCGATTTAGTCGGCCGCTATCATCGACCAGGAGCGACGAGCCGACCTTGATGACCAGCCGGTGAAAGTTTGAGATGGCGTGCCCGGACACGGACTAGCCGACAAGAAGATGCTGACGATCAAATGACGACAGCGTCACCTCGCCTTTTGATACTGCGACTGTGCCACTTCGCGCGACCGCAGAGATCTCACCGATGTCCGCCGCCTCAGCAACGAATGCATCGATCTCTTTCACTCTGCCTGTCAGCTGCAATGTACAACTTATCTGTGCCTCGTCAAGAATCTCGGCACCGAACTGTTTGACCAAAGTCATCACGCGAGTCAGCCCACCCGTACCGAGTTTGATCTTGACGATCGCAAGCTCGCGTTCGAAGTGATCGCCCAAAGTCATGTCATGAATATTGACGACATCAACGAGCTTTGCCAGCTGTGCATTCAACTGTGCAATAGCGGCATCGGATCCGGATACGACGAGTGTCACACGCGATACGCGTGGGTCATAAGTTGGCGCAACATTGAGTGATTCGATGTTATAGCTACGTGAAGAAAACATGCCGGTCAGGCGCGTCAAAGCACCAACTTCATTCTGCAAAAGAACTGAGATTGCGTGTCGCATCGGTGTTCAAGCCTACCGTCTTATGATGAGATGAAAATGAATTACGAATGAAACTATTTCGCAAGCGATTACCGCGGATGGTGGCGCAGAAGCAGGAGTATTGCAATGCCCTAAAAATTAGTAAACACTCGCGCAAAATCCGTCACTTATGTAGAAAATCACATTCCGATGAACGAGCAGTCAAACACGGCCACCCTGAGCACACATCCGCTGCAGGGAAAATCAATGAGCGGCGCCGATACTGTCATACAGGTGTTGGCTGACGAAGGCGTCGATACGATATTCGGATACAGTGGCGGCGCCATCCTGCCTATCTACGACGCGGTATTTCGATATAACCACACGCATAAGCGAGCGGACGGAACGTCGGCCATACCTCTAATCGTTCCGGCGAATGAACAAGGCGCGGGATTTATGGCCGCGGGCTATGCGCGCGCCAGCGGCAAAGTCGGTGTCGTCATGGTGACATCTGGCCCTGGCGCTACAAATACTGTGACACCGGTTCGGGACAGCATGGCGGATTCAGTACCGCTGGTCGTGATATGCGGGCAGGTACCGACAGCCGCCATTGGCACTGACGCATTCCAGGAAGCACCCGTCGCCGCGATCATGGGATCAGTGGCGAAGCATGTATTCCTTGTCACCGACGCAGAACTGCTTGAAGACACCGTTCGAAGCGCGTTTGAACTCGCACGCACTGGGCGGCCGGGCCCGGTCGTCGTTGATATCCCGAAGGATGTGCAAAACTGGGAAGGCGCGTTTGAGGGACAGGGTGTCTTACCTTTGCACGGGTATCGCCGACGACTTGCAGCTATTACTGACAACCAACTTAGCGATGATGCCTGCGAACGATTTTTCACCATGCTTTCCGAAGCGGAGCGGCCATTAATCTACGCGGGTGGTGGTGTCATCAACGCGAACGCAACGAAGGCCATGCGGCGACTTGCGAAAGAATACGGTATCCCGGTAACCACAACATTGATGGCCCTCGGCGCAAGCGACACCAAACACCCTTTGGCGCTGCACATGCTCGGCATGCACGGCGTCGCGTCTGCGAACTACGCGGTCGAGGATTGTGATTTTCTAATTGCTATTGGTGCTCGTTTTGATGACCGCGTTGCGGGTAATCCGGGGCAATTCGCACCGCGCGCGAAGAACATCGCACAGTTCGATGTCGACTCGGCGGAAATTGGAAAGGTGAAGAGAGTCAACTGGCACCACGTTGGAATTCTTCAAACTGACCTGACTGACATCCTCGAATACGGCCGCCGCATTAAGTTCGGGAAAACGTTTACTACCTGGCACGAGGAAGTCGCGGAACTCAAACGTGAATACGCGCTGAATTACGATCGAGACAGCGACCTCATTCAGCCTTATGCGGTTATTGAAGAGATCAACAAGCATTCCAAGGGCGAGGCCATTATCTCAACCGGTGTCGGCCAGCATCAAATGTGGGCCGCTCAGTATTTCGATTTTCGCGAACCGCGACTGTGGTTAACCTCCGGCAGCATGGGAACGATGGGCTTCGGACTGCCCGCGGCTATCGGTGCACAGTTTGCACAACCGGATCGCGTGGTCATCGACATCGACGGTGATGCAAGCATACGCATGAATATTGGTGAGCTGGAAACGGCTACGACCTACAAACAGCCCGTCAAAGTCATCGTGCTCAATAACCGTGGCGATGGGATGGTACGACAATGGCAAAAACTGTATTTCGACGGTCGCATGTCGGGTAGCGATAAATCACTGCACAACAAAGACTTCGTCAAAACAGCCGAGGCT
>JAJFKT010000026.1 GCA_021773075.1 Woeseiaceae bacterium
GATGGTGATGCCGGGCGATAACGTGCAGATGGTTGTAGAGCTGATTGCACCGATCGCTATGGAAGACGGTCTCCGCTTCGCGATTCGCGAAGGTGGCCGTACGGTTGGCGCTGGTGTAGTTGCCAAGGTTATTGAATAACACAGAGGGGTCGAACCGCACTTTTCAAAGAAAAGTGCGGTTCGACCCCATATAAGGAAAGAGCATGAGTACTAATCAGAACATCAGAATTCGCCTGAAAGCATTCGATCATCGTTTGATCGACAATTCAGCACGCGAAATAGTCGATACCGCCAAGCGCACAGGCGCCACGGTTAAGGGTCCTATCCCTTTGCCAATGAGGAAGGAGCGTTACACGATCCTGATCTCTCCGCATGTGAACAAGGATGCGCGTGACCAGTACGAAATTCGCACCCACAAGCGTTTGATGGATATCGTTGATCCTACTGATAAGACAGTTGATGCTTTGATGAAGCTTGAATTGCCTGCCGGTGTGGATGTTCAGATCAAACTGAATTAGGCGTTCTAATAACGATCGGCCCGTCGCCGACATATATGTGACTAGGAATGGCTCGCTTCGCTGCGCTTTATTTCCTGTCACATATATCTCGCCGACGTGCCTGACAGTTAGATGAATGAGCTAATCCAGCTTTTTCGAATTGATTGTCAAGATCCTGAAAGCCTTTCCGACGCCCAAAGGGCGGATGGGAGAGTCCTTACAGGAAATAAAGCGGATCTCGATGCCGCTTGACGGTACCGAAGGGAGCCATTCCAGTAAGGACTCTCCCATCCGACCACTTTGGTGCCAACTAAGTCATTGATTTTATTGGCACCGACCTAGTTTGCCAAAACCTGCGAAAAAACCCTCGAAACCGCTTGTAATAAGGGGTTGGAGTCGTATAATTGCGGGCTCGCTTGATTTGGCCGGACCGGGAGTCGGCCAAAAGCGAAGAAAGCGAAGAAATAGTCGCCAGGAAATCGAGGGTGACACGGCAAATCCCGGAACTGCCGAGCCGGCCATAAGGCCGTATCGGAGCTTGGGTCAGCCCCAGAGCATAGAGGACGAAGTCCTCAGCGATGGCTGGCCCTTTCGCATGTCTGGATTATTAAACAGTGGTCGCCAATCGAAGTGGCCACAGTGAAAATTTTAAATTTTGAGATTGTCACTGACCAAACGAAGTCGGTGCGAGGTTTTGAACATGACAATGGGTCTTGTTGGTCGCAAGTGCGGCATGACACGTGTCTTTACGGACGACGGAGTTTCGATTCCAGTTACCGTTATAGAGGCACAACCAAACCGAGTTACTCAGGTGAAAACCGTTGAGACTGACGGATACCGCGCGCTGCAGGTTGCCGCCGGTAGCCGCAAAGCGTCTCGCGTGCGGAAACCTGCAGCTGGCCACTTCGCAGCCGCGAAGGTAGAAGCTGGCGATCTTATGATGGAGTTCCGACTCGAAGACACCGATGAAGGTGAATTCGAGAAAGGGAACGAGCTCAAGGTTGACCTCTTCGAGGAAGGCCAGAAGGTCGATGTTATTGGAACGTCAATTGGTAAGGGCTTTGCCGGCGGTGTTAAGCGCTGGAACTTCAGCATGCAGGATGCGACGCACGGCAACTCGCTCGCGCATCGTGCGCCGGGTTCTATTGGTCAGAACCAGACACCAGGTCGTGTCTTCAAAGGCAAGAAGATGGCTGGCCACATGGGTAACGTTCGTCGCACCGTACAAAATCTCGAAGTTGTACGTGTTGATGCGGAACGTAATCTTCTCCTGATTAAGGGTGCTGTCCCGGGTCATCGAGGCGGAAGCGTAGTTGTTCGTCCCGCCATTAAGACCAGGAAGTAAGGGGCGATTCGATGAAATTGAAACTTCAGGACAATGGTTCAGTTGACGTAGCAGAAGCTGCATTCGGCGCGGACTTTAACGAGCCGTTGATTCACCAGGTTGTGACGGCATATCTCGCGGGCTCACGTGCCGGTACCAAGGCGCAGAAAAATCGCGCGGCTGTACGCGGTGGTGGTGCCAAGCCATGGGCCCAGAAAGGCACAGGTCGTGCTCGCGCTGGTACTTCGCGCAGCCCGATATGGGTTGGCGGTGGACGCACCTTTGCTGCGCAACCACGTAGCTTCGATCAAAAAGTGAACAAGAAGATGTACCGCGCAGCGATGCGTTCGGTATTGTCCGAATTGGTTCGGAAGGATCGCCTGGTTATCGTCAACGAGCTCACGCTCGAGGCGCCGAAAACCAAGCTGCTTGCAACCAAGCTCAAGGAATACGATCTGGATAATGTCCTGATCCTCAACGAAGCATTCGACGAGAAGCTGTTTCTCGCCGCCCGCAACCTGCCAAACGTAGGTATTTGCGATGTTTCGTCAATGGATCCGGTTGTTCTGATTCGTTTCGAAAAGGTTCTGGTCACCGTGCCAGCACTGAAACTGATTGAGGAGCGCCTGTCATGAGCCAAGCTCTGCATCAGGAAAGATTGTTGACGGTTATTAAAGGTCCGCACCTGTCTGAAAAGGCGCACATCGCGGCTGAAAATAACCAGGTAGTTTTGAAAGTTCGCACTGACGCGACCAAGAAAGAGGTAGCGCAAGCTGTTGAGTTGCTCTTCGAGGTCAAGGCTGAATCGGTTCAGGTTGTAAACGTGAAGGGTAAAGCCAAGCGTTTTCAGCAGACCAAGGGCCGCCGCGCGAGTTGGAAGAAAGCATACGTAAAGCTCCCTGATGGCACGTCCATCGAAGAGCTCTTCGGCGCAGAATAAAGGTAATCGATCATGTCACTGCATAAAGCCAAACCGACATCACCTGGACGCCGTTTCGTCGTCGCTGTTAAGACTCCGGATCTGCACAAGGGTAAGCCACATGCTCCGCTTCTCGAGAAGAAGTCAGGCAAGGGCGGTCGCAACAACAATGGTCGTATTACGGTTCGACACCAGGGCGGTGGTCACAAGCAGCATTACCGCGTTGTTGACTTCAAGCGTGATAAGGACGGTATTCCGGGCGTTGTAGAGCGCCTTGAGTATGATCCAAATCGAAGTGCGCACATCGCATTGGTCAGGTATACCGACGGCGAGCGTCGTTACATTCTGGCACCGAAGGGTGTTGGTGCCGGCGCTCCAATCATCAGTGGTGATGACGCGCCGATCAAACCAGGTAACGCATTACCGATTCGTGCGATTCCGGTTGGTTCGACGATTCACAACATCGAGATGAAGCCTGGTAAGGGTGGTCAGCTGATTCGATCAGCCGGTGGTTCCGCGATGTTGGCCGCTCGTGAAGGTGCTTACGCGACAGTGCGTTTGCGCTCGGGTGAGACACGCAAGATTCACATCGACTGTCGCGCAACAATTGGCGAAGTCGGGCATGGCGAACACAACCTGAGGAAACTCGGTAAAGCCGGTGCGAAGCGCTGGAGAGGTGTACGTCCGACGGTTCGTGGTGTTGCCATGAACCCGGTTGATCACCCACACGGTGGTGGCGAAGGCCGCACCTCCGGTGGTCGCCATCCGGTTAGCCCTTGGGGCACACCGACGAAGGGCGCGAAGACGCGCTCGAACAAGCGTACGGACGGCATGATTGTTCGCCGCCGTAACAAGAAGCGTAAGTAAAGGATTTCGATAATGCCGCGTAGCGTAAGAAAGGGCCCATTCGTCGATAACCATTTGGCGAAGAAGGTAGCAGTAGCAGCAAAGGCGAATGACCGTCGTCCTATTAAGACCTGGTCGCGTCGCTCAATGGTACTGCCGGATATGGTTGGTCTGACAATCGCCGTTCATAACGGTCGTCAGCACATACCGGTTCTGATTTCCGAAAACATGGTTGGTCACAAACTCGGTGAGTTTGCGATGACACGAACTTTTCGCGGTCACTCCGGTGATCGGAAAACGAAGTAGGGAGCGGGTTAATGCAAGTTGCAGCAACACTTAGATATGCACGTGTTTCTCCACAGAAATGTCGTTTGGTGGCTGATGTCATCCGCGGCAAGTCTGTCGATGACGCGTTGCGTGCCTTGACGTTCTCGCCGAAGAAAAGTGCTCGTATCGTGAAAAAGGTTCTGGAGTCGGCAGTTGCCAACGCAGAGCACAATCACGGAGCAGATATCGACGAATTGAAAGTCGCGACCATTGAAGTTAACGAAGCACCTACGTTCAAGCGTTTTCGTGCTCGTGCAAAAGGCCGTGGCGCACGAATTATCAAGCGCAACAGTCACATCACGATCCGGGTAGCAGACGAAACATGATCATGAACCTGAAAAATCACCTCGCCGACAGGCGTGGAGACGAGAAGTAATATGGGCCAGAAAGTACATCCAACAGGAATACGCCTAGGCATCGTCAAGGATTGGGTATCGACATGGTATGCAGATACCAAGACCTTCCCTGAATACATCCGCGCTGACCATCTGATCCGCGTCTTCATCAAGAAAAAGTTGAAAGATGCATCTGTTAGTCGCATTGCGATCGAGCGTCCGTCCAAAAAATGCAATATCACGATTCACACGGCACGTCCGGGTATCGTGATCGGCAAGAAAGGCGAAGACATTGAGAAGCTTCGTTCGGAAGTGGCTGCGATGACGGGCATGGCAATTCAGGAGGTTCGTATCAACATTAACGAAGTCCGCAAGCCTGAACTCGATGCACAGCTGGTTGCCGAAGGTATAGCGCAACAACTCGAACGCCGAGTCATGTTCCGCCGTGCGATGAAGCGCGCAGTGACGAACACAATGCGAGTTGGTGCCGAGGGCATCAAAGTGAAAGTTGGTGGTCGTCTGAATGGTGCAGAAATCGCACGTTCAGAGTGGTACCGCGAAGGTCGCGTCCCGCTGCACACGCTGCGTGCGGACATCGACTACGGCACAGCCGAAGCGCACACGACATATGGTGTGATCGGCGTGAAAGTATGGATATTCAAGGGCGAAGTTTTTGACAAGCCTGAAGTGATACCGGCGGAGCCGGCAGAAGCTAAAGCGGCACGTTCTTAAGAACGGTCGGCAACTGGATAGACGAAAATGTTACAACCAAAACGCACAAAATTTCGCAAGCAATTTAAGGGACGCAACCGCGGCCTGGCTTTGCGCGGAAGCAATGTATCGTTCGGTGAGTACGGACTCAAAGCGACCGATCGTGGTCGGCTGACGGCACGTCAGATTGAGGCTGCTCGTCGTGCAATGACGCGTCATATCAAGCGTGGCGGAAAGATCTGGATCCGGGTTTTCCCCGACAAGCCTATCTCCAAGAAGCCGCTTGAAGTGCGTCAGGGTAAGGGCAAGGGCAACGTTGAATACTGGGTTTGCCAGATTCAGCCGGGCCGGGTTCTGTATGAGATGGAAGGTGTTTCTGAAGAGATCGCTCGTGAGGCGTTTCGTTTGGCGGCTGCAAAGCTACCGTTCAGTACCACATTCGTTAAACGGCAGGTGATGTGATGAATGCAGCTGACCTTAGGGCTAAGTCGGTAGAGGAACTCAACGAAGAACTCGTTGCGTTACGCCGCGAGCAGTTCAATCTGCGAATGCAGCAGGCCACTGGCGAGTTGGCGCAAGTGCATCAGCACAAGCGTGTTAAAAAAGATATCGCGCGCGTAAAGACAGTTCTTAGTGAAATGTCGCGGGCAGCGGGTGAAGACAAATGAGTGATGAAAACAAAGCACAGCGCACGATCACTGGTCGTGTTGTCAGCGACAAGATGGATAAGTCCGTATCTGTCGCTATCGAGCGCTTGATCAAGCACCCGGTTTACGGCAAGTACATCCGCCGCACAACCAAGGTCATGGCACACGATGCGAATAACGAGTGCAAGGCGGGAGATCGCGTTCAGATTGCTGAAGGTCGTCCGATTTCGAAGAATAAGTCCTGGTCAGTCGTCAACGTTGTTGAACGTGCGGCGGACAAGTAATAACTCTTAGGATGCAGTCATGATTCAGATGCAGACAGTTCTGGATGCGGCCGATAACTCAGGTGCTCGTCGCGTGCAGTGCATCAAAGTACTCGGCGGCTCAAAGCGCCGGTATGCCGGTGTAGGTGATGTCATTAAGGTAAGCGTAAAAGATGCGATCCCGCGTGGCAAAGTCAAGAAAGGCGAAGTTTACAACGCTGTTGTAGTTCGTACCCGTAAGGGTGTACGACGCAAAGACGGTAGCTTGATTCGTTTCGACGGCAACGCAGCAGTATTGCTGAATGCTCGCCTCGAGCCGATCGGTACACGTATTTTTGGGCCGGTTACACGCGAGCTGCGCACCAGCCAGTTCATGAAGATTATTTCGCTGGCCCCAGAAGTTCTCTGAGAACGGTTCTTTAGAGCCGGGTTAGCACGGAAAGAAGTTATGAATAAGATTAGAAAAAACGACGAAGTCATCGTAACAGCCGGTAAAGACAAGGGCCGTCGCGGCACTGTGCTTGAGGTTTTTGATGACGGTCGTGTGAAGGTTGAGGGTATCAACCTCGCGAAGAAGCACGTCAAGCCGAATCCAAATGCGAATCCTCCTGAGCCGGGTGGCATCAAGGATCACGCAATGCCGCTGGACGTATCGAACGTACTCGTTTTTAACCCAAAAACGAAGAAGGGCGAGCGAGTTGGTTTCCGAGTTGAAGATGGTAAGAAATTGCGCGTCTTTCAAAACGGCGACGTAGTCGACATTTAAGAGAATCGAAATGGCACGTTTACACGAAAAATATTCGAGCGAGCTCTCTGGGCAAATCCAGAAGAAGCTAGGTCTCGGGAATCCGATGGAAGTACCGAAGATCACCAAGATCACTATCAACATGGGTGTTGGTGAGGCCGTTGCTGACAAGAAGATCATGGACAAGGCGCGCGAAGACATGCAGAAGATCGCAGGTCAGAAGCCGGTAACGACACTTGCTCGCAAGTCTGTTGCTGGATTCAAAATTCGTGATGGCATGCCGATCGGCTGCAAGGTTACCCTGCGTCGCGAACGGATGTACGAGTTCCTTGATCGTCTCGTAAACATTGCGATTCCTCGTATCCGTGACTTCCGGGGACTGAACCCGAAGTCCTTCGATAAGCAAGGTAATTACAGTATGGGTGTCCAGGAACAGATTATTTTCCCGGAGATCAATTACGACGAAATTGATGCACTGCGTGGTATGGACATAATCATTACTACGACAGCGCGCAATCCCGAGGAAGGCAAGGCGCTTCTCGAAGCGTTTAACTTTCCCTTTAAGAAATAGAGAGAAGACATGGCCAAGAAGTCAATGATCATGCGCGAAGCAAAGCGAACCAAGCTCGTCGCTCGGCAAGCACAGAAGCGCAAGGCACTGAAGGCGATCGTTCGTAACATCCACAGCTCTGATGATGAGCGTGCTGTTGCTCAGGCGAAGCTGAATAGTTTGCCGCGTGATGGTAGCCCGACACGCCAACGCAATCGTTGTGCGATAACTGGACGCCCACACGGTGTTTATCGCAAGTTTGGCCTGGCTCGAAACAAGCTACGTGAAGCCGCCATGAATGGCGAAATCCCTGGCCTGACCAAAGCCAGCTGGTAGGCGGAGAAAGAACATGAGTATGACCGATCCGATCGCAGACATGCTGACCCGTATTCGTAACGGCCAGGGCGCACGCAAAGTAAGTGTGTCAATGCCCGCCTCGAAGGGGAAAGAAGCTGTCGCGAAAGTATTGCAGGACGAAGGCTACATCTTAGGTTTTGCGACCGAGGGTGTTGGTGCCGCGAAAGAATTAACCGTTGAGCTGAAGTACTTCGAAGGCGTGCCGGTTATTGAGACGATTCAGCGTTCCAGCAAACCTGGCCTGCGGATATACCGCGGCAAGGACGAGCTGCCGAAAGTACTGGGTGGCCTCGGTGTCGCAATCGTTTCGACTTCAGCTGGCGTTATGAGTGATCGCCAGGCTCGCGAAAAAGGTATTGGTGGTGAGGTTATCTGCGTCGTTTCATAGCGCATAACCCCACGGATAAGAGACAGGACTATGTCAAGAATTGCAAAAGAACCGGTTGAACTGCCGAAAGGCGTTGAGTTCAAGCAAGACGGCAACGTTGTCACCCTGAAAGGTGGCAAGGGTGAATTGTCGATGGAGCTGAATTCCGAAGTTGAACTGACTCAGGAAGAGGGTGTGTTAAAAATTGCGCCGCGTTCAGGTTCAAGATTCGCTACGGCGATCTCGGGCACGATGCGAGCCATCCTGGCCAATATGGCACAGGGTGTGTCTGAAGGTTTTGAACGCAAGCTCGAGTTGGTTGGCGTTGGTTATCGTGCACAGGCACAGGGCAAGAGCCTGAATCTGCAGCTCGGTTTCTCGCACCCGGTTGTATATTCGGCCCCGGAAGGCATCAGCATTGAAACGCCGAGCCAGACCGAAGTCATCATCAAGGGCACTGACAAACAGCAAGTAGGTCAGGTTGCCGCAGAGATTCGGCGCTACCGTCCGCCTGAGCCTTATAAGGGCAAGGGTGTTCGATACGCAAATGAGCGCGTCGTTCTTAAAGAAGCGAAGAAGAAATAATTAGGTAAACACCATGAAGCTGAGCAAGAAAGAAAACCGTTTACGGCGTGCCCGCAGGGGTCGCTCGAAAATCCGTGAGCTCGAGGCAACTCGCCTTAGTGTTCACCGTACACCACAGCATATTTATGCACAGGTGATCGCGGCCCATGACAACGTGATCCTGGCATCGGCATCGACACTTGAAGCCGAAGTTCGTAAGGGTATTAAGAACGGTGGCAACGTAGAGGCTGCAGCAATTGTTGGTGCGCGTATTGCGGAAAAAGCCAAAGCAGCCGGAATCGATACCGTTGCGTTCGATCGTTCCGGTTTCCGTTACCACGGGCGTGTGAAAGCACTGGCTGATGCGGCGCGTGAAGCCGGACTGAAGTTCTAACTCATATTTTAATTTATAGGAATTTGGCGGCTAAGCCGCCGGACATATTTGATAATGGCTAGAAACGACAACAATCAACCGAGCGATGACCTCATTGAAAAACTGGTCACCGTTAATCGCGTCGCCAAAGTAGTAAAGGGCGGTCGTCAATTTGGTTTTACGGCACTCACCGTTGTTGGTGATGGTGCTGGCCAGGTTGGATTTGGATACGGCAAAGCACGTGAGGTGCCGATCGCTATTCAGAAGGCGATGCAAGCTGCGCGGAAGAACATGATTAACATCAATCTGAATAACGACACGCTTGTTTACGCAAAGAAAGGTCGTCACGGCGCCACTTTGGTTTACATGCAGCCGGCCTCTGAAGGTACCGGTGTTATCGCCGGTGGTGCGATGCGTGCGGTTTTTGAAGCTGCAGGCATTCGGAACGTTCTTGCAAAGAGCTACGGCTCTCGTAACCCGATCAATGTTGTGCGCGCAACGATCAAAGGTCTGTCGGAGATTCACTCACCGCAGTCGATCGCAGCGAAGCGCGGCAAGAAAGTTAAGGAAATCCTCGCCTAAGGCAGAGGATTATCACTAAAGAGATATTAGAGACAAGATCATGGCGAAGGCAAAAGAATTAAAAGTCACGCTGCTGAAGAGCAAATACGGCCGGCTGAAAAGCCATAGGGCCTGTATTACTGGTTTGGGCCTGCGAAAAATCCGCCACACAGTGACGGTTATCGATACGCCTGAAAATCGCGGCATGATCAATCGAATTTCGTACCTGGTATCGGTAGAGGAAGCCTGACATGCGTCTGAATGAATTGTCACCGGGAACCGGTGCGAAGAAAATTGGCAAGCGTAAGGGCCGTGGTCACTCTGCAGGTCAGGGTAAGACCAGTGGTCGTGGCGTGAAAGGTCAGAAAGCACGCTCCGGCGGTTTTCACAAGGTTGGATTCGAGGGCGGACAAATGCCTTTGCAGCGTCGTTTGCCGAAAGTCGGTTTCCGCTCACGCATGGCTCGTTTGACCGCAGAACTGCGCTTGCATGAACTCGACATCCCGACAGCTGATGTCATCGACATGGACGTATTGAAAGCATTGAATCTGGTTCCGGCATTTGTGACCAAAGTTAAGGTCATCAAGTCCGGTGAAGTAACAAAAGCAGTCAAGCTGAAAGGTCTCAAGGTCACCAAGGGTGCCCGTGAAGAGATCGAGAAAGCTGGCGGCAGTATCGAAGAGTAATAACGGGAACTAACGTGGCGAAAAAGCCCCAACAAAATCCGGCAGACATCGCGAAGCAAGCGAGCAAACTGGGCGAACTCAAGATTCGTTTCCTGTTTCTCATCGGCGCGCTGATCGTTTACCGCTGTGGAACCTATATCCCGGTCCCGGGCGTTGATCCGGTTGCGTTGAATGAATTCTTCAAGCAACAGTCTGGCGGATTGCTGGCAACGTTTAATCTGTTCTCAGGTGGTGCTCTGTCGCGCTTCGGTATATTCGCGCTGGGTATCGTGCCGTATATCTCGTCATCGATCATCATGCAGATGGCAAGCCGTATTGTGCCGAGTCTTGAGGCACTGCGTAAAGAAGGCGAGTCAGGACGACGTCAAATCGTCAAGTACACGCGCTACGGCACGGTTGCTCTGGCAAGTTTTCAGTCGATCGCGGCGGCATCGTGGTTGCAGGGGCAGGCTAACCTGGTGATCAACCCAGGTCCGTCGTTCCTGATCACGGCCTGTATTACGCTGGTTACCGGTACGGTATTCCTGATGTGGCTGGGCGAGCAGATTACCGAGCGCGGCATCGGCAACGGCATTTCCATGATTATTCTGGCCAGTATCGTAGCCGGGCTACCCGGTGCGATCGCCGGTACAGCCGAACTCGTCAACACCGGCGAAATGTCATCGATCACGGCGATCATGATGTTGCTTGGCGGTATCGCAGCAATTGTCTTCGTTGTTTACATGGAGCGGGCACAGCGCCGCATCACGGTGAACTACGCACGACGCCAACAGGGTCGTCGGATGATGCAGGCTCAAAGCACGCATCTGCCATTCAAGATCAATATGGCAGGTGTTATTCCGCCGATTTTTGCCTCGAGCATCCTGATGTTTCCGGCGACGATTGCACAGTTTTTCGGTCAATCGACCGACCCAACTGCCGTACAGCGTGCGTTGCAGACGATCGGTGCCAACCTTGGCCCTGGTCAGCCTGTTTACGTCCTGATGTACGCAGCTCTGATTATTTTCTTCTGCTTTTTCTACACAGCGCTTCAGTACAACTCGAAAGAGACGGCTGATCAGTTGAAGAAGGGTGGTGCATTTCTGCCGGGTATTCGGCCAGGTGCACACACGGCGGAATACATTGACCGAGTTCTGACTCGACTGACGTTCTGGGGAGCTTTGTATATTGCGGGAGTATGTTTACTTCCGGAGTTAGTACGAATGTTCTACCCCAGCATGCCGTTCAGCTTTGGTGGCACAAGCTTGCTGATTCTGGTCGTTGTCACGATGGACTTCATGTCACAGATGCAGGCACATGCAATGAGCCATCAGTACGAAGGCATGATGCAGAAAGCCAACTTGCGCAACTACAGCAAAGGTGGACAGACACGCTAGTGGCTCGGCCATTAAGCGTTTTGGAGAAAGCTCATGAAAGTAAGAGCATCAGTAAAAAAGATCTGCAGAAATTGCAAAATTGTTCGTCGCAATGGCGTTGTTCGAGTGATTTGCAGCTCAGACGCACGACATAAGCAGCGCCAGGGTTAATCCCGGTCTATAGATAAGGATAGGTTAAGTGGCACGTATATCAGGCATAAACATTCCGTTGGCGAAGCACGTCGTGATAGCACTGACGTCGATCTTCGGTATTGGAGATACGCGCGCGAAGCAGATTTGCGAAGCGGCTGGTGTTGCTCCAAACACGAAGGTAAAAGATCTGGCTGAACCGGAGGTTGCAAAGCTGCGCACTGCAGTAGCAATTTTCACGGTCGAAGGTGATCTGCGCCGTGAAACGTCAATGAACATCAAACGCTTGATGGACCTCGGTTCCTACCGTGGTATCCGTCACAGACGTGGTTTGCCGCTCCGCGGCCAACGCACTCGTACGAACGCGCGCACCCGCAAGGGCCCGCGTCGTCCGATTAAGAGGTAGGTCTTAGATGGCTGAAGCAAAGAAGAAGAAGGTCAAAAAGCACGTAGTTGACGCAGTTGCGCACATACATGCTTCCTTCAACAACACGATCATTACGATTACAGATCGTCAGGGCAATGCGCTTTCATGGGCAACGGCTGGCGGTTGTGGTTTTCGTGGATCTCGTAAATCCACCCCGTTCGCAGCACAGGTTGCGTCGGACAAAGCGGGCCGTGCGGCTCTCGAGTTCGGCGTAAAGAATGTAGATGTGCGTGTTCGTGGGCCGGGCCCAGGTCGCGAGTCTGCAGTACGCGCCCTGAATGCTCTCGGATTCCGTATTCAAAACATTGAGGATGTAACACCTATCCCTCATAACGGCTGTCGCCCGCCTAAAAAGCGTCGCGTGTAGAGGCTGAGACATGGCAAGATATTTAGGACCAAAGTGTAAACTGTCCCGTCGCGAAGGCACGGATCTGTTCCTTAAGAGTGGCATAAGGCCGCTCGAATCCAAGTGCAAACTGGACGTTCCTCCAGGCGGTGCGGCGCAACGTCGCCCACGTCTTTCGGAATACGGCTTGCAGCTTAGAGAGAAGCAGAAGCTGCGTCGTATGTACGGTGTACTCGAGCGTCAGTTCCGCAACTATTACAAGCGTTCAGCACAGCTGAAAGGCTCAACAGGTGAAAACCTGCTGCGTATGCTCGAAGGACGTTTGGATAACTGCGTTTATCGCATGGGTTTCGCATCAACACGCGCTGAAGCACGCCAGCTGGTGAGTCACAAGAGCATCGAAGTTAACGGCAAGGTCGTTAATATTCCGTCAGCTCAACTCAAAGCAGGAGATGCGATCACGATACGTGAAAAAGCAAAGAAGCAGCTCCGAATCCAGAGCGCACTTGAGATTGCAGGACAAGTCGGTTTGCCTGATTGGGTGAACGTAGACACGAAGAAAATGGCGGGCATCTTGACGTCGTTGCCGGATCGGGAAGACATCCTCCCTGATATCAACGAAAACCTTGTCGTCGAGTTGTACTCGAAGTAGCCAGGAGGGTTAATTCCCATGCAGGAATCAGTACACGACTTTTTAAAGCCGCGCGTTGTGAAAGTAACGCCGATCAACGATCTGCAAGCGAAAGTCACAATCGAGCCGTTCGAACGCGGTTTTGGTCACACGCTTGGAAATGCGCTGCGCCGTATTTTATTGTCCTCAATGCCAGGTGCGGCAATTACGGAAGCTGAAATTGAGGGCGTGCTCCACGAGTACACCAGCATCGAAGGTGTACAGGAAGATGTCGTTGACATTTTGCTAAGCCTTAAGCAGGTTGCGGTCACAATGAACACTCGTGACACGGCCGAGCTTCGCGTTTCGAAGAAGGGCCCGGGTCCGGTTACGGCTGGTGATATTCAGTTGGATCATGATGTTGAAATCATGAATCCTGAGCTTGTCATCGCGAACCTGACGAAAGCCGGTGAGCTGAATATGATACTGAAAGTCGAACGTGGTCGTGGATACCGTCCGGCGACTCAGCGTCCGTCTTTTGAAGAGCAGGGTGGCCCGATTGGCCGTCTGCAACTCGATGCGTCATTCAGCCCCATCGTCCGCGTAACTTACAACGTCGAATCCGCTCGCGTAGAACAGCGTACCGATCTCGACAAGCTGCTTATCGATCTCGAGACCAATGGTACGATCGATCCTGAAGAAGCTATTCGCCGTGCGGGCAGTATCCTCAAAGATCAGCTGTCGGTATTTGTTGATCTGCAGGGTCAGGAAGATGGACTTGCGACTCAGGCTGAGAATCAGGTTGATCCGATTCTACTGCGTCCGGTTGACGAGCTTGAGCTCACAGTACGTTCCGCGAATTGCCTCAAAGCCGAGAACATCATGTACATCGGTGATCTCGTACAGCGCACTGAAGTTGAACTTCTTCGCACGCCGAACCTTGGCAAAAAATCTCTTACAGAGATCAAAGAAGTTCTGGAAGGTCACGGTCTGGGTCTGGGCATGCGCCTCGATAACTGGCCGCCCGCCTCCTTGCGTCCCGAGCACGAGCTCGTAATGTAACAAAACGGGGTCAGTACGCATGGGGCATATAAAAGCCCTTTTCGGAAGAAGTTCTGACCGCAAAGATTGAAGGGATAGACAAATGCGCCATAGAAAGTCCGGCCGTAGGCTGGGTCGCAATAGCTCTCATCGAAAGGCAATGTTTCGCAACATGGCCACCTCGATGCTGATGCATGAAACGATCAAAACGACTTTGCCGAAAGCCAAGGAACTACGCCGCGTCGTAGAGCCGCTCATCACGCTTGCGAAGGAAGACAGCGTTGCGAATCGACGTCTTGCTTTTGATCGGTTGCGTGACAAGGCAGCAGTTGGCAAGCTCTTTACGGAGATTGGCCCGCGTTGCAAGGAGCGACCTGGTGGTTACCTTCGGATTCTGAAGACTGCGCCGCGTCCTGGCGACAACGCGCCGATGGCTATCGTGATGCTGACGGATCAAGCGCCGGAAGTCGTAGCGGAAGAGTCCTAGATACGCCACATTCGCGCATCCGTGCGCTGCATGACTTAGGGACTTCACGTCCGAAAAACCGGGCATCGCCCGGTTTTTTTTATGCGCGATGGGTCGACCAGAATTCAACTTATTGTTTTTAAACATTATTATTGAATTTCGTATTTGTGAGTCCGCTCACAGTGATTCCTGAACAATACTTCTAAAGTTAAGCTCATATCTCATACGAGGATGGCCCGATCAGTAACGATAAGGCATTTGACGATTGCGTAATACTTAACAAGGAAGCGTTCGATCCGGACGCCGTGTTTCTTGACGATATCGTTGACGATGACGTATTGCCGTACTTAAGTCTGGCTGTCGATGGATTGACCGCTTCCGCTGAAGGCAAGAAGGGCGGCCTTGACCTGCGTCCCGAAGACGTCGCAGCGAATGATGCCATCCGAGCAGATACGACGATGCCTGTCGCCGCACTTGATCCCGATCAGCTGGACGTCTACGGCTGGGAGCCCAGTATCTGGAAAAAAATTAAGGGATACTTCGGGCTGTAGTACCATCCGCGGATGATATTCAATAACAAGACCGTGATCATCACGGGCGGGTCTGAGGGCGTGGGGGCCGCTACTGCACGCCTGTTTGCCGAGGCCGGCGCCAATCTGATGCTGGTCGCACGCGATAAGAAGAATCTGGACATCATTGCCGCGGAACTTCGTGGCAAAACCCGCGTGGAGCTTTTCGCAATGGACGTCTCGGATGCCGACGCATGCGTAGACGTCTTTAAGAAAGCATCATTTGAGTTCGGTCAGGTCGATGTGCTGGTCAACAATGCGGGTTATCACAAGCGCGGTCTTGTTGAGGATGTAGAGGCGACAGATCTCGCCAAAATAATCGATGTGAATCTTAAAGCGCCTATCATGCTGAGTCGAATTGCTTTGCCATATCTTCGCGAGGCCGGTGGCGGCGCAATCATTAACGTCGGTTCCCTGGCAGGTCGCGCACCTATACCGGGAAGTGCTGCCTATGCAGCGAGTAAAGCGGGTTTGCGTTCATTCACCTACGCGTTGGGAATGGAGTTGGCGGACAGCAAAATCAAACTAGCCGTAGTGTCGCCCGGGCCGATAGATACCGGCTTTATCATGGCCGATATTGACGCAACGTCAGACCTCACATTGTCCCAGCCGATCAGCACGGCGGAAGAAGTGGCACAAGCAGTATTGGATTTGTGTGGTAATCGACCCCGTGAACAATCGATGCCAAAACTCAGTGGCTTCCTCACGATGTTCATGTACCTGTTTCCGGGGCTCAGCCCAAAACTTAGACCCATGTTTGAACGCAAGGGCGCGCGTGTAAAAGCAAAGCTCAAAGCAGAGCGAAAGCGTCGCGAGTCAGATTCTCCCGATCATTAGCAAGGACCCGGACATTATCTTCGATCCGAATGCCGCCGAACGGCCTTAGCCAATCGACTGTTTTCCAATTGACGTGCGATTCAGCCGGCGTGCCTCGTAAGTTCTCAAGCAGCATGTCGATAGCGTAGAGCCCAGGCTCGATCGTCAACACCATGTCTTCTTCGAGGACGCGTGTTAGACGAAGATATGGGTGGCCACTCGGCGGATCGATAGTGGTACCCGACTCGTTCTCCATGAAGCCACCCACGTCGTGTACCTGGATGCCGAGCAAGTGGCCGAGGCCGTGTGGGAAGAACGCCGATGTAACACCGGTCTCGAGCAGGGTATCCGGGTCGCCACTAGCGAGCTCCGCATCAACCAGCACATTTGCCAGCAACTTGTGTGTCGCGATGTGCAATTCGCGATAATCGATACCCGCGCGTACTTGAGCGACAATTTTCTGCTGCATGATGTGCATACGCTCGATCAGCGCCTTAAGGCCGTCATCACCGTTCGCATAAGTGCGTGTGATATCAGATGCATAGCCGTGAACTTGTGCGCCCGCGTCGATTAGAAACGAACGCGAGTCTGCCGGCGGTGTTCTATCGAAATTGGTGTAGTGCAATACGGCACCATGCTCGTTAAGTGCAACAATGTTTCCATAGGGTAGTTCTGCATCCGTGTGGCTGACGGCTTTGCAATACGCGCGGTTGATATCGAATTCCGCTTCACCGTTTCGAAAAGCCGATTCCGCTGCGCTGTGGCCAGCAACACCGCGCTGGGACGCCAGGCGCATTATGGCGAGTTCGTATTGCGATTTTATGCCGCGCGCATAATGCAGGATGTTTATAGCAGTCGTCGGATTAATACGTTCGATCCCGAATGCCAGCGCATCGTCATTGATTTCACCGATGACAATGCACTTCTCGCGATCTTCGGGCAAGTGAGCCGCGACCTCATCGACCGTATGTACGACGCGAATATCAAACTCACTGGTCCAGTAGCCGTCGGGTGCTCCCGGAACCACATGCCAGTAGTCGCGCGGCTGATTGTAGATGAGCACCGGCGGTTCGCCTGGTGTGTACACAATGTAAGAAAACGGCAGGTTTGTTAGTGGTGCCCAATTAACGAAATGCGGGTTCGGTTTGAACGGCATATGATGGTCGTCGAGGAATGCAATTCTCGGATTCCCCGAATAAATGATCGCGTGGCTGGCACCGGCCTGCTCAAGTGCGTGATCGTGACGTGCCGCAACGGCAGCAATGTGCTCGGCGTACAATGCTCCCAGTGCCGGGTTCCTGTCTGAGTAGTCGCTATTCATTGGCAAATCATACCTTGTTGCTGCGGTCGGCGGCGAGTGCCATCATTGGCGATTCCCGTCGATAGGGACTCAAATCACCCGCTGGTGGAGTAAAGGATGAAACAGACAAAATGGATCGCAGGCATCGCAATGGCAGTATTTGGAGCGGCAGCAGTGAGCGCAACTGATCCCGGGTATGACCGGGTTTCCGGGCGCGCACATGCGTCCCGATCGGAAGTCATCGCGCCACACGCAATGGCAGCCACCAGCCACCCTTTAGCGACGCAAATTGCTCTGGATATTCTCAAAGCGGGCGGAAGCGCCGTGGATGCTGCGATTGCCGCGAACGCCGCGCTGGGATTAATGGAGCCAACGGGTAATGGCATTGGCGGCGACTTGTTCGCAATCGTCTGGGATGCCGAGAAACAAGAGCTCGTCGGACTCAATGGATCGGGTCGGGCGCCAAAGGCGATGACGCTCGAATATTTTCAGGAAAACGGTATTGACGTGATCCCGCCATTCGGACCACTGCCGGTTAGTGTTCCGGGTGCCGTCGATGGCTGGTTTCAATTGCACGGTCGCTATGGTCGATTGGGCATGGGAGAAATTCTTGCTCCAACGATCGCGTATGCGCGCGAGGGTTTTCCGGTCTCGGAAGTAATCGCAATGTATCTGCAATCAAACAAGAAGCGTATCGGTCAATACCCGGGATTTGCAGAAACCTACATGCCCGGTGGTGACGTCCCCAGGAAAGGCGAGATGTTCCGTAATCCACGGCTGGCCAATACACTCGAAGCCATAGCGGAGAAGGGGCGCGATGAGTTTTACAAAGGTGATATAGCACGACGCATTGACGCGTATATGGCCGAACAGGGTGGACTGCTCAATTACGATGATCTGGCAGCGCATGAGTCGGAGTGGGTGACACCAGTATCAACTAATTATCGCGGCTGGGACGTTTTTGAGTTGCCACCGAACGGGCAGGGTATTGCCGCCTTGCAGATACTAAACGTCCTCGAAAGCTTCGATATTGCGGCGATGGGTTTCGGTAGCGCCGAATACATACACACATTTGTGGAGGCGAAGAAACTGGCGTTCGAGGATCGAGCGAAATACTACGCAGACATGGACTATGTCGCTGTTCCCGTCGAGACACTGATCTCGAAAGATTACTCTGATGATCGTCGCAAACTGATCGACCCGAAAAAAGCATCGCAGCAAACTCCTGCAGGCGACGCGAAGCTGGAAGATGGCGATACTATTTATCTAACGGTTGCAGATGCAGATGGCAATATGGTGTCGTTGATTCAAAGCAACTACCGCGGAATGGGTTCGGGCATGACGCCTGGTGATCTTGGCTTTGTATTGCAGGATCGTGCTGAACTATTCGCGCTCGATGCCAGCCATGCAAATGTTGTTGCGGGCGGAAAACGCCCATTCCATACGATCATTCCAGCATTTGTCATGAAAGATGGCGAGCCATTGATCAGTTTCGGTTTGATGGGCGGCGCGATGCAGCCACAGGGGCATGCACAGATTATCGTCAATATGATCGACTTCGAAATGAATTTGCAGGAAGCTGGTGATGCGGCGCGTATCAATCACGTGGGGTCATCATCACCGACCGGAACAACTATGACGGACGGTGGTGTGGTACATCTCGAATCGACCTTTAGTGAAGAAACTCGTGAAGCGCTGGAGGCCATGGGACACACATTGGGCGACAGCAATGGAAGCTTTGGTGGTTACCAGGCGATCATGTGGGATGAGGAGCAAGGCGTTTATTATGGCGCCTCCGAAGTACGCAAAGACGGACAGGCAGCAGGTTATTAGGGAATGGCAAAAGAAATATATTTAACCGGTATAACGACGACGGGCACACCGCATATTGGTAATTACGTTGGTGCGATTCGGCCGAGTATTGCCGCGAGCATGGATGCTGACAAGAAGAATTACTATTTTTTGGCTGACTATCATGCGCTGGCAAAAAACGAGGACCCGGACAAGATCAGCCAATCGACGCTGGAAATTGCAGCGGCATGGCTCGCATTGGGAATGGACACGGCTAATTCGGTGTTTTACCGGCAGTCGGATATCCCCGAAATTCCGGAGTTGACCTGGATACTGACAAGTATGACGGCAAAGGGCCTCATGAACCGCGCCCATTCGTACAAAGCAGCCGTACAAGCAAATATCGATGGCGACAACAAAGACCCGGACAAGGGCATTACGATGGCTTTGTATAGTTATCCGGTTTTGATGGCGGCCGATATTTTAATGTTTAAGGCGACCAAGGTCCCTGTTGGTCGTGACCAAAAACAGCACGTTGAAATGGCGCGAGATATTGCGCAGCGCTTTAATCATCACTACGGTGATGTATTGGTGCTTCCCGAACCACTAATCGATGATCACACGGCCGTGCTGGCCGGCCTCGATGGACGCAAGATGTCGAAGAGCTACAACAACACAATTCCATTGTTCGCGCCCGAGAAACAGTTTCGCAAACTGATAATGAAGATCAAGACAAACAGCCTCGAGCCGGGTGAGCCGAAAGATATCGAAGGTAGCACTCTGTTCGATATCTACAAGGCTTTCGCGACGGCGGATGAAACGGCGGCGGTTGCGGAACAGTACGCAGAAGGTATCGCGTGGGGTGCAATGAAGCAGCAATTATTTGAATACATTAATGATCACATTGGGCCGGCACGAGCGGAGTACGATCGCTTGATGAGCGACCCATCAATTGTCGAAGAGGAATTGCAAAAAGGCGCGCTGCGCGCTCGAGAGCTTGCATCGCCATACATGGATCAAATTCGCAGCGCTATCGGGATCCGTCGGCTTGGTTAAGCTTTGCAGGTATCTCCGAAGGGTGGTCGGACTAATTGCGGCTTCAATGACTTTTGCAGCGTGTGCACAGACGCAAGTTTTGCCGGATCCGCTTGCGGCGGGCTGGAACAGTAAGCCAGTGTGCGAACATTTGTATGAAGACTCGGTACAGCGCGCGCTGCGGTGCACATTTCCGCCTGGCGTGGGACACGAACGCCATTTCCATGTCGCACATTTCGGATACGTTTTAGCGGCTGGTCGAATGCGGATCACGGATGAGAGCGGCGTGCGAGAGGTCGACCTCGCCCAGGGCGCAAGCGTTTCAAGCCAAGGGACGAGATGGCACGAAGTTTTAAACGTCGGAGAAACTACGGTCGTTTATCTCATAGTGGAACGAAAGTAACGGTGATAGCCGCTTTCTGATTGGTCAGGCAATATTCAGAAGAGGTCGAAATTTTCCCAACGTAATATTCGGCGCAGGGATGCGGCCGATACGCCAATGACTTCTCCACGACCCACAGTCGAATTCATTGGCGTATCGGCCGCATTTCGTCAGTCGGTCACGTATTTCAATTCAAGGTCGCCGCACTGAACAGGTGTCCATCCGGGAAAGCCAAGGCTGTTGACTGTGGGTCGTGGAGACAGCGTTGGCTTTCCCGGATGGACACCGGATTAAGAACGCTACTTCGATATAGACGGTTTGTGACTGACCGATCAGAGGATGAATATCACAAATAATGCCTGCTACCTACTCGCGAATATTTTCCAATCCCATGAAGAACGCATAATTCAAAGCCGTATCCTCGATTCGTCGAAACCGACCCGTTTTGCCGCTATGCCCCGCTTCCATATCTGTCTTCAGCAGGAGCAGATTATCGCTCGTATTGAACTGGCGAAGTTTGGCAACCCACTTGGCGGGCTCCCAATACTGTACTTGCGAATCGTGCAAACCGGTCGTTACTAGTATGTTCGGATAAGCAGCTGTGCGCACGTTGTCATACGGCGAATACGACAGCATGTAGTCGTAGAACTCTTTCTTGTTCGGGTCACCCCATTCATCCCATTCGCCGGATGTTAGCGGGATATCTTCGTCCAACATTGTTGTGACTACATCGACGAACGGAACAGCCGCAAGGACGCCGTTGTAGAGTTCCGGCGCCATATTGAGAACTGCACCCATCAGCAAACCACCAGCGCTACCGCCATAGGCGTAAAGATGATCGGGAGATGTGTAACCGTCTTCGATCAGGAATTTTGAAACATCAACAAAGTCGGTGAAGGTATTTTTCTTGTTTAGTTGCCGTCCGTCGTAGTACCAGTCACGTCCCATTTCGGACCCACCGCGAATATGTGCGATCGCGTAGATAAAGCCGCGATCCAGCAAGCTCAGGCGATCAGGACTAAAATAAGGCGTGGTGCTGTAGCCGTAAGATCCGTAGGCATACTGCAGCAAGGAATTACTGCCGTCTTGCTGCATTCCTTTGCGGTAGACCATTGATACAGGAACTTCTGTTTCGTCACGAACCGTTACAAACAATCGTTTTGTTTCGTAGTTTGTTCGGTCAAAATCGCCAACAACTTCGCTTTCATCAATTAATGTGTGGGAGTTGTTCGTCAGCGCATAGTCGTAGGTCGATTCTGGAGTGGTCAGCGACTCATATGTGTATCGAAATACGCCAGCCTCAAACTCCGCGTTGCCATTCCCATATGCTGTGTAAACTTCTTCATCAAATGCGATACGTTTGACATCTCCACTGCGCCGGTCCAGCACCTCCATTTGCTTCAGGCCTCTCTCCAGCATTTCCAAAACGATGTAGTCCTTGAACACGGTTATGTCCTGTATGAGGACATCAGCTCGATGCGGTACGAGTTCTCTCCAGGACGTTTTGTCGGTTGCATCGAGAGGCGCTTCCATGAGCCTGAAATTCTCAGCGTTATCGTTGGTAAGAACGTAAAAGCGGTCGCCACCATCCTCAACGTGATAAAGGTGGTTTTCCTCGCGCGGCAGAAAGACCTCAGGCTCGTCTTGTGGCGATCCCGCAGAAACATAACGAACCTCGTCGTACAAGGTATGCGAACTCACAATGTAGAAAAATTCAGATGAAAGAGATTTTTCTACCGATAGATAGTTTGTATCGTCACTCTCTTCATAGACCAGCGCGTCGTTGTCAGACTCCAGTTGGTGTCGATAGATCTGATAGGAGCGTAAGGTTTCCGGGTGTTGCTTGGCGTAGAGAATCGTCTGGCTATCGTTCGCCCAGAAAAAATTAGCCGTCGTGTTTCTTACCACATCATCGACAAGTTCGCCTGTCTCGAGGTCCAGGAAGAAAATGTCGTAGAAACGTCGTCCAGCTGCGTCCACGCCATAGGCAGCGATACGGTCGTCCGGGCTGACGGAAACATTGCGCACCGAGAAATAATCTGCGTCGCCGGCCAGCTTATTGACGTCGAGAAGTATCTCCTCGTCCGCATCGAGCGAACCTCGTTTGCGAGCATAGATCTTATATTCATTGCCTTCTTCATAGCGGGTGTAGTAATAGTAGTTACCGCGACGATACGGTACTGACGCGTCGTCCTGTTTGATTCGAGCCGTCATTTCCTGGACGAGAACGCCGTGAAGCCCTTTGAACGGGCTCAATTCAGATTCTGTGAACGTGTTTTCCGCTTCGAGATAGGCGATAACGTCTGGGTTCTCGCGCTCTCGCAACCAATAGTAGTCGTCCACGCGTTTGCTATCGTGCAGTTCCAGCGTCACGGGTCTTATTTCTGCGACCGGCGCCTGTGGACCCGGGTCTTCTGTGCTGCAGCTAGTCATTAAGACGAGCAGGAATGTGATTTGAAGTAGAGGTTTCATGATATTTCCTAGCACGAACTCGGGTCGACTCAGTATAGTTACCGGATCGTGTAATCGCTATAGCCGGGTCAGATACTGCATCGCTGAGGTTTGTTTTCATGAGTGACTCCAAAATAAGCTACGTCAATTGGACATGCGTTGTGCTGAGCATGATGTTCTGTGGGTTTAGCCCAGCGATAGCCAGCGCCGATACAATATTCTATTTGCATGGACGAATAATTGAGCTTGAGGGCGTGCAGCCCGTCCATGACCGATTCGGACTGTACGATTACAATGGCATTGTAAAGGCTCTGGAGGCCGACGGCGCGACCGTTATTTCCAATGTGCGCTCCGGGGATATCAATGTATCCTCGTATGCGCGAGATGTCGCGGGGAAGATAGACGAGATGATCGAGTCTGGTGTGGCCGCCGAGAGTATTACCGTTGTCGGATTTTCCAAGGGTGGGATGATCGCGATTTATGTATCGAACATCCTGGGTCGTTCAGATATTAATTTCGTATTTCTGGCGGCCTGCAGTTCGTGGATCAAGTCATATCCGAATTTGACGGTGAACGGAAATATTCTTTCAATCTACGAAAAATCGGATTCGCTTGCCGGCTCTTGCAAGAAACTGGTCCGGCGCAACGACGCGATAAGTTCATTTCAGGAAATACGATTGAAAACAGGAAAAGAGCACGGTGCATTTTACCTGCCAAGACCCGCGTGGCTCGATCCGTTATTGATCTGGATAGCGGCAGAATGAATCAGATTGATCGTGTCCCCCGGTGGCGTATGGAGACAGAGCGGCTGTATCTTAGCGACGTCACCGTGGAAGACTCGGCATTGATGCTGGCTGTCTGGAATGACCCGGCGTTCATGCGCAATGTTGCAGATAGAGGTATTCGTAGCAATGAGCAGGCGAGGGAGGCCATCGCGAACGGTGCCCGGAAATTGTTTGAGGAATTTGGATATGGCCCGTACAGCATGGCGTTGAAATCGAATGGTGCCATGATCGGTATATGTGGGTTATTCAAGCGTGAAAATCTTGATGACCCCGACATCGGCTTCGCGGTGCTGCCCGACTATTGCGGCAAGGGCTATGCCGGCGAAGCAGCTTTGGCCGTTGTCGACTATGCGCGTAGCAATCTGGGCATTGAAAAACTAACTGCGATCGTATCCGCCACGAATACTGCGTCGATCGGACTGATAGAAAAACTCGGACTCGTGTTCGAACGCATGATTACGATGCCGGGTGATGACGAGGCAATTCGCCTCTACAGCATGTTGCTAACGGACTATAGATAACACATGAAATTTTTTAAAAGTAACGGCGCCCGCACCGGCCTGTTTTTCGGTGCTACATCTGGCGTCATAACGACGCTTGGGCTCATTACCGGCCTTAACTCCGGAACTCAGTCGATCGTCGCGGTTCTCGGCGGTATTTTGATTATCGCTGTCGCCGATTCGATGTCCGATGCACTTGGAATACACCTGGCCGAAGAGGCGAACCCCGATACCGACCACGCGCACGTCTGGCAGGCGACAATAACGACCTTCCTCACGAAGCTTGTGTTTGCTCTGAGCTTTGCCATACCACTCTTATTATTACCCCTTGGCCCGGCCGTAATTGCCTCGATTGTGTGGGGTATGCTGGTTATTGTTGTGTTGAGCTATTTCCTTGCGCGATCGCAAAATGAATCACCCTGGCCGGTTATTCTGGAGCATCTCGGGATCGCAATTCTCGTCGTTGTTCTCTCACACTTTATCGGCGCGTGGGTCGCGAACACATTCGCTTAAGCTATACTCCTGGCAACGCTATGAACGACACCACCTCACCTACAGACTGGCGGCAACTGCGCGAATTTGCGGCCGTGGATTTGAACCAGTCGTATATACTTTCCTGGCATCTCGAGTCGGAAACGCTAATGGTCGATATTGATGTTCTATTGACCTCCGAGCATCCATTTTACGAAAAGCCCAGACCGGCTGAAAAGGTCTGTATTCGGCCTGCGATCATCGAATTTCCGTTTTGCGAAGAGATCTCTGTTGACGGCCGAGTTTCGGATGACGCCGACGAAACGTCCGCGGGACTTGGACATGGATTGATAGAAAGCCTTAGACGATATGACGATGGCCGCTACGAGATAAAAGGAGATTTTGGCACTGTATTTGTGTCGGCCGAACGCCCGTTATTGAGGTTGAAAGGGCCATAGCCGTTTGGAGAATCTTATGCGAGCAGAAAACCGAATTGACTACATCGAGATTCCTGCAACTGACCTGAAAAAGGCCGAGGAATTTTTTTCCGCGCTGTTCAACTGGTCGTTCCAGAATTGGGGCGAAGAATATACGAGCTTCAATGACGGTCAGCTTGACGGCGGGTTTCGGCTTGCCGCGGACGTCGCTCCAGCGACCGGTGTCCTGGTCATTTTTTTCAGCACCGATCTGGAGCGCGATGTTGAACGTGTACAGGAGCTTGGCGCGACGATTTCCGAGCCAATCTTTCCCTTCCCGGGCGGCCGACGATTTCATTTCGTTGATCCAACCGGTACCGAATACGCAATCTGGTCGGCTGAATGATAGCCGGTCTATGGAGAACAGCGAATGGCTGAACTGATCGACCACCCCTGCGTGCAACACAAGCTCGCAATCATTAGAGATGTGGATACCGGACATAAGCGATTTCGAGAGCTTGCGACGGAAATAACGAAATTTATTTGTTATGAAGCGTTGAAGAACATCAAGACCAAGGACGTTCTGGTCCAAACGCCGGTGGCAAAAGCCAACTGCAAGAAACTCGATACTGACCTGGTTGTTGTTCCTATTCTGCGAGCCGGTGTCGGAATGTTGGAGGGCATATTGGAGCTTGTGCCGACAGCGCGCGTCGGTTTCGTCGGTTTGTATCGTGATGAAGAAACGAAATTGCCGGTCACCTATTACGAGCGCTTCCCACAACAGATCAAGGGTGGCACCTGCATTATCATCGACCCGATGTTGGCAACCGGTGGATCGACGGTCGCAGCTATCGACAAACTTAAGGAAAGTGGCGCCGGGAGCATTGTTGTTGTTTGTATTGTGACCTGCCCGGAAGGTATCGCACTGGTCGAAGCTGAGCATCCCGATGTGCCCATATATGCCGCGGCGATTGATGAAAAACTGAACGAGAAAAAATACATCGTGCCGGGTCTTGGAGATGCAGGAGACCGCTTGTTCGGAACCTCACACTAGGGGGCACACAATGGCTGAGAACAAAACAAAACCGACTATGCAAAGCGCTAGCCGATTCATCAACGATATAGAAAATAAACAGAAGCGCTCGGACGTCAAAAAAGTCGCAGCTATGATGCGCAAAGCGACTGGAAAAAAGGCGGCAATGTGGGGCAGCGCGATAGTGGGTTACGGCCAATACCATTATAAATACGCAAGTGGCAGGGAAGGAGACTACATGCTTGTAGGGTTCTCACCACGCAAACAAGCGTTGACCATATACATCATGACTGGTTTTAAGAAATTCGAACCACTGATGAAGAAGTTGGGTAAGTACAAGACCGGAAAATCCTGTCTGTATATCAATAAACTATCTGACGTAGACGAACATGTGCTCGAGCGCCTGATCAACGGCTCGGTGAAATCTATGCGCGAGAAATACGAGACAAAGTGAGGTTGTTGTGAGCGACATACTGGTTTCACGGCTGGAGGGTAGCAGGCTCATTGTCGAAACGGCAGAAGGCATCGAAGAATACGATTCACAGTTTCTTGTTGCTGCACTACTCGTGTACGTGGCACGCGCCGACGGTCAAATCGAACCCGAAGAGTCAGCCAAGATGATCGACTTAATTGAAGATCACTTTCACTTACAGGGTCCAGAGTCGCTTGAGCTAATCACGCGAGCAATGACCGAGATGATGGAGAAGCCGGAGCTGCGTGGGCTGCTCGTCGATCTGGCACCGACGCTATCGGTGTCGGACAAAGAAAACATAGCGTTGATGGCGCTCAAAGTTGTTGCCGCGGATGGGCATCGTCATTTTGCCGAAATTGAACAGTTCAACCGTGCCATGGAGGCACTGGGAATCTCCCCGGAGATTGTGCACCGAGCGTTCGACCAATACTTTGCCGAAACAATGCCGGGCTTATAGGGGACACACGATGAAATTACTGGGAATTCGATTTTGCGCGGTTGCTGAAGAGGCCATTCCGATGGCGCAGTTTTTTACCCAGAGCCTGGGTTTGCCCGAGCGTGATCTTGGTGGTGACTCTGACACGTTTAGCGGTTGTGTCATACCTGCGGGCGAATCGAGCTGGGTTGAGATTTGGCAAAAAGGTTCCGACATGCCGGCCGGATTGATGTTGCAGCTGGTGGTTGACGACGCTGATGCTGTAGCGGCAAATGCGAAAGAGAATGGCGTCGAAGTTCAGGGTCCAATGGAAGCGCACGGGGAAAAGATTTATTTCGCCGTTGCTCCCGGTGGCCTCAGCGTGAGTTTTCAACAGGTTCTGTAGATGAAAGCGACGATCAGGAACTTCCTGAAAATGGAGGCTTCTGCTGGCATCGTATTGATGGCTGCTGCTGCGCTAGCGATGTTCGCCGCGAACTCTCCGGTTGCGGGATTGTATACGTTCTTTTTGGATACACCTGTCGCCGTCCGTGTAGGCGCTCTTGAGATCGCTAAGCCATTGTTGTTATGGGTAAATGACGGCTTGATGGCGATATTTTTCTTCCTCGTAGGGCTGGAGCTCAAGCGCGAATTTCTGGAGGGGGAATTGTCTCGGCCAGCCAATGTCTTGCTGCCGGCTTTGGGCGCGGTCGGTGGAATGGCGGTACCTGTTGCTGTGTTTGTCTGGTTCAATAACGGTGACCCGGTTGCAATGCAGGGGTGGGCCATACCAGCGGCAACAGACATTGCATTTGCGCTCGGTATCCTGATGTTGCTTGGCAGTCGCGTGCCAATCTCCTTGAAAGTCTTTCTTGTTTCTTTGGCGATTTTCGATGACCTGGGCGCGGTTTTGATTATCGCGATTTTCTATTCTTCTGATTTGTCGACGACGGCACTTATTGCGAGTGCAACATGTCTTGTGATTCTTGCGCTGCTTAACTTTCGGGGCGTTGGATCTGTTTCGACTTACGTTCTTGTCGGCGTTGTTATGTGGATTGCGGTTCTGAAGTCAGGCGTACATGCGACGCTCGCGGGCGTCGCGTTAGCTGCGTTCATACCCATGCGAGATTCAAACGACGCCCAGCGCTCACCGTTGCGAGAGCTCGAGCACGATTTGCACTCTGTCGTCGCGTTTGGCGTTCTGCCACTGTTCGCCTTTGTGAATGCGGGCATTAGTCTTGACGGCGTGAGCTTAGCTGATCTGTTACACAATGTACCTTTGGGGATAGCGGCTGGATTGTTCATCGGCAAGCAGGTGGGAATATTCTTACTGTGTTTTTTCGCCATCAAGCTCGGACTTGCGCGACTACCGGAGGGTGCAAACTGGGGCTCGTTGTACGGCGTGTCCATCCTCTGTGGCGTGGGATTTACTATGAGCCTGTTTGTAGGTTCGTTGGCTTTTGAAAACAATGCACTTGATCGCGAGGTGCTCTTTGACGAACGACTTGGAATTATCGTGGGCTCATTACTGTCGGGAATCGTTGGCTATGTCGTGTTGCATTTGTCGCTACCGCGATCCGAATAATGCCGTGGTTCCTCGACAAGGCCGTCGAAGCGGATATTGACGAACTCATGTCATGGTTTCCGGACGCACAATCCGTCGATATCTGGGGCGGCCCCAGATTTCGCTATCCGTTCGATCGCGAATCTTTTCATGAAGATTGCCGCTGGCAGGAGTTTTCTTCCTTCTGTCTGCGAGATGTAAATGGTAATTTCGCGGCGTTTGGCCAAATAGGGAAACGCTATAAGCGATCACATTTGGCGCGCCTGATAGCGCACCCGGAAAGGCGCGGGCAGGGTATAGGTCGTATCTTGCTGCAAGAATTAGTCGAGGCAGCCCGGACCACCCAGAATCGTGAAGAAACTGCCTTGTTCGTATATCAACACAATGCTCCAGCAATTCGATGCTATTTGTCGTTGGCGTTTGAATTTCAGGACTACCCGGAAGATGCACCAATGGCGGATGAATGCTATTACATGACGAAAAAGTCTTGAATGGGAGAAATACCCTGCGTGTCGTGTTGCTACTGCAGTCTATTTGAGCGACTCACTAATCGACTCAAGCTCGCTCCAGCGTTCGATGCGCTGTTCAAGCAGCGTTTCAGCACTACTAAGTTCAAGCAGGGTTTTCTGCACTGAGGGCTTGTCACCGGAATAGAATTCAGGATTCGCGATCGTACTTTGTAGGCCCGCGATAGCAGATTCCAGCGCCTCGATCTCGGCCGGTAGTTGATCGAGCTCGCGCTGTTCTTTATAGCTTAATTTAGTTTTGGTTCTATTCTTGCGTTGTTCGGCACTGGCCTGCTTTCTGGCTTCGGCAAAAACAATACTTTCTGTGTCGGCGAGCTCTCTGCCATGTCGAACCCAGTCGGAATAACCGCCAACGTACTCCTTTGCGCGGCCATCAGCCTCAAAGACCACTGTGCTTGTAACCACATTGTCCAGAAACGCACGATCGTGGCTAACGACGATCAAAGTACCGGCATAATCGCACAGCGTCTGCTCCAGAACCTCCAGCGTTTCAATATCGAGGTCGTTGGTCGGTTCGTCCAAAACCAGAAGATTTGCGGCGCGAGTAAACAGTTTGGCCAGGATGACCCGATTGCGCTCGCCACCCGACAATGCTTTGACGGGCATACCCGACCGCTTCGGTGTGAACAAAAATCCCTTCAGGTAACCAACGATGTGTCGTTCTTTTCCATTCAGCGTGATGTAGGTACGGCCCTCCCCAACGTTATAAGCAACCGACTTCTCCAGATCAAGTGTTTGGCGCAGTTGATCAAAGTATCCGATTTCGAGATTTGTACCGTGTTTCAGCGTTCCGGATTGCGGCTCAAGCTGCTCAAGTAGCAAGCGCAGCAAGGTGGTCTTGCCAACGCCGTTGTTGCCGATTAGACCGATGCGGTCACCACGCATGATCTTTATTGAAAAGTCGCGAATGACGTTCTCATCGCCATAGCTATAACTAATGTTCTTCGCACGAATGACTTTGCGACCTGACTGCTCAGCCTCTTCAATATGAATTCGTGCCTTGGCGTCCTGCTTGATCCTGCCTGCAACTTCTTCACGCATTTTCTCAAGTGATCGAACTCGACCTTCGTTGCGCGTACGACGCGCCTTAATGCCTTGCCGAACCCAGACCTCCTCCTGCCCTAGTTTTTTGTCGAAGCGCGCATTTGCAGTGGCCTCATCCTCAAGTGTTTTTTCCTTCCGTCTCAGAAAGTTGCTGTAGTCGCCGGGCCAGCTCGTTATTTTACCGCGGTCGATCTCCACGATGCGTGTCGCGAGCCGCTGCAAAAACGCCCGGTCGTGCGTAATAAACAAAACGGCGCCGGAATACGAGTAGATACGATCCTCGAGCCATTTGATTGTTGCGATATCGAGATGATTGGTTGGTTCGTCCAGCAACAGCAAATCGGGCTTCTGAACAAGCGCTCGAGCCAGCGCGACCCGGCGGCGCCAGCCGCCCGAGAGTTCGCTCATCTTCTTATCGGCGGGTAGATTCAGGTCGGTAATAGTCGCGTCGACACGTTGATCGATATGCCATCCATCATGCGCGTCGATTTTCGCGTGCAGCACTTCGAGCTCGAGCAGCCCATGTTTGTCGAGATTCCGGCTCGACATTTCCTTGTATTGCTCCACCAGTGCATTGATGTCCTGCAAACCCGAGACAATGACCTCTCGGACGGGAAGCTCGATTGCATCGGGCAAGTCTTGGTGTAACTGGCTAACAATCATCCCCGCCTTGGGAATTATCGTGCCCTGATCGGCCTCGATTTCGCCACTGATTAATTTCAATGTTGTTGATTTGCCGGCGCCGTTGCGGCCAATGAGGCAGACGCGTTCGCCGGGCTCAATCGAAAACTCGGCGTCGCGCAGTATGACCTGTTCGCCAAAATCCAGCCTGATATCTTCGAAGCGCAGCAACGACATGAGGTTTTCCTATTGAGTAAGCGGTGTATCCTATACGAATTGCTACCCTGTCAGAGGAGATGTGCATGAGCGAGGAACGCTTTATCGATCTGGAGAGCCGACTGGCGCACCAGGATCAGCTGTTGAACGATCTCAACGAAGTTGTAACAGCGCAGCAGGCGAAGATCATGCAAATGGAGGAGTTGTGCAAGGCTTTGATTCAGCGCGTACGATCAGTCGGCGACGGAATGTCTGACGATGCTCCTTCCGACGAACGCCCGCCGCACTACTAGCCAGAGATTGAGATGCAAATAGTCTGGGTTGTTACTTTCAGTGCCGTACTCGTGTGGTCCGGTATCGGGCCGAAAGACTTCATGACCTGGTGTCTCGAAGTTTTCCCGGCAGTCCTTGGCGCTGGCGTCCTTTGGACTACGCGCAAGCGATTTCCACTCACGACGCTGGTTTACGCTTTGATTCTGGTCCACTGCATCATTTTGATGGTTGGTGGGCATTATACGTATGCCGAGGTTCCGGTCGGTGACTGGATGCGGGACCTGTTCGATGGGAGCCGTAACAATTACGACAAGCTCGGCCATTTTGCGCAAGGCTTCGTTCCGGCCATGATCGCTCGTGAGCTTGTAATTCGGCTGGATGTTTTCAACTCGGTTTACTGGCGCGATTTTTTCATAGTCAGCTTCTGCGTCGGTTTTAGTGCATTTTATGAACTTATTGAATGGTGGGTCGCATTGCTGTCTAACGAGGGAGCAGATGCTTTCCTGGGAACTCAGGGCTATATCTGGGACACGCAATCGGATATGGGGCTGGCATTGATCGGTGCGATAGCAGCGCTGCTGATTCTAAGCAAAATTCACGATAAGCAATTGAGTGCGTTGCATGCAAAAAGCTAGAACTATTATTGCCTTATGTCTGTTATTGGCGATCGGCACGGCGTCGGCAAGTGAATGCGTCGTATTGCTGCATGGTTTGGCGAGGACGTCGATGTCCATGAATCCGATGCAGGAAGCGCTTGAAGAAGAAGGTTATCGTACGGCGAATATCGACTATCCGTCGCGTGACCACGTAATCGCGGAACTCGCGACGATCGCCGTGGACGCCGGTCTTGCCAGTTGTCGCGAGGATGAAGATGTCGAGAAGATTCACTTCGTTACACATTCTCTGGGCGGCATTCTATTGCGTCAGTTCTTGAGTACTGAATCGATTGACGACCTTGGTCGAGTCGTAATGCTTGGACCGCCGAACCAGGGCAGTGCGGCAGCCGACGATATGGAAGGCATTCCAGGATTCGACTGGATTAACGGACCTGCGGGTAAGGAACTCGGCAAGGGCGAGGGCAGTGTGCCCCTGGCATTGGGGCCGGTTGATTTTGAGTTGGGCGTCATCGCCGGTAATCGAACAATAGACCCGATCACCTCGGCTGTGCTCGAAAATCCCGATGATGGAAGAGTGTCTGTTGAAGACACAAAGGTTGAGGGGATGGATGACTTCGTGGTCGTCGAGCATTCACATGCTTTCATGATGCGCATGCAGAAGCCCATAAAGCTGACGATTGAGTTTCTTAGAAGTGGTAGTTTTTCTGCCGCAAGCGAGTAAGGATTACTCGCTGTCGTTACCTACCTGTTTGCGATATCGCGCAAGCAGTGCCGCATCTTCGTCATCCCACCCTTCGCCGGCATTGGTGCGCGCAATGCCCATAAGTTTTGCTGCCTCGCCAACATTGCCTCGCAATGATTCGTAGGATGCCTGCACCTTCAAACTGTCGGCATCCTCAGGTCGCGCGTTTGCTGCCTCCGATACATGTGGCGCGGCGGCGTCCGTATCTCCGGTCGTGAGATATTCTTCCGCCAGCAGAATATGAACCGACGCCTGCACGACTGTATCCTGAATGTCGTTTGCATAGCTGAGCACTTCCTCAAGTATTGGAATCGCCTCCTGGTGCTGGCCTTGCTCGGAGTGGATTCGGGCAAACACTCGCATTGCAGCAGTTTCGTCACGCCGACGATCTTTGTCCCGGGCATCATTTAATAGTTCTGTTGCGATAGCCATGGCGTCGTCATAAAGACCCATCTCGATCCTGGTCTCCGCCAATCCTAGTTGAGCGCGGAAGACGTTGTGCGGATCCTCGCTAACTCTGGCAATTGCCTCGACTTCGGTATAGCGCCTGGCTGCGTCCTCCGGACGGCCAAGCCGATTCTCGGCTCTCGCTATGCGAAGTAATGCAGGAACGCTTATTCGCGGCGCATCGATGTCAATGCCAATATCGTAAGCCTGCATCGCGTGCTGCAACGCGCGCGTGTAGTTGCCGCGTTGTGCAGCGATATCCGCGATACTGATCAGACTGGAACCAACACCGAACTGATCGTCCAGTTCACGGCGAACAGATAACGCATTCTCTGCCGTCTCGATAGCCTCGTCATAGAAGCGCTGGCGCGCGTAGATGTCCGACAATCGGTTCATGGCAGTCGCTTCGTTGCGCCTTTCGCCCGTCAGGCGAAAGCTCTCGATCGCTCGTACTGAATAAGTCTCAGCGTCCTTGAAGTGCCCCATCTGAATCAGGACGCCTGACAGGTTGTTAAGCAAAGCGCCGGGCAAAACCCGAATATCCGCATCATCATAAACCTGCTCAGCCTGCCGCATGTACGCCAGTGCTTGCGTTGTGTTATTGATATTTTTCTCGACCAGGCCGAGGTTTTGATACCCGGTTGCAGCACGCAACTGGTTATTGACCTGTAAGGACAAGTCGACCATTTTTTGAAAAGACTCCAGCGCCTCAGCGTGACGTCGCTTGCTCCAGTAGATCACCCCGAGTGCGTTCTCGACACTTGCGTGCTCGCGCTTCATGTCGGGCCGGGATACTTCGTCCCTTAACGCAATCAATTCGCGCTCAGCGCCTTCGAAGTCACGTAAGTTACGAATCGTTAACGCGCGCTCGTAGCGCGGCCAAAAAAGCTGCGGTTCCTGCTCAATAATCATCCCGAACAAACTCTTCGCATCTTCAAAGCGACCCTCATGGTAGAGGGACATCGCGCGTGCATATGCCTCGTTCAGAAAGTCATCCTTGCTGACAGATGACTGAGCTCCATCCAGCTTCGGCAAGCCGTCCAGGATAATCGCTGCAACGGTATCCACGACGTCCTTGGCAAGTTTCGTTGCTTCTTTGCCAACGATTGTGCGGCGCATCGGCCGAACGTCTGCACCGGCCAGCGTGTAGGTCAGACGATAGAGTCCGTTGCTGTCCTCTAGCCGTGCGCCAATGACGTGAGTTGCAGCCGAGGTTTGTGACAATTTTTTCCGAAACTCACTGCCAGTGGCGATCAGTTCCGTCAGAGCCGAATCGCCGGCAAGGCCCGCGACTTCTCGTGAGCTCACGGTGTCAATGCCGTTGTCCTGCAGCATACGACTCATCAAAGCCATGAGTCCGTTGGATACCCAGTCCAGGTCTGCGTCGCCGGTTGCATTTTCTACCGGCAAAATTGCGAGCCTTACCGGGCCGCTAAACGTGGGCGGTGCAAAATATAACCAGGCCGCGACGATAAGTGCGAAGAGTCCGGCCGCGACACCGATAATTTTAATTTGCTGCAAACTGGGTCTGCGGGGAGTTGTCTGATTGACAGCGGCTTTCGAGTCAGCAGGCGGATGATCCGTAACAGTGTCCTCAACGCTCGCCGTGAATCGATAACCGTGGCCATGAACCGTCTTGATTATCGCTTGCTTGTCCGCGTCGTCACCAACGGCGCGGCGCGCCTTCATTACACAACGCGTCAAGGCTGTCTCGGTAACGATACTGCGTGGCCACAGCGCGTCCTGCAGTTCGTCCTTATCAACCGCACGTTGGCGATTGCGGATCAGGTACAAGAGAAGCTCGAAGGCCTTCGGCTGCATCGTGACCGTCTCACCGGCCACCGTGAGCTCGCGTCTGTCCGCATCGATGACACAGTCAGAAAACCTGTAAACCTCTGTTTTTTGGTCTTTTTCTTCGGTCAATGCCACTGGTTCCGGGCGCGTCAGCAAATGGTCATGGTTTAGTCCCTGAGAGGTCAGGACTGTTGACCATGATACGCGGAGACTGCAAATCAGGCCATAAGCTGATTTGCAGGAGAATCAAAGTGAAAACCAAAACAGAACAAGGCAATCGCCCGATCGTCGTTTGTCTTCACGGCAGCGCGAGTAACGGCGGGCAGTGGCGATCAAAGACTCGTGTTTTCTGCAGTTAGTGAACTTGCATCACATGACACCCCTCACAGACCCTGACAACGTGAACCCGCTATTGGTCGATTACGTTGTGCCGGTCATCGAACCTTCGGTCGCAAGTGCCGGACCGCGGTGCGCGTGATGAAGAAAGACCTGATCATGCTTTACGCCGTTCTCGCCTATATTGCCTTCATACTAGCCATCGCCTACAGCGTCGCGTTTCTTGGCAATCTTTTCGTGGCGCGGACGATAGACGGCGCGGCGGTAGTTCTTATTGGTGAGGCTCTCGCAGTTAACTGTGGGTTGCTGTTCTTGTTTGGATTGCAGCACAGCGGCATGGCCAGAAAATCATTCAAGCACTGGTTGCACAAATGGATGAGCCCCGGTTTAGAGCGCAGCACTTATGTATTGGTATCGAGTATTGCCACTGTGACTTTGATGGCTCTTTGGCAGCCAATGGGCGGTGTTGTCTGGGCGCTTTCCGGTACGGTCATTTACTGGGCGATTTACGCACTGTACTTCGCCGGCTGGACGATCATGATTTACGCAACCTATCTCATCAATCATTTCGAATTATTCGGGCTGCAGCAGGCGTGGCCGGTGTATCGGGGTGGGGAGTGCGCTGCGCCAAGACTAAAGACTCCGGGTCTGTATCGGCACGTTCGCCATCCAATTTACCTGGGCTGGCTGCTGGTTGTCTGGGCATCGCCGGTGATGACCGTTGCACATTTAGTTTTCGCCACAGGCATGACTGTCTATATGCTCATCGGAATACGGCTGGAAGAGCGGGATCTCGAGGTGGAGCTACCGGAATATCAGCAATACAAGCGTAAAGTACCCATGCTATTACCCTCGTTGCGCAAGCGCCTGCTTACCCAGCCATCGTTTTCTCTACGCACTGACAGCGGCGCCGCGGCGCGTTTCGCGCGGGCCGTTGACCAGTGGTTTAAGGAACACGCCCGTAAATGAGCCCTTCGTTGCGGCGACTTTCTCCGGCGTGCCAGTAGCCACCACCTGGCCCCCACCATCGCCACCCTCGGGGCCAAGGTCGATCACCCAGTCGGCTGTCTTGATGACGTCGAGATTGTGTTCGATGACCACCACCGTATTGCCACGGTCGCGCAGGCGGTGCAATACGTGCAACAAGTGCTCGATGTCGAAAAAATGCAGGCCTGTGGTCGGTTCATCGAGGATGTACAAGGTACTACCCGTATCGCGTTTAGACAGCTCCTTCGCGAGCTTCACGCGCTGTGCTTCGCCACCGGATAATGTGGTCGCATTCTGACCGAGCCGCACATAACTAAGACCGACGTCCATCAAGGTTGTCAGCTTCTTGGCGACGACGGGTACGTTCTTGAAGAATTCCGCAGCATCTTCCACCGTCATATCGAGTACTTCGTGAATGTTCTTGCCTTTGTAGCGAATTCCCAGCGTCTCTCGGTTGTAGCGCTGGCCTCTACAGGTGTCGCATGGCACATATACGTCTGGAAGAAAGTGCATCTCCACCTTGATGACGCCGTCACCCTGGCAGGGTTCGCAGCGACCACCCTTGACGTTGAAGCTGAAGCGCCCGGGCATGTAACCACGCGAGCGTGCTTCCTGCGTGCCGGCGAACAATTCACGAATAGGTGTGAACAGGCCACTGTAAGTCGCGGGGTTCGACCTTGGAGTGCGCCCAATCGGACTTTGGCTGATGTCGATAACACGATCGATGTTCTCGAGGCCTTTGATTTCCTTGTGCGGTGCCGGGTTGCGATTCGACCGGTTCAATTCGTCCGCGACTGCCTTGTACAAGGTGTCATTAACCAGCGTTGATTTTCCAGACCCGGAAACGCCGGTGATACAAGTCATGAGGCCGACCGGAATCGAAGTGTCAATGTTTTGCAGGTTGTTGCCAGTGGCGCCAAATATTTCGAGCTGGCGTTTTGGGTCATTAGCCGTGCGCTCGACGGGCAGTGCGATCGAGCGTTTTCCAGACAAGTATTGCCCCGTCAGCGAATTCGGGTCGCTCATAACCTCTGTCGGTGTACCTTGAGAAACCACTTGACCACCGTGCACGCCGGCACCCGGTCCGAGATCGACAACGTGATCGGCGGCCAGAATGGCTTCTTCATCGTGTTCGACAACAATGACGGTATTACCAATATCGCGCAGGTGAACAAGCGTCTTCAAAAGACGTTGATTGTCGCGCTGGTGTAGCCCGATGGATGGTTCGTCGAGGATATACATGACGCCGACGAGGCCCGATCCGATCTGGCTGGCAAGACGAATTCGTTGCGCCTCACCACCGGACAGTGTGTCCGCGCTTCGATCGAGTGACAGATAATCAAGTCCAACATCCGAAAGAAAACTCAGTCGATCACCGATCTCTTTCACGATCTTGTCGGCGATGGTCGCCCGCCATCCGTCGATCTCCATGGAAGCGAAAAAATCCCTCGCGTGACCGACCGACAGATGGGTAATTTCAGGTAGCGAGCGTTCGCAAACGAACACATGTCGCGCCGCTCGATTCAAGCGGGTGCCGCCGCAATCGGGACAGGACTGGCTATTCAGAAATTTGGTGAGCTCCTCGCGAACGGCGTTTGATTCCGTCTCGTGATAGCGACGCTCGAGATTTGGCAATACGCCCTCGAAGCGGTGCCGTTTTTTGATCTGCATTCCGCGCGTGTTCTCGTAGAAGAACTCGATTTTCTCCTTGCCGCTGCCGTACAGGACGACCTTCTGCAGCTCGTCGGATAGCTGATCAAACGGTGTTTCGATATCAAAGTCGTAGTGCGATGCCAGGCTCTGAATCATTTGGTAGTAGTAGGTCGTCTTGCGATCCCAACCTCGAATTGCGCCGCCGGCAAGCGACAGACCTGGATTCACAACGACACGGTCTGGATCAAAAAACTGTTTTACTCCCAGGCCGTCACAAGTGGGGCAGGCACCGGTTGGGTTGTTAAACGAAAACAGGCGCGGCTCGAGTTCTGTCAGGCTGTAGCCGCAATGCTTACACGCAAATCGATCGGAGAAAATAATTTCCTCCGCGTCCTTGTTGTCCATGTAGGCAATACGAGCCGTGCCGTCCGCAAGTCGTAATGCCGTTTCGAACGATTCCGCGAGCCGCAGGCGCAGGTCTTCCTTTACCTTGAATCGATCAACGATTGCGTCAATGCGGTGTTTTTTTCTGAGGTCCAGCGCGGGCGGCTGATCCAGTTCATAGATCTCGCCATCAATTCGGGCGCGGATGAATCCCTGGGCCTGCAAATCACCCATAAGCTGCACGTGTTCGCCCTTACGATCGACAATCACCGGTGCCAGCAGCATGAGTTTCGTGCCCTCCGGCAGAGCCATTACCTGATCGACCATTTGCGCGATGGTTTGCGCCTCGAGTGGCTGGTCATGATCCGGACAAATTGGTGTCCCCGCCCGTGCATAGAGCAGGCGCAGATAGTCATAGATCTCGGTGACGGTTCCGACGGTTGAGCGTGGATTGTGTGATGTGGATTTCTGCTCGATCGATATGGCAGGAGACAGTCCATCAATATGGTCGATATCCGGTTTCTCCATCATCGAGAGAAACTGACGTGCGTAGGCGGAGAGCGATTCGACATAGCGACGCTGACCTTCGGCATAAATTGTATCGAAGGCGAGCGAGGACTTACCCGAACCGGACAGCCCTGTTAAGACGATTAACTGGTCGCGTGGCAGCTTGATGTCTATGTTTTTCAGATTGTGGGTTCGGGCACCACGGATATCTATGGTCTTCATGGTCTGTATTTAATCATTGAATGAGGGCAGTCATCTGCGGCCAACCTGCTAATATACGCCGCCGCGTATCCGCGGCGCAAAGGAAGCGCAGGAATGAGTTCAGAAAGCCCCGAAACCCTTGTCGAGACGGTCGCTATGGATGCTGCGGAACGCCGCTCTGTCGGGGTGGTTGCGCTGATATCGATGATTCGGATGTTCGGGTTGTTTGCTTTGCTTCCAGTGCTGTCCCTGTACGCAACTGAGCTTGAGAATGCGACGCCGCTTCTGGTCGGGCTGGCCGTTGGTGCTTACGGACTAACGCAAGCGGGCTTCCAGGTGCCGCTTGGAGCCTTATCTGACCGGGTCGGCAGGTTGCCGGTCATTATTTTTGGACTCGGCGTATTTGCCGCTGGCAGTGTATTGGCAGCGATGAGCGATTCCATCTATGGGATCATCGCCGGTCGCCTTTTGCAGGGTGCGGGAGCAATATCGGCAACGCTGACGGCACTCATAGCGGATGCCACGCGGGAGGAAGTACGCACTCGATCCATGGCGGTATTCGGGATTGGCATCGGTCTGTCATTTATGCTCGCTATGGTAGCTGGCCCATTGCTAGCGGCGAAGTTCGGATTCCGGGCGCTGTTTTGGATCGCCGCATTGCTTGCGGTGTTCGCCGGTCTGTTGCTGACGCTGCTGCCCGAGATTCCAAAAGCGCGAAAGAGTGAAAACTGGAATCTGCTGCCCGCGTTACGAGCAGATTTATTGCGTGTTGATTCTTACGTTTTTTTGCTACACACCATTATGACCGCAACATTCGTCGCACTGCCGTTCTTGCTAACAGACCAACTTGGTATGGTGCTGACGGATCACTGGAAGATTTACGTCGGAGCCTTGCTATTGTCTCTGGTCGTCGCGGTGCCGATGATCATGAAAGATCATCGACAGGGAAGCGGCAGGCTCATAGGAATCGCAGTCAGCATGATCCTGATTGCTCAGTTGGGGCTGACATTTTTCAGTTTTTCAGCCGTGCCGGTATTGATGTTTTTCGCAATCTACCTGGCGGGCTTCAATTTCCTGGAGGCCGCATTGCCGGCACGGTTGTCCATCCTGGCGGATGACGAAGTGCGTGGTGCATCACTCGGCGTGTTCTCGAGCGCTCAATTCCTCGGGGCATTCATCGGCGGACTTATCGGCGGCCGATTCCTCGGCCATGGCCGCCCGGGCGACGTGTTCTTCGTTTGTGCATTACTCGCCGCTATTTGGTTGGCCCTTCAGGGCTTCGGGCTTGCCCGACGAAGCGAGCCATCGCAGTAACGGCCTACCCGACTGAAATCAGCATAATTTGGCAGAAATCGGGCTAGTAATTGCCCAAACAAGCACTACAATAGTCTCCCCTCGCTGCTCCGCGGCGAGCCACACATAAAAAACACACACATAAGACAGGGGATCCGTAAATGGCCCGCGGAATTAATAAAGTAATCATTGTAGGAAACGTCGGTGGGGATCCCGAGACTCGATATATGCCCAGCGGTTCAGCCGTAACGAACCTGACAATTGCGACCAACGAGTCGTGGAAAGACAAGCAAACCGGCGAGCAGAAAGAACGCACCGAGTGGCATCGCGTTGCGATGTTTAATCGCCTGGCCGAGATTGCAGCCGAGTATCTACGCAAAGGTTCGCAGGTCTACATCGAAGGCAAACTGCGTACCCGTAAATGGCAGGACAAATCCGGTAACGATCGTTACACTACCGAAATCATCGCTGACGAGATGCAAATGCTCGGCGGTCGAGGCGGCTCTGGTGGCGGTGGCAACTTCGGCGGCAATCAGAATCAGGACGGTGGTGGCCAGAGCGGTGGTCAGCAAGGCGGTGGTCAGCAAGGTGGTGGCAATGCACCTCCACAGCCGGGCCCTGATGACTTCGACGATGATATTCCGTTCTAACGAGATCGGGCGTTGAAGCTGTACATCAAAACGATGGGCTGCCAGATGAACGAGTACGACTCGGAAAAGATGGCGGACGTGTTGCGTGAGTCGCATGGTTACGAATTGACGGACACACCGGAGAGCGCGGATCTGCTGCTGGTCAATACCTGCTCAATTCGCGAGAAAGCTCAGGAAAAGGTTTTTTCGCAGCTCGGTCGCTGGCGCAAGCTCAAAGACAAAAACCCCAATATAAAAATTGGTGTTGGTGGATGCGTTGCCAGCCAGGAGGGCGAAGGCATTACGAGGCGTGCGCCCTTCGTTGATGTTGTATTTGGTCCGCAAACTTTGCACCGCTTGCCAGAGCTCATCGATAATTCGGAGAAAAGAGGTGAGTCGATCGTTGATATCTCGTTTCCCGAGATCGAAAAGTTTGATCGTCTGCCTGAGCCGCGTGCCGACGGTCCAACGGCTTTTGTTTCCGTTATGGAGGGCTGCAGCAAGTACTGTAGTTTTTGCGTTGTGCCGTATACGCGTGGTGAGGAAATCAGCCGACCGTTCGACGACGTCATCGCGGAAGTTGCGACGCTGGCAGAGCAAGGTGTCCGAGAGGTTAATTTACTTGGACAAAACGTAAATGCGTACCGTGGACCGATGCACGATGGCCAGATCGCCGATCTTGCGACGCTTATTTATTACGTAGACGCCATCGAGGGTATTGAGCGAATTCGATTTACGACCTCACACCCGGTTGAGTTTACCGACAGCCTGATTCAGGCGTATGCAGAGGTGCCGTCGCTTGCGAGTTACTTACATCTTCCCGTGCAACATGGCTCGGACCGTATTCTTGCAGCAATGAAGCGCGGCCATATGGTTCTTGAGTACAAACAGAAGATTCGCAAACTGCGCGAAGCGCGCCCCGGAATTTCATTGTCATCCGATTTTATTGTCGGCTTTCCTGGTGAAACGGATAGTGATTTCGAAGCGCTCATGAATATGATTGCAGACATTGGCTTCGATCAGTCTTTCAGTTTCATTTACAGCGCCAGACCCGGCACTCCGGCAGCAAGCCTGGCTGACGACACGACGATGGAAGTGAAGAAGGAACGACTCGCTTTGTTGCAGGCTCGTATCAATCAGCAAGCGATGGAGATCAGTCGCGCGATGATAGGTACAACACAACGTATCCTGGTTGAAAAAACCTCCAGGAAAAGGACCAGCCAGGTTTCCGGGCGAACCGAGAATAATCGTTGGGTCAATTTTGATGCCGATGTATCGTTGATCGGTCAATTCGTTGACGTCGTAGTCACCGAAGCTATGCCTAATTCCTTACGCGGCCGACTTGCGAATGACTTGCCAATAAAGGAGCTGCGGCGTAGTCTCTAAGACAATGATCGATTGTCTATTCAGACATGCCACGTCCCCTGTCCTCCTGACAGGCGGCCTCCTACGCAGAGGTTTTAAATACAGATCTTGAATGCTGTCCAGTTTTCTCGGGACATAGTCCTCGAGCCCGCCGATAATGACCGCCTCGCTAACCTGTGCGGTCAATTTGATGAACACCTCCGACAAATTGAACGCCGCCTCGATGTTGAAATCGCGAGTCGCGGTAATACGTTCCGTGTGACCGGTCGTCCAGGTGCTGCCGAGGTCGGAGGTGACGTTTTGTTGTCGCTATTTGAGATGACTAACGAGGAACGACTGGATCCGGAACGTGTTCATATGACGTTACAGGAGTCTTTTATGGATGATGCTGCAGCAAGCGTAAATGATGAAACGTTGGACGGCGGCGAAGTCGTAACGATTCAGACACGCCGCAAGCTCATTCGACCGCGCGGCGCGAATCAGGGCTCATACATGCGCAGGGTCCGTGATCATGATTTGGCTTTCGGTATTGGACCAGCGGGTACCGGCAAGACTTATCTAGCCGTAGCAAGCGCCGTTGATGCTTTGGAAAATGAACAGGTTCGGCGAATCGTGTTGGTACGGCCCGCTGTTGAGGCCGGAGAACGGCTTGGGTTTCTGCCGGGTGATCTGTCGCAGAAAGTAGATCCTTACCTGCGCCCTATGTATGACGCTTTATATGACATGATTGGAGCGGAGCGCGTTACACAGCTGATCGAGCGCAACGTTATCGAGATTGCGCCCTTGGCATTCATGCGTGGCCGCTCGCTCAACGAGTCTTTCATTATTCTCGACGAAGCGCAAAATACCAGTATTGAACAAATGAAAATGTTTCTTACGCGGATCGGCTTTGGGTCAAGCGCCGTCGTCACTGGCGACATCACGCAGATCGACCTGCCGTCTGGTCAAACGTCCGGACTAAACAATGCGATTGCTGTCTTGGGCGATGTGAAGGGCGTTTCGTTCACTTATTTCAAACCAAAGGATGTTGTTCGCCACGAATTGGTGCAGCGGATCGTCGAAGCCTACGAGAAAAATGACCGTTCGAGTTGACGTTCAGTTCGCGGTCGAAGAAGAGTCGGTAGCCGGCAAAGAGGAAATTTCACTTTGGGTCGCTCGTGCACTGACTACGGCGTACCCGGGCAGTGATGCCGAAGTTTCGGTCCGAGTCGTCGACGCAGCGGAAATGCAGCGGCTCAATAAGGAATTTCGCGAGCAGGATAAGTCGACCAACGTTCTGTCTTTTCCAGCGGGCGAAATTGTGGGCTTGCCGGGTGATGCTGACGTACCGCTTGGCGATATCGTTGTTTGTTCGAGTGTTATAAGCGCCGAGGCGGGGCAACAGGGCAAACCGCTCGTCAGTCACTGGGCGCATATGATCGTTCACGGCACCCTGCATTTATTGGGCTACGACCACGTTGACGACAGCGATGCGATGGCAATGGAAGCCATGGAAATCAGGGTTTTGGGCGATATTGGTGTTGCCAACCCCTATGGAGAGTCTCCGCAGGAGACCTGATATGATTAGCTTGATGAACGAAAAACCTCCAAGTACCGGCGGCTCAGGCACACCCGGACTGGTCGCACGCGTAATGCGCGCGATCAGGGGCGAACCCTGGAGCCGCGACGAAATCCAGACTTTTATCCAGGCCGATGTTGAACTCGATGCCGAAGAAAAGAGCATGCTATCGGGCGTGCTCGAAGTGTCCGAGACTCAGGTTAGAGAGGTCATGGTGCCGCGATCACAGATGGTGGTTATCGACATTGAGGACAAGTTCGATGAAACCCTGAAATTGATTGTTGAGTCGGGCCACTCCCGATTTCCGGTGATTGGCGAAGATCGGGACGAAGTACTCGGAATATTGCTCGCCAAAGACCTTTTGCGTTACTACGGTAGCGATGAGGCCAAAGAGCTGACGATCAAGAAGTTGTTGCGGCCCGCGTCGGTGATTCCGGAGTCGAAACGCTTAAACGCGTTGTTAAAAGAGTTTCGTGCAAGCCATAACCACATGGCGATCGTCGTTGATGAGTACGGCGGTGTTGCCGGGCTGCTTACCATTGAAGACGTGCTCGAAGAGATTGTTGGTGAAATCGATGACGAACATGATCATGAGGAGGCTGAGTTTATTCGACCGGATGGTGATCGCGACGGCCAACCTTGTTTTGCCGTTCGCGCATTGACTCGTGTAGAAGATTTCAATGACTACTTCGAATGCGAGCTTGATGATGAAGAGTACGACACCGTCGGTGGTCTTGTATTACACGAGCTTGGAAGGCTTCCACGACGTGGTGAAAAGGTTGAATTTGGCGGGTTCACGTTTGCTGTAACCAGCGCTGATAAGCGACGAATTGATGCATTGCAAGTCCAGCGCAATGGCGAATAAGTAGTTTGGCTAACAAGAAAGATAGAAATCTCCTGTTTTCCCTAACGGCAGATCGGCCAGGAATCAGCCGTCTCTTAGCATTTGCCATCGGTTGTGCCACTACACTCGTTTTTGCGCCGGCCGAGTGGTCGATACTCGCGCCGATCCTGACCTTACCGTTGTTATTTGTTGCGCTTACTGTTTCGCCCAAAGACGCTGCAGCACACTTTTTCTGGTTCGGTTTTGGTCTGTTTCTGGTTGGTACGTACTGGATTTACATATCGGTATATGTGTTTGGCAACGCGGCATTGTGGATTGCGTTGCTGCTGATGGTCGGACTATCGTTGATCATGGCGACGTTCCTCTGGCTTGCTGGGTGGGTGATCGCACGACTTTCACACGGTGAGCCATGGCGGCTTTACTTTGTCGGCCCCGCTGCCTGGGTTTTAATTGAATGGTTGCGCGGCTGGATTCTGACCGGTTTCCCATGGCTGGCGCACGGCTACGGACAGGTTGATTCGGTGCTGGCGGGTTGGGCACCGGTGCTCGGCGTGTACGGCGTTTCCATGATGATGATGTTTGCTACAGCGGCGATCCTGGTAGCAATAATGACCAACGGAAAAGAGCGGCTGATCGCACTTCCTCTCATCGTCCTGCCGTGGATTATGGGAAGTATCCTGGGTTCCGTCGAGTGGACAGAGCCGTATGGCAAAGCGGTCCGCACGACGATTGTGCAGGCCGGTGTGCCGCAGGATCAAAAATGGCTGCCGGCGCAGCGGCAGGTGACGCTGGACTTCTACCGCAGTGCGACCCTGAGCGTGCCGGAAAGCGAACTCGTCGTTTGGCCTGAGGTCGCCATTCCGGCATTGCATGATCGGGTTGCCGATTACCTAAACATCGTAGACCAGGACGCAAAGCGCAACGGCCAGACGGTGTTGCTCGGAATTCTTGAAAACAGTTCTGAACGTTCAATCGAACCGCGAATATACAACAGTGTTTTGATGCTCGGTGGTGTGGAACGACAGGTCTATCGCAAGCGACATTTGGTACCTTTTGGAGAATATTTTCCGGTACCCGCAAGCGTCCGTGAGTGGATGAAGATGCAGAATTTGCCGTACGCTGATCTGGCGGCCGGGGATGATGTCCAGCCGCTACTGATTGCGGCCAACGGCGCGAAGCTTGCGGTTGCAGTGTGCTACGAAGATGCCTATGGCGCGGAGCAGCTGTACGCATTTCCAGATGCCGATTTGCTTATCAATGTCAGCAATGACGCATGGTTTGGTGATTCCATTGCACCGCATCAGCATCTGCAGATTGCACGAATGCGGGCACTTGAGGTCGGACGTTACTCAGTCAGATCGACCAATACCGGCATCAGCGCCTTCATCGGGCCTGAGGGCCAGCTGCTGCAAGCCGGTCAGCAATTCACCGATGAGATCATGACCGCCGATGTGCGTCTGCACAGAGGTACAACGATTTACGCCGACTGCGGCAACTGGCCGGTCCTGATTATCTGCTTCCTGACGCTTGGGTTCTTCTGGATTCGAAGTCGCGTCGGCATCTGATTTACCGTGGTACTACTGCGTATTGCAGCCTCTTCATGTAGGCTTGCGGGTTTTCACGGCACCGAAGACGCAAGACATCCATGAGTACCGCATACAATCCCGAGACTGTCGAGCTGGCGGCCCAGAAGTACTGGGACGATGCTCGAAGTTTTGAGGTCAGTGAGGACGCTGGCAAAGAAAAATATTACTGCCTGACGATGTTTCCGTACCCCAGCGGAAAACTACACATGGGCCATGTCCGGGTATTCACAATCAACGACGTCATCGCGCGTTATCACCGCTTGCTGGGCAAACACGTCCTGCAGCCGATGGGTTGGGACGCGTTTGGCATGCCTGCCGAGAATGCGGCGATCAAGCGCGGCATTCCTCCGGCCAAGTGGACCTATAGCAATATTGAAGATATGCGTGGTCAGTTCAAGCGACTCGGCTACGCCTACGACTGGACTCGCGAGATAACGACCTGCCGGCCGGAGTACTATCGTTGGGAGCAATGGCTATTCACCAAGATGTTCGAGAAGGGCCTGGTGTATCGAAAGAATTCGATCGTCAATTGGGATCCGGTGGATCAGACCGTTCTCGCGAATGAACAGGTCATCGATGGCCGGGGCTGGCGTTCAGATGCGCTCGTAGAGCGGCGTGAAATTCCGCAGTGGTTCATGAAGATCACGGACTATGCAGATGAGTTGCTCCATGAACTGGATCACCTGCCGGGTTGGCCTGATTCTGTAAAGACCATGCAGCGCAACTGGATCGGCCGCTCGGAAGGCGTCGAATTGTCGTTTGATGTCGTTGCCGAAGATGATCGGTTGACGGTATACACGACGCGACCCGATACGCTGATGGGCGTTACTTACGTGGCAGTTGCTGCGGAACATCCGTTGGCGACTAAAGCTGCGGCGGCGGATCCGGCTATAGCCGCGTTCATCGAGCAGTGCAAGCAGACCGATGCGCAGGAAGCGACGTTGGAGACGATGGAGAAAAAGGGCATGGCTCTCGGTATCTCCGCAATCCATCCGCTGAGCGGGGAAGAGGTGCCCTTGTGGGTCGCCAACTTCGTTCTGATGAGTTACGGCACCGGAGCCGTAATGGCGGTTCCGGGTCATGATGCACGCGATTGGGAATTCGCGAAGAAACACAAGCTAGCAATCAAGCAGGTCATTGCACCGACTGACGGTAGCGCGATCGACGTTGAGGAAGCGGCGTATCTTGAACACGGCGTGCTGGTGAATTCCGGTAGTTACGATGGCCTCGATTTTGACGGCGCTTTCAACGCTATCGCCGATTTCTTCGAGAAAAATGGTCGTGGCAGTCGCAAGGTAAACTATCGATTGCGTGACTGGGGAGTTTCGCGCCAGCGCTACTGGGGTACACCGATACCGATTATTTATTGTGATGATTGTGATGCGGTTGCCGTGCCGGAGGATCAGTTGCCTGTCGTGCTTCCCGAAGACGTTGAAGTCAAAGGGACCGGGTCACCGCTGAAGGATATGCCCGAGTTTGTAAATGTCGCCTGTCCACAATGCGGCAAGGATGCGCGTCGTGAAACCGACACGTTTGACACCTTCGTTGAATCATCATGGTACTTCGCTCGATACGCTTGTCCAGACAGCGACGGTGCGATGCTGGACGACCGTGCGCATTACTGGACTCCAGTTGATCAATACACCGGTGGCGTCGAACACGCCATTCTGCATCTTCTCTATTCGCGTTTTTTTCAGCGAGTGATGCGGGACCAGGGTTTGACTGACGTATCCGAGCCGTTCACCAATTTGTTGACACAAGGCATGGTGCTGAAAGACGGCGCCAAGATGTCGAAGGCGAAAGGTAATACCGTTGATCCGGCTGATCTGATCAAGAAGTACGGTGCAGATACGGTTCGCCTGTTCATGATGTTCGCCGCACCGCCGGAGCAGGCGCTTGAATGGTCAGATGACGGCGTGCAGGGCAGCTTCAGGTTTCTGAAGCGATTCTGGACAGCCGTCGTGGAGCACGCGAATGATGGAGCGGTCGTCGACCTCGATGTTGCTGCCCTTAACGACGCGCAAAAAGAGCTGCGTCGCAAAACGCATCAAACCATTGAGAAAATCAGCGATGACATAGGACGTCGCCACAGCTTCAATACGGCTGTCGCCGCATCGATGGAATTATTGAATACAATTAATAAGTTATCGGATAATTCAGACGCCGGTCGGGGCGTTCGACACGAGGCGCTGGAAGCCGTTGTCATCATGCTGTCGCCGATGGTGCCGCATATCTGCCACGCGTTGTGGCGGGAACTTGGCCATGAAACAGCGTCGATCGATCAAAGCTGGCCGCAGGTCGACCAGCGCGCGCTTGAGCTCGATCTCATCGAAATGGTGGTGCAGGTCAACGGCAAGTTACGAGCAAGAATCTCTGTCGCGGTTGATGCCGCTACGGATGCCATTGAGGCGCAGGCACTCGCGGATGAAAACGTCCTGAGGTTCACAGACGGGAAAGAAATCCGTAAGGTCATTGTTGTTCCGGGCAAATTGGTGAGCATTGTTGTTTAGGTCTATTCGCATATCAGGATTGATGTTCGTGACGGTCGCTTTGTCGGCCTGCGGATTTCACCTGCAGGGCGCATCCACAGCGCCGGCCGCAATGCAGCGGACGTATATCGATGCCAGTGATGAGTACAGCCCGTTTCTTCGAGAACTGAAGTCGAGAATGAAGGCTTCAGGCGTTGAGCTGTCCGATTCGGCGACAGACGCGACAGCGATATTTACAATTTCGTTTGATGAAACGTCACAGCGGGTACTGTCGGTGTCAGCTCGCAATGTGCCAACCGAGTATGAGGTTTTTTATACGGTTGCCTACCGGCTGGATTCAGGCACTGAAGTTCTCTTGCCGCAACAGACCATGACGCTTACAAGAGACTATACCTACGATTCGACTCTGGTTTTGGGCAAAGCGCGCGAGGAGGAGCTGCTTCGCGATGCGATCGTTCAGGATCTTGTTCGAGTTGTCATGAAGCAAATCTCTACGCTCTAACCTAACGATGTTGCTCATTGCTGATGTGCCGCGAGTAGCGATAACGACCTTACTGCAGCGCTACGATCTTGAGCTCCTGAGGCAGGAGCCAGGCGACCCAATCGCCGGTAGTTTTTGGGGTGATTCGGAGGCCGGAATAGTTGGTCGCAAAGTATTCGTTCGCGACGATACGCCGATACATTCATTACTGCATGAAACCTGTCATGTCATTTGTATGACTGAAGAGCGTCGCGCCGGTCTCGAGCGAGATGCTGGTGGAGATGATCTGGAAGAATCGGCTGTTTGCTATTTGCAGGTCGTTCTATCCGATCATCTTGCGGGCGTCGGACGTGATCGCCTGATGCGTGACATGGATGAGTGGGGCTACAGCTTTCGTCTGGGAAACACGCAAGACTGGTTCCAAAGCGACGCTGAGGACGCGGCAGAGTTTCTTATGAATCATGGACTTCTGACCACGGAAGGCGAAGTCACGTTCCGACTGCGCGACTAGTTTCGACGCGGTGTATAGTCTGGTATGCCGTGGATCCGCTACCTCCTGTATTTCATTACGATCGCGTTCATTACATGGGCGCTGACGCAAATGGAAATTGCCTCGCCGGGCAGCTTGAAGATGCACATCCTGTTGAGTGCTTCGGACCGCTACGGTACTAGCGAATTCTCGCCAGTCGAAATTATTCAAGCGATTATTCTCGCTGCGTGCGGCGTGATTATGTGGTGGGTGGCTCGCTATTGTCCCACGCAACGACCCATCGCGATCCCGTTAGCCGGTATGGCATTGGCATTCTTGATTCGTGAACTGGATTTCTTTCTGGACCGATTTATCGCCGACAACCTGTGGCAGGTGTTGATCGTTATGATTGGATCGCTCTTAATCGTCTATACCTACAGAGCTCGCAAGCGGCTACAAATTGCACTTGCCAGGATCTGGCCATCACCCGGCCTGACCTTATTATTTGCCGGAGCTGTCATTTTGTTCGCTTTTGTCCGACTGGTCGGACACGAACCCTTATGGATGTCGATATTGGGTGACGACTACAAACGCATCGTTAAACTCGCGGTCGAAGAGTTTATCGAACTTGTGGGTTACTTCCTGTGGATGGTAGGCATCATCGAATACGCGTTTCAGGCACGTGCCATCGCGATGGCGGAACCGCAACCTGCAGCACAACGGCTGCGTAAGAAACGGCGGCACGATGCGGAAGGCAAGTTCTAGACCCTCAAAGACCCTCAAAGGGGTCAGACCCCAATTTAGAGGGCTTACAGAATTGTGGGGTTAGGGGTGTCACCGTAGACCTCTTCCGGATCAAAGACCTTCTCCGTTTCCGTCCATTCGAGATCAACGTGGCCGTCTGTCTGTTTGGCCTCGAAGTCGCTGCCAACCGGAACCTTACGGTAGAAGCAGCTGCGGTAGCCGACGTGGCAGCTGGCACCGCCACTAACTTCGACTCGCAGCCAGACACAGTCCTGATCATCATCGATCAAGAGCTCGCGAACTGATTGTACGAGACCACTGGTCGCTCCCTTGTGCCACAGTACCTGGCGGCTGCGGCTGTAGTAATGCGCTTCGCCGCTTGAGATTGTGAGCTGTAGCGCTTCGGCGTTCATATATCCCTGCATCAGCAACTCGCCGCTATCGGCATCGGTTGTGACAACGGTGATAAGGCCTCGATCGTCAAATTTGGGTGCGAGGTCGTTGGCTTCCTCAACCTGTTGAATGCTATTGCGGGCTCGAAATCGGACTTGCGAGGCAGACATTTTGGGTCCTTGCTAAATGGGTCGCGGGGCCGAAGAATACCGGGCGCGATGCACGGCAGCAAACTGTAACGACATGCCGCTATATTGTTATGATTGCGTCTTTTCAATGACTGAATCGCATCTCATGACATTACAGCTACACGACACGCTCCGGGGCAAGAAAGTCCCCTTCGAACCGCTCAAGGAAGGCGAGGTGACGATGTATCTGTGTGGGCCAACGGTCTACAACTTCGCGCACATCGGCAACGCAAGGCCAGCGGTCGTTTTCGACCTGCTGGCGCGGCTGCTTCGCCGCAGCTACAAACTTACTTTCGCACGCAATATCACGGACGTTGATGACAAGATCAATGCTGCGTCAGTCGAGTCAGGCAAGCCCATCGACGAGATTACGGCACGTTACATAAAGGCCTATAACGACGACATGGGTGCACTTGGCGTGAAGCCGCCCGATATTGAGCCACGCGCAACGCAGCATATCGATGAGATGGTCGCAATGATCGCGACCCTGGTCGAAAAGGGATTTGCCTATGAGGCCGATGGTCACGTTCTGTTTGATGTGTCGTCAAACGAAGCCTACGGCACGCTTTCGAAACGTGATCTTCGCGAGATGATAGCTGGCGCCCGAGTTGAAGTGGCACCCTACAAAAAAGCGGCGCATGACTTCGTGCTCTGGAAACCATCGACACCGGAATTACCGGGCTGGGATTCACCCTGGGGACGCGGGCGCCCGGGTTGGCACATTGAGTGCTCGGCAATGGCTGAAAAACACCTTGGCACTACAATTGATATTCACGCTGGCGGCCGAGATTTGGTTTTTCCTCATCACGAAAATGAATTGGCGCAGAGTTCCTGCGCGCATGATGGCGCGCCGTTCGCTCGCTACTGGCTGCACAACGGCTTCCTCAGTATGGATCAGACGAAAATGTCGAAGTCTCTGGGCAACGTGCTGCTCGTTCACGAGATGATAAAGACAATACCTGGAGAGATAATCCGATTGGCACTGCTAAGTGCGCATTATAAACAGCCGCTTGACTGGTCTGCAGAGAGCATAGAGTCTGCGCGCCGCATGCTGGATCGATTGTACGGAGCCGTGCAGGGTGTCGAGGTCTCGAAGGATGCGCGTGCCAGTGCCGAAGTACCTCCCGAATTGATCGCTGCCCTTGAAGATGATCTAAATTCGCCAAAGGCTATGGCGGCGTTTTTTGGGCTGGCCAAAGACCTCAACAAAGCAAGTGACGCCGATCAACGTGAATCGCTGGCGGCAAAAATGTACGCCTGTGGCGAATTGATGGGCCTGCTGGGCAACGATCCGGATGAATGGTTTTCAGCCCATGTAGAAGGCGAGCTGACATCCGGGGAAATCGATGTGTTGGTCGAAAAGCGTATCGCGGCAAAGGCAGCCGGCGATTACGAAACAGCCGACGCGTTGCGTGATTCATTACTTGAAGCCGGCGTTACAATCCAGGACGGTCGCGATGGAAGCACCTGGCGGCGGAGCTGATCTTGAGTAACGAAATTCAAGTCGCGCAGCAGGAGCTTATCGAGGACTTCGATCTGTTCGAGGACTGGATGGACCGCTACCAGTATTTGATTGACATGGGACGTCGTTTGCCGGATTTTCCTGAAGAGTATCGCAACGACAGCAATCGCATCCGTGGTTGCCAGTCACAAGTCTGGTTTGTCGCCAAAGAACGTGAGGGGCGTCTGCACTTTCAGGCGATTAGCGATGCTGCAATTGTGTCCGGTCTGATTGCTTTATTGCTGCGCCTGTACAGTGGTCGACTGCCGCAAGACATTCTCGATACTCCGCCCGATTTTGTTAACGCGCTGCAACTTGAGGCACACCTGAGCCCAACGCGAAGCACGGGACTTTCTTCGATGCTCACGGCGATCCGGCGATTCGCTTCCGAGGCCCTTGAGGCGGCCTGATGGCGAACACCGTGAGCAAAGCGCTCGCGTGGCCGCTGATTCAATTGGTGCGGCTGTATCGAATTGCGATCTCGCCATGGCTCGGTGGCAACTGCCGCTTCGACCCCACCTGTTCAAATTATGCGATCGAAGCTCTGCAGGACCACGGCATTTTAAAGGGCAGCTGGCTGGCCGTCCGACGCATCGGCCGTTGCCATCCGTGGGGTGGTAGCGGCTACGATCCGGTGCCTGCCGCAGGAAAAGACACGCATGAATCCGAGTAAGATTCTCAAAGCCGTCGCGTATCCGCTGACGCAAAGCAGCGTTTTGATACCCGTACTTGTGTTGTGGCTGTTGATGTCGTTCGCACGCTGGGGCGGCGTAGTGGGCATGTTTCTCATGTTTCTTACGATCCCGGCTGTTTTTCGACACCAGATGATCATTCTTGAGGCGCGCGCGAGCGATCGCGTTCCGCCAATTCCGGACACCGATTTTTTTCGCTGGTTCGGTAACGCCTGGTCACTGTTTCCCGTGCCGCTGGTATTGCTCACAGGCTGGGCAGTCATAGGGGCCGGCGAAAACTTCGGGGCAGGCGGCAGGATCGCAGTACTGGCTGCCGCCGGGGCTTTCCTGCCGGCCTCTTTCGCAGTGCTTGCTATTACCCACTCGCCGCTGCAAAGCCTGAATCCGCTAGCAATCCTGCGACTACTCAGGGAATGCAACGATACATTCTGGATCGCATCCGTTTATATGGTGCTGGCCGGCTGCCTCATCATCATGACCGAGGCCTTGCCCGACATGCTCGCCAATCTCGCGACAATGTTGCTTATATCGTCCGTATTCTCCTTGATAGGGAGTCTCATCGAACCCTATGGATTGATGGATGACGTCAGTATCCCGGATTCATTGCAGCCGGACGAGAAGCAGGTCGAGGGTGATCTGGAAAAGCAGCGAGTTGATGTGCTTTCACATGCGTATGGTTTTATGAGTCGTGGCAATCGTGAAGGTGGCTTCAAGCACGTTACCGAACGGATTGCCGCGGAGCCCGATACGGTGGCGGCCTGGGCATGGTTTTTTGACCAAATGCTGCGTTGGGAACAAAAACAGCATGCGCTATTTTTCGCACAGCATTATGTGCATGACATGCTGCTGCACGGTGAGAAAATTCCGGCGCTCAAAGTTATTCTGCGCTGCCGTCTGATCGACGAGCAGTTCAAGCCATTCCGTGAGGACCTGCCGGCGGCAATCGAAGCGGCCGAAAGCAGCGGAAATATCGAGCTTGCGGCTGTCCTCAAGCGCTTTTGAAGCGCTACAATGGGCACATGGATAAGCGTTTACTGACAATCTTGCGATGCCCTGTGTCCCACAAGGGTCTATCACTACTGACGAAAGACAAGCTGACAAAAATCAATGCGGCGATCGAGGCGGGCGAACTCGTTAATCACGAGGGTAGCGCTGTTGCCAATCCAATGCTTGAGGCCCTGGTGACCGACGACGGCAAGCGTGTTTATTCGATCGACGACGGCATTCCCGTCTTGCTCGAGGACGAATCGATAAGCATGGAGCAGCTTGCTTGAAGATTCAGGCTAACCAACTATCGTCGCACCTCAAAAAATCGCTCGCCCCTTGTTACCTTGTTACTGGTGACGAATTTCTGCTCGTTGATGAAGCGCTCGACGCGATACGGGAGACCGCTCGCGGCAGGGGCTTCGTGTCGCGCGAATTGCACATCGCGACCACGGGTTTTGACTGGAACGCATTAACGGCATCAACGAGCAATTTCTCACTGTTTGCAGAGCAACGCATTATCGAATTGCGTCTGCCAACGGGCAAGCCAGGTAAGGCCGGCAGCGCAGCTATTATTGCTCTCGTTGAACAAGCCGGAGCGGAGTTATTGTTCATCGTGACGGGGCCGAAGCTGGACAGGAGTAGCAGTGCGTCCAAATGGGCCAAGACTATTGATCAGAAAGGCGTGTCGCTGGCGTTGTGGCCAATCGGTGTGCGTGAACTGCCGGGCTGGATTGCAAACCGAATGCGAGCTTCGGGTCTGCAGCCGGATCGCGACGCTGTGACGCTAATAGCCGATCGGGTGGAAGGCAATTTGCTTGCGGCCCAGCAGGAAATTGAAAAACTGCGGCTGATTCTTGGTGAAGGGAAAGTCAGTGCTGAAGCGGTAAATGATGCCGTCGCCAACAGCAGTCGGTATGACGTTTACAAGCTTACCGACGCGGCGCTTGCAGGCGATGCAAGACGTTCCGTGAAGATTCTGGGCGGTTTACGTGCAGAGGGTGTCGAGCCCGTCATAGTGATGTGGGCCCTTACCCGGGAGCTGCGTACACTGGCGACTCTGGATGACGTTATTCGGCAGGGCGGTGATCTTGGCGGTGCCATGCAGCGCTCAGGTGTCTGGCGCGATCGGCAGGGACTGGTGCGCAGCTGCATTAGCCGACATCAGCACGGTGATTTTCATAGAATGCTCAAAGCAAGCGGTCGGGCTGATGCCGCGGCCAAGGGTCAACGCGCCGGGAATCCATGGCAAATGGCGACCGACGTCGTCGTGAGTCTTTCTCAGTGAGCGCAACTCGTCCGATCGGAATCTTTGGCGGTACTTTCGATCCGGTCCATTACGGCCATCTGAGATCTGCTTTCGAAATGCTGCAGGCGCTGAAGCTCGACGAGGTCCGATTCGTGCCCTGCGGCGATCCGCCGCATCGCGGCAGGACCTTCGCCGACGCAGAGTTACGTTATCGAATGGTTGAGGTCGCCATTCAAGCTCAGACCGGATTTGTGAGCGATGATCGTGAGTTGCGTCGGGAAGGGCTGTCCTACTCCATTGATACGTTGGAAAGCCTGAGAGAGGAATTTCCGGACCGTTCATTGGGTCTCATAGTGGGAATGGACGCGTTTCTTGGCTTACCGAAATGGCATCGCTGGGATGAAATTCTCAAGATCGCCCACATTATTGTCGCGCATCGCCCGGGCTGGAGGGCACCGGATATGGGTCCGCTGGGTGAATTGATCGCTGAAAGTGGCACGCACAAAGTGGACGACCTGCACAAAGCGACGCATGGGCGCATACACATACACGCGGTGACGCAACTCGAGATAGCGTCAACGGAGATTCGGGAGTTGGTCGCAGCGGGACGTGATCCGCGCTTTTTGATGCCCGACGCGGTTAGAGATGTAATAAAGGAGACAGGAATATATATGAGTGATTTGAGTGAAACGCATGAATAGTGAAAAATTATGCGATCTGGTTGTCGAGGCGCTTGAGGAGATAAAGGGGCTGGATATCATCAAGCTCGATGTTCGCAGCATGACGACAGTGACCGACTGGATGATCGTGGCAAGCGGAACATCCAGCCGGCATGTTCTGGCTTTAGTTGAAAATGTTTCGGACAAAGCCAAGGCCGCCGGCCACAGGCCGTCGGGCGTCGAGGGAGAAAGTGGTGGCGAATGGGTACTCCTCGACCTGCAGGATGCACTTGTTCACGTGATGCTGCCCAAAGTGCGTGAGTTCTATAATTTGGAGAAACTCTGGTCGATCACTCCGTCAGGAGATGCTGCGGCGACCGACGGATAATTCGTGCATATTCGTTTGCTAGCTGTCGGTGATCGGCAACCGTCCTGGGTGGACGAAGCCTTTGGCACCTACACGGAGCGCTTTCCGCGCGAGTGGAAGTTCCGTCTCGACACAATTGCGACCGTTCGCCGTAGCAAAAACGACAAGTCGCGACAGGCGATGGATTCAGAGGGCGGGCTGATTTTGGCAAAGCTGGCACCGGCGGAGCAGGTTATTCTGCTGGATGAGCGTGGCAAGCAAATGAAAAGCGAGACTCTGGCGGCTAAATTAATCGACTGGCAATCCGATGCGCGCGATCTGTGTTTTGTTATTGGTGGACCGGATGGTGTTTCGGACGCAGTACGACAACGCGCCGACATGTTGTGGTCGCTTTCTCAATTGACTCTGCCTCACGGCATGGCGCGTGTCCTGCTAAGCGAACAACTGTATCGGGCCTGGTCCCTGCATACGGGCCATCCCTACCATCGTGTCTAAGCTCATACTGGCCTCTACTTCGCCGCGTCGCCGAGAGATTCTGGCGACGCTGGGAATCGACTTCGATGTCGTAAGCGTGGACACCGATGAGCGTCGCCACGATGCGGAGTTGCCACAGGAGATGGTGTTGCGGCTGGCAGCGGGCAAGGCGGAAGCCGTCGCCGGCGGCGAGTTGGTGCTGGGCGCAGATACGGTGGTCGTCTTGGGTGAGCGGGTTCTGGGCAAACCGCAAAATGCCGCGGACGCGGTTGAAATGCTGCTGGCGCTGTCGGGACGCACACACAGCGTGATGACGGGTGTTGCGTTGAAAACAGTGAATGGAACCCACTTCGTCCTGTCCAAGACTGAAGTCCAGTTTCGCGAAATTGGTCAGGACGAGGCGCATCGTTACTGGCACAGTGGGGAGCCCGCAGACAAAGCGGGTGCCTACGGTATCCAGGGACGGGGTGGCATGTTCGTAAAGGCCATCAACGGTAGCTATTCCGGCGTGATGGGATTGCCGGTTTTCGAAACGGTCGAATTATTGAAGTCAGCAGGAATTGATGTACTCGAAGACCAGCAATGACAGAAGACTCATCCAAAGAAGAAATCCTGATCAACGTTACGCCCAGCGAGGTGCGTGCGGCGCTGCTGGAGAACGGCGTGCTGCAGGAAGTCTACATAGAGCGTGCTGCGCGACGTGGGCTCGTCAGCAATATTTACAAGGGTCGCGTATCGCGCGTGTTGCCGGGCATGCAAGCGGCCTTTATCGATATCGGTCTTTCGAGAACCGCGTTCTTACACGTTTCGGATATCGCTTCGCCGCAGCGTCCCGAACGCAGCGATGAAGAGCCCAACATCAAAGACCTGCTCCGCGAGGGCGATAGCATTATGGTGCAGGTCGTCAAGGACCCGCTGGGCAACAAAGGCGCACGCCTTACGAGCTACATCACCTTGCCATCCAGGCATCTTGTTTTGCTGCCGCATAGCGACACGGTCGGTGTTTCCGCGCGTATTGAAGACGAGGACGAGCGCCTCCGGCTGCGCAGCATGGTGGAAGGCTTGCTTGGAGAGCACGGGCTAAAATGCGGTGCCATTGTAAGAACGGTGGCGGAGGGTGCATCGGCGGAGGCCGTATCAGCCGACCTTCGTTATGCGATCAAGCTATGGGACGTTGTTCAGCAACGGTGCAGGCAGGCTAATGTAAAAACAATGGTGCACGAGGACCTTTCCTTGCCGCTGCGAGTATTGCGGGACCTTGTGACATCGGATGTGGAGCGAATACGGGTTGATTCTGAAGCGGATTTCGAAGTGATGAAGGAGTTCAGCCGAACTTATCTCCCGGATGCTGAGGCCATGCTTGAATCCTACAAACGACGCCGACCAATTTTCGATCTGCATGGAATCGAGGATGAAATCAGCAAATCTCTTGATCGAAGTATTCCTTTAAAATCCGGAGGTTATCTAATTTTTGACCAAACGGAGGCGATGACCACTGTAGACGTGAATACGGGTGGCTATGTGGGACATCGCAATCTCGAAGAAACCATATACCGTACTAACCTGGAGGCTGCTGTCGCGATAGCCCGCCAACTGAGGCTGAGAAACCTGGGTGGCATTATCATTATCGACTTCATCGATATGCAGGAAGAGGACCATCGCAGCAAGGTGTTACAGCTGCTGGACAAATCCCTGTCTCGTGATCATGCGCGTCATCAGATCACGCCGGTGTCCCCTCTCGGACTAGTGGAGATGACCCGTAAGCGCACGCGTGAGAGCTTGCAGCACATCCTGGGCGAGGACTGTCCCGGCTGTAGCGGTCGCGGCTTCGTGTTAACGGCCGAGACCGTGTGTTTCGAGGTGTTTCGCGAGATCATTCGGCAGTCCCGACAATTTGAATTTGATGAGGCGATGGTCCTTGCCCATCAGGACGTCATCGAATTATTACTGGATGAGCAGGCGGCAAGCCTCGCCGAGTTGGAAGAACAAACCGGCAAACCAATCCGCCTGCAAACCGAGTCGCTGTATCTTCAGGATCAGTTCGACGTTGTGCTGATGTGACGTAGAGCAGCGCGATGAAAAAATATCTTCGAGCATTGATCAAGATCTTCGCGTACACCGCGGCGAGTATCGTGATCCTGTTGGCCATTTTCGTGGGCTTGTTCCGTCTGTTCTTGCCTCGCGTCCCAGAATATCAGGATGAAATCAAAGCCTGGGCGAGTGCTGCGATCGGTGTGCAGGTAGAGTTCACTGGTATGGATGCCCGATGGGGTCTGAGTGGGCCTGAACTCGAGTTCTACAACACCGAGCTGCTGCGTCAAAGTAGCGGCACGCGTATTATTGCCGCCGAGGAAGTGCGTATCAGTGTCGGTTTGATGCGGCTGCTGTTCGAACAGTCACTCGTCGTGGATCGAGTCGTCATACGGGATACCAGCGTCGACGTTCGACAACATGCGGACGGTAGTTACCGGATTCAGGGTGTGCCTCTTGAGGAGCTTCTGGCTTCGCGTAGCAGTGACTCGGATGTGCCGGCCAGCATTGAATTCATCGGTGAGGATATCGAGCTCAGATTCATGCAACCAGGTGATGAGCGACCGCATTTTTTCCACGTGCCACAGGTGAGTGCAAGCATCGACGATAAGCGAATTGCGGCTGAGGCCGAAATTCGATTGCCCGATGAACTTGGGCGCCAGCTGAGTGTGTCCGCAGTACAGATTCTGGCGCCTCCCGTTGCGGAACGGAGCTGGGACATTACCGTCGATGCGGACGACGTAAACCTGGCTGGCTGGTCGAGCTTGTTACCGGGAGAAAGCCGCTTTAAATCAGGTGTTGGTGATTTGGAGTTGGCGCTGGCACTCACCGATGCTGGTGTATCGAATGTGACCGCGGAAATTGACTTCGTGGATATCGCGATGGTCGCGGATGATTTTTTTGACATCACGGGTCGGGTTGAGATCGATGTGACTGAGAGCGACTGGCTGATCGCAGCAGATGAGCTGGTCATATCATTTGCAGACCACGAATGGCCCGAAGCGTCGCTGCGAATAGAGGCAAGCGTCGATCACGACGGCCGCGCCGTTATGGTGGACGCGCGCGCCTCGTACCTGAATCTGGATGACTTGCACGTCATAAGACCGTGGTTGAACGATGAACAGCAAGATGTGTTGCGCGACGTCGAACCTTCGGGTGTGGTCAGAGACATGATAGCGACAGTTTCGGAAATAGATAGCGACACGCCGCGCTTTAACGTCTCGGCGGAACTTGATCGAGTTGGTATTGCGAGCACATCTGAACGACCCGGTGTGCGAGGATTCTCGGGTCTGTTACGAGCGAATCGTTCTGGCGGTCGGCTGGAAATAAACTCGGCCGATGTCGAATTGCGGGCGCCGGAGTACCTGCCCCAGGCACTCGTTATCAGTCGCGCAGATGGCACGGTCATTTGGCGTAGTAGCAGTCGGCAAACAACGATCATCTCAGACAGCATTAGCGTTTCCGGCGATTTCTTCCATAGCCAAAGCAATGTCCAGCTCGTGCTAAGCAAGGACGGTTCATCGCCAGAGATTGATCTGGCGAGTACATGGAGCATTGCCGATATTGCCGAGGCGAAACGCTACATCCCTGAAAAGGCCTTGCAAGCGAAACTGTACGAGTGGTTTCAGATGGCGCTGGTTAGTGGTTCGATCACACGTGGCACAACCACACTTAACGGACCGTTGGCCAAGTTTCCCTTTGATGGTGGTGAAGGTCGTCTGTTGGTGGAAGCCTCTGTTCGTAACATGTACTTCAAATACCATAAGGAATGGCCGGCGACCGAAGAGTCGGACATGGAGGTCATTCTCGACAATGCCCGTTTGTATACGACCGAGAATCGATCGACAAGTGCGGGTATTCCGGTGGTCAATGCGAAGGTCAATATTCCGGACCTTCGCGATCCGGTATTGAGTATTCAATCCTTCTCGAGTGGCACGCTCGATTCGATTAGAACCTTCTCCATGAAAAGTCCGATCTCGGATGTATTTGGTGGACAACTTGATCGCGTTGCCGTATCCGGAGAAGCATCGCTTTCTCTCGACCTCTCGGTGCCACTCAAAGTAGCGCGAATTCAGGACTTCGAGTTCGTTGCGAAAATTCGCAGCAATAACGGTACTTTGGCGATCGACGGATTCGACCCGCCTGTCACCGATCTGATCGGCGAAGTGACAATCGATCGTGAACAAATTTCAAGCGAAGGGCTCGGTGGTAGCTTCCTCGGAGAAAGTGTCAGCATTTCGCTGGCTCGCTCAGAAGATCCGCAATTCACGGTTGTCGCCAGCACAAAAGGCACGATTACTAAGGCCGGTATCGTTGATGGCCTGGGTGCGCCGTTACAGGGTCTTGTCAGCGGTGCAGCGCTGTACGAAGCCGACGTTCTGTTTCCGAGCAGCAAAGTTGCGTCGAAATCGCCGCTAACGATCCAGATTCGCAGTGATCTCGTCGGACTGGGATTCGAATTGCCGCAGCCAGTCAATAAGGTGGCGCAGGAAGCCCTGAGTATTTTCGGCGAGATCCGGTTTATGCCGGATGGTGAAGTTATCGAGAGTGTCGGTTTCGCGGAGGACTTGCTGTCATGGCAACTTGCATTCAATCGTCCAGAGGACTTCTGGGATCTGGATCGTGGCGTCGTGACATTTGGAACCGACGAAGTGCAGGCGGCCGATACGCGCGGTCTGCACTTGCGCGGTAGTACCGACATCGTAAGGCTAACAGATTGGCTAAGTCTTTCTCGTAGCGGTGAGGATAAAGTCGGCGTCGCAGAACGTATACGATCGGTCGACATGATCGTCGACGATCTGTTTCTTATCGGACAGCACCTGAAATCACACCGGGTGCGTGTCGATCGTAGCGCACTCGACTGGCTGGTCCAGTTTGAAGGTGAAGATATCATTGGCTCGGTATTTGTACCCTATGATTTCGACGGTGATCGGGCAATGATTCTGGACATGGAAAAACTGCGTTTGCCAGGCGACGATACTGACACCGATTCGGTTGCTACGCTCGACCCGCGGAAGTTGCCGGCTATCCAGCTCAAAGTCGCCGACTTAGCGTTCGGCGATCGGAATCTTGGCGCCGTGGAAGCGACCTTCGACAAGATCGAAAACGGCCTGGAGGCCGCAACAATAATCGGCAACGACGAAACCTTTAGTCTGGTCGGGACCGGGCGCTGGCTCGCGGACGATGATGATCCGCTTGGTAGCCACACCTATATTACGGCGACGCTGACAAGCAGCGACGTCGTACGGACAATGGCTCGACTGAATTACACGCCTGGTATCGTCAGCAAGGATATGAGCATACTTTTCGATCTCGACTGGTCAGGCAGTCCGCGCGCGGATATTTTCGAGGTCCTCGATGGTGATGTGTCTGTACGTTTCGGCGACGGACAGTTAGAAGAGGTCGAGCCCGGTGCCGGCCGAATGTTTGGATTGATGAGTATTAGTGCATTGCCGCGACGTCTGTCATTTGATTTTCGCGATGTATTTTCGAAGGGTTTCAGTTTCGACTCGATCTCGGGTAGTTTCAGGATCGAAGATGGCGTAACACATACTTGCGATTTATCACTTGACGGGCCGGCGGTTGATATTGGCATTGTCGGCATTGCGGACTTGAGAGATCGAACCTATGAACAAACGGCGATTGTTTCGGCGAATGTCGGAAATACGCTGCCAATTGTCGGTGCGGTCGTTGCGGGCCCACAGGTCGCTGCAGCATTACTGATTTTTTCGCAGATTTTTAAGAAGCCATTGCAGGAGGTTGGACAGGTCTATTACGGAATCGAGGGCTCGTGGGATAAACCCGATGTCGAGTCAACTGATTCGGCCGCTTTTGTAGCGAGCGGCGAGCAGGCAGGCTGTCTGGCTGGAGGGGAGTAGGGGCTTATGCGTGTCGCGGCTATTCAAATGAACAGCGGTGCCGACGTCGCTTCGAATCTGCGCTCGGCAGACGACTTGCTTCGCAGCGCTGCCGAGGACAGTTGCAAGCTGGCCGTCTTGCCAGAAAACTTTGCTTTGATGCCAGAACGTGGCCGCGATAAAGCGAAGTTTGCTGAGGCGCCCGGAGTGGGGACTGTGCAGACGTTCCTGTTCGATGCATCACGACGTTATGGCTTGTGGATTGTCGCCGGGAGCATGCCGCTGATTTCGCCTGAGATCGACGCCGAACGGGTGTACGGTGCCTGCCTGGTCGTTGATGACAATGGCGACACCCAGGCGATCTACCGCAAGATTCATCTTTTCGACGTGGACCTCGTCGACAAGCAGGAATCGTATCGAGAATCGCGCTCTATGTATCCGGGTGAAGATATCGTGACGGTTGATACTCCCTGCGGCCGGATAGGACTTACAATTTGCTACGACCTGCGCTTCCCGGAGTTGTACCGACAACTGGTTGATGCTGGTGCGACCGTGTTTACTGTACCGGCTGCGTTCACCGCAACAACTGGAAAGGCGCACTGGCATACCCTGCTGCGAGCGCGCGCCATCGAAAATCTGGCGTATGTGATCGCGCCGGGGCAATATGGCGAGCACCCTGACCGGCGTGCGACCTATGGACATTCGCTTATCGTGGATCCATGGGGACGAATATTGGCGGAAGCAGCGGACGGAGATTGCTTCGCTGCAGCAGACATAGATACTGATCTGGTTGCCCGTTTGCGTAGTGAGTTCCCGGCACTCGCGAATCGGCGCCTGTAACAACAGCCCAAATACCAGGATACGGACAGAGAGATTGGACAAAACCAGTAATTCTATCGATTCGCTGATGTCGCGAATGCTCGAGCCCGCCGGGCTGGATGAAAGCAAGCTGAGCAAGACACTCGGCAGCATGATGCAGGGCGGTGTGGATTATGCCGATTTGTATTTTCAGGTCAGCCGCCATGAGAGCTGGACGCTTGAGGATCGCATCATTCGTGATGGCAGCTTCAATCTTGATCAGGGCGTTGGTGTACGGGCAACCAGCGGCGAGAAGACGGGTTTCGCCTATTCGGATGAACTACTGCTGCCCGCGCTCGAACAAGCCGCCGGCGCTGCAAGAGCGATTGCTCGACAAGGTCAGGACCTCGCTGTGCAAGCGTGGAAAAGAACCGAAGCGAAGTCGCTTTATCCCAGCGATGATCCCGCAGCGAGTATCGATGATACGCAAAAGACGGCCTTGCTCAGCGAGATAGACGCGGCAACGCGCGATCTTGACAAGCGAGTTGAACAAGTCATCGTGAGTTTGGCGAGTAGTCAGGATCTCGTTCTGCTCGCCGCGTCCGATGGCACGATGGCAGCCGATATTCGGCCCCTGATTCGCCTCAACGTCAGTGTCATTCTTGAGCAGGATGGCCAGCGTGAACAGGGTTATGCGGGTGGCGGCGCACGCAGCAATCTGGACTACTTTTTGAATGGCGATAGGCCGTTGGACTTCGCCCGTGAGGCTGTCCGTCAGGCGATCGTGCAGCTGGAAGCGCAAGCGGCGCCTGCTGGCAGCATGCCAATCGTCCTTGGCCCGGGTTGGCCCGGAATACTGTTACACGAAGCAGTGGGGCACGGTTTGGAGGGCGACTTCAATCGTAAAGGAACTTCTGCATTCAGCGGTAAGCTTGGCCAGAAGGTGGCCTCAAAGCTCTGCACGATTGTTGACGACGGCACACTTCCTGACCGTCGCGGTTCCCTCTCTGTTGATGACGAAGGTACGCCAGGGCAATACTCCGTGCTCGTGGAGGATGGCATCTTGAAAGGCTATATGCAGGACAAACTCAACGCTCGATTGATGGGTGTCGAGTCGACTGGCAATGGCCGCCGCGAATCATTTGCACACGTGCCGATGCCGCGCATGACGAACACCTACATGCTGGCCGGGCCACACGATCCGGAAGAGATAATTGCCTCAGTCGACAAGGGCATCTATGCACCAAATTTCGGTGGCGGTCAGGTCGACATTACGTCTGGAAAGTTCGTCTTCTCAGCAAGCGAGGCGTACCTGATAGAAAATGGCAAGGTCACGGCGCCCGTCAAAGGCGCAATGTTGATCGGTGATGGTCCGGAGGCGCTTAACAAAATATCCATGGTCGGCAATGATCTCGAACTCGACTCGGGCGTCGGTACCTGCGGCAAAGAAGGGCAGTCCGTACCTGTAGGCGTTGGCCAACCAACCCTGAAAATAGACGAAATTACAGTCGGTGGCACTGGCTGAGGACGAGTCGGAGAATCCATTTTGATTCGCCTGTGGGTTGGGAAGAAGCAAAATGGATTCTCCGACTCGTGCTCAAACAGCGCGACGTTTTTACATAATTCGATTTTCAACGAGTTCACAACATACAGTGTGAGATAGCTCACTTCATTCAAAACAGAGCTGCGGTAAATTTTGCGTATCTCATGGAGGACGATAGCAATGGCATTCGAAAATACAATAACAGAGCAGGACATGGACGCTAACTCACAGGCTTTCGTGCAAAACCTGCGGGGCGATTTGGGCGATATCGAGCCGGATTTATTGGTTGATGGGCTGTCAGAGTCGATCTTGTCGAGAATAATGGGCCTGTTCGGCAGCGGTAAATCCTGATCAAATCCGGAATTCCCACTGGACATTAGCTCCCTGCTATGGAGAATGAATCGACCCCGGGGAAGATAAGTACAGTGTTATGTGGGTCTCGAAACCAATCTACGAAAGCCTGCCTTACTTCTATCTGTCGATAGGAGCGCTTTGTCTGGGCGCCTCAATGTACGTAAATCACTGGCACTGGCCGACAATATGCTTTGTCGTCGGACTTGTTTGCCTGGTCGCCGGACTGGTGGTTCTTCTGAAGCGGCGTGATTATCGTGTTACGGATCGGCGCGCGGGTACGCGGCAGGATTACTGAGCAGGGCTTACTGGTCGTTTACTGCGGAGCCCCGGTCGGCGCCAGCATCACCGGTAATTTCTTCTACGATCGAATCACCGGCTTCGATTTCATTTTTAGTACGTAAATCGTGATAAACCAGTTCGTGCACGCCAAGCGACACAATGTCGCCATCTCGCAGGCGGTATTTCTTAACTTTCTTTTCACCGACAAAAACACCATTGGTGCTGTTTAAGTCTTCAACGACGCAGCCACTTTCATCACTTACCAGTTGTGCGTGGTGGCGGCTGACGAACTTGCTCTTGATATAGATTTCATTGTCAGGAGATCGCCCAATAATAACGCGCCCCAAAGGGAAGGTCAGGACATCGACGACCTCGTCGTCAGAACGAAGCTCAATCCGCGTCACGTGTAAATCGTTTGCTTGGTTTCTCTCGTTCTCGATCTGCCGCAATTGGTCATAAACACCGGTATTGCTCTCGTGTTCGGCCCAATTGAGCTCCTCGGCGGCGGAAATAATATCGTTGGCATCGACGCTTTGTTTTTCATCCGCGAAAGCACATAAAAGTGCTGTGTCGCAAAGCGTATTGATGAGTCTTGGCACGCCACCAGAAAAGCGGTAAATGACGTCGAAACTGTCATCCTCGAATAGATCGGCCGTCTTACGACCGGCTACAGACAAGCGTCGCTCGATGTATTCGCGCATCTCGCGCCGATCCAGTGGACCGATGTGGAATCGAAGTCGCACGCGCTGTACGAGTTGTTTCAATCGATCCGAGTCAAGCGTTTCTTTTAGTTCCGGCTGACCTGCCAGAATAATACGCAGCACCTTTTCCTTGTGCGTTTCAATGCCGGAAATCATGCGGACTTCCTCGAGCACCTTCTTCGACAGGTTCTGTGCCTCGTCGATGACAAGTACAACCTTCTTGCCGTTCGAGTATTGTTCGATCAGGAACATGTTGAGCATGTCCAGCAATTCGACCTTGCACTTGTTGAACGGTTTGAATCCAAACTCGGTGAGTACGGCTTGCAAGAATTGTGTTGGTGTCAGTTGTGTTTGCGATACGACAGCGTAGATCACGTCGTCATCGAGCTCCGACAGGAATGACTGCAAAAGTGTTGTCTTTCCGGAACCAATTTCGCCAGTAATAACAACAAAGCCATCGGCCAGCCAGATGGTGGACTCCATATAGGCTTTTGCACGCGCGTGCTGTTTGCTCCAATAAAGGAATTCCGGATCTGGTGTCAGCCGAAATGGCTGCTCCGTTAAGTTGAAATGTTCAAGATACGACATCGTTGCGATGAGTTTACCTGCTTTTTGTCTTTGCGGGCTACGCCTCGTTCTCAACCCGCCAGGTCGACTGGTTCACACATTTGTCAATTTTTCCGACAAGCTCATCGCACTGCTCTGGGGATGCTCCGATAACGGTCATATGGCCGAGTTTGCGTCCGGGTCGAGCCGCTTTTCCATAATCGTGAAGCTCGCCAATATTGAGCTCTCGTGTAGCGTTCGAAATCTCACCGATCAGGTTGACCATTCCCGCGTGTCCTGTGCTCGCTGTCGAGCCCAGCGGCATATCAAGAATCGCGCGCAGGTGGTTTTCAAATTGACTGGTTTCGGAGCCCTCGATGCTCCAGTGACCCGAGTTATGCACGCGCGGCGCGAATTCATTGGCGAGCAGGTCCCCGCCAACAACGAAGAGTTCCAGCGCCAGCACGCCAACGTATTCGAGGTGCTCAAGTAAGCTCTCAACAAATGCGGACGCCTTTTCTGTGAGTTGCGGCACATCAAGCGGGGATCGGGACGTTCGAAGAATGCCGTCAACATGATGATTTCGCGCCAGCGGATAGATAGCCATGTCGCCACTGACGTTGCGAGCGCCAATACAGGAAACCTCATAATCGAATGGCACCCATTGCTCGGCGATCAGCGACTGGCCGGCAATGTCGCGCCAGGCGGCTTCGAGCTCATCTTCATTTCGAACGACGAACTGTCCCTTGCCATCGTAACCAAAGCGGCGTGTTTTGATTACCATCGGCAATCCCAGTTTTCCCACCGCTGCGTCGAGGTCGTCGCGTGTATCGATACGGCAGTAGCCAGGCAAAGGTATATTGAGCTGCTCGAACAAGTGTTTTTCGAACAATCGATCCTGTGAGTGTTTAAGCGCTGCTGCCGGAGGGTAGACTGGCGCGATACCGGCGACGTGCCGCAAAGCGTCCACTGGAACGTTCTCGAATTCGTAGGTCAAGACATCGCAAGTGTCAGCCAGAGCGACGAGTGCGACGGCATCGTCAAACGCGCTTTGAATCACCTTGCCGCAATCCGCGGCTGGAGGATTGTCGGAAGGGTCAACGAAACGACATTCGACATCGAGATTGCGTGCTGCGAAACCCAACATCTGGCCGAGCTGCCCGGCACCAATAATTCCGACGCGCATTGCTAGTGGACCAGGCCTTTGGTCACTGCGTGGGATCGCTGTCGCCCAGAACCCTGTCGGTCTGGTTCTTACGATAGGCGTCCAGTGCATTGGCAATCGCCGGATTGTCATTCGCAAGAATAGCGGCGGCGAGCAGAGCGGCGTTCACGGCGCCGGCACGACCGATGGCCATACAAGCCACCGGGATACCTGCTGGCATTTGCGCGATGGAGAGCAATGAATCCATGCCATTGAGTGCTTTTGACTGCACGGGCACACCGAGGACCGGCAAGCGCGTCTTGGACGCAGCCATACCGGGTAGGTGAGCCGCGCCACCGGCGCCCGCAATAATGACCTTCAGGCCACGCTCAGCGGCGGAAGCAGCGTATTCGAATAAAAGGTCAGGAGTACGGTGAGCCGAAACGATTTGCACTTCGTAATGGATGCCGAGTCCGGCCAGTGTCTCGGTTGCATGTTGCATTGTTTCCCAGTCGGACCGGGAACCCATAATAATACCGACGTCTTTACTCATCGCGAAATACTACCATCTTAATTAACGGCGCAGCTTCGCCATTTCGGCCCTGAGTGGCTCTGCGTCAATGTGGCGCATCAGCTTGCCGATATACTGTTTTTGGCGACGCAATGCGCCGTGTGCTTTCATCTGGCGTGCTTCCATGACGGCATCACGAAGGCTGTCGTCGAGTGGCAGGCTATCAAGATCGGATTCCTTGAGCGCAATGAGTTCCTCACCTAACTTCTGCAGCGCAATATACTCACGTTTTCGTGCGCTTTTGCTGGGCTTTAAATCAGTCACTGGTTACAGTACTCCCCGCGGTCACTCCTCCGATTAGCGGGCGGAGTCTAACACGCACAAGGAATGTTCCAACTATGAGAGAAATAGCGCAGCGCGAATCTCTGGGCAGGGAAGAGCTTGAAGGGCTGGCGTCTTTGGCGCTGGACGAAGCGCGCCGTTTGGGGATGGATCAGGCCGAAGTGGCTGCGAGCCAGGACAGCGGCCTGTCGGCAACGGCACGCCTTGGCGATGTCGAAAATCTGGAATTCACGAATGACCGGGGAATCGGTATCACGGTCTATAAGGACTCGTGCAAAGGTGGCGCCAGTACTTCAGATATTTCACCGGCGGCTATTCGGGAGGCTGTTGCGAAAGCCTGTTCCTTCGCTCACCTGACCGCCGAAGATAAGTTCTCCGGTTTGGCAGACGCTGAGAAGATGGCCAGTAATTTCGTTGATCTCGATCTGGACCATCCCTGGAGTATTGAAGCCAGTGAGGCGATCGCGCTCGCCATCGAGAGCGAAAATGCCGGCATGTCATTCGACCCTCGGATCAGTAATTCAGAAGGTGCGACAGTCGGTACAAATCGAGGTACACGGACATACGGAAATTCACACGGGTTTATCGGCAGCTACTCGAAGACCAGTCACAGCATTACCTGTGTGGTATTGGCCGAGTCTGACGGTGCCATGCAGCGCGACTATCATTACACCTCGTCCCGTGTTCCGGGCGACCTCGACGATGCTTTCTTGGTCGGCGTGAAGGCGGCGCAAAAGACGGTAAATCGACTCGGCGCACGCAAAATCAAAACGACGAACGCGCCCGTCATATTCATTCCTGAACTTGCACGTGGTTTTATCGGTCACGCGATGGCTGCGATTGCCGGCGGTGCGCAATATCGACGTTCATCCTTCCTGCTTGACGCGGTGGGCGAGAACATCTTTCCCGATTTCGTACAGGTACAAGAGCGGCCGCATATCGCGCGCGGTATGGCCAGTCGCTCTTACGATGGAGAAGGCGTCGCGACCTATGATCGCGACATCATCACTGACGGCGTACTCCAGAGCTACATTCTCAGTAGTTACTCAGCGCGTCGACTGGGCCTCGAAACGACCGCCAATGCGGGCGGGGCGCAGAATCTCTTGATCCCGGGTAGCGACACGGATCTGCAGCGGCTGATTGCAGACATGGGAACCGGGCTAATTGTCGAGGAGTTGATAGGGCAGGGTGTCAACTCCGTCACTGGCGATTATTCACGTGGTGCGGTTGGACACTGGGTGGAAAACGGCGAAATTCAATTTCCGGTTCACGAAGTAACCATCGCCGGTAACCTGCGCGATCTTTATAAACGCATCGTGGCGATTGGCAACGATCAGGACATGCGCAGCGGCATGCGCTGTGGATCATTGCTGGTAGAGGAAATGACGATCGCCGGCGCCTGATTTCGCTAGGAAGATCCCTGCTCTGCCTTGTCGATCAAATCGGCCAGTGATTTCTCGGACAGCGTCTTGGCGATGGCTGCATCAATGCTACTACCAAGCTCAGCAATCACGTCGTCCCATTTCGGATCACGGTGTGAACCAGTTTCTCCGTTGCGGCGGACGACAGCCAGAATATCGCCAAGCGAGATTCTGGCCATTTCGCGGCCGGGTAGCAAATTCTCGTTTTCGTTCGTCGTAATCAGTCCGCTAGCTTCCAGGCCGATCGCAATGGGGGCCAGAGTGATCGACGGGATACGCAGAGTGCGACTTAGGCTACGCAGACTCACGCCGAGTACTGGATTGCGAAATTCCCTGCCAATGAGAAACATAATGTTCAGCGCGACGCGTTCGCGCATTTCATTGGACAAGCGCGGTTCGCGTCGTCCGATACGCAGGTAGGCCGGGTTCTGAAAATAAAATGCGATCTGCGAACCTATCAGGAGAATCAACCAATTCAGATAAAGCCAGAACAACGCCGTAATCGCGATCGCGAAACTCGCATAAATGGCCTGACGATTGGTCGAATTGGCGAGGAACGCAGCGAAAACCATGCTGGTTGTCGCCCAAAGAAAACCGGCCGCGACACCACCGACGACCGCCGAACGCAACTTAACTTTCGTGTTCGGCATGAATTTGTAGAGGAACGTGAAGATGCTGATTGTGATCAGGTAAGGCATCAACCGGTCTGTCACCGTGAACATCGGTGCAAGCGCCACGTTCTCTTGCATAGACACGACCAATTTATCCTTGCTGAATTCTGCAAGTGCTTTAACCGACAGGCCGACCGCAATTGCCCCGACAATTAGAACGGTACTGTATTCGACAAGGCGCGTCGCAAAACTCCGTGGTTTCGAAACATACCAGACATAGTTAAATGAATTCTCGATCTTCTGCACCATCGAAATAGCGGTGTAGATAAAAAAGATGAAGCCGATACTACCAAGAACATTGCTGTCGACCTTGTTCACAATGTCCATGACGTAGTCAGTAATCTCGGCGCCTTTTGCGCCCAGTGGTTGCAGAACGCCGTAAAGATGCGGCTCGATATCCTTGTGGACACCGAATGCCTTCAACGCTGAAAAGCTGACGGCGATGAGCGGAACGATCGACAGCAGTGTCGTATAAACAAGACTCATCGCCCGCAGCGTCAATTGTCCGGAAAAAATATCGCGTAGCACCGCATAGGCATTCCGAAGCACGCCCGTTACAATGCGACCAGCGACGCCGTATTCTTGCAGCAAGTCGCCCCATACGAGCTTTTCGATCCAGTTCTTGAGTGTCGTTATCATCGCCTAACGCGTCATCCGATCAAGTGCTTCGCGGTATTTGTCACCGGTTTGTTCGAGTAACTCGGCAGGCAAATCCGGGCCGGGCGCCGTCTTGTCCCAGTCAAGCGTCTCCAGGTAGTCACGGACGAATTGTTTGTCGAAGCTTGGCGGGCTTGTACCCACCGCGTATTCGTCGACTGGCCAAAACCGCGATGAATCCGGTGTTAATGCTTCGTCAATGATGTGTAATCGACCTTCATCGTCGAGCCCAAACTCGAATTTCGTATCGGCAATGATGATGCCCCGTTCGAGAGCGTAGGCCGCTGCGCGTTGGTAAATCTGAATCGATACGTCGCGCACGCGGTTTGCAAGGTTCTCGCCAATGAGGTCGACGACTTTTTCGAAACTGATATTTTCGTCATGGTCACCCGCTTCAGCCTTACTCGCCGGGGTGAACAAAGTCTCCGGCAGTTTCTCAGCTTGTTGCAAGCCCGCGGGCAAATCGATGCCGCACACCTGGCCGGTGTCCTGGTAGTCCTTCCAGCCGGAGCCGATCAGGTAGCCGCGAACAACGGCTTCGATGGGCAGCGGTTTCAGGCGCTTCACGACCAGCGACTGTGCGCGCAAGATATCGCAAAGCGCTTTGTCTTTGACGACGTCGTCAACGGTCAGATCGGTCAGTTGGTTGTCGATGATGTCGGCCATCATGCGGAACCAGAATAAGGATATCTTTGTTAGAACCTCGCCTTTGCCAGGTATCGGGTCGGGCATGACGACATCATAGGCCGAGAGCCGGTCAGTCGTGACAATCAGCAAATGATTGTCGTCCACACTGTATATGTCCCGAACCTTGCCGCGTCCGATCATCGGTAGATCAGGTATGGAAGTTTCGAGGATTGCTTGACGGCTGCTCATGCATCGATGATCGCCGTTTGCGCGGGGACAGGCAAGCTTTGGCAATGGGAATGGCCGCTAACACAGGATAGGATTGCAGTTCTCCTCATCGCCCAACGGCTGGAATCTGGATTGTACTGGGGCAAGATCATCGGCACTCTGGCCGGGCTCGCGATGCGCAACCCTTGGGCGGCTCTGGCGGGCTTCATACTCGGCCACCAATTCGACCGCGGTTTCGCCAGTCGTTACCGACTCTTCGAAAAGCAAGGGGCGGACATTCCCCGTGTATCGGAGGACTTTGTGCGCGCACTGTTTCAGTCAATCGGTCATCTTTCCAAGGTCGATGGCCGTGTCACCGAGGATGAAATTCGTGCGGCACGCATGGTTATGCATCGTCTGAGTCTCAATCCCGCCCAGGTCAGGCGAGCCATCGGCTGGTTCGATACCGGCAAGGAGCCCGGGTTTCCCCTCGTGCAGCGAATGCGGGAATTACGTCGCGTGGGCGCGCGTAGCGCGGCGGATCGCCAGACTTTTGTACGTTTGTTACTGGAAGTCGTGCTAGCAAAAGACAGCCTCAAGAAAGGAGAGCGGGCACTGATCTGGAAGATCTGCAACGAGTTTGATATCGGCCGCGTCGAACTCGCCCAGCTAGAAGCAATGATCCGTGCACAGAAGGGTTTTAAGCGTTCTCCCGCCGGTGATGCCGACGCGGCACGTGTAAAGAATGCCTATGATGCGTTGGGCGTCAATGCAGATGCCAGCAACGACGAAGTTAAGAAAGCCTATCGTCGCCTTATGAACAAGAATCATCCGGACAAGATTGCCAGCAGCGACCCGGCACCCGACGTGATACAGGAGGCTGAGCGTCGGACTCGAGAAGTTCGTAGCGCCTACGAATTGCTCAAGGCCCGCCGATCAATACGTTGAGGTGTTGATCCGGTCTGTCGTCAGGTAAAATTGCGAAAACATCGATTAATACAAAAAACCAGGGAACGACAGTGACACCATTAATAGCGCCTTCAATTCTTTCCGCTGATTTCGCTCGCTTGGGTGATGACGTCAAAGCCGTGCTCGACGCCGGTGCTGACATCGTTCATTTCGACGTAATGGACAATCATTTCGTACCGAATCTGACTATCGGGCCGATGCTGTGCGACGCACTGCGAAGCTACGGTATTGAGGCGCCAATCGACGTTCATCTGATGGTCGAGCCCGTCGACAGCATCATCCCGGACTTCGCAAAGGCGGGAGCCAATTACATTACGTTTCACCCTGAGGCAAGCAGGCACGTGGATCGTTCGCTGGGACTGATTCGGGAGCAAGGCTGCAAATCCGGGCTTGTTTTTAGTCCGGCAACACCGCTGGACTGGCTCACGCATGTCATCGACAAGGTTGACATGGTGCTTTTGATGTCCGTGAATCCCGGCTTCGGTGGCCAGAGTTTTATTCCGTCGGCATTGACGAAACTTCGTCAGGCACGCCAGATTATCGAGGCAAGCGGGCATGAAATACGGTTGGAAATTGATGGCGGTGTAAAAGTTGACAATATTGGTGCAATTGCGGCGGCCGGCGCTGACACCTTTGTCGCAGGGTCAGCGATATTCGGTAGCAATGATTATGCTCAAACAATATCGGCCATGCGGTCTGAGATCAGCGAGGCGACGAAGTAGCGTAGGGCCTCAGTCGGGGAACTGTTGATTCGCTTCCCAGGACACAGGCGCAAATCAACAGTTCCCCGACTGAGACCTTATCCTGCTCCGAGCGAGTCTGTTGGGTCTCGCAACGCAAACACCAGACGCAAAAAGGCCTGTCCCGATTCCTTTTGAGCTGCGCCTGTGTCCTGGGAAGTGGCTCAAAAGGAATCGGGACAGGCCCTTACGCAAATCTAGAGGTTACGGTTCGGTCGCGCCCCATAAACCACAATCGTCTTGCCGCTTGCTGATACAAGCCCCTGTTCTTCGAGCACTTTGAGGACCCGACCAGCCATTTCACGTGAACAGCCCACGAGTCGACTGAGTTCCTGCCGGCTGACTTTAATCTGCATGCCGTCCGGATGTGTCATCGCGTCAGGCTCGTTACAAAGATCCATAATTGCGTGTGCGACCCGTCCGGTTACATCCACAAAAGCGAGATCACCGAGCTTACGATTGGTACGGTCGAGACGAGTTGCGAGCTGTGTTGCAAGTTCAAATACAAGACCCGGGCTCTCGCTCGCAATCTGGCGGAAACGCGGGTAGGTCATTTCGGCGATTTCGCATTCGGTACGAGTACGAACCCATGCGCTTCGCGTCGGTTGTTCGTAGAAGAGTCCCATTTCACCGAAGAACTGACCCTTGTTGAGATATGCCAGCACCATCTCGTTGCCGTCCTCGTCCTCGATCATAACTTCGACCGATCCATCGACGATGTAATACAAAACGTCAGGCAAATCGCCGGCGTGAATCATCACGGTTTTCGATGGAACAGTCCGTACTCGGCAGTAACTCAGGAATCGATTGATCGCCGGTACATCGCTCAGGTTCTTGGCTGTTGTCTGCATTGATAAATCCTCGCCCCAATTGCGGACTACTTTTAATACAGAACGCTTGCGAGAGCAAGCTAAGTCCGTGTTTTCACGTGTTTTTTACGCCTGGTACAGGTTTCTAAACCCAATACGCCGTTTTTGTCATAACTTTGGCAGTGGCCTGCATCAGGCGCACCAGCGGCCGAGGCAATTCGGCCGCACCGGCGTCAATGGCGTTCTCACCATGCTCTTCCTCCTCATCGCGCATCTGTTTGATGATCGCGCGACTCTTCGCATCGTCTTCCGGAAGGTGATCGAGGTGACTGTCCAGGTGAGAACAAACCTGCTTTTCAGTTTCCGCGATAAAACCGAGGCTCCACTTGTCTCCCAGCACACCACTGGCGGCGCCAATGGCATACGCGCCCGCATACCAGAACGGACTCAGGCGGCTCGGTTTGTAGCCGAGTTCATGGATCCGTTGTTCGCACCAGGCGAGATGATCGAATTCTTCATTCGCTGCCCGCTTCATTTGTTCTTCTATGTCTTTGTCGCGCGCGACCGTGGCATGACCCTGATACAGCGCCTGTGCCGCCACCTCACCGGCGTGATTGACGCGCATGAGGCCTGCCGCATGGGCTTTTTGCTTCGCGTCAAGATCTGCCTCTTCAATGTTTTCGGCTGGATTGCGGCGAGCCGGCCGGCCGGCCGGTGCAGCGATCGTACGCAGGGCGTTGCCAGCACCAACAAGTAATTTGTCCAGTGGGGAAAATCGACGTTGTTCCATGCTGCGAAGTATAGCGCTCCGTGGTGCTCTGACGGTATACTCCGCGGCCAATTTTTACTGGGCTAGTCCCAAACTAAGGAGATCGCGAGTGAAGATTCGTATGGCATTGGTGTTTTTCGCTGTGGCAGCGCCGTTCGCCCTGTTCGCACAGGAGGCTGCAGAAGAGAGCAGTCCATGGGCGGGCAAAGCAACGCTCGGTTATCTTGCAACGTCGGGCAATACCGAAAACTCGACTTTGAATACGGGTTTTGAGCTTGGCTACACAAGTGGAAAGTGGGTGCATCTGTTGCAGGCTGCGGCAATCACCGCCTCAGAGAACGAAATGACCACGGCGGAGGCCTACGACGTCGGCTGGAAGAGTGAGCGCAAAATTACCGAACAGGACTTCCTTTTCGGTCGCCTGGATTGGCGCAAGGACAATTTCGGTGCATTTGACACACAGTTTGCGCAGACCGTCGGTTATGGACGTCGCTTGATTGACAATGACAAACACAAACTGAATGCGGAGCTCGGTCTTGGTGCACGGCAGTCCGAGCTGCAACTCGGCGCCAAGGAGGATGAAACCATCTTCACGGCGGGTGCTTTTTACAAATGGGCGTTCAGTGAGACAGCGGAGTTTCGCCAGGACGTGACGATCGAAGTAGGCGATGAAAACACCCATTCAGAGTCTGTCACGGCAATTTCCGCCAAGCTCCTCGGCGATCTGGCGTTGGTCGCGTCATACACAATCAAAAATGACTCCGATGTGCCGCCGTTGACCGAAAAAACCGATACTTACAGCGCTTTGTCGCTCGAATACTCATTCTGATCCGCAGGCAGCCAAAATGCTGCCCGTAAGTTATTGATGTATCAATAAAAAAATAATGCACCTGATTGTTTGCAATGGGGCGGGGCCTCAAGTATTATTTCGCGCCTTTCGCCGCTCCAGCGAACGTTGTTTTGTGCGTGGACGGCAAGCGGGGCAAGGGTTCTAGCAAAACGCCTCGAATAACAAGATTTTTCCCAACGGAAACCAGAATTATGAACACGTTTTCTGCAAAGCCAGCAGAGGTTCGCCGCGATTGGTTCGTGGTGGATGCAACAGGCAAGACCCTGGGTCGCCTGTCCACTGAAATCGCGCGCCGTTTGCGTGGCAAGCACAAGCCTGAATACACACCGCATGTCGATACCGGAGATTACATCGTTGTTGTGAATGCGGAAAAAATCCGTGTGACGGGCAAGAAGTTGAAAGACAAGATCTACTATCACCACACAGGCTACATCGGCAACTTGAAATCAATCTCGCTTGAGAAGCTGCTCGACAAAGCTCCGGAACGCGTTATTGAGAAGTCCGTGAAGGGCATGTTGCCGCGCGGATCGCTTGGACGTCAGATGTTTAGCAAACTGAAAGTGTTCGCGGGCCCTGAGCACAACCACGCTGCACAGCAGCCGATTCCTTTGGAAGTAAACGCTTAAGACACAGGTCTTAAGCTAGAGACGCAATTATGAGTGAAGTTTATTACGGTACTGGTCGTCGCAAGACATCAACGGCGCGCGTATTCATGAAGGCCGGTAAAGGCGAAATCACGGTTAACAATCGTGCGCTGGACGTTTTCTTTGGTCGCAAGACCGCACAGATGATCGTTCGCCAACCTTTGGAACTGACGCAGCACAATGAGACTTTTGACGTCAATGTGACGGTTAAAGGCGGCGGTACAACGGGTCAAGCTGGCGCGATTCGCCATGGCCTGACGCGCGCATTGATGCAATACGACGAAGCACTCCGCGGTTCATTGCGTAAAGCTGGATTCGTAACCCGCGATGCTCGTGAAGTTGAACGAAAGAAGGTCGGCCTCAGAAAAGCACGTCGCGCTACTCAGTTCTCGAAACGCTAAAAGCGTCTCGCACGATCCTTTTTTGGGGGATCGTCTAGTGGTAGGACTGCGGACTCTGACTCCGCCAACGGGGGTTCGAATCCCTCTCCCCCAGCCAAACAAAAAAGGCCCCGCTTGTCGGGGCCTTTTTTTGTTTTGATTGTGGGGAAGCTGGGACGAGGACCCTGTTCGACAGGCTCAGCGGCGGAGCCGCATGCCTGGTCGCGAAGCGACAATCCCTACAATCCCTCTCCCCGTTTCAAATACTCAGACGCGCATCTCTCTCACCCCACCATCCTCACCGCCAATGAGCAGGATGTCGGCAGGTCGGTCGGCAAACAATCCGACCGTGATAACTCCCGGGATGCGATTGATTCTGGCTTCCATTTCCAGCGGGTTGGATATCTGCAGGTCGTGCACATCGAGGATGTGATTGCCGTTATCCGTAACAAAGCCTTCGCGCCAGATTGGTTGGCCGCGCATTTTCAGCATACGCCGCGACACCAAACCCTGCGCCATGGGTAGTACTTCAATCGGCAGCGGAAAATTGCCAAGCATTCCAACCAGTTTTGTATCGTCGACAATGCAAACGAAACGGCGCGCGGCTGCGGCCAGTACTTTTTCGCGGGTCAGCGCTCCGCCACCACCTTTGATCAGTTGCAGACGTTTATTGCTTTCGTCAGCTCCGTCGATATAGATGTCGTAGTCGCCGGTTTCATTAAGAGTCGAAACTTCGAATCCATTTTCCTGCAGTAAGGCCGTCGACGCTTTTGAGCTTGATACAACGTGATCGATCTTGTCGCGAATGCCTGGCAGCATTTCGATCAGGAAACTTACAGTGGAACCCGTGCCGACGCCGACGGTCATTCCAGGTTCTATAAATTGCAACGCCGCTTCAGCTGCATTGCGTTTCTTCTCAGATGCACTCATAACCCCGTACTATAGACAATTCAGCACAAATGAAAAGAGCCCGCCGAAGCGAGCTCTTTTACTTTGCTTTGGAAGAAGGCTCTTCCCAAGCGGTCAGTCAGCTACCTTTTCTTCCGACGGGTGGCCTTTTTCTTGGCTTTCCGCTTTGTAGCTTTCTTCTTGGTCTTACGCTTAGCAGTTTTCTTTTTCGCTTTGCGCTTTGTAGCCTTCTTCTTAGTCTTACGTTTAGCTACTTTCTTTTTAGCCTTTTTCTTGGCTTTCTTCTTGGTTTTGCGTTTAGCTACTTTCTTCTTCGCTTTCTTCTTAGCCTTTTTCTTGGCTACCTTTTTCTTCGCTTTCTTCTTAGTAGCTTTTTTCTTAGTCTTGCGTTTAGCTACTTTCTTCTTCGCCTTTTTCTTGGCGACTTTTTTCTTCGTCTTTCTCTTTGTTACTTTTTTCTTCGCCTTTTTCTTAGCGACTTTTCTCTTGGCGGCGCGTTTCTTAGGCGCTGCTTTTTTCTTTGCTGTTACTTTCCGCTTCTTCGCGACTTTTCGCTTCGAAGCTTTCTTACGAGTTTTCTTTTTGGTAGCCATGCTTTTCTCCGTGTCGGGTACCCGCAGGTGAGTATATACAAGAAGGCAAAAAAAACCAGCAAGCTACTGTTGTGCAACAGCTTCTGAAAAATCAATGTCCGACTGTTGCGAAATTGCTCGACAGAAAAAAACGCGATGCGAAGAATTAATCTTCAACGCAGCGCTCAGAAAATCACTCGATAGTTGCACAGCGAAAATGAGAAATGGAATTCCTGCGTTTGCGCGATGCAATGTATTCGGTGCGAAGTCAACAAACGTAAAAAAACACGGAAAATACAGTGCTAATCCACCTCGCATAAAACCCGATAAAGTCGTATATCCCAAGTATTTGGCGATATTTCCTCGACTTTTTGGCAATTAAAGGCAACGCCAGTGAGTTTCGGTTTCAACCAGGACGTTCTATGTCGAAGATGAGAAAAACATCGATCGTAGTAGCCACCGCCCATACCTATTCGGTGCCTATTGATGTCAAACGCCACCGTCGGTGTAACAACTAATTGCAGTTGTCGTGGTGATATAAAGGCACCCGATTCAGGCTCCCAAATCCCCATTCGATTTCGCACGAGCGGCGTATTCGACCGAATTTCCCGAAACAACATTTTGCCGTTGTTGCGCGTAATGGGAACAAAAATGCGCTTATTTGCGCGCCAGGCGCGTTCAATGATGTTGCGCGTGTCTACTTCGTCCTGCATCGGCAAGTAGCAAGCAACGAGAGTAACGGCTCGAAAATCACGTGATGTGCATACCTTATTGCAGATCTTTTGCGATGCGATAACACGTTCCTCGACCGTCATTTTACGGCGTGCGTGCAATGCTCTCGCGCGAAGTTTTTGCATCAGGTTTTTTCTTTTCGAAGTCAAAATGAAGGAGGCGCCTCCCGCCTGTGCCGTTACAAACCTTCGCTCTCGAACCGGAGCTAAAGGTGGGGTCAACCGTGATTGCAACAGGCTAACCGTCGAAACGGTTTTGCACACATGCAATCGACAGGCAGCGACCCCGAGATGGATATTTAGGGTCGGGAGGATCCAGGTCGGTATCGAACACCGCAGGAGACGCCAAACTAATTTTCTCTTGTCGTGGACTCGTGTCGACTAAAGATCGAGCTGCTGTGTGTCACTCAAAACGTGGTCGACCCGGTCCGATATAATTTTCAAGCGGTCACTAATGCCGCCTTCGAGTTCCTGATCACGTGCATTCGCATTGATCAGATCATTGGCCATGTTCAGTGCCGCCATAACAGCGATGCGGTCAAGGCCAACAATTCGGCCGCTGTCTCGAATCTCGCGCATTTTCGTATTCAATATCTCGGCAGAGTCGAGCAAATTCGTCCGCTCTTCGGCGGGGCAGGCTACCTGGTATTCCTTGTCCAGAATGCGGACGCTTACCTGGGCGGTTTGATCGGTCATTCAGCGTACTCCGTGCGCAAGATTCATGAGCCTTGCTCCATTGCTTTCAATCTGCCGATCATGGCTTCAACACGTGCTCGTACCTGCTCATTTTTTTGTAGCAGGTTGGCGCGTTCCGACGTCAGGACATCCTGTCGTTGTTTCAGCGATCGGTTTTCGTCCTGCAACTGGTCACAGACGCGCACAAGTGCGTCGACGCGTTTCTCCAGTCGCTTGAGTTCGTGTTCAAAAGTTGAATTGATGTTGTCGGTCATAGTGAGAATATAGTCAGGCCTCCTACGAGAAGCAATCGCCACTTGAATAAAGGGCACGTCAGCGTGGCCTGCGGGAGCGGTCCGTGGGATCATAAGAGATTGTTGGAATTGATAAGGTTGGCATCCGGATGGATGAAAAAGTCGAATTCGACGTACTGGATGAATCGCTCAAACGCTGCGGCTCAAACTGGGACGCTGCGCAAACTCACGGCCTTTTGACGGGTCGATTGGCGATCGCAGGAGTGCCTGCAGGTCCGGATTGGTTGCTGCAGGTACTTGACGGCGTTGACGAGAATAATGCGCTGCGCGCCGAGTGCCAAGAGCTACTGGACACGCTCTACCAGTCGACTTTTTGGCAGCTATCCGAGCGCCTGTCTGAATTCGAGCTACTGTTGCCGAATGACGACGACGATGTGGGCGTTCGCACCGAGGCTTTAGGCCACTGGAGCGAAGGTTTTCTCCACGGCCTGGTATCGGCCAAACACAGCGACGAGTTGAAGAAGCGATTGGGGTCAGAGCCGCTTTCGGACATCATTAAAGACATCTTGCAAATCACGCGTGCGGGACTGGACGGCGACTCGGACGAGGACGAAAATGACAGCGCATACTTTCAGCTGGTCGAGTATCTGCGGGTCGCGGCACAGCTGTGCTACGAAGAACTGGCCGACATCAGGAATCCCAAGAGCGAGACCAAATGAACAGCAAGGAATTCGAAAAACGCCGTCGACAGCTCATGCGAATGGTCGGTCCCGGCGGAATCGTGATATTGCCGTCAGCGCCTGTTAGAACACGTAGTCGAGACGTCGAGTATCGTTTCCGCCAGGACAGCGATTTTTACTACATGACAGGATTCGCGGAGCCCGAGGCTGTCGCCGTTCTGGCACCAGGGCGAGACAACGGTGAATACCTGTTGTTTTGTCGTGAGAAAGATCGCAAGCGAGAGCAATGGGATGGGTTTCGCGCAGGCCAGGCAGGCGCAATAGAACAATTCGGCGCCGACGACGCGTTTCCGATTGATGACCTTGACGACATACTGCCAGGCATTATGGAGTCCTGCGACCGCGTGTATTACACCATGGGTATGTACGCTGAGTTCGATGCGCGCATGGCTGAGTGGGTAAATACCCTGCGTTCACGCATGAACCGAGGCGTGCATTCTCCACATGAATTCGTGGCGCTTGATCACCTTTTACACGACATGCGCTTATACAAAAGTCGTGGTGAGGTATCGGCGATGCGCAAGTCAGCCAAGGTCGCTGTCGAGGCACACAAACGCGCAATGCGAGTCACTGAACCCGGCATGCACGAGTACGAGGTTGAAGCCGAGTTTCGGCACGAATTCAGACAAAACGACGCCTGGGCTTCCTATAACCCAATCGTAGGTGGTGGTGCCAACGGCTACATCCTGCATTACGTTGAGAATGCTTCAATCCTGAAGGACGGTGACTTGTTGCTGATCGATGCCGGTTGTGAGTTGGACTATTACGCGTCTGATATCACGAGAACGTTTCCGGTAAATGGTCGATTCAGTCCGGAACAGCGGGCCGTTTACGAGATCGTTCTCGAAGCGCAATTTGCCGCGATCGAAAAAACGCAGGTCGGCAATCACTGGAACGAGCCACACGATGCCGCCGTAAAAGTCATAACCAGGGGTCTCAAGAAGTTGGGTTTGCTGGAGGGCTCAGTGCCGAGATTAATTAAGGACGGGGCTTATCAGCAGTACTACATGCATCGCACCGGGCACTGGATCGGGATGGATGTACACGACGTTGGCGATTATAAGGTTGGCGATGAGTGGCGCATGCTCGAGCCGGGTATGGTCACGACCGTCGAGCCGGGCATCTACATAAACAATAGTCGCAAAGTACCGAAGCAATTCCGCAATATCAGTATTCGTATCGAAGATGACGTCGTCGTCTCGACGAAGGGACCAGATGTACTTAGCAAAGGTCTGGCTAAAGATCCCGACGATATTGAGGCTTTGATGAACCGCGCATGAGTTGCGAAAAAAGCAATTACGACATTGTCATCGCTGGAGGCGGGATGATAGGTACGAGCCTCGCGCTGGCATTGTCGCCGCTCGGACTTCGCATCGCCGTCGTCGAAGCGATCGCTCGCAAAGACGATCAGCAGCCGAGCTTTGATGATCGTTCAACAGCATTGTCACGCAGTACGCAGCGCATGTTCGAGGCGATGGGTCTATGGGGAGACGTGGTCGCAGCTGCGACACCCATAACAAGTATTCACGTTTCCGATAAAGGGCGTTTCGGTTTTTCGCACATCGACGCTGAGGAACAGGGTGTAGAGGCGCTCGGATACGTTGTTATCAATCGGGTGTTGGGGCAGGTGCTGCAATCCCGGCTCGCGAATACAGAGTCTGTCGACTTTTATTGCCCCGCGCGCATCGAAGCAATTGAATTAGGTCCAACGCAGGCTTCAGCGACACTTAGCTCCAATTCAGGAGAACAAACTCTGACCTGCAAGCTGCTCGTGGCAGCAGACGGTGCAAATTCTGCGGTTCGCGAGATGATGGGTATCTCGGCGCAAAAACAGGAATACGGACAACGAGCGGTCATTGGCAATTTGCTCCCGGAAAAGAACTTGGACGATCGAGCTTTCGAACGATTTACCGCACAGGGGCCGTTGGCTATTTTGCCGATTGCTGACAACCGCGCTGGATTTGTCTGGACTGTTGCAGAACACGATGCCGATCGGGTAATCGGACTAGATGACGATGACTTTCTTGCCGAAATACAGGAACAGTTTGGCCACAGGCTCGGCAAATTCTCGCGCGTTGGTGCACGCGCTTGTTATCCCCTGGTGCTTAGCAAGGTGTTGCGTCTCACAGCGACGCGCAGCGTGCTGATCGGGAACGCCGCGCACGGCTTGCACCCGGTTTCTGCGCAGGGCTTCAATCTCGGGATGCGCGATGTTGCTGCCCTCTGCGACTGCATCGCCGATTGTTCCGACAAGGGTTGCGAAAAGGGGTCTGACCCCCTTTCAGAGATCGGGATCGGTGAGCTGCTTGAACGCTATGCAAGGTGGCGCAAAGCGGACCAAAAGAAGCTGGTCCACTTCACCGACAACCTTGTTCGCCTTTTCGGCAGCTCACGTCCGGGCATCCGGACGCTGCGAAATATCGGAATGATCGGTTTCGATCTTATCCCCGGCGTTCGCTCGCTTTTCGCGAAACATACGATGGGTCTCGCGGGTGATTTGCCGCGACTGTCCCGCGGTGTACCCATTCGATGAAGAATCAATTCAACATCGTAATTGTCGGTGGCGGCATTACGGGTCTAACGCTCGCTGCATTACTCGCAACTGGCCGGCATGCGGAGGCACTCAATATTTCAGTTGTTGACGCCGCAGAACGACCCCGGTTTTCGCTTGCGGATGATGTATCGCTGCGCGTCTCGGCGATTGCGAACGGATCCGCCGAGTTGCTTGGATCCGTAGGCGCTTGGGAGCAAATAGCGGGAGCCCGGGTTTCTCCGTACGACTACATGCGGGTTTGGGATGAGCATGAAGCGCCAGAAAGTGGCGCGGCCTTGCATTTTGGCGCGGCTGAATTTGCAGTTCCACAGCTTGGTTTTATTACTGAAAATGTGCTTATTCAGGACGCTTTATTGGAGTGCCTCGATGCAACAGATGTCAGCTTGCAATTCGATACTCGTATCGATGCGCTGCCCGACGCCGATCTGGTTGTGGCCGCAGACGGCGCACGATCGTTCGTACGCGAACTAGCCGGCATTGAGACTAAACTCTGGCCCTATAAACAGACTGCCGTTGTCACGCATCTGCAGGCGGAACGGGCGCACAATGCAACGGCATGGCAACGCTTCCTCAGAAATGGACCGCTCGGAATGTTACCGCTGACAGATGGGCGAATTTCTGTTGTGTGGTCGACGACGCCAGATGAGGCGCAGGCAGCGCTGGCTGCCACAGACGGGGATCTGGGTCGCATGCTAACCGCAGCGTCGGCGAGTGTTCTTGGAAAGTTAACGGTGGACGGACCGAAAGGCGCGTTTCCGCTTTGTGCTCAGCACTCGCAAAACTATGTATTGCCGGGCCTCGCCCTGATCGGTGACGCAGCGCACGCCATACATCCATTGGCTGGGCAGGGCGCTAATTTGGGACTGCAGGATTCAGCGGAGCTAGCTCGTGTCATCGGCACCGCTATTGATGACGGCTTACACCCGGGCGATCGACTCGTTTTGCGGCGCTACGAGCGCGCGCGCAAGGGCGCCAATTTGACAATGTTGCATTTCATGACTGGCCTCAATCGCCTGTTTACGACAGACTCACGGCTGCTAGGGGAAATAAGATCGGCCGGCATGCGCTTGTTTAACCGCAGCGGACCGATCCGGGAACGCGCCGTTAAGGTTGCGTTGGGCGTCAACTAGCCCAAACGGGGGAACAATGAAGCAGCGGTATGTTTACGTGTTGTCAGCATTGCTGACGGTCATTGGGCTATCTGTCTTCTTCTATAAGTGGCAGGTGCTGGGCTTCCCTGTGACAGAGGACCTGGAAAAGCCGGTCTGGACCATCGAGTCTGCAATCAGCTTCGAGAGCGGGCCGGGTTCTATCAAGGTGCAGCTGAACGTGCCTTCACTGACACCGGGTTTTCGCACACTTCATGAAAACTCGGTTTCGCGCGGCTACGGCTTCAGTACAAATTTCGGTGGTGGCGGCCGAGAAGCACAATGGGCGATTCGGCGGGCTGATGGTGAGCAGACGATTTACTATCGAATATCCGTTGTCGAAGACAGTAGCGTTGACGAATCCGACACGACACCGCCATTTCCGCCGACGCCGACCATCATCGAGCCGATGCGAACCGCGGTCGACGTTCTCGTCGGTGAGGTTCGTGATCACTCCGCTGATACCGCGTCTTTCACGACCGAATTGCTGACACGAATGAACGACCCGTCGTCAGACTCCAACGTCGAATTACTGTTAGGCGAAGTATCGTCCAAGGCTGATTTCGTTGACGTCATAACGAGACTACTGGCGAGCGCTCGAATTCCGTCGCGGATGGTGCACGGATTTCCGCTGGCTGGCAGGCAGAAGAATGCCGAACTGGTTTCCTGGCTTGAGGTTCACGATGGTGAACGCTGGTTGTACTTTAATCCGGCAACCGGTGAGGAAAGCCTGCCCGAACGTTTTCTGGTCTGGTGGCGAGGTAATGAACCGCTGGTCAATGTTGAAGGTGGTAGCAACGTTCAGGTCGATTTCGCCGTACAGGAGGATCATCTTGACGCGGTAGCGATCGCCGAAAAACAAGCGGCGCAAGCGGGTGTCAGCGCCGTCGATTTTTCCTTGTACAGTCTGCCGATTCAAACTCAGGCGGTGTACAGCGTCTTGTTGATGATCCCGATCGGCGCGTTGATCATGGTCATCATGCGCAACATTGTCGGCATCGACGCGTTTGGAACGTTTATGCCCGTTCTGATTGCATTGGCGTTCCGCGAGACGAAACTTCTTTGGGGCGTGATCCTATTTTCCTTACTCGTAACCTTGGGACTTACAATCCGATTCCTATTGGACCGACTACGGCTGTTATTGGTGCCGAGGCTCAGTGCCGTCCTGATTGTCGTGGTCATTTTGATGCTGTTCATCAGCATGACGTCGCACCGCATGGGCCTGGAAATGGGCCTGTCGGTCGCGTTGTTCCCAATGGTTATTATTGCGATGACAATTGAAAGAATGTCTGTCGTATGGGAAGAGCGTGGCGCTGCAGATTCGATTCGCGCCGGGCTTGGTAGTCTGGTTGTTGCCGTTGCTGCATACATTTTCATGGGCATGGCCTGGCTCGAACACCTGATCTTTACTTTCCCCGAACTGCTGTTAGTCATTCTCGCGATCGTATTGATGGCGGGTCGCTACACAGGATATCGATTGACCGAGCTCAGGCGCTTCAAAGAGCTCGCAAAAGACTGATGCTTTCGACGGAGAAAAAACTTCGCGCGAAGGGTGTGCTGGGTCTTAACGAACGCAATGCCGATTTCATTATGCGTTTGAATCCTCGCCGTTTGTATCCGCGAGTTGACGACAAGGTGCTGACGAAGGAACTTGCGGTGAAGGCCGGAATGGCGGTGCCGGATCTGTACGGCGTGATCGTGCATCAGGCGGAAGTCAGAAACTTCGCAAGCATGGTCGTCGATAAAAACAGCTTTGTCATTAAGCCCGCTCAGGGCAGTGGCGGTGATGGCATTTTCGTCGTGACCGGGCGTAGTGAGCGCAAGCGCGAAAGCTTCCGGCTCAGTAGTGGCATGCTGATTTCCGAAGGCGAGTTACAACATCATATTTCCAATATTGTGGGTGGTCAGTACAGCCTGAGTGGTAATCGGGACAAAGCGCTAATCGAATACTGCGTGCATTTTGACCCTACCTTTGCTGAGCTCAGTTATCAGGGCGTGCCGGACATACGCGTGGTTGTATATCGAGGCTATCCGGCGATGGCCATGGTGCGCCTGCCGACGCGTGCGTCGGATGGCAAGGCGAATCTGCATCAGGGTGCTGTTGGCGCAGGTATCGATATGTCGACAGGAACGACCTTAAACGGCGTTCTCGATGATTTGCTGGTCGAGGAGCACCCGGATACGGGCGCACTGGTTGCCGGTCTGAAAATTCCGAATTGGGACTTTATTCTCGAGTCGTCAGCGCGCGGTTACGAAGTCACAGGCCTCGGCTATCTGGGAGTCGACATGGTAATAGACGCCGACCGTGGTCCGCTTATTCTTGAGATGAACGCTCGCCCGGGCTTGAATATTCAAATTGCGAACTGTACTGGGCTTACGAATCGAATCGCTCGAATCGAAGAAATTTTTGATAGCTCTGCCAGCCCTGCAGAGCGTGCGGCCGTCGCCAGTCGCGAATTTGCTGCCTGATCGAGCGTAAGTCCTAGGTCGCGAAACAGACCACGGAAACGGAGATTGATTTTCGGCGCTTGTCGGGGTTGATGTACGAGTGCCGCTGATCACCGCGAAATACCAGCATGTCTCCCTCACTCAACATATGGTGTTCACCGCCAGCGACCAACTCCACCTTGCCGCGTTCACATGTAAGGTACTCACGCGTTCCTGCCTTGTGTGGTACTCCGACCATACTGCCGCCCGGTTCCAGCTCGGTGCGGGTTATCTCAAGACCGGGTATTGATTCAGCAACCAAGGGTCGTATGCGCGCACCCTGACGTTTGCGTTCGCGGACCGCCGCGGTGGGTATGAATTTGAATTCACTGCGTGGCGGGCCGATCAGCTCCTCAATCGATACCTTAAATGCTGCAGCGGCTTTACAAAGAACTGTAAGCGTTGGATTAGCCGTACCCGTTTCAAGGCTGGCCCAGGTTGGACGCGGTATGCCAGACATATTCGCCAGTTGTTGCTGTGAGAAGTTGCGTGTTACACGCAGACGGCGAACGTTCTCCGCCAAATTTCGCTTGATGTCTGACATGATGCGAAGATAGCAATCCGCTATTAGAATAGCAATATTGTTGCCAATCGATCAGACAGCTGTAGCATCTCAATCACACAGAAGGAGAGCACCATGATTATTCGAATGGAACATGCCAACCTGCACGTAAATCACTTTGACGACGCCGTGCGCTTTCTAACGACAGCGTTTCCGGACTTCAAAGTGCGTAATGAAGATGTAAAAGATGGGCTGCGTGGGATGCACATAGGCACGGAAGAAACCTATATCGCACTGAGTGAAACGAAGCTTGAGCGGGACGAAGGCAGCGTGCCGTACGACGGCAAGCCCGGCGTAAATCATCTCGGCTTCGAGGTTGATGACGTCGATGCACTGCATGCGCGATTAACTGCTGCAGGTTTCAGGGATTCAACCTACCCCAACAGCCACCCGCACCGTAAGCGTGTCTATTTTAATGACGCGGACGGTAACGACTGGGAATTCGTGCAGTATTTTTCGGACGATGTAGCGCTGCGAAACGACTACCAGTTGCCCGACAAAGCTTAATTTCCTGGTAAGCGATAGAGGTACATTTCGGAGCTGCCGTAAGCTTCGATTTGCGCCTCATTTTCAAAACCGAGTTTCTCAAGAACCCGAATCGAAGCAAGGTTGGGAATGTCTACCGTTGCGATAATGCTGAGCTTCGAATGTTTCGAAAGTGACTCTTGGATGACGGCAGCCGCAGCCTCTGTCGCGTATCCCTGTCCGAATGTATCGCCGGCGATCATGTACTGGAGTTCGGGACCGCCGTATTGATCCGAAAGCGAGGTGTACAGAAGTCCCGCCCAACCAGCAAACTTGCTGCTGTCATTGGCCGAATAAATGGCAAATATCTCCAGACCATGCATTTCACGACTTTCTTCGAAATGCTCCCAGAAATCCTCTTCCGCCTGGCGCTGAATAAGGGCCATATCGGTCTTTCCGCGATAGGAATGGTAATGCTCGACGACCGCCGGGTCTGTCAGCATCTCGCACACAAATGCATCGAAATCTGTTCGTGAAAAAGGTGTCAGTCGCAAACGCCTGGTTTCGATCATTGCGCCACCATCCATTCGTCCATGCGTTGTTCAAGTAGGTCCAGCGGCAGCGCACCGGCACCGAGAAGATGGTCGTGAAATGCCCGAATATCGAAGCGGTCTCCCAATTGTCGCTGTGCGCGCTCACGAAGGGTCAGTATCTTCAGCTGGCCGATCTTGTACGCCAGTGCCTGCCCGGGATTAGCAATATAGCGATCGATCTCGTTGACGATGTCGTGCTCGGCTTTTGCCGCATTGTCTGTGAAAAAATCAATCGCCTGCTGGCGCGTCCAGCCTTTGTAATGTATCCCGGTGTCGACGACCAGTCGTACGGCGCGCCACATATCGTAGGTAAGCTGGCCAAAGCGTGAATATGGGTCCGTGTAAAGTCCGAGGTCATAGCCGAGGCGCTCGCTGTAAAGCCCCCAGCCTTCGACAAAGGCGGTAAATCCAAGAAAGCGCCGAAAATTTGGCATATCGCCCAGTTCTTGCTGCAAGGCAATTTGCAGGTGATGGCCCGGCATTGCCTCGTGGACACTAAGAACCTCAATTTCGTATTTGGGTCTTACTTCCGGACGATACAAATTGACCCAGTAAGTTCCAGCACGACTACCGTCCGCAGCCGGGGGCGAGTAGTAAGCGGTTGTTGTGTCCGGCGCGATTGAATCCGGGATGGGTCTTACGCCATACGGCGTGCGCGGTAAAACAGAAAACAGATTCACAAGCTCCGGGTCGATACGCTTGCAGGTTGCCAGATAGGCCTGATGAAGGTCCTCCGGATTGTCGAAGTAAAATTGAGGATCCGTCCGCAGGAAGACGAGAAACGCCCGGAAGCTGCCGTCAAACTCAAGCTCCCTGATAAGGCCCTCCATTTCATCCCGAATTCGGCGCACTTCTTTGAGACCGAGTCTGTGAATATCGTCAGGTGTCATGCGCGTTGTTGTGAATGAGCGAGCGAGGAATTCATACCAGGCGCTGCCATTGGGAAGAGTCGATAGCCCGACGCTATCTCGGGCGGCCGGCAGGTAGCGCGAGTTGAAGTACTTGTCGAGCTTCCTATAGGCGGGAAGAACCTGCTCTTCGATCGTTTGCGTCGCTGTGCCACGAATGCGTTCACGGTCCGCGGGCGCGATCATGTCCGGCATATCGTCAAAAACTTCGAAGAACGGACTCTCATTCGCGTAATCGACAAGCTGCAAAGCAAGCTGCCCTGGCACACGCTGCATCAGAATTTTGGGTGGCATGTAACCCGCTTTTCGGCCACGCTCCGCCATCGCGATGGTATCGTCTATCAGATCGTCAATCTTGCTGAGGCGCGCCAGCCAGTCGTCGAAGTCCTTTAGCGTCTCGAGTCGCAATTGGTTTGTTTGATTGTCGAGGCTCTGAATGCCACCGCGATGCGAGAACGGCATCAAATGACTGTTGAACGGGTATACGTCGACCGAGTTCTGCATCTGGCGTCGAAATAGCTCGTAGTTGAGCTGGTCGTCAACGGACAGGGCATTGCGGTCAATGGCGTATACGCGGCGAAGGAACTCTCGCACCTGAACGTTGCGTTCTTCGAATCCCTTGAGACTGTTGTCAGCCCATTGGTCGTTGAATCGCCGGTCGCCGAGCGATGAGGCCATTACCGGGTTGCTCGCCATGCGCCATTCCCAGTGCTCATCGAGCAAGGCCGCGAAATCGGCAGTGGCATCCGCGAAGGCCGCGGAGGACACCAAAACGAGCAGGGTAGCTAGCGTTACGCTTGTTCTGGTCATCGTACAGTCCCGAATTCAATAGCCCGGCATTGTTACTTAGCCTGGAGGTCGCTGGCAACCGGGCCCGCACTTGGCTATGATTCGCGCACTGATCAATAGCGTACCTAGAAGAGACCTCGTTGGATCGAGGCGCCGAAGGCGCAACACGCCCGGAAACGCTCAGGCAGAAGGACTGAGTACGCTGATTAGCTCTGGAGAGCGGCTGACAAGGCCCACCGAAGGGGAAAGTGATTCGCGAGAATCATTGATCTCTCAGGTAGCAAAGGACAGAGGGGCGGCAGACGAGTTGCGTCTGCCGCCCTTTATTTTGCTGAATTTGACGGATGAGCTAATGGGATCGAAAACGCCGCTTTACGACAATCACACCGCAGCCGACGCGAAAATCGTCGATTTCGGCGGCTGGGATATGCCGCTCCATTACGACTCACAAAAAGAAGAGCATCACATCGTGCGCCAAAATGCCGGCGTGTTCGATGTATCGCACATGACGATCGTCGATCTTTCGGGTCCCCAGGTGCGCGCATTTTTGCAGCACCTGGTGAGCAACGATGTTGCCAGGCTCAAAGAGCACGGCAAGGCGCTGTATACAGCTATGCTGAATACCGACGGCGGCATCATTGACGATCTTATTATCTACTTCATGGCTGAGAGCGATTACCGCCTGATCGTCAATGCTGCGACTCGCGAAAAGGATCTTGCCTGGATTCGCAAACATGCCTCGACGTTTGACGTCTCGGTAAAAGAACGAGCTGAACTTGCCATGATCGCTGTTCAAGGACCCAACGCCCGAGAACTTGCGGCACCGTGCATCGACGCGGAACATCGTGATGCTGCGCTGGCACTGCGTCCTTTCTTTGGCCTGCAGGCCGGCGATGTATTCGTCGCGCGCACCGGCTACACGGGCGAAGACGGATTTGAGATCTGCATGCCAGCCTCTGATGCCCGGGCAATCTGGGATCGGCTACTTGCAGCCGGTGTTGCACCCTGTGGCCTCGGCGCCCGCGATACACTGCGCCTCGAAGCCGCCATGAATCTTTATGGCACAGATATGGACGAGACCATCTCGCCGCTCGAAGCCGGGCTGGAATGGACGGTCGCCTGGGAGCCGGCAGATCGAGACTTCATCGGTCGTACTGCACTTGAGGCCTTGCGTGACTCGGCGGACAAACGGCGCTTTGTCGGTCTGCTATTAGAGGATCGTGGCGTTTTGCGCAACCATCAAAAAGTGATCGTCGACGGCATCGGCGAAGGCGAAATTACGAGCGGCGGCTTTTCGCCGACGATCGGCAAATCAATAGCGCTGGCGCGAGTGCCGGCAGGGGACTACGACCGCGCAAGGGTCGAAGTCAGAGACAAACTGTTGAACGTTCGCATCGTCAAGACGCCGTTCGTTCGCAATGGACAGATTCGAATCGAACTATAGGAGCAACCCAATGAGTGATTTACCTGGAGATCTTTTGTACACGAAAGACCATGAGTGGCTGCGGCGTGAAGACGACGGCTCGGTAACCATTGGTATTACCGACCATGCTCAAGCTGCGCTTGGCGACCTGGTTTACGTAGAACTACCGGAGGTCGAGCTGGACGTTAGCGAAGGCGGTGAAATGGCGGTCGTTGAGTCCGTGAAAGCCGCATCTGATGTTTACGCGCCGATCAGCGGCAACATAGTTGCGATCAACGAGAGCCTGGCTGATGAGCCCGAGACGATTAACTCTGATCCGTATGGTGACGGCTGGATCGTGCGACTGACGCCTTCTGAGAGTATCGATGAGAGCGCTTTGATGTCGCCAGATGCTTACCAGGAATTTTGTGACGAGCTTGATGACTAATGCCCTTTATTCCGCATACAGAGAAAGACACGCACGAAATGCTGAAAACGATTGGTGCCAGCTCCATCGCCGAATTGTTTGACGAGATCCCGCCAGAGTTGATGATTGATCATCTGCCGCATGTTCCCGATGCACTCAATGAAATGGAAATCTCGCGATTGATGCGGCAGCGCGCGAAGACGGACGGATCGCCAATGTGCTTTATAGGCGCGGGTGCTTACGAACATCACATCCCGACCGCAGTCTGGGATATCGCGACGCGCGGCGAGTTCTACAGCGCCTACACGCCGTACCAGGCTGAAGCCAGCCAGGGCACGCTGCAGACGATTTACGAATATCAGACCATGATTACCGAGCTCACCGGTCTGGACGTAAGCAATGCATCATTGTATGACGGCGCTTCCGCACTGGCAGAAGCATCACTTATGGCCGTGCGCTCGAACCGCCGGGTCAAAACCGGACGCATCCTGCTGGCGCCGGGTGTCAATCCCGTATACGAACAGGTCGCGGCCGCTATTGCTGGCGCACAGGGACTGACATTCGAACGATTGCCGCAAGATGACGCGACCGGCAATGTCGCTTTCGATTCTCTGCCAAATGGTCGCGAGCCCGTTGCGGTCGTTATTCAGCAGCCGTCGTTCAGCGGAACGCTCGACGATGTCGACAGCCTGACAAATTGGGCGCATGAGCAAGGGGCGCTACTTATCAGCATTGTTAATCCGACCTCGCTCGCCATCCTCAAGCCGCCAGGCCAATGGGGCGCGGAGGGCGCGGACATCGCCATCGGTGAAGGTCAGCCACTCGGCGTGCCGATGTCATCCGGCGGACCGTATTTCGGTTTTATGACCTGCAAACAAAAACACGTCCGGCAGATGCCAGGGCGGATCGTCGGCCGGACAACTGATCTCGATGGCAACCCGGGCTTTGCGCTGACTCTGCAAGCGCGTGAACAGCACATCCGTCGTTCCAAAGCGACGTCAAACATCTGTACCAATCAGGGTCTGATGGTCACGGCGGCAACGATCTACATGTCATTGCTCGGTCACGACGGTCTGGTGAATGTTGCAAATACGTCGCACATTAATACGACGCGTCTTGTTGACGGACTCGCGGCGATCAAGGGCATTGAACGACTCTACAGCGGGCCGTTTTTTCACGAGGCGGCACTGCTTCTGGATCGACCCGTTGCACCAGTGCTAACGGCATTGGCAAATAAGGACATTCTGGGCGGGTTTGATTTAACACCGGTCGTCGGTGCTGACGCATTGCTGGTATGCGCAACTGAGACCAAGACAGCGGCAGATATAGAGTCGTACATCGCGGCATTTGCCGCCATCATGGCAACGAGCGCCTAACAGGAATTACAGTGGCAAGAATTCAACACAACAACGCAAGCTACCGAACGCACAGTGACCTGCCGTCTGTTGGCAGTCGTGCGCCGGACGTGTCACTCGTCAATACTGATTTGCAAAACGTCTCTTTTGCAAATTGGATGGGGATACGGAAAGTCTTAAATATTTTCATCAGCGTAGACACCGATGTGTGCGCGAAATCGGTACTCGAGTTTGACCGCCTCGCGGGTGAAATCGATAACATCGTGATGCTAATGGTGTCTTATGATTTGCCGTTCGCCCACAAACGTTTCCAGGAAGAACATGGCCTGACCAACGCCGTCGGCCTGTCTGCGATTCGACACGCCGGTTTCGGCGAAAATTACGGCGTGCAAATCGTTAATGGACCGCTGGCGGGCATGTTTTCCCGCGCCGTCGTCGTTCTCGACGAGAACAATACCGTTGTGCACGCGGAGCAGATCGAAGACATCAGCACAGAGCCTGATTACCGCGCCGCATTTCGTGCGCTTGGAATTGAAATTGATGAATAAACCGATGGACAATAATCTGATTTTTGACAAATCACGTCAAGGTCGCCGCGCATTCGCCCAGGCTCCCGCAAGTGCAGCGAATGCGAAGATTCCAGAGTCACTATTGCGTAGCGATAAACCGCGCCTGCCAGAAGCTTCCGAACTGCAAACGGTGCGGCATTTTACTCGTTTGTCACAAATGAATTTTTCGATCGATACACAATTCTACCCACTCGGTTCCTGCACGATGAAGTACAACCCGCGAGCTTGTAATGCGCTCGCGTTACTGCCTGAATTTGCAGGACGTCACCCGCTCGGACCGGTGAGCCACGGACAGGGTTTCTTAACCTGCATGTTCGAGCTGCAGGAAATGCTCAAGGACGTCACGGGTATGAAGGGCGTGTCGCTGACACCGATGGCCGGCGCACAGGGCGAATTTGCCGGTGTCGCCATGATCAAGGCCTACCATGAGGCACGCGGTGACCACGATCGTACAGAAATCATATGTCCGGATGCGGCGCACGGCACCAATCCGGCGACGGCGACGATGTGCGGCTGCGTCGTTCGAGAGGTGCCAACAGATGCGGACGGTGATATTAATTTTGAGGCGCTCAAGCAAGCGGTTGGTCCCCAGACCGCGGGCATCATGCTGACAAATCCGTCGACACTCGGCGTCTTCGAGCGGCGCATTAAAGACGTCGCAGACCTCGTTCATGACGCCGGCGGGTTGCTGTATTACGACGGCGCGAATCTAAACGCGATTTTGGGCAAGGTTCGTCCGGGCGACATGGATTTCGACGTTATCCACATGAACCTGCATAAGACATTTTCGACACCACACGGTGGTGGTGGTCCCGGTTCGGGTGCCGTTGGCGTTAATGATCGACTGTTACCGTTCATGCCGATTCCCGTTGTTGGCAGCAGCGAAGTAGATGGTGAGATCGTATATGACTGGCTAAGTGAGGAAGACCTGCCGCAAAGCATTGGCAGGCTTTCCGGATTCATGGGTAATTCCGGTGTGCTGCTACGTGCGTATGTCTACATGCGTATGCTGGGTCGCGATGGCATGGAGCGCGTCGCCGAGTATGCGACGCTGAACGCGAACTATCTGGCCGCGCGATTGCAAGAGGCCGGGTTTGAGCTTTCGTTCCCAACGCGACGCGCGAGCCACGAGTTCATCGTGACGCTCAAGCGAGAAGCCAAGTCGCTAAACCTGACAGCGATGGATATCGCAAAAGCCTTGCTCGACAAGAATTATCATGCACCGACAACCTATTTCCCGTTGCTGGTACCGGAGTGCTTGCTCATCGAGCCGACGGAGACGGAAAGCAAGGAGACGCTGGATAATTTTGTTACGGCCATGATCGAGATCGCGACCGCGGCGAAGGCAGGTACCGAGTTCAAGGATGCTCCCTATACGATGCCGGTACGTCGCCTCGACGATGTAAAGGCGGCGAAACAGCTGGATTTGGCGTATAGGCCCGACGAAACGTGATCTTAGTGGTCGCACTCCGCCACTGATTTTGCTGAAATAGGGAACCGCTGCGCGCCCTGATAGTCGAGAATAGGACGGGTGAGCATTCGGCTCAGCGAATTTCCCGTTTTACTATCAGGAAAATTATGACAAAGGTCAGGAATCTGGCGGCGTTGCTGCTGCTTGCAAACACAGCGGTGCTGGCTGCCGAAGATACTGAATGGACTGAAACGCTTGAGCGCATTTCCTCTGGCGTTGTTTCTATTCGCGTCGACAGCACGCGTGCTTTCGATACTGAGTGGAATTCATCGACGCAAGCGACCGGATTCGTGGTCGATGCCAAGCGCGGCATCATACTCACCAATCGCCATGTTGTTACACCGGGTCCGGTGATCGCGGAGGCAATTTTTCGCAACAACGAAGAAGTGCGACTGACGCCGATCTATCGTGATCCCGTTCATGATTTCGGTTTCTATCGCTACGACCCCGCGGAGCTACAATACATAGAGCCGGCGGAATTGCCGCTGGTCCCGAGTGGCGCGAGCATTGGCAAAGAAATTCGGGTCATCGGTAACGATGCCGGTGAGCAACTTTCGATCCTGGCCGGAACCATTGCACGTCTTGACCGCAAAGCGCCATCCTATGGCCGTGGAAAATACAACGACTTCAACACGTTTTACTACCAGGCAGCCTCGGGCACGTCCGGCGGCTCATCGGGTTCACCTGTCGTTAATATCGATGGTGAAGTCGTGGCTCTAAACGCCGGTGCTAACAGTTCTGCCGCAAGCAGCTTTTTTCTACCGCTGGATCGCATAGAACGAGCGCTCAGGAAATTGCAGGCTGATGGCTTGGTTTCGCGCGGCACACTGCAAACGACCTTTAATAGCAAACCATTCGATGAGCTCAGGCGTCTTGGATTAACGTCCGAAACCGAACGGCGTGCACGTTCGAAGAATGAGGAGCAGACCAGCATGCTGACGGTCGGCAGCGTCATACCCGACTCTGCTGCCGCCGGGAAGCTGGCACCGGGCGACATCCTGGTCGGAATCAACGGCGAACTGATAACAGAATTTGTGCCGCTCGAGGCTATTCTGGACAGCCATGTCGGGCAGGAAATTGAAATCGAGGTTGAGCGCGGAGGGAAAAGTATCGTCAGTTCCGTACTGATCGATGACCTGCACGCGATTACACCCGACGAATACCTGGAGTTTGGCGACGGCGTTGTGAACACCTTGTCGTATCAGCAGGCGCGGCATTACAACCGGCAGCCCGCCGGCGTCTATGTTGCAAACCCGGGTTATTTGCTGTCAAAGGCAGCAATACCGCGCGGCGCCGTCATCGTTGAGATGGACGGTGAGCCCGTCAGTGATCTGGACGATTTCGAGGCCGCACTCAATGAGCTGGCGGATGGCGAGCGAGCAAAGGTGCGTTTCGTCGACATGGAAAATCCGAAAAATTCCGTGGTTCGATTGCTGCAAATGGATCGCATCTGGTTTCCCGCGCAGCGTTGTGCCCGTGATGATCTGACAGGATCATGGCCCTGTCGTCCATTGGCGGATGGCCCGGCGCCGAAACCGGCTGAAGTGGGAAGCACTCGACTAAATAACTATGATGATCGTCGCTTAAAGAAAATTGCACCGTCTCTCGTCGTTGTGACTTTCGATTTACCGTACACACTGTCCGGTGTGTCGGAGCGCCACTACTACGGAACCGGGCTCATCGTCGACAAGGATCGCGGCTATGTCGTTGTGGACCGAAATACCGTTCCAATCGCGATCGGCGATGTCAAAATAACGTTTGCCGGCTCGCTGGAAGTGGATGCGAAAATCGAAACATTGCACCCGTTGCACAACTTCGCAATTGTTAGCTATGACCCCAAAAGCATTGGCGACACGCCGGTTAAGAGCGCGGAGTTCAATACGACACCGCTGCAGCCGGGCGACGAAGTGCTGGTCGTAGGAATTAAGGGCGATCATCAGCTGGTGCATCAGCAGAGCACGGTGTCATCGGTGGATCCCCTGGTGTTGCCACTGTCACGCACTTTGCGTTTTCGCGACTCCAATATTGAGGGCATCGATCTGGTCACCGCGCCGAGCGACTTCGACGGTGTATTAGTCGATAGCAAGGGTCGCGTCGCGGCGAGTTGGTCGAGTTTCGTGTTGCAGTCAGGCGGCGACGGCACACAATTCAACCGCGGTGTTGGTAGCGAGGTCATCGCCCAGTTTCTGGATACAGTGCGAGAAAACAGGCCATTTTATTCACTCGAGGCCGAGTTCGTTTATTCACCGCTTTTTGCGGCCCGCAAAATGGGTGTAGATGAAAAGTGGATCTCGCGCCTGGAGAAAAACAACCCGGTGCGTCGCCGCGCATTGGCGGTTACGCGATTGGTGGCAGATACGGATGCCGCGAAGTTGCTAAGAAATGGCGACATAGTGCTGGCGATCGATGGCAACGTCGTCACGTCGTACAGAGCGCTTGAGGACGCTGTACAAAAGCCGGAGGTGGCTATAACGATTTGGCGCAACGATGCCGTACAGGAGCTTACGCTCAAAACAGAGGCACTAAGCGGTCGCGGAATTGATCGGGCTGTTTCGTGGTCCGGAGCATTGTTGCAGAATCCGCACCGGGCGATGGCAGCGCAGCGCGGCATCGCTACAAGCGGTGTTTATGTCGCGTACTTCAGCTACGGCTCACCATCGACGCGTTACGGTCTCTGGGCAGGTCGGCGAGTCGTGGAAGTGAACGAAACGCCGACACCGAACCTACAGGCATTTATTGATGCGGTAAAAGACATCGAACACCGCGAATCAGTGCGAGTGAAAACGGTGACTTGGAATGGCACGGCGGAGGTCATTACTTTGAAGCTCGACAATCAATACTGGCCAGCGTACGAGATTCGTCGTGATGAAAATGGTTGGAGGCGCACCGACTTTGGGTCGTAGCCCGCTCAAGCTTGCGTATTGCCTGTTGCCAATTGCGCTATTGGCAGTCGTCGTCGGCATCGAAGACTCGGCGGCGCAAACGCTCTATAAGTACAAGGGCGACAACGGCGAGTGGACCTACACCGACCGTAGGCCGGTTGCTGACAAAGACGCAGAAGTCCGAGTGCTGGAAACGACTTTCGTGCAGCCGGAATTCTCGGTCACTCATGAAGTTTTTGGCACGTCGATTGAGCTGGTCGCACACAATGATTTTTATGCACCCGTCGAGGTCCGACTGGAATTCATTGAAATTACTGGCGTTTCGTTTCCAGATCCGGACCAGGTGTTACGCTGGGTGATAGACCCACGTAGCGACCAACTGCTACTGACACTTGAGGTTCTGCAAGAGGTCGATCTACCGTTTCTCGAGTACCGCTTCGAATACATGCCGGGCAGTCCTAGCTCAGTCCACGCTGCTGATGGCGGTTACCAAATACCATTCTCGGCGGGCAGAGAGTTTCCAATCACACAGGCCTATCCGGATGCGATAACTCATCAAACGATAGATAGTATTTACGCGGTGGATATCGCTATGCCAGTGGGTACGGATGTTCTTGCAGCACGCGGTGGCGTTGTTTTCGATGTCGCGTCCAACAATTTTCGCGGTGGATTGGATTTATCGCGTGACGGTCAGGCTGCGAATATTGTTCGAATATTGCATGACGATGGTACGTTTTCTTTGTACGCCCATTTGAACTGGAATTCGATTCGGGTCAAGCCCGGAGATCGGGTGCGGGCAGGACAGTACATCGCGGACTCGGGAAATACTGGGTTTACCAGCGGGCCGCATTTGCACTTTTCCGTACAAAGAAACGCCGGATTGAATATCCAGTCATTGCCGGTAGTCTTCAAGGGGCCGAATTCCACAAGCGTTGTCCCTGCCTCCGGTGCTACTCTGGCGTCTTATCAGTAACGAGCGTCGTCCCAGGATGGATTTTCTTGCATCACCGATTGGTGTGTTCATTATTCTGGCCTTCGTCACGATTGTGGCGTTGAAGTTTGAGCCAGCAAATCCTATCGGCGCCTGGCGTGAACTCAACGAGCGTTACCGCACAGATCAGCGACCGGTATCTACCACATTCAAGGGCGAAAGCGTGCAGGTTGGTGGCGGACTGCCAAACATTAGCCGTGTCGACGCAAGTCTGGATGATGACGGCCTGTGGCTGATTTTTGCCGATCCGGACCCCAACAAAGCAAGCAACTGTCTATTTCTTCCCTGGGACTGCGTCCGCTACCGTCAGGACAAAAACGGCAGACAGAACTTCCAACTGCGGGGCAAGGATCCGATTGAGTTCTGGGTTTCGCCTGAACTCGGGGATGCGATGCAACGACGCAGCTTACGCTTCGCAATTGAGGACCAGCTGTGAGATGACGGCGCCTACTTTGCAGATTTTTGTAACGAATACATGATGCAGGCACTGAAATTGCAAAAGCTTTTCGCTAGTATTCTCGGCAGGTCACTGTTCAGGGAGATTCGATTATGCACATAGTGTTGGGGCTGTTAACGTCCGTCGTCACTATCCTGTACTTGTTAGATCGAGCCGGTATTGACATTGGCTGGCTGAATCCTTTTCACTGGCGGAGACGTCGCGCATGGGCCAAGCAATACCATGGCGATCCTATTTATTCGGTTGAAGATCCACTGCACATCGCGGCACTTCTGATCATCGGCGTCGCCAAGTTGGAGGGCGATCTCACCGCCGAACAAAAAATATCTCTGTTGGAACAATTTGCAACAAAATTTTCACTGAGTGCTAAAGAAGGTAGCGAGTTGCTCGGATCGGCCGCCCATCTGCTGGCGGCGCCCCAACTCATTGCAGATCAGTTAAAAACGCTGGCGGAAAGAAACACCAGGCGCTTTTCGGCCGAGCAGTCCGAATCGATGTTGAAAATGATGAGCGAGGTCGCACAGGTCGGTGGAAGCGTCAGCGCAGAGCAAAGCGACTATTTGAGCAACATGCAGAAACTGTTCGCGATGCAGCCGAAAAGCGATGGGACCTGGGGCTAGCGGGACTATTAGTCCGACGCTTCACTTAATTCCTCCGCCAGCGCCTCCCAGGTCGTAACAGGCATCAGGCAGTGCGTTCCGACGCACTTATAGGCCAGCGTTTGTCCATCCACAGGCGTTCTATCTGCCAACGCACCGGGCAAGTTTTTTTCATCCCCGCTGATGGCGAAGACCATTCGCCGTGGCGCATACAACTTGGCTGCGGAGTCTCGCCAACGAGAGATTTCGTCCGCTTCGCCGCGGATGACGATAATTTCGGGGTGCATCAGATTTTCTTCCAGCGCCGTAAGCAAGCTGACATGGCCATGTGGATATTCCTCGATCGCCTGCCAGGTCGCGTGCAGAGTTCGTTCTGCTGCATCGAGGTAGCGCGTCTCGCCGAGCAAGAATCCGAGCCGCTGCAGAGCAACTGCAGCGATCCCGTTTCCCGATGGCACAGCTTCGTCGGCGATAGATTTCGGCCGATGAATCAGTGTTTCGTGATCATTGGCGGTGAAGTAAAAAGCACCTCGTTGCTTGTCCTCGAAATGCTCGAGCATTAGCTCTGCGAGTTCGATGGCGAATGTCAGATTGTCTGTGTTCCAGCTCGACTGCAGCAGTTCGAGTAAGGCATCCAGCAAAAACGAGTGATCGTCCAGGTAGGCCGGGAAACGAGCACTTCCATCCTTGTAACTGGCCAGTAGGCGGCCGTCTCTAAGCATGTTTTTTCTAATAAAATCAACGGCGTTTCCGGCGGCCAGGGTCAGATCCGGCCGATCCAGAGAACGTCCGGCGACCGCGAGTCCGCGTATGGCCAACGCGTTCCATGCGGTAAGTTGCTTTTCGTCACGGCCCGGTGCAACTCGCGTCTCACGCTCTGCGAGCAACAGCGCTTTCGAGCGCTCAATCGCCTGGCGAGCATCGTCATCGGCGATGGCTTCGCGAACCGTCAGGTGCCATTGGCCCTCAAAATTGGCGTCCTGATCAAGTCCGAAACGACGGGCGAATACGTCGTAGTTATCGCCAATAATTGCTTCAACCTGCTCGGGCCTCCACAGGTAATAAATTCCTTCTTCGCCTTCCGAGTCGGCGTCCCGGGTCGAGAAAAATCCGCCATTGTCCGCCTGCATATCGGCCAGCATCCAGTCAGCCGTAGCGTTCGCGGTCTCTCGGAAAGACGCTTCGCCGGTGGCGAGCGCCGCCTGTGCATACAGAGCGAGCAACGGGCCGTTGTCGTATAACATCTTCTCGAAATGCGGAATTTGCCAATATCGATCAACCGAATAACGACAGAATCCGCCACCAACGTGATCGAAAAGTCCGCCGTCAGCCATCCGTGTCAACGTTAGAGTCGACATGAGTAATGCGTCGAGATCAGGTTCGACATCGTTCGCGCTTGCGCGCCAGTGTCTGAGTAGTCTGTCGACGGTCGTGGCATGGGGAAATTTTGGTGCTGAGCCGAAACCGCCATAATCACGATCAAATGTTTGCGCGAAGGTATCGCGAGCCTGTTGCAGCGGGGCGGCAACAAGCACTGTATCTGCGTTACCAGCGACGGGCTCCAGTTTCTTAAGGACGCCGAGCAATTGATCGCTTTGCGTGCGAATCTCGTCTCTTTGCTCAACATAGTAGGCCGCAACCCGCTCCAGCAAGTCCGGAAAAGCCGGCATACCGTGACGCGCATCATTTGGAAAATAGGTACCACCGAAGAACGGTCGCTGGGTATCGCCATCCAGAAACATAGTCAACGGCCAGCCGCCGCCGCGTTGGGTAATTAACTGGTGTGCGGTTTGGTAAATCTTGTCCACATCAGGGCGTTCTTCGCGGTCGACTTTCACGTTCACGAACAGTCGGTTCATGACGTGGGCAATGGCTTCGTCCTCAAACGACTCGTGTGCCATAACGTGGCACCAGTGACAGGCTGAGTAGCCTACGGATAGCAGGATGGGCTTGCCCGTTTTACGCGCCGCACTGAATGCCTCGTCGCCCCAGGGAAACCAGTCAACCGGGTTGTCGGCGTGTTGTTGCAAATACGGACTGGACTCCGCGGACAGGCGATTTGGCATTGATGACTTCCCGATTCAGGGTTTCGCGGCGACCGCCACTATGACGCAGTCTGGAAACTGACTATGATACGCGTCTTAGGTCATCGACTGGCAGGATTTCATGCTGACATACCCCGATATCGATCCCATCATTTTCGCCCTCGGACCCATTAAGGTTCGCTGGTATGGATTGATGTATGTCATCGCCTTTTTACTGGCCTGGTGGCTGGCCAGAAACAGAGCGCAAAAAAGCTGGTCGATCATCAAACCCGCCCAAGTGGACGATTTGCTGTTCTACGGCATGCTCGGCGTGATCGTTGGCGGACGCGTGGGCTACGCGATTTTTTACGGCTGGGCGCAGCTGACCAGCGACCCCCTGTACCTGTTCAAAATCACGCAAGGCGGCATGTCATTTCATGGTGGGCTGGCGGGTGTGATGATCGCGATGTGGCTCTACTCTCGTCATCTTGGCGTTCGCGTTTGGGGTGTTCTGGATTTCGTCGCGCCGATCGTGCCGCTTGGATTGGGATTTGGCCGTATTGGCAACTTCATCAATGGCGAGCTGTGGGGTAAACCCACCGAGGTAGCCTGGGGCTTCAACGTCAATGGCACCGTCTTACATCCATCGATGCTGTACGAGGCGTTTCTGGAAGGTCTGGTTCTGTTCGCCATACTGTGGTTATTTTCGAGTAAGGAACGACCCTATATGTCCGTCTCAGGCCTGTTCCTCCTGATGTACGGCATATTCAGGTTTGTTGTTGAATTCGTGCGTGTGCCGGATCTTCATCTCGGTTATCTGGCAATGAACTGGCTGACCATGGGACAGATCCTGAGCCTGCCGATGATTGTCGGTGGTTCGATATTGCTGGCTATGGCCTACAAGCGCCGCGCATGAAGCAGTATCTTGATCTGATGCGCCACGTACGCGAGAACGGCACTGTAAAAAAAGATCGCACGGGGACGGGCACCGTAAGTGTCTTCGGTCACCAATTGCGCTTCGATCTGAGTGAGGGTTTTCCGCTCGTCACGACCAAAAAATTGCACCTGCGTTCGATCATCCACGAGTTGCTGTGGTTCCTGAGCGGTGACAGCAATATCGCTTACCTGAAGGAAAACGGTGTGTCGATATGGGACGACTGGGCCGACGAGAACGGCGACCTTGGGCCCGTTTATGGCGTGCAGTGGCGAAATTGGCCGACGCCTGACGGTCAAAGCGTCGATCAGGTTTCTCAGATTATGCAGCAGTTGCGAGAGACGCCAGATTCTCGACGTATCATGCTGAGTGCGTGGAACGTTGCCGAAATCGAAAACATGGCTCTGCCGCCTTGCCATTGTCTGTTCCAGTTTTACGTCGCGGATGGGCGCTTGTCCTGTCAGCTATATCAGCGTAGCTGCGATATCTTTCTCGGGGTGCCGTTCAATATCGCGTCGTACGCGCTATTGACGCACATGCTGGCGCAGCAGGCCGAGCTTGAGGTCGGTGACTTCGTCTGGACGGGCGGCGATTGCCATTTGTATTCGAACCACCTCGAGCAAACCGATCTGCAGCTGAGTCGTGAGCCGCTGGCTTTGCCGCGATTGGCGATCCACCGTCGGCCAGACAGTATCTTTGACTACAAATACGAGGACTTCGAAATCCTTGACTACGAGTCACACCCGCACATCAAGGCCGCGGTCGCGGTTTAGCAGGCCAGGCGTGATTAGTCTCATCGTTGCGGCGTCGACAAATAACGTAATCGGCGTTCAGGGCAAGTTGCCGTGGCGGATTTCCGATGATTTGAAGCGTTTCAAGCGATTGACCATGGGCAAGCCCATCGTTATGGGCCGCCTCACCTGGGAGTCCATTGGCCGTCCGCTTCCGGGTCGCCAAAACATCATAATTACTCGGCAGTCCGGGTATCGGGTCGATGGTTGTGATGTGGTTGAGTCGCCGGCAGCTGCGCTATCGATTGCCGGTAATGCCGAAGAAATCATGATCATCGGCGGCGGGCAAATTTACGATCTGTTCTTGCCTAAAGCAGGGCGCTTACACCTTACGCGCGTAAAAACCGACATTGAGGGTGATGCCTTTTTTCCGCTGCTAAGAGACGAGGACTGGAAGCTCGTCGCTTTGGAAAAACACGACGCGAACGACGCGAACGATTTCGACTTCGAATTCAGAACCTACGAACGTCGAGCTCATTGCGCTTGCCCCTCGACTTGAATCACTCGCGGTATGCGCTTGTCGAGGCGCACGGCTGTCAGTTGCCTGCCCCATACGCAGCCCGTGTCCAGCGATATGAGATTCGGTAGCACAATCAGGCCAAGTTGTGACCAGTGCCCGAATACTACGCGCGTGCTTCCAGTCGCCGGACTTTCGTTCATGTACCACGGCATCAGGTTTTTACGGGCTCGCAATGGCGAGCCGGCATGTGAAAAATTCAATGCGTTCGACATCGTGAGCATACGCATGCGCGTCAGGCAGTTGATGATAAATCGCAGTCGTTTGTAGCCGCTCAATTTACCCGACCAGCGTATCGGCGTATTGCCGTACATCTTGTCGAGGAGAACCTCGTAGTCCTTGCCGCGGAGCTCCGCCTCGACTTCCGCCGCACGGGCCAGCGTCTTTTGCACGCTCCATTCAGGATGGGTTCCTGCGTGCACCAGCAATGTGTCGAGACCTTCGTCGTAGTGCGCAATCGGCCGATGCCGTAGCCAGTCGCAAAGCTCATCTACATCCGGTGCATTGAGTAGATTCTCGAGGCTCTCGAAGCGCTCGCCGAAGTGCACAGCTTCGACCGACAATGCCAACAGATGCAGATCATGGTTGCCAAGGACGCTGACCACTGACTTCCCAAGGCTTTTCACGAATCGAAGTGTTTTCAGAGATTTGGGGCCTCGATTGACGAGGTCACCCGCTAACCAGAGGGTATCCTCGGCGGGATCAAAGGTACATGCATCGAGGAGCCGCCGGAACGGGTCATAGCATCCCTGAATATCGCCGATCGCGTATACGGCCATAGTATTAACAGGTCCTAGTTAAGCAGCCCGGGAACTGCGAGCGTGAATGGTGCAATTTGCGCATCGAATCCAAACCCGTCATCAGCTTCCATGCGGTAAAGACCCTGCATAGCACCGACGGGTGTTTCCAGGACGGCACCGCTTGAGTAACGAAATTCTTCACCCGGGTTCAGATGCGGCTGTTCGCCGACCACGCCATCGCCGTTGACTTCCTGCACCTTGCCGTTGGCATCGGTGATGACCCAGTGTCGACTGATCAGTTTTGCGGCAACATCGCCACTGTTCGAGATTGTTATGCTGTAGGCGAACACATAACGGTCTGAGTCCGGCTCCGATTGGTCGTCAATGTAACTGGTAGTTACCTGAATTCGAATATCGCAATGGCTTTCTTTCATTGCGACAGTCTATCGTATGCGACTCGACAGGTGGTTACTGAGTTCGACGTATTTCGCGATACTGATTTGCTCCGGGCGTAGTCCCGGATCGATACCGGCGGCTTCAAGATCACTGATCTCAACATGATCTTTCAGCGAATTTCGAATTGTCTTGCGACGTTTCATGAAGGCGCTCGTTACGATTGAGGAAAACAGGGAAGCATCGTTGATATCGTAAGTGGACGCTGGTAGTGGATCGAGTCTGACAACCGCTGACGTGACCTCGGGTGGTGGGTCGAACGCCGCCTTATCCACCTCGAACAACGACTCAATATTCAGGTGGCAGCCAAGCATGATGCCAAGTCGGCCGTAGGTCTTGCTTCCCGGTCCGGCGGCCATGCGATCGACAACTTCTTTTTGCAACATGAAATGCATGTCCAGAATTTGTTCGCGAAAATTCAGGAGGTGAAACAGCAATGGTGTGGAAATGTTGTACGGCAGGTTGCCAACAATCCTTAGTCGATCACCGAGCGTTGAAAAATCGAAGGCGAGGGCGTCAGCTTCATGAATCGTCACGGCCGTGTTGCCGTCGTATTGTCTCTGCAAGCGAGCGACGAGGTCGCGGTCAAGCTCAACGGCATGCAAGTGGCCGGCACTGGCCGCGAGTGCAGATGTGATTGCACCCTGACCCGGACCGATTTCAACAATAACGTCGTCTTCTGTCGCGTGGACCGAGTGCAGGATGGCGTTAACGACACCGGGATCGGTCAGGAAATGTTGCCCAAATCGTTTCCGTGCTCGATGGCCGGCCACTAGCGGGTAACCATACTGACGGCGAGTTCGATCGCTGCCATCATGCTGCCTGTATCGGCTTTGCCCGTACCTGCAATATCAAATGCAGTGCCGTGATCAACAGAGGTTCGGACAATCGGCAGTCCGAGGGTGACGTTTACCGCATGACCGAAGCCGGCAAACTTGAGCACGGGGAGCCCTTGATCGTGATACATCGCGAGAACAGCATCCTTGCTACCCGCTGTGGGGGTGAATGCTGTGTCGGCAGGCAACGGACCACGGATATTCATACCCTTCTTACAGAGTGCGCTAATGACTGGTGCAAGTACCGTATCGTCCTCTGCCCCGAGATGGCCGCCTTCACCGGCATGCGGGTTGAGCCCGCAGACAATGATTTCAGGTTCGTCGATAGCAAATCTTGTATTTAGGTCCGAATGCAGCACTTTAAGTACATTGCGAAGCCGCTCCGCGGTGATGTAATCGGGTACGTCACGTAGTGGCATATGCGTGCTGGCCAGCGCGACCCTGAGATCACCCGCCACCAACATCATTACAGGTAAAGCAGTGTCCGTTAGTTCGGCGAGAAATTCCGTATGCCCGGTAAACGGCACACCAGAGTCTGCAATGATACTTTTGGCCAAAGGCGCGGTTACGAGTCCGGAGTAACGACCGTCGAGGCAGCCTTCAACAGCCAGCCTTAGGCCCTGCAGCAGCGCATCTGCGTTTGCTGGATTGGGAAGGCCATGAACGACCGCTGCCGGAAAAGGTATATCAACTATCTGCAGACGCTTGTCCAGCAGTCTTTTGTCGCCAACCACAACGACCTCTGACGCAAATCGAGAATCGGCAATGGCTGAGCAGATCTCTGGGCCGATGCCAGCTGGCTCTCCAGCTGTTACAACAAGAGGTTTAGCAAGTCCCACATCTAAATGCGCGAATCGATGAAGGCCTCATCACGCATGCGCTGCAGCCAAAGCAGTGTTTCTTCTTCCTGTTTACTGCTGCGTATCCGACCTACGCAGTTACGTTCCTTGATTTCTTCGGTGTTGTCGTAAACGCGCCGCTCCATCACTTCAAGGATGTGCCATCCGAACTGGGTGCGGAACGGCTCACTGATTACACCTTCCTCTGCTGCGTCAGCGGTTGCTCTAAACTCAGGTGCGTAACTGCTTGTTTCGGACCAGCCAAGTTCACCACTGAGGTTAGCAGAGCCTGGATCATCCGACAGTAGCTTGGCCTGTTCACCGAAGTCTTCTTCGCCAGCGCGAATTTTTGCAAGCGCGTCCTCGAGGCGTTGTTTGGCTGTTGCGTCATCAATTATTTCGTTAGGTGAAATCAGAATGTGTCGAATTTTTGCCTGGTCGATCTGGCTTCGCTCGACTGCGCTTTTGAGGTCGTCGACTTTAACTATATGGATACTGTTCGAGGTGCGAAATGGCTCGGATATGTCGCCTGCAGCCATGTCTTGCAACACGTCCGTAAAAATCGACGGGACCTCCTGACCACTCTTCCAGCCGAGTGAACCGCCCTCCAAAGCAGACGCGGCTTTCGAATATCGTGCCGCAAGTTCGCGAAAATCAGCGTTGTCCTGCAAGCGCGAGTAAATTTCAGCGGCAGTTTCTTGAATTGTCGCGACGGCGTCGGCATCCGCGGTTTCAGGAATCGTTAGTAGAATATGAGACAGCTGCCAATCTGAATTGACGACAACGTTTGTCTCGAGGTCGATGATGCACTGTTCAATCTCTCGCTCAGAGACACGAATGCTGCGCAATACTTCGATACTTTTGAGCTCAGTTAGCGTGAGTTCTTCACGCATTGATTCGCGAAATTCGGCGTAGTCGATTCCGTCCTCGGCGAGCAATGCCGGCATGTCTTCGAAACGAATACCGTTTTCATCAGCGATTCGCTGTATGTGCGCGTTGATGTATTGATCGGAAATCTGTTGCGTCAATCCGATGCGTTCCGCGCGCTGCATTTGTATCTCAGTAAGAATAAGCCGCTCGAGAACCTGCTCCTTAAGAGCGTCTTCGGGGGGTAGCTGCATCTCCATTGCAAGGGCGCGCTTGCGAATCAGCTCCAACTGTTTGCTGAACTGACTTTCAAGGACGACACCTTCGTTGACAACGGCAGCAATGCCGTCAAGCAACTCGCCTTCTGTGGAAAGTTCGTCGGCGGCCACAATGGGCGCGGCCACCAATGCGGCAATAGCGCATAAGTTTTTGATTTTTAACACAATTTACTACCGAAGATCTGCAGAATAGCCAAGAATACCACGTTCGAGGAGTTTGTCAGCAGCTGTGCCAACGCTCGTCATTCCTTTTAGTACTAATTGCAGACCAAATGCTGAATCACGAGTTCCGTCACGCGTCGAAATATGGCGGCGCGATACCAGTCGCAGTCCCCAGCAACAGCTTTCATACTCGAGACCAAAAAATTGCTCCAGAACTTCCTCATCGCGGAACGAAAAGTTGTACCGACCGACGAAATTCCAGCGTGTCGCGATGGGCCATGACCACGACAAGTCACCCTGTTCAAGCGAGTCGCGACGAAAGCGATACGCAAAATTCAGTATCTTGCTGTCTGCCGGACGGTATTGCAGCCGGGCCTCGGATTTGGTCGTCGGATCCGCTCCAGTTCCCCACTGGTGGCCGAGGTCAAAATTCACATTCTTGAAGACCAGGAATCGAAGCTGCGCAATGTAATCTGATGTTGACGTCGTTGACATTGTCGCACCGGGTAAAACAACGCTGCGATCACTGAAGAATCGCGTTTGTCCGATTGTTGCTGAAACCAATTCGCGCCCTGTTGACACATCGAGAATACGCGACGTGATACCGACGCTGACATGATCAGTGTCACCGATGCGGTCAACACCAAGAAAGCGATTCTTGCGAAACAGCTGTACGAGGTTCAGATCCGGCGTGATCGTGTCGAATACCGGTAATTGGTCCTGGTCGCGTTGCGGGATGTGCACATACAGCAGGCGAGGCTCGATTGTTTGAATTCGATTCGAGCCATTCATTGAGCGCTCAAGAACGAGCCCGGTGTCGAGACTCGCGATCGGAACAGAACGTGTCGGATCGTCCCGGTCGCCAGGCAATGTGTCGCTCAGGTCGTAACGAGTGTAGTCGAATTCAAGCGCTGGATTAATAAACCAGCCCGGTCGGGAGATGGGCAGGTCCAGCTTTGGTGCCGCATTCAGTCGCCAACCTGTTACACCAACGTCTCGATCAAAATTGACGATCTCGCCATCCATGCCAAATCGAAAGCCGAGCGGCAGTTGCCAACTACCAGTGGCCAGTAATTGTGGCAGTCGTCGGTAGGGTTCCTGATCAGCCAGTATCGCGTCATCAATGGTTTGGTGGTTCTGTACCTGTCCGAGCATTGAAAAATTTTCGGAGTGGTAGTCAAAGCGCAGACTCTGATTCAGATGAGTAATACTTGAGATGCTCAGGCTGCCACCCAGATCCTCGTAATACTGGCTATCCGAAACCTCTCTAATATTGATCTGATTACGCCAACCGTTGCCGAATATCGTGCGATGCTCAAATTGAAACTGATGCCGTGCCCGGCCGATAATATCGTCATCTGGCAAATAATCACCGGCGACAATGCCTTCATTGCGCTCGGTCAGATAACGAAATTCAGTTGCGATCTGAACGCCGCGGCTCGTTAAAAGTCGTGGCGTAATTGTCGCGTCGTAATTGGGCGCAATATTCCAGTACCAGGGCACGCGAATTTCGTTGCCGCTGCGACCTGAGCTGCCGATCTCCGGCGTTAAAACGCCGGATTTTCGCGCATCGCCGATCGGAAACGACAAATAGGGTGCGTATAAAATGGGTACACCCTTGAACTTGAGCTTCATTCCCTTGGCCGTGCCGACGCCACGGTTCGTGTCGAGCTCAATGGACTTGCCCTGCATCAGCCAGTCTTCAGAACCCGGTGGGCAGGTCGTGTATTCGACGCCATCAAGCGTGAGCAGGCCGTTCTGGTTTATCTCGATTGCCTCCGCTGCGCCGCGGGAGTCGCTGCTGCCCAGCGAAAACTCAGCGCCTTCAAAGCGGATACGTCCGGATTCGTACGCGAACTCGGCCGATTCACTGTGAATCTGCGTACCCGGGTCCTGATAGCGTACGCCGCCCTCCAGATGCAGGGCTTTTCTCTCAGCGTCGTAACGCGCGCTGTCAGCGCCAGCAAGTTTGTCATCGCGACGGAGCAACACACCACCCGACATCACAGCCGTAGGCAACGGGCCGATTTGCGCCTCTATACTGCCCGCCTCGAGCTGAACGGTATTTGGGTCAGCGAGTGGCGTGAGAGCCAGAAATGGGCGAGTCTCCACTGGTTCGAGCAGAGAAGTCTGACACGACAGGGGTTTCTCGGCATTTGCGTTCAATGCAGCAAGCAGCAGGCACGCTGAGATGACGGGTTTTGAGGACAAGTTGCTTTCGGGTCAGGTTTCGGCCGAAGCCATTAAGGACGGGATGTTAACAGGCATTCTTATTTGTTACCTTCGCATAGTTTTCTATGTGCTTCAACGCGTTACGGAGAAATTCGATTAGCCAGACAGATGCTGCGCCCGACCCCCGCCTGATACTGCTAAAAAACTGGATAGGCCGCATTGATGCCGTTGCTGGCTGTGACCTCGAATTAGCCTCTGGTGATGCCAGTTTTCGACGCTACTTTCGATTGCGAAAGGGGGCCAAAAGTTTCATCGTGATGGATGCGCCGCCCCCCCAAGAGGACTGTCTGCCATTTGTCCGTATTGCCGGGTATCTGGAATCGATACAGCTCAGTGTGCCGCGCGTCCTGGAAGCAGACATTGAGAACGGTTTTCTACTCTTGTCTGATCTTGGCGATGATCAGTATCTCAACGAACTTGAAGCAAGGCCCGAGGCGGCAGATTCCTTATATGGCGATGCGATCGATGCTTTGCAAATCATGCAAGCGCGTGGTCGGGCCTATCAATCATCGCTGCCGCCCTACGATGAAAAATTCCTGCGCTTTGAGCTCTCGCTGTTTCGCGACTGGCTCTGCGATACTCATCTGCAATTGAACTTCAGCGATGGCGATGAACAGAATTGGAAAACCTGTTGCGATCTACTGGTCGACAATGCCTTGTTTCAACCACAGGTTTTTGTGCATCGTGACTATCACTCGCGCAACCTGATGGTGATGGAGAAAAACAATCCGGGCATTCTGGACTTTCAGGATGCTGTGGAAGGTGCATTCACCTATGACCTCGTCAGCCTGCTGAAAGACTGTTACATCAGATGGCCGGCAGAACAGGTTCGAGAATGGGCCCGCAGCTTTTATCAAAAACTCGACGACACAGTCGGATCGAAGATCGATGAACAACAATTCCTGCGCTGCTTCGAATTGATGGGCGTGCAGCGTCACCTGAAAGTAGCCGGTATTTTTTGTCGACTAAATCACCGTGATGGGAAGTCGGCATACCTGAACGACGTGCCGCTGGCGCTGGCCTACATCGTGGAATTGGGCGGCCGCTACGATGAACTCAACTTTCTCGTAAGCCTGATCAACGAACGAGTGATGCCGGTTTGGGGAGATGCTGGATGAAGGCAATGATTCTTGCGGCCGGTCGCGGTGAGCGATTGCGTCCGCTGACCGACAAAATCCCCAAGTCCCTGGTCGAGGTACGTGGGCACAGTTTACTGGAATGGCATCTGGCAAATGTGCGTAACGCCGGAATTGAGGACGTGGTGATTAATCTCGGCTGGCTGGGCGAGCAGATCGTCGAACGTGTTCGATCGGGCGAGGCCTTCGGACTCAATGTCAGTTATAGCGATGAGCGGGATGCCGTTCTGGAAACCGGGGGCGGCATTCACAAAGCGCTGCCGCTACTCGGTGGTAGACCATTTCTGGTCGTAAATGCTGACATTTACACGGAGATGCCCGTGCCAATCGTTTCATTGTCGGAGTCCGATATGGGACACCTGGTGATGGTGCCTTCGCCTGACTATCGGGATGGCGGGGATTTTGACCTGGACGATGGTGTAATCAGTAACGGCGATTCGCAATCGCTTACGTTTAGCGGTGTATCGGTCTATCGTCCGGAGTTTTTCGATAACTGCGAGGCTGGGCGGTTTTCGATCGTACCTATGTTGCGTGCAGCGGCCGATTCAGGGCAGCTGCAAGGATCGCTTTACACGGGTGTTTGGACAGACGTTGGAACGCCAGAGCGACTCGAGGCGGTGAACAATAATCAAACATAAGAAATCACACCTTTGGCTCCAATTCCTCGAGGACCCGGTCTTGTACGGTCTACTCGGTAGCGGCAGGTTGCGCGTCGCTGCAGATATCGGCTTCAGCTGACAGGCGATCCCATAGACCCTTTGCGAGCACTGACAGACCCCCTGTAGCGACTGCGGCGCCGGTGGTTGTTACCGTGCCCGCGGCATCCATATTGATCGTCGGGTCGCTCAGAGTTCCGCTTAGTCTGACGAATGAATTGGCAACGCCGCCGAGGCTGATACCAAGTCCCTCTCGAGACTTTGTACTCAAAGACAAATCAATTGCTTCGGTTTCGAGATTGATATCACCTTCACTCATAACCGTGAGATTTTCTGTCTGCACTGCCAATTTCTTGACCGTCGCAATACCGTCAATAATTTCCAGATCGTAAATTCCACAATCGAGCGTCGTGTACGGCTGTGTCTCGGCCAACGGGTTTAGGCTCTTTAGCAACGAAGAAAAAATGTCAGAGAACAATGCCCCGGCCATCTGCATACCAACTTGCCCGGTCGAGTGACGCCCCGATATTTTTCCATTCGCAGCCGCCATGATCGCGTGCAGCGACTCGCCCGTCCCGGCGATTTCTACTATCGCGTCGAGCGGCGGCAAGCCCTTCGGGTCTTGCCCACCCACGGCCATTGCCGCGAATCGCAAAGCTTTCACTTCAGTGGAAAACGATAAGCTATGCAGTTCTTCTTCCGGAGCGAGTGCCAGCTTGCTGGAAATCGATCCGCCACCATAATTGAACTGCAAAGGATCGATTTGCATTACACCGTCCGATACTGAGATAGCCACACTGAAGTTGGAAATACTCTCGTCATTGATACTAATAATGTCTGCAGCGATATTCGCAGTGAGGCCCAATTGGTCCAGCCCGAGGTAACCGATAGGGGAGTCGTCAAAAAGCATCGCTGTTGCATCGCTTTCTGCAGGCGCCGCATCCTCCGACTCTGGGAGCCGAATCTCGAGTTTTGGTGTACTTAGCTCGAGCTTGATAAGGGGGCCGGTTGAAGGAAATGATGCAGCCACGGTGCCGTTTAGTTCAGCCAAAACCTGCCACACCGATTGGCCGTCTTGCGCTAGCTGAATGTCGATATTGTTAACGCGTATGTCGTGAAGAATTGGCGGCGCGCCAGCATCGGCCGATTCCGGTTCTGGTTCAACGGCTGTGTTTGTCCAATTGCTGCCCCCGTCATTGAACGCCCGTAAGCGTATTTTGACGCCTGTGAGTTCAATGAGGTCAACCTCCAACGGGCCAGAGATCAAAGACCAGGTGTCAACAATCAGTCGAAGTTCGCCAATATTCGCGAGAGGCTCATCATCGAGTCGCTCATTATGATTGATGGCCAGAGCAGACGCCGAAAAGGCCAGTTTCTTGCCCAGGCTGAATTGAAAATCTTCCGTGGTCGTTACATCGAAACCGACTGCATCGGAGACTGCGTTCTCAATGAAACCATGATGTACGCGCGCCGCCGCGAACTGGAGATAAAGCAGCAACAAGATAACGATAACGACAAGCAGCAGAAGGCTGCGCAGGATATTTCGACTTAGTTTGGGCATAGAAGAGATTCTGACACAAAGTGCGCGACTAGATGGTGGTAAGTCCCAGGTGTTGCAAGAAGTGCGGCAGAACTTTTTCTGCAGCCGCCTCGAGGTCAAGCTCGATACCCAGCCGATTGAGGTCCGTCATCTTGAGTTCGGCATAACCGCAGGGATTGATTCGTGTGAACGGTTCGAGATCAATATCGACGTTCAGCGCCATGCCGTGGAAACTCGAGCCGCGCCGAATTCTGAGTCCGACGCTCGCAAGTTTATCGCCATCAACATAGACGCCTGGCGCGTCCGCGCGCGCGGCGGCCTCGACGTCGTACTCGGCTGCGAGATCGACGACGCATTGCTCCAGCGCGGTTACGAGCTTTCGAACCCCTATGTTCGAACGTCGAATATCGATTAGAGGATAGATCATCAGTTGGCCCGGTCCATGAAAAGTGACCTGACCGCCACGATCAATCTGCACAACCGGAATATCGCCGGGTGCCAGCAAATGCTCCTCACTGGCATTGAGGCCCATTGTGAAGACCGGCGGGTGTTCGACGAACCAGATTTCGTCGGCAGTATTCTCGTCGCGCGAATCGGTGAATTCCTGCATTTCACGCCACAGCGGTACGTATTCCTGCCGACCTCTAAACAGGGTCTTCATAGCGCCATAAGAACCTCATCGTGCCCTGAAACGTCACGATAGATATCGTCGAGCTGCAGCTGACTGGTCGCAGTCACTGTCACCGTCACAGATACAAAATTACCTTTAGCGCTGAGGTTTTCCCGAATGCAGTCATCGCTGATGGGCCCCACATGTACTTCGATCAGGCTTCGTGCCGTCGCCCGAAACTGTGCTGTGTCCCGTCCCATCATTTTGATCGGGAACTCACATGGAAATTCAATGACAGACTCGTCACTCATACTATTCGAACCAGAGGCTGATGCCGTCCTTAGTACGTTGCCAGAATGAACCCTCGGGATTATCGTCCAGCGCCCGCAAAGGCACCCTAAGCAACTCGTCGCCTTCAAAACTGATGCTGAGTTCAGCGACCGGTTGTCCGGATGCGATAGGCGCTGTCACTATTGCCGGGATGTCGAGGGTGGACTCCAGCTTGTCGTAAGAGCCGCGACGTACAGTGATGTATAGATCTTCCAGTACACCCAAACGCGAATATTCGTTTGCAGATTTCCAGACACGGGCCGTCGAAATTTCATGGCCGGCTTTGAACAGCAGATGTGTTTCGAAAAAACGGAAGCCGTAATTGATCAATGCCTGACTGCCATCAGCGCGCGCTTTCGTACTCGACGTGCCCAGCACCACGGAGATTATCCGCATGCCATCTCGTTGTGCCGATGCGACCAGGCAGTAACCTGCATCCTCGGTGTGGCCGGTCTTTAATCCGTCTACAGAATCGTCACGCCAGAGGAGTGAATTACGGTTGCTTTGTGTAATGTCTTTGTCAGTTCCCTTCGGGTAGGTGAACTCTTTAATCGAATGCCATTTGTAATACTCGGGAAACTCCTCGATGAGCGCGCGCGCCAAGGTGGCAAGATCGCGGGCTGTCGTCACGTGGTTTTCGGCAGGCAGTCCGGTCGCATTGCGGAAATGACTTGCATGCATTCCGAGCGCTGCTGCATGTTGATTCATCATCTCGGCGAACACGCTTTCGCTGCCCGCGATGTGCTCCGCCAAAGCAACGCTCGCATCATTGCCGGATTGCACAATCATGCCGAGCATCAAGTCTTCAATGCTAACGCGCGTACCGACCTCGATAAACATGCGTGAACCTTCGGTGCGCCAGGCTTTTTCGCTGACGGTGACCTCTTCAGCAAGTGTGATCTGGCCCTGTTTCAGGGCACTGAAAACCACGTAGGTCGTCATGAGCTTGGTCAGACTGGCAGGTGCTAGCTGCGAATCGGCATCCAGTGCCGCGACTTCGTGCCCTGTCTTGCTGTCGATAACGAGGTAGCTCTTCGCGCCGATGACTGGTGCCGCCGGCGTGGGCATAGTTACAGCGTAAGATGCGGAATATAATAATAAAAACGGGATCGCTAGCGCGCTATTTAGTCGTAGGAACATACTACCTCTGATAGTCTGAAAAAAACTGAATCGGCGCGTATTGTACGCGGCTACTCCGTAATAAGGTACGGATCCGAGATGCCGAGGGTTTCGAGTTCCTGGACCAAAAGGTCGTACTGGACGACATCTGCCACAGGCCCGACGCGAACCCGATATAAGGTCCTGTCTGAAGCGTTGTCTTCGTGGACAAATGCATCCTGAACGCCCGACCTGGAAAGCACAGCGAGTCTTCGATCTGCGTTTGTGCGTTCGCCGAAAGCGCCGACCTGCACGAAAATCTGCACAGGCGTCGCCGACGGCGTGACCGATGGCCTGACCGATGGGGTCGAAACCAGAGGAGCCTGAGCGGGTCGCACCTCTCGTGTTGGGCGATCACCCTGCGGCTCATCAAAACCAATCGCCGTCACTTCGACCAGGCTGGTTCCGGCTTTAACCATGTCGAGTTTTAGCGCGGCGGCATACGATAAATCAATTATGCGATTGCTAACGAACGGCCCCCGATCGTTGACGCGCACAACAATCGCTTTGTTATTACGCAGGTTTCGTACACGCACGTATGTCGGTAGAGGCAAAGTCTTATGTGCTGCCGTCATCTCGTACATGTTGTAAACCTCACGGTTCGATGTCAGGTTGCCGTGAAACTTTTTGCCGTACCAGGATGCGACGCCGCGCTCCTGGTAGCCGGCGCTGCTGTCCATTACGAAATATCGACGGCCGAAAACCTCGTACTCGGGTCCGCTGCCATGGTCGCGCCCGTTTCCATATTTTCCACGCGGCTCCGGGCGGGGTATTGCATCGCCCGGTAAATCCGGAATACGCGTGCTGCCGGGGCCATCGTCTCGGGTATTCTTGCCCCCACAAGCGGCTAGTGTAAGCGCGACGGCAATAATAATCGGTCGCAGCGTATTACGATGCATCGGCATTTACTTTCGAAGATATTTGCTGTCCGAGCTGGTGCACGGCCAATGCATACATTACGCTGCGATTGTATTTGGTGATGACAAAGAAATTGTGAAAGCCAATCCAGTGCTCAGTGCCATCACCACCTTCGTAGGTCAGCAGTTCTGCTTCACTGTCTGCACAAAGATCTGTCGCAAACAAGACGCCCTTTTTGCTGAGCGCCTCAACGGTGCTCGATACCTTCATCGTGTTTTTGGGTTTGGGGACAGCAGCGGACCACTTACCTCCAAGGCTGGCCTGAGCGGCAACTTCTTCCTGACTCCGCCAGCCATGCGCCAGAAAATAATTAGCAATACTGCCGCTGACGTCTGCCCAGTTGTTCCAAATATCGCGTTTGTCGTCACCGGTAGAATCAACCGCATAGGCGCGAAAACTTGACGGCATGAATTGCGGGCGCCCCATGGCACCAGCGTAGGATCCCATTGGCTCAGTTGGATCGAGTTCCTCCTCACGGGCAAGTATCAAGAATTGCACCAGCTCGTTACGAAAAAACGTCGAGCGCGGCGGATATTCAAACGCCAGCGTCGCGAGCGCATCGATGACTTTGTCCTTGCCGGTAATGCGGCCAAAATAGGTTTCGACGCCGATTATGCCAACCAGCATTTCAACGGGAACGCCGGTTTCGAGCTGGATGCGCTCCAGCATCTCCTTGTTTTCTAACCAAAAATCGACACCAGCTTTGACGCGTTCCCTGGTGATGAAGATTTTTCGATATTCACCCCAGGTCAGTGTGCGTTCCGCGGGAGTCGAAATTTTCCTGATGATGTTCTGCTTAATTTGCGCCTTGGCCAATACAGCGCTGAGCGCCGCGCGATCGAAGTCATGTTTTTCGACCATCTCGTCAATAAATGCGACAACGTTCTCCTGTTTCAGATTGACAGGAGCGGTGTCGGCGGCAAGAACGGGAAAAGCAGGAATCAGAAATGCAGCGAAGAAAGCAGAGCGAATTAGTTTCATTAGTGTGGCAGCAATTTCCGATGTGAGTGAATCGACATCAGAATACCGAATCCTGCCATCAGCGTCACCATAGACGTTCCACCGAAGCTGACCAACGGTAACGGCACGCCGACCACGGGTACGAGTCCCGTGACCATGGCCGTATTAACGAAAACGTAAACCAGAAACGTCAGACTGATCGAACCCGCCAGTAAGCGTGAATAGGTGTCGTGTGCCTGCGCAGCGATATAGAGACCACGACCGATCACAAGCATATACAGGGTGAGCAGGCTAAGGACGCCGAACAAACCGAATTCTTCGCCCAGCACAGCAAAAATGAAGTCAGTGTGCCGTTCGGGCAGGAATTCAAGATGCGCCTGGGAGCCATTGGTCCAGCCTTTGCCGAACAGGCCGCCGGAACCAATCGCGATTTTCGATTGAATAATGTTGTAGCCGGCGCCCAATGGATCGCTGTCGGGATTGAGGAGTGTTAGCACTCGCTGTTTTTGATAGTCCTGCATGAAATTCCAGAGCAGGAGCGCGCCGGGAACCGTGAGGACACCGAGGCCCAAAATGAACCGGAACGACAAGCCGGCCAGCAGAATAACGATGATGCCGGACGCGGCAATAAGCAATGATGTGCCGAGATCGGGTTGCTTTGCGATCAACAATGTCGGGACTGATATGAGTACAGCAATGACCGCGAGATGCCCAATTCTGGGCGGTATCTGGCGGTCGTGCAGGAACCAGGCAGTCATCATCGGAACCGCCAGCTTCATGGCTTCGGACGGCTGAAATCGAATGCCTACATTCAGCCAGCGACGTGCACCCTGACCGACATCACCTTTGGTCAGCACCAATACCAGCAAGATGAGCCCGGCCACGTATGCCCAGGGTGTCCAGCGACGTAAGAAGTCGGGCGGCAATTGCGCGACGATCAACATCGCGACGAGCGCGACGCCGAGGCGCACAGCCTGATTGACGAGCAGACTAGAACTTTCGCCAGCGGCACTGTAAAGCACGAACAATCCGAAGATCGAAATCAGCAACAAACAGCCCAGCAACGGCACATCAATATTCAGTTTGCGGATAAGACCCGCAAAACTGGTGACAGGCATCGCTTTGTGCGACAGCATGCGATGTGATTCACCGAATCGCATCATCACCGTATCCCAGATACTGATCCATGACCGCCTTGGCAATGGGAGCGGCGACTCCACTTCCGCTGCTGCCGTTTTCAACGATAACGGCTACGGCAATTTTCGGGTCATCGAAGGGTGCAAACGATACGAAGAGAGCGTGATCTCGTTGCCGTTCCTGGATCTCCTCCTCGTCGTATTCGTCATCCTGAGCAATCGAAATGACCTGTGCGGTGCCACTCTTGCCGGCCATTTCATAGGGCGCTCCAGTGCCAACCGCACGTGCTGTACCTCGCGGACCCTGCATTACGTCATGCATGGCCTCGAGCACGTTGTCCCAATAGAACTCGTTACCGAACGCGACGTTTCCCAGCCACTCGGGGTCGACCATGGTTCGTTCGCCGCTGAGCGGGTCCTCTATGGCAGCAACGAGGTGTGGGCGATAACGCTCGCCGCGCCTCGATAAGGTGCCGACAGCCGATGCCAGTTGCAATGGCGTTGCGAGCATGAATCCCTGGCCAATAGATGCAATTACAGTCTCACCGTGATACCAGCGCTGATTGTCACGGTCACGGAAATTGTTGCGTTTCCATTCGCGTGATGGAACAAGCCCCGGACGTTCGCCGACCAAATCGACGCCTGTCGCCGAGCCAAGGCCAAAGCGCGTCAGGTACTCATGCATATTGTCGATGCCAAGTTTGCCGCTGAGTTCATAAAAATAGACATCGCAGGATTGTGCAATTGCATCGTGCAGGTCGACAGGACCGTGGCCCTCCGGCTTCCAGTCACGATAGCGATGCTCATCGCCTTCAAGTTGAAAGTACCCAATGCAGACGCTTTTCCGGGTCAGATTAGTCGCGCCGGTTTCAAGTGCTGCCAGTGACAACATCGGTTTGATCGTGGACCCTGGTGGATAGGCACCAACAACCGCACGATTGAACAGCGGCCGGTCGGGATTATTTTGCAGGCCGCCGAACTCTGCAATACTCATACCGACAGCAAACAGGTTCGGATCGAAAGAGGGCGCACTGACCAGCGCAAGAATTTCGCCGGACGTCGGGTCGAGCGCGACGACTGCACCGCGACGGCCCTCGAGTGCGTTGGACGCGACTCGTTGCAAGTCCAGGTCGAGACTCAGGTATACGTTCGAGCCGGGATGTGCCGCTTCATCCATAGGTAGCGAATCCAGTAGCTCACTGGTATTGGCTGGCACCTGTCGGCCACGCGCGTTGGTGATCAGGTGTCGAAAGCCGGCATCGCCGTGCAGATTGTCTTCAAAGCTGTTTTCAATGCCGGTCTTACCGGTGTGCGACGTACCGGCGTAGCGGCCCGAATCGAGCCGCTGCATATCAGCGGTGTTTAGTGCGCCAACGTAGCCGACGGCATGTGCGAAAAGCTCGCCATGTGGGTAGTGGCGAACAAGACGCGGCTGAAAGTCGACGCCAGGGAATCGCGGTCGCTGAATTGCGAAGTTGGCAATTTCCTCATCGCTAAGTCGAAATTTCAATGTGACGGGCTTGAACTGCTGACCGCTCCGACTGAGCTCTATGTAACGCGGAATGTCGTCGCGTTCGATCAGGTCAAGATTGGCGAGTCGGCTCAGCGTGTCGTCGATATCCTCAACTTGTTCGGGAATGAGTTCCAACTGGTAGGCCGGCAAATTTTCGGCAATCACGCGGCCCTTGCGATCGTATACCAGACCTCGAATCGGCGGCACGGCTTCGATACGAACACGATTGCCCTGCGATTTTTCGGCGAACAACTCGTGGTCGAATACCTGTAGCTGAACCAGCCGCGCAATCACCAGGCCGAGAAGAATAAAAGAAATTATCGACGCAAGTATGGCTCTGCCGATGAAGAGTCGTCGCTCCGAGTGGTGGTCTTTGATCGGCGAAAGCAGATTCAAATCAACCGCCTGAGCGCGTTCTATACCGCATGCTGGACAGGGCTGTCATGACGACCGGCCATAACAGGGTGCTGGAGACAACCGGACCCCAGTACGCGATTGTCGGGGCGCTGACGCCAGCCACGCCATTGATCCAAAACAGGAGAAACTGGTAGGTGGCCAATATTGGAAATACCGTTGCCGTGAGTTGCGGGATGGGGAATACGCGCATCAACAGGTGAAACCGCACCGTAATGAACGCGACGCAACACAAGGCCAGTGCGTGTTGGCCCAGCAGCGTTACCTGTGAAACGTCGAGAATAATTCCGACGACCCAGGCAGTGCCAACGCTCCATGTGCGCGGCAGCTGCATCGCCCAAAAAATCACCAGCATTGCCATCCAGTCGGGGCGAAACGGGTCGACCGCCTCCGGGAGCGGCATGATGGTAAGCATCAGACCGAACAGGAATGACACAGCAACCGGCAAGCGCCTTGAGGCACGATCTCTATTCACCAGAACGCGCCCGTGGCTCAGTTGCCGCCGAGTAAATCAGCAACACCTCCCGAACCTGCCCAAGAGAGGCAGCCGGTGTTGCAGTGACATCTGCATAGGGCTCGTGTGGCAGGCGAGTCACCGTTTCGACAATCGCCACGGGGTATCCCGCGGGGAAAGTACCGCCGAGGCCTGAGGTAACGAGAAGATCGCCGACGCGTATGTCTGCATTGTTGACCACGAAAGGCAATTCGAGTCGGTCTATTCCGCCGGTGCCCACGACGATTGTGCGAAGCCCGTTGCGATTGACCTCAACCGGCAATGCATGATCGGTATCGCTGATCAGCATCGCTTGCGACGTCAATAGACCGGCTTCGATAACCTGACCAACAACGCCATCCGCGCCAACGAGCGCCTGGCCGTTAAAAACACCATCCTGTGTGCCAACATCGATCACGAGGCTGTGGTTGTAAGGATTCGCGTCAACAGACATGATCTCGGCAACACGTGTTCGGTCCCGAACCTTTGCACGAGCGTCAAGCATCGCACGCAGCCGGGCGTTCTCTGCCTCCAGCGAATTCAGCTTTTGCAGTCTCGCATTGGTCAGCAAACGCTCTGCATTTAAGCGCCCGAGCTCCAGCTCGAGGTGGTTGCGTGCGGTGGTTGAGTCGCTCAGCCAGCTCCAAAAACGCGATGGCGCATCGACGATAACGCGGACCGGATAAACGGCGGCTCCGATGCTTTTGCGAACTGTGCCGAGGTGATTGTCGCGATTATCGAAATACATCATCAGAATGCTGATGAAAATAAGGCCTAAGACGCGAAGACCCAGTGCCGGGATTCGACCTGGGTTACTGTTATTTTCGCGGGAAGCGACCATCAGGCGTTGTCAGACTGCTTGCCATCACTCCAGGCCGAACATAGCGGGACCGTGTTCGTCGATGAGTTCAATGACTCGACCGCCGCCACGAGCGACGCAGGTTAGCGGGTCGTCAGCGATAACGACCGGCAAGCCCGTTTCTTCCATGAGCAATTTGTCGATGTCGCGAAGCATTGCGCCGCCACCCGTCAGGACAATGCCACGTTCGGCAACGTCCGCGCCAAGTTCCGGCGGCGTTTGTTCCAGTGCTTCTTTAACCGCGCCGACGATACCCTGCAGTGGCTCCTGCAGCGCTTCGAGAATCTCATTACTGTTCAGCGTAAAGCTGCGTGGGACACCTTCAGACAGATTGCGACCCTTGACCGAAATTTCCAGCACTTCCTGGCCCGGGAACGCCGAGCCGATTTCGTGCTTGATCCGCTCGGCTGTGGCCTCACCGATCAGAATGCCATAGTTGCGACGCACGTAGCTGGTGATGGCCTCGTCGAAGCGGTCACCGCCGATTCGAACGGATGCAGCATAGACAATTCCGTTTAAGGAGATAACAGCGACCTCAGAGGTGCCACCGCCGATGTCGAGCACCATGGATCCGCGGGCTTCGTGTACGGGCATGCCCGCACCGATCGCCGCGGCCATCGGTTCATCGATAAGGTGTACCTTGCGCGCGCCGGCACCTTCGGCCGATTCTCGAATGGCGCGGCGCTCAACCTGCGTTGAGCCGTAAGGCACACAGATCAAAACGCGCGGGCTTGGCCGGAAGTAGCGCGACTCGTGTGCTTTCCTGATGAAGTGCTGTAGCATTTTTTCGGTGACCGTGAAATCGGCGATAACGCCATCTTTCAGGGGCCGAATTGCCGTGATATTGCCCGGTGTACGACCCAGCATATTCTTGGCCTCCGCACCCACGGCCTCAACGCTACGGCCACCCCGGCCGGAATCTTCGCGAATTGCCACGACCGATGGTTCGTCGAGCACGATGCCGGCCCCACGTGAGTAAATCAGGGTATTGGCGGTGCCAAGATCGATAGAAAGGTCATTGGAGAAATAACCCAGGATATTTTTGAACATGTCGGGGCGGGGTCTCGAATCAGGATTAACGGCGTAATCTAACAATGCCCACGACATTCCACAAGGTGGCGTGTATTATTGCGTCCCCGCCGATATTGCGTCGCGACAGCGCCGCCAAAGCGGTGAATTTGCCATCCACAAGAACCCCGGAAAAATCCCGTGTCACTCGACAAAGATCAGGTCCAACATATCGCGCTGCTGGCGAGGCTGAAACTCAACGACGATGAGTACGCCGAAAGCGTCGAAAAACTGTCGAAAATCGTGGATTTTGTCGATCAGCTGTCTACAGCGGACACCGACGGCGTCGTGCCGATGGCTCACCCGCTGGATACAGCGCAAAGACTGCGCCCGGATGCGGTCATTGAGACCGACGAGCGCGATCGCTACCAGGAAAACGCTCCTGAGGTCGCTAATGGCCTGTATCTCGTGCCGAAAGTGATCGAATGATGGCGTTGCATACGCAGACACTGGCCGAGTTGGCTAGCGGGCTCGCCAAGGGCGATTTTTCTTCCGTTGAAATTACGCAGGCCTTGCTCGACCGAATCGCTCTGCACAACGACAAGCTCAACGCCTTTATCACGTTGACGTCGGATGCAGCGCTGGCTGCCGCAGCCCAAGCTGACGCAGCGCGAGCATCAGGTTCCGGCGGTGTTCTGAACGGCTTGCCGATTATTCACAAAGATATTTTTTGTACTCGGGGCGTTAAGACCACATGTGGCTCGAAGATGCTTGATAATTTCATCTCGCCCTACGACGCGACGGTCGTCGAAAAGCTGCAGGAAGCGGGTGCTGTTGTGCTCGGAAAGGCGAACATGGACGAGTTCGCAATGGGTTCGTCGAACGAAACCAGTTACTTTGGTCCGGTTCATAATCCCTGGGACCTTCAGTGTTCGCCCGGCGGATCATCCGGTGGCTCATCGGCATCGGTTGCCGCGCGCTTTGCGCCGGCAGCGACCGGCACGGATACCGGCGGCTCGATTCGGCAGCCAGCCGCATTAACCGGTACCGTCGGAATTAAACCTACCTACGGTCGCGTATCGCGCTACGGCATGATCGCGTTTGCATCCAGCCTGGACCAGGCTGGTGTTATCACACGTAGTGCTGAAGATGCTGCAATGATGCTGGGTGTCATGGCTGGTTTCGATACTCGTGATTCGACATCGATCGACGAGCCCGTACCGGACTATGTCGCTGCGCTAGGCGAGTCTGTCAAAGGACTGCGGATCGGTATCGTCAGGCAGCACTTCGACGCTGGTCTGGATGCTGAAACAGGTGCACGGGTCAAAGAGTCGATCGCGCTGCTCGAGTCGATGGGCGCAACATGCGTTGAAGTGGACCTGCCGAATATTGATATGTCTGTGCCAACCTACTATGTCGTTGCACCGGCTGAGTGTTCATCCAATATGTCGCGATTCGACGGCGTTCGGTTTGGCTACCGGGCGAAAGACCCAGCGGATCTTCTTGATCTGTACACGCGTAGCCGTGGCGAAGGCTTCGGCGACGAAGTGAAACGCCGCATCATGACCGGCACCTATGTTTTGTCCGCGGGCTACTACGATGCCTATTACCTGAAGGCGCAACAGGTTCGACAGCTAATTGCTGATGATTTCAAAAATGCATTTGCGGATGTTGATGTCATCGCTGGCCCAACAGCACCATCACCTGCTTTCAAATTGGGCGATAAGGCGGATGATCCGATCGCGATGTATCTCAATGACATCTACACGATTGGTGCGAACCTGGCCGGCCTCCCGGCTATATCGGTACCGTGCGGCTTTGTCGATAATCTGCCCGTTGGATTGCATCTGGTCGGCCCGCATTTTGCTGAAGGCACGTTGCTTCGTACCGCACATCAGTACCAACAGCAAAGCGACTTCCACACAGCCTGCCCGGAGGACTTCAAATGAGTCGTTCCGGTTGGGAGGTTGTCATTGGGTTGGAAGTTCACACCCAACTGGCGACAAAAAGCAAAATTTTCTCAGGTGCATCAACAGCTTATGGCGCGGAACCGAACACACAAGCGTGCCTCGTTTCTTTGGGTTATCCGGGTGTGTTGCCGGTCCTGAATGAAGAAGTCGTGCGCATGGCAGCACTTTTCGGGCTTGCCGTGAATGCGACAGTAGCACCGCGTTCGGTATTTGCCCGCAAGAATTATTTCTATCCGGATCTACCTAAGGGCTACCAGATCAGCCAGTTCGAGCTGCCTATTGTTGAGCACGGCGAGATGGTCATTACGGATGCTGAGGGCAGGGATAAGCGCATCGGAATCACTCGCGCACATCTCGAGGAAGATGCAGGCAAGTCCATCCACGAAGGTCTGGATGCATCTTCAGGAATTGACCTGAACCGTGCTGGAACGCCGTTGCTGGAGATTGTTTCGGAGCCGGATCTGCGATCCGCAAAAGAGGCCGTTGCATACCTTCGCAAGATTCACAGCATTGTTCGTTACCTCGAAATTTCCGATGGCAACATGCAGGAAGGTTCGTTTCGCTGTGACGCGAATGTATCCGTACGGCCGATGGGCCAGGAAGAACTTGGTACGCGCGCAGAGATAAAGAACCTGAACTCATTTCGTTATATTGAGAAGGCCATCAATTTTGAGGTCGAACGACAGATTGACCTGATCGAGGACGGCGGTACGGTTGTTCAGGAAACGCGCCTTTATGATTCGGACAAAGACGAAACCCGTTCGATGCGCTCAAAAGAAGAGGCCAACGATTACCGCTATTTCCCCGACCCGGATTTGTTGCCCGTAGAGATCGGCGAGGACTACATCGAAGCAGTTCGAAGCACGATGCCGGAGTTGCCGGCCGCGAAGCAGCAACGCTTCGTCGATGAGTATGAGTTGAAGAACGACGACGCCGATATTTTGACGGCCAGTCGTGCCCTGGCCGATTACTTTGAGTCTGTGGTTGCGGCGGCTGACGCGACAGCGCAGGTGGCTGCCAACTGGGTAATCGGCGATCTTTCCGGCGCTTTGAATCGCGATGGCCTTGATATTAGCGATAGCAAAATTACGGCTGGCGAGCTCGCCGGGCTTGTAAACCGCATCGCTGACGACACGATCTCCGGAAAAATCGCCAAGCAGGTCTTTGAGGCGATGTGGAGTGGTGAAGGGTCTGCTGATGAAGTGATTGAAGCAAAAGGGCTCAAGCAAATTACAGATAGTTCTGCGATTGAAGCTGTGGTCGATAAGGTCATTGCTGATAATCCCGGGCAGGTTGCTGAATACAAGGCCGGCAAGGACAAGCTCATTGGTTTCTTCGTCGGCAAGGTCATGCAAGAAACCAAAGGTCAGGCGAACCCGGGGCAGGTCAACCAGATCCTGAAAGACAAGCTTAGCTAACAATGTCGGCCGACAGCGTCATACCGTTTGCGTTCGAATCGCTGCCTGTGCGCGGCGCACTGATTCACATGTCGCGCTCATGGCGACGGATGCAGCGGGATCATGACTACGACGCGCTGCTAACCGAGACGCTGGGCCACTCTGCTGCAGCGACTGCATTAATCGCACAAAGCCTGAAATTCGACGGCGTAATTACCCTGCAAATTCAGGGCAGCGGGTCGCTGAAGATGCTGGTAATGCAATGCACGAACGATATGCAACTGCGTGGCATGGCGACGATGGGCGAAGGTACTTCTGCAAGTGATTTTGTTGAACTGACCGCCGCCGCGCATTGTGCAATTACAGTCGACAACGGAGATCGGCCTTATCAGGGCATTGTCGAAATCGACGGCGAATCTCTGTCGACGAGCCTTGAGCATTACTTCGAGCGCTCCGTTCAGGTTCCGAGCCACGTTGCCCTGGTCGCAAATGAAGACGTCGCGGGCGGAATGCTGCTGCAACAGGTTCCGGGGCAGAATATCGATGAAGATGACTGGACCCGCCTGCATTTTTTGGCGAAAACGCTAGTTTCGAAAGACTTCGAAGGCGAAGCCGGTATCGAACTTATCCGCAAACTATTCTCGGAGGATGACGTGAGAGTGCATAAGGCTCGCGCTGTCGATTTTCGCTGCCGCTGTTCAGACCGCAAGGTTGAAGAAGTGTTGAAGATGCTCGGCGAAAAGGAGTCCCGCGCAGCACTCGACGAGCGGGGCGAGATCGAGGTCATCTGCGAATATTGCGGCGAGAAACGCAGCTTTGATTCTGTTGACGTCAGTCGACTGTTTGCGGCTAATTCTGTTCCGGGATCGGACTCGGTTCAGTAGTCGGGCTCCGACCCGGAATCTCTGCATGCAGACTTTGGCAGTCGTGGACAAAATGTCAGGAGAACTTGACAGTGTTGGAGTAGAATAGTAAGGTCTACCTGACATTAAGTCAGGAATACCTGATAAGGAGTTTCCATGTACTGCAAGTCTTTCAAATTACATAAGTTGTCATTCTGGCTCACGATCGCGGTCGCCATCGTTACTGCGAATCTACCCGCAGGCGAGGCCGAGGGTGCGACCGAATCACGGTTCCTGGTCGAACATCGTGGCGTCAGTGACGGCCGACCGGTCGTTTTCATCCCTGGTGTCGCCTCTGCGGGTGCTGTCTGGGATTCGGCTGCGGCAGGCATCGTCGGCGAACACGATGTTCATATCGTCACGCTTGCCGGTTTCGCCGGCGTACCGTCGGTCGAGCCGATCCGCTCTTATTTCCGCCGAGCCGTCGGCGCGCTGGAGGCCTATCTCGATGAAGAGGGACTGCAGGACGTAGTCCTGGTAGGTCATTCGATGGGCGCGCAAATTTCGCTGCAATTGGCGGCCGCGCGACCTGACGCCGTCGCGCAGGTTCTCGTCGTCGATAGTGCGCCATTCTTCGCGGCCCTGTTTAATCCGGTTGTCACGCCCGAGGCCGCTGCGCAGTACGGAACGGAGTTAGGTCTGCGGCTGGCAGCCACGTCGCGGGAACAATTTCTCGCTTTTGCGCGTCAAGGCATCGCTGTTCAATCAAACACCGAGTTCGGTCAGGAGCAAGTGATTGCTTATATGGGAGCGTCGGATCAGGCCGCGGTCGCCCAGGCGATCGGCGATGTTGCGGGTGCCGATTTCCGCCCAGTCTTGACGAAGGTGAGCGCGCCGGTAACAGTGCTGGCGGCCTGGAGCGAGGACGCACCCTATTCGAGTGACCAACTGCGCGAAATTTATGAAGGTCAATATGCCGAATTGGATGATGTCGACGTCCGGGTCATCGCCAACTCACGCCACTTCATCATGTTGGATCAACCGGATGCATTCGCCGAGGAGCTCGACGAAGTCCTGACCGGTGATCGCGGGGGGAGGGACTGATGCGTGGTGCAAACAAACGTTATCTCGTGCATTTTGGCGGGGCGATGATCGCTTATGCCGGGGTTTTGTTCGCCTCGGTGTGGGTCATCGAGACGATGGAGATTTCGGGATGGCTAGCTGGTGCGCTGTCGCTGAGCCCGATGCTGCCCGCCTTGTATGCTTTGCATGCCTGCGTTGCGAGATTCCGCGTCATGGACGAGTTCCAGCGTAGGACTGTTTCGGAGGCAATCTTGTGGGGCGCGGGTATCGTCGGTTTTGTCAGTTTTGGTTACGGCTTTTTGGAGGGCTCGGTCAACGCGCCGAATATCTCGATGATCTGGGTACTGCCAGCATTGATTGGGTGCTACGGCGTAGCCTCCCACATCGTGCCGTTGAGGTTCAAATGAAGAACCGGCTTCGCGTGCTCCGCGCCGAACGTCGTTGGAGCCAAGCTGATCTCGGCCAAAATGTTGGTGTCTCCCGGCAGGCGATCAACGCCGTTGAGAACGGCAAGCACGTTCCATCTTTGCCGTTGGCTTTCAAGCTTGCAGAGGCGTTTGACTTGAGGGTCGACGATGTATTTGATCCCCGCGATGATTCGGAAGAATGATCAGACCGACCTACGTATTGAACCTTCCGCAAGTGTAATGCAGCCGTCGCGACAATCTATTACGCGCTGTTTCATAGCGACTTCTTCCGTGCCTGAAGTGCTGCATCTCTGGCTTTTCTGACCCAGGCCCCGAGCATTTCCGCGTCCTCTAATACTTGCTCCGGAACTTCGTAGTACGGCATACCAGCACCTTTTTTGCCAGGGAACTGCGGCATTCTCTCAGACTCAAAATCACCAATATTGTCGGCACCAACTCGTAAATAGAATCGATTCGACGAGCTGACGATAGCGCAGAAGATTTCGTCGATATAGATGCCGAATCCTCCGAACATCTTCTTGAATCTGGGTGTTCCGGATTTCTCCAGCTGATCGGAAACGAACACTACGAATTCAGGCAGTTCAGTCACTGACAGCATCTACGCAGTGATTATCAGACAGATATGGCATCGTTATTTTGAACCCCTGTTTAAGGCGCGACAATGCGCGTCACGATTCGTTATCGACTATACCCGCAAGACGCTTCAACTCTCCAACATGACTGGCGAATGCCCTGCGACCCAATTTTGTCAATGTGGCCCACATACGCTGCCGTCCGTCGATGGCACCTTTCCGAAATTTCACGTAACCCGCATCTTCAAGTTGTTTTAGGTGCTTGGAGAGTACCGAGTCGCTTACATTCAATTCATCGCGTAATACCTGAAACTCGGCCTCTTGTACTGGACTTAAAAACGCGCAGATTCTCAGCCGGTTCGGTGCATGGATAACCGTGTCGAATTGTGGCCTTGCCATCAACGCGGGCCGCCCGCTGCTCTCATAAGGTAATAGCGCCTTTCACTTTCGCTCAAAATGAAAATCGTGGTGCCGGCAATCAATCCAGTTACCAGCGGTGCCCAGGCAATATCGTATGCGCGCCGTACCCATATGCCGCCAAAAAATAGTGCGAAGAGGAAGATGCAAACGCCTGCAAGCGCCCACATTCCTGTTCTCGTATCTGGTAGTTCTCTTTCAAGCACACCGGTAGTTCCACGACCGAAGCCAACGAAGAAAACGACGCCGAAAGTTATGAACAAAGCGGGGGTATTGCCCGGATCCTTCATCGCATAAAGCGCAAACGCAATGGCTATGAGCAAGGATAATCCAGCGCCAAGCCAACGAGGTGGTACGGCGCGTCGGAAGCCGGCGCTTTTCATCGTTTCTATCGAATCCAGTGCGACTTGAGCTTCGTCGGGCTTGAGGTTCTGGTCTGTCATTGGTCATCTCTTTCCGAGGTGGAAAGAGAATACTACATCATTACTTTCCATCTTGGCAAGATATAACTTTCCAATAAGGAAAGTCATGATCACGATGTTCAGCTTCGAAAATAATCGGTCCTAATATCTTTGGCGCCGCGCTTCCCATTGATCAATGGGACCAAGCGGACCCACCGGACAGTAGTGCTCTTTCGTGGGTACCCCGGTAAGGCGTGAGTAAAGATCGTGAAACGCCCGCATCTCACACCCCGGCGTTCCAATAGTCGCAGCCAGAACAAACGCTAGGCCGAGATGCGCGAATACATATATCTCCCAAGTCCAGATCAAGCGTGCCAGCGTGGCAGTATCGACAGTTCCCGATATCAGGAAGCCACCCAGGGAAACCGCAGCGATCGTCGCTGCGCTGCAGATTGCTGGCCACTTTTTCCATGAACGCGAATAGCCAATGTTGACTACGTAACTGACCAGGAACAGGCCGGCGATGATGCCGTTCCAGATTATTGGACGGATGCTGCCGCTCGGCAAAATAATGCTGCCCGCAATCACAGTTAACCCATAGACGTAGTAAAGGCAGAGAATGCCAAATAATAGTCTTGCCAGCCTGCCGACCGGCCCCGGGCGCGGCAACGTACCGGGTTCGTCGAGCTTGAGATCGGTTGTCGCCATTTGCTTAGTGCGTAATCGCATCCTGGTCGAGTTCGAAGGGCTCTACGTCGACGACAATTCTGTCGAATACTTCTGTCGCCAGTAAACCCTCGTTCTCAGTCGTGTAGGTGATTCGATGCGGAAACCGGAAGCCCGATGTCTCTTTGAAATCGCTCTGATCAATCGTAAATATCGGCTCACCGTCCGCATCCAGTCGTTCACTCCTAACGAGGTTGCCGGAGTGGGAATCGATGTAGAGTTGCCAGTGCCGACCACCGTTTTGAACCAGGTCGAGTTGCCACGCGAGCACATCGCCAAACTTTCGCATACCGAGCATGTCCACTTCGTGCCCCTTATCGGGCCACTCAACAAACAATCCGTCGAATTCAAAGGACTCGAGCAAAATCCTTTCGAACTGGTCCGGCAGTCCCCGCGTCTCACTCACCGGGATATTCACTGAACCATCGAGATGCAATTGCGCTGCCGACATGTGTTCCCCAACGCCAATGATTCGACGCAAACTATTCGGTCGTTTCGATTCAACGACTATCGGTGTCAAATTTCCGTTTGCTTCAATGTACCCGTGCGCCTCGATACTCTGTATTCGCTTCAGGTTCTTGTGCCCACCGCGTCCCATGATGTGCTGTCTTACGGCAACGTTTCTTGGCTGGCCGACGTGAGGAATTACGGTTCCATCCGCCAGTCGTTCTTGCTCTGGCAGTTCGAAATCGTCATTACTCGCGAATCGCCGCTCGTCAACCAGTTTCAACTTGTCTGCTGTCTTTGCTGAAAAACGTTCGGCGTCCAGCACCCATTCACTTGGAAATCCCCGGAATGTTCCTCTCGTTACACCCAGCTAGTGTTCGTAATAATCCGGCGTTGGCGGCAGTGTCCCTTGCCACACTGCGTCGGGCCCGTAGATTGCCCAGAAGTCCCAGACGTACATGTCGACGTCCATCACCTCGGTGTAGTGCTGTCCGATAATCCCCGACTCCTCCCAGTAGTGATGCACACGTGGCCCGTCCAGCAGCGGTATCGAATCGGCAGCGTGGTGTTGCTTCGCGCCCATCGTAGGTACATGCACGACAAAGGTGACGAGCCGATCATCGTTCTGGCTCGCAGCAACGAACTCGTCGTTGAGGTCCGCCATGCCGCGCAGGCAGATTCCACACGTTGGCCCGCTCAGGAAAACCAGACGTACGCGACCTGCATTAGCATTGAAGTCGTCTCTAAGCTGCTGCAGATCCTCATCCATGACTATCAAGCTGGATGGCCCGGCACTCGTCACATTTGCGATGCCCGATTCGTCGGCATCTTCAACTCCGCCACAGCCCGCAAGCGTGATTCCAATGACCGCTACGGTCAATAAGATTCTATTTATCATCGAAGCCCCTCCGGCGTAGCGTCCACCAATATCCATTGAAGATCGTCGGCGAAAAACGCGAGTACGATCATGATCGCCGCGATCCAGAGCATGACTTTCAACCAGACGGACGGCCCTGTTGGACATGAGCCGTCTTCGCAAATTGATTGCGGTCGGTACACGCGCCAAAAAGCCCATGCCAGCATTACGGCGGCGACTGCAACGATGTATGGCCGAAACGGCGCCCAGCGCGCCATCGTGACGGCACCTGATACACCGAAAAGGACAACCGTCCACGGACCGATGCAACATAAGCCTATGAAGGAAGCAACCGCGCTAATACCGATCGCACCGCCCGTCGTGCTCGCAATTTTCTTTTGCTCATCCATCACAACACCCATCACCCTGCTGGATGGGCGGGCATTTCATGGTGCCGAATGAGCAGTAAACACAGCAGTCTCCTGCGTTCGGTCGCAGCAACTCACCGCAGCCTTCGCAGTCATAGTAAAACTGACATGCGTTGGTCGGCATACGTTCTCGCTCCTGATGCCCACATTTCGGACACTTGATGACCGAAAATTCTTCAAATTCCGACACTTCAACGTTCTCCCGCTTGTACTGGTCTTTAATAAGGACGTATCGTAGGCCCTGTAGTTACTACAGGTGCAAGGCAATTCTCATGAAAATTCAGCCGACAGAGATGTCTCGTGGTTCACTGGCGGTCCAGACCCGGGTGAACAGTGAGACTATTCGCTACTACGAAAAGATCGGTCTAATGCCCAACCCCGCCCGAAGCGACGCGGGGCACCGCGTCTATGATCAATCGCAGGTAAAGCGCTTGTCGTTCATCCGAAGGTCACGAGAACTTGGATTCACGCTGAAGGAGATTCGCGAACTGCTGCAACTCGTCGATGGCGGCGAATACACATGCGCCGAGGTCCATGAAAGGACTGTCACCCATTTGAATGACGTTGCGAAGAAGATCCGCGATCTGGAAAAAATGCAGCGCACTCTAAGAACAATGGCGTCGAAGTGTGGTGGCGAGCTGGTGCCTGAGTGCCCGATAGTGGATGCGCTCTACTCAGATTGAACAGCCGCTCTAGCGAGCACATACAGCGAGTCATCATCTTCCATTTCGGTGTAGGTAACGACTTCTACAGAGTCGAAGCAATGATTTCCTTAGTTGTTCAATATCCAGATCGACACCCGGCCCCATGCCGAGTTCAAGTATGCTGGCTCCATCTGGCAAATGCGCCCTAAGAACATCAATCAATTCTCGGCCGTCGTATCCATCGGCCATCGCAATGTATTGATTGGCTGTTTTTTCCTCGTCGTAAAACCCCAATCGTGATCTCTCAAGTCTTATTATCAGTGCCACAAATCCTACTCGAAGATCAAGTCCGCATAGGTTTCTGAATCTGGACTTACGATGACTTCGCGGGATATTTGTCGCCACCGGGTTGTCGCGCTAATGTGATATGTTCCGGGGCGCAAATTCGCGAACTCGTATTGCCCTTCCGAGTTAGGTCTTTGCTCAACCATGGTCGACCGACTCGAATCGCTGATTGAAACTTTCAGCCGCCCCTCATCGGGAAACACACCAATGACTCGCCCCGACAATCGTGATCCCCTTGTTACTACTAGTCGAAGGTCCTCAATTTTCGATGCTGGCTTCAGGTCCAACTTGATGGGTTCGGAGAAACCATCTTTCGACGTTGCCCGAATTTCGTATTTTCCCGGTTCAAGGCCTTGCATCGAAAAATATCCAGCATCGTTGGTTCGCCCGCTGCGAAAGTCTCTCCCATTTTCCCAGATGAGTCGAACGCCGCCGGTCGTCGGCGAACTGCCATCAATGCCGATGATTTGGCCTGCAATTGTAGCTGCCTGCGGCATCAAAATCTCCACTTCGTGGTTTACGTCGGCGCTTAGTACGTACCTCGTGCCAGCGAATCCATCCGCGCGTGCATACAGATATACCTCGTAGTCGGGCAATTCGTAAAACCCGAAGACTCCGTCGTCGGACGTCTCCGTGATCTGGCCGGGAAGCGAAAGTCGTCTCGCTCCGAAAACGTCCTGTGAAAGGCCGAGTACGCTGACTTTCGCACCAGCAATGGGATCGCCCGTGCTCGATTCTCGAACGACGCCGCGCAATTCGCGCGCTGGGGATAGCGCTATGATGCCGACGTTCGTGCCGTTTCGAATCAAGACATTTCGAACGGTAGTTGGCGCATAGCCCTTTGCACGAATCAACATATCAATTTCAACGAACCGTGTATCCTCAACAGTGAAGTGCCCAAGTGAGCTGTCGTACTCCCTAACGTTTGCGGACTCGGTTGAGAATATCCATTGGTCGGACTCGAAGACATGGACATAAAAGTATCGAATCGGAGATTTTGATTCGGCATCAATCACCTGGCCGACTACATTGCCGTACTCATTCGGTAACGAGTGTGGCCCTGGGTCAGGCGACCTGGAGGATTCCGCGAACACTTCCTGTTGAAGTTCCTCATAGTGTTGTTCAACCGTCTGATCCAACTCAACAGGTGGGCTCGCCGATTCGCCGGTGACGCGCAAGATCTGAACCATGGCAGCTATGGTTAGTGCCACGCAAATAGTCCCGACGATTACTAGTTTCATAGTACGCAATTAGGTTTGGAGTGCCCTGTCCTAACGTGATTAAGGGCAGTATAGCTCCAGCTCCTTACTTTGGCAGAATGCTAGGGCAGACTCGACGTGGGCTGGTTTACAATGTGCTTATGGATGTCTCAAACACTGCTGCAGGGCATTTTAGCGATTCGAGTCCAGCCTTCTGCCCACCCTCAATCCGCTGAATCGTGCGAGTGCTCAGACCCGCGTGACCGGCAAGTTTTTTTAAGGCTTCACTCTACCTACGATTGGCCAAATACTGCGTCAGTGTGTATTTTCCCGGTCCGGTCAGAAACACAACGATGCAGCAAAGACAGAGGAAGATGCCGTATTCCCAGCCGCCGTCGGGTTTGCTGGTGTAGTTCCAACCATTTTCGAAATGCACGGCACCGGCACCGAAAGCGACCGCGGCAAGAAACGGAGTAACGAGCCGGGTCCTGACGCCAAGAATAAGCAGTATTCCACCCACCCATTCGATGACGGCAGCGGGCGGAGCAACCCAGCCTGGAACCAGGTTGATATGCCAAATTGTGTGCGCTTCGAATACTTCCATGGCGTGTTTCAATCCAAAGGTGAATACCTTCAGATAACCGTGGGCAATGAAGATGAGCCCTAACGAAACGCGTAATACAAGCAATCCGACATCATGTTGTTCTTCTTTGCTCATATGCCCCTCCAGGCTTTCGGATCAGTACCGATCGCGCATTAGCTTATCACTTGGACGGCTGGGTTCGGTGTCTCGGTTACCGTTCGAGCTCGGCGTCATGTGACGTAGTTATTGGTTGCTGTGCAATTTCAATGTATAATCTTCCGCGATATATAAAAGAATCCTTATATTTTTATATGAAGCGAACAACGCAAAACTTGTTGTCCCAGTTCAAAGCGCTCGCGGACCCTGTCCGCGCCCGCATCGTTGCGCTTTGTGGCGTGGCCGAATGCAGCGTGTCCGAGCTGAAGAAAATCACCGGACAAAGCCAGCCGCGTATCTCGCAGCACGTGAAGCAGCTGTGTGCAGTTGATCTTCTCGAAAGATTCAAAGACGGGCATTTCGTTTTCTACCGGGTTCGTACCGCAGGAGATGAGGCTGCCTCGCGAAGGCGTCTTCTTGGCTTGTTGCCCGATGACGAATCTCAGTTCACAAAAGACATTCAAAAGCTGCGTGAAATTCGCGGCGATGGCGAGATAGCAGTCGTGTCGGAAAGCGACCGCCTATTGCATCGCGCCCTGGTCGAGTTGACCGTCGCTCGACCTCTGGGTGATCTACTCGACATTGGTTGTGGCCACGGTCGTATATTGAAGTTACTGGCATCGCGCGCGCACCGGGCGGTCGGTGTTGATATTGATTCTGATGCAAGACGACTGGCGCGCGCTGAATTGTTGCTGGCCGGTACACCGAACACGACGCTGCGCCAGGGTGACATGGTATCCCTGCCGTTCGATGACGAGGAATTCGACACAATCATCCTGGATGACGTTCTCGGTGCTGCGAGTGATCCCGGCGCCGGCATCAAAGAAGCCAAGCGACTACTAACGACGGGCGGGCGTATTCTGCTGCTTTCGTCAGTGGGCGATGCCGATATTGCCGAGCTGCGCATGCAACTCGCCGAGTGGGCAGCGGGTGCCGGTCTTCGACTCGCATCGCCGAGAGCTATCCCAACTGAAAACCCTGACTGGTTGCTGTCTGTTGCAACCGTTGCCGACGGCGTCTCCGCTGCGGCTTGAGAACAAATCCTATGGCTACCCAAATTACACCGACCGTATCTTTTGAGTTCTTCCCGCCAAATACCGAGGCAATGGAAGCGACACTTTGGGAATCGATCAATCGACTCGCCAGTCTGGCGCCGCGTTTTGTTTCGGTGACTTACGGTGCCGACGGTTCAACCCGAGAGCGTACGCATACCGCTGTAGCGCGGATCATCAAAGAAACGAAATTGACTCCAGCACCACACCTCACATGTATCGATGCGAGCCGTGGAGAGATCGATGACATCGCCCGCGAATATTGGGATATGGGCGTGCGGCATCTGGTCGCATTGCGCGGGGATGCAGCGAAGGGCTCCGGGCCCTACGTCCCACATCCCGACGGATATGCCTATGCCACAGATTTGGTTGAAGGCTTGCGTAATGTGGCAGATTTCGACATTTCTGTCGCTGCGTATCCAGAGGTTCATCCTGAAGCGCCCGACGCTGCCTTCGATTTGGACAACCTCAAACGCAAGCTGGACGCGGGCGCGAGCCGCGCCATCACGCAGTTCTTTTTTAATACGGACGCCTTTCTTGATTTTCGTGATCGCTGCGCAAAAGCAGGTATCGAGTCGGCGATTGTCCCCGGCATCTTACCGATAACGCGTTTTCCGCAAATGGAGCGTTTCGCCGAGATGTGCGGCACGGCGATCCCAATTGAACTACGGCATCGATTTGATGGCCTTGAAGATGACGCCGAGACCGGGCAGATGATCGCCGCCAGTGTTGCGATCGAACAGGTACGCCATCTCGAGTCTGAAGGCATTGAAGATTTTCACTTTTACACGCTAAACCGATCGGAGCTCACCTACGCAATTTGTCATGCGCTGGGCGTACGTTCCGATCAGGCGGCCGCGTGAGGTTGTATTGATGGAACGCAAGGAACGAACGGAACGCATGCTAAAGGCGCTCGACGAGCGAATACTTCTGCTTGATGGCGCGATGGGCACAATGATCCAGGGTTTTGGCCTAAGCGAGGAGGACTATCGTGGCGAGCGTTTTGCTAATTCAAAACGTGATCTTAAAGGCAATAACGATCTTCTGACGATTACGCGACCCGAAGTCATTCGTGATATTCACACGCGCTTCCTGGAATCAGGCGCCGACATCATCGAAACCAATACTTTCAACTCGAACGCTCCATCAATGGCCGACTACGGCATGGAAGAGCTGGTAGCTGAACTGAACACAGCAGCGGCGCGACTGGCACGAGACTGCGCAGACAAGATCGCGGCCAAGTCCGGAGTTCCGCGCTACGTCGCAGGTGTTCTTGGACCAACGAATCGAACGGCTTCGATATCACCGGACGTTAACGATCCAGGATTTCGCAACATCAAATTCGACGAGCTTGTCGACACCTATGAAGTTGCAGCAGGCGCGCTGATTGAAGGTGGTGCCGATTTTCTGATGATCGAAACGATTTTCGACACCCTGAACGCGAAAGCGGCGATTGTTGGTGTCAAACGAGCGTTCAGAGCGACAGATACTGAACTGCCAGTTATGATTTCCGGCACGATAACTGATGCTTCCGGACGGACGCTCTCCGGGCAAACGACGGAAGCATTCTGGAATTCCGTACGGCATATCAATCCGTTCATGATCGGGCTGAACTGTGCGCTAGGCGCAAGCGATCTGCGCCAGTATGTCGCTGAGCTGTCGAGAATTGCCGATACAAGAGTCAGCGCTCACCCGAACGCCGGTTTGCCGAACGAGTTCGGTGAATACGATGAGACGGCCGAAGAAATGGCAACCGTAGTCGGCGAGTTTGCGACCAGCGGGCTCGTAAACCTGGTCGGCGGTTGTTGTGGTACTCGCCCTGAGCACATTGCTGCGCTCAAGAATGCTATTGCTGGAGTTACGCCCAGGTCGATTCCCGAATTGCCGGTGCGTTGTCGTCTTGCGGGTCTCGAGCCATTCAATATTGGTCCTGACGACCTGTTCGCGAACGTCGGCGAACGTTGCAACGTGACCGGTTCCGCCGTCTTCCGACGTCTCATTGAGGCCGACGACTATGCGGCCGCCGTTGCGGTTGCTCGCCAGCAGGTCGACAACGGTGCGCAGATAATCGACGTCAACATGGATGAAGGTATGCTCGATTCCGAGAATGCGATGGTGACCTTCCTCAATCTAATCGCATCCGAACCTGATGTTGCGCGTCTGCCGATCATGATCGATTCGTCGAAGTGGAGTGTGATTGAGGCCGGGCTCAAATGCGTGCAGGGCAAGGCGGTCGTGAATTCGATCAGCCTCAAAGAGGGTGAGGAACAGTTTGTCGAGCAAGCGCAGCTGGTTAGAGACTATGGCGCCGCTGTAGTCGTAATGGCGTTTGACGAGTCGGGTCAGGCCGACACGATCAAACGCAAAATCGAGATATGCAAACGCTCCTACAAAGTCCTGACCGAGCTTGTTGGTGTAGATCCTGCTGACATCATTTTTGATCCGAATATTTTCGCGATCGCCACAGGCATAGAAGAACACGCAAGCTACGGTCTCGACTTCATTGAAGCGACGCGGGAAATAAAAGCGGCTCTGCCACACGCATTGATAAGTGGCGGAGTAAGCAATGTTTCGTTCTCTTTTCGTGGCAACAACGTCGTGCGCGAGGCGATTCACTCGGTGTTCCTGTATCACGCGATTCGTGCGGGTTTGGATATGGGTATCGTGAATGCGGGGCAGTTGGCGATCTATGCTGATCTCCCGGATGACCTCCGCGAAGCGGTCGAAGATGTTGTACTCAACAGAAACGAGAATGGCACTGAAAACCTTCTGACCGTTGCCGAGAATTACAAAGATCAGAAGAGCAGCGCTGTGAGCAAAGGACAGGATTTGTCATGGCGGGAATTTGCGGTCGACAAGCGTCTCGAATATGCACTGGTAAATGGAATCGACGAATTCGTGATCGACGATACGGAAGCGGCGCGCCAGAACACAGACAGGCCACTCGACGTCATTGAAGGACCGTTAATGGCGGGTATGAACGTCGTTGGTGATCTGTTCGGTGAGGGAAAAATGTTTCTTCCACAGGTTGTGAAATCTGCCCGCGTGATGAAGAAAGCGGTTGGGCATCTGGTGCCGTTTATCGAAGAAGAGAAGGGTGGAGAAATCCAGACAAACGGCAAGATCGTGATGGCTACCGTTAAAGGTGATGTGCATGACATCGGGAAAAATATCGTTGGCGTTGTATTGCAGTGCAACAATTTCGAGGTCATCGACCTCGGGGTCATGGTGTCCTGCGACAATATTCTTGAAGCCGCAAAGCGAGAGGGGGCCAGTATTATTGGTTTGTCGGGACTGATTACGCCATCACTTGATGAGATGGTGCACGTTGCGAGTGAGATGCAGCGCCTCCACTACGAACTACCTCTGCTCATCGGTGGCGCGACGACTTCGCCGGTGCACACGGCCGTAAAGATCGAACCGAAATACGGAGGGCCGGTAATCTACGTCAAGGACGCTTCGCGTTCCGTCGGCGTGGCGCAGGCTTTGATCGAAGCAGGCACGCGCGATGCGCTAATTGACAAAACACGTAAGGACAACGCTCGTCGCCGCGACCAGCACGCGAACAAAAAACGCTTGTCACCGCAGCTTTCATTGGCGCAGGCACGGGCGCGAAAGCATCAATGTGACTGGAATAGCTACGACGCTCCAGCGCCCGAGTTTATGGGGACGCGAGTATTCGACGACATCGATCTTCATGAGCTGCGCGAGTATGTCGATTGGATGCCGTTCTTTAACGCCTGGGAATTTCACGGCAAATTCCCTCAAATTCTGAGTGACGCCACCGTCGGTGAAGCGGCATCGTCGCTGTACGATGACGCGACGGCGATGCTGGACAGAATCATCGAAGAGCAATGGCTTCAGGCGAGAGCCGTGGTCGGTTTTTATCCGGCGAACTCGGATGATCATGACGACATTCTTGTCTACTCGAACGATGAACGGAGCGAAGTGGCACATCGCCTATGCCACCTGCGCCAGCAACGCTCAAAGGCTGAAGGGCATGCGCAGGGTTGCTTGGGAGATTTCATCGCGCCGTCCGAATCCGGCTTGTCTGATTTTATCGGAGGGTTTGCGGTGACCGCCGGTATCGGAATCGATGAGCACGTTGAGCGATTCGAAAAGGACCACGACGACTACAGCTCGATTATTCTAAAAGCGCTTGCGGATCGTCTCGCCGAAGCGTTGGCGGAGTATATGCATGCTCGAGTCCGAAGGGAGTTCTGGGCCTACGAGCCGAACGAAGAATTAAGCAACAAGGATTTGATCGCCGAAAAGTACCGCGGCATACGGCCGGCACCCGGTTACCCCGCATGCCCGGACCACACGGAGAAGGCTACTTTGTGGGAATTGCTGGATGTGGAGGCAAATATCGGTCTGCGACTAACCGACTCCTACGCGATGTATCCGACTGCGGCTGTTAGCGGTTTTTACTTCGCGCACCCGGACGCAAAGTATTTTGCGGTTGGCAAAGTTGATCGAGATCAGGTTGAATCGTATGCCGAACGAAAGGGAATCACTCGGGTCGAAGCTGAGAAGTGGCTGGCACCGAATCTTGGATATGATCCTGATGAAGCTAACGCAGCATAATTTTCTTATTGCAGTTGCTGTAACTGTACTTCTAGTGTCGTCGCCGCTACGGGCCGACGACTATCGAGATGCCCGCGCCGAACTGATTGCGGCCTACCAGCAAGAGAATTTTCCGGCGATGTACCTCGCCGCAAGAAAAGCACTTGTGGCGCGGCCGGGGTATCCGGGAGCGATGTTTAACCTGGCGCTTTCTCAGACCTTGATAAGTGATCATCTCGGGTCATTGCAGACGCTCGACGAGTTGGCGGACAAAGGCATCGATTTCGGAGCAGTGGAGCTCGACGAGTTTGCTGAACTGAGAACGCTTGAGGCCTGGAGCGACTACACGGCGAGGGTCGCTTATCTCGCAGCTCCGACTGGCGATGCCGAAGTCGTAGCCAACTATTCCGAGCAAAAATTTGTACCGGAAGGCATCGCCGTGGACGATGACGGCAACCTGTTTTTGGGCAGTATTCACACAGGCCAACTCATCAAAATATCGACGACGCCAGAGGTCTTGCTTGAAAAAGGGGATAGCTGGAGCGTATTTGGAATGCGCTTTCACGCGGATGGCAGCTTATGGTTCGCCAGCGCAGCTGTCCCGCAATTGAGTGGTGTCGGTGCAGACGAAGGTCGGACGGGATTGTTTCGAGCGGATCCGACGACAGGTGAGTTGAGCCGAACCGCGATTTTGCCGCAATACGAGGAAGCACAAGTACTCGGTGATTTGCTTATCGCCGATGAAAACACGATATACGCTACAGACAGCCTTACGGGAGCGATCTACCGTTACTACATCGACTCCAACGAGTTTGAGGTTCTGGTCAAGCGAGGACGACTGACGTCACCGCAGGGTCTTGTTCTCGATGAAAGTGGCTTGTTCATGTACGTTGCCGACTACAACAATGGTTTGTTTCGCGTGTCCTTGCAGGACGGATCTCTGGCCAAACTCGATGTTGCGGAGAACGTAACGGACTACGGAATAGACGGGCTGTATCGATACGGCAATGAACTCGTCGTCATTCAAAACGGGTTTCGGCCAAATCGAGTTGCGGCACTCAGATTGAATGCCGATGGGCTGGCAGTAAACACAAGCCGCGTCCTGGCATCAAATCTCGATGAGTTCGACGAGCCCACATTGGGTGCAGTAAAAGGCGATGACTTCTATTTCGTTGCCAACAGCCACTGGAACCGCTTCGATAGGGACAATAAGCTTCCAGATGGGCTGTCCGGCCCGATCGTTCTTCGATTGTCTCTCGAATAATCGCCGCGCCGTAGGCCCCTGTCGAAAATTGCTGAATCGTGCTTGACAAACCATATCAGAATGGCTATTCTGATTGGCATGGTTAGAACACGAACATTTGATCCGACGGAAGCGCTGACGAAAGCAGTCCAGCTGTTCTCGTCCAAGGGTTACTCGGAAACCTCAATGGAGGATATCGTCCAGGCGACGGGGGTCAGTCGCTACGGGCTGTACGGGACGTTTGGCAACAAACGTGAGTTATTCGAACAAGCGCTTGATCGTTATGCGGACCACATGGGAAAGCAGGCTTTCCTGCGACTTCTTGAGCCGGATGCGTCACTTAGGCACATCCGCAATATTTTTAGCGAACGCGTAGCGGATATGTGCTGTCAGGAAGAGAGTAAGGGCTGTTTGTTCATCCATACGGCGATGGAGCTGGCGCCACAGGATGACGATCTGCGCGACGTATTGCAGAAGTTTATGCATCGAATGAGCAAGTTATTCTCCGTAGGGCTTGAGTCAGCGAAGGCAAGAGGCGAGGTTCGCAAAGAGCTTGATGTCAGAGCAGCTGGCGAGCTTCTGACCAGCACGATGTTCGGGCTGGCCGTGCTTGGGCGAACAGGATTCAATCGAAATGCACTCGAAGGTATTGTGGACAACACTTTGGGAGCAATGCAGTAAGCGCGTTTTTTTTGACCAAAACAGAACGACTGTTCTGATTTTAAAACCACCAGGAGTAAGACCATGAAAAACAGTAAAGCAGCAGTATCACTGGCCGTGGCCGGTCTCGCTATTTCATCAAGCGCATTTGCGCTGCCGGGTGACTCGGAACAAGCACCCATGAGCAGTATCGAGATATGCGTCGTTCAGATTGGCGAGCAGGCGAACTATGAAAAGGCCGGGCGCGTCCGCCATGTCGTTGACTCGAAAGAACGTCGTGTTAGCGGTCACAAGATCTTCATTGACACAATCGTATTCGGCGCTGATGGTGATGTCGTGATCCGCGAATACAGAACGCTTTGCGCTGTTTCAGATGATGCCGAAACCAAAAGTTTTAAAATCAAAGAGAAGAGTATTTAGGAGTGCCGTTTGACAGCCCGCTGATCGTTACAGGGATATCGTGACGATCAGCGGCAGGTGATCTGAACCAATCCCTTCGCCCGCCCTCACATCCAGTACGGATATTCCTGCAGAGACCAGCGCGTGGTCTATCGGGATCATCGCGATGGGAAAAAAAGTCGGCCAGGTCGCCACGACACCAAACCCCCGCCGAACATTATTCAGTCCCGTTTGCTGTTCCAGCTGTCTTAAGTGAGCATCCCAAATGCTCGCATTGAAATCCCCAATCAAGACCACCTCACCGCTTGCCTGTTCGACGAGTTCGGTAATGCTTATCAATTGTTCATTTCTTGCCGCAAAGAGGACGCGGCCGAGCGGTATTGTCGGGTGTGAGCTGATGAGCGTGATTCGTTCGGTGTTAAAGGTCGCGGTCGCAACGATTGTGGGGTAGTCGAACGGCGGGCTATCCACGTGTGCTATTGAGTCAAACGGTATTTTTGAAAATACGGCGATACCGAAATTCCCGCTTCGTGGTTCGGTATAAGAATACGGATATTCGGACTGTAATACAGAAGTGCCTGTGACCCATGCAGCGGAAACTTCCTGCAGGAAAAATATATCCGGATTTTCAGTACGAACAAAATTAATCAATCGATCGTACTCTGTATTGCTCGAGTGTACGTTGGCGTGAATTATTTTAATGGGCGCACCGCTCACGTCGTCAACATCAGCGATATACCAGGGCAAGACAAGGCTCGTGTTGAATGCTGCGACGATCGTCAATGCACCGACGAAAACGTAGTTGCGCAGGAAAATGAATACGACGATGAGCAAAATCGATGCTACCAGGTACTGCAATCGGAAATGTGAGAACAGCTGAACGCTGTGATGCGGGATGTCAAAGCCCGTCAGTACAGAGAAAAGAACGGTCAGTGCGGCGGCCGCCTTCAGCAGACCGAAGAGGCTTACTTTTCGAGGCTTGTCCCGCATGTCTGGCAGTCCTCGCGTTTTTGAATCTTGAGAGCATGAAACTCTGTCGCTGCCGCGTCGTAGAGATGCAGCATCGATAGATCGGATTCGATTCCGGCGAAGAACTTGAGCGCTTCAACGGCCATCATTGTTCCAATAACGCCCGGTACCGGAGAGAGCACACCGTTCCCGGCGCAGCTGTCCATGGATTCGTCGGCCTCAGCGTATAAGCAGCGGTAACAGGCTGTGTCTTGATAATCGGGCCCGAATACCGCAAGTTGACCCTCCAGCCGAATCGCCGAACCTGAAATGAGCCTGCGGCCCGAAGCAACGCAGGCGTCGCTGACCTGGAACCGGGTTGCGAAATTGTCGCTGCCATCGAGGACGATGTCGGACGATGCGACAGCGTCGACAAGCGCCTCACTCTGCAGGCGTTCGCTGATTGCCGTGATCTTGATGTGCGGATTTAGTGTCCGAAGTCGCGCGGCGGCGGCGACGGCCTTGAGTTCGTCGACGTCATCCGGGGTGAATAGAATTTGTCGACCCAAATTAGAGCTGTCGACTGTGTCGAAATCTGAAATTCTCAAGTGGCCGACACCGCTGGACGCGAGATACGCTGCAGCGGCGCAGCCAATACCGCCGACACCGATGAGTAACACGGTGCCGGCAGCAATATCGCGCTGGCCGTCATTGCCGACTTGCTCAAGAGCAATATGTCGTGCATCACGGCTTAACATGCTTGAGCTACTCGGCGACCGTGACGCCGATGATAGTCACTGCTTCCGTCGGAACGTCCTGATGTCCCCGATGAGTGCCGGTTTGCACGCCGGCGATGGCGTCGACAACATCCATGCCGTCGCTGACGCGCCCGAATACGGCGTAGCCGAAGTCGCGGCCACCGTGGTCAAGGAAGTCGTTATTATTTAGATTAATGAAGAACTGCGACGTTGCGCTGTCTACGACGCCCGTCCGCGCCATCGCCAGCGTGCCGCGCTCGTTCTTCTCACCATTGTCGGCTTCGTTCTTTATGGGGTCACGTGTTGGCTTGGAATCCATGTTCTCGTCCATGCCGCCGCACTGAATCATAAAATTTGGGATGACGCGGTGGAATATAGTGCCGTCGAAATGTCCGTCGGCGACGTACTGGCGAAAGTTCTCGCACGAAATGGGCGCTTTCTCTTCTAAAAGTTCGACGCTGATGTCGCCGTGATTGGTCTTGATTGTGATCATGATGTCTCGCAAAGTTAAAGTGTGCGGGCCTATTTACCATTCTGCCGAGCTACTGTCACGCGAGGCCTGCCGGCAAGGTCATTATGGCACGCAATTTCGACCCAGCCGGCGGCATGCAATATCTCCGCGACTGCGTCCTGCTGATCCGCACCGTGTTCTATGATGAGCCAGCCATCTGTAACCAGTAGTGGAATACAGTCGGTCGCCAGGATTCGAATGTCATTCAGGCCGTCGGCCCCGGAAGCGAGTGCGGACAGGGGTTCGTGTGTGAGTTTTTGCAGCGCCTCGTCGTCCTCCCTTATGTAGGGCGGGTTGGAAACAATTAAATGGAATTCTCTACCAGAGACGGCTTCGCCCCAACGGCCGAGCAGGCAGCTAACGTTCACGAGGTCATTTTGCCGCACATTTTCAGCCGCGACGGCGAGCGCGTCTTCGCTGACGTCGGTCGCGGTGATCTCGCAAAGTAAGCGCTCACTGGCAATAGCGATCGCGATTGCGCCACTGCCCGTGCCCAGATCGAGTATTTGCCACTCTGCATTCCGCGGGATTTCCCGCAGCGCCAGGTCAACCAATAGTTCGGTCTCAGGTCTGGGAACGAGTGTTGCTGGCGTGACGAACAACTCGCGCGACCAGAATTCTCGCGTACCTGTGATATATGACATCGGCTCGCCATCCAGCCGTCGGCGCATTAATGCTTCAAAACGATCGATTGTCAGCGCGTCGAGTTCATCCTCCGGGTGAGCGAATAAATAACTGCGTGGCATATCGATTGTTTGGCACAGCAAAATCTCCGCATCGAGGCGCGAAGAATCGCTCATCGACGCAAGTCGAATGCTTGCTTCTGCTATAGCTGCATCCAGTCTCAAACTATGAACGTCCTTAGTGTAAACTCGCCGAAAAATAGCAATGTAACTGATGCGCCCATGAACGTGTATTCCAACATTCTCGATATGGTCGGCAAAACGCCGATGCTCGAGGTGACCAACATCGACACAGGACCGTGTCGGCTGTTCCTCAAACTCGAACTCATGAACCCCGGTGGGTCCATCAAAGACCGCATCGGCATCTCGATGATCGAGCAGGCCGAGAAGCGCGGCGACATAAAACCCGGCGATACCCTTGTCGAGGCGACAGCAGGCAACACGGGCTTGGGCCTCGCGCTGGTCGCGGCTCGGAAAGGCTATCACCTGATCCTGGTTCTTCCCGACAAGATGAGTCAGGAGAAGATCTTCAATCTCCGCGCGATGGGTGCTGAAGTCGTACTGACGCGATCGGATGTTGGCCGCGGCCACCCGGAGTACTATCAGGATCTCGGTCGCAGCATCGCCGAAGAGAAGGGCGCGTTTTTCATCAATCAGTTCGGCAACGCGGATAATCCACTCGCACACGAGACAACAACGGGGCCGGAGATCCTGGAGCAGATGGAAGGCAAGCTTGATGCAATCGTTTTGGGCGTCGGCTCCAGCGGTACCGTTAGTGGTATTGGCAAGTACCTCGCGGAAAACGCGCCGCAGGTAGATATGATTTTGGCGGACCCGGTCGGCTCTGTTTTGACGAACTGGATAAACTTCGGCGAGATGGGAGCCGGCGGCAGTTGGCTGGTCGAAGGTATCGGCGAGGATTTTATTCCGGACATTGCGAATTTCGAGAAGGTCACGAAAGCCTATGCGATAAGTGACGCTGAATCATTCGCGGCAGCGCGTGAATTGCTGCGCAAAGAAGGCGTGCTTGCGGGATCATCCTCAGGAACGTGTATGGCCGCGGCGCTGAAGTTTTGCCGGGAACAAACCGAGGCGAAGACCGTTGTTACGTTTGCTTGCGACACGGGCAATAAATATCTGTCCAAGTTGTTCAATGATTTCTGGATGGAAGATCAGGGTTTTATCGAGCGTGAAAAGTTTGGCGACCTGAGGGACCTTGTCGGCCGACCGCACGGCGAGCGCGCAACAATCACAGTTGGACCAACAGACGTGCTGACCACAGCGCACAATCGCTTGCGTAATGCCGGGTTCTCGCAGTTGCCTGTCATGAAAGAGGGTGAACTCGTCGGTGTTGTTACTGAAGACGCGATCATTCAGTTTGTCTACGGCAAGCCGGAACTCATGACGGCGCCGGTTGAGGACGCGATGGAATCAGCGTTCATCAAGCTCGACAGAACGGAGACCCTAAACAATCTGGTTGCGATGTTGCGGGTCCAGCCGTACGCGGCAATTATGGATGGTGGTGAGTTTGTTGGGCTTATTACGCGCTCTGATGTGTTGAACTATCTGCGTCGTCAGATGTAGAACTCTTTGAATATACTAGGTTTTTTTATGAAGATTTTATTAGCATGCATCTCACTTTCGGTCGCTTCCACGGCGATAGCTGAGGTGGCTGATTCTGAGCACGCTCGGAAGACACTGGAAATCTACGAACGCATTATTGCGGTTGAGACCTCAAAGAACCTCGGCAACGTGCCGGAGGTTGCTAATTATCTGGCTGAGGAGCTAATCGCTGCCGGTCTTCCCAAGGGTGATGTCGAAGTGTTGCCGGTCGGAGAAACTGCTGCACTAATTGCCCGATACCGAGGTGATGGCTCGTCTGGAAAAACACCGATTCTGCTGTTGGGTCATATGGACGTTGTTGAAGCCCGCCCTGAAGACTGGGAACGGCCGCCGTTCAAGTTGACGAAAGACGATAAGTATTTTTTTGCACGCGGCACGATCGATAACAAGTTCGGAGTCACGCAACTTACATCAACGTTTATTCGTTTGAAGAAGGAAGGCTACGTTCCGAATCGTGACCTGATTATCGTGTTCTCTGGGGACGAAGAAACTTCGATGACCAGCACGCGCAAGCTGGCGTATGACCGTCCTGATCTTGCTGAGGCGGAGTTCGCGCTCAATTCTGATGCGGGCGGCGGCACGCTAAGCAAAGATGGCAAAGCGATCGTATTTCGCATTCAGGCAGCGGAAAAAACCTACGTCACCTGGGAAATTACAGTCACAAATCCCGGCGGGCATAGTTCACGACCACGCCTGGATAATGCGATTTACGAATTGGCCGACGCGATTGGCAAGATTCAAGCACATCGTTTCCCGGTTCGCTGGAGCGACATGACACTTGAGTACTTTGCCGAAACGGGCAAGCAGTTGGGCGGTGAGGTTGGCGAGGCAATGCTCAAGTTTGTTGAGAACCCTAAAGATACGACGGCATCTGATCGGCTTGCAATTGAGCCGTCGTATGTAGGTTCGACGCGAACCACCTGCGTAGTCACAATGCTGCGCGCAGGCCACGCTGAAAACGCATTGCCACAATCAGCGACGGCAACCGTCAACTGCCGCGTATTTCCGGGCGTTTCGACTGACGAAGTGCGCGCCGTTTTGAAAAAGGTAGTCGGCAATGATGCGGTGCAGTTTGAGGTGTTGCAGGAACCGACTGAGAGTCCAATATCGGAATTGCGTGAAGAGATACGCGCGGCGATCAGTGAAGCGGTTCACGTTCGTTATCCCGGCGTAAGGCTAATGGCCTATATGGAGTCCGGTGGCACTGACGGCATGCATTTTCGCAAAGCAGGAATTCCGACCTGGGCGATGAGCGGCATCTTTATGGACCCAGACGAGATGTTTGCACACGGCCTAAATGAGCGAGTACCGATAAAAGCGTTTTACGATGCTCTAGATCACTGGAGCATTATTATCAAAGACTTGACGGGCAAATAAGGTCCGCGTCGCGATTTTCAGGCCTTGTAGCTTGGGTGGAATTATATCCGTGGCTCTATGAAGGTGTAGACTGGCGGCACCGGTGAAAGGTGTCGGCTGCGGAGTCTCGAAATGGCCAAAACAATAACGGCCGCTGTGGGCGGTGTATTGCTCGGAATCGTCCTTGCGCTGCTTACGAGCAAGATGGTGCCATCGGCCGACAGGCCCGTCGCCGAAATCAAGGGCAATGTTGTTCGCGCGCCAGACTCGACACCGGATCGTCTCGATGTCAGCCGCGGAGCGGAGCAGATCGGCAGCGAAGAAGTTCCTGCCGCAGAATCGGATTTTGACCGCGCGGCCGCATTGTACGTCCTTGCTGGCCGTTCGGATTCCTCCGCTGTCCAAAACTTGATCTACGAGACGAACGAGATCGTCGACGAATTTGAGCGTGAGAACTCGCTGAATATTCTCTTTTCTCGACTGGCCGAAATTGAGCCGCGAGCAGCACTGACGCTGGCCAGGATGGGTGATTTTGCGGCGATTAAGTCCCTTGAACGAACGGTCTGGCGGAACTGGGCGCGTAAGGATTTCGAGGACGCGCTGTTTGATGCGAAGACCCAAATTTCGCTCGCCAATCAGAATTCAGCCGCACAAAGCCTGTACGCGGCCTTTGGCTACATGGGCAACGAGATTACGGATCGAATTGAAAGTGAGCTTGGCATCGGTCCGGATCGCTCATCGCGTGGTCGCTATTTGTACAAGCTAGCCGACAGGTCGCCAGCTGTGGCAATCGACTTCATTAATAGTATTAGCGATGATCGCGATCGGCGAGATTACGTGTCATGGCTCGCCTACTATGTCTCGTTGCGTGACCCAAGTGACGCATTGAGGTTTGCGGAACTCTTCGAATCTACATCGGATGGTGACTACTACAACCGCATTTTGGGCCGGGGTATGGCCCAGGAAAATCCGCAAGCAACGCTGGACCGCATAATGGCCAGCGGCAATCGAAAGGCTTCCAGTGACGAGTATCAATATGCAATACGTGCTTTGGCGACTTCGGATATTGATGCGGCAAAGCAGTATTTCGAGCAGGCACGATCCGCGGAGGAAAAGCGATTCTTCGGCACCTCGATAGTTAACGAAATGGCGAAAAAGGACCCGATTGAGGCGCTTGAGTGGGCGAGAGAAAATGAAACAGGTCGATTTTCCAATCTGCAGATGGCGGTACTCATGAAAATCGCGACGTCAGATCCGCAGCTCGCGCTGGCCGAGGCTACGAAGACGCCGAATGTACAGATGCGATCGATGATGATCGCAAATGTTGTTCAGCAAATCGCGGGAGACAACCCGAGGGATGCCGTGGTATTCCTGGATCAGATTCAGGACAGGGCTCATAAAATGGCGGCAAGACAGCAGCTGGCATCGTCGTGGATGCGCAGTGACCCGGATGCCGCTATGGAGTGGGTAATGAGTCAGGATGAGCAGACGGAGTCCGGGCTGGTGCAGAGCCTCGTGATGCAACTCGTGCGTGATGATGTCGACGCGGCATTGCGATTACTGCCGACACTCGACAAGCAGTATCAAGTCAATTTGCGACAGCAGATTGCACAGAGCCTTGCGATGAATAGTTCGCCCGCCGAAGCGCAGAGCTTCATTCAGCAATTTGAAGGGCAGGAAGACTACGATCAGTTGCAGGCGTCTCTGATCAGCGGTGTCGCGCAGACCGATGTGATGATGGCGAAACAGCTCGCCGACCAAATGGCTGCAGGCGGCGCCAGAGACAGAGCCTATCTCCAGGTCGTCTCACAGTATGCGCAAACCGATCCGTCTGAAGCTGCGCGCTGGCTTGCTGCGATCAAGGACGAACGTTTACGCAGTAGTGCGACCGGCCAGGTTGCAGCACAGTGGTCGAATCTGGATCCTGTGGCGGCGGCGCAATGGGTAAGAGAAATTCCACGAGGGTCTTCGCGAGATGACGCGATCCTGCACATGTCATCCCGATGGAGCCAGCCCACCAGGGAACAACAACAACTTATCGACGATATTGAGGACCCGGAGAAACGCGGTCAGGCCAAGGTCTATCAGATTTACCACTTGATGCGGACGGACCGCGCGGCGGCGCGAAGAATGCTGGATGATGCCGATATTCCGGATCGCCTGCGGCAGCAGGCCGAATCGATGCTTAGTCAGGTGGGCGTGAGGTTTCGATAGTTTTTGATACTACTCGCCGAGTGCCGCCAACTGGTCCGCCTGGTATTCGTTGATCAAAGGTTCGATGACCTGCTCGAGCCCACCTTCAATAATCTCGTCGAGTTTATAGAGCGTGAGATTGATGCGGTGATCGGTGACGCGTCCCTGCGGATAATTGTACGTCCGGATGCGCTCCGATCGATCACCCGAGCCGACCAGTAGTTTCCGCGTTGCCGCATGCTCTGCTTCCTGTTCCGCAACCTGTGTATCGAGCAGGCGCGCCTGGAGTAAGGACATAGCGCGAGCGCGATTCTTGTGCTGCGAGCGCTCGTCCTGGCATTCGACGACGATGCCGGATGGCAAGTGAGTCAGACGGACAGCGGAATCGGTCTTGTTAACGTGCTGACCGCCGGCACCCGAAGCGCGGTAGGTGTCGACTCGCAAGTCAGCCGGATTAATGTCCACCTCTTCAACTTCATCAGGCTCGGGCAGTACCGCGACGGTGCATGCCGAGGTATGAATACGGCCTTGTGACTCCGTTGCCGGTACACGTTGTACCCGATGCGCACCGGACTCAAACTTTAGCTTCGCGAAAATGCTGCTTCCCGTTACGCGACTAATGATCTCTTTGTAGCCACCATGATCGCCCTCACGAGCCGAGATGATTTCGATAGACCATTTGGCCGTCTCGGCATAGCGTGAATACATGCGAAACAGATCACCGGCGAAGATCGCGGCTTCATCGCCACCCGTGCCAGCACGAATTTCCAAATAGACGTTGGCGTCATCATGCGGGTCTGGCGGGATTAAGGATTTCTGCAACTGTACGAGTAGCGCGTCCTGCCGGCCATTCAGAATCTGCAATTCATCCTGACCCATTTCGCGAACCTCGGCGTCAGAGTCATTTGCCATCTCCTCTGCCTCCGAAATGTCTTCAACCAGCTTCTCGTATTCTTTGAACAAATTGACGACAGGCTCGACGCGCGAGTATTCCTTCGACAACTCACGAAACTGATTCTGGTCCGAGATCACATCGGGATCGGAGAGCAGGCCAGCAATCTCTTCGAAGCGCTCGCTTACTGATTCCAGTTTGAATCGTATGGATTCCTTCACTTTTTAACCTTATTCGTCCGTGTTCAGGTCAAAAATACGCCGGGCCGCGTCGATGAGTTCCTCATTGGATTCCTCTCCCGCCTTGCGCAAGGAAACACTGGGTCCGTGCAGCATTTTTTTCATTAATGCCGCGGTTGCGTATTCGATAGCATCGTCGGCCGACTCGCCTCGCGCTAAACGGCGATGAGCTTGTGCGTTGACCTCATCGCGTATCGACGCGCTTTGCTCACGCAGCGCGGCAATAACCGGCACCACCTGTTTGGAGCGCTCAATATTTTGGTAGCGATGAATCTCGTCATCGAGCAGCTTGTCCGCTTCAACGGCCGCGGCTTCCCGATTGCCTTGCCCCTGTTGAATGACTTTGTCGAGATCGTCGATGGTGTAGAGATACACGTCCTCCAGGTCGCCGACGCCGGCCTCAATGTCTCTGGGTACAGCAATGTCCACAGCAAAAATTGGTTTCCGCTTACGCGCCTTGATAGCCGCTTTCATATGCTCGAGCCGTACCACTGGATCCGGACTAGCTGTTGAGCAGATCAGGATATCGGCCTCAGGCAAGGTACCCTCGATTTCCGACAATGGCAGCGCGAAACCACCGAATTGTCCGGCAAGATCTTGTGCACGTTCGATATTGCGGTTAGCAACAAACAAGCGACCGATTTGGCGGCTCGATAAATGCCTCGCCAGAAGCTCAACCGTGACGCCTGCGCCAACGAGTAATGCAGTGTGTTTCGTGAATCCGGCAAAGAATTGATTCGCGAGATTGACCGCGGCCGATGCGACCGATACCGGGCTCGCACCGATATCCGTGTCTGTACGAATTTTCTTGGCCACCGCAAATGTGTGTTGCATTAGCCGACCTAGCTGGCGACCGAGCGTACCTGCGTCCTGCGCATCGCGAAAAGCGTCTTTGAGCTGCCCCAGAATCTGTGGCTCGCCGAGAATCATTGAGTCCAAACCACAGGCAACGCGGAATATGTGGCGGATGGCGGCGTCATCGTCAAGCGTAAACAAAGAAGCGTTAAATGATTGATCGAGCTTGCGATCGTTGTGCAGCCAATCTCGAAGTTGGTCGCGGCCGTTATCGCCCGTGATTACATAAAATTCGGTGCGATTACAGGTCGACAGCAGGACGGCTTCTTCGACGCCGTCGAGCGCGACCATGCTGCTCAACGCACGCGCAATATCGTCTCCCGAGAAGACGACTTGCTCGCGAATTTCGACAGGTGCCGTGTTATGGTTCAGGCCGAGTATTTGCAGCGGCATAACGTCTTTATGGCGGCGCCGATACGACACCGAAGGATTACGGAACTCGTATCATAAGCGAACTGAACCGCCAGTTCCTTGTCTCTGTAATAAACGGACGAAATATTTATGCCAGAGAAATACCTGTGGCGATCGGCAATATCGCTGATTTCGCTAGTTTCCATCACAATTATCCAGAGTGTTACCCCCGTACTGGCTGATGAACCCGCTTCATCGAAGGCCAGCGCGCATGTCCTGCAGGCCGAAATCGCGCTGCAGCGCAATGAGTATCTTGAGGCAACGATCGAATATCGGAAGGCCGCCGAACAAAGTGACAGCATCGAGCTGGCCCGAAAAGCGACTCGGCTGGGTTTTTCGTATGGCTTCAACGAGGAAGCGTTGTTGGCCGCCAAGCGCTGGCTCGATCTCGACAAAGACAGCGACGAGGCACGAGCCTTTTTGGGGCAGTTGTATTTTCGTGTCGATGATCTGCGAAATTCGCGCCGTCAGTTCGAACGCCTGATCAAAGCAGAAGCCGAGGATCCAGGCAAACGCCTGTTGTCGTTGCTTGGATATCTTGCCGATGAGAAACAACCTGAGCGTGCTGATAAGTTGATGCGTTCTCTGGCGAAACCGTATCGGGACTCTGCCAGCGCGCACTACGCGGTTGCTGTACTGGCTTTACAGGCCGGTGACGTTGAATACGCCAAAGAACGCGCCACTCGCTCAATGGAGCTCGAGCCGAACTATACGCGGCCAAAACTCTTGTTTGCTCGTGCCCTGATGTTTGAGGGCAAAAACGACGAGGCCATCGAGTACCTGGCTCACATGATTGGGGACAGTTCTCATCCGGACCCGGACGCCCGAATGGAACTGGCTCTTATGTACATGCTGACAGGCCGCGATGATGATGCCTTGAGTCAGGTCAATCAGGTGTTGTTGGAGCAAAGCGGGCGTCTCGACGCGCTCCGACTGATGGCCATTATTAACTTCCGGCTCGAACGCCTGGACGCTGCCTGGGACGATTTTAACGACTTGCTGGCCAGCGGCCAGTATCGAATGGATGCGCTCTATTATCTGGCACGAATCGCTGACTATCGCGAACAGTACGAAAGGGCGGCGCGCCTTTATAAAGAGGTTCGCTCAGGCTCGAATACCGTATTTTCACAACGCCGCGCCAGCCTCATTATGGCGCACGAGCTTGAGGATGTAGACGGTGCGCTGGCATTGCTTGACAATTTCGCCGACTCATCACCGAATTTTGCGGTTGAGGTTGTAGCGCTCAAGGGGCAACTGCTTATTTCGTTGGAACGCTATGACGAGGGCCTTGCGCTATACGAAAAGGCGATCAAATACCGGCCCGATAGCGAAGGTCTGGTTCTGGGTCGATCGGAACTGTTGCTGCGGATTGGGCGCGTCGACGAAGCTGTTACGAGCTACCGGAGCGCGGTTAAGAACTGGCCAGACAGTGCGCAGTCGCTTAACGCGCTCGGCTATACGCTTGCAGACAGAACGGATCAGTTTGAGGAAGCAGAGAGTCTTATCCGAAAAGCGATCAAGCTCGAACCCAATAGCGCGGCGATCATCGACAGCCTGGGATGGGTCTTGTACAAGCTGGGGCAGCCTGAAGAAGCATTGACGGAGCTGCAGCGAGCGTACGAACGATTGAAGGACGCCGAAGTAGCAGCCCATATCGTGGAAGTTCTGGTTGTGCTCGAACGTCGCGATGAGGCAATCGAGCTACTGGAGTCGGCTGAGAAAGATGATCCGGAAAGTGAGTTGCTGGCAGATGTTCGTAAGCGTTTTTTCTCTGAATCTCCGTAGCTCGCGGAGTTCGACCAACGGTCACCCGAGCCGCTTAGTTTGGCTGGGAATGTGGTTGGCAGTGTTGTCCGGATGCGCGGCAACTCGTCCTGGCGTTGATCTTCCCGAGATATCGACCTGGACGCTGCGACAGGAGGTTCTATCGAATCTCGTGGACTGGCAGTTTCGCGGACGCATTGCGGTGAAGGCTGGCGACGAAGGCTTTAACGGCAAATTCAATTGGACTCAAACCGGCGACGACTTCTACGCCACAGTCAGCGGCCCGCTCGGTATTGGTACAGTTGTCATCGAGGGCTCCGACAGAGTCATTGCGGTGACGGACAAGGACGGTATTAAGACAAAACTGATCGACCCCGAGCGCGAGCTCTATGACCGCTACGGCTGGACAATTCCAGTGGCTAGCCTTCGTTTCTGGGCGTTGGGAATTCCGGACCCGACCAGCCAGGCGGATACCGAGATCGATGCAGAGGGGCGTCTGGTCGAACTCGAGCAGAACGACTGGGCGGTGAATATCTCGCGCTACCGCGAAAGTGCCGGGCAGCAGTTGCCGCGCACGATGACCGCCAGTAACCCTGATACTCGCGTGCGAATGGTCATCGACAGATGGAAGTTCTTCGAGCGTTGACACTAGGCGAGCGTGACAGCACAATCGCGCCTCAAGTATTGATATCAACCTCAATTGGGGCGTAGCCAAGCGGTAAGGCATCGGGTTTTGATCCCGTGTACCGCAGGTTCGAATCCTGCCGCCCCAGCCATCTCTTGCCTAAGGGGGCATCGTGGATCTGGCAACAACGGCGGTTTTTACCGGCAACGCCCACCCGCAACTGGCTCAGGACATCGCCCGCTGCTTACGAATTCCACTCGCACGCGCCCAGGTAGGTCGATTCTCGGACGGTGAATTTAACGTCGAAATTCTCGAGAATATTCGCGGCCGAGAGACGTTTATTATTCAGCCGACCTGTCCGCCAGCGGCTGAGAACCTCATGGAATTGCTGGTGATGGTCGATGCCGCGAGACGAGCGTCTGCGGCTCGCATCACGGCTGTCGTTCCTTACTTCGGCTTTGCACGACAGGACCGCCGTCCGCGCTCTTCCCGTGTGCCGATAACGGCCAAGCTGGTAGCGAAGATGTTCGGCACCGCCGGTGTAGACCGCGTGCTCACGGTCGATCTTCACGCCGACCAAATTCAAGCTTACTTTGATGTAGCGGTCGACAACGTTTACGCCTCACCGCTGTTGCTTGGCGACGTTTGGAAACAGAAATACGATGACATGGTTGTCGTATCGCCGGACGTTGGTGGCGTTGTTCGAGCACGAGCCTTGGCGAAACGCCTCGGTGACGCCGATCTCGTGATCATCGACAAGCGTCGTGACAAAGCGAATCAATCCGAAGTTATGAATCTCATCGGCGACGTCGACGGCAAGAACTGCGTCATGATTGACGATATGGTCGATACGGCCGGTACGCTTTGCCATGCAGCGGAAGCGCTCAAGGATCATGGCGCAGTCAGCGTTTCGGCGTATATCACGCATGCAGTCTTGTCAGGTCCGGCGGTGTCGCGAATTACCGAGTCGAACCTCAACGAAGTCGTCGTTACAGACACTATCCCACTCAACGAGGAAGCGCGGGCCTGTACAAAGATCCGCCAGCTTTCTACGGCGGAGTTGCTGGCCGAGACGATGCGACGAATCTCCGACGACGAGTCGGTCAGCTCCCTGTACGTAGACTAGCCCTTGATAAGGCGTCTGACCCCGGTTACTATGCGCGCCCTTGCGTGGATTGGTCGCGATTCACGTGCATTCAAACGTTAGAAATATTCTAGCAAAAACAAGCAGTTATGGAGAAGTGTCATGAGTGACAAATTCGACCTGATTGCGGAACTCCGGGAAGATCAGGGGAAAGGTGCGAGCCGCCGCCTGCGTCACCAGGGAAAAGTTCCAGCAATCATCTACGGTGCCGGGCGTCCGCCACGGTCACTGATGTTTGACCAAAACAAAGTATTGAAGCAGCTCGAGAGCGAAGTGTTCTATTCGAGTATCCTGAACATCAAGGTTGGCGAAAAAAGCCAGGCTGCGATTTTGAAGGATCTGCAACGTCATCCTGCCAAGCACATGATCTTGCACATGGATTTCCAGCGCATTGTTGATGATGTTGAAATCAAGATGAATGTACCGCTTCACTTCCTGAATGAAGATATCGCTATCGGCGTGAAAGAAGGTGGAGGCGCTGTGTCTCATCTGATGAACGACGTCGAAGTGGCCTGTCTGCCGAAACATCTTCCGGAATACATTGAAGTCGATATCGCCGAGCTGGAGCTCGACGCGATGTTGAACCTCTCGGACATCAAGCTGCCTGAAGGCGTTGAGATTCCGGCGCTGGCTCAGGGACCTGAGAATGACCACGGTATTGTTTCAATCCACGTGATCAAAGCAGCACCGATCGAAGATGAAGAGACGGTTGAAAGCGAAGTTGGCGAAGAAGGCGCGGAAGCGGGCGACGAACCTGCAGCCGATGCCGCTGGCGAAGAGTCCAGCGACGACTAATCGTCGTATCCAGGAACGCAAAAAGACCGCCATCTGGCGGTCTTTTTGTTTAAGATTGCCACCCGCTATTGAATTCAAGCCATGTCGAACACTGTCCGCATTATTGCCGGCCTCGGTAACCCCGAGGAGAAATACGAGAGAACTTTACACAATGCCGGTTTCTGGTTTGTGGACGCGCTCGCGGACAAGTATGGCGGCAGCTTTCGCTACGAGAAGAAATTCGATGCCGAGTACTGCCGCATCAATTTGCAGGGTGAAGACTTATGGATCGTCAAACCGCAAAGTTACATGAATCTGAGCGGAGGGCCGATTCGCGGCGTCATGGATTACTACCGGCTAAAAAGTGATGAGCTTCTTGTCGCACACGATGAGATCGACCTGCCACCCGGTACAACGCGATTGAAACTCGGGGGTGGCCACGGTGGTCACAACGGGCTGCGCGACATTATTCGACACTGCGGGGCAGACTTCGTACGGCTGCGATTAGGCGTTGGACATCCTGGTGAGAAAAGCGAAGTGACGAACTACGTGTTGAAACGCGGTGCGGCGGATGTCGAGCGTGCGATTGAAGACAATATCGTTGATGCAGTTGCGGCGATGCCGATTCTTATTGAAGACGGCTTGAACGCAGCAATGAAAGAACTACATACCCGAGAAAAATAATGGCAATTACCTGTGGCATCGTCGGCCTGCCGAACGTCGGCAAATCGACCCTTTTTAATGCGCTGACTGCGAATGAGATCGCGGCCGAGAATTACCCGTTCTGCACTATCGAGCCGAACGTTGGTATCGTTCCGGTCCCCGATCCACGTCTGGGCGTGCTTGCCGGCATTGTAAAGCCGCAAAAGATTCTGCCGACAACGATGGAGTTCGTTGATATCGCGGGGCTGGTCGCGGGGGCATCAAAAGGTGAGGGCCTTGGCAACCAGTTCCTCGCAAACATTCGTGAGACCAATGCGATAGCACATGTCGTGCGTTGTTTTGAGAATGATGATGTCACGCACGTTTCCGGAACAATCGATCCGCTTGACGACATTGAGACAATAAATACCGAATTGGCTCTGGCTGATCTCGAGTCCATAGACAAGCAATTCGATAAAGCGGCACGTACGGCAAAGACCGGCCAAAAAGATGCTATCGCATTACGCGATGCGCTTGGCGGCATCAAAGCGCACCTTGACGACGGTTTGCCGGTTCGCTCGATGGAAAAATCCGATCTGCAGCAGGATATTCTCAAAAGCGTACATCTGATTACGGCGAAGCCCGTCATGTATGTAGCAAACGTCGATGAAGATGGCTTCGAGAACAATCCGCACCTCGATGCTGTTCGAAAATATGCGAACGATGAAGGTGCAGAGGTCGTCGCAATATGCGCGGCGATCGAGGCAGAAATCGCGCTGCTCGACGATGATGACAAGGAAGACTTCCTCTCCGACCTGGGCTTCGACGAGCCGGGTCTGAATCGCGTAATTCGTCACGGCTATTCATTGCTCGGATTGCAAACGTTCTTTACGGCTGGCGTCAAAGAGGTTCGGGCCTGGACGACCAGAGTCGGTGCAACGGCACCTCAGTCAGCAGGCGAGATTCATACGGATTTCGAGAAAGGTTTTATTCGTGCTGAGACCATGTCCTATGACGACTTCGTCGCCGGAAATGGCGAGCAGGGTGCGAAAGAAGCCGGCAGGCTGCGTCTGGAAGGAAAGGACTACATCGTGCAGGAAGGCGATATCCTGCACTTCCGATTCAACGTTTAAGCTCGAAAAAGGGCCCCGACGAAATTGACGGGGCCCTCGCTTTTCTATCGTGTAGTTATCAAGCTGCTACTTGCTGTCAGAAATCCCACGTCGCACGTGCAAGATAGAAACGGCCAATATTGTTATACGTACCGGATCCTTCGCCCCGTCCCGTTAAACCGAATGGAACGTCTTCGTCAAATACATTGTCAATCGTGACACCAAGCGTCAAGCCACTATCGAGTGAGTAGCTAACGCCCAGATCCGCATAAATCACTGAGTCTGCGATCGTATTGTCTGTAACGTCCGGGTTAGGATCATTGTTGGTACTTGAGCCAAACAGCAACTCTTGTTCTTCGATGAACATTTCGTCGATCCACCGTAGCTCAAGGAAGACCTCCCAATCGTTTACGATATAGGTTCCCCGGTAATTGATCTGCAATTCCGGGTCTCCCAACTCGCCGGCAATGATATCGATATTATTGTCCGAACTTAGAATTTGGGTCCGATCATCGAGGAAAGAGGCAGTAACACTGTTGCTGATAGAACCAAATCTACCGATGTCAAATGCATATCGGAGACCGAGATCGAGTCCGCTGGTCGTGAAGGTATTCAGGTTTAGTGGAAACGCGCGGAGCTCCGAAATATTGCCAATGTTATCGCGCGATACCAGGTTGCAGAATTGATTGTTAACGCCATTTGGATCGTCAACACATTGATCCAGAATGGACTGTGAACCGGTAATGCTGATCGCATCGGTAATTTCGATGTCGTACCAGTCGAGGGAAATTTGCAGGTCTTCGGCCCATCTGGGGGTGTAAACCAGGCCAATCGTAAACGTGTCAGCGATTTCTTCCCGGATATTCGGATTGCCACCCTGCTTGAGTGTTATGGATTCCTCGTCCAGTGAGTCGAAGTTTACGGGGTCGGCAATACCCAGAGCCTGGCAATTGGCTATTCGCACTGTGCGACCATTGTTGCCTTCGTCCAGATTGGCCATGTCGCACGGATCATCAACTGTGGCAAAATTTTCTCCGGCTGGCGAAAACAGGTCGCTGATTGTTGGTGCGCGCAGCGCCTCACCGACATTGAAACGGAAGCGTAGATCTTCAATTGGCTGCCAGTTTAGCCGAGCTTCCCAAGTGAAAGTATTGCCAATCGTTGAGTAGTCAGAGAATCGCGCGGCACCTTCGAGCGTCAGGTCTTCGGCAAATGGGACGTCTCTTAACAAGGGCAAAGAGAACTCAGTAAATACCTCTCGAACGTTAAAATCACCAACAGTCGATGCCAGGTTGTTGAAGAAGGTATTTCCCAGTGCCGATAGTGAATCCCCACGAGCCAAGCTGTCTTCATCGCGGAACTCGAACCCAAGCACCGCACCGAGAGGACCAGCCCAGAGATCAATAAGATCGCTGTTCGAGACCACGACCTGCGCTTGCAACTGTTGCACTTCGGAAAGTCCGAGCGCCGTCGAGTTAATCCAGGCTTGCGCCTCTGGCGAGATCAGTCCGAGACCGACTACGTTCGCCGGTATGCACCCATTGAAAGCGAAGTCAGGTAGGCCGGAATCGGTAGGGTTGGCGACTGGATCGGCAGCGTTAAGTGCCTCTTGCAGAGTGGCCCGACAGACGACATCGCCGTCCTGAACTCCATTGCCGATAGCGGTGGCGCCTGCTGCATCTACAACGATGGCATCTTGAGCGGCTGCCCAGCGCTCATCAATCCGATTGCCCAGGTTGATTCGTTCGATGGTGGAGCGACCATAGTTCACGAACGTTTCGAAATTGTAGCCGCTCTGACCAATATTTCCTCTGAGGCCAGTCACGGCACGAAATGTCTCGCGATTGTTATCTTCGGTTCGAAGCCCAAGGTCGATATTAAAGCGGCGAAGGTCGGTTGACGCGACCCCAGCAGCGTCCATTGCGGCGCCCAGGCTCGGTGTTACGAAAGCGTTGTCGCGTTGAATTACGACAGGCGAGCCAAAATCGAATGTTGGTTGTCCCTGTTGGCTGGTTTCAACGCTGGCATAGCGACTTTCGAAAAACCACGTAACTTCGTCAGTCAGGTCATAGGTGAAATTGGCATCCAGCGTGACACGCTGGAATTCTGCTTGTAAGACCTCAAACGAATCGAGATCAAGCGCCGTACAGCCGACACCGCCGCACTCAAGACCATCTGTAAATTCGAAACTGCTAAACGGAACGGGCGAGAAGCTGCCGTCCGGGTTCAGGAATCCATTCAGCGTGAGAGAGGCACCAGCATTAGAAATAGCCCAGAACCCTTGATTCGGCACGGTGATGGAGTCCGGGATACCATCGTCAATCTGGATTCCATTCGCGTCGATGGTATCGCCATCTGCCGGGTTCGTTATTTCGCCAAGTAATCGCGTGTGTTGCCCCCCTCTCTGACCGGCGGTCAACAAATCCTGATCGTCAAAGCCAACCGAGAAGACAGCATTGCCGCGATCATTGGCGAAGTTCCGACCCATCGTGAATGCCGCTGACGTTCTGCCAAATGGACTGTCGTCTGCCTCACCGATTGATGCTCGCAGTGACGTTCCTTCGTAGTCATCCTTGAGAATGAAATTTACAACACCGGCAACGGCGTCAGCACCGTAGACAGCAGAATTAGCTCCCGTGATGACCTCTATTCGCTCGATCATGTCAGTCGGGATGCTATTTACGTCGACTCTCTGAGAGCCGTCAGTCGATGACACATGCCGACGACCGTTAATCAGAACCAGGGTACGGCTGGTTCCCAGGCCCCGCAGATCAAGGGCGCCAACGCCAGCGGTGCCGATAAATCGACTGGAATTGCTTAGGCCAAATGTGGTTCGCAATTGTGGCATTTCGTTAAGCAAATCGCCGAGCGCGGGTGACGTAGCGGCACCAACTTCTGCTGCCCCAATAACGACGGTCGGAGTCGGCGTATCGAATCCGGTCCGGGAGAGCCGCGAGCCAGTCACGGTTACTTCCTCAAGAACTTCATCGGCATCGCTCGAGCTATCCTGAGCGAGCGTCCAAGGTGACCAAAAAGATGTAGCGGCTAGCGCCAGTGTCGACAGCGCATAGCGCCGGAATTTAGAGTGCATTTTCATCGTTCAACTACCCTTAAATCATTGAATGAAGGTGCTGGATGTAGCAGCAAAACAACAGATCAGGCAAGTTGTGATCGGGGCAAATCAGGCGAAAATGATGTTTGTTGGTAACATGGACAGGAGAAAGTAAATTACTGAATTAATTATAAATTTATCTTTTATTGAAAGGCTTTCGGTGGATAAGCACACGAGCACTCTTGCTCACTATGAGTAAAATTCGTCGCGGGCTTGCGAAATTTTTACGGAAAAAACAACAACATTAATTAAGCACGAATCGTAGCAATTACCGGCGAGGCTATAAGGAGCAGGCCTTTGCGGGAAGGTGAGAACGGCAATCATGACTTTATTGCCACGCTGCGGCGGATCGGATGTGTAGTTTTTGCCTCAGTTACAGGAAACTGACTCGCCGGACCGGCGCAGCGCCACCAAAATGGCTGCGGTTTGCGCAAAGATTATCGACGTCATTTGGCAATACCTCGAGCAATATATCGACCTTGACACCGGCGGGTCGCAACCGGACAATCTGCGACCCAAATTAGGTGATGTAGCTCAGTTGGTTAGAGCGACGGACTCATAACCCGTAGGTCGGTGGTTCAAATCCACCCTTCACCACCAATTTCAAAAAAGCCCTGTTAATCAAAAGGTTAGCGGGGTTTTTTTGTTGGTTGAATATGGAATCGAATTGAGAATCTGCTTCCGCCTTGGGAGAGTAGTCCGAAGTACAGAAACGCAAAGAAACAGATGACGGAATGGTACAACTTCTGCGTATCGGCGAAATGGAAATCACCTCACGAGCTAAAGACCGATCTGCGTAACGCCAGTATTTTGAAGAACAACCGAGTCGTCTTTAATATCTGCGGGAACAAGTATCGAATAGTAGTGCTGACAGACTACGCTCGACATGGATTGTTGATTCGCTTCGTAGGAACACATAGGCAGTATGACGAGATTGAAGATATCGAGAACATTTGAGATTTGTGATGAAACTGAAACCGATAAGGAATGACCGTGAATTGAATCGTGCGCTAAAGCGCATCGAGGAATTATGGGGTGCGAAGTCTGGTACGCCAAAGGGAGACGAGTTGGAGGTATTGATGCTCCTTGTTGAGAAATACGAGGAGGAACACTTCGCTATCCCAGCATCAGATCCAGTTGAGGCGATCACATTTCTTATGCAACAAAATGACCTCACTCGCAAAGATCTGGAACGCTACATTGGGCCGAGCGGGCGAGTGTCTGAAGTGCTGACCAAGAAACGTAATCTGACGTTGCCTATGATCAAGAGGCTGCACAAAGGTCTGAGGATTCCGTACGAGAGATTGATTCACTAGCGATCCCGACGACAATTGAGACTGCTAAAACATGTGCAAATCGGCAGTGGATTGACCGAAAAGTCTCGTCATTAGTCCGAAAATCCCAGACAGGATTTGCCGGGATCCGATACATGCTCGAGAGTGACGTAGCATTCCATCAATGTCCTGGGACGGCCGCGATCATTGGAGGTAACTACGTTGATCGGGAGCCGTAAGCTATTTATTAATCAACTAGATACAAGTCCAGTTTGATATTACCCTTCACCACCATCTCCAAAAAAGCCCTGCTAATCAAACGGTTAACGGGGTTTTTCGGTTCCGGGTCGCGGAATTGAATTAAAAGTACGTTCCCGATTGAAAAAGTTGTTCGGAGTGGCCCTGAGCAGCCGAGGGCCTCGCTGGCGCGCTATGTCGACCTTAGCTCACCCGTTCGCGGTAACGGTGTAAAACCCACATAACCGAAACAATTTGTAACAAAGTAACTGGATTCGGCAATCATCTCGAAACAGCACTGACCGACACTCATCCTCATAGATCGACTCTCTCCGCGAATACCAGACGCATACATTTTCGAGATAGGCGATCAGTAATCACATGACATGAGGAGAACAGGAAATGAAATTCAGGACAATAATCAGCATTCTGGTCGCGTCGACCCTCGCACTTATGGCCATACCAAGCCTTGCCGGGCAAGGGCAGCACGGCGCAAGTGCGGACCGTGCCCAACAAGTCGACCGTGATCGCACCTACGATCGGGACCGGATGTCCGATAGGGATCGTACACAGGACCGCGATCGCAGTGATGTACCTGACCAGGATCGTGACCGAGATCGGGATCGTGACCGCATCGAAACCCCTGATCAGGACCGGGATAGGGATCGCATTCACGACCCTGCTAATTTTCGAGACCAAGATATCTACGGCAACGAGTTCATGACCTCGGCTGAGTGTGACCAGTATCGCAAGGAGCTTGGCAGTGCGAAGACACGGGAAGCACGGCGGGAATTTCAGGTGCGGCATGAAGAAAAGATGCAGAAGCGCGCTATGCAGCAAGGTCAAAACCTCGTACCTCCGGGCCAGTGGCAGATCTACGGCGGCGAGTTCATGAGCGTGCAGGAACGCAATGAGTACCGTAAGCAACTGCGTTTGTTCGACTCCGAAGCGGAGCGTCAGCAGTTTCAGGCGCAACATCACGAACAAATGCGTGAGAGAGCTCGCGTGCTAAATCTCGAGATTGAGGAAGCTGAGTAATCCCCCCATTACCAGCGTCCAGGTTGGGGCCGGATTGAATCCGGCCCCCTTTTTCCCCTGAAGCGGCTGCCGATACTCGAACTTCGAATGGTCAATGCACTGCTTCGTTAGTTAGGACAAAACAATGAAAGCGAATCCGAATTACTTAGTGTCGTTGCTTGGCTGTGCGATCATGCTGCAAGGTGTGACGGCCGCGGCCCAGGACACCGATCCGAAGTTCACTTTGTCAACAGGCATCGATTTCGCCAGCGGCAGCTATGGCGGTGACGTGGATATCGAAGATACCTACGTGCCGCTGACCGCGATTGTCGATTACGGCCGCATCGCGTTTCGTCTCACAGTGCCGTATCTAAGTGTAAGGGCGCCAGCAGGAACCATTTTCGATCCGGGTGGCGAGCCCTTACCCGGTTCCGGCGCAATGACCACTGAGAGTGGATTGGGCGATGTCATCGGTAGCGTTACGTTTTATGACGTCATCAAAAACCGGCGGTTGGGTCTCGCGATGGATTTGACCGGCAAAATTAAATTTGCGACGGCCGATGAAGACAAGGGACTGGGCACCGGCGAAAGCGACTACTCGTTGCAGGCGGACGTTTACAAGTTCGTAAACGACTTCACGTTGCTGAGTTCGGTCGGCTACAAGTTTCGCGGTGATCCAACCGGATTCGCTCTCAACGACGTGTTCATGGCCTCGCTGGGCGGAACCTACAAGTTCACGCCTGATGTGAGTGGCGGCCTGTTCTTCGACTTCCGTGAGTCGGCAATCAGCGGTAACGATTCCATTCAGGAATTGAGCGCGTTCGTGTCACGTCGCGTCAGCGAAAATTGGCGACTACAGGTTTATGGCTTGACCGGATTCACGGATAGCAGTCCCGACTGGGGCGGTGGCGTGCAGATAAAGAAAATTCTAAGGCGATAGATAAAACCGAATGATCAGCACTGGATCACAGTCGTCGGCTTATCGGCAGGCCTACTTTGGCGACGGTGCCACCGCCGTCGCGTGGCAATAGTTCGATTGTCCAGTCGTGCTTGTTCGCGAGTTGGCGGGCAATGGCAAGACCGAGGCCACTACCGCCGGTCTTGCCGTCGCGCGCCGTTTCCAGCCGGTGAAAAGGCCGAAATACGGCATCCGCGTGATCTGCGGGAATTCCCGGGCCACGGTCGCAAATTCGAACTGTAAGTGTGTGCTCGTCGCATTGCAGGTCAACGGCGATCAGCTTGCCGCCGCCATAGTGTGCGGCATTATCGAGTAAATTCGCTAACAGGCGACGCAGCGCGACGGGATCGGCGACATACGGGCACGGCCCCGCACAGCCGTTCAGTCGTACATCGAAACCGCCGCGCCGCAAATCGGCTACCTGTTCCTCAATGGTCTGCCAAAGATCCAGTTGCACCAGATGCTCATCGCTGAGACCCTTTGAGAAATCAAGGAACTGACCGATGAGGGCGTTCATTGCCGCCAAATCACGACGAATTCCCGCTACCAGTTGTGGGTCTGATGTCTCGTCCAGCATTTCGACCGCAAGCCCCAGCCGTGTCAATGGCGTCCGCAGATCGTGTGATATGCCAGCAATAATGACCGTTCGATTTTCCGCCAGTTCCTGCAGGTCGGACGACATACGGTTGAATGCCTGCGCCAGTACGGCGACTTCCTTCGGACCTTCCTCAGAAAGAGCCTGGGGCTTGTTGCCGCGACCCACTTCCCGCACCGCAGCAGACATCCGAGCCAATGGTTCCGCGACCCTGCGCACCTCTAAAAAGCTCACGAACAAAGTCAGCAGAGCGCCACCAACGACTACCACGAGTAAGACAATAGGAGGATTGGTGCCCAGTCGCTTTCTGTCAAAGCCGATACGAACAATCATTTCGTGAGCCGGAACATCTACCCAGATCAGCGGGCCCTTCGTGGCCTCAATAATCGATAATTTCTCTCCTGCACGCAGGGCCAGGGATTCCTGGAAAAAGATGTAGTACGGAACATCGAATTTTTTCTGAGACAGGGCCCGTGTCTGAGTTGTAACGATCAAGCCGTGATCTTGCAGCAATTGTCGTTTCAGTTCCGCATGCATTTCTTCCGGCAGGCTCTCGATGCTATGCGCCGCCGAAACAATCACTGCGGCGAAGTCATCCGCTGATCGCTTTGCCATTGGTATCGCGATGAAGTAAACCGCGGCGCCCAGGGACACCAACATGAAAGTCAACAATGTCAGCGCGATGGTGAACGCTGAACGACCTAGCAACGTTCGCGGCGTCAATTTCATGCCGTCGGCCCTTCCGGCGTAAACTGATAACCGACCCCCCAAACGGTTCGCACTAACTTGGGCTGAGCCGGGTCGAATTCGATCTTGTGCCTCAATCGCGTTACGCGCACGTCAATACTTCGGTCGAAAGGGTCTCGGTCATTGCCGCCAAGACACTCCATGATGAAGTCCCGACTGAGTACTCGATTGGGATGTTTGACGAGAACATTCAAAAGATCGAATTCGGCGCGCGACAAATCCACTTCGCTGGAATCGCGAAATAGTGCTCGTTTTTCTGGTTCAAATCGAAACGGACCAAATTCGTATCTTGAACTTGTGTTTGACTCCGGGTCGGTTGTTGGCCAATTGCGGCGCAGCACCGCCCGAATCCGAGCCAACAACTCGCGCGGATTAAAGGGCTTGGGTAAGTAGTCATCGGCGCCGACCTCCAGACCGACAATACGGTCAACTTCCTCCCCGCGGGCAGAGATCATTATGATCGGCAGTTTGTGATCGCTGCGCAGACGCCTCGCGAGAGATAGCCCGTCTTCGCCAGGCAGCATCAGATCGAGGATGACGAGGTCCGCTGTATTTCCGGCCAACCACGTGTCCATGGCCTTGCCGTCTTCGGCTACGGACACCCGAAACCCCTGCTCCCCAAGATACTGGCACAGCAATTCTCGAATGCCTGGATCGTCGTCCACAACCAACAACCGTGGCGCATCGGCGGCATTGCCCTGTGCGGTAGAAGTCATTGGAAACACCTTGTAACAATTTGGGCAGTTCCCGAAATCAGCCGGAAACAACATTGTCCCATCCTAACTGTGATGGCGGGATTTTACCCGTACAGGTTCTATGAGAGATGAACGGCAAAGGAGCACATGAGATGAAAAAAATCGCTTTTTCACAAATAGCAGCGGTCATGGCCGTTGGCATCGCCTTGTCTTCGCCCGCCTTGGCACAGGATGCGCAAAGAGGAGTGGGTATGAACATGCCTGTCTTCTCAGACTGTGACCTGAATGGCGACGGCAAAATCACCGAAGACGAGTTCGCTAAGGCGCGCAGTGAGCGGGTCGCGAAACGTGCACAGGAAGGCCGGCAGATGAAGAACCTGGCCAACGCGCCATCGTTCGCCGATATCGACGTTGACGACAACGGCAAAATCGATGCTGACGAGTTCGCGGCGCATCAGGTCAAGCACAGGAGGCAGACGAAATGATTGACAGACTAACAAACAGTGAACGAACGATGAGAGTCCCGATTAAGCAAATGATGCTCGTATTCATGCTTCTGTCGATATTCACTCTGTACGCTTGCGAGACAACCACCCACGCACAAGAAGGGCAGGTCATTGGCGCGGTAATTGGCGGTGTCGTCGGCGCGCAGGTCGGAGACGGTAGTGGGCGAACTGCGGCGATCATTCTTGGAACGCTCGCGGGAGGCATGATCGGGCAGCACATTGGTCAGAGCATGGACGACACCGATCGTACGATGGCCGCCAGAACACTAAATGACAATCGCACCGGCGAAGCTCGTACCTGGGTCAATCCGGATACAGGCTATCGCTACACGGTGACACCGACACGCACGTATGAGAGTGCTAATACACCGTGCCGCGAATTCAGACTTGATGCTTCGATTGGTAACCGGTCCGACCAGGATGTTTATGGAACCGCGTGCCTGCAAGCCGACGGTAGCTGGTTGGTGCAATAGCAAATAACCATTGAGAGAGAAATCATGAAATCGATACCGCTAATTGTCATTCTTTCGCTGTTTGCGGCTCAGTCGGCTGCCCAGTGGGAAGCATTGCCAGACTCCGCACCGTCCCCTGCCGATAATCCAACTACGGCCGAAAAAATTGAACTCGGCAAGATGCTCTTTTTCGACCCGCGGTTCTCGGCAACCGGCACAGTTTCGTGTTTTTCCTGCCACAACGTAATGGAAGGCGGTGATGACCACCGTTCGGTGTCCATTGGCGTACATGGAGTTGCCGGTGGTAGAAACGCACCGACCGTCTGGAACGCTGCGTTCCTGTCGTCGCAATTCTGGGATGGTCGTGCGGCAACGCTCGAGGATCAGGCCGTGGGCCCGGTTACCAATCCAATTGAGATGGGTATGGAGAGTCTGGATGATGCGCTCGGCAGGATTCGCGCCATTCCGGGCTACAAACAGCACTTCGACACCGCTTTCGGTGCCGGCGACAACGTCACAATGGAGAATGCCGCGAAGGCGATCGCCGCCTATGAGCGAACGCTGATTACGCCGAATAGCCCTTATGACCGGTACGTAAACGGCGACGAATATTCGATGTCGGCGCAGGCCATACGCGGTATGAACACTTTTGAATCCGTTGGCTGCTCGTCCTGCCATTCGGGGCCGGCGTTTAGCGGGCCGGCCATGCCTGCCGGCGCTGGGTTCTTTGTAAAATTTCCGACATTCGAATCGAACGGCGACCTGGAAAAGTTTGATCTTCTAGCCGATCAAGGTCGCTTCGAGGCGACTGGCAACGAAGCGGACAAGAACATTTGGCGCGTGCCTACATTGCGAAATCTGGAATTCACCGCGCCTTACCTCCACAACGGAGCCGTCAAATCCCTCGACGACGTCGTGACGCTTATGGCTCAGGCACAGCTCAACCGAAATATCGACGGCGACCAGGTTGCGGACATTGTCGCGTTCCTCGAAAGCCTGACCGGCGAATTCCCGACACAAATTATGCCGCGCCTGCCGCCGACGCCAGGCGACTTACTCGACTAGGAGAATCTCTATGTCACTCGAGCGCCCGAACTCGCATGTTGCCTATAGAGTGTGGGACCGAACGACACGTTGGTTTCATTGGATCAATGTTCTGTGCGTGCTTAGCCTTGCCGTGCTGGGATTGGCGATTCTTAACGAAAAGAGCTTCGGCGTTAGTGCTGAAGGAAAAGTTCTGCTGAAGACGCTGCACACCTGCGTAGGCTATGTTTTTGCCGTCAATCTTGCCTGGCGCCTGATGTGGGCATTTGTCGGTAATACCCATGCGCGATGGAAGGCAATATTGCCGACAGGGCAAGGCTTCTGTCAGACGTTTCGCAGCTACGTTCGCGGCCTTTGGGTGAGGAGTGCGCCGAGTTATCTTGGGCATAACCCGATTGGGCGGCTGATGATTTCGCTGCTGTTGTTACTGTTGTTTGTGCAGGCAGTATCCGGCCTCGTACTCGCCGGAACCGATCTCTACAAGCCACCCTTCGGTGGCGCAATCGCCGAATGGGTGACGGACGGCGACCCGATCAAGCTGGCTAACCTGGAGCCCGGTTCAAAGGAGTTCGTTGACCCAGCAGCCTATGAAGATATGCGCGGCTTTCGAAAACCCTTCATTACCGTACATCTTTACGCCTTCTACCTGTTGATGACGGCGATCCTGCTGCATGTCGCTGGCGTCGTTGTGACAGAAATACGAGAGAAAAGCGGACTGATTTCGGCCATGTTTTCCGGCGAGAAAGTCTTATCTACGCCGCCGGTTGACCTGCATTTAGAACCATCGGAAAAGAGGAGCGAATCATGACTAAGCAATACACCAAGACAAGAGAAACTATGGCTGTCTTGTTGCTCGGCGCGTTGCTGAGTGGCTGCGCCACCGTGAACAGCGGTTCACACCACGACGAATCTGCGACGTTCGGCCACTATCAAACCTTCGCATGGATCGCGGACGATCCGCTTATCGTGGGTGCGGGAGGCCAAGCGGCGATCAGCCCGCTGTCACAGAAGAAAATTACAGTGGCGATTGAGAACGCGCTAAACGAGAAAGGATTCACACACACAGCGAATCCGGACCAGGCGGACTTTGTTGTCGCGTATACGGTGGGCACGCGGGAGAGGATCGATGCAAGGTCCTACCCGAATGCTTACCAAGGCGCGTGGGGATGGCATATGTACGGTCGCTACTACTACCAGACTGAAGTGGTTCATCGCACGTACACCGAAGGCACATTGGGTATCGACATCTTCGATGGTAAGACCAATCAGCCTGTGTGGCACGGCTGGGCGAGAAAGTCGGTGACCAGCGCCGATCGGAACGACCCGTCGCCCGCCATACGCAAAGCAGTTACGGCGATAATCAAGCGATTTCCGCCATCAAATTAATTACGCTGCCGCAAGCAGCTAAGGCGAAGCGCTGGATAATCGTATTCAGCGCGGTCCTTATTATTGCGCTGGCCGTACTCGTGGCCAATCAGCGATCCATCGAGGTTCAAGTGGCGTATCCAGAGAGCGATGTGCAGATATCTGTTTTTGGTCTCGGTACTGTGGAGGCGCGCGTTCTCTCGGAGATTGGTTTCGAGGTAGGTGCGACCTTAATCGAGCTCAATGCCGATCACGGTGACAGGATAGGCAAAGGCGCTGTACTCGCACGTCTTCACAACGCTGAGCAGCAAGCCCGCGTTGCCAAAGCCGAGGCCGGTGTGGTTAGCGCCGAAGCTGCCTTGAGCATGACTCAAGCGGTCGTTGAAAAAGCGAGATCAGTTCTTGCTCAGCGACAGCAGACCAACCGCCGGCAACAGCGCCTCCTGACTCAAAACACAGTGTCTGAAGAGGACGCCGAGGATGCGCAGCTACAACAGGACGTGGCGGCAACCGAATTAGCCGTCGCTTTGAGCGAGGTTGATGTCGCGAAAGCCCAGCTGACGGATGCACAAGCGCAGCTCGACTACGAGAGGGTGCTGCTTGAACACCACGTTTTGAGGGCGCCGTACGATGCGATTGTTGTTAAGCGTCATCATGAGCTTGGCACCGTTCTTAGTGCCGGCGAGACACTGTTTACACTGGTGGATGCCGACACTGTGTGGATACTCGCTTATGTGGACGAATCCCGTACCGGCGACGTCCGCGCGGGCCAGTCAGCAGAGGTGCGTCTTCGTTCGTTGCCTCGAACAGTGTTTCCAGGCCATGTGGCGCGCATCGATATCGAAAGCGACCGGGTGAACGAAGAGCGCCGTGTCTATGTGACGTGTGATCAATGCCCGGAGAACTTTTATCTAGGCGAGCAGGCCGAAGTCTTCATCACGACGACGACATTGAACGACGCGACACTAATACCTGAAGCGACGGTCGCCGGATTTAACGGTACCGCCGGTACAATCTGGGTTGTGAACGATCACAAGCTGCGCCGTCGAACGGTACAGTTCGGTGCGAGAACGCTGGACGGCCGGGTCGTGATCACCGGGGGTCTCGAAGGGGCGTCGGCCGTCATCGAATTAGATCGAGGACTGCGCGAAGGGCGCAGAGCCAAAGTAACACCCCCGGCAACACGATGAACCTTGCATTCCGTGATATTCGACACAGTTGGGGTCGCTTTCTCCTGACCTGTTTCGGCCTGAGCCTTTTGTTGGGTGTCGTGTTGTCGATGATCGGTATCTATCGAGGCTTGGTCGAGGATGCCCTGACGCTGGCGCGATCACCGCAGGCCGATATCTGGGTGGTCGAATCGGGTTCGCGTGGTCCGTTCGCGGAGTCATCTCGAATTCCGGGCGATACACGCGAGGCCATCGCACGATTGCACGGAATAGTGGCTACCGGTGCTGTGACATACCAGTCCGTTGCGGCGTGGCATGGCGGAAAGGTGTTGCGCTTTTATGTCGTCGGATACGAACCCGACCGTCTCGGTGGACCTCGACAAATCGCGTCGGGACGGGCCATCGCCCGTAGACACTACGAAATGGTTGCCGATGCTCGTACGACGCTGTCACTTGGCGACCAGGTGCCGCTCGGTCGAAATACGTTCACCGTTGTTGGCCTGACTGAGAATCAAGTGGCTTCCGGGGGTGATCCCCTCGTCTACTTGAGCTTGCGTGATTCACAGGAGTTGCAGTTTGAATTAGCACCTCCGGCGGCGCGGCGCGAGATGGCACGCAATGGGGTCGTCTCGAATACCGATACCGTTAATGCGATCATCGCGCGCGTGTCACCGAACGTTCCGCCGGCCACAGTTACCGCGGTTACGCAACGCTGGAAGCACCTCGCTGCGATGACTCAGACAGAGCAGGAGAATATCCTGACGCGATCTGTTGTCGAACGCGCCCGCAAACAGATCGGGCTGTTCACTGCAATCCTGTTGACCGTGTCAGCAGTTATCATTGCCTTGATAATCTACACCATGACCATGGACAAGCTGCGTGAGATTGCGACACTGAAACTCATCGGCGCCCCCGATCGCACTATCATCGGTCTCATCGTCCAGCAAGCTCTGACTATGGGTGTGATCGGCTTCGCATTCGGAGCGTTGCTGATCACTACCATCAAGGATTACTTTCCGCGACGCGTCATCCTGCAGCCCGGCGATGGCGTGGCTCTTGCCGCTGCTGTGATCATAGTCTGCGTACTGGCGAGTGCTCTGGGTGTGCGATTGGCGTTAAAGGTTGATCCTGGCGAGGCGTTGAAAGGATAGCGTGGATATGGGATCAGACAAACCGCAAGCGCTACTCGAAACGCGCGGCATTTCCAAGCATTTCGGAGAGGGTGATGCACGTGTAGATGCGCTTCGTGAGGTCAGCATCGCGGTCTACCCGGGTGAGGTCGTTGGACTGCTCGGTCCCAGCGGTTCGGGGAAGACCACGCTGCTGAATGTCATTGGTTGCATCGTCGAACCGAACGCTGGCTGGATGAGCCTTGACGGCGAAGTCGTCTACGACCAGGGCTGGTTGCGCTCGGACCTGCGACGCTTGCGGCTTGAGAAAATCGGCTTCATTTTTCAATTTCACAATCTGCTGCCGTTCCTGAACTGCCTCGACAACGTTGCAATCGTGCTCAATCTTGCCGGGTTTACGCCGCGGGATGCGCAGCAGCGCGCGATCGAGTTGCTGGATTACCTGGAAGTCGGGCATCGTAAGGATGCGTTCCCGGCACAACTCTCGGGTGGCGAAGCACAGCGTGTTGCGATCGCCCGTGCGCTGGCAAATTATCCGCGGATAATTCTCGCTGATGAACCAACCGCGGCACTCGATTCAGAGCGGGCGGGCATTGTCATGGACCTGTTGAGAAAAGTCGCGGCCGAGCAAAACGCGGCTATCCTTGCAGTTACCCACGATGAGAAGATTTATGATCGCCTCGATCGGGTGTTCGATCTCAGGGATGGTCGCCTCAGCGAGGACCCCGAGCCTAAAGTTGGAGGCATTTCGGGAGGGACAGGCAGTCGCGATGTCTAAAGCCAGACTGCGGTTTGGGATCTGGTCTAAGAGCGGCTGCGACGCGCTCTTTGTAAGTGCGGTGACAATCGAAGCAGCCTTCGATCATTCGCACTCAACTCAACTTGCCTTGACGACGGCGCAAATCCCCGACGAGTCTTGCGCTAACGCTTGGCCGGTTACTGTGGCGCACACTCACTGGCTAAATTGCTTATTCAACATTTGTCGTTTGTAACTCTAGTCCATCGAAAGAACGAATGTGATCGACGACGCGTCCAATCTCCTCCTCCGTAAGAATCCCGTCCCAGGCCGGCATGCCGACACTCACTCGTCCTTTACCGACCGTGCTGATTACCGCCGAACGACCGGTCAACTGCACAAACGGGTTATCGACGAGTTTAGAGCCTTCATTTCCCACACCATCATTGCCATGGCAAATCGCGCAATTCGCCTCATAGATTTCCTCACCGGTCAGATTCGTAGGGACATCCGTAGTGTACCCATATGCAGGAGCACTACTCACATCGCCAAGATCAAATTCCACTTTCGCCGCAAATACCGAGTCAATTCCGTGCCTGCCATCTCCGCCACTTAGAAACGGAATACCATCGCCGTCGCTATCAATATCGCCAGCACGAACCGCATCAATGTTTTCGCCGGTGAAAATATCTTCCGACTGAATCATTCCGCTTACGTCCACGGCTTGCACAAAGAAGCGCTTGAACCGTTCAAGCAGTTGCACGTCTTTGTTAACCAGGATCATCTCACGCAGCGCAGCCAGTGCCGCGCCGACATCGACCGGCGTGTAGATCACCTGATCGACTCCTGGCTTGTTTCGATAGATAAATGCGTTCGAGTCCCAGAAATCACGGTTCCAAACCACATTGGTTTCTTGCGCTGCCTCAAGATAGTCGGTGTTTTCGGTCGCCCGATACGCGGCGACGAGCGCGCGAATGGCGAATGCCTGGCTGGTCATATCTCGGTCACCTTGACTCTTGCCACTTGAAACGTTGTAACCCTGATAGTAGGAACCGTCTTCCGCGACCACCTGCAACAGAAAGTCCGCCTGCTGTCGTACGAGTTCAAGTGCGCGTGCCTGACCTTGCTCATCAAGGTCCATTGTCTCGGCGTAGTTTGCGAGCGCTGTGATGGCCAGCGACAAGTCACGGAGTGAAACGTCGTGGCTGGTGCCGCCGTCCGGCGACCAGCGGGAGGTCAATACGCCGTTTTCCAAATGCATATTCTCGAGGTTCGCCATCACTGTGTTAGCAAGTGATTGCGCGAGCAGCGCATACTTTTGCTCCATGACACTGCCGTCATACGGCGTTTGATAGCCAAAAACATTATTCCAGTTATCCTGACGCCGCGGGTTCGCGTAATCGAAGAATTCTGTCAGCGCCCATAACCACGACGCCTGATCCCACAACTCACTGGATGCGTCCCGGACTTCAAAATCGTAGTGTCGTACCGGGATGTCACTCATATATATAAGTGAGGGCCGGATCTCGTGCGGCAGGTAGCGAAGACCGGCATCTGCGTTGTAGGTGGTCGGGTCGATTCCGGTCAGGCGGTCAGTCTTTGGATCGACAAAAAGCGCTGCTTTGGCGAGCAACATAGTAGACACCGCTTCAAGCGTTAGCATTGAGCCGCGCAAGCCGTCTTCGGCATTGTTTCCCAAAAAAACCTGGCCGGGGAAGTCTTCGTCGACATGATTGCGGCGCAGAAAGAACTTGGCCCAAAGTACCTTCTTGAGCAGCGTCTGGGCCACCGCACCCATATCGACTGTTTTTTCCATTCGACCGTGATTCCAGCGCAAGGATTCGAAGTCACTTAAGTACTGTGCGCGCCCGGCCGCGTCGTCGTCGAGGTCGACTGGATTCACAAAATGTGGATCTGCGGACTTGAACTCAAGCATCAAAGGCACGGCGTTGTCGAACTTCCTCGGCATGCCGGTACGCGCAAGGTAGGAAGCAACAACGTCGATTAGCATAACATCCTTGTTTGATACCGCGAGTTCGCCGCGCTGGCGACCAAAAACATTGTTGCGAGTCGCTTGTTGTGCACGCAGATCAAGATAGGGTCCATGGATCACTCCGATACCGGCACGACCGCGGGTGGTCATTGACGAGAGGTTGTAACGGGAATACCAATACGCCTCGACGTTCGTTAGATACGAGAACTGTCGATCGTGTGCAATTGGTAGTTTCTGTTCGCTTGCACGTAAAAAGAACTCCGTGCCAGATAGATATATCTCGTTTGCCAGATACATTGCATCATTGACAACAAATCGGGTATCGGTAGCCTTGCCCTTGATGCCACTGTATAGATTGGTCAAATCCTCCTGGGCATTGGTTTGCACAATTCGAACCCTGCGGCCGTCCGGCCAGCTAATGTGATCAAAGGCTCTAACTGGCTGACTAGCCACCAATACGATTGACAGAACGACTATCGTGAGCGCGGCAAACGAAAACGCAGTTATAAGACCAATTTTGATTCTTGTATGATATTTCATTGCACTTATTCCTACTTGAATAGCCCGGACGCGAGTGTGTATTGAAAATTCAGGCGAATGACGTTATCCGGGGACGGTCCGAGTTCGGGTCTATCCACTCGAAACAGTCCACTTAGCGTCATCTGAAATAACGGATTGGGAATTACAACCAGGCTGACACCAGCAAACTGGGTTGTGCCGCCACTGAACGAGGGCCGTGTCATGACCATCGGCGGCATCACCGGCGGAAGGCTTGGTACGGCCATCAGACCACCGTAGGAATCGGTTTCCTGATCTTGTACGAGGTACGTTAGGTCCAGCGATAGGCTGTCATGAAAAATGGGCTTGACCAGACTAAGGAACGCATTCAGTCGATTACCCGGATCAACACCGTCATCGTCTGGGCGGATACTGTACAGCGCACCCATGTGAACCGCGCCACGTCCGAAAATGGTGTTACTTTCAAATATTCGGGTAGCGAACACGCCGACAGAACCACCGAGTGTTCCAAGGCCGGGTTGCAGTGGCGCCGGTAGTCGACCATCGTCAGCAAAGCGGCGAAAAGTGCCATCCGCAGTGCCCGGAATTGGCATTCCCATTGCATCTACCGCGGGCAAAGGCAATAGGCCGCTGCCGGCCGGCGTATCGACAGTCGTTCGGGCATTGAAGACTTCATCATTCGATCCAGTTGGAAAGCGCAACGCTGCTACACCGGCGAAACTAAACGGATAATTTCCCTGATCAAAGAATTTCTTTTTTAGGAATACGCTGATGTCGCCAAGTTCCGACGTACTGGCGGTGGGAAACACGGAAATAGGATCGAGGAAGCCGGGGTTGAGTTCCTGGCTCACGCGCGAACTAAGATACGGAATGTTGACCCGCAGCGTGTAGTTGTTATTCAGGCCGAGAAATAGGTCCAGGTCGGTGAAATTTCGCTCCAGGTCGAAATCAACAAAGCGCGCCCCAATCTGCGCCTGTCCCGTAACGTCACCCTCATCCATGTTGACCTCCCGAGATGTCACGGCAATCCGAACCGCACCTGGGGGAAGGACAAATGCCGATTGCGTCATCGCCGGTGCATACAGCGGCGGGATAAACGACTGGATCTGGTCCTGTATGGTGAACCGCTGCACCTCGACATAAGATTCTGTAACGCCGAGTGCGAGGTAGTCGTTCTCTGGCGCCTGTGGATTTAGATCCGGCGGATTTGTTGCGATCGTATTAGCAACTGGCATTGCGACCGCTTGGCGTGTTGCTCCTGATCGTTTTGTCTCCAGAAAAAACACCAGCATGGCCCGCTCTTCATCTGTGAGCTCAGGCTTGGGCATAATCGATCCTGGCTTGACTGCTGAGGGATTTCTTAACCACTCGTAAATCCATTCAGCAGCATATCGATCACCAACGGTATCGAGCGTTGGACCTACCTGGCCGCCTTGACCATCAATTGAATGGCAAGCGATACAACCGTGTTCTTGGAACAAGATCGCGCCTCGAGCATCGGTAGCACCGTAAGCGATAGGCGATAGAGCGAACACAAGCGATAGCACAACCGCATTTCTTTCTACTACTCCCATGATTTTTGCCTCGTTAACTAAGCCAGTATTTTCTGCACGATAAGTCACCCCGATCGGGATGTTTTTTTGCAGGGCCTTGCAGCCTCGTCAACCAAGACCCACAGTTCACGACTTAAATAACACTAGTAGGTACAAGTACTGGCCTGGTTCGGTAAACACGCACACTGGCGAGTCCCTTTGGAGTTCTACGCTTGTATGCCATCAGCGCCTTTGGAGCAGAACAGCTACCCAGAATCTAGTGGAGGTTTGCGGGTGAAAAGTACAGACGTCGTCAAGTATCTAACTTTGCGTGGATTCGATTAGACCAAGAGACGCGGACGGGCACCGATTTGGCGATGCGCAACCGACGGATTCAATGCGGCCTGGCTGCGCTGGAGGAATAAGAAGTCGCGCCGCTCAATGTCTGTTTGTCACTCCCGCTTTATCGTGCTTTGGCCAATCTCCGCAAAATCCTCGTAGGAACTTGCATCGTGTCTCGGCATCAGTCTGTTTTTCCAGGTCGATTGAGCACATTTTGGACGGTATTTGCGAGGTCAGTCGCGGTGAACGGCTTGGCAAGAAAATCAACCCCGCCTGCCTCGACGCCGTGGCGCAACATTACGTCATCGTTATAGCCCGAAACAAATAGGATCGGTAGTGATGGTTGGCGCTTGCGCAGCCGGTCTGCGAGTTCCTTGCCACCGATGCCTGGCATCACGATATCGGTGATGACAAGGTTAATCGCATCGCTGTTGTTATCGAATAGCGTGAGAGCCTCTTCGCCATCAGCTGCGACGATGACGATGTAGCCGAATTCGTGCAGGATCTCCTGGGTTGCCGCGCACAATTCTTGATTGTCTTCGACTAACAATATGCCAATAGACTCTGCTGCCTGCACCATTTCATTCGCGGACTGAACCACTTCCTCGGTTTCCGCATATCCACTGCGAACGAGATAGATCTGGAACGTTGCGCCTTGACCCTCTGCGCTGTCCAAGCGAATGTGCCCGCGATTCTGCGTTACGATGCCGTGAACAGTGGCCAGGCCGAGTCCGCTACTGGTTGACTGATCTTTGGTGGTGAAATAGGGCTCGAAGATCTTGTCCGCGATGTCGACTGGAATACCGCTACCCTGATCCGATACGGTCAGGGAAATGTAATCACCCGGGGGAATCGCATTCTGGCCGTCGTCCATTTGTTCGACGCGCAGGTTCTCAACGGTGACATTGATTCTGCCACCAGCGGGCATGGCATCGCGGGCGTTGATGATGAGATTCAGAAGGATCTGTTCGAGCTGCGACGGATCCATCTGCACGCTCCAGACACCATCGTTGCAGTCTACTTGCAGCTGAATATCTTCACCGATCAGGCTCTCCAGCATTTTTTGCATGCCGAAGACAACCCGCTGAACGCGAAATACCTCAGGCTGGACCGGTTGCCTGCGACTAAACGCCAGGAGCCGTTGAATCAGGTCGGCGGACTTTGCGCCGATCGCGGTTATAGAGTCCATTCTCTCAACGATAGGGTCACCCTCGGCTGCTCTCAACTTAACGACCTCACATTGCATCGTGATTGCCGCAAGGTGGTTATTAATGTCATGTGCGATGCCGCCAGCTAGCCGGCCCACAGCATCCATTTTTTGTGACTGCAGCAGTCGGGACTCACTTTCCAGAAGTGCCCTTTCTGCCGCTTCCTCGCGCCGCGCCCGGTGCCAGAGACCACCCACAGCCAAAGTAACAATCAGCAACCAGGCAATCACGATCGCACGAACCATCAACTGCGAACGGGATTCGTTGCGCTCCAGCGCGCTCTGGTACACGTGCTCGAGGGACCGTAAACTGGACAGTGTCGTGGCAAATACGGCATCAAATTTCTCATCAATCGACGATCCGATACCGACGTCTTCAGCATTGTCGATACCGGCAATACGGCGTTTGGATATCCTGGTGAACTGCATCACCGACGCCATCGCCTGTGCCAGCGTCTCCTGTACGATCACATGCTCGCTTTGATTGAGTAGTCGCTGACTCTGCTTTGCCTGTTTCCCGATACTGGTGAGCAACGCCGTCGATGAGTCGAGGTTGTCCTGAATCTCATCGAGGTCAACGACGTCACCAGTGACGTACTCCTCGACCCACAAGTGGGAGATCGCAATCTTCGTTTGAATTCGATTGAGCGTCAGGACGCGTTCTTCGCCGATTAATGATCGGCTGTGAATCCACTCGGTGCTGGCGAACAGCGCCAATGCCGCAATTCCCAAGGTCAGAACAATAACCGGAAACCAAAGTCGCTGTCCGCGACCGACAAAGTTGCGTAACCGGCTCAGGTGCGTTGACTCGCGAGCACGTAGCCAACGCCTTTTTTCGTATGTAACAAGCGCCGCGGCCGACCACCGTCGACTTTCTTGCGCAGCCGATAAACAATGACATCCACCGGGTTGCTCATGGAATCAAAGGACTCATCCCAAACATGCTCTATGAGCTCAGTGCGGGTCACAACCTCGTCCTGGCGATTCATCAAGTATTCCAGCAGGGCGAATTCCTTTGGCGGAACTTCGACGACGTTACCGGAAATTGTGACGACACGCCGTGCCCGATCCATTTCAACGTCATCGGCCTTGAGTGTTGATTGCAGCGGTTTCTCTCGTCGCCTGAGCAGACTGCGGACTCGAGCGAGAAGTTCGGGGAGCGAAAACGGTTTATTCAGGTAATCATCGGCGCCGGTGTCAAGCCCGACAATACGGTCCTGCACGTCCGAGCGTCCGGTTAGCATCAGAATCGGCGTTGTATCACCGGCGTCCCTCCAGGCGCGCAGTAAATCGATGCCGGTGGGTGGCGGGATCGTCCAGTCGAGAATTACGAGGTCGTAAGTATTCATGAATTTCAATTCCTCGGCGGAACTGCCGTCGCGAGCGAGATCCGCCGCATAAGCTTCGATCCTCAAGGCCTCGACGATACCATCGGCCAGCAATTCCTCATCTTCCACAACGAGGATTCTCACGGTGACTTCGACTCCATATTGATATCGGCATAGTCGAACAAAAGGTAACTTGCGGATCGATTCTTCGCCCTGTCACCATCATCGCTTAGAATGAGTATTCCATCGTCGCCTGCAATGCTCACCGGTGTGACTCCCTCCGCACGCTCAAGATTCTTGATACCGTCGACACGCACTCTTTGCGGTGCGACCGTAGTCTTGCCGTTCCAGAACCACAACTTGAAAGATTTTTCCTTGCTCGTTCCCTCTCGCTGACTCAGGATCAAATAGCCTTTCAGATGCGGGTCGTACGCAATATCGCGTATGCCACCACCGTTCAGGTCAAGCAGTATTGGTCTATCGCCGAAGCGGAATTTTTCGGCGTCCCCGAGAGCTTTGTGTGGATTCAATAGGCCCACCAGAACTGCCTTCTTCTTAAGCAACGGTGCGCGCAAACCGATCCACAGATACCTGCCCTGCGGCCCGAACGAGAGCCCCTCGATGTTTAGCCCTCTATCATTTTTCACGTCGCGCTCTTTGGCGGCCTCCTTGAGCACGGGATAGGCACGAGTCAGGCTATTGCGCAAATCGCCGCGAACACTCGATTCATACAATCGTTCACCGTCTACCTTAAAACGCAGTAGCTTTTCACGTTCCTGATCGCGCTTTCCATTGCTCTTACGTGAATGCGATGTGATGGCGTATACAAATCCGTCGGCACTGGTCGACACGCCCTCAAGGTCGCCAATTCGACCGACGACAGTGTCCAGAAATGAACGCGGTCGAATTGACTGCACCGCGAATGAAGCGCCATCGTTTTCTGGCGTAAGAACGGCAAAAGGACGTGACGGTTCATCTTCTACGGTCAACAGGCGACCATCTTCCAGTTGCACGACGCCAGAAGGCTCGTAAAGACCATCGACAGGCTGAAATCCGAGTTTGCGGGAATCTGAGCGGACTTCCGTCACTAACAAGGCTAACAATATTAGGACTATCGTAGTACACGCGAGCAGCCGCGATAGGGCGGCCGGCGATGCAACCGCGAATATGTTGGATACTCTGCTTACTGTCACTCTCCCGAAATTCTAGATGATGGATCGCTCGATCCGCGTACCGGCAATTACATCGACGAGCGTTCTGCTCCGCCATTGTTGCCGCGTCGTGCCAACACCTCCTGAATCTTGATCTTGAATATCTCAGGGGAAAAAGGCAAAGAGAGAAAGTCTACCGCGTCCGTCGACATCCGCTGTTGTATCGCCTGATCTGGTGCAAAAATGGAATACAGAAGAGACGGTATCCGTTGCTCGGAACTACATAGAGCATCAACGACTTCCAGTCCGGTTGAATGGGGCATATAAGCTGAAACGATGAGGCCGTCAATTCGTTCACCGAGCTGCTGTTGCAACAGAACCGCCTGCTCGAGGTTAGAAGCGACCAGAATTTGATGCCCAAGGACCTCCAACAGCTCGCCTATGGCCGACCTTAAATCCGGGTCGGGTTCCACAAGCAAGATGGCAGTTTCTGTGTCGGGCATCGGTGTATTTTCCGAGCGGGCGTTGGCGGCTGGCATTATCGGACCATACTCTAACGCATGCAACATGACAGGAGGATGACAAACGCAACGGCGCTGACTATCGGCATCTGGGTTTCCAGTTCCCCTGGAAGCGGGCCGCGTGGTTCGCTGATGATTGCCGCTTGAACTCATTTGGCGATCGTCAGCGCGTTACCCGACCGAACATAACTGCCATCGGACTGCATTCTCCAGGCGTGGCGCTCGTCGCCCAGTTGATTTTCCATGAATCCCCGAAGTTGGTCTCGTAGCGCCGACTCCTCGACGGGCACCAGCAGCTCGATTCGGTGCTCAAGGTTTCTCTGCATCAGATCGGCCGACCCAATATAGTACTCCTCGTTGCCGCCGTTACGAAAGTTGTAGATACGGGCGTGTTCCAGAAACCGGCCGACTGTGCTCGTTACAGAAATATTTTCCGACAGACCCGGTAGACCCGGGCGCAACCTGCAGGTATCGCGGACCAGCAGTTCGACGCGCACGCCTGCGCGTCCTGCACGATAAAGCGCAGCCACAATGTCGCGGTCCTCGAGGGCATTGGTTTTGAGTCGAATTCGCCCAGGAGATTTCGCCGAATGGAGCACGATCTCACGCGCAATCTTTTCAAGGAGCGCAGTTTTCATTTTCGTCGGCGCAGTCAGTATCTTGTGGTATTCACGTTCAACATTGCTGCCACTGGTCAGACTGTTGAACAGGTCCGCTATGTCTTCACCAATTTCCGCATCACAGCTAAGCAATCCGAAATCGGAATAGATGCGCGCTGTTCCAGCATGGTAATTTCCAGTACCAACGTGAACGTAGCGTTGCAGCGTTTCCTGCTCTCTACGAATAACGAGGATTGCTTTGCAATGTGTCTTTAGTCCGACAACGCCGTAGCTGACGTGAACACCCGAGTCCTCAAGGCGACGCGCCCAACGCACGTTGGCGGCTTCGTCAAAGCGGGCCTTGAGTTCAACCAGCACAGCAACCTGTTTGCCGCAGCGCGCCGCCCTGGCAAGACTGTCGACAATGGTCGTGTTCGCCGAAGTTCGATAGAGAGTTGCTTTAATGACCGCAACATGCGGATCGTCACTCGCGGCGGTAACGAATCGTTCGACCGAACTGACGAATGACTCCTGTGGATATTGCAGCAGTATCGATCCTCGCTTGCGAATCGAGTCAAAAATATCGCTGCCTTCATTCAGGTGAGTATTGTCTATCGGGTTATGCGGCGTGTCCCGTAATTCGGGAATATCGAGGTTGGCAATCTCCATCAGATCGGCCATACCAAGCAAACCGTCGTCCTGATAGATTTCGGCGGCCGGATCGATATCGAGTTTTGCGGCAAGCATGAAGCGCTGCGACTGCGGCATCGACTGCTCAACTTCGAGCCGAACGCTGGGCGCGAATTTTCGATCTCGCAGTTCCGCTTCGATCATAGCGAGCAGATCGTCGGCGCCGTCCTCGTCGCGTTCGGCGGCAGCATTTCGTGTGACCCGAAAAAGTTGACAGCTCTCGACCGCGCAGTTGGGGAACAACAGATCCAGGTTGTTTTCAACTACCTCCTCCAAAAGTACGTAACGGTGCGTACCGCCGATTCGAACAAAACGCGGTGAATGCGGGCCGACAGGTACTTTTACGCGTGCTGTAAAGTCGTTTCCGTTTACCTCGCTAAGTTTCACCAAGAGATTCAATGAAAGATTGGAGATGAATGGGAACGGGTGTGCAGAATCCAGTCCCAGCGGTGTTACCAGCGGCAGGACATCGTGCTCGTAGTCGCTTCGCAGAGTTAGTCGCTCGCCGGGCGCTAACTCGTCGTAGTGTTGCAAGTGGACATCGTGCACACGAAGTTCGCGCATGGCAGCTGCGGCCAACTCGGCCTTTTCAGCCATTAGATTACGCACACTTTCCGCAGCGTCATCAATCTGATGCTGTGGTGTGCGCCCATCAACGGTTCGTTTTTCGTACCCGGCTCCAACCTGCAGTTTCAGGCCACCTATTCGTTTCATGAAGAATTCGTCGAGGTTGGAGCTGACTATGGCAAGAAACTTGACCCGCTCTAACAATGGCGTGCGCGAATTGCGAGCCTCGTCAAGAACTCTGCGATTAAACGCCAGCCAGGTCAGCTCGCGATTGAGATATAGCTCCGGCGCGTAAATATCGGTCCAATCAGTGGCCAAGTCCGCGGCATCCGAGGTTGCAGCGTGGCATAACGCGATGGATCGCCCGGGTACCGCTGGTGTCATTGTCATGCCCTCTATGTTCGGTTTGCATTTCGACTTGGTGGCAAGTCTACGTAGCGCGGCATGACAACGGGATGAACACGAGCGTTCATCCTGGTGTCATTTGCTACGCGCTAGGCTCGTCGCCAATGAATGATTGTATTGGCGAGGATGGAACAATGGCGAAGTCGGAACTGAAAGGGTCTGCAACAAAGCAGCTCAAGAAAGCCGCGGCAAAATGCGACAAGGCTGGTGAAGTTGTGGATTTCTCTGATCAGAAGAAAAGGAAAAAGGCGAAAACCGAAGTGCAAACAGGATTTGGTACAACGCGTGGCCTTGAGTCAATGTTCCGCAATGCCTATCGCGCGCAGCTGGATATGATAACGCTGGCTGCGACGAAGGCCAATATCATGATTTCGGTGAATGGTTCGTTGCTGGCGCTGTTGACGCTGTCAAGCGCTTACGTCCTGACAAATGAGCCGCGCTTGCTGATCTCGGTTGCAATATTTCTGGCGAGCTGCGTTATTTCGATTTTCTTTGCAGTGATGGCAGCGCGACCGCAGAAAATCGCCAAGACGCCGACTGGTCTGGATGACTTCAGGGCCGACAGGGCTGACCTGCTGGTTTTTGAGCATTTCGCTAAGCTGTCAAGAGACGACTATATGACAGCGATGACGGAACTCATGCGGGACAAAGAACGAATTTACAAAGCGATGGTTGGCCATTTGTACTTTCTTGGGCGCTCGGCGGATCGGCGATTCAGGTTGTTGCGTGTGTCTTACACCGCTTTCTTCGTCGGGCTCGTTATCAGTCTTGCTGCCTTTCTGGTCATGACATTCGCTCTAACTCAATGACGCCTATTTGCTACTTTTTGCTTACGACACATCGTTCACTCGGGTCGGGCACGAAGAAAGAGAACGTGTAAGTAATGCCCAGAAAGAATCTATTTAGTCGCCTGCTACCGAAGTCGCTGGTCACACCACTGAGAGCGCACATGGCGGTCGTATGCCTGAGTGTCCAGGAATTACCGCTCTTATTGGAGGCACTTATTGCCCGCGATCACCCGACAGTTGAGACGATTAGAAACGCGATCGGTCTCTACGAACAGCAAGCCGATAAGGTCGAGGTTGAGCTATGTGGCCGGCTTCCGGAAAGTCTTGTCATACCCCTGAGTCGCATGGACATACTGCATATTTTGCAATTGCAGGATTCCATTGTGGATACGGCGGAAGAAATCGCAAGTTTGCTTGTGGTTCGCGAAATGGTTGTTTTGGACGAAATGCGCGATCCATTGCTGACGTTAACGCGTCGCTGTGTTGAGGCTTGCGACCAGGCTGCAAAAGTAATCTCAGAACTGGATGAACTACTGGAAGTTGGTTTTCGGGGTCGTGAGGCGAAACGGGTTGTAAACATGATCGCCTTATTGAGCGAGACTCAAACTGAGACGGCCGCGCTTGCCACGACCCTTGCGGAAATCCTGTTCCATCACGAGCAAAACTTTGACCCTGTGTCTGTGCTGCTCTGGTTTCGAGTGATCGGACAGCTCAGTGACATCGCCGACTACGCGGAAGGCGTAGGCGATCGTGTACGTCTTTTGATCGCTCTGTAGAAGTCCCGCAACAATATCGAATACTTAGCGCCGATTTCGAAGATCGGCATGCGCTCACCGGAATAAAGAGAATGATCTGAATATGGATATCATTGGGAACTATCACACAATTCTATTTGGGCTGGCTATATTGTTCGGCCTGTACATGACGTGGGGCATCGGTGCGAACGACGTCGCGAATGCGATGGGAACATCGGTGGGGTCTGGAGCGATCACTGTCCGCCAGGCGATCATCATTGCGGCAATATTCGAGTTCACCGGCGCGTTCCTGGCCGGCGGGCACGTTACGTCGACTATTCGCAAAGGGATCATTGACCCTGCACCGATTGCGAACAACCCCGAGATTCTTGTTTTCGGAATGCTTGCATCACTACTGGCTGCAGGTGTCTGGTTGATGATCGCCTCCTACAGAGGATGGCCGGTATCGACCACTCATTCTATCATCGGGGCGATAGTCGGGTTTGCCATCGCCGGCATCGGTATCGACTCCGTCAAATGGGTCAAGATAGGCCAAATCGCCGCCAGTTGGGTTGTGTCGCCGGTTTTGGGTGGACTCATCGCATTCATACTGATGAAGAGTATTCGACACTTGATTCTCGAGACCGATAATCCATTTAAAAGTGCCAAACGTTGGTCACCTGCCTACGTATTTCTGGTCGGATTTATCATCTCGCTAGTGACGCTTTTTAAAGGCTTAAAGCACCTCAATTTCCATCTTAGTGTGCCGATGAGCTTTGCAGTGGCAACCGCAATCGGTGCTGTTATTACCGGGATAGGGTGGGTCCTGATCGATCGCATTCATGTTGACGCTGCGGCGGACCGGGAATTTCACTATGCCAGCGTCGAAAACGTGTTTGCGCCGATGATGTTATTTACGGCGGCGGCTATGGCTTTCGCGCATGGCTCGAACGATGTCGCCAACGGCATTGGACCGTTGGCAGCAGTTGTCAGTATTTTGGAATCCGGCGGTCAGGTCGCGCAGGAGGCCGCGTTACCGAATTGGATATTGATAATGGGCGGCGTCGGCATAGTCGTCGGTTTGGCCACCATGGGCGTTCGCGTGATGCGAACTATCGGTACGCGAATTACCGCATTGACTCCGAGCCGCGCCTTTTGTGCGACATTGGCCGCAGCCTCGACCGTCGTTCTGGCGTCGCGGACCGGGATGCCGGTCTCGACCACACATATTGCTGTAGGCGCGGTGATTGGTGTCGGACTCGCCCGCGGTATCGGCGCCATCGACCTGCGTGTTATCGGTGGAATCGTCGTTTCCTGGTTTGTAACTCTGCCAATCGGGGCTGTGTTGGCGGCGCTGGCCTTTTTCACATTGAAAGGTATGTTTACCTAGTCGAGGCTAAGTCGCGCGGCTTTTTCAAGCGGGTCATGTCAAAATAACGGTCTGAATGCAGTTACATTGCGGAGCGCGCTGTCAATTTGAACGCGGCGACGACGTACAGACGAGAACTACGGCAAAGAATGCATCTTACGACGATCGAAGTTGAAGAAACGGACGACATCCACGGCGTCCTGTTTCCGCGCAGCGTGTCGTTTCGTGACATTGTCGTCACCGGCCCTCTTGGCAGTGGCAAGACGACGCTGGTGGAGGCAATCCACGGATGGTCCGAAGAAGGATACGTCGATCTGGCGACAAGAAACTGGTGGAGAAGTCGCCTATTGACTTTCCGGCCGCGCGAGATTCACTTCGGCGTGCCGTTCGTCGGTCACGATGACGTCACCGATGGCAACTGGCCATCGGCCGAAATCGATATTAATCGCATTCGTTTGCCTGCCATGAAGCGCAGATTTTTCAACTTCGATTGGCGAGCGTTTGTCTTCGATTTTCAGTTGCCACCGGCCGAACACATTTACGATGTCCGCACGGCTCGCGCCAAAAAGGGCAGTCATCATCTGGATGCCACACTGACTCTGGACAAGGTAAAAAACGAGGTGGCTGCCTACGAGACTCTGGCATCGCATTTTCATCAAGCCGGAATGGAGGTTTACGTTCGGCACGAAAATCTGGGCCGCCCGAGGCGAATTATCGATGCCAAAACCTAGAAAGTATCTTCATACTCCTACAGCGACCTGCAACGAGCCGGCGGTTGCATGCACCTTGCTAATGAATCGTAATTCGTCCTGGCCACGTTGGTTCAGCCAATTGCACAAGGGCTCGGCCGGATAAGCCCGGGGTTGCATTTCGCCGTCAATCCGCAGAAATACTCCGACCTGATCCGGCCTTGCGCTGAATACCAGATGATGTTGAGAAACGCGACCGATGTTTCGCCATACTGTTTCGTCTTTCGCCAGCGGAGTATGAGCAACGATGAACGGAATATCCTCGCGTAATCCAAGCGATTTCCTAAACCGCCGCACGTCTCTGGCTGTGTAACCGAATGGGCAGGCTGGAGATTGAATTCGGTTCCAGACCAATTCGTGCGAGAGATTCGCAAACTGACTGATGTTGACAATTTTCTCACGCGAAACTTTGCGTTGTGGCGGTCCGCCATGACAAGCAACAAAATCTGCGGACAGCGCAACCATTGGTGATAGTTCATAAAATCGCTGTAATTCAATACGATATGCGTCGCCACGAATCGCCTTCACGTAATTTTCCCAGAGCTGGCATTGTCGCACGCCGTGTTTTGTCAGCTCAGGCGAGAAGCCGTCATGGTTGCCAATCAGAAAATAGATTTGGTTTGGATAGCGCAGTTTCAACTTGAATATGAGGTCCATCATCAGAACTGATGAGCGCATTGATCCAAGCATTTCAGGATTCTCATCGTGCACCGCGTCACCAAGAAAGACAATTGCAGCACTGCCGTCGTCCAGATTTTCCATAACTGAATTCTCGCTTAGAATCTTGAGAAGGTTGTCAACATTCGCATGTAGATCGCCAACCAGTATCGGCGCGAGATGAGGTGGGAGCTCGACCAGACCTCCGGGTTTGCCATCATCACCAACCGGACAATAGGGTGCGTACGTCATGGCGTCATTAACGCTCTTTAACAATGACAGGCCTTCGTCTGCTTGCAGTACCTCAATTGGTCCGCCGTAGATTTCAAGCACACGTTGTAATGCCGCGCGGCGTTTTGCACAACTCACACGTAGTTGACGATCCGCACGCGCAGCGGCCAACGGGGTTTCATCGCCAAAATAATCGCTAATGTTACTGACCGTAAATTTTCTGCGAAATGCACGCATATGAAACCCCGTCCACTGTGATCTGACTTACCCTGTTATTCGTTTGCCAAGCCTACGCGCAGGCTGATGACAGCGGCATGAACGGTGTGTTGTTCATGCCGCTGTCATTTACGGGTCGTTATTCTGTGCTGAATACATTGAGTAACTGACATAAGCGAATTTCGAAATGAAAATATTGAGACCTTTGGCCGGCTTTGCCTTTACCGCATTGATTCTTGGTTTTGCGACGTCGGCATTGGCCGATTTCAAGATCAAATCCAACGGCGCGATGAAAATTGAGAGCGACAATGGTGACTACGAACTCGAAGTGGGTGGTCGGCTGCAGCAGGACTACAATAGTTTCGACGGCGTTATTAACAAAAGCGAAGATGAAACGGAGAGCGATTTTTTTACGCGCCGTGCACGCCTGTCAGTTTCGGGGAAAGCGAAGGACTGGAGCTACAAATTCTCGTACAACTTTACCGACGACGGTTCCGTCGACGTGCTTAGCATTGCTTACAATGGGTTGGGTAAAATGCTGCGGTTGACGATTGGTCAGCAAAAGGAGTATTTCGGGCTGGAAGAAGCGGGCAGTTCGAAATGGACCACCGGAATCGAACGATCAATGCCGTCAAACGGCTTTACGTTTGGCAAGAACGTCGGCCTGAGCGTTCGCGGTGCGAATAAATTCGTAACCTATAGCCTCGGCACATTTCAGGAGAATATTGAGGCGTCCGGCAATGAGTTGGACCACGCAGTAACAGGTCGGCTCGTGATTCGCCCGCTAAAAACCAAAGACACGATTCTGCATCTGGGTGCGGGATTCAGCAAGCGACGTGGACAATTCGATTCGCTTTCTGCACGCCTCGGCGTTCGCGGTGGAGAGGAAAAGACCGCTAACTCCGTCGGGGTAGAATACGACGGTGCCGTTGCCAGAGACCTACAAGCCTGGAATTTAGAAGCAGCGGCGATCCTGGGCCGCTACCACATCATGGCTGAGTACTTCGACGTGGAATTGATTGCGGCCGACACGGTGCCGAGTATTTCGGCGACCGGTTATTATTTTCAATTCGGCTGGTCGTTGACCGGCGAACGTCGGAAATACAAGACCAGCAGTGGCGCCATGGACGTGATTTCGTCGGATCGTCGAGGCGGCGCATGGGAAGTCTTCGGTCGTATTGACAACCTGGACGTCAACGATAATCAGTCCACGCCCTTGATCGACATAGACGGTGGCACCGGGATGACAGCGACTATCGGTCTCAATTGGTACGCCACCGATAGCATCAAGCTTGCGGTCAACTTCGTTCGGGCACAAACCGATCGCACGATTGGTGGCCGGGACAATGGCAGCGCCATCGCTGCCAGGCTGCAGTACGTCTTCTGACAAAATTTCACCGCAAAATCGTCGTGCGTTAGCGTCGAGCGCGACGCCTTTGGCCATTGTGCCGCCGACTTAAATACATTTCTCTCAAATTCAGCAATATTTCTGCATTGCGCCGGCAAACCGGCGTGAATTGTCTACCTGCTTGACGAATTACATAAATGGGGTATACTACCCCAAATATAGTCAATAACAGTAAGAAGACCATGAATTTCCGAGTTGCCAGGCCGATAAACCAAACTGAGAACGCCCAGGTCGGGCGCACTGCGTTATTGCTCGGCTCTTTCAAACCGCCTCACGGAGGTCATTTACAGATTGTTTCCAAGCTGTTTGAGTCCGGCGATGTCGAAGAAGTGGTCATCGTTATTTCAGCCGGTTCCAAACCGTTGCCAGGTTCAACGCACGCCATCGACTCTACGGCGTCAGAATTGATGTGGCGGGCGATGCTAGGGAACGAGCGGCGTGTGAGGATTGAAAAGGCGGCCGGTACGGCCGCCGAGCATGCCTGCCAAACCATGCAACAGGCACCGGTTGGCACACGCATCCTGGTGTGCCTCAGCGATGATCATTCCGAGGCCGTTGATAGTGCCGTACAAAGCTTGAATTTGAATTCCGGAACAGCCAAAGCCGTATCCGCAGAGGTAGTACGCATGCCAGCGAATAATGATAGCTACGACACTCAGGAACAACGCAGATTCCTGGCCCGGGGCGAGCAGGGACGCAAACAGTATGTCTCTATGCAGACCGGCGGATTATCACGAATGGTACGCGAGCGTATGTGGCGAATTTGTCAATCAGAATTACGCGATATCCACTCAATAACCGCCAATCGACTGCAAGTCCTTACGCCGGAAATTATGGCGGCTATGGATGCCGAGTTCGCGCAGGCAACCAGCACCAGCCAGTGCCTGGAATTCGATGCGTGTACCGCTGACGGGAATTCTGTGCGAGTGAAATACACGGGTGATGAGAACGAAGACCTGCATTTTGAAAAACGGTCGCAGCCGTATCCGCGCGATCGTCTCGCGTACGCCCACCGCTGTCTGCGTTTGCTGGAGTGCCACCACGGTAATGCGCAATGGTTTCCGCGCGTCCATTACTTCGAGAAAAAGCACGGAATACTTGCCGAGACTAACGCAGTCGCTGACGGCCAAACCCTGATGTCACAGTTTGTTGCCGGAAAATTTGACGACGAGATAGCAGTAAATCTGGGCAAGGTCGTTGCTGAATTGCATGCGACACCAATTGCTGAAAAGCCGATTCGTGGCTCCTTGAAACAAGAAAGAAGCTGGTGGGAGCGACGTCGAAGGTATTGGTGTGAGCGATTGGATATTCAAACGAATAAACGCGTAACTGACGGCGATACAAATCGTAGTGGGCGATGCCTGGTGCATCTCAACCTTGCCGCTGAGAATATAATTGTCGGCAACGGCCAGGTTGCGCTGCGCGGATTTGAGTGTGCATCCAGCGTCGGCGATCCGGCACTCGATGTCTTGACGATTATTTCTAACTATGTAACCAGCGGTGCGGCAACCGGTCAGCGACAGGTTGCGCAACAGGCTGCCGATTGTTTCGTCGACAGTTACGAGCGGCACGCTCTCAAGGGTTCTGAGGTCGTCCGGCGCGCCAGGGAGATGCTGTAATCGGGTGAATTACTGCCTGCTCGATATCGAGAAGTATCTACTCGGATGTCGATCGACGACGCTATCTTCGAAGCCGAGAACAGTCGGCTTCACCATGTGCTTGCTGACATAAAAATACAACGGCACGATTGGGTAGTCGCTGAGCAACATCGCTTCAGCATCATGTGCATGTCTCGCGGCCGATTCTGGATCGACTTGCCGGGCAGCCAGGTTGAGTTCCTTATCGTATTCAGCATTTTGATATTGCGGTAGGTTTTGGGGGCTGTCAGTGCGAAAAACATCCAGAAATGTGCTCGCGGCATTGTAATCGCCAGCCCACGCAAAGCGCATAATATCCCAATCCACGCGCCGATCACGCGACTGGAGAAAGTACTTCCATTCTCTTTTTTCGAGCTCTGTTTCAACACCAAGAACCTGGTTCCACATGCCAGTTACCGCCAGTGCCACTTGCTCATGAATGCCGTCGGTATCGTATAAATAGGTGATTCTCAAAGCGTGTTCCGCTGAATAGCCAGCACGCGAATAGGCGTCCCGTGCGAGCTTTTCGCGGGCACCTTTTTCGAGGTTCATCCAGTCAAATGATGCAGCCTCATAGCCGTCCACGCCAGGCGGTACAATCCCGAACGCGGGGCTTTCTCCTCGTCCAATCAGACTAGCTAGTTGCTCTCGGTCCACCGCCATCGTCAGTGCCTGGCGAAGGAGGTCGTTGTCAAACGGTGCTTCATGCAGGTCGAATGCGAGGTAATAAAGAGCGAGTGTCGGCGCGATGCGGGTTTCGGCCCCGTAGTCAGCGATAGCGGCCTTGACCATCTTCCCCGGAATTGTCATCGTGATATCCAAATCGCCCGCGCGATACATATTAAATTCAGCCATTTCATCGGCTATCGGCAAGTAGATCACTTCGTCGATGCGAACCGAATCGGCATCCCAGTAGCGCGAATTCTTCCTCAGGCGAAGCGCGCCACCCAACTGCTGATCGAAAAAAATGAACGCACCGTTGCTCACATGCGCCTTTCCTGACGCGTGTCGCGGGAACGCGATCGGCAGCGAAAGTACCGACAAAAAGTGACCCGCCGGCTTTGATAAGCGAATCTCAAGTTCACTTGCGGAGTGTGCAATAACGCCCAGTTCCGTTGCTGGCATTTCCCCATCGTTCACTGCCCGAAAATTTTGAATAGGCTCGAGCAGACTGGCGTATGTTGACAACGTCTCGGGTACCGCATTACGTCGAAATGCCCGAACAAAGTCATCTGCGGTTACCGAATCACCATTGGACCAGCGTGCATCCGCGCGCACTGCGAACGTGTATACGAGCCCATCCGCACTGATCTCCCAGGATTCGGCAACGCCAGGCAGCAATGAACCGTCAGCAGCCTCTGCCAAGAGCCCTTCATACATGTCGATCAATACATTGAAGGTATGGAGGTTCTCAGCAATACCCGGATCAAGCGTGCCTGGCTCGGCACTGTTTCCACGACGAACACTCTGCCGTTTTTCGTCATCATCTCGGCCGCTTCCCGACCTGTCGCAGGAGACAGTCAGCACGATGAAGAAAGCGAGAACAAAAGTCAGGGTAAGACGCATCAGGCTAAACCTATGATTTAAAAAGAAAAACCATGATACATGGGTCAGAGGCGATTGAGAAATCCGGACAAGAAGCGGCTTCGGATGAAATAAAGTACTTGACGAAAGCTATTATTGGGGTAATATACCCCACTTATGAGCTATATCAATTTACATCTCGCGACTCCAATGACCTCTGCATCCGCCATGTACGGCGATTTGCGAGGTTTCACGCAAAAGGAATTCGTCATGAATAATCTGTGGAATTATCTGCTGGGCCTCGTTATCTGCTTTTCGATTTCAGCTTGTGGCGGAGGGGCCCAGACCACAACACAAGCACCGAGCGCTGCAAATCCTGTGCCTGGAATGGCATCCGGACCGATTTCAACCTTCGGCAGCATCGTCGTCAACGGCGTTCGTTACAACACGGATTCTGCATCGTTTGAGGTCAATGACGCCCCGGGGACGCAGGCCGATCTAAGTGTTGGGCAGATCGTCACCGTGAAAGGGATGATCGATGCCAATGGCACTACGGGCACCGCAAACGCAGTGACATTTGACGATACTGTCAAAGGTCCTGTTCAGAGCATCGATCTGGTCGGGCGACAATTCGTTGTTCTTGGACAGAATGTTCTGGTCGTGGCGGGAACGTCCTTTGATGACCGTTTCAGCCCCGCAACTATGGATGGCCTTAGCGTTGGTCAGATTGTGGAAGTGAGTGGCCAGTTTGATGCGAATAACGACATCGTCGCTACCCGTATTGAGCCCAAACCAGCAGGCACTCAATTCGAGGTCCACGGTACGGTCAGCAATCTTGACAATACCAATATGCGTTTCAACATCAATAACCTCGTCGTTGACTACAGCGCGGCCCTGCTTGACAATTTTCCGGCCGGGCAAATTAGCAACGGCGATTTCGTTGAAGCCAAGGGCACCATGCTCGGCGCCGCCGGTGAACTACTGGCGACCAAAGTGGAGCTTGATGCGTTATTGCCGGGAGCCACGGGTGGTGACCGCATTGAGATCGAAGGTTTTATCACTCGCTTCGAGTCTGCACAGGATTTTGATGTCGCGGGGCAGAAGGTTACAAGCACCTCAAGCACGCGTTTTCTTGGTGGCAGCGCGTCCGACCTGGGACTGAATATCAAGGTTGAGGCCGAGGGCGATCTCGACAGCGATGGTGTTCTCGTTGCGACGAAAATAGATATTCGTCGAGCGAAGGCCGTGCGCGCAACCGCAAATGTGGATTCTGTCAACGCAGCTGACAAATCGCTGGTGGTCCTCGGTATTACCGTCAAAGTGGACGCACAAACGCGCCTTGAAGACAAAACCGATGCGGACGTAACGCCACTAACCCTTTCCGATATCAGCGCCGGCGATTACATCGAAGTTCGCGGTAGCGAATTTCCTGCTGGCAGCGGGACCATTCTTGCGGCGCGCTTCGAACGCGAGGATCCGGACAACCGCGCGATCCTGCAGGGCTTTGTCGAAGCCATTAGTGAGCCATCATTCAATATTCTCGGCGTCAGCATCGAAACGAGCGGTGCTACAGTATTCCGCGAGGCTGACGGTACCGTCATTTCGTCGACCAATTTTTTCGGTCAACTAACAGAGAACTCGCTGGTCAAGGCGAAAGGAACGGAAGTCGCAAACTCAACAATATCTGCGACAGAAGTTGAATTCGAAATCGAATAAATCAAAAGGACGAACAGATATGGAAACCAGGGAAATGATCGGAGAACGCAACAGCTCAGTTGCTGCCGAATTTGCAGAAATTGGCACCTCCTGCCGGCAGTTTCGTACACGGTTTGATGTTGATATTCGAGAATTCATTATTCTTGCGACACTTTATGACTCCTGTTCGGCGAGTTCGCAGGCACTGTCCGAAGTGCTTGAGCTAAGCGCTTCGACGGTGGACTACTGCTTATGCAAACTGGCAGAAAACGGACTGGCCATGGAATTGGACCGCAATACCTGCGAATTCTGCGCAACAACAGACGGCAGGAAACTGGTCCGCACAGCCTACCGGCAGTACGAGTCGGCAGCCATTGACATGGCTGCGTGAAAGGATCCGACGTGGAAACAGCGTATGACAACACTATCCGTAACAAGAACTCCAGATTTGGTCAACAATGGCCGGAGTACACAGCATGACGCAAGAGGCTGCCACGACCGAAACACATCCAAATTCCTTGACAATGGATGCAATTGGGGTAAAATACCCCAATGACAGAACAGAGTATCAAGTTACTGCTGCAGAAAGCGTGCCAGGCGTTGCTACGTCCGATCGCCTCGGTGCTGCTAAAAACCGGCATGACGTGGAAAGAGTTTTCCGACATTTCGAAGACCGTATTCGTGTCAGTCGCTACCGACGAGTTCGGTATCCGCGGTCGGCCAACGAATGTCTCAAAAACATCAATCTTAACCGGTATTTCGCGAAAAGAGGTGAAACGCCAGCGCGACCTGATTCAAGAAGGTGGCGCGCTGATGCCAAACAAAACCACCGACGCTTCGCGTTTGCTAACGGCATGGTATCAGGATAGCGACTATGTCGATGAGCAGGGTGAACCGATGACTTTGACGCGACACGGTCCTGCCCCGAGTTTTCAGTCTTTGTTCGACACTTACGGCGGTGATACGCCCGAACAGACACTGATCAAGGAACTGAGCGGCGTCGGATCCATTGAGATTGACGACGATGGACAACTGCATGCAAAGCGCCGCTATCACATGCCGGTGCAAACGGATATCGGCCACATTCAGGTCTTCTGCTCAATCCTGATCGACCATGCAAATACGCTGAGCAAAAACCTTTACGGTGACGAGACCGAACGGTTGATCGAGGGCATGGCGATCAACCATTCGATCGATCCGGATGCGCTCGATGCGTTCCGAGAGTTTGCCGACCAGCGCGGCCAGTTGTTGCTTGAAGAAATTGACGAATGGTTGAGCGGTCATTGCATCGATGTGAACTCGACGGAAAAAACTCCTATAAGGCTAGGACTTGGTGTCTATGGCTTTGAAGACAAGAATTCAAAAGGAAGAACGAAATGAAAAATATACTTGGCACGATAACCTTACTCTTGGCCTTTTCTTTGCTCCACGGTTGCGGCGGTGGTGGTGGGGGCAGCGGAACTCCGCCAGTGGTCCCGCCGCCGGTTGACGCAATCATCAGAACCGGAATTGCGGTTGGCCCAATCGACACGTTCGGAAGCGTTGTCGTAAATGGCGTTCGCTACGACACTGCCACAGCGACCTTCACGAGCGATGGCGCTGCCGCAAGCGAAAGTGATCTGAATGTCGGTGACGTTGTGACGGTCATGGGCACGATTGAAGATGACGGGCTAACTGGAACGGCAGAAACGGTAGCGACCGACGACACGGTAAAGGGCCCAATTGAGAGTATCGATCTGGCACTGAGTCAGATCGTGGTGCTTGGGCAAACCGTGCTGATTCGTCCGGAAACGTCTTTCGATGACACGCTTAGTCCTGCCTCGATTGATGGTCTGAGTGTCAGCATGATTGTCGAGGTGAGTGGACAAATCGACGCCAATGGCAATGTTCTCGCAACACGCATAGAGCCGAAGCCGGCCGGTACGCAATTCGAAGTTCACGGCACTGTTAGCGGCCACAATGCGACAACATTCGTTTTCTCCCTCAACAATCTGGTTGTTGACTACAGCGGTGCGACGCTGAACGATTTTCCGGGTAATGCGATCGCAGACGGAGACTTCGTGGAAGCGAAAGGGGTGTCCCTGGGTGCTGCTGGCGAATTGATAGCAACCATCGTTGACCTCGAAGACAATGGCCTTAACGGTGCTGCTGACACGCATGTCGAAATCGAAGGCTTCATCACACGTTTCGTTTCGGCGACGGATTTTGATGTTACTGGCAATCCCGTTACGACGAACGGCTCGACGACATTCGTCGGCGGCGTTGCGGCAGATCTGGGGCTGAACATCAAGGTGGAAGTCGAGGGTGCTCTCGATGCCGGTGGCCTGTTGGTCGCTGAAAAAGTGGATATTCGCCGTAGCAAGGCGGTGCGCGGTGTTGCGGTAGCCGATTCTGTCGATGCCGCAGCAGGATCGGTGGTTATGCTCGGAATCACGTTCACCACGGACGAATTGACTCGATTTGAGGACAAGAGCAGCGCCGATATTCGACCGTTGACGATTGGCGATATCAGCGCTGGTGATTACCTGGAAATTCGCGGCGCCGAGTTCCCGGCTGGAAGTGGCCAGATACTCGCAACCATTTTTGAACGTGAGGATTTGGATACACGGACGGAGCTGCAAGGATTCGTCGAAACAGTTGCGGATCCATCATTGACCATCCTCGGTGTCACGATTGATACCAATGGGTCGACGATATTCAGGGATATTGATGACAACGTGATTAGCGCCACAGACTTTTTTAGCCAGGTCGCGGCGAATTCTCTAGTAAAAGCAAGCGGATCAGAAACAGGAGATACATCCATACTCGCACAGGAAGTGGAATTCGAGCTGGAATTGTAGATCAGCTCAGGGACGAGCAAAAAGGAAGATTGGGCGCGGCCGGCGAAGAGCGACGCCAGGGAAGTGCCCGCCCAAATTTTCCATTGATAACAAAAACAAGAACACGAATAGCAAGGAGCGAACGAATGATGGGACGATTGATTAAGGTACTCATGATTGGCGTCTGCAGTAGTACAACGCTCGCAGCGGGCGGCGCGGATGCAGACCTGTTCGACAGTGCACAAATTGCCGCCGAAGAGGGTCGTCTTGCTGACATGCAGGAACTCTACGAGCGAATACTCGTCGACGACCCGAACAATATTCGAGCGTTAAACGGTAAGGCCGCCGCTCAGGCATGGCAACGCGACTTCGACGGGGCACAGCTTACGTATTCCCGATCAATCGCTGTCGAGCCGCAAAATACGGATACATTAGTGGGCCTCGGTTACGCCTATGCGTGGGCCGGTGCGTACACCCAGGCCCACACTCAATTCCACCGCGCGCTGGCGATCGATCCAGGAAGTAGTGGCGCACGCAAGGGTATTGGATACAGTTATCACTGGGCAGGCGAACACGAGTTGGCACTCGGATCTTTCGAAACGGCGCAAAGTATCGCACCGGACGATGCAGAAATTGCCGAGGCCATTGGCAGGGTGAAGTTGTCCTTAGGTCACTCACGTGATGCGGTCGCTGACTTTGACCGGGCACTGCAAATCGACCCGACTCGACACAGTGCGAGCTTGGCGAGGCGCAGCGCACACCTGTCGGCACCAGCGCTCGAATTGACGACGCGCTTTGGTTCGACAAGCAATGCAGGCTCGGGTCTGCGGGCCGTCGAAGTCGCGCATTGGTCAGCGCCAACAACGCGATTCGCAGTGCGCTATGACAACAGCCTTGGCCTCGACAATTCGTCGATTAGTGATCGTGGTGAAGATGCGCGCGGCTACTTCGTCTCGGTGCAGCAGTATATTAACGACAGATGGATCGTTGGCGCCGAGGTTGGCCGACGCCAGCTTGATGCTGGCGACGAGAGCATGCTCACTCTGCAAGGTTCCTACAACAGCGCCGTCGGCGTGTTTCGTCTCGGAACACAGATCGGCCGGCACGAAGCCGGCCATACTGACAAACTAGTGTTCGGTGGATTCAACTTTGCACTGGCGAATAATTGGCGTATCGAACCGACTGTCTATCTATCACAGACTGGAGTCGCTCGCGATAACGAGTGGCGCAGTGTTGTCAACGCCGAGTATCAATCGCAATCGCTTTGGTCGGCGGGCGCGTTGTTAGGTGTTGGCCAGATCGACTCTGCTGATTCAATTTTCGACGGTGATACCTCGATCGCCGGTTTGTGGGGCAGCTACCTGATCGCAGACCGATTCTCTCTGCGCCTTTCGGTGCGGCGCGAAAATACGCCTACTGCGGACTTTACCGTCGCCGAATTCGGATTCACGTACCGCCTGCCGGGCAACTAGGGGGTATACGATGGAGCTGACATCTTCAAGTACGGTAAGTGTCGAGCAAGCAGCATCGCAAACGATCAATTTTCGCACTGTCGCAAACCGGTCACCAGCGATGTTCATATTCCTGTTCGCTATGTGGTTTGCCGCCCTGGCATGGTTCGGGCCACGGCTGCTGCAATCGATGGCTGCGGCACAGGGCCCGGTATCCGCATTCGCGCAGGCCTATTTCATAGTATTCGTGTGCATTGCCTGGCTCTACGGATTGTATAACGTGTCAGTGGTGTCGTTTGCGACGTACACGAGAATCCGAAATCGGCTGACCGCAACCGATACGACCCCGCCCGAGAAATTAAATACGCCGATTGCCGTGCTGTACACGACGTGCAATGACTTCGTCGAAGCCGGCGCGATGTCGTGCGCCAAAATGGAATACGGAAACTTCAAACTCTACATACTTGACGACAGCAGCGATGTCGGTTACCAGCGCAAGGTTGATCGTTTCGCAAGTCAATATGAGCATGTCGATGTCGTCCGCCGAAAAGATCGTTCCGGGTTCAAGGCGGGAAATCTGAATCACGCACTGGAAAGTGTCGTAACGGAGCCGTACTTCGTTATCGCAGATTCCGACGAGATCCTGCCGAGAGATTTCCTGTCCAAATTGGTGCCGCGGATTGCCGCCGATCCAAGTTGTGGGTTTATCCAGGCCAATCACCAATGCATCAAGCAGGGGACGAAACTGCAGCGTGACATGTGCCGTGGGATCGATATTCACTGGGAATGGTATCAGCCTTTGAGGAACCGCTTCGGCTTCGTCATGTTCCTCGGTCACGGCGCGATACTGCGAAAACGTTGCTGGGATGAAGCCGGCGGGTTTCCTGAGTTGGTCAGTGAAGATCTGGCGTACGCGATCGCGATTCGCGAACGCGGCTATTACGGGACCTTTGCCTCCGACGTTGTTTGCATGGAGGAGTTTCCGTCATCCGTTAGGGCTTTCCGCATTAGACACGTCAAGTGGACTCGAGGCACTTGCGAGTTCCTGCATCGGTTTACATCACGTTTGCTGCGCTCCAGGAACATCTCCTGGTCCGAGAAGTTGGATATTCTTTTTCCAACCGCGAATCTCCCGCTGACGTTGTTTTTTTTCGTCTTCATGATGATGACGTCAATAGTGCTGCCACTGACGATTGGCGAGCGGGCGACTATGACGATAGAGATCGGATTGAGCTCGCTACAAATTCCAATCGTGCGCATGCCCGCTGAGATGAACGTCCTTTACACTTGGGACTTCTACTTAATGACGTTGGTGTCACTGGTGTCGCCGCTGCTGTGCTTTATGCTCGCCATGTGGCGCTCACCACTAAAATTATTGCGATTTCTCGCGCATTCTACGTCGTTATATGCCGCGTTGGCACCATTGTCGACTATCTGCGTCATCGGTTATTTGAAAACGCGGGCCGCCCGATTTCTCGTTACCGGCGACAGTGCAGCAGGTGCCCAGGGCGAGAGTAACTACTGGGCGGAAACTCATCCCGACTCCGAGATTACGCAGCGCTTTGAGTGGGTTGCTGCCTGGGTATTTCTGATTGGCGCACTTGTCAGTTTTCAAATTGCCTTATTTGGTCTGGCGATTGGATACGCGTTACTGGCAATCATGCACAGCGCTGACTGGGGTCGGCCCGGACTGCAGACAATGACCTGGGTTCCTTTTACTTTTATTGCCAGTGGAATTGCTCTTGGTGGCATGAGCTTGTTCGGGATGCAGCCGGTTTTTTTCGGCTACGGGTTTCATTTCTGATCGGCAAGCGACGAGGAGTTCGAGAGTGTTTTCGCAGACCTCGAAAGATAGGGATAACAAAGAGCGGCTCGACGAAGTTGATAAGTATGTCGACACCGGTACGTCATGCCCGGAGCTGTGCGCGAAGTACGATGTTGACATTCGGGAGTTCGTGATTCTCGCGTGTATGAGTGAAACCGGTGAGTCGTGCGTCAATTACCTCAGCGCAGCAATTGGACTTAGCCCGACGACCGTAAGTGCGTGCATCGACAGACTGTTTGAGAATGGCTTGATTCGATCGTCGGATGAGAATCCACCGCGTTACCTGCCAACAACCGACGGCATCGCAATGCTGCGTAAAGCAGGTGAATAACGTCACGCCTGATGCGATATCGTAGCGACTCAGGAAACTGCCCAGTTCCGTCCATGACCACGGCAATGAGCCATTCAATAGTAGGTACTTATACGTAACCAGAAATAATGTGCGCGCTGTTACGGTCCATGTTGATATGGCAGTTTGGACAACGAACCTGGGAACATCAAGTCGGATATTGCCGCTTACGATGATAGCTTTGCTCATCGTGACTGTGCCGGCGACAGCGGCCGATGTCGGTGAGGTTGCTCCGGATTTCGAGATCGCGACACAGGATGGAAATGTACTCCGGCTGTCAGAGTTTCGTGGGCGAAGGCCGGTCTACGTGGTCTTTTGGAATACCTGGTGCTCTTTCTGCATTAAGAAAGTCCCTCGGTATATCAAATTGCAGGAACGCTTTGGTGACAGGATTGAGATCATCGCGATCAATACGACCTGGAGCGATTCTCCCGAGAAGATGCGAGTGTTCGAGGATCGCTTTCAGATCAATTATTCAGCTGTGTTTGATACTGGCAAACTGATCACGGATCGCTTCGAAGTCACCAATGTTCCTGCCGAATTCATCATTGATGTAAACGGAATAATCCGATACCGAAATAACGTGCCCGAATATCCGATCGCTCATTTGCCTGATTGGTCGGTGACCAATGCCTCTGCCAAATAGTCGCCTGGACAGGCGAAAATTCCTAAAGCGCGGCGGTGCGGCCGTCGTGGCCGCCACCGCCCTCGCCGGACTCCCATTCGCGCTACGAAAGGAAATGACAGAAGAGACGTCGTTTGTCTTTTTCTCGTCTCAACAAAAGCAAACGCTTACCGCCCTCCAGGAGCACCTGTTTCCCAAGGGTCCTGATTCTCCGGGCGCTACGGATATTGGCGCAGCTGCTTATCTTGAATGGGCTATTACCGTACCGGAATCGGATCCAGATACGCGAAATACCATTGTCAACGGCATCAGTCGATTGCACGACGCCACCATTGAGCGATTCGATACGGCGTTTGTACGACTTGAGTTCATGCAAAAGGAACAACTGTTGCGCTATCTGGCGGATGAGACCCGTTGGGGCCGAGTTTGGCTTTCAATGGTGTTGACCTACATCTTCGAAGCGCTGCTTTCCGACCCGGTGTACGGTGGCAATCCCGATCAAGTCGGCTGGCGATGGCTGGAACATCAACCAGGTTTTCCCAGACCTCCGGTGGATAAAATATACGGAAAGCTGTGATGGTGGATTTCGATGTATGTGTAGTGGGAAGCGGCGCGGGTGGAGGTCCGGTTGCTTTGACATTAGCTGAGGCTGGGTATTCTGTTTTGGTCTTGGAGAAAGGACCCTGGTTGACGGAAGACGACTTCTACAAAGATGAGATTGCGTGCTGCCGACGCAATACTTACTCACTGAACTTGCGAGAAGAGTTTCACGTCGTTGAAAAACCCGACAAGAACAAAAGGTGGGTCGCTACACCTACTTACGAAGGCGGCCGAGACTTTTGGAACGGCAATATGGTGGGTGGTTCATCAAACCTGATGAGCGGTTTTTTTCATCGCCTAAAGCCCAAAGACTTTCGCTTGTTGTCGGAGTTCGGTCCGATTGACGGTGCGAACGTCGAAGATTGGCCGATTGCTTATGATGAACTGGAACCTTATTACGAAAAAGTTGAGCGCGAGGTTGGCATTTCCGGCCGAGTGGTCGATCATCCGAATCTGGAGCCGCGGTCAACGAACGACTATCCGTACCCTCCAACCGCTGAACATCCGGTAGCCGAATGGTTTGATGATCTCTGCCGACGAAAACGTTTGCATTCGATCCCGGTTGCACGGGCAATACTGTCGCGGCCGGCGAACGGAAGATCTGGCTGTCAATACTCCGGGTACTGCGGAAGCTATGGTTGCTCCTCCGGCGCCAAGGGTAGCTCGCGCGTAGCATTGCTGAATCGTGCTGTTGCTTCGGGGAATTGCGAAATTCGGCCGAATTGTCATGTCTATAATCTAGAGAGCGACTCCACTGGCCGGGTGGTGAGTGCCAATTTCTATGTTGTAAATGGAGATGCTCAAACAGTCCGCGCGGACCTGTTTGTCGTTGCTTGTCAGGCGGTTGAGACATCCCGTTTACTTCTGCTTTCGCGTGGGCCTCGTCACCCGAACGGGCTTGCTAACAGCCACAATCAAGTCGGCAAGAACCTGGTATTTTCGGGTGGTGGAGCCGGCACCGGTACTATCCTGTATGACAGTCTGGATGCGAAGAAGGCCGCTCAACTCAAAATTCGGGGGCCGTTTGTCAATCGTGCGCTACAGGACTGGTACTACATCGACAACGACGAGATAGGAAAGGCGAAAGGCGGCACGATTGAGTTTCTGTTTCGTCACCCGAATCCTACCGGTCGTGCGATTCAACAGAAATGGGAATCGGATCGATTGCTTTGGGGACACCCATTGAAGAACAAGGTGCACAGATACTTTACGAGTGCTGGTTACCTCCGCTTCGAAACTTTTGCGGACTGGCTACCCAACAATAACTGCAACGTGACATTGGACACGGCGTTAAGAGATAAATGGGACGCGCCTGTTGCACGAATAAAAGTCGGCAAACATCCGCACGATCTGAAGATCAGCCGATACCTGGCCCGCAAGGGCTATCAGATGCTGACTGATTTGGGCGCAGAAAAGGTGAGTTGGGGCGTTAGCAGCAATCCGCCGGGCAACTTAATGGCCGGTGGATGCCGGTTTGGGAACGATCCAAAGCAATCGGTACTTGACAAGAACTGCCGCGCGCACGACGTTGAAAACCTGTACGTGACAGACGGTAGCTTTATGCCGACCGGCGGGAGCGTCCCTCACACCTGGACGATCTACGCGAATGCATTTCGAGTAGCGGAGAAGATATTGGTTGAGCTCGGTGGCGAGAAGGCGGGCCGTTGATTTGCATGGCTTCTTGGGTGGGCAGAGTCGGAGCTGAAAAACCGTACAATCCTTCACTACCACGCGCTCGAACAATATTGCTACCCTCATAAATACTGGGTTTCGGTAGCATCCAGAACAACACGAATTCGTTGCGCCAGCTGTGCGGAGGAATAGGGCTTCGGTAATAACGGAATCTTTTGCGCGCTTTCAATTTCTCTATCGCTTTCTGGCTCCATCCCGGTAGTAAGCAATACCTTCATGTCCGGCCAGGTATTCATCGCAATATGCGCAAGCTCTCGACCATTGGTCTCACCGGGCATGACAATGTCGGCAAACAGAAGGTCTATCTGCTGGTTCTGTTGCAGAATATCCATCGCCGCGGCTGCATCTTCGGCATAAAGAGTTTCATATCCGAGACGATTCAGAGTACGGCAAGCGAACTGGCGTACCCTCTTATTGTCTTCCACAACGAGTATGATTTCCTCGCCCGTTGGGAGATCCTCATCTACGACTTCAATTTCAAAATCTTCCGTTGTAGCCACACTTGGAAACGATAATTTGATGCAGGTGCCTTTGTCCGGGCCACTATCGATGTGAAGAATACCGCCGCACTGTTGAACAAAATCACTGACCATCGTTAATCCAAGTCCGGTACCTGTCTCAACGGTCTTGGTTGTAAAGAATGGCTCAATGGCCCGGCGTCTGGTTTCGTCGTCCATTCCGACGCCATCGTCTGTCACAGTCAGTACAATAAAATCGCCGGAACCTAGATCACCATCCCCTTCTGTTTTATTCACCATCTCCTGCAGGGTCGAGATTATTATGTTCCCCCCATCTGGCATGGCGTCACGAGCGTTGGTGACCATATTGAGTACCGCGCTTTCCAGACGATTCTTATCAACAAGGATATTGTCGATGTCATTATCCAGTTCCATTCTTATACTGATCTCCGGAACCGATCGCTGTATGAGTCTCTCCATAGCTACAAGAATGTTGTTGATGTTCATAGAATGAACATCAAGTTCCTGACGGCGAGAATAGGCCAGTAATCGCTTGATTAGGTCGGCCCCGTCCTGGGCTGCGGACAGCGCATCATCAAGCAGATCGTTATGATCCTGGTCTTCATAAACCACATCCAGCTTAAGAAACCGCAGGTTGCCTCGAATGACCGTCAAAAGATTATTGAAATCGTGAGAAATGCCGTCTGTCATGCGGCCAATTGCCTCAAGTTTCATGGCCTGGGTCAGCATACTCTCCTTCTTGCGTGCATCCGTAATGTCTTCATTGATCGAGATGTAGCGGGCGATTTGACCTTCCTGATCTCGGACGGGGCAGATCGTGGAAGACAGCCAGAACGGGTCGCCGTTCTTTGTCCTGTTTTGAAATACCCCTCGCCAAATACCGCCTTTTGAAACAGTTCCCCAAAGTTCCTTGTAGTTTTCCTTCGAGGTCTGGCCGGAGCTCAAAAAACGGGGGTTCTCACCGATTACCTCATCCTCACGATAACCGGTGATATCGTAAAAACGGGGGTTAACGTATTCAATGTTTCCTGCAGCATTGGTAATCATTATCGATACCGGGCTTTGTTCAACGGCACTGGAGAGCTGTTGCAGCTCGGCGTTCATTTTTTCCTCACCGGACAGGTCACGCATGATGCCGGTAAATGAAACGTTCTGCCCTTCTTGCACCTTACTGACAGTGAGGTAAATCGGAACGAAATCACCATCCTTACGCCGCGCCTGTACTCTTCGGCCGGTGCCAATGATCGTGGCAATATCTGTTCGCAAATATTCTCTTATATAGTCATCATGCGTTTCAGCGTCTGGCAAAGACATAAGCATTGATACGTTTTGGCCCAACACCTGATCGGCCGCATAAGCAAAAATTGACTCTGCGGCCAGATTGAATGTCTGGATGATTCCCGCTTCATCTATTGTGACAATACCTTCACCCGCGTTATTCAAGATTGATTCCAGGCGTAATTCGCGATCCAGTATTTCTTCTTGTTTGCCAATCAAACTCCGGTGCATTACCTCAAGGTCTTCCGTCAGACTCTTGAGTTCGGAAATGGTAGTGTTGACGCGGAATTCGATGGAATGATCGCCAGCGGCAATGCTTGTAGCCAAACCTCTCAGAGATGAAACAGGCCGGGTAAGAAACCGGCCAAAGAAAATCGCCAGCAATATGCTGAATACGATATAGCAACTCGCTATGAATGAACCATATTGGTACGCAGTATTAATTTGATCCTGCACTGCTAATTCGTCATAGCCTAATCTCAAAGTACCCAGCGATCTGCCATCCACATCACTGAACAATTGCACCGCGATAAAATATATCTGGTCTGCATGCTGACCGAAATCAAAGTCTTCCCTAAAAACTATCGGTTCTTTAGTGCCGTTCGTTTCGGTGCCAATCGTCGTATCATTGTTGTTAATAAGCTCCGCGAAGATCACGTCACCGCTAAATTGTGTCTCGTAAAAAAATGAGGCCTGTTTCTGTGCGTCCTGATTCTCGGCCGCAGGCTTAAGTATTTCGGAATACAGCAGAGTATCGTTGCGTACCTGATCGATAAACTGGGATTCAAAACTGCGTTCGACGATAAGCAGGATACCGAAGAACAGCAGGGGAGTAAGCGGGATATGGATAATGAATACCCCAAGCATCATGCGGCCGGTAATGCTATGCCAGAACCGTTTTAGTTGTTCGAATCTGTCCACAATATACCCAGCGATTTTAGTCCGGATTGACGCCCGAGTTGTTCGGACCACATATAGGAAACAGATCCCGGGTTATCGAGCAATGCCTTAACCAGCGCATCAATGTTTTCATATTCAGGTGGCCGCTGGTCCCCAAGCCGGAAAACACGTGAAAGTAATTGACGTTCATATTCACGTTTGGACATGAAAACAATCTGTTGCAGAAATACGTCTGTTGCGAATCGATCACTCGTATTCAGTAACGGCCTAAGTCGTACCTGAGCTTTAGTCATTGGTACACCCAGGAATAACTTTCGTACCTCTGCATGGGCAAGTGGTTCTATCGTTAAATTGTTGCTACAGACCAGCAGCAAGCTGCGTTGCGTCGTCTCTGCGCTGCTGTTTGTGCAAACCAAACACAGACACATCAACAAGACTTTGAGTTTCGCCGCTTTCCTCTGCATCAGAACATTGCATCCCACTGCAGCATGATTTGGCCAAAATTGTCTCCTTGCGTACGATTTCCGGAAATTTCGAGTTTAAAGGCATGTCGACCAAACGCATTCAAACGAACCCCACCAAGAAGCCTGTCAGTGATGTGACGCGGAAATAGCGCTAGATAGGCGTCATCCTCTTCGCCAAAGGTCCATTCACCGCGGCCGAAAATTGTCCATCGATCGTCCAGGTTGTATTCCGTTTGAAGATAGCCGCTAAAAAAATTATCTGTTAGCGTCCCCGCCAACTGTTGCAGGCGATTATCGACGTAGAATGTTGAACCTACCAATCGCCACGGGTGGGATTCCCAGTTCCCATACGCTCCTGCGTTAATTTGGCGAATTTTTTCAATTTCCTGGTTGGTGGCAGGGATTTCAGTGTAATTGACAAACAGGCCGTATCGCGTCGGACTGTATATTACCGGTTCAAGATAAAGGTTCAGCGCGAGGCTGAGGTCCTGCGAACCCGATGCCGGCTCCAAAACATCCAGCGGTTCCAGTTTGTCGGCCATTTCAGGTCCAGTGGCCACTGCCAGCGCATAACCCAACCCCTTCTTGTCGTATTCCTTGATGCCTTCAACGAGTAGTCCCGTTAAATGCATAGGCAGGATTCCGTCGTCGTCTTCGAAGTCAACAATTGATGGCCGACTGATACTGGTTTCCAAATAGGAGCCATGATGAAACTGAGTATTCCAGTAACCTACAGGGTTATGAAACCGTCCGAACCAGACCTTGCCATCGCCAATCGTCCAACCCAATTGAATTCGCTCAATATCCTGTTCATCTTTACTGAGTAGCAATTCACCGAGAAAAAGTAGTTTTCCGTACTCGGCCGTGGCAAATACACCTACACCATAGTTGTAATCATCATCATCGAGTAACGAGTCAGTTGCCAGATTGGTACGATAAACCGTGCCTATGTGAGGGAATAGCAGGTAATCGAAAGTAGATTCACTGTGACTGGGCGGCGAATAAATCGCTATTGCAATAACAATCAGGACATAGATCAATCCGCCTCTATTATCGTTACAGTTCACCTAGCTATGCTCCCTCGATTAAGCGTCGTTATGTGCTGACCTGCCTCATCCGTGGATGTGACGGGCTAGCGAATGTGGACTAATTATACTATGTTGATCGGGAGACAGCGTTTCAGTAGATTTACCTAGTCTTGGCCCAGGGTTTCGTTCGACCCGATCACACCTTAAGAATTAAAGAATGACCGAATCCGCGAAAATACTAATTGTTGATGATGATGTTCGAATATGCCGAACTCTGAGGTTGTACCTGAAGCGAGAAGGCTATCAGGTCAGTATCGCAACCGATGGCGAGGAAATGTGGAAGTGTTTCGAGAATGACCTGCCCGATATGATATTGCTCGATATCATGTTGCCCGGCGACGATGGCATAACTCTGGCCCGCGAGCTGCGAAAAATTTCTGACGTTGGCATCATCATGCTGACTGGAAAAGATGACCCTGTTGATCAGATTATCGGCTTGGAAATCGGTGCCGATGATTACGTGACCAAGCCGTTTGATGAACGGCAGTTACTCGCCAGGATTCGGAGTCTGCTGCGTCGGCGCGCGATTCCTGTATCGAACACGACGGTTGAAACCGAAGACCAAAATAAGAAGATTATTTTTGACGGTTGGGAAATGGATTTATTCACTCATGAACTGGTTTCCCCGGCAGGTCACAGGACGGAACTGACTTCCCATGAATTCAGACTCCTTGAGATATTCGTACGAAATCCAGGGGGGGTCTTAAGCCGCGATCAAATTATGCAGAAACTGTACGAACGTGACTGGTCCTTGAATGATAGAAGCGTAGACGTGCTCATCGGAAAACTGCGCAAGAAAATCGAGGAAGACTCCTCACGACCAAAATTGATTCTGACCATCCGTAATTTTGGCTATAAGTTCGCTGGTCGAACTTCGAAAAAATGATCGTATTGGATGGGTCCGGTGCCCAGCGCTGTGCGGCTTGAGTGCAGCGCAGTCGTACTAATATCTGCACGAATTTACATGTAGTTACAATAAATAATTAATCCTTACGAAATCTTGTTTCTCGGGTTACATAGACTCAGTAAGATTACATCTGGGAATGTATTCCAGAAACGAGACATCCGGCGAGAAACTCAGAACGTAGTCACAGGTGATAAATGAACAGAATGCGAAACGCGAACACTTCAAAAAAACTCGCAGTACTGGTTTTTGTGTTCTTGATTGCATATTCCACGTCGTATTCAGAATACGGCGATGTGGTATTGGATCGATATAAAGACACTATGGCAGAAGTCGGCCTGGCACCGGTGGTGTTCCCCCACTGGACGCATCGAATTCAATTTAAGTGCAAGGCTTGCCATGAAGGTATCTTCCCCATGAAAAAGGGGGCGAGTGACATCACTATGTCAGCAATTATCGACGGCGAGTTTTGTGGCAATTGCCATAACGGAAAAATCGCCTGGGACCCACTTTATTGCGATCGATGTCATTCGCTGACAGAAACCGAAGATAAGCAGTAGCCCATGTATATCAGGAATTCTCCAAATTTTGGCAGAATGGTGGTCCGGTTTTTCGTTTGTGCGGTCCTTGTGGGCTACGGCAGTCATCAACTTGTGCTGGCACAGGAGCCAACAGCGCAGCCGTCAAAACCGGCAGCGGATGACGTGGTTGATCCTGTAGACACAGATGAGTTCGTAGGAGAAATGTACAAGATTGGACTCGGCTGGCATCCCACCGATCTTGAAGAGTTTCCCACGGACAAGTTCGGTCTGGTTGACTGGGTGGCAACATTGGAAAAGGGACTGATCCAACCAAGAGGCAGCATTGCTGCAAACGCTGTGGAGGGAGTTCCTTTCGACATGAATGTACTCATGCCATCGAAAACCGGCATGATTGCAGGCGCACACTTCCCACATAAAACGCATACCACCTGGATGGGGTGTGACAGCTGTCATATCAAAATATTTATGCCGCTTGCCGGCTCCAACGATCTAACGATGTCCACGATTGTTGAGGGAAAAGCATGTGGCGTCTGTCATGGGAAAGTGGCTTTCCCACTCAATGACTGCGCCCGATGTCACGTGCCGCCGCCGCAGCCCGGTGATAGCGAAGCTGCCAAATAATGGTCAATTACATGTCTTTTTCTAGTCTCTTATCATGCGCACTGCATCGACTTCCCTTCGCGTAGGTTTGGCTATGCTGATCTTCGTTTGTGGTGTCGCTGCAAACGAAAACATGCCGGCTGCGCTGGCTGAGGCAGATGATGAAAACTCGTCGCCAACGATAGATGCCGAAGCTACCTTCCTGGAGTCGTTGCATTATTCCCACGAAGAATTCGTGCGTATCTATGCATCTCTTCCAAGAGATGAAGACAACAAGGTTGATTGGGAGCGGGCAACCAGCGAAGGACTTATCAATCCCCTCGCTTCCATCGATGTAAACAGTGGCGAAGAATTCGTAATGGACCTTAAGGTTGTAATCAAATTCGACGACATGCTGATCAAGGATGTTGTTTTTTCCCATGCCGTTCATACGTACTGGCTTAATTGCAGCTCATGTCACCCAAAGCTCTTCAAGCCGGAGATTGCCGCGAATCGTATGACGATGAAAGAGATACGCGCAGGAAAATATTGTGGTCATTGCCATGGGATGGTTGCATTCCCGACAGATGTGGTAGACGCCCCGAATTTCCGTGCTAATTGTCTAAGGTGCCATCGCGCTCAAAGAGGATAATCCGAAATGCGATACTACTTAATACTTCTTCTCCTAACCTCGATCTGGACGTTAACTCCGGACTCCATTCTTCTAGCCGAGGATGACGATCCAGTGGATACCAAAATCGTCATAGAAAGAGCCAAAAACCTCAAAACCATGCTTGATCACCTGCTTGTTGATTCAAACCACAGCAGTATCCAGAAGGTCATCAATGAAGGGGGCGAATCGAGCGAGCCACTCATTGCAGAGGCGCTCAGACTAAAATCGAGTGGTGAGCGATTGCTCACAGAAAAAAAATATTTGGAGGCCGCGATCGCGCTCCAGTCCGCGCTCGATCACGTTTTTCAGGCTATCAGGTCGGAGCACGACGAGAATGAGCCAGCGGATGCGCTGGAGTTCAGACTGGCAGAAAGTGTCGAGATAAACGACACGTTTATCTCGGCTGCGCTACGAGTCGTGAACGGCGAGCCGAGCAAGGAAGCGTCTGGTTTGCTGGAAATGGCCAAGGATGTTCGAAGTAAAGCGGACATGCAGATCGCCAACGGTGATGTGGTAGCGGCGCTTGATAATCTGAAACAATCAACTGAAATGGCACAGCAAGCCATCATGTCGGTCAGAAATGGCAAGGTCATTGAAAGACGCCAATAAATAGCTCGAGATTTTGCTAGCGCACGATCCATTGTAGAGGGAGCACAACGATCATGACACTTCGAATCAAATACCTATTGATATTATGCGTGTGTTTATCCGCCGGCCTCTTAATTACGAACACAATAGGCGCAGGCCACGCTGCGCAGACAGATAGCGCGGTGGGAATACAACAGGACGTGCCGAGCACTATTGATGGGAAGGTATCGAAATCTATTAATGTTCCGGGATATACCTATGTTGAGGTTGATACTGGTGATGACAAAATCTGGGCCGCTGTACCCAGCACCTCTGTAACTATTGGCGAGCAGGTGTCGTTTTCAATCGGGATACCGATGCAGAACTTCTACAGCAAGACCCTGCAACGCAATTTTCCAGTCATTTATTTTGTGGACCATTTTATCACTGACGACGGGGCCACAAGCATGAGTGCGGCCGCCGCGGCGGCACATGGCAGCATCAGCCAGGAGCCGGTTGCGGAATTATCCGCAGATATCAGCAAGGTGGAAGGCGGCAATTCGATAGCCGAGGTGCATGCGCAAAAAGACGAACTTAACGGGGAAACGATACGTGTGCGGGGACAGGTAACCAAGTTCACCGCCGGCGTCCTGGGCAAGAACTGGGTTCATATCAGGGACAGAAGTACCACCAATGATCTGACCGTTACCACCGATGCTACAGTTGCAGCCAGCGATGTTGTAATTTTCGAAGGAAAACTCGCACTGGATAAGGACTTTGGTTATGGCTATATTTATTCAGTCATTCTGGAGGATGCAAGTGTAACGAAGGAATAGTTGATCTAATCAGGAGCGTGCTCTGCCAACCATTCCTTTGCCAATTCCTCTGCTTCCGCAATTTGCTCTGAATTCATTACTTGCTCAAGCACAGATATGAGTCGTTTGGCAGCCGCGTCGTTATTCGTTGCTGCGATGTTGAACCACTTGTGTGCGTGCACATTATCTTCCGCCGCACCCTCTCCGCGAAAATGCATCACGCCAAGCTGACTTTGCGCATCCGCATGACCTTGTTCTGCTGCTTCTAAAAACAGATCATACGCTTGCTGATAGTCTTGAGTGAGGTCGCTTCCTGAGAGATATCTTTTGCCAATCGCGAACTGTGCCATTGCAAGACCCTGCTCTGCGGCTTTCAACTGCCACGATACACCCAGTTCAACGTTTCGCGTGATGCCATTCCCGACGACGTACATCCTGCCCAGATCAAACTGGGCAATTGCGAGACCTTGCTCCGCCGCTTTGGCATACCAAAGCACTGCGTTCTTATCGTCCCTGGCCTTGCCCTTACCCGTGCGTTCCTTATTGCCATAAAAGCGTCCCAGATTGTACTGGGCGCGGGCATCGCCAGACTTTGCGGCTGATCTAAGCTCAGAAAAGTCGTTCGCAGTGGCCGGAGAATTTGAACACAGAATAATGAACAGAAATATTGATATCGGGATCCGCAGCATAGCCGTTTGCAATTTCTCGCTCTGATTGGTTCTGGGATAATTATCTTAGAACGTTCTGGACGACGATGTCCAACGATACTCCGCGGCTTTCCGCCTCGTTTACATACGTTTACATTTCATTACAAACAAATATCGGCCGCTCATACGGAAATTACATCCGCCCCATATTATTGCTGTCAATGGAGAGGGAAATTCATCCAGCTCAGCTTTGAAAACAAACGAAGGGGACATGTAATGAAGACTTTAATCTCAGGCCAAGGGAATCGCATGCTAACGACCCTGTTGTCGGGGTTATTGATGGGAATGGGAATCCTGTTCTCAACATCCGCGTTGGCCCAGGACAATACGACGATCGTCGGCTCTCCCCACGATTTTCGAACTCAAGGGTGGGTTAACAATGGTAACAACGAAATTTGCGTGGTTTGTCATACACCGCATAACGCAATTTCCCCTCAAGACGGACCGTTGTGGAATCGTTCTTTGACAACCTCGACTTTCACGTTGTACACGGCCAATTCTGCAACTCCTGGTAGCGATATTCAGGGCACAGGCTTCAATCAACCGTCGGGTGTATCAAGGCTATGCTTATCCTGCCACGACGGGACCATTGCGATCGACGCTTTTGGTGGCTTGACTGGAACGGAAACGATGGATGACATTAACGTCGCCGCAAATCTCGGTGACGTGGTTGGCGGCGTCGGTGATTTGAGCAACGATCATCCGGTGGCCTTCACTTTTCCGACTACCGATCCTGAAATCGTTCCTAATGTAAACGGCCTGGTCGCGGGTGTGATGCCGCTATTTGGCGTAGGTCAAGATCAGATGGAGTGCGCTTCCTGCCATGATGTGCATGCTACAAATACATTTGACCAGCTACTCAGGGTTGACAATGACGGTAGCGCACTCTGCCTGACCTGCCACACAAAATAGCGTGTAAGGTAGTCACACCGCTGTTGGCTCCGACAGGAACCAGGGAAAATCAACACACCCCCTTCCGGTTGGTTGGGGGTGTATTTTTGTGAAACAATATCTTCATGATCAGGAAGAGCTTGTAAGGCGACATCATAAGATTTTGAAATGAGGTAAGAAGATGCGACGAGTGCGAAGCAGAAACCTAAAAAATCATTTCCTGGTCGCGGTTTTTCTGTCCGTCTGTCTGGTTCCGGCGTACTCACAAGATCGGATGGACAGCGAAGATGGCACAAGCACACTTTTCTATCCAGCGTTGCCGGAAGCTCCACGTATTCAGTACCTGACCAGCTTCTCGGTAGCTGGCGATGTAAAAGAGAAAAAGAAAAAGAGAAGTGGCTGGTTAAGCGATTTTGTCCTCGGCGAGCAGAACCCCGAGGACGATGAGGGACCGCAAAAACCCTATGGTGTGTCGCTCAACAATGGCCAGGTCCACGTCGTGGATACTCGGGGAGGCGGTTATGCGATCTTCGATGTGCCCGGTAAAGACTATCGGTTCACCCTCGGGTCAGGGTCTGCTGTTATGTCGAAACCCATCAACATAGAAATTGACGATGCGGGAACGAAGTATGTCACCGATACCGAGAGAGGTCAGATTCTTGCTTTTGACAGCAACGATAAGTTTCTGAGGGCCTACGGCAAACGCGGGGAATTCCGGCCGACGGATATTCTGGTTGACGAAGGTCGTTTGTACGTGGTCGATATTCAGGGGCACCGGATCATGGTGCTCGACAAAGATACTGGCGTCGAACTCAGTTCCTTCGGTGGGCCGGGCGCAGAAGAACATAATTTCTTTCAACCGACCAACATCGCCCTCGGGCCGAACAAGCATCTATATATTAGTGATACGGGCAATTTCCGTGTGCAAAAATTTACGCGGGACGGTGAGTTTGTGCAAAGTTTTGGAGCAGGCGTTGGCACTGCACCGGGTGACTTCGCACGCCCCAAAGGTATAGCTGTGGATCGTATGGGCCGGCTTTACGTCGTAGACGCCGCGTTCGAGACTGTTCAAATCTTCAGCAGCCAGGGTGAGCTGCTATTGTATTTTGGCGAGCCGGCGTCGACGCATCGAGGGGGGCTGGACCTGCCGGCAGATATCGATATTGACTATGACAGCGTCCCCTTTTTCCAGCAGTACGCGGATCCGGGTTTCAATCTCGAATATATCATTGTCGTTGCCAATCAGTTTGGCAGCAGCAGTGTCAATGTTTTTGGCTTCGGGCGCTATGAGTCGATGAGATATGAAGACGAGTAATCGCACCCGCGGCGCATAAATTCTCGATAGAGGTCGGCAAACGGATCTCTGAGATTTACTGATGCGTGAAATCGTTCTAACTTGCGTTGCACTGGTGTCGATCCTGTTGCCTGACTTCGCGGCCGCCGAGGACGAACTGGCTATTTTTAGGCTAACGAATGTACAGGCCTATATAGAATTGCTATATCGAAAGAACGTGTTTAATAATCGAGCGACAGGGATTGAGACTGCTATTGACGATTACAGACCGCAAATCGAAGTCGGCACGTCCACCAATAGTTACATCTTTCATCCAAAACTGTTGCAGATAAGTTTGGCCGGGAGTTTGCTGTCCGATCGACAGGATATTAGCCGTCAGCAGTTATCAGTAGCGACTAATGGGACAACAGAGTCGATCAGCCGTCAAAAACAAGTCTTACTGAACATCAACACAACGTTGCGGCTCTTGAAGGACAAACACTTTCCAACGACTTTTTCTTATCTGCGCGAAAATCCGGTTGTGCGAACTGGTCTGGAAGGTAGCTTTACACAGACAACAGAAAGATACGGCGTTGACTTTCAATTGCGAGACGTATTACCCGTAAGCCTTTCAATAAACGCGTTCACCGATTCGTTCTTTGGGGAGTCCCTTGACCGGATAGTGGACTTTACCTCCGATCGTGTCACCGTAAAGTCGAGGAAAACCTTTTCCTCGGGTGACCGGTTTGCACTGAGTTACGAGGTGTCGAATCGAAATTCGCGAAACGGAGATCCCAGGAGAATGATCCAGGAAACCCTGCGTCGATCGCGAAATCTGGCATTGACATCTAACTGGCGCCTGGGCAGCGGCGATCAGTTGCATATTGATCAAACCGCCAGCTTTAATCGGCGCGACAACCCGGATGTGACAGACATCAATTTTTCACCCAGATTTCGCTGGCTACATTCCTCCACACTCCAGTCCAGGTATCGTTACAGTTTCAACCAGTCCGAAAGACCGGAGTCCATGATCAAGAACCGAACGGAAAGGTCAAGCGCTGCACTGCACTATTCGCCGACGCCGACAATGAATGGTTTCGTTCGCGCCAACTTCGATCAATCGGAGGAAAAAAGTCGACTTCTGCAGAGCGCTTTTGGGCTGACGTCGAGAGGTAGTTTCAAGAAAACCTCGAAGATCGGGCTACTCAATTTGTCCCTTGGGCTTGGTTATGAACGCAAGGATAGGGAGTCCCTGGTAACGCAGATTAGTGTCATAGAGGAATCCGTCGAACTAGTCGGAACTCTACCGATTTTCCTGTCGAGGGACTTCGTCATTATTGGTACCGTGACGGTCCGCAATGAAACAGGCACCCAGATCCTTAGCGAGGGTGTCGATTATCGCCTGGTTGAGATCGGTTCCCGGACGCAGATAGAACGATTGATCGGCGGCGGTATTCTTGATGGAGAAACCGTGTTAGTCGACTACGATGCGCAAACTGGCGGGACCTTCGAGTACTCACAGATAAGCCAGACGGCGAACCTCGACTTCAAATTTGCGAAATATCATAATATTTTCCTACGCTACCGCAATAACAGGCAAATACTGGAATCCGGTTTCTCAACGCTTCCGTTTAATTCGGTGAGGTCTGTGGAAGTCGGTCTGCGAGAACAAGTGCCTCTGCGCTGGATGGGACTCCAGCTTTATGGAGAGGCAAGGTATCTTCACCAGGATGAAGACATCAACCCGTATGAGCAGAAAAGTGTCCTTGTTTCCGTACAGGCACCGTTGCCGTATCGGCTGAAGTTGAGTTTATCGGCATCGCGGAACTTTGTGGATAATCTGAATTCCGTTGAGGACACGGACATGACGGTATTCAATGCCAACTTGAACTGGAACCCAAGAAGAAACCTGACGGTCAGGGCGGAAGGATATTACGATAAAGATACCGGAGGGACAATATTACGTAGCAGGACCAAGGGGAAACTAAGAGCGCAATGGCGATATCGAAAAATCCTTGTTGCAATGGACGCGACGTATGAAAAACAGCGGCAAGGAATTATCGAGAGTGATAATTACGAGCTTTGGTTGCGAATCAGAAGAGAGCTATTTTGACTGTAGCAACGAAAGTTTACCGGTATGCCATGCGAGCAGCTATTTGCTTTGTCGTTGTGCTTGCGGCGTGCGTGCCGGTCGTGCACGGGCCGATCTACGAAATGGAGATTGCAGAGCCAGTGTGGCCGGCAGCCCCCTCAAGGCCACGATTGGCTTTTGTAATGTCTTTTTCGGGCACGGAAGAACTCGGAATTAGAAAAAACTTCTTGCAACAGTTACGGGCGTTGATCGGCGGGGCGCGTCAAGTCCGGTTGGTTCGGCCGGTGGCAGTTGTCGAAAGCTCCGACAAGCAGTTGTTTGTCGCTGATCCCGGAATGCGTGGCGTACATCGTTTCGACCTAGAGAGAGGCGGGTACCAGTTGATTCAGGGAGAGAACGGTCAACCGTTGTCATCGCCTGTCGCGCTTGCCGCCGGGTTGAGTGGTGAGGTCTATGTTACGGATTCACGTTTGGCCGCCGTATATGTTATTGAGCCCGGTAAAACCGTCGCCGAAAAAGTACCTCTTGAGGCCCTATTGGCGCGGCCGACCGGGCTGGCGCTGGACCCCTCAAGTGGGCGACTCTATCTCGTCGATACGGGCAGTCATGAAGTAAAAATATTCGCTCGCGACGGAGCTTTGCTGAAGCGATTTGGTCGCCGCGGTACAGGAACAGGTGAATTTAATTTTCCGACTATGATCTGGATGAACAATGCTGGTGAAATTCTGGTTTCAGATTCCATGAATTTTCGGACACAGGTATTCGATTCTGCCGGAAACTTCCTGCGCCAATTTGGTGAAGCTGGCGATGGCGCAGGACATCAGGCACAAGGCAAGGGAATAGCGACAGACAGTAAGGGCCATGTGTATATCGTTGATTCGATGATGCACGCAGTTCAGGTTTTCGATCCGTCGGGCAACTTTCTATTCAAGTTAGGCTTTCGAGGGGAAGGTCCAGGAGAGTTCTGGTTACCGGCCGGCATCTTTGTCGGCGAGAGGGATACGATTTATGTGGCCGATTCCTATAACGGCCGAATTCAGGTGTTCCGGTATATTGGTGGTAACTCGCCATGAAATATGTAGGTTCGTCCTGTCTGATCTTGTTGGTGCTTTACTTGGCCGGCGGTATGTCCATGGCACAGCAAACATTCAATATGGAAGACAGCCGGCATGATCTGGCCATAGTCCTGTCGACCGGCTATGAAGGCGAGGTCAATGATGCTCAGTGTATCTTCTGTCATCCTCCCCGCAGTCAGACGCTAAAGATTGGATTGTGGAATGAGGCGCCAGCGGAGAATCTCTTTGACTACCCCTACGGCAGGCAGGATGAAAAAGGGACACCGGGCAAACCGGACGGTTCTTCGCTTGTCTGCCTCGGCTGTCATGACGGAACTATTGCTCTGGGCGACATACTCAGTCGTACTCAGTCGATCAGCAATAGTCGAGACACAAAACGTACTGACTTGTCCGACGGTCACCCTATCTCATTCTCGTATGATTCAACTCTGGTGGACAAGAATGATGAACTTGAAAATCCAAAGACGTTAAGGCAACAGGTGAGGCTTGACACAACAGGCAAGATCCAGTGTACGAGTTGCCATGATCCCCATGACGATACCAATGGAAATTTCCTGGTAATGGACAACAGTTCAACAGCGCTGTGTGTCACGTGCCATAAAAAGGCCGGTTGGGGTACATCTCTGCACAATATTTCATCAGCGACCTGGAACCGTAGGGGACAGGATCCATGGCCATTCAATAATTTGAGAGGTTCAGTTGTAGAGCACGGTTGTTCTAATTGCCACACGCCCCACGCGGCAGGGAATGGCCAATATCTTCTCAATTTCAATGTCGAAGAAGACAATTGCGCGGCATGTCACAATGGCAATGTGGCGGCTACAGATATCAGTGCAGAATTTAACAAAATCTCGCATCACCCCATTGAGCAGACGACCGATATTCATGCAACGGATGAAGCGATCATTGTGAATGCGGAGGATCGTCATGTTGAGTGTGTTGATTGTCATGACCCTCATTCCGTGAGTACGGCCGATGCGAACGGTACCACTGTCACCTGGAAAAATGTTCGCGGCGTGGATGTTAATGGTGGAGAAAAAACAGAGGCTATCGCAGAATTTGAATCGTGTTTTCGCTGTCATGGTGACAGCCCGGGAAAGGCCGCCATGCCAACCCCGCGCCTGCACGACCAGAATAACGTTCGGCTTCAGTTTGATAATGGTAATCCATCATTTCATCCGGTAGTTGGCCCCGGTAACAACTCAAACGTCCCATCTTTGATAGCACCATTGAGCGAAAACAGTACTATCGCCTGCAGTGATTGCCACTCCAGTGATAACGACTCGAGTCTCGGTGGGAACGGGCCTGATGGACCGCATGGGTCGATTTACCGGTCTTTGTTGATTCGGGCCTATCAAACACAGGACCAGACACCTGAGAGTCCCGGCGCTTATTCCTTGTGTTATATGTGTCACGATCGGAACAGCATTCTTGGTGATGAGAGCTTTGCGCAGCACAGATTACACATCAGCGATAACAACACCCCTTGTAGTGTCTGCCACGACCCGCACGGGATAAGCTCTGTACAGGGGAATACAGTCAACAACTCACACTTGATTAATTTCGATACATCTGTCGTTTTCCCAAACAGCGGTAATGACCTTCATTTTGAGGATCGTGGAGATCTCAGCGGAGCCTGCTTTTTGGCATGCCACAATCTTGAACATGACGGTCTTTCATATTGAGCGAGCGAACCGTGACCAGGTCAATAATAATACTGACGCTTTTGATTGCTGTTGCCTGTACGCCAGCAAGGCTAAAGGATGCTGATATTTCTGCCTCTGAAGCGCAGGCAGTCTGGCCTGATCCGCCACAGGAGGCCCGGATTCGATATCTGTATTCTTTCAGCGAACCCACTGATCTGGGAATCAAACCCAGGGCGTTCTCGCGTTTCTTACAGGTGTTTACAGGTAAGGAAAGTCAGCGAATGTTGAGGCCGTATTCTATTGCTGCCGACGATGACATGATTGTTATTGTCGACCCGGGGCTCAAGGTCGTTCACCTCTATATGACCAAGCGAAAGAAATATGCAGTGATTAGCGATGTTGATGGTGAAAGCTTTGTATCACCGGTCGGGATCAGCCTGGGGCATGACGCCATCTACCTCACTGACTCCGCCCTAGGCAAGGTTTTCGTTTTCGATCGGCAAGGTGAACATAAAAATACGATCACAGGTCTGATGCGTCCTACTGGGATTGTCTTTCATTCTGCCAGTCGGCGCCTTTACGTCACCGATACGCTCGAAAATCAGATAGTCGTATTCGACGACAAAGGCGTACAACTGAACGCATTTGGAGCAAGAGGGGGAGCGGTCGGTGAATTCAATTTCCCCTCATTTCTCACCCTGCATGGCGATATCCTTTACGTGAATGACACGATGAACTTTCGCATACAAGCGTTCACTCTGGATGGATCTCCTGTTGCTTCCTTTGGCAAATCCGGCGATGGGTCTGGACAGTTCGCGCTTTCAAAAGGGCTGGGTGCAGATAGGCAGGGGCACCTCTATGTTGCTGATTCCCTGTCAAACTACATTCAAATATTCGATGCGGAGGGCCGCTTTCTATTGTCCTTTGGTGGCATGGGGGGAAACATAGGACAATTCAGGTTGCCGGTTGGTATTTACATATTGAAAAACAGGATATTCGTCGCTGATTCCCAGAATCAGCGCGTGCAGGTTTTTGAATATATCGGGGGTGACACCTGATGCGGTGCGCGGCGGTTTTGATTGTTCTCCTGCTGTGCGTCGCGCCCGTTGGAACGGCGTCGGATATCTCTGCTACAAGGCATAATCTGTCCGTTTCCGGATCGGGGTCAGTGACGAGCGGATCCGTTAATGAGGTCTGCGTCTTTTGTCATACGCCGCACCATTCTTCACAAAGTGCGCCGTTGTGGAACCGCGAACTTCCCACCGGACAAACCTACCAGTTGTACGGTAGCAGCACTCTCGATGCGTCACCTGAAAACCCGCAGCTAAGGTCAGGTAATCATTCCCTGCTTTGTCTTTCATGTCATGACGGCACGATTGCATTGGGGGATTTTATTAACCCATCCCAGGAAGATACCGGCTTTGTATTTGGGGCTGGCGACAGGGGCAGGCTGGGTACTGATTTGAGTAACGATCATCCGGTTTCATTTACTTACGACAACAGTTTGTCACTCAGTGATACGCGTCTGCATCCGCCAGGGATCAATGGTGCGAACATCGCACCTCTGCCGTTGCAGGGCGGGCAATATCTTGAATGTACGACTTGTCACGACGTACACGACAACACGCTGCAACCATTTCTTTATGAGCAATCACTGAATGGCGACCTTTGTCTTAAGTGCCATGATTTTGCAACCTGGGACTTTGCGGTTTCATCGCATGCCACGCAGACCGGAAACACGCCAGGCTCACCCGGACCCTGGGATAACAGGAGAGCGGAATGGCGCGGTTTCAATGTTGCCGAGAACAGTTGTTTCAACTGTCACACTCCACACGGTGCTCCATCGCCGGAACGATTGCTCAAGGATGTTGAAGAGAATACCTGTTTGCAATGTCACAACGGCACCGTTGCCGACACCAATATCGCTGCCGAGTTTAACAAGGCCTCCAGCCATCCAATTGATATGACAACGGACGTTCACGATCCCAGTCCAAGCGTCGAGTCTGCCATTGTCCAGTCCCGGCATGTGGAATGTGTTGATTGCCATAACCCGCATGCGGTCAGTGGTACTGATATTGGCAATCTGCCTGGACCACTAAACGGTGTCAGGGGGCTCGACTCGTCTGGCCTCGGCGAAGTAAATCCAATTACCGAGGTGTACCAGCTGTGTTTTCGCTGTCATGCCTACAGTGGCAGTAAACCGGCACCACCGACGGCACGCGTGCACGAACAGACCAATGTCGCAATGGAGTTTGATACCGGTAATCCATCATTCCATCCGATACTCGGACCAAGCGTTAATCCTAACGTACCCAGCCTTATCATTGCGCCGGGTAGTATTATTACGTGTATCGACTGTCACAATAGTAATACATCCAGCACGGCCGGTGGCAGTGGCCCTGATGGACCGCATGGTTCCACCTTTCCGACATTGCTCGCTCGTCGATATGTGACGGCAGACAATACTCGCGAGAGTGCTGCTGTATATGCGCTGTGTTTGAATTGTCACGACTATGACAGCATTCTTAACGATGATAGCTTCGGTGAACATTCCAGGCATCTTGAGAATGGTGATGTGCCCTGTAATGCTTGCCATGACCCGCACGGTGTCTCATCGACCCAGGCGACATCCAGTAATGGCTTTCCCAACAATACACATTTGATCAACTTCGACACCGGAATTGTCTCGCCTACGCTGGGCAACCCCGCACCATTATTTGAAGACGGTGGTACTTTCCGCGGCACGTGTACTCTCAGCTGTCACGGCGAGCAACATTGTCCGGGTGACAATTGCGATATTGATGCCCGTTATTAGGGGTTCGCACTGACAAACTCTTACGTTGCTGGAAACGCATGACTAAAGTTTTGGCGTGGGACGGTCCCTGCCTTCGCCAAATAGGCGGCCGACGCTCATTCGCATAGCGTCAGTTGCGTCGGCGGTCCGCAGGGCCAGACGAAGGCATGTACCAATTGCGGGTTGCAGCGGCATCGCATCCAAATCCATGCCGTCCAACAGGTTCTTCACGTAAAGGCCAAGTTCGGTGTCCCCCGAGGTGCTTAGGTGGCGACGAAAGAACAGCGTGTCTGTGTCCTCGGTGCGCGTCATTAATTGCAGGAACGCGTAGGCTCTGCCGGATATCTGCAGATCACCGTCCCGGGTTGCGCGTAGAACACGAAGCTTGTTTTCCACCAACGTCAGGCTGAAGCCAAGATCCACGTCTTCGAAAAAAACCGTCACGACCCGGTCACCGAGAAAGTCGAGATCTCCGCCAGCCAGATGCTCCGCGAACATGAGGTTCAATGCATGTTCGGTTGGCAGCCGGGCAAAACGTCTGGGCAACCAACCCAGCGACTTTGCAACGATGAACGGTACGACCGGTGGTTTTGCATTGGCTTCGGTCATCATTGTATGCCCAGGTCATTCCAAATTTTGTCAACACGTTTCCTGACGTCGTCGCTCATGCGAATCGGCTGTCCCCAATTGCGCTCGGTCTCACCGGGCCACTTATTGGTCGCGTCCAGGCCCATTTTCGACCCCAGACCGGATGTAGGACTGGCGAAATCAAGGTAATCCACCGGCGTGTTATCGACGATCATCGTGTCGCGCGCAGGGTCCATGCGCGTACTGATAGCCCACATCACGTCGTCCCAGGAGCGCACGTCGATATCGTCATCGGTAACGATGATGAACTTGGTGTAAGTAAACTGCCGCAGGCAGGACCAGATTCCCATCATAATTCGGCGGGCGTGTCCCCGGTACTGCTTGTTGATGCTAACGATGGCCACTCGGTAGGAACAAGCTTCTGGCGGCAGATAGAAGTCGGTAATCTCAGGAAACTGCGCTTGCAGCAAGGGAATGAACAATTCGTTCAGAGATTTTGCGAGCACCGATGGCTCGTCCAGTGGTGGCTTGCCCATATAGGTCGCCTGGTACACAGGATTCCTGCGATGCGTTATTCGCTCGACCGTGAAAATGGGGAATTTCTCGACGGAATTATAATAGCCGGTGTGATCGCCAAAAGGCCCCTCATCGCGAACCTGGTCGGGCTCGATGAAGCCTTCGAGCACGATCTCAGCTGTCGCAGGAACGAGTAGATTGTGCGAAAGACAGCGTGTGACGCGTGTCTTCGAGCCGCGTAATAATCCAGCAAACTGATATTCGGAAATCGTGTCGGGGACCGGCGCGACCGCGGCAAGTGTTGTCGCCGGATCGCAGCCGATGGCAACGGCCACTGGAAAGCGCTTGCCCGGGTACTTTTTCGCAAAATCGGCGAAATCGATTGCGCCACCGCGATGATGCAACCAGCGCATGATCAGCTGATTGCGGCCGACAACCTGCTGCCGGTAAATTCCTACGTTGAGCCGCTCCTTGTTGGGGCCTTGCGTCACGACGAGTCCAAAGGTGATGAGCCGTGCCGCGTCCTCGGGCCAACATTTCTGAATGGGCAGCATTGCCAAATCGACGTCGTCCTTCTCAATAATGGTCTCTTGGCAAACTGGATGAGAATCGTGCAGTGGATTGACGTGTGCAAGATTGCCGAATGTGGCCAGACTTCTGACGGCAGAACCAACGTCATCGGGAATGTGTGGCGTCTGCAAATTCCTGAGCTGCTCCCCGAATCCGCGTATCGCGGTCAGGTCTTCGAGCCCCAGGGCCGCGGCGACGCGTTGGGGCGTCCCAAAAACGTTGCCAACAATCGGCATCAAGTTGCCAACAGGATGTTCGAAACGAAGCGCGGGGCCCTCGTGTCGAATTGAGCGATGACACAGTTCAGTGATCTCGAGTTCCGGACTGACCGGCGCAGTCACACGCCTCATCCATTGTCGTCCTTCGAGGAACTCCAGGTATTCGCGTAGGCTGTGAAAGATCTGGCGACTGTCCTGCGCCAGCGCGGTGAGTCCACGACCGATAATCTGCCGGGTTCTATCGCGCACTTATCATTCCGGCAGCGCCGTGCCAGTAACCGTCGCACAATCCCTCAGGCGCATAGACTCTAAGGTCTCGAGTAGCCGCATCGCCGGTAACCTCGCCGCGGCGCAGCGCGTCGATCATTGCAATTATCGATTTTGTACCGCCTGCCTGTGGGCTGATTCGAAAAATGTCGGCGATACCCGAGTTGTCTTCAAGTTCAGATAACAGGCAGGACGTGCGGGCCGACATAGTCTGAATGCCGTTGATGACAAGGAAGTTCTCATCCTCCCGGGTCTGCAGCGATAAGCCGTCTGGATAGTCAATGCAACAGTTTGCGCAGTCATCCTTTGGCACCTTGTGAGCGCGGGCCGTATAGCATCGCGCCGAGTAGGCAAGCGGCAGACGGCCCCAGGCAGGCAGCTCATACTCAATGGGCGCGAGAATATCAGCGCGAATCTCGGTCAGCATACTTCGGGACATTTCCACCGGTACGACCCAACGTCGCAGCCCAAGGTCGATTAACTTCTGCAGCGCACGTTGATTAAGGAGGTTCAGTGTTGGGCCGCCGACAAATGGCACTTTGCCAGCCAGCATTTGTACAGCGGACATGTCGTTGGCTTCGACCAGCATTTCGCCGTTGTCGCAGAGCCGCTTGATGTAACCAAGTTCCGACTGGGCCTCGACGAGCGCAAACGTCGACAATACGACTTCCTTACCCGCTGCGGCAAGCATCTCAGCCGTGTCGATCCAGTCCTGGCGTCGAAACTCCCGGCGCTTGGAGCAAACGGTTTCGCCGAGGTAGACGATGTCGATTGGACTATCCGCGACATGCACGTAGAGGTCTTGCATATCCGCTTTGGGCCAATGGAACTGCAGTGGGCCAAGCGATAATCTCGTCGCTGCAATTTCGCTCATTACTGCCATCCCCTGTTGTAAGCGCCAAGAGTTGTTTGTGCTCCCTCTGATAGGGAAGTAAGGGTGGCAAGCCATTCTTTCTCGGGGCGGTAAGCCTTTGTGTCGGCCAGGCATTTGTCGATCGCCTCACGAAATACTGAAGTGACGCGACTCACATAGGCCGGGCTGCGCTGCCGCCCTTCGATCTTGATCGCGGCGACGCCGATCTCGACGAGATCGGCAAGAATAGGCAAGGTGTTCAGACTAGTGGGTTCTTCAATGGCATAGCCTATGTCGCTTTTTACGCAATAGCGCCCTTTGCAGATCGTCGGATATCCGGCATTTTCGTTATCCGCAATACGATCGATCAGGACATCATTCAGGCGGGTTTCCATGCCGGCATTCGTTTCCGACCAACGCACGAATTTGGCGGGGGAACAGGCGCCATACATGTTCGGGCCCTGGCCGGTCACGTACGATGACAGGTAGCAACGACCTTCGACCATCACGCAAAGGCTGCCGAAACCAAAAGTCTCGATCGGTACCGGGCTGTTTTTGGCGATGGCTGCGACCTGGCGAACCGACAGGACGCGTGGCAGGACTGCCCTCTTGATGCCGAACTGCTGTGCGTAGAATTGAATCGCGTCCTGAGATGTTGCAGAGCCTTGGACGGACAGGTGCAGGTTCAGATTCGGCCAGGATTCAGCCGCGTAATCCATGACCCCGATGTCGGCGAGGATCAATGCATCGGCGCCTATGCTGGCAGCCATATCGACCGCATATTGCCATTTCTTCAGATTGCCGGGTTGCGGATAGGTATTGATGGCGATGAACACCCGTACGCCGCGTTCATGTGCGTATTCCGTTCCTTCAGCAATCTGTCGATCGGTGAAATTGAGACCCGGGAAGTGCCGCGCATTAGTTTCATCCCGGAAGCCAATGTAGACTGAATTTGCGCCTGCATCCACAGCGGCTTTCAGCGACTGAAGATTCCCGGCCGGACAAACGAGTTCCATCTTTGGACCTGTGTTCAAGCGAATCTTAAATTGTCCATACTCCTGGGCGGTTTGGCGATACATACTTTCCACAGCTTGCCACGCCTGATCGGAGGGTAGTGCGGCTGGCTAGATTGTTCCTGGCACATAATCCGTGGTTCTACGAAAGTACAGACAATTTAACCGCCGCTGATCGATTGTTGGCTCCCTTCGCGAAACACGGAGCGAGCCTCCGAGCCCACCGATTCGCGGTAGCGGGGTAAAACCCTTACAAAATCTCGACGGTGTTTATAGATCTTGCTGTTTTCGACGAATTAGAATATGAATGGGTTGACCTTGGATACTAGATTTAGCCCAATTTGACCGGCATCCGGAAGAACGTATTGAAATTTGAGCATGGATTACTGGCCGCACTGCTTTTGCTTAGCACGTTCGTGTTTGCCGCATCCGACTGGGTCAATCGTATCGTCGAAATTATCCCGGTCAGCGTTACGCTGACCGACGTCCAGGAAAAACCGGATTTCCTCCAAATTATTGGTCACGCCTGCGATAATTCCGATATTTCCAGTCTACTGCGTGCAATTGACAAAGCTGATCTGGGGTCGCCGAATCTACAGAAGGTTGAGCGAAAGAATGGCATCAGCTATTTCGTCCTGCGGGTCAACAGCAAGCACTAGAGCCTAGAGTACATATCACGTTCTGTACGCCGTCAGGAGTGGTCCGACCGTCGCTGTATTGAGGTTAGTTAAACATCGATTCTTATGAAAAAAAGACCGTTCTGAATGCGCGATGATAATCTCGAACATACCGGTGTTCACCGACTGATCGACGCCGAACTTCTTCCGGTAATTGAAAGTCGCCCTCCGAATATGGGGCCGGTGTGTCGCGATAATCTCGTAGAAGTTAGACGTTTGTCCGACGAGGCTCGGGAATTACAATGCGGCACAGCGCCTGAATTCGCTGCTGAATCGCACGTGATCGAGTCGGAAGAAGGGGAAGTCGTTGTGCGTGTTTTTCGACCGGAGTCATCGTCCCGGCGAAACGCATTGCTTTGGTTCCACGGCGGCGGCTACATCATGGGCTCCAGTGATGACCTGTTGGGAAAACAGTTCGCGGCGAATGTTGGCTGTACGGTTTTCTCTGTTGAGTACCGATTGGCACCGGAGCACCCACACCCAGCAGCAGTCAATGATGGAATTGCAGCTCTCAAATGGCTTCGCAACGAAGCTGAGTCGCTCGGTGTGAGCGGTGACAAAATCGCCATTGCTGGTGCAAGTGCTGGTGCAGGTCTGGCCGCTGGCGTGACACTGCTGAATCGTGACTCCAATGGACCGATGCCGGTATTCCAGTTGTTACTGTATCCGATGCTCGACAATCTGCACGATACAGTCTCCGGTAGGGTCGAAGAATATCCGATTTGGAATCGACAAACATCGCTCAACGCGTGGAACATGTATTTGAATGGGTCGCCTGGTACACATGCTTCGCCTTACGCGGCACCAGGACGAGCAATGGATCTCTCCTGTTTGCCGCCGACGTTTCTAGGCGTTGGTGACGTAGATTTGTTTCGCGATGAAAATATCGCCTTCGTGCAGAAGTTGATCGCGGACGGTTCGATTGGAGAGCTGAAAATCTACCCAGGCGTTTACCACGCCGCGGAATGGCAATACCCCGACGCTGGCATCAGTCAGCGCATGATCGCCGACACGTTCGCTGCTCTTCGCGCCGGTTTCAATATAGAATAGTCGTTATTGGCAATAACATGAGCATTTTGACGAATCCCTTGCCACGCGAAATTGGCTTATATTGGTTCTAGCCTGAGCTGCCGGGCAATTCCAGGAGAGACAACGTGGATTCTCGTAAATTGAGCTTCGATACCAATGGTTATGTTGCTATTCAGTCCTTTCTTAGTGAAAACGAAGTCGATCGGCTTCGCGATCAGACCTTGAAGTTCATTGATCAGGATGTACCGAACTTGCCGGATGACGTCGTCTACTGCGAGGTCAAAGGCAATTATTCAACGCTGAAGCAAGTTCAGAAACTGAACGAATATGGCAATCACTTCAATGAGCTTGCGGCGTCGGACAGGGTTGTTGGCCTGGCGGAGGAGCTCCTTGGCGGAGCTGTCGTACTACAGAACATGCAGTATTTCGACAAGGTGCCAGGGCTTGGCAAGCCCACCCCTCCACATCAGGACGGCTACTACTTCATGATCAAGCCACAGCACGCAGTAACCATGTGGCTATCGCTGGGAGATGCGGATGCCGATAACGGTGCCGTTCGCTACATACCCGGTCCTCACAATGAAATGCGGCCACATGGGCTCACAGGAACGCTTGGCTTCTCTCAGGGAATCTCGGACTGGGACGAACGTGACGAGGACGCCTGTGTACAAATGCTTGCCGGGCCGGGCGACCTGTTAGTGCATCACAGTTTGACAATTCACTGCGCGAACGGAAACCCTACAGATCGTGATCGCAAGAGCATTGGTCTTATTTTCTATCGTGACGACGTCGAGATTGACGAGGAGGCGCACGAGGCCTATCAGCAACAACTAAACGAGTCTCTCAGAAGTCAGGCCAGAATCTGAATCCACCCATCGGACAGAATTATCGAAATAATTTTCAGCAGCTTTGGCGAATTCAATAACGATCGCCCTATTGGCCCAGCAATCTGGCCGCATTTCGATCTGCTGTTCGTTCACGATGGCGAGATCGCGATTGTGATAGACGATGGTGAATCTCGCCGGGTCCGCAAAGGACAGGGCGTGCTGATTTTTCCGCACACCTCATTTCTGGGCGAAAGTATCAGCAATCGAGCGCTTGCTTCTGTGCATCACTTCGTTTTGGATGCGCAGCGATCGAAAGAAACCAGTTCTTCCCTTGATCGATTTCTTGGCAAGCGGCGAGGTTTCGAATTTCTCGATTCGGAGGGCGATCGCCGAATTGATCGAGACCTGGAACGTTCAATCCGCCTTGGCGACGATCAGTCTGATGAACTCAATCACGAATCGCAGACTTGCCTGTTGCGCCTGGTATTGCTTCAGTTGCAAGTCGAACGCGCTCCGATTTCTTCGTCATCAAGGAAAACGCAGATAAAGCTGCATCGTCTTTTGTCGTGGTTGGCTGAAAATATTTCGGCTTCGATTGCTGTCCGTGACATGGCAGCCACCGTCTCGATCTCTGAAAGCCACTTACGACGTTTATTCCGGGCTGAGTACGGTACCGGGCCTGCTCGTTATTTCCAGGAAATGAAGATGCGAGAAGCACGAAGGCTGCTACGCGAAAGTGCCGAACCCATTAAGGCGATTTCGAGCCGCCTGGGTTTTGACGACTTGCCCCACTTTTACAGAAGCTTCAAAAATTACACAGAGATGGCGCCGGCCGAGTATCGCGATCGGTATAGCCCGATCGGCTAAATCCAGGTTTGATCAAATTAGTACCAATCCTAATACCACTTTACTGATTTTCCCCTAAGAGGTACTATCAAGGTACTAACTCATTGTGATCTCGATAGGGGAGTGGTGAGATGTCGCTGCAGTCCGTTGCTCGGCCGTTAGACCGAACAAGCAAGAAGCCGCTGTACCAACAGCTTCGCCATACTCTGCGCGAGGTTATTGAGCAGGATGTACTTGCACCCGAAGACGTATTACCGGCAGAGCGTGATATCGCAGTCGATTTTGGTGTTTCCCGAATCACGGTCCGTAAAGCTATAGAGGGGCTCGTCGATGAGGGCTTGCTCGACAGACGTCATGGTGCCGGTACGTTCGTCGCTTCACGTATCCAGAAGAATATGGCGGCGCTGTCGTCGTTCTCCGAAGATATGGCCTCTCGCGATTGGGAGGCTAGAAGCGAGTGGCTGGGTAGGACGGAAAGCCAGACCTCACCGGCCGAAGCTTTGGAGTTGGGTTTGCCGCCGGGATTGTCGATCTACCGGTTTGACCGAATCCGTTACGCCGAAGACACACCGTTGGCAATTGAGCACGCGATCGTCCCCGCGGCATGTCTGTCTTCTATAGATTCTGTTGACACGTCGCTCTATGCAGCGCTTGAGTTGACGAATCACAGGCCGACAAAAGCGGTGCAACGACTGCAGGCCATTGCCTTCAATCAGGATCAAGCGTCGGTCCTGGATATTAGCTGCGGCGATCCGGGTCTCTTTATCGAGCGCCGCGGATTTCTTGACGATGGTCGAGTTGTCGAAGTAACGCGCTCGTACTATCGCGGCGACGCGTACGACTTCGTTGCTGAGCTTTCCCTGTGAGGACAGAAGTAGTATGAGCGTCGCTACTCGCATGCACATAGAGGCGGGATCGTCGTCGGCGGTCGTTTCAGCACAGCTTCGCAAGAATGAATCTCTGGTCGACTCAATCGGTGAGCAGTTGCGTGCAGAACCACCGCAGTTTGTCGTTACCTGTGCAAGAGGCAGCTCGGACCACGCGGCAACCTACGGTAAGTATCTGATCGAGACGTTCGCCGGTATCCCAACGGCGTCGTTCGCGCCCTCCGTAAGCTCGGTCTACTCCGTGAAACAAAACATGCGTGGCGCACTGTTTCTGGCATTGTCGCAGTCCGGTGCCAGCCCGGATCTGCTGGCATCGGCCAAAGCAGCAAAGCAAGCGGGAGCGCGTGTTGTCGCGCTTGTCAATGTCACCGCGTCTCCTCTGGCCGAAATGGCGGACGATGTTATCCCGCTGCATGCTGGCACCGAAACGAGTGTCGCTGCCACAAAGTCCTATATCGCGACACTCACGGCACTGGTGCAGCTTGTAGCGGCCTGGAGCAGAAACGAGCAACTAAAGCGAGCGCTGCAGAAATTGCCCGGGCAACTTGACGAGGCCTGGCAGCTTGACTGGCAAGACGGTATCGATGCCCTTGAGAACGCCAGAAACTTTTTTGTCATTGGTCGCGGTGTCGGCCTGGGGATCGCTCAGGAGGCGGCGCTGAAATTCAAAGAGACTGCCGGTCTTCACGCTGAAGCTTATAGCGCAGCGGAAGTTCGGCACGGTCCGATGGCGATTGTTAATCGCGGCTTTCCCGTTCTGATTTTCACGCAAGACGACCGGACACGTGCTGGTGTTGATGACGTCGTGACCGATTTTACGAATCGGGGCGCGGTCGTACTGGTTTGCGGAAAGGACTACGACAACGCCATCAACCTTCCGTCCGTAAGCAACGTCGTCGCGGCAACAGCACCCATTTTGTTTATTCAGTCCTTTTACAAGATGGTAAATGCTCTCGCAATCAAACGTGGTTACGACCCGGACAGCCCACCGCACCTTCGCAAGGTTACTGAAACGATATGACTTTGAGCGCCATAAGCAACGCCTGTGTATTGACCGACCAAGGATTCGTTGAGCGGCAAACAGTCGTTATTCGTGACGGCTTGATCGATGTCGTAGCGGACGACGGGGAAGCCGATCTGAGCAATGTGAATGCTCAGAACGCAGATGGGCGATTTTTGCTGCCGGGATTTATCGATATCCAGGTCAACGGTGGTGGCGGTGTGCTATTTAATGACGAACCCACCGTCGAGGGCATTCGGGCTATCGGCGCCGCCCACCGTGTTTTCGGTACGACCGGGTTTCTGCCAACGCTCATCAGCGATGATCTTGATAAAGTCGCGTCTGCGATCGCCGCGACTGACGCAGCCATAGATGCCGGCGTCCCCGGTGTTTTGGGCATTCACCTCGAAGGTCCGTTTCTGAGTGAGCAAAAAAAGGGCGCTCACGACGCTTCGAAGTTTCGCACGCTTGATGAAGACGCGGTCGATCTGCTGAGTTCATTGCGCCGCGGAAAAACTCTGGTCACGCTTGCGCCTGAAGCGAATTATCCGGCGCTTATTCGAAGTTTGATCGACGCGGGCGTGATTGTTGCGGCCGGGCACACGAATGGGACGTACGAGGAAACGCGAACCGCTCTGGATGCCGGCGTTTCGGGTTTCACGCACCTTTTTAATGCAATGTCACCTCTAACCGGCCGCGCGCCAGGTGTCGTCGGCGCGGCATTGGAAGACGCAGAAAGCTGGTGCGGAATCATTGCTGACGGTCACCACGTTCATCCCGCGTCGCTGCGAATCGCCATAGCTGCCAAGCCTGATGGACTTTGTCTCTTGGTTACAGACGCGATGCCGAGTGTTGGCGCTACTGATAAATCATTTGAGTTGGACGGGCGGGCAATAAGCGTCGCCAACGGCAAATGCGTCACAGCGGATGGCACATTGGCGGGTTCCGATCTCGATATGGCGGCTGCGGTCCGAAACGCTGCAAGTATGCTAAATCTCGATTTGACTCAAGCCGTTCGTATGGGGAGCAAGTATCCGGCCGCGGCGATTCACCTCGACCACGAATTAGGCTCGATAAAACCCGGCTACCGGGCAAATCTGGTACTAGCTGATGCCGATTTGAACATCGTCGATACCTGGATCGATGGGGAATCGGGCCAGTGAGTACGTCATGTATCAGGTAGGCGTCATCGGGTTGGGACAAATCGCCTGGTCGATTGATAGTGACCCGCATCGCGAGACCATCTGGTCGCATGTCGGCGCGTATGACAGCTCACCTCAGGTCTGTATTCGTGCTGTAAGCAGCCGTGACGAGGCGGTCTGTAAAACGGTACAGAAACAGTACTCAATACCGAGTTACTACACGAATTATCACGAAATGTTGTCAACGGAAAATCTGGATATCGTGAGTATCTGTACTCCGATCTCAACGCACCACGAGATCGTGATGGCTTGCGTCGATGCCGGTGTCAAAGCCATCTTTTGTGAAAAGACATTGTCATTCGAGACTGCTGAGGCGGAAGAGATGGTTCGTGTTTGCAGCGAGCGTGGCGTTGTCCTCGCGGTCAATTTCATACGACGATGGGACAGTCTCAGCATTCATGTAAGCGATTTACTCGCTGAAAATTCCATTGGTGATCTGATGACGGTCGTTGCTTATGGCGTGACGGCGTTGCATACCAGCACAAGCCATTTAATTGATCAGATGTGTCTTTATGCAGGCACTCCATCCTGGGTTGTGGGCGATGATCCAGGCGGATTTGTACGTGAAGTGCACGGAGCGAACGATCCGGGGGGCATCGCGATGATCAAATTCGAGTCCGGAGTGGTTGGTTTCATTAAGGGTTCCAGCGCGAGTCCAAGCCGGTTCATGTCGGAGCTGGATATCGTGGGCGAGCGGGGAAGGATACGCGTGGACGGCGATTGTGACCGCTTGTCTCTGTATCAATTTGCAGAAACACATTCGGTTGGTACAGGTTACGAGTCACTTGTCGAAGTTGAAGTCTCGCTTCCGGGCAAGAACGAACGAATGATCGACGCAGTCGCAGACATTGTTGATTGCATCTCCAGCAAGAAGAAACCGAGAAGCAGCGGCTCATCATCGCTGGACTCTTTAAAAATAATCGATGGCATCAGACGATCCGCTGAAAACGACAATTCGAAGACCGAAATCGAAACGGCCGCGTAACGGCTCACGGAGAATATTATGGGGTGGCTCAATAGGCGGTACTTAGCGACATTTCTTGTACTGACAACAAGCTTCGCAGCGAATGCGAACACCGGCCCGGAAGAACGGACGACCGTCGCGTGGCGTGAGCTTGGAGAAATTGCCGCCAAAGAAACTAACTCATGGCCGGGTGCGGCCGGATCATTTGTAGGCACCCACAACGACGCACTTATTCTTGCCGGTGGTCACAAGGGCGAGTACTACGACTCGATTTGGATCGCGACTCAGAGCGGCGTTTCGGACGCCGATAGCGAATCGGCAGTGCGCCTTACCTGGCACGACACGAAACTGCGATTGCCCGGCGGGCGAGCATTCGGTGCATCCGCCAGTCACCGTCTTGGCGTGATTGCAATTGGCGGAAGTGACGGCGAATCAGGATTGACTGAAGTTCTGTTGATTCGCTGGAACCCGGACTCATCCAGTGCCAGTTTGCTGAGTCTGCCTTCCATACCCGGCGGCTCGAGTAACGGCGCGGCAGCGGTAGTTGGCGACACGCTCTATGCATCGGCCGGAGATATCAGCAGCGAAATTTTCGCATTCGACTTGTCGGGAATCGCAACCGATGCCTCGGGTTCAGTGCTGTCTGACGGATCGGTGGTGCAACTTATCCCAGGAGATATTGAGCAGGATAGACTTGCCAGTTCATGGCAACTGCTACCGACAATACCGGGATCAGCGGACGAACTGGTCGGCCGAAATTACGTCTCAATGGTGGCGCAAGACACGGGTCGCGGTAATCAACTATTCGTAGTCGAAGACCGCCAGAGTAGCGCAGACCTGTGGGCCTACTCTCCATCTGGCGAAGAGAGCGCGACACCGTGGTTAAGGAAAGCAAGTGCTCGCGCGGGACCTCAGGACGCGGACATCGCTGGAGGATCGGCAATCGCATTAGGCCAATCACATATTCTTTTCCTGACAGGACTCGGCCAGGTCGGTGTCCGCCAGTCCTTGTCGTACAACACGATCACAAATGTCTGGGCTCAGTACAACGACGCGCCACGTGCAGCGGTATTAGCTGATGCGACAACTCACTCGGTCCAGTGGCTAAGTAATATCGTTCTTGTCAGTGGTAGTACGAGTGCCGACGCAGCACTAGATAAATTTTGGACGATCGAGGTCAACGGTCCGGAGCTGACGTTCGGCTGGGTAAATATGTCGGTCCTCGTGGTGTATCTGTTGTCGATGGTAATGGTCGGCGTTTACTTCGTCTTCAAGAACAGCAGCACTGACGATTATTTTCGGGGCGGCCAGAATATTCCCTGGTGGGCGGCGGCTTGTTCGATCTACGCTACGATGTTGAGCTCCCTTACCTATGTTGCCTTGCCGGCACTGGTCTATCGCACGGACTGGCTTATCTACATTGGCACAATGATGATTCTGGTCGTCGCGCCAATCGCCATCTACGTTGCTATGCCGTTTTTTCGGCAGATCGATGCCACCAGCGCATACGAATATCTTTCGAAGCGCTTCAATATGCCAGTACGCATGTTCGCGAGCGCTCTGTTCACTTTGTTCCACATTGGTCGCATGGGAATAGTTTTGGCGCTTACTGCACTAGCGCTCGCTGCAGTGACGCCACTTGACGCGTGGCAATCGGTTCTTGTTATGGGCGTGTTGTCACTAATCTACTGCACACTTGGTGGTGTCGAGGCGGTCATCTGGACTGACACCATTCAGACCGTCGTCCTGCTCATCGGTGCTGTGATCTGTTTCAGCATCATTCTGGGTGGTGTCGATGGTGGAATGGCCGGATTTTTCAGTACCGGCATGGCCGATAACAAGTTCAATATGGTCAATCTGGATTTCGGTCCGGGGAGTATTACCACGCTATCGATCTGGGTTATTGTACTGGGCGGCATCGGACAGAATATTTCGAGCTACACCGCAGACCAGGCTGTCGTACAACGCTACATGACGACCAAAGACACGAAGGCCGCCGCAAAATCAATCTGGGCGAACGGTATTCTCGCCGTTCCCGGCGCGTTGCTGTTCTTCTGTATCGGTACGGGCCTCTACGCGTTTTATCGGTCGCAGCCCGAGAAGCTGGATCCGACAATCCAGATCGACCAGATTTTTCCAACGTTTATCGGCGCGGAGTTACCGATCGGTATCGCTGGTCTGATTGTTGCCGGCATTTTCGCCGCGGCACAATCCACGGTTTCGACGAGCATGAATTCAATTGCGACGACTATTGTCACGGATTTCATGCGGCCTTTTGATGCGTGCCGGTCCGAGAAGGCGTATCTGAATGCTGCTCGTCTTCTTACCTTCACGATGGGTGTTATTGGAACGCTGGCGGGTCTGTTATTTATTAGCCCGGAGATTCGCTCTCTGATGGAAGAATACTTCAAGGTGATCGGCATGTTTATGGGGGCTTTGGGTGGCCTGTTCGTTCTCGGTGTCACGACCCAGCGGGCCAACGGTTGGGGTGCGATGACGGGCATACTTGCTGGCGTTGCAGTGATGATTACCGTTTGGCTCATGAAGTGGGCGGACGGCTATCTTTTCGCGACCATTGGCATACTGACCTGCCTCGTGGTTGGCTATCTGGCGAGTTTGTTACTTCCTTCTGATGATCAGGACATCAATGGACTGACAATTTATACGATGCGGAATCAGTGACGCATGAGTCGCGATCACAGAAATAGCACCGGAAGCAAGATGAACGATTCAGACTTTGGATCAGAGAACACGCGCGGGTATTGGATACCGAACAAGCGTATTCAATATCCGCCAGTATTCGTCTGGCCGCCGCAGCTTGTCGGTTTCCTGAAATGGCTGCCGAAATACGTATTCCCATGGGGAATTTCCTATGCACTGCTGGCAGTTTTCGTTTGGACATTTCTAACGCCGTCGATGGAGCGACTCACGACCTTTTCTGCGGACTGGATTGGCCTGGTATTTCTACGGAATATTGTGCTGACAATTCTCGTTGTTGGTACTTGGCACTTGTGGTTTTACGTTAAGCGCGCGCAAGGAACAGCGTTCAAATTCAATAGGCGGTGGCCACTCGAGGATAGCCCTGCATTCTTGTTCAACAATCAAACGAAGGACAACATTTTTTGGACCTTTGCCAGTGGCGTGCCGATCTGGACGGCATGGGAGGTCGTATCGTTGTGGCTCTACTCGAATGGCTATGTCGGTGGACTTTCTTTTGCCGAGGACAAGGTATTGTTTGTCGGCCTGTTGTTATTATTGCCGCTGCTGCACGAATTTCATTTCTTTTGCATTCACCGGCTATTGCACTGGCCACCGCTGTATCGGCGGGTGCATCGACTGCACCACCTCAATACAAACCCAGGGCCGTGGTCTGGTCTATCGATGCACCCGGTTGAACACTTAGTCTACTTCTCTGGTTTCTTGATTTATTGGATTATCCCATCGCACCCGTTGCATGCGCTAAATCTCGGATTGATGGCAGGTCTGTCGCCGGCACAGGGTCACACAGGATTCGATCGAGTTGTTTTGGGCGACAAAGTATCCCTCAACTTGCCATACTACGCCCACTACTTGCATCACCGTTTTTTCGAAGTGAATTACGCCGACGGAAACATCCCGTTGGACAAGTGGTTCGGATCATTTCACGACGGATCGCCGGAAGCGGATGAGGCGCTAAAACAACGGCGTAAGATTCGATCGAGATCTGAGTGATCGTGACTCATGGAAAGTACCCATTATCGAAATCGCAGGTTGTTACGATTCAAGTCGGCGATCGATTTGCAGCCCATGAGCTTCATGTCGCGTTCGATCTCGGCGCGTAAGTTACTGAGCGCTTTCTCAACGCCGGCCTGTCCGGCGGCTGCGAGCGCATATAGATAGAAGCGCCCGCCAGAGCAAGCTTTGGCGCCAACTGAGAGCGCTTTTAATACATGAGTGCCACGTCGAATGCCGCCGTCGCAGATAACGTCAATCTGATCGCCCACCGCATCGACAATCTCGGCAAGTTGATCAAATGGCGCTCTCGATCCGTCGAGTTGTCTGCCACCGTGATTGGAAACCATGATTGCTGACGCACCGATGTCGACAGCGCGCTTCGCGTCCTCGACGGACATCACACCTTTTAGCGCAAACGGTCGGCCCCAGTACTGACAGATTTCTTCAGCCGCTTTCCAGTCCATGGACTGATCGAGCATATTGGTAAAGTAGTCGGATACGGAGGTGGCAATATTTGTACCGTCTTTTGCATAGTCCTTGATCTGGGAAAGCTCAAATTTCTCGTGTGTGAAATGATTAATCGCCCAGGCTGGATGTGTTGCGAAACTCAACAGGCTCTTGAGCGTTAGTCGTGGCGGAGAAGTGAATCCTGTGCAGAGATCACGTTCCCGGTTGCCGCCGACAATTGTGTCGACCGTCAGCGCCATGCATTCGAAGTTGGCTTCGATACAACGGTCGATCATGCTTTTGGTGAGCCCCTTATCTTTATGAAAGTAGAGCTGAAACATCTTCGGCGACTTGATCGTTGAACCGATTTTTTCAATGCTCACCGTGCCGAGCGACGAAATTCCAAACAGCGTCCCAAACTTTTCGGCGGCCCGACCGACCGCGCGTTCACCGTCGTGGTGAAATAATCGTTGTAGCGCTGTTGGTGACAGAAACAGGGGTAAATCGAGCTTCTGGCCCATGACGGTCGTAGACAAATCGATCTCTTCGACTCCGGCGAGAACGTTCGGAACCAGATCACAGTCGTTATACGCTTCCGTGTTTCTTCGATAGGTCACCTCATCATCGGCGGCGCCGTCGATATAGTGAAATATCGGACCGGGAAGTCTCTTCTTCGCTAGCTCGCGAAGACGTGCGGTGTTGTGGCAGTCCTTCAGGCGCATCGTGCTAATCCCTTAAACTGTGGGCGAGGGTCGAATTATGTCTTGCCTAAGACTTCGCCAGACTAGCAGGAGAGCCTGCAGCTTCTGAGACCGCATCTGAAAACCATGTCGTAATGTATTCCACACGTGTTATCGCTGAACCTACTACGACCGCGTCCGCACCATTCTCGATTGCGCTGGCCGCATCGTTCGGGGTTTTCAGCCGTCCTTCGGCGATCACGAATGTATCAAGCTTCGCGAATTCACTGAGTAGCGCCAATTCAGGCGCAGTGTTTTCTGAAATTTCTTCGTATGCGTAGCCGGAAAGTGTTGTGCCCAATGCATCCGCACCCTCGGTGATTGCCTGCGCCCCATCTTCCCTACGCGCGCAATCGGCCATCGCCAGTATGCCGTGGCTGTGAATACGTTTGACCAGCTCCGCAGTGGCCACCGGACGCTCACGCTGGGTCGCGTCATAGGCGATGATCGCAGCGCCTGCCTCTGCCAAAGCATCAATATCTTCAATCAAAGGCGTTATTCGGACGGGCGAAGATTCAAGATCTCGTTTGACGATACCAATGATCGGTAAGCCGCAAACCTGTGCCAAACTTCGAACTGATTCGACACCTTCGATACGCAGGCCAGCCGCACCTCCGCTCTCCGCCGCGAGGCCGAGACTGGTAATAATTTGAGTACTGTCCATTGGACCGCCAACGATGGGTTGGCACGAAACAACAACCTTGTTTTTCAACTTTTTTAGCATCTTGCTGGTCGTTCCCACGGTTCACCTTCCCTAAGTGTGTATTGAGGCTCTATTGCGTGAATTTGAATAAGTAGTGTAAAAACAATAGCTTAACTATTCTGGTCGGGCATATCTATTGATTTCGCCGCAAAGAATAATAATATAATCTTTTTTCCTTGACTAGTGCAATAAAAGTTTTTATTCTCGAGGTGTTGTAAATGTCGCAACACATATTCGCTATCGTTAATAAGCTAGCAAGCAGGTCGCGATACCATCCAGTTGATCCCGAGGGGGCTAAAATGAACATCGTGGGTAGATCGAAGATCCAAAAACTGGCGCTTACCGCCATATCGTCAGCAGTTTTATTGATCGCGCTTCCAGTTGTTTCAAGTGCGCAGGAGGAAGTAGTCGAGGAAATTATTGTGACTGGTTCTCACATTCGCAAAGATACTTTCTCGTCGTCATCCCCAATTTCAGTACTGGATGCCCAATCGATCGAAGGAATTGGTGCTACAAATGTTGGTGATTTGATTGCCCGCGTACCGTCGGTTGTTGCAGCGGTTGACGGATCCAGCGCCAATGTTAACGAGCCGTCGAACAGCGGTCTCAGCACGATCGCACTGCGTAACTTGGGTTCATCAAGGACTCTGGTTCTGGTCAACGGTCGCCGATACGTATCTGGCACTGGCGCCGGCGCTGGATACGGTGTTGACCTCAATACCCTCCCTACTACGATGATCGAGCGAGTCGAAGTGCTAACCGGTGCACAGTCAGCGGCTTACGGTTCGGACGCGGTTGCCGGGGTTGTCAATATCATTACCAAAACCGATTTCGATGGCATTCGAATACACGCTCAAACGGGCCAGGCGTCAGAGGGCGACCGCGAGAGGCAGGACGTTGACGTGACGATTGGCCATAATTTCTCAGACGGCAATGTCTGGTTTTCTCTTGGGTTCTCGGATGACGAGGGCCTGCAGGCTATTGACAGGGCGAACTCGGCTTTTAGTCGGCGGTCTATTGATACTACTGGCGATGGATTATTCGATTCTCTGGCATTTGAAGGCTCTTCGCATGTTCCAGGCGCTCGACTAATTGCTGGTGGCCTTAGCCTCAATGGTGATGGCACACCGTTCGATGGTGGACGTGATCTAGCAACTACCGACCGATTGAACTTCAATGAATTTCGGTCGATCTTGATTCCGCTGGAGCGTCGTTTTGCCAACGCGGGTATGACGCTCGACGTAAGTGAAAAGGCGACCGTATCGATGGAACTGGGCTTCGCTCGTGTTGAGTCACGCGCAACATTTGAGCCGATTCCGCTGAGCGTTTTCGGCGATGTCTTCAAGTTGTTCAAGGGCGGCACTTCAGGAATGGACCTTACGACGCATCCGCTTTGGGTCGGAAGCTCGGCAGGCGCTCAAATTGTTGCCGCTGGCGTCACCAATTTTGATGATTTCGGAAATACTTTCCGTCGCACGGTCGAACTGGGTAGTCGTGGGTCGGGCAATATTCGAGAGACGTTTCGGATAGCGGCAGCATTGGACTATGAATTCGACAACGGAATGTTCCTCGATATCCATGGTACCTACGGTGTAACCGATCAGGTGCAGACTGACTTTGGCGACATAAACCTCGAGCGGGCTCAACTTGCACTCAACATGGAGGCCGATGGATTAGGCGGTTTCCAATGCGTTGATGAAATCGCCCGCATTCAGGGTTGTGTGCCATTCAACCCATTTGGCACAATCGACAGCATCGCGGGCCAAGCAGGAATTACCGGTATATCTCCCGAGGCAGCGGAATATCTCGCCGCGGCAGTTGGACTGACAGGCAACATTGAACAGACTGTTGTTGCGGCTGTGCTCTCCGGTGATTTGCCGTTCAGTGTGGGCAATCAGGACAATGCTGGTTTCGCCTTCGGCCTGGAGTACCGTGAAGAGCGCGGGGAAGAGACTCCGGACGGGCTGCGCCAAAAGGGTATTACTCGCGGCTTCAACATTCAGCCAACCAAGGGCAACTTCAACGTGATTGACGTATTTGGCGAGATCCAGCTGCCGCTTACAGATATGTTGACACTGGACGCTGCAGTACGAGCAGGTGACTACTCAAGCGTCGGAAGTACGTTTACCTGGAAGGTTGGACTGGACGCGGCGGTCAACGATTCAATTCGTTTCAGACTGGCGGCCTCCACTGCGGTTCGGGCACCGAACGTCACTGACTTGTTCGGTGGAGCATTTGCCAGTGCAGCCCTGTCGTTCGACCCATGTAATGGAGTTGACCTTACAACGACAGGCACCACCGCCGACAACTGTCGCTCGGTCCCTGCCATCATGACCCGAATCATTAATGACGGTTCATTTGCGCTCACCCAGGTTGAGGGACAGAACACGACGACATTCAGTCAGGGTTCGCCAACGGTTGAAGAAGAAGAGGCTGATTCGTTTACGATCGGTGCAATTTTCACACCGACGGGTCTTGAGGGTCTCTCAATCGCTGTAGACTTCTACTCCATTGAAATTGACGACGCCATTCGGGTGCCCTCGGGAACCGATGTATTGAATCGTTGCTATGCCGTTGCGCCAGGTTCGTTCGACCCTACCTGCGGTGGTCTGGTATTCAGAAGTCCCGCTTTCGGCCCTGTTCTCGATGTACGTGCGGCAGCGAATAACGAAGATACGATCGAAACTTCAGGCATTGATGTGGAAGCATCCTACTCATTCGATAATCTGGCCGGTGGTGACCTACTTATTTCATTCGGTGCCAATTTCCTTACGGAGTTTGACGTCACGGGTCGAGCCGGTGATAAGCAGGATTTGAGTGGCGAAGTGTTGTTTCCAGAGGTTCGATTCAACTTGAACTTTGACTACAATATCAACAACTTCAATATCTTCAGCCAGGTACGATTCCGAGATGAAACCAAGGATCGAAATGACAATACGATCCATACTGCGGAACTAAATGATATCGACTCCGTAGTGTATGTCGATCTTCGCGGCAGCTACCGATTCAATGACTCTGTCAGCGCGTACATCGGATCAAACAATCTGTTCGATGAATCGCCGCCAGCCATGGGATTTACCCATAAGAACTTCCAGCAGGCTGTCAACACCAACGGCACGGCTTTCGACACCGTAGGTCGCCAGTGGTACGCAGGTATAACCGCCACTTTCTAGTCGATACTGACTCAAAGTGGGCCCCCGAGAGCATGGCTTCTCACTTCGGTGAGAAGCCATGCTTTTTTCAACGGACGATGAGTTCGAGGCTGCTAATGCTTAGATTGTGCTTCACTGTATTCGCCGCGTATTCGATTGCTGCGATTCTCGCTGCGTGTCAAGCGGATACGGAGCGGAGCGCCGAAGGCCCGATACCACCAAACATCATTCTCGTGATGTCTGACGACCAGGGATGGGGTGACGTTGCATACAATGGTAATTCAGTCGTTCAGACTCCGAATCTGGATGCGATGGCTCGAGAAGGCGTCCGTCTTGATCGGTTCTACGCGGCAGCCCCTGTCTGTTCCCCAACAAGGGCAAGTGTCCTCACAGGACGCCATCCGTTTCGCTATGGAATTGAGTGGGCGGGACAAGGACATTTACCTGAAGATGAAATCACAATCGCGGAAGTGCTTAAATCGAACGGTTATCGCACGGGAATTTTTGGAAAATGGCACGTCGGTGAATTGAGCAGGACCGTCAATCAGAGTTATTTCGCGGGTGATCAAGCGGATCCAGAGCACTATGCGCCGCCCTGGGATAACGGATTCGATGTCACATTCGCGACCGAATCGATGATGCCCACCTACAATCCATACTTCCACGTAGGCGGAGCTTATGGCGCTGACGACTACCGATTTATCCAAAATGTCGCGGTAGAGCGCGATCAGATTTCGGATGGGTTTCGCTGGCGAGACTATTTTTGGACAGGGCCTGGCCAGTTTATTGACGAGTGGCTCGGCGGTGATGTATCCGAAATCGTAATGGACAGGGCACTGGAATTTATCGAGTCGAAGGATGTATCCAATAAGCCGTTTCTCGCCATTATTTGGTTTCACGCGCCGCACACACCGGTGGTTGCTGGAAACGCCGATCGAGGAGTGTATCCAGACCTGAAAATCGAAGCACAACACTGGTTTGGCACACTTACCGCCATGGATCGTCAGGTTGGCCGGCTCCGGACCAGATTGCGCGAGTTGCAAATTTCCGACAATACGATCGTCTGGTTCAACTCCGATAACGGGCCTTCGTATATTCACGATTATAATTCTGCGGGGCCGTTTAAAGGGAAAAAGGCCGAGCTGACTGAAGGTGGTGTCCGCGTACCGTCAATTGTGGAGTGGCCTGCAAGATTCGATGGGCAGCGATCAATTAAGGCTGCAGTTTCGACAAGCGATTTTTATCCGACCCTCCTCGCAGCCGCCGGCGTAGATACCCCAGTTAATCAGCCGACGCTAGACGGAGAAAATGTTCTTCCGTTACTCATTGGGGAGGTGACTGATCGTCATCAGGCAATCGCGTTTCAATCACCAATTCGAGGTAGCGGCTACGACGCGGACAAGACACAATTACAATTTGCGCTATCTGGCGATCGCTACAAGCTCATAAGTGGAGATGGAGGAGCGTCATGGCAGCTCTACGATCTGCAGAACGATCCGTCGGAATCGAATAATATAGCTGAACAAAAATCTGCTGTGGTGCGTTTAATGCGAGCGCAGCTGGACGAGTGGCGAGTTTTGGTAAGCGAAGACGCTACAACACCTAATTAGACGAATCGAACGAAAAACCACAGGGCAAAATTGAGATGAGTATTTCAGATCGCTTAAACGGCATCATGGTTCCATTAGTAACCCCCTTTGATACCGCTGGGGACCTCGCAAGCGAAAGTGCTCGTGGACTAATCGAGCGTCACTTGGAAGTCGGCGTGACTGGCTTCTATATCGGCGGAAGTTCGGGTGAGGGCTTTCTTCAGTCCGTTGCTGAGCGCTGTGAGTTCATGAAGTTTGTTTCCAATGTTGTCGATGGCAGAGCCATTATGATCGCACAGGTCGGTGCGTTGTCTGCGCGAGATGCGCATACTTTGGCGAGCTTTGCGGCGGAATCAAATTACGATGTCGTTTCGTCGACGCCACCTTTCTACTTCAACTACACGGAAAATGAGATTGTTGCCTACTACAGCGACCTTGCAGAGCTAAGCGACCTTCCGGTTTTGCTCTACAATGTGCCCGGGACAACAGGGTGTAATTTATCGACCGACGCACAGATCCGAATGTTGAATATTTCCAATGTGATTGGCTCAAAGCACACGGATACAAATTTCTTAAGCGCCGAAAGACTGATGCGTGCCGTGCCAGGGGCCAAGATATTTAACGGACCGGACGAAATGCTGACCGCCGGTCTTGCTATGGGAATGGCGGGCGGAATTGGCAGTACATACAATCTTATGCCGAGGCACTACGTTGATATATACAAGCATGTGTTGCGTGGCGATCTGGTCGCGGCGCGTGCGTCGCAAGCGATCGTCAATGACCTTATCTTCGAATTGCTACGAATTTCTCCGGGAGTTATTCCGGGAATTAAGCTAGGACTTGGCATCTTAGGCTATGATGTTGGCGGTCCGCGCAAACCGTTTCAGGCAATCACCGCGGATACCAGCGAATTTGAGCGATTGCTAGCGCAGTGCGGTGAACTATAAGATCAGCTTCCTGAGAAAAGGGCTGCAATGACATCAGAAAAACAGAGTGTTTTGGCACTGCTGAAACTTCGACTGCCGAGTATGACGAAGGTCTTAATGCGAATTGGCAACTTCGTTCAGGAAAACCCTGAACAGGTCACCTTACTGTCAATTAATGAAGTCGCCGACGGTTCTGGGGCTAGCATTGCGAGCGTCATGCGTCTTTGCAACGAACTCGATTTCAATAGTTTTGCGAGCTTCAAGCTGGCCCTGGCAACGGAGATTGCGGTCGGTAAACGTAGTGGACCACAGCCAACTAGAGCCGACGGAAAAATTAGCCATTCGGTCCAGCTCGGGTCCGAATTATGCGAAGTTCTTCATATGACCGCTGGGCTAGTAAATGATGACGAAATCGATGAGATAGCGCACGAAATGATTCGTGCGAAGCGCGTGCTGTTACATGGCATCGGAGCCTCATATATGCCAGCTGCGTTTATGTCCTATAAGCTTACGCGCTTGGGGATCGACAATTTTCTGAGAACAGACTCGCATATAACACGCATGGCAGTGAACAATAGTGCGGCCGACAGCTTGTTGATTTTATTTTCCAGCTCCGGTTCAATTCGCGAATCGATCGAGCTCGCAAAGTTAGCACGGCAGCACTCAGTTCGGGCCATAGCATTTACTAACCGGTTCAAGAGCCCGCTCGGGGAGGTCTGCGATCGGCAGGTAGTGTCGATCGGCTCAGAAACGCCACTGTCGAGTGGCTCGCTGCAGTCGAAAACCGGTCAGCTATTTTTCGTTGAGCTATTGTTCGATGCGATTTGTCGCCTCAGCGATGTACATGCTGAGCGAATCAGAGGGGCTGCAGATGCCGTCGCCGACAAACAATTCTAGTGACGACGAGCAAGTATCGATAGCGGTTGACTTCGGGGGAACCAAAACTGCCGCGGCACGGCTAGTCGGACCGCGGATTGTTGAGCGGCTTCAGATCGAGACAATCGCGGCGGCGACCCCTGATGAGCATTTTGGATCATTCATCGGTCTGATTGATAATTTGAGGATCGATTCGACAACCAGCCTGGGCGTAGCTGTTTCTGGTCGAGTCGACAAGCTTGGGCGTTGGTCGACCATGAACAACGAGACGTTCAACGGATTCTCTGAGTATCCGTTGCAAGAGGCATTGCAAGCACAATTCGATCGGAGAGTAACAGTAATGAATGACGGGGTGGCTGCGTCATGGGGCGAATACAATTGTCTTTCGGTGCAAGATAGACCCGATTCATTTCTCTATATTACGGTTTCGACAGGAGTCGGCGGAGGTCTAATTCTCAACAGTAGACCTTTCATTTCAGAACAAGGTTTGGCCGGTCACTTAGGTTTCCTGACGTCGAGACTGGCAAGCTCCAATTGTGGTTCGGGTCGTACGGCCACTCTGGAATCAGTGGCATCGGGAACGGCGATTGGGCGCGATGGGTCTACGGATGAAGACACACCATCGACCGGACGGAACGTATATGAACGACATGCCGCCGGGGACGAGGACGCGACAGCAGTTGTCGAGCGGTCGGCAAAAGCGATCGCGACGGCCATCGCCGATGTCCGCGCGCTGTTGGACATTCCGCTCTTCGCAATCGGCGGTAGCGTCGGTTTGGCCGACGGTTATATCGACTTGGTTCGACAGTATCTTGAAGACGAACCGACCCTGTTTAGGGCGCAAATTGTTCCTGCGAAATTAGGCGCCGATTCTGCATTGATTGGCGTCGTTTCGAATCTGGTTATAGAAAATTGATGAATGTGGGCAATAAATACTGTGTTGGTGACTCATCAGATCGATGTTGGGGTCGTTCCGTTAATGCAAGCAGCTAACCAAAAAAAGAGGACATAACTATGACTTGGACAGTCTATTTGTCCGGCGAAATACACTCAGATTGGCGACAGCAGCTGATCGAAGGTGCGTCGGCACAGAATCTTCCGGTCGTCTTTACTTCGCCTGTCACGGATCATGACGCCAGTGATGGCGCGGGAGACATGCTAGGCGAGGAGCAGGGAGCGTTTTGGCGGGATCACAAATCATCGAAAGTTAATTCGATCCGGACCAAAACCCACATTGAAAAATGCGACATTGCGGTCATTCGGTTTGGAGACAAGTTTAAACAGTGGAATGCAGCGTTTGATGCCGGATACTGCGCGGCTTTGGGGAAGCCGTACATTACGCTTCACGACGAGGACATTATTCATCCACTGAAAGAGGTCGATGCACCAGCTATGGCATGGGCGAAAACGCCTGAACAAGTCGTCGAGATTCTAAGCTACGTAATTTCGGCCAAATAGGCGACCCGAATTCAAGTTTCCGTGCATTGTCAGACTGCGTCCCGAATCGGCACACAATTAGGGCACATATTTTACGGCTCCCTGCACGATAACGACAAAAGTAGTTGGGGAGATTGTGCGCAGTCTCGTCAAGAAATTCTCGAAAAGCCGACTAAATATTGACTGGGTTTTCAATACGAAAGTAAATTATCAGTGGTGGCAATTGAACTTGGACTAGTGTTTTCTTGAACCACAAAATTATGGGGGCACCTATGGGGGCAACTGCGTCGAGCCGAAAAACGAAAGTCTATGGAAATCAATTAGTTATTAAATGAGTTCGATAGTACCCTTCACCACCATATTCAAAAAATCCCTGTTAATCAATCGGTTAACGGGGTTTTTCGGTTGTGGAACACGGAATCGAATTGACTGCACTTGCCAACCTGAAACCGTTGTTCGGCGTGGCATTGACTCGTCCGAGGACATGCATTTGATGACGATACAGTCCATTGGCGTTTCGCAGTAGCAGCTGCCGACCAGGCGTCTTAGATATCGAAAGCACCTGCAGCGAAGAGATTTGGGGGCAACTTTGGGGGCATCTATTGTGAGATTGTCGTTAGATGCCCCCAAAGTGCCCTTGAGCAGTCGAGGGCTTCGTTGGCTCGCCAAAAAGGCCATAGTTGGAAGCAATTGGATATACGATACTGAATTCGAATCACCCGCTCGATGTAACGGGGTAAACCGCCATCTGATTAAGTGAGTGACGCTCGGATGAATAGACAGGAGGGGCAACTTCAAATGACGAAAACGTCACAACGACTGCCCGGTAGCGGTATCGAAATAGCAGAGGATACGGATGCGACGGCCGATTTAATTGAGTCAGAGCTGTTGGCTACGCTGCGAGCGTCACTGACGCAATCAAGCAATAAGCGCTTCGTATTGTCCGCCAGAAACAAAAGAGGTGATCTCGTCGGCGGCCTGACTGCGAACACATCGTACAGCTGGGTGCTTATCAAGACGCTTTGGGTTGACGATGCATTTCGTCAACAAGGTATTGGGCGGAACCTGGTCGCGCGTATGCACGCGATAGCAAAGGAGATTGGATGTCATAGCGCGTGGCTCGATACGTCTAGTCCGGACGCGATGCAATTCTACGGAAAGCTGGGATACAGTGAATTTGGACTACTCGCCAATAAGGCCGATCAGGAGCCATCCACTCACCGTCGTTGGTTCATGAAGAAAACACTTTAACGGGATGGGCCCGGCGGTAATTGTTTCGCAAAGGTGTAAGCGGGCACCGAGCGCTGCATTCTTATACACGCAAGAATCTCCCTCCAGGCGTCTGCAACACTGGAGTTCGGAACTGGCATCTGGTCGGCAATTTCTTTGTGCAGGTCGGGCAGGGCGTGAAACGGGACGAGGGGAAACATGTGGTGTTCGATGTGGTAATTCATATTCCAGTACCAGGCCGCTGCGATCGGATTATACAAACAGGTGCGTGAATTCAGACGGAAATCGTTTCCGCTTTCGGCAAGTCCGAGGTGCTGGGTCAGCGCATAGAGGCGCGGGATGAAACCGCCGTATATGTTGGCGAGGTAGGTCAATATTAATGGTAGCCACGTCTCGTACACTGCTGACAACAGCAAAAGGGCGCCGTAGAAGGCGATCATGAAGGCGGCCATTTTGCGAATTCGTCCCAACTTCTTTGCGGGCACGTGTTTTCTCGATTCCGTCGGCAGCTTTCCAAGTACCTGTCTCACCAGAAGAACGGGCAATCCGATTGCGGCGCGCAACCAAAAGAGGTCAGCCAGGATTTTCCAGACGACAATGGGCGTTGGGTGAGCAAGTTCCGGGTCCAACTCGGGATAACTGGTTTTCCGGTGATGCTGGGCGTGAACAATCCGATCATAGACAGGGTTACGAAACGTCATTAGCCCAGCAGTCGTATGCACGACTTCATTTAGAGCTCGAGATCGAAACGGCGTGCTGTGGTGAGTCTCATGCAGGATTGAAATGCTGAAGCCGTAAATGCTGCCGTATAACCAGAACAGCGGTATCGACCACGCTGTACCAAGGGCGCCAATGGCTAGGGCGGCAGTCGCGAGTAACGGTACCAAGAACATACAGAGATTTAGCAAACCCTTGCCGTCGCTTCGTTGTTGCAGGGATTGCAGTGTGCTGCGCTCGATGTCGCACCGTAACCAACCGTCTCGACCTTTTTTCATGTGGTTTCCTCTTTCGTCGCGCGTAGCCTTTGATATCTGGCAGCCTAGCGCCCTAGCGTGGATTGGTGTATACCGAAAGCAGACACAGCCATATCCTAATCGGACATAGAGGATGATGAACGCCAGGATTCGATCATTGCGACTCAATACGCTGGGAGTAATGCTTTATCCTCGAGGATCTTCGCTCGGCCCCCGGCTTAGAGAGCAGTTCGAACTAGTTTGGGCCAAGTCAGGCAGTTTCGACGTAAACGTGGACGGACACGATGTTTCGATTAGCGGCGATGACGTATTATTCTTGAAGCCACGACAGGTCAATTATTTTCGTTTCGACGAAAATACCCCAACACGACATGGATACGTTACCTTTCGGCTGGACGCCCCGGACGAATCACGGGCCGTTGTATTGTCTCCTCTGGTTCTGCGAGGTCCCTTTACAAGGATGTACTTGCCGTTGCTGAATAAATTATGCGACGGCCTTCGTTCCGTCGCCGATTGCGACCCGGACGATCTGCGGCGACTGCAACAGGTGCTGTCCATGTTTGTTGAGGGTTGCTTCTGGCCAGTGTTGAGCCGGTTGGACCCAACATCTGCCAGTAACGCTGCGCTTGAACGTGCACTGATCTTCTTGCACGGCTTTTGGGCCAATGGTTTTGAAAAATCACTGAAAGTCTCGCGGTTGGCCGACTCAGCTGGCGTGTCAACACGGCACCTCGGCAGGCTTTTTCAGGCAGAGTTCGGAGTATCGCCTAGGGAATACCTGCGCCGCCAGCGACTGGAGCATGGTGCGAGGCTGCTTGAACGCAGCAACCTGAGTATTCAGGGCATCGGTTTCGCATGTGGGTTCGCAAATGAGTTTGCGTTTTCGCGGGCATTTAAGTCCGTTTACGCAATACCGCCGCGTGCATATCAAAAGAAGATGAGGGCAGACTAGGCGCCGGGCATTCGGTCAAGAACTGTAATGCATGCACCAATCGTGTGGTAGTCGCACTTCGCGCCGGCAAGACTTTTTCGCTCGCTGACTTTTTCATTGGCCGCTGTCAGTAGTCGAAACCAGGCACCGTGTTTGTGGTCGACGAAGTGTTGCCAACAATACTCCCAGATGCGGTCGTACCAATCCCAATATCGCGCATCACCACTTGCTGTGGCCAGCAAAGCTGCCGCGGCAAAACTCTCTGCCTGTACCCAGAAGTACTTATCCAAGTCGCAGATATTTTCGTCCGGATCAAAGCCGTAAAAAATCCCGCCGTGAACATCGTCCCAGGCAATTTTCAAAGCACGATCAAACAACTCTTGAGCACGCTGCAACATCCAGGCTTCGGGGCGTCGCTTGTATAGTAGCAACAATAGCTTCGACCACTCGGTCTGGTGGCCCGGTTGAAATCCCCACGGGCGATAGAGATTGCGGGGATCGGCCCGGTTGTACTCCATGTCAAGCGACAGGTCCTGTTTGAAGTGCTCCCAGACGAGCCCGTCTGATAGTGCGGACTGTTCGACTGCGATCTTGCGCGCCAGCAGATATGCCCGGTCGAGGAATTGAGTGTCGTTCGTTGCATCAAACGCAGCCATTAATGCCTCGCACATGTGCATGTTGGCGTTTTGACCCCGATAGGTGGAGACCTGTTGCCAGTCTGCGGAGATTTCATCGGCGTAAAGCCCAACGTCGGCGAGCCAAAACCGACCTTCCAGAATGGTCCACGTTCGGTACAAATCGTCTTTGGATTGTTCGTCGCCACGAGCAAGACAGGCCGCATGAGTCAACATGACAAACGCAAGTCCATAGCAATGATTGGTTTCGTCGATGCTGTCGCCGTTGAAAGACCAGACGTAACCGCCGCGGTCTTCCTGCCAATGTACGGCCCGAATAAACTCGAGTCCGTGTTGCCACAAATTGCGAAAACCCGGCTCGCCGAAAAGTCTGTCTGCTTCGCAGAAATTGAACACCATGCGACAACTGCTCACCAGGTGTTTGCTCGCGTCATCGTAAGGCGTGCCGTCGTCGAGGAAGTTTTGCCGAAACCCTCCCTGTGGGTCCTTCACCGTGGGCGCATAGAACGAGAGGATGTCGTGCACGTGCCCGGTAAGAAACCTACGATCGCGAAATCGCTGCGTTGATGTCACGATTGCATTGCCTGCACGTTTGCCAGTGTCGGCAGAGCATTCATTACGCCTTCCTGACTGGCAGTGAATGCGCCACAGCATGCCGCAAAAAACAGTACGTCTGCGAGAGCTTCTATATCGCCAGTCACCGCAGCCGGGTCACTGCGCTCGGCCAATTTGTAGAGCATTCCGCCAACGAAACCGTCGCCCGCTGCGGTCGTGTCGATTGCGGTTACGCCAGGAGGCTCGACAGAAAACTGGCGATCCGGCAGTCGCACATCGATCGGCTCGGCACCATCTGTTACAACAACCAGTCTGACCCCGGACGCGAAAGCCGTATCGGCAAAGGCGGATACGCCCTCTGGCTCGAGAAAATCGACTTCTTCACGAGAAGCTTTCACGAGGTCGGCGCGTTTCAGAACCTCCCGAACGACGTCCCGATCGCATTTGCCTTGAGGCCAAAGATTGTGGCGCAGGTTAACGTCGAAACTGATCAGGCACCCTTTTTCGCGGGCCGTCCCAAGAAAAGTATTGGTCGTTTCAAGGATGCTCTCGTTGACCAGCGTGTTCGAACAAATGTGCGCAATAGTGCAGTCGTCGAACCAGGCGGAATCGATCTGTTCGCTCTTGAGTAGCAGGTCTGCAGTCTGCTGTCGGTAGAACTCGAATGATCGGTCGCCACTCGAGTCAAGAAATACGAACGCCAACGCCGTGTGCGCATCCGGGTGTGACAGCATACTCGCGGTGTCAACTCCGTAGGATCGCAGCGACTGTTGGAGAAACTGACCGAACATGTCGCTGCCTACCTGACCTGCAAAGGCTGCACGACCGCCGAGTTTCGCGACCGCAACAGCCACGTTCGCTGGCGCGCCACCTGGAAACTGGCTGAATTCTGCGATATTGATTGGTCCCTGTGGCGAACTCTTTGTGTAGAGAAAGTCGATCAACGCTTCACCGAAGCAGAGAACCTTTTTCATTCGTCCCGGTACCAGTCTGAGCGGCCACACCATGCAAGCCACATAGCGGCAGTCCAGGAAAAGTTCTTACCGCCGGTGCCCTCGCCGGTGACGGGAGAGAAGGCCTCTGGAAAGCCGAATTTCTGGATCATATTTCGGGTGTCCTCAGTCACGCGTTGTGCCCACTTCTCCTCGCCCTGTTCCTGAAACCCGATCGCCAGCATGTAGTTAACCACCGCCCATATCGGACCTCGCCAATAGCGTACCGCGTCGAATCGCCCTTCGTCAGGGTCATGGCTGGGGAACATGAACTTTGTTGCTTTGCTAATACGTTGCCAGTGAGCGGCCAGTTTTTCACGCTGATCGTTGGTCCCGACATTGGCATAGTACGCGAGGAACGACGCATTGGTCACGACGCCGGAGTGGTCGCCAGAGATCGTATCTCGTGAGCAGAATACGGAATTGGCGTTGTCCCACAGATAGCCGATGCCACCTATCATGTCGGCAATAAAGCCCCGTAGTTCGGTACCTGCCTCAGCTTCGCCAAGCACTTCGGCGAGCGCGGCGAGGTCACGATTGGCGCGCAACAAGATCATGGTCAGACCAACATCTGCCACGCGAAAGGGGCCCTCAGTCGCAATTTTTTTGTGGTCCCAATCGCACTGGCGACCAAAATCGACCATCGCCAAATAACGATCGTACTCAATATTGGTCGGGCGCATCGCAGCGTCCGCATGCATGAGGTCACGACGTTGGTACGGCTCCACCCTGGATACATCGACGGTAGCGGCCGCCGCATCCCATTCCACGGAGTTGTCGCGCCCACTCTCCCAGGGGTGTGTGATGACTGCGACCCCGAGGTCTTTCGGCACCCTGAAAGCGTGGAACCATTGATGCCACGCCAGTATTTTCGGAAACAGGGCGGCAAGTCTGCCTTTGATGGCGTCGTCGCTTGTGGCCCGCCAAAGCCGCAGCACGATGCTCGCCGCCACGGGCGGCTGTGTGATGCCGGATGTTGGAATTTTCCCGCCGGCGCCCCATACCGATGGCCCGGGAAAGTAGTCGGGGTCATCCTGGCGAAAAACGATGTGCGGAACAAATCCGTCTTCCCACTGCGCGTCGAAAAGGGTTTCCAGTTCCTGGCAGGCACGATCCAGATCAAAGGTCGAAAATCCCAGCGCAACGAACACCGAGTCCCAGTTCCACTGGTAGGGGTACATGCCGGCCGTGGGTACGGTGTATCCGCCCCTGTCGTTCGCGATCAGAATATCTCGCGCTGCTTTGTCTACAGTGCTAAGCACTATCCGCTCTCTCCTGAGATGATGTGGTCTTGGCCGAAGCGCCTGGGTCAACCAGGACAATTCGGATGTCGTTGACGTTTGTTAGTGTTGGGCCGGTGACAACGAGGTCACCAAGAACCGAAAACAGTTCATACGAGTTATTGGCTGCGAGAATTTCCGCAGGGTTTAAATCCGCATCCTTTGCTCTGGCAAGGGAAGTCTCCGAGATATAGCCACCTGCATTGTCTTCCGAGCCGTCGACTCCGTCGCTATCACAGGCAATCGCCTGAATACCCGCGGCGCCGTCCAGGTGGATCATTAGACTGGTGAGGTATTCCAGATTCGGACCCCCACGTCCCAGCTTGTTGCGGATAGTGACAGTGAGTTCTCCACCGGAAATTAACGCGATCCGATCATTTTCCGCACGGTGGGATTTCGCTAGCGACGCATGTTCACAGCCAACGGCTGTGGCATCGCCTTCGATCGCATCGCCAACGATTATCGGCTGCCAGTTTTTCTGGCGAACATCTTCAGCCACCGCGTTGAGCGCTGTACCCGCGTTTGCAATGAGATGCACCGGATGAGGGCGGGGTATGACAGCCTTCGCTTTTCGCAGCGCGTCAGTTATAGCCTGCCGATTCGGAAGCGAATATCTTTCCAGCACATCCAGCGCTTCCTGTGTGCTGCTGGTGTCGCCAATCGACGGTCCCGACGCGACATCTGCGGAGTCGTCACCGACGACATCCGAAATCACGAACGTATGCAACTCGGCACCCGACGTCGCGGCCGCCAGGCGACCACCCTTGACGTTTGACAGGTGTTTTCGGACACGATTGATCTCGGCGATGTTGGCACCGCTATGCAGGAGATGTCGGGTAACCCGTTGCTTCTCATCCAGCGTAACGCCGTCTATCGGTGAACAGATGAGTGCCGAACCTCCGCCAGAGATCAGGAAAAATACGCGGTCGTTCGGGCCGGCGCTTGCGGCCAGTTCCAGCATGTCTGTCGCGGCGGCAACGGAGTTCTTGTCCGGGACCGGGTGGCCCGCCTCGATGATGCGGATATCGCCGGTTGTGGATCTCGCGCCGTGGCCGTAGCGAGTGGCAACGACACCGACCGTCGGCCCGAGTAGGTGCTCGTTTGCTACGGCAGCCATCTCGGCGGACGCCTTGCCGGCGCCAAGTACAATATTTCTACCTTTCGGTGCATCGTCAGGTAAGAACGCGGGCAATGTCGCGCGAGGCTGCGTCGCCGCAACCCCGGTTTGAAACAGGTGCTCCAGCCAGTCGCGATTCTCTGTCGACTGCGGCATCGTCAGGTGAACCAGGATTGCGCGCCGCTCAAGGACATGCTGATGGCAACGATCAGGGCAAAGAAGATGATCAAAGCAACACCGGATTTCAAGGCGCCGGAACCGTGCTGGTCGATATCGACATCGACCGGCTCCGCCGCCACGACATCCGCAGACTTTTCGAACAACAGGCTGACAAGCAGAGCGACACTGGAGGTTACGATGAGGCCGATGAAGTTCCACCACATCCAGAAAATCTGCGGCTGCTCTTTCCACATATATAGGTTGACGGCCATCCCGACGATCAGTCCCACATTTGCACCTTTGCTGCCAACCCGCCGCGTCAACATGGCGAGCAGGAAGATACCGAGTATCGGTCCGTAGAGCGCCGAACCAACTTTATTGATTGCTTCAATCACCGTCGGCGCGATCGCGCCACCGAACGCAGAGAGAATCAGGATAACGATGCCCCAGAAGATCGACACGCCGCGAGCCCAAAGTACTTCTTTCTGCTTTTCGCTGGGCATCAAACCCAGCACGGACAGGTCTTCAAGCGTGACAGCTGCGAGCGAATTGACTGCTGAACTGAGCGACGACATTGCGGCCGCAAGAATCGCCACCAGCAGCAAGCCGATAACGCCGTGCGGCAGGTGCTCAAGAATAAAGATGGGCATCATGAAATCCGGCTTGTCCGCCGGGATGCGGGCGAGTAGCTCCGGGTCATTCGCGAAAGCGACGCCAACGATCAAGCCGGCGAAGCAGTACAGCAGTACCAGCGGAAAGCGCAGCACGCCGTTTGCGAACAACACGGTGCGCGCGTCCTTGATGTCCTTTGCAGATAATAAGCGCTGCGCCTGTGTTTGATCGCAACCGTAATAGGAGGCGTACAGCACGAAACCGCCAAACAACATCGGCAGCAGACCAAACTCATCGCCGGAAAAGCCGAAAGACTTGATATCTACAGCGCGAAGACGTGCCGGGTCAACCTGGCGCCAAAATGCGTCAAAGCCGCCGATATCGGCCAGTGCGTACCAGGCAACCAGCAACAATCCACCGAAAATCAGAACCATCTGAATCGCATCACCGTAGACGACCGCTTTCATGCCACCGGACGTCGAGTAGATCAGGGTAATGACACCGACGACCATGATCGACTGCCACAAAGGGATGCCCAGAACCGCTTCCAGTATCAGACCCATTGCATAGACCATGATGCCGGTGGCGAACGATCTGACGATCTGGAAGAATACGCTGATCAGGATGCGAGTCGAGCGTCCGAATCGCTGCTCAAGATAGTCGTAGATACTGACGATCCCGGCACGGTAAAGCGCTGGCGCGATGACGAACATCACGAGGATCATCGCGAGCGGAACGGCGAACTCATACGTTAGCCAACTCAGTCCGCCGCCTTCGCGAAGGCCGACGAACGCGGGGGCCGAAATGAAGCTGATAGCCGACAACTGCGTAGCCATCGTCGACAAGGTTAGCGGAAACCATCCCATGGTCCGGCCACCGAGAAAGTAGTCGCCTTCATCGGACTGGTTACGAAGCAGGTAGCCAAATAGCAGCAAACCGAACAGGTAAATTCCAACAACAATGTAGTCGAGTACGTTCATAGGTGTTTGCTGCCTGTATGTGTGGGTAATCCCATGATGGCAGGATACTGCTATGGCTCAAGAGAGCCAGCAGGTGAAACACTCTACGACCGGAGGTTTTCGGCGGGGGAAGAGCCCCTCCGGTCGTGAGGGCGTGCGCTAAAAGTCGTACGTAAATCGCACAGTGATTCGGCGCGGCAGTATGGCGCGTCCGATAAAGAACTGTGCTGGCGTTCCGGACTGGGAGTTGCCCTGGCGCGGAGAGCCCTCCGTGATTCCCTGTTCATCGGTCAGGTTGAATACGTTGGCGCTAATGCGGAATGTCTGATCACCTTCGAGGGGAATCGTATAGCCGAGGTCGAGGCGTACCAAGCTGTACGAGTCGAGCGGAACGGTATTCCCGGAGTTAGCGAAGTTGTCGCCATGGAAATTATGGAATAGCGAAGCGTCGAAATTGCCGTAGTTGAATGTTACGCCGGTGTTCGCCAGCTCATTCGGTTGACGCGTCAACTCGTTGCCAATGATTGACGGGTTACCTTCCGACTCGGTGAACTCGTGGCTGCGCAGCGTGATGTTTCCGTTGAGCGCCCAGTAGTCATTAATATGAAATACTGCGCCAGCTTCGATTCCAACTGACTCCGTCGACGTCTGCTCTACCGAGGTAATGACCTGTCCTGGATTGTTTGGGTCATTGACGAAGGTTACGTCTTGGCGATCGCTCAGATCGGTGTAAAACGCCGTGGCGTATCCATCCCAGCGATCGGTCTGGAATTTGAGACCAGCTTCTCCCTGAATGATGATCTCACCGTCAAAGGTTCCGAACTCGCCAAAATCGTTGAACCGCTGGCTGCGGACCTGCGGGAAGAAGTAACCGCGAGACACGTTACCAAACAGATTCACGCTGTCGTTGAGCCGGTACAGTGCGCCAAGTGACAGCGCCCATTCCGTGGTGTCCAAAGTGTCGCTGAATATCTGACCAGTACGAAAGCTCACCTGCTCAAGGTCGTCATTGACGAGCGGATCGCTTCCCATCACCACGTTGCCAGTGCGTTTTGTTACTACCTCACCGTCGAGCCTTTCGATGCGGGCGCCCACGTCGAAGGTCCAGTCGCCGAATTCGATCTGGTCGGCGATATAAATTGCCGCGCGACGAGCACTACGTTCATGATCGCCAGTTAGTCCGTTGGCGTTCATCAGCCCATTCTGAGTGAACTGGAAAACGTCGCCGGGCGAGGCGACCAGCGCACCGTTTGCATCCTGGGCAACATCGTTGAGAGCAACATCAACGAATAAGGGAGCATTCCGGAAATCGGCGAGGAAGGTCGAAATGTAGTTGATGTCCAGCGCCTCACTTTGCGAGAAGAATGTGCCGATCGTGACTGTGTGCTCTGACGAATCGCGGCTGAAGCCCTTGCTGATACTGAACTCGCCCGACACATCTGTCGCATCGCGTACACGATCCAACGTTCGATTGCCGAACAACAGGTAGTTCGCTGGAAGTGCCAGTCCGGACTGAGTGAATGTAAAGTCGGCATTCGCCGCGAACGGGTCCAGTCCTCTGCTGGTCAGGAACTCACTCTGCGTCTGTACCGTATTAGCAACACCGTCACCATCAAGGAACAGATTGAACTGGTGGTCATACTGCGCAAATTTGATCTTCGAGTTTACTGCCCAGTCGTTACCAATATCCTTGTCCAGAACGACTGCAAACGAGGCGCCCTCGGTAACAACGCCATCACCGATTGGTGACTGATACTGGCCTTCCGGTGTCTGGAACTGAATTCCTCGGGCTTCGCCGGTATTGACGGTGAACACTTCAGCACCGTCGTTGCCGGAGAGTCGCTCCTGGCTCAAGCCGTTCAATGGCAATGGCAGATAGAACTGCACGCTGTCATCGATCAATTGACCGTAAAACGTAACCGATCCTGATCCATCGCTGAATTCTTTCGTCAGGTTGCCACGCACCTGGTAGCCCTCGGTTGTAAGATCCGAGTCGAGTGTTCCTTCGTCGTAGCGGTAGAATCCGGAGAGCGCATAGTAAGTATTACTATCGTCATCACCTAGCGGGCCACTAAAGTAATAGTCGCCGCGGAGACGTCCTTCCTCAGCAAGCTCGAGCTGCAGTGTGCCCTCATTTTCCGGGCCGCCTGTCTTGCTGATGTAGTTAATGATTCCGGCCACAGATCCCGGACCGAATAGATTGGATGTGCCGCTTGAAACATATTCAACGCGTGAAATGCCGAGGTCGTTGCGATAGTAAACGTCGAACGCTGATGAGTTCAGTCCGAATGTCGTGAATACCGGAATACCGTCGTACTCCAGCGGCGTGAATGAAAACTGGCCGCCGGATGGCAGGCCACGAAGGAATACGTTGGTTGCGACCTCACCGCCACCGCCTTCTGCCTTGATGCCGGGAATTTGCGTCAGGACGTCAGCCTGGCTTGCCCCAGTAAATTTGCGCAGGTCCGTTTCCGAAAACTGCGTTACTGATTGAGGTGTTTCGAACACGGTACGTTGTACACCCGTACCGGTTACGACAATTTCTTCGATAACTTCATCGTCGGTGTTCGACGTCGCCTGCGAAAACGCTGCGCATGGCAGCGCGCAGCATAGTGCGATGGCAAATGCGCGAGCGGATAGTCTGGAACTTTTCATGGTAAACCCCCGAAATATGATGTGCCCTGGCGGAACGATTTCATCGTTCTTGATATTGCTCGACGAGGTGACCCATCGAGCTGCGTATGTTTATCGCACATTAATACTCATAATACAACTTATTATAAGTTTTATTAGTTATAATGGATTTTGTCTCTCAATTTCAGTGAGTTCCGTGCAGAGCCAATGGGAAATTAAAGCTCAAACCAGACTCATTAGTAGCTACTATTGCCATCTGGCTGATAAAACCGAATACGCTACACGGCAAAAAAGACGCTTTGCGGCGTCATCCAAAGGATACGAAACCGTTGTTTGAGACCTCAGAATTCCCGGATTTCTTCAAAAGAAACAATCTTCGCGCGCCGTCGGAGACGGAGCGCAGAATATTGGGTACAGTTTTACGCGCCGGTGAGATTGGACAGACAGCATTAGCCAAAGCGACGGGTCTGGCGCAGCAGAGCATCTCGCGGATTGTCAAAGGGCTACTTCTGACCGGCGCGCTGCTTGAGGGCGAGCGCCTGTTTAGCGGCAAGCGCGGTCAACCGGGCGTGTCGATACGGGTTGCACCGGGGTTTGCCTATACATTCGGTGTGTCGATGATGACCGACGCGATTTCCGTTGTCCTGTTTGATTTTTCCGGTGTCGTCGTCGACGAGTCACACTGCGACATGCCGGCGATGACGCGCAATGCGGTACTGGACAAGGTTGAGAGCATTACCCAGTCCTTTTTTGACGAGCATAGAATCGAGCCGGATCGTGTCTTCGGCATGGGTGTTAGTGTCTCGGGCCGCTACATTGGTCCTGGCGCACGATATAACACACCACGATTGCTCGACGACTGGGCCCTGATTGATATCGATCGACTGTTCAGCGATCGATTCGATATTCCGGTCTGGGTTGAGAACGACGGTAACGCCGCGGCAATTGGTGAAAGCCTCGTCGGAGTTGGGCGACGCTACGATAATTTTGTTTACCTGTATATCGATACACTGTTGGGTGGCGGCGTGATTGTTGATCACGAACTAATGCGCGGCTGCAATGGCAACGGCGGTGAGATCGGTTTGCTGTTGCCAAAGAATGTCTATCCACACCCATCTTTGAGTTCGCTGCGCGAAACGCTGGGTGAATACGGCCACAGCTTTGCATATATTTCCGACATGATTCGGAATTTTGACAGTAGCTGGTCAGGTGTCGACGAGTGGATCGCAAAAACGCAAAATTCGCTGTCACTCATTGCATCTGCGCTCGCTGCAATTTTGGATCCGGAAGCAATCGTGCTGGGCGGGCGCATGCCCGAGTCACTCGCTCGCAAGGTAATACCGCATATTGATATCTATAACGACTCGCGAAGAGGCAAGCCACGTGCAATCCCTCGTCTGCTTATCTCAAAGGCCGGTCGCGACGCAAGCGCAATCGGCGCCGCCGCGTTGCCCTTCAAAGATCACTTTTTTGCAGCGGCGAGCTAAAGTGCTGTCGCAAATATCTTAGGTTGCCCGGTCTCGGGATCGATAATCGGTACCGATGAGTACTGTGCAATAAATGCGCGTCGTGGCTGGTCCGTGATATTCGGTGACGAGCGATGCAGGGTCACCGAGGAAAAAACGACAGCAGACCCGGCGGGTACGAACGCCGGCACCCCAGGGTCGGTGCCTTCGTAGCCAATCAACACTTTGCCATCCTGATCCCAGTGATGCGTAACGACGGACGTATCTTCATTGAGATTCCTTGGCAGTACGTAAACGGCGCCGTTATCGACAGTTGTATCGTCAAGTGCGAGCCAGACCGTCACATACGGCGTGTGTTCGAACATCACATAGCCACTATCCTGGTGCCACGCGAAAGACGCCCCCGTCTTCGGACCCTTCACAATAAATTGCTCATTAAAGGGAAACGGTGGTCCGCCAAGAAAGGGCGTTACGAAATTCTTCATTGACTCACCAAGCACAAATTCCGCGAGATGAGGTAAATCGGCATGTCGATGCCGAAGAAAACGTCGATCTTCACCGCGACCGATATCGTGCGCCTTGCCACCTTTGTCGTCGTCCGGTGGCTCGATCAACAGGTGGTCACAAGTGGTTCGTAAGTGAAGGACCTCATCCGAGTCCAGCAACTCCGGCAATATCACGTAACCCACATCCAGATAACGTTGGCGCGTGTCAGGCGGCACGGTTCGCATAGAAAAACTCCTTGGCTAAACGGCTTAAGGTATGGCCCCCATACGTGAAGGATGAACGAGCACTTGGCGATCTAGTCATAGCTATCGAGTAGCAGGTTCGTTTCGGTTGCCGCCACTCCGTCAAAAAGGCGTATCGCACCTACTATCTTGTTGAACGACGATAGTGAATCGGTTTCGATTTCGGCAATCAGATCCCATCGGCCGGTCGTGTGGTGAACGGTCGACACGTGAGGATTCCCTCGCAGACTTGCGATAACACGGGCCTCGCTCGCGCTGTCAGCGCGAATGCTCATAAGCGCGCGAACCGGGGGGTGCTCGATCTCGTCACTTAGTTTGACGGTGTAGCCGAGTATTACGCCATCGTTCTCCAACCGTTGCATGCGGTTTTGTACGGTGGCCCGAGAGACACCCAGTCGTTTGGCGAGGTCTGCGACCGATGCTCGCGCATCTGCTCGCAGCATCGACAACAGGCCCTGATCTTTGGCATCCAGAATTCGCAATGTCGGTCTCCTATCGATATTTGACAGATAGTCAGTTATAGGTGACTAAAAGTCAAAGAAGCTATAAAAAACGACAGTTTTGTTATCTATTAATTAGTAAAAATTATACCTAGTATTAGCGTATTGATAACTTTGATTGGAGATGAGCATGACCAGATTCGTGGACGTTGCGGCCCTTTGCCGAATAGTGAACCGCGTCGGGGCAGATCGTTTTCTGGCCGGTATCGCTACTGCTATGCGTGAGGACTTCCGGCGTTGGGAATCTTTTGAAAAGAGCGCACGGGTCGCCAATCACAGCGAGATCGGTGTTATCGAGCTCATGCCAATATCGGATCAGGAGCGATACGCGTTCAAGTACGTGAATGGGCATCCTGCCAACGCGAACAAAGGCGTATCGACGGTTATGGCGTTCGGCGCACTGGCCGATGTCGAGACCGGGTTTCCAACCCTACTTTCCGAGCTGACGTTGACGACGGCGTTTCGGACTGCAGCGGCTTCGGCGATCGCAGCCGAGGCTCTTGCCCGGCCCGATTCTCATGTCATGGGTATGATTGGTTGTGGCGCACAGAGCGAGTTTCAGGCGATCGCATTTCACACGCTGGTCGGAATCGACGAATTGCGGATCTTTGACATTGACAGAACCGCTATGGAAAAACTGCGGCGCAATCTGTTACACCGCCCTGATCTGAAGGTCACCCTGGCGGACTCGGCCACCGCCGCGGTGCGGGGCGCAGACATAGTCACCACATGTACGGCGGATAAAGCATGGGCAACGATACTCACCCCGGACATGGTTGAGCCAGGTATGCACATTAACGGCGTCGGTGGTGACTGCCTCGGAAAGACCGAGCTTCATATTGACGTATTGCTGGACGCGAAGATCTTCGTTGAGTTCGAGCCGCAAACACGCATCGAGGGCGATATTCAGCAGTTGCCGGAGAATCACCCCGTGAATGATCTGTGGCGAGTTATTGCGGAACTGGAAACAGGCCGCGATGACAACGAACAAGTTACTTTCTTCGACTCGGTCGGCTTTGCATTAGAAGACTATTCGGCGCTCCGCTATGTTCAACAGCTGGCTTTGGAACTTGACGAGGGCGAGGAGATCGCGCTTATTCCCGAACTAGCTGATCCGAAAGACCTGTTTCAGCGAGTACTTGGCAGCAGCACTGATTGGTCAGGCGAGAAAGTAGCCTGATTACCGATATCCAATTTTCAATTCGAAAGAGATTAGCAATGATAGAAACGAAGAAACCGATTCACATTATCAATGTGCCGCTGGACCTTGGCGCATCGCGCAGGGGTACGGACGCGGGTCCGTCGGCGTTTCGTGTCGCACGGCTCGGCCATGCAATTCGTTCCCTGGGATACTCAATCTCCAGCGAAACCGACATTCCGGTACCAGCGATGGAGACACGGCAGTCGAGTGATACCCGGGCACGTTTCAAGGAAGAGATTCTCGCTGTTTGTACGCAGCTCGCGAACTACACGCGCGATTCACTCGATGCCGGCGAGTTGCCAATTGTTATTGGTGGCGACCACTCGATTGCGATGGGTACCGTATCCGGCCTTTCTGCGTACTTGCAGGAAAAGAATCAAAAGCTCGGCCTGATCTGGTTCGACGCGCATGGTGACATGAACCTGCCGGGCTCTTCGCCAAGTGGCAATATTCACGGTATGCCGCTGGCGCATCTGCTCGGCTACGGGGACGCGGAACTATCCAGCATTCTCGGCGCCAAGCCTGCCGTTGATGCAGGCAATGTTGTTTTGATTGGCATACGCGATATCGATGACGTAGAACGCGAGTTTATACGTGAATCGGGCGTAACTGCATTCACGATGCGCGATATTGATCAGCTCGGAATGCCCGAGGTCACGAGTCGTACGCTTGAGATCGCAAATCGAGATACAGCCGGTTTTCACGTCAGTTTCGATCTGGATGGCTGCGATCCGGACGTCATACCTGGTACAGGAACAACTGTGCCGGGCGGCGTTAGCTTTAGAGAAGCACATCTGTTGCTCGAGGAATGTGCGGCGGACGGGCGAATGACGTCACTGGAAATTGTCGAGCTTAATCCGTTCCTCGACCACGCAAATATCTCCGCCGAACGTGCGGTAACACTGATTCAAAGTGCACTGGGGCGCAGCATCCTCTGATGTTGACGGTGACCAGCAGTATCTGGAGTAAACATGATGGCAACAAAACCCGATTTCACAAAAATTGGTGCCGCTGCGACCGGCGCGGTCCGATCGGCGATTGCGGAACGCAAGTTCGCGGACGAATCTGCAGTCGTAGGCGAATTGCTTTCGCAGGCGCCGTACACCTCTGCTGAGGCGAGCCGTATTGAGGAGTGTGCGGTCGACATCGTTAGCAGGGCAAGAACAGATTCTGCAAATCGATCGCTGTTGGACACTTTCCTGACACAGTATGGCCTCGCTAATAGAGAGGGCATCGCGTTGATGTGCCTGGCAGAAAGCCTGTTACGAATTCCTGATCAGCGAACGGCTGAACGTCTGATCGCCGACAAGATAAAATTTGGTGACTGGGCATCGCATGCCGGAGAATCTGGATCTCTCCTGGTCAACACGTCAACTTGGGCGCTGCTGCTGGGTAGCAAGCTCGTCGAAACGGACCCACAGTTCAGCGCCGACCCGGGGAAATGGCTGGGCCAGCTGACGACGCGCTTGAGTCAGCCGGTTATCGAAAAGGCGATGCGCGCGGCGATGCGCATCCTTGGACGGGAGTTCGTTTTGGGTACGTCGATCGAAAAAGCGCTGAACAACAGCGGTGAGGACGCGAGTTACTCCTACGACATGCTGGGCGAAGCTGCTCGGGACGCCGATACTGCTGGCCGCTACTTTCAGTCGTACCTGCATGCCATCAACACGATCGGCAGCCAACAAAAAACGGGCAGCACGGCGCTTCCGTCAATCTCAATCAAGCTCTCGGCACTGCACCCACGCTACGAATTCAGCCAACGCGATCGCGTGCTGGAAGAGTTGGTGCCGATTGCCAAAAAGCTATGTGAGGCCGCGACAGATAACGGTCTGGAGCTCACGATTGATGCTGAGGAGGCTGATCGACTGGAGTTGTCGCTTGACGTATTCGAATGTCTCGCACGCGATCCGGATCTCTGCTCATTCGCTGGTCTTGGCTTAGTCGTTCAGGCCTACGGCAAACGTGCGGTGTCAGTTCTGGAATGGCTGATCGCGCTCGCCCACGAAACCGGTCGCCGATTCCCGGTGCGCCTTGTAAAGGGTGCTTATTGGGATGCCGAGATCAAGCACGCGCAGGTTCACGGTTATCCCGGATTCCCGGTTTACACGCAGAAGCCGTCAACGGATTTGTCGTACCTCGTTTGCGCAAGAGTAATGCTTGAACATCCCGGCGAATTATTTGGACAATTCGCAACCCACAACGCCCATACGGTGGCCGCAGTAATGGCGATGGGCAGCGATATATCCACATTCGAATTCCAGCGCCTGCACGGCATGGGTGCGACACTCTATGAGGCTGCCAAAGAGGTTTATCCTGATTTCCCAAGTTTGCGAACCTACGCGCCTGTTGGCAGGCACGACGACCTGCTCGCTTATCTCGTGCGCCGGCTTCTGGAAAACGGAGCGAACAGTTCTTTCGTCAATCGCTTCCTCGATGCGGGACTCGATCCGCGAGACCTGGTGCGCGACCCGGTTGAGCTTGTGCGGCAGTTTGAGACAGCCGCACATCCGGGGATCAAATCGCCGCGTGATCTGTTCGGCATCGAGCGCAGAAACTCCGCTGGCAGAGATCTCACCAGTGCTACAGAAGTCGCAAACCTTGAGGCCGCGTACTTGGCCACACGTAGCGAGCGCTACCGAGCAACACCCTTGATTTTCGGCAAAATCGGCGGTGGCAGCGGCCGTAAGGTTGTCAACCCGGCAAATCATAACGATGTCGTCGGGGAATGCGTCGACCGGGTCGCGCACGATATCGATCGTGCATTCTCACTGGCAGCCGACGAATACCCAAAATGGAATGCCCTAGGGGGTGCGGCAAGAGCAGAGATCATTGAAGCGTTTGCGGAGCGACTGGAACAGGATCAAGACCGGCTAATCGCGATTCTCTGCCGTGAGGCCGGCAAGACCCTCCAGGATGCCGTCGACGAAGTGCGCGAGGCGGTGGACTTTGGTCGCTACTACGCTGCACAAGCGCGCGCTCGCTTTGAGAGCCCAACGGTTCTTCCCGGTCCGACCGGAGAGAGCAACGAGTTGTACCTCGAAGGCCGTGGTGTATTCGCCTGTATTAGCCCCTGGAATTTTCCATCGGCAATATTCACCGGACAGATCGTTGCGGCATTGGCCGCAGGAAACACGGTGGTCGCAAAACCTGCTGAAGAAACACCGATAATCGCGTTCGAGACGATCAAGCACCTGCATGCCGCTGGCGTGCCAGTTAATGCGTGCCATCTGGTTATTGGCGATGGTGCTGTCGGAGACCGGCTCGTTCGTCACCCGCTGGCTGCGGGCGTCGCGTTTACTGGCGGTACCGACACGGCCCGCAAGATCAACCTCGCAATGGCTGAGGTCGTGCGTCCAATTGCGCCGTTGATCGCAGAGACCGGCGGGCAAAATACTATGATCGTCGATTCGACAGCATTGTTGGAACAAGTAACCGATGACGTAATCCAATCCGCGTTCCTGAGCGCTGGTCAACGTTGTTCAGCACTACGCGTGCTGTATTTGCAAGTTGACATCGCGGACAAGGCGATCGAGTTAGTCAAAGGCGCAATGGACGAGCTTAGGGTTGGCGACCCAGCAAATCCGGCGACTGACGTTGGCCCGATTATCTCCGTTGCTGCCGCAGATAGCTTGAAGCAACATATTGAGAGGTTTGCCGAGTCCGGGCGACTACTACACACGGTAGCCCTCAGCGACGAGTGCGAGAAAGGCTCATTCGTGGCGCCAACATTGCTAGAACTCGACAGTATCGGCGACCTTGATCGAGAACACTTCGGGCCGGTATTGCATGTCGTGCGCTTTGCAGGAAAGAACTTCGACAGGGTTCTACAGGATGTAAGAGCGACCGGTTTCGGCCTGACCTTCGGCATCCACTCTCGAATTGATTCTCGAGTAGCAAGAACTGCCAGATTAGCCGGCGCAGGTAACGTCTATGCCAATCGGAACATGACCGGCGCCGTCGTCGGTGTACAGCCTTTTGGCGGCCGGGGATACTCAGGTACGGGACCGAAAGCGGGTGGACCGAACTACCTGCCGCGATACGCGGCAGAGCGAGTGGTAACGGTAAATACGGTAGCGACGGGCGGTAATGCGGAATTATTGAGCCTATGACGCCTTTCAGCTTAGTCGTCCAACCATCGTAATTTTTCCAGCGGATAGCCGAGATACCACTTTGCACGTTCGAGAATGATCCTCGTCTTAACCAAACGAACGCCAAGATCACTGTTGCCGCTGATCTGATCGATCAATTTGTTGAGCTCAAGTGTGCTTGAGCAGCATGTGAAACAAATGTAGTCGACATCACCGGTGACTCGCAGGCAATCCATAAACTCGGAAATATCTTCTATGACCGCTTCGAACTTGGCCCTTGCCTGGGGGTTGTTGTTCTCGAGAGTGAACTCGACGTAGGCGAGTACATGCTCAACCATGCGGTCAAGATCAAGATCGGTATTGAATGATACGAAGTAGCCAGCTTCCTTCAATGTCCTCACGCGTTGAAAACATGCGCTGTTTGAAAGGCAAACAAGTTCCGCTAATTCCTGATTGGTGATGTTAGCTCGCTTGTGAGTGATCGTCAGGATTTTGCGGTTGATCGCGTCGAGGCGTACTTTCTTATTTTTTTCAGACATCGGCGTAAGACTTCCAGAGAGCGAATTTTCAGCGGAACGACGGCATTGCAAAAATTTTGACCAAACGCGCTGCCAAGTTCGAAACCATATTCTACATTCATTATGGTACCAATAGCGTATCCCGCCGAGGTAATCGGCAGCCACCATTACGAGTCGCCGAATTTATGGATTCAGGTAACGAATTTTCCGCTGAAAAGGCCCCGGAAAACCAGCTCGTCACATGGCCTCGCGTCGCTGCTATTGCGGCGATGGTGTCGTTCTCACTGCCGACGTTTGTCACCGGGCTTGAGATTGCTCATGGTATGTCCGCCCAAAATGCCTTGTGGGCTATATTCTGGGGGTCGTTGATTATTACGATCATCGGCTCAGTAATGGGCGCCGTCGGCGCGAAGTCGCGACTCAGTTCTTATTTGCTGGTGCGTATCGCTTTCGGCGATAAAGGCGCTGGCATTGTCAATATCGCGTTCGCTATTTCCCTGCTTGGGTGGTTCGGCGTCAATATCAACTTGTTCACGGAGGCAGTCACCAAACTGTCTGTCGCAACATTGGGTACGAGTGTTTCGGTGTTTTGGTTGTCGGTGGTCGCGAGTTGCTGCATGACAATCACGACGATAGTTGGTTTTCGCGCAATTAACTTGCTATCGACACTGCTTGTCCCGATTCTCGTCATCGTCACTTTTCTCTTTGCCAAGACAGCGCTTGAGCAGCAGGGATTTGGCGAAATTCTCGCGATCGAAAAAGTCGCCACAATTTCAATTGGTGAAGGCATTTCCGCGATCGTCGGCGCGATCATTATCGGGGCTATCATCCTGCCCGACATCGCGCGCTTTATCAGGCGCTGGCAGGGCGGTATTTATACCGCGGTGGTGGCATATATGATCGTTGCGCCTATCGTCATGGTGGCCGCCAGCCTTGCTGGCAGCGTATCGGGCGAGTCAAACGTGCTCGATATCATGCTCGAACTAAGTTTAGGTCTGGGTGCCTTTGCGATCGTCATCGCCGGAAGTTGGATACTTAACTCGCTGAATCTGTATAGCGCAGTCTTAAGTACCAAGGCGACGTTCCCAAAACTCCATACGACAATGCTGACTCTCGCGCTCGGCGCAGCCGGCGTTGTTGCGGCCCTAATGAATATTCTGGATAGCTTTATTTCGTTTCTATTCTACTTATCCGTGATCTTCATTCCTGTTGCAGGCGTAATCATGTCAGATTATTTGTTGATCCGTCCGGGGCACTACAGAGTCGAGTCTCTTGAAGACAACCGCGGTCTAAACGTTAAGGGATTTGTGGCCTGGGCAATCGGTGCAGTATTCGCGGTTCTTGCTTCTGAGTCGGTCGTACCATCTCCCAGCGGGATCGCTGCGATCGACGCGGTCGTCCTTACTGGCATCGTGTATCTGGCACTTGCCTGGAACGAGCGAGCCAGCTCCGCGGTTGATGATTCGGGTGCTGTGCATGGAGAACTAAAGTGAGAATTGGCATCGACGTTGGCGGTACGCATACCGACGCAGTGATTCTCGACGGCGAACTCGTAATTGCTGCGACCAAGGTACTGACAACAGCCGACGTAGCTAGCGGCGTAGAAAACGCGCTGGATGTAATTTTGGATGACTCAGCTGTGGGTCACGAACGGATCGAGCAGGTGATGATTGGCACGACGCAGTTTACTAATGCCATCATTGAACGACGCGAGCTCACGCCGACTGCCGCGATTCGTATTGCCTTGCCATCTGGCAGCGGGATGCCGCCAATGTTTGATTGGCCTGACGATATTGCGGACGCAGTTGGTCGGCACGCGTTCATGTTGTCCGGTGGTTCGCTCTACGACGGCAGAGAGCTTGCCGCGCTCGACGACGCAGAGATCGACAATGTTATCAAGCAACTAAATGGGCTAAAAATTCGAAACGTAGCCATAGCATCGGCGTTTTCACCGATGAATCCTGCGCCTGAGGAATACGTTGCGAAGAAGATTAGGCGAGCAATTCCCGATGCACGTATGACTTTGTCGCATCATTTCGGACGACTCGGACTCATCGAACGAGAAAATGCGGCCGTGCTCAATACGACCTTGTTATCGTTCGCGGAACGGGTCGTTACATCGTTTCTAGTAGCGGTAGAGAAACGTGGTTTGACGTGCCCGGTTTACATCAGCCAAAACGATGGCACTCTGATGAGTGCCGATTTTGTCCGTGAGTTTCCAGCATTGACCTTCGCATCCGGCCCGACAAATTCCCTGCGCGGCGCGTGCAAGCTCACAGGTCTCGACAACGCGATTGTTGTCGATATTGGTGGTACAACATCTGATATCGGCGTCTTACAAAACGGATTTCCGCGCGAGTCGAATGTCGTCGTTGACATCGGCGGCGTGCGCACGAATTTTCGCATGCCCGACGTACTGGCGATTGGCATGGGTGGCGGCAGCCTGGTCAACGAAGATGGATCACGTATCGGGCCAAGGTCAGTTGGACACCGACTGGTTAGCGAAGGCCTCGTTTTCGGTGGTAGCACTATAACGACAACTGACATCCTGGTTGCGGGTGGTGGCGCCGAGATAGGTGATAAGGCCGCCGTCAAAGACCTTCCACGAGAGCTTGTGGACAATGCGCAAGCGACGATGCACAGCATGCTCGACCGGGCCATTGAATCAATGAAGCCGAGTAGCCAGCCCATGCCTGTCGTTCTGGTTGGTGGCGGTGCGATTCTCGTGACGGGAAATCTGCAAGCGGCCTCTGAATTGCATCGACCGGAGAACGCAGGCGTCGCCAACGCGATCGGTGCAGCTATCGCACAAATTGGCGCCGAAGTTGAGCGCCTCGTTTCGTATCGCTCGATATCACGTGATGATGCCCTTAGAGAACTCAAGGCGGAGGCGACCGACCGAGCGGTGGCAGCAGGGGCTAGCAGGGAGTCGATTCGGACAGTTGATATCGAAGAGACCTCAATACCCTATATGGACGAGGCGGCCACACGAATTCGAGTGAAAGTCGTTGGCGACATTGCAACGGCAGCAACCCTAAAGCAGGCAGCAGGATGAAGAAGATAGATTCAACGCATATAGATGACCTGGCACTGGGATCGGTATTTCTCGCAACCGGCGGCGGCGGAGATCCTTACTTGCCTCAGCAAATTGCGAAGAAGGTGCTGGAGACCTATGGTCCTGTGCAAACCATTCAGCCAAAGGACCTGGACGATAACGCCTATGTTGTACCGATCGGCGGCGTCGGTGCGCCAACGGTTGGCCTCGAGCTCTTGCCGTCGCTGGACGAGGCGGCAATGACCCTTGAGGCATTCGAGGAGCACGTTGGCAAACGGATCGATGCAGTCGCATCGTTTGAGATCGGCGGTGGCAATTCTCTGGTGCCGCTGGTAGCGGCAGCAATGCGAGGCATACCGGTAGTTGATGGCGACGGCATGGGGCGCGCGTTTCCGGAAGCGCAGATGATGACCTACGCTATTGGTGGTGTTAGTCCGACGCCAGCCGTGGCCCGCGATTATGCCGGCAACACGGCTATCTTCAACACCACGTCGACAGAAGTATACGAGTATCACATTCGCAGTTTTGCTTCGGCTGCTGGCGGCATGGTCACGGTTGCCGAACATCCGATGAGCGGCGCTGAATTAAAGCGGGCTGTCATTCCTGGAACGTTGTCATTTACAGTCAAACTTGGAGCGACTCTAAGAGAACATCGTGGTCCTGCGGCCGATATCCTGGAGCCGCTGAAGGCCGTGTTCGACGGGTCAATTTACGGTGAGTGCCGTTGTTTGTTTACGGGCAAAGTTACCGACAAATCGACACGCATTATCGGTGGTTACGATATCGGTGTGGCAACGATCGAAGATTTCGATGACCCGGCTCGGTCGCTGCAACTGGATATCAAGAACGAGTATCTGCTGGCAAGAATCGGAGAGCGGGTGGTGGCCAGCGTGCCTGACCTGATAGTCACTGTGGACTTTGAAACGTCAGCGCCGATCAACTGCGAACGACTTCGTTTTGGGCAGCGCGTTGCCGTCTTTGCTGTTGGGTGTCCGGCATTCTATCGTACGCCGGCCGCTTTGGCCGTTACGTCGCCGCGGAACTTCGGATTCGATATTGACTACGTGCCGCTGGAACGACTGCCTGGCTAAGTGGGTTCACTCAGTTGCATCCTAAGTTCTTTCAGGCTATCGCCGTATTTCTTCCAACGCCCTATCGAGCCTGAGTACAGCGGCTGGCGAACCTGGACGGAGCTGGCCGTCGATACCGGCGCTGTGTTTTCGTGAAATCGCAAACAGGCGTCATCCCATGTCAGGCCGCAAAAAGATAATAATCGCCGAGTCTGTTTTTCCTGATGGTGCACAATATCCTCGTAGTGCAACTCCATGAATCGGTCGGCGGGCAAAACGCGGCGCCAATGAGACATTAGTTTGTCGAACCCCCGGTAGTAGGTGGCGGTGTCACCCAGGTCAAGCGAGTAGTTATAGTAAGAGTAGTTCGTTGAAAACAATTGGCGAAAATTCGACAAGCAACTGTCAGTAGGGTCGCGGCGCAGCGCGACAATTTTTGCATTCGGAAGCGTTTTGTGAATCAGGCCGGCGTAGAAAAAATTCAGCGGCATCTTGTCCGTGAAACGTGCTGCCCCGCGCGCTAGCTTTCGGGTCGCCTCAAAATAATTGAGGCCCAGTCCAGCAAGATCTTCGTCAATCACCTTGTTCAACGTGTCAACATCAAGAACTTTATTCGAGGTTGTTTGCGCCAGGTCTTTGATCAGCCCTGCAAAAGTATTGAGTTCGCCAGCGGATACGACGTCGGTATGACTCGACAGAATTCGATCTACAAGCGTCGTCCCGGTTCGTGGCAGTCCGATGATGAAAATTGGCGCGACGTCTGAATGCTGTTCGTCGTGTTTGATATCCTCATGCACTGTCTGTGCTGCAGCGTCAAAAAGACGCACATCGTGATTGATGTCGTAGTCGAGCGTTGTCCGCTTGAGCTGCTTTGCTTGCTTTAGCCATGCGAGGCTATCAGCGTATTCACCAAGATCTTCGAGCGTTTTCGCAATTGCGTGACCCAGATGGAGTCGAGCGTCCGGATCACTCACATTGTCGGCAAATTTATCTTTAAGTTCACTGAGGAGGTTGCTATCGCTTGTTTGTCTCGACAGGCCAACAAGTGACGAATGTGCGCGGTAGGCATCGGGCTGTCTTTCAATGGTACGCCTGAACGCTGCTTCGGCACCGGCAAAATCTCCTGAGAATTGTAGTGATGCGCCAAGATTGTAGTGAAAGTTGGCTGGAACCGGATTGAGACTTACCGCCTTTTCAAAGAACGGCACAGCTCTCTCGTGAAATCCTGTTCGGCTGTATATGACCCCAACGGTGTCGGCAACGAACGCGTCGTTGATTGGCAAGGCGGCAGCGTCGTCGGCGCAAATCAGGGCCTGTTGCTGGCGGCCGACGCTAACGAGATACTGACCGTAACCAGAAACGTAAAGCGGATTGTCCGGTTCAAGTTGGAAGGCACGCAGATAAAGTTCGTCCGCTTTCTTGAAGTTCTGGTGATCAAACGCGACGCGCGCCAGGAGGAAATACGGGACAGGGTCCTGCGTATTCCGATGAATTTGATCGATAGCCATCTGATGAACAGGTTCATAGCTTCCCTGTTCTATCAGGGCAAGCCCCTTTCGCAGCATTTGGTCCATGATCGACTTCTACAGCAAGATCAGAGGGTCATCAACCGAATTTCCGACTACCGGAAAATTGGTTTTCGTTGCCGCCCGGATTAGTCGAAAGATCTCCCTTTCTGGTTCGATTTTCGAAAAGTATTTTCGTCCACTCTATGGTACTTCTAGATACACAAATTTTATGCCTCAACGGCCCAACAGGGCACGGCAGAATTCTTGATTTGGAGGTCCTCATGGACACACGAAGAAACCGCAAAGCGAACGACAGAGTATTTAAGAAAACGGCGCTTGCGCTCGCAATCCCTGTTGCAATATCAGGCCTCGGTGCGCCGTTGCAGGTACAGGCGGAACTGGAGGAAGTTATCGTAACCGCGACGCGTCGTGCTGAGTCGATTCAGGACATCCCGGTGAATATATCTGCGATCGGCGGTACTCAGATCGAACAACAGGGTTTTGGCGATTTGTCAGATCTTGCGGCGTACGTACCGGGCATAAACATCGTTGATCAAGGCGGTCGAGACGGCAATCGAATCGTTGTGCGGGGTTTGAATGCAGAGCCGATTGTCAACGCGTTCGGTCAGGAGAATGGCGGTGGCACAGTGGCGACCTACGTTGGTGAAATTCCACTGTTTGTCGATTTGAGGTTGAACGATCTTGAGCGCGTCGAGATTTTGCTGGGCCCACAGGGCACGCTATATGGCGCTGGCACTATGGGCGGCGCTATTCGCTATATCCCGCGCAAGCCTGACTTTGATGGACTCAGCTTTGACATTCGCGCAGACGCGTATAGCTACGCTGAAGGCAGTGGTGTCAGTTCAGATCTTGGCTTCACGCTCAATTATGCATTCTCGGATAATTTCGCAGTTCGGGCTTCTGTGGACAAGCTTGACGACCAGGGATTTATTGACTATCCGTTTGTCGTTCAGCAGCCCGGTGTTTCAGAGCCGGATCCCGATTTTTCGAATGCAGCGGAGACCGCCGCTAATTTCCGGCCAGCCAAAGATGCCAATACTGAAGAGGTGTTGTCGGGTCGGATTGCCGCTCGATGGCAGCCATCCGACGCTATCGATGCGACGCTCACGTATTACTTTCAGCAAACGGAACACGGTGGCCGCTCGGTCTCCGGCAGGCGCGGAACGGTTCCGGCCGGCGAATATGATTCGCCTTTTCGGGTTTTAGAGCCGAATGATCGCGACACAGACCTGGTGGCACTCGAAATCACAGCTGACCTCGGCTTCGCAGAGCTGACATCGGCGACAGGCATTGCGAGTGGCGAGGAGGCCGGGCAACGCGATCAAACAGATCTTCTCATTACGTTGGAATACAGCTACGAGACCTTCCCGACATTCACAGCGTTTACGTTTGAGGATGAAGAGTCGGATATTTTCAGTCAGGAATTGCGGCTGGTGTCCACGTCTGACGGTCCCATCAACTGGATTGTTGGCGGTTTCTTCAATGTTAGCGAGTACGACGCCCTGTCATCCGAGTTCACGCCCGGTTACGGCGCTTTTGCCGGTCCATTTTTCCGCCAGGACCTGAACGATCTCGAGTACTTCGAAGGGGATCGAACGGAACTCGAAGAGCTTGCGTTCTTCGGTGAGATCGGCTTCGACATTACGGACCAATGGAGCGTCACGCTTGGAGCGCGTTACTACGACTACACGCTCGACACGGCAAATCTGACCGAATTCCCGTATTTTACGGACGCAACAACGTTTCAGCCGTTCCCACTGGGCGATATTGGAAACCAGCTGACGCTGGCCGAAAATCAGGCCTTCGACGGTGATCTGTTCAAATTCAACACCGCGTACCAGTTTGATAATGGCAACACGGTCTATTTCACGTTCAGCCAGGGGTATCGCGTCGGCGCGTCGAATGGTGGTGATGCATGTCCCGACGTATTTGTTCCGGGACCTCAGGGATTGTGTCTGTTGGCGCCTGGACAACAGTTTGGTCCGAACCCTGGCGATGTTGCGCAGATTAACGAGCGCGATTATTTCCCTGACACGGTAGATAACTTCGAGATAGGCGCCAAGACAACCTGGTTGGATGGTAATTTGACGCTGAATGGTTCTGTGTTTTTTATCGACTGGCAGGACCCACAGGTTGCCACCGTTTCGGTCAATGCGGGAACATCGATTACGGTCAATGCTGGCGCCGCCGAAACCATGGGTTTTGATCTTGCGGCAAACTGGCAGGTAAACGACTCCTTCAATCTTCGTGGCTCCTTCAGTTACACCAACGCCGAGCTAACCAAAGGGGTTCCGTCACTGGTCAGGACCATCAGCCCGCCAGGCTTCGGCACAAATTTCGAGGACGGAGTTGATGGCGACCAACTTCCAGGCTCACCAGAAACTCAGTTCTCATTGTTTGCGAGTTATGCGCACGATCTAAGTGGTGGCAATCAGATCGTCGTTGACGGCGGGTATTCCTGGCAAGACGAAGTTCTGTCGTTACCGGGCGCTCGCGGCGAAAGCCTGACACTGCCGAGCTACGGTCGTGCGAATCTTACCGCGTCATATCAGGCCGAGAGTTGGTCGGTAACTGGTTATGTCGATAATCTGTTCGACGACTATACGGAATCGAGTGTATTTAACTCGTCCCTGTACAACCAGGTCGCCAGTGGAGCCAACGTGCGCTACTTCCGTACAAACGTATTGGCACCGCGTTCGATCGGAATCCGATTCAAGTACTCAATTATGTGAAGGTGCGCATATTTGCCTAAGAATTCTTTGATAGCCAACCGGAAACTGAATGGATTTCTAGCTCAACAGTGCGCCTTTCGTGGAGGGAATAGAGTTCGAACGGGCAGAATTATGAACCACAGAACTATGGGGGCATCAGAGGGGGCATCTGCGTAGATCAAGATGAAAAATAGCATTATTAATCATAGAGTTGTAAAGAAAACTCGGTAGTACCCTTCACCACCATATTCAAAAAATCCCTGTTAATCAATCGGTTAACGGGGTTTTTCGGTTCCGGATTGCGGAATCGAATTGAAGGCACTTGCGCGCCTGAAGCCATTGTCCGGCCTAGGTATTGCACGTCCGAGAGTGTGCGACTATTGGCGACACCGTCTACTGCCCTTTCGCTGGGCACTTTCGAACAGTCGTCTCCCTGCCCGAAAAGACCGGGTAGCGACTGCAATCTGGGGGCCCCTTTTGGGGGCATCCATAATCAAATCGCCGTTAGGTGCCCCCAAAGGTGCCGCATCAGCGGGAGGCATCGCCGGCACGACAAGTAGGGACTACGTCGAACGCTAGAAAGGAGAATCATGGGACTGTTTGAACGCTACCTGTCCGTCTGGGTAGGGCTGTGCATCATGGTGGGGGTTTTGTTGGGCAACATGCTGCCTGGCATTTTTCAGGGAATCGCACAGATTGAATATGCTCATGTCAATTTGGTCGTCGCTGTTCTCATTTGGGTGATGATTTATCCAATGATGGTACAGATTGATTTTTCGGCCATCAAAGACGTCGGCAAAAAGCCGAAGGGGCTTTTTCTGACGCTTGTTGTGAATTGGCTGATCAAGCCATTTACCATGGCTGCGTTAGGCTGGCTCTTTTTCAAGGTGCTTTTTGCGGGCTGGGTTGACCCTCAATCCGCGACGGAGTACATCGCTGGGATGATATTGCTCGGTGTTGCGCCTTGCACGGCCATGGTGTTCGTGTGGAGTCAGCTAACCGACGGCGATCCGAACTACACACTAGTGCAGGTTTCGGTCAACGACATCATTATGGTGTTCGCTTTTGCTCCGCTCGCAGCCCTCCTTCTGGGCGTAACGGACATTGCCGTGCCTTGGGAGACGCTTCTGCTTTCAGTGATTTTGTATGTGCTGTTACCACTGATTGCGGGTGCGCTAACTCGCCGCCGACTCGAAAAGAATGGGAGCAACGGCCAGGTCGAGGCGTTTGTCGGTACTTTGAAGCCGTGGTCGGTAATCGGGTTGCTCGCAACCGTTGTGCTGCTGTTCGGGTTTCAAGCGGAAAAGATCATCAATGAACCTGTGGTTATCGTGCTGATCGCGATGCCGCTTCTGATCCAAACCTACGGCATATTTGCGATAGCGTATGGCGCAGCAAAGCTAATGAAGTTGCCGCACAATATCGCGGCACCGGCTTGCTTAATCGGTACTTCGAATTTTTTCGAGCTGGCCGTAGCGGTTTCCATTTCGCTCTTTGGTTTGAATTCAGGAGCCGCATTGGCCACCGTTGTGGGTGTCCTTGTTGAGGTTCCTGTGATGCTATCGCTTGTTGCGATGGTCAATCGCACCGGTCACTGGTTTAAGGATCCGTCCTGAAACGCGAGGGCGATAAGTTACCAGATCACCTGTTCAGATTGTCTGTGAGTTCATTGCGCTAGTTGAATGGCGACATTCGTCAGAGCAATTTTCGCGGTTCCTGATCGTCCGCTCCTAGGAGAAATCGGTCACGCCGTTAATCGCAAAGCAGCCGTCAAGGCGACATACTAGTGGCTTTCAGCGACCTCGTTAGAGGCAAGAGAAAACCCTTCTTATGTCGACCACGAAATCGAGTAGCGTTATGTATTACATAGTTGAAACTGACAAGTCATTCGAACAGGCGTCAACGGATCTTGAAGCGGCCGTTATTCAACTTGGCTTCGGCGTGCTGCATATTCATGACCTGGGCTCCACGCTGCGCAGCCAAGGCATCGCATTTAAAGAGCAGTGCAAGATTTTTGAGGTCTGCAATCCAGTGCAGGCTGCAAAAGTATTGTCTACCGACATGCGGTTGAACATGGCGCTGCCGTGTCGAATTTCCGTTTTTACGGAGAAGGGCAAAACCAAAATTGGCCTCATTAGGCCGGTACAAATGCTGTCGGCATTGTCTCAGGACGCGGCGTTGAGCGAAGTGCCAAAAGAGGTCGAGGCTAAGACCATCCAGATGGTCGATGAGGCGAAGTGAATGTCTGCTTCAAGCAGGAAGGCGATAGTGGCGCTGAGTAAGCTACAATTACGGCTGCTTGGTCTGGCCGGAAGGCGACATTCCAGAGGCCTTTGAAAGGGCTTCGTTTTGCGTGTACTAGCTTATGCCCTTCGATCTAAAGCGCAATGCGTAGTCGTCGGAAGGACGCTGCGGTGAATACACAAGCAGCGATCGACCCGTGGTTTTCCGCACTACGTATCAGGACGGAGCTGAATGCGATAGATTAGCCGTCCGCGGTCGCCCGGATCGCTCTTCGAGTCGAAGCCGAAGCGTCGCGCGAGAGCATGCATTGCCAGATTCGAAGCCAGTTCGATCGTGTAAAGACTTTCAATCCCGTTGTCGCGTGCGAAATCGATCAGGTGCTGCAACAATGCATCGTCGAGACCTTTGTGCTGCCAGTCATCCGCAATCGCGAGCGCGATTTCGGCATCTCCCTTCTCGGGATTCGCGACGTAACGTGCGACTCCGACTTGTGTACCCTCCGGGCCGCTTTGATCCAGCGCGGTAAATGCCATGTTATGGCGCTGGTCTATGTCGCAAAACTTTTCGAGCTCATCTTGTGTCAGGTGACTGACGCCGCCAAGAAAGCGGTTATAACGCGATTGCGCGGAAAGCTTGTCGATAAACTGCCGTTCCAGCTCAACATCGTCGCGGCGAACCGGTCGAATATAAACCTCGAGGCCGCCCGTCAGTGTTTCCATAGAGTTTGCAGCCATCGTGGGACTCCGCTTCCAAAGGTTTTTCGCTTCCGTTGCACAATGATGGCAGGTGACTTGCTAGCGGGTATCCGAATAAATGCGTAGCCAGTCTTCATAAGTGCTTTCCGACATGTTGTCCGCTGTGCGCGAAACGCAAAATGACAATCCGTAGGTGTTCTGATACTGGTAATAGGCCCGTGACATTCAGCATTACTTTTCTTGGTGCTACCGAGCAGGTGACCGGATCGCTGTATCAAATCAATGCGGGCGATCACGTCGTTCTGCTTGAGTGCGGAATGATTCAGGGCCGCGGTGAAGACGAAGCGCGCAATCACAAGGCGTTTCCGCTTGATCCGAAAGCAGTCGATGCCGTAGTGCTGAGTCACGCGCACATCGACCACTCCGGCCGGATTCCATTATTGGTGCGCCAGGGGTTCGGCGGCAATATTTACACACAACATGCAACGGTTGAGTTGTGCGAAATCATGTTGCCGGACTCCGGTTTTCTGCACGAAAGAGACGCCGAGTGGCAGAACAAGAAACGCCGCCAGCGCGGCGAATCCTATGTTATGCCCCTCTATACGAAAGCGGATGCCGAGGCTTGCCTGTCGCGGTTCCGTGGCGTCGACTATGACCATGAACAGGAAGTCGTCCCGGGCCTGAGTGTACGATTTCTGGATGCTGGCCACATCCTCGGCGCAGCCGTCGTAGAACTGACATACCGTGACGGCAGCGGTGAACGCAGGTTGGTGTTCAGTGGCGATCTTGGAACCAGAGATAGTCCCGTCATGCGACCGCCTGCGATAGTGAACGAGGCGGACTACGTTGTGTTGGAGAGCACCTACGGCGACCGTTTGCATCGCAATCTCGCCGACACGCTGGCCGAATTTCGGCAGGTAATTAAGGCGGCGCGAGAGGAGGGTGGAAACATACTGATTCCCTCGTTCGCCGTCGGGCGTACGCAGGACCTGCTCTATCTGTTTTCGAAACACTGGCAAGAGTGGGGACTGAATCATTGGAATATCTTTCTCGATAGCCCAATGGCCATACAGGCTACTGAGGTCTACGCCAAAAACCGCGACCTCTACGATGCGCGGTTTTTTGAGACGGATACATTCCGGCCTCGATTGCCGAACCTAAGAATGACCCGGTCACCGGAAGAATCAATGTCGATTAATCGCGAAACCGCAGGGGCAATAATTATCGCGGCTAGCGGCATGTGCACCGGTGGGCGGATTCGGCATCATTTGAAGAACAATATCGGTCGAGCAGAAAACCATGTGGTCATCGTTGGCTTTCAGGCTGCCGGTACGCTGGGCCGTCGATTGGTTGACGGCGCAAAGACTGTCACGCTGTGGGGCGACGAATACGCGGTCAAGGCGCGCGTTCACACAATCGGTGGCCTCTCGGCTCACGCCGATCAGAAGGATCTGCTGGACTGGTATTCCAATTTCAGGAGTCGGCCACCGGTTTACCTCGTGCATGGAGAGACTGCGGCGCAAGAGGCGCTGGCACTGAAACTGCGCCATCAAAACAAAGCAGTAGTGTCGATCGCAAAATTCGGGCAGCGAGTAGAGCTACATTGAAAACCCTGTGCTAGCTATTTAATCGCTTCAATCGACCAACTTCGTCGAGCAGATCCAGAATTAGCGCTACGCCGGAGAGGTTTACATCGAGGTCGCGTTGCAGTCGCATTGCGGTGCGGGCCCGACGCAGCTCGACGGCAGAAAAGACCATCTCTTGTTCAATACCGGCAAGTGGTTCGAGGACGCCTTCATCAACCAGTTCGAGTATCCACTCCGTCTGTTGCGAACACGCTTGGCATAGTTCGCGAATGGTCAGTGTCGTTTCGTCGCTAATCAGTTCGCCGCTCAGGGCTTCGTTTTGCATTGGCGTCAGACTCCCAGTTCGCTGCGTGGATTGAAGGGAAGGTCCTGCTGCATCTTCCGATATAAAGATTTCGCAGCCTCGGTGTCGGCGGCGGGCGTTGTAATTTTCGCGACCGCGTAGAGGTCGCCGGGAGGATTAGCGGGTATACCGCGTCCTTTCAAACGAAGTTTGTGCCCGCTCGTCGTTGCCGCCGGAATGCCGAGCTTGACCGCACCTGCCGGAGTCGGGCAATTGACCGTGGCACCGAGTGCAGCTTCCCATGGCGTAATTGGCAATTCCAGGTACAGGTCTTTTCCCTCAATGCGGTAGATGCGATGGGTCTTGAATTCGACTTCGAGGTAAAGGTCACCCGCTTGCCCTTGTCCCGGCGAGCCTTGCCCGGAAAGACGAATGTGCTGGCCCGGTTGAACGCCCTTGGGAATTTTTACATTCAGCGTACGTTCGCTGCTAGTCACATGGCCGGCCTCGTCGATCCGGGGTGTGCGCAGCTCGATACTGCGAGTCGTGCCATGGAACGCGTCTTCCAGATCGATCAAGACCTTGGCGTGATGGTCTTCACCTCGCGACTGCGTAGCGCGGTGGCCCTGATGTCCCGTGGCGTGAGCATGATCCTCACCAAACAGGGTCGAAAAGAAATCGCTGTAGCCGTCTGCATCCGAAAACCCACGACCGCGAAATTCGAAGCCCGAGCCCCAGTCCGGCGGTGGAGAAAACTCCTGCCCGCCCTGCCAGTTCGCCCCCAACTCGTCGTATGACGCGCGTTTCTCCGGGTCCTTCAATACGGCGTAGGCTTCGCCAACGTTTTTGAATCGCTGTTCGGCGTCAGCTTCCTTGCTAACGTCGGGATGGTATTTTCGGGCGAGCTTTCGATATGCGCGCTTGATATCTGCCTGCGTCGCGTCGCGCGAGACCCCCATAACATCGTAGTAATCCTTGTACTTCATGTGAAACTCCGGTGGCCGCGACCGTTACGATACAACGCGATCTGGGCGCGGGCTCAGTTTAGAGCGCTGGCGGTATCGCCGAAATCACGGCTACTACGTAGTCTTCATGTCACTTGAACAGGCATTGCAGACTTGACGCGGAAGTCTGTGGCAACATACATCCGGGGCAACTCGTGGAGAGCATGTCAGATGGATCGCCGACGCAGCACCGAAGATTGGGTTGAGACGATCGAGCTTACAATCTCGATATTGATCCAGGTTTCGATTTTCGTGGTCATGCTTCGCAGTCTGATGCTTCGACAGTGGTTGACGGCGTTCTCCGGCGCGACCGTTCTGTTGATGACGTTCGCACCGGCCGCGATCGAACGGCAGCTCCGTGTGCGATTGCCGATCGAGGTAACAGTGTTCACTTGCGTATTCCTGTTCGCGAGTTTTGCGTTGGGTGAGGTACGCGACTTCTACGAGCAGCTATGGTGGTGGGACCTGTTATTGCACGGATCATCGGCAGTCGTTATCGGCTTCATTGGTTTTCTTGGCGTTTACGTCTTTTACATGACGCACCGAATCAGGATCGCCCCGGTCTACGTCGCTGCGATATCTTTCGGTACGGCGGTGACGGTTGGGACGATCTGGGAAATATTCGAATATTTAATGGACCTGGGTTTGGGCTTGAATATGCAACGCTCGGGCCTGACCGACACGATGACTGATCTTATCGTCAACGCCCTCGGCGCGATGGCCGCCGCTGCCATCGGTTTTTACTACATGCATCACGATAGCGAGTTGCTTGGGCGTCAGTTGATTCGCAAGCTGGTTGAGCGCGGTCGCGCCGCGGCCGAAGTAAGGCGGGAAAAGAGGCACTAGTCGAAATAAGCTATGAAGTGGAATATGAACTGGAATTGGTGAATTCTTGAACGAGAAAATACTGGGACAACTTCATACCCGAGGCTGGCAGAATAGTTGGGTGAGGTCATCATCCAAATACAATAAAGGCCAGTCCATGAGACGCATCGCCGTTTTCATCGTCGTGGCCCTTGCGTACGCCGACTTGAACGCAATGCCTCCAGCTGAGGTTTTTGGCACATTGCCCGGTATCCACGATGCCGCAATTTCCCCGGATGGCCAGCAGATTGCGGCTATCGTCAACTATGAGGGCGAATATGGCGTGCGCGTAATGACGATCGGCGACAAGGACGAGGAGGCGAGGGCGATCTTTCTCAGCGAAGGTGTAAAACCCGAATGGATTCGCTGGGCGAACAATGAGCGCGTTCTGGTGGGCTTGTGGCAGAGCACAACTTTCCGGCGGGTTCCAATCTCGACGAGTTTCATCTACACACTCGACTCATCGAAAATGGAGGGAAAGATCCTCGTCCAGGCGAGGAAAATATTGCGCCAGGATAATTCCGACGTCATCGATTTCCTCGATGACGATCCCGACCACATCCTGATGGGCTTTTCCGAGAAAAACCAGCTCATACCTGACATTCGTCGCGTCGACATCAACACCGGAAAATACTGGAAGCTCAAGAGCGGCCAGAATGGCATCCAGAATTGGTTCACCGACCAGCGTGGCGAGCCGCGCGTCGGCCAGGGTTTGTACGATCACAAGACAGAGGAAAATGCCTGGAAGCTCATTATCCGTGATGTCGATGAGAACAAGTGGCGCTATTCTGACGAGTTTCCGGGATTGGCTGCGGATACCCGGATTTTCGGATTCACGCCGGATCCTAATGAGCTGGTCATCGGCGACTGGGCCGGGAGACCTACGCTCGGAATATACGTCTACGATCTCGTCGAGAAGAAAATTTCGCGGCAGCTCTTTCACCACGATTCCTACGATGCTCAGGGGCTGGTCACCGCTAGCAACGGTGAAATTATCGGTGCCAAATATGTCGCCGATACGGCGGAGACCGAGCTGTTAGGCGAGTACGACACGGTGCTGGAGCGAATGCGTAAACGCTTTGCCGGCTACACCGTCGAATACATCGACCAATCCAGTGTTACGGGCCGTGTCCTGTTCAAGATTTCGAACGCGTACAACCCGGGCGCGCTGGCTTTGGTCGATGCCGCGACCAATGACGTCCAGATTCTTGCGTATTACTATCCGAAATTGCCAGCGAAAGAACTGGGCATGGTGGCGGACGTGACGTACGCGGCTCGTGACGGTTTCGAGATTCCTGCCTACGTCACGCTGCCGCCTTCAATCAACGATGGCTTGGAGGCCCGGATGTTGCCGTTCGTCGTGCTACCGCACGGTGGCCCCTACGCACGAACCTCGAAACGGTTCGACTATTTCGCACAATTTTTCGCCTCACGAGGCTTTGGTGTGTTGCAAATGAACTTCCGCGGATCGGCAGGCTACGGCAAGGATTTCGAGGAGGCCGGTCGTGAGAATTGGGTGCTGATGCAGCAGGATGTGGAAGACGGTACACGCTGGCTGATCAATAAGAAGCTCGCCGATCCCGACCGGATTTGCATTGTTGGCTGGTCTTATGGCGGGTACGCGGCCCTAATGGGAGCGATCAGGAATCCGGAACTGTACGCTTGCGCAGTTTCGATGGCGGGCGTCACAGACCTGAAGGACATGATCCGAGACTTAAGAAAATACCGGTTTGGCTCGATGGCTGCCAGAAACTTTATCCTCAAAGGTCTGGATAGTCGCCAGGAAATCAAGGAGAACTCACCCGTCATGCGAGCGGAGGAGATGACGGTACCCTTGTTCCTTGCGCACGGCGAGCGTGACCAAAGAGTGCACTTCGACCAATTCAAACGAATGAAGGAAGCGCTGAAAAAGTCGCGGGCCGAAGTCACCTTTATGGAGTTTGACGACGAGGATCACTATCTGTCGAACCAGGTGAACCGGCAGCGATTTTTCGTCGGGCTTGACGAATTCCTCCGCGGCACTGTCGGTCTAAGCGAGTTCGCAAAGTGACTTGTTGTCCCTTCTAACGTCTAGTGCCAGGCCTTCCGGCTCGATTCCACACGATACAAAATGTAGTCGCGTAGTTGCTGCGCCTTGGCATGGTCTATATACGGTACGCGCACGCTACCTGATGCCATGTGCATTCTTAGACTCGCGAGATTCTTACGGCGCTGATAACGTGATTGCGTAATGGTGACGCGTTGCACCTTGCGAAACAGAAGCCCGACGGTGCGAAAACCGAACAAGCCCGAACGCCGCACTAACTCATCATCGTTATGCAGATAGCCTGCACGTTTCCAATTGCGCCACGAAAGCAAGGCAACGATTGGAAGCCACGGGATCGCAATCAATCCGGCACGACCGAATTCTCCAAACCCCAGCGGGACGAAGACAAAAGCCGGTAGCAATCCCAAAAACAGGATTCGCGAACGCATGTAGTAGGGCGATACGGGCTGAAAACGTTCGCTTCTCGGGTTTTGTGTCAGGCGACCTGCTTCACCTGCAAACAGCATTGGTCGCAGCGCGTCGGCTTGCTCCCCAGTCACAACCGGTATGGTGAACATCTTGCTGCTACGTTGCTTGCGACCGCTGATCGCCTGCCTGGCGGTCATCTTGTAGCGTTTCAACCAAGCCTGGACGATACCTTGTTGTAGTCGCAGCGTCTGAATTTTTTCCAGGTCCATCGAATGTTCGTGGCGGGTCAACAAGCCGCCATACGATCGCAGCGTACGGCCGTCAAGAAAGAGTTTGAAACTGTGATAGCGCAGGATTGCAGCCGCGATGGAGAGGAAAGCGAACACAATGATCGACGCAACGATGATTCCGACAGCGATCAAGACGCCATTCGTCACGCCGATCTGCGTCGCTCCGAATGCGGCCGCTTGCAAAGCCTGTTCGACATACGGTTCGATGCTATCGCCCATTTGCCCCATTAACGGTCCGATTACGGCAAAGACGATCAGAGCGCGTCGGTCGGCCAAACCAATACGAATCATGTCGCGCCAGTCGAGTTGGAGAATCGGAGTCAATGAGGCTGGAGAGAGCGCATCATCAGTTAGTGGCGTCGCCCTGGCACCGCCGATACGCTGCCGAAGGCTGTCAGCGAACACTTGCGTGACAGCCGGCAAGAAGCCTTCGCTGCCAGACGAGCCTGCAGTATCGAACGTCACCGTAACGAGATTCAGAAATCGGTAGACAGGATTTTGCTTCGTGTTGACGCCCTGAATACGATCATAATTGATATCGAGTTGTGTCTTTTTGATGACCCCGGAGCGAATCAGTACCGAGTCATTGCTGATTTGATAGCGAAAGAACATCCAGCTCAGAATAGATCCGGCCAGAATCGCGATAGTTATCGCGATGCCGCCGATGACCAGCTTCGTGACCAGGCCCTCCTTGCCGACAGTGATGTACACAAACAGCGGTGCGATAGATTGCCAGGCGTTCTTCGCGATCAGTCGAACGATTCTGCCAATGAAGAACAGGATCGCGAACGGTGACGTACGATGCCAGCCGTCTCTATTCGTCGTGTTCAACACTCGTTCCTACTTTGCGAAGAATATATATGCGTAATTGTTCAGCAACGCTTGCAGATAGTCCGTCGATCTTGAGGTCGCCGCTGGACCCGCCTGCCGTGAATAACTGCAGGGTTGCGAGATTGAATTTTCGATCGAGCGGCGTATTGCTGGTCTCGACATGTTGAATGCGGTTAAACGGGACGGCTGTTACGGACCTCCAGACCACACCTTTGCGAAACAGCATGTCCTTATCGCGAGTGACGTAGCCCCGTTTCGGGAATGCGATCGTTGGCCAAGTCAGGAGTATCACTAAAACAATCGTCCATGCTGACCAAACTATTGCTGCCAGAACTACCGGAATTCCAGCGAAGACCGTAATAAATGTCAATGGAAGCCCCACAAGCAGAAGTGCCAAGGCTGATTGGACTTGCCGCAATTGCTTGTAGGCAGGGTCGAGCTCTTTCCACTGCACGTGGTCGGTGCCCGGCAGATTCTCGATTGAGATTTCAGGATTTTCGAACATCTTAGTTCCCTGACGGTGTGTGGATTCATTATACGCAAGCTCGAATATTAGAATTCTGTTTCTTATCCAGTATTCGATCTATTTGTTAATGATCATTTAGAACGAAACGCATACCGAATGAACTCTAAACGAGCAAGAAATGAGAGCGGATTCATATAGGCTTTTGTGGTGTGTGGGTCCGGTAATTTTCCATCGGGACGATACGGACTCTGAATCTCATTAACGCTGTAGAGAATTTTAGTCGGGGGATTAAATGATTAACAAAAGACTGGGCAAAGCGGTTGCCGCTATTGCCTCAACAGTGCTGCTCGTGCCGATTTTTCTGTCGCTGCCTGCTTTCGCTCAAGAAGAAGACGAAAGTTCGCTCGAAGAAGTTATTGTAACGGGTTCTCGTATTTCCAGAAATCCAGAATCTTACCTCGGCGCCGTATCCATCGCCGACGGCGCAGATATTGAGAAGATCGGAAGCTACAACACACTGGACCTGTTGCGGAAGTTACCTTCCGTTGGCAGCCAGGCTACGAGCCGCAACGACGCAAACGGTGGTCGCGGCGTTAACTTTATTGACATTCACAATCTTCAGTCTGAGCGTACGCTCGTCCTGATGAACGGAAGGCGCGTAGTCAGCACCATCCGCGACTCCAGCGGTCTGGCAGTTGATCTTCAGGCCTTTCCGCAGGTCATGATCGATCGAATCGAAGTATTGTCGGATGGTGCATCTGCTATTTACGGATCCGATGCCGTGTCGGGAGTGGTTAACGTAATCACTCGTGAAGACTTTGAAGGGTTCGAGTTCAGCGCTGGCCTTGGTTCGCCCCAGGACGATGGTGGTGACGCCTCCAACCTGGGCTTTATTTACGGTGTCCAGGGAGACGCCGGTGGTTTCATTGTAGGCGCGACATACGTGAATACCGACAACGTCGATTTTCAGCAACGTGATTGGGCACGTGTGCCGATACTCGGTCAGTTCGACGACGGCACGGGCCGGATACTGTCCCTTATGGGTAGTGGTATTCCTCCAGAGGGTCGGGTGAGCGGTAGCGGTCCGGACATCATCTTCATCACGGATCCGACCACCGGAGCCAGCTTCCAGCCCTACGACACGTTCGGTTTGAGCGGACTGAACGGTTCTGCGGGCGACGGTAGTCTTCAGTCCATCCTCGACACAGGCCATCGTTTCAACTACAACGAACCGGGTGGCGCAGGTGTCAGTTTAGTCAACGGCGCCCAGGTTATGAATATCGGTGTCATTGGCAAAACGGAAATCAGTGAAAACTGGAATGCGTACACCAATATCCTGGCACAGCATCGTGAGGGCCGACTGAACTTTACTCCGTTGCCAGTCTCGGGCGCTGCAGGGCGCTTCACAGACTTGTTGCAGATTCCATTCAACAATCCAAACATTCCAGCGGATGCGTTGGCTGCCATTCAGCCTGCCGTATTAGCGGCAGACCCGACTGCGACCGGGTTCCAGATGTCGTATCGTGGCCTGGACCTGGGTAATCGTGTATTCGACTATGACAACGATACTATTCAGTTCACGGGTGGCGTTACTGGCGACGTGAGTTTCGGCGACAGTGAGTGGACAGTGGATGCCTGGGGAACCTGGGGCCAGTCACGGCTGACGGAAGTCACCAGCGGGCAACTTAACGTGGGTAACTTGCAGGCAGCGGTGATTCCAGAACTTTGTGCTCTGTTATCGAATTGTCCGAAACAGGCCAATGGCGATCCTCTGTTCAACCCGTTTGGTCGTAGTGCCAAGACCCAGGGAGAAATAGACTTCATTACCTTCGATGATCACGATAAGACCGAATACGAAATGGTTCACCTGGGTGCCGGCATCAGTACACCTGATCTCTTCGAGATGCCTGCCGGCAGCGTCGGACTGGCTGCCGGACTGGAGTGGCGCGACGAATCGGGCGCTGTGACGCCATCGGGTATTGTCGGTAATGGTGACAGCGGCGGTAACTTCGCTGAACCAACCAGCGGTGGTTACAACCTTTGGGAGGCCTACGTCGAGGCGCAGATACCCCTGCTTAGTGGAGCACCCATGGCCGAAGAGCTGGCTCTTGAGACAGCTGTGCGGTTTTCGAACTACGATGACTACGATGAGACGACGTGGAAGTTCGGTGGTCGCTGGAGTCCTGTCGAAATGCTGAGCTTTCGTGCTCAGGTGTCAACCGGCTTCCGTGCGCCGAATGTTCTGGAACTGTTCGGCGGTGTTTCCGATTCCTTTACCGGTGTAACGGATCCGTGCATTGCTTCTAACCAGGCCGCCAATCCGGTCGTTGCGGCCAACTGCGCCGCACAGGGCGTTTCGTCGACCTTCGTGCAACCGGCAGCACAGTTGAAGATATCGCAGGGTGGTAATATTACTCTGACACCGGAAACGTCGGACAACATATCGTTCGGTGTTGTATTGACTCCGGAAATCTGGGGTAGCCCGCGCATTTCAGTGGACTATTACGAAGTCGAAATTGAAAACGCCATCGGTACGCCGAACCCGACGCAGGTTATTAACAATTGCTACAACACGCCAAACCTGGCCGCGCCCGAGTGTGCTCGCATCGGTCGTGGTCCGGATGGTTCTGTCGTTCGATTTGACTTGTTGAATGAGAACCTGAACAGAATCGAAACTTCGGGTTATGACGTCAATATGGCTTTCGTCTGGGATACACAATTTGGTTCGCTGAACGCTGACTGGCTGGTCACCTTGCTGGACGACTACACGGAGACCAGCGAAACCGGTGCCGTGGACGATCGTACCGGTAACATCGCTTGCGACGTGTGTGCGTTTAACGGCTATGCGGATCTGAAGTCTTCATTGACGGTGGGTTTGCAGCGCGACAATTGGAACTTGTCAGCGGCGTGGCGATTCCTGGATGAAATGAATATTGAAGACCAGATCGGCGTTGGCATACTCAATTCGAAAACAGACTCTATCAGCTACTTCGATCTGTATGGTGTATACAGCTGGGACAGATTCCAGATATCGCTCGGTATCGAGAATCTAGCCGACGAAGCACCGCCATTCATCCCTTCAATCTCAGCGAACACGAGCCCGACATTTGATTATCTTGGCCGGTTCTACTCTGCGCGCTTCAAGTTCACCTTGTAAGTTTTGTTAGATACGTATGATCTGATGCGGGCCTCAATGAGGCCCGCATTAGCATTGGGCGCCAAGATTTGTCGTACGTTCAATCGTCGCAGAATCGTTCTGCGGTGGGCGAAGCAGCTCGGCTACGATCGTATTCCATTGTCGATACATGAGCCAATGTGACTCTTTTTCAATCACGTATTGCCTGCAATCTGGAATCCTGCCAGCGAATGCCTGCGTCATCGAATATGGGGCCATGGTGTCATCCAGACCATGCCATACGTCCACGGGTACGCGAATCGATTCAGGCGCGAAATGCCACGGCCTGGCCATCAGTCGAATATCGTTGAGAAGAGCGGTCGTTCCCTGGCGCAGCGTTTCGCCGATCGCGAGCACGATCATGCGGTTGAATGCCGGGTCGTTACAGAGCTGTTGATCGAGCGGTGGCAAATCGCAAATAAGCTGATCAAGATATGCCTCCGGACCTCTACGGACGACGAACTTCAATATTATCGCGAGAAGTGCAGGCGCGACGCGCGCGAGAAAAATGAGCTTGCACGTGCTTGGCAGCAAATGTCGCGCCTTCCTCATGTCTGTAATTTCCGGTAAACAACTGACCATCGCGAGCCGTCTAATCCGATCCGGCTGATGATGTGCAAGCGCCAAAGCATAAATCGCACCGATTGATGATCCGATGAGATTGAACTGCTCCAGTTCCAGATGATCGGCGAGCTCGTTTATGTCACTGCTCCAATCCTGTAATGAAAGTGGAGCACGGATATCCGAAAGACCAACACCCGGTCGATCCGGGACGATCAAACGCAGGTTTTGGGCTATGAGGTTATCTTCACTTGTTGGCAGTTGCAGACGAGAGCCAATCATATTGTGTACCAGGAGTACGGGTACTCCGTCGGGTGTACCGAATTCGGCAAATCCGAGACGGCGACCATTCGACAGCGTCATCGTTTGCGTATGGCGGCTATCGGCATTCTCTGTGTCGGCGTACATTTCATTGCGCGGCATCAAAAAACGACCGAGTAGTGCCGGGCCGCAGCGGATTGCATGAATCAGCTCGCTTTTTCCAGTGGTGGAGGTCTTTCTATAGACACTCTTGAGATGTGTTCTTACCGTTGCCGGCGTAATTGAAAGGAAATCGGCAACCTCACTTGTTTCCTCGCCGCACAGAATATGGTGCAAAACGTTCGATTCCGCATTGGTCAAATCGTATAGCTGCCGAAAGTGTTCTGTGGTCAATTCGCCTCGATCGGCAGGGTCAAACCAGCCAAGCGCCAATAATCCATCGCCTGACATTCTTGGCAGATAGATTGCCACCAGATAATTTTTTGAGTTCTCATCGCAATACAACGGGATGACAAAACGTTCAGTAGTACCGGCCTTCGTACTATTCATGAAAGCCGATAGTCTGTTCTCCACGTCGGAATTGGTAAAGATCACTTTCTGGTTTTGCACTTCGACACCAGACTGTGGTGGAAAATGTCTTATTCCTTCAACGCTTCGGTAGATAATATCGAGAGTGGCAGTAACGACGACGAGTGGATAAGGAAAGTCTGTGCGTGTACTTGCTGCAGTACTGGCAGCGACGTGCTCGATGTGGGTATTTAAAGACAGTGCACGCTCAAAGTGTGGCCACAGGTCTCGCAGCGATGCACCTAGTGCAGTGCTATCGGCAAAACTGGGATTTTCATCGAAGCTGAAATTGTTGAAAAGACTGTCCAGCAACAGGGGCCAAGCGTGAGGACTCTGCCCGGTTTCATATATTCGATCAATCAGACCCCAGTGGCTCAGGCTAACTGCATCGGTCGAGGACTGATCGGAATTCATTCTTCGCCGGACGACATTAGAAATTCAAATACCGACGATCGATCGTCAAGCACCAACAAAATGAGTGCTGCCTGTGAGTTGACCTTGGTCTTCTTGAATATTGACTTTGTCTGCGCTCGCAGCGTGTGAGTACTGACATTGAATTCACTCGCCAGCTGTCGCAGCGACTTACCCTGAAGAAATCCGGTGGTCAGTCGAACCTCTTTGGGTGACAAATGAAATTTCTGAATAACGTGTGCCGGTACGTTGAGGGAAGCAGATTTCAGGCAGCGCATGTGGATAACGACCTGACAGGTCGGGTTTTCGCGGCGCTTCAGCAACAAGGTCAAACTGTTCAGGCCATCGTGTTCGCTGATACTTAAGAAAGCCGGCTTCGCCGCCGGATCGGCAAGCTGAGACTGCAAATGCATCCTAAACTGGCGTGCCATCGATGGCTCCAGTATTTCGAGCCGGCTGCCGATTTTCTTGATGCCGTTAAAAGACTGAAGCAAAGAGATCGCTTGGTCATTTATTTCGGTTATTTGGCTCGTGGCATCCAGAATGACCGTCGCAGGGGCAAGCTGCTCATTCAAACTCTCGACGACCTGTGGGGCGATGCGGACCGATCGGTCGCTCAATTCGGATAAGTTCGTTGACCTTACAATGTGTGGCAACAATGCATTTGCATGGGCGTTTTTCGTGTCGTGGCCATCCGGTGACACGGCGTCAACATCCAGCAGTAAGGTGTATTGGCGACCATCAGGACTTTCCAGATTCGCACTGAAATTTGACACAACCCAATGGTCCATACGTTTGTCGGATAAATTTGACCGTAAATCTCGAACAAAACGATCGCCGCCTGCAACCTTGTTGCCAGCACCGCAACAAATCAAATACGGACCTGCCACCGTTGATGTCGAAATCAATGCCGCTGCAGGCACGACGAAGAAATCAGCAATCTCACTCATCAACTCGTGTTTTGAAATCAGCGATGACGCGACATCGTAGGTTCTCGTAATCAGATCATGCGTGGATTGCGACAACAACAAGTCCCTTTGTTTTTATTGGGTGCTTGAGCGTACGAGAACTCAGTCACAGTTTAAACAATAACACGCTGATTTTCGCCAAATTTAGCCCATATGGGTAATGCCTGCGGCGCCGTAGCGTTCATACACTCGCCTTGCCATAACAGAACCGACGTACCTGCTATTCAATATGGTTATAAGGCTGAAATGGTTTGACGCTTTAACTCATGCTTTAAGGAGAATCACAATGCACCACCCAGTTGCGAAAATATTTAGCGTGTTGCTACCGCTGATCCTTGTTGCGGGGTGTGGCGGTAGCTCCAGCGCGATCCCTCAGCCACCAGTTGTAACTCCGCCTCCGCCGCCGGTCACACAAATTCCCTTGCTCGGCGGTGGCGTCAAAGGCCCACTGGCTAACGCAGTAGTTACTGTTTATTCCATTGATACAACAGCTAGCGACTGGAAGGGTGCGGAGATTGACGCAGGTGAAACCGACGCTGCCGCCGCAATCATCGATTTGGAAGTACCTGAATCAACCAGCGGTTCCGTCTTGCTTGAGTTCACAGCAGATGCAGATACGCTCGACATAACAACAGGCGCCGAACCCGTATTGACCGTGATGCAGACCATCGTTGATACGAGCCGGGTTACCGCTGGCGACCCGATTTACGCGTCTCCATTGACGACTATAGCAATCGCAGTTGCGATCGAAAATGCCGATTCCGTTGGCATTTTTGGCGGCGATGGCGACGGTACAACAAGTCCGGGTGAGATGGATTCTGCTCTTACTGCGGCAGGGCAACAGGTAGCCACCACATTCGGTTTTTCCTTGCTCGATAGCGTAGATATTTTCACAACGCCGCCTCTGCTAACGGCTGATACAGACCAGACCGACGAGCAAACCGACGTTGCTGGGTACCGAACTGCAATCGAAGCGGCGACCGCACTGATACAAGCGGTGACCGATGAGAGCTTGGCCAATAACGCAGGATCCGGCGTGACAAACGACCTGGTACTTGCTGCTCTTGCAGCAGATCTAGCCGATGGTGCAATAGATGGTGTTGCCAATGGCACACCGGTGGGTGATTTGGCGGATGTTACCGACATCGAAGCGATTATCACGCAGGACCCGTTGCTGCTGCTTATTCCGGGTACCGACATTCTGGTGGGGGACATCGAAACAGTACTCACCGATGAGATAGCGACGACCGGTGTAGTCGTCGACACAACGCCTCTTACTGACGGTTCAGCGAGCGCCGACCCGGCTCCAGCATCGACTGTACCGGATTCCGACGGCGACACGATCAAAGACAATGTCGACAACTGCGTTGCGATTGTAAACACCGATCAACTTGATACTGATTCTGATAACGCGGGCAACGTTTGCGATGACGATGACGATAATGACCAGGTTCTCGATGCAGATGACGCGTTTCCGCTTGATTCCTCGGAGTCTGTTGACACTGATGCAGACGGCGTCGGTAACAACGCCGACACCGACGACGACGATGACGGCACCGATGACCTTAATGATGCATTCCCGCTGGATCCTGCCGAATCGGTAGATACAGACGGTGACGGCGTTGGCAACAATGCCGATGCGGATGATGATAATGACGGCACCGATGACGTTAATGATGCGTTCCCGCTTGATCCGACTGAAACAACTGACTTGGACGGCGACGGTATCGGCGACAACGGCGATACAGACGATGACAACGATGGCGTTGCTGATGACGTCGACAACTGTCCAACGACTGCGAACCCGAACCAGCTGGATTCCGATGGAGATGGCGTGGGCGATGCCTGCTCAACCACAAACACTACTTTGTGGGACAACTTCAACTGGGACGGCGCCGACTGGCAGTAAGCGAAACACTTAATTTTGACTAGCATTACATTCGAAGGATATTGATTATGAAAACTTTACAACTGGCAATTGCCACTCTTACGATCACCGGCTTCGGATATGCAGCAGCCGATCCCGTTAACCCTGCTAATGTCACCACCTTTCAAAGTGGTACACCGGCGCTGGCTGGCGAAGTCAACAGCACTCTGCAGGAACTGATTGCAGCGATTGATGACAACGCAGCGCGAATCGCGGCTATCGAAGCAGCAGAAGCGAGTCCGATTCCAGCGAGTGTCGAAGGTGCCACTTACTGCGTGTATGACGTGGCAGTGGGTGTTGGCGCTGGCGATCTAAATGCCGGAACTGGCCAAGGCAACTGGATGGGAGCCGCTGCAGGTGCTGCGGTATTTGAAATCACTTTTAACGCCGGTCAGGCAACACTTACGTCGCTGGCGGACTCATTCTATGAAGCCTTGGCCCCGTCGAATGAATTATTCGACTCAAGCGACACACTTGGTTCTGAGTCGGTCACCTGGACGCAGGTAGACAATCTCGTCACTCTTACATTCTCAGATCAGGGCCAGGATACTTTTCTGGTTACACCTGATAGAAACGTGATGATTCTAACGCTGGCAGAATTCGATCGAGCATCCGATGACAGTGGTGACTGGTTCAACGCAGACCTGGCAGTCGGTGTTCGTGCCGCAAGCTGCAACTAAAAACAAACGATGATGTCGTTAGCAGAGCCTCGCCGCAATGGCGAGGCTCTTCACCGTTGTTGCTGCATCAACGCTCGTGCCATCAATCGCCACGCGCAACGAATCCATTCACATAAAAATCATTGCCGACGGTTTGCCAGTTCGTATTGGTCAACTGTAGCGCTTCAGAGATTCTAGGTATGCCATCCCCTGCAATGGCAGTTGGGGATTCTGCGCCACCAACCATTGATGGTGCGATAAACGCGTGAACCTCGTCAATGGAGTTGGAATCGAAAAAGCTTCCTAATACCGTCCCACCACCTTCAACCAATACATTCGTAAAACGGCGGCGCCCAAGTTCCTCAAGCAGGCTTTGGAGGCGGATTTCCGGAGACGTTCCTGTCGCGCGAAATACTTCGAGTCCTGCATCCTCCAATTTTTCGATTGCTGCCGCATTCGCGAGGGGACCAACGACTATTAATGTCGGGGCTTGATCCACACTCCTAACCAGTTGGCAATCGAGCCGCAATCGGGCGGCGGAATCAAGCACGATTCGGGTTGCAGTCCGAGGCCCGGTTGGACGGGCGGTGAGTAGCGGATCATCTGCCAGGGCGGTATTGATACCGATCAGAATACCGTCCACACGCCCGCGCAAGTCATGGACAATCTTTCGAGATTGTTGCCCGGAAATCCATTGGCTATCCTGAGTATGGGTAGCGATCTTTCCATCGAGTGTCATAGCCCATTTGGCAATGATCCACGGCAACCCTCGTTCGGTAAGTTTCAGGTAAGGCGCCAGTTGCCGCCGGACCCGATCCTGAGAGACACCGACGTCAACCTTAATTCCAGCATGACGTAAGGTTTCAATTCCTTTTCCAAGCACTTCCGAGAAAGGGTCTTGAATAGCGATAACTACTCTGCCGATACCGCTTTCCAGTATTGCTTCCGTGCAAGGTGGCGTTTTTCCCTGATGGCAACAAGGCTCTAGTGTTACGTAGAGGCTTGCGTGTTTCAGACGGTCTCTTTCCGTATCTGGAACATTCTCGAGAGCCATGATCTCGGCGTGCTGAAGGCCGAAACCAGCGTGGTAGCCCTCGGAAATTATCCTGCCACCTTCTGTAATGAGGCAACCGACCATCGGATTCGGTTCAACCATTCCCTGGCCTAATACTGCCAGCTCGCAGGCCCGGGACATATGCTGCAAATCTGTCTCGTCATTGATCATTCAGGTTTTCGTCCAGGAACAAGGTCGTCGTTATCGAAGCTGTGTCCCCAATCCTGCTTGGCGGACAGGTATTCGCGATTTGTTTCATTGACACCAACCACATGCTTAACGCGGGTGACATGACTAAGCCCGAATTCATTGAGGTCCTGGATTTTCTTGGGATTGTTGGTGAGTAGTCTAAACGGACGATCGCCGTGAAAGTACTTTAGCAAAGTCGCCGCGTCACGGAAGTCTCTTGAATCGTCGGGAAGACCTAGCGAGCGGTTTGCCTCATACGTGTTTTCGCCGGCATCCTGCAATAAATAGGTTGCTGCTTTCGCCCAAAGACCAATGCCCCTGCCTTCGTGTCCAGACATGTAAATTATCATGCCACCGGCTGGGTCGCTCGCGATGCGATCAAGTGCACTAACAAATTGGGGTCCGCACTCGCATCTCATTGACCCGAATACGTCGCCAGTGTGACAACTTGAGTGAATACGTATTAATGGATTCTGCCAATTGTCACGATCGCCATGTACCAGGACACTGTTGACCGCCATAGAAGCGGCCAATTCAGCGAATTTCTCTTGCTTCTGATGAATCAGCAACGAGTCAGCAAGCGCTTGAATACGGTCAAGCCGCGTATGCCTTACAGCGGCATACCAGTCGACCTTATGCTCGTTCTGGCCGCATTCGAGTGGCAACGCAATGGGGCCTAGCAAGCTTATCGCGTCGGTGTCTTTCTCGTTGCTCGCATTCGGATTCGACGCACGCCCGTCGGAGTTGATTCGAATCAGTTTCCCTTCTTCAATCAGCCAACGTCGAACGTTTGGATCTAAGTATGTAAACACGAATCTAGCCTACCGTTCGCTGCGTCACGACTGTATCGCTAGATGCTGCCGTAAACGTTTGGGATGCCAATATTACGGTAACAACATTGTCCAGTCGATTGTCTTACGTTATTCAAGGTCACGCAGCGGCGTTCATCGTCTTCGGTTATCATTCACACATGCGCGCAATTCAATACACCTGTTGCGGAGACAGGGATGTCCTGCATATTGCAAATCCCGATACCCCCAGGATTTCTGACGATGAAGTTCTCATCAAAGTTCGAGCGGCGTCGCTGAACCCGTTTGACTGGAAGCTGCGCAGCGGCATGCTCGGAGATTATTTTCAGATGGAATTTCCGATAACACCGGGCCGCGATGGATGTGGTGAGATTGTCGAGCTGGGCAAGAACGTGGACAGAACTCAGCTTGCGCGAGGCCAGCTCGTGAGTTTTATCTGCAGTCGATTTCAACGCGGTTCTCTGGCCGAGTATGTGGCTGTCTCGGCTCAGGATTCTGTTGTTCCGGTTGCAGAAAATCTTACGCTACAGGAGTCCGCCGCGATTCCGGTTGTGGGACTGTCGGCCTGGAACGCGCTGGTCGAAACCGCGGAAATTGAGGCTGGAATGCGCGTTCTTATTCACGGCGGTTCGGGCGGTGTTGGATCTCTTGCAATCCAGATTGCGCAGCACTTCGGCGCCGATATTTTTGCAACGTGTAGCTCTGCAAATGTCGAAAGAGTCGAAGCGCTTGGCGCCCGGGCAATTCCGTACGACTGTGTCGACTTCACTTCAGAAGTAACTGATTGCGACATTGTGCTTGATACGGTCGGTGGAAAGGTTCACGAGGATTCCTACAAAGTCCTTAAGAGAGGCGGGCGCCTCGTCTATTTGCTGGCGCGACCGTTTAATAACTTGTCTGCCGAATACGGTGTCGAGGATCTGCAAGTCAATGTCCTCGGTCACACGGCCAATCTCCGCAATGTCATGGATCTCGCGGCGACAGTTGCCCTGAAACCAATTGTCGGCCATGTGCTGCAACCGGACGATTTCGAACAGGCTTTTGAGCTTGGTGAATCCGGCAAAGCTGGTGGCAAGATAGTATTGACTATCGATGGCTGGTCGAATATCTCGAAGACGAACAAGGAATCGATGACACAATGACGATCGCAATATTCGCGACGATCTGGACTTCACAGGAATCCCCGGATTACTTACGCAATCATATTCTCGATCAGCCGCTCGCCTTCCTGAGCGCTGTCCCCAAAGTCGCTTCAGTAGATATGTTCGTACCGGCTACAGGCAATGTGCCGTCATTCGATGACGGTCCCGCGCCAGCATTAATAATGCAGATTGACATGAACGGTGCGTCTGATGCTAAGGCCTTGGCCGATTCGGAAGACTTTCAACGGCTGATCTTCGACCAGGCTGCCTACGGCGGTCCGATCGAAAAAATCGCGCTCGACCTTTTCGAGACCGTTCATTTCGCACTACCAGAACAACAGTCACCGCCACCTCGCACAGCACCACTGTCCTTCGTTGTACGCTACTACGGTCCCACGGATGACGCAGCTGACTTCGTACGATTCTATACCGAGAACCATCCACCAATTCTCGCAACATTCCCCGGAATCCGTAACGTCTTATGCTACCTACCGTTGGACTGGCGATCGACCAGTGATGTGCTGGATGCTCGCGTGATCATCGGCAATGAAGTCGTGTTTGACGACCTCGATGCGCTCAACCGGGCGTTGGAGTCAGACGTGTTACCCGTGCTTAAGGCGGATGGAAGACGATTTGCAGAATTCGGCTACAACACCCATCACGCAATGCACCGGGAACGGCTATATACAAACCGATAATTCAAATCTGTGATCGATGATAGATTTGTATCTCCGGGATGATTGTATCGACGTCCTGTTTGATGCAAAAGAGAATGGCTCTCGAAACCTGCCGCGAGTCCAGCCAGTCCACGTCCTTGTCCGCCATCTCCGACTCTTCGGCCATCGGTGTCCAGATCATGCCGGGCATGATCGCCGAGCTACGGATCTTTGTATGCTTCAAATCCTTCGCCACTGATTCCGCCAGACCGGTAACGCCGAATTTTGAGGCACAGTAAGCCGAGCTGCCTTTCTCTCCTCGTCTGCCGGAGCCCGAAGAGACGAAAATTATTACGCCCGTATTGCGGTCCAGCATGCTCTGCCTGAGCACCTCTCTGGTACAAAGGTATTGACCTCGAAGGTTTGCCGCATGAATATCGTCCCAGGTTTTCGACGTTGTTTCGTAAATCGGGGCAACCCGGCGAATACCGGCATTATTGATCAGGATGTCTATCTGACCTCGCTCGGACACAACCCGCTGAACCAGATCCACCACCTGTTCTTCGACACCGACATCAGCGCCAATAGCCATCGTTTCGACATCGTATTGCTCGGCGATGCGTTGCATCTCAGCTGTCAGGAGCCCGGCGCGAGTATCGGTCCCGCAAACCTTGACTCCATGACTTGCCAAATCTTCCGCGACGGTCAAGCCGATTCCCCGCGCCGCACCGGAAATTAAGGCGACCGTTCCTGTCAATTCAAAGTCCATTGTTTGCGGGGCCTATATTGCGCCACTCAAGTGCCTGAAACAGCGCTGGATTAAGATCGTAGTAGGTACGTCCTGAAATGCCAATGCAACACGCTTCGTGGCGGTCGCTGGTTTCGTTTGTCATTCTTGCATCTTAGCCAATTGCTGCGTGGCATGTCAGTATCAGAAAATCGCGTCAGGAAATTTGGAGACTTGATTCGCCTGGCAGCATACGGTGTCGGAAGTTGAACAGGGTGGAATCGAGTTTTTCGGTACAGTTTCGAGAGAGAGAGTTCTTATGGCTGCCGAATTCGTACATGAACAATGGTCTTCGCGGCGCGCTTTTTTATTGGCCGCGGTTGGTAGTGCCGTTGGGCTCGGCAACATCTGGCGTTTTCCGTACATCACCGGAGTCAATGGCGGTGGCGCGTTCGTCATCATCTATTGCGTTTGTATTGTTGTAATCGCCATTCCACTGCTAATGGCGGAAGTTGCCATCGGGCGGCGTGGCGGCCAAAGCCCGATCCGCAGTATGCAAAAGCTGGTTGCGGAAAATGGTCGCAGTCGATTCTGGACCAGCCTGGGTTGGTTTTCAGTGATTACTCCGACGGTTGGCTTGATGTATTACAGCGTGGTTGCCGGCTGGACTCTGGACTATGCCGTCAGCGCAATGTCAGGTGCTTTTGCAGGTTATGACGCTAAGCAATCCGGCGACGGCTTCAATGCAATGACGGCCAATCCTGCGCGCATGGTGTTCTGGCAGGGAACGTTCTTTCTCCTCACTATTGTCATCGTTGCTGGTGGCGTTCGAAAAGGCCTTGAAAAAGCGGTGGCCTACCTGATGCCGGGACTGGCATTGATACTCGTAGCGCTTGTCGTCTATTCGGCGGTGACTGCGGATTTCTCCGGCGCGCTGCAATTCATGTTTAATCCTGACTTTAGCAAGGTCACTTCGTCGACGATTCTAATGGCGGGCGGTCAGGCATTTTTCTCCGTCAACGTCGGCGTGGGCGCGTTAATAACTTACGGCGCGTATATGCCACAGGAAGTATCTGTCCCTAAGGTCTGCGGCATTATTGCATTCGCCGATACCAGCGTTGCGATAATGATGGGCCTGATCATTTTTCCACTGGTACTCAGCTACGGCCTTCAGGCTGGTGAAGGACCTGGTTTGGTATTCGTTACGCTGCCGATTGCGTTTGGTCAGATGCCATTCGGTGTCATATTCGGTGGACTATTTTTCGTCTTGATGGCAATCGCGGCACTCACATCAAGTATCGGCATGCTGGAACCCGCGGTTTCGTGGTTGGTGGAGCATAAAGGATTCAGGCGCGTACCCGTCACCATTATCACAGGCCTCGGCATCTGGCTTTTTGGCCTGGGCGCGTTATTCTCATTCAACATTCTGGCCGGCTTTACACCACTCGATCACTTTCCACTTTTCGAAGGCAAGCGCATTTTTGATCTGTTTGACTTTGTGACAGCGAATATCCTCATTCCAGTTGGTGGCTTGTTAATCGCCTTATTCGCCGGGTGGCTGATGACAAGGGAATCAATTGCCGCCGAACTCCGCCTGAATCGATCAACCTCGTTTACGATCTGGCGATGGTTGGTCCGATTTGTGGCGCCACTGGCCATCGTAACGATCTTCGTGGCCAATGTTTTTGGTTGATGAGGATGCGAGTTGCGTGATCACACTGAAGTGACGGGTGCCGGACTCGGAGTGTTGCCTCTTAGAATGTCGATCAAATAGTCCTCATTAAGGTTGCCACCCGAGATCACGCAGACAATTTTGCCCTTTCCGGCCCGACCCGCCATGGCCGCAGCCACCGGAGCTGCGCCGGAGCCTTCTGCGATGACCCGATGCCGCTCAATCAAGAGTCGAATCGTCGCGACGATCTCCTTCGGGCTTGCGACGACGGTGCCAGTTATTAATTGCTGGATCAATGGCCACATTTCGTCAAGAACATGGCCGACGCCAATGCCAGAGATGAAACAGGGTGTTATCGGAACGGCTACTGGCCCACCAGCTGCAAGTGCTGCTGTCAGCGGCGCACAATGATCAGACTCCGCACCGAGGACCCGCGCGTTGGACCCGGCGGCCCGCAGGGCCGACGCAATTCCGGTTGACAGGCCACCACCACCGAAAGGCACCAGCACGGTGTCAACATCGGGTAGCTCTTCGTGAATTTCGAGTCCGATCGTGGCGTCGCCGGCTATAACATCCTGGCTCGCCACGGGATGAATAAACATTCCTCGTGTGGCGGGGTCACCATGGTCAGCCAAGACTTGCCACCATGCCTCATCTTCCATGAAACGGATTCTTGCGCCCAGGCGTTTCAGTGACGCAACTTTTGTCGCCGCGGCGTCTTTCGGTAGAAATACGGTTGCGGAACGGCCCAATTTTCCGGCGATGTAGGCAACGCCCTGGCCCATATTGCCCGAACTGGCAGTGTACACTCCGTCAGCAATCGAAGCCTGTGCTGCACCCAAAATGGCGTTGGCAGCGGGGCGCACTTTGAACGCACCAATAGGCTGCAGATTTTCCATCTTGAGATAGATCTCGGTCTGGGCTACGTCGACATTCAGTCGAATTAACGGCGTGCGCAACACGTATGCCTTTATTCGATTGGCGGCAGCACGAATGTCTTCCAAACTGGGTGGAGCAAGAGGCTTCATATATATCGTCGCTGCGAAAGTTGTTGCAAACTCGCCGATGGGAACAGGATCATTTGGTCTTAAAAACAATCCCGTCGCGCATGACGAATTGGACCCGGGTCAGTTCGCTAATGTCGTCAAGGGGGCTGGTAGAAGTCGCGATCAGGTCGGCTTTCATGCCGGGCTCAATAGACCCCAGTTCGTGATCCAGGCCGAGCATGCGGGCGGCATTGACTGTTGCTGTCCGAATAGCGTCCGCTTCCGACATTCCTCGTTCCACGAATTCGACGAAATCACCCGCGTTCTCACCCCACGGGTAAACACCGGCGTCGGAAGCATAGACAAGGTTTCTTACGCCGCGGCGATAGGCCTCGGTCATTGCAAATGGCCGCTTCCGAATGGCCTGGAAGCGCAGCAGAATCGAATCGGGCAACCATCCCCAGAGTCCATTGTGTAATGATTCGAAATCTTCTCCCACAGCCTGAACAACACCGTATATATGCGACTGAAGAAATACGTCGTCGCCTAAAAGCCGGAAAGTGTTGTCGTCATAAAGGTGCGCCGAATCGATAACGTCGGCACCGGCACGAATTGCGGCGGCTATACCGACGGCGTGGTGGCCGTCTGCAATCACCTTGCGGCCCAGCGAATGCGCCGTATCGACAATGGCCCGCATTTCCGCGTCGCTCATCGCTTGATCTACAGGGTTTTCGGAGAGCAGGCTGCCGGTGTTGAAGAAAGCGATGATGTCGGACCCTCGCTTAACCTGATGTCGTACGGCGCGCCGGCAGTCATCGGCGCCGTTGCATACGGCGCGACTGTCCATGACGTGCTGAACTTCAGACCGAAACCGGGGTGCTCGGGACTGACTGGTCGCTGAGATTGGCGTGCCCGCAGCAATGACTCTCGGGCCCGCAAGCCCACCCATTTTCACTGCGTCGCGGACACCGAAGATCGCATTCTCGTGGCCGGGAACGCCAACCGCTCCGAGGTCTACGACTGTGGTGAATCCGACTTGCAGTGTCTGCCGGGCGTGAGCTGCTGCGACAAGCGCCATGTCGGCTTCCGACTCCGTCACGGGACCGGTCATCATCCCGGGACCGGGTGACGACGCCAGGTGTACATGGGCATCAAACAAACCGGGCAGTACAAATTCATTCGACAGGTCGATCAATCGAACCTCTGTGTCGTCGTTGCTGAGCTGGGCCGGGTCGAGGAATCCGCTGACCACCTGTGTGATACGGCCATCTTGGATCACAATACTTTGTCGTGCGGCCGGCGGCTCACCCGGTACGGCGAGTAGCCAACCCGCATGAACAACGGTGATTTCAGCCGCGCAGAGCGGCTGCATCCATGCGAGCACCATGACTAAGGTGTAAAGAAGTGTCTTCTTCATTCTTGTAGCCTATCAAGATTGAAGTGGATAACGTAATGAGGCCGACACGCGTCAAAGCATGCTGGCCTGCAAATCCACTAGATAGTCGATATCCGCCTCGGTATTGAAGAAATGCGTGGAAACCCGGAGGTTGCCGATACCGCCCAGCGTACGCATGGATATCTTAATTGGCCGTTGACACCGGCCAGGTGCAGCGCAGCGCTGAAAGAACGCCGAATCCTTTTCGTAGTCCCCGGTGGTGTAGGCAATCAAGCCGTGACGTTGCCGGGCATCAAGCGGTGTCGTCACCTTGCAGCCTATTTCCTGAAGACGCTCAACGGCATACGTCCCAAGACGCCGGACCCGTTCCTCGACATTTCGAATGCCGATCTTTTCGTAAAACTTTAGCGTTGCATTCCAGCCGAATAGTGCAGGGCCGATAACGGCATCCTGAGAAAATTTGTTGGCTGTATTGACCGGCGGATGTTGCCAGCTTGTTAGATTGTCATGGTCCTGGTCAGCAAACGGGATGCCGCCACCAAGGTCGGCCCAAATGTAATTTCTGAACTTCGGGTCAATACTGTTGATCAGATCCTTTTTGATATAGAACAAGCCTGCGCCTTCAGGTCCGCACAGCCATTTGTATGCGCCACTTATGACTATGTCCACATCGTCTTCCTTGACGTCAACATTGATTGCACCCAGAGACTGCATAGCGTCATCGAGTACGAGCGCACCTTTGGCATGCGCAATGCGGCAGACCTCTTTCACGTCAAAAGTGAAACCCGAAAATGCCGCGGTGCGATCGATGACTACCATCCGCGTGCTCTCATCGACCGCTGCTTCGAGGTCCTCCAGGCGAATTTCGCCGGCTACATTTCTGATGACGCGCAATTCGACGTCGTATCGTCGCTTAAGGTCTTGCAGGATGTACGGTATGGACGGATAAGAAAGGTCTGTGATGACAATATTGTCGCCTGCCGTCCACTCGAACATGTTGTAAAAAATCAGGTTGGCCGCAATACACGGCCTGTACATATTCGTTACTTCGTCTTTGTCAGCATTGATTAGACGGCTTGCTCGTTCGATGCATTCGTCCGACGTTGCCATCAGAAACGGGTGCGTAGCGATATCCGCTGTTGGGATATCCTCCATGCGACCGAACTCCTGAAAATTGTAAAAATCCCGGGCCGCCGACAGCCAGTAATTCCCCGGAATCATCTGATCAGCGGCGTTGAGATATACCCAATGATCCAGGAGCTTAAACTCGCTTCTGATCTCGTCGATATTGTTGTCGATGTAATTGCTGCTCATAAGTCTGGTGCTACCGTACAGACCCTTAGACAACCCAACCATAAGTAAATCTACCGCGCTCAGTCGGTCGGCAACGATAGTCCGGGCCGCTTACTATTGAGTACATCAATCATGTGATGTGCGTCGATGTTACCGCCGCTGACTACGCACACGACCTTTCCGTGACCTGCCTTTCCGGACAGCGCTGCGGCCGGCGCAACTGCCCCTGCTCCTTCTGCCACAACGCGATTACTCTCAAACATCAATCCAATTGCGGCGGCGACTTCGTCCAATGTTGATGACACCGCACCGTCGATTAGCTCTTCGATCAACGGCCACATGACCGGTAATACGGTTTCGGCACCTACTCCGGATATAAACGAGTTGCCGTGATTGACTGGCGCTGGCTGCCCGGCCTTGAGCGCTGCAGCCAGGGGCAGCGCTGCCTCGCTTTCAGCGGCAAGGACTCTTGCATTCGATTTTAGTGCCCGGATCGCGGATGCAATACCGCAGGAAACGCCACCGCCGCCAAAAGGAACCACGATAGTGTTCACATCAGGCAGGTCTTCCAGTATTTCAATGCCGATCGTCGCATTGCCGGCCAACGCAGCCTGACTGTTCACGGCATTGGCGAAAAAGCCATTTTCACCTGGATACCGGCCCTGCATCAGGACTTTCCACCAGTCCTCATAGGGCAACATATGAACTTTCGCGCCCAGCGCCCTTATCGCGTCCAATTTGTTTTGAGGGGCGTGCTGCGGCGCATACACACGAGCCGGTATGCCAAAGTGACGGGCGACCCAGGCCAATGCCGTGCCACTATTGCCGGAACTCGCGGTGAATACGCCTGGCTCCAGCTCTTCGCTCGATGCCGATTTTACAACGTTGCCCTGGCAGCGAACTTTGAATGCACCGGTTGGCTGCAGGTTTTCCAGCTTGAGAAAGATCTCTGCCGGTGCATCTGCGACGTTGAGCCTGACTAAAGGGGTACGAATGGCCAAGCCCCGAATGTTGTCTCGTGCGCGTTCAATTTCATCTAGTGTGGGTGGTCGGAGTGTTTGCATGTCAATATCGGCCCCTGCCTTTGTGATTACTGCCTTTGTTATTATTGAGTCGAACTGAGTTCTCGAGATTCCTCGCGATACGCCTCGTCACTCATGAATTCCCGGCCCCATCCGCTGAACGCGGAAAACACCATTACCAACATTAACGCCCAACAGTAAAAAGGAAATGGAATTAATGCGACGGGCGTGAATCCTTTAACGCCGCTTTGGCTAACCTGCAAAGCGACCAGCGAGTATGGGATCAGGAGTGAGACGCTATAGGGCAAAAAACCAATGATGGAAGTTGAGCTGGCGTCCAACAGATTGCCGCGCCGCCACGGGGCGATTTTGAAACGATGCCCGAGGCTATGTACAAAAGGCCCCAGGATAATCATGGCAGGTGTCCCGGCCGACGTTAGTACGTTGACCAGCAAGCTTGAGCCAACGATGGAGACCTCTGCGCGAGCTGGATTTGTCGCAACACGCTCGGCTTTTTCAAGCACAAACTGGAGGAAACCACCTCTTTGCAATACGCCGACCAATGCCATTAGCAACACCGCAAAAATGCCGATTCCTACCATGCTCTTAATGCCATCAACCACCACTCCACTCACGACAAACTGAGCTGAGTCAATCGTCAGGAGATCAGTCGGCCGTAACAGGCCACAGAGCAGCGCCAGAATTGATCCACCGAAAATGCAGAAGAGAAGAGCCGACACCAGGTGATGACCTTTCAGCATCAAATACAGCAGCATCGCCGGCGCCAGCAACATCACGAGCCCCTTTGACTGCGCCTCAATAGGCAACGAGTTAGCGGCAGTTTCCGTTGCGTCCGCGGTCAACGCGAGAAAGACGTAAAGCATGACAGTGACCGTGCCTGCGGCCACCGCGTAACGGAGTCTGGTACGAACCACCTTGGCCACGCTGGTGCCTTGTGTATAGGCGGACACGATGGTCGTGTCGGAAACGGGCGCCAGATTGTCGCCCAGATAGGCTCCGCCAATTAGCGCACCAATCATCAGGAATGGGTCAGCTCCGAGGGAAAACCCCGCTGGGAACAGTACCGGGGTGACCGCTAATAAGGTTCCGATTGAACTGCCGGTACAAAGCGACAATAGGCCCGCAACGAAGAAGGTAATCAGTGGGTACCAGGCAGGAGACAAGAGTACCTGGGCTGCGAGCCAAATCAGGCCTTCAATAACGCCGGAGGCACCGAGCAGGGCACCGAAGATCCCGCCGAGCATCCAGGCGAGAAGCATGATGGCCATCATTGGCGAGGCTACTCCGTGGATCAACGCCTCTACATACTGGTTTTTGTCCCGCGCCAACAACAGACCAACAAACAATGAAATCAAAACGACCGGCCAGAACGCTTCGGGAAGCGAATCGCCCAGAACACCGAGCCAGAGGATGCCAACAAACATCACAATAAATGGCATAAACAAGCCGAACATACCCCCATGGAACTGGAGCAACTGTTTCGGCATTTCCAATTGTGTGTGCCTAGTAATTAATTGATGGATTATCGCCGGGATAAATCACGCCGAGTACCAGCATGCCATCCGGGTCGGTGCTCTGCAGCGAGTGCAATTGTTTCTGCGGCAGGAAAATGACATCTCCGGCGCCAACGTCGGTCTTCACGGTGTCAGTCCACATCGTTCCCCGGCCCTGAATAATAATGATCGACTCCTCGTACAGGTGTCGGTGCGGTTCGGCCTTGGATTCCGGAATATCGCCAATGAATTGCGTCGCAGCTCTGCAACCCATGCGCTTGTCGATCAGAACCTGAAAGAACCGGTCAGCCATTGACTCGGCGTTTTCCCTGTCGATAACGGCAATGCGCTGCGGGAATTCAGAATCGAAATTGTCGCGCATGTCGCTGGAGAAATCAGGTCGGGATTCAATGGGGCAGACGTTCAGATACATTTCCAATGGCACGTCACCCTTTTGCAGGAATTGAAATGTTTCATTTGGATGTACGACGAAACCAGTTCGTCTCTGTACATTAAATTTGCGACCGGAGATATGCAGTTCTCCGTCACCTTCGAGTATAAAACCGACGACATAGCTGCCGCCATAACTGATTACGGGCGAACTGCCATCCTTAACGACAGCGTAGTTCTGCGATTGATACTTGGCGCCCGTGCCTTGCGATAGAAATTCGACGTGCCGGAAATTGCCTGCTTCGCCAGCCACCATTGTCGACGGATTCACGACGAAGCAACCACCATCCAGCGTCGTCGGTTTGCCGACCTCACGAACGATATTATTGATTGCGATATTTTCCGGGCTATTCGGATCGTCGCTGGGGTATTCGTCGAGCAAGTTGTTGTGTGCGCCATCGCAGAACGGAGCTGATCCGGTATGTTTGCAGCCGCAAAAGAGTACGTCCTCGTCGGACTTGGCAACGTATCGGACCGGCATGAATTCAGTGTCGCGATGCGAGCCGTCGCAGAGCGGCTGTTTCTTGCTGCGCCCGCAGGAACACCAGAGATAACTCTTGCCTTTTTTTACTTCAAAGAAATACGGCTTGTATTTTGGAATTTCTGGAATCGCCACGTGAAAACCCGTCCGCTAATGAGTGCAACTTAGACCAAGAGATGTCTCTGCTTACGCAAAGCTCCAAATAAGGTATCGATGTCGTCATGATCGTTGTAGAAATGGGGCGCGATTCGCAGGTTGTTGAATCGGCCCGAGGTCACGATGCCCTGATTTTCAAGCGCACTAACGAGGGCATTCTCATCATGGGTGCGAATCGTGATCATCGCGCCGTGCCTGCCCGGCTCGGTCGGCACTGCCAACGAATAGCCCGCGGCTTGTGCCTCATGAATAATGGCTTCCGTCAATTCCACAATTCGTGCTTCGATTGCTGGCATACCGATCCGAGCTAGAATCTTGAGTCCGGCTTCCGCGGCATAGCAATTTGGAATTGGCGGGGTACCCATCTCAAAGCGGCGGGCGTTTGGAGCGGGGTCATAACTGCTTGTATTCATCGCGAAAATATCAGACTGGGCAAACCACCCTGTTACCGTCGGTAGCAATGTCTCGATCAGCGCCTCTCGGACGTACAAAAATCCGATGCCAGCTGTACCTATCAGGTACTTGACCATGCCGCCAACGACGAAGTCGGGTTGGTAATCGGTTACCTTAAAGTCAATGCTGCCCAGACCCTGGTAGCCGTCGACCAACAAAAGTGCACCTTTGCGATGGGCTATCTCCGCGATGGCTGGCATATCGAGTCTGGCGCCGTTGCGAAAACAAACCTGAGTCAAGGCAACAATCAGCGTGTCGTCATCGATTGCTGCCTCGAATCGTTCTACCGGTATATAGCCGTCTTCTTCGGCAACACGTATGACCCTGGCGCCACGCTGTTCCTGCGCGTACCAGATTTGCGCGTTGGTCGGAAACTCGAGATCGCCAATGACGACTTTGTTGCGTGTCTGGCCAAAATCCAACGCGCTCGCTATTGAGTTAATGCCGGCCGATGCTGACGCCGTGACTGCAACTTCATCTTCTTTGGCACCCAGAAATTGAGCAAGCGCTCTGCGAACACCCTCATTTTTTTCGACCCAATAATTCCAGTCGGTGCCCCTTTCCAAGCGATCATCTACGTAATGTTGTAAGGCTTGTACGACGTCTGTAGCAAGTGCCCCATAGGCGCAATTGTTGAGATAGGTCTTCTTTTCGAGCACGGGAAACATCGACCGAAAACCGGCCCAATCGGGTGATGTTGTTGTTGGAAGTGTTTGTTGCATTGTGGTCTTGATCAAGTCGACAAGGTCGATTGCTCGGTCGCCTAGAGAAATTACATGAAATCGTATATATTATCAACATTGCATGAGACGTATTCAGGAGAGTTGATAATGCCTACCAGAGGGCGAGGTGACAAATGGCTCCGTGGCTTTGTGCCATATCTTTTGTATCGAATTTCAAACCAACTCAACATGGGCATACGCAGCAAGTTGCGCAAGTCGGGAATCAATATCGCCCGATGGCGTGTACTGAGTGTTCTGCAAGCGCATGGAGAAATCAATCTCGGTCGCATCGTTGAGCTGACGGTTATGGAACAGCCATCGGTGAGCCGCATCGTTACCCAACTGGTCGAAGAAGGCCTGGTGAGACGAAAAGTCTCGAAGGCGGACTCGCGATATGTGCTGGTCCGGCTTACCGCTGCCGGCGAAAAGGCATTCATGAATATCTATCCAACTGCGAAGGCGCATCAGGACCTGGCATTGGGTGGCTTTACAAAAACGGAAATTCGTACTCTGATCGGGTATTTGAATCGAATACAGGAGAACATTGAGGCCGATCAATGAGGGCATGTTACGTGCTGATAGGTTTGTTGTTGAGCACAGCGGCCTGCGCAGCAGACAAACGCCCGAATATCGTATTAATCGTTTCTGACAATCAAAGCCAGAGCCTGTTGGGAACCTACGGCAATACCGAAATACTGACGCCAAACATCGACCGACTCGCGGCAGAAGGCGTGAGATTTGACCACGCCTATGCGGTCAGCGGCGTCTGCTCGCCGACCAGAGCCACCTTGCTAACCGGCTTACTGCCATCACAACACGGGGTGCATGTTGCGTTGCAGGCACAGGTTGATGTCAATGATTGGTCGGTGATCGAGGAGTATCGAAACCTTCCGCAGACATTGAAAAGCGCGGGTTATACGACCGGTCTCGTTGGCAAATACCACCTGGGGGAATATCAGGATCCGCAACTGGGGTTTGACTTCTGGGTCACATTTCCCGGTGGACATACGACGACCTTTTACGATGAAGTCGTCGTTGATAACGGCAAAACGTTTCATACCGAAAAACATCTGACTGATTATTGGACCGAGCGAGCTATCGACTTCATAAAGCAGCGCTCGGCTGACCAGCCGTTCTTTCTTTTGCTGACCTACAACGGCCCCTATATGTTGCCGCCGACAGTGACGATGAAACCGAGTAACCGTTACGCGGAATACTATGAAGCAAATCCGCCCTCGTTTCCGCAGGAGCCGGTGCACCCGTTTCTCAAGACCTGGGCGACAGGCCGGGGACCGAGCGGGTTGATGGTGCGTGAGGGCACGACCGCCTGGACAGCGATTGGCGCGCTCAACAACAAGACGGCAATGATCAATGCCGCGGCTGAAACGGCGATGGTTGATGACGGTGTAGGAAGTATTCTGGACGTTTTGGAAGCGGAAGGTATTGGCAACGATACGCTGGTGATCTACACGTCGGATCAGGGTGCATCGTATGGCCACCATGGCCTCTGGGGTAATACGTCCTGGTCGTTTCCGTTCGCCGCGTACGAAATAAACATGCAGATTCCGTTGATTTTTAACCAGCCAGAACGAATTCCGGCAGGTGGAGCTGTTGAGCGTATGATTGGTCAGGTCGATTTGATGCCGACCCTGCTTGAATACATCGGCCTCGGTGATACTGATATTGCGAACAGCCCAGGCAAGAGCTTTGTGGCAGCACTGCATGGCGAAACTATGGAGTGGAACGACGTTGTTTACTTCGAGTTCGTAACATCAAGGGCGATCCAGACGCCGGAATGGAAGTACATCAGTCGGTTTCCCTCGACCGACCCGAAAGAACTCTATGACCTCAGGACGGATCCGGGTGAGGCCGTAAACCTGATCGACTCCGTTGCTCATGCCGAGATTGTTGCTGTGCTTGATACACAGCTATCAGCCTATTTTGACGAGCACGCCGATCCGAAGCACGATCTTTGGCGCGGAGGAACCGCGAAAGGTCGTTTGCTCGATGAACATTATGGTCGTGACGATATCTTTCGCGATCGATTTGCAGATTGGCGAGAACCATATGTGGAAAAAGCAACACCGTTTGACCATTCATTGCTTGATAAAACATATGATTAAGCATATTGTTGGTGGCAGGGTTTTATCGTAGTTGCGCATAAGCAACACAAATGAAGACTTTATTCGGAGGGGAAATCATGAGGTATCGAACTACAGGTGCGACCGCACTTTCGTTGGCGACCGTACTTTTGCTGGGTTGTGTTGGTGCGGCCTTTGCACAGGACAGCGACGGCGCCGCTGCAATCGAAGAAATCGTCGTGACGTCCCGTAAGTTGGGTGCAGAAAGATTGCAGGACATTCCTGCCGCGATTAGTGCTCTGGACAGGAATGCGCTCGAAGAGGCCATGGTTGTGGATTTCGAGGACTTCGCACGCCAGGTTCCCGGATTGACATTTCTCGATACCAGTCCCGGCGAGCGACGCTACGTTATCCGTGGTGTTCAGTCCGCAGGCCAGCAGCAGGTTGCAGTGTACTATGACGAAGTTCCGTTGCCGGGTGTGCAGAGTTCTACCTCCGACAGTGGCTCCCAAACAACGGATTTGAAACTTTACGATATGGAGCGCGTGGAAGTCCTTCGCGGTCCGCAGGGCACCGTCTTCGGCGCGAATTCTCAAGGCGGTACCGTGCGATTCATCACGGCACAACCGATTCTCGGCAAATTCGAGGGTTACGCCAGTGCAGAGCTGTCGCGAACCACGCCTTCGGGCAGCAATAACAGCGCTATTCAAGCCGTCTTCAACGTGCCGGTTACCGAAAATTTTGCGGCCCGCGTGCTTGTTTATGATGGCGAAGATGCAGGCTACATCGATAACAATAGATGCCGCGCCACCAACCCTGCCGAAGATCCACGAGCCGCGGGAGTTCAGTTGTCCTGTTTGAGCCAGGAAGATTACAACTGGGTTGAAACAACGGGCTTTCGTACGAACCTTTTGTGGGAGGCAAGTGAAAACGCAACTTTCAAAGGGCAGTTCTGGTGGCAGGATCGACAGACAGGTGGCGATTCGCGATACCACCCGTTTGATGCTTTTAACGCGGATCCGTCGGACCCGGTCTATGCTGGGAACTCTGATTCAGTTGCAGGCTTTGCCTTTTTCCAGGAAGGTAAATTCCAGAGCGGCGACTTTGCTCTAACACCAAAGCCTGACGAGCAAACGCTTTTCAGTTTGTCGGGTGAGTTTGGTTTGCCGTTCGCTGATTTGACGGCAACGATATCGCACTATGAGCGAGATTTTGACTTTAAGTTCGACTCGACATGGATTGTTACTTTCCTCCTTCAGGATGGCATCTCAGACGGGTTGCCTGCCTGTGATGCGGCAGGTCAAACAACACCGGAATGCCTAAGGGCAGATCTACTCTTTGCACTGACGGATCAGAAGCAAAAACTGGAGCAGGATGCTTTCGAGTTTCGATTTAACTCGAAGGACACGGACGCAGCGATTCAATGGGTAGTCGGCGGATTTTTCCGTAATCGTGAAAGTACTTTCCAAAGCTTCGTACCGGTGATCAACACCGACGGCGTTACCTTTAGCCCGGCAGTACCGCCAACGCTGCCACCGCCAAATGCAATCGGTTCAGGCGTTCCGGGCTGCCATCCTTGTGTATTTGCTCGTACGGATAACAAGGATATTGATGAAACAGCGGTGTTTGGCGAGATTAACTGGGCAATCAGCGATTCCTTCGATCTGAATATTGGAGCACGTTGGTTCGACGTCGATCAGAGTGAGGTCGGCTTCACCAATTTCCAGTTTGCTGCCTTTGGTTCGAATCCTCCGGATCCGTCGACGCCAACAGGCGCTACACCGCCGAGCGTGAACACGCTAAGCGATAGCGAGGTACCCTGGAAAATAGCGCTTGCGTGGCACGCTTCGGACAACACAACAGCCTATGGTGTTCGCTCAAACGGCTTTAGACTTGGTGGTACCAATAACCGCGGTATTGGCAATATCGTCATACCTGAGACCTTTGATGCCGACGAATTAACCAACTACGAATTTGGCGTCAAGACCACATTTTCGGAAAGAAGGACTGCGTTGAACGCGTCGGTATTCTTAATGGACTGGGAAAATTTGCAGGTCGCGGGAAATGATGTCACGGGTGCATTTGGATTCATCGGCAATGCAGGATCAGCCGAAATTCAGGGCATCGAAGTCGACATTAACACCTTGCTTACTGACAACTTTCGGTTTACGGGCCAAGTTACGTACCTCAACAAGTTCGAGCTAACCGAAGATCAGGTGACGACGGACTTTCAGGCCAATGGCGTGAAGGGAGACAATATTCCCCGAATACCGGAACTGACAGCATCATTCACCGCGCAATACAGCTTTGATTTGCCAGTCGCGGATTGGGCCGGAAGCGCAAGGTTGGAGGGCAGCTTTACTGACGAGTCATTTACGACATTGAGCGCGACCGACTCTGCTCGTCGATTCCAGGATTCGTATTCGATCTTTAACGCACGTGCAAATTTTCGAAATGACGATCTGGATCTCGATCTGACAGTGTTTGTTGAGAATATTTTTGACGAGGACGGTGACGTGTTTATCGGTGGCGGTACCGGCGGCGAGCCAACCAGCAAAGTAACCAACCGCCCACAAACCGTTGGTGTTCAGATTACCAAAGGTTTCGGTCGCGACTAGCGACGGGCGCAGCTGACTGCAAGTGTCAGCCTTTAGCTCTAGCCTTTGTTGAGGGCAACCACTACTTAGAATGCGGTGGTTGGTTGTCCTCATTAACGGCAGAAGCGGCTGCGTCAGCGTCGTGTATCAATATCAAGAGTCAGTAGTCCCCAGAAACGCAAAAATCATCAAGGGTAAAAGCATGCGCCAGTATCAGTATCGGTTGGTTGTAATTGTCGCCGCACTTGCCGCCATCACGGCGAGCTATCACGCCATTGCTGCGGACTATTACAAGTCGCCTGAGTTCTCCGTGCCCGACGGCACAACTATTATCCATGCCGGAACGCTTCTGGCGGTCCCGGGCGAGGAGCCTCGCGCGGAACAGAGCATCATTGTTCAGAATGGACGCATTGCTGAAATTCGTGATGGCTTTGCGTCGTTAGCCGATGTTGAGGGCGATGCCAACATCGTTGATTTGTCCGATCAATTCGTCATGCCCGGCTTTATCGATTTGCACGTTCACCTGACGAGCCAGGCCGGCGCAAGCCGCAAGCTCGACGCTGTAACGAACACGAACGCCGATTTGGCGATGACCGGGCAAATGTACGCGCGTCGGACGTTGCTGGCTGGTTTTACAACGGTTCGCGACCTGGGTTCCCGCGGCAATGCCATATTCGCGCTTCGTGATGCCATAAAGGACGGCAAGGTCGCTGGACCCAAGATCATCGCGGCTGGCTCAGCAATTACACCGACAGGCGGGCATGGCGATATCCATGGTTTCAGACAGGAGGTTCTCGACGTCATGCCATCAACGGGCGTTTGCGATGGCGCAGATGGGTGTCGGGCAGCGGTTCGACGGCAGGTTAAACGCGGCGCCGACGTCATCAAGGTCACGGCAACCGGTGGAGTACTCAGCGAAACGGCGACCGGTACCGGACAGCAATTCACAGATGAAGAGCTACTTGCAATCGCAGAAACAGCACATGCCTTAGGTCGCAAGGTGACGGCGCATGCCCATGAAGCGGTCGGAATCGAAGCGGCACTGCGCGCGGGCTTCGATTCGATAGAGCATTCGATGTGGGCCGATAGAGACACAATGAAGTTGTTCTTGAAAATGGATGCCTGGATCGTGCCAACGGTTTACCCGATCACCGCAGTTGGTGACACACCGGAAAAAATGAAACAGGGTCCCTTCAAAGACATGCCGCCACCGATTATGGCGAAACTTCTGCGGCTGCAGAGTCAACCGAAAGTAATGACGCGTTTGGCACACGACATGGGCGTCAAAATTGCGCTGGGGACGGACTCTGGAGTGTCCCCGCACGGCGAGAATGCGAACGAGTTTGTTGAGTACGTCAACGCCGGCATGACGGAAATGGAAGCGCTGATGGCGGGTACAGTCAACGCCGCCGAGGCGGCCGGATATGCCGATAGCGTGGGTTCTCTCGAAATTGGCAAGGCGGCGGATCTGGTTGCGATGCGGGCTAGCCCGCTGGATGACATCAACGCAGTACTGAGTCTGAGCTTCATAATGCGCGATGGCGTCGTCTTCAAACAAACGCACTAGCGCAGGAGATTCCAAAATGAGATCAATTCGCCACCATAAGCTGGTCACAACTCTAGCCGTAATAGCCGGATTCGCAGCAGCCGTTAGCGCAAGTGCAGATTCGCTCCTGATCGAAAACGTCACTTTGATCGATGGCACAGGGCGACCGTCGGTGCCGGGCAGTTCGGTGTTGGTTGAGGGTGATCGAATCACTCGCGTTGAACGTGGTGCGATTGAGGCGCCACGTAATACTCGACGAATCGACGGTAGTGGCAAGTTTCTAATGCCTGGAATGATGGACCTGCATATTCATCTGACCGGTGCGGTCGAAGTAACACCCGAAGGCCTGCAAGATATTTCTAAGGATAGAACGAAAGGCATCCGTGCTTTGCATAGCTATCTGTATTCCGGTGTAACGACGGTCTACGACGCCGGCAATGTCCCCGATTACATTCTCGGACTCAGGGCCGACGAACGCAGCGGAGACATTTTAAGCCCGAGGATATTTACTACCGGATCAATAGTGACGTATCCGGGCAGTCACGGCAGCAACGAATGGGGAACATTGGTTGATAGCTGGCCGGAGGCAATTCCCGCGCTCGATGAACATATTGCTCGTAATCCGGATTTGCTAAAGCTCACATTCGAAGAGCGAGGGTGGGGTGCGCGGCCCATGATCCCGATTCTGCCGGTCGACTTGATGCAAACGATCATCGAGTACTACAACGATCGCGGCATACGCACGACAGTGCATACTTCAAGTGAATACCGCGCGCGTCAGGCAATCTTCGCCGGCGTCGACACGCTCGCACACCCGATCATTCAGGGACCGGTGAGCGGCGACTTCGTGCGTCTCATGAGTGTGAAGAAAACTCCGATGGTGAGCACTTTGGCCATTGGCGAAAACTACAGCCGTTTGGCCGAGCATCCGGAGTATCTGGATGAAGAGCTCTATCAGGCCACGCTGACAGCCGAGGAAATCGACGTTCTCAAGACAGAACGGCGAAAGGAATACCAGGAACGCAAGTGGACATGGTGGATGAAGATCATGACCACCGTTGCACAGGAAAACGTATTCAAGATTAACGACGCCGGCGGCATTCTGGTTGCAGGAACAGACCAGACCAGCGGACCGGCACTGCATCGTGAGTTGGAATTGCTGGCGGCGGCCGGCATACCGGCGGCTGATATAGTTCGCATTGCGACATTAAACGGTGCGCTGTTTTTGGGTAATGAACGAGAGCTTGGCTCCATTGAGGAAGGAAAACTCGCTGATCTTTTGCTGCTTGCCGCTGACCCGACGGTGGATATTAACAATGCCAAGCAAATCGTCATGGTCGTGAAGGGCGGCGTTGTGATCGATCGTGCAAAGCTGGATCTTCCTGTGAACGATTAGATAGCCACTAGCCGAGTAGCCTCAAGTAGAGGTAGTACGCGGAGAAAGACGCCATCCAGACGACGCCGGCAGCACTGAGCAGGCGCAAACCTTTGCCGGGGCGCCCTTCCGGTGGCAGCTTTGGGCTGCTCATTGAGCGATGGTTCAACCATGCAATAAACGGTGCGAACAAGAACATAATCGTGGACGCTATATCGATAACCAGTTTTAGTGACGTTACGAACAGGTACATGATGAGCATTGAGACAATAACCAGAACAAGCAATGCAGATGAATATACGGTTTTGCTCAGTTTTTCGTCCCGTGGCGAATTTTCGTCGCGCAACATATTGAACAAGCTGACGGCGGCACGTGGATACCCATCCAGACCAGCCAATACGGTCGATATCATGACGGCAACCGCGGCAATGCCGATCAAAGGGCCGCTCCATTCGCCCAAAGCCTGCTTGTACAGGCCGATAAGTTGGCCCGCGAAGCCCACAGCGTCTGCCTTAAACTGCAGGCCGGAATTGTGCATAACGCCAGCGCCAAGTATGACGAAGCAAAGCGCCAGCACGAAAGCGCTGACGTATCCGACATGAAAATCGAACAAGCTCTCTTTCAACGATGGCGCGTGCGCGCTACTCCTGGCCTTGGCGACGGTCCACAGCGATTGCCAGACGGATATATCCACAGATGTCGGCATCAGGCCCAGCAGCGCGACAATGAAGAACACGTCTTTGGGATCGAAACCGGCAGGAATGAGCGAGCCCGAAACGGCCCAGTCAACTTTCGGAATGATCAGAATAGTCGCCGTCACCGTTGCCAGGGACAGGATGATCATGAGGACCTTGACCAGGCGATCGAGCAAATCGTAACCACCAAAAATCAGGATCGCGGCGCAGCCTGCGAGTATGAACGTCGAAATGCCGAGGGTGTCCATCTGCAATCCGAACGCAACTTTTGCAAGGCCCGCCGTAAGCAAAGTGACCGCAGGGATGGCCGCAAACATTGTTCCAAGCGCTATGATCACGTAGATGCCGACGGCCCATCGGCCCTGGTCCCGATAGCCGTGCAACAAAGAGTTCCCGGTGGCCGTCGCGTATTGAGTACCGAAGCGAAACGCGGGGTATTTCGTGATAAACGTCAGCAGTATCAGCAGGACCAGCGCAAGCCCGTAGCTCGCGCCTGCGCGAGTCGATTGTACAAGATGCGATGCGCCGACCGCAGTAGCGGCATACAGAATGCCAGGGCCCAATGCATTGAAGCGTTGACTAAGCGAAGATTTCTTCATTCGACATTCTTAACCCTGTTAGATCGTTCACACACGGTAACAGAGCAGCGTGGTGTCATCCAAGTACAGGTCTCCGGCGGTGAATAGTTCTCTGCAAAACCTGTCGAAAGCACTCGAAGACCTGGACGATCTTCTTGGCAGTCGCTTGAGCACCAAAAAGATCATTCGCGATCACCATTCGGGTGATGAGTCCTGGCATACGCCGCAACGACCTGATGCTGTTTGCTTCGTCAACAATGAAGAAGAAGTGTCGCGGGCACTTGCTATCTGCAATGAGCATTGTGTTCCTGTTGTTCCGTACGGGACGGGCACGGGCCTGGAGGGCGGTACCATCGCCTGCAATGGCGGTATTTGTATAGATACGTCAGGCATGGATACGATCGTTAAGGTCAATACGGAAGACATGGATTGCGTTGTGCAACCCGGTGTAACACGCAAGCAACTTGACGCCTACCTGCACAACAGCGGGCTATTTTTTCCGATTGATCCCGGTGCGGATGCGTCGTTGGGTGGCATGGCGGCGACACGTGCATCCGGGACCAATGCAGTTCGCTACGGGACCATGCGGGAAAACGTCATTTCAATGCGTGTCGTGACGGCAGACGGCAGTATCGTTTCAACCGGCAATCGCGCGCGCAAGTCCGCCGCCGGCTACGACCTTACTCACTTGTATGTCGGGTCAGAAGGTACGCTCGGAATTATTGTGGAGCTAACCTTGCGCCTGCACGGGCTGCCAGAAGCAGTATCGTCCGCGCGCGTCTACTTTGAAGACGTCGACGGCGCTGTCAACACGGCAATTCAGACCATTCAATGTGGCATTCCTATTGCTCGTGTCGAGCTGCTCGATGCCGAACAGGTGCGCGCGATTAATCGGTACTCGAAAACCCGTTTCCCGGAAAAGGTTGCGCTGTTTTTGGAGTTTCACGGTAGCAACGCGTCCGTCAAAGAACAGGCGGAAACCGTCGGTGAGATTTGTGCGGAGTTTGGCGGATCAGATTTTGAGTGGACAGTGTACGAGGAGGAGCGTCGCGAGATGTGGGATGCGCGACACTCGGCGGCGTACGCTGCAATGGCAGTCCGCCCAACCGCGAAGGCATACGCAACGGATGTCTGTGTACCCATTTCCAAACTGGCTGAGTGTATTCGCGAAAGCCGGGAAGATGTTGAAAATAATCTGACGATTCCGTCGTTTTGTCTTGGCCATATCGGGGATGGAAATTTCCATTATGTTTTTCTCGTTGACCCAGACTCAGAATTGGAGCTGGCACAGGTCCAACAATTGAGCGGGCGCATTGCGCAACGGGCGATTGATTTTGGGGGGACGTGCACCGGCGAACACGGAATTGGATTGGGAAAACAAAAGTACCTGGAAATCGAGTTCGGGGCGGAAGCTATTGCGTTGATGCGATTGATCAAACAGGCTATCGACCCGCGAAATATAATGAACCCAGGCAAGCTCCTGCCGCTGGAACAGCGGCATTGACTATAGAAAAACCAATAGAGGTAGAACAATGAAATGGCCCGCTAGTCGTATTCTCGAGTCGTCCCCAAAAAGTTTCGGCATGTATGAAAAGTCGATCCCACTGATGGAACAAGGTCTTGACCTGATTCATCTTGAGGTCGGGCGCCCCAAACACGATACACCGATAAACATCAAAGAAGCGACGAAGCGAGCTTTGGATGATGGACTTGTTCACTATGGCGACTTCGCCGGCAACTTGAATTTTCGTGAAGCACTGTCCGAAAAACTTGCTGCCGTGAACGGTATTCGGGCCAGTGTCGATGAAATTCTGGTAACCAACGGGCTCACGCATGGTGCATACGTGACTTGCCATGCGGCCGTGGATCCGGGGGATGAAGTGATCTTGTTGGAGCCTTACTATCCCCAACACATAAACAAAATTGAACTGGCTGGCGGCAAAGTGTTAACAGCGAAACTGGATCGTGCAGCAGGCTTTAGAATCGACGGCGATGCAATACGTGAGAAGCTCAGCGACAAAACGCGAATGATCGCAATGGTCAATCCGGCAAATCCGACCGGCCGCGTTTTTAGTCGTGAGGAGCTGCAGACCGTCGCTGACATTGCCATCGAGCATGACCTGTTGGTCATGTCCGATGAGGTCTATGAACAAATACTCTACGACGGCAACGAGCACATCAGTATTGCGTCGCTGGACGGTATGCGTGAGCGAACAATTAGTCAGTTCGCTTTCACAAAAGGATACGCAATGGACGGTTGGCGCATGGGCTACATGGCCGCACCACAGGAATTCATGGCCGCGTTCCTTAAAATAAGCATGAATGATGTCGCGCACGTGAACGTCTTCATACAGGAAGGCGGATATGAAGCCATAACCGGATCGCAAGACTGTGTTCGCGAGATGGTTGCCGATGACAAACGCCAGCGGGATCTTGTCGTTGAGTCAATGAACGCCATGCAAGGCGTCTCCTGCCCCGCTCCGCAGGGTACGATCTACGCATTTCCGGATGTGTCGAGCTTCGGCTTGCCGGTCGCAACAATTGCCGACGAAATTCTCGAGCAAACCAACGTTGTCGTGGAGGCAGGGACGTTTTATGGCGCGGGCGGTGAAGGGCATTTACGAATTTGCTTTGGCGCGGAGCCGTATGAACGGCTTGACGAAGCCATGCAGCGACTGCATGCCTATTTCGCCGGCAAGGTCGCCGCGAAATGAGTCAATCCAGCGCAACAAACGCGCCTGAAATATGGACTTCTCGCACGGCGTTCCTTATGGCCAGCATCGGTGGGGCGGTTGGCCTGGGTAACATCTGGCGCTTTCCCTATATCGCGGGCGAGAACGGTGGTGCCGGGTTTGTTTTGATCTACATCGGCTTCGTGTTTCTACTGGGGCTACCAATTATGGTCGGTGAAATGATCATAGGGCGCCGCGGCAAGCAAAATGCCATAGCCAGTATCGAAGGTCTGGTGAAGCAAGAGGGAGGTTCCTCGTTCTGGCGGATTATTGGGTGGCTCAGTATCGCAATACCTTTTCTCGGACTCAGCTATTACTCTGTGGTTGCCGCCTGGTCAATGGACTACCTTGGATCTGCGGCCATAGGAGCATTTTCGGACTTCACGTCGCAGACGTCGGCGGATAACTTCACGGCGAAAATCGGAAGTACAACGCAGCAGGTGCTGTTGCACGGCGCGTTCATTGCTTTGACCGTTGTTGCCGTTGCGCGCGGTGTCCAGGGCGGAATCGAAAAAGTGACGAGAATTGCCATGCCCGCGCTTCTGGCAATCCTGATATTTTTGGTTGCTTATAACGCAGTAACGTCTAACTTTTCAGAAGCCCTGCGTTTTCTGTTTACGCCAGACTTTTCTCAAATTGACGGAACCGTTGTCCTAATGGCACTGGGGCAGGCGTTGTTTTCGCTCGCAATTGGTGTCGGGATGATGATCACGTATAGCGCGTATATGCCTCGTGAGTTTTCCTTGCCGGAATCGGCGGCGATTATTTGTGTTGGTGACACAGTGGTGGCGTTGTTGGCGGGGCTCGCAATTTTCCCGCTGGTATTTCAGTTCGGGCTGACACCCTCTGAAGGTCCCGGATTGATTTTCGTCACGCTACCGATCGCCTTTGGTGAAATGCCAGGGGGACATGTCATCGGAACGCTTTTCTTTCTGTTGCTATTCTTCGCGGCCTATACGACAGCACTTGGAATGCTGGAACCGGTAGCCGCATGGCTGGCCAAGGCGCTTGGATTGTCGCGGCCCAAGATCGCCACCATCGCGGGGTTGGCGGTATGGGCGTTTGGAGTTGCCTCTGTATTGTCGTTTAGCAATATGCAGGACGTGCATCCATTGGGATTCGTGCCTGGACTCGAGACAAAGACCTTCTTTGATATTCTGGATTTTTCGGTCGCGAATATAATGCTACCCATAAACGCACTCCTTATGTCCCTGTTTGCGGGATGGGTGATCCGGAAAGCGACTATTCACGATGAACTGTCTCTCCCGGACAATATATGGTTGACGTATTGGCGGTTTGCCGTTCGATATCTTGTACCTATTGCGATGCTCGCAATTATTTACGATTTGTGGAAATAGCGCGTTGAACCTCCTTTAGGGAGCAGGCTGTCACGGACATATTGCACTTTCGTCCAATTCATAGCGCATTGTCAGTAAAGAACCACTTTGGTACTCCGCCTACTATCTGGTAGGAAGGTGGCGAGATCCAATGGCGCTGGTCAATGCCACGAAAATCAATATGTAGCCCGTTTCGCATCTGTCTGATTCGGCGGGCCTGACGTTCCTGAGGGGGAAATCATGATGACGCACACCTATCGTATTTTTTCGGTAGCAACAATTCTAATAGTTTCAGCGGTACCGATTATGTCGTCGGCGCAAGTATTGGACGAAATTACCGTAACTGCTCAGAAGCGAGAACAGGACATTCAGGATGTTGGTATCGCGATAACGGCGTTCACTGGCGACCAGATGAACGCGTTGGGCGTCGTACGAAGTTTCGACATTGCGACGTTTTCACCCGGCGTACATATTAGTGGAAACATCGCGGGGCAAAACACACAGTTTACGATTCGTGGAGTGACACAGAACGATTTTAACGACATCGTTGAAGCGCCGAACGCTGCATACCTCGATGAGGGTTACCTCGCGGTTGCACAGGCACAAACGTTCGCGGTATTTGATATCGATCGCGTCGAAATACTCAAGGGTCCGCAGGGAACACTATTTGGCCGCAACGCGACAGGCGGTCTCATTCACTACATTTCACGCAAGCCGAGTTTTGATGAGGTTGACGGCTACGTTGATCTCACCTATGGCCTGTTTGATAGCAATGCCGATGCCACCTCGATTCGATTGCAGGGCGCTGTCGGTGGGCCGATCAGCGACAAAGTGGCCGGGCGTGTGGCTGTTTATTACAACGAGCACGATGGCTATCTGAATAACCTGTATCCGTCGCAGGCGCCGGGTGGTTTGGGTGGCGGTTCGCCTGGCCCAGGCGCAGGGGCGGATATGGGTGACGATGACACCATATCGATTCGCGCCACGTTCGATTTCAAACTGGGGTCAGCAGAGCAAGGACTGTTTCGAGTTTCAGCTAATTACAGTGATACGGAATTTGCCACAGGCCCGTATCAATCAAAATCAACCATCGGTGTTTTGGATGCGGCTGGAAACCTGATCAATGTTATCGATACGCCGGCCAATGAGACGCGGCTAACGATTCAAGGTGCCGGGGATGGCGGCGGCGCAATTATTGACGGCGGACAGATCGTACCTGGCGGCGGTGTTGGCCTTGGTGCTAGGCCCGTTGCTGGCGGCGATTTCTTCGGTTACATCGACCCTGACGGGGACGACTTTGATACCAGCGGCGATTTTGCGTTTGATGATCAAGGCGGAACCGAAACCTCCGGCTTGAACGCACGCTTGGAGTGGAGTTTCGACAACGGCGTGGATCTGGTATCGATTACCGATTTCAAGGATTACGAAAAACTGGTATTTATTGACGTTGACTCAGGGCCCGGCAATCAGTTGGCCAACTACGCGGGCGTAGACGCGACCTCGCTGACGCAGGAAATTCGTCTGAACTGGGAGAATGAAAAGTCGCGATATGTTGTTGGCTTTTATTACCTCAATATCGATACTGACTCAGACAATGGCCTGAAGGCGCCGGAGAATAGCATCATCAATGGCCTCGATATCGGTGTCATCGCAACACTGGAGACCGACTCCTACAGTCTGTTTGGGCAGGGTGAATTCGATTTGTCGGATACGCTGACTGCCACTGTTGGCATCCGGGCAATACGCGAAGAAAAAGACTTCAGTACTGGCATCGGCATCTTCCCGTCGTTCGATAGCTTTACGGTCAACCAGGGCGACTTTATCCCGAATATATTCGGTGCCGGTTCGCCATTCCTTGAAACCGATAGTCGGTCAGACACTTTATGGGCAGGAAAGCTGCAACTTGACTGGCGCGTAACAGAAGACTTATTACTTTACGGTGGTATTAATCGTGGTGCTAAAGCCGCCAGCTACAATGCCCCGTTATTGGGTTCGTTCCTGGGTTCTGGCGGCGCGGCAAGCCTGCCATACGAGGAGGAGATTCTTACTAATTACGAGGTCGGCTTCAAATCGACATTGCACGACGGAAAGACGCGAATCAACGGCAGCGCGTTCTACTATGACTACGAAGATTATCAGGCATTCCTGTTCGTCGGTGTTGGTGGCGTTGTCATCAACGCGGACGCAGAAAATGTCGGCGTGGAGCTCGAAGTTCAAACCTCGCCTGCGGATGGTTGGGATCTGTTGTTGAGCGCCGCCTGGTTCGATGCGACGGTTAAGGATGTATTGTTCAATGCAGGCTCGACGTTGCCACCGCAAGATGTCGATCCGACCTACGCTCCTGAATTCCAGATCACAGGCCTTGTGCGCTACGAATGGGAAGCGCTGAACGGCCGGATGAATATTCGCGGCGACGTTAGCTACTCCGATGAATTTTTCTACAACCTGAGAAACTTCGATGCTGACAAGTTCGATGCATACACAGTGCTCAATCTCGGGGTGGGTTGGCTAAGCGAAAACGGTGATTGGCAATTTGACTTCAAGATAAACAATGTGACAGACGAGCGAGTCGGCATCCAGGGATTTGATCTCGCAACATTGTGTGGCTGTAACGAAGTTTCCTACCAGCCCCCAACCTGGTACGGCATTAGTTTGAAGCGCTCGTTCTAGAACAAGGCCCGTGCGATCGCGTTTCCTGTTGTTGGTATTATTGCCACTGGCAGGATTCGCGTGGGGTGCCGAATTTGAGCTCAAGCTGCATCACTCGCTACCGGCAGTAGCTCCGGCACACCATAAAATGCTCGTACCCTGGGCAGAGAAGGTTGAACAGGAGTCGGGTGGTCGCCTGTCGATCACGGTGTATCCCTCTATGCAGCTGGGAGGTCAGGCGCCCCAGCTTATCGACCAGGCGCGTGATGGTGTGGTCGACATCGTTTGGACCTTGGCCGGTTATACCCCGGGACGCTTTCCGAGGCTGGAAGCATTCGAGTTGCCGTTCCTGAATACTGATCCTATCGTCATGAATCTGGCGCTTCACGATTTCGTTGCACGTTATGAGGAAGAATTTCGCGAGTATCATTTGATCGCGGCATTCACACATTTCGGTCAGGCACTGCACTCTCGTGAACCGGTTCGCAGGGCATCAGATTTACGCGGTATGAATATCAGAGTGCCAAGCCGTATGTGCGGTTGGATTGTCAGCGCCATGGGGGCTGTTCCGATCGGATCGCCCGTGTCAAAAATCCCTGAATTGTTATCCAAAGGTGTCGTCGATGGCGCCATGATCCCTTTTGAGGTCGTTCAGGCTGTGAAAGTCGACGAACTTGTTGATTACCACATCACTTTGGATTCCAGCCGATCCGACCGATTCAATACCCAGATTTTCCTCATCGCGATGAACCGTGATAGTTATGCGGCGTTGCCCGCGGATTTGCAGCAGGTGATCGACGACAACTCGGGACAGCAAACGGCACGCTGGCTTGGAGAGCTCTGGTCGCAGAATGAGGCACCCGGGCAACAGCTTGCTGCAGAATCCGGCGAGCTGATTGCGCTTTCTCCACAAGAAGTAGAGGTATTGCGAACCATGGTTGAAGCGCCGGTTCATGAACGCTGGTTTCGAGAGGTAGCAAAAAAGGGTCTGGATGGCCCGGCATTGCTTAGTGAGGTTCGGCAACTGATTGACGTGTGGATTAGCAGAGAATCAAAGCAGCAACAAAGTGGACAGGAGCAGCGGCAATGACCTGTGCTGCCTGGAGCTGATGATGCATTTGTATGTAATACACAGGCGACTGGAAGCCATCGCACGCATTTTTGCATTGGTCGGTGGTGTGCTGTTGTGTCTGCTTGCGGCCCTGGTCGTAACAAGCATTGTTGGGCGAGTCGTGTTCGGACGACCCATCGCGGGAAGTTTTGAGATTGTCGCAATGGGCGCGGCCATTAGCGTATTTCTTTGTCTGCCTTATTGTCATTGGCAACGCGGCAACGTCGTCGTCAAATTGTTTTTTTCAGATGTCGAAAAACGGCTGACACATTGGCTGGATGCGTTGGCGTCTGCCTTTTACGGGGCTATTGCTATAGCCTTTGCCTGGCGGATGAGCGCTGGACTAGTCGATGCGATTGAATATCAGGATATTTCCGTGATTATCGGTCTGCCTCTTTGGTTCGCCTACCCGGTGGCAATTGGGTCTTTCTTACTTCTTGCTGCGAGTTGTGCTGCGACGGCCATCGGCGGTTTTAAGGTCGACTCAGAGTGAGCGTGACGTATGCCCTGACCGGGCTTGCCGTGTTAACGGTGCTCCTTGTGCTTCGCTTCCCGTTAGGGCCTGCGATGTTGCTCGTGGGTATGGGGGGATATGCAACTTTATCGGGCCCGGGTCCGCTATTGGACTTTATGAAATCCGCCGCCTATTGGCGTTTTGCATCCTATGATTTCTCGGTCATACCGATGTTCCTCTTAATGGGACAAATCGCCGCGCGGTCCAGTCTCAGCAGCTCACTGTTCGGTGCCGCAAACTCGTTTTTCGGTCATCGCAAAGGCGGCGTCGCCATGGCGGCGGTCGGAGGATGCGGTGCTTTCGGGGCAATCTGTGGCTCCTCTTTGGCGACCGCTGGCGCGATGGCCCAGGTGGCGCTACCCGAGCTCAAACGCTATCGCTATTCAGGCGCCCTTGCGACGGGTTCACTGGCTGCTGGTGGAACCCTGGGCATTTTGATTCCACCGTCAGTTGCACTGGTCGTCTATGCGGTCGCAGTGCAGGCCAATGTGGTTCGAATGTTTGAGGCGGCCCTGATTCCAGGTTTGCTGGCGATGATGACGTTTTGGGCCACCATTGCCATTTACGTTCGGCTCGTGCCCGGCGCCGGGCCAGTGGGAAAACGTGCGACCTGGCGCGAGAGACTTCGCGCGCTGGCGGCCACCTGGCCCAGCGCAACGATTTTCCTGGTCGTCGTAGGCGGAATTTACGCAGGCTTTTTTGATCCTACGGAGGCGGCGGCAGTGGGTGTTGTCGGGTCGGCCGCGGCAGCCTGGGCCAATGGCAGCCTGAATCGTCGCGTATTCAAAGAGGCACTACTTGGCGCTGCTGAAACGACCGCCATGATTTTCATTATTCTCCTGGGCGCAGAATTTCTGAATGCCTTTCTGGCGCTGTCCGGTTTTCCATCCTTCATGGCTGAACTGGCCGCTCAAAGTGGCTGGAGCCCCTATACGATCTTGCTACTCATGCTCGTTTTCTATCTGTTGCTGGGATGTTTCATGGACAGTCTGGCGATGATCTTTCTGACCGTTCCGGTGTTTTGGCCGATCGCCGCAAGTTTGGATTTTGGGCTGTCGCCGGCGGACCTGCAAATATGGTTCGGTATTATCACCCTCGTGGTCGTTGAGTTGGGATTAATAACACCGCCAGTTGGCATGAATGTACTCATCATCAACAAGGCCGCCGGCGACGTGCCGTTGCGGGATACGTTTATGGGCACTTTGCCCTTTGTTCTTGCAGAGCTTATTCGAGTGATGTTGCTGATTATTTTTCCAGGAATAATATTATTCCTGCCCAGGTTGTTGTCATGATCAGAGACAGCTATGCGCCGGATCGTGTTGAATATTTCGCTCTCATGGGTATACCTTTGGTCGAGCCGGGTGATGACCTGACAGGCCTGATCGTAGCGGCTTTGGCGTCCAACAATATGACACTGATGGAGGGTGACATTGTGGTGGTCGCCCAGAAGGTTGTTTCCAAGGCGGAGGGTCGAATAGTTACTCTGGCCGATGTGAAGCCTTCAGAGGAAGCCAGGCTCAGGGCCGCGGAGACCGACAAGGATCCGGCCCTCGTTCAAGTCATCCTTGATGAATCCAACGAGGTTGTTCGGCAGCATCACGGTGTCGTCATCGTTGAGCATCGATTGGGCTTCGTGATGGCGAACGCGGGTGTCGATCAGTCGAATTCAAATTCCGGTGAAGTAATACTTCTTCCTGAAGATCCCGATGCATCAGCGGCCCGTTTGGCAACTTCACTGCAAGAGATCGGTGGACAGAATGTAGCTGTGATCGTCAGCGACAGTATCGGTCGTGCATGGCGCAATGGCACAGTTGGTCATGCGCTGGGTGTTGCCGGTATGCGAGCTTTGATCGACCTGCGAGAAACGATAGATTTGTTCGAGCGACCGATGCAGGTAACGGAAGTTGCGCTTGCTGATGAGATCGCGGCGGGCGCGTCGGCGCTAATGGGGCAGGGTGCAGAAGCCAAACCAGTTGTGATCGTTAGAGGTTTTAACCTGGTTCCCGACGATGAAGCCTCTGTGCAAACACTGCTGCGATCCAGGGATCTGGATCTATTTCGATGAGCGGGCAGGTACTTGTTTTGTCCGGCGGTGTCGGTGGCGCAAAACTGGCCTTGGGTTTGTCGAAAATTCTTGAACCAGAGGAACTCCTGATCGTCGCCAACACGGGCGACGACTTCGAACACATGGGGTTTTATATTTGCCCCGACATCGACACGTTGCTGTATACGCTTGGCGGTGTCAGCAATACGGAGACCGGCTGGGGACGAGCGGAGGAGACCTGGTCGTTCATGCAGAATCTGCAACAAAACCATCCCGAGCAGGCCTGGTTCCAACTGGGTGATAAGGATCTTGAGACGCATAGATACCGTACCGAGGTATTAGCCAGTGGCAAGACTCTTACGGAAGTCACAGCAAGTCTCGCGCGTCGTTTTCAGATCGGAGCATCAATCCTGCCCATGACTGACGACCCGATGCAGACTTTTGTTTTGGCGGAGTCGGATGCGGGAAAACAGTGGTTGCCATTCCAGGAATACTTCGTCCGGCAGCGATGCGAGCCGCGTATATGCAGTATCGAGTTTCGTGGGAGAGATAACGCGGCTTTGTCGCCGCAACTGGAAGGCGCGATTACGGGCGGTAGAATAAGGGCGGTCGTTTTGTGCCCTTCGAATCCGTATCTGAGTATTGACCCCATTCTCGCCGTACCAGGCATGAAGGAATTGTTGCGCGCCTGTAAAGCACCGGTAATCGCTGTGTCACCAGTGGTTGACGGAAAAGCGCTGAAAGGGCCGACGACCAAAATAATGCAGGAGTTGGGTCTGGTCAGCGATGTTACGACCATTGCCGAGCATTATCGCGGTATCGTCGATGGCCTTGTAATCGATGAAAAAGATAGTGGCGCACTTGAGACCGTTCAGGCGAAGGGTATTTCTGCGACCGCTACGAATACCATCATGCTCACACTGGAAGACCGTATTGCGCTGGCCCGGGACGTATTAAAATTCGCGGTCGAACTTGCTGGTTGATCAAATGAGCCGGGACGAAAGGGACAAATGGGACGATCGCTACCGACAAGGTAGCTATGCAAACAGGCCACACGCGACCGCCCTGTTATCGGAGTGGTTGCCGCGCCTGCCAAAGGGCCGTGCGCTGGATGTCGGCTGCGGGGCAGGGCGAAATTCGCTCTTTCTTGCTGCAGCGGGTTACCAGGTTGATGCAGTGGATATTTCTCAGGTGGCCCTTGATCGTGCCCGGCAGACAGCCGATTCCAACGGTCTAAGCGTCGAGTGGATTCAGGCGGATCTCGATGTTGACGCGTTACCAGAGGGACCTTATGACCTGATAGTCATGGTTCGTTTTGTCAACCAGCCACTAATTTCTCAATTGCTTGATCGCCTGCGCGAGGGCGGTTACCTCGTTTGTGAGCAACATCTGATTACTCACCGCGAGGTGGTCGGCCCGCGCAACTCCGCTTATCGGCTACGATCGAATGAACTGCTCGAGATCGTGCGAGATGCCCGTGTGCTGTTTTATCACGAAGGTATCGTTGTGGACCCGGATAGCAGGCAGGCTGCACTGGCGCAGCTTGTTGCCTGTCGCGGCAAGCCGGATTTCTGAGCTATGACTTTGATTCGCGCTGCGATCGCTGCGCTTTGAACGCCGCGAGTTTTTCGTCAGACACCGGCAATTGATGATTCGCTTTCCACTCCGAGTAAGTGATGCCGTATACGCGTTGTTTGGCCTCATCCTCGGAAAGCGACCAGCCACGTTGTTCTGCGGCATCGAGGTACCACTCGCTCAGGCAATTGCGGCAAAACTCGGCTAGCAACATCAAGTCGATGTTCTGCACATCGCTTCGATTCCCAAGGTGACTTAGCAGGCGCCGGAAGACCGCGGCCTCAACGGCCTCAACAACATCTGATTCTGCACCCGCATCATCGGGCATACCCAAGCTTTGGTCTGGAAGCGTCGTAAGCGTTTACCGTGACTCGACGGAAACAGCGTCGTCCCGATTTGGATTGGCTGCCGCAGCCATCAGAATGGTGGGCGAGTTATGACTGTCCGTTACGATAACGCCGAGTTCGTGCATTGCGTCCTGTACTGCTGCGGAGACACTGTGCAAGGGCGCGCCGCCACCTTCCCCACAACCTTTGGCACCGTTATAGCTGAACGGTGACGGTGACGAAGTGCTCGTGCATTTCAAGTCCGGCATATTCAGGGAAGTCATCGGTGCGTAGTCCGTAAACGTCGCCGTGATCATATTGCCCTCATCGTCGAATTGAAATGCCTCCTGCATAGCAGCACCGATGCCATGACAAGCGGCGCCATGCACCTGGCCCTCGACAATCTTGGGGTTCATGGCGACACCACAATCATCGACTATGACGTAATCCAGAATTGTTGGCTGATATGTTTTGGGATCGACTTCGACTACGGATATATGAATTTGCGCCGCGTAAGTGAGCGTCAGATTGCCAAACTTCTTTCCCTTGTCAGGAAGATCGAAGGGTGGCTTATAGACGTGCAGGACGTTCAGCGTGATGTCCCGGAACTCCTCAGGGACGCTGGCGGTATTGCAGTTGGCAAGATTCGACAGCATCCAGAAATTGATAGCGCGCTCGGGATGGCCTGTCACGCGAACTTCCGGGCCCATTTCGCCGACACCGAGCTCGAGCTCGTCCGGAGTGGCCTCGAGCGCAAAACTTGCCAGGCGCTTGAGCTCCGCCTTGAGTTTTTCCGCCGCGCCATGCGCAGCTGAAAGACCAGTGACGACAAACTGGCTGGCGATCGTGCCGGATAGTCCAGCGTAACTGTTCCACTGGCTGTCGAAACCGGATCGTACTTTCACCATGTCGGGGCCGACATTAAGATCATCGGCTATAACCTGTGAAGTGACCGTCTCATGCCCCTGGCCCTGGGGTACGGAACCCAGCATCGCGACAATGGAACCATCAAGGCCGATCTTGATACGGCAGGACTCGGTATTGCCGGAGAATACTGCGTCGGGGTTGATCAGCGTAATTTGCCCGAAATTATTTGTTCCCGAGTCGACGGTGGAGCCAATCCCGATGCCGAGCAGACGGCCTTCGGCGCGCGCGTCGGCCTGTTTCTTGCGCCAATCGTCGTAACCAATCAAGTCCTTGGCTTTTTCGAGCATATCCGGATAGTCGCCGGAATCGTATACGCAGCCGTTTGGCGTTGTGTACGGCATCTGTTCAGGGCGAATGTAATTGCGAAGGCGCATTTCATCGGCGGCGATGCCAAGTTCATGGCCACAAATATCCAAAACACGTTCCATGAACCACAGATGCTGCAAGCGTGAGTAGCCTCGGTTTGGCGTACACGGTGGTTTGTTGGAGACAACCTGTGAGAAGTCGATCTGGATGTTGCGAACCCCGTACAGGCCACAGTAAACCTGTGACCATATGGCGCAGCCCAGCGGCTCATAACGGGTAAACGCACCGCAATCGTCGAGGTGTCGTGAACGAATGCCCTTGATAACACCATTCGCATCGAGCGCGATCTCGGTATCGAGGTAGGTTCGTTCACCACCATGAAATGACGCGAGATTATCGCTGCGAGTTTCAACCCACTTGACGGCACGGCCGCCAACAGTACGCGCGGCAACGGCGGTCAGGCCGATGTAAGGGTGAATTACCGTTTTCGTACCGAAGTTTCCGCCAATGTCGTGTGTCCGCATGCGGATTTGTTCGGTACTCACGCCGAGATAGCCAGCGAGCATCTGTGCCGTGACGCCTGGAAGTCCGTCGTTGGAGAGGATTTCAATATCGCCTCGCCTCGACCAACTGGCAACGGTGGCTGCGGCTTCGATGGGCGTACTGGAAAAACGGTGGAAGTGCATGCGCTTGATCTTGACGACATGCGCAGCCTCGGCAAACGCCGTGTCGACATCGCCGTGGTCCCAGACATCATTGAAAATGCGGTTGCTACCCACTGCTGGGTGGATGATCGTTTCGTCCTTGAGCGAATCTTCGGACGAGACGTTCACCGGTAGCGGTTCGTACTCGACCTCAACCAGATCGGCGGCATCCTCCACCAGGCGTGCGGATTCAGCGACGATCATCACAATCGGTTCACCCTGGTGCCGCACGGTGTCGATCGCAATACCGTGGTCGACGACCAGCGCTCCGGGTTCCGTTCCCAGCTGTAGAAACGGCTGGGTTTGTTCCGCTACCTCTGCGCCGGTCATCGTGAATACGACTCCCGGCAGTGCGTCCGCCGCGGAGGTATCGATATTCAGGATTTTCGCGTGCGCATAGGGTGAGCGTACGAATCCGATGTGCAGCATTTCGTCATGCTGGTAGTCGTCCACGAATAGTCCGAGACCGCGTACAAGTCGCTCATCTTCTTTGCGTCGCAAATGTTGCCCGACCCAGCTGTCACGGCCGTCGTGATCGACCTGGATGGACGTTTGAATTGGCTTGACCGGGTTTATTGCATCCCTCGCGGTCTTGCGGCTTGCTTGCCCCGATACGATCGGCATAGCCGCACCCGTCGTTTCGTGCGGCGCTTGAGTTGCGTTCTCGGTGGCAGATTGTGCTGCCGAACCGAACAGGCGAGCAAAGAATGCGGCGATCGCGCCGAACAAGCCGATTCGCGGCGGTGCTGCGGCACTCGCGGCCTGTGAGACCGCCTCGAAATGTTCTTTGCTGGCCAACGCACTGCGCAGACTGTCAATAACGCTGTTGATTTCCTTTTCAGCGTAACCTCGCATGCCGCCGCCCGCGATGGACAGAATTTTGCCATAAATCTGCGTGGTACCCGTCCAGTTGACCGTGGTCCCACCGTCGCTGGCGTCGGCGAGCTCAAACGCAACAATCATGTTATAGGCGCCGCCCATTACGTTGCCCTTACCGACGTATCGTGCCCGGGTCGGTGCGTCGCGTTCGTCGAGCGTCATTTCGGTCGTGGCGATGCCGTGAATCCGGCCGACACCGACCTTGACCTTTACGATCGCGGTGTTTGGATCGGACTCTTTCATGCTCATGCTGTGAAAAGTCGGCAGGACAGGCACGAATTTCTGTGGATCGGCGAGCAGTTCAAACGTATCCGCACGCGGGATGCCGACCTCGAAGTTACCGTCAAAGGACATTTCCATGGCCTACGTCTCCCGCATTTGTTTGGCAGCGGCATCGACCGCTGTGTATATATTTTGGTAACCGGTGCAACGGCACAGATTGCCCGAGATTCCCTTACGAATCTCATCCCTCGTCGGGTTGGGATTCGCTGCCAGCAGGTCTTTTGCCGCCATTAGCATGCCCGGCGTGCAGTAACCGCACTGTAAGCCGTGGTGTTCGGAGAACGCCGTTTGCAGCGGATGAAGTTGCTCTCCCTGCTCCAGGCTTTCGACGGTTTCAACCTCGCCACCATCGGCCTGTACTGCGAGGCAGGTGCAGGACTTAACCAGCTTGCCGTTCAACATGATGGTACAGGCGCCGCAGTAGCTCGTATCGCAACCAATGTGCGTGCCGGTAAGACCGAGTTCCTCACGAATAAACTCCACCAACAAGGTTCTCGGTTCGATATCCCGCTGGTAAGTGTTGCCGTTGACGGTGATTTCCACCAGTACTGTTTGTTTGTTTTCACGCATAACGATGTCCCCCCGTTACCGAAGCACCACGGCTGCGTGCTACGGATCGTTCTGCCGCTTCGATCACCAGTGAGCGCAACATGGCACGCTTGAATTCTTCGGAGCCGCGCGCATCAGGTGGCGGCGATGAGGATGACACAATAATATCTGCCGCCTGCGCCAACGTATCTTCGCTCATGTCGCTGTCGCGCAATACGGCTTCGGCCTCTGCCGAACGCACTGGTGTCGAGCCGGCCCCGCCGATGGCCAATCGAACTTGCACACACTTACCATCGGCCATAGTGATGAGTACGCCCGCGGTTGCTGTGGGGTAGCACGGTGCAGCACGCTTGAACGCCACATAGGCGCTGCCACTATTGGCCGGTGGCATGGGCACCTGGACCTCCGTAATAATTTCATCGGGTGCCAGGGAGGTCGTATAGGAATCGAGTATCAGGTCCTCGACCGTTACGCTGCGTTGACCACGGGCGCTGGTGCAAACTACGCTTGCGCCCAATGTTTGCAAGGCACAAGGCCAATCGCCGCTGGGGTCTGCGATACTGACGCCACCCCCAATAGTGCCCATATTACGTACCTGCTTGTCGGCAATTCCGCCGGCGCATTCCTGTAACAGGGGAATCTGCCCGGCAATGTCCGAAGCAGCGATATCGGCGTGACGTGCCAGTGCGCCTATATGCAGCGTATCGCCACGCTGCTCGATGTGCGCGAGATTTGGCAAACGGCCAATATCGATGATTTCGTCCGTATCGCCCAGCCGGAGTTTCAGCATTGGGATCAGACTTTGGCCACCTGCCAGGACGTTTGCGTCATCACGGAGCTTCGCCAGAAGTCCGAGTGCATCATCAAGCGTCGCGGGACGGTGATAGTTAAAGGGAGCTGGGTACATGTGGAATCTCGACTGGAAAATGTGAGCTTATTGGTGTGTTTTGTTCCATTCATACGCCTGACAAGGATAGCCCGGTCTGCATAGCTGTCTTGGACCAGAATGCACCAAGCTTTGACTGACAATGCTTGGTTGTGAAAATCATTGCGGAATCCCGTCGATGTACATTATTTTGCGTCAAATAAGCAGTGTAATACAAACACCTATTCATCAAGTAACTCGACGAGCAGGGCGCGCATTTCAACAGGGCCGGTTATCGGCCTCTGATCATTAATTTCAATCTGCAATGCTAAGGCTCGCTCACCGATTTCAGTCGCTAGTGACTGCTGTTCCGCGGTCAGTTCTTCAAAGGTTTCCGCGCTCATCATCGCCTCGCAACATCGTGCATCGCGGCTGCTGACCGAGCGACAAGCGATTGGCCGAACGTCATAGATTGAGCAACTGCCATCCTTAAGGAACGGGCATGTCCAGCGCCTTGTTTCGGCTTGCTCGTGCGACATGCGGCTTATTTGTTCAGTCTGCTCGCGGAGCTTGAGCTCCAGTTGTGCAAATTCCTCGGCTGAAAAGTCGCGGTATGCTGCATCAAGCATCCTGATGCCATCGGCTCGATTCGTCATTACGACTAGCTGGTGACAGCACCACGAACAACCGCGCTTACAGTCTGCGGTCTCGCCTGCGGTTTTGCGGGCAATCAGATCGTCGGCGGCGACCAGGTCGAATAGCGCCATCGGATTGGATGCTCCTCAGTCCAGCAGTTCGATCGAACCATCATACAGTCCGTCGAGCAAGGAACTCGCCAGCAAGACCGCTGCCTGTCGCTCATCACCTTTGTGTAGCTCAATATCGAGTCTACCCTCAAGGTCCTTGACCACGGTGAACACGGCCTTGCCATTGAGTCTAAAGCTGTTACCGAGAAACGTAACACTTTGCACTGACTGTTCTTGCCGAACCTTGGCAACGCGCGACTCGATGCGTAGAAAGAAAGACTTGAGCAGCTCGTCCAGACTCAACTGCTCCGAGTGCTTGGATGCAAGTTGCAGTTCTCCCGTGTCTCGCATTTTTCTAATGACGTCACCAATGCCGGCTTCATCGCCCTGTAACTTAAATTGCGCGCTGTAGGCGTCGTGCTTATCGTCGCCCGCAAAATCTATATGTAGATCGCACACGCGGTAGGCTTCAGTGATGCCATCCATTTGCGCCAGGGATATGCTCTGAATGCCATGGCGGCGGAAGAATGCGGTCACCAGTTGTCGGGCGTCGGCAGCACTCACTGTATTTTGTCTAAGCCGAAAATGCCGGGATGCCAGTCTGGGCGCGACCGAGTATCAACGCGTGAATATCGTGGGTCCCTTCGTAGGTATTGACTGTTTCCAGATTGGTCATGTGGCGAAAAACGGGATACTCATCGGAGATACCATTTCCGCCGTGCATGTCACGGGCCGTGCGAGCGATGTCGAGTGCCTTGCCGCAGGAATTTCTTTTCAGCAGGGAGATAAGCTCCGCGGAGAGTTGCCCTTGTTCTTTAAGACGACCCGCTTGCAGACAACCCTGCAAGCCAAGACCGATCTCGGTCTGCATGTCAGCCAGCTTTTTCTGAATGAGCTGGTTCGCCGCCAGCGGCCGGCCAAATTGTTTGCGATCCAAAACGTATTGCCGCGCCGCGTGCCAGCAAGCTTCTGCCGCACCCAATGCACCCCAGGCGATGCCATAGCGCGCGTTATTCAGACAGCCCATAGGGCCCTTCAGCCCTTCGACATTTGGCAGCAGATTCTCTTCCGGCACGAACACCGAGTCCATGACAATCTCGCCGGTAACCGATGCGCGCAGCGATAACTTGCCTTCGATTTTCGGCGCGCTCAATCCCTGCATTCCGTTCTCAAGGACGAACCCGCGGATTCTGCCATCATCATTTTTTGCCCAGACGACGAAGACATCCGCAATCGGCGAATTTGAGATCCACATCTTGCTGCCACTCAATTCGTATCCGCCCTTGACCGTTCGGGCGCGGGTCTTCATGCCGCCCGGATCGGAGCCGTAATCCGGCTCGGTCAGTCCAAAGCAGCCAATGTATTCACCGCTGGCGAGCTTCGGCAAGTACTTTTCGCGCTGCGCTTCGCTGCCATAGGCGTAAATTGGATACATGACGAGGCTGGATTGGACACTCATCATGGAACGGTAGCCTGAGTCGACGCGTTCGACCTCGCGGGCAATCAGGCCATAGCTGACATAGCCGAGGCCCGAGCAGCCGTAGCCGTCGATGGTCGGGCCCAACAGCCCCAGCTCACCCATCTCCCGAAAAATGGCCGGATCTGTTTGCTCGTTTCGGTAGGCGGCCTGGATGCGAGGCCCCAATTTCTCTTGTGCGTACTGCGCGGCGGTGTCGGCAACCAGCACCTCGTCATCCGTCAATTGCAGGTTCAATCTGAATGGGTCGTCCCAGTGAAAGGCCGCCCATGCTGGTGGCTGCTTCGCCTCTGTCTTTACCACGGTATTCATGCAGGACATTATAGGGTCCTGCCGCTGCCAGTCATTTGACTGGTGGTACGGTATCGAATGACTGACGGCGCATTGGAAGGACAATAATTATGGGAAGCGCTGCTTCTGCTCGTATTTTCTACGGCTGGTGGAACGTCGCCGCTTCTTTTGTCGGGCTGTCGCTGAGTTATGCGATGTTTACTGTTTTTGCGTTCGGCACCTTCGTTGCCCCGCTGGAGGCAGAGTTTGGCTGGAGCCGTGCACAAATCTCAATTGCCCTAACGATCACGAATATCACCATCGTGCTCTGTTCGCCGGTGGTTGGTTGGTTGGTCGATCGCGTCGGCGTCCGGCACGTTCTTATTCCGTCGGTCATCCTGATGGGACTTGCGGTTGCGTCTATGTCTCAGATTCAGGGGAACATCTGGCATTACTATGCGATATACCTGCTCATTCCTTTGCTCGGCGCTGGAACCTTGCCACTCAGTTATTCGCGCGTGGTCGTCACCTGGTTTGCACGTCGTCGTGGAATTGCCCTGGGAATCTCGCTGGCGGGTTTTGGCGTCGGCGCGTCACTGATACCACCCGTGGGGCAGTATCTGATCGGTGCTTTCGGTTGGCGGGAGGCGTATCTATTTTTCGCGGCGGCGATCTTGCTGATTAATCTGCCGCTGACAGCGCTCTTGCTACGCGAGTCGCCCGGCGATTACGGATTACTGCCAGACGGTAATCACCCCGGTCAATCCGAGGTGCCCGAACTCGCGACCGATGTTGGAATGAGCAATGCCGATGCGATGAGAACCCGGAGTTACTGGCTGATTCTCGTTTCGTTCTTACTGGTTGGGTTCGGCGTTACCAGCATACTCGCCCATCTGGTACCGATGCTGATCGGTCGCGGGATCGCGCCGACTGCGGCATCGTTGTATATGGGCTCGCTTGGCGCAGGACTCATTGTCGGGCGGATACTTGCTGGCCATCTAATGGACCGCTACTTCGCACCGTATGTCGCGGCGACCTTTCTCATGGGTATGTGCTTCGGTATTGCGGTATTGGCATTGAATATCGGTGGCCCGTTGCTGCTCGTGGCGGCAGTTCTGATTGGTCTTGCTCTAGGTTCCGAGATCAGCGAGATAGCGTATATCATCAGTCGCTATTTCGGTTCACGTGCCTTTGGTCACATCAACGGAATCATGTTTGCTGCGTTCCAGTTAGGATCGGCGTTTGGAGCACCGGCGATGGGCATCTATTTCGACCGGGTCGGCAACTACATAAACGCGCTTTGGGTTTTGACGGGCGTCGTTTTCGTTGCCGTAGTGCTCATTGCACGGCTGGGACCTTACCCGGATCCTGGCAGCGAGGAGCCGGCTGCTGCACTCTAAGTCAATCATCAAAGAACTGGCAGGCAAGACCGGGTGTGCACAGTGGCCTAATATTATTCGGACGCGATAGCTACAATGAATCGCCGCCGCTTGAAACCAAATGGAGAATCTCACCAGATGTGGGCACTCGTACCACTGAAACGCCTCGACGATGCAAAGCAACGCCTTGCAGGCTTCCTGACACCCGGCCAACGAATTGGCTTGTCCCGGGCAATGGTGACAGACGTATTAACAAGCTTGAGCCAGACAAAGGCCCTGGCCGGCGTAGTGCTCGTCTCGCCGGACCCAAATGTCAAGGCGCTTGCCGAAAAATTTCGTTGCGATTATTTGCTTGAATCGGAGCTTGGCGTAAGCAGCTTAAACGGGGCGATCGAGGCTGCCGTTACAGAACTTGCGGCCAGGCACATTGACGACGTGTTGGTCGTTCACGGTGACCTGCCGTTGATTAGCGAGCAGGAGTTATCATCCTTGCTGCGCACCCATGAGACGGCCACCGGACCGAGGATGACGATTGTTCCGGACCGACATGGCACGGGTAGCAATTGTATTGCGGTGAGTCCTGCATCAGATCTGAAGTTTTGTTTTGGTGAGCATAGTTTTAGACGCCACGTTCGGTCAGCCCATGCGCGGGGAATGGCGGTCAGGGTTGAGAATTTGTCCGGTGCGGCCCTTGATATCGACACGCGTGACGATTGTTGGCAATTCATGACCGGCACGCGGCGTACCGGTCACACGCAAGACTATCTGCAATCCATCGGTCTGTGTGCACCCGTTGCGAGCGTCGTCGACAGTTGGCGAAAAGCTAAGCGGATATCTTTGTGGGCGCACCAATCTGAATGACGCCGAGAGTCTCGCGAAGCGGCCAGCTCGTACCGATTCGTTTGCCAGCTGCGATCCGCGATGGCACCCGCTGGCCACTGGGTATGCCTGTGCAACGGCCCAGACCGTCGAAGCGCCAGTTGTGGAACGGGCAGATGAGTTCTTCACCGTCCAAGAGGCTGCCGAGACCTTGTCCTTCCCGGATGCCGTTGGGGATGTAGTTACGCATGTGCGGGCAATAGGCATCCATCGCGCGCAAGGTGCCGGATTGAGTTCGGAAAACCAACAGGTCGACTCCTTCATGACTAATCTCGAGCACATTGCCAGGGCGCAAGTCAGATGCTGGCAGAAGCTCTTTCCATTCGGCAGCCATCGATTCTCCGCAAAATTCGATAGATACTCCGGCGATCTCTGCTGGTCAAGGGCTTATGCGTGCAAAAGCAAGAAAACACGAGGGCGCCGGGCTAAGGTTGTGTTGATCTACTATTCAGGTAAGGAGGTCAGGTGGCAGTTTCGTTCGACGTCGGCATACTCCCGAATCGCCCCGTAAGTGACTGCGTGAGTATGGCACGGCAAGCCGAGGAGCTGGGTTATGGCGGTGTCTGGATCGCTGATTCTCATTCTGTGATGCGCGATGCTTACGCTGTGCTTTCGATACTCGCGACACGAACAAAATCACTCACGCTTGCTGCAGGCGTCACTAATACGGTGACACGCCATCCCGTTGTCCTCGCCAATAGCTGGGCGACTCTGCAAGAGTTGTCCGGGGGTAGGGCGGTCTGTGGTATTGGCGTCGGAGAAAGCGCAGTTCGTAATCTCGGGCTGCGACCGGAGAAGCTCGCCGTATTCGAAGAAAAAGTGCGCGTCATCCGTGCATTGATTCGGGGCGAGACGACCGAATACGAGGGACGGCAGGTTCATATGCGTTGGCCAGCAGCGGTCGACGTGCCTTTGATCATGGCTTGCTCAGGACCGAAATCTTTACGCCTTGCAGGGCGCATTGCCGATGGCGTGTTGTTTCAGGTGGGCTCGGATCCACGATTGGCGCAATACGCGCTCGATAATATTCGTGCGGGCGCCGAAGAGGCCGGGCGGAATTTCGACGATCTGAAGCTCTATATGCGCGTTGCCTGCGCCGTGTCGGATGACCGCGAGCGAGCGCGCAAAGAGGTGGAGGGGTACGCATCGGTTGCTGCGAATACGGTGTTTCGAACGGTACCCCGTGAATACTTTGACGATCAGCTGTACGACGAGTTGGGCCGACTTATGACTGAATACGACTACGCGGAGCATGGCAGCAACACGTCCGGGCACCAACAATTCCTGACCGATAATATTCTCGACGCTATCGCTATAGCGTGTACGCCAGAGGAAGCCGTGACTCGATTCCGCGGCCTAACTGACCTTGGGATAGACGGTTTCGTCTGGCCGGCAAACATGCCAGACCCGCATCCTTATATAGAAACGTTCGCAGAGCGGGTGATACCGCACGTCACCGGCAGTAAGCTAAATACGCACGCGCTATTGGGGAACGAAGATGACTGACAATGAAACTCAACCGCAACAGAGTGGCCATGAACATTGCGGTATTTTCACACTGGGTGGCGATATTCCTATTCAGGGTGCATATCGTGACATTTGTTATGAGCCACTTCGCCACAAAATCTGGACAGCCAGCGAAGGCATCTACCGCACAATTTTTCTCGAAGGCAAAAAAGGCGTTACGGCATTCGATACGTTCGGAACGCCGGGAACGGCACGTGCGTACGGCGGAGCCATACAGCGAGTATTCCCGAAGAAACCAATTCACACGATCGTTTATTCGCACGATCACCTTGATCACGTCGGTTATGCGGCGGATCTTGCACCGGACGCGGACATCATCGCCCACGACTACGCGAATCAGGTCATTAGCGCGCGTGGCTCTGACGGTCAACTGCCGGCCAGTGAAGTCTGGACCGGCGAGCGCACCGAGTACAATATCGATGGCTCGCGTTTCGAACTGATTTATCCCGGACTTACACACGGCGACGGCAATATCGCCGCGTATTTTCCCGAAGAAAAAGTCTGCTTCATGGTCGATACAGTAGCCGACGGTGTTGGCTACACGACACTCATGGACTGGCACTTGACGCATTACGTGCCGGTCATGAAGCGTTTCTTGAGTCTCGATTGGGATCTCTGGGTGCCTGGGCACTTCTGGCCGATCACGCGAGAGCGCTTTATCGAGATACTCGGCTACTGGGAGCGCTTGTTCGAGTTCGCACAAAATGCAATTTTAGACGGCGTCGACCCACACGACTGGGATGGCCTCAACAAATACACGGACGAGAAACTTGGGCCACTGTATGCCGATGAATTTCGTTACTACGAGTATGCGGCCATGAATTTGTCGCGCTACATGCAGGAGTACCTCTCGGGCGGATGGGGTATCGACGGCAATCTCAAACCCGACACGACGCCGTTGTAGGAGTTAATGATGAGCGAGAATCGCGGAAAATTTACACTCGAAGCGGCAGAGGCCTATCTCGCCGAAGAGCCAGATATGCAGGTTGAGAAACTTTCCAACCGTCTGTTTACAATAAGCGACGGCCAGTGTCGCACGATCTTTATTGCCGGTGAGTCGGGCGTCATCGCGTTCGATACTTTCGGTACGCCGGGCCGCGCACGTGCCTACAAGAAGGCGATTGAAGCGACGCTGCCGGGGCAAACGATCAATGCCATCGTGTACTCGCATGATCACCTGGATCACGCGGGGTTTGCCGCCGATCTCGCCCCGGACGCCGAGATCATCGCCGACGAACTCTGCGCCAAGGTCATAAAATGTCGTGAGGCTGACGGGCAGGTACAACCGACGCGCGTCCTGGCGGGCGAGCGAAACGAGATCAATGTTGACGGCGTCGATTTGGTCTTGCTCAATCCGGGGCCGACGCACGGTTCCGGCAACATGGCAGCTTACTTCGCGGAAGAGGGCGTATTATTCTCGAGCGACACGATTCTCGCGAACGCAAAGTATGGCTTTATGCCCGACTATCATTTTGCGAACTTTGTGAAGTATATGCGTGGATTCCTGGAGCTTTCGTGGGACCGGTTCGTGCCGGGCCGTTACGAGATGACGAACCGCGCTGGTTTTGAGCGGGGCATTGAGTTTGTCGACGACATCATGACGGCCTGCCAACAAGCGTTCGCCAATTTCGTTCCGATCTGGTTGTACGATCCGATGAAGGGCTTCGTTGGTCAGCAGCTCGGTGAGAAATACGGCGATCTCGAGGGCTTCGATGGCCACATTGGCCAGATGTCGATTCGCATCGTGCATCACTACCTGATGGGCGGCTGGGGTCTCGAAGACACGCCTGAGCCAGCTGTGTTGCTCGAAGATAAGGTCAGTCTGTGAGCAGGTCCGCAGCATCAATTCAGGCGAGTGCTTTTCCACTTGTCTTCAAGGTTGGCGATAGTTCATCTCTGCCCGAAGCGAGCAATAATAATGGCGACCATATCGCTATTCGTACATACGCTCGGGCACTCGAGGGTATGCAAAAGGAAGCAATCGTTCACAACGGATTCACGAATTCTGCATGGCGTATGGTCTCCGACGAAGGACCCTGGCTCAACGGTACAGACTTGTCTTCATTTCCATTGGGTTTCTTTTCCGCTGGCATGGCGGCATCGCTTGCGTCCGAGATAGTTGCGTTAGCGAAGCAACGAGGCATCGCAATCCAGAACCTGCAATTGATACAGGATGCGCGATACACGCAGGAAGGTTCTGCCCTGAAAAGGACGATGACCGGATCGGCATTGCCAATCGAGACGGAGGTGAGCATCACAAGCGACGCGTCAAATGCAGACGTTCAGGAACTTGTTCTGCACGCATTGGCGGCGTCACCGGCCGATGCGATTATGCGGACGGCGCTCCAAAATAGCTTTCGAACGACGCTGAACGGTAAGGAGATTGGCGTTCGGAAAGTAAAAATGTCGACGACGCCCGAGGCAGATGATCCACAGGATCTATTTTCCCCAATAAGCCCCGCCGATGCGGCAAGTTTCGCCGAGGACATCATTCAAAAACAGGAAGGCTCAGATACTTCGGGCGACAAGACAGCTGCATCATCAATCGGATATGCCGTTGAGCAAAAACGTGTCGTGCAGGTTCGTGCTGTGCTTGGTCTTCGTGACGATGGCCTGAAGACGATCCAGACTCAGTGTATTCAGCCTTCTGGCGGCAGCGTCTTCAATTTTCTTAGCGATGATTCTGCGGAACTCGGCGGCCAGGGACGAGCGCCTACTGGACTCGACTATATTTCTGCCGGCGTTTCGTTTTGTTTCATGACCCAGATTGGCCGTTTTGTGAAACAAGTGAAACAGGACCTGCAGTCTTACGCTATCGTTCAGGACAGCCGATTTAGTTTACCTGGTTCATCTGCAAAGCCGGACCGGGCGGGCACGGCGCAGCCAGTGGATACTCACGTGTTTTTGACCTCCGGCGCGGATGACGAAGCGAACCGGGTGCTGGTCGATATGGGTGAGAAAACCTGTTACTTGCACGCCTGCTATCGCGGCATCGCCAAAACCCGGTTGCAGCTCCTAAAGCGGGACTAATTCGGTTTCGCTGCCATCGTAGGCCACGATCGCGGTACCCGATAGCGGCTCGCCGCCGTCCGGCGTAACGCGGTAGGTCTCCTGAAAATACAGCGAGTGCGTGCGTTCGTCGTTCATGACATGTGGATGCATCGAGCACACCATATTTTCCGGCAGAATGAAGTCGAAGCCTTCTCCGATGCGTGGGAATTCGATCATTGTCATGCCTATGGAATGGCCGCAAACGTGGCCCGAGCGATATCCACGATCCACGAACGGTTTCATGCAAATGCGGTGCACCTCATCCGCCGGTCGACCGGCTTTCATGTGTTCGCGCGTCAATTCGTGAAATTCCTGCTGCGCGGCCATCATATCCGCCGTGATGTCATCCATGCCGTTGGGCATCAGTGGACGAGAATACTCTACCCAATGACCACCTTCTCCGGAGATCTCAAGCCCGTACATCATTCCGTCGCTCGCCTGTACCGGGCGGTTTGACGGGAACACCATCTGTGGGAGTAGAGAGCCGTTCGGTCCGATTTGCACCATGTCCATCGTGTTGCGCGCACAGCCGGCAGCCGAAAATACATTCTCTGCAACGCCCATGAGTTCAGCTTCGGTCTTGCCAGGCTCGTAAGCCTTCATGACTTCCAGTACACCGCGTTTATTGATGTCCATTGAATGACGCACCGAGGCAATTTCCTCGTCAGATTTTTGCGCACGCGCATAGTCAAACGGTATGTCGAAATCGACTAATTCAAAATCTTTTGCAGCCAGAGCGGAGTAGTCGCGAACATTAATGATGTACTCATAGCCGTATATGCCAACCTTTTTCGCGCCTTTGTCTGCAAGGTAGTCGGCCATCCATTCACCACAATGCGCGGGCAGTTCCCGGTGTTTGAGAAATGTCGCGCTGTGATCGCCGACCCAGGTTGCCTCACGCGGAAACACGGCGACCGGATCGCTGTCGGGCGTGATCACGACGTAGGCGTAGCGATGCAGAATCAGGAATCCCGCCAGATAACGAATGGCACCTTCAAAGCCTGAGTATTCACTGCCGCTGACAATCAGCGCGTCCAGACCATGTTCTTCCATTGCAGCACGAACGTTGTTGTAGCGGCGGTCAATCTCCGACTGACTCGAACGAAAGCGATTGACGTAGTCGGTGGCGACTTCCTGTTGTGCTGTACTCATTTTTGGTTCTCCAGGGTCCAGGAGTGCTCCAGTCCCTTGATCATGCCTGTGACAGCTTCGTTAAGTGGGCAGGGTACACCCACATCGCGACCAATGGCGGCTATCCCTGCATTCAAGGCGTCGACTTCAGTAGGGCGTTGTGCCTCGACATCTTGCAGCATGCTGGGTTTGTGATTGTAAGCAACTTCTCTGCCGTGATCGATCATCTTGTCAGGGTCGTCGTCGAGAACGATCCCTAAAGCATCCGCAACGGCGACCCCTTCTTTGGCCAGCGCAGACATAAGCAGCCGAACGCCCGGTTGATCACATGCGACGCCATGCGGCAAACGCGTCAGTGCGCCCATGGCATTGGACGCGGAGTTGAAGATAAGTTTAGTCCATTGCGCGCCACGTGCATCCTCCATTGCGATGACATCGAGGCCGGCACGCTTGCAGGCGTCGGCAAGTTTCGTGACTTCTTCCATGCTCGCGGGCTTGGGAGCGAACGGGCCGATCCAGGTGCTGCCGCCGGTGTCCTGGTTGCAAACACCGGGCGCTGAAATATGTCCGGCTGGAAATGTTGTGCCCGTAATAACCCGCGGCACGTATTCAGAGATAATCTCTTCGCTACCAACACCATTTTGTACCGAGCACACGGCGCCGTCGGCAAAAATAGCTGCTGTGGCTTCCATAGCCGCTCGCGTATGCAGTGTCTTGACTGCAATGATTCCCAATTCGCAAGACGGTATTTCTGCAGCGTCGCTGCGCGCATTGAGTTTGGCAACGAAGTCACTCTTGCCCGTCAGTCGCAGGCCGTTGGCATTAATGGCATCAACATGTTCTTTGTACGGGTCGTATGCCCAGACTTCCACATCATCCAGGCGGCCAAGGTGAGCGGCGAACAAACTGCCGATTGCACCACAGCCAATAATACAGACTCTCATTTGCTACTCCCGATTAGGACTTTCGCTTCCAACTCGTTTCATGGGCCTTGACGAGTCGGTACATGGTTTCGTGATAGGGCGCAGGAATGCCTGCTTTGTGAGCTTCACGTACGATTGAGCCGGTTATCCAGTCGACCTCGGTGAGGCGCCGGTTCCGCACGTCGTCAAGCATTGAGGTGATGTGGCCGTACTCGTCATCGCCACTTTGGCCATGGTTTACAGCCTGCACGTTCATTTTCCAGGGGTCGCCGGCGATGATCACGCCGCGTGCCTCGGCAATGTGTTTACCTTCGGCCATCATGTCGAAAACCAGATGGCCCAGATCACTTATCTCATTGCGCTCGGCAAATGCTTTGATGTGCGGCAGGTTCGTGATGGCGCCGATGCTGTTAACGGCAGAATTAAATATCAGTTTTGACCATTGATGCGGTAACAGATCTTCGTAGGCCTCAGCTTTGAGGCCGGAGCGATTGATCAACGCCTCAAGCTCCGTGACGAATTCGAATGGCGCACCATGCTCGGCCCATGGCCCCATCCATGTTGCCGTATCCAGTTCGTACTCAACGTGGGTATCGGAGTGTTTGACACCGCTCATGAATGTTACGCCGGAGATAAGAGGCCAGTCGCCGAATTGCCGCACCGCTTCCTCACAACCAAGACCATTTTGTACCAGCAGGAGTTTCGCGTTTGGAAAATGACCCTGTAAGCCTTCCGCACTCGCTGCCACAGCCGTCGCTTTGGTCGCGAGAATGATCAGGTCAACATCGCCAAGTTCGGCTGGATTCGTCGATGCGCGGACGGTCGCGTTGAGCTGCGATTTTCCACTGATTCTCAATCCGTCTTCGTTGAGCTCACGGGCATGTGATTCACGCCGTGTCAGCACTGTGGTCTCGACCAGGCTTGCAAGGTGGCCGACAAACAGACTGCCGATAGCACCCGCACCGACCACGCAAACTTTGTTGATGTTTTGCATATTCTTTTTTGGTGCAGGGTATCCCGTTGGCTAGCAGGAAATAGTAAACACGGCGTCTGAGAACGTCTTGCTTGACGCTGCAGAAGTGATTGATTTTCTGCGCAATTGATAAGCGGTAGTGACTACTTTCTTGCTTCCACGCTGCCGAATCGCTTGCGCAACCCACTTGGCGAAATATCGAAACGGCTCTTGAATGCGCGACTGAAATGCGCCGGGTCGTTGAAACCTCGTCGAAACGCAATTTCGCTGACTCGCATATGGCTCATGTTCGGATCGAGCAGGTCCTCTCGCGTCGCCTTAAGACGGCGTTCCCACAACCATTTGCTCACGGATATTCCAGCCTGGTGAAACAGACTGTGCAGATAGCGCATTGAAATACCGTTCGCCTGTGCGATTTTCTCAGGTGATAGCTCGGAGTCCATGAAATTATTTTCCATATACTCGAGCGTGCGCCGAAACAGTGCAGACTGTTGTCTATGCTGCTGCTCGTAGTCGTGATCGGCCTCGGAACGCAATATGGCTGCCGTCAGCTCCATAAGGCTTTCCGCGAGCGTATATTGCTCGCTCTCAATGAATGTGTCGCCCTCAGAGGCCAGAGACTTCAACATCGTGTGAACGATCGTCACCAAACCGCCCGGCGGCATTAGCCGAGCGCGGAATTTCCGGTCTTTTTGGTGTGCCAGAATACGCTCTTTATAAATTGCATTGGGTATGTGCAATATCAGGCGCTGGCTTTGTTGCGTGTGAATAACCGTGTAGGGTTCGCCTGCCGACATGAGCGACAATCCGCCCGGATGGTGCGTGAATTCGGTATCCCCCTGCTTTATCAGAACCGTACCTTCAATCTGAGTCGCGAGCAGGAAATCGTCGTTGGCATCCTGAGCGATGTCCCGGTTGCGGCGGTAGATGGCAATCGGATCGATGCAGATATCAAACAACTCGAGCTTGGCGAATGGCAATTCCCGACAGGTGAAATTTTGGATCGGCTGGCCGTGAACTTCGGTCGCGACCGCAACATGGGCTTTGCGAACCATTTCCTGCAGCTCAGAGTCGTTGCTCGAAATGCTATTTTCGCTGTTGCGGGAGGCTGCCATATAAGGACGTTATTGCACCGTAAAGTTAAGCTGGCTCTGTGTCCTGGGGGATGCGCGCACAGTCAACCAATAACACGTGCGCAGGCAAGACAGCCATTGTCGGCAAGCCTACCATAATTCACGACTTATCCAGCGGGTAGCGGACCTTACTTTCAGGCTCGTGTCGCGCAAACTACAGGACCGAATATGAAGCTCGCAACATTCGAGATTAAAGCCACCGGCCAGCAAACCATTGGCGCGTTCGATGGCGAGAAATACATTGATGCGGTGGCGTCAGGTAACGGCGCCGTTCCGACTTCCCTCACCGAGGTACTCGAACAGGGCGACGCCGGAATGGATGCACTCAGGAATGCCGTCGCGAATGCCAACGGCGCGGGTTATTCAGCAGAAGAAATTGAATTGCTGCCGCCAATAACGCGCCCAGGGAAAATTATTCACACGGCTTGCAATTTCGACGCTCATCTCGATGAGCTTGCTGGTTGGCAAGCGCCGGAATGGCAGGAACACAACTGGGGTGAGTTTCATTTCGAACATCCCACAGGTTTCTTGCAGGCGGGTAACTGTGTTGGCGGCTCGGGTGCGTCGGTGTCTGCACCACCATTCACGAAGCAACTCGACTATGAGATTGAGGTTGGAATCGTCATCGGCAAGCCGGCCTATCAGGTGAAAATTGAAGACGCTCTCGACTACGTAGCCGGACTGGCGATATTCAATGATCTGTCTGCGCGCGATATTCAAGCCCGGGAACACGCAAACAAAGTCATTTTGCTTGGGAAGAGTTTCAAGGGATCCTGCCCGTTGGGTCCATGGCTCGTGACTCTCGACGAGCTCGAGGACCCCGATAATCTCGAAATGAAGCTGTATCTGAACGGCGAGTTACGTCAGGAATCCGGCACGAACAACATGCACTACAATGTTACGCAGCTGGTTTCATGGTGGTCGAACATGCCGCTCGAGCCAGGCGACATCATTACTTCCGGCAGTCCACCGGGTGTCATATCGGGCATGAAGGATCCGCAGTGGCTGAAGCCGGGCGACCTTCTGGAAGCGCACGTCGAAGGCCTCGGCTGCCTTGTGACACCCATCAGCTAATGCGATTGCGGCCTAATCGATAGATTGCGAGTAAAAGAAATGACAACAGTAGATAAAGCTCTGGTAGATAAGGCGATTGCAGAGATCGATCGGGATCGACTGGTGAAGCTGGTCATGGATCTTGTCGATATTCCGAGCCCCACCGGGTTCGAAGGCGACATGGCACGTGCTGTCCACGAAGTATTGGGTGAAGCGGGATTCGATGCCACGTTGCAGCCCATTGGTGATGAAAGATACAACGCGATCGGCCGCCGGCAAGGCGAAGGTGGCGGCAAATCCTTGATGTTCAACGGCCACCTCGATACGTCTTTTGGGCCCGAGCAGGCACACCGCGGCCTGGGCTACCAGTGTAAGGGCACACTGGTCGACGATGAGTGGATTTACGGCATGGGTACTTTCAACATGAAAAGTGCCATGGCGACCTACGTCACCGCAGCAGAATCCATCCGTAAAGCAGGTATCAAGCTCGGCGGTGACATCGTCATCGCGGGCGTCGCTGGCGAGATCGAAAAAGCGCCGGTCAACGAATACGAAGGTCCGCAGTACCAGGGTTATGGTGTCGGAACTAAATTCGCGATCACTCACGGTGCCATAGCTGACTACTGCATTCTTGGTGAACCGACCAATATGAAGCTGATTCCGCGTCACTGCGGCAGCACCTGGGTAAAGATCACAATTCCAGGACACCTGATTCACACCGCCTGGTCGGACGTGGAAAAGAACGCGATCAACAAGTCGCGGGTCGTCCTCGATGAGATTCACCGTTGGATACCGGACTATTGCGAGCGCAATACGCTCGACGGCTTCCAGCCGCGGGTGAATGTTTCTGCTGTTGAAGCAGGCTGGAGCTGGCGCGGCGCAAGAACGCCGGACAATTGCGTGATTTTCATGGATGTGCGTACGCTTCCTGAGGACCTGCCATTGAAAGCCTACAATGATGTGCGCGCAATGGTCGCGGCGCTTGTCGACAAAAACCCGCAGCTCGCCGGGACCAAGGTGGAGACTTTCGTTACAGCACCTGGGACTTCAATTCCCGACGACCACCCTCTGATCCAGAACATCGTCAAGGCGCATGAGGAACAGCTCGGCAAGCCACCTGAATTTGATGTGGAAACCTGGATGAGTGATGCGGCACACATGAACCGTTACGGCATTCCTACCGTCAACTACGGCTCGGCCGGTCGCATTCGTGCCGGCGGTGGTGGTTTCTCCACGCATCAGGGCGAGGCAGTCCACATCGGTGACATGATCGACATCACCAAGGTATACATACAGACCTTAATGCAGATATGCGGCGTTGTTGACTGAAGCGGATTCACTAACGCTGGCTCGCTGCGATGATCTGCCAGCGCTGCTGAGTACTGCGCGCCAGCTTCGTGAGCAGGCTCACCCGACGATTTTAAGCTACTCGCCGAAAGTGTTTATTCCGCTGACGCAGCTTTGTCGCGACGTTTGCCACTACTGTACCTTCGCCAAGACGCCAAAGAATCTGGAGCGACCATTTTTGCTGCCAGAGCAGGTGCTGGAGATCGCGCGTAGCGCGGTTGCCGCGGGATGCCACGAGGCCTTGTTTACGCTCGGTGACAAGCCGGAGTTGCGTTACCAGGCAGCACGGAAGGCTTTGAAATCCCTGGGCCATGACTCGACTCTCTCCTATCTTCAGGCCATGGCTGATCTGGTATGGCGCGAGACCGGCCTGCTGCCGCATGTTAATCCCGGTGTGATGGATCGTGACGAGATTGCCAAATTGCGCCCCGTTGCCGTGTCGATGGGACTCATGCTCGAAAGCTCGTCCTTGCGCTTGATGGAAAAGGGCGGTCCACACTATGGATCGCCGGACAAGCATCCCGATGTTCGCCTTGCCACCATCGCCGCGGCGGGTATTGAAAAGGTGCCGCTAACGTCGGGGATACTTATCGGTATTGGTGAGACGCGCGCGGAGCGCGTCGAGTCCTTGCTGGCGCTGCGCGATTTGCATACTACCTACGGACATATTCAGGAAATCATAGTCCAGAACTTCCGGCGCAAAGCGGGCACGATCATGGCAAACGCGCCCGAACCCGATATTGCGGAGCTGCAATGGACAATCGCGATCGCAAGAATTCTGTTTGGCCCCGACATGAATATTCAGGCGCCACCGAACCTTTCATCGGAGCACCTGGGCGAAATTATTGATGCTGGTATTAATGACTGGGGCGGGATTTCCCAGCTAACCCCGGACCACGTCAATCCAGAGGCGCCCTGGCCCGAAGTCGAACGTCTGGCCGGCATTTGTGCCGAGTACGGCAAAACGCTAGTACCGCGTTTGCCCCTGTATCCCGAATACGTGGACAAGCGCGACGAATGGGTCGACCCGCAGTTGCACACGGCACTCGTACGACGAGCGGACGCGTCGGGGTTCGCACGTGATTGTGAGTGGTCACCGGGTATTGGTGCAGCGGTGCCTGCGGCAGCGAGCGTAGCAGTTACGGATTATTCACACTTGCCGACACGAATTTCGGCCGTTTCCACGTTGCTGCAAAAAGCACAGGCAGGGAAGGCGCTGAACGAAAGTGACGTATCAACGCTGTTCGCAGCACGCGGCAGCGATTACCAACATGTCGTTCGCGCTGCGAACGAATTGCGTCAGGAGCTTTGTGGCGACACCGTTAGCTACGCTGTCAATCGCAATATAAATTACACAAATATCTGCTCCTATCACTGCAAGTTTTGCGCATTTTCAAAGGGCAGCAGCAGTAAAAGCCTGCGAGGTCCGGGCTACAACATGCCGGTAGAGGAAGTTGTTGAGCGCGGCCTGGAGGCCTGGCAGTGCGGCGCGACCGAGGTCTGTTTGCAGGGCGGCATTCACCCCTCGTATACGGGACAGACTTACCTCGACATCACAAGCGCTATTAAGGAAGCCATTCCCGGGATTCATATACACGCATTCTCGGCGCTCGAGATTTCGCAGGGAGCAAAGACGCTCGACATTACGGTCGAAGCGTTTTTAAAGGATTTGAAAGCGGCCGGTCTTGGTTCACTACCGGGTACGGCAGCCGAAATTCTCGACGATGAGGTGCGACGCGTTCTTTGTGCAGACAAACTGAATACTCAAGAGTGGTTGCAGGTCATCGCTATGGCACATCGCGTTGGATTGCCGACGACGTCAACGATCATGTTCGGGCACATGGACCGGCCAGAGCACTGGAGTCGTCACCTCTTGCATCTGCGCGAGCTGCAGCTCGAGACCGGTGGCATCACTGAGTTCGTGCCACTGCCGTTTGTTCATATGCAGGCACCCATCTACCGTCGCGGTCAGGCGCGCAAGGGCCCGACATTTCGTGAGGTGGTACTGATGCACGCAGTTGCTCGCCTGGTATTTCACCGACATATTCCGAACATCCAGGCATCGTGGGCCAAGCTTGGCGAAGGTGGCTTACGGGTGTTGCTGGATGCAGGCGTGAATGATCTGGGTGGAACCTTAATGAATGAGAGCATCAGTCGTGCGGCAGGTGCGACCCATGGTCAGGAAATGACCGCAGAACGTCTGCAAGCTGTCATAGCCGATGCCGGGCGTAACGCGCGGCAACGCACTACCTTGTACCAGGATGTCGACAACTTTGCCGGGCGCCACCGAGCGAATCCGGGCAAATCTTAGCGTCGATCGGATAGAATCTCCCACAAGCGGGAGCAACAATGAAACTACCTCAAGAGCGTTTTGAATATTCGGCCATCAGTCAGCGCCCACGCTGGCAGCTGCCGGACGGCAAACGAATCGCGGTTTATACGGTCGTCAACATCGAAGAGTGGGACATTGAAAAACCCGTTGCCCGCGAATACGTTTCGTCTCCAGCAGGGGTCACTACAGTGCCCAATGTGCCCAACTGGGCGTGGCACGAGTACGGTATGCGTGTGGGAATCTGGCGCGTGCTGGAATGTCTGGGCGAGCGTGGCTTGCGCGCGAGCGCGGCAATCAACGCCCGCGTGTGCGAGGGGCCGGCCGAGCCGGTTGCTCGGGCAATGCTCGATGCCGGTTGGGAATTCATGGGACATGGCTTCCATCAGGCCGCACTCCATACGGTTCCGGATCAGATAAAAAATATCCGCGATTCGTTCGCGGTGTTATCAGACTATACGGGTAAAGCGCCCAAAGGCTGGCTCGGTCCCGGCCTCCATGAGACGCTGGATACACTCGACTATCTGGCTGACGCAGGCTTCAAATTCGTCACCGACTGGCCGATGGATGAGCAGCCCGTGAGCATGCAAACGAGCTCCGGGCCGATTGTGGCGATGCCCTACACGTTGGAGCTGAGTGACCTGCCGATGATGGTTGTGCACCAGCACGAGTCTCGTGTCTGGATGGAACGTGCAATCGATCAGTTCGACCGCTTGTACGAGGACGGTGCGGATCAGCCAAGAGTCATGTCAATGAGCATCCATCCCTACATCATGGGCGCGCCACACCGCATCAAGTATCTCGAAGCGGCATACGATCATATGCTCAAGCACGATGACGTCTGGTTCGCGACGGCCGAAGAAATCTACGACTGGTACACAGGCACGTAGGAGCTGCGCTGCAACTAAACCTACGCGGGCTTCCTTGCGTGGATCGTTTTGACCACATCGAGAAACAGGTTGTCGACCTCGAGCACGTCGAAACCGGCTGACCTCACGTTGGCTACGGTCATCCGATCCATATCCGGTCCGATCTTGCTCGTGATGGTTGTCATCAGATGCATCATGAGTTTGAAAGGGTAATAATGGCTACCGGTGTGTTCAAACATGAACATGTCGCCGCCCGGACGAAGCACGCGCTTGAGTGATCGCAATCCGTCGACCGGTTCCGGAACCGAGCAGAACGTACACGATGTGAAAATTTGATCGAATGAGTCATCGTCGAACGTCATTTCGTGGACGTCCATAACCTCCGCCTGCAGGTCTCCCGGGTAGTTTGCAACCCGCGCCGCCGCGACTTCGAGCATCTTTGGACTAATATCGATGGCGGTAATAGTCTGGTTTGGCGGAAAGGTCGCAATGTCCAGACCGGTACCGAGTGCGAGAAAAAGTACGCGGCCTTCCATGTTCGAAAACAGGGAGCGCTTGAAGGGCTCCCAGCGTTTCTCCGCACCGGCGCCGGCCATAAGGTCAAATAATGGTGCCGCTTTATCCCACTTGTTCTGAGTCGCGATATCAGTCATGCGACTCACCTGAGGCGTCAATAGTCGTCTTGCCGCGCACCGAGTTATTGACTATCCAGACAGCAACGATGGTCACGAAGCCGCAGACTGCGCCGATTAGTGCCGCCGTTGTGCCAGAGAGCGGAGTCATTGCCGCCCACATGCCGACAACCATGCCGCTGACCATACCGGTCAGCATGACCGGGACCATTACTTCCATCGCGCCGAACAGGGGGCCGATCAGCAATGAGAGGAAACCTGCAATCAGCATGCCGAGTAGCATCAATACCAACATCGCGACATTCATATTCCAGCTCGTGCTCACCATGAACCCTGCCAGCGAGCCAATCAGGGCTCCAACAAAAGTGTTGGCCGCGATATCGCCAAGAACGAAGTAGAGTCTGTGATCCATAATATGCGCGTTACTCTATCATTAGTTTGTTATTCGGATACCCAGGCCCACTAATCTTCCTGGTTCTTTTCCAGTACGTCCGCCAGACCCCCATAGCCGAGGGTTGGCAGCACGCTCTCACCGGTTTGCCGCGCTTGCTCCGACGTTACGTCTACGCCAACACCGTCGACGAAACGGTTAAAGTAGTTTGCAATCGCGCAGACACTGACTGCATCAAGCAAAGCCTGCTCGTCCCAACCGGCGGCGTAAATTAATTTTGCGTCTGCATCGACCATTTTGTGCGGTGTAAGCGTCAGTTTCTTTACGTATCCCAGCACCGGTTTGAGGTTTTTACTGACTGACGCAGAGCTAATGTCCTGGATCAATTCATCAAATACTACTTCATCAATACCGAATGCTGCGGCAACCGGTTTGTGCGATTCATAACAATAACTGCAATTGTTTTGTGCTGAGGCGAACGCAAAAATCATCTCGCGTTCGGCCACGCTAAACGGCGAGTCGCCACGCATGATGTCGTCGATGAGGCGGAGCATCAGTATGGAGCGCTCGGGATAGCGCTTGAATACGTCCGGTAGGTCCGTCGTGCCCGGGCTGGAGAGAAGATAAGACACTATGCGCGGTTAACGTCTGTGTCTTCGAAGAAATTTGCCCAGATAAACCAGAATATCCCGCTTTTGAGCGTTTCTACGCGTTCGAGCATCTGGCCGTCTCCAATGTCACCGGCAACATTCACCGCCGGTACCGGCTCGCCTGTCTCGTTATAAAATGCCGCCAAGGAGTCGTATTGTTCGTCGTAAGCAATGACGATGGGGCGACTGCCGATGGTCGTGTTGACGATGTTGCCGCTCCCCATCACAAATTCCTTTGTGTAGGCAACATAGTCATCGCCGACGTTCAGGCCGTAAACGAGTGTCTTTCGTGGCAAGCGCTCATCGAATTCGTCGATCGTCGGAAATGCCGGGTCATCGCCGACCCACTGCAGGCTGACGCCGTTGTACATCATGACGTGCCGCGTCAGGCGATCCCACGCAGCGGCGAGCGGGTTTTGGCCGAAGCCGGCAATTTCATTGACGAAGACTTTGCCATCCGGATACAGTTTTTCAAAACTTGCCAGGGGCATACGTACGGTGGGCCATTCCTTCATCTTGCCTTTTTCAGGCGCGCCTTCCATCGTGCCCCAGATCTGCTGAATGGGCTCACCGCTATTGCGGTCCCACAGAACGAGGTTGTTCTCGAGTTGTGTCATCACGCTCAGTTCCACCGGCTGGCCATCGATAACCGGGCTGTACGCAATGCCCATATTCGTTAATCCGCAGTAGGTCATGATGACCTCTTCGTCGTCGATCGAACCGCCAGTGGCGACATGTGGCTGCAGGATAAAGTAGTCACTGTAGGCGATGGCGCCATCATCCGTTTCCAGAACGATGACGCTGATGTCATCGACCGACGCGTAGCGTTGCCAGCCGAAACGTGCCCAGTCGAAGGTGCGCTCGAAATAGGGCCGGGCTTCGTTCACCGGGACGAATTGTGCAGTGTGTTGCTGCGAACGAAACATAAGGTGCGGGTTAATGTAACCGCTGTAGCCGAGAAACAAGGCCACGACCGTAACTGAGACCAACATCCATTTACGACCGATTTCCCGGCTGCCGAGCCAAAGAACCCAGGCACCGGCCAAGGAAACGAACCCTAAGATGGCAAGGATGTGCCGGTTGTACCAGACCGACATCGTGAACTCGCGGCTCGATTGTACGAGCCACTGGCTGATGTCCGCCAAGTCCTTGAAGATAATAAAATTCAGGATTAACGTCGTCGCTAAAAATACCCAAAAGACGAGTCTCTTCATCCCAAGCCCCTACGTGTTAAACGCACCAGCCAGGCTCATCCAATGAGCCGGCTGGCGGTCTGACTCTCTCTCACCGACCTTTCTTACGCATTTGCTGCACGTTGAATATGTTTGCCGGGTTTTCGCCTGAATTGATCAGGCTCTTGAATTGCAGCGTTGTACAATGGGCGGCCTGCTCATCAAAAAACACCGCGCAGTCGTCGATCGCGACCCCAGTGCCCTTGTTGCGCACGAGGCCCCCCTTCGCGTCCGAATGTACCTTGCAGATCGGGAACCACTTCCATGGGTCACCTTTCTTGTCGTAAATATAGACCAGGCCCAGAGTACCGGTCTGTGCATCCTGATAGGCAACGCGCCTGCTAAGCGGATGGTTAGGGTCTTTCGGGGTTCCGTTGATGATATGTACTTTGCGCAATTGCCAGGTGACCAATGGGAAGCAGTTACCCTGGCCGCCCATCTTGATGAATTGAAATCCGTCCGGATCATTCGCGGGCTCCGTATCCAATGTCTGTTGCGTCCGGTCATTGTAGTAGGGCAGAAGAACATTCTTGGTCTCGACGTAATCCCAGTTGTAGTCGGAAACTCGACCATTGTAGCCTTCGAAATCTTCAATCATCGCATCCGAGCCGAGGAACGCGTCGGTGATCTGGCCGCTCGCAAGGCGGCGTACGCGGCGTTGAAAACCGAGATAGAGCCAGGCGTCGTCACGCTTCAGGTCGTCTTCGTAACGCTGAATCAGCAACTGCGTGTTGCCCAGGTCAAACGGTTCCAGCACCGTGCCGTAAACCGAGCGGAAGATTTGTCCCGGGTTGGGTTCAATCGCCGGCTTCGGATCGAACATTACGCGGTGTTGCCAGTTTAGGAAGTGCCACTCGAATTTTATTCGTCGTTCCACATTGCCTTTGTTGAGACCCCTGAACGTCCACCAGAACGGATGAATGGTTTCGCTGTCTCCGGCATTGATACTGCGTTGAAAATTCCAGATTAGCTTGGTTCCCGCCTGTGCATCGCTGCTGTCCGGTTCCTGCGGGAACGGTCGACCGGCTTGAAAGTTCTGCAGAATTCCCTCCGCCGACAGAGTGTTGCTGTGGGCATTATCGCGGGTAGCCTGCACGTAGTTGTCGTGCAGAGGCATCGAGGTCGTTTCGGCCGTCTGAACCTCGTACCATCCCTTTTTCACGTAGCGGAATGTGAAATCATCCATGATGTCCTGGTACTGGTCGACGTTTGAGGCGTTGATAACAACCCCCGGCGAATATCCGTCGTAGCTCGGCGTCCAGTCTTTGTAGGGAAAGAAAGACTCCTGAACGACATCCTCAGAAATCTGCGCGTGGCTGCTAATCGTAAACGCCATCACGATGATGGCTGCGATACGTCCTGGATAGTGTTTCATGGCGAAAATCCTCTACTTAGAATTGATAACGAATCGTTAGCTGAAATTCGTCCTCGTTAATGGCGGTGCCTATTGGACCGGAGCGGAAACGACCTAAAGGCTCAAAGCCCTGGACGCCGGTACTGCTAAGAGTTCCTGGCGCTAGTGGATTGCCCGGAAACGGATTGGCGCCGCGATTGTCGTCAGCTGCGATCGCGCCATCGCCGGTCTTGAAATTGAGGTTGGCAATAACGCGCCAGTTGTTACTGATTTTCCAGTCAAGGCCGGGCCCCCACGTCGTGGATCCTGCTTCAGTGTCGTGGGCGATGACGAGCTGCGGCGTCAGGCGATCATTGCGGTATCCGCCCTGGATCAGCAACGTGAAAAAGAGGTTATCCTCCCAATGCTGAAAACCAATCGGGTTCAATGTTGGTATGCCAATTGAGTTTACGTTGAACTCCTGATGGTCGAGGATATGCTCCCCAAATACCTGCGCCGAAATAAGAAAAGCCCTGCGTTTGTTCAGGAACGGAATGAACGTCGGCCGGTCCAGGCCAATCACCCACCGAAATACGTCAGACTGAGATGATAAGTTCGGCACACTGGTGTCTGGAAATTCCTCATCCTCGGTCAATGCCACCTCGACACGCACAGCCGTTTTTATCGGATCGACGTAGAAGTCCGCGGAACCGCCGTACATCAACAACCTCGGGAATACGACGTCGAAGGCGATGTTGTAGGGAAAGAACTGATCCTCGACCTGGGGTGTGAACGGATCATCCGCTGCAGGGCCACCGCGCAACACGGGAAACTGCGAATAGTAGGAAAGTATGTTCAGCGAAAAGCCTACGCCTTTGAAGACACCCTCAACTCTTGCTCCAATTTCCACGTCGCCCCAGTCTCTGGTTTCCGCACGACGGATACCTATTGAGTGGGTCGGGAAGTCGACCGTGATTCCGGTGGCTGGAAAATTTCCGACCGTGCAACCGTTCTCCCAGCAGTTATTCAATGCGCGAAACAGATTGCCGGCCCCGAGTATCGCGTACGGTTCACCGCCCTGGCCGAGATCGTGTGGACGTGGCTTTTCGAATTTATACAGAAGTTGAAAGTTGATGTCCTCAAACAAATTCGTAGCGCCAAAGCGATACTCTGCATTGAAGATTCCCATAGGAATGCGGCTGTCTTCAAACTCGTCATAGAGATTGTTGCGGGAAAAGTCGATTGGATTCACCACGTCCAGAACGCGGAATAAATCGGTGCGCCCCCAGACGACTTGCTGACGGCCAACACGGAAATTCAATTCATCGCCATTGTCGAAACCGATCGTGGCATCGAGATACAGCTCACGCAGCCAATCGAGCCGGTCATTGAAATCAGCGAATTTCAGTTCGTTTTCACTGTAGTCCATGTAGTCGCGTAGACCGCAGCCGCGGCTATCGACATCGCATGGCCTGACGGGGGTCGCCAATTGAATGCCACCGTCGCCGTAGTCATAAACGTCCCCCGCCGCGAACCTCAGTCCGTCGTTCGGGTTCGTGGGGCCGAACAAGCTGCCTCCCGGCACGCCGGGCAGCGGAATGGCGCCGGTACCGCCGAGCGGAGCCGGGACAATGGGTGGCGGCGGGAATACACCTGCGTAATTCGGATTGGTCGAGACTGGAAAAGGAACGCCCAGCATCGCTGCCAGTGCAGGGTTGCCGGGAGCCGAAAATGACAGCGGGCCGCCCGCAGTTGCTCCGAATCTGTCGTTTATTTCGTAAACGCCATCGTAGCTACCGCGGAGCGTCGTTTGCAACGACACATCCGAAAAGAGTCCGCTGGATTTGAACGCTTTGGATATCTCCAGTTGCGCCGTGGTTCGATTCTTGGTCCAACCAACGTCATCCCGATAGTAATTGGCGGCATCGACGAAGCCATTGTACGTAGCAGGATCAGCCCACGTTGGCGAGCTCCAGAAGCTCGCGATCAAAGCCATAACTACCAGTGGCAGGATTCTCAGTCCTCCGGCCGTCGTATGGAACCACTTTCTAAGTGTATTCATCATTCCCACCCTTTTTTGCTATTGCCTCTAAGCAATAATCCGAATTGGCCTAACATGAGCGCGTGTCACACCATTGCCGAGCCGGCCAGGGATTCTGATTCCACCCTGGCCTGCATAATGAAACTTGGTTTGAATTTGAGAATCCATGCGGGCACCAGGAGCATTGCTGCCAACGCGTTGAGAATCAGCATCACGATCAGCAGCAATGCAGCATCGGCCTGAAAGCGCAAATCCGATACGAACACCCACATGATGACGCCGCCGATCAATGTTGTTGCCGTAAAACCTATCGCGACACCGGTGGTGCTGATGGCACGGTTGACCGCTTCGCGAATGTCTCCAAGACGCTCCATTTCTGTGCGGATGCGATCCATGATGTAGATCGAGTAGTCGATGCCCACGCCAATACCCACCGCGATAATGGGTACCGTATTGACGTTGATGCCGATCGCCATGATGCCCATGTAGGCATAGGTCAGCGTCGTGGCAAACGACATTGCCAACATCATCAACCAGCCGGCATGCAGCGACCAATAGAACGCCGTAACGATCGTCAGGATCAATACGAGCACAAGCGGGATCACGAGCAAGTTCGTTTCGTATGCCGCTTCATTAATTGCTGCTGTAACGCCGATAAGTCCACCGGCGAGCTTCACATCAAGGCCTTCCACTGCAGCGGCGTCGGAATCAATCCATTCTTTGGCCATATGAATGGCCCGGCGGATCGTTTCACCTTGATGATCTTTGTAATAGAACACGAGGTTTGCGATTTTTTCCTTCGGATCGAGATACTCCAGCAGCGCGCCAGGAACCGGGCTGGACATCATGTACATGAACAAAAGCCCACCGGCCATCCGCGAATCTTCAGGTTCAACCATCCAGCGGGGATCGTCGTAGTGCGTCATGCGATTCATCGCATAGACCAAATCGGGCAAGCCCTTCGCACCGCCCAAATCCGGATCGCTTAACATGTGGGCTTCGAAATCGGCCAAAGCCTTGATGACCTCAGGTCGTTTCAATCCACCTTCTTCCGCGGTCTCGGCGACAACATAGAGTTCTTCAGAACCCGGGAAAGCGTCGTTAATCGCTTTGGACGATACGTTGTAGTCGTGATCGAGATAGAGTAATGGCGAGCCAGGTTCGGACTCGCCGATCTGTACCCAGGACGCAAAATACGCACCTACGATGTAGCACAGCGCGGCGATGGAAAGAATTGCTGTGCTACCTCTGGGGCCCGTAAGGTTCACTGCCAAACCGGACAGTGTCCGACGCAACACATCGTGCCTGATATCAGTCTTGCGAGGCCGCGGCAGAATTTCGAGCATGACCGGAATCGCGATCAAAACTGTGACGACAACGCAGACGGCCCATAGCGACGCGTATATCGCCAGCTTGTCATTTATCGGTACTGAGCCAAGCGAGATCAACATCAGGCCAATGGCGTCGGAGATTACACCCAGGCTGCCGGGTCTGAACAGATTCTCAAATGCCGTGCGGGCGGCCCGTCGGTGATCCGGATCTTCCGCAAGTTCATAATAGAATCGTTCGACCAACTGTATGCCATGCGACATGGCGCGGGCGGAAATTAGAAACGGAATAACCAGCATCAAAGGATCGAGGTCATAGCCGAGCAGCGACAAAATGCCAAGACCCCAAATGCTGGTCAGCACAAGCCCGAACAGCGGTAGCAAAATACCGTAGGCCTTGCGAAAGTAAACAATCAGCAATGCCAGCATGATCAGAATTGTGAACAGGAAAATCTGCACGATCTGATCGACGTATGAAGATACCCAGCCGACAAGGACCGGGTTGCCGGTCGCGTGAATTTTAATGCCCGGCGCCGACTCGCGTTCACGTATTTCCTGCAACTGCACGAATACGGTTTCGTAATCGAGCGCACCTTCATTCAGCGTGCCGCGGATCAGCGCTGACTTAAGATCCGGGGAAACCATCAGGCCGTAAACACGAGGATTGGCCGCTACCTCGTCGGCCATTGTTTTCAAGTCCGCGTCTACGTACTCACCCTTCGATGGATCAAAATGTGGAGCGGATCGGACCGTGCCTTCCGGGCTGAGCCAGACTTTTCGGGTGGTACGGTGCGTAACGCTCGCGACCATGTTGTGGTTGATGCCCGCCAGCGAGTCGACGCCGAGGGTCAAGCGGTGTATGCGTTGCAGACGGTCGTTGGTGAAAATAGTACCGTCGTCGACTTCAACGGAAAGAACGATGTTGTTCGCGCCACCAAATGTATCCCTGATGCTGTTGTGCAGCTGGATGTAAGGGTGTTGTTGGGGTAACAGGTCCGCGAAGTCAGAGACGATTTTTACGCCGGGTATTTGCAATGCAAAAAATACGGTTACGACGAGAATCGCGAGCAGCGTCAAGCGCGGGGCGGCAAAGATGACCTTGTCAATTTTATGTATATGTGCGGCAAATTTGTTCAAACGAGTTTCATCCTCTGGCGCGAGCGTCTAGGAATCAGTCGGTATTACGAAAAGCGCGCCCGCACCACCGGCGACCAGCAAGTGCGTGTCGCCAACCGGCACCGCACCTCGCAGGTAAAAGCGGATCGGCGCCTGATGATCAACCGCAGACCAACTGTTTTTTCCGGGATTCCTACTGTTCACGAGTGACTGAAGCACTGTGCCATTGCCACCGACAACATAGAGTTTGCTGCCGTTTTTTGTAATGCTGTATAACGGCGCGCTGGTGCCGCTGTCTTGCAACTGCCACGACGCGCCACCGTCGGTGGTAATCATTATCGTACCTGCAAGGCCAACGACCCAACCGACGTGCTGATCTGCAAAAAAGGCATCCTGCGGGTAGAAGTCATCGGGCAGTGGTTGCAGTTGCTCCCAGGTCTGTCCGCCATCGATACTCTTCGCGACAACACCAAATTCCCCGGTCAGAAACGCAGTGTCGTCATCGATAAACTGAATCGACGTAAAATGGAGGTCCTCATCCAGTGACGACTCGGTCCACGTTACGCCACGGTCAGTGCTGTGAAGAATGCTGCTGAAGCTACCGACAACCCAAAGATTCCCCCGCGGATCACAGCTCAGCGTTTGCACTGTTTCAATTGTCTCAATCGGCTGGCTATGCCATGCCTTTCCCTCGGCATCGCTGAACCAGAGCATCTTCGCGTAGTCGAGTGCGACAAACGATTCGTCCGGACAAGTAGTAAGAGCCATCAGAAACGGCTTGCCGTCGAGCACCTGGCGTTCCCAATTCTCGCCGCGGTCAGTGGAGGTAATGACTGCGCCTCCACTGCCGACAGCAACGAGAGTGTGCTGCAGTGCGGCGGCGGCCTGCAACAGATCGGCGCGCTGAGTTGGTTTGGCGTTTTGACTATTGACGCGATCGAGAACGAGCGGGGCTTCGCAACCAATCAGGCAGATCATAAGCATCACGCTCAAATAGCGCGCATGCTTTTCTATCTTGCCCATTGTTGTCCCCCAGGATCAATCGTGTCTCCAGTATCGAAACTCTGAGCACGAAAAGAAACCGGTTTTGCCCTTAGTCGCCGTAAACAGGCGGTGACCGGATAAATGGGGCACTTATTGAATAAACGCTATAAATACAGGCGTTTTTTTAGTGCTTTAGAGTTTCCGAGGGGGATTCACCGAAGTGCTGTCGGTATTCCACGGCGAAGCGACCGAGTTGGCGAAAACCGATGTCCATTGCAATGCGCGTCACGCAATCTGATGGGTCGGCGGCCTTCAGCGCCTTGTTCACAGCGGCAAGACGGGTTGCTTTCAGGAACTTCATTGGTGATACGCCCCTGAATGTTCGAAAACCCTTGTAGAGGGTTCGGGCACTGACGCCACTGACACGTACGAGGTGATCAATTGAGACTTCTTCACGGCAGTGAGCGACCATATACTCCTCTGCCCGCTTTACATGCCGAGGTGCAATGTTCGGAAGCTTGTTGCGGAGTTCTTCGCTGAAGTTATGCGGTTGGACGTGCAGCAGAGTGTTGACCAGTAGCTGTTCCAGTTGCCGAATCATCACTTCGGAGTTTGGCAGCATTCTCAGCATTGGCACTTCTTCCGCCACAAACCTGACAGTATTCCACCACGCCTTTCCAGCATCAGAATGCATGTCCAATGCCAGTTTGAAAATGATGGGATTTGATAACGGCCTTTCCAGGAGATTGCTGAGGCAACGTTCGGTTAACCCGCGGTCGAGTTTGACTTGCGTCTTCCAACAGTCAGCATTCCAGATCAGTTTGACCGATTCAGTCGGATTGAGAACGGAGCTGCGTGCCGTGTTTGTGATCATATGCTGCTTGCCGCAACAGACGTCACCGCTACCTTGTATGGGTGTTTGTATGAGGAAAAAATCTTCGAGTTCACCTGGGTTAACGACCATGTCGGAGCCGTAACCAAGGCAATTGAGCGAAGAACTGGCCAGTGGAATATGATAGAACCACGTGTCCAATTGTCTGTCGTAGCGTTTGTAGTCGAGTTTGTGTGGACGGTAGATACCCGCAACTTTTTCTCGTGCCTCGTCGAGGTCACGAGTATGAAACAACAGCCGTTGCTGGAACGTTTGGCCGGGCAAGGCTGGTGTTCGTCTGCTGCGCGTATCTATTGCTTGTTGCATCCAGGAATCCCCGCGCGATTTGTCGCATTAATTATCATGCGCCGCAATCTTAAGTCTCTTTTTATTATTGGACCCTTTGCTTTGGGTCGCGGTGTGCACTATGAGACTCGAGAGTCTATCGTAACAGCGGTCATTCGACTAAAGTTGTCTGTAAACGCGTAAACTCTTGACTGGAATTGCATTAACGAATTGCGAATACGAACCATTATCGATACTGTCGCAAATGATGTCCTTTACCAGCATAGAAGAAGTGATCGACGGTTTCGCCGGACAGGGCTATCTGATGGATCGGTCCCTGGCCACAACTGTGTTCCTGTCAGCGGCTATCAGTAAGCCGCTGTTTCTGGAAGGGGAGCCAGGAGTCGGAAAGACCGAACTCGCAAAAGTCATGGCGGCCGTACTCGGTGCCGAAATGATACGCTTGCAATGCTATGAAGGCCTTGATGCCAACAGCGCACTCTACGAATGGAATTACCCAAAGCAAATGCTGGAGATCCGCCTTGAGGAAGCTCGAGGCGTCGACAAAGATCGAATCGGCGAAAACATTTTCTCAGATGCGTTTCTGCTTGAGCGGCCGTTATTGAAGGCCATTCAGGCGCCGCCGTCCAAACGCGTCGTGCTGCTGATCGACGAAGTCGATCGGTCGGACGAAGAGTTTGAGGCGTTCTTGTTGGAAGTGTTGTCTGATTTTCAAATCAGTATTCCGGAAATCGGCACACTAAAGGCGAGTCAGCCACCGCTGGTTGTCCTGACGTCGAATCGTACCCGCGATCTTCACGAAGCGCTTAAGCGACGTTGCCTCTACCACTGGATTGACTATCCGGATTTCGATAAGGAAGTGGGGATAGTCATGGCGCGGGTGCCAGGTATCGAGGCCAGGCTGGCTGAGCAAATCTGCCATTTCATGCAATGGATTCGTGCTCAGGATTTGTTCAAACTCCCAGGTGTTGCTGAAACCGTCGACTGGGCACATGCGCTGCTTTCCCTTGGCACTAAAGAGATCGACAAGGATACCGTCGAAACGACTTTAGGCTGCATCCTCAAATACAAAGGCGATATTGACGCAATGCAGAAGCTGGACGTCTCGGCGGTACTGGCCAATGGCGGAGATGCAGGTGGAAAACCACTGGCCTTCCCGGCTTAGGGGCCCTAACACCGAATCAACGCTACTTGGCCACGTAGTCGGCTTCGGCCGCCGATTGCGTGCGGCCGGGATAGCCGTCGATCCGGCCAGTATGATCGACTTGTGCAAGGCACTCGATCACATTGAAATTGGCGTTCGGGCGGACCTTAGAGCTGCGGCTCGGGCGACGCTGCTTAGTAATCGAGATGATCTGGAGAATTTCGAAAAGCTCTTTGCAGAGTACTGGGACCGAAAACCCGAAACCGAGTTGGCGTCGGGACCCTCGCCCGACTACCGGGAACTCGACGATTCGCAACCGCGGCAGCAGTCGGCCTCCGAGTCGTTGCAACAGCAAAAATTGTTGCTTGTCGACGAGGCGCAAACTGACTCGACACAGCCCGTTGATGGTGAGGCAATCGCTTACAGCAAACAGGATGTCTTGCGTCACAAAGACTTCGGACAAATGAACGAGGATGAAATTGCCAGCGCGCGCACGCTCATTGCCCGTTTTGTAAGAATACTCGCGAACCGGCCAGGGCATCGTTTTCGGCCGGCGCGGCGTGGACGATCGGTGGATTTTCGTAAGAGTTTTCGTCAAAACCTAAGTCACGGCTTCGCTGCGCTCGAGCTAAAGTACAAGAAACGCCGCGTCAAAAAACTCAAAGTCATTGTGCTTTGCGATGTTAGCGGCTCTATGGCTCAGTATTCGAGCTTTCTACTCGAATTCGTATTCGCAATTCGAGAAAGATTACCGACGACTGAAGCGGCCATATTCGCAACTCACATGTCGTCTATTAGCGATTCGCTGCATGCCGGGACGATCGCAAATGCGCTGCGCAACGTGTCCAGAGTCGCCGGTGGCTGGGGCGGAGGCACGGATATCGGCGGATCGCTGGCGGAATTTAACGACCATTATGCGCGGTCGATGCTTCGATCGAAGGCGATTGTTGTCATTCTTAGTGATGGCTGGGATCGCGGCGACGCGGCACGCATGCAAAGAGAGGTTACTCGGCTGCGACGCCGTGCACATAAACTCATCTGGCTGAACCCCCTGCTCGGTGGCAGTGACTATCAGCCGCTATGTCGCGGAATGCAAACCGCGCTGCCGCACGTTGATCACTTTCTGCCGGCGCATAACCTGGCAAGCCTGGCGAACGTTGTGGACGTACTGCGGAAAACGTAAAGCTACAAAGTTCCGAGGGCTCGCAGGATTTTCTCCGGTGTAATGGGCAAATCTTTTATTCGAACGCCAATTGCGTTGTAGACCGCAGCGCCAATCGCTGCCGCGGGCACCGTCACGCATTGCTCTGAGAGACTCTTGGCACCGAACGGTCCTGATGGTTCGTTGGTCTCGATAAAGATACTCTCGATTTGCCGCGGCATTTCCACAGCCGTAGGCATTTTGTAGTCAAGGAAATCGCTTGTAAGACAAGCCCCGGTATCCTCGTCGAATACGAGGTCTTCCATCAACGCATAGCCGATGCCCTGTTGTATGCCGCCCTCAACCTGGCCCTCAGCCGCATTCGGGTGTATCAGCCTACCGAGGTCGTGCGCATATACACAGCGCAGCACGTCAACTTTGCCGGTTTCAGTGTCGACCTCAACCTCGACGAACAACGCTGTAGCGGGTGTTGGGTTTTCCGGTGGCGCAAGGCTCGATGTTCCAATGATCGTACCTTTGTGTTGCGGCGGCGATGAGGGCGCCGGACCTTCCTCGGTAACCACTATGAAGGGTGACTCGGCAACCTTGACAATATCGCCAACAGGCATAGACGTATCTGGCGAGCCTTTGACCGACACTATTCCGTTAGCGACCTCGAGGTCATCCGGATTCGCCTCCATCATGTCGGCGGCGATTTCCAGGAGCCGCTTTTTCGCTTCGGCGGCCGCGGCTGTCACGGCAAGTCCAGACGAATATGTACCGCGGCTGGCATGCGTCGGCGCATCGAATGGCACAGTATCGGTATCTGCATAGGACATACGTACGCTGTTCGCTTCGAGGCCAAGTTCTGCGGCCACCATCTGACATAGAACCGTGTTTTGTCCCGAGCCCAAATCCACGGTTCCCGACGCAAGATCGGCCGTTCCATCGACGTTGAGTTTAACAATCGCGCCAGTGTGCTCAAGAATGTCTGGGAAGCCCATGCAACCGCTGACCCAAATGCCCTGGGTACCGATTCCAATGCCACGTTTCTTGATACCGGTTCCGCTACCGGCAGGCTTTCGGTCGCTCCAGCCGATGCGCTCGGCACCCTTGTCCATCGCCTCTTCGTATCCGTAGCTATTGAGTGACCAGGCCGGATTGAACGGATGCGGGTCGCCTTTCTGATAGGCATTCTTACGCCGGAACTCAATGGGATCGAGCTTGAGCTCTTCGCATATTTCGTCAATTTGCGATTCCACCGCGAAACAACCCTGCGGACAGCCGTAGCCGCGAAAGCCGCCGCCGATCATGTTGTTGGTGTAAACCGTGAAGCCTTCCCACCTTTTATTTTCGCACTTGTACGGAAACGTAACACCGAAGAGACCGTGCACTACAATAACCTCGGCACCATGAGTTGCATGCGCGCCTGTATCGAGAATGCTCTTTGCCTCGCGCGCAGTAATAGTGCCGTCACTCTTTACGCCGGTCTTCAGATAAACCTTGATCGGGTGACGCGCGGTCGTGATGAAATCCTCATAGCGGCTTTGCTCAATTCGTACTGGCCGGCCGGTTCTCTCGCTTAAGATCGCGGCGATTGGCTCGATATAACCGAGGTCCAACTTGCCGCCAAAACCGCCGCCTATGTAAGGTGGCTTAATGACCGTAATGCGACTTTCCGGAATTTCCAGTGCATACGCCAGCTTCTCGCGCAGGCCGAAAATGTGCTGCATGGAGCATTGCACCGTAAAATGTCCCTGTTTGTCGCAATCCACCAGGCAAACCCTGGGCTCCATGTAACAGGTATGCACGCGTTGGGTCTGATATACCCCCTCGAAAATGTGGTCGGCTTCTGCGAACCCGGCTTCCACGTCGCCGAACTCGAAAACGGGATTCTTGGCAACATTGTTCGGTGAAGATTCGTGCAGTTGCGGCGCGCCTTCCTGCATTGCCTCTTCCGGGTCGAAGACCGTGGGCAATTCCTCATAATCGACATCGATCAATTCAAGAGCCTTCTCGGCTATCGCCTCGCTGCTGGCCGCAACGGCTGCAACTGGCTGCCCGGCGTAGCGAACCCGGTCGCTGAGAATCACGAGGTCCCGCACGAGGCTCTTTGCCTCCGTTGGGCAGAAGAAGACCGGGCTATAGGGTCGTTGCGGTACGTCTTTAGCGGTAAGTACAGCTTTTACACCTGGCAATTTTTCGGCTTCGCTCGTATCAATGCCGATGACGCGTGCGTGAGCATACGGGCTGCGCAATAGTTTTGCGTGCAGCATGCCAGGTAAGCTGGCATTGACCGGATAGCCTTTGCCGCCGGTAACTTTGTCGTGAGCGTCTGGCCGAACAACGCTTTGTCCAATGATGTCTGCAACGGTCATGAGCGGGTCCTTTATTCTGTGCGTCAGCGATTTGCTGCCAGTTTGATGGCGTCGACAATTTTGGCGTACCCCGTGCATCGGCACAGGTTTCCGGCAATGGCGTGACGTATTTGCTCCTCGTCGGGATTTGGTTCCTCATCCAGCAACTGTCTGGCGGCCATAATCATGCCGCAGGTACAGAAGCCGCATTGCACCGCACCCGCCTCGATGAACGCGTCTTGCAGTGGGTCAAGTTCGCCATCGCTGCCAAGGCCCTCAATGGTAGTGATGTTGTTGCCCTGGACTGACATTGCGTAGACAACGCAGGCGTAGACGGCTTTGCCATCCATGTGAACCGTGCAACAGCCGCAGGCGCTGGTGTCACAGCCTCGCTTTGTTCCAAGCAGTCCCAGTTCATCGCGCAGCACTTTTAACAAGCTTGTATCGGGCGAAATTGCAAGCTCATGTTGCTCGCCATTTACATTGAGTGTGACCATCTGTTTCATTCTGTTGGCTCCATCAGGCTAGCCGCTCTAAAGCCCGTTGCAATGCTCGTTTTGTGTAGACCCTGCCGATAGTTGCTCGATACTCAGCGGAGCAGCGGTGATCAGATATCGGGCTGATGTCGGACGCGATCGCATCGGCTGCCCGTTGAAAAAGATCGTCATTGGCCAGTTCGCCGTTCAACACGAATTCCGCCGCCGATGAACGCTTAAAGGTATCGTTCAGTCCGCCACCTAAAACGACACGTGCATCGCTAATCTTGTTCTTTCTGCCGAGCGTGATGCGGACAGCAACGCCGACCAACGCCAGATCATTGGCGTTGGTCTCGAGTTTCAGATAGGCGCTGGCTGAGCGGTCGTCCTGCTGTGGTATGAAAAGACTGCTTATGTATTCATTCTGCTCGAGCGAGTTCTCGAACATGCCCGCGTAGATATCGTCGATGGGTATCTCTCGGTTTCCGCCGGGTCCCGCTACGGCCACTGTTGAGTCCAGCGCCTGGAATGCCGCCGGTACGTCGAAAAATGGGCAGGCCGCCGCGATCGATCCGCCTACAGTGGCCAGATTCTTTATTTGCGCAGGCGGATAGGCGAGCGCATCGTAAAGTGCCCCGAATGCCGGCGTGTCGATGCCTGGCAGGTGCTCGAGACTGGCAAAATTCGATGTAGCGCCAACTCGAATACCCTTTTTTTCCGACTGAATGGTATTCAGCCCAAGACTACGCAGGTCGATCAGGGCTTCAGTACCGGACAGAAAACCACGTGCCTCGAGTCCGTGAATGAACGTTCCGCCAGCGACAAGCAGCGCGCTGTCGCCGTACTTGTCCAGCAGATTTTGCACATCGCCACCGGATTCCGGTAGACAAAACTCCTTTAGCTCCGGCAGTGCCATTGTTCGATCTCCTGTACACGAATGAATCGAATGCCGGGTGACCCCGGCAGCGAGAAATTATAGTGAGCTGATCTCCTCGTATCCACATATTGGCATGCATCCGGGGCCATAAGGGCACTGTGCGCACAATTGCCTGCGTTGCCTGCATAGTCCCCGTATCACTGCTCTTCTATAGTGGCGTCGAAATGGATATTGAAAAAGAATTTCGTGTTGCGGCACCGCAAGCTGAGGTTTGGGAGTTCATTACGTCGGCGGAAAAGATCGCGACGTGTATTCCTGGCATTGAAAGCGTTGAAATTCGGAGCCCGGGCAAGTTCACCGGTGTCATGACGATCAAAGTCGGTCCGATCAAAACGTCAGTGAAGGCCGATGTTGACGAGCTTGAACAGAAGTCGCCGAAATATGCGGCTTACTCGATCAAGGGCGAAGAGGGCGGTCGCGCCAGTCGCATGAAGGCCGACGCGAAACTGTACCTCGCAGAAGTGGCGGCGGATCAAACCGACGTCAGGTTTACATCGCATGTCGTAATCGTTGGCCGCCTGGGAAAATTTGCAGGTGGCGTAATGAACAAGCTGGCAGATTCCATTGCCGAGCAATTCATCACTGCGTTCCGCTTGCAACTGGAGCCCCAGCCCGAGGTGCCTGTTGCAGCGGTCAGGCAGGGTTTCTGGGCGAGAATTGCGGGCTTTCTGCGGCGTTTGCTTGGTGGTACGAAAAGGTCCGAAGGTTGAGGCTTCCGGGCTACCTTGCCAGTCAATGAATAGCGCACTGCCGGACAAGACACCTTATCCGCGGTCTCCTACCATCATTGGTCAAGATGGCAGGGCCTCGGCGGGCCTTCTCGCCTGTCGCCGACAGAGAATAGGAACATGAGCAATATTCCGAGAGACCAGATCTGGACAAGTCCGTTAAATGACATGGAGGCTGTGCAGGCGGGTTTTGACCGCACCAAAACGATTCGTTTTTACGATACGACGCTGCGCGATGGTGAGCAGTCGGTCGGCGTATGTTTCTCGCCGGATGAAAAATTTGCGATAGCGCAAAAATTGGCAGATCTCGGCGTCGGGAGAATTGAGTCAGGCTTTCCGCGAGTCTCCGTCGAAGATACCGAAGCTGTCGAACGAATTCTTGCCGCGGATTTAAGCTCCGAGATATGGGGATTCGCTCGCTGTGTCCAGGCCGACATCGACGCGCACATAGAACTGGGTACTGAATACACGCTGATCGAAATCTCCACCAGCGACGTCAAAATGCAGGCCTACGGATTTACGCGTGAAAAGGTCTTCGAACGTGTGACGGGATCGGTCAAACATGCCAAAGACAACGGCATCAAGCGTGTGAACTTTTTTGCGGTCGATAGCACCCGAAGCGATTTGTCGTTTCTGCGCGATGTTTACAGCGCTGCACTGGAATCCGGCGCCGACGAAATCTCGGTTGTGGATACGATCGGTGCGTGCGCGCCCGAGACTGTCGAGTACCTGGTTGGCGAGGTTAGGTCCTGGGTAGGCGATTCCGTTCCGCTTCACTGGCACGGCCACAATGATTTCGGTCTTGCGACAGCGGCTGCGATCGCTGCGGTACGCGGCGGTGCGGATTGGATTCAGGGCACAATCAATGGCATGGGCGAGCGCGCCGGCAACGCCGATATTTGTGAAGTCGGGTTAGCGCTGCAGTGTCTTTACAAGGTTCCAGTCGAGCTCGATCTGAGCAAAGCTCGCGAAGTATCGAGGCTCGTTCAGTCTTCCGGCAACTACACAGTCGATGGCTGGAAACCGGTTGTTGGTGAGTTTCTGTACACGCGTGAGAGCGGTGCAGTCGCGAATCAATTTCATATTCCGGAGGCCATTGAACCATACTCGGCAGATATCGTTTCGGCCGAGCGAAAAATCGTACTGGGCAAGAAGAGCGGCCTTTCCAGCATCAAATTGAAATTAGAAGAGCTGGGACTGGATGCACCGGCTGACAGTTATGGCGAAATTCTGAGCGAGGTCAAGTCGCAGGCAACCGCGGCAAAACGTTTGATGACTGACGACGAGTTTCGCAGTGTCGTGTCGCATACACTCGAATAAATATTAGCAGCCTGCGGCGTCAGGCAGCATCGAATACCGGGAGAATTACCGTGAGTGAAGTAAACGTTGGCGTACTTTTCAAATCGTACGAACCTATGAAGGCTATTCAGGCCTACGCGAAGCAGACAGAAGAATCCGGTTTTAGCGGCGGCTTTTGGATCGCGGAGGCCTATCACTGGTTTCGCCAGTACGGTCTCGAGGGGCGCGGCTGTTTTGCAACGCTTGCTGCGGCCGCGATGGCGACAAAGAACATCCCAATAGGCCTTGGAATTACGTCTCCCTACATGCGCCACCCGACGATGCAGGCCTCTGAGGCGGCCGCGATTGACGAACTGTCCGAGGGTCGATTCATCATGGGGCTTGGCGTTGGCATGGTCGGTATTCAGTACCTCGAGTACGACATCGAAAAAATGAGACCGGTTAAAGTGCACCACGAATCGATGGAGATTATGCGGCGTGTTTTCTCGGGTGAACAATATGACTACAAGGGCGATTTGTTTGAGTCGACGATGCCCGCCTACGATCGTGCAGGCGACGGACTAAGGACCGACATTCCGATCTACGTTGGCGCGACCGGACCTTTCATGCAACGTCTCGCTGGTCGCGAAAGCGACGGTATGTTGCTTGCTGGCCTGACATCACCGGCATGGGTGCGTACGGCACGCAAGAATATGACATTGGGCGCCGAAAAAGCGGGCCGCAGTCTGCCCGATGATTTTCCGGTTGGGGGCGTTATCCTCGCCGCATGTTCAAAGGACGGTGCGAAGGCCAAAAAATGGACGGCACGCAACACAGGTACTTACATAGTCAACAAGATCAAAAACATCAAGAACGATCAGATACTTGCAGGTTCCGGTCTTCCGGACTCGGCTTGGGAGCCGTTTCGCAAGGCCATTGAGGATGGTACCGACGACAACGTTGCACACTTCGTGACGGATGAGATGCAGCGCCGATTCACGGTAATTACGGGTACGCCCGACGAGTGCCTGGAGGTCACCCAGGAACTGATCGACAACGGACTCAACCTGCCGCTGCTCGAAGTTGTGGGCGACAGCATCGAAGAAAATCTGGAGTCTATTCGCCTATACGGTGAAGAGGTCTTGCCAAGACTGAAACCGGCACCGGCTGAGTTGCTGGCAACTGGATGAGTGATAAACCCAGAATTGCAGTATTGGGTGGCACCGGAGATTTGGGTGGCGGCCTCGCATGGCAACTTGTCCGCACCGGCTACCCGATCATCATCGGGTCGCGAGGTGTTGAAAAAGCCGAGCGGGCAGCAAGTGAGCTGTCCGCGCGCGCAGGCAGCGGCGCCATGGTTATCGGACTAGCGAATCCCGATGCCGCCGCGTCAGCGGAGCTGGTAATCCTGACTGTGCCTTTTTCGAGCCACAAGCCGACACTTCAGTCCGTACGTGGCGCTGTGCAGGGTAAGATTTTTGTGGATGCAACAGTTCCGCTTGTACCGCCCAAAGTCATGCGAGTGCAATTGCCCGCTGGTGGCAGCGCTGGGAAACAGGCACAGGAATTCCTGGGAGAGAATGTTCGTGTTGTTTCCGCGTTTCAAAATGTGGCGGCGGCGCATCTGAATGCCGATGATGCGAATCTGGATGAGTGTGATGTGCTCGTTTCCGGCAATGACAAGGATGCGCGAGAAGTCGTCGTTCAAATTGCAGAGGATCTGGGAATGAAAGCCTGGCATGCAGGCCCAATCGACAACTCGGCAGTTGCTGAGGCGCTAACGTCGGTATTGATATTTATGAATAAACGTTACAAATTTCCGGGTGCCGGTATCAAAATCACGACTGGCACAGCGGCCTGATCAGCGACCGGGGGGTAGCAATTGGCAGCAACGAAGATTGAAAGTCTGGCATTGGCAAAGGCGCTTGATACGCGAGTATCCCGCGTATTTTCTGCATGTGGCCTCTTTTTGATTCTCGCGGGCATGCTGCTCGGCGATGTCTTTGCGGTTTTTGTCTTGCATCCGAATAACGACCGCATCGGTGCTGCCCTGTACGCGGCGGCGATGGCGATCCCCGCCGGCGATGCCGATGCGATCATGGCTTATTTCCAGTCTATTGGGGGCTTTCTGGAAAATCGCGGCACAAAGGTAGATGCACACTCACACAGTATCATTATCGGTTTTCTGGCGGTGTTGCTCGCGATCCTGCAGCCCTTGGTTGCCTGGTCAGCTAAAACGAAGTTACGAATTGCCTGGATTTTCGTTGCGTGCGCGGTCACTTTGCCAGTCGCGATTTTTGCCATTTATTACGTCGGTCTCGCCTACAGTCCTTCTGCCGTGATTGGTTGGGCAAGCATTGCGGCCGATGCAGCCGGTCTCACATTGGCACTTATCGTTGTGCTCCAGTTAATGGGCCTGTGGCGATATTGGCGGTATTGGCGTACCGGAAATGAGGTTGCTGGTTTTGAGAGACCCGATGTCCTGGATCGAGCTAGTCGTATCCTGCTGGTAGGCGGAAGCCTGTTGTTATTGGCCGGTTTTCTTTATGGCGCAGCCTATGCCGGATATACGAAATACCTGCTGAATCCAGGTGAAGTGGAGATCCTCCGAAACATCGTGACGCACGCGGCACAAGGGCAGTCAGTCGATGCCGATTTTGGGGCGTACGGCGGCTATCTGGCATTTCGCGGCATTAGCGCCGCGGCGCATGCGCACGTCAATGCGATGGCAATTCTTTTATTGGTATTGGCGCTTGTGCAGCCCCTTTTGTTCTTGTCGGACAAATGGAAAAACCGTTGGGCGACGGTCATGGTCGTTGCTGCTACAGCATTACCCGTCAGCATCCTTCTCGAATTCAAGTACGGACTGATTGCCGGCGCTATGGCGGATATTTCCGGATTGATCGCCATGGTCGCGTTGAGCGCCATGTTTATAGGGGTTGCGCGAAGAACCGGCGCGATGGATAACAAGTGAGATTGCCGTGATGTATCAGGAAAATCGTATCTTAATATTTGCCGGATTCGCGTTAATCGCAATGACCATGTTGTTCGGATTTTACTACGCGGTTTTTGACGAACACCAAACGCTGGTCGGCATGGGCGTTTCTATGATGAACGGTTTCTTAGAAGCCGCGCGTGGCGATTTGACGGCATCCTATACGGCGCTCGATCAATACGGCGAGATTGCGGCAGAGTACAAGCGTGAGATTCACTTCCATGGGCATTGGGGATTCCTGAGCCTGGTGCTCATCATATATGGTCTGGTCGTGCACAAGCTCGGCTTCAGTCGGCGCAGCCGCGTGATGGTGGCTGCGGGTCTGGCAGTCAGCGCGGCTTTATTTCCACTGGGGGTTCTTATGCAGGCGGGCTCACTGCTGGTGCTCGGCAATACGCTGGCCACACTCGGATCGCTAGGGCTAATCCTTGCCATGATAGCCTTGGTCGTCGGTGTCTTGCGGCAACCGGACTAGGGAAGATCGAAGTTTATAGATGCTTATACCTACCGAAAAACGCCTGAAAAAGAGTATTGTTGTTGTGCACGGTGTGCACAGCGCTGAACTAACTTAAGGAGAGGGACGATGGCAGCAAGCAAAGACGCTGTTCACAACTCGATCAAACCCGGCAAATGGATTCGCTCGACATGCAAGATGTGTTTGCACTCCTGTTCAAACATTATTCACGTCACTGATGACGGTGTTATAAACAAGATTGAGGGTGATCCGACCAATCCGTCAAACCAGGGTAAGCTCTGTCCGAAAGGTAATTCCGCGATCATGCGGCATTACGATCCGAAACGTTTCAAGCAGCCGATGAAGCGGACCAACCCCGAGAAGGGTCCCAACATCGACCCCATGTGGGAGCCCATTAGCTGGGACGAAGCACTCGATCTGGTCGGTCGTGAATTCAAGAAGTCAGTCGATGAGGACCCACGCAAACTGCTGCCGTCCATCGAAGACTTCCAGAAGATGAATTGTTGGGCATGGCCGTTGTCATTTGGCAACTTCAACAGCTTCCAGTCCGGTGGCACGATGTGCGGTGGCGCCTACCATCCGATGAATGGCTACCTTCACTCGGCATTCGCCGCCGCCAATGACGCGAAGTACTGCAACTACTGGATCAATGACGGTACCGGCGACGGATTCTCGTCGCATCTGCACGCGGCTGCGCAATCCAAATGGGTCGCCGACGCACGAATGGACCGGGGTATGCGCTGCGTGACCGTTGAGCCGCGTTTTTCAATTTCGGCTGCGAAATCCGAGGAATGGGTACCGATCAAACCAGCGACGGACCGGCACTTTGCGCTGGGTATTTGTCACGAGATGGTCAACAACGGTCTCGTCGACTACAAATTCATGAAGAAAGATACCAACGCGCCGTATCTGGTGGGGCCGGACGGCTACTTCGTGCGCAATAGTGAAGACAAGATCTACGTTTGGGATGCCGGCGACAACAAAGCCAAACTCTGGGATGACCCAACGATCCAGGACTTCGCACTTGAGGGCAGCTACGAAGTTGAGGGCAAGGCCTGTAAGCCATCGTTCCAGCGATTCAAGGATATTCTCGACGATTGCGCACCGGAGGAAATGGAAAAGATCTGTACGGTGCCCGCGGAGACCATGCGCCGAATCGCGCGCGAGCTTTACGATGCTGCCGAGATTGCGCGCGACTCGACGATCGAAATCGATGGACGCGTGTTGCCGCTTCGTCCTGCCGCCTACAACTACTACCGGGGAGCACAGGGCCACAAGCTGGGGTTCCAGACCAACCATTCGTTCAAGATGGTCAACATCTTGCTCGGCAATATCGATGCGCCGGGGGGGCACATGGGTGTCACACTGGACGATCAATGGGTCGACAAAAGTCATGTTGCGCCTGGTGAAAACGGCATGCTTTTGCCAACGCCACATCAGCTCGGACCGGTGCCGCCGTTTTCATATCCGCCGAATACCTTCGATCTGATGGACTACTTCCCGGTTGGCGTGCACCCACCGCACCTGAACCTGGAGGTATGGGAAAACCCCGACAAGTGGGGTATCGAGTTTGAACCGGACGTGATGATGATTATGCATTCGAATCCGCTGTGGGCCATGCAGGGTCCGCGCGATAAGTGGTTCGCGTTCATGAAGAGCATGCGTTTTATCGCCGTCTCCGATCTCATTCCGACCGAAACGACGACGTGGGCCGATGTGATACTGCCGTCGCACGATGTGCTCGAGTCCTGGAATAACACAATGATCGAGCCACCGCATACGGAAGGCTACTGTTTCCGACAACCGATCACTGAGCCGCTGTACGACACCAAGAGTGAAGAAGATATTCTCAATGAGATATCCGAACGCATGGGTTGCCTGGATGCCTACAACGAGGTAATCAGTCTGACGCTCGGCTTCCCACAAAAACCCGAGTTGATGCTTGAGCCAGGGATTAAATACACGGATCGTGAAATTGCGCGGCGTCGCGGATTGCTTTGGAACGACAAAGACATTGACTGGTACATGGAACATGGTCATGCGGTAACTGACCGCCGTACCGACAAGTGGTACCGGCCATGGGAAGGCATGAGATTGCATTTTTACATTGAAGATATGCTGGCGCAGCGCGATGACCTGAAGAAGAAAATGCAGGACGCGAATGTGCCGTTTATTGATGAGTGGCAATGGGATGATTACCAGCCATTGCCGACCGCCGAACTTGACCCGGTCCATCTGGAACCTCCCGAATACGACCTGTACGGAATGTTCTACAAGGACATTCAACTCAATTTTGGTGAGAGTCTTAGTAACCCCTGGATCCGGGATATCGTCTACCGCGACCCGGTACACATTGCGTTGCTCCTGAACCCCGTGACGGCTAAGAAGAAAGGTCTTGAGCAGCTCGACATTGTTAAGATCGAGTCGCCGCACGGCAAACTCTATGGGCGTATCGGTCTAACCGAGGGTATCCACCCGGATGCGCTGGGTGTTTCCAATGCGCTGTCGCGTGTCAAGATTAGCAAAATGAGTGTGCCGCATGCCGGCGGGCACTTTAACGATCTGCTGCCCTATGATCTGCGTAACACAGACGCGGTAACCGGACAGCCGGAAACCGTATGCAAGCTTAAGATAACGAAACTGGACGATTGGCCGCAGGGCCTAAAAGACGGGCATTCTGTCTACGATATTGTGGACACAATCGGTGAGCCCGGTAAAGGGAGGACTCACTAAATGGCACGCTATGGCATGGTTTTCGACATGAAGCGTTGCATCGGTTGCAACGCGTGCGTTATCGGCTGCAAGCAGGAGAACTCTCTACCGGATGGCGTATTTTTTACTAAAACGCTGAGCCAGGAGTACGGTGTCTATCCATCAGTTAGTCGGGTTTACATTCCGACCCTGTGCAATCACTGCGAGGATGCTCCCTGCGAAAAAGTTTGTCCGAGTGGCGCTACCTACACACGCGATGACGGTATCGTAATGGTGGACAGCGACAAGTGCATCGGTTGCGGTTCCTGCGCGGTTGCCTGCCCATACGATCAGCGTACTGAGCTGAGTCCTGACCTGTTCGAGGGCGGGTTGTTTGGGGAAGGCGAATTGACACCGTTCGAAGAGCAGGGCTACGCGCGGTATACACCGGGGATGGTGACCAAATGCGATTTTTGCAGCGGTCGAGTGGACGCTGGCCTCGATCCGGCATGCGTCGTAACCTGTCCGACCGAAGCGCGTATTTTCGGTGACCTCGATGACCCGGACAGCAAACCGAGCAAGTTGATCCGGGATCGTGGTGGGCGTCAGCCAATGCCGGAAAAAAATACGCGACCGAAGGTCTACTACATTGACTAGCACTGTTTCACAAATTTAAAGGGGATACAGCATGGCTGTACAAGACCTGCCAATGGTTGGCGACAGTTTTAATGTGGGCTTCCGGTTCCAGCGTTATTGGGATACGCCGATGGCAAATGCATTTTTTTGCTGCGAAGCGGGTGCTGGTTTCTTTTTGGCATCGATGTTAGCCGGCTTCGTGCCCGGCATGATCGTCGGTCTGGCCGTCGGCATGACATTAAAATCGTTCTTTCATCTGTCACATATGGGCGTGCCTGCGAAGTCCTGGCGAGCGATTCTAAGACCTGACCGCTCGTGGATCAGTCGTGGCGTGTTGGGTATCACGTTCTTGGTCGGGTTCGGCGTTGCGCATATTGCGAATGTTCATTATGGGCTGGGTGCGGCCTGGGGATTGCCGCAATTTGTTAGCGACCTGGTCAAGTTTGCTGCGGGAGCGGCAGCTGTCCTCTGCATGACCTACCAGGGATTTGCGATGTCTCATTCGAGCGCTATTTCCTTATGGAGCACGGGGCTGATGCCGGTGTCCAGTTTTGTCTATGCCGCGAGCAGCGGTCTGATGCTGGTACTTGCAGGCGGCTGGAACAGCTTTCTGGCTGAGCGAGGCGATACGCGTGCGATTCTCATTACCTTGGGCATGTTCCTTTGTTTTGCGCTTGCCGCTGTGCTTATTAGTTTGTTGCACGCCTCGCGGCATGGCTCGCCGGGCGCGCGAAAATCCTTCGAATTGCTGACGAAAGAACTGTATGCGAAATGGTTTTATTTACTGATCTGGATTGTGGGGATTATCGTTCCGGTACTCATACTCTGGCTCGCACCGAATCAAACCACGATCATCATCGCGGCGGTTTGCGTGTTGCTCGGCCATTATACCTTTCGAGTATTAATTTTTAAGGCTGGTGTGTTCGAACCGATCATGAATTTTCGCCCCTAGCAGCCTGTTGAAGAAGTATTTGGAGGCTCAGTTAAATGCTCAGAATTGCGATTAAGGCGCGCCTCGCCGTACAGGTCGGGCACCTTTACCAGAGGTGCAACGCAGAGCGCAGTTCTGAGCATTTAACCCGCAGGGCGTGCCAGAGAATCGTTTTGGCTCTGTTACCCGCTTTGCGAAGGTGCCCGACCTGCGCGGCAGCGAGCGCCGCGCCAAAACGCTTCTCTGGCACGCTGAGCCCCCAAATACTTCTTCAACAGGCTGCCAGTATTCCCCATGAATGACATTCTCGCTGCAGACATAAAAACGCGTCTTGCCGCACTGGAAATGCCGGTGCTGGGTGGACAAATTGATGACTATGCGAAACTGGATGTGTCTGCTGACAATCTGTCATCTGATCGATCATTGATCGTCGAAATGGAATTCGGTTTTCCGGCGGATATTGTTGGCAAAGAGCTGGTTGGCTTAATCGATGGCATGGTTCAGGACGATCCCGATCTGGACAAAGTCGAGCTTCGCTTGAAGGCGGTCGTAAAGGCGCATGCTGTTCAGTCGCAGCTCCTTCCTTTAAAGGGGGTAACTAATATCATCGCCGTGGCTTCCGGAAAAGGTGGCGTCGGCAAGTCAACGACAGCGGTCAATCTCGCATTGGCGCTAGCCAAAGCAGGAGCGCGCGCTGGCATTCTGGATGCCGACATCTATGGCCCGAGCCAACCGCGTATGTTGGGCCTGTCTGGCCAGCAGCCAAAAAGCCCCGATGGCAAGACGATGTATCCCCTGGTCGCGCACGGGGTTGAGGCGATGTCTATAGGATTCCTCGTTGATGAGGAAGAACCGATGGTCTGGCGCGGGCCGATGGTGACCCAGGCGCTTAACCAGGTTCTGACACAAACGAACTGGGGCAATCTCGACTACCTGATCGTCGATATGCCGCCGGGCACTGGGGACATTCAACTAACACTCAGTCAAAACGTGCCCGTCGCGGGCGCCGTTATTGTGACGACCCCACAGGACATAGCATTGCTGGATGCACGCAAAGGCCTGGAGATGTTCCGTAAGGTTTCAGTGCCGGTGCTCGGCGTCATCGAAAATATGAGTACGCACATCTGCACTCAATGTGGCCATGAAGAGTCGATTTTCGGCGCGGGAGGTGGCCAGAAACTTGCCGACCAAAAAGGTATAGAACTGCTCGGCCAGCTACCGCTTGATATCAATATTGGGCAACAGGCGGACAACGGTCGCCCGACAGTGATAGCTGAACCCGACGGCGTTAATGCACGCGCGTACCAACATTGTGCGTTGAAAATGACTGCGGCGCTCGCGGCAAAGCGCAGGGAGTTTTCGCATAAATTTCCGAAGATTGTCGTCGAAAATAGTTGATGAATAAGAAAACGGATTAGCGAACGGGAATCAGGACTCTAGTTCGTTGTGATGCCATTGTGAGTATGCCCTTCCGATTTGAGCCGGTCGAGGTAGGCCTGCCAATTTTCCGCCTGTTTAACGCCAAGTTCGTAAAGATAATTCCACGTGTAAAGACCGGTATCGTGGCCGTCATCGAAAACGAGCCTCACCGCGTAATTTCCGATCGGTTCGATGGATGTAACCTGAGTATTTTCTTTTCCGGTCTGCAATACGCTCTGTCCGGGGCCATGCCCTTGCACTTCGGCGGACGGCGAAAAAACACGAAGATACTCAAACGGAAGTTCAAAGGATATCCCATCGTCAAACTGCACAGTAATCAGACGCGATGTCTTACGAAGTTTTATCTCGATAGGAACGGCGTTCATAGGGGTATTCCACAGATCTTCATATAGGCTCTTCTGTTTGATTGTATTGTATAGTCGTTACTTTGTAATGTCCGCGTGAAAAGCATAGCGCTCGGAGAAACCTATGACTGAAAATGCCCTGCGTTTTGATGAATGGATAAGGCATGAATTCGTTGCCATCAATACCGAGCTCGAAGAACTCTATTTTGCGCTGGACAATCCGGAGAAGATCGATGGTGTTGGCGACGAACTAAAACAGAAGTTGGTCGAGGAAGGTAGGGCTCATATTGCCGAACTCGTCAATGAAGGCAATACCGACGAAGGGTTTGAAGCAAATTTCAACCTCATGGGCAATGTCGGTTTGTACATGGCAGCGTGTCGACGTCACTTGATCACGGAACCGTCGAGGGAAAGCAAATCTCCACTTGTGGAGGCATCGGCACTTGCGATGCAAGTAGGCGCCTCCATCGGCATGGTTCCCCGTTTCGCCTCATCGCACCTCGAGACGCACAACCTGGCGGTCAACGGCGTTTATAAGACCTTTACGTCGCTCAAGGACGAAGAGCTGTTCATTACCTACAATACACGAGCGGCACTCAGCTATATCCGGGCGTCCGAAGCGCTGCTTCACATTCTGCCTCTCGGTATTTCGCACCCGGTCACTTCTGATCTACTTGTTGCTGCACGCGACGCGTTGCGCGATGTGTACGATTCCAATGAAAGACTATTTGACGAACTCGACATCAATCGTTTTTTTCACTGTGTACGTACCTACTACAAACCCCATCGAGTTGGACTGCATGAGTACCGCGGTGCGAACGCTGGTGACTTCGCGGGCATCAATGTGCTCGACCTTTTGCTTGGACTGTGTCGGGCGGACGATTCCTACTACTCGCAGCTGCTCGTCGACAAATTTCTGTTCATGCGCCCGGAAGAGCAACTCGTCCTGCGTGACTGCATGCGCCAAAGGAGTTTACTGGACAGTCTGCTCGAGCATGTGGAAACTGACGCTGAGTCCGCCTGGTACCAAACGAACGCAAGTCTCTTTCTCGAAGTTTGTGACGCGCACGGGAAAACTGCCATTCAACATCACGAAAAGTTGGTTAAGCGTTTCATCGAAAATCCCGCATTCAATAAAGGTTTGTCGGACAAATCCGACATGACGGCCAGTGGTCCGCCTTTGCCCGTCTTATTGAGAGCACTCAAAAAGCTGAGTGACCTTCGTGCTGCAGCAGATCGTGATGATATTCCAAGCCGATTCGCAGACATGGAAAAGCTCAGAAACAGCATCGCTTGACTTCGAGCAAAAAAGCAACCGCTCAATAAGTCGATAATCAACAAGGCTGCGGAAATGAAATTGCTAGTCGCCTTAGTATTGCTAGCCGTGATGATCAGTTTGGGATCAGCGCTATTCTCTATGACGAGTTCTGAAGATCGCTCGGTTCGAATGTTGCGCGCTCTAACGATTCGCGTTGCTCTATCCGTCGGTTTGGTTGTTGTGCTCGTCGTATCCTGGAAGCTCGGATTCATTGAGCCGCACTCTGGCGGATAATTTCGTGAACCGCGAAATCACGAACCTGCTCTCTGTCTCATTTCCCCGATGGCTCTTTTCATGGGTGGTGGTCAGGGCGTTAGCGATTTGCGTGGGCTATTATTTCTTCAAGCCGGTCTAGTACCAATTGCGTTCGGTATCGCCGCTTTTTGCATTTATGGATTCGTCCACTCTCAGGGCTGGACTGCCGGCACGAAAGCAATGTGGAGGGCGATTCCGCAGTGGCAAGTTTTCATATACTTGTTGCTGCACACTCCTATCCGGGCAGTCCGCCAGCGATGTCTGGCCGTTGGACGTAGTTTAGCGCTTGAATCCACGGGAATTTGAGAAGCTCGTTGTTGTCCAATTGAAATACAAGTAGCTAGCAGAATACGGGGGCCGTTCTTAATGTCCATCGCACGACAGTTCTCAATTATCACTTTGGCAATGGCGGCACTGCTCTTCTCCACAACGGCATCGTCGACCGATGTTCAGCACCTGCAAGCACTGCAATCAACCGACTACCACTTTGTCGAATCGGAGTCGATCGGCCGCGGTTTTCACATCTACGTTCGCTTGCCGCCCGGATACGAGAAAGGCACGAAGAAATATCCGACGGTTTACACGCTTGATGGCGGCAACCTGTTTTCGCTATTCGCTGGTTACAACAGCTACCTGAATCTCGCGAATGAGTCTCCAGAGGTCATTCTTGTCGGAATTTCCTATGGCTCGGATTCGTATGAAGATGGCAATCACCGTGGCTCCGATTTTACCGCGCCGTCACGCGAGCGTGAGCACTACGGCGGTGCAAGCGCGTTTCAATCGTTTTTTCGTGACGGGATTATCCCGCTGATAGAAAGCAACAACCGTTCGCGGAGCGATCGACGAGTCATCTTCGGTCATTCCCTTGGCGGCCAATTCGTGCTGTTCACGGCACAGACGGATCCGAATTTGTTCTGGGGACACATTGCGAGCAATCCTGCGCTACATCGCAATCTCGACCTATTCTTAGAGATGGCACCGAACGGTCGTTCGAAGGCCCGGGTTTTTTTAGCAGGGGCGGAAAACGATGACCGGCGATTCCTCGTGCCAAGGCAGAAGTGGGTCGATCATTGGAGCGCTAAGAAAGAAATTCCGTGGGAACTGAAGGTCGCTAATTTACCGGGCCAATCGCATTTGTCGTCACCGCCTGAGGCTTTCCGCCTTGGTATGAGTTGGTTGTTTGGCAGCGAATGACAAAGGAACGGCCCAGGGTCTATCTGGCTGGGTCTGCTCTATGTATTCCTGCAATTTGGCATCCGCCTGGTCGCCAAACAAAATTTCGCATAACTCGGGCAGACACGGATCGTGGATGATGTCATCGCGTCGCACGACCAAACTGATTTTCGAGCGTCGCCTCATGAAGTCGTCCAGCTTGGTAATCATCTCGCGACGCCCGGCTTGTTCAATCTCGCAGCGAAGATATTCCGCATGCTCCAGCAAGCGGTCAGCGTTTCGCGGATTCTCGCGCACGGTCTCCAGCATCTCGAAGGCATTGGCGCCGTAACGGCGCCAGAGGCGATCCGTCAATGGCTCGCATGATCTAGGGTCTGCAAGTTCGTCGAGCCCCAGTAACCTGGCCTGCACAACGAACTCATCCTTGACCTTAACATCAGGCTCGCCATACCAGCGTCTTGGCTCAACAGGAAACTTCACCCCCAGCCTGGCAACAATCTCGGCAATCTCCTCGCCGACGTTTATGCAGTCAGTCAGCTTACCGCCAAAGATACTGATGTGCGCATCGGACTCGTTGACCTCTACCCGGTGTTTGCGCGATAGCTCTACCCAGTTTGCAGACTGAGATTGGCCGCTCACCGCGAGCGGACGAACTCCGCAGCGTTCCGCAATGATGTCTTCCCGGGTCAGAGGCTCGGACAGGTTTAGCAACTCATTCGCATTGCTAAGGATGAAGTCGCGGTCTTCGTCGTCGACTTTTACGACCGGATCGTCAACCTGGGTATCTGTTGTTCCGATGCAGGTTTTCGGTCCCATCGGAATAACAAAAATCAAGCGTCCATCACTGGCGAAAAACGCCAGGATGCGGGATGGGTCGGGAGTGCGATCGACCATGAGATGCACGCCCTTCGAAAATACGTGGTGATATTCTGTCTTTTCTGCTGCCAGATTATTCATTATGTCGACCTCGGGTCCGCAGGCGTTGATCAGAACATTGCACTCAATCTCACCGACCTGGCCATCGGTCTCATCACGTATCGATACGACGCAACGACCGTCTTTACGCTTCACCGCTGTGGCGGCGACGTAGTTCGCTGCGACAGCACCATAGTTCATTGCCGTCCGCACAAACGAAAACACAAACCGGCTATCGTTGTCGTGAAGATAGCAGTCCGAGTACTCAAACCCGCCATTTGCCGCATCGGTTCGTATGCGAGAGTCACGCCGATTCAAGCGCTCGCAGGACAACAGGGCGGGGGGCTTGGTCGCAAATCGCCCCATCAACCAGTACAGCAATGTGCCGAGATAAAGGAATGGGACCGGCCATCGAAACCCTTTTTGTACGGTCGTCAAAAAACGTATCTCCTTGACCGTTGAGGGAAAGCTCCTCATAAGATGGTTGCGGCTCTTGCAAAGATGGGAAACCAACCCGAGTTCACCGCTCTCGAGGTATTTAATGCCACCCCAGGCGAGATTAGATGACTGCGAACTGGTACCGCCGCCAAAGTCCCCTTTGTCGATCAAGGCCACTTTGACGCCGCGTGCGGCGAGCGCGGCGGCCGAAACGGCTCCGTTAATTCCAGCGCCCAAAATAAGCACATCGAAATGACGCTCAGTGAGTTTTCGGAGGTTGTTTTGACGCAGGCTTAAAGACACGAGAATGTGTACACGGTCCTTGACCGGTAAGTTTCGCCACGCTCAAGTACCGTCGACGGAAACGCGGGCTGGTTCGGCGAGTCGGGGAAGTGCTGGGTTTCGAGGCAAAAGCCCGATCGACTGCGATAGCTTTGGCCGCCCTTGCCGACGACAGTCCCGTCGAGTTGTTCGTCATTGTTATCGACGCGGTCGCCGATCCGGGTCGGGTGACGAAGATCCATCGCTGTGCCAGTCACTTCGCGCAGCTCGCCTGTCGGTATCATCTCGCTGTTTACCGGCGCGAAGAAGTCGGCATTCAGTTCAACGATATGGTCGAGAACATCCCCGGCGTCACTCGCGCCAAGATTGAAGTACGAGTGGTTGCTTAAATTGATGACTGTGGTCTTGTCGGTCGTCGCGAGATAGCTGATGGAAAGTTCATTGTGTTCGCTGAGCGCATAGTCAACCTGGACCGACAGTTGGCCCGGATAGCCTTCGTCTCCGTCTTCACTGACGTGATGCAGCCGCAGTGAGCGACTGCTAACTTCCGTTGGTAGAACCTGCCAGGTTACTTTGTCGAATCCCTTGTTACCGCCGTGCAGATGATGGCCGCCTCTGCCGGGCGTGAGATGGTAAGTCGCACCGCCTAAATCGATACGGCTATTTGCGATGCGGTTCGCGTACCGACCGACTAAGGCGCCGAAATACGGGTGCTGACCGAAGTATCCGTCCATCGAGTCGAAGCCGAGCACAACATCTGAATAACGGCCGTGGCGGTCCGGTGCCGTTAGTCGCTGAATGATGCCGCCGTATGCCGACACCAGGACCTCCATGCCGTTGTCATTGTGCAATCGATGTACGCTTGCACTGGCGCTGTCCATATTGCTTTCCTGATTAATTATCTCAAATATTCAAGCACATTTTGTGCTGTCACGAGGCTGACGCGTTGATTGGCTTCTTGGGTAATCCCTGCAATGTGTGGCGTAAGTAACAGATTAGGAACGTCGGCAAATACCGCGCCGCCGTCGGTGTCCAGCGGTTCAGACTCAAATACATCCAGTGCGGCGCCACCCAGTCGACCGTCCCGTAGGGCTTCGACGACCGCACCCTCGTCGACCACGCCACCGCGTGCGGCGTTGATGAGTATTGCCCCTGCGGGCATGCGACGAATGAAATCGGCATTCACTATGTTTCGCGTTTCGTCAGTCAACGGGACATGTAAGCTGATGACGTCACACGTCGCTGCGAGTTCGTCGATGCTTACAGGCGTCGTACCGGACCAGGTCGGACTATCGCTGGCAAGGTAGGGATCAAACGCCGCCACCTCCATTCCCAATGCTCGCGCACGTGTGGCAACTTGCCACGCGATCGAACCGAATCCGATCAGCCCCAGTCGCTTGCCGGAAATTTCACGACCCATTAGATCGGTGCGCGGCCACTCACCGGCCGTCATGCGGTCGGTCGCGCTCCATACACCACGCAGAAGAACGAGTGCAGCAGTGATAGCGTACTCCGCTACCGCCACATCGTTCGCCCCGGTCGCTGGACAGACGGCAACATTGCGCGACTTGCAGGCCTCAAGGTCAATGTTATCCAGTCCGACACCCAGACGACCAACGACTTTGAGATTAGGCGCGCTATCGAGAAGTTCGCCATCAACCTGTGTGCGGTTGCGCACGATGATGGCGCGCGCATCGGCAAGTGAAGCAAGCAATGCTGGGCGATCATCGACAAGTGCTGGTTCGTATTGCACGTTGAAGCCGTTTAGCACGTCAAGCGCGATTTTCTCGTCCATGAATTCTGAAATAACGATGTCAGGCATTTTGCGATCCGTTATTGATAATAGTGGTTATCTCATCGTGCAGTGCCGCTGGTATCAACAGACCGTCATCTATCGCTCTCTGACGGTGTTCGAGGCGGCTGCAGCCGGGTAGTCTTGCACCGTCCGTCTGCGCGATCGCCGTGATGATATTGGCGACACGTTCGGCAAAATGGCCGCCGGATGCCAGCTCGGGCTGAAATACGATGAAGGTATGGCCAATGTGCGGCGGATCGCCCTCAGCGGCGAAAAAAGAACTCGCCTCGTAGCCAAAATGACTGCCCGTCAATGCTGCCGTAAGCAGTTCGACCATCAGTACGAGTGCAGCACCTTTGGCGTCGCCTATCGCGAGCATCGAACCGTCCATCGCTGCCGTTGGGTCATCGGTTGGATTGCCTTCGGAATCCAGCGCCCACGTGTCGGGAATTTTTTCTCCGGCACGCTGTGCGGCAAGAATCTTTCCGCGCGCGACTTTGGATAGCGCGAGGTCGATCACAAGCGGTTCTGCACCTTTTTGTGGCGCAGCGAATGCGATGGGATTTGTACCCATCATCGGTTTACTTCCGCCCCAAAATGAAATTGCCTTGGGTGAGTTTGTCATCACAATCGCTGCGAGCCCCTGCGATGCCAGACGTTCAGCATGTGCGCCGGCTTGGCCAAGATGGTGTGAATTGTAAATACAAGCGGCCGCAATTCCTGTGGCTCCGATTATGCCGCCGAGCTGTTCGCAAGCGAGTTCTACAGCCGGATAGGAAAACCCCGAATCCGCGTTCACGCGCAGCAGTGCCGTCGCTGGTCTTTCTACCGTGGGTGAGGCAAATCCATCGACTTTGCCGCTGCGAGCCTGGGCCGTATAACTCGGAATTCGTGACAAGCCGTGACCTTTCTGTCCGTCTGCTTCGGCATTAACGAGCGCCAGCGCAGTCGAGTGGGCATTGGCTTCACTGGTATTGCTGGCCACAAGCGCACGGACAGCCAGATCCTGCGCTTCTTCGATGGCCAGACGGACGGATTCAGTCACGGCATTAGCTTGATTGTTTGTTGGATATCAGGCGCTACGATACAGCTTTGTCATCACGAACTCTTTGTGACCCAGAGCTTCCGCCGCCGTTAGTCGGCCATTTGCCGTCTCGACGACCATATCGATCAGTGCATCGCCAGCGTCAGAGATCGTCATTTCACGCCGAATCACACCCGACACATCAACATCGATATGTTCGGACATCGTGCGCACCGTGCGCGGATTTCCAGTTAATTTGACAACCGGAACAATCGGATTGCCAACGATGTTGCCCTGGCCCGTTGGAAACACATGTACGACGTAGCCCGCGGCTGCCATGAGAGTGACGCATTCCGCTGCCGCGGATGAGGAGTCCATAAAGTACAAGCCAGGCCCGGCTGCCGGTGCTTCTGCGGGCTCAAGCACATCGATGTAAGAAACCTTCTTGCCAATTTTTTCAAGATTGCCCATGGCCTTTTCTTCAATCGTTGTCAGGCCACCTTCAATGTTGCCCTTGGTTGGCTGACTGTCGGACAGGTCAGAAGTCTTGAACTGTTCAATAACCTCGTCCTGGTAGGCCTGAAAAGTGCGCATAAATTTCTCGCCGACTTCGGGCGTTGCTGCACGCGCCGCACAAAGGTGCTCGGCGCCGGTAATCTCGGAGGTTTCGCCAAACACACCGTATATTCCGCTCGGGATAAGCTTGTCGTAGAGATTCCCAACGGCAGGGCACGAGGCCAGGCCCGTCGTTGTGTCCGATTCACCGCACTTGGCCGATACCCAAATCTCGGAGAGATCACATTCTTCTCGTTGCTGGCCACTGGTCTGGTGCACGAAATCCTTGGCTTGTCGTGAGGCCTTGGCGATGGTTGCGATATCACCATTTTGCTCAATAGAGAATCCGACAACAGGCTTTCCGGTCGCTGCGATGCCATCGACGATACGTTTCGTCCAGCCTGGTTCAATGCCGATGACGATACATGCTGCAACGTTTGGATTGGATCCCGTGCCGATCATTGTGCGGAAATGCAGGTCAAGGTCTTCGCCAAACTGCAGGCGCCCATAGGCATGTGGCAATGCCATCGTGCCCTGAATGTTGGCAGCGACGGCCTCGCATGCTGCATTGGAGATGTCGTCGACTGGGAGAATGGCGACGAAATTACGTACACCGACGCGGCCGTTTTCGCGCCTGTAACCGAAGAAAGTACTTGGAGTTGACATGAGGATTCCTGTTACCAGCGCTTGGTTTTCATATTGTGTGTATGGACATGATTGCCCTTTGGGATATCGGCGACGAAGCGTCCGATGTCCTGACCGTACTTGACCGCAGTTTCACCGTCGGATAGATCGGCTAACGCAATTTTGTGGCCGATAGGAACATCGTTATTGACGACGAGCGAAAAGTCCGAGTTATCCTCGGTAATGACGCATAACATCTCGGTTCCGGCGGTCAGACCTTCGACCACGACTACGCCGACGTTGTCCTGTTTGTCATGGACAAGCAGATGGGGAATACTCATTTTTGTAGGCTCCTGCTGGCTGCTGCGACCCCCGGACAAATCGGGGCTAGCCGGGGTGGGGTGTAAACAAGTCTTATATAAGATACAATACAAATCAATTTGGAGCAATAGCGGCTCGACCGCAAGGGACTCCCGAGGCAATAACAACAATGGAAACAATGCCCGATTTTCAACCGCTCTATAAGCAAGTCTATGACGTCCTTGTCCGTCGAATTGCAGAAGGATCCTGGCAACCAGCCGAAGCACTGCCGAGCGAACATGCTTTGGCTGCTGAGCTGAAAGTCAGTCAGGGAACGGTACGTAAAGCACTTGATGCGCTGGTGGCGGAAAACCTCGTGCAACGCCATCAGGGCAAAGGCACGTTCGTCGCCGAGCATACGCAAGAGCATGCCTTGTTCCGCTTCTTCCGGCTGGCGAGGCCTAATTCCGACGGTGATCGCGTCATTCCCGAGAGCACAGAGGCGCGCTGCAAGAGACGTGTTGCGACGAAAACCGAGATTGCCAAGCTGCATTTAAAGAAGGGCGAAAAAGTAGTTGAGATTAAGCGACTGCGCCTGATCGATGGCGATCCTGCCGTCAGCGAGAAGATTGTCGTACCGCTAAAACTGTTTCCTGAGCTTGACCACCAAACGGCATTGCCAAACACGCTGTATTCGCTTTACCAGAGTGTCTACGGCGTTAATGTGACGGTTGCCAAAGAAGAGCTAATGGCTGTTCTGTCAAATAAAACCGATGAAAAGTACATGGGCATCAAGTCTGGTAGTCCGCTTCTGAGGGTTGATCGCGTTGCTATCGGCATCGATGGTCAGCATGTCGAATGGCGTGTCAGTCGTTGCGATACGCGCAATATCATCTACGCGATCGACATCAGCTGAAATGACGTCAGTGTTATGTATAGGACATGCGGTACAGGACTTCGTTTTCTCGATAGACACCATGCCCCGTGCAGCCGAGAAATATCGGGCGTCGGCATTTGAGTCGATTGGCGGTGGTCCGGCTGCAACCGCGGCTGTTGCGATCGCCAGGCTGGGCGGCGCGGCGAAACTCGCTGCACGCACCGGTGATGACGCAATTGCTGACGTATTGGTCGCGGAACTCGAAGCTTATGGCGTTGACTGCTCACTGGTCAGGCGCTTTGAAAATCACACATCGTCGCTGTCGGCGGTCATCGTCGATAAAGACGGCGAGAGGTTAATCGTGAACTATCTGGATTATGCGCTGGACGCGACGGCAGCTTGGTTGCCGCAGCTGCTCCCCGACAATATCGATGCGGTATTGGTCGATACGCGCTGGCCGGAAGGTGCTTTGCACGGCCTGCAACTGGCGCGGCGAGCCGGCGTGCCCGCTATTCTGGATGCAGACGTGCCGGTCCCGGCGGATGGCGAATTGCTACGGGCCGCAACGCATGTTGCGTTTTCGGAGACTGGACTAAGCGAATTCTGCGGCGACGCGGATCCGGCTTCAGCATTGCGGACTGTTGATGCGAGCACGGATGCTTGGTGCTGCGTCACGCTGGGTGGTGAAGGAACCTTGTATTTGAGTGACGGCGAGTTGTGCAGTGTAGCGGCTCACAAGGTGCAGGTTCGTGACACGCTCGGTGCCGGCGACGCGTGGCACGGTGCGTTTGCATTGGCGCTGGCAGAAGGGCAGACGGCGAATGATGCAACGACGTTCGCATCGGCAGCCGCTGCGTTAAAAGTTCGAAATGGTGGTGGCCGCGCCGGCTGTCCGAACCGCGGTGATGTCGAAGATCTTATTCAGCAAGAACTGACGGAGAATATATCGTGACGCTGAAGTACGGCGTAATCGCGCTGGCACGGACGACATTCGACATGGAGTTCGCCGAAGAAATGAAAAACCGGGCGTTCGCCGCGCTCGATGCTGCGGGTATCACGACGTTTGGGCCGCGCACACTTGCCTGCGATTCAGAGCAGGCCGAAGCGGCGCTCGCGGAAATCGCGGCCGAAGACCATATCGATCTGTTGCTGATTATTCAGATTACTTTCACCGATGCTTCAATGACCATAGAAATGGCCAGGCGGAGCGAAGTGCCGGTAGCCATCTGGGGTGTGCCGGAGCCAAGAATTGGCGGCCGTCTGCGCCTCAACGCCTACTGCGGTATCAACCTCGCGGCACATGCGCTGGGCAAGGCTGGTCAAAGTTATCGCTGGCTATTCTCATCGCCTGAAGCAAGCGGCATCACAGACAAGCTATCGGGACTCGCCGCTTCACCGAACGGCTCGCATGTGTCTCTCGAGCAGTTTGAACATCGGTCGGATGCCAGCGCTGATCGGGTCGTGGAGAAGCTCGGCCAGGCACGTGTGAGCGTTATCGGCGAACATCCGGCCGGGTTCGACACCTGTGAATTCGATGCTAATGAGTTACATGAGTTGGCTGGCATATCAGTCAATAAAGTGAAGCTCGAAGACGCGTTCGAGAAAGCGAAGGCCGCGCCCGCTGCGCGGGCAAAGGCGCATCGTGCCGAGGCCGCGAATGCACTGGCCGGGCTCGACGATGTCGATCAGGAACAACTCAACCGTTCGTTTCGTCTGCTGTGTGCACTGGAAGACATTGTTGACGAGACCAAGGCCGACAGTATCGCGGTTCGATGCTGGCCGGAGACGTTCGTCGACTACGGGTGTGCAGCGTGCGGCCCGATGGCAATGATGAATCAGGCAGGAGTGCCTAGCGTGTGTGAGGCCGATGTGTACGGGTCGGTCACTACTCTAATGCTCCAGGAACTGGCCGACGAGCCGGTTTGGATGGCCGACCTCGTGGATGTCGACGAGTCTGACGACACAGCGGTGCTTTGGCATTGCGGTCTGGCGCCGCTGTCGATGTGTGACCCCGAGGCGCAGGCCGAGGCGACGATCCATACGAATCGCAAGATGCCTCTTTTGCACCAGTTTCCGCTCAAACCTGGTCGGGTCACGCTGGCGCGTTTGTCGCAGTCAAAAAATGAGAAGAAGCTGATGATCGCCGGAGCCGAAGTGCTGCGCGCACCGATGGCGTTCACAGGTACCTCGGGTGTTATTCGCTTCGACAAAGTGGTTGCCGAGGTTTGCGGCACGATCATGGACGAAGGACTCGAGCACCACTTTTCGCTGGCCTACGGTGATCATCTGGAGTCGCTGCGGCAGGTCGCAAACCGCCTGAATCTTCCCGTTCTGCAGATCGCGTAACGCATGGCTGGCATAACGGACACGGTGTTACGCAAAACCCTCAGGTTGTTGTCCGCTGTCAATGGATGGATCAGCATAAGCGCTCGAAACTCCGCGGGCATGTTGCTGATAGCGATGACGGTTATTGTCCTGATACAGATTGTGTTTCGCTACGTACTCAACGACTCGCTGATATGGACCGAAGAAGTATCGAAAACGCTGATGGTCTGGGGAGCATTTCTCATCGCACCATGGGCGTATCGCAACGGCGCCAACGTCAGTATCCAGATGTTCACAGACGAACTGCCGCTAACTTTGCGGCGACTATTGCATCTTGCGCTGAACATGCTCGTTATCTGGATCATCGTTGTTTTTTGGTCGGAGAGTTTCGGCATGGTTGATCGTGGCTTCTCCATCCGTGCCGCGAGCCTGCCGATGCAGGTCGGGTGGTTTTTCATCGTGGTTCCGTTCGCTTTCGGTGCAATGCTTCTGGTGGGCTCCGAGCTGCTTATTCGCGACGTGCTGGCATTGATGCACCCCAAGGAAGACTTCGATATCGCCGATGCGGGCGAAATCCTGGAGGGTGAGTAGCAGCCATGGCTTTATCGTATTTCTGGATATTTATTTTTCTAATGGCTGCTGGCATGCCAGTAGTATTCGCGCTGCTCCTCGGGCCCGGGCTTAGTCTTGCTTTTGAAGGCGACCAGATTTTTTTCAAAGCTTTGCTTTCACGGCTATACAGTGGCATGGACTCGTTCCCACTGATGGCATTGCCGTTTTTCATTCTGGCTGGGCAGCTTATGAATTCGGGCGGCATTACGCGCTCGATCGTCGATTTCAGCCAGTCAATGATTGGCCACGTTCGCGGCGGCCTTGCGCAGGTGAACATCCTGTCTTCTGTCCTGTTCGCGGGACTGTCCGGCTCCGCAGTCGCGGATACCTCGGCGCTCGGCAAGATATTTATCCCGGCAATGGAGAAAAGCGGCTATTCACGATCATTCGCTGCCGCGATCACGGCTGCATCGTCTGTGATCGGCCCGATTATCCCGCCCTCGGGCATCATGATTTTGTACGCGTTCATCATGAATGTATCCGTTGCGGGACTTTTTGCTGCGGGCTTAGTGCCGGGCCTGATGATCTCGGTCGGCCTGATGATTGCAACCAGTTTTATCTCGAAAAAACGCAACTACCCGGTCGCCGGGCGCAAAGCAACCTGGCGCGAGCGCGGCCAGTCGTTTCGTAAAACGGCGCTGGCGTTGCTGACACCGGTAATATTGTTGGGCGGTATCCTCGCAGGTATATTCACACCCACCGAAGCAGCGGCAGTTGCCGCCTTTTATGCGCTGGTTGTCACGCTGTTCCTGACCCGTACATTGCGATTCAAAGAGTTACCGAAAATCTTCATCGAGTCGGCCGTTCAGTCTGGCGTCATTTTGATGCTTGTCGGTGCTTCAGTCGTATTCGCCTGGATCATCACCGTGTCAGGCCTCGCAGGACTGGTTGCCAACGGCATGATGCAAACGAGTGACAATGTTTACGTATTGCTCTTCCTGGCCAATCTGTTTTTGTTCATCGTCGGCATGTTTCTTGACGCAGGCCCAGCCGTCTTGATCCTCGGCCCAGTGCTGGGCCCGCTGTTCGTCGCAATGGGCGTCGATCCTATTCATTTTGCAGTGGTGATGTGCGTCAACGTCACCGTCGGTCTGGCGACACCGCCCATGGGCCTCGTGTTATTCGTGGCGGCGTCGGTTTCGAAGGAGCGCGTTGAAACGATCGCGCGCCAGATGCTGCCATTCCTGGCCGTCGAGGTCACCGTGATATTTCTAATAACTTACTTCCCGGCAATTTCGCTGACGCTGCCGCGGCTACTCGGATTCGCATAGGTTAATAAGATGAGCAGAAGACAGGTATTGCTTTCGGTATTTGCTGGGCTTTTTATCGCGTCAGTTGGCGGTACCGTACTTTCCAGCAGTGATTCGGACGCCGAACATACGATTCGATTCTCTTTCCTTGGCTCGCCTGAAGACGAGGATTACGACGGCGCGCTGGTATTCAAACAGTATGTGGAGAGCCGCAGCAACGGCCGCGCGGAAGTAGAGCTTTATCCGTCCGGCCAGTTCTGTTCCAACGAACGCGAGTGCCTTGAGGGCATGCAAACCGGCGTGTTACAGGTCTTCATGTTAACGACCGGCAGTTTGGGCAGCATCTTCAGCCCGGGCCAGGTCCTGGATCTTCCGTATACATTTCGTGATGACGCCGTGGCCGAGTGCGTCCTTGACGGGCCGATGATTGCAGATCTACGCAACGCCATCCTCGATTCGAACATTCCTATTCGACTCATGACAGTTTCGAATACGGGTGGTTGGCGAAACTTTGCAACGACGGATGAACAGATCCGTTCTCCTGCGGATATCAAGGGTCGCAAATTCCGCACGATTTCTGCGCCGGTTCAGCAGGAGCTGGTACGGCAACTGGGTGGCAACCCAACGCCTGTCGCCTGGTCGGAGGTTTATACCGCGCTGGCGACGGGTGTGGTCGAAGGAACCAAGAACGGCATCCAGGACATCGTCGGCATGAAGCTGCATGAACAGATCAAGTTCGTAACGCTCGATGGCCACAGTTACATGGGCGGTTTGTGGTGGTTCTCCGAGGTGACCTGGCAAGAGCTGCCGCCCGACATACAGCGCATCATTTATGACGGCTTTCAGGAGTTAAAAACAGTCACGCGCGGAGTCATCAAGCGCCGTGAAATTGATGCCTACCGTGAGTTCGAAGAATCCGGTGGCACCTTGTACGTACCCACGGTCGAGGAAAAACTTAAGTTTCGCGAAGCGGCCAGCGGCATGCGCGACTGGTACGTGGAGCAATACGGCGACGAGTGGTTATTGAAGTTCGACGCCGCGATCACAGCCTGTGAATCGCAAATCGACGCAAGGTATAACAAGGCTGTAAATAACTGATTAAATTACCCTTTCGGGAAATTCGAACATCCGGACAGCCGGGCTGTTCCTGAACCATCTCTAATCGCCCCACAGCACCGACATTGTAATTGTGAACTTAAGTTGTGTATTATAGTCTTCTATAAGACATAGGTCTTACTTCGCATAACCAAATCCCATGGGGGGAATTACGATGGAAACATGTAAACCACGGCTTTTCAGTCGCATTGCCGTTTCAGTGCTGACACCGCTCGTATGCCTCGGACTCAGCTTGCCTGTCTCCGCACAGATCGAAGAAATTATTGTTACGGCGACCAAGCGCGAGGAGAATGTCCAGGACGTTCCGGTCGCAGTCACTGTGTTGTCGTCCGAGACGATTCGAAATTCTCATTCTGTTGGACTTGAAGGTTTGCAGGCACTCATTCCGTCTGCCTCGTTCCGCAAGGGCAACACCACACGAAACTCCTCCGTTATTATTCGCGGTCTGGGCACAATATCGTTTAGTACTGCGGCAGAGCCGAGTGTTTCTACGGTCGTTGACGGCGTTGTACTTGGACGTTCCGGCCAGGCATTCAGTGACCTCTACGAACTTGAACGACTCGAAGTTCTGCGCGGCCCACAGGGAACCCTGTTCGGCAAGAACGCATCGGCTGGCGTTGTAAATATCACGACTCGGCGCCCCAGTAATGAGTTCGAGGGCGTCGTCGATCTGTCGTTCTTTCAGGACAACGAGACACGCCTCAAAGCGAGAGTGTCTGGCCCGCTGAGCGACAATGCCCGAGGAAGCATCACCGCTTTCAAAGGCGACTTTGACGGCTTTATCCGAAACGTATTTAATAACGAAAAGACGAATGGATATGATCGTACCGGTGTCCGCGCAATGCTCGAGTATGAGCCCACAGATACGATATCAACGCTGTTTATTTTCGAAGACTACGACGCGACCGACGAATGCTGTGCAGACCTCGAAGGCTTACCCAGCGGCCGACATCCGGGTTCGGAGGCATTGCCGAACAGTGCCGGGGTCGTCAATGGCGTGGCTAATATCGATCTTGAACAGCGTTTAATCGATCATGACCTAACCACCATCACGCTGGACAACACCACGGCGTATTCGGCACAGGTCGACATCGAACTGGGCGAATATACATTGACGTCGATAACGGCCCGTCGAACCTGGAACAATACCGAGATTCGAGAAGGCGACTTCACCGCGACAGGCGGTGATCCCGCGGTTCCGGTGGATTTCGGTGCAACTACGTTCCAACTGCACGATGTTGGGCCGCAGGAATGGCGCCAGATATCCCAGGAAATAAGACTCGCATCACCCGGTGGTGAGACTTTCGACTGGCAATTAGGCCTTTTCTACTGGAACATCGATTCAGAGCGAAACTTTACACGCGAAGCCAGCTGTCAGAATAACGGTGGCCAAAATCAGGCAATTCTCGACGCGAATCCCGGGCTGACCTGTAATGCAAACGATATCGTCTCAGCGACCGCGTTCTTTGATACCGAGTTCAATAACTACGCGTTATTCGGCGAAGGCACCTACAACATCAACGACCAGTTTAGCCTGATCTTCGGCATTCGCTTCACCGAGGACGAAGTCAGCTTTAATCACAACCGGCGCAACAACGATGAATTTGGTCGGCAGGGCGTTGGTGTGCGTAACGCCGCTAACAATACGAACTTCTCAAATGATACAGACGAGAGCAACACCTCCGGAAAATTTGGCGCACAATGGAATACAGACAGCGCAGGCATGTTTTACGCGACCTATGCACAGGGTTACAAGGGGCCCGCATTCAATACCTTCTACAATATGGGTCCGAATGATGTGTTGCCGATCGGGGCCGAAGAATCTGACTCGATTGAGCTAGGCTGGAAATTCACGGCGGATACATTCCTGTTCAATCTGTCGCTGTTCCAGACCGACGTCGAGAATTTCCAGGCAAATAACTTCGACAACTCGACAGGCGTTACAATCACGCGGCTTACAAATGCTGGCGATGTTACGACAGAGGGCTTTGAGGTCGATTTCCTCTGGCAGCCAATTGATAATGTGAGTATTGGCGGTGGCTTCGCGTCTGTCGACGCGACTATCGACAAATTCAATTGCCCGCTTGATGCGATAACAGGACTTCCACCGGCCGGCTGCAGCACACGCTCCGGACTGGATGTGCCGTTCTCACCCGATCTGAAAGTGTCGCTTCATGGCGAGTGGGTCATTCCGCTGAGTAACATGGATCTCGTGTTTAACGGATCCTTTGTACACACCGATGAGCAATTTTCGGACCTTCCCGGCTCGAACGGCACATTCAATCCTGCCGCATTGTTACCCGAGTACGACATTATCAATCTGACGGCTTCGTTATCGTTCAACGACGATCAATTCAGACTCTCGTTAATCGGTAAAAACCTCGGCGACGAGAGCTATGCGACGACATTCAGTGGTGACGGTTTCCGTTACCAGATTCCTCGCGACGCCGATCGCTACTTTGGTGTTGGCTTGCGGGCGGCATTCTAGCCATTGATTTGTGCAGCGTTGCCAGGCTTACTCCCCCATACAGGAGCCTGGTAACGTTCGCACTTTGAGGGGCTAGCTCATGCGTAATAGCAGGCCCAAAATGCTACGTTTCGGGATTCTCGGCGCGGCGCGAATAGCACCACCTGCCCTGATCCGGCCTGCAGGACTCCTGCCCGATGTCAGTGTTGTTGCAGTTGCGGCAAGCTCTGTAGAAAAAGCTCAGGCATTCGCCGCCGAGCATAGTATCGCCACGGAAGCCGAGAGCTACGGCGCTCTCGTCGAGTCGCCTCAGATCGACGCGATCTACAATGCACTTCCGCCCAACCTGCATGAGTATTGGTCAGTGGCCGCACTTGAAGCGGGCAAGCACGTTTTGTGTGAAAAGCCGTTCTCGATGAACGCCGTACAGGCGCGCAGAATGGTAGCGGCGGCCAACGCTTCGCAAAGAGTCCTGATCGAAGCATTTCACTATCGATTCCATCCATTTTTCAAACGCGTCCTTGAATTGCTCGCGAGCGATGTCATCGGCGACATTCGCCGTGTCGAAGCGCAATTCGACGTGCGTATTCCCTACAGTCCATCAGAGTTTCGTCATGATCCCGTCCTGGGCGGAGGCGCGTTGATGGACTTGGGGTGTTACCCGTTGCACTGGGTACGCACACTTCTGGGATCCGAACCCTCGGTTGAGCAGGCAGAGTGTGTGCGTAGCAAGTCAGGTGTCGATATTGCGAGCCGGGCTCTATTGAGTTTCCCGGGCGGTGCGACAGCTGTGATTTCGACCACAATGAACAAGGATGCCGCCGAGCAGCACTATGCACGCGTAAGTATTGAAGGTGCGAAGGGCCGCATGGTGCTGGAGAATCCTGTCGCTCCACACCGCGGCAGCAAGATAATCACGGAGGTAGGCGGAACATCCCGATCTGAGGGTGTTGCCGGCGAATCAACTTACTATTACCAACTGCAGCATTTCATTGCCGCTGCGAATGGTAGCGAAGCGCCGATAAGCGGCGGTGAAGACGCGATCAACAATATGCAACTAATTGACCAAATATACGCCGCAGCGGCCTTCGAAAGGCCTGACTCTACTCAATGCTGACGGCGTCGGTCATTGGCTGCGGCCAGGGCGGGGGACTAAGCCTCGACGCTTTGAGCAATTCGACGGACTACACCTTAATCGCCGCTGCCGACCCTTCGGCCGATGCGAGACAGCGCGTTGCGGATCGATTTCCGGAGCTTCGTCTATTCTCTGACTATCACGAGATGTTGAGCGTTTCTCAGGCGGACGTCTTGTGTGTCGCAACGCCCGCGCCCAGCCACGCATCGATTGCGCGGGAGGTGCTTCACTGCAAACCGAAAGGCCTGCTGTTGGAAAAGCCCTTATCCTGCAAGGTTTCTACTGCTGAAGATTTGTTGCGCGAGATTCGTGACGCCGCGTGTCCCGTTGTTGTACCGCACGGAATGTTGGTGCTCCCCGCCGCTCAGGAAATAAAAGCACGAATACAACATGGCGACATAGGGCCGGTGGTTTCGGTCGAGATTCAAAACGCGGTAGATATTCTGAACGCAGGCATTCACTGGCTGGCGTACCTGCTGGATGTTTTCGGCGACGACAATCCAAAGATGGTGAACGCCGAATTCGACGTTCGCGGTCACGAAATTAACGATGGTGTGCAAGTCGAGACTCGCGGCGCTACGCGCATCGTGCTTGAGTCCGGTATGCGTATTGATCTGCAATCGGGCAGCGAGGTCAATCCGACCAGCGATGTCCTGCCGCTTGAGCAACGACGCGGCGCACTGTTTCGCGTTACTGGCACCGACGGAGTAATCGAATTCTCGGCATGGGCAGGCAGCTACTGGCTACAGGCCGGTGAATCTGGTGGCGAGTTCATCGAACGTCCATTGCCAGTAGGCTTGAGCTATCACCAAATTTTTCTTGAGCAACTAGCGCAGAGTATCGCCGCGAGAAAACCGGATTATGGCAGTGCTGAATTGTCACTTGCTGCATTGCGCCTGATCGAATCTGCATACCAGAGGCACGGCAACAGCGAGTGGTCGTTGGGCGCGCCAGCGCAGTATTAGTTCTAAGGGGATAAGCATGGACAGTTTCGAGTTCGCAATTGTTGGCGCGGGCTGGCGCAGTGATTTTTTCCTGCGAGCGGCAGCGGCGCTGCCGCAAATGAAAATTTGCGGCGTGGTCGTGCGCAACGAGTTGCGAGCAAAAGAGCTCGAATCCAGATGGGGCGTGCCCTGTTTTGTATCTACTGCCGATTTGATGCGTAACTCGCGGCCATCATTTGTTATCGCGAGCGTTTCGGCCGAAGCGATGCCAGACGTGTGTACAGAACTGGCTGGGCATGCGGTTCCAATCCTGGCTGAGACACCCCCTGCCACGGATCTTGAAGGGCTCGTGCGCCTGTACCAGCGACTCTCCGATTCCGGTGCCCGAATTCAGGTAGCCGAGCAATACTGGGCGCAGCCCTTACACGCGGCAAGGCAGGCCGTCGTTGATAGCGGCGTTTTGGGGCCTATCAACCAGGTCAACCTGTCTGTCTGCCATGGCTACCACGCGATGAGTTTGATCCGTCGCCTGCTCGGCGTCGGTTTCGAGTCGGCCCGAATTCGTGGGCAGCGATTCACAAGTCGCGCTATCGCCGGCCCGGACCGTTCAGGCCCACCCGGTGAGGAATGCATCGTCGACGTACAGACCGACTATGCATCACTGGATTTTGGCGAACGTATTGGAGTTTATGAATTTTGCCTGCCGCAATACCGAAGCTGGATTCGTGGCCAGCGTGTTTGTATTCGTGGTGAGCGTGGCGAGATTATCGACGACCGGGTGACTTATCTGAAAGACGAAGTCACGCCCATCAGCGGCCGCCTTGAACGCCACGAGGCCGGCCGTAATGGCAACCTCGAGGGCCTGCACCTGAAAGGCATTCAGTTCAAGGACGACTGGGTGTACCGCAATCCTGCGATACCGGCGCGACTGTCGGATGAGGAAATCGCCGTGGCGCAATGTCTGCTCGACATGCAGCGCTTCTTGGAGCAGGGCAAGTCCTTCTACAGTCTCGAAGAGGCCAGTCAGGACCAGTATTTGGCGCTGGCCTGCACGAACGCTATCGAGACCGGTGACACCGTGCAAACCGAGCCGCAGATGTGGGCGAGTCAGAGTTGATCGAGGCCGTTCCGCAGCAGTAATTCCGATATATCGACGGGCTCACCCGAGGCAACCGAGGTTTCTGCCGCAACGCCTACGACCACCGACCAGAACGCGTCCATTGCCGTCGGGCCTTCGCTTTTGCCATTGTCGATACTGTCAACGAAATGCACATGTTCGAAGAACGTTGCGCCGTTGTGACCCGACTCTTCGATGGCCACTGGGTAACTTGGCGTCGTCATGCGGGACGGAAAGGTCTCGCCGCCAAAAATTTCGAGCTGCGACTTCAGAGGAAGCCCCGGCAGAAAATCCATATTCTCCGACGCGCGCAGTCGACCGATATCGCCGCAGAGGACGATCTCCTCATAAAACATCGGCACGAACATCGCGAGCTCGAAGCTTCCGCGTACGCTGTTTTCATAATCGATAACGACCATCGCATTGTCGAGGATGTCCGACTTGCCGTTCTCGTGCTCAAAGTTCTTAAAGTTGACTGCCATGCTTCCGGACGCATATACGCGCCGCGGTCGCGCCCCTGCAAACAGGTTGATTAAATCAAAATAGTGACAGCACTTTTCAACCAGTGTGCCGCCCGAATAGCGTGAATACTTATTCCACTGGCCTACCTTGTCGAGGAATGCCATGCGGTGTTCGACCATACTAATGAGCTTGACGTCGCCCAGTGTCTTGCGCACCAGTGCCTCATGAATGGCCTCCGCATAAATCGCCTTGTAGCGATACTGCAGCCCAACCTGAAATATCTGCTCATGCGCGTCCGCAATTTGGGCGATCTCGTATGCATCGGGAATCGTCGTCGCGACGGGCTTCTCGACCAGAATATGCTTCCCGGATTTCGCCGCCGTTCGGACCGCGTCAATATGCGTGTAGTTCGGTGTGCAAATTATCAGGCCATCAACGTCCGGATCGGAGCAGGCCTCCTCGATAGTCGCATATATCCTCAGCGGTTCATCGCGATGAATCGCGTGTGAGGCTTTGGCATTCTCAACGCTCAACGGTTCAGGATCGTATACACCATTGATTGTCGCTCGGCCCTCGAAGTTGGTGACGCGAATGTGTTCCTGACCCATCGTGCCGGCGCCAATGACATTGAAACGGTATTTGGCGGGTTCAGCCGCGAACAGGTACTTGTCCTTGTCGGCGACAAGGCTTGTGTGGCCATAGCGACTGGCAAAATCGCGACTCCAAAATTCTTTTCCCTTCGGCATCAGCGTGGTCCGATTAGTGTTGATTTGGTCGGTCCGGAGGACCGATGGTTTGCCCACAGATTATCATGGTGTTGAAGTCTTCCGGCCAGGTGCAGGCCTGGTTCATGGCTCAATCCTGAAACCCGGCGTAAGCGACTCGAAAATCGGGACCCAACGACGCTGGATCTGTACCGCCGTCGACAAAGTACTCGTGTGCGTGCCAGGGCTTTGCAGCGGAATCGGTTAGCGCGTTGAGATCGCGCATGTAGGGTACGCCGATTGTTCGAAGCTCCGTTCGGATTGAGTCCCAATCCGGAAACGACTGAAACGCGGCCTGCCAAATCGCGCGGCCGGCCAGGTAGCCTGACGCGCCCGCCGCATACGCGTGCGTCAAAACGCGCCTGAAATCATCCATACCTGCTCCGGCAGACAGCATTACCCACGGTCGACCCGCTTCTTCTCCCAATGCGTCGAACCACTGCTGCGCATCGGCTGAACCTTCTTCGCCTACACCGGGAACGTCTTTTGCTGGAAGAGGGCTCTCGAGCTTGAAAACGTCAACACCGAAATCAGGGGCCGCAAAGGCGCGGACGCTTTCCAGGACCAGCTCGGGCTTTTTAGTCTTCATTTCGATGTAGTCGGAAGTCTGCTCCGAATCGGCTGCAAGGGGATAGACGAGCAACTCGAAGACGAACGGAATATCGTACTTCGCACAGGCCGCACCGATGCGTGCAACGAAGTCTTTCTGCTTACTCTTCACCGTGTCACCTGCATCCGGGCGATACCATGCCAAAACCTTTACTGCATCACCGCCAACACGCTTAATCTTCTCCACGGACCAGTCATTAATCTCCGACGACAGTCGTCCTGCTGGCGTTTCTTCAAATATCGAATCCTCGAGTGTCAGGATCAGGCCCCGGGTCGGGCTATATGCCGAGACACCGGCGGGATAGGCGTAGTGCGGGTCCAGCAGCATTGCACTGGACTCGCTCTGCAGTTCCTCGATCAACAACTTCTTGAAATCAGCCACTCCTGCCCACGGTGCTTCGGCGAGACCCAGTTTGTCCTTGATATGATTCTTGATCGGCGGACGCTGATCAACGGCCGTCATCTTGAAACGTCCATTTGTATCCGCCATTCGACGCATGCCCCAAATCTTGCCGGCCGATAATTTCATGTCGTGATTGCCTTTGTCTAGAAAACATATGTCTTATATAAGACATAGTTTACCACTAAATACTGGGCTTGTGCTTCCCACAAGTTCACGCACGTCGTTTTCTTGGGATATCCCGTGGCGACCGACCTAGGGAATTTGCTCCTGAAGCCACTGATGGACGCGTACATTTAAACTTCCGCCGGGACCGACCAGATTATCAACTCGACCCTCGTTCGTGAAAACGACGTAGCCAGTATTGTTGGCCGGATCCAGTTCAGTGACATGCGTCATCTCAGTGCCGGCACCGGTATGCCCAATCCAGCCAGGGTTCGGCTGAGCCTCGCGCCAGATAAGACCTATGTTGGAGTTGTAGGCAAGCTGGTTATTGGCCGGTGTTATCGTCGTCAACATCTGCTGTATAGAAGCTGCTTGCAATATTTGATTGCCGTTGAGACTGCCGCCGTTGAGTATCGCTCGCATGAAGTTGGCCCAGTCGGCAGTAGACGTGAACAGCCCGCTAATCGGGTAAAACCAGGTTGAGAACTGTGTTGTTGGATTATTGTTGGCATCGAAGAGCGCGGCAACTTGTGTGGGATCAAGATCAGGAAAGTGATGGCTGGTATTGTTCATAGCCAATGGTGCAAAGATGTTCAGCTTGCAGTAGTCGATAAAGTGCATTCCGGACAGCTGCTCCACGAGGTAGCTCAGCAGCACCATGCCGAAGTTGGAATTTCTGTGTACGCTGCCCGGCTCACCGCTCATCCAGATGGCGTCCCGGTATTTCGCGCTGCCGGGCGTCAGAACCTCTTCAATGAGCGGATGCAATTGCACTATTTCTGATGAGTCGAAGGCAAAAAACAACTCATCCGTGGTTTGTCCGAACGCCGGATTCGCCAGGCCCGCGGCATGTTGCATTAGCATTCTTGTGCTAATGACCTTGTTAGGGAAATTTGGGTTTCGAACCGGGAACGGCAAGTAATCGCCGATATCCTTATCAATATCCAGCGATCCTAATTCGACCTGCTGCATTACTGCTACAGAGATGATCAGCTTTGCAATCGACGATGCTTTGTAGAGCGTTGTCTGAGTTGGAGCCAGAGTTTTGGCAGCATCCATAAAGCCCGCGGTATGGCTGTAGATGATGTTGCCGTCTTTAACGGCCAACATAGCCACTGACCCGATATTGCTGTTGTCAGCAATAAAATCATCCAGTATCTGATCCATGTTGAGCGGGGTCGGGACAGGTGCCGTTGGCCGCAGCCCGGAGCTGTTATTCCCGCCACCGCAGCTCACCACTAGCAAGCAAACCGAAAGCAATATTGCTATTTTTCGCATCACCCCGCCTAAACCGGTCTAAAGCTCTGATTTAGACCGGTTTAGCGGCAAAGGTTGCGAGTGACTAGGCGACATTGACTATTTCAGCGTGTGATCGTAAATGAACGAACGCGTTGTGAGCGCGCAATCTCTACGTCAGCGCCGGAGTCGACCAAGCCTGTGGCAACTCGCCCTCGTCGAAAATGATTTCGCGATGACCGCTCCAGGTTGCGGTAATAGCTTCTGGCGTGCCTATTCCCGCACCGCGCGGGTCGCCACTCGGGCCGAACCAATGATTCTGTGGCGCTCCAGTCGTACGTGCACGCATGCCGCAGTAGGTTGTGCCATTGACCGTGGCTCGAAGAATGCGATTTTGAAATTGCACGTCTGCGGAAACAACAGCTGCGGTGAGGTGGTTCGACATACGTTCGAAAAGGGAAAGAACAGTATCGATTTCATTGGCCCCATAACTTACGACGATCTGAAATGGGCCAAATAGCTCCGTTGTCAGAAGGTCAAAATGCGTGTCAGATATCTCGGAAAGCGGCGCGCGAATTGCGGTTGGCTCGTAGGCACCAAAAGAGTCAGGGATGTTGTGCCCGGTAAGAGCGACACCGCCAAACAGCAGTTCTGTACCGGGGACGTCAAGAACTGTATCTATGTGTGCGCGAATCTGGTCGTTGCTCCACGATAAGACAGGACCAATCGACAGGTCTTTCAAATTCCGTCTGCTCGCCAAGGCTTTGAGTTTCGGCAGCAGGGCGTCGATCCAATTATCGTGGACGAAAAGCACACTTTGCGCCGAGCATTTTTGACCCGATGCGTTATACGCATCTTCGTCGGACTGCCATGCAACGTAATCGAGCCAGTCGTGATCGAAATCGGGCCCGATAATTTTCCAGTCGAAGCCGGCATCTTCGAGTCGAACCTTGCCATTGACTGCGGTGCTGACTCGCTCCGCGACCGTACTTGAGCCGGTAAACTGAACCAGGCGGATCTGGTCTGCGGCCGAATCAATAAGTTCGCCCATCTTCTCGCCGCGACAGTGAATCAAGTCAATGTCATCCGCTGAAAGCCCACAATGAATCAGCATTCTCAGGAACTGCTCGAACACTACACTGACTTTTGAGTCGACTTTGACAAGCGGACGATTGCCCATGAATAGCGCGCCAAGGGCCTGCAATGCAGGGATTTCCAGAGGAAAGTTAAATGGCGCGACAACGACGACCGGTCCGAACGGCCAGCGATAACCACGGGATTCCTGCCCAGCGTGATCACCGGGATTTGAAAACCCGCGACCAAGGAATCGAACACCATCGCCAGCAAAATTTTCCAGGAATACGCGTGTGACGACTACCTCATTTAAACACTGCTGCCAGCTTTTCGGCATCACTCTCTGCGTGAGCTTCGTGAAGTACTCTTCGACCTCAGGTGTTGCGAGCAATGCGGCGGACTTCGCACAGACGCGCCCAAGGTGAACATAACGGTCACTGTTTTTGAGCGGATTATGCAGACCGGACTTTGGGCAAGAGTTAAGCCCGTCAATGAACGGTGCTACATCCTGCGTATCGGGGACTTGCAGGAAGTTCGAACCACCAAGTGGGTCACGGATGTCGTCCCTGTTGGTGCCGTCCGATTCCCAACGCCCACCAACAAGGTTTTGAACTATCCCGGGATTCGATGAATCCATAGCGTCAAAAGGATCCACCGTTGCGAATGATTTCCAGCTTGTTGACATCGTATTTACCTGCAACCGTTCAAGAATTCGTGGCGGTAATATAGTCGATGACAAGGGGCCGACGATAGTCCTCAATGATGAAATTCAGCGGCTTCGTTCAATCCAATCCCGGTTTTCATGCATCAAACCATTATGCATCGAAACCTGAGTTCTCAAATTGCTTGAAAGTAGCTTGTATGAGAGTCCGACAATTTCCGAAGAAGTCGGCTATAGCGGCCAGCCACACTGCAGTGGAGATGCAAGGTCAATCACAGGATTCACTCCGCGAAAACTTCGCGTTCTGATTGAATCTCATCTTTAGCTGTTCATAGCTCTAGCAAGTTTTCGCTTCGCAGCCACCGGGCTGTCACCGGCTTTCTCGACAGCCCGAAGTTCATTGAGCGCTTCTTCGACGTCGCTGCCTTTGAGCAATTCGCACACCTTCGCAACTTCGTCTTCGTTGTCGCTAACAATTGAATTCGTCTTGCCAGCCAATATGTTCGTGCGATGCTTGCAGACATTGCCAAACTCACCGGCGGGACAAGTGCAAAGGGCTGTCAGGCTGCTGCCATCCTTGATAAACGTGAGTTCGTAGGGTTCGGCTGCGGAGCCTTTGACTTTAAAGGTCGTCTGTTCCACGACATTTTGCCTCTGGTGGTGTGGGATAGACAGTCTAGAGCAAAATGCTCAGCTTCGGAACCCGTCTCGACGATCAGATCGCGTCAGGACCTGATAGCATTGCCGCACCGGGACCGACAAGCAGGAATTGTCTATATGATCAGGAAAATCGGAGCTGGTGTTGGACTACCGAGCCTCTCGTTGCCCATCCGTACACTGTTCACAGGTTACATTCTTGTGGTCGGAATCGGGCTACTCATGGCGGGCGCGCAAGTCTTACTAACCCACGGGATGGCCGACGGCAAATTCGGCATTTCGATTAACGACATCGTTTACAGCTATTACGGCGATCGTAGCAACAGCAAGCTGGAGACGAAACTCAACGGATCGATGCAAGACAAAGCGCCTGCAGCTGTGAAACGAGAGATGATCATGTGGGCACAGCTGGGTGAGAGTTTTTCTTCGTAGGCTATATATACAGTCAGGCCATTGGCGTTCATCCGCTTTTGCAAAGCGTCCTGATTCTTACGCCATTCGCGTTTCTCATCATCGACGTGCTGTCATGGTGGTTGACGAAGTGGTATCCGGGATTCGCCGTCTTTACGATTATTGGGGGCTTTGGCTACTCGCTCGCCTCGACGATCATGCTCGTGACGTCGCTGTATCAAATGTGGGTCATGCCGAAGTTTCAGCAGTGAAAGCGCGAGCCGCGATCCTTGCTGCGATACTAATCGCAGCGTGTGCTTGCCAACCCGTACGAGTTCCTCATGTAGTTGAAGCGGAGCACGCAAAACGCATTGCATTGTCTTTTGACGACGCACCGAAAGGTGAGGGCCCGGTATTCGCTGGCAATGAACGTGCACTTGCACTCCTAGCGGCTCTAAATAGAAGCGATATCGAATCTGCGGTGTTCTATGTCAATTCGGGCAAGTTCGAAAGGCCGGGCGGTAGAGCGCGCGTTGCGAGCTATGCGGATGCTGGTCACCTGATTGGCAATCATTCGCACTCACACCTGTGGCTGAATCGAACCGACACGACGTCCTATATAAAAGACATCGATAAAGCTGAAAAATTACTGGATGGATTTGCGAACCGGCGCGCCTGGTTCAGATATCCATACCTGGACGAAGGACGATCAGCGGAAAAAGTCGCAGCGCTTAGCGAAGCGCTTGAAGAGCGTGGTCTAAAGAACGGTTACGTAACAATCGACAATTACGACTGGTATCTGGATTCGAAGTGGAAACAGGCGGTTGACGAGGGGCGCAGCGTTGATGTTGAAGCGCTTCGTGGCGTTTACGTTGAGATGCTGATGGGAGCGGTCCGATTTTATGACGACATTGCAATCGAATCGCTGGGCAGATCACCCGCGCACATGTTGTTGCTCCATGAAAATGACGTTGCCGCGATGTTTATTGAAGACCTCGTCGCTGCTTTGCGTAAAGATGGCTGGTCGATTATTACTCCTGACGAGGCCTATGCGGACCCAATTGCAGGTAGAGTACCCGAGACACTAATCACTGGTCAGGGAAGGGTTGCTGCATTAGCCATTGACGCAGGCCTCGACAATCGAACCCTAACGCACCTGGCCATTGAGGAAACTCAGATTGATGCTCTATTGATAGAACGCGATGTGTTCGGCCCTAAACCGCTTGAGGATTAAACATGTCTGATTGGTTGCAACTTGCGCTACGCCGAGACGTTGTTATTCGTGCTATCAAAGTCGGCCTTTTTGTAGGTTCGATTCTGATAGCTATCAATTACGGAGATGTGATGATTACCGGCGAGAGCTTTTCGGCAATGATTTGGAAAATCCCGCTCACATACGTCGTTCCTTATTGCGTTGCGACGTATGCCAGCGTTGAGTCCTTGCGTAGCCAGGGGTCGCGAAGCTAGAGGCCACGACCCATTGCGCTGCCGACCAGTCTATTGGATTCCATGTCGAAAACGGCACAAACAACTTCGCGATCATTCTGCGCCCAACTCTCGGTCGAGGGATACATTGTCGTCACGTCAAGTGTAGAAGATTCATAGTCTCTGCCAACAAACGGCTCAAATCGTTCGACGCAGGCGTCGTGCGCGGATTGCGCCATGGTCTCTTCGTTCGGGTAGCTCTCGAATGACACATCGAAAACACTGAATGCCTCGTAGTCGTGTGGATCGGAGCAGGGAACACCCGGTACGCTGGAAACTTCGTCGGAATTCGAATTAGCGTCATTAAAACAATCCCCAACCTGAACGTTGAATGCGTCGACGGCTCCTTCGCCGATTATGGCTCCGGACTCGTCCCGATCAACACTGGTTGAAGCGCCGTAGATGGCGAATCCCAGTGCGGCAGCTATGTAAATGGCCCAACTTTTCATGGCGACTCCCTAGTGCATTTGTTCGTTTGGCGTATTGTCCCGGTTGATACGAGGTTTGGGAGTGCACAAGTCTCGATTCTCATCAACCCGGAATATGCAAAGTCGCCATTAGGGGATTGAATTGCTGTACATTTATTGGCCTGTTGTTCGAGGGTAAACAATGAAATATCGCCATCTGGGAAAAGCGGGCATTCAGGTTAGCGAATTGTCATTCGGGTCATGGGTGACGTTTCATAATCAGGCGGGCATCGATTCCACGGTCGAAATGATGAGCGCAGCCTATGACGCGGGCGTGAATTTTTTTGACAACGCGGAGGTCTATGCGGCGGGCAAGTCGGAAGAGATTATGGGTGCGGCTTTGAAGAAACTTGGCTGGCACCGCGGCAGTTATCTCATCTCCACAAAATTGTTTTGGGGGTTGCACGAGGGGCCCAATCAGCAGAACACCTTAAATCGCAAGTATCTCATCGAAGCAATGGATGGCTCATTGCGTCGACTCGATACAGACTATGTCGATTTATTGTTTTGCCATCGCGCCGATTCGACGACGCCCATCGAAGAAACGGTATGGGCGATGCACAACATTATCGAGCGCGGTAAAGCCTTGTATTGGGGGACTTCGGAGTGGGAGGCAAGCGACATTGTGAGCGCAATCGAAATCGCGGAGCGACATCACCTGCACAAGCCGATTGTCGAACAACCGATCTACAATATGTTTGAGCAACACAGATTGGGTGCTGACTACACAGCCGTTTACGAAGGTCACGAATATGGATCGACGACCTGGAGTCCGTTGGCTTCAGGACTTTTAACCGGCAAGTATCAGGACGGAATTCCGGCTGATAGTCGCGGTGCGCTTGAAGAAGTCAGCTTCTTGAAGGAACAGCTGACAGCTACAGATAGTCTAGCCAAGGTCGCTGCGCTCAAACCACTGGCAGACGAAATGGGCGCGACTTTGGCGCAGTTTTCGCTCGCCTGGTGTCTGCAAAATCCTCGCGTCAGCACAGTTCTCACGGGTGCGAGTCGGGTGGAGCAGGTGCATGAAAATATGCGGTCGCTTGAATTCGTCGACAAATTTTCGCCGGATGTATTGAGCGAAATTGAGCGCATATTTGGGTAGGAATAGTCTTGGCCGGCCATTTGATAGGGTACTCGCGCTCGGCACCGATACTAATAATCAGGAGACACCAGTGCATCCTACGAACGTCCTAAGAAAATATTCGCGCCAGAGTTTGATATTTATTCTGCTGTTATGTGCCGGGTCCGGTTTGGCAGCAGATCGTGGTGCCGTCCCTGCATCGGTCATTGATGCATTGGAATGGCGACTCATTGGCCCATTCCGAGGTGGTCGCGTCACGACTGTTACCGGCGTCGAAGGCAAACCCAATCTCTACTACATGGGTGCGACAGGCGGCGGCGTCTGGAAGACCGAGAATGCCGGAACGACCTGGGACAATTTGTCCGATGCTGATTTTGAGGTCGGTACGATTGGCGCTGTGGCGGTTGCGCCGTCAGACCACAATGTGCTGTACGTAGGAACAGGCGAATCACCGATCCGCGGTGTCACGACGAGTCACGGTAACGGTGTTTATAAATCGACAGATGCTGGCGCGACCTGGACGCATGTTGGTCTGGACAACGCCGGACAAATATCGCGAATAGAAGTGCATCCGACCGATGCGAATATCGCATTCGTTGCGGTACAGGGAAAAATCTGGGCGCCGAGTGAGGAGCGCGGAATTTTCCGCACCGTTGATGGTGGGAAGACCTGGCAGCACGTTCTGAAAGTGAACAGCGATACGGGGGCGTCGGATCTGTCAATGGACCCGACCAATCCTCGCATCTTGTACGCGGCCATGTGGCATCACGGTCGCAAACCATGGTTTATCAAATCCGGCGGTGAGGGTGGCGGCATCTATAAATCGTCGGATGGCGGCGATAGCTGGGAGAAACTGGAAAGCGGCTTGCCTGATCTCGTTGGCAAGGTTGGTGTTGATGTTTCAGCGAGCAATCCACAACGTGTTTACGCGCTCATCGAGAGTGAGCCCGAATTAGGTGGGCTGTACCGGAGCGACGACGGTGGCAAGACCTGGGCGTTGATCAACAATCACCGACTGCTGCACACGCGGGCCTGGTATTACATTCACATCACTGCGGACCCGGTGGACGAAGATACGGTTTGGGTCCTGAACGTGCCGCTGTTGAAATCTGTCGACGGCGGCAAGAGCTGGGAAAAAATTAACGGACCACACGGTGATCATCACGACCTCTGGATCAATCCGGCAGACAATCAAAATATCATCAATGGTAACGACGGCGGCGCCACTGTCACATTCGACGGCGGTGCTTCCTGGTCGAGCATCATGAATCAGCCGACTTCGCAGTTTTACCGCGTCTCGGTGGACAATCAGTTTCCGTACCGTATATACGGTGGACAACAGGATAATTCGACGGTTGCCATCGCGAGCCGCTCGTTCCAGGGTGGTATCGGGCGTGACGATTACTTTGCGGTTGGTGGTGGTGAGAGTGCACACATCGCATTCGATCCGGACGATCCCCGCTTGATCTATGCGACAACGATCAACGGTACGTTGACCGAATATGATGTTGAGACTGAGATCGAGCGATCCATCATTCCCTACCCGGAAATGGTCTACGGCAAGGACTCGAAGGACCTCAAGTATCGCGCCAACTGGAATGCACCAATCGCGATGTCACCGCATGATTCGAAAGTGGTTTATTTTGGCACCCAGGTTCTGCTGAAGACGGAAAATCGTGGCTCAACCTGGACGGAAATCAGCCCGGATCTGACGCGTGATGATGAGTCCCGGCAGGGCCGGAACGGCGGGCCATTAACGCCCGAAAATGTGGGTGCTGAGTTTTATCACACGATTTTCTACGTCGTCGAGTCACAGCATGAAAAAGGGACGATCTGGGTTGGTAGCGACGACGGTTTGGTACATGTAACGCAAAATGCCGGCGATGACTGGTCGAACGTGTCGCCACCGCATAAGGGCGAGGCGATGATCAACGCCATCGAGCTCAGCCCACATGATCCAGGCACAGCCTATCTCGCGGTTACCGGCTTCAAACTGGATGACTTTAAACCCTATATCTACAAGACGACGGACTACGGTAAACGCTGGAAGCGCATTGATCGTGGACTGCCCAGCGATACATTCGTGCGCGTCGTTCGTGAGGACCCGACGCAGCGTGGATTGCTGTATGCCGGTACGGAGTCAGGCATATTCGTGTCGTTCAATGACGGTGCCGACTGGCAATCACTGCACCTGAATCTACCGCCAGTACCGATTACCGATCTCAAAATTCGCCAGGACAACCTGATTGCGGCGACCCAGGGCCGCGGCTTCTGGGTCATTGATGATCTCTTCGTTGTTCGACAGGCAGCAGCGGAATTCGCGGACAAGGCATTGCATGCGTATGCCCCCGACTCGACCTACATGATGAGTGGAGGCGGTGGTTCTGGTGACAATCAGGCCGCCAATCCCTCGCGCGATGTGCCGCTGTACTACTACATTCAAAGCGAAGCAGAGGCGCCGCTTAGCATTGAGATTCTGGACGACGACGGGCAGGTTATTCGCACGTACTCAAGCGAAGAAAGCGAACATGATCGCTGCCGTATCAGCAATATGGATCCGCGACGACCCTTCGAAATTGAGCATCCGCCGATCGCAGAGGGCCTGAATCTTTGGGGCTGGGACATGCGCTCACAAAGCGTTCACTGCATATCTGATATCGCATTGTTTGCCGGCTTTCGAGGCCCCAGGGTAGCGCCAGGAGACTACAGCGCCCGGGTTCGAATGGGTGATGCAGTAGAAACCGTTACATTCAATATCGAGCTCGATCCTCGTGTGACCGCGACAGACGCCGAAATCTCAAACTGGGTTGTACGTCTGGCCGAGGTGCAGGACATGCTCAGCGATAGCCTCCACGGTCTTGAGGACCTGCGTGCGTCACGCTCGAGGATTGAGGCACTGATGACAGCGTACTCGGATGACGCAGGATTGCAGGATATGGGCGCTGCTGCTCTCGAAAGCGTGGCTGAGTGGGAAGCGAAAATAACGCAGCTCAAGCATCAGACCTATGAAGACGAAGACGCCTGGGAAACAATGCTGGCTGGTCAGCTGCGTTATCTGGTCGATGTCATTGACAATTCCGGACCACCGGTCACTGACGGTGCGATGACGCGAATGCGAGATCTAAAAGCAGAATGGGCATTGCGCCAAAGCGAGCTGCAGTCAATAGCCAGCGAGCACATCAGACCGATCAACGATTGGGCGAATACAAATCAGGTTGAGCACGTCCCGACACCCCGATAGACGGGCGCGTCGGATGCGTACAGGTCGCTACTTCTTGTTGAGGTAGCGACCGTACCACTCGATCATGCGTTCAAGTCGGTCCTGCTTGTAACTCGGTTTTGTGAGGCCGTGATATTGATCCGGATAGATGACCAGTTGCGTCGGAACTCCCAGGCTCCGCAAGGCTTGATACATCTGCTCCGAATTTATGAGCGGCACGTTAAAGTCCTTTTCGCCGCACATAAAAAGAGTCGGTGTCTTGATGCGGTCGGCGTGCAGGAACGGAAACGAGATTTTCGCGTAGGGCTCGATTGATTCCCACGGCAAGCCGATTTCATTTTCGTACTGACGAATATACTGATCGGTACCGTAGCCGGTTAGCGCATTTGCAATCCCGGCGCCAGACATCGCTGCATTGAAACGCGTGTCTGTCGCTATGGCGTAGTTAGTATTCATGCCGCCGTAGCTCCAGCCACCGATGCCTAGCCTGTCCGGATCGGCGAGACCATCGGCAACCAGTTTGTCGACAATTGCGTGGATGTCCTGAATCTCAAAGTTGCCCCAATCTGCATAAATCGCAGTGGAAAAGTCACGGCCCCGGCCATTACTGCCGCGATAGTTCGGATTGACGACGAGATAACCCTGCGCGGCGAGCGCTTGCGATGTGGCGTCAAATTCAAACCCGTCCTGCGAGGTAGGACCGCCGTGCACCCACGCGATTGTTGGGTAACGAACGCCTTTCTTGAATCCTGGTGGCTTTAACAGCATTGCGCCGACGCGTGTACCGTCTTTGCCGGTGGCGTCATATGCCTCGACGCTCGCCAGTCGCAGCGACTTGATCAGTTCACCGTTGTGATTGCTGAGCGCCGTACCGTCTACTCTGATGAGCTCTGGTGGCTGCTGCGCGTGCGCCGTTACGGTTACGACGCCGTTCGCTCCCACCGCGAACGAATCCGCAACACCGGGCGTGCTCTTGTTCGGATAGTGAATCGTCACGTCGCCGCCCTTGAATGGCACGCTGGCCACATGACGCAGACGGTCATCGTTGTACATGAAGTACAGGTCGTTGCCATCTTGTGACCAGCGCGCAGAATCGGCGGTCCGATCCAATGCATTGGCTGGCAGAATCGGGTCTCCACCGTCGACGCTCACAACGGCGAGCATCGACGGATAATAGCCAGCGAAATTGGCCGAGCCACTCCGTGAATACGCTATCCAATGGCCGTCAGGACTAAAGGCCGGTCCGTAGTCGGCCCCGTCCCAGGTGGTTATTTGTTGCGGTGACGCGTTCTCGACTGCTTCCATGACGTAGATGTCGCTGTTGTCATGGCGATCCGGATCGCCTTGCCGTTTACTACTGAAGGCGATGAGTTTGCCGTCTGGTGACCATGCAGGCTCGCCACTGTCGAACTTGCCTGGCGTTAGGAGGCTTGCCGTTTTACTTGCTAAATCAAACACATAGATTCGCTGATAGCGATCACCCAGATAGCCAACGCGGTCCTGTTTGAACTGGTAGCGATCAACCACGATCGGCTTCGGTGTGTCATGGGACGGTCCGTCATCCTCGTTTTCTTCGTCTTTCTCTTCCGGGTCATCCGAGACAAGCAGCAGACGAGTACTGTCAGGTGACCATTCAAAACCCGTAACCCCGCCGGGCATTTCCGTTACACGCTGAGCTTCGCCGCCCGATCGATTCAACAACCACACCTGGCTTTTTGTCTTAGGATCTTCGGAATCCTCCGCTTCTCCGTCCGTCCTTGCGGCGACGAAAGCGAGGTACTTCCCATCGGGGCTAAATCGAGGATTGCTCTCATTGCTAGCTTCGGTATGCGTTAGCTGGATTCTGCTTGTTCCATCCCAACTGACCATAAACAGATCGGTTGGAGATTCATCTTTGTTGACGTTTGTCGTTCCAAGCTGATATGCAACCCATTGGCCATCGGGCGATACCTCGATATCGCCCACCTCCTTGAGTTTATGTAGATCTTCAGGCTGAAAAAGCCGGCGCTCATCATCTTTGGCCTCTGCGATACAGATACTCATCACTGCGAGCAGGACAAGAAGAATTTTTGATTGTTTTGCGTACATGCTTGCAGACCTCAGAAGTTACAGGTGATGGAACGTGCTTCTTGCGCTATTGTGTGCTGCTGCACTTGCGACGAATGTACCGTATCCCTATGACTGTTTTGAATCAAATCGTTCTAACTGTTGCGCTCATCGTCATTGCCGGTGAGGTACCCGCGGAAAATAATAATAGGGATGCTCTGGTCATTGCACACCGTGGTGCCAGTGGCTATTTGCCAGAACATACTCTCGCTGCCAAAGTGATGGCATACGCACAGGGCTCTGACTTTATCGAGCAGGACCTGGTAATGACGAAAGACGATGAACTCGTTGTCCTGCATGATCGCTACCTTGATACGGTGACCAATGTTGCTGCCGTTTATCCGCACCGATCTCGCGGCGATGGCCGGTACTATGTTGTCGATTTCACACTGGGTGAAATTCAGCGACTATCTGTCTCAGAACGCTTTGAAATAGAAAATGGTGTTGTCAAAGCCGTATTTGACAAGCGCTTCCCGCTTGGGAAGTCGTCCTTCCGCGTGCATACCTTCGCCGCAGAAATTGAACTGGTTCAGGGGCTCAATCAGTCGACCGGCAAGTCCGTCGGAATCTACCCGGAAATGAAGAGTCCGGCGTACCACCATATTGAAGGCAAGGACATCGCATCGGCGACGCTTAAGGTTCTGCAGCAGTACGGTTATACGGACAAAACGCACCAGGTATTTCTGCAGTGCTTCGAAGCGAAAGAACTGCGGCGAATTCACGATAAACTCATGCCGAAAATGCGCATGGATTTACGGCTCGTGCAGCTTATGGAGCCGTCTGATGAGTATGCCTGGATGCTGGGTCAGAAGGGAATGCGAAAAGTCGCGACCTATGCCGACGGCATTGGCCCATCAATCGATTCTCTGCTTAGCACAGATTCTGTTCCACCCGATATCAAGGCGACGCCGTTGATTAACGATGCGCACGCGGCTGGCTTGGTCGTGCATCCCTACACGTTTCGTCGCGAGCGTGATCAGATGCCACCCTTCTCGACGGATTATGCAGACTTCTTGCGCTTATTTATCGATGAATTCGGTGTCGACGGGGTATTCACGGATTTTCCGGATCTAACTGTGCAGTTCCTTGAGTCCAACGAGTGATTGGATTCTTGAAGCCGGCTGCACATCGTGATTCCTTGCCTGATGCTGAAGTCGATGGCGCATATCGGCGCCTGCGATTGCAGGTGTTCATCGGCATCTTCGTTGGCTATGCGGGTTACTACCTCGTAAGAAAGAACTTCACGCTGGCGATGCCGTACCTGATCGAACAAGGCTATTCCAAATCTGATCTGGGTCTGGCGCTTTCTGGCGTTTCGATCGCCTATGGCTTGTCAAAGTTTTTCATGGGCAGCGTTTCGGACCGCAGTAATGCACGCGCGTTTATGGCGCTGGGGCTGACCTGTTCTGCTCTTGTCATGATCTCGATGGGCACGGTACCTTTCGCGACCAGTTCTGTGACCATCATGTTTGTGTTGTTACTGACTAATGGCTGGTTTCAGGGTATGGGGTGGCCGCCGTCAGGGCGGGTAATGGTCCACTGGTTCTCATTGGGCGAGCGCGGCACCAAGATGGCAGTCTGGAACGTCGCGCACAATGTTGGCGCCGGCTTGGTCGGCCCGGTGGCCATTCTTGGCATGGCTGTCTTCGCTGACTATCACTCGATTTTCTACACGCATGGAGTAATTGCGTTGGTAATTGCTGTGCTCATCTACGTACTGGTTCGTGATACGCCGCAATCGGAGGGTCTTTGCACGATTGAGAAATATCACGATGACTATCCAAAAACGTATGATTACAACGAGAGCCACGAAAAGGAATTGTCGACCAAGGCGATCTTTTTCGAGTATGTGTTGAACAACAAGTTCTTGTGGACGATCGCGGTCGCTAATGCCTTTGTCTATCTTGTGCGCTACGGCGTACTGGATTGGGCGCCGACTTACCTGAGTGAAGTAAAACATTTCTCGTTCGAGCAGTCGGGATGGGCGTACGCGTTTTATGAGTTCGCTGGAATTCCAGGTACGCTGCTTTGCGGCTGGTTGTCTGACCGCGTCTTTCACGGCCGCCGTGCTCCGTTAACAATAGGCTATATGTTACTGACGCTCGTTTGCCTTGTCGTGTATTGGCAAAATCCCCCGGGCAACCCGAAGCTCGATGTTGCAATGCTCATCGGAATCGGATTTTTCGTATACGGGCCGATAATGCTGATAGGCGTACAGGCGCTGGATCTGGCGCCAAAGAAAGCAGCTGGTACGGCCGCCGGGTTTACTGGTTTGTTCGGCTATGTCGGTGGCGCGGTTAGTGCCAACGTATTGATTGGCTACTTAGTCGATTCCGCAGGTTGGAACGCAGGCTTTGCGCTCCTTGTCGGCGCCTGCGTCGTATCGATAATTCTGATCGGGTTCACGTGGAACTCTGAAGGTGGGCACGGTCGAAAATTGCTACACTCTGAAGAAAATACCGGTTCCTGACATCAAATAGAAGCTGATATGAACGCAGACAATATGACGAGGCAAAAAACTGCACTGCTAACATTGTTGTTATTCGCTGTGCTTGTCCCCGGTTGGGCGCTATCCAAGGACGAAGAAGAACAACCCGAGCCACAACAAATACCTGACAAACTCATGGACGAGGAGTACCGCAGAAGCGTAAAGAAAATAGTTGTTTTGCCCGGCAGGGTTCCGGCGTCGAACGCCGTTACGGGGAGTTATGAGAAGGAAACGGACGGGTTTCTGGATGGCTATGGAAAGGGCGGCGAGATCGGCATTATTCGACGCGACATCTATGGCATTCCAGTCAGTTTTCCTATTCCTGTATTGCAATACGCTGGTGCGATTTTCGGTGGCCTATCCGGCGGCATCAAGCGCCAGCTACAGGATTTCCGTGACGCATTAACAGACGACCTTGCGAATACCGCTGAGTCGCCATTTTCAAACGACGCGCTGGCAACGGATGTGTTTTGGGGCTTGCGCAATGTCCACGAACTTAATCCGAAAGTATTCGCGCTAACAACACCAATCCCTGAAGATACGGACGCGATTCTTTACGTGAGTTTTTCGGAGTCTGCGATAAATGTGGAGGGCAAAGTAGCAACCATCAAATTTACGGCGACAGCAACCCTGCGCCGTTTGTCGGACGGTCAGCATTTATACGAGAATTCGATCGATTATCAGGATTCCGACACGCTCAAAAACTGGGTAAAGGACGAAAAGGTGGCGTGGCGAAATTATGCAAACTATGCCCGCCACTACGTCGCGCGCGAAATCGTGGCAGAACTATTCGAACGAACTGAGGTTCAACAAGACCTCCGTCCGTTAGAGAGCAACAATGTTCGTCGATTGAAAAAACAAGAGTGGCAGGGCATTAGCAAATCGCAGGCACCAACGCTAGCGTGGGCTTTGTCATTAGGCGAGAGTGATAAGCAGGTCGCGTGGGCGAAATCCTTCGATGAATCGAACGCGGTTTACGATATCGAAATATACGATCTGCATCAGCTTGTCTACGCGGCGAGAAAAGTCACAGGTACTGAGCACACGGTCCAGGTGCCGTTGGAGGACTGCAGGACCTATCGGTGGTCGGTACGGCCATCCTTTACGGTCGATGGGTTTGTGAGATACGGCGAGTGGATGCGGTCCAACCCCAACAGTTCGAATGGCAACCTTGGCGATGCTGGCTCGGTAGCGGCCGCCTACATCTACGATTTTGCTTCGCTGCAAATTAAGTGTGGTCGATCTTGATCGAACGCTTGCCGCATCACTTATTGCAGTTCTATAAACACCACGCATCCGGTAATCGCCCGCTGGCTTTGATAACGGTTTTTAATACCGAAGGCTCTACATACAGTAAGGCGGGCAGCCAAATGCTGGCCAATTCGGATGGTGATTTCCACGGGATGTTATCGGGTGGCTGTCTCGAAGGCGATCTGGCCGAGCGCTCGGAAAAAGTGATTCAATGTGGGGTTGCGGCAGCCGTGACCTACGATCTGCGGGGTGATGATGAGGTTTTCGGTCTCGGTGTCGGCTGTGAAGGTGCCCTGAGTATCTTCATTCAGCCACTCAACGCGGTGAATGACTACGAACCTTTCAAGCGCCTTGTTTCCGACCTCGAGAATTCCGAATACGCGGAACTTAGATTAACTGACAATGAACTGGAGCTCGGTATCGCGAGAGTTAGAGCGCCGCTTCGGGTGTTGATATTGGGGGCCGGTCAGGATGCAGACCCGTTGATTCAGTTTGGCGTTGCTTTGGGCTGGGAGCTTGTGATTTCGGACCACCGACCGGCCGCTATCGACCGACTATGCGCGGCGGATCTTGCTGTGGTCGCGTATTGCGTGCCAGCCAGTGAAATCGCAACACAGCACAAGCTGGACAGATTCGATGCAGCGATCGTGATGAGCCACAATCTCGGTGCGGACAGAAGCTATCTCAATACCCTGGCCGATACATCCATCGAGTTCGTCGGCCTTCTCGGACCGCCACATCGACGCGACCGCTTGCTGGGCGAGATCGGCGCAAACGCGAACAAGTTGGGTGATCGTCTGCGCAGTCCTGTTGGCAAGGAGATAGGTGGACGAGGCCCAGCCGCTATTGCGCTCGAGATAGCCGCAGAGCTGCAGGCTTATTCCTGCGCCGAAAGTCAGCCCTGATCGAGTTGCCGCAGGTTTTCCGGCGTATCGATATCATATTTTGCCAGCGGAAAATCGATAGAAGCGACCGAAAACTCCCCGCTGCTTAACAGACCTCTGGCGCCGTGATCCCCGCTGAGATTACCGAGCGATTCGAATGCATTTCGCGGGAATAGAATTGGGGGACATCGAGTCGTGTCAAAACTCGTCGCGACTATCGCATCACTATTATCGGACCAGGTATGCATAATATTTCTGAGATGGTCCGCAGTAATCAGCGGTTGGTCCGCAAGAAGAATGAGAATGCCGTCAGCGCCGTCCTTGCAATTAAGCGTTGCGGCGGAAATACTGCTACCAATTCCATCGAGGTGCTGTTCGTTGACGAGGATATTGTCACTGTATTCCGATGCGGCTGAGATAATATTTTTTTGATCATGCCCTACGACAAGCGTAACAGCGCCTGGGCAGGCATCTCGTGCAGCGATGAGCGCATGCTGAATTAGCGGCCTGCCTCGATACTCCTGAACTAACTTGCTATCGCCAAAGCGCGAGGATGACCCGGCGGCCAGAACACACGCGTGTATGCAGAGATTGGATGTTCGATGGACCATACTATGAGAAATACTGTCACAAATAGCTGGAGGAAACGATGGCCTGGATAGAAACGGTAGCTTTTGAAGATTCTGAGGGTGAACTCAGAAAGCTCTATGACCGCATTAAGGGTCCGGACAATAACGTCGACAATATAATGCTGGCCCACAGTCTTCGTCCACATTCCATGCAAGGGCACATGACCCTGTACAAGTACGTTTTGCACCATCCAAGGAACACTTTATCGAAGGCCTATCTAGAAGCAATCGGCGTATTCGTGAGCTCCCTGAACAACTGTAATTACTGCGTAGAACACCATTTTTCGGGTATGGCACGCTTGCTCAATGATGCTACGCGGTCGAGCGAGATTCGAACGGCATTGGAAAACCGACGTCCCGAGGACGCATTCGAAGCTGCGGAACTGGCGGGTCTGCAATACGCGAGAAAGCTCACCGTAGCGGCGAGCGAGGTGTCGGAGACCGATATTGCCGCTCTTCGGGAAGCGGGCCTGGATGATGGCCAGATTTTGGAGATCAACCAGGTCAGTGCGTATTTCGCCTACGCCAACAGAACCGTATTGGGTCTGGGCGTATCGACTTCAGGCGACATAATTGGACTTTCGCCGGGAGATTCCGGTGACCCGGATAACTGGGAGCATGCCTGAGGCACACATGAAATATGCCAGCCATCGCACAGGTCTCATATAATGCCTGACCTCGGATCATCAACATGGGCGACCCAATGGCGAGCATCGGTTTTATTTATTCCACAATAGACGGCCACACGCGGGAGATTTGCGAGCGCCTGGCAGAGTTAGTCAAAGAGGGCGGGCATTCGGCCACGATGCTTGAATTGACGCCGGATACCGATATTGACCTTGAGGTATTTGACCAGATCGTCATCGGTGCCAGCGTACGCTATGGCAAACACCGCCCCGAGGTCACCCGATTTATCAAACACAATATTGCGGCGCTGGAGGCGAGAAAGGCTGCTTTTTTCTCGGTGAATGCAGTCGCTAGAAAAGCGGAAAAGAAGACGCCGGAAACCAACCCATATGTGCGCAAATTCTTCAAAGGGATTTCGTGGCAGCCGGCGGTCATTGGTATTTTCGGCGGCAAGATTCACTACGCCAAATACGGGTTTTTGGATCGCACGATGATTCGCTTCATCATGTGGATGACCAAAGGGCCAACTGCGCTCGATTCAAATGTCGACTTTACAAATTGGGATGAAGTTGCATCTTTCGGGCAGGCCGTTTCTGAGCTGGCCAATACTCGAGTGAGCGACTAATTCATCAAAGAGGACAGGTATGAGTATTAGATTGGATGGTCAGGTAGCCATTGTAACGGGTGCCGGCCAGGGCCTCGGACGGGCGCATGCCCTGGCGCTTGCGGAGCGCGGCGCAAGACTTGTTGTAAACGATCTTGGTGACGCTAGCGGAGTGTCTTCAAGCGCAGCGGCGGTGGTGAACGAGATCGAGAGCGCAGGTGGTGAGGCCATTGCCAATGGAGCTAACGTCGCCGACTTTGATCAGGTGGAAGCGATGATTGCGGCCGCGATGGAAAAGTGGGGTCGAGTCGACATTCTCGTCAACAATGCGGGCATTCTTCGTGACAAATCCTTCGCAAAGATGTCGATGGACGAATTTCGCCTGGTGGTTGATGTACATTTGATGGGCTCTGCGAATTGTTCCAAAGCGGTTTGGGAAATCATGCGCCAGCAGCGCTACGGCCGAATTGTATTTACGAGTTCCAGCTCGGGTCTGTATGGCAATTTCGGTCAGGCCAACTACGGTGCCGCAAAAATGGCGATGGTCGGGTTAATGAATACCCTGCATCTTGAAGGTGCGAAATACGATATTCGCGTTAACTGTCTTGCACCGACCGCAGGAACCGCGATGACGGAGGGATTATTCCCTGACGCTGTATTTAAATTAATGGCGTCCGAAGTGGTCAGCCCGGCAGTGGTGTTCCTGTGTAGTGCGGATGCACCGAGTCGCAAAGTGCTCGCCGCAGGTGGCGGCAGTTTTGCAGTATTCAAGGGTTTGGAGACGGAGGGCCTTAGCCTCGCCCCGGACGATATTTCGGCTGACGGAATCGCCTCAGCCTGGGCTACGATTGATGGTGATGAAGGATTACGTGAAATAACTAATGGCTTCGACCAACCGGCGAAGTTTGCGAAACAAGCTGCAGTGAAACTGGGCCTCGACCTGGCTTAAGCAGAACAAAGGAATTTGACGATGAGAGAAGCAGTAATTGTATCGACCGCACGCACGCCGATTGGCAAGGCCTATCGCGGCTCGTTCAACAATACCGAAGCGCCGACCCTGGGTGCCCATGCAGTAAAAAACGCCGTCGAGCGCGCCGGTGTCGATCTGGCCGAGATTGACGATGTGATCATGGGATGTGCAATGCCACAAGGTTCGCAGGGCGCAAATGTTGCGCGGCAGATCGCGCTCGCTGCAGGGCTGCCCGTTACGATTGCCGGTATGACCGTCGATCGACAATGTTCGTCCGGGATGATGGCGATCGCGCTTGCGGCAAAGACCGTCGTTTCTGACGGTGTCGATATCATGGTCGGTGGTGGTCTCGAATCGGTCAGCCTGGTGCAGAACGAGCACTTGAACACCTACAGAGCGAAGGACCCACGATTGTTGGCGGTTCATGAGCACATGTACATGCCAATGATCGATACGGCTGAGGTCGTTGCTGGTCGATATGGAATTAGTCGTGACGCGCAGGATGAGTATGCATTGCAGAGCCAGCAGCGTACGGCGGCCGGTCAGGATGCGGGCCGGTTCGACGACGAGATTGTAGCTATGTCTGCAAACATGGGCGTAATGGATCGTGAAACCAAGGAAATCAGCTTCCACGACGTCACCTTGGAAAAAGACGAAGGCAACCGTCCGAGCACCACATTGGAAGGCCTGTCGGGGTTGAAGCCTGTAAGAGAAAACGGCTTTATTACTGCTGGAAATGCGAGCCAGTTATCAGATGGCGCATCCGCAACCGTCGTTATGGAAGCGAGCCTTGCCGAGAAGCGTGGTCTGTCTCCGTTGGGGATCTACCGCGGTACTGCGGTCGCTGGCTGTGAGCCGGATGAGATGGGTATAGGGCCCATATTCGCAGTGCCAAAATTGCTACAGAGAAACGGCCTGACAATGGATGACATCGATCTGTGGGAGCTGAACGAGGCTTTTGCTGTTCAGGTTCTCTATTGCCGCGACAATCTTGGCATCGACAATGAAATACTCAATGTCAATGGTGGCGCAATATCGATCGGGCATCCCTATGGCATGTCAGGTGCACGTATGGTGGGTCACGCTCTGATAGAGGGCAAGCGGCGTGGCGCGAAATTCGTTGTTTGCACGATGTGTATTGGCGGTGGACAAGGCGCAGCGTCACTGTTTGAGGTCGCATGATGCGGGCACTGGTCTGCAAGGAATACGGACCGCCGGAATCACTGCTCATCGAGGAACGCGACGATCCGATTGCCGGGCCCGGCCAGGTGTTGGTTGACGTTGCTGCTGCAGGAATAAATTTTCCTGACGTTCTTTCGATCGCGGGCAAATATCAGGTCAAAACTCCCACACCATTTATTCCAGGAAATGAGGGCGCTGGCGTCATTTCTGCTGTCGGCGAAGGCGTCTCACGGTATGCCGTCGGTGACAGGGTTATTTTCAACAGCAGGGGCGACGCTTTTGCGGAGAAATGCGTAGCGGACGAAAGCATGACCATGCCGTTGCTGGACGGTCTGAGCTTCGAGCAGGGAGCCGGGTTTTCGGTAACCTATGGCACTAGCTATCACGCGCTCAAACAAAGCGCTAATTTGCAGCCCGGAGAAACTGTGCTTGTCCTGGGCGCTGCCGGCGGCGTCGGAATTACTGCGGTAGAAATTGCAAAAGCTATGGGAGCGCGAGTCATTGCCGCTGCGAGCAGTCAGGAAAAACTCGAGTTCGCGAAAGCGGCGGGTGCGGATGAGCTGATCAACTATTCGCTACAGCCACTTAAAGAAACGGTCAAAGAGCTGACCGACGGCAATGGTGCGGACGTGGTTTATGATCCGGTCGGTGGCGACTTTAGCGAGCAGGCTTTTCGTGCCACGGCCTGGCACGGACGGTATTTGGTCATCGGTTTCGCGAGCGGCGATATTCCAACGTTCTCGGCCAATATCGCTCTGCTGAAAGAGGCGAGTATCGTGGGCGTTTGGTGGGGAACCTGGGCGGCGAGGAATCCGGCGCTACAGATTCAAAACATGCAGGAACTCGCCGTGTTAATCGGCAAAGGTGTTTTGACACCCCGGGTCACTGAATCCTACGATCTTGACGACTTCGTGCAAGCGTTCGCGGCGATAACCGAACGCCGCGCGCGCGGCAAGGTAATCTTGAAAATCAACAGTAAATGAGAGAGATAATATGTTCCGTCTATATGGGTTCTTCACACAAAATTCACTGAAAACTCTGTACGTTCTCGAGGAACTCGGTAGCGAATTCGAATTTCAGTTCGTCAACCTGGGCGAAGGTGAACAAAGATCCGAGGAGTTCGCGCAGAAAACGCCGGTCGGCAAGGTTCCTTTGCTGGAGCACGACGGTGAGACGCTTTTTGAGTCGGGTGCTATTTGTCGCTATGTGGCAAACGTTAGCGACTCGCCATTGTATCCAGCCGACAAGATGCAGCGCGCGAAGGTTGATCAGTGGATGGACTTTTTTAGTTGTCACCTTGGTCACTGGTTCACAAAAATGTTTTTTGAAGCCGTCATTAGGCCAAAGTTCAAGCTTGGTGATCCGGATGAAGTGGGTGTTGCAGAAGCGAACAAGTTTGCCAATCAACAGCTAAAGATTATTGACGGTCTTCTGCAAGATTCCGACTGGTTGGCCAATGACGAATTGTCGATCGCTGATTTGTTTGCTTTTGCTTACATCGAACAACATCGTGCGATCGAATTCTCACTTGATGCTTATCCGAATGTGAAGCAATGGTTTGAAAGCATCGACGGGCGCGAGAGTATCGCCAGGGCTCGCGCGCGATTGGCAATGTGAGCCAGCGTTAACAGTCCCTAGGTGCCGAGAAACTCGCCGCGGCGTGCCTCGAAAGCATCACTAAGGAATTTTCGAAACGTCCGATGCCTCGCCGCGTCGCGCAGGTCCGGGTGCGACAACATCCAAACATCATAGTTGGGGAACGGCTCACAACCCGGTATTCGAATAACGCCAGGAATCTTGTCGCCGACAAAACAAGGTAGTGAGGCGATGCCGACGCTCGCCTGGACTGAGAACGCCTGTAGCATTGCGTTGTTCAAACGCCCATGAGCGGGAACATTGGGGAACGGTGATTCCTTGACCCACCATGGGAACGTTTCGCTGTCGCCCCATCCAATCCAGCGTGCTGTCGTATCTTTCGCAGAAAGGTCATGCGCTGCCAGGTACTCCTTCGTAGCGTAGTAACAACTGGACGATTTGACGAGCTTTCGTCCTACCAGGTCCTCAGGAGGACTCCGGCTGTCCCCGATGAAGCGCAGCGCGACATCGGCCTCGTGACGTGCAAGGTCGAATACGTCGTAGGAGACTGAGACCTGAAACTCGATTTCAGGATACAAACTGCCAAAACGCGCCAGTTCCGTCGTCAGGAAGTAATTTGCGAGCATGTCGGTCACTGTTATATGGACCGCGCCAGTGAGCTTCGAGTCCTGTCCGTGTAGTTGGCGATCGGCCGTCAAGATAGCGTCCTCGGCTGACAGTGCCGAATTCATGAGGGTTTCGCCGGCTGCGGTAGGCCGATAACCCGTAAAGTCGCGATCAAAAAGTCGAACCCCAAGGCTCTCCTCAAGGCGCTCGACACGGCGAACAACAGTGGAATGACTCATTCCGAGCACTGTTGCGGCCGAACGGGCCGAACCGTTACGGACCAGCTCAAGAAACAGCCGCAAGTCGTCCCAGCGCATGGTCGAATTTTGCACCGATATGTCTCCAAAATGTATCTAGTGGTTACTTATTAGTCCACGTATCGTTACGGCTCGTCAAGCGATTCGAGAAAATTAATGAATACCGTTACAGGCCCGGCGCCAGGCTTTCGCCGACATCCCGAACATAGAATCACGATCATTAATGCACATGCAGAATGGTCGGTTTCGCAGGGCAGAACCGTGTTTGCGAATTCAGAACACGCGCGCGTGCTTAAAGAAACCGGCTACCGCGATGTTGTCTACTTTCCGGCCGTCGATGTGCGCTTTGAAACGCTTACGCAGAGTTCATCGGAAACAAGCTGCCCGTTCAAAGGGCGTGCGGCCTATTTTCGGAGCGCCGCCGACAGCAACGAATCGGACATTGCGTGGACCTATTCGTCCACCTACGACGAAGTAAAACAAATTGAAGGTTTTATCGCGTTCTATACAGATCGCGTCGATATCAAGGAGAATGAGAGTGCCTAAAGTAATTGTTAGCAAGCGTGTGAGTGCAAGTATTGAGGACGTCTGGAATAGTTGGGATGACTTCGCGAATATTTACAAATTTAATCCGAATCTTAGTGCTTCCAGACTCGTGAGTTCGTCAACTGTTCCGACTCGAGTGGGTACGCAACGCCAATGCGATATGGTCGACGGCAAGAATTGGATACGCGAAGAGATCCTGGACTATCGTCCGCATGAACTCATGAAGCTCGATGTTTATGATGGATCATTGCCATTGAAATCGATGGTCGTGGATATTGAGTTCGAACGAATTTCGGCAGACAGGACCAGGATTCGATTTACAGCCGACTTCGAGCCGAAGTTCGGCCTTGCAGGAAAACTCATGGTGCCGTTGATGAAGCGCCAATTCAAACCAATGCTGCAGGCGCTGTTGGACGGCAACGCGAAATATGTTGAACAGGGCGAAGAAATTGCCAGAGCAGCATGAGAGGTTCCGTAGGTATTATTCGCGTCTAGGCAAAGCCGGTTTTTTGGACGAAACTGTATTACCTGATTATTGAGGCGCACTGATGAAACTTAGAGTTCGTGGCAACTCAATTCGCCTACGGCTGAAACGTAACGAGGTTGAACGTCTGGCGGCTGGAAACAGACTTGTCGAGGAAACTGACTTCCCGGAGTCGGCGTTCAGCTACAGCCTCGAGCTGTCGGATGGCGAGGACATGCATGCGAGTTTTGAGAATGGCAGTATCGCCGTCAGTTTGCCACGCGAAATTCTCCCGGAGTGGGTCGATACCGATCTCGTGACTCTATACTCAGAGCAAAAATTGTCTGGCGACGGCATGCTCAAGATTCTGGTGGAAAAGGATTTCAGTTGTCTGGAACCCGGTCATCACCGCAACTGTGAAGACGACGAAGACACCTATCCACACCCGAGCGCGTAGCTGCTAGTGCTTAGTCGTAACCTTCGACGCCAGCCATGTCCGGTAATTCGTGGGCGATGCCCTTATGGCAGTCGATACATGTCTTTTCCGAGCTGGCAAGCGATGTCGAGTGTTGCTCTGAGGCGCGCGGACTTTGTACTGTGAAATCCATGAAGTCGTAGTTATGGCAGTTGCGGCACTCCAGCGAGTCATTCGCGGACAGTCTTGCCCACTCGTGTTCGGCTAACTCGCGCCGTTTATTCAGAAATTTCTCGCGTGTATTGATGGTCTGGAAAATCTTGCCCCAGACCTCTTTCGTTGCCTGCATCTTGCGACCGATTTTGTCGGTCCACCCATGCGGTACATGACAGTCAGGACAAGTCGCACGGACTCCGGATCGATTGGAAAAATGAACCGTTTCGCGTAGTTCCTGGTACACATTCTCCTGCATTTCGTGGCAACTGATGCAGAACTCCTCAGTATTCGTAGCCTCCAGGGCAGTATTAAAACCGCCCCAAAACACGATACCTGCGACAAATCCGCCCAAGGTGATTGCGCCGATACTGTAGTGCAAACTGGGACGGCCAATATCACGCCAGACCTTTCGAAAATATTGCAGCACGTCAGTCTTCCTGTTCTTCTTCCGAGCGTTTTTCGAGCAAAACGTCCATGTCTTCGAAAGAGTTCTCGATCATAGGGCGTGCCGCCGTTTGATTGACGTGGCATTGATTGCAGAAATAACGTCGCGGGGAGATTTCAGCCAGAAAATTCCCGTCTCTGTTCATGTAATGCGTAACACTGATCATGGGTGCCCGGCTTTCCTCTGTGCGTGTGCGCGCGTGGCATGACATGCACTTGTTGACCTGCAGATTGAGTTCATAACCACGCGTTTTGTGCGGAATAGTCGGTGGTTGCATCGGGTAACTGCGCTGCGGGCGAATATCGGTATCGATAACTCTCGGTATCGCTTCGGGCACGACTTCCTCGTCGATCGCGGCGCCATGCCGTAGTGTGGCGATTTCGTCTGCCGCGACGAAGGTCAGCCAGAATATGGCTATTACCCCGACGCTTACTAATATCCAATTGAGATGTTTCATGGGTCTTCCTTCACTTGTTGGACCACTAAGCCTTTACAATCTTGACGGCACACTTCTTGTAATCGGTTTGCTTCGACAGCGGATCGGTCGCATCGAGCGTGACTTTGTTGATGAGCCGGGAGGCATCAAACCAGGCCATAAAGACCAGTCCTTTCGGCGGTTTGTTGCGCCCGCGAGTTTCGACTCGAGTGATGACCTCGCCACGACGGGACACGATTTTTACCTCGTCGCCACGCCGCATATCGCGGTCTGCCGCGTCATCCGGGTGCATGAAGACTAATGCGTTTGGTACTGCACGATGCAGTTCGGGAACGCGGCGGGTCATTGACCCGGAGTGCCAATGCTCCAGTACGCGCCCGGTGCTCAGCCACAGATTGAATTCCTCATCCGGGCTTTCGGCGGCGGGTTCATAAGGTAGTGCAAATATAATGGCCTTGCCGTCGGGCTTGCCATAGAAGTCCCAATCACTACCGGGTTTAGCGTAGGGGTCCGATCCCTCCTTGAAACGCCACAAGGTTTCCTTCCCGTCGACCACCGGCCAACGAAGGCCGCGGGTTGCGTGATATACATCGTAGGGTGCGAGATCGTGCGCCTTGCCACGGCCGAACGATGCGTACTCTTCAAACAGGCCCTTCTGAATATAAAATCCAAAGTCATTGGCTTCTGCGTTCAGATGCTTTGGACTGATCTCGGAAAGCGGATACTGGTCGACAACACCGTTCGCGAACAACACGTCGTAGAGTGTCTTACCCTTATGTTCTGGCTTCGCGTCGAGCAGCTCCGCTGGCCATACCTCATCGGTGGTGAAGCGTTTCGAGAATTCGACAACCTGCCACATGTCGGAGCGCGCCTCGCCCGGCGGTTCAATCATCTGATACCAGCTTTGGGTTCGGCGTTCGGCATTACCATAAACGCCTTCTTTTTCGACCCACATCGCCGTTGGCAATACCAGGTCTGCTGCTTGCGCAGTCACGGTAGGGTAGGGGTCAGAAACAATGATAAAGTTGTCCGGATTTCGATAGCCCGGATAAGCCTCTTCATTGATATTTGCGGCGGCCTGCATATTGTTGGTGCATTGAACCCAATAGACATTCAATTCGCCGTCTTTGAGCTTACGGTTTTGCAACACAGCGTGGAATCCTGGCTTGCCGACGATCGTACCTTTTGGCAGGTTCCAGGTCTTTTCAGCGAAATCACGGTGCTTTTCGTTTGCAACGACCATATCGGCAGGCAAGCGATGTGCAAATGTGCCGACTTCGCGAGCCGTGCCGCAGGCCGAAGGTTGCCCGGTCAGGCTGAATGGGCTGTTGCCGGGCGTGGATATTTTTCCGGTCAGAAGGTGAATGTTGTAGATCAGGTTATTACACCAGACACCACGCGTATGCTGGTTAACGCCCATCGTCCAGAACGAAACCACTTTCTTGTCAGGGTCGGCGTACAGCTCGGCCAGAGCGCGCAGTTTTTCCACCGAAACGCCGGATAACTTAGACACAGAGTCTTCGTCATAGTCACTAACAAACTCGGCAAACTCATCAAACGTCATCGGCTTCGAGCCACCACTATTCGGATTGGCGGCTGCTTGTTGCAGTGGATGCTCATCTCTGAGCCCGTAACCGATATCGGCATCGCCACGGCGGAAGTTGGTGTGTTTGTTGACGAAGTCCGTATTGACGCGATTCGTCTTGATGATGGTGTTGGCGATGTAGTTGAGGATCGCGAGATCAGTTTGTGGTGTGAAGATCATGCCGGAGTCGGCAAGATCGAAGCATCGGTGCTGATAGGTGGACAGCACAGAGACATTGACGTGTGGTGAACTCAGGCGACGATCCGTCACCCGCGTCCAGAGTATGGGGTGCATTTCAGCCATATTGGAGCCCCACAGCACAAATGCATCTGTTGCCTCGATATCGTCGTAGCAGCCCATAGGCTCATCGATGCCAAAGGTTCGCATGAAGCCGCCAACTGCCGACGCCATGCAGTGACGAGCATTGGGTTCGATGTTATTGGAGCGAAACCCAGCCTTCATCAGCTTGACGGCCGCGTAGCCCTCCATAACAGTCCATTGGCCAGAACCGAACATACCCAGCGACGTCGGGCCTTTGGCTTTTAGCGCCGCTTTGGTTTTTTCGGCCATGATGTCGAAGGCCTGATCCCAGCTTATCGGAGTGAAGTCGCCTTCCTTGTCGTACTGGCCATCGGTCATCCTGAGGAGCGGTGTTGTTAGTCGGTCTTTGCCGTACATGATCTTGGACAGAAAGTAGCCTTTGACACAGCTAATACCGCGGTTGACCGGCGACTTTGCGTCACCGTGCGTTGCCACAACCTTGCCGTCCAGCGTCGCAACATTAATGGAGCAGCCCGTACCGCAAAACCGGCAAGGAGCCTTGTTCCACTCCAGCTTTGTCATGTCCGAGCCAGTAACGACATTGCTAGCGGCTGCCGGAACTGAAATACCGGCAACACTGGCCGCGGCGGCAATCGCGTTGGCTTTCATGAACAGTCTTCTACTAATAGTCATTGGAGCTTCACTCCCCTTGCTTGCTACTCATCTCGTGGCAAGGAAGTCGTCGACTCCCCGTCACTTGAAAACTCGTGATAGATCGGTGCGACCGACATAACCTTGTCTGTTTGTTCCAATACTGCCGACAATTTCGCCAGTTCGTGGACAGTGCCGCCTTCTGCGGTGACGATTAGTTTGCCTGCCTCCTCGGCATGGACCTCAAGTCCCACAACTGACTGAATTGCTCCGGACACTGAGGGTCCGTCCTGTGGTCGAACCCGCACGACAAAACTGGATACGTGATATTCGTTGTTAGCCATGCAAGGCAGCCTCTTTGCTCGACGCGACAGTCGTCGTGGTTTCCAGTAGCAGCGCGTCTTCCGGGCAGGCTGATACACAGGCACCGCAGCCGATACAGTTCTGATAATTGATTTCAGGCATTGACAGACTGTTGATTCGTGGTCGAAATCGAATGGCTTGCTGGTCGCAGACATCGGCACAGGTTTGGCAAATCACACTCCGCTTCGCGAGACAGCGATCCTCTACTCGCAAGTGCAACTGCCAGAGGGGCTGCACTTCACGACTGAGTACTGACTCAGTGCAGGCGCTCACACACTCGCAGCAAAAAGTACACTCACCACGGTGAAAATCGATCTCCGGAAAACCGCCAGATCCGCTGATGATAATGCCCTCCGGGCAGGCGCTGATGCACCGGTCGCATGCAGTACAACCGTCAGTGAACTCAGGCTCACAAATAGCACCAGGGGGTCGGATCGGACTCCCGGTCGTCGAGGGTAATCCTCGGAGTAGGTTTCTTCGCGTGTTGTCGATAGAATGGTTCACGTCAAATCAGGCGCTTGGTGGTCCAAAAATTAGCTGAAACAACCAAATTAGCAGTCCGTAGCCACCAACCAGACCTATCGACAGGGCGGGAAACAGGAAAACGGCAATAAAAATAAACACACGTCGCTCACCACGTTTGGTAAGAACGTGATCATCGTCTGATACATTCGCGTCCATCTGTAAATATCCCTCAAGTCGGCGAGAATTGCCCCGGTGTTGAGGTATTCTAAAAAGAGTCCGACCGTCCCGCTATCGAGGAAAATGCCTATGAAAAACAAGCAGAACGGGATCTTAGCGAAAGCAGCGAAAGTGCTTTCGGATGTAGAATCGAATGAACTGAAAGCGACGCTCGTATCGGCGTTGATTATCTTTGTTTTGATGGCGTCCTATTACATCCTTCGACCGGTACGCGATGCCATGGCGAGCGACTGGACGGATTCGGAAGTCAGCTTTCTCTGGAACCTCAATTTCTTCGTCAGTGCAGCGTTGGTTGCGATTTGGGGTTTCACAGTTTCAAAGACGAAGCTTCGAAACGTAATTCCGGCGTTGTATGCATTCTTCGCGATATCATTCGTATTGTTTTACCTCGGCATTTCAAATCTTGAAGATCGGGACCTGGCCGACAAAGCGTTCTATCTTTGGGTGAGCGTTTTTTCCTTGTTTCATGTGACGGCCTTCTGGACCTGTATGGCTGATACGTTCAGCAAGCAGCAGTCAAAACGTTTGTTCGGCGTCATCATGGTTGGAATGAGTGGTGGTACTTTGCTGGGCCCCGCAGTTCCGACGCTCCTTGGCGTTGTTGTCGCCGGGGAAGACTTGATGCTCGCGGCATCTTTGGGTCTTGTGGCCGTAATTCCGCTGGTTTTTTACCTCTACAAATTGAAGAGTACTGAGCTGGACAATGATGATGTCAGTGCTGACACCTCTAACACTGTACTTGGTGGCTATTGGTGGAAAGGATTCCAAACACTTGTTGGTAGTCCATACCTGCTCGCAATTGCTGCTTTTATCCTGTTATACGTCTTCATCAGTACGTTCGTGTACTTCGAGCAAAAGAACTTGCTAGCCGATTTAACACGCGGTGAACGTACCCAAATCCTTGGCGGCATCGACTGGATTGTTAATTTACTAACTTTTGGACTTGCAGCCTTTTTCACCGGCCGAATCGTCACGCGGCTTGGTATGCCACTGGCGCTGGCTCTGATGCCAATACTGATGGCCATAGCTTTGTTGATCCTGGCGTTTGCACCGATTCTGACCGTCTTACTTGCCTTGCAGGTATTTCGCAGGGGTGGCAATTACGGATTAACCCGCCCGGCGCGAGAAATGTTGTACACGAACGTATCGCGGGAAGAAAAGTTCAAAGCGAAACCCGTGGTCGACATAGTGGTGTATCGGGGCGGTGATGCAATAAGTAGCGATTTGTTTGCACTACTGACGGATGGCGTTGGCATGGGGCTTGGCGCTGTAGCCGCCGTCGGTGCGGGCATCGCGGCGGCATGGGGTGCAACAGGAGTTTGGCTGGGCAAGAAATTTGACAAAGCTGAAGCAGACGGAGCTGAAGAATGAGTAAGCCTTGGTTTGATCAATACGACTCTTGGGTGCCACACGAAATAGACGCGGACGCTTATGCCAACGTTGTTGATATGTTGCTGGAGGCAGGCGAGCGATTCAGCGACAACATTGCTTATAGCAACTTTGGCGCAACAATGACGTATGCCGAGGTACTCGACCTTTCTCGCGACTTTGCGGCCTATTTGCAAAACAAACTCGGCGTCGCAAAAGGCGATCGCGTTGCGCTTATGGCGCCGAACATGATGGCATTCCCGGTCGCAATGCTTGGAATTCTTCGAGCGGGTGGTGTGCAGGTAAATGTAAATCCAATGTACACAGCGCGTGAGCTTGAACACCAACTTAACGACGCCGACGTCGAGACTATCGTCGTGTTCTCCGGATCCACTGAGACACTGGCAGAAGTCGTTTCTCATACGAAGATAAAAAACGTAATCGTTACCACGCTCGACGACCTCATAAATCTTGGTCTGCCTTCACCACCGGCCGACCCTGGACTCACCGACCCGATCGCGTTCACTGATGCCATTGCTTCGGGCCACGACGCCGAGTTAGAGCACGTCGATATCACCGGCGATGACCTGATTTATTTGCAGTACACGGGAGGTACCACCGGGCTTTCCAAGGGTGCGATGCTAAGCCATCGAAATCTCGTCGCGAATATCATGCAATTCGAATGCTGTGCGGGGGATTACATCAACTTGGGCGAAGATGTCGTCGTTACTGCGATTCCGATGTATCACATCTTTGCATTGATGGTTAATACACTGTCCTACTTCAAGTTTGGCGGCACCAACGTGCTAATAACAAATCCTCGTGACATGCCTGCCTTTGTTGCCGAGTGGTCGAGGTGGAAGGTTACGGTGTTCACCGGGGTCAACACGCTTTACAACGGCTTGCTACATACACCGGGATTCGCCGATCTGGATTTCTCCTCGCTTGGATTTAGCGTCGGTGGTGGGGCCGCAGTACAAAAAGCGGTGTCGGATATGTGGAAGAAAGTGACCGGTAAACATATCAAAGAGGGCTACGGGCTCTCAGAAACATCGCCGATCCTGACCTTGAATCCATTTGGTATGAAGGATTTCATGAGTGCTATCGGTGTGCCAGCACCCTCAACGGACATTTCTCTTCGTGATGATGACGGCAATGTTGTGCCGGAGGGTGAGCGTGGCGAATTATGTGCCAAGGGGCCACAAGTAATGAAAGGCTATTGGCGAAACGAAGACGCGACGAAAGCAGTCATGACTGATGATGGCTATTTCTGTACAGGGGACATCGCAGTGATGGATGAAACCGGCTTTTTCCGAATCGTCGATCGCAAGAAGGACATGATAATTGTTTCGGGGTTTAACGTATTTCCAAACGAGATTGAGGCGGAGATCGCAGTTATGCCCGAAGTGCTCGAGTGCGCTTGTATTGGTGTACCGCACAAAAGGACCGGCGAAGCCGCCAAGGTGTTTATCGTCAAGGCTGAGCAGTCTCTGACGAAGGAGGCAGTTCGGGCGCACTGTAAGGAGTGCCTGACCGGCTATAAAGTACCGCGCTACATCGAATTCATCGACGAGTTACCGAAGTCGACCGTCGGGAAAATTCTGCGGCGAGAGCTCCGAGACGTCTGACAAATGAGCTAGGCCGGAAGAAGGACCACGTCACCGTCAATGCCGATGAATTTCTTCATCGAATCAGCGCAGCGTAGTGCCATCGCCTCAAGCGTAATGTTGTGAATTTTCCCCGGCGCCTGCCCGGCGAGCTCATCTTCGACGTCGAGCTCGAGATGTGCACCCTTAATTCGAAACAGTAGGGTTTGACTGGCGCTATGACTGGACCAGCCGACGAATTTCCGTGGTTCAATGAACTCAACCTTCCGGCCGTCACCCAAAAGAGCAAAACATTCGGCATAACGGTAGGGCACCTCAACCGAATACTCGACAACGTCGGTATGGCTGGCGTCGCGCAGTGGAATCAGGTCATCAAGTAGCGAAACGGCGTGCGGCAAATCCTGCTGTTGTGGAAAAGGCATTTCCTTTCTCCCTTCGTAGATGAAGAGCTTCAGTCTACGCGTGGGGAATAAGAAATTTCACAGAAAAAATTTCACAGTGTCAATTTCACAACGGCTACTCGATTATCCGTACCGGTGGATTGATGTTGCAGATTTCAATACGCCCGGTTGGATCAAAAAACCACTCTTCGTTTCGAAATGTCTGTGATAGGACGTAGTCGTTGAACGCATCCGTGTCTGTTCGCAATACCTCAAGCTTAAGCCGCTCCCCATCAGCTACGTCTGTGCCCAGTCGTACATCGAGGATTGGTGTTCGTTCATCCTCGGTCTGATAAAAGCCCCGTTGACCTGTGCCACGCGGCAATGTCGTTAAGTGCTCAATGCCGGACAATACGCGACCGGCAAGCGTGATATTTCGGTCAAGTTGACGCGGTGCGTGACCGGTAATGACATACAAACTCGAACCATTACCACTATCGGCCGCGTTGCTGCGAGCAACCCCGAGCATTCCGTAACAATGTGTGAGCCAGGCACGCTCGCCATCGCTGCCAACCGGAAACCCATCGGCAAAACCGACCATATCGGCGTAGGCATCGCGACTTTTGACGTTCGAAATACTGATGCCTTCGACAGACCGAACAAATTCGGGCGCGACCGTCGACGTAGCCGACCCGAAGGATCGTGCATCATCATCTTTAGCCGGGTCACCCCACTGGACGACGTAATTGTCCTGAGAGCGAATGATCGCGAGGCCATCGAAATATCCTTCTTTCACCAGCGTCTTGATGTTTGCAACATTCAAGGGCGCGAAGCCGGGTGCGAGCTCCATGACGACAGTTCCATGCGCTATTTGCATATAGAGCAACTCGGCAGGATCCGGCTCGCGCCAGTCAGACTCTTGCAGGCTCTCCATTACGGTGGCGGTCGTCAAAGTTTCGTCGGCACATGCTGTACTCACCAAGCCAACGAGCGCGACGCCGAATAAAAGAACGACAAATGTACGGACAATTGTGTTCATGGAGACCTCGACGTTATTGTTGTTTTTGGAGTGCGCATCATAGCAAACCGTCCAACACGTCGCGGCAAACGAAGTGCAGACTGGCTCGGATGCCGTGATCTCGATATCCACCTGCCGACGGTACAATGGCTAGCAATATATAGTTCTACCCTAATTCGGGTACGTGGCCACGCACTCCGACGCAGTACACTTACACGCATGTCCTACATCGTTCCGACGAGACCCCAATGACAGACTACAGCCCGCCGCTTAAAGACATGCTCTTCAATATTCACGAATTATCCGGCCTGGAGCGTGTTCTGAAACTAGAGCCGTTCGTCGATTTTGACAACGACGTTGTCGATCAGGTTGTGGAAGAGGCGGGCAAGTTCGCAGCCGAAGTATTGGGTCCTCTCAATATTCCGGGTGATCGAATCGGATGTAAGTATGTGGATAAGGGCGTCGTCGCAGCACCAGGATTTGCCGATGCCCACGCGCAATTCGTAGAAAACGGCTGGCAAAGTCTCGATGTCTCCCCCGATTATGGTGGCATGGGAATGCCGGGAGTTGCTGGTGCTGCCGCATCCGAGACCTGGCAGTCCGCCTGTTTATCGTTCACCCTGGCGCCAATGCTGACCGCCGGTGCCATTAGTGCGATCGAAGCACACGGTTCCGACAAAATTCGTAATACCTTTCTGCCAAATATGACCAGTGGCGCCTGGACAGGCACCATGAATTTAACCGAACCGCAGGCCGGCTCGGACCTTTCGGTTGTCGCAACCAAAGCAGTTCCCGAAGGCGATCACTATCGCATCACGGGGTCGAAGATTTTCATTACCTGGGGTGATCAAGAGTTCACAGAGAATATTATTCATCTCGTCTTGGCGCGCTTGCCTGATGCTCCGTCCGGCGTGCGTGGTATTTCACTTTTCCTGGTGCCCAAATTTTTACTAAATGACGACGGTAGTATTGGCGAATGCAATGATGTTTACGCATCGGCGATTGAACACAAGCTTGGCATTCACGCGAGCCCGACTTGCGTTATGGAGTTCGGCGAAAAAGAGGGCGCCATCGGCTATTTGGTCGGTGAAGAAAACAAAGGCCTCGCGGGCATGTTTACGATGATGAATCACGCACGCATCGGTGTAGGAATTCAGGGCTTATCGATTACTGAACGTGCCTATCAATTGGCGCGAAGCTTCGCACTTGATCGAGTTCAAGGGCAAGCACCTGGCGTCAAAGGAAGCGCGACGATTATTAAGCATCCGGACGTGCGTCGCATGCTCCTCGTTATGAAATCGCAAATTGAAGCAATGCGAGCGGCGGCGTACTACACGGCGGGAATCCAGGATGTCGCTCAGTATTCCAGTGACGCAATAGAACGAGCGACCGCGGCATCAAGGCTGGCTTTACTGACGCCAGTGGTCAAAGCATGGATGACCGAGCTCGGTAACGAATTGACGTCGCTTGGAGTACAGATCCACGGCGGCATGGGATTTGTTGAGGAAACAGGCGCGGCGCAGCATATGCGTGATGCTCGAATACTCACCATCTACGAAGGCACAACGGGCATTCAGGCACTGGATTTCGTGGGACGAAAAGTCATGGCGGACGAGGGCAAAGCTATCAGTGAGCTAATCGCTGAGATGCGCTCACTCGATGCGGATCTCGCTGGCGATGAGCGTCTGGCGGAGATTCGTGCTGCCTTGACAGTCGGTGCCGAGCAACTGGAATCTGCATCGACATGGCTATCGGAAAACGGTACACAAGACCCAAACGTCGCTGGTTCGGCGTCGGTTAACATGCTAATGCTCGCCGGCACTGTTGTTGGCGGTTGGCAGATGGCTCGTGCGGCGCTCGCTATCATTAATGGTGCCGCGGCAGATGACGAAGCGTTTGCAAATGCGAAATTACATACTGTCCGATTTTATGCGCTGCACATAATGCCCAAAGCCAGTGCGCTACGAGACGCGGCGATTGCCGGTAGCTCCGTTGTGATGGACCTGCCCGAAGAGTCCTTCTAGACCCTAGGAATAGATGCGCTTCATCAGTGGCGCCATCTTTCGCACTCCGACAATGCTGGTCGTTGTTAACATGCCGGCCATCATTGCGCCCGTGACCCCACAAGTCAGAATATCCTGACCGGTTAACCATAGACCCTGAATGCTGGTTTTTGGGCGCAGCCACGTCGGCTGCATACGACGCGGCGTGTGCGCCAGACCATAGAGTTCGCCGCGCTGGTAGCCGCCAAACCAATTAGTCGACACCGGCGTTGATACCTCGTAATAGTCGACTTGACCGCGTAGCTCGGGAAGCTTGTCGTAAAGGTATTCCATGAGCCGTTCACCAAGGTGGTTCTTAAACGCTTCGTAGTCTTCACCGCGTTTCCCCCAAGTCTCGTCACGCCACTTCGTGAACCATTCATACGGCGCTGGCGCGACGATTTCGATCGTCGCCGTTCCGGGATGGCGCTCGGCGTAGTCGGGGTCTTTTGCGGACGGGAACGAAATGTATACGACCGGAAATGCTTCATTTTCATTTTCGACAAACCGATCGACAGCAGCGTCGAAGTCGTTGTCCGGGTAAATCCAGAAATTCGTTTTCGGCAATCCGAGTTCTTCGGCCGAACTCTGCAAACCGATGTAGACGCCCAGATGAGCGTAACTGGGCTCGACGTTTTCGAGCCGGCGCGTGTAGTCAGCTGCACCGCTGGTGTCTTTCGCCAAAAGCCCCTGAAACGTATTGCCTATTCCCGCCGATGAGATTACGCAGGGACATTCAATAAAATGTCCGTCATTCATTCGGACGCCTGTAACCGCATTATCGTCAACAACAATTTCCTCGACGCGTGCATAGGTGAAAACCTCGCCACCCGCGGCTTGAATTTTCGGAATAATGCTATCGGCAATTCGCCACGATCCGCCAATGGGATAGAAACCGCCGTACAGGTAGTGGCGCGCAATCATCGCGTGCACCAGAAACGTTGATCGCTTTGGCGGCAACCCCATGTCGCCCCACTGACCGCATAACACAGCGATCAGGTCTTGATCATCCGTCAGATCGCTCAGGACGTCGTACGTATTTTTGAAAAGAATTTGAGAAGACTTCAACCACAAATAGGGCGACATCAGAAGTCGCTGCCAAAAACCAAGTACGCGGCGTATGGCAAAGGCGGGTAACGCATCTCCTACATTTGTGAGCAAATCGAGGTAACGACCAATAGCGACTTCCTCGTGCGGAAATTGTCTGATGAGGTTGTCCCGAAATTCCTGTCTGCCGGCTCTGGCATTATAGATTTTGTCGCCGATGTAGAAGCGATCGTACTCGGCATCCATAGGCGCCCACTTAAGCGCACCGTCGGACAAGTAATCAAACATCTGTCGCGTGCGGGTTTTCGCGCCGACATCGCCGATGTAATGTACGCCTACGTCCCACTCATAACCATTGCGCTCATACGAGTGCGTATAGCCACCGGCCGTATAGTGCTGCTCCAGAACGCAGACTTTCCAGCCAAGGTCGCTTAGCAGCGCCGCTGTGGTGAGGCCACCCATGCCTGAGCCTATAACAAGTGCATCGTATTTCTTAGCGAGACGATTCGGGCGATAGCGGTAGCCGATTCGCAATGTGCTTGGGGTCATTTCTTGTAGATCGTGCCACCTTTCATAACGAAATCGACGTCGAGTAATTCATCGATATTCTCAAGTGGCGAGCCATCGACAGCGATAATATCGGCGAACTTGCCAGCTTCCAGCGTGCCGATCGAATCACTCATATCGATGAGGTCGGCCGCATTGATCGTTGCTGCGATAATAACGTTCATTTCGGACATTCCGGCTTCCACCATAAGTACGGCTTCTTCTGCATTGGTGCCATGGCGTGATACGCCGCTGTCTGTTCCGTAAGCAATATTGACGCCAGCCTTATGCGCCTTTTCAAATGAGCCAGCCATGTCATTGATGACGTTAGCTGTTTTCTCTCGTATGGCTTCGCTCAAAAAATCAGATTCAGCGGCCATGGTTGACACCGTTTTTCCCGCCAACAATGTTGGCACGAGATACGCACCCGTTTCTTTGAATAGCTTAATAGCGCGTGGTCCGGTGAAGGAGCCATGCTCAACACTGGCTACACCGGCTTCAAGCGCTGCGACGATACCGTCTTCGTGGTGTGCGTGTGAGGCAACTTTACGGCCCATTCGCGCCGCGGCCAGCACAACTTCTCGAAGCTCATCCATCTCCATCTGTTGTCCGGTTCCAGTAGCTCGGTCGGTTAGAACTCCTCCAGTCGATGTAATTTTGATCAGATCAGCACCATACTTGATGACATTGCGCGCAGCGCGGCGGCAGTCGTAGGGACCGTCGCAAACATTGGGAGACGTGAGCAATTCCATCAGTTCCGGACGGACGCCACTTATGTCGGCGTGACCGCCTGTGATGCCGACGCCACCCGCGGCGATAATGCGTGGCCCGTCGATCCAGCCATTGTTAATGGCATCACGCAGCGCATACATTTCTTGTGACGATGAACCAACATCGCGCACGGTAGTAAAGCCGGCACGGAGCGTGTTCATCGCGAAGTGAACGCTGCGCATCTGCATTAGTTGTTTCGACATCTTCAACGATTCGCTATCGTTCTTCGGTCCCAACTGGCCTTGCAAATGCACGTGCATGTCCATTAGACCCGGCATAACAAAATGATTACGCAGGTCAATCACCGTGACGTCACCGCCGAAGTCAGTGGCAGCTGCGAAACCGTTTCTGATTTCGACAATTCGGTCGTTTTCGACAACGACTGTCTGGCGCGTAGCCGGTCTGTCACCAGGGACTGCAAGCAACTCGCCGGCATGAATTAGTGTTGTATCTGCGCCCGCAGAAATGCTTAGGCTAAGGCAAACAATCGCCGTGGCGATCCGGTACTGAATTGTCATCATTGTATCCCCTGAATTTCTAGCGAATCTTTCTTAAGAATTTGAATTTCTTTTCAGTGTACGGCGCGTATCGAACGGCGAGATCGGGCCACCAGCCACGCTTCATGACGGACTTCATATGGCTAAAGGTCTCAAACCCTCTGCGACCGCTATAGGCACCCATGCCGCTAGGTCCGACGCCGCCAAATGGCAACTCGTGAACGGCCATGAACATCATGACGTCGTTAACACAGGCATTGCCGCAACTGACCTGATCCAGGAATTTTCTCTCGGCGCGATTGTCATTCGTAAACAGGTAGGCGGACAGCGGTTTGTCTCTCCTGCGAATAATACCGATCGCGTCTTCCAGATTCTCGGCGCGGACGATGGGTAGTACGGGACCGAAAATTTCTTCCTGCATGACAGGACTATCGTCGGAGACATCCGTCAATACCGTCGGTGCGATGTATTTATCTGCAGAATCAATTTGTCCGCCGATCACCGTATGACCCGATGCAATCAATGCGCTGACACGCTCGAAATGACGATCGTTAATCATGCGGCCATACGAGTCTGATTGCTGTGGGTCGTCACCAAACATGTCGTCGATGTTCTGTTGCAGCAAGGGCAGCAACAATGCTTCGGTGTCAGCGTCGGTGAGAATGTAATCCGGCGCGATGCAGGTTTGTCCGGAGTTGGTATATTTTCCCCAGACGATTCGTCTTGCGGTGGCTTCAAGGTTGGCGTCAGGCAATACAACGCATGGAGACTTGCCTCCGAGTTCCAGCGTAACGGGGGTCAGGTTTTTTGCAGCTGCGGCCATAACGATACGAGCGACATGGCCGCCGCCAGTGTAAAGAATATGATCGAACGGCAGTTTGAGCAGGGCGCTTGTCTCGGGGATATCGCCTTCGACAACTTTCACACAGTCAGCATCAAGAAACTCAGGCACCACTTTCTTCAGCAGCCGCGATGTCGCCGGCGCCAGTTCGGATGGTTTAATAACAACGCAATTTCCCGCGGCGATCGCCGCCGACATACCGGCGAGCGTGAGTTGTACGGGGTAATTCCAGGCGCCGATGACAAGGACTATCCCCAGCGGCTCGGGCTCGATCCAGCTGCGACCGGGCTGCCCAACGATAGGGGTCGGTACGCGTTTTTTCCGTGTCCATCGATTCAGTTTTTTGCGGCTGTACGCGGCATCACTGCTCACCTGCGAGGTTTCTGTTGTGAACGATTCCATCGCAGACTTGCCAAGATCGGATTTAAGCGCGGCGAAAAAATCGGCCTCGCACTCGTGCATCATTCGTTCGACGGCCTCAAGCTGCTTGCGACGCCAGGAAAGGTCCCTGGTCTTGCCGCTCAAGAATGTTGCTGTCAGGCCCGAATACAGCTCGCTATAGTCTGGCTCAACGGGAAGATCGTCTTGTAGGGCAAATTCAGACATCTGGGTCTCGAATGCTTTAGAGCGATCGATTTTGCCTACCGAAATGTCCATAGGGAAGGGTATTGAGGGGCCATATTCGTTATCATCACGCGCCTCAATCACATATCGGACTATTGTCGTGTCGGAAAGCCTTAAGTCACCGGGGTGGTGGGTCGGAATCGGCCTTGCGTTGTTCGTCTCGGTCGCTGCCGGATTCGTTGCAGAATGGTTCGGTCAGTCAGTTCTCGGCTTTGCCAAGAGCCCGATCAGCGCGATCATGATGGCGATTGTTATCGGAATGCTGGTCGCAAATACTGTCAGGCTTCCTGAGAACATCCAGCCCGGTCTGAAATTCTGTACGTCGAAAATTTTGCAAATTGGCATCATGTTACTCGGCATTCGTTTGAGCCTGATGGGCGCGGGTCAGTTCACGTTGGTTGCACTGCCGTTTGTGATAGCAGCCATCGCCATCGGTTTGTTTACAGTTGGAGTGCTCGGGCGCTATATGGGATTGTCACGGCAACTCAGTGGCTTGATCGCTGTGGGCACGAGCATCTGTGGTTGTACGGCGATAGTTGCCACAGCACCCTTGATCAAGGCAAATGAGTCTGAAGTAAGTTATGCAGTTGCCTGCATTACCATCTTTGGTTTAGCGGCCATGTTTTTCTATCCCGTGCTTGCGCATCAGGTCTTTGCCAGCCAGCCAGAACTCGCCGGGTTATTTCTTGGTACCTCAATTCACGAAACGGCACAGGTTGCGGGCGCCGGTATGATGTACGAAGCGCAATACAACGCGCCTGTTGCTCTGGATATCGCGACGGTTACAAAGTTGGTTCGCAATTTGTGCATGATCGCTGTGATTCCGCTGGTCGGCATTCTCTACGGTGCTGAAAGAGCGAAGGAAGATCCAACGCGTATCAACTACCTGGCGATGATCCCATGGTTCATCGTTGGCTTTGCATTGATGTCAGCAATGCGCACAATCGGTGATATGGGCGAGCAAGCGTTCGGTGTGCTGCCGCCGGAGCAATGGACTCACGTTGTGGGCTTTATCAAGGAAGCCGCAGAGCGTTGTCTGCTGATAGCGATGGCCGCTGTTGGGCTCACATCGATGTTCGCAGGGATTATCAAAATCGGTATGCGGCCGTTTGCGCTGGGTCTGTTTGCGGCGGTATTGATTGGCGGCGTTAGTTTCGCATTGATCTCGCTTTTCGCTACGGATCTGATCGCTCTACTGGCTTAGTGTTACTGAGCCAGACCCGCTCATCCTATCTCGACAAGCTCAATAGCAAAGGTTAGCGATTTGCCGGCGAGCGGATGTGAAGACGGTCAGAAATTAGGCAGGTAAACTGTCCGCCTACCGATAAACGCAACAGGCCAGCTTCATGATACGAGCGATTAATTCTGTACTGCTTCTCCTTTTGTGCGCGACTTCAAACGCGGAACAGCATGCACCGTTTACGAGAATGGACGTGTTTGAACTGGAGTGGGTGTCGAATCCACAGATTTCTCCCGATGGTCGCCGTGTTGTGTACCAGCGCAACAGTATGGATGTCATGACCGATGGCTCAACGAGTCGTCTCTGGATCACGGATATTGATGGCCAGGAAAAACTGCCACTAACCGGTCGTGATGCAAAGGAGTCAGGCGCAGTATGGTCGCCGGATGGTCGCCGAATCGCCTTTACGAGTACGTCGGAAAACGGTGCGGAGATTTATGTCTTTTGGTCGGAAAATGGTAAGACAGCGCGATTGACACAGCTCGACCGTTCGCCGCAGGGATTGAGTTGGTCACCCGACGGCAAGCGAATCGCGTTCTCAATGCTCGTTCCGGAAGTACCCCCAATACTCGTTTCGCCACCGACAAAACCAAAGGGTGCCGAGTGGGCCGAAGAACCACGCGTGACCACGCGCCTCAAGTATGAGCGCGATGGGTCCGGTTATATCGAAACGGGCTACAAGCATTTCTTCGTTGTCTCGGCAGAAGGCGGCAGCGCGCGGCAAATTACGAGTGGTCGGTTTCACCACACTGGTGCACCCGAATGGTCGGCCGATGGGGCGTCATTGATTTTCTCGGGTAATCGTAATGAAAACTGGGAGCACGAACACGCCAACTCGGAAATTTATTCGGTGTCGACAGATGGTGGATCTGTTACGGCGCTAACGGATCGTCTCGGTCCGGACGGATCACCTGTCGTTTCACCGGATGGTAAGAAAATCGCCTACATTGGTTACGAGGACAAAGTTCGGACCTATCAAGTTACAAAGTTACAAGTGATGAATGCCGACGGTTCCGACAAGCGGGAGCTTCTGGCCGATCTCGACAGAAGCATTTCAGGTCTGGTCTGGAACAAGAACAGCGATGGAATTTACTTTCAATACGATGACCATGGTGACACCAGGATCGGCTTCACAAGTCTGGCTGGAAAGTCGCGTGATCTTGCTACGAATCTTGGCGGGACAACGATAGGCCGGCCCTACGGTGGGGGATCGTTCTCGGTTTCACCAGGCGGTCGAATCGCTTATACCCATGTCACGGCCTATCGCCCGGCTGAACTGGCGATCGTTAGTAGTCGTGGCGGCAAACCATCCGTAATCACTGCGCTTAACAGCGACTTGCTCGACTACCGAGAGCTGGGTCAGGTCGAGGAAATCTGGTACAAATCGTCGCTTGACGGACGCGATTTGCAGGGCTGGGTCGTCAAGCCACCGGGTTACGATGCAACAAGGCAGTACCCGTTACTGCTTGAGAACCACGGTGGACCGATATCGAACTACGGCGCCCGATTCTCTCCGGAAATTCAGTTGTATGCAGCAGCTGATTTTATCGTGTTTTACCCAAACCCGAGAGGCAGCACGAGCTACGGCGAAGAGTTTGGTGATCTTCTCTATAACAACTACCCGGGTGATGACTACCAGGATGTGATGGACGGCGTTGACGTGCTGCTTGAGTCCGGACTAGCCCATGAAGACCAACTGTATGTGACTGGCGGCAGCGCCGGCGGCATCATGACAGCCTGGATTATCGGCAAGACCGATCGTTTCCGTGCCGCTGCGGTGATCAAACCGATAATGAACTGGATGAGCAAGACGTTAACCGCGGACAACTATTACGCTTATGCCAATTACCGTTATCCGGGCCAACCCTGGGAGAATATGGAGGGTTACTTGAAGTTCTCACCAATCTCGCTGGTGGGCAATGTACAGACGCCGACTCTGGTTATGGTCGGCACTGCAGATATGCGTACGCCAATTTCTGAGGCCAAACAGCTGTACAACGCATTGAAGATTCGTGGCATTGATACCGCATTGGTCGAAGTGCCTGGGGCACCGCATAACATCGCCGGCCGACCCAGTCAGTTAATCGCCAAGATCGATCACATCCTGGCCTGGTTTGCAGATTACCGTTCAGTCGGCGAGAGCGATGTTACCGCCGCCGAATGAATAGCGCAGGCCGACGCCGATAGCCCAAAGGTCATAGTCGTATGGGTCTTCTCCAAGCGTCAGAACCGTTGCTAGAGTATCGGGTGCGACAAGTGCCCAGTCGTCAATCTCGAAGCGTTCGTAGCGTAAATCGAGAAAGCCGTTCAGTCGCTCTGTCCAGCGATACGTTGCCTTTATGCGTACTGAATCCAGCGTTGACTCAAGATTCGGCAGAACACTAAGTCCACCGCTGAGGCTGTCCATACGGATTACCGTCTCGCCGGCGCCACGATTATAGTCAAAGCGAAAATCGAGTTTACCCTCCGGCCGCTGCCAGCGTGCCCCGACTCCGGCGTGATCGAAGCTGTCTTCGTGATCAGCGCGCCAGTCCGCACTGCTGAATTGCTCACTGCCGAGCTGCTGCGAGTCGATTTCGTCATGGCCAAACATGAGATAGGTCGACAGATTGTCAGATATAGCAATACTGAGATCGGCCGTCGCACGAACTTCCTCGCCGTCCGTTATGCCGAGGCGCGAGTCGTCGTAACTATCGTCGGCGACTAATACCGTGGTGCTAATAGACCAGTTTGAATCACTGGGCGAAACGGATGCGACCAGCTCGCCGTAACGGCGGTATCGATACGCCATATTGTATTTGCGTAATAGGGGATTCTGGCCAAGACTGACAGCGACAGATTCGTCGTAGCGATCGATATCGCGTTCCGACGAGCCGCCCTTGGCTCTTAGGTCGAGCCAGCTCAGTGGTCGCCAGCGTACCTGCCCCCAACCGGCGTCGACAGTCTGTTCTGCGACTTCCTGAAAATCACGCTTTAGTTCTTTACGGTCGTAGCCGCCGGAAACGCGAATATCTTTCCAGGTGACAATTTCGCCGCTGATGCCCACTCGAGAGCGTTCGAAACTATAGGGCGTATTTAATTCGCTAGCGCCGGTGCTGAAGGCGTCTACAATGACTCGGTTCCACCCGAACTGCAGCGTTTTGTTGTCGCGCTCATCAAATCGGTAGGTAAAGCGCAAGCTGCCTTTGGGTATCGGGCGGGTCGTGATCGTCAATGCATAGTTACTGGTGTCGACCTCGGCATCCAGTGAGCTACGGGGCAGTGCGCTGGCCGCAATATTCGGGTTGATCGTGTAGGGCAAGAGCGGCTCGTTTTGCTCACCGCGACCGTTGGCCACTGAAAAGGCAAGGACCGTGTCCCAGGCGGATGCTCTGTACGACCCGGACAATACGAATTGCTGAAAGTCATTGCTCGGCGCCTGCGCCTTTCGAAGCTGTTCTGCGCCCGGCGCGGAAACAAACGGCGTTTCCCAGGTCAAAGATTGCATATTGTTCGTGAAGAAGGATCCAAAATACGCGATACCCAAGCTGATGTTGTTTTTCGAATATCGAACACCAGCGTCGATCTGATCGGTTTCATAGTCAAACCAGCTCGGCAACAAAGATGCTTGTGTAAAACTCGCACCACCTTTGATTCTGATCCCGTCTCGACTCTGGCGGCGAAAATCAGCAAAGACATCGAAATTGTCGCCAGGTGACCAGTTTGCACCGAGGTCGAAAATCTTGCGATCACTCTCGATATTCTGTGTGCGCATTGAGGTGCCCAGTTGAGTGAATCCCGATGTTGTGCCAGCGGCGCTCCAGGCCGATGGCAGCGACAGCGAATCAGCACTCGAAGCTGTAAATATTGTTTGCGCGGTATCGAAGGATCGATACGGCATTTCCCGATAACCGATATTGAATCCAAAGTGGCCCTGTACGCCGCCGTCCAGATTGAAGCCTCTTGACGCTAGGCCGAGGTCATCGAGCGTCCAGTTCAATCGGTATGCACCTTTGGCATAGCTGCCTTCGCCACCGACATTGGCGTATGCGCCTTTTTCGTCGTAGCCGCTTGCGTTGCCAAAGCGTGCCTCGTCTTCGCTAACGTAGGTCGTGCCAACATCGTAACTGGCGCGGTAGCCGTCCTCGAAAGGGCAGGATTCGCATAGCCACTCCGAGGTATCGACTTGTGCCAGCGACAATCCGGGAAGCAAAGCGCCCATCGCAGTTAAGAGTGATGTTTGTAAAGAACAACTTGTAAATGGATTCAACATTTCATCGCTCCTAACGCATCAGCTTCGAACCAGACGGGTGGTTCGAACCGTGTACTTCACTGTGGCAATTCAGGCAACTTTCACCGAGCAGAAATTGCGATGGTATGCCTCCGGCCAGACCGCCTGCGTCCTGCGGTAGACTCGGGTGGCCATCCTGAGAGTGACAACCCTGACAAAGTAATGGCGCTCTCATGCTCAACATGCCCGGTTGGTTTGAACCATGCGGTTCGTGACAACTGCTGCAATCCTCTGAGACCGGAGCGTGTTCCCACAGATACGGCCCGCGCGTGTCGGCATGACAGTCGAAGCAGGTGTCATTCAAGGTCTGTCGGACCAGCAGCAGGTCAGTTGTATCGCCGTGCGTACTGTGGCAACTGCCGCAATCCATCTCTCCCTGTCGCAGCGGATGAGCATAGGGTTTCATCGACTGCGTACGCTGTTGCTGGTGGCAGTCAAAACAAACTTCGACCTGCGTCGATGTCGTCAATACAGGATCATTATCGGCATGTGCGGAATGACATCCGGCGCAGGAGACTGAGTTGATGTCATGACCGCTCGCATGCCACGCGAAGCCGGTATCCGCTGTATGGCAGTTAATGCAGAACTTGTTTTGTTCGGCAACCGGGGTATTAGCATTGCTAGCGAAGGCGATCGGCGCGGGTCGTTCCTGACCACGCCGAACCCTCGCCGCATGCTCGCCGGCTGGTCCATGACAGGCCTCGCACTGCAGTTGCCCGTGACCGAAGGGGGAGTTCGGATCATCGGGAACAGCGTGCTTCGTCCTGAAAACGGCAAGCGAGGTTTGGTCATCGTGACAGGCGAAACAGGTGTCAGCACCCTTGCGGCTGTAGTTCGGATCCTGATCCTCAGCCGGGCTGTCAGTCAGGAACAGCAGCATCGCCGCAGCAAAAACGAGTGTGATAAGTCTCATAACAGCAACCTGCTCCGTGTCTAATTTAATGGAAAGTCGCGTACGTTATGCATGACTTCCACATCAGCTGAACTTCCCTCTCCATGGCACAGTTGGCAGGTCTCAACACCGGAAGAAATCAAGCTGCTATCCGCGGCCTTGGTAGCGTTGAAGTCGCCACCGTTCTGCTGCATATGTTCGGCGGCGAGTGGCGTAACGTGGCATGCGGAGCAGACGGCCGTATTCGGTGAGATCACGCGGTCATCGATTTGTGTTGTCCAGTCAGCACCCGCGTCAACTGTAGTGCCGAGCACGGCATCGGGGTCAACGGGGAAGTAGCTTCCCTCAATATGGCAGCTTTCGCAGTTTTCCACCTTGCCTGGACTGACGATGTCGAACGTATGGGGGGAGTTGCCGAAGCCGCAAACGTTGTAAGGCTCGCCGATTCCGGCGGACTCGTTACCCGACGCATGAATCGCGTGAACCATGAACTTGAAATCGATTGGAGCATCGTCGGTCCCGAGTACATTGATGCAATCCGTCGGTGGCGTCGTCGGATTCGCAACGGCGACGCGCTTAGTGACGTCAGTTGCGTTCGGATTGTGGCAGGTAACGCAGACTTCAGGATTATCGGTACGGTTGTTGCCATGCAATGACAGCTGTTTGTGGCAATTGTCACATCTCACGATGTCGACGACCTGGCGCCTCGCGACCGCGGTCGCGCCATCGATACCGACATATTCGACAACGTTCTTGACGGGAATGCGATTCACAACACCGTCGATATCGACCGCTGGGTGCCCGTCAATGGTAACGGCGGCCGTACCGATAGCATTCGGCGGGACAGCCGTGCCGGCGGTGACGCTAAACACGCCGGGGCTTCCTGCAACAGGCGTGGCGCCCGGATTGCCAAAGCACGCTAGCGGATTTAACGATACCGGCTGCGCTGCCGCAGCGCCGCTACCGGTGTTTGAATAGTCAGCGGTATCCCATGCGATGCCGACTGCGAGACGGCTGGCGCCAAACGCGCAAGTTGTGAATTCGCTATCGTTGAGAATATCGTAGAACGTGCCGTCCAGCGGGTTGGTGACCGAAATTTCAACAGTCGGTGTCATGCCAACCGTCATATCGAATACGTTTTCGATGTTGTATTGAAAACGCGTACTCGCAATCTGTGTCGGTATTTCATGTGCTCTGGCCACTTGAAAGTCGCCATCCGATATCGTCGAATCCGGACCGTGGCAGATGGCACATTGGGTATCGTCGGTGAGAACCAGGCCAACAGGATGTTCACCATTCTGAATCATGTAGTCATGCACACCATTGGCTGGATCGCCGTCATTGTAGTGGCAGGTACCGCAAGCCTCGCGGTTCTGAACGAGCCGCCAGTTACTGGCCTGCGGTGTGTCCGCATCATCTTCCTGGTGGCAGGACTCGCAGTTGCGAATGTCCTGGGTCCAGACCAAATCGGTCCAGTCGTGCGTTCTGTTGCCAAACCCAACGATCTGGTAGTCGGCGCGAGCGGCATGAATATTGTGTACCAATTGCTTCATATCGACGCTGTTGCCGGTATCGCCATCGATCGAGCTGGGGTTGTGGCAGGTCACGCAGTAGTCGACATCGGTTCTCGGTCCGCCGTGGAACTCAAGACGGTCATGGCAGGCGTTGCAGGTACCGTTATCAACTATTCTGCGTTCAAACAGTGGTGCTCCGCCCAGTGGCACGAAATTGATGATGCCATTCGATGAAATCGGCGCTTGTCCACGAATCTCGATGCCGATGCGATGTGTTTTGGCGCCGTCGAAAACCGGTGCGCCTGGATAAGCTGTCAGTGCATTCGCAAAAGTGTATTGATAGGTTCCATCGCCATTATCAACAAAGTTGCCCGCAGAGCCTCGTTCTGCATCTGCTTGCGCGTCGGCGATTCCGCCGCTGCTGCGAGTAACGTAGGACTGCCAGGCACTTGAGCCACCGTCGGTGCCGGGTGATAGTTGTGCCAGAGTGAAGCGAATATCGCCCGCAGGAAGGTCTTTGAGACCTTGCTGGAGGTCGTTGGTCAGCGCGAGGCTGACGACCGGTGCGCCGCCACCGGCGGGCACGTCGACCGCAGACACAGCAATATTAATCCTCTCGGTCGAGCCAATGGGTATGCCGCTTCCCGTGGATGGTCCGGGAGGCCCCGGTGGTCCTGCAGGACCCGGCGCGCCGGCCGCACCGTCGGAGCCATTGCTGCCGCCGCCGCAGGCTGCGAGAAAGATGCTGAGCAACGTGAGAGTCGCAATTCGAACGAGACATATTTTTTGGCTAGCCATGATCTGTCACCCTGTTGTATTGCCATTCTTTTTCTGCTTATTTTGATTTTGCAGTTTCGACGTCACGATCGGTATAGCCGATGCCCGTTCCCGGGCTCGTAAATATACGTATTCAGTTTCGCTGTCCTCCGACCACCAAAAACCAAAAAAAGGCCGGGAGATCGCTCTCCCGGCCAGTCATCGATATCCCTTTATTCGTCTATTCAAACATGCTCATGATCTTGTCGATAATGCCGAATAGCACCGCGTCCTCATCGTCGTTCTCTTCCAAGGTACCGAAAGCCTCGGTATGAGCGTTGAGTGACGCGAGATCGCCGGCGAGATCAGGATTGATCAAGTCAACTCTGTGGCAGCCACCGCAGGCCCTTGAAGCCGGACCTGTGACTGCTTCAGGTACTGTACCGATATTCCGGTCAGCGATATCCCACGATGCGGACAATACGCCAGGCATGGATTTGGACTGATCCGGCACGTTGTAGGTACCCGGAATGTGGCACGCCTCGCAGTTCCTGATCGTGAAGTTCGGGAACGTGTGCTGGATGTGCTGATCATTACGAGCGTCCAGCACTGGATCATCGGCAGCAGCGACATCGTCCAGGTCGAACGGCTGGAACGAATGGATGGCGTGCACATACGAGTCAATTGCACGTGACGCCATCTCGAGGTGACTGCCCGGGAAGGTCGTTGTATGACAGTTCTTGCAAACTTCAATGCCATCGCCACCGCGACCACTTCCGTCGTGGAAAGAGCTTGCCAGCGAATCGTGGCAGGCGTTGCACTTTTCGATGCTGACTGTCGCGTTTGCACCCTTGAAGTAATCGTTGACGATCATGCTGCCGCCGATATCAAAGGTCTCGCTCACTGCCGCGAGTACAACATCCGCACCGTTCACTTCGAGCTCAGGTGTGATCGAAACTTCGACCATCTTGACGTCGCCATTTGCGATTAAGGTCGGAAGATCATCGGTCTTGGTTAATTGCAGGGCTGCCACGTCCAGCGTAACCATCCAGTTACCCGGCACGCTGGCGGCATCCTCGACGAACAGAGGATTGGCACCGCCGCCGGAACTTTCTGGAACGTATTCCATCTTGCAGCCCGGGCGGAAGCCGGAACACGCAGCGTTGCCGTCTCTTTCATGTGAGCCAACGAGGAAATTCTTGCTGTCCCAGCCGTAGAACGATACCAACAGCTCCGGAATGACGTCGACATTGTTGGCGCTGAAGTTGACGGTCAGCAGGTTGCCGCTCATCGTTATCTGATCGATCGATACTGTGTTCAGATCCGCGAATTTCTGACCAGAGGCGTCGTAGATTCCTTTGTCGTAGCCGTTATGATAATCGGTAAAGAGAGGCGCGACGGAGGCTCCTGCTTCATGACAGGTCGTGCAATCCATGGTCGGTAGGTGGAATCCTTCAACACCGGCCTGTGTCCACAAGTATTCAAGTGCGGGGGCTCTGTGTCCCTGGGTATAGGTCTCGCCGGGCCAAGCATCGATGCCCTGTACGGCATGGCAGCTCTTGCAGGTTTCAGCTGTGAACTGCGCATCGGACAACACTTGGTCCAGCTTGCCTTCATGGCAGGTGTTGCAGTTTGACATGGACATCGGATACGGGAACTCCATGGCATGCGACATGTGCGTGTCGTTCATAAGCGTTGCGCGATATGAATAGTCCGCGGTTTCCGCGACACCGGTTGCCCAGTTGAAGGGCTCATCCACCATGTATTGCCAATCCGAGTGATTGCCGTTGCGATCATCGTAATGGCAGCTCTTGCAAGCGGCGAAGTCCGGCAGGCCGTCGACCTCAGCTGCACGATATCCGTGTTTCAAATACGGCACCCCATGGCAGTTTTCACAACCGGAAACATTCGCGGCCGAAACATAAGCGTCAGTGCTGATGACGGCGGCCGTTCCGAAGGCGAGTGATGCGTTGGAAACGTTGTCGTACAGATGCACGTGGCTGCCGGCTGGCAGTTCCGAGCTCGAACCTTCGTGCGTGAACAAGGCGTCGGCGGCGATATAGCCGTAGACATGCGCGTTCGACGTCTCGGGCGCAAACGGCATGCCGGTTTGAACCAGTACGTAGTCGCCTGGCGCGGCATCCGGAACGACATTCGTTTCACGCAGCCTCTGGTTACCCACGAGATACTGGTCGCTGCCTGTATCGTACTGAACCATGTAAAAACGCTTCTGATCTAACGATGGTAGACCGGCAGCGTCGACAAATGGCAGGCCGTTCTCGGTAATACTAAATCGAAGCGTCACATCATAGGTTGCGCCGACGAGAACACTGCCGACGCTGTTAAGCGTCAATTCAAGCGTGCTAGCGTCCACGTATTTGTCATAAATGGCCTGGTGTTCGTCACCAACGCCATCGTGACAGGTGGCGCAGGACTCCACACTGGCAGACTCAATAGCTGCCGTCACCACATCCGGAACGGGCCCCGGAGGTCCTGCGGGCCCAGCGGGTCCAGCAGCACCGGCACCGCCGGCGGGACCAGCCGCGCCATCGTCTCCTTCGCATCCACCGAGCGCGAATGCCATAGTGCACACTATGAGGATGGACCATGCCCATCGTATTAATCTATCAATCCGGTTCATGACCGTACTCCTTTGATAACTTGTTTCGTCTTCCACCGAACCCGCGGGGAATAAGATCGAAGCGGATTTCCGGCACTTGGCATAGCGTAGATTGGGGTCCCAACGGCAACACTGACATCCGTCAGTTTCACGGCAATATCAGCAGGTGGGTTCTGCGTATCTGGCGTAGCCGTTCCGTCGGTTTTTACCTAGCTTTCCAGCAATCGATTGGCTGCCATGGCCGCAACTGATAAATGTCAGTTTCGGCTACGTAATTACCGCTATCGTCGCTAGGCAAGCCTCTATCGACGAGCGCTCGAAAATAGTCGATAACCACAGGGTAAACTAGCAGCATCAATCACATTGGTGACGAGCAAATGTCCTGCGGTAATGGTTTGTGTCCTTTTTCGGAATTGCGGTCTGATAGCAGGTCGCCTTCCGTGTCGGAAATCAATTGCATCGTAGCCGATGCTGTGCAGCACGTATCGTTCAAGCCTGGCGCTGTGCTGTTTTTGCAGGGGGAAAGCAGCTCAAGTTTGTATTCCTTAAAAAACGGTATCGTAAAGATCTGTTCACACTCGGCAGAGGGACGTGAGCAAATCGTGGGCTTAAGCAACCCCGGAAATCTGATGCTGGGATTGCAGTCAATAAACGAAGATCGATATGCCTACACGGGAATCGCCGCTACATCGGTCCAGGCTTGCAAAATTAATCACAGAGCATTGCTTGCTCACGTGCACGGCAAACCCGATCTGGCGATGCGACTGATAACTGCAATCAACGCACAACTTGCGCACAGCAGGGCGCTCATGGAGGTGCTCGGCCACACGTGTGCGGCGGCCAAGGTTGCGTCATTTATCATGTTAATGACGCCGAAATCCGAGCATAGCAATTGTGGATTCGCAATGCCGTTTTCCCGCCTGGAGATGGCCAGCATTCTGGGGCTGAGCGAAGAAACGGTCTGCCGTCTTATGGCCAGTATGAGACGCTCAGGCGCGATTCATGCGCCTCGCGGCAAAGTAGAGATTCGCGACTGGAATCAGCTGCACGCGATCTCGGAAGGGGTTTCCGGCGCACACGTGGTTACCGATTCCGGATAAACGTCTGGCGCGACAAGTACCTATTGTTTGACGATCCTGCAGAGGATGAAAATACCCCATCCGCTAAAGTCATTTGAGGAAGCAGGAGATCGCCATGAAACTTCACAAAACCCTTTTGGTATTACCGGTGTTCGCGTTTTTCTCGGCGGCAGGTGCAACTGATCTGGAAGTGCTCATGAAAGGCTGCGACGATTGCCACGGCAAAAACGGCGTCAGTCAATGGACCGACGTTCCAACTATCGCTGGCATTGATGCGTTCACCCATGCTGACGCGTTGTTCATGTTTCGTGACGAAGACTTGCCGTGTTCCGAAAGCGAGTATCGTCAGGGCGATACCAGCCGAGCAGCAACAACGATGTGCGCCGTCGCCGCAGAATTGAGCGACGACGATATTGAGGCTCTTGGTGATGCTTATGCCGAGCTTCCGTTCGTTGCGGCGGTTCAGGACTTCGATGTTGCACTGGTTGAAGCCGGGGCAGCGATTCACGACAAGCAATGCGACAAGTGTCATTCAGATGGCGGATCCAATGTTGAGGACGAAGCCTCGATTCTGGCTGGCCAATGGATAGCATACATGGAGGCTTCATTCGCCAATTATCTGTCCGGTGATCGCCCTCAAGACAAGAAGATGGAAGAGAAAATGTCTGCCTTGAGTGAGAGTGATGTCAAAGCTTTGATTCACTACTACGCCAGTCAGCAATGACACAGGCGAATGCCATGCATGGCCGAATAGGTGATTTGTTCGCCGCAGTCGACGCCAAAGACACAGAACGCTTCCTCGGATTTCTGACTGATGATGCATCGTTCCGTTTTGCGTCGGCGCCGGCTGTACAAGGGAGGCAAGCCATCCGCGAAACGGTGAGAAATTTTCTCGCCTCAATCGCGGCTTGTCGTCACGAACTCGCAAGAATTGTAATGGAAGACGAAACCCTGGTTTGCGAGGGAAACGTCACCTATACGCGGCATGATGGCACGGAGATAAACCTACCGTTTGCAAACGTTTTCGAGCTGGAAGGAGGAATAATTTCGGCTTACAGAATCTATGTAGACGCTGGGCAGCTATACGAATAAAAGAGTTGAGACAATGAAAACGGTCACCTGCGTAAGACGTCCAGTCCTGGTCCAATTCGTATTACTACTGGTTCTGGGATCGCTTGCACAGGCACAAGAGATCAATTGCGCCGAGTGCCATGAAGACCTCGAGGTCAGTTCTTCAGCACACCCGGATGTCGCTTGCCAGGAGTGCCACACCAACGTCACGCTCGAGCACGAGGCCAACGACCTTGAGCCGCTGAGTAGCGAAAACAGCTGCGCAGAATGTCACGGCAAAATACTTCGAACGCTGGGCCGCAGCGCGCATGACGAGGATGTCTCCTGCAACGATTGTCACGGTGATCCGCACGACATTCATGTTATTGACGATCTTGCGTCAGCCGTTTCTCCGATCAATCAAATTCAACAATGTGGTGCGTGCCACGATACGCCAGCATCACTCATCGACGGCTATCTAACCAGCGAGCATGGCAAAGCGCTGTTGTTGTCTGGTTTGATTGATGCACCGAGCTGCAGCGATTGCCACGGCGACCATAGTGTCTATCCAATCTCAAGCAAACGCGCGCCGGGGTCACACGAAAACTCACCGGAAATGTGCGGCTCCTGTCATCTGTTGTTGCTCGAGACATGGAAGGACCAAAGTGCACATGGCCAAAGTTGGCAAGCGGGTGAAGACGGTCCGGTTTGCATAGATTGTCACGCAACTCATGACATCGCAGACCCCACGACGGCGGCGAGCCGCCTCGCATCCGCAGACAATTGCGGTGATTGTCACACGGAGTACCTGACGACATTCAGAGACGGCTTTCATGGCAAAGCCAACGATCTTGGTTTTGTCCAGGGTGCTACTTGCGCTGATTGTCACTCGCCACACAACAATCTGCCGGCCGAAGATCCGTTGTCGAGCGTAAATTCGGCGAATCTCGTAGCGACTTGTGGTCAATGCCACGACGATGTGACGGAATCATTCATTAGTTACGATCCGCACAACGATCCCACAAACCCTGAAGACAACTACGTCGTTTACATCATCTGGGTATTCATGACCGCACTCCTGATTGGTGTCTTCGGATTCTTCGGCATACACGACATTCTCTGGCTGCAACGTTCACTCGTCGGTGTACTGCGGGGTGAATTCGACGAAAAATTCGATAAGAGCGGCCAGTACGTCAGACGTTTTACCAAGATGAACAGCCGCATGCATGTCGTTATCATAGTGACCTTCTTGTTGCTTGCACTGACGGGTTTGCCCTTGAAGTTTCATGCCGCTCCATGGGCGCAAACTCTGATGAACCTGCTCGGTGGAGTGGATTCGGCGAGGATCATTCACCGTATCGCTGCGATCGGAACATTCGGCTATATGGCCATGCATCTGGGCCAACTTTTCGTTCGCTGGGTCATCAACAAAGAGAAGGGCTTGTTATGGGGGCCCAACTCAATGGTGCCGCAGCCCAAAGACTTCAGAGACTTCTGGGCCAATATTCGCTATTTCTTCTATGTTGGTGAGCGGCCGGCAGGTGATCGCTGGACCTATTTCGAGAAATTCGACTACCTCGCCGTTTTTTGGGGTGTGATGATTATCGGACTATCAGGACTCATGCTCTGGCTGCCCGGTCTGTTTACAAGCTTCCTGCCAGGCTGGGCGCTGAATGCGGCCTATGTAATTCACAGTGACGAGGCCTTGCTGGCGACCGGTTTCATCTTTGTGTTCCATTTCTTCCATACGCACCTGCGCCCCGAAAGTTTCCCGATGGACCTGGTTGTTTTTCTCGGCAAGATGCCGCTTGAACAATTCAAAGCAGAAAGGTCTCTCGAGTATGAACGCATGCTCGATAACAATGAGCTTGACGATCACCTGGTGGAGCCACCAACGTCTGCGGAGCTCAAAAAGGCCTACCTATGGGGCACTGTGTTTCTACTTATCGGCGTAGCACTCGCAATCGGGATAATCTTGGCCATGCTGGGACTTTGAAATAACAAAACCCTAATTCATTTTTCCGAGGACGATCATGTTCAAGAATTTCTTTGCATCCATTACGCGCAGCATGATCAGTCTGGCGGGCACTGCGATCGCGGTTGCCAGTCTGGTCTTGATGCTCAGCATGTTTATGATCGAGCGCTTCGGCTACGAGGGCGGCCCGTATCTTGGCATTCTTACGTATCTGATACTGCCGATGATTTTTGTCTTCGGGCTAATCCTGATTCCGATTGGCGCTCTGTTGTGGCGCCGAAAGATGAGAAAGACGCCTGGCAGCGAGGACACGCCCTTGCTACCTGTATTCGATCTCAACGTCCCGAAAACACGCCACTGGTTGCTGATCTTGCTGGCCGCGACGATGTTCAATATCGTTGTCTTGAGCGCCGCGACCTACAAGGGTGTGGAAGTTATGGAGTCCGTTGAGTTTTGCGGCATGGCTTGCCACGCTGTGATGGAGCCGGAGCACACGGCCCACCAGCGATCAGCACATTCTCGCGTCAGCTGTGCCGACTGCCATATCGGTCCGGGCGCTGATTGGTTCGTAAAATCCAAAATGGATGGCGCGTGGCAACTGGTTGCCGTCGCCTTCGATCTTTACCCACGCCCGATTCCAACGCCGCTGCATGACCTGCGCCCGGCCAGAGATACCTGTGAACAATGTCATTGGCCGACCAAATTCGTCGGCGACAAGTTGTCGGTAATCAAGTCCTACGAAGACGACGAGGCGAGTACCGAGCTTACGACAGCGTTGCTGCTGCGTGTCGGCGGCGCAGAAGGGTCGGATTCATCCGGAATACACTGGCACGTCGATCCAAGCGTCAGTATTCGTTATCGCTCGGACGAGACACGTGAAGAAATATACGAGGTCGAACTCACGGATGCGGAAGGCCTGATGACGACATACGGCGACAGGAAGGCGCCGGAAGAAGGCGGTGTCTGGCGATCCATGGATTGCGTCGATTGCCACAATCGACCGAGCCATATTTACCGGCCTGCCGGCAAGGAAATCGACGCCGCGATAAGCGCCGGACTGATCGATCGCACATTGCCGTTCGTCAAACGTGAAAGCCTGCGCGTCATTGACGCGGAGTATGACTCGCATGAGGCCGCGCGCGAGACGATCTCGCAACAACTGACTCAGTACTACGCCGAAAACTTTCCCGTGGTAGCCGATGAAAACGCTGAATCTATTATTGCCGCTGCGAACACGCTCGGTGATATCTATTCCGTAAACGTGTTTCCGCAGATGAAGGTCTGGTGGGATACCTATCCAAACCACATTGGTCATGAGCAATCTCCGGGTTGTTATCGTTGTCACAACAAGCGGATGAGAACGCCGGAGCGGGTGCAAATATCCAATGACTGCGATACCTGCCATGTGTTGCTGGCCGAAGAGGAAGAGAACCCGCATATCCTGTCGATCCTGAATCCCGACTAAAGATGAAGACCGCAACTGGCTCAAAGCTAGCCTCAAATTCCGCGGCCACGGCGCGGCGGCAGCTCCGCTACGAACTGCTTAGTGGTGTTACAGGCTTGGTGTTGGCGCTGTTCATGTGGGGGCACGTCATTCTGGTCGGGTCCATTCTGACTGGCGTGCGCGGCTTCGACTGGATGGCAACGGTGCTGGAGGATTACTACATCGCGCAACCGACCGTTGCCGCGATCTTCGCCATCTTCATCGTTCATGCCGTGCTTGCGTCGCGAAAAATCCCGGCACAGCTGGAGGAACGCCGCAAAGTCATCGCGCTCGCCCGCGATCTTAATCGCTCAGGTCGCGAGAACGTTTCGTCTCGTCGCACGAATTCGCCATTCGTTCCGCACACCGAATCGATGCTCTGGATCTGGCAGGTGCGCACCGGCATGGTCATCCTGGTAATCGGCAGTTTTCATCTCATCTTGCTCGGTGTTGACGTTTTTACGCCGTTGTTTGGCGCGCACCCGGGAATTGAATCCGAGACCAGCATGTCGCGCGTCGCTGCAGGTTTGTGGTTACCGTATGCGATCCTGCTGCTGTGTGTTGAATTTCACGCCAGCGTTGGCTTGTATCGACTCGCCGTCAAATGGGGTTCTGGCTTCCTGCCACATCGACGCCACCTGCACCGAATTGAGCAGATTATTTTCTGGCTGGTGCTCGGACTCGGTGCATTAACGTTGTTTGTTCTGGCCGGCTGGATCGCGCCACCATTCGAGTTTCTGCTTGGCGAGGGCGCAGCATGAGCGCACAGCTAATCACGACAGATGTATTGGTTATCGGCGGTGGCCTCGCCGGTGAACGCTGTGCGATCGAAGCAGCGGCCGCCGGTCAGGAAGCGATGATCCTGTCGCTGGTACCGCCAAGGCGCAGTCACAGCTGTGCGGCGCAGGGTGGCATGCAGGCGGCGCTCGGCAATTGCGTTAAAGCGGAAGGCGACAACCCGCACGTGCATTTTCTGGATACGGTACGCGGTTCCGATTGGGGTGCGGATCAGGAGGTAGCGAGTATATTCTCCGAAGAGGCACCCGTAGCTGTCCGTGAATTATCACATTTCGGTGTCCCCTGGACTCGAGTTCGTGGCGGAAAAAACAAATATTTCATCAAGGGCGAGTCCGTCGAAATTGATGAACTGCTTGAGAATGATGGACTGATTGGTCATCGCGACTTCGGTGGTACCGCGAAATGGCGGGCCTGCTACGCCGCAGCCGGGACCGGCCACGCTGCATTGTATGCGGTCGACAGCGAGGTCGTCCGTCTGGGCATTACCGTACGCGATCGCGTTGAGGCGAGCGCACTGATACACGATGGCAGTCGTTGTCATGGCGTTGTCGCGCGATGTTTGCGAAGCGGAAAACTATTTTGCGTATTAGCTAAAGCGACTGTGATTGCGACGGGTGGCTACGGGCGAATCTACGGCGCTTATACGACCAACGCGACCATCAACTATGGGACGGGTGCGGCACTGGCGCTGGATACCGGCGTAGTTCCACTCGGCAATATGGAAGCGGTGCAATTCCATCCAACGGCATTGTCGCCGAGTGGCATTCTAATAACTGAAGGCTGTCGAGGCGACGGCGGCTACCTGCTCGACAAGAACCTGCATCGATTCATGGTTGATGCCGAGCCGGAGAAACAGGAACTTGCCAGTCGTGATGTTGTATCGCGACACATGATGCAACGCATACGAGATGGTCAAGGCGTCGAATCGCCGAATGGCCGTCATTTGTGGCTCGATATCCGCCACCTCGGCAAACAGCATCTCACCACCAAGCTGCTGGAAGTGTTTGATATCTGCCGTGACTTCGCCGGGCTTAATCCGGCGAACGATTTGATTCCGGTGCGACCAACGCAGCACTACTCCATGGGTGGCGTGCGCGTAAATAAGGATGGTGAGGCTTATGGCATGGCTGGTTTATACGCCGTGGGCGAAGCGGCCTGTTGGGACATGCACGGTTTTAATCGACTGGGCGGCAACAGTCTCGCCGAGACGCTGGTTGCGGGTCGCGTTGTGGGAGCCAGGGTTGCGGAGTATGCGTCCGGCACAACATTGGCAAGCAATACCACGCTGGCTTTCGATGCGCTGGACGAAGCCGAAGACCGAGCGAGGAGACTTCTAGGCCGCGACGGTAATGGTCGAAGCGTTTACGAAATACGTGATTCGCTTGGTGAGATCATGATTACGAAGGTGGGCATTTTCAGGAATGGTGCAGACCTGCAATCCGCCGTTGACGAGATCAAGAGTTTGATCGATGAATGTTCGCGGCTCGTGTTACGGCACAAGGGTCCGGGCGCCAATCCTGAACTCGCGTTTGCTTTGCGTTTTCCTGGCATGTTGCGGCTTGCCCTGACGGTCGCTATGGGAGCCCTTGCCAGGGCGGAGAGTCGTGGCGCACATTTTCGCTCTGACTTTCCGCTGCGCAATGATCGTGACTGGCTGAAGCGTACGCTGGTGCACTGGCAACCCGATGCGAGCACACCGACCTTGCGCTATGAGCCCGTTGGGCTAATAGCGCTGCCACCGGGCCATCGTGGCTACGGTGTTGATGAGCGGATAGCGATGGATGAGTCTGTTGATGAATACAACGATAGTGTCGCGGACGCACAAAAGCGCTCAGGACGGCTCGAAAGTGTCGACCCACTCGGCAGTCGATTGCATCGGTCCGAAGGAGCGGTGAATTGAACACCCAATCAGATCAGGCGATTCGTAAACTCACATTCGAGGTTTTTCGCTTCAATCCTGAGGACGCAGAATCCGGACCACACATCGACGTGTTCGAAATCAACGAGCGGCCGTACATGACCTTGTACATGGCGCTCAATGAGATTCGCGAAACACAGGACTCGAGCCTGCAGTTTGATTTCGCGTGTCGCTCAGCGATCTGCGGGTCCTGTGGAATGCTCGTGAACGGCCGACCGGTGTTGGGTTGCCGGACATTGACCGGCGACCTACCGGAGACGATTCGTTTGCACCCATTGCCGGCTTTCAAACTGATCGGCGATTTGTCAGTTGACACGGGGAGCTGGTTTCGTGAAATGGCTGAGCACACAGAAGCCTGGATTCACGAGCAGCTAGCCTTTGATGCCAACGCGCCAGAGGATCGCATGAGCGACGACATAGCGCAGGCAATTTACGAGGGAGACCGTTGTATTGAGTGCGGTTGTTGCGTCGCGTCCTGCGGTGTAGCGAACATCAACAAGGACTTTCTGGCCGCTGCAGGACTGAATCGTGTGGCACGTTTCATGATGGACCCGCGTGATGGCCGCGATGCGGACCAGTGGTTCGAGGTGATCGCCGGACAGCGCGGCGTATTCGGCTGCATTGGCATGATGGCTTGCGCCGATGTCTGCCCGAAAGAATTGCCATTGCTCGAGGTCTATGCGTATTTGCGTAGACGTACACTAGGATCGAAATTTGCCCGACCATGCCCCTGATCAATGCCGCCAACCTGGTTGAGATACGCTGACGAGTATCGAGGACGCCAGCTTCTCCTTTCCAACTTCCAAAACCGGACCGGTGCCAAGCTTTGCGAAACCCTGTTTGTCATAGAATGCTTGCGCACGGTAATTGATGTCCGAGACGCAAAGCCAGGCCAAAAGGTGGCCCGTTGATCGAATAGTTGCCAGGGCATGCTCATATAGGTACCGACCTAATCCGCCGCCGTATGCTGACCTCAGAACATATAATTGTTTTAACTCGGAGGATTCGGAACCAATGGCTATTGGGCACGCTTGATGTTTCACCATGTAGTAGCCAGATGGCTCTGAATCCAACAACCCTACACAACAGACGGTCTCTTCGGATGACAAATCAATACCAGCGATTTCTGGCGTAAAGTGGGCGCGGCAGTAAGTCTCAATATCCTCCAGTGAATGAACGTCGGAGTAGGCTTGCTTGAACGTAACGGTTTGCAAATCGGCCAGCTGCGTCGCACGATCCGCCCCAATCCGCTCGATTTTAATCGTCTTTACATCCAAATACTGTCTCGTCATATATCTCCTCATGTTGTCTTAGAATCTCAAGTTTGGCTCTTGATTCATCAATCAATCGTGAGGGTTCAAGTCTAACTCACGAATGAGCCTGATGATTACAACGAGCGTTGCTAAAAGCATCACCCTCGAGCGCCTACTCTGGGTTGCGATATCAAGTGTTCAATGATCGGTGCTAAACTTTGCGAGATGACAAGCTCGCCAATAGTCTGCAGGAGTGCCGCTTGAGACGCGGCCGGCTGAATGTCATCCGAGTCGGCCTGATCGCCGCCGGTTTTTGCGTGCTCGACACGGCTGGCGCTCAGACCAAGATCCACAAATGTAAGGGGCCTGACAACGGTATTGTCTATTCCCAGTTTCCATGCGCTCCTCAAAAGCCTGTTGAAGCGGAGAAGGCGGAACTGGATGAGAAAGCTGCGACCGCGCAGCCGCTATCGGCAGAACGCGAGTTGCCTGTTCCCGAAACCCAGCGAGAAGAGCCCGAGTCAGAAACGAATACAGCAGCCTGCAAGAAGCGCTACCGAGACGCGATCGATGCAATCGATGCTGAAATTGGACGCGAGTATTCGCCGGAAAAAGATGAACAGTACAAACAACGCTTACTGGTCTTGACCCGTAAGCTTCGGCAATGTTGAGCTGCATATTACAGCCACCAAATGGCAACTCCACTTACAAAGCACACGAGCGATATCGAGATGCCCGTGAATGGAGCGCTGAACCAGTAGCGTCTTGCAAGAAGGAAAAAACCGCCGAGCATGGCAAGGCCCACGAGCGTGAGATAGATCGACCCAAAAAATAGCTCCGGCTCAAATACTGACAGATAACCGTATATCAGTCCGAATAGTATGGCACCCATACTGTGGCTGGCATTGAAGCCGATCCAGGCCTTCCACATTGTTGTTTCTTTGCTGATGACCGGCGAGCTGGTTTCCATGGCAGACTGAACGTCGGAGTTTCTGGGTGTAAGTTTGGGACCAGAGAAGGTATACAGAAGATGGACTACGCCGAGTGTCAAAATGACTGCTGCGCTGCTAGCTACCAAAATCGTGGAAAGCACAAGCTTCTCCAATTGCTACCGGCGGCAAGAATAGCACGCGGCAGGTGATCTCCGGCTGTGCTGCGGACGTCAAATCTCGCTGCGTGAAAAACCGATTAGGGTTAGCTAGTGCCGATAAACGCTCGGCGGCGGCTCAGAAACGACATACCTGGACTGCATTAAAAAATCCTCCGCGGAAGACTCTTCATATTTCCTGCCGATATCGTCATCCGTCATGTCCTGCGGCAGATAGCCATTGCGGGGAACGACTTCTCCTTTCGGGCGAACGAAAATCCAGTTGTTCTGAAAATCCTTTTCGATCCGAAACTGGCCCTCATGCACTAATGGATGATGGCGTGTGCACAAGGGCATCAGATTATCGACGCTCGTCTCGCCGCCGATATTCAAAGGCTCGCCTTGATCATCCTCTGTCAGCACCACGGCATGACTGTCACAACTCAGTCGTCTTGCTGTTTCGATGGGCACTGCAGAACGACCGCTTCCATCCGCCAGTGCAGATTGGTCGACATGAATCGTAACAAGATAGTTGTCGGACGAATCCGCAGCATCACGTTGGCTATCCGATAGGTATTCGTTGACCAGGTTGACGAACGCATCGGCTTGCTGCGCTTCCCAGCTTTCGGCAGCGAATTCGGGTGTGTCTGAAGAATTATCATCGCGCGCTTTGTCGAGCGCCTTCTCCAATAATTCACCGGATTCGATTGGCAACTCGACCGTCACCGTCATCATGCCTCGCTCTGCGTTTCGATTGAGTCGGAGCGAGCGATTTGCTCGAGCACGACTCGCAATGTCGACTGAAGTATTCATCCCGAACCGCATTTCCCGGCAACGTTCTTCAACACGAGTTGCCGTCGTCTTCAACGCAAAGTCCAGCAGGTCCTGTTCGTTGTGATCGCCAGCTATGCGCGTGAGCGCGCGTACTTTTGAGTAGCTCAATTCGCCCGTTGAAAACGCCGCCGAGATCGCTGGTAGTTTCCTCAACGCTCGTGCCACCCGAACTTTTTCATAGGCTGCGCTCCGACTGAGATCGCAGCGATACGCCAGCCATTCGGTGGCGTCTTTGAGACCCCACTTCAGGTAGCCGGCGCGATCTTCGAATTCACGAATTAAGACCAGCAGTTCGTAGGTTGCCGCGTTGATGCGTGCAGAAAGATCGACGATGGCCTGATCGAGTTCATCGATAGGAACAAGCTTGGGGGAGGGACTCATGACAGTTCCTTGTCCGCGAAAAAGAACTGTTATTATATGAGGGTTATGTACAGTATAATGACAAAAAACAATTGATAATCAATTACTTAACGAGAGTCTTCCATATGGGTATGCCGACCATTTTCCAATAAGTTCGTCAATGGCATCGCCAGCGTCGCGACACCCAAAACAACGATCAACAGACCTGCACCCATGCGGTTTCGAGACAAGAGACCGGACAGCTTTGATGCGCTGAGCCCGGTCGCGATCATTGCCGGCATTGTTCCCAAACCAAAAGCGAGCATCGTCAGGCTACCATCAAGCGGATCGGCAGTTGTTGCGGCCAGCAGAAGGGCGCTGTAAACGAGGCCACATGGCAGCCATCCCCAGATGAGGCCGAGACCAGCGGCTTTCGAAATCGTGTTCGCAGGAATAAGCCTTTTAGCGTGCGGTACCAAGCGATTCCAGATTACTGCGCCAGCCTTCTCTATCGGCGCCAAAAAGCGCCAGTTGAAAGCGAGCTGTAATCCGACCAAAACGATGAGCGCACCGCTTGCTAATCGAACGGGTCCAACGAGGTCGGGAAGTGAGCCCACAGCGACGGATCCAACGACTGCCACAATCACACCAAGGAATGCGTAGCTAAGCACACGCCCGGCGTTGTAAGCGATAGCCAGTGGCAATTGCGTTTTGATGGCGGCGACTGTCGCACCAGCGGCGAACAGACCGGATATGCCGCCACACATTCCGAGGCAGTGCGCACTGCCGAGCAGGCCCGCCGCAAAAGCGGCCGCGAGTATTGGCAGCAGCTCAGTCATCCGGCTTGTTCTTGGGCGCCTTGTCGTCGTCGAGCAAAATACGTACGGCTGGCGTGTCCAGGTCGTCGAACTGGCCGCTGCCCACGGCCCAGAAGAACGCCCAGACGGCAGCGCCGAGAATCAGCAGAGCCAGTGGAATCAAAACGTAGAGTATGGACATGTCTATTTGTGCCGATTCAAACGTAGTGCATTCAGAACAACGACCAGTGAACTTGCGCTCATGCCGATTGCGGCGAGCCAGGGTGGTACCAGCCCGGACACTGCAAGGGGCAGCGCCGTTGCATTGTATACGATGGCCCAGACGAGGTTTTGCCGCACGATGTGCATAGTGCTGCGCGACAGTCGTACAGCAGTGGCGACTGGCCGTAGGGAATCGCCGAGCATGATGATATCCGCGTTTGTTTGTGCGAGTTCAGCGCCGTGGCCAGGGGCGATAGAGGTGTCTGCTCCTGCGAGAACAGGCGCGTCGTTAATACCATCGCCGATCATGACGACTCGTTCGCCTTTGCTTTGTAGCGACTCGATGAGAGCAAGCTTGTTTTCTGGCGTACAGCCAAAATGAACATCGTCAATTTCGAGTGAACGCGCGACTTCGCGAACAGATTTTTCGTGGTCACCACTTGCCAATGTCAGTGATATACCCAAAGTGCGCAATTCGTCGAGCGACGCCTTTGCGTCGGGCCGTAACTGGTCATGAATATCGAAGCTTGCGATGCGGCGACTGTCGGCGCCCAGAAAAATCGAGCTGGAATTTTCCTGTGTGCTTCGATCAAGGACATAACCGGCATTGCCAAGACGCCATGTTTGCTCGTTGATGATGCCCTCGACGCCTTCGGCAACATGGACTTGCGACGAACGTACTTTCGGTAGCGCTCGCTTGCTGCGAAACGCGTGTGCGATCGGATGCGATGATGCTCTTTCCAAGGCTGTGGCGATAGCGAGGCAGTCCGCTTCGCTGTAGCGGTCGTCGAAAATTGTCATCGACTCAATCTCGGGTCGACCCAGTGTCAATGTTCCGGTCTTGTCGAACACCGCATGTGTAACTCTTGAGAGCACTTCAATCGCGTTGCCGTTCGTAAGCAGCAATTGCAGTTGTGATAGTCGGCTGCCCGCTGTTGCGAAAGCGGCGGGGGTGGCGAGAGCTAATGCGCAGGGGCAGGTGACGACGAGGACGGACAGCGTAATGACAAAGGCTTTTTCCGGCGCGACGAAAAACCAATACAAGGCAACGGCTGATGCGATAACGAGCAACGCGACAACCACCGTACTGGCAATCCTGTCTGCAATTTTCACAAACGCAGGTCGCGTGTAACGTGCGCGTTCGCTCATTCGGCTTATTGCACCGAGCGTCGTGTCATTGCCAGTACTAACGACTTGTATGTCTATCAAGCCATCGAGGTTGATACTGCCGGCGGCGACGGTGTCGCCGATGCCGCGATACTGCGGTGCTGCTTCGCCGGTCAACAACGCCTCATCGACCGTCGTAGTGCCCGCAACAATGATGCCGTCGGCAGGAATTGCGTCGCCGGAACGTATTTGTACAACATCATCTTTCGCCAGTTGGGCACTTGGGACGATAGAGTGTTGACCGTCGACAAACAATGTCGCTGTGTTCGGCAGCAGTCGCGAGAGCGCGGCACCTCGATCAATGGAACGATGGCGAGCTCGCATTTCGAGATAGCGACCGAGCGTCAGGAAGAAAACAAACATGACGACGGAGTCGAACCAGACTGCCGGACCGTTTGAAAAAGTCGAATAAACCGACGCTGCATACGCAGCACCGACGGCGATCGAGACGGGTAGATCCATGCCGGGCATGCGCGCGATGACGCCGCGCCATGCGGCGGCGAAGAACGGCTTGGCGGCATAGAACACGACGGGTGTTGTTACGAAGAAACTGACGAGTCGCAGGAAGCGCCGCATATCGGCGTCAATTCCCTGAAAGTCGCCCGCATAGAGGCCGACGGCAAACATCATGACTTGCATCATTCCCAGCGAAGCGACCAACAAACGTTTCAGTGCCAGTCGTTGCTCTGCGACTTCGGGGCGTGTGGCATCGTCAGTGGCTATTGGCTGTGGTTGATAGCCGAGCCTGGAAAATACTGCCAGTAGGTCGCCGAGCCCAGTGGCGGCGTGCAGCCACTTGACGCGGACCCGGTGCGTCATCGGATTAACGTCGACGGATTCGACATCCGGCAGCTTCAGCAGCGACGTTTCGATCAGCCAGCTACAGGCGGAGCAGTACATGCCGCCCGCATAAATTGTCGCAACGGCCGAGTCGGTATCGATCTCGGCGAATGCCTGTAACATATTGTTACTATTGAATACTTCCCACTCCGCTGTTTCTTCGGGCGGCTTGCCCGCGCCAGGCTCCGGGTTATCACGCAAGGCGTAGTAATTAGCCATGCCTGAGTCACGAATGAGCTCGGCAACGGCTTTGCAGCCAAGGCAGCATACGGGTCTGTCGCTGCCGTCTAATTCGACTGAGTAATTACAACCCGGAGGAATTCGCAGGGCGCAGTGAAAACAGGATTCAGTGACCGCCATCGGCGACACCGCCTAGTTCGATCACCGCTGCGCCGGACCACTCAGCGCTCAGTAGCCAGCCATCCGAGGAAAGTCGGACGTAACGACGGTCACTCGGAGGATCGAGCAAATGGCCGGCCCATACCGGCACGCCGTCCTGCAACGGAATTGCCGGGGACAGTTCAATAATCATATCGCGGGCGGCCAGCGTGGGGTGCAGGAGCTGCAATTCAAGTGAGCGCTGGGCATCGACGTCGCGCCCAGACAGCATCGTCGCAACAACAGCACCACTTTCCGAATTGATTTCAATGCTTGCGCGAAGACCGCGACGATCAGCTTCTGCTTCCGCAGCAAGATTGCGTTCTGTAGCGACGTTGACGCCGTCTTCCGAGCGGACCGCCAGCGAGTCAGTCGATTGCATGGCCAGCCACACGGTGAAGAGACCGGCCACAACAGCGGACGCGGGCAGCGCGATAATGAACCATGGCCAGAATTGACGATACCAGGGCAAGGTGTCTTCTGTTGTCATGTCAGGGAGTAGGCCCGAGGAAGCGGCTATCCTCAACACGTTCGTCGCCCGAATCGTCAGTAGCGACAACCGTAAATTCGATTTTCTTGATGCCGTAGGCATTGCTGCGCTGTGCCCGTACCCGAACAGGCATTGAGAGCACACCACCACCGACGACCTCGACGATGTCAGCGACGCCGTCCAGTTCGGCACCTTCAACGCCTGCCACGCTGAGATTGAATTCTCGGGTGTCGTTTCGTTGGTTGATGATCTTGATCGTGTAGATGTTCTCAATCATGTCGCCGGGCAATTCCCTGTACAGCGAATTGCGGTCGCGAATTACGTCGAGAATGATCGGGGTACGCAGTGCCATAGATGTGACCAGAGATCCGACGAGTACCAGCAGCAGGGCAGCGTAGATCAGCATGCGCGGACGGATAACGTGAGTCTCTTGTTTTTCGAGGGCGTGCTCGGTTGTGTAGCGCACCAGCCCGCGTGGGTAATTCATTTTGTCCATGACCGAATCGCAAGCATCGATACAAGCAGCACAGGCGATACATTCATACTGCAGACCTTTGCGGATATCGATTCCAGTCGGGCAGACCTGGACGCACAGTGTGCAGTCAATACAGTCGCCAAGACCCTTGGCCTCCTTGTCATCCGAACGCTTACGACCTCCGCGTGGTTCGCCACGCTTTTCGTCGTAGGAGATGATGAGTGTGTCTTTGTCGAACATCGCACTTTGAAAACGCGCGTACGGGCACATGTATTTGCAGACCTGCTCACGCATGTAGCCTGCGTTACCATACGTGGCGAAGCCGTAGAACAGCCCCCAAAAAGCCGTCCAACTGCTAACGGTCAGGGTCATAAACTGCTGGTTGAGTTCGCGTATTGGCTCAAAATAGCCAACGAAGGTAAATCCAGTCCAGATTGAAAGTGCGAGCCACAAAAACTGTTTCGAGCCTTTGCGCCGTATCTTGTTCCATGACCACGGCGCCTTGTCGAGCTTCATGCGCTGCGATCGCGTTCCCTCGGTGAATTGCTCGATCCAGATAAAGAGCTCCGTCCACACGGTTTGCGGACAGGCGAATCCGCACCACAGGCGCCCTGCGAGCGCTGTGAAAAAAAACAGGGAAAGCGCTGCGATGATGAGCAACAGTGCGAGGTAGGGGAAATCCTGTGGCCAAAGTGTCAGGCCGAGAAGATAAAATTTTCGCGCGGGTAAGTCGAACAGGAATGCTTGTCGATCGTCCCAGGACAACCAGGGAAGCAGGTAAAAAAGACCCAGCAGCGAAACGGTTGCGAGTTTACTCAGGTTTGCAAAGCGGCCGCCGATTTCGCGCGGGTATATTTTATTCTCGCTCTCGTACATCGACGCCGGTTTGGGATTATTCATGGAAGCACCGGCTAGTCTTGAGGGTCGCGATGTTGTGCGTCTCGTTTTGGCGCCGTACGAACCAGGAACGCCGTGATGGCGCTGCAGACCAGCGAAAAAGCCCAGAAGAAGAAGAACCCTATGGCGTAGCCTGAATCTCGATCGACGTCGAGCTCCGCATCAAATACGCCACCCAGGTCGACCGGGTCGAAGACTGCGAAAAAAACCATAGTACCGACAGCGGCACAAAGAAATGATATCCAGAAAACGGTGAAAACCGCCTGCTTGTCGCGACTCCATTGCTTAGCGCCTCTGTATTCTTCGCTGATCACTATTGTTTCGATAAACTCGCGATGTATGCGGCAAGAATTTTGCTGCGATTCTCACCGAGCAATTCGCCATGCGCCGGCATGACACTGTTGCGGCCCTTGGTAATAGTCGTACGAATCACGTCATCAGCAGATCCGTGCAGCCAGGTTTCGTCGGTCAGGTTGGGTGCTCCGAACAGCGGATTGCCGCTGCCGTCCGCATTATGGCACGCGCTGCAAAGCGCCATGAACATTGGCTGTGAGCTCATTGCTGCCGCATCAGCTTCACCGAGGCCACTAAGACTTTTCACGTAGCGCACCATGTTATCGATACCCGCATCGCCGCCCAGGGCCGGGGCAAGAACCGGCATTACGCCCATGCGCCCTTGCCGAATGCTAGTGGTGATCGCGGCTTCTGTACCGCCCCAAAGCCAGTCGCCATCCGTTAGGTTCGGGTAGCCGGTTGCGCCGCGCGCATCCGACCCATGGCAGGTCGTGCAATAGCTGGCGTACAGGCTCTTACCCAGATTCAGAGCATCGGGTTCCTCGGCCAGCGCATCGAAACTCATTGCTGCAAAACGCTCGTAGATCGGCTCGTAGCGATCTGATGCGGCCTGCATTTCTTCTTCATACTGTCCCTGCTGGGACCATCCGAGCAAACCGTCCCAGCTACCGAGACCCGGGTAGGCAATCATGTAGCCGACGGCCCAGGCGATCGTGATGAAGTACAGATACAACCACCAACGGGGTGCCGGTTTATTCCATTCTTCGAGATCACCATCCCAGACGTGGCCAACGACTTCATCATCCGCGACGTTCTGTGGACCTTGTTTGCTGGCCCACTGAATTAGCCATACGCACCAGACGACGAAAATGATCGTTCCGGCAGCAACGAACCAGTGCCAAAATGCAGGCATCAGATGCTCTCCCGCTCGTTATTAATAGTTACGTCATCTTCCAGCGGTAAAGCCGCGGAAGCGTCAAAATCTGCCTTACGTCGACTGCTCCAGGCCCAAATCCAGATACCCACAAAGGCGAAGAAAATCACTGCTGTAAGAATGCCGCGAATCAGATCAATATCCATTGGCCTCTACCTGCGATTTCTGCGGTTGGTGCCGAGTTCCTGCAGGTACGCTATGAGAGCGTCCATCTCGGTTCGTCCCTCAACGGCGCTTGCGGCACCCGCAATCTGTTCGTCGCTGTAGGGATCGCCGAGAAACTGCAGTGTTTGCAATTTCTTCGTTATCAACTCACCGTCGAGCATATTCTCTGACAGCCATGGGTAGGCAGGCATGTTTGATTCCGGGACCAGGGCGCGTGGATCGGTTAGGTGCAGGCGTTGCCAGTCGTCGCTGTAACGACCACCCACTCGGGCAAGGTCAGGCCCGGTGCGTTTTGAGCCGAACTGGAATGGTCGATCGTAAACAGTTTCACCCGCGGTCGTATACGGTCCATAGCGTTCAGTTTCACTGCGGAATGGCCGAATCATCTGTGAATGGCAGTTGTAACAGCCTTCGCGAACATAGACATCCCGCCCGGCGAGACGCAGTGGCTCGTAAGGTTCTATGCCTTCAGCGGGCTCGGTTGCATCGGAACTGACCATCAGCGGAATGATCTCGATCAACCCGCCAATACTGATCGCGACGACGATCAGGACCATCATCAGATTCAGGTTTTTTTCGATTGTATCGTGGCGCATAGCGTTACTCTCCCTTTACGCCGGATCCAGTACCGCAACGGGTACCGGTTTCGTGTTGCTTATCGTCTTCCAGACGTTATAAGCCATGATGAGCATGCCACTGAAAAACAGCAGGCCGCCGACGAGCCGTAAACCGTAATACGGATAGGTTTGCTTCAAGGATTCGACAAACGAATAGGTCAGGGTGCCGTCGGCGTTCACCGCACGCCACATGAGACCCTGCGTAATACCAGCGACCCAGAGCGCTACGGCGTAAAGAACAACGCCAATCGTCGATGTCCAGAAGTGAACGTCGATAAGCCTGGTGCTGTACATGCCGTCTTTGTTGTACAGCCGCGGAATGAGGCAATACATCGTGCCGATTGTCATCATCGCGACCCAGCCGAGTGCGCCGGAGTGAACGTGACCGATCGTCCAGTCTGTATAATGTGACAGTGCGTTCACGGTCTTGATCGACATCATCGGCCCTTCAAACGTCGACATACCGTAGAACGACAGTGAAACGATCATGAATTTCAAAATCGGATCAGAGCGTAATTTATGCCAGGCACCTGACATGGTCATGATGCCGTTGATCATTCCGCCCCATGACGGTGCGAGCAGAATGATTGAAAACACCATGCCCAGCGTTTGTGCCCAGTCCGGCAACGAGGTGTAGTGCAGGTGATGCGGACCAGCCCACATATAAACGGCAATTAGCGACCAAAAATGCACGACAGACAGTCGATATGAATAGACGGGTCGGCCAGCTTGCTTCGGAACGAAGTAGTACATCATTCCCAGGAAACCGGCCGTCAGGAAGAAGCCTACGGCGTTGTGCCCGTACCACCACTGCATCATCGCGTCGACGACACCGGTATAGATGGAATAAGACTTGAATAGCGTGACCGGTACGGCGAGGTTATTGAATATGTGCAAAACGGCTACGGTGAGGATGAAGGCGCCGTAAAACCAGTTCGCCACGTAAATATGCTTGATTTGACGTTTAGCAATCGTGCCAAAGAAGACGATCGCGTAAGCGACCCAGACAACGGCGATAAGCAAGTCGATCGGCCATTCGAGCTCGGCATACTCTTTCGATTGAGTGATGCCAAGCGGCAGCGTAATGGCGGCCAGAACGATGACCGTTTGCCAACCCCAAAAAGTGAAGGCCGCCAGTTTCTGGAATGCCAGACGCGCGTGACAGGTACGCTGCACCACATAATAGGATGTGGCAATAAGCGCAGATCCGCCGAAAGCAAATATGACGGCGTTTGTATGAAGTGGTCGGAGCCGGGCATAGGTCAGGAACGGCAGGTCAAAATTGAGCACCGGCCAGATCAGCTGTGCCGCAATGATGATGCCGACGAGCATCCCGACGATGCCCCAGATGACAACCATGATCGAGAACTGACGCACGACCTTATCGTTATAGGTAGATGCTGTGTCCAAGGGACAACCCCTGTTTTAATTTGAGTTTATGGTCGGCCGCCTGAATTCGCAGCGCTTGTTTCTTCGGCGCTTAGTATAGCCTCAGAATCGCGGCGAAGCTTAACAATACCCGTCGCCGCTGCGGATAGGGGACGATACGTATGGCGTTTCCTATGAGACTTCGGTTCAAAATGATGCTATTGATAAGTTGAATTCAAGGTCTCATGAGTCAAAATTCATTGCCAGCTGACATCTCCAGGATAGGCGGCTCCGAAGTATTTTTTCGCAATCTGCTGGAATCTGCGCCGGATGCCATGATTATCGTCGACGAGGACGGCCGGATGGTCCTGGTTAACGGGCAAGCGTTCAAAATGTTTGGCTATTCTCGCGATGAGATGATTGGGCAAGCTGTTGACGTGTTGCTGCCCAAGGTGATGCGGACGGAGCACATGTCACATCGCACGTCGTATACCGATGAGCCAAAACTCAGGCCGATGGGGCTGGGTCTGGACCTTGTCGCGCAGAGAAAAGACGGCAGTAAGTTCCCTGTCGAGATCAGCCTTAGCCCGGTAGAAACGGATAGTGGCCGGTTTATCTCCAGTGTTATTCGCGACGTAACGGTGCGGCGGCAGATGGAAGAGGACATTAAAGCTGCACATGATGCCGCCGAGCGGGCAAACAAGGCGAATAGCGCATTCCTGGCGGCTGCGAGCCACGACCTCAGGCAGCCGGTGCAGGCGTTGAGCTTGTTGAACGGCGCCCTGCGACGGACGGTCAAGGACGAGCGCGCGTTGCTAATGGTGGAAAATCAGGATGCATCGCTGACCGCTATGACGAACCTGCTCAACTCGCTACTCGATATCAGTCGCCTGGATGCTGGCGCGGTGAAACCGGAGTGGGAAGATTTTCCAATGCAACGCCTTATCGACAGGTTGTCCGCTGAGTTCGGGCGACAGGCGCAAAACAAAGGACTGAGCTTCTCCTCTGAATCCTGTGCGGCCGTAGTGAGAAGCGATCCGAACCTGCTCGCTGAGGTCATAACCAACCTTGTTTCGAATGCGATCCGCTACACCGACAAAGGCGAGGTCAAAGTTGCGTGCGTTGAGCGCGACGGACTCTGCTATCTCGAAGTTTCTGACACCGGTATTGGGATCGAGACGGATCAGCTGAGTGAAATTTTTCGGGAGTTTCACCAGGTTAAATCACCGGCTGGCAGCAAGGAGGGCTTTGGACTTGGTCTCGCAATCGTTCGACGCCTGACCGATCTTCTTGACCACCGTATCGATGTCGATTCCGAGCCGGGCAAAGGCTCGATATTTACGGTACGAGTTCCTGTCGTAGCCGATGGTGTTGTCAGTTCAGAAGATGAACAGCCAGTACTTCCAGAAGATCAAGCGAGCGGGCTGGTCGTCCTGATCGAAGACGACGTTAATGTCGCCAATGCCTGGGGACTATTGCTGGAGGCCGAGGGCTATAGAGTGGCAACTGCGGCGTCGGCGAAAGAGGCGACGGCATTGATTAAACACCTGCATGAACAGCCTGACTTGTTGATTTCTGACTTTCATTTACTGGATGGTTCCACAGGGGTCGAAGCTGTCAGTCTAATTCGCGAGTTTTACGCGTCAGAGATTCCGGCATTTATCGTCAGCGGCGATACCTCGAAAGTGGTCAAAGACGCGCGCTTACTCGATAACTGCACATTGATGAGCAAACCCGTCGATACGACCAGACTGTTGGCAGCGGCTCGCATTGCTGCCCGCTCAGGCAGCGTACCCGAAGACTAGCCAGCTCGCCGGCGACTTCGTCAAAGCGACGCCAATGATGTACGCGAATAAGCCCAGCGATGCGACGAATGCGATGACACGAATCTGCATTGTTGGTCCGCGTTTAATCGCAATGGTGCCGAGCACGATGTAAGCGATGAGTCCTGCAAACTTGGCCAGTAACCACGGTTGCGAGAACGCGTCTAATTTAAGCAGTAAAACCAGGCCGATACCGGAAAGCAGGAACAGAGTATCGATAATGTGTGGCAGAACTCTGGTCAGCTTGAGTTGCATCATGTCGGATTTCACCGCCATCCAGTAAAACCTCAGGACAAACCCTAAGATTGTCACGATCGCAGTGATCATGTGCAGTGACTTGATCAGTAAATAAGTCAAGGCCGTTAGCTCCCTGTAGTCAGATGCCGACATTCTAGTCGATGAGTCGCCGTAATACCCGATTCAAGGCGCCTGCGTATGCGTTATCCGGTTGGCCATAGGTGTACCTACCTATGGTTTATGACGCGGCCTCTGGCAAGGTACGAAATGAATTTATCATAGCTTGAAGGGTTTTAAGAATGCGCTCACATTCACGGCTTTTTGGAGCGCCTGCAGTGTTTTACACGGCAGGCGTTTTCTTATGTGCGGGTGGCTTCGCCACTGCCAAGGACCATGATTCTTCTCAGCTCGAGTATGAACAGCCCGTTGAGCAGATCGTTGTTGTCGCTAACAAAGATGAACGTTCGATCCGGGAAATAGCGGCAACCGTCACCGTTCTGTCCCGGGCCGACCTGAACAACGAGCTCGCGACATCGATGGGCGATATTTTTCGTTACATACCCGGTGTTGATTACGAAGCTGCTGGCACTCGTTTCGGCACCGAAGGTATCAACATTCGCGGCATAGGCGGTAACCGCGTGGCAATACTGGTCGACGGGGTTCCATTATCCGATCAATTCGACACGGGTAGCTTTTCAAACGCTACGCGTGACTTCATTGATGCTGGCCTTGTACAGAATATTGAAGTATTGCACGGCCCGGCGTCGGCGCTTTATGGCAGTGCCGCGATTGGCGGTGTGGTCGGAGTTCGTACTCCGGACCCGTCCGACATCATAAGAAACGGCAGCGCCGGGGGCGATCTTCTTGCAACCTGGCGCGACGCCGACGGTAGTGCTCATGGTCAGGCGATGTTCGCAGTCGGTGATGATTCCTTTGGCGTCATGGCAGGCATTAGCTGGCGTGACGGCGAACAGCTTGATTCAGCCGCCAGCGAAAATGGGATCGACACCAAGGACTACGAACGTCAAACAGCATTGATCAAGCTGATTGCCGATGATCGCTGGGGCAGAACCTGGCGCGCCAGCTTCATCCATCAAAATTCCGACACGATATCGGACCTGAACTCAATGCTCGGTAGCGGACGTTTTCGCTCCACGACAGCACTTGAAGGTGATGATTCTTCGACCATGGATATGGTCAGTCTGGCGTATGAGTTTGGTGCGCCAGAGGGCTGGATTGACTCTGGCGTCGTTCGTGCCTTCTACGAGGCCGCGACAGTAGAGCAACTCACGCTCGACGAGCGTGCGGCTGCACGTACTCCGGTCTCGATTGATCGCTCCTTTTCTTATGATCAGGAAATTCGTGGAATCGAGATCAATATGTGGAAGGACATCAGCGCGGCGCTCATGTCGCATCGCCTGGGATTTGGCCTTGAATATCGCGATCGCATCACCGAGGAAATCCGTGATGGCTTGTCCTCGAATCTGTCCACAGGAGTACAAACCAATGTGCTTCTCGGCGAGGTTTTTCCACTGCGTGACTTCCCGATCAGCAAGACTCGGGAAATGGCTGCGTTCATCGAGGACACTATCAGCTTCGGCGAGTGGAAGATTATCGCTGCCCTACGTGCTGACCAATACGATCTCTCACCGCAAGTGGATGCGATATACCTCGAAGACTTTCCGGACTATCAGGTGGTGCGTCTGCGAGAGTCGGACCTTTCGCCAAAACTCGGCGTGATCTACACCGTGACGCCTGCGATTGATTTGTACGCACAGTATTCGCATGGCTTTCGTGCGCCGCCGTATTCAGATGCGAACATCAGCCTCGAAATTCCGTTCTTCGGCTTCAGCGCGATTCCGAATCCCGACCTGAAGTCAGAATCCTCCAACGGAATTGACGTCGGTATTCGCTGGCAGGGCGAGCAGTCCTCTGCAAGATTGTCCGCATTCCGTACAACGTATGACGATTTCATCGAGTCGAAGATCAACCTCGGCGTCGATCCGGAGACTGGCTTGATCATGTTCCAGTCACAGAATATTCGTGAAACCGAGATCCAGGGCCTCGAGGCCGGTTGGCGTACCCGCTTTGGTGCAAACGAAGCATTCGGTTTTGACGGTTCTGCCTACTATGCACGTGGTGACAACAAGGTCTCCGGAGAGGCATTGAATTCGGTAGGCCCGGCACAGGGTGTACTGGGTTTGAGCTGGTTCTCAATGGATCAGTCTCGACAGGTTCGGCTGAAGGGGACTTTCACTGCCGCATACGACCGTCGTGATGAAAGCGCAGGTGAGGTCTTTAAGCCTGCTGGGCATGCAGTGTTCGATCTGTTCCTGACGCAGCGCCTGGGTGAACGCGCCGTCGTCAGAGCCGGCATTCACAATCTTGCGGACCAGACATATTGGAATTGGTCTGATGTTCGCGGCGTGAAACCAGGTGATCCGATTCTTCCATTCCTTGCTCAGGCGGGGCGCAGTGCGTCTCTAAGCCTGAACGTGGCGTGGTAAAGGTTTATTAAACTTAAACACCAATGACAGGGGAGAACATGTCATGACATTGAAAAAACGTAGCCTTTGGCTGCTGATCCCAATCCTGGGGCTGAGCATTGGGGCTTGTTCGCAAGAGGCTGCGGACGATACCAGCAGTGCCAACAGCGATACCGCTGTGCATACCGCTGAAGTGTCGGCCGCAGGCAAAGACGAGCTGATCGCAAATGGCGAAGCAATCTATCTCGCCAACTGTGCAGCCTGTCATCAGCCGGCAGGTACGGGACTGGCGGGCGCATTTCCTCCGCTAGCCGGGTCTGATTTCCTGCAGGGCGATCGCAAAGCCGTCATGTCGGCGGCGCTGTTTGGGCTCTCTGGTCCAATCACCGTCAATGGGGTCGACTACAACGGTGTTATGCCAAGTATGGGCCACTTGCCGGATGCAGATCTGGCCGCGGCTCTGACCTACGTCTTTAGCGCCTGGGGCAATGGTGGCTCTGCCGTCAGTGTTGAAGAAGTTGCAGCACTGCGCGTTGAGCTCGGCAAGGAAGATCGCGCTGAGGGTGAACGTCATCAGGGTGCATCCGAAGGTGAGATGTCCTACGAGGGTGCTCCTGTGGCCATGACCGGCGCCGATGCGCGACAGATCATGTCAGCTGGCGGACCCGTGCTTAGCGAAGCTGAGTTTTCGACTGCAACAGAGCTGTATTTTCAACGCTGTGCTGGCTGTCACGGCGTACTCCGCAAGGGTGCAACGGGTAAAGCTCTGACACCCGACATAACGCTTGCGAAAGGCACGGAATATTTGAAGGCACTGATCACTTACGGTTCGCCGGCTGGTATGCCGAACTGGGGAACTTCAGGTGATTTGACGCCAGAGCAGATCGACATCATGGCGCGCTTCCTGCAGCAAGAACCTCCGTTACCACCTGACTGGAATATGGCGGATATGCAGGCCAGCTGGAAATTGTTGGTCAAGCCGGAAGATCGTCCGACCAGCCCGCAACACGATCGAAATATCGACAACTTTTTTGCGGTCACGCTTCGTGACGCAGGCAAGGTCGCGATCATCGATGGCGATACTAAAGAGGTCGTTACGATCTTGCCGACGGGATACGCGGTGCACATCTCGCGTCCGTCTGCATCGGGTCGCTATGTCTTCACCATTGGTCGTGACGCAAAAGTCGACATGATTGATATGTGGATGGATCCTCCGCAGATCGTTGCCGAGATTAAGATTGGTCTCGAAGCACGATCTGTTGAAACGTCCAAATACAAAGGCTACGAAGACAAGTACGCCATTGCCGGAGCCTATTGGCCACCGCAGTACACGATCATGGACGGCGATACCCTTGAGCCTTTGAAGATCGTATCAACACGCGGCATGACCGTTGATACTCAGGAATATCACCCGGAACCACGCGTTGCCGCTATCGTCGCATCGCATGAGCATCCCGAGTTCATCGTCAACGTTAAGGAAACAGGGCATATCCTGTTGGTTGACTACAGCAATATAGATAGCCTGTCCGTTACCGATATCCCTGCTGCCAAGTTCCTGCATGACGGTGGCTGGGACAGCACCAAGCGTTACTTCCTGACGGCTGCTAATCAGTCCGACAAAGTCGCTGTTGTGGACTCCAGGGAACGCAAGCTGGTTGCATTGATTGATGTCACCAAGACGCCGCATCCGGGCCGTGGTGCGAACATCATCGATCCGGAGTTTGGACCGGTTTGGGTTACGAGCGCTTTGGGCAACTCTAACCTGTCGTTTCTGGGAACTGATCCTGTGGACCATCCGGAAAGTGCCTGGAAGAATGTTCGGGTAGTTGACGGCATGGGCGGCGGTTCATTGTTTGTAAAATCGCATCCCAATTCGACCAACCTTTGGGTCGATGCACCATTGAATCCGGACGAGTCTTTCAGCCAGTCAATTGCTGTCTTTGACATCAATGATCTGGACGCAGGCTTCGTAACCTTGCCAATTGGTGAGTGGGCGGATCTTGGCGAAGGGCCGAAGCGTGTCGTACAGCCGGAATACAATAAGGCTGGTGACGAAGTATGGTTCTCTGTCTGGAGTGGCAAAGAGCAGGAATCCGCGATCGTCGTTGTCGATGACAAAACACGTGAGCTTAAAGCTGTCATCAAAGGGCCGGAAATCGTAACCCCGACAGGCAAGTTCAACATCTACAATACATTGCACGATATTTACTAAGGGAACCAGGGACAACGATCATGAAACGCAAAAGCATCGTTCTCCTGTCCGCAGCTTCGCTGCTGCTCTCATCGGTTGCGCTTGCCGATGAGAGCAATGATCTGGGGTCGGCAATTACCTCAGGAAAGGCAGGAATCAATGTACGAGCACGCTTCGAAACGGTGGATAAAGACAATCCCCTCAAGGATGCGAATGCTCTGACTACTCGATTACGCTTCAACTACCGAACAGGGAAATGGCAGGGCTGGTCCGCATTCGCGGAATTCGATCATGTGTTTCATCTGTTACGCGACTTCAACGCAGGTGGTGGTACCACACCGGCGAAAGATGGTGTGTACCAGACGGTTGCGGATCCTAATGGATCTGATCTGAATCAACTGTACTTCGACTACAGCGTATCGGACGACTGGAAGTTTCGTGTCGGACGGCAGCGTGTCCTGCTGGACAACCAACGCTTCGTTGGCGGAGTTGGCTGGCGTCAAAACGAACAGACCTACGATGGCCTGTTAGTGTCAACTACCGCGATTCCCAATACGTCGCTTGCCTACGCTTATGTTGGTCAGGTGCGGCGAATATTTGGCCAGGAATCTGCGGCTGGCAAGATGAATGTTGATACGCATTTAGTCAATGCGAAGGTCACGATCAACGATAGCTGGTCAGTTACGCCTTACATTTACTACATTGACAATGAGGATGTGGCAGCGACGTCAACGGCAACAACGGGTGCTCGCCTGGCCGGCAGCGTCAAGGCGGGCGAAGGTAAGCTCGGCCTGATCGCAGAGCTGGCGACACAGTCGGATGCGGGGAATAACCCAGCCAATTATGACGCGGACTATGCACATGTCAGCGCTCTTTGGTCGATGGATAGTGGTTTATCACTCGGTCTTGCTTACGAGTCACTGGGCACTGATAGCGCCAACTCTGAGTCATTCAGAACGCCACTGGCAACTCTGCACGCGTTCCAGGGCTGGGCGGATGTGTTCCTGACGACGCCAGCTGATGGTATCGATGATCTGTATGCGACGGTCAAGTTCAAGGCGGGCAAGTGGAATCTGACCGGTGTCTTTCATGACTTCTCCGCAGAGACAGGCAGTGCTGATTTCGGCACAGAGTTTGATGTTTCTGCAGGCACAAAGATTACGAAGAACTACGGAATCTTGTTCAAAGGTGCCTTCTTCTCCAGCGATTCGCTGTCTTACGTTGACACGAACAAAATCTGGATCATGTTCACAGCTAACTACTAGAGCGCAGTAGAAGGCTGTAACGGCGGGGCTTCGTTCGCGAAGCCCCGTTTTTTTGGCAGGAAAAGAAGCCGGATTCAGGCTGCTTCGTGTTTTTCCAGGTGGACTGGCGTCTTGAACCAGTCTGGTTTGACGATCAGGAGATCACACGGCAGATGCTCGAGCGTTCTCTCCGCCGTAGCGCCAATGAACAAACGCTTCCAGCGGTTTCTGGCGACTGCCCCCATCACGACAACATTGGCGGAATACTTTTCGGCTATCGCCGGCAATTCCTCGTGCGTGAGGCCGGCGATCAGGTGGACTTTGTCGTCGTCAATTTCGTGAAAGCTTGTTATTTCCTTAAAACGCTTCTGGTGATCCTCGTGCATTTGTTGTTCGATTTCATCAAATGGTAGCGATACAGGAATGTAGGCATTCGCCGTGGCAGTTGCGACCGCGATACGTGGATCGTAGGAATGAAATACACGAACTTCGCCGCCTACTTTTGCGGCCAGCATTTTGCTTTGCTGCAGTATTTCGTCATCCAGTGCAGCGGGTTTGTCGTGCTGATTCATCGGGTCAATTGCTGCAATGAAAACGGGCTTGTCGGCCATTTCGTGAGGGTTTACCAGCCACAGACGGGTTGGACAGGTTCGAATCAGATTCCAGTCAGTATTTGTCAGTAGAGCTCGAGTGACGGCGGAATGATGATGCGTGTCTTTGATGACAATGTCGGCGTGTGACTCGACAGCGCGTCTGACAATACCTTCATGCAAGGGGTGGTCCCATATAGCAGACGACTTTACCGTAAGGCCTTTCGCGCGTAAGGGCGCAGCCATAGTTTCGAGCTGCTGTTCATGATTTTTGATGACCTCGTCGCGTGCTTTTTCCAGCGATGGTGAGTCAAACAGGCGATCGCCACTCAGGTATTCGTTGTAGTAGCAGACAAGCAGTTCGAGATCAGCGCCGGTATTTTTCGCGAGCCAGGATGCTCGCTCCAAACCGGGTTGATCGTCTGTTGTTGGATCAATAACGGCAAGGATTTTGGATATTTCGTTCATTTTTAATCTCGCTGATGTAATGACTAAAAACAGCTCTTCATCCTGAGCATACGCCCCGGAGACCGGCAATCTATAAGGCGTGTTGCTTAAATGCTGTCGGTTTCTACCTATCGGACGATAGGTGGATTTACTGATTCTCACTAGCGAGCAGGAGGATAAGATGAGCAACAGGTCTGACTGAGGAGGTCACAATGTCTGGTGGGTCAAAAGACGTGTTGCGAGAGGAACTCATTGCGAAAAAACAGGAGTTGAGTGCGCGACTGGAGAGAATAACGATAAACCTGCAACGCGGGTTTGACGCCGATTCAAAGGAAATGGCGAAAGAGCTGGAGGACTCCGAGGTCGTAGATGCGCTGGGTAACGAAGCTCGTACCGAAATTGCGAAGATATCCGCTGCACTGCAGAGGCTTGAATCAGGCGGCTACGGCATTTGTTCTGAATGCGCCGAACCGATCGAGGTTGATCGAATGAAGGTATATCCTTACGCTGACGAGTGCATTGACTGCGCGACGTTTGATGAACGTCGCAGATCGAGATATTAGGCGTTAGCAGGCCCTAGGCGGTCATATGCATCTTGACCAAATCGGCAAGTGATCTGGCCTGCATCTTTTCCATGACTCTGGCGCGATGTATTTCCACCGTACGCTGACTGACACCGAGTTCGTAAGCGATGACCTTATTCGGTTTGCCGGTGACGACGAGGTCAAACACCTCACGTTCACGATTGGTTAAACGATCCAGGCGCTGGGCTACTTCAGCGTGTTGTTGCTGCGCTTCGCGTCGCACTTCGTCGGTTTCGAGGGCTTCGCGTATGCGGTCGAGAAGCTCCTGATCCCGAAACGGTTTTTGAATGAAGTCGACCGCACCTTTTTGCATTGCTTCAACAGCCATGGGTACGTCACCATGACCTGTGATAAAAATAATCGGCAGGGTGTTCTCACGCTTGATCAACTCGTCCTGAAGTTCAAGGCCGCCAAGACCGGGCATTCGAATGTCCAGAACGAGACAACCGGGGCGCTGGTCCGAGACTTTTTCGAGAAACTCGTCGGCGGAACCGTAGATTTCGTGCTCCAGATCGACCGAGTCCATGAGCGCCGCCATTGCAAAACGGATGGCAGCATCGTCGTCGACGATAAAAACAGTTTGCGATTGTTTGGCTTGGGTAGTCATTGGCTTTAGATTGGACCAGAAAGAATGACGATTTGCGAATTTTTCGCTGCCATTCGCACCGGTGGTGGCGACTAATCCAGTCTTTTAGTAAATCGTTTGGCGGCAATCGTCATAGCGACGAGCGTGAATCCGATCAGGTAATAAAGATCAGACGCGATTTCGAGCAACGGTGCATCGCGCAACATGATGCCTCGCGAAAGGCGAATAAAGTGTGTGGTGGGCAGGACTTCACCGATGTATTGGGCCGCCACCGGCATGCCATCGAATGGAAACATGAATCCGGACAGCAAGATCGACGGCATCAGGATAAAGACCGTCATTTGCATTGCTTGAAACTGTGTCTGCACGGCCGTGGATATCAACAGGCCCAAGGCCAGATTGGCGGCGATAAACGCCGAACCTGCGATATAAAGATCGAGTACGCTGCCGCGTATTGGCACGTCAAACAACAACTGTCCGACGCCGAGAATAACCGCTAGCTGAAACAGTCCGATGGCGATGTATGGGGTAACCTTGCCGATCATGAGTTCAGCCGAGCTCAGCGGCGTGTTGATGAGCAATTCCAGGTTACCGCGTTCGCGTTCACGCACAATGGCTACAGCTGTGAACATCATCATCGTCATCATCAGGATCACACCCATGAGGCCCGGAATAATATTCACTGGAGTTCGCCTTTCAGGGTTGTAGTAAGGGCGAATTTCTATCTGGCCCTGTTTTTCACCGCGTTGCTGTGCAGAGTCGAATGCAATCGGCATATTGCGCAAGCGGTTGGCGACGCCGAGAATGGTTGGGTCACTGCCGTCTACGAGAACGTGAACTGCTGACCGGTCCTGGTCAACAACACGGCGATCAAAGTCGGGCGAGATAACTATTCCAAGTGATATCTCGCCGCGGCGCAACATGCCTTCGAGCTCAAGCGGTGTCCTGGCCGACGCGATGATTTTCACAACCTGTGACGCGCGTAAATCGGCAACAAACTGTTGCGACAGGTGCGTGCCGGCCTGATTTGCGACAGCCGTTTTGAGATTACGGACATCGGTATTGATCGCGTAGCCGAACATCAGAATTTGAATGACGGGCAGACCAAAAACCATACCAAATGTCAGTTTGTCGCGACTGAGCTGTAAGACTTCCTTTCTGATAATGGCGCCAAGGCGCGAGAGTGATTTCACTTTGCGCGATCCTCGGGTTTCATGGTCACAGCGACAAACACGTCTTCCAGAGACGGCGCACCCATTTGTGTCGTACCGGAAACACCGCGAGCGGAGAGTGCATCGCGAACAATTTCCAGAGGATCGGAATGCCGTTCAGCAATGAGTACGCGTAGTCTTACGCCAAGTTGCGTCACGCTGGCGATCTCCGCCCGGTCGTCAATCGCCGCCTGAGCGGCGTAGGGATCGTCTGCAATGACCTCGAGAATATGCATGCCCGTTTCTGTCTGCAGTTGTTGCGGCGTGCCGTCGGCGACCTTCATACCTCGATCGAGAATCGCCAGACGGTGGCAGCGTTCGGCCTCGTCCATGTAGTGGGTCGACACGAGGATTGTTGTACCTGCCTGTGCGAGGCGGAAAAGATTCGCCCAGAAATCGCGACGGCTTTGTGGATCGACGGCACTGGTCGGTTCATCGAGCAACAATAATTCGGGCCGGTGCAGAACGGCACAGGCGAGGGCCAGCCGCTGCTTTTGTCCGCCGCTCATTGTGTCCGTCATTTGACTCCGCTGTGGAATCAAATCGTATTTTTCGAGCAACTCATCAATGCGTCGTTTTCGATCAGCCCTGGGAAAGGAATAGATTTCTGAGATGAACTGCAGATTTTCGCGCACCGACATGTCGCCGAAGAGTGAAAACTTTTGCGTCATGTAACCAATTTTTGGTTTTAGCAGACTGGAGCTACCGGGGATTTTGGTGCCGAGCACATCCGCGCTACCTGTCGTCGGCGTCAACAGGCCGCAGAGCATCCGGATCGTCGTTGATTTGCCTGATCCATTTGGCCCGAGAAAGCCGTATATCTGCCCGCGTGGCACGTTGAGGTCGAGGTCACTCACGGCACGTAACTCACCGAAGTGTTTGCTGAGGCCGCGAGCCTGAATTGCATACTCCATGCTCATGACTAGTTAAACTGAAACTCCACTTCGACGGGCACTCCGTCCGGTAAACGATCCCGGTCCTCCGCGACGTCAACTTTGGCGATGTAGGACAAGCGGCCACGATCACGTTCCGTCAAAGCAAAGTAGGGCGTATAAGCTGCTTCGCTTGCGACCCAGCGAACCTCTCCGGCAACTGGCGAGTCCAGGCCGTCGACATAGATAGTCGCCTTGGTTCCAGTTTTGATTTTCACCCGAATCTGCTCCGGCACGTAAACGCGTGCATAGGGCTGTATGCCCCCGAGCAGAATCATCGTCGGTTGACCCACGCCGGGTCGTTCTCCTATTTCAAACAAACGACTGTCAACAATACTGTCTACGGGCGCGAAAAATGCGTGGTGATCTACGTCAATTTGAGCGGCGTCCTGTTTGGCCTCCGCTTGTCTGATCCGTTGTTCGGCCTGGGCCAGTTCCTCAATGGTCGTTCCAGCGAGCAATTCCTCGAGCTCCGAAAGGCGCCGTTTCAGAATCGCCTGGGCAGCATCGTCAGCGGCATTGGCCCGGTCAAGCGAATCCGGAGAGCTTAGGCCCCGTAGGTGGATTTCCGTAATTCGCTTGAGTTCGCTTTGACGAAATTCGAAGTCCTGCGTGGCGCCTTCGACATTCGCACGAGCAGCTGTGATCTTCTCGCTACGTGGACCGCGGACAAGCTCATCCATGCGCGCCTTTGCCTGCAGATATACGGCGGTGGCCTCGGCAAGCCGTGCATTGGCTTTGGCATCATCTTGCTGGATTAGAAGTTGACCCCGGCTAACCGACTCTCCTTCGGCAACAGTGATTTCAACGATACGCTCGTTGAACTCTGCGCTTAGTTCGATTCGATCAGAGGCGAGTTCACCGACCACACGATATTCAGTTTCCGCAGAATCACAGGCAGCTAGCGCAATTACGGCGATGGCAAGTAAGAGAGTTTGTTTCATTCGTTTTGCTCCGCTCACGCTTTGATATGCGCGAGCACCATGTCCAGTTGCGTATCGATAAGTTTGTCCGTATCAAGTTCCTGTTCGGAAAACAGGATGCGCCAGACAATCGAAAGCATTACGGGCGCCAAAATCAGGTGTGGCAATTTCGTTACCGCGCTTGCCTGAAATTCCTCGCGTTCGATGCCGCGCTCAACAAATCCTGAAATGGCGGCAAGACCCTTAGCTACAACATTCTCGTAGTAGTAATCGACCAGGTCCGGGTGTCGCGGCCCCTCTGAAATCAACAAGCGGATGACGACCGCAACAGGGGAGTGGGGGATTCGCTTTAGGAAGCCCGCCAGTGGACCGCGAATAAAATCTTCCGACGACAACTCGGTCGATTCAACGGCCTCGATTAGGGCATCCACGCGCCGAATAACAACGCTTTTTACGACTGCCTTGAAGAGCTCTTCCTTGGTTTTGAAATACAAGTACATGAGTCCCTTGCTTACGCCGGCACGTTTCGCGACTTCTTCGACACGCGTTGCCGAATAGCCGTTCTCGGCGAACGCATCGAATGCTGCCGCGGTAATTTCCTGGGGGCGATCCTGTTTGCGCCGCTGATAGCTGGGCTTGCTCATCGGTCTGTCTTGTTGAGTTCAGTTAGTGACTCGTTGGTCAGTAAGTATAGTTAATGACTGACAGTTCAGCAAGTGTCGTGGGTCGTAAATTTTTCCAGGCTGGCTATTGGCGCCAGAGGCGCAGATTTGCCGCATCGTTTTTGCAGTTGCTACGAAACGGATTAATGTCGATTCCGCCGCGCCGCTGGAAACGCGCGTGAAGACTCAGTTTTTCGGGTGCACAGCGCTGCAGAAGATCAACAAATATTCGTTCAATACAGGCCTCGTGAAAATCATTGTGCTGCCGGAATGAAACGATATAGCGGAGCAGACCTTCTTTGTCGATTTTCGGTCCCTGATAGTAAATCGCAAGGCTGCCGTTGTCCGGCTGACCAGTAACGGGACACAGACTACGCAGCAGGTGAGTGTGCAATTCTTCCTCAACTCTTTGTTCGGCATTACTTTTTAGCAGGCTTGCGTCTACCTCCCAGCGATCGCAATTTACCTGCAGCGCGTCAAGGCATTGACCAGGCAGTTGCGACACCGCATTGGATTCGGTGTTTGAAACGGGATCTACACGGACCGTGACCGGATCGCCAGCGGCATTGCCAAGGTCCTTGGCGATGGTCATGGCTACTGCATCGGGCCCGTCGAACGAACTCATCGCAAACGAATTCAGATATAGCTTAAGCGATTTCGATTCGATCAGGTTTGGCGTGTTGGCCGGAAATTTGACTTGTGCCGTAGCGACAACAGGCAAGTCGCCAGGACCCAGCCAGGTCAATTCCCAGGCATTCCAGATATCAATGCCGTCGAAGGGCAGTTGTCCGGACACATAGGCGATGCGGCTCTCGCTGCGAGCGATTGGAAACAGCAGGGCGGGTTCGTATTTGTTCGGATAGGCAGAAGCCTGCCCGAGCGGTAGTTTTGGGTCGGTCACGTATTAAGCCCTGAAATGATATCGCGCATATTTTGCAGCATTAAGCAAAGGAATTGCTGAATTGTTGTGTAAAATACCCAGCCTTTTTCGAACCCCACTACCGACTTAATGCTCGTTTCGAGCGGAGCCCTGATTCATGTGTCCTGCAGACAAAATTTCCGGAACCGAACGCGGTTACATCATTCCTATTGGTGGCGCTGAGGAAAAATTGAATAGTCCGGACATTCTGGATCGATTTATCGAGGTTTGCGGTGGTACCGAAGCGCGAATCGGGATCATCCCAACGGCTTCGGAGCTGGAGGATACGGGGCGAAACTATGAAAAACTGTTTCGCAAGATCGGAGTAAAGCACGCGAAAGTCCTGTCCTTTATCACACGGGAGGACTGCCAGGATGGCCCCGACGTAGACTACATCGAAAAATGCGACGGGGTCTTCATGACCGGCGGTAACCAATTGCGTCTATCGACCACGCTCGGCGGCACAAAAACCGCACAGCTGATCCGGCGCCGCAATGCAGAAGGTATGCACGTGGCCGGAACATCAGCCGGTGCAGCCTTCATGCCTGAACACATGATCGCGGGGGGCTCAGAAGGCAGTACGCCAAGCCCGGACATGGTGACTATGGCGCCCGGACTGGGCCTGACCAACGCTTTTATTATTGATCAGCATTTTCGCCAACGCGATCGACTTGGCCGACTTTTAACAGCGCTGGCCTATAACCCATTTGCTGTGGGTATCGGCCTCGACGAAGACACGGCAGCCTTTATCCGCTCAGGCGATGAGCTCGAAGTCGTTGGCAGCGGTGGCATTACGATCATTGATCCGACCGAACTGAGCTATTCTTCTATGGATCGCGCTCGTCGTGGCGAGCCGGTTTGCCTGATAGGGGTAAAGTTGCATATTCTGACCTCAGGCGGTCGCTTCGATATCGGCACCCGCGAAGCGCATGCTGCTGAATGATGCCAACAATAAAAACGACGGGCTTCTACTATGAAAATTAAGAGTACCAACGTCTATGTCGGGCCAAATACGTTTGCTCGCTTTCCTGTAATTCGCCATGTTCTGGATCTCGGAGTACTCGAGGAATGGCCGACAGGGCGGCTGGGTGAAGAATTTGTCGGGCCACTGCTTGCTGCACTGCCCGGTCTCGACGAACACGGCTGCTCCTATCGAGAGCCCGGTGGTTTCGTACGACGCCTGCGAGAAGACGAAGGGACATGGCTGGGGCACGTCATGGAGCACGTTGCACTCGAGCTGCAAAACGTCGCCGGATCGAATGTTACGTTCGGACGAACGAGATCGATTGATGGCCAGCCAGGCCACTACAATATGGTGTTTCAGTACAAGGACGCGGAAGTTGGCCGTGAGGCGTCGGATCTTGCACTCAATCTAATCCACAGTCTGCTGCCTGCCGAGATTACGCCCGATGACGCACCTGATGACGACTGGGATTTCGCGGAAGAGCGGGATCGCTTCATTCGCTATGCTCAGCGTCGCGAGTTCGGACCCAGTACCGCCTCATTGGTACAAGCTGCTGAAGAGCGCGATATTCCGTGGTTACGGCTGAATCGATACAGCCTTGTGCAGTTTGGGCAGGGTCGTTATCAGCAACGAATTCAGGCGACAACGACAGGGCGAACCAGCAACATTGCGGTCGAGCTCGCTGGCGACAAGGAAGAAACCAACAGCATTCTGCGCGATCTCGGTTTGCCCGTCCCCAAGCAGATCATGGTACGCAATAGAAGCAATGCCATGCGCGCCGCGCATCGAATCGGGTTTCCGGTCGTTACCAAACCCCTGGATGGTAATCATGGTCGCGGTGTGTCAATCAATCTGCGCACCGATGAAGAAGTTGAAACTGGCTTTGCAAAGGCCAGCGATCATGGTCGAATGATTATTGTCGAGAGTTACATCGAGGGCTTCGACCATCGAATTCTGGTCGTTGACGGTGAGCTGGTTGCAGCTGCTAAACGTGTCCCAGGGCATGTGATTGGTGACGGCGAGCACACGATTGAACAGCTTGTCGACAAGGTCAACGAAGATCCACGACGTGGCGTAGGACACGAGAAAGTCCTGACGCGTCTGGAGTTCGACCATCAGGCAGAGCGTCTGTTGGCAAAGCTTGCTTATGATCGCGACACGGTTCCAGCCAAAGACGAGACTGTTTTCCTGCGCTCAACGGCGAACCTGTCGACAGGCGGAACGGCTATTGACGTCACCGATGTCATGCACCCGGATAATAAGGAAATGGCTGTCCGCGCAATCAAGGCCATTGGTCTGGATATTGGCGGCGTTGATTTTCTCACTCGCGACATAACGGAATCCTACCGCGATGCCGGCGGCGGCATTTGCGAAGTTAATGCAGGCCCTGGCTTTCGCATGCACGTAGCGCCAAGTGAGGGCACGCCGCGTGATGTAGCGGGTCCCGTAATTGATATGTTGTTTCCGCCGGAGTCGCCGAGCCGTATTCCTATCGCTGCGGTGACCGGAACGAACGGCAAGACGACAACCTCGCGCATGCTGGCTCATATCCTGAAAATGTCCGGTCGAACGGTTGGCCTTACGTCGACTGACGGCGTTTATATAGACGGCAATCTCAGTGTGCCTGGCGACATGACCGGGCCCGTTTCAGCGCAGATGATCCTGCGTGATCCGTCTGTTGATGCAGCCGTCATGGAGACGGCGCGTGGAGGGATGTTACGTGGCGGTCTCGGGTTCCAGTCCTGCAACGTTGCCGCCTGCCTTAACGTGAGCGCTGATCATCTCGGTCTCAAAGGCATCGACACACTGGAACAGTTAGCGGAAGTTAAACGAGTGCCGATCGAAATCGCAACGGATGCGGCGGTCCTGAATGCTGACGACCCGCATTGTTTACAAATGGCGGACTACACGGATGCTGAGAAACTCAGCTATGTCACAATGAATCCCGCGCATCCTTTGGTAAAGCAGCACATTCAGGCTGGTGGTCAGGCGTTCGTGCTCGAGCAGGGCATGAATGGCCATTTGATTTCGATTTACGATAATGAATCACATACGCCTTTGGTCTGGACGCATTTGATCCCTGCGACTATCGAGGGCCGAGCGCTGCACAATGTGCAAAATGCGATGTTCGCGGCGGCTCTTGCTTACAACATGGGCATCAGTCTCGAGGATATTCGTCAAGGTTTGCGAACCTTCGATTCGTCGTTCTTCCAGGCACCTGGACGAATGAATATTTACGATGAGCACCCGTTCCGAGTAATTCTCGACTATGCACACAATCCCGCCGCGGTCCTTGCTATGTGTGGACTGGTGGATCGCTTTGACGTTGAGGGGCGCAAGATTGCAGTCTTGTCCGCACCGGGCGATCGACGCGACGAGGACATTCGTGAGATCGCCGCGATTGCGGCTAGCCACTTCGACCATTTCATTTGCCGCTGCGATGACGGTCGTCGCGGGCGTGGCGAGGACGAAATCGCCGTCATGTTGAAGAATAAGCTGCTCGAAGAAGGTATCTCCCCGGATCAGATCGACGTAATACCCGATGAGCAGGAAGCAGTTGCACACGCACTGGAGATGGCGGTATCTGGTGATCTGATCTTAGTGCTGGGCGACAACATCAAGCGCACGTGGAAACAGATCATCTATTTCAATTCAGGCGCGCATGCCGAAGACCCCGGGAAGAAAGTTACTCAAGCAGTTGAGCTGCCCGATACCGGTGACTTTCAGTTTGCCGCAGATCTCGAGATCATCAGTGATGAACGAGGCGTTCGCATTGCCAGAGACGAGGGCGACTAGCCAGAGCTATGGAGTTTATCGACGCTCGCAGACTGACCGGACCCAGTCTGATTTTTGACGGGCCGGGATCCATCCTTGATGTTAGCTGTTCGGCTGCCGAGGCTGATCGGCTAATTCCGGTTTGGCAGTCCAACGTAGAGCACATGCTGGCCGAGATCGGCTGGGTCGATACTGAATTTTCGTCTCGAAAGCTGCTCGGCGGTGTGAGTCTGGCTTTCTCCGCACCTATTGATGCGCTGTATGCGGCTTCTGCCGTCAACGAATGGGCCTGGGCCGCCAGCGCGCAGCAACTCGGAGAGGACATAGAAGCTCCCGATTTCGAAGCCGCGGCCGAGACTATTCGTGCGTCGATCGTGGAGGAGTCGAATCCGGCATTGATGCGCTTGATCGCGGATGCGGCCAGCCACGACAAGACCTTGCTTTGGGATGACGATGAGGTATCAGTGGGCCTCGGCCGCGGATCAAAGACCTGGGCCGTACGCGAGATTCCTGATGAGCTTGTATGGGACCAACATCACGACGTTCCAATCGGCCTGGTCACCGGCACCAACGGCAAGACGACGACTGTTCGTCTGGCAACACATATCGCCCGGTCCGCCGATAAGAATGTCGGTCTGAGTTCGACCGACTGGATCGCCGTCAACGAGCGCGTCATTGATCGTGGCGACTGGTCGGGTCCGGGTGGCGCACGCGCGGTATTGCGCGAAGCGAAGGTCGACATTGCAATTCTCGAATCGGCGCGTGGTGGTCTGTTGCGACGCGGTCTCGGCGTTGATCGCGCAAATGCGGCATTGATCACCAATATATCCGAGGACCACCTTGGTGATTTCGGCTCGCGAAATCTCAGAGAACTGCTGGAAATCAAATGGATTGTAAGCCGTGCGGTCCGGGAATCGGGGCGACTGATTCTTAACGCCGACGACGCATTGCTTCGCGAGAAGGCAAACAGCTTCGATGGTCAGATCGTCTGGTTCAGCCTGGATTCGGAAAATGCACTTATTCGAGCGGCCATTGAGGACGGTGATCCGTGTTTTCTGTTGGACGGTGATGCACTGTTCAAGATTGAAAACCAGCAACGCGAGCGTATTTGTGGCAGCGCCGAAATCCCGATCACGATGGGTGGTGCCGCGCAACACAATGTCGCCAACGCGCTTGCCGCAGCAGCACTTACGTATTGCCTCGGGCTACCGCTGTCCGCTATCGCGAACGGACTTCGAACTATGGTGCAGGATGAGAATCCAGGGCGTTGCAATATTTACGATATCGACGGCGTGAAGGTGTTAATTGATTTCGCGCACAATCCGGCGGCCATGCATGCCTTGTTCGACATGGCGCAAGCCATTCCAGGAAAACGGCGAGTATTGTGTTTCGGGCAGGCCGGCGATCGGCCCGACGATCTGATCCGTGAAATGACTCGCGATGCCTGGGCGATTGGACTTGATCGTGTGATGATTTCGGAACTTTCGGACTACCATCGCGGCCGAGATCACGGTGACGTGTTCGCCGTGATTAAGGATGAGCTAATCGCAGCGGGCGCGAGCGCTTCTCAAATAGTCCATAACGAGGAGGAGCTGCAAAGCTTTATTGCAGCGCTTGGCTGGGCGGAGCCGGGTGATTTGGTGATTATGCTGGCGCTCGGCGGTCTTGCGCCTATTGAGGGCTATCTTGCTGAGCTCGACGCAAAATGAAGTCGCTCGCTTTTTCCGCGATGGGTGCTGTGTTGTCGGGTGCGATAATGTCACCCACAATGACGTGCGCGCTCGGAGAGAATGTATCTGGAACCTCATACAGTTCTTTCTGCGGCGAGCGAACGATTTCGAAGGCTGAGCGCAACTCAGCGGTTGATATCACTTTGTCGTCAGGCGAGTAGATCATTTGCACTCTCGGCGTCGCGGATGACAGGATTTTTTCCCTTGCCCGATCAACGACCCGTATCACTTCGACAATGGTTCGCGTGGGATAGCTGGTTGTCCAATAACGCGCCTGCAATTCGTTCTCCGCTTCCCAGGATCGCGTTGGTCCGTAAAACAGTCTTAGGAGAGGTGGTCCGGCCGGCTTCGTTATCCACATCGCGTTAGGGTCGGCCGGGGCGAAGTTGGGTGACAGCAAGATCATGGCATCGACCGACTGCATTGTCGGGTGGTCAAGCAAGGCCAAGGCAATCGTCGCACCTGTCGACATCGCAACAATGACCACTTTTTTGCCAATCAGTTTGCCGACGGTTAGTGCTTCGGCAGCGTCATCGAGCCATTCTTCGGCGGTCACGTTCACCAATGCATTTTGCTGCAGGCCGTGGCCGGCAAAACGGGTCTCGAAGAGATTAGCGCCCAGGCTATTAGCGATGACTTCCGCCAGTGGTGCAGTTTCCTGGCGCGTTGCCGAAAAGCCATGCAGGGCGACGACTGACCACTCAGTCGGGACTTCTTCTGCGTGCCAAAGCAGGCGCTTTTCTGTGCCTGGTATCAGCCCCGGCCCAGAGTCGGCGATTAGGGGGCCGAGAGCCGGATCTGCGTCTATTGGGGGCACGTAGTCGAGTGCTGGTGGCGTGCTGGCGAGCAATCCCACAACGGCCACACCCATGACCGACAGCACTATGTTGCGACGTTTCATTCGAGACTCAGAATCTTTTTCCAGTGTTTTTTCTCGACCGGCATGATCGAAAGCCGATTGCCCCGGCGAGTGAGGATCATGTCTTCGAGGCTTTTTTCAGCCTTGATTTCAGTCAATGTAATGATGCGTGAAAGCTTTCTGACAAACTCGACGTCGACGAGAATCCAGTGCGGCGTATCTTTGCTGCTTTTAGGGTCGAAGTAATTCGATTTCTTATCGAACTGGACCGGATCGGGATAGGGTTTGCTCGCCACCCTGGTGATCCCGACGATGCCAGGTTGTTTGCAGTTGGAGTGGTAGAAAAAAATCTCGTCGCCGATTCTCATGTCATCACGCATCATGTTCCGGGCCTGATAATTGCGAATACTGTCCCACATTTCGCGCCCATCTCGCTGCATGTCATCGATGCTGTAGTCCGTAGGTTCGGACTTCATTAACCAGTAAGCCATATCGTAATTTCGCACTGCAAGCGATTCCTCGAAGCGCCGCAGTCTAACATGAGGAAAACAGTTAATTGGCGGCAATCGCTATGGTAGGATTGCGGCTCCGAAATTCAGGCCCAAAGAGGTACGCATCGGATGGCCAATGTACTGGCAAATATCTTCGGCGCATCGCCGGTTCGACCGCTCGAAAAGCACATAAACGTTGCTTTTCAATGCGCCAAGCAGCTGCGTGGTTTCTTCGCTGCGACGCTCGAAGGCGATTGGGATACGGCGCAAACGTTTCGAGATGAAATCGAGAAGCTCGAGCATGAAGCGGACGACATCAAAAAGAATATCCGTCTGCGTCTGCCGAAGAGTTTATTCATGCCGGTACCACGTGAAGACTTGCTTGAGCTATTGCTTGTTCAGGATAAGATCGCAAATCGAACCAAGGATGTATCGGGCTTGGTTCTCGGCCGAAAACTGCAATTTCCGATGCAGATTGCTGAGCAGTTTCTCGAATTTGTTGACCGTAATATCGATGCCGCGAAACAGGCGCGCAAAAGCGTCCGCGAGCTTGATGAGTTGTTTACTGCCGGGTTTCGTGGCGCGGAAGTCGACCTGGTCACGGGTCTGATCGAGGAGCTCGACCAGATCGAAACCGACACCGATGATAAACAAGCTGCCGTTCGCGGCGCACTATTTGAAATCGAAAAAGGTCTCGATCCGATTGATGCCATGTTCATGTATCAGGTTATCGAACTTACAGGCGAGATTGCTGACATGGCTGAACGCGTCGGTCGTCGCCTTGAACTATTACTCTCTCACTAGTTAATAACAATAATTCGGAGCTCGCCAGAGTCTCCGGGAGATGTTAATGGAAGCGCAGTACATTTACATTGGTCTCGCAGCCGCGTTCGGACTCTTCATGGCCTGGGGCATCGGTGCAAACGATGTCGCGAATGCGATGGCAACGTCCGTCGGTTCCAATGCGCTGACGATCAAGCAGGCGATTCTTGTCGCCGCAGTATTCGAATTTACCGGTGCGGTTCTCGCGGGCGGCGAAGTTACTTCGACTATTCGTAAGGGAATTGTGGATGCGGACCTGCTTGTGGGGGAGGAGCACCTGCTTGTTTACGGTATGTTGGCTGCCTTGCTAGCTGCGGGTACCTGGTTGCTAATCGCGTCAAGGAATGGCTGGCCGGTTTCAACAACGCATTCCATTGTCGGTGCGATTGTCGGTTTCGCAGCGGTCGGAATCGGCATTGATGCGGTGCAATGGAGCAAAGTTGGCACCATTGTAATCAGTTGGGTTGTCTCGCCAGTTACATCCGGCCTTATCGCTTTCATGATTTACATGAGCGTGCAGAGGTTGATTCTGCATCAGGAGGATCCGCTCGAAAAAGCGAAACGCTGGGTGCCCGTTTATATGTTTTTCGCGGCATTTACGATTACGCTCGTCACGATACTCAAAGGCTTGAAGCACGTTGGCCTCGATCTGGAATTAGACGACAGCTACCTGCTTGCGGTCGCTATTGCGGCGGCAATTGCTGTTCTGGGCAAGGTCCTTATCGCTCGAATCCAACCGGATAAGAAAGCGGATAAAAAACAGCATTTCCATACTGTTGAGCGTGTATTCGGTGTCCTTATGGTCGTGACAGCTTGCGGTATGGCTTTTGCACACGGCTCCAACGATGTCGCGAATGCAATTGGACCTCTCGCGGCCGTAATTGGCATCGCGACGACTGGATCAGTTGCCGCAGAATCAGCTCTTCCATTGTGGGTGCTGGTGATCGGAGGTGCGGGCATCGTTTTCGGTCTGGCGACTTACGGTCGTCACGTTATTGCAACCGTCGGCAAGAAAATTACTCAATTGACGCCGAGTCGCGGTTTTGCAGCCGAACTGGCTGCCGCAACGACCATCGTTATAGCGTCCGGTACGGGAATTCCTATATCAACAACTCATACACTGGTGGGTGCAGTGCTTGGTGTTGGCCTGGCCCGTGGCATTGAGGCCATTGATCTGCGTGTTGTGTCGCGAATTCTCGTTTCATGGGTGGTCACTATCCCAGCGGGTGCATTGCTCGCAATTACTTTCTTCTTCATATTCAAAGCCGTTTTACCTTAGGAAGCACATGTCATATTGCGCCAGACTATTCGCCGCCCTGGTCGTATTTTATTTGCCGGTTTTAACGGCCGCCCAGGTCGCCAATAATGCGGTCATTCGCTATGAGGACTTGCAGCACCCCGTGCTCGGTTCATCTGGAATGGTCGCGGCGCAAAACAGACAATCGGCGGCCGTCGGCGCAGCCGTTCTGGCTGACGGTGGTAGTGCCGTTGATGCAGCCATCGCAACCGGATTTTCACTGGCAGTAACGCTACCTCGGGCTGGCAATTTGGGTGGCGGCGGCTTCATGCTGATTCACGATGCCGAATCCGGTGAGAACAGTGCGATCGACTACCGTGAAAGAGCGCCGCGGGCCGCGACCCGAGACATGTACCTCGATGAAAACGGTGACGTCGATACCAATCGCTCGCGCTTTAGTCATCTTTCGTCCGGCGTGCCTGGCACAGTTAGTGGCTTCTATTTTGCACATCAGCGTCACGGCAGCTTGCCTTGGAAGCGGCTACTGCAACCCGCTATCGATCAGGCCAGAAACGGTATCGTCGTTAGCTACGACCTGGCAGAAATGTTACGCACGCGGCAGGCACGGTTGTGTAATAACTCAGCAGCTTGTGGCTATTATTACAAGCCCGGCGGCCTTCCCTATGAAGTAGGCGAGGTATTGGTGCAGACCGACCTCGCGAATACGCTGGAGTTGATTGCAGAGCAGGGAGCGGACGGATTCTACAAAGGCGAAGTCGCCGCGAAAATCGCCGCGGAAATGGAGCGCGGTGGTGGTTTGGTCGATGCAGCGTCACTGGCGGACTACAAACCCGAGCTGAGACCGGCGTTGTCCGGAACGTATCGCGGCTACGACATTGTCACCATGCCGCCAACCAGCTCCGGTGGTGTGCATATTCTCCAAATGCTCAATATTCTTGAACATTTTCCGCTAAGAGAATTAGGTGCGAGCAGTGCGGCGAATGTCCACTTGCTAGCCGAAGTCGCGCGCCTTGCGTATGCGGACCGGTCGAAACATCTTGGCGATCCGGATTACTTCGAGGTACCCGCTGAATGGTTAACGAGTAAGAAATACGCGCAGCAGCTGGCAGCCACGATTGATCCAGCGAAGGCTCGGTCATCGGATGATGTCGCCCCCGGGGTAGCGCCCGTCTTTGAAAGTGAAGACACCACACATTTCTCAGTGATGGACGCTGACGGCAACGTCGTCTCGAATACATACACAATGAATTTCTCGTTCGGCTCCGGCATCGCCGTACCCGGTGCCGGTTTTCTGCTGAACAATGAAATGGATGATTTCTCTGCAAAGCCGGGTGTGCCGAATGCTTTCGGCCTCCTCGGTGGAGAGGCGAACGCAATTGAAGCCGGAAAGCGTCCGCTGAGTTCCATGTCGCCGACGATTGTGTTTGCCGAAGGCGAAGCGTGGTTTGCCACCGGTAGTCCGGGCGGCAGCCGTATCATTACATCGGTGCTGCAATTGATCGTCAATATTATCGATCACGAAATGAACTTCGCTGAAGCCGCGGCCGCACCGCGAATGCATCATCAATGGTTTCCCGATGTGTTGCAGCTTGAATCCGGATTTAGTCCGGACACGATCAGGCTGCTCGAAGAACGCGGTCACAACGTACAAAGTTCGAGATCGTCGATGGGCAGCACACAGACAGTTGGCTATCGGGATGGTGTTTTCCGTGGTGCGTCGGACCCCCGGCGTCCCAATGCCGGGGCTGTTGCCGTGGGAGATAATACGCCGCAGTGACGGCCGTTGATCCCAAGGTCCTGTCACTGGCAGCACGTCGCTATGCGATGGTCATTCTTGCCATCGTCTACATGTTCAATTTTGTTGATCGGACAATTCTCTCGATCTTGTTGCCATCGATCCGGGAAGAATTCGATACCAGCGACGCGTTTCTTGGCTTTCTCAGCGGCACGGCGTTCGCAATTTTTTACACATTGCTCGGAGTTCCTATCGCCCGATATGCGGAGCGGTGCAATCGTCGCAATCTGATCGCAGCCGCAGTCGCGATTTGGAGCCTGATGACGGCTGCATCGGGCATGGCGGCAAATGTGCTTCATCTGACACTCGCACGCATAGGCGTTGGGATTGGCGAAGCTGGTTGCAGTCCTCCGGCACACTCGATGATCGCAGACTACTATCCGCCGGAAAGTCGATCGACAGCAATGGGCTTTTATACGATCGGGATTTCAGCCGGGATAATGCTGGCGTATCTTGCCGGCGGCTGGGTCACACAAAATATCGGGTGGCGCGAGGCATTCTTTGTAGTTGGCCTGCCGGGACTCGCGCTCGCGGCATTGGTTCGATTCACATTGGTGGAGCCACGGCGTGGTCTGTCGGAAGGCCGCGAGATCGGCACAATTCAGCTCGGACTTGGACAAGCGGTACGTTTCCTCCTGGATCGGCCGTCGTTCTGGCATATGGCTATCGCGGCGGGCCTGTCGTCTTTCGTCGGCTACGCGGTCATCAATTTTCTACCGAGTTTTATCGATCGAAGTTTTGGTATTGGCAGGGCGCAAATTGGACTATGGCTCGGCCTGATCCTGGGAATTGCAGGTGGGAGTGGTTTTTTTCTGGGCGGGTACATTGCCGATCGTCTAGGGCAAGGTGGGCAAAAGCGTTCTTTGACATTCATATCCATCACGGTGCTCGTTTCCGCGGTACTGCTGGCACTGATGTTTCGGGCAGAATCCTGGACGATGGTTTTGCTGCTGTTTGTTGTGCCCGCAATTACAATGAATGTGTATCTGGCACCGGTGCTTTCACAAACGCAGAGTCTGGTGCCTCTGACTATGCGCGCGACCGCATCTGCACTGGTGTTATTGATCATAAATATCATCGGCCTCGCGCTGGGGTCGTGGATTACCGGCATGATCAGCGACGGGCTGGAGGCGCGCTTGGGCGATGAATCCATTCGTTACAGCTTGTTGCTGGTCACGGTTGTCATTTTGCCTTGGGCGTCATGGCACTTCTATCGCGCCGGAAAATGGATCGACCAGGATCTGGCCCGCGCAAACGAGCGTACTTGAGCTTGTCGCGTTAGGGTTCGTTCGATTATATTGTGAATTCTGGATTCATAATATGGACCTGTCATGCGTGATCAGGCACCGCCCAAAGGGGCGCAAGCCGCGCTTAGAGCGATCCGGCTATTGAAACTTTTCACTGTCGAGGCGCCGGAGTTGCAGTTGGCGGAGATAAGCGCCTTATCCGGTTTGAACAAGACTACAACGCATCGGCTTCTGCAGGCATTGCTTAGCGAGGACCTGCTTGACCGCAATCCCGGAACAGGCTCGTACCGACTCGGGCCGGGTATGATGGCGCTCGGCGTTCAGGCGCTGTCGAGCAATGACCTGCGCCTCCGTGCGAGGCCGCTGTTGCGTCGTCTTGCCGATGAGACGGGTGAAACCGCAACGCTTGAAATTCCGATCGACGATACGATGTTGATTCTGGATGAAGTCACCAGCAAACACTTTCTTGGTGCGTCCGGTAATGTCGGCACTCGCTGGCCTATCCATGCCACATCAACAGGCAAGGCTCTGATTGCCTTCGACCAGGGTGGTCCGAATCGGCTCGGGGAGACGCTCGCCGCGCTTACGCCAAAGACGATCACTGAGTTCGCACTCCTCGAAAAGGAGCTCGGTGATATCCGGCGGCGGGGGTTTGCCGAGGTTGTCGATGAGCTTGAGGAGGGCTTGTCAGGCGTTGCTGCCGTGGTCAGAGGAGGAATGGGCGAGGTGTTGGGTGCCTTGTCAATCTGTGGACCCAGTCAACGTATGTCCGAAAACCGCCGAGCGCAGCTGGGTGTCACACTTTGTACGGTCGCAAATCGCCTTCAGCCTCGGTACTGATTACGCTCCTCGTGATAAGATTCGTGCCATCTATCAGCGCAGGAATAATAATATTAATACTCGCAAGCGGGTCTTTCGATACCGACTAACAATCGCAGCCGCCGCAAGTTTTTTCACCGCTGCCTTTTCCTTATCGGCTAACGCCATTGAGATCGAGACTCCCGCAGTCGCATTGACCAATGTAGGGATGGACTACGCGGTTACTGCCGCGGTACCAGGAGAAGCGGTTAGCATCACGATCGATGGCAAGACCTTCAGCGCCAATGCCGACGAGAGTGGGAATGCAGCGTTCACCGGGATCGCGATCGCTACAACGGGCTCAGCCGCCGTGACCGCAAGCAGCGGTCACGCTCAGGCAATCACCGATGTCCGCGTAATTCCAGGCTGGGTCTCAGTTTTACCAGCCGTATTGGCGATAGCAATCGCTCTGACTCTACGCAATGTAATTCCAGCCTTATTGGTGGGGCTGTGGCTCGGCGCGACGGCGCTGCAGTCGTTCAGCCTGAAAGGCTTTGGCGTCGGACTGCTGGATACGTTTCAGGTGTACGTAAGAGGTGCACTGGCCGATTCGGATCGAGCGTCGATCGTACTATTCACAATGATGATCGGCGGAATGGTCGGAATCATCACGCGCAACGGCGGCATGGCCAGTATCGTTCGCTCAATTGTCAGCCGAGCCAAGACGGCTGTGGGCGGCCAGGTCGCCGTCTGGTTGATGGGGCTGATGATTTTTTTCGATGACTATAGCAACACACTGGTCGTTGGTAATACCGCCCGCTCGCTGACCGATCACCTGAAGATTTCGCGCGAGAAGCTCGCATACATCGTGGATTCGACCGCGGCTCCGGTTGCTTGTATCGCATTAATCACAACCTGGATCGGTTATCAAATTGGCCTTATTGATCAGTCACTTGGGTCTATTCCCGGTTTGGCTGATTTGCAGGCTTATTCGGTATTTATCCAGTCAATTCCATACAGTTTCTACCCAATTCTAGCGATCGTCTTCGTCTTGCTGATTTCCTCGACAGGCCTCGATTTCGGCCCTATGTACAAAGCCGAAGTCAGGGCGCGTGGTGGTCAGGTTAAACCAACGATGGAAGAAGCTTTGCCAGCACTTGAAGGTGAAGAGCTTACGCCAAAAGACAATATTCCTTTGCGTGCGTTTAATGCTTTTGTGCCCATTATCGTGATGATTATTGCGTTGGCCGCAAGTCTTATTGCGCTGGGTGAGGGCGATTCGCTGACACGAATTCTGGAAACAACGGAACCCTACAAAGCGATGATGTATTCGTCTTTTGTGGGCGTACTCGTCGCGGCTTTGTTGACGATTGGCCAGGGAATATTGTCGGTACACGAAACAATCGATGCCTGGTATGGGGGTCTCCGAGCGACGCTGTTCGGCATGATTATTCTGGTATTGGCCTGGTCGCTGTCGGATGTGACTGCCGGGCTCAATACCGCGTCGTATCTCGTAACACTACTTGCGGATTCACTACCGGTTGCCCTGATACCGGCGATAGCGTTCATTCTCGCCGCTATCACAGCGTTTACAACGGGTACCAGCTGGGGAACGATGGCGATCCTGATGCCGCTCGTAATTCCACTTGCCTGGGCTGTGATGCTTGTGAACGGTATTGCTGATCCAGGTGGCATGCATATTTTGTATTCTTCAGTCGCCTGTGTGCTTGCCGGTGCGGTTTGGGGAGATCATTGTTCACCGATTTCGGACACGACGGTACTGTCATCGATAGCGAGTGGTTGTAATCACATTGAGCATGTTCGAACACAATTGCCGTACGCGTTATTGGTCGGAGTCGTGGGACTGTTGATCGGAACCATCCCGGGTGGATTCGGTCTGCCACCGTGGATCTCACTGCTTGCAGGTGTGGCCATTTTGTATGCGATTTTGAGGACGATCGGGCGTCGCGCCGAAGCCTGAATCGTATGGACAAGCGCAGTAACGAGCCCGAATCGGCGTCCGGTCAGGCGGCGCTACGCGGTTTCCAATCGGCCGGCATATCGCCGGGCAAGAATACGTTGATAATCAGATTGGCAATCTCATCCAGCGTTTCGGGCGTATCGATGTCGATGTTGCTTGAAGCCTTTAGTTCGTTGCCAAGCGCTAGCAATCCGCCTGATGACAGACGAATCATATTAAATAGCAAGGCCGGATTGCCTTTCGGCGCGACTCCCAATTCCTGCAACTTCGTAATCATGCCGAATGTTGAGTCAAAAAGTGGTTTTAGATGTTGCTCGACTAGCCAGTTGAGCCGCGGGTTTGGATAGCTGGCTTCCTGCACCATGACTTTGTGCAGGGCAGGCTGACTTTTTGCATAGCGTACGTAGGCGAAGATCATCGCTGACATACGCTCTTTCGGCGTCATGCTCTTATTCTTTTCAAATGACTGTGCCAAAGACCGCGTAAAGGCACTAAAAATGTGATCCGCGGCGGTACGCCACAACTGATCCTTATTTTTGAAGTGATAAGTGATCAGCGGATGATGAACCCCGGCGCGTTCGGCTATATCGCGCGTCGAGGTTCCCTTAAACCCGTTTTCGGAGAACGCCTCAACCGCAGCGTCAAGAAGTTTTTGCTGAGTGACTATGCTGCGTTGTTGCTGCTTTCGAACTGGTTGTTCTTGTTTTTCAACGGTTTCTTCTGACACCAAAGCTATCCCAAACTGGAAACTAACGATCACCATAACGGTAATTGATCTTTTGGTCCAGTTAGGGAAAATAATTTACCGTATTGGCAAATTACCAAATGTGGTCATTCCAAAGCGAACATCATGCGAACGCCGACCCGTTTTTCGACGAAAACTCCGCCTTCAAGCACGGGTTCGAACTCCCATTTCTCAACCGCCTTAACAGCGGCGTTGATAAACGTTTCGCCAGGTTCAGAGTTGCGCACGTCGATTTCCTGCACAGTGCCGTCGACACCCACGGTGAACACGACGTCCACCCAACCTGACAAATTGCGACGTTGAGCAGATCGTGGGTACTTCGGCGCGACATATCGAGTTCGATTCAGTGAACTGATCGTTGCAAGCTGTCGCTTCGCAACGGCCTGTGTTGGCGTTTGTGTTGCAACCGTCGGTTCCTGAGCTTCGGGTTCTTCTGCTTCGGTGGAAGATGAATCCTGATTCACAGCCTGCCGCTCGATTGATGCAGTCTGGATGGTTGAATCGCCCAGTACGGAATCCTTACTATCGGCTGCGTCGGCAATGGCCTCTCCGACTGGATTGGTCGGCGCTTGGTTAGCCTCTGAAGCAGCCTCGCTTTCTGCGGCCAGTCTTGTGGCCTCAGCCTGGCGATCAATTTCCGCCTGCCTGTCGGCCGCGGCTTTCTTTTCCGCGGCGATGCGTCGTTCTTCAGCGGCCTCTTGCTGTGCGGCAGCACGGCGTTGTTGTTGCACAATTGCGGCGCGCGCATTTGCCAATGCCGTGACTGTCGAATCTACCTCATTATTTTCAGGGTCAAGTGCACGGGCGCTAGCCAAAGTGTCCTCAGCTGCACTCAAATTTCCGCTTTCAATTTCCGTGCGTGCCTGAAACGCGAGCTTGCCTGCGATAGCTCTGAGACCCTGGAGAGCTGCGACGTTGCTTGCGTCATTCGACAATACAAGCTCAAAATAGTATCGAGCGTTGTTGTTTGCCGGGCTGAGCAAATCACCCGCATCCAGCCGCGCAGCTGCCTTGTTCAACACGTCATCGACTTGTTGCTCACTCCGAGCCGCCGCGAGTTCCGCCTGAAGTGTGTCGATTTCACTTGCATCAACTACGTCAAGACTGCGAGCAGTGCCCAGTGCATTTGTGGCATCTTCGAAACGATTCTCACGAATCGCGATACGCGCTTCGTCGAGGCGTTCGCGCAACTGCATCTGTGAAAGCTGTGCCGTCAGGAAGGGCAGCCGAGAATTTTGTGCGTCAACCCCTGCTACCCTTTGCAAAGCGGCATCAGAGTCGTCAAGTCGTGCTTCCAGCATCGCTGACTCGGCCATGCCCAGTGCTTCTGTAATTACAGCGTCGAGCTCGGCCGCCACAATCGCATTGCCGGGATCGGTATTCAATGCCGCAGCGAATAACTCGATCGCATTGCCGCCGGCCGGATTGAAAATCTGTCCGGCGTCGCGTGCGAGTCGTGCTTCCTCGAGCAAACCGTCGACATCTGCACTAGCCGCAGTAGGCGCCTCGTCGAAAATGACATCGGCTTCGGATATTGAAGGGTTGCTGGGACTTTCGTTCTGAATATCGGCTGTCTCTTCAGTGCCGCTCATGAACCAAAACAGGGCTCCGGCAACGACAACGATCGCCGCTGCGCCAAAGCCCATTAATTTCGGATTTTGAAATGGCGATCCACCGGATCCGGAATCGCTGCCAAGTAAGTTCTCTACAGCCATATCCAATGCGGGATCGGCAGTTTCTTCAAAACCTTCTGGCGCGCCGTCGTCCTTGCCGTGCGACGAAAACTTACGGGTAACCGTGCTGATCAATCCGGTGACGGTTTCTGTGAAGCTGGTGTCGTCCTGGCCGAATGCGTCGGCCAGGCCATCTTCTATCGGTGAATTGCCATCGGAAATTGAGCTTGACCCAAGTGGTGGATCGTCCGGGCGCGGCGCAGTCGTTTGGACCGGCTTCGGCTTCGGCGGCGGAGCCGGTACGGCTGCCTTTTTCGGTGCTGATGTGATCGGTGTTGCGGGCGTCGGTGCCGCTTTGGCTGCGGGCGGAACTGGTGCTGCTTTCACTTCGCGTTTTGGCGCGGGCTTTGCGGCGATAGGTGCAGCCGTCGCAGGAATTCCTTTGGCCTTGAACGCGGCGTCCGGTGCTTCGAGATGGTGTTTGACCGATGCTTCGACAGCAAGGCGAGCGCGCCCCGGCGAGACTGGCTTCAATAAGAAGCGATAAACCTTGCCTCGGTTGATCAGGTCCATCAACATTTCACCGTCATCGCGGCGACCCGCGACAATCGAAACCAGTCGCGATGATCCTTTTCGCAAGTGTTGGGTCAGTTGTTCAATTTTTTCGCCAACCATGGCGGCGTCTACTACTGCGACACCTATCTTGTGCTTGCGAATGGCATCATTGGCCTGGCCGAGCGTATTCGCATAGAACACCTTGTGCATTCCACGCGAAGAGTCTTTGATTGTTTCGAGGAATTCCTGATCCTTGGTCAATACCAGAATATCGACGGAGCGTGATCCGACGCTTGCAGCGGCCGAAACCTTTTTCGGATCCAGAACTGGCATGCGCCCCGTTCCGTCACTAATAATAGTCGATCCGTTTTCCGACGTTTCCATGATGATGTGTTCAGCTGGGTGGTCAACGTCGGCTGTCGTGTCGTTCGCAGACTCGGCCAACGCCATGAGGCGGATTTGTCGAGTCGCGCTATCGACTAGCTGCAACAGTCCATCTCCGGTGACCGTACCACTGACTACCTGAAAAACTTCCTCGTCGCCGACCAGTGCTTCAATATCGCGGGTCTTGTTTCCAGCGAGCAATATTCCAATCGTATCCGGTGATCTTTTCTTCGCTTCTCGCAAGGCGTCAAGACCGCTCATTCCCGGTAGGTCGTGAGCCGTGATGATGACGTTAATCGGTGTTTCAACAAGTGTGTTTAGAGCTTCACTTCCGCTGGTAGCGCAATGCACCGTATAGCGGTCGTTGAACCCTGAACTGAGATTGTCCAGAGTGCTTTGTTCGCTATGCAGTAACAAAACCTGTGTTTTGAATTCATCCAACGGCACTTCGCTTCCTCCAAAGTCTTATGTCGAATCGCTCGCGCGGTCCTTGCGTCAGAAGAGTATAGCCTTGCGTTTCAGGGAGATTGTCGTTCGGCAGCGACAGAATGTTGAATTTGTGACGCGGCGCACATTGAAAGTGCAGGGCGCGTCACGTTTGCAGAAAACGCACGTTCTGACTGAGTTGCCAGCCAGCGTGGTTGTTGGGTTCCTCCGTCACCGACCGAAACGGCGGGATTTTCAATTCAGTCGCTTGAGCCGCAGTTTTCGACTTCCGATAGCAACGTTGCGATTGCGTCGTCAAGTGACATAACTTCCTGTTTTTTCGAACCGAGCCGACGGATAGCAACGCTGCGATTCTCGACTTCGCGTTGTCCAACCGCGAATTGCACGGGAATTTTTGCGACACTGTGTTCACGAACTTTGTAGGCGATTTTTTCGTTACGAAGATCGGTCTCTGCACGTAAACCACAGGCATTGAGAGCAGCACGAATTTCGTCAGCATACTCGTCCGCGTCCGATGTAATCGTTAGAATTTTGACCTGCACTGGCGCCAACCACAAAGGCAGGTTTCCGGCATGATGTTCTAGCAGGATACCCATGAAGCGTTCCAGAGAACCGAAAATCGCGCGGTGCAGCATTACTGGCAAATGTTTTTCACCGTCTTCGCCGATATAGCTTGCACCAAGCCGTCCCGGCATATTCAGATCAACCTGTAAGGTCCCGCATTGCCAGTCCCGGCCTATGGCATCACGCAAAACAAACTCCAGCTTTGGTCCGTAGAAGGCACCCTCGCCCGGGTTGTGCGTGTAATCGAGGCCGCCAACCTCGAGTGCCTTCAGCAACGCCTGCTCGGCCTGGTCCCACACGGCATCTTCTCCGACGCGGACTTCTGGCCGGTCGGCGAACTTGATACGCACGTCGTTAAATCCAAAACCGCGGTAGATATCGAGAATGAGTTTGCAGACCGCGATCGACTCATCAGTAATTTGCTCCGGCGTACAGAAGATGTGCGCATCGTCCTGAGTGAATGCACGCACTCGCATCATTCCGTGCAGTGCGCCGGATGGTTCGTAGCGATGGCATTTGCCAAACTCGGCAAGACGCACGGGCAGGTCGCGGTAGCTCGTGATGCCCTGCTTGAAGACTTGAACGTGACCCGGGCAATTCATCGGTTTAACGGCGTAGACGCGGCCGTCGACAGTTTCTGACGTAAACATGTTGTCGCCAAAAGCCGCGTTGTGGCCGGACTTCTCCCACAAGGCTTTCGCCATTATTTCAGGGGTGTTGATCTCCTGGTATCCGGCTTCGTTTTGCGCGTCGCGCATGTAGCCGACCAGGCTTTGAAACAAACGCCAGCCTTTCGGGTGCCAGAATATGGCGCCCGGCGCTTCTTCCTGAAAATGAAACAGATCCATCACTCGACCCAGACGCCGGTGATCACGTTTTTCGGCTTCCTCAAGCATGTGCAGGTACTGACGAAGTTGCTTGTCGTTCGACCAGGCGGTGCCGTAGACGCGCTGCAGCATTTCATTGTTCGAGTCGCCGCGCCAGTACGCACCGGATACATGCGTTAACTTAAATGACTTGCCAAGCTTGCCGGTTGAAGGAAGATGTGGACCACGGCATAAGTCGATGAAGCTGCCCTGGCGGTAGAGCGTAAGGTCTTCTTCAGATGGAATGCTCTCAATGATTTCGGCCTTGTATGCTTCGCCGATACTGCGAAAGAATTCGGCAGCTTTGTCACGCTCCCAAACCTCTCTCTCGATCGGCTCATCGCGGTCGACAATTTCCTTCATTCGCGTTTCGATTACTTCGAGGTCGGCATCTGTGAAGGCCTCTTCGCGGGCAAAATCGTAGTAGAAGCCGTTCTCTATGGCCGGACCAATTGTCACCTGAGTGTCAGGCCACAGCTCCTTTACAGCTTCGGCCAATACATGGGCCGCATCGTGTCGCAGCAGCTCAAGCCCGTGGTCCGAGTCCCGCGTCAGAATTTCCAGATGGGCATCATTTTCAATGGCACGGGTAAGGTCCCAGGCTGCACCGTCAACTCGTACGGCGACGGCTGCCTTGGCGAGGCCTGCGCCAATGCTGGCAGCAACGTCTGCGCCACTCACGGCTGAGTCAAATTGACGTTCGGAGCCGTCAGGCAAAGTGATTTTCGGCATAATTCAAACTGCTAAGGATAAATAGGATGGGACGGCGCGATATTGTACGCGAAATGTCCCGCGGATAAATACGAGAAAACAAATCAGAGATTCCCCAGTTCAAGTACAATAGCGCCCCTTCAAATTTCAAGCAGTACATTCTCCATGAGCGACACTGAATCACGGGATTTTATCCGCCAGATCATTCACGATGACCTTGAGTCCGGCAAGCACTCACAGATTGTGACCCGGTTTCCGCCAGAGCCAAACGGCTACCTGCATATCGGGCACGTCATGTCGATTTGTCTGAACTTCGGCGTAGCCGCGGAGACGGCAGGACGCACATTCCTCAGATTCGACGATACGAATCCAGGCAGGGAAAGTGAAGAGTATGTCGACGCAATTGAACGTGACGTTCGCTGGCTTGGGTTCGATTGGGATGATCGGCTGACGCATGCCTCCGACTATTTCGATCGGCTTTACGATGCCGCGACAGAGCTTGTCAAATTGGGCGTCGCTTATGTGGACAGCCTCAGTGCCGACGAAATTCGCGAGTATCGAGGAACCCTGACTGAACCGGGCAAGAATAGTCCGCACCGTGATCGCAGCGTTGCGGAAAATCTCGATTTGCTGGCACGTATGCGTTCTGGTGAGTTTGCGGACGGCGAACACTTGCTGCGTGCTAAAATCGACATGGCCTCCCCGAATATGAACCTGCGTGATCCAGCGCTGTACCGAATTCGACACATTTCTCATCAACGTAGCGGCGATAATTGGTGTATCTATCCGATGTACGACTTCGCGCATGGCCTTTCCGATGCGTTCGAAGAAATTACGCATTCGCTGTGTACGCTGGAATTTGAAGATCACCGCCCGCTGTACGATTGGTTTTTGGATCAGTTGAGGCCCGAGCATCGACCGCGGCAAATTGAATTTTCTCGTCTCAATCTTGCTTACGCTATTACCAGCAAACGCAAATTGAACGCCCTGGTCGAGGAAGGCATTGTTGAGGGCTGGGATGACCCACGCATGCCAACAATCGCTGGTATGCGGCGACGCGGTTATCCGGCTGTTGCACTTCGAGAGTTTGTGAAGCGCGGTGGTGTCACCAAGAAAGACAAGCTGATCGAAATGGGTGTGCTCGAAAACTGCGTCCGCGAAAGTCTTGGTGACGACTCGCAACGTCGTATGGCGGTACTGAGGCCGCTAAAAGTAGTGTTGACGAACTATCCCGAAGACCATGTCGAAATGATGCAGGCCATGAACCATCCGGGGCGACCGGAGCTGGGGACCAGGGAGCTGGCGTTTTCGCGCGAGCTTTGGATTGAGCAAGATGATTTCATGGAGGAGGCGCCGAAGAAATTTTTCCGTCTGAAGCCCGGTGGTGAAGTTCGCTTGCGGTTCGGCTACATTATTCGTTGCGATGAAGTCTTGAAGAACGATGCGGGCGAAGTCACGGAGCTGCACTGCAGCTATGATACAGACACACGCAGTGGTACGGGCAGCAGTGATCGGAAGGTCAAAGGAACGATTCATTGGGTATCCTGTGCGCACGCAATCGATGCCAACGTGCGGCTGTACGATCGGCTGTTCACAGAAGCTAACCCGAATTCGGCCGACGATTTACATGCTGTTCTTAATAGAGATTCTTTGGAGTCGGTAGTGGCGAAGCTCGAAGCGTCGCTTGCGGATCTGGATGCAGGGGAGCCTGTGCAATTCGAGCGCTTGGGATACTTTTGTGTGGATAGTGAAGAAAACTCGGCCGACTCTCGAGTATTCAATCGCATTGTGACGCTTCGCGATTCCTGGGCGAAGCTCGAAAAGCAGGCCATGCAACAGCAGGCTTAGTTCAAGTACTGTAGCCGTCGGTCATGATCAATGGTGCCCCACGCTCAGAGCCTATTCCCGTGGCTGCACTGCCTTCTGACTTCGCGATCTCAACGACGCCAAACGAATTGATCAATGCGAGCAGGTCGCCGGGTTTCGCCCGCCCGTAGGTCGTGAGAGTTGGAATTTGGTGACCGGCGATGTGTGCGACCGGTTCGCGAAATTCGGCGATCATTGATTTATCGATATTGCTGAATAGATTTCCGAAAGCGTCAACTGTAATAATCGTGCCAGCAACCTTGCCGGGGGAAATCTCAGGTTCGTCCAGCCAACCGGGTGTCCACTCGTTGACTGAGTTGCCGAGCGCGGCCAGCGGCAATCTTCCTGCCGCCAATTCGGCGGCGACGGGAGCGAAAATGTCGCGTCCGTGAAAAGTGTCACTGGGCTGCGCCAAATTCAATGAGGCCAAGCGGTCAATATCCAGGCACCAAACCTTCGGCTCGTCGGCTTTGTCCAACAGTGGCGCCAGCAATCCATTATCGGGGGCAATAAAGACATGACCATCGTACTCAGCGACGAGTATGTCGCGTTCCGTTCCTACGCCTGGGTCGACGATTGCCAAATGAATGCTGCCGCGCGGGAAATACATGTAGGCACGGCTGATCCAGAAGCCCGCCTCGGGTGGCCATTGCGGCGGAATATCATGGGCAAGGTCGATCACCTGAGCGTTTGGATTGCGACTGAGAATCACGCCGCGCATGACCGCTGCAAACGGACCTTTGTGACCGAAGTCGGTCGTCATTGTAATGACACCTGACCAGTGCATCTTGCTCAAACCTCCGCTGGGTGGCGTTGCCCATAGGCGTATTTTGCCCAATAAATGAATACAGTGTCGATCATTGCGATGCCAATCTTGAACACGTACTTGGCGGCACCAAGCGCCAAGGCAGTCTTGAGGTCGACGATACCCCACCAGGCAACCAACGAGTATATGAGCGTGTCGATCGCCTGCGAACTCATGGTGGATGCGTTGTTGCGCAACCAAAGCCAACGGTCGCCGGTTATTTTCTTGATTTTGTGAAATGCCCAGACATCAAAACTCTGACTAACGTAGTAGGCGAGCAGTGAGCCGAATATGAAGCGCGGTGTGAAGTTCACGATGGTCGCAAATGCATTGTGAATAGTTGCAGAAAAGGCTGCCGTGTTCGGTCTGTCGCTTGGCAAGAAAAGCAAGGCAAGGCTCAACATGACGAGTACAATGACGCTTACAGCAAAACCCATGCGTACCGCTTTGTTTGCCTCAGCCTTGCCGTAATTTTCACTCAGTACATCTGTCGCGAAGAAAATGCTGGAGTAGAAAATGACACCAAGGCTGGTTTGCATGCCAAAGATGATTGTGAGTTTCGGTCCCTGCAGATTGGCCAGAATTATCGCCGTCGCGATTGCAACCTGCAGACCCGCCTTGCCAAACAGGCGGTACAACACGACCGTTCCGGCAAGATCGACGAGCAGTGTTGTTAGCCAAAGGGCTTCCTGATTGCCCGCGAAAAAATTAACAATGCTGTTTGGGAACAAAGGACAAACCTAGTCGAGGTAACGGTCAAGATGCCAGTCGGCGTTGCCAAATTGCAGGCCAATGGCGGTCAGTCGCTTAAAGTAGTGAGCAACGTCGAGCTCCCAGGTGACACCCATACCACCATGTATTTGAATGGCCTCTTCTCCCACTCGTTTGCCGACGGTTCCAATTTGATACTTGATCGCACTTACGGCGCGCGCTGCATCTTCGTCGCTACTGGCGTTTGTCGTGCTTGCCCAGAGCAGCAGCGAGCGACTCTGCTCACAGGCGGTATACATTTCAACCATGCGATGTTGCAAGGCCTGAAAGCTGCTGATCGGAACTCCGAACTGCACCCGGCTCTTGCTGTACTCGATCGTTTTTTCTGTTAGCACCGTCATGATGCCGACAGCCTCCGCACATACAGCCAGCGTCGCATCCGATATTACGCCGGCGAGGGCAGCGTAACCTTCGTCGACGCCGCCAATGATGTGATCTGAGTGCGCCTTTACATCGACCAGCGTTATTTCCGCTGCTTGTTGGCCATCGACTGTTTGGTAGCCACGAATCGTGACGCCTGCGGAATTCGCCGCGACTCCGAATAAGGTAATTCCATCCTGATCGCATTGTTCGCCCGACGTGCGCGCCGGAACGATCAGCAGATCGGCATTGCCAGCGTTGAGTGCGTAGCCCTTTGCGCCGCTCAATCGCCAGCTGTCGCCGTCTTTGCTGGCGACTGTGGTGATATCGCTTAGCCGGTAGCGAGCCTGGCGCTCGACAAACGCAAGGCTAATTTGTAATTCGCCAGTTATCATTGGCGCCAGCCATTTTTGCTTCTGCGCATCACTTGCTGAGCGTTTCAAAACGCCGCCAGCCAGTACGACGTTTGCGAGATAAGGTTCCACAATCAGTCCACGACCGAGGCGTTCCATCACGACCATCATGTCGACGGGAGTACCGTCAAATCCTCCATCGTCCTCGCTAAATGGCACAGCTGTCCAACCCAGCTCCGCAAACGACTGCCAGACTTTTTCGCTATAGCCTAATTCGCTACCTGCGTATTTCTGACGGGTCTCGAAGTCATAATCGTTCGTGACAAATTTCTCGATGCTGTCGGCCAGCATTGACTGAACTTCATTGAGTGAAAAATCCATTCTGATTCGCCCCTAAAGTCCGAGCACGTGTTTGGCAATAATGTTTTTTTGAATTTCGTTCGAGCCGGCAAAAATCGTGTGTTTGCGATTGTTGAAATAGGTCAGGGCACTCATCGTTTCCGTTCCTTCGCCGACACGTTCCATGGCAGGGTAGTCCGGTTCATATTGTTCGCGGACGTACGGCAGTGCGTAGTAAGCGGAGGCCTCAAGATGCAAGGAGTCGATTCGCTGTATCAGCTCCGTTCCCGCGATTTTCAAAAAGGATGATTCGGGTCCTGGTGCTTTGCCAGACGATATGGACGCCAGCGTTCTGAGTTCTGTGTATTCAAGCGCTTTCAATTCGATCTCGGCCGCCGCAACTTTGCGCATAAAAATTCGGTCGTCTGCCAGACAAGCACCGCCATCCGCAGCCTCGGTAGCAATCTTCTTGAGCCGCTGAATATTGTATTTCGATCGAGCAACGTTCGCAGCTCCGGTGCGTTCGTGCTGCAGCAAGACCTTTCCGTAAGTCCAGCCCTTGCCCTCTTCACCAACCAAATTCTCGACCGGGACCTTAACGTTGTCGAAGAAAATTTCATTCACTTCGTGCTCGCCGTCCAGCAGAATAATCGGCTTCACCGTAATGCCGGGTTGTTTCATGTCGATTAATAGAAAGCTGATGCCTTCCTGGCGTCTTGCGACATCGGTGTTGGTCCGCGCAAGACAAAAAATCCAGTCGGCATACTGTCCCAGCGTATTCCATGTCTTGCTGCCGTTGACCACGTAGTGATCGCCCTGCAAATCGGCGCGTGTTTTGAGTGAGGCAAGATCCGAACCGGCGCCGGGTTCGGAATAGCCCTGACACCACCAGGTGTTGAACTGCAAGATATCCGGTAAGAATCGCTGTTTCTGCTCTTCACTGCCGTAGGTGTAGATAACCGGACCGACCATACCAACGCCGAAAGTCAGGAAAACCGGGGCATTGGCTCGAGCCTGTTCGTCGGCAAATATGTATTTTTGCACTGGCGTCCAGCCGGTGCCGCCATACTCTGTCGGCCAGTTTGCTGCTGCCCAGCCATTCTCGTAGATGTTCTTGTGCCAGCGGACCATATCCTCGCGTGACAAGGGTATAGCGCTGTTTTGTTTGTCCAGAATGTCTTGCGGAAACTCGGTCTCGAAGTAATTTCTGACTTCGGCACGAAACTCGAGATCCTCGGGAGAAAAGGTAACGTCCATCGGCGGCGCCTGAGCATGAATACGACCGAGAGCTTAGCAAACGTAGTTATTCGCGTCTGTTCCTATAGGCGAATAAGATTTCTTAATGCACAATGCCCGGATGACATCGCGCTTGAAATCAGATGGCATACCGACGACCATTTCAGATGCTCTCGGTCGGCCTTTGCATGACCTACGAATATCACTACTGGATCAGTGTAATTTCCGCTGTCCGTACTGCATGCCCGAGGCAGAATTCCACTCCGACTACGAATTCCTGAAGCGGCAACAGCGACTAACCTATGACGAGATTGTCAGATTGGCCAGGGCCGCATGTTCATTGGGCGTCAGCAAACTCCGTTTGACCGGCGGGGAGCCGTTGCTGGACAAGAAAATCGCCAGCTTGATTGAACAACTGGCACGCCTGGATGGTTTGAAAGATCTGGCGCTAACGACGAATGGAATGTTGCTCGCGCCGCTGGCCGAACGACTGGCTGGCGCCGGCCTGCACCGTGTGACCATTAGTCTCGACAGTCTCGATGAGCGCATTTTCGAGAATATGAGCGGTGGTCGTGGCAACCTCGGGAAAGTATTGGCGGGTATAACGGCTGCTGAGGATGCCGGGCTCGGACCAATCAAGATCAACGTTGTCGTGCAGAAAGGGGTGAACGATCATACGGTGCTCGACTTGTTGGAGCACTTCCGAGGATCGGGTCATATCGTGCGTCTGATCGAGTTCATGGACGTGGGTAATCGAAATGGCTGGCGTATGGAACAGGTCGTGCCGTCTCGCCTGTTGCTGGAACAGGTGCAGTCTCGGTGGCCAGTCAGTCCGTTAGGCAAGAACTACGCCGGTGAAGTTGCACGACGTTACGTATACGACGATGGCGCGGGAGAGATAGGATTCATATCGTCCGTTACCGAGCCGTTCTGCGGTGATTGCAGTCGAGCCCGATTATCGGCTGACGGAATGTTATATACCTGTTTGTTCGCGAATCAGGGCACCGACCTGCGACAATCATTAAGAAATGGTGCCGATGATGACGAGTTGACCAATATACTGTCGAGTATCTGGTTACAACGAGCGGATCGTTACAGTGAATTGCGGCAACCTGAACTCGCAGAACACCATGTCCTGCGCAAGGTTGAAATGTACAGAATGGGCGGATGATGTGAGCAAACTCAGTCACGTAGATGACCAAAACAGGCCGACCATGGTCGATGTCAGCGCGAAGGTCGAAAGTGAGCGTGAAGCGTGCGCCCAAGCTGTGGTATTGCTGCCTGCAGAGGTCTTACAGCAGGTTTCGGACGACGAGATTTCGACCAGGAAAGGCCCGGTATTTTCGACCGCGATTATTGCAGGCGTCATGGCTGCAAAAAGAACGCACGAACTGATTCCATTTTGCCACCCGCTGGGTCTGGACAATTGCAAAATATCGATCGCTCTTGAAGGTGATCGCGCTGTGATCGATTGTTGCTGCAAAGTCACTCACAAAACAGGCGTTGAAATGGAGGCACTCACCGGTGCAAGCGTCGCTGCGCTAACGGTCTATGACATGCTTAAGGCTCTGTCGCATGACATTGTCATCAGTGAAACGAAACTAATTTCGAAGCGTGGCGGCAAACGTGATTTCAAACGTGGCTGACAGAGCAGTCTACGGACTCGTACTCGCCGGCGGAAAGAGTCGTCGTATGGGGCATGACAAAGCGCTTCTCGAGCACGATGGCCAGTCTCAACTGGCATTTGCTGCGAGTGTTGTCGGCGAATTCGCAGAAAAGGTATTCGTGTCAACACGCGTCGATCAAAAAGACGAACAGGAGCGCAGTCGATATGCGCAAATCGTTGATCGGTACGATGATATTGGCCCGGTTGCGGGTATTCTCTCGGCGCTTGAGGAGTATCCCGATGTGGACTGGCTGGTCGTTGCCTGCGATTTGCCGAACCTCAATAGCGAGACACTGGGTTTCCTGCTACAGGAGCGTGACGGCGATCAGCCGTTTACCGCGTTCTCGAGTACCCATGACGGTCTACCCGAGCCATTGTGCGCTGTGTACCATTCCGGATGCACCGACATAGTGCGGCAATTCGTCGATGCCGGTGTGAACTGCCCACGAAAAATTCTGATTCGTTCTGAGACAAAGCTTCTCGAGCAGCCCGACCCGCGGTCTCTGGACAACGTGAATACACCGGACGACTTACAGAATAGCGTTCTGCAGGCGAGATCATGAAAACACTAACTATTCGATACTTCGCGATGTTCCGCGAGCATGCCGGACTCAGCGAGGAATCGCTCGAGTTGGATGTGGAGACGGCGATGGACGTCTTTGAACAAACCCGATCACGGCACGGGTCGCGTGAGCCGATGGGGCATTGCAAAATTGCCATCAATGATGAGATGGCCGATTGGTCGGCGCCTGTCTCTGACGGCGATACAGTATTGCTGTTCCCACCCGTCGCCGGTGGTTGACATGTTCGCGATTTCAGAAGTACAGATAGCAGTAGATGAGCTTCGTGAGTCATTGGGGGATCCCGGGGCTGGCGGGATGTGCGTTTTTGAAGGCTGGGTTCGCAATACGAACGACGGTCGGTTGGTCGAACGTCTGGAGTACGAGGTTTACGCACCGCTCGCGATGAGTGAGGGTGAAAAGGTCATTGCGGAAGCACAGCAAATTTACCCCCACTTAAAGGCGTGTTGTGTGCATCGTTCAGGACTTCTGGAAATTGGAGATTGTGCCGTGTGGGTCGGCGTTGCCGCACCGCATCGTGACGAGGCTTTTAAGGCCTGCCGTTATATCATCGATCAAATCAAGCACAGATTACCGATCTGGAAGAAAGAACACTATGTTGACGGCGATTCCGGCTGGGTCAATTGCGAACGCTGTGCTAACGTTTAGCGTCCAGCTATTCTACAGACTGCCTGACGAAGGGAAGCCCATTTGCGCATCATTAAATCCATAGAAGATGCGAAGGGACTGGAAGGCGAGGAGGTTGGTCTTTCCGACTGGATAGTTGTTGATCAACACCGACTTGATCAATTCGCGGAAGCGACCGCGGATCATCAGTGGATTCATGTTGATACGGAGCGCGCAGCACGGGAAATGCCGGATGGCAAGACTATCGCGCATGGCTACCTGACCTTGTCGCTGATTCCAGCGATGACGGGAAAATTCCTGCAGGTAGAAAATCTTGCTCGTGCGATCAACTACGGCCTGAATAAAGCGCGATTTTATGCACCCGTACCTGTCGGGTCGCGCTTGCGCGGTCGGGCGACGGTACTGCAGGTCAAGCAACGCGCCGGGGCATTAATGCTGACCTCCGAAATACGTATCGAACTCGAAGGTCAGAAAAAACCGGTCTGTGTCGCTGAAACACTGGGCATGTACTTCTTTAACGAAGACCCAAACTAACGCGGCTCATCGAGCGTGCAACCAACCTGGCAGGAACGAGTAGGGATCGCGGTTTTCGGACTCGGTCCAGTCCACACTGTTCGCTTTCAGTAATTCGGCCATCGAACCGTCCTTCGCAGCATCAAATAGTTCTGTCGCACCACCGATGTGTTTTCCACCGATGTAGATTTGTGGAATTGTCTTAAGCCCCGTTTGTTCCTGAATTGCAGCGCGTATTTTTCCACCTTGATTTGCATCCTGGTACGCGACTGAATCCAGGTCGACTGAACGATAGGGGATACCGTAGTGTGCGAACATCTTTCGCACGGACCAGGAAAACTCACACCATTCCAGCGAAAACATGACGACTGGCTCTTGTTTGTCTCCAGTTACCGCACCCAGAAACTCGCGTGCGTCTTCTTCAACCACAACCGCCACTTCGTCGCCTTTCCTGGCGGCTGCTGCGGGGGGTGGAGAATCAAAGCGATAGTTCGGCGTTGATCGAGCGATGCTCTGCTCGTCGTCGGTCATGTCTGCCGGAATATCTTCGAACAGCGGTGTGCTGAGATAACGCTCCCCAGTATCGGGGAGCATGCACAGGACATTGGACCCTGGCTCGGCCTTTTCCGCGACGGCGAGTGCGCCTGCCAGCGTTGCGCCGGCTGAAATTCCGACGAAGATTCCTTCCTTCTGGGCGAGATCTCTGGATAGACGAAGCGCGTCATTGCCAGCAATCGGGACAATGCCGTCAATCAATTTCGCGTCGACAACGTCTTCGGCCAGCTGTGGGATGAAATCCGGGCTCCAGCCTTGCATGAGGTGTGGGCGAAACAACGGGTGGCTGTCACATGGGGTGCCGTCTTCAAGGCGCTCCTGCGGAATTCCGCTGCGCAAGATAGGCGAGTTGTCGGGTTCGCAGACGATGACCTTGGTGTTCGGGCTTTTCTCTTTTAGAACCCGGGAGACGCCTTTTAGCGTCCCTCCAGTCCCAAAACCGCTGACCCAGTAGTCGAGTTTGCGATCCGCAAATGACGCCAAAATCTCGGGAGCCGTCGAAGTCGAATGCGCGTCAGCGTTTGCTTCATTTTCGAACTGCCGGACAAGAAACCAGTCGTGCTTTTCGGTGAGTTCAACGGCCTTGGCCAGCATGCCGCTGCCTTTCAGCGATGCCGGCGTCAGGACGACCTTGGCACCCAGGAAACGCATCATTCTGCGCCTTTCGACGCTGAAGCTTTCTGCCATTGTCACCACCAACGGGTAGCCTTTCTGGGCGCAGACCATGGCGAGGCCAATGCCGGTGTTGCCGCTGGTGGCTTCGATGACGGTCTGCCCCGGCTTCAATGTGCCGTCCTTCTCTGCCTGTTCAATAACATTTCGGGCGAGTCGGTCCTTAACCGAGCCCATTGGATTAAAAGACTCGATTTTGACGTAGATATTGACGTTGTCGGGGCCGATCTTGTTGAGTTTCACGATCGGCGTGTTGCCGATAGTCTCAAGAATATTGGAATACAGCATTTCGATTCACCTTATCAATTTGTTTGATTGTTTTACGATGAGGTAACGATACGGAGCCAACGCACAATATACCTGACCGTAATATTTACATTGCGTGACTTTTGTCTGACCATAAGCGTCAATAGGAGTCTGTACAGCCTAATTAAACAACAACATAGGGGAAAGTCATGGGTGATTTAGGATTTTGGCCGCTGGTTCATCTGGGATTGCTCATATACGCAGCGATTCAGATCTTCGGCAGTTCGGCTGACACCATGAAGAAAATAATCTGGATCGTTATTGTCGCTGTGCTTCCTTTGGTCGGATTGATCATATGGTTCTTCATAGGGCCCGGATCGCCCAAGAAATAGCCATCTAGTCGTCGGAAAACTCGGCCGTGGTTTGTCGTTTGCGATTGACCATTAGCCGGGTGACGTCGGGCCGTGAATAATGGCCGGCGACATCGAGGCTGTGACGTTCTTCTTGTACGCGCTGGTGGTCGAGTTCGACAATATAGAGCGATTCATCGCCCGTTTGCGGCTCTAGCAGCCACTCACCATTGGGTGCCGCGACACAGGAGCCACCGTTTGCCATTAGCTCGTCGGCAGTGTTCGCGAGCAGGTCGGCATGTGGCAGGTCGTGGCCGATGTCGGACTTTCTCATCAATCCGCCGACGGAAATCACGTAGGAGCGGCTCTCAAGTGCAATGAATCGCGTGATTTCCTCTGTATTTCTGGCGTTGCCGGGCCAGATGGCGACATGCAGATCTTCACCCTGGGCATGCAAGGATGCGCGGGCGAGCGGCAGCCAGTTTTCCCAGCAATTCAGACCACCGACTGTAAAGGGACCGAGTTTATGGGTGCGCAATCCGTTGCCATCCCCAATCGCCCAGACCAGCCGTTCCTCGTGTGTAGGCATGAGTTTGCGATGCACTGAGCCAATAGCACCGTCGGCATCAATGTAGACCATGGAGCAATACAGGCTGTGTCCGCCCCGATCAGCCGCTCGTTCCATGGTGCCGACGTATACGGCGATTCCGTTCGCACTGGCCGCGCCGGATATCGGGTTTAGGTCGCCGTCATCGATCGAAACGCCTTGCGACAGGTAGTGTGCGAACATTGATTTTTGAAATTCGGATTCAAACCGCGCGCCATCGGTTCGCTCAACCCAGAATGGGTAGCCTGGTAGCAACGCCTCACCGAATACGACCAGCTTGCAGCCTTCAGCCGCCGCTTTCTCGATCCAGCTGACCACTTTTTCAATGCTGGCATCGCGGTTGAGCCAAACCGGGGCAATCTGGGCCAGCCCAACGGAAATTCGAGTGTTAGTCACCGAGTTCTCCAAACAGCAGATTTAAAATAGGCGAGCGCCTGAATTTTGGCGAGCATATCATGAAAATCCGCGTTAGAATTAGCAGCCAAGTTTATGAAAATAGACGATTTAGTATCTCTTACTGAGGATTTTGGATGGGTGACCCCCTGCGACTTTATGGACTGAACGCACTGGTCTTGAATGCGGGTAGTGGCGTTGGCGAAGCAAGCGCACGCACGCTCGTCAAGCATGGTGCAACTGTGCTTGCGGTTGATACACGCAACAGCGGAGTCGAACGATACTTCACGTCCGTCAAAGGCATCACAGGATTGGCGGCAAATCTTGTGGACGCGGATCAGATGCCGACGCTGGTACAAGAAGCGGTTGATCAGTTAGGTGGAATCGACATTCTCATCAATGAATTTCCACTTGCGTTCGACGAGCCGATGCCAGCATCCGCCGAGAAACTCGAACGCTTACTCCAGTCGCGTGCTGCCTTAACACTATCAATCTGCCGTGCAGCTTTGCCGCACTTAAAGAAAAGCCCGGCCGGTCGTATTATTAACATGGGTTTTCTACGCAGTAGTTTTGCTGCGGATGCGAATGACGCATGTTCCAAGTCAGAGAAGGATCTCGCGAATCTGACACGGGCTCTGGCAGTGGAGATAGGCGAGTTCGGAATTACGGCCAACTATGTGCAACCCGGCGGAGTAATGACACCCGATAGCCGTGACATTTTTCGAAAGGACAAAACCTTGCGCGACCATTGCATAAAGAAATCGGCTGCGCGACGCCTCGGTGAGCCCGTCGATATTGCCAAGGTCGTGCTGTTTCTCGCGAGCGACGATGCCGTCTTCGTCAGCGGAACCGGCATCGCGGTTGACGGCGGCCGGACCGGCGGCTAGATCTGATGCATCCTGTCCTCGAAGATCTTATTGGTCTGCTTCGTCTTGAGAAGATTGAAGACAACATATTTCGTGGCGATAGCCGGGATATCGGCAGTCCGCAGGTATTCGGCGGCCAGGTGCTTGGTCAAGCACTTTCTGCCGCGCAAAATACTGTGGATGGTCGCGTTGCACATTCGTTGCACGGCTATTTTCTTCGTCGTGGTGATGTCAATTCACCCATCATTTATGAGGTTGATCGCTCACGAGATGGCGGCAGCTTTTCGAACCGCCGCGTTGTTGCTATTCAGCACGGTCGGCCGATCCTGAATCTTGCCGCTTCGTTTCAGGTTCCCGAGCAAGGACTGGATCACCAAACGGAAATGCCTGATGTTCCTGGTCCTGATGGCTTGATGGACCTCACTGACGTTGCAAAGGATATGCTGGAGCATATTCCGTCCAAGATGCGCCGTTTTCTGACCGAAAAGCGTCCTTTCGAATTTCGACACGTCGAGCCGGTCGATTTTGAGCATCCGAAGAAGCTTCCACCGCGCAAACACATGTGGATTCGGGCAGTCGATGCATTGCCGAATAATCCCGTCCTGCATCAAAATCTGCTGACCTATGTTTCGGATTATGAGTTGTTGGGTGTGGCGACTTCGCCTCATGGACTGTCATTCACTCGTGGCAGCGTGATCATGGCCAGTCTCGATCACGCTTTGTGGTTTCACCGTGAGGTCAAAATCGACGACTGGCTGTTGTATGCAATGGATAGTCCGAGTTCATCGGGTGCGCGAGGATTAGCGCGCGGCCAGTTCTTTACACAAGATGGACAGCTGGTCGCCTCGACCACGCAGGAAGGGCTAATGCGAGTCATTGACCCCGACGAATGGAAACCGCGATCGAAACCGGGATCGCAAACCTGAGACGCGTTTAGCCAGCTTTCCCTTGTGCAGCTACTGCTGCAGCCGCCTTTGCAATTGCGTCAGCATCGCCGAGGAACTCGCGGGAAACCGCTGCCAGATCATCGTCGAGTTCGTAAGCCAGAGGTATACCGGTCGGAATGTTGAATCCGGTGATTTCTTCATCCGATATCTTGTCCAGCATTTTAACCAATGCTCGCAAACTATTGCCGTGCGCTGCGATCAGGACGTTTTTGCCCGCGCGGAGTTCAGGCGCTATGACCTCATTCCAACAGGGCAAGACTCTGTCCAGCGTTGTGGCAAGCGACTCGGTCGCTGGAAGTGAATCGATGCCGGCGTAGCGTGGATCGTGCGCTGGATGACGTTCATCGTCAGCATCGAGTTCAGGTGGCGGAATGTCATAGCTACGTCGCCAAATATGCACCTGGTCATCGCCATATTTCGCGGCAGTCTCGGCCTTGTTGAGGCCTTGCAGGCTGCCGTAGTGGCGCTCATTCAGACGCCAGTCGCGAATGACCGGAATCCACATGAGCTCCATCTGATCCTGAATGTGCCACAGCGTGCGAATCGCACGCTTGAGAACCGACGTATAAGCGATGTCGAAATCGTAGCCTAGCTCCGCGAGCAAGCGGCCTGCGGCGATAGCTTCCTGATTGCCTTTCTCAGTCAGGTCGACGTCCGTCCAGCCCGTAAACAGGTTCTTCAGGTTCCAGTCACTTTGCCCGTGACGGCACAATACAAGCTTGCCAGCCATGTTCGCTCCAGATTATCGATCCGCGTGAGCGGTCAGGTTTTGATTGAAATCAGGTCTCGTAATTCCTGCGCAGCGACGGTGAGCGTAGCAAAATCGACCGTGTCGCGTAGTTTCATTTCGTCAATTATTTGTTTGAAGTGTTCGACCTCGGCAGCATTTTTGCTCAGCCAGTTTGCGGCAATTTCGGCCGGATCCTTCTTGCTGCGTTTCGACAATAACTGAAATGCGAGCCTGCGCCGGAGTCGGTAGAACTCATCGCGCAAATTGCTGCGAGCCATGGCTTGCCAGCGGCCTTTGACTTCAAGGTCTTCTGCCTGATTGTGCAACCAGTACAAGCTCAGTTCGTCGTTGAAAGTTGAGTACAAGCGAGCAGCATCGGTAACGTCTCGTTTTCGCTCAGCCGCGAGGTCGGCCATATCGAGCGCCGGTCTGGTTACCAGCAAGATAGACATCTTGCTCGCAAGACCCTCGGGCACACCCATCGCGATGTAGCCACGTTCGGCGTTTTCATGGCGAACTCGACTGGCCTTTGAAATATAAGTACCGGTTCTGGAGTAGATGCGCGCCATGTTGTCTTTCAGGCGATCCACGGTTTTGACGATGTCGAGCTCGTCTCCAAATTGCTCGATTAACCAGTAACAAGCGTGCCGCAATGTTCGACTAACTTCGAACATCATTGAGACCTGTGCGCCAGCCGGAATTTCGTAGTCGAGCGACTCGATCTTGCGCAACAGTGGGCCCGCACGGCAAATTATTCGAGCGACTGCGTAGGCACGGGCTACTGTGATCATGTTTGCGCCTGTGTCAGCTTGCATGCGCTTTACGAACGCCGGGCCCATGCGATTGACGAGATCATTTGCGATCAGGGTTGCCAGAATTTGCCGGCTTAGACGATGGCCGGGTAGCAAATCTAAGTAGCGACGTCTGAGAATGGACGGGAAGTAACGTTGTGGATCAACGGCCAGGAAATCTTCAAGCGTTTCCTCCGACACAATCAAGCCGTTATAAAGATCGATTTTCGCGTAGCTCAGAACGACGGCAAGTTCCGGTCGTGTAAATCCAATCTTGCGGCTGCGTCGATCATCAATCTGCGACTCATCCGGCAGGAACTCTATGCTTCGGTTGAGCAGGCCGGTGCGTTCCAGGTCGCTTATCAACCGTGCGGTCTCGTCAATACGACTAGCCGACAAGGTTTCGGTCATGCTGATTGACTGGGTTTGCAAATAATTATTTCGCAGCACCAGATTCGCAACATCATCGGTCATCGATTCGAGTAACACGTTTCGCTTGGCGCGAGTCATGCCTTTCTTCTTAGCAACATCGCTGAGCAGTATTTTGATGTTGACCTCACGATCCGAACAGTCCACGCCGGCGGAATTGTCGATGAAGTCAGTATTGATTCGACCACCGCACAGGCTGTATTCGACTCGAGCGAGTTGCGTCAATCCAAGGTTACCGCCTTCGCCAATAACCCGACAACGCAGTTTGTTCGCATCGACCCGTACCGAATCGTTGCTGCGGTCGCCAGCATCCGCGTGGCCCTCGTGGCTGGCCTTGATATACGTGCCGATGCCGCCATTCCAAAGTAGATCGACTTCCATTCTTAAGATCGCATTTATCAACTCATCCGGTTTTACCGAGCTTGCCTCGATACCCAGCATTTTCCGTGCTTCATTACTCAGGCGAATCGTTTTAGCCTGACGAGAATAAACTCCACCACCTTTTGACAGCAAAGAACCGTCATAGTCTTCCCATCCCATGCGCGGCGTTTTGAACAAGCGCTGACGTTCCCGATAACTCGCAGCCATGTCCGGCTCCGGATCGAGGAAAATATTGCGGTGATTAAATGCGGCGACCAGTTTGACCTTGCGCGAAAGCAACATGCCATTGCCGAATACGTCACCTCCCATGTCGCCTATACCAGCAACGGTAAAGGCGTCTTTTTGAGTGTTGAGTCCGAGTTCACGAAAGTGGCGTTTTACAGCCTCCCACGCACCACGAGCGGTAATGCCCATTTTCTTGTGGTCGTAGCCGGCTGATCCGCCGGATGCGAACGCATCGTCGAGCCAAAAATCATAGTCCGCCGAAATTCCGTTCGCAATATCCGAGAACGTCGCAGTGCCTTTGTCCGCAGCGACGACCAGGTACGGATCGTCGCCATCCCGGCAAATAATTCCGTCCGGAGTAATCACTTCACCGTCAATGACGTTATCGGTGATATCCAGCAACGCTCGAATAAACGTCTTGTAGCAGTGTATGCCGTTCTGCATGATTGCGTCGCGATCGCCGCTTGGGGCTCGTTTCGGGTAAAAACCACCCTTAGCGCCAGTTGGAACAATGACCGTGTTCTTGACAACCTGAGCTTTCATCAAGCCGAGAACTTCGGTGCGAAAATCTTCACGCCTGTCAGACCAGCGCAAACCGCCGCGGGCAATATCGCCGCCGCGCAAATGCACGCCTTCAACTTCAGGCGAGTATACGAACACCTCGAATTTCGGTCTCGGCAGCGGAATTTCCGGCAGCTTGGCAGGGTCGAATTTGATCGATATGTACGACTTGGGCTTGCCGTTCTCGGTCAGGTAGTAGTTGGTTCGCAGTGAGGCACTTATGCCACCCGAAAATGCGCTAAGAATCCTGTCTTCATCAACGTTCTTCGCTTTGGAAACGCCCCGTGCGACGGATGCACGTATGCTTTTCAATTCACGACCGCGGCGACTCTTTGCAATGCCTGGATCGAATTGCATTTCAAACTGTTTGAAAAGCAGCGGTACGAGATTGGAATGTCGGACGAGTACATCTCCCATATACGCCTGACTAAAGGGCATGCCCAGTTGCAAGATGTGCTTCGTGTAACAACGTAACAGAGTCGTTTGGCGCCAATCGAGGCCACCAAAATAGACGAGTCGGTTCAGGCCATCGTTCTCGGCGTCACCTTGCAATACCGCGAGGAAGCACTCTTCGAAGCGCGTTTCAATAGCGGCAAAATCGACATTGCCTTCGCTTTCGTTGACCAGATCGAAGTCCTGAATCCAGAATGATCGACCGTTTGTAAGAATCGCTTCGTAGGGATGTTCTGAATAAACACGCACTCCCATATTTTCGAGAATCGGCAGCGCGTTAGAGAGCGGAATCGGTTCATCAAGGCTGTAGACAACGAAATTCACGTGTCCAGGTCCAGCGTTGGCGGGTACATACAAGTCGACCGTTCGCGCGACTTCGTCCCTTAGCATGGCGTCGATGTGCCGAATGTCGGAGCAGGCCTCCAATGGCAAAGTGTTGGCCTGAAATCCTGGCGGAAAAATCCCGCCATAAGCCTTGAAGAGCCGCCGACCTTCGTCCTGATCGAATTCGCCCAATAACTGTTCACGAAGCCGGTCTTCCCACGTAACAACTAGGTCTGCTATGCGCTCCTCGATTTCATGGATACTGATTCGCGGCCGCGTACCTTCGGACGTTCGCACGATGATATGAACGCGCGCGAGAGCGGATTCGGAAATCTGCACTGCAGAATCGACAGACTGACCTTCAAAGGTCTCTTTGAGCAATTCTTCTATTTGACGACGAATTGCGGTCGTGTATTTTTCCCTGGGTACGAACACGAGGCAGGAGAAAAATCGTCGAAATGTGTCCCGTCGCAAGAAGAATTTGACGCGTTGACGATCCTGGAGGTTTAGGATGCCGGATGTAGTGCGGGCGAGGTCCTGAACCGTACTCTGGAATAGTTCTTCGCGCGGATAGTTTTCGATGATATGTGACAGCGCCTTACCGCGATGGCCAAGCTGTTCGACATGCACTCGTTCGAAAACTTTGTTTATCTTGTGCCGAATTAGCGGAATGTTCTTGGGACTCTCACTATAGGCGACCGACGTCAATAATCCGATAAACCGGCGCTCACCAACTGCATTGCCTTTTTTGTCGTAGATTTTTACGCCGACATAGTCCAGAAACGCCGAACGGTGCACTGTTGAACGGGAGTTGGCTTTGGTCAGGATAAGCCAGTCACGTGATCGCGTTAGCCGCCGCATTTCAGCCGTTAATTCAACGGTGGTTGAGCCTCGATCATCGCGGCTCAACACGCCCAGCCCACTGCCATCGACCGAGCTCAGAAAAAAGCGCTTGCCCTTTTTCGATAGCTTGTATTCACGATAACCCAGGAATGTGAAGTTCTCGTCAGCCATCCAATTTAGAAGATCCTGACTCTCCGTTCTAAGTAGCGAGTCCACGCCTTTTGGTCCATTTTCGAGGAGTCCGGCCGTCTCGCGCATGCGCTCGCGCATTTTCAACCAGTCGCGTACAGCAAACCGAACGTCCCGCAGAACTTTCTTGATTTCCTGGCCCAGGACCTTCAGTTCGCCCGGGTCTGTTTCGCGCTCAATCGCAAACCGAATCAGGGATTCAGACTGTGCTCCCTTGGCGCCGGGTTTGACGATCGCTGTCAGCTTGCCCTTGCCGTCGCGTCGCACGGAAATGATCGGATGCACGGTGATATGCACTGCTAATTTGTGGTGGTTGATAGCCGCTGCGACCGAGTCAACCAAAAACGGCATATCGTCATTGACCATTTCGACGAACGTGTAATGCGATGAATAACCGTGCTCACGTACAGTCGGGTTGAATATGCGCAATAGAGCCTGGCCTTTGCGGCGTCGCGAGCCGAACTCCAGATGGTCAATCGCCGCGCGCGCCATGATCTCTTCGGAGCGCCCTTGCAGGTCCTCCACAGGCACATTCCGGACGTACTGTTCGAGAAATAGTTTGGTTTGCGCGGGTTTACGCAGAGAGGCAGACTTGACTTTCGCAGACGTGATTTTGTCGACGATCTTTTGCTTCATGTCGCCGACCCTGCGGTGCTCTTTTGATGCCACGTAATTGCACTCCGGCCGGTCATCCCGACCAAGAAAATTAAGGACCTGAAATGGCGCGTCGCAGTATACAGTAATTGCTGGAGAGCAGGCTCTTACGGCGAACCGATTAGATTGGCGCGGGCAAACAACCGTTCCATGATGCTGTCCAGGCTGGCTATTTCTTCGTCAGTAAAACCTTGCAGCAAATCTTTTTCGAAATCGAGTGCGAGCGTGGCAATTTCGTCGTGGAGTTTCTTTCCGTCTTCGGACAGATTCAAAATCGAACGGCGCTTATCGGCGTCTGCAAATTCGCGGTCGATGCGGCCATTCTTGATGAGCTTTGTCACCGCTCGACTAACGGCGACCTTGTCCATCAAGGTCCGTTCGGCGACTTCAACGGCCGACAAGCCGGGAAACCGGCCAAGTACAGCGATGACCCGCCATTCCGGTATCGAAACGCTAAATCGTTTGTCGTAGGCTCGCGCAACGGTCGTGCTGACCGTATTGGACAGGACTGCCAGTCGATACGGCAGAAAGTCCTCTAATCTGAGTTCGTCTTCCATAGATAGAATCTATCATGCGAGATGGGCGAGGGCGAGATACTCTGATGACTGCATCTCAACCAGCCGGCTGATTGTACGGTCGAATTCAAAGCTCAGTCGTTTGCCCGTATACAGGGATTCGGCTGTCGTCACTGCAGAAATAATCAGCTTAACCCGTCGATCATAGAACTCATCGACCAGTGCAATGAAGCGACGCGTTTGGTCCTCGCGCTGTGCGTCGAGCAGCGGCACGCCAGACAGGATGACGCTCGGATACCAACGGGCGAGTTCGATGTAATCAGACTGGCTACGGGGGCCGTCGCACAAGGCGGTAAATTCAAACCATGCTATGCCCTTGGCGCACCTACGGGCCGTGATTGGCCGGCCGTTGATCTCGAGATCATGATTCTCGCGAACCTGGCTGGTGGCAGACTCATCGAAAAAGAAGTTCAGCTTGTTCGTCGCCTGATCATCGTCGGGCGTCATGTAAGTTCCGGCTTTTTGCAATAAACGCAGGCGGTAATCGGTACCGCTATCCATATGAATCACGTCAGTCTGGCTGTTCAGGAGGTCTATCGCCGGCAGGAAGCGCTGCCGTTGCAGACCTTCTTTGTACAAGTCATCGGGTCTTGAGTTGGATGTTGTGACCAATATGACACCGCGGCGAAACAAGCCATCAAGGAGTCGGCTTAAGATCATCGCATCGGCAATATCGCTGACGAAGAATTCGTCAAAACAAAGCACCCGAGTCTCGGTGGCAATACTCGCCGCAACTGAATCCAAAGGATCTTCTATCTCGCCCAACTGACCCAGGCGTTCATGTACGTCGTGCATCATGCGGTGAAAATGAATGCGCTTCTTTGCCTTGATCTGCAGGCTATCGAAGAAGAGGTCCATCAGGAATGTTTTGCCGCGTCCGACACCACCCCAAATATAAAGGCCTTTAATATTGGCCGGGTTCGCGTTGCTAGCGCCGAATAGCAGACCGAGTAAGCCGTGCTTCGCGGGCTTTCGTGCCGCAATACGTTGCTGCAGGTCTTCAAGCGCTTGAATGACGTCCAGCTGCCCTGGATCGCGGATATGGCCCTCTCGGGTGAGGTTGTCCTCGTATGCTTGGCGAATTTCCAATCTACCCTTTAACCTGTATTTTCGGCATTGCTGCAGCCCGGCAAGATTACATTGCAGAAAATGATGCCGCCACACCTGCTATTAATATTGGCTTGAATTAATTAGGGAATTTATCCGATGTCGGAAGCAACAGAACGTGAATCCATGGAATTTGACGTCGTTATCGTTGGTGGCGGACCTGCGGGTCTGGCGGCAGCTTGCCGACTAATGCAGCTTGACGAGAGTCTGTCAGTCGTTGTTGTTGAGAAAGGATCTGAAATTGGCGCACATATCCTGTCCGGAAACGTGTTTGAACCGACGGGGTTGAACGAGCTATTTCCCGACTGGAAGGGGATGGGGGCTCCTGTAAAGACCGCTGTGAGCGGCGACCGGGTGCATTATCTGACCAGCGATACAGGGGCAATGCCCGTACCGGGAATTTTCCTGCCCAGACCGATGCATAACCATGGCAACTATATTATTAGTCTCGGCCAATTGTGTCAGTGGATGGGCGAACAAGCTGAGGCAATGGGCGTGAATGTATTCCCCGGATTTGCGGCAGCCGAGGTTCTCTATGACGATGACGGCCGGGTAACGGGGGTCGCGACAAGTGACATGGGCGTCGGCAAAGACGGCCAGCGCAAGCCGTCCTATCAGGCGGGCTATGAATTGCTTGGCAAGTACACGATTCTGGCTGAGGGTGTGCGCGGCAATCTCAGCGAACAGGTAATGGACAAGTTTGATCTGCGCGCCGGTGCGGATCCGCAGCATTACGGAATTGGCATTAAGGAAGTGTGGGAAATCGATCCGGCTTTGCATGAAGAAGGGCTGGTCGTTCACACCGCTGGCTGGCCACTGGATTCGCACACGGAAGGCGGCGGATTTCTGTATCACGCCGCGAATAATCGGGTATTCGCCGGCTTCATCATTGCGCTTAGCTACAAAAACCCGCATCTCTCGCCGTTTGATGAGTTCCAGCGCTGGAAATTGCATCCCAAAGTCCGGCGCTATCTTGAAGGTGGTAAACGCGTTTCCTATGGCGCGCGCGCCGTTAACAAAGGTGGTATGCAGTCACTTCCGAAGCTGACATTCCCGGGCGGCATGCTGACAGGCTGCGCAGCCGGGTTTCTAAATGGCGTCAAGATCAAGGGCGCGCATACAGCGATCAAGACGGGCATGTTGGCGGCCGAAAGCGTGCAAAACGCGCTGTCTCAGGGAGACGATGCGGCGGCCGAACTCACGGATTTCGAAGTCAACGTTAAAGCTTCATGGGCATACAAGGAATTACACAAAGGTCGAAATTTCGGACCGGGCCTGCACAAATTCGGCAGCTTCTGGGGTGCCGCATTCGCGTTTATTGATCAGAATATTTTCTTCGGAAAATTACCATTTACGTGGCGCAATACCAATGCGGATCATGAGTCTCTGACCAAGGCTTCCGAGGCAAAGGTCATCGAGTATCCAAAACCGGACGGCAAGCTGACCTTCGACCGATTGTCTTCGGTCTTCCTTTCGAGCACGAATCACGAAGAGGACCAGCCTTCGCACTTGCAGCTAAAGGACTCCTCGATACCCCTGGCACGTAATCTTCCTGAATTTGATGAACCCGCACAACGTTATTGCCCGGCCGGTGTCTACGAAATTGTGGAAAAGGGTGGCGAGAAAGAATTCCAGATAAATGCCCAGAACTGCGTGCACTGCAAGACCTGCGACATCAAAGATCCGGCGCAGAATATTGTCTGGGCGGTTCCTGAAGGTGGCGGCGGCCCAAATTACTCAAACATGTAGGTCGATGCTGTTTTCTAGAGATTATTTGGGTTGCATCCGAATAGCGCCGTCAATTCGAATAGTCTCGCCATTCACAACGGGATTGCCGTATATGAACGCCGCCGTGTCCGCGTATTCTTCCGGTCGTCCCAGTCGGGGTGGAAACGGAATTTGCCGCCCCAGTGACGCCTGAACGTCTTCGGGCATACCCGCCATCATCGGTGTCATGAAAATACCCGGAGCGATTGTGTTCACTCGAATGCCGAACTGGGCGAATTCTCTAGCCAGTGGAAGCATCATTCCGACGACGCCACCCTTTGACGCCGAGTAGGCTGCCTGGCCGATTTGACCTTCAAAAGCCGCGACTGATGCGGTGCTAATCACAACGCCACGTTCGCCTTCTGCGTTGGGTTCGTTCAGTTGCATAACGGCAGCGGCTTCTTTCGTAACGATGTAGCTGCCGATCAAATTGATCGCGACGACGCGACTGAAATTCTCTGCCGGCCATGGTCCGTCTCGACCGAGTGTACGACCTGCGGTGGCGACACCTGCGCAGTTGACGGCCATCGTAATCCCACCCATGAATTCCTCGGCGGTCTGAATAGCAGCCTTGACAGCGTCCTCGTTCGAAACATCAGTATTTACGAAAAGCGCTTGCTCACCGAGTTTTTCGACGCTGGCCGCACCTTGCTCTTTGTTGACGTCCAGTAGGACAACCTTTCCACCAGCGGTAACGACTCGCTCTGCTGTTGCGAAACCGAGGCCTGATGCACCGCCTGTAATGACTGCCTTTGCAATTGATAGATCCATGAGTATTCCTAATTAACCTCTATTCCAATGGCAACAGCTTCACCGCCGCCGATACAAAGTGATGCAACGCCGCGCGTCAGGTTTCGATTTCTCAACGCATGCAATAGCGTTACGATAATTCGTGCGCCCGTTGCGCCGATGGGATGGCCAAGCGCACACGCGCCGCCGTTCACGTTGACCTTCGCGTGGTCCAGGCCGACATCGGTCATTGCAGCCATGGTGACGCAAGCGAATGCCTCGTTGATTTCATACAAGTCGACGTTATCGGGATTCCAGCCGAGCTTTTCATGCAACGCTTTGATCGCAAACACCGGCGCAGTGGTGAACCATTCAGGCTCATGGGCAAACCCGGAATGCCCCACTATTGTCGCCAGTGGTTTAAGCCCCTGTTTTTCAGCTTCGTCGGCGCTCATCAGAAGCAAGGCCGCAGCGCCGTCCGAGATAGATGAGGAACTGGCGGCCGTAACAGTGCCGTCTTTTGCGAAAGCTGGCCTCAGGTTAGGAATTTTTTCGGGATTGGCGGCTCCGGGTCCTTCGTCTTCGGTGATTGTTACGTCACCTTTGCGATTGCTAATGGTGACTGGTGCAATCTCCGCATCGAAGGAGCCGTTAGCCACGGCCGCGCGAGCCCGATTGACCGATTCAATCGCAAACGCGTCCTGGTCTTCGCGACTGAAGCCGTATTTTTTCGATGTTATCTCGGCGAAGTGCCCCATCATATTGCCATCCGCCGGGTTCTGCAGACCGTCGAAGAACATGTGATCCAATACCTCCTGGTGGCCCAAACGATAGCCGCTGCGGGCCTTGGGCAGCAAATACGGTGCGTTGCTCATTGACTCCATGCCACCGGCAACAACAATACCGGCGCTGCCAGCCCGGATGAGATCGTTTGCGAGCATGGTCGTTTTCATGCCAGAGCCGCATACCTTATTGAGTGTCGTGCACCCGGCTTGCAGCGGAATGCCCGCATTTATGGCCGCCTGGCGTGCTGGCGCCTGACCGACACCGGCGGGCAGGACGCAACCCATCAGTACCTCGCTAATGCCAGCCGTGTCGATATCGGTCTCCTGCAAGCAGGCGCGGATAGCCGCAGCCGCCAGATCAGGGCTTGAAGCACCTGAAAGCGCGCCTTGAAAAGCGCCAAGTGGTGTGCGCTTTGCAGCGACAATCACTACAGAATCAATACTCATGTGGGAGGCCTCCAACGGGCAATTCAGAATACGCGAGCGCTACTTTCAGGGAATTTGCGGGCAAGCGCAATATAGGGAATCTGGTAGACGCGCCCAGAGAAGCTCTAGTCTTCGTTGTCGAGCAAGTCGGGTTCGTCGAGCGCAGCCAAAACACGTTGTCGCGCGGTTTCTGCCAGCGCTCTGGATGAGGCGTAGCCTTCGTCGCCTGGTGCTATAGCTGGGAGAATATCGATTCGTAAGGCGGATTTTATCGGCAGGATCTGACGCGACGGCAGCATTTTGCGGGTGCCCGAGATGGCGATCGGTACCACCGGCAAATCACCCTTGATAGCGGCGACAAATGCACCGGGGCGAAATCGCCCCACTCCGGGTTCAAGAACAAAAGTACCTTCCGGAAAAAATCCCAGCGATTCGCCTTCCTGCGCGGCTTTCACCAACTGTCTGGCATCTCTTGAGCTGCCCGGGGCTTCCTTACGCTCGACAAATTTTGAGCCAGAGCGCCGCAGTAGAAAGTGCACCACCGGTATGTCGCGCATCTCTCCTTTGATGACAAAGCCAAATCTCGAAGGCAAGTAGCTGTTTAGAAGTACACCGTCGACGAAACTGGCGTGATTCGCAACGACGACGCTGCTGTCCGTCGGCAGATTGTCGAATCCGCGAATCGTGACATTGACGCCAGCCAAAACGAAGATCATCCTGGTTACGAAAGTGACCAATTTTTGGCGACGGTGGGCGCCCGGCACGATGATGGCGATCACCAGCGAAACCAGGCTGGCGAGAAAAAAGCACACCCAGGCCCAGATGCCCCAGAGGAAGCTCGCGACGGATGTGACCCAGTTCACTTTATGTTAACGCCTTATGGATTCTGTGACAGCGGTCACGCACCGCCCTGTGCATCGTCCTCATACTCATAAACCTTGATAAATCCGTCGCTTGGCGGTGCATTGGCATTATTGCTGGGGTGGACTGATACAACGATCCAGGTTTCGGAACGGCGTATGCTAACAGTCTGACACCCCAGTTGGCACGTGTATCGCGGCAAAGGATTGCAGCGACTAGAGAAGATGGACGTTATGGGTAGTAGTAACAAACAGAGTACGCCAGAGACATTGACCGTCGCTCGTTCGGAAGAGCTGGTGGATCAATTCCTTGATGCCATCTGGATGGAGCGAGGATTGTCCAAGAATACTTTGGGTGCCTATCGGGCTGACCTGATGACTCTGGGCCGTTCGTTGGCCGAAAACAGTACCTCCATCGCCAGCGCAGAGAAGTCTGATTTATTGGATTTCATCGCCAAACGAGTTGAAAGTGGCGCCAAGCCCCGTTCAACGGCACGACAACTATCCAGCTTTCGACGATTCTTCCGCTACATCATGCGGGAAGGACTACGCAGCAGCGACCCGACGGCAGATATTGAAATGCCCCGAATCGGACGCTCTTTGCCAAAGTCCTTGTCAGAGGACGAGGTTGACTCGCTGCTGAACGCACCCAATACCGATGAGCCCTTGGGCCATCGCGACCGCGCTATGCTCGAGCTGCTGTACGCAACCGGGCTCCGGGTGTCCGAACTGATCAATCTCAAACAATCGCAAATTAACTTTAACCAGGGCGTTCTGCGTATTGTTGGAAAGGGCGATCGTGAACGCTTGATCCCACTCGGCGAGGAATCGCAACGCTGGTTAAAAGAATTCATCAACGGTCCCCGCATGGAAATTCTCCTCGAACGGCAGACGGATTATCTATTTCCGACACGCCGCGGCGACCGCATGACCCGTCAGGCTTTTTGGCACATCATCAAGCGTTATGCCGAAAAGGCGGGTGTGCGGCAGAAAATGTCACCGCACAGTTTGCGACATGCTTTCGCAACGCACCTCCTGAACCGGGGCGCTGATTTGCGGGTTGTGCAGATGTTGCTCGGACACAGTGACCTGTCGACGACCCAGATCTATACCCACGTTGCCCGCGAACGGCTGAAGGACTTGCACGGCGAACACCATCCGCGCGGCTAATCACCTGGTGTGATTTCCGTCGATGCCGTCGTTGTGTCTGTTAGACTTCGCGCTGCCGCAAGGAACCGGTATCGGATAAATAGGTCCATACACTAGCCATTCGCTTTTCAGGAAACAGCACATGCGTCGCATCACTCTATCTATATACTCGCTTCTAGCCATCTGTCTGATGGGTAGTGCCACGGTATCGGCGGCAGAGGATGCAGCCCTTGAAAAGGTTCGTGCCAAAATTGACACGATGTTTGAGGAAATCAGCCCTGAAAACGTGACGCGCAGTCCGATCGAAGGCTGGTACACGGTACATAAAGGGGCGATTGTCGCCTACGTATCGGAAGACGGTCGTTATCTTCTGCAGGGCGATCTGGTCGATCTGGACCGGTCCCTGAATCTCAGCGAGCAGGTACGGACAAACTCACGCCGTGAACTATTGGCTTCGGTCAAAAACGATCAGGTCATTCTGTTTTCGCCGGAAGAAATTAAGTACACCGTTACAGTATTCACTGATGTTGATTGTACTTACTGCCGGAAACTGCACAGCGAGATGGATGGCTATCTCGCGCAGGGCATTCAGATCCGCTATTTGCTGTATCCGCGTAACGGACCGGCTTCACGCTCATGGAGCACTTCGGAAGACGTCTGGTGTGCAAGAGATCGCAATAGCGCATTGACATCGGCCAAGCTGGATCGTGATTTTGATTCGAACAAATGCGACGCATCAGCGATTACCGAACATTACATGTTAGGCCAGAGTGTCGGGCTAACAGGAACACCGGCAATTGTATTCGATGACGGTACGCTGGTTAGCGGCTACTTGCCTCCGGCGGTCCTTGCAAGTCGTTTACAATCGATACAGGAAGCTGCGGCGAACCACTGATCTTCTAATTTCCCCGCTCAGGATTTTGATCGTCTGAGTTCGTGAAAATGAACGCCGTTGTCTTGTCCCTGGTCTTCGAAGTATTTCTGCAGTGCAAATCGTCCACTGTGAAACGCAAGCTCATCCCAAGGGACTTCGTCCTTGCTGAATAAGGCTGTGTCCAGACTCTCCTCGCCAACACCATAGCCGCCGACCAGCTTGCCGGTAAAGAACACGTGAACCTGTCCTGCATCGATGACGTCAACAGAGGCAAACAGGTGGCCTAACTCAACCGTTGCGCAGGCTTCTTCAAGCGTCTCCCGGGCAGCGCCGCCGGCTAATGTTTCGCCTAGCTCCATAAAACCGGCGGGTATTGTCCAATAGCCATAGCGCGGCTCAATCGACCGTTTGCAGAGCAGGACCTTGCCTTCACTTTCAACGACACAGCCCACGACGAGCAAAGGGTTTTTGTAGTGGATTGTTCCGCATACGTCACAAATGGCGCGTTCACGGTTGTCGCCTTTGGGAACCCGGTGGCTAACTTTGCCACCGCAGCTTGGGCAGTAGTTCATCTGTCCGCCAATTTAGTTGGTGCCGAGGGGGGGAATCGAACCCCCACTTCCGAAGAAACCGGATTTTGAATCCGGCGCGTCTACCAGTTCCGCCACCCCGGCCGTTGGTGATGGTCAAGGTCGAGCGGAGTGCCCGACCAGAACGGCGCACAGTATATTCATCGATCTCCTTTACCGCAAAATAAATAATCCGAGCTACGCCTATAAATGCGACCCTTTCAGGTGCGTAAGCATCTAACATTCCAGATATGAGCAAGTTTGCCGACATTCAGATCGACGCAAGGATCATCAAGCGAGCCGCGGCCGGCGACGCGCGGGCGCACGAGATCATATATCGCGCGTTTTCGGCGCCCGTTTACTCGATTTGCCTGCGTTTCACGAAAACGCCGGCGCACGCTGAGGACCTGACGCAGGAAACCTTCATCGAGATCATGCGCTCGATCGCGGGTTTTCGCGGCGAGGCGGCCCTGGGTAGCTGGATACGCAGAATTGCTGTTACGAAATCGCTCATGTTCCTGCGCTCGGCCTGGACCAAGCGTAGCCAGTCGCTGGCTGAGGACTGGGATGATAGCGTCGCGGGTGAGCCGGTTAGCCACGGAATTTCCAGCCATCCCGACGATGCGATGGATCTTGACGCCGCTATGGCCAACCTGCCGGATGTAAGTCGAGCCGTAGTGTGGTTACACGATGTCGAAGGGTTTACCCACAAAGAGATCGCCGGATTGATGGGTAAGAGCGAAAGTTTTTCCAAGTCGCAGTTGTCGCGGGCATACCAGCGACTGCGACCTATGCTGGGCGCTAATGAAGTGTCCCAATCCGACGGCGCAACCGTCGGCGGTTATTGATGGAGTTGCTGAAATGAGCAATGACAAGAAAGGTGAAGAGATGATTTGTGCACTGACAGCCGACGAATCGGCCGCATTGCTAAGCGGGTTGAATGACCTTCCCGAGACCATGCCGCCACGAGACGTTTGGCGCAGAATCCGTGAACAGGCGGTTGCGGAAGGCCTGTTGGTTGAGCCTAAGGCCCGGCGGCAGAACAAGTGGTATACCGGTGTAGGGCTCGCTGCGGCAGCGCTGACGGCTGCGTTGATGATGACATCGACCCCTGATGTTATGGATCCGACGAAAGTCGTTCCTCAGGAAAATACTTCGAACCAGGTCAGCCTTTCCAATCTTGGTGTATTGCAGGCTTATTCGCGACAGCTGGAAAGCGATCTTCGCGCCTTGCCGGCAGAGCCAAAGGTCGCTCGTGCTGGCACTGTCGCGACGATTTCGGAAATTGAAGATCGCATTGCGGCTATCGACTACCAGTTGAATGACCCGACTGCTAAATGGGCAGACGGTGACAAGGAAATTTTCTGGGGCGAACGCGTCAGATTGATGGAATTACTGCTGCAGTTGCGCTATGCGCAGGCACAACGGGCGGCGTATTAGTTTAAGGAGTAAACCCTAATGAAGATGTGGAAAGTATTATTGCCAGTGACAGCGCTTTTGTTGTTCGCCGGTCCGGCTGATGCGCAGTCTGTTGATGAAGAACGACAGATCGCGGCAGAGAAACACAAGGTCGCAGCAGAAAAACACAAGATCGAGTACGCCGAGCGACTTCGTGAAGCCGAAGAACGACTTGAAGTAGCCGCACGAGAAATTGCTGAAATTACACGCGAGCGATTGCCACAAATGGCCGAGATCGAACGCCGCATAATGGTATCCGGCAAACCGCGAATGGGTATCACAATTGATGGTGATAACGACACTGGCCCTGTTGAAGGCGTTGCGGTCATAGGCGTCACGCCGGGCACGGCGGCAGATGATGCCGGGCTGCACGCGGGCGACATCATTACGTCGGTCGAAGGCACGACATTGAGCGCTGAGAGCAGCATGGAGGCTAACAAGACGCTGCTCACGCTTTTGGCTGGCGTCGAGGAAGGGGACGTACTGCAGGTCGAGTACTTGCGTAATGGCAATGTTGCAATCGTCGAGGTGTCGCCGCGAATCTCCAAGAAACGTGCTTTCGCCTGGGTGCCTGACGATCAGGACATTCATGTCCAACGCTTCACCGGGATGCCGGATATCGTCAGAGAGTTCCGATTCGATGGTGGCTTTCCATTTGGCGGCGGTGCCTGGGGAAGTATGGAACTGATTGAGTTGAATGAAGGGCTCGGCAAGTACTTCGGAACAAATGTTGGTTTGCTGGTAGTGAGCGCACCCAAGTTGGACGGAATTGAGCTGCAGGACGGAGATGTCATTCAGTCCATCGACGGGCGCGAGCCCGAGGATGTTCGTCACGCAATGCGAATTCTTAATTCTTATAAATGGGGTGAGAATCTCGAGCTCGGCATCATGCGTGACAAGAAGAGGCGCAAGCTGAAAATTGAAGTGCCTGCGGACCGGCGAAGTTCGATACTTGCGCCACCGGCGGTCGTCCCTGCGAGAGCGTCGGTTCACACCGCACCACCACCGCACGTCGTACCGCCAGTGGACGAAATCTCAACCTAAGTCCTATTTTCGACATCAGCCAGGAAGGGCGTGCATGGCTTTGGTACCATGCGCGCCCATGTTTATTTCAGACTTCGACTACGACCTTCCGAGCGAATTGATTGCGCAGTATCCTGCTGCCGATCGTCGCGGTAGCCGCTTGCTTGAGCTTGATGATGGAATCACGGACCGTATATTCGGTGAGTTTCCGGGTCTGTTGCGGGCGAATGACCTGCTCGTGTTTAACGATACGCGAGTGATTAAGGCGCGCCTTGCGGCGCAGAAGGAAAGTGGAGGTCGCGCTGAAATTCTGATCGAGCGGGTTCAGGGCGAGTGTGAGGTGCTGGCCCACATCAAGGCGAGCAAATCACCCAAGTCCGGAGGACGCCTGTTGCTCGCAGATAAGGCGGTCGCCGAAGTCATCGATCGCAATGGCGGCCTTTTTCGGCTGCGGTTTTCTGTTCCGGTATTACCATTTCTCGATTTGCATGGCGAAGTACCGCTGCCGCCCTATCTTGGCCGCGATGCTGACAGTGATGACATTGAACGCTACCAAACAGTTTACGCAAAGGACCCGGGCGCCGTCGCGGCGCCAACCGCCGGACTGCATTTCGATAATGAGATGCTTGATGAGACCCTGGCGCTCGGTGTGAATCATGCCTGGGTAACCCTGCATGTCGGGGCGGGGACGTTTCAATCTCTGCGTGAAGAGAATATTCGGGACAATACGTTGCACAGTGAGCTCGTTCATGTCGGCGATGATTGTTGCGACGCGATTGAACGCGCCAGGCACGCGGGCGGGCGCATCATCGCGGTCGGAACAACGTCAGTACGTGCCCTTGAGTGCGCGTCTGCGAGCGGATCGATCGAACCGTTTGATGGCGAGACAGACATGTTCATTCTGCCCGGCTACGAGTTCAAAACGGTGAATGCGATGATCACTAACTTCCATCTGCCGCAATCATCTCTTCTGATGCTGGTCGCGGCATTCTCGGGAAAGGAGCGTCTCCTGAATGCCTATCGGCACGCGATACGTGAGAAGTATCGATTCTTCAGTTACGGTGATGCGATGTTCCTGACGCCGGAAGCTAAACAGTGAATTTCGAATTGGGCCACGAATGTGGAGCGTCGCGCTGTGGCACGCTGAAATTTCGTCGTGGTGAGATCCGGACACCGGTTTTTATGCCCGTCGGCACCTATGGAACGGTCAAAAGCGTAACGCCGGAGGAGGTCGAAGCAAACGGTGCGGAGATTATTCTTGGCAATACGTTTCACCTCATGTTGCGACCCGGGCCGGACATCATTCGTGCGCACGGTGGTTTGCACGAATTCATGAACTGGCGCCGGCCGATTCTCACTGACTCAGGTGGTTTCCAGGTGTTTTCGCTGGCAGCAATGAGAAAACTCACAGAGGAGGGCGTGCGTTTTCAGTCACCCGTCAACGGCGACACGGTGATGCTGACGCCGGAAAAGTCGATGGAGGTTCAGCACGACCTCAACGCGGATATCACAATGATCTTCGATGAGTGCACGCCGTATCCCGCGACCGAAACGGAGGCGCGTGAGTCGATGCAGCTGTCGTTACGCTGGGCTGCACGTAGCCGAACACGATTTGACGAGCTCAAGGCTGCCGAGCCCGATAGAGGTGAGGCTTTGTTCGGAATTGTGCAAGGTGGCATGTTTGACGGGCTGCGCGAAGCGTCTCGCAAGGGACTTGTTGATATCGGATTTGATGGCTACGCAGTGGGTGGCCTGGCCGTGGGTGAGCCTGAGGAAGAACGACATGCAGTGCTTGACGGACTAATGCCGAATATGCCGTCGGACGCACCACGTTACCTAATGGGTGTGGGTACGCCGGTCGATATCGTTGAAGCGGTGCTGCGTGGTATCGATATGTTTGATTGCGTGATTCCGACACGCCACGCTCGAAACGGGCAGCTGTATACGTCTAAGGGGAAGGTGATAATCCGGCATGCCCGATACCGGGACGATACCTCCGCACCGGATCCAGACTGCCAGTGCTACACCTGCCAGAACTACTCGCTGTCTTATCTTCGACACCTTGAAAAGTGTGGTGAGATCTTAGGCCCACGTCTTGCGACAATTCATAATATTCATTATTATCAGGAACTTATGGCGAGTATTCGATCGGCGATTCGTGCCGGTACGCTCGATGAATTTGCCAGCCATCTGCGTAATATCTACGCCAAATAGCGGCATTTTCCACTCGCAGACTTGCGTTCGCTTTAGTCGCCCCCAACTCGTTCGCTTATGCCATAATACCGCGCTGTTTTTCCCGGGTACTCCCCGAAAACCACTCACAATAAAGAAGCAGAATACTTATGGATTTCTTCATTCAAAGTGCCTACGCACAAGGTGCTCCAGCCCAGGGCGATTCAACCAGTTTCATTATCATGATGGTGTTGATGTTTGCCGCATTCTATTTTCTTCTGATCCGCCCACAGCAAAAAAAGCAAAAGGCGCATACCGAGCTTGTATCCAGTATCAAGGTTGGCGATGAAGTTCTGACAGCGGGTGGCATCCTCGGCAAGATCTCTGGTGTCAGTGATCACTACGCCGTTGTTCAGATCAGTGACAACACTGAAATCAAGGTTCAAAAATCCAGCATTTCGATGGTCGTGCCCAAGGGCACGGTTGACGAAGCGTAGATAGACAGCAATGAACAAGTATCCTGCATGGCTAAACACCCTGGTCCTCACTGTACTGGTCGCGGGCTGTTTGCTGGCGTTGCCAAATATCTATGGCACCGTGCCGGCGGTACAGATCGCCGGCAATAACGGCGTTGTATTCGATGAGGCCGAACTTGAAGAGTATGTGCAGGCTACCGAGAAATTCGGCGTAACCCCTGAGGCGGCATTCCTGCAGGACGGCCGTGTGGTGTTGCGGTTTGATGTGGGCACGGAGCTGGCACCGATCGGTGACGGCCTTAAAGAGAAGTACGGCCGTACTGCAAACGTTGCGCAAACTCTGGCGCCGAAATTGCCGGAGTGGGTACGAAACCTCGGTCTGAGTCCAATGAGTCTCGGACTGGATCTTCGCGGCGGTGTTTACGTATTGCTCGAAGTTGATATGGACACCGCTATCGACACACGCATGGCGCTGTATCAGCAGGCGATCGAAGACGGACTCTCCAGCGATGAAATTCCTCGGCGTGTCGATCTGAACGGTCGAACAATCACCGTCCGGCTGAGATCGGCGGATGTTATGGACGCGGCTCGAACCGTCATCGAGCGGTCCGACGCCGATCTACTCGTGTCCGATGGATCAGACGGTAAGTCACTGACAGTTCGCATGAGCGAGGCGCAGATAAAGGCGCGCCAGGATTTTGCCATTGAGCAAAACATTACGACGCTTCGGAACCGTGTTGATCAGCTTGGTGTTGCTGAGCCGCTTGTGCAGCGTCAGGGTGTGGATCGCATCGTCGTGCAGTTACCGGGTGTGCAGGACCCGAATGAGATCAACAAGATTTTGACCGCAACCGCGACGCTTGAGTTCAGAATGGTCGATCAATCCGGAACAGAGCCAGGCTCGCGGCGCTATCCCGGCCGTCCCGGGGAGTCTTCAGAGATATTGAAGCGCAAGGTCATTGCATCCGGTGATCAAATCATCGATGCGGCAGTGACCAATAGCGAAGGTCGTCAGGTTGTTTCCATCACCCTGGATTCTGCCGGCGGCGAAAGCATGCTGCAGACGACAATGAATAATCTCAAGAAGCCCATGTCGACGGTGTTTATTGAGACACGTCGAGAAGCAGTCCGTGTTGGCGATCAGCTTGAATATCGTGAAATCAAGACCGAAGAAATTATCAATACAGCGACGATCCAGGGCGTGTTCAAGAATCGATTCCAGATCAGTGGCTTGAATCCGGGAGAGGCGCACGACCTTGCGTTGTTGCTGCGCGCGGGCGCGTTAGCAGCACCGGTCTTCAAGATCGACGAACGGACGATTGGCCCGAGTCTCGGACAAGACAATATTGATCGCGGTTTCAATGCCATCAAGATTGGTTTTCTTGCAGTAATCCTGTTCATGGCGGTGTACTACCGTGCTTTTGGCATGATCGCCAATGTCGCATTGTTTTCAAACCTGGTATTTATTGTGGCGATGCTCTCGATGTTGCAGGCCTCACTGACCTTACCGGGCATTGCCGGTATCGTATTGACCGTTGGTATGGCAGTTGATGCAAACGTCCTTATATTCGAGCGAATACGCGAGGAGCTTGCGGCTGGTATTTCGCCACAAGCGGCGATAGACGCAGGCTACGAGAAAGCGCTGTCGTCTATTGCTGACGCAAACGTGACGACGCTGATCGCGGCGATCGTGTTATTTGCCGTTGGAACCGGGCCGATCAAAGGCTTCGCGATAACCCTTATGCTCGGCATCATTACGTCGATGTTTACCGCGATCATCGGAACAAGAGCCATCGTTAATTTGATATTCGGCGGGCGAAAGCTGACGTCGATACCAGTCTAGGGCGTCGAACCATGCGACTAATTAAAGAAAAAACCAGCATCAATTTCCTCGGTCCGACACGCCGCAAAGCGGCGGTGGCGATATCGGTGCTATTGGTAATCGTGTCATTGGCATCACTCGCAACACGTGGCCTCGAATTTGGTATCGATTTTACCGGCGGCATACTCCTTGAGGTCAAGTATGAAAACGCGGCCAATCTTGAGGGCATTCGAGCAGATTTGACGGGCGCGGGATTCTCCAGCGCACAAGTGCAGAGATTTGGCTCGGACGATGACGTCCTCGTTCGATTGCCGCCGCAAGAAGGCAATGTTGATGAGATTCGTAGCCGCCTGCAGCAGATATTGCAGGGCGGAGAAGTACCCGTTAAAGAATTGCTGCGTGTAGAATTCGTTAGCCCGCAGGTCGGTGCCGAACTCGCGGAACGTGGCGCGCTGGCAATGGTCGTCGCACTCATGATGATCTTCCTGTACGTGATGGTTCGCTTCCAGTGGAAGTTTTCCGCCGGGGCCGTAGCGGCACTGGCGCACGATGCTATCGTCACAGTTGGATTCTTTTCGATCTTTGGGCTGCCGTTCGACCTTACGGTTGTTGCGGCGGTGCTCGCGGTAATCGGTTACTCGTTGAACGATACGGTTGTGGCGTTCGACAGAATTCGCGAAAACTTTTTCGGCCTGCGTGGTAAAACCGCGGAAGAGTCGATGAATATCTCCATCAATGAAATGCTGGCGCGTACATTGATAACCGGTTTGACGACATTGTTGGTTCTGGTAGCGCTGCTGGTATTGGGTGGTGAATCTATCGCGCCGTTTTCGATCGCGTTGATCGTCGGCGTCATCATCGGCACCTACTCTTCGATATACACGGCAAGTGCGACAGCATTGATGCTGGATGTTAACGCACAGGATTTGATCGAGCCGATCAAGGATCCGACACTGATCGACGATCTGCCCTAAGAGTCAGGCAACGATTGCCTTAATTTCTTTTGAGCAGAGTCTTGCGAGACCGCTATAGATTCTTGGCGTAGCGGTCAGAATGTGTCCGCTTTCAAGATGATTCTCACTGCCATCCAGGCCGCTGACAATAGCGCCTGCTTCACGCGCGATTAATGTGCCCGCTGCCATATCCCATGGCTGCAGGCCGGTTTCCCAAAAAGCATCGAAGCGACCACAGGCAACGTAGCAAATATCCAGTGCGGCGGCGCCGAGGCGACGAACGCCGGCCGTGTTCTTGACAACGGTTGCCAGCATGGCGAGGTAAGGTTCCAGTTCGCTGTCGGACTGACGATAGGGGAAGCCTGTTCCGATTAATGCGCGTTCGAGGTCCTTATTGCCGCTAGCCCGGATCTTGTGGCCATCCAGTTGCGCACCTTCTCCGCGAGATGCTGTAAAAAGCTCTTCGCGCATCGGGTCGTAAACGACGCCGTGCTCGAGACGCCCATTCACCTGTACACCGATCGATACAGCGAAGACCGGCAAACCGTGCAGATAATTGGTCGTGCCGTCCAGCGGGTCGATGATCCAGACATGGTCAGACTCGCCTGAGGCGCCCGATTCTTCAGCGAGAATCGCGTGTTCCGGATAATGCTTGTGAATGACTTCAATAATGGCTTTTTCGGCGGCGAGATCCGCCGAACTAACGAAATCGTTATGGCCCTTCTTTTCAACGGTTAGCTTGTCGCGCTTGTTAAAGTTTCGTCCGAGCACGGCGCCGGCGCGACGTGCCGCCATTACCGCTACGTTGAGTAGTGCCTGCATATTTGATTCCGTCAATGTCAAAGAACTGGGCAAATCTGCAGACTTTTTTGTCAGGGCAGGCCGCCGGGGCGGTAGAATACCGGACTTTTAGGCAGCTGTCCCCAAGATGTCCCATCAATGAGCATTCGTATCGTACTCGTAGGAACCACACATCCAGGCAATATTGGGGCGGTGGCGCGTGCTATGAAAAATATGGGGCTTAGTGATCTGGCTCTCGTGAATCCGCGCTATTTTCCCCATGAGGATGCAACGGCTCGCGCGTCGGGCGCGACAGATATTCTTGAGTCGGCCGGCGTTTTTGCGTCGCTCAAGGACGCGTTGACCGATTGCGATTATGTCGCCGGCGCCAGCGCGCGCTCCCGAACGATCAACTGGCCAACGATGGCGCCGCGGGATTGCGCCGAACGCATGATTTCGGAGGCCAAGGCAGGCAAAGTTGCCGCTGTCTTTGGTCCGGAAAAAACAGGCCTTCATAATGATGATCTCGACCTTTGCCATACCTTGTTGACGATTCCCACCAATCCGGAGTTTGCGTCTTTGAATATCGCAATGGCCGTACAGGTCTTGACCTACGAACTCCGGGTTGCGAGCACACTGGACGGCGGACCGGGCTTTGCAAGCGAATCACCCGCTGCGACAGGCGGCGAGATGGAGCATTTCTACACGCACCTCGAGCAAGTGTTGGAGGATATCGGTTTCCTGAATCCTGATAATCCGCGCCTCTTGATGCGCCGCCTGCGCCGCCTGTTTATTCGTGCGCGACCTGATCAGAATGAAGTGAATATTCTGCGTGGAATATTGACGGCAATAGATCGTGTGGGGGATCGCGTCAAGGATCGTCAAAAGGAGCCTGGCCAGTGAGCGCTGATCCAATCTACCTTGATTACGCAGCGACGACACCAATGGACCTGCGGGTGGCTGAGCGGATGCGAACCGTCCAAAGCACAGCCTGGTTCAACCCTGCGTCGAATCATGTCGCTGGCAGAACGAGTGCGGCGGTTGTAGAACACGCGGCACGGCAACTCGGCAGCTTGCTGAACGCCGATGGTTCGTCGTTTCTGTGGACCTCGGGCGCGACGGAGTCGAACAATCTCGCTATCACCGGCAGCGCCAGACAGCGCGAGCACCGTGGCAAACACCTGATCACAATGCGCACGGAGCACAAGGCGGTTGTGGATGTGTTTCGTGCTCTGGAAAAGCTGGGCTTTGATGTTACGTGGCTCGCGCCTGATGCTGATGGGCTATTGCCAATCACGCGGTTAGAGGAGGCCCTGCGGAGCGACACACAACTGGTGTCGGTCATGCACGTAAACAATGAGACGGGTGCGATTCAGGACATTGCAGCGATCGGCGAGATCTGTCAGCAGCGGGACGTCGTCTTTCATGTTGATGGGGCTCAGGCAGCCGGCAAGATCCCCGTAGACCTCGCCACCTTGCCTGTCGATCTTTACTCGCTAACCGCCCACAAGTTTTACGGCCCCAAAGGGGTCGGAGCCCTTATCGGACGAAGCGGCGTGCCTCTCGCTCCAATAATGTTTGGCGGTGGTCAGCAGCGCCGGATACGCCCCGGTACGTTGCCCGTTGATCTCATCGCAGGTCTCGGCGAAGCTGCTGCTTTGGCGCAGGCGCACTTGAGCGATGATCTCGATTGTCTCGTCGCTTTGAAAAGTGACCTGCTGCTCGCGTTGCAGTCGGTCGACGGTCTGTACGTCAATGGCCCGGAAGACGGTGGCTACCCCGGGATACTCAATGTCGGGGTGGACGGCATCGACGGTGAGAGTCTTCTGCTGGCCCTCGAACCATTGTGTGTGGCAACAGGTTCGGCGTGTAATTCGCAAAGTCAGGAGCCGTCGTATGTCTTGCGGGCTCTTGGCAGGAGCGACCAACAGGCGCAAAGTGCGATTCGCTTCAGCCTGGGCAGGATGACAACGAGTACGGAGATAAACAAAGCCATTAGCCTCTACTGCAAGGCAGTGGATAATCTGCGCAATCTGGCGCCTGAGGCGGTTGCATGATCGCCGATCCTTACAACCCGGCAGTGCGTGCGGCATTCGCAAATCCGGAGCATTCGGGCGATGTGGAAGGCGGAATCGTCGCCTATTTTGAGGACCAGGGAATGCGGATCAGGCTGTCTGCTCAGGTAGCGAATGGCTCGATTACTGAGCTGCGCTTTCGGGCTTTGGGCTGTCCACATGTCATTGCGGCCGCGGAATTGTTTTGCCAGCAGTTTCAGGGCAGGTCAATCGCTGCACTTGAACAATTCGAAACCGGCCAGATTATGCAGCAACTGGCTGTACCTGTAGAGAAAACCGGACGTATACTGGTGCTCGAAGACACGGTTCGATCGCTTAGGGCGGCCATTTCAGACCGTATCGCAAGCAACCCACAGGACTAAAATGGCGATTTCTCTGACGAACTCGGCGGCAGACCGAGTCCGCACTTACCTCAATAAACGTGACGACAGCATCGGCCTGCGCCTGGGTGTGACCCAGACAGGCTGTTCAGGTTACTCCTACGTTATCAATTATGCCGACGAGATTAGCGACTCGGATGTCGTATTTGAGGATAAGGGGGTCAAGGTTGTCGTTGACCCCGATGCGTTGCAACTGATCGATGGTACGGAGGTCGATTTTGTCAAGAATGGCCTCAATGAGGCCTTCAGTTTCCGCAACCCCAACATATCCGGCGAATGCGGCTGCGGCGAAAGCTTCAACGTCTGAAGATAGCGTAGTAGAATTAAGGGTTTACAACATTCCGCCTGGCAAACGCCAGTCGCGGACTATCACTCAATAAAACGAAAGGAAGCACCAAATGGCAGTCGAGCAAACGCTCTCCATCATCAAACCTGATGGCGTAGAAAAGAATCTGATCGGAGAGATTTACGGTCGTTTTGAGAAAGCGGGTCTGGAAATTGTCGCAGCGCGTATGATGCATCTGAGTCAGGAACAGGCGCAGGGATTCTACGCTGTACACAGCGAACGTCCCTTCTTTAATGACCTCGTGAGCTACATGACTTCTGGTCCTGTAATTGTGCAGGCGCTGAGTGGTGAGAATGCTATCGCGAAACATCGTGAGATCATGGGTGCGACCAATCCGGCGGAAGCTGATGCAGGAACGATTCGAGCGGACTTCGCGGCGAGCATTGAAGAAAACATCTGCCATGGTTCGGATGCAGCGGAAACGGCTGCGGTCGAAATTGCTTACTTCTTTGGCGACGACGGCGTTTGCGCCAGAACCCGGTAAAGCGACTCCCAAAGCGAAGCTATCGTGGTCTCCACTAACAAAAAAACGAATCTACTCGGAATGTCGCAAGGCGATCTTGAGCTGTTTCTTGCTGCGCGTGACGAAAAGCCTTTTCATGCGCGGCAAGTTTTGCAGTGGATTTATCAACGTGACGTCAGTGACTTTGACGAGATGACCGATCTGTCAAAGTCACTGCGTGCACGCCTAAAGGAAGACGCGACGATTACGCCTCCGGAAGTACAGTCGAGACATGACGGCGAAGACGGTTGCGTAAAGTGGTTGTTCTCAAGCGGATTTGGTCAGGCTGTGGAAACGGTATTTATTCCTGAAGCTGATCGCGGAACCCTGTGTATTTCATCTCAGGTTGGCTGTGCACTGGATTGCTCTTTTTGTGCAACCGGTGCGCAAGGATTCAATCGTAATCTAACTAGCGCCGAGATTATTGGTCAGGTACGCCACGCGATTCGTGAGCTGCCACGGCGTGAGAACGGCGAGCCGGCGATAAGCAATGTCGTTTTTATGGGGATGGGAGAACCGCTGGCGAACTATCGCAGCATTGTTCCTGTGCTCGATTTGTTGGTATCTGATTATTCCTACGGTCTGTCGCGTCGACGCGTGACGGTGAGTACATCGGGAATAGTTCCTCATATTGATAAGCTGTCAAAGGACTGCAATGTTGCGTTGGCCGTTTCACTGCATGCACCCAATGACGAGTTGCGCGATTCGATTGTGCCTATTAATAAATTGCATCCCATATCAACCCTGCTCGATGCTTGCTGGCGTTATGCGGCAGATCATTCAAATCGGTTCATCACCTTCGAATACGTGATGTTGCGTGGCGTTAATGATTCATTGGAACACGCGAATCAATTGGCGACGCTACTAAAGGGCAAGCCAGCCAAGGTCAATCTCATTCCGTTCAACCCGTTTTCCGGAACGGAATTCCTTCGGTCTTCGGCTGAGACGATCAGACACTTTCAAGAGCGACTCAGAAAGCGGGGACTGGTTGCGACGACTCGAAAGACACGCGGTGACGATATCGATGCCGCATGCGGGCAGTTGGCCGGGAAGGTCAGCGATCGCGTGAAAACGCGACTTGGGCGGAAGAAAGTCGGCCAAAAGCTTCATGAAAACAAAGACATAAGGATGTCATCAATATGAAGATCAGCAATTTTAGAATAGCAGGCCTGATCGGTATTTTCCTTATAAGTGGGTGCGTGTCGACAGTGACCGGGTCAATTACTGAGCCGGATCGGAACAATAAGGATGCGGCCGAATTGAACTACCAGCTCGGCGCGCGTTATTACAATCAGGGATCGTATACGCTCGCGCGTGACCGCCTAACGCTGGCAACAGAAATCGATCCGAATATGGCGGTGGGGTGGTCGACGCTTGCTCTGACTTACGAAGCACTGGAGAACCTTCGGCTTGCCAAGGACGCTTACGACAAGGCGGTACGGGCCGATCCTAAGGATTTCAAAGTACAAAACACCTACGCAGTATTTCTCTGCCGGCAGAAGGACTTCGATCTTGCGCGCAAGCACTTCGACAAAGCGATTAGCTATCACGACAACGATGATTCCTATGTCACGATGACGAACGCAGGCGTGTGCATGACGCAAAAGCCGGATTTGGTGGTCGCTGAAGACTATTTTCGGGCAGCACTGGAGCGAAGGCCAAACAACGGCGAGGCCTTGCTGCAAATGTGTTTGCTGAAATACTCGCAAAAAGACTACATGGGTGCGCGAGCATTTGTGCAACGCCATTTGGCTTCAATTGCGTCGTCGGCTGGAATTTTATATCTGGCGTCTCGTATTGAGGACATGCTGGGAAACGATCGGGGCCGTATGGATTATGAAGATCAATTGATTCGTGAGTTTCCGAATTCGCCCGAGGCAAGAAAGGTGTTGGGTAGCACCCGATGACAGATGAGAACGACAAGCCAGGCGAAGAGTCGCAAGACGCGGAGTCCAGCGGACCGGTTGCCGGCGAGCGGCTGGCGGAGGCGCGCCGTGAGCAACAGATCACAGTCCTTGAGATTGCGAAGGAGTTGCACCTTGATGAATACAAAGTTCGCGCACTCGAATGCAATGATTTCGACGTAATCGGTGCGCCGGTTTTCGCGAAGGGACATCTGCGAAAATACGCCCAGCTAATGAAGGTAAGTGAAGCCGACGTGATGGCGGATTATTATCTCCTCGATCGCTCCGCCGGTGCACCGCCGGTGATTGCAACTCGGCCAAGGCAACGCAAGATTATCGCGATTGGACCGTGGATTGCGGTCGTGGTCGCCATCATAGCTGCAGCAACAGCCTACTGGTGGTTCACGTCACGCGAAGCTGCGCCGGAGCGGCCGATTACCGGCGAAGTCGCGCCGTTGCCCTCGACGAATACAGACGTTGTTACGGAACTCGAAGAGGCTTCTACTGACGACAGTATTGTGGTGCTGGATGAGCCTGTGGAATCTTCACAGGCGCTGCCGGAGTTGCTACCGGAAGATGATCTTCTGCCACCAATTGACGATCTGCAAACACGATTAAGTATTACCTATTCCGGCGACTGCTGGACGGAAATCTCCGACGCCAGCGGACGTCGAATGTTCTTCGACCTCGGCAAAGCCGGGCGAACCGTGAATCTTTCGGGCGAAGCACCTTTCAACGTGTTGTTTGGCGATGCATCGAATGTCAGCATTTTGATCGATGGTGTGGCCTTTGACCTTCCGGAAGCCGATCGTCGCGGTCGAACAGCCAGGCTGACAATCAGCGGATCATGAGTACGAAACCAAGAGCAATACGCGGGATGAACGACATCCTGCCCGAAATCTCGGCGACCTGGCGGTACCTGGAAACGACTGTGCAGGAAATTGTGCAGTCCTACGGCTATTCTGAAATTCGTTTGCCACTCCTGGAGCACACGGACCTGTTTAAACGATCGATAGGTGAAGTTACCGACATTGTCGAAAAGGAGATGTACACGTTTCTTGATCGCAATGGTGAGAGTCTGACGCTGCGCCCTGAAGCCACTGCGGGGATGGTTCGTGCCGGAATGACGAATGGTTTGTTCCACAATCAAAAACAAAAATTGTGGACTTCCGGGCCAATGTTTCGCTACGAAAAGCCGCAGCAGGGCCGTTATCGGCAGTTCCACCAATTTGACGTCGAGGCAGTGGGTTACGACGGACCAGATGTGGACGCCGAGTTGATCACAATGAGCGCGCGCATGTGGCAACGCCTCGGAATCTCGAAAATCGCATTACAGATCAACTCCCTGGGAACGCCAAACGGGCGGCGCAACTACCGTGAGGCCCTGGTGAAGTATTTTTCTGGCGTGAAAAATGCGCTGGATGAGGATAGTATTCGCCGCCTCGAGCAGAATCCGCTCAGAATCCTCGATAGCAAGAATCCGGATATGCGGTCGATTATCGAGGCTGCGCCGATCATGCTGGATTACCTCGACGAGGAGTCTGCCCATCATTTCGATGGACTGAAGGCATTGCTGGATGCTGCCGGAGTGAGCTATACGGTGAATCCGCGACTGGTTCGTGGGCTGGACTACTATTCGCGAACGGTCTTCGAATGGGTGACTGACGCATTGGGCTCTCAGGGAGCGGTTTGCTCCGGTGGACGCTACGATGGTCTTGTTGAGAAACTCGGCGGTCGCGCTACACCGGCCGTTGGCTGGGCGATGGGAATTGAACGCTTCGTCGCATTATACGGGGCATGCGGTGGCGAATCGCCGACATCCGACGTGGATGTTTACGTCGCAGCGCTCGGTGACGGTACTTTGGAGCGTGCGTTTGCGCTCGCGGAGGAACTGCGCAACAGCATTAAAGGAATTCAGGTTGAATTGAATCTGGGTAGCGGCAGTTTTAAGTCGCAGATGAAACGCGCCGACAAGAGCGGAGCGAGGTATGCATTAATCCTGGGCGAGCAAGAGCTCGCTGACGGTTGTGTTGGAGTCAAACCGATGCGCAGCGCTGATGATCAAGTCAGTGTTGCGTTGGACGAGCTAGTGGCAACGCTGGCCAGGAAATTAAGCTAAAGGCAGTTTTGTGGACGATCTACTTTCAGAAAAAGAACAAATTGACCAATTTCGCAGCTGGTGGAAAGAGTATGGCGCTTTCGTAATAGGCGGCATCGTCATCGGTGTGGGGATTCTGGTTGGTATCAATTACTACCAGTCCAGCAAATTACAGGCACAGGTCGATGCATCGGTGGCGTACGAATCGCTGGTCGAGAACCTTGTCGACGGCGATCTTGAGGGTGCGGAAACGCTTGCGGAAAAGATCGCGACCGACTACCCGAATACGACCTACGTCGGTCAATCCGGGCTTGCGATGGCACGTCTGTATATGGACAAGAATCGTGACCAGGATGCGGCTGATGCGTTACTCGCGGTCGTTGACGGCAATGCCGATGACGGGATCAAGCAAATAGCCCGATTGCGGCTTGCGCGAATTTACATTTACCAGGACAAGGCTCAGGAAGTTGTCGACCTGTTGTCGGGTAAGGCGAGCAGCGCATTTGAAGCGGCCTTTAACGAGGTTCTCGGTGATGCGTTTACGGATCTTGGCAGGATAGCGGAGGCCGAGGACGCGTATCAAAAGGCATTACTGGATCCCTTGTCTCAGGGCACTGTCGACCAGCAACTCGTACAGTGGAAGGCGCTGGACCTGCCGGAACCGGAAGTCGCTGAGGCCATCGATGCTGACCCTGCCAACGCAGAAATTGCTGAACCGCAAGCCGCGGACGTGGTCGAATCGCTAGAGTCGATTTCTGAGGAAGACGAGTGAAAACATGTTGGCGAATTGTCGGGCTTCTTGGTCTGGCGCTAGTCCTGTCGTCGTGCGGATTGTTCGGCGACAAAGAGGAAGAGCTTGAGCCAAAAGAGCTGGTCAAAATTAAGAACACGTTAAAGATCAAACGTCTTTGGAGAAACAAAGTCGGTGGCGATGCCGAATTCTTGCGGGTTGGACTTCAGCCGGTCGGTGATGGCAACCGTATATATGCTGCGAGCCAGGATGGCAAAGTCGCGGCATTTGATCCGCAGTCGGGTAAGACACACTGGAAGACAAATCTCAAAGTCGATCTTTCAGCCGGCCCTGGCGTCGGTGAGGGCGTTCTTGCTGTAGTGTCAAAAGATGGCTTCGTCATCGTTATGGATACGAAATCAGGTACAGAGCAGTGGCGAATATCTATTTCCAGCGAAGTTCTGTCACGCCCCATCGTTAAAGACGATTCAGTTATTGTGCAGACAATAGACAATCGGCTGGTTGCATTAGCGCGCTTCGATGGCAAGCAACGATGGCAGCTCGAACAAACGCTCCCTGTATTGACAATGCGCGGTGCTTCTTCGCCATTGGTTGCAGGATCGTCCGTCATCGCTGGCTTCGACAACGGCCGACTTGTTGCCGTAGATATTGAGACCGGCGATATTGAGTGGGACTCAATGCTGTCAATGCCGAGCGGTCGTTCAGATCTTGATCGACTATCTGACATCGATGGTGCCATCGCGCTGGTCGGGCAGGACATCTATGCAGCCGGCTACAACGGACGTATCGCGGCGCTTGCTGCTGAATCGGGCCAGGTACTTTGGTCCCGTGAAATTTCGTCTCAGGTCGGCGTTGCCGCAAGCTGGAACAGTGTATATACGGTTCGCGATGATGGAGAGTTGATCGCGCTGACCCGTTCGAACGGCGTCGAATCCTGGCGTAACAATGATTTGTTACGCCGTGAACCGACTTTGCCCATACCGTTTCACACGACTGTTGTTGTCGGTGATCTTGAGGGATATTTGCACTTTTTCAGCAATATCGACGGCGTTCCTGTCGCTCGTATACGGATGGGCGGTAAAGCCATCAGCAGTGACCCCGTTGTTGTTGCGAATCGACTTTACGTACAGAGCGATGATGGTTCTGTCGCAGCTTATGAGGTCATTCAGGATCAGCCGAAGCGAACAGCTCCTGACGTCGCTAAAGAAGCTGACGAGTCCTGATCGGGCCGCGGTGAAGGTGCTTAATCATGCTTCCAGTCATCGCACTGATCGGCCGGCCCAATGTTGGAAAATCCACGTTATTTAATCGCCTGACGCGATCACGCGACGCACTTGTTGCGGACTATTCGGGTCTGACACGCGACCGCAAATACGGTTTCGGCAAGTTGGGGCCTGTTCCCTACCTCGTAATCGACACGGGCGGCGTGGCGGGCGGCGAAGAGGGCATAGAAGAAATCATGGTCGAGCAGACCATCCGTGCGCTGCAGGAAGCGGATATCGCCGTCATCATGGTGGATGGTCGCAGTGGCCTTACAGCCGCGGACCAGCACGTTGCCGAGCTGGCTCGCCGTCATGCGAAAAAAACCTGGCTAGCCGTCAATAAATCCGAAGGCCTTGATTCCGCAATTGCGAACGGTGAATTCTACGCTTTGGGAATCGGCGATCCGATTGCGATATCGTCGGCACACGGCGATCGCATCGGCGCTCTCATGGATGACATACTTGGCAGCTTTGTTGTCGACGAAGCCGAAGAGGGTGGCGACGAGACGGCCGAGGAAGATCGCGAATTGCGAATTGCCGTTGTCGGACGGCCCAATGTAGGCAAGTCGACGCTGATCAACAGAATGCTCGGCGAGGATCGACTCGTCGTCTACGATCAGCCGGGAACGACGCGCGACAGCGTCTCGGTGCCGTTTGAACGTAATGATCGAAAGTACGTGTTAATTGATACGGCCGGCATTCGCCGCAAGGCCCGCGTTCACGAGACGATAGAGAAATTCAGTATTGTAAAAGCACTGCAGGCGATTGAGCAGGCTGAAGTCGTAATTTCTGTTCTGGACGCTCATGAAGGCGTTACCGAGCAGGATGTGAGCTTATTGGGCCTTGTCATGGAGCGTGGTCGAGCGCTGGTCGTCGTTACCAATAAATGGGATGGTATGGCGGCGGACGATCGCAAAAAAGTGCGTGATGATCTGGAGCGCCGCTTACCGTTTCTCGATTTCGCGGAGCGCATCACGATTTCGGCTCTGCATGGGACAGCTGTCGGTGATCTCTTGCCTGCGGTCGAACGTGCCTACAAAGCGGCCATGCGAGATATGTCGACCACCGAACTAACACACGAGTTGGAGGCCGCCATTATCGCCCATCCGCCGCCGATGGTTCGCGGACGGCGTGTCAAACTTCGCTATGCTCACCAGGGCGGACGAAATCCTCCGGTTATCGTTATTCACGGCAATCAAACGGAACGATTACCCGAATCGTATCGACGATACTTGATTAATCGCTTTCGAAAAGCCTTTAAACTCAAAGGCACGCCGGTACGCCTGTCCTTTAAGAAAGGCAAGAATCCCTATGAAGGACGACGTAACGTCCTGACACCGAGACAAGAACGCAAGCGCAAGCGCTTGATGAAGAAGGTCAAGAAATGAGTTCAGCGCGAATGTTGTACACGTTCGATGGCGAATTCCGAATGCACCGTGCAGGTCATTTGCAGTCGCCAACATTGGCCTATGAAACCTGGGGTGAACTCAGTGCGAAAAAAGATAACGCGATACTGATATTCAGCGGCCTGTCTCCATCGGCGCACGCGGCGTCGTCTGAGCTTGATATGTCTGCCGGCTGGTGGGAAGACATGATCGGATCCGGATTGCCCATCGATACGGACCGATATTTTGTAATCTGCGTAAATTCATTAGGCAGCTGTTTTGGTTCTACCGGTCCGGCCTCAATTAATCTCGAAACCGGTGATCGATATCGCCTGAGTTTTCCGGTTTTGACGCTCGAAGATGTCGCGGAGGCAGCGCTGCTTGTGGTCAGGCATCTCGGCATCGAATGCGTGCACACTGTTGTCGGTTGTTCGATGGGTGGAATGAGTGCGTTGGCATATTGCGTGCGTCATCCCGATGCCGTCGATCGTTTTCTTTCAATATCATCCGCCGCGCGCGCGCTGCCGTTTTCAATCGCTGTCAGGTCGCTGCAACGGGAAATGATCCGCTCCGATCCGAAGTGGATGAAAGGCGACTATGACCCGGGCGATCCACCGATTACCGGCCAGCGACTTGCGCGCAAACTGGGCATGATCACTTATCGTTCTGCAGAAGAATGGGCGCAAAGATTCGGTCGTGAGCGTTCGACCGATCACGCGCGAATTGAAGATCAATTCGTCGCCGAGTTTGCCGTCGAATCTTACCTGGAAAATCACGCTGTTAAATTTAGTGGCGCATTCGATCCCAATTGTTACCTGTACCTGTCGCACGCATCTGATCTGTTCGACCTTGCCGAGTACGGCGGCTCACTGGCGGCGGGATTCAAACGACTTAGCCTGGCGAAGGCGATGGTAATTGGTGTTCGCACCGATATTCTGTTCCCGCTTGAACAGCAACGAGAACTGGCTGACGGTATATCAACCGTCTGTAGCGATACGCACCTGGCGGAGCTGGACTGTATCCGAGGCCATGACTCCTTCCTGGTCGATATGGATGCGCTGCGCCCGGTAGTCTGTGAGTTTTTCGAAAGTTGTAAGCAATAGTTTCGATTCAAAACTCCACGAGAAATAAATTGGCATCTGCTCGGCGCGTCAACTCGGCTTCACTGACATCAGAGTCATTCCAGAGTAATAACGCGTTTTCATCATCGGAAAGGTGAAACAACAACAGGTTGCCACCGACAATCTTGAAATTTGTCGGGTCCAGTGGCAGAACCTTGCCAAGTGTGAGGCTGTAAGGGCATGACTTGTATTTGGGTCGATACTTATCCGGGTTTTCCTCAAATACTTTGATTTGATCTGCCGACATTAAATGGTAAATGACACCGTTGTGTTCAACTGCGAATTCAGGGCTGCCAATTTCAGCGATATTTTTCGTGAAGTATGATACCGGGCTATAGCCACCAATGGCCGGAGCCTTAATTGCAGGTTCTTCCGTCTGAGAGAATGCTGGATTGACCAACATTGTGGCTAGCAGAAGCAATGAGGTCGTGAGGATCTGTTCGATGCGTTTCAAAATAGTTTCCTCCGTTGCGCGCTACACGAAAGTATGTTCGCTGTTTACTATGACCTTGATTGCGTCCTCTTTATTACAATTCATGCATGGGCGAAACTTAGTTTGCATCCAGTAGAAAAATTGCCGGGTCTACCGCAGTGCCGTTGAGGTAAGTCCCAAAGTGCAGGTGCGGGCCCGTCACACGGCCCGTTGCACCGACCGCGCCGATGACATCACCAACGGTGACTGACTGTCCTTCTTTAACTGTAATTTCACTGAGATGGCAATACATGCTTACGAAGCCTTGCCCATGATCGATGAGCACCGTATTGCCATTGAAGAAATAATCGCCGGTTGCCGCTATCAGTCCTTCACTGGGTGCAGACACGGGGTCACCACTTGCTGCGGACATGTCCATACCCTTATGCGGTGATCGAGCTTGTTCATTGAAAAACCGTCGATAACCGAAACTGTCGCTTCGATTACCGGGAACCGGCGGCCGCAAAGAAAGGCTGCTTACGGGCCGGTTGGTGAAGCTCGTGAGCACGGCATCGATAATTTTTCGTTCGCTCCAGATTCGATCAAGCTGTTCCTGGCTTTGTTCGACGAAACTTTGGTTCTCGACCGTTATCCACTGTTCTCGGTAAGCATGTTCGGCTATCTCGACAACCGCGCTCTCTGCACCGACGTCGAGCGTGAGCTCGCCCGGCTCAGCATCAAGCGGGACGCCCGCAACGGCGACCCACTTACCATTGCGGGTCATGACCAGTACTGGTTTGCCGTGCAAGCTTACTTTCGGTGCGTTGTCTGCTGCATCGCCAACTTCGACAATAACGACACCTCCCGGGCGCGGCGACGGCTCGGTCGCGAGCGCAGGAATTGCGAGTAACAAAGACAACAATAATGTGGTGGTACGACTAATCATCTGGAATGACTTTCTTCACGGTTGCCACGAGTTCTCCCTCTGAAAGGTGTGCGCGAATAGCGTCACCTGAACTGACGTTCTCGGTTGATAATAAGACCTTGCCGGACCCCTCGAGTTTCACGATTGCGTAGCCACGGTCGAGTGTTGCGAGAGGGCTCACAGAATTCAGAGCACGACCGAGCAATGCGACCCTGTGGTTTAGGTCGGAAACCCGGTTATGAGCTGCGGTGGTAAGGCGCTGTTGGAGTTGCTCAAGATGGCCTATTGATCGCTGCACCGATAGCGCTGGCGATAGTTTCATCATCTCGCTGCGGATTTCCTGCAATTGGCTGGTCCGCAGCAACAGCGTTTGCCGTATCGCCGAGCCTAGCCGACCGCTGTGTTCGCGCAAACCGTCCTGCTGACGTCGCAAAGTCGCGGCTGGGCTGGCCGCAAGCAGGCGCTTGCCAAGCCAGTCGAGTTTCTGCGCTCGATCTTCGAGCGCGCGTTGTCCCACTCTGGCGATGCGCGTTGCAATACCAGTGACCTGGCGCAGCCAGTCACTTTGATCAGGGACAACGATTTCGGCGGCGCCGGATGGCGTCGGTGCGCGAACGTCTGCGACGAAGTCTGCGATCGTGAAATCGATTTCGTGTCCTACTGCGCTGATGACCGGAATGGGGCAGTCGACGATCGCCCGCGCCAGTTGTTCATCGTTAAACGCCCAAAGGTCCTCGAGGGAGCCGCCGCCACGACCGATGATGAGGACGTCGCACTCAGCACGGTCGATTGCAGTCGACAACGCGACCGCTAGTTCGCCCGGCGCCGCGTCGCCCTGAACGGCGGCCGGGTAGATAACGACAGGTATGGCCGGGAATCGGCGCTTGAGGATGCTCAGGACATCCCGAATTGCCGCGCCGCTGGGTGATGTGACGATGCCGATGCAATCCGGCAGCGTCGGGAGAGGTTGCTTTCGGTCTTCATCAAACAACCCCTCGTTCGCGAGTTTTAGCTTCAACGCATCGAAGCGGCGTTTCAGGACACCTTCGCCTGCGGGCTCAAGCTGCTCAATGATCAATTGGTAGTTGCCGCGTGCCTCGTAGAGGCTGACTTTTCCAAATGCGAGTACCCGGTCGCCGTTCTTGAAGCCCACAGCCGGTCCGCGCTGCCGCTGCCGGAACCAGGCCGCGCTGACCTGGGCCGTAGCGTCTTTGAGGCTCAGATAAATATGGCCCGAGGCCGGACGCGATAAATTTGAAATCTCGCCTTCAACCCAGACTCGGGTCATGCCTTGCTCAATAAGCTTCTTTACGCGCCGATTAAGCTGGCTGACGGTTATTGCGGCTGTGGCAGGGTCATTCGATTGCATCTTTACAGTATATCGAAGCGCCTCCCGTTTACCCGCAAATCTGAGCCGCGTACAATTGGCCGATTAATTTCATCACATTGAAGACCGATTCATGCGTATAGCCAAGGAAGCCCTCACATTCGACGACGTCCTCCTGCAACCCGGGTATTCCGAGGTATTGCCGCGTGAAGTCGACCTCAGTACGTCGCTGACCCGTGAAATCCGGCTCAGCATTCCGCTCTTATCGGCGGCGATGGATACCGTGACTGAAGCCCGATTGGCGATAGCGCTCGCGCAGGAAGGCGGAATGGGCATTGTGCACAAGAACATGCCTGTCGACGCACAGGCTCGTGAAGTTCTGACCGTCAAGAAATTCGAATCCGGCATGGTGCGCAATCCGATCACGGTGACCCCGGATATGACGATTCGCGAGGTCATCGACCTGACGCGTTCGATGGGCATATCGGGCGTGCCCGTTGTCGAGGGCAAACGCACAGTCGGCATCGCCACAAATCGCGACCTGCGATTTGAGACCCAGCTCGATGCAAAGGTGTCTTCAGTCATGACACCGGAAAATCGCCTGGTGACAGTCAAAGAGGGTGCGTCCGACGAGGAGGTTCTCGGACTGCTCCATAAACACCGTATTGAAAAAGTTCTCGTTGTCGGTGATGACTTCGAATTACTCGGCATGATCACGGCTAAGGACTTTCAGAAGGCCAAAGATTTCCCGAACGCGTGTAAAGACTCAAGTGGCGCGTTGCGCGTTGGTGCTGCAGTTGGCACTGGCGGAGACACGGACGAACGTGTTGATGCGCTGGTCAAAGCGGGTGTGGACGTTTTGGTCGTCGATACCGCCCACGGGCATTCGAAAGGGGTGCTTGAACGCGTCAGCCGAATTAAGCAGGTACACCCGGGCGTGCAGGTTATCGGCGGCAATATCGCAACAGCCGAGGCCGCGCTGGCGCTGGTCAAAGCGGGTGCCGACGGTGTCAAAGTTGGTATCGGTCCTGGATCCATTTGCACGACGCGTGTCGTCGCCGGTGTTGGTGTTCCGCAAATTTCCGCCGTTGCCGAAGTCGCCGAAGCGCTGAAGAAATCCGGCGTTCCCTTCATTGCCGACGGTGGTATTCGATACTCGGGCGATATCGCCAAAGCGATTGTTGCGGGAGCCAATTCCGTCATGATCGGTGGTCTTTTCGCCGGTACGGAAGAATCACCGGGCGAAGTCGAGCTGTATCAGGGGCGCTCCTACAAGGCCTACCGCGGTATGGGATCAGTTGGTGCTATGGGCGGCTCACACGGATCCTCGGATCGCTATTTTCAGGACACGACCGATGAGCTTGGCAAGCTCGTACCGGAAGGCATCGAAGGCCGGGTCGCCTATAAAGGTGCCTTCGGTGCAATCGTTCACCAGCTTGTCGGCGGTATTCGAGCTGCAATGGGATACACCGGCAGCGCAAGCATCGATGAAATGCGTACCCAACCACAGTTCGTCCGTATCACTGGGGCGGGCATGGCCGAGAGCCATGTGCACGACGTCACGATCACCAAAGAAGCGCCCAACTACCGCGCTAAAAACTAATGCATCCAGACATCCACGCACATCGGCTGCTGATACTCGATTTCGGCAGTCAGTACACGCAATTAATTGCTCGACGCGTTCGGGAGCACGGCGTTTACTCGGAAATTCATCCCTGGGACATGTCGGACGAGGAGGTCGCTGCATTCAAACCGACCGGCGTTATCTTGTCGGGAAGTCCGGAGTCAGTGCACTTCGAGGAGGGGCCGCGGGCTTCGCACACGGTTTTTGAGCTTGGCGTTCCGGTTCTGGGTATTTGCTATGGCATGCAAACCATGGCGGCGGAACTCGGCGGCGAAGTAGAAACTTCGTCACATCGCGAGTTCGGTTATGCGGAGATAAGCCCGAGCGACTCCAGTTTGCTGGCAGGCCTGTCAGACGATGATGATAAATCGGTTCTGAAAGTCTGGATGTCGCACGGCGATCGTGTAGCCACGATACCGCCAGGATTCACCGCGACCGCGAGCAGTCCGAATTCGCCACTTGCAGCGATGGAAGACGTGTCTCGACATTTCTACGGTGTACAGTTTCACCCCGAAGTGACACATACATTGCAAGGCAACGAGATTCTACGCCGCTTCGTACGTGATATCTGTGGATGCCCGGGCGATTGGACAGCCAGCAATATTGTCTCGGACGCTGTCGACAATGTTCGCGAACAGGTTGGTGACGGAAAGGTGCTTCTTGGTTTATCAGGCGGCGTTGATTCGTCAGTCGTTGCGGCGTTGCTGCACGAAGCCATTGGTGATCAGCTGGTGTGTGTTTTCGTCGACCACGGATTATTGCGCCACAACGAGGGTGACCAGGTCATGGAGACGTTTGCCGAACACATGAAGCTGAATGTGATTCGGGTCAACGCCGCCGAGCGGTTTTTTGGCGCACTTGAAGGTGTTGCCGACCCTGAGGAGAAACGCAAAATAATCGGCGCACAATTCATAGAAGTGTTCGACGAAGAAGCCCACAAGCTTGACGGCATCGAGTGGCTGGCGCAGGGCACAATTTATCCGGACGTGATCGAATCTGCTGGCGCGAAGACGGGTAAGGCGCACGTTATCAAGTCGCACCACAATGTTGGCGGTTTGCCCGAGTATATGAGGATGTCGTTGATCGAACCTTTGCGTGAGCTGTTCAAGGATGAAGTCCGCAAGATTGGCATTGAGCTTGGATTGCCAGAGAAGATGGTAATGCGCCATCCGTTTCCCGGTCCAGGGCTGGGTGTGCGTATCCTTGGTGAGGTTAAAAAGGAATACGCGGCATTGCTGCAGCTCGCCGATGATATCTTTATTGACGAGCTGCACAGCAACGATTTGTACAGTAAGACCAGTCAGGCATTCGCCGTATTTCTGCCGGTCAAGTCAGTGGGTGTGATGGGCGATGGTCGACGATACGATTACGTCGTAGCGTTGCGCGCCGTCGAGACGGTCGACTTCATGACGGCACGTTGGGCACATCTACCTTACGAATTTCTTGAGCATGTCAGCCTGCGTATTATCAATGAGATCGATGGAATATCGCGCGTGACCTATGACATCAGCGGTAAGCCACCTGCTACTATCGAGTGGGAATAATTTAGCGGAGAGTCTCGCGTGCCAGAAATTACCTTATTCGGCTGGTTTCATACTCTAATAGCCATCATCGCTTTGCTGTCCGGTGTTTTCACGCTGGCGAAATACAAAGTCATCGAAAGTCAAAATCTGTCCGGGTTGATTTTCCTGGCGTGCACTTTCATCGCTGCCGCATCGGCTCTGGGCATCTATAAACACGGTGGTTTTGGCGTTGCACACGCGCTTGCGGTGTTAACGATACTGGCCTTGTTGGTCGGTTTTGTTGCAGAGAAGACTCGTTGCTTTGGCGGGCTTTCGTCCTATCTCCAGGCGACCGCTTACTCGGCGACCTTTCTTTTCCACATGATCCCGGCAATTACTGATGGCCTCATGCGCCTGCCAATCGATGCGCCGTTTGTCACTAATATTGAAGATCCCTTGTTACGCGGTTTCTACCTGGCGTTTCTTGTGACTTATATTGTCGGACTCGTATTGCAGTTCCGCTGGTTGCGCAAGAATAAGCGATGATGAATTCGGTCTGGCCGCAACAGGATGTTGACGCCATGCGCGCCGCGCTCCTCGAAGCTGAAGAAGCGGCAGGCGAGGGCGAGGTACCGGTTGGTGCTGTTGTCGTTGCGAATGGAAAAATCCTGGCATCTGGACACAACAGGTCTGTCGTTGATCACGATCCCAGCGCTCATGCTGAAATAATTGCATTGCGAGCTGCCGGCTTGAAACAGGGCAATTACCGACTCAGGGACGCAACGCTTTATGTGACGCTTGAACCTTGCGTCATGTGTACGGGCGCCATTGTGCAGGCGAGAATCGGAAGGCTGGTATTTGCTGCATACGACGAAAAGGCGGGAGCCCTTGGAAGTGCGGAGGATTTATCCGAATCCAAAGCGCTTAATCATCGATTTGAAATTAATGGCGGCTTGCTTGCCGACGAATCGCAGCAATTGCTACAGCGATTCTTCAGCGCCCGACGCTAGTTCAATTTCGGCCGCATCAATGCGCGCTTGTTCTTTTTCGGTTAGCCATTGCAATATGTTGTAGTAAGCCCGGATGTTATTGACGTACAGCACCGGCTCCCAGCCGCGCGCATATCCGTAGGGCAAGCGCGAATACCATTTGCGTTGCGAGAGCAACGGTAACGCCTCACTGAGATCGACCCAGGTATCAGGATCGCCGCCGTCCCATTCAACCAGCATTCGCGCGTCTTTGATGTGATTAAAGCCAACGTTGTAGGCGGCCAACGCCATCCATGTGCGGTCAGGTTCCGCGACGGTGTCGGCGACGCGTTCCGTTTGCCGGGCGTAGTATCGTGCGCCGCCGAAAATGCTGCTATGTGGATCAAGGCGGTCGTCCAGACCAAGGTAATCGGCCGTTGCCTGCGTCAGCATCATAATTCCACGCACGCCCGTCGGCGACACTGCCTGGGATCGCCAATGAGACTCCTGATAACCGATCGCTGCCAGCAGGCGCCAGTCGACGCCCCATTCCTCACCCGCTTGTTCGAACATTTTTCGATAGCGTGGTAGGCGATTTTCGAAATGACGAATAAAGTTTCGGGTCCCGACGTAGTCAAACTTTTTGGTGTAGCCATAATAGCGATCGTGAACCCGGGCCAGCAACCCGGCGCGGTCGGCTTTGATCAGAAAATCGTCGGCGCGTGCGAGCAGGCTGTCTGCAACTCCCTTGGGAAACCCCCACGCGATCGGATCACCAATATCCAGATCCAGAGCGACACGGAGGTCCGGGTAGAAATGCCGTTGAATATTAAAGTCCGGACTGTCTGCAACGGTTAGCTCTACCTCGCCCATTGCGACTTTCGTCATTAATTCCGCAACTTCGATATCGGCATTTTCAGTCCACTCAAGCGCAGGGTATGACACCTTTATCGACGATAATAATTCGGCATGACTGCTACCCGCCATCACCTCAATGGATCGGCCCAGTACGTCGTCGAGCGACGTGGGCTTGCCGGTACCCAACTTGTAGATCAAATGCACGTCGACGGATTCGTAAGGATGGCCGAAGTTGAGATATTCGCGCCGCGAATCAGTGATCGAAAGGCCGGCGGCGGCCATGTGTGCGTCGCCGGATTGAATCTTGGGTAGAATTTCAGAGATACTCGCAACGGGCTCTATGACGAGAGCAACACCAAGCTCATCGGCGAAGGCTTGTACCAGATCAAACTCGGGGCCAGTCGGGCCGTCAGGACCTTTTGTTACGGCAGTGGGACTGTCACGAGTTACCACGCGGAGTTCACCGGTCTCGAGCACCTGATCAAGGATCGATGGTGGGCTCGAACAGGTGCCGATTAGGCCGGCAATTGTGATAATTACGAGGAATCGCAAACTCGGTTCTCCGTTCCGATGGCCGATTATGGCATTCCAGGCAGCCGATTGCGTACTTGACAAGCACCGGATTGCTTAACAATATCTCGAACCTGGTCGTTTCCCGAAAGGAGTCAGACCCCTTTTGGAGACATTGCAGAGCTTATGGAGAGGTGCCAGAGTGGTCGAATGGGCCTGATTCGAAATCAGGTGTACGGTCTCCCGTACCGTGGGTTCGAATCCCACCCTCTCCGCCAAGAACCATCAAAGCGATATGGCGAGGACGTTATTCGCCGTTCTCGATCCGACGGATCACCGTTTGCGCGCGTGATTGCGCTACTTTCGACCCGATCATCCTTGCTGATGCCATGGCATCCTTCGCAATTGGTAGTGCTTCTTCGTCATTGCCGAGCTCGCTCAATACTGATGCCAGCGTAATCTTGGCGAATACAAGTGGGTCAGTAGCTCCGGCCGCTTCTCTGGCCTCTGCTGAATGTCGAAAATACGGCAAGGATTCTTCCAGCTTACCCGTCAGGTACAAAACAAAACCCATGTGCCGATCGTATTCGCCTCGAAAAAATATCCTGGCACCTGCCAACTCATCGAGCCGCAAGGATTCGTCAAAGAGAACGCCAGCCCCACCATAATTGCCGCGTTGCATTTCAATAAGTCCCTGCAAGTGGACAGCCTCTGCCTGGCCATAAATGTCATCAAGTGATTTGTATGCGTCGATTGCTCGAGTAGTATATTTCTCTGCCGTTTCGAACTTTCGGTCTGGCAACTCCGCCCGATAGAAGTATCGGGCATATCCGTAACTCAGTCCTGCACGGACGTCCGCGCTTAACGTTGAGGTTTTGGATTCAATGTCCTGAAGCTGGCGTAGCGCCTCTTCGGAAGGGCGCGTTCCATCGTGCAGAGATTGACGATCATAGATCGTTGCGAGTTCGAGCCGCATTTGGTGTTCTTGATCGGTTGAGCTGTCGCTGCCATTGATATAGTCAAGCGCGAATTCTTCAGCTTTGCCAAGTTGGCCTTGTAGCCTTAGTTGGCGAACACTTTCAAACGGGGCATTGCCTTTTTCCTGCGCAAAACGAATGACTTCAGCTACGAAGGCCGCCGGAGTTGCTAGTTGAGGGTTATGCCCGGCACCCGGTATTACCCTGACTCTTGAGCCACGAATTCTCTCCTGCAAATAGCGATTTCTTACAAGTACATCATCATGATCGAGGCCACCGGCGAGCAATAACACCGGAGTCTCGATATTCTGAAGTTGCTGGATTAGTGGTGGTTCCATAGGAATGGGCAGCTGCGGATCGAATCCCGCGCCCTTGTCGAAATTGAAAGCCATCACCATGCGAACGAATTGCTTCTCCGATGCGTTCGCAACGAAATGCGGATCCGCCATCATTGCATCGAGAAATGCTTTTCGTCCTTCCTGTGCAGCCGCGCCAAAACGATCAACACGCTTCTGCATGCTGGCGCTGAACTCATACCCCGGAACAAAGGGTGCGGATGCGATCAGGCTTTGCAGGCGACCCGGAAATCGCGCAGCGAACTCAAGAGCAAGTCCACCAGAGGACGACAGTCCCACCAGGGTCACCTTGTCCAGTTGCAAGTGATCAAGTAATTGCAGCAGGTCATCGCTGTCTGAATATACTTCAGTCGGATTATCGGAACTGCCGATTCCGCGTGGATCGTAGGTGATGACTCGATGTGATTGAGCAAGTAACGGAATTACTTTATGCCATTGACGCAGATCCATTCCTGATCCGCCACTAATTAGCACCAAAGGAACGCCGTCACCCGAAGATTCGAAATAAATGCGATCCGCCCCAATGTTGACAAAGCCGGTCAGATTCCTGGTTTGAGGTTCGTTTTCCCGGCGCAGCTGAGTTTGTATCCAGTCTGCCAGTTTGTGCTCAAGTCCATCGTTGTGATCAAAGAGATCTGTAGCATGTCCTTCGCCGGGCAATGTCCATATCTCAGCAGACTTTGTTTCTTCGGCAATTGCAGCAAACAAACCCGGGAAAAAGGGTAATTCAATTTCTGCGCGAACAAACAACCAGGGCACTCCGCTCTGATCTACTGCGGCAATGGAGTCCGTGTCGAATGAGCCAGGTGCCAGAGCAACATATACATCCGCGAAACGTGATTCTCGCGCTGCTTCAACCATCTCCTGACCGGAATAGCTCGAGCCGATCACAACTAATGGCAGATTTCTAAATTCTTTCTGACTCTCCAACCACATCATTAGCGATAGAATGTCTTTGTCGCCGTCATGAATCAGTTCAAAATTACGGACAATACGTTCGTCCTCGGGATCGAAATATCTGCTGAGTGTTGGATCAAAACTGCCGAGGTTGGTGCTTTCGCCGTGCCCCCGAAGGTCCAGTCGAATCGACGCGATACTGTGTTTTGCAAGAACCTTGACCATCTCGTTGTAAGCTGATCGATCACCAGCAGCTTTGTGGAGCAGGATCGCAAAAGCTACCGGTGAATCCGGTACAGAGAGATCACCCTTTAACTGCCAACCATTGCTGTCGATTGTAATAGCTGTATCTGCGTTTGAGTGTGTGGAAATCACGCACAGCGCAAACAAAACGGTTGCCGCTTTGAGGAGTAGTCCGTACATATTCATATTCAGGATTGAATTGGCGCATTCCCGCCAATAAAGACAAATAGTGCTGCAGTAGATTGATTTAGTGGCAATTTGTTCCAAGAATTGTACAGGGTTGTTGCGCTGATATTGGCGCAATATGAATAATGTTTAAAAACCTGCCCATACATAATGCACACGAGCAAAGAGTGACATGAAGGGCAAGGCAAATGGTCGAAGAAATCCGGGAAACAGTATCTGACGAGCAGACAGACAGGGACCTTTTCAAGGCAACCCTGCCGTTCGGGGTTGAGTCTGTAAAGACGAGCTGGGGGGTCGTCGGCTCGACCTTCCTGATGTTGCTCGCATCGCTATTCGGTGCCGCTCTCGCACCCGCATGGCCATTGCGCCTTTTGTTCTCGGCTCTGTCGGCCCTGTTACTGATGCGCGCCTTCATTACGTACCACGACTACATGCACAACGCGATCTTGTCACGGTCCCGAGCCGCATGGTGGTTGTTCCGCGTGTACTCTGCATTCGCGCTCACACCGCCGCGATCGTGGAAGAACAGCCACAATCATCACCATGGACATGTAGGCAAGATTGATGCCACCAGCGTTGGTGCCTTCGCGACGATGACCACCGACATGTGGCGAGACGCTTCCCTCGCAGCGCGCATGGCGTACCGGATCGAGCGCCACCCTCTGACCATTCTGGCCGGGTACTTCACGATCTTCTTCCTCAGCGTCACACTACTGCCGCTTTTGAGGAATCCAGCCCGGCACTGGGATTCACTGCTTGTACTGCTCGGTCACAGCATGCTGATCGCAGTGTTGTGGATCCTGGGTGGTTTTGATGTCGCGTTTTTTGTCGTCTTGTTGCCAATGACAATCGCATCGATGATCGGCAGTTACTTATTCTTCGCGCAACATAGCTTTGAGAATGTGCGCGTCTTGCCGCCGGAGTCATGGACAAGCCGTCGAGCAGCGATGGAGTCCTCCAGCTACCTGAAGCTGAATAAAGTCATGCGTTGGTTCACTGGCAACATTGGCTACCATCATATTCATCACCTGAATGTACGAATCCCGTTTTATCGACTTCCCGAGGCGATGGAGGCAATTCCAGAGCTTCAATCGCCTGTGACGATAACGCTTTCGCTAAAGGACATCAGGGCGAGCTTTCGATGTTGCCTGTGGGATGAGGCGCTGCAACGAATGGTCTCGTATCGGGAGTTCGCCAGAGCGGCGGCAGCTACCTGATACCGAGACCGTCGCTGAGCTGGGTGATGAAGCGACACCCCGCTTTCCGCCAAACTAACCTGCCTTACAACTCCAGGTAAGCTCGCGAGATCGTCCAGCCGACCATCTGGTCGAAAAGCTTATCTTCGGTTTTGGACACGAAGCTTCGCCTGAAATCTTCGATAGCGGCATTTTTTGCAGCAGCCTCGATGGCTTTGTCTTCGCTAAGGCCAGCTGCGTGCGAGAGGACTGCATGCGCGACCGCAGCCTCTAAAAATTGACGGGCCTGGACAAGATAAGACTTGCCGTCTAGAACCGGCCCACCGTGGCCGATAAGGATTTTTTTCACCGCTAATTGCTCAAGTGCTTTGAGCGTCAGGACATATTGCGATGGATATGAGGACCACGACCAAAGGATAGGCTGGGTCAGCAAGTCACCCACGATCAGGATTTCCTGATCACGCAGGTAGACGATGGAATCCGACCTGGTGTGTGCCGGGTGCAGGAAGAAGACCTCAACAGTGTCGGAATCAGTGTGCAAAGTTATAGAGTCGCTGTAGGTCAAATCTGCCAGCGTGTAGGCGTAGTCCGGCCTCGCAGCGAGTTCAATTTGCTCATCTCTAAACGCTTCTATGGCGGTAATTTTCTCGGCCGCAAGAGCTTCGCCATGATCGTCCATATTCTTCGCCAGGACGTCGTTGGCGCTCTGCACTGCCATCGATCGATACGGCACGACCTGCTCGAATTGTTCCGCCCCAAGCGTCGGTATGTCTTTGCGCGTGTTGTCATGCGAGATGAACACGACGTCATTGCCGAAAGTTTCGCGGTAGGCGAGGTTTCCGGAGTGGTGGTCGACATGCCAGTGCGTATTTACGACATAACGAATCGGGTCATCACTAATTCTACTGACAGCATCTATCAATGCGCGGGCCGATGCCGGAGACCCATGCGTATCAACCACGATATGACCGCCATCACTCAAAATCAGCGCGCCGCTCGCTCCGGCAAAGCTTGGCGCGACGGCGTAAATATTCTCGGCTACCGGGATTAGGCGCACCGAACCTGTATCGATTCCACTTTGCCCCGCAAACACAGTGCTGGAAACCCATGCCGTCAGGAAAATGACTGCTACAGTGAAACCTCGTTTTCGCATGTGAGCGGCCTTTGTGAAGTAACAATGCGTTTGGCTCTACGGCGGATAAATGGTTCCCGCTCGCTATTATGGCGGTGCTCGTGATTCTCTGCGTATTGGCTGTCTACCAGGTTCGAAATTTGCATTGGCTTCATTAATCGCAATCAAAATTCCGTCGGCGAAGGCGGTGCCTCAAGCTTAACGGGCGGTGTTTTCTCGAGTTCCGTAAGCAAGTGCTTAACCGCGGCTTCAAGCGTTGGGTCCTGCCCGGCAGCGACCAGTTCCGGTCGGTCGACGACTTCAATATCGGGCGAGACGCCCTCGTTTTCGACCGCCCACTCTCCGTCCGTTTCCATGAAGCGGAATGTGGATGCCAGAATGCTGCCGCCATCCGCGAGAGATGGATTACCGGATATCCCGATAAGACCGCCCCAGGTTCGCGTACCGATCAACGGACCCAATCCAAGTTTCCTGAAGTAGTAGGGGAATGCATCACCTCCAGACGACGAATAACCGTTGATCAAGGTGGCTTTTGGTCCATCGTGTGCGAACGCAGGCGTTGCAACGGGATCCAGACCGCGCCGCTTCCAATAATTCAAAGGTTTGCGAGATACAAGCTCAATCATGCGGTCAGGGATAAAGCCGCCGCCGTTATAACGCGCATCGATGATCAGCGCATCTTTGTTCATTTGTGGCATGAAGCGCTTGAACAGCTCACGGTTTCCTGCACCCGCGGTGTTCGGCAGGTGCACATAGCCGATTCGGCCACCTGACAATTCATCAACCCGGCGTGCACGATCTTCAACCCAGTCGAGATAACGCAACTGGGTCTCTGAGCTAATGGTATTGACCATCACGTCGCGGCTGCCGCGCTGACGCGGCCGATCATTAACGGTCAGCGTAACAACATCGCCACCGGTGTTTTCCAATAGTTGGTAAAAGTTTTTCGCCCCGGATGTTGGTACGCCGTTGACAGCGATAATATAATCGCCGACCGAGACGTCAATACCGGGTGCGGCAAGTGGCGAGAAAAATTGTGTCTGCCACGCTTCGCCCTTGAAAATCTTGCTGATGCGATAAAAGTTATTGTCACGCTCAAATTCGGCACCGAGCAAACCACCGCTGCGGCGTTCAACGGAAGGTTGATCGCCCGACTGCACATAAATGTGCCCCGACATCATTTCACCTGCAATCTCGCCAAATACGTAATCGAGGTCAGCTCGATGAGCGACATGCGGAACGAGTGCTTGGTACTTGCTACGAATTTGGTCCCAGTCCTGGCCGTGCATGTTGGGGTCGTAGAACCAGTCGCGCAAAATGCGCCAGCCATCGACATACATTTGTTGCCATTCGATTTTTGGATCGACAAGCAATTCCATATCATCGAGATCGAGTCGACCTTCACTGGCATCCTGCTCTGGGCTGAGATCCGCGATTCCGAGTTCACCGCTGGCGGAGTAAAGAATTTTTTCACCATTTCCTGACAGCGAAAACGCTTGCACGCCTTCAAGAACAAGTTCTTCTTTTTCATTCTCGAGATCGAAGAGCATAACGCGGGTATCGCCGTTTTGACCGGAGACGTAGACGGGGCCCTTCGGCCCGGCCTTGAGATTATCGTAGTTGCCACCGGCAGGTTGCAGCGCGACAAGCCGGTCTTCAAGCCCGTCAAAAGTAATCTCGACAACTACATCACTATTATCCGACTCGCCGTCTTCTTCGGTATCAGAATCGGAAGCTGCGGTCACTTCATCGCTTTTGGGCAGGAAAAGTGCCGGTTGATCCGAGTTGAGTTGCGCCGCGTAGACGCGAACTGAATCGGTAACCATGTAATTGAATTCGATTGAGCTGAATTCCAGCTCATGATCACGCGACGACAGAAAATAAAGATAGCGACCAAGCGGGTCGAAAACCGGGCTGCCTTCGTTTGTCATGTCAGATGTCACCTGGTGTTTACTGCCGTCAGCCAGGGTATGAATCCAGACGCTCCCTGTGCCCAGCTCATTATTCTTAACGTAGGTAACAAAGCGGCTGTCGGGCGCCCAGCTGTAATCTGTGATGTCATTGTGATTCGAGGAGTCGACAGCCGTGACTCGTCCGCTGACGATATCGACGACATTCAGGTCTTGCTTAGTGTCACCTAATAACAGCTTGCTTGAGTCCGGAGACCAGACCGGCGGAAATCGCCAGACCGCTCCATCTTGCGTGACACGTCTGGCATCGCCGCCGCCGACAGGACGCGTCCAAATCTCGTATTCGCCGGAGGCGTCCGACAGATAGGCCAGTTGTTTGCCATCGGGTGACCAGGTGGCATCGATTTCTCTGTATTCCGGGCTACGGGTGAGGTTTCTAATCGGTCCGTCTTTGGCGGGAACACTGAAGACATCGCCGCGGGCGGTAATCAAGACGCGCTTGCCACTCGGGGACAGGTCAGCATTTTCGATAAAGTCTGATGCCTCCACCACTTTGGGCAGAGTTGCAGGACGATCACCCCCGACTGTGATTGAAAGACGTTGCGATTCGCGGTCGGCAGGATCATATCGATAGAGCCAGCCGCCGTTTTCGTAAACTACGGCCGTCGGCCCGGCGCTTGCCCAAAGGACGTCAAATTCCTTGTGAGATGTAACGGCTTCGGGTCCGTCGGCAGAGTAGCGATAGAGGTTCAGTGTGTAGTCGCGATCGGAGGTAAAGAAAATGTCATTGCCAACCCAAAGAGGTTGATGATCGGTTGCGGGATTATCGGTTAGCTGCTCCGACGTACTATTCTCGAGATCGTAAATCCACACGTCCTGTGCGCGGCCACCTCGGTAGCGTTTCCAGGTTCTGAATTCACGATCGATGGGTGTGTAGACAATCTTCTTGCCGTCGGGCGAGAACATACCAGCGCCACCTTCCGGAATTTCCAAAGCAGTCTCATCACCGCCATCGGCAGGGACCAGGTAATGGCGACCCATGCGTATGCCCCACGGCAGTCGATTCGCCCGGACCAGCACATGCTTGCCATCACGGGTCCAATCGAGGACGCGGTAGTCAGAGCCACCGCGAGGCGGCATAGGGCCGACATCGTTGTACCAGGTGAGCTGGCGCGGCGTACCGCCAGTTGAGGGGATTACATAGACCTGACGAGTGCCGTTATATTCTGCGGAATAGGCAACTTCGGAGCCGTCCGGCGAGAATTTTGGGAACTGCTCCAAACCGTCATGCGACGTCAATCGAACAGCAGTTCCACCATTCGTTGATGCAACATACAGGTCGCCGGCGTAGACGAATACGACGCGGTCCCTATGAATATCGGGAAATCGCAGCAAGCGCGTTTCATCAGCGACAAGGTCTTGCGCCATCGCAAGAATCAAAACGAAAACCATGGATCTGAGTACCAGCATTGCCAGCCTCCACAAAAATGAGGCCTATCCTACCATCGAACGGGGGCAGTAGATCTTGCAAACAAATGTTTGTTTATATAACATTTGTTTATGCTAACGAGTCGCGAACAACAAGTACTTTCATTGATTCAGAAGGACCCGATGCTGTCGCAACAGGCGATAGCCAATCGTCTTGGTATCAGCCGTTCTGCCGCAGCCGGGCATATCATGAACATGACCCGGAAGGGCTACATCAAAGGTCGTGGCTACGTTGTCAGTGATGCAGCATTCGTTTGCGTGGTCGGTGGCGCCAATATCGATATCCATGGCAAATCTCTAAAAAGCCTGCGCCGCAATGACTCCAATCCGGGCGCGGTGCATATTTCCGCCGGCGGCGTCGCACGCAATATCGCCGAGAATCTGGCGCGGCTCGGCGTGGATTGTCGCTTCATCTCGGCCATCGGACTTGATCAGCACGGCGAGATGCTCAAGCGTTTGTCTCGCGAGGCCGGAATCGATATGCAATATGTTCACGAGATTGCCTCGGAGTCGACGTCGACCTACCTGTCCGTCATTGACGATTCCGGCGATATGAAAGTAGCCATCTCTGACATGAATATTATCGATCGCCTGAGCGCCGATCGGCTGCAGCAGCAGCAGGCGATGCTCAGCCAATCTGCATTGATCGTTCTTGACGCCAATCTCTCCGATGATGCTGTCGCATGGTTGACCAGCGCACTAGCCGATATTCCGATCTTTGCTGATACCGTTTCTACGACGAAGGCGCCGCGGCTCAAGCCGTACTTGTCAGCAATCCACACGTTGAAGGCCGGCGCGAGCGAGGCGGAAGCGCTGACCGGTATGCGCGCGCGTACGACGACACAGTTGCAGAAGCTCGCTACGACCCTGCACGCGGAGGGCGTCGTGCGCGTATTCATTACCCGTGGCGAAAAGGGCGTGTTCTACAGTACTGCGGAAGCTGCGGGCTTGAAAAAGTCGCCGCACAGCAAGCAGGTTGTAGAGAATGCAGGTGGTGCAGGTGACGCGTTTCTAGCGGGCCTTGCCTATGCCTGGCTCGAAAGTTTGCCATTGGATGAGACCTTGCAATTCGCCCTCGCGGCCGCTGACATTACGCTTTCGCACCCGGCCACCAGCAACCCTGCAATGTCATTAAGCGCAATTAGTAGAGCAATGGAGCCCCAGCGTGTCGAATAATCCTTTTGATGAGTTTCTTGAGATCGCACCCGAGGTCGCGTCTGCGTTGATCGCCGGTGGTCCTGTCGTGGCCCTCGAATCGACGATTATCAGTCACGGCATGCCCTATCCAAGAAACGTTGAAACCGCTGCGTTGGTGGAAGAAGCGGTCAGAGATGGCGGTGCCGTACCAGCGACGATTGCGGTGCTCAATGGTCGACTCAAGGTCGGGCTCTCGGACGATGAAATTGAAGTAATTGGCAAACGCGGCACCGACGTCATCAAGTGCAGTCGCCGCGACCTGCCGTTCGTCGTCGCAGGCAAGATGGACGGCGCAACGACAGTTGCAGCAACGATGATCATTGCAGCGATGGCGGGTATCCGCGTGTTTGCAACGGGCGGCATAGGTGGAGTGCATCGAGGCGTAGAGCAGACGATGGATATATCCGCCGATCTTGAGGAACTTGCACGAACCAATGTTGCTGTTGTATGTGCTGGCATCAAGTCGGTACTCGATATCGGTCGCTCCCTTGAGTATCTCGAGACGCAGGGCGTACCTGTCGTTACCTATGGTGCCGACTACCTGCCTGCCTTCTATGTGCCGGACAGCGGATTCACGGCGGATTATCGGGTGGATTCGCCGGCTGAGGCGGCGCGGGCGATGAAAATCAAATGGGATATGGGGCTCGATGGTGGTTTGGTTTTCGCTGTTCCAATTCCCGACGAATTCGCGCTCGACAAGACCGAAATTGATGCCGTAATCAACGATGCGGATGCGGAGATGCGCCGCCAGGGCATCACAGGCAAAGACACCACGCCTTTCATGCTCGCCAGTATCGCGGAGCGCACGGGCGGCCGCAGTCTTGACGCCAATATTCAGTTGGTGATCAACAACGCTGGTATTGCGGCGGCGATGGCAGTCGCGCTTGCAAATCTTTAGCCCGGCGAAATCACCCTAAACGGATAGGTAAGTCCCTAACGCGTTTTCCGGTTGCGGCGAATATCGCGTTTCCAATTGCCGGCGGAACCGCGATGACCGGTGGCTCTCCCATACCCGTCGGGAATTCGGTGCTTTCAATGAACTTCAGATCAAGCTCTGGTACGTCCGACATTCGGAGCGGTGTATAAGAATTAAGATTCTTGTCTTTGACCTCGCCAGCGACAAATTCGGTGCCCTCATGCAGCGCCATGCTCAGTCCCCACAAAGTCGCACCTTCAGCTTGTGCCATAGCACCGTCGGGGTGAACAACCGTTCCGCAATCGAAGGTCTGCCACAGTTTTTTCACTGTAACCTTGTTGCTGCTTGCATCGACGGCGACGTGCGCAACACAGGCCGTCCAGGTTGGCTTATCGCGTTCCTGTCCGCCACTGACAGCAACGCCCATACCTTCGCCGGCCGGCAATTCAGCGCCCCAGCCGGAGCGCTCGACGACGTCGCGCAGTACGGTGGCTAGTCGTGACGCGCCACCGACAGCGCGCGGTGCTACGCCCGCGTTCTTGCCGGACGCATCGAGCAGCGACAGTCGAAACTCGACGGGATCAACACCCATTCTTGCAGCAATCTCGTCCATGAAACACTCCACGCCCCAGCCGATCCAGCCCGGTCCAACAGAACGCAGCCAGCCCGGCAGGAATGTACGTTGCGCCAGATCGTTGTTGATGGCACGGACACGATGATTGGCCAATGTGTACCAGTGGTCCGATCCGTTGATTGAGAACGGGTCCCACTTACCGTCGCCGTCGACACCCGTACCCAGGAATCCTGGCGCCATCGCCATTGTCGGCCAACCCGCGGCCAGTGCATGTTCGATTCCGGTCAGGGCCCCGTCGCCGTCAAATGAGGCATCGAGTTTTACGACGGACGGTGAGCGAACACAGTCAAAACTGCTATCAGTCTCCCGTTGGCATACAAGCTTGACCGGTCGCCCGAGCTCGCGCGCCGCCAGTGCTGCCGGAATCATCTGGTCGCCGAACAAGCGACGACCGAAACCACCGCCGAGATAGTATTGGTGCAATACGATGTTCGACTCTTCGACCTCTAACGCGGCCGCCAGGTAAGGAATGATGAGTGATTGCCATTGGTTGCCAGCGTGAATATGGAACACACCATCAACGAATTCCACTAGCGCGTTCTGTGGCTCCATCGTGAAGTGCAATACGGTATTCGTGCGGTAGCTTGAGGAGAAGTTATCCACCGCGCTCTCGCGTGCTGCAACGGCGTCACCATCATTCACAAACAATGTACCGCTGGCCGGGTCGGCCACCAGTTTCTCGCCTTCGGCGAATATGTGCGCCTCGGTAACGGCAGCTGTCGGCCCCGGTGACCAATCAATATTCACTGCGTCAGCCGCTTTCATCGCGGCAGGAAAGTTTTCTGCGATGACCAGTGCCCAGCCTTGAATGACATCGCTGGGATCAGTGACCTGTATCGTCCGGAGATAGCCTGGAATAGACTTCGCCTGCTCGTCGTCAATGGCGTTGATGCTGCTGCCGTAGCGTGTAGGTGGCACCAGTGGGTGCGCATACACCATGTCCGGCAACTCAACGTCCAGCCCGTATACGGTCGCACCGCGAGTTTTTTCCGGAATATCTATCGCGGATATTTCGCGGCCGATGAGTTGCCGCTCGGAAGCTGCTTTGTTAGGCAATGCCGCCATTTCTTCTGCGCTGATGACGCGACTCACATCGCCGGTTGCGACAATTTCAGCGAACGACACTTGTTGCTCGCCACAGATGACATTTCCGCCTTCGGCGCTGCACGTGGCCATGTCGACACCCAACAATGCGGCGCCGGCTTCGATCAGCACTGTCCGACCGGCAGCGCCAGCTTGTGACAGCATGTCGAACGAGGTTACGACCGACCAAGACCCACCGGTGACCATGTAGCCCCACTTGGGGTCGCTATCGACATGCTTGATTGAAACACTGCTCCAGTCGGCGCCGAGTTCATCCGCGACAATGCGCGCTAATGCAGTACCAACATGCTGGCCCATTTCTGCCTTGGCGATATTGATCTGTACAGCGCCAGTGCCGTCGACCACGAACCAGACAGCGGGTGAGAATTGGTTGCTGGCGCCGGCTGCCATCAGATCGCTGGCTGCATCGTCACTGCTGCAACCGGGCAGGATTGATCCGAGTCCCATTACAAGCGTTGTTCCAGCCGTGCCGGCAAGGAAAGTTCTGCGGCTAATTGAAATTTTTTCTTTGGGCATCGTCATGACTATGCCTCCTCGCCGCTAGCGGCGGTCTTGATTGCTTTCTTGATTCTTACGTACGCCATGCAACGGCATAGATTGCCATTCATCGCCGAGTCGATATCGCCGTCGCTGGGGTTCGGGTTGTTCGCCAACAAATCGGCTGCTTGCATGATCTGTCCGGACTGGCAGTAACCGCACTGCGGTACCTGTTCGGCGACCCACGCGGATTGCAGGGCATTGCCTTCTTTCGAGTCGAGACCCTCGATTGTCGTGATCGAGCTGTCTTCGATCGCGCTGATGGGTGTAACACAAGAACGTGTAGCGGCCCCCTCGATATGCACCGTACAGGCGCCACACATCGCAATGCCACAGCCAAACTTGGTGCCTTTGAGTTTGAGTTCGTCGCGAATCACCCACAGCAGCGGGGTGTCGGGCGGGGAATCAGTCTTTACGGTTTCGCCGTTGAGTTTGAACTGGATCACGATGCACCTCTCAAGAAAGCTGAACTGTTGCGTCCAATCGTGCAGGTCTCTGGAAGCAAGGTCAATTCACGACAGCCTTTTCCGACTGTATATAATAAGGTTAGTAATCATCGTACAGTCTCCGATTGACCATCCCTTCACTCAAGAGTGACATAAATGACAGATTTGAATTCCCGACTGGCGAACGCACCGGTCGTGCCGCTGGTCCAGGCCGATGATCCCAAAATTGCGGTTGCGACCACGCGTGCGCTTGCAGCAGGTGGTCTAACAGTTATCGAGGTCGTGTTGCGAACGCCTTCTTCGATGGACTGCCTTAGCGCTATTTGCGATCTTGATGACGATATTATTGTTGGTGCAGGGACTGTTTTGTCGGCAGAACAGGCGTCTACCGTACTCGATCAGGGTGCAAAATTTATCGTCTCGCCGGGTCTGGATGAGTCGATTGTCCAAATTGCTCAAGAGAACAATATTCCAGTGTTTCCGGGTATTAACACGCCGTCAGAGATCATGAAGGCGCGAAACCTGGGCCTGAATATGCTCAAGTTCTTTCCAGCTACAATTGCGGGCGGCATTCCGGCACTGAAAGCATTCGGTAGCGTATTTGGCGACGTGAAGTTCATGCCAACCGGTGGTGTGTCTGCTGGAAACCTCGCCGACTTTCTGGCGCTCGAGAATATTGTAGCTTGCGGGGGCAGCTGGTTGACGCCTGCAGCCGCTATAGCTGCGGGCAACTACGACGCGATAAGCCGCCTGGCAGAAGAGGCTGTCTCAATTGCGTCGTCGGTCGCTAAGTGAATAGCCTAATTTTCTTGCTGCTGCGCAGAACCTGATCAACGCCGCCACCGCGGCCAGCCGAACACAAGAAGAGCGTGAACATTGCCCAGAGGATTACCGTCTCGAGTGACGGCATCCAGATGGCCTGACCCACCGCAAAGGTGTAATTCAGTACGGCGAATATTCCGATCGCAGCACCGAAGCGAGTGAACAGCCCGAGAAATATTGAGATGCCTATAAAAAGTTCGCCCCAGGCCACGAGCACTGCGAATTTGGCAGCATTGGGTAATACGACGGATTCAAGGAAAGGTCGGTAAAAAGCGTAGGCGTTTTCGAGATTAGAACTGACGAGTTCATACAAAGTCGACTCATAAGCGGCGCCAAGGCCACCTGAGGCTATTTTGCTGCCTCCTGCGAACAGGAATGATGCGCCGATGATTAGTCGAAGCGGCAACAGGTAGAGGACTGAAACTTCGTGAGAATTCGAGTTACTCATTATGAGCCTCCGCGGCAGCTGGCATGCTAATTCAATAGCAATATTTCCAAATCTAGTCCGACGTACACCCTACGCGCTGAGAATAGCAGTAATTGCAGGACTTTTGGACCCATAGCAGTCTTTTAATTCCTTTCGACACCTGTCGACCTCAGGCCGGCGCAATCTGTACACTGCGTAGCAAGCTGACATTAACGACTCGACGAAGCGCTGGCGGATCTGAACAGCGTTAATGAGTTGAATATTTCTCAAAAAGCGAATTAACAGGAAGAGGCATAAAATGCGTATTGATGCGATATCCATCGGCAATAACCCACCTGAGGACGTGAACGTTCTTATTGAGGTGCCGTTAGGCGGGCAGCCGATCAAGTATGAGTTGGACAAAGAAGCGGGCACACTCGTCGTCGACCGCTTTTTGTATACGCCGATGTCCTACCCGGGCAACTACGGATTCGTTCCTCACACCTTATCCGACGACGGTGATCCGATCGATGTGCTTGTCATTAATACTCGAGAGTTAGTGCCCGCCTGCGTGATCAATGTGCGGCCAGTCGGCGTCCTGATCATGGAGGATAACGCCGGGCAGGATGAAAAAATTATTGCGGTTCCGTCACATGCATTGACGAAACGATACGACCACGTAATGGAACACACAGACCTTCCGGACATCACGATGCAGCAGGTCGAGCATTTCTTCGAACATTACAAGGACCTTGAGCCCGGCAAATGGGTTCGAATCGGCGATTGGCACGGCGCTGAAACGGCCAAGCAGCTTATTGTTGATGCAATAGACCGCGCTAAACGAGCCGATCAAAGAGCATCGTAAAACTTTTCCTGGCGAATTCGCTCGCCGGCATCAGGGAGTCTTCCGTGGGCCGCGCCAAAATTATCATCAACGTGATGCAACTTGGTCATACCCGGAATCGCTACAGTCGCCGCGGGATGACCACAGGCATACTTAAGCAGAAACTGTGCCCAGCTTGAGCAGCCGAATTCCTTTGCCCAATCGGGCAGTGGATTATCACCTATAGCTTTGAATATTCTGCCACCACCAAAGGCACGATTGATGATGACTGCGACGCCACGGTCTGCAGCGAGCGGCAAAATGCGCTCGGCAGCTTCGCGTTGCTCCAGCGAATAATTGATCTGGATGAAGTCCAGCTCTTCCTGTCGTATCGCGCTTTCAAATTCCGCATAATGACTCGAGCGTGACGTTGTTATACCGATGTAGCGTACGCGACCTCCCTGTTTCCATTCACGCATAATGGGTAACGCCGCTTTCCACGCACGTAAGTTATGTACTTGCATCAGATCAACAGTATTCGTCTTTAGTTTGATCGCTGAGTCATCCATTTGCCCAGCCGTCTCACTTGCATCCGATTTGTCGGCTTTGGTTGCGAGGAACAGGTCGTTGCGAATGTTCAGTTCAGAGATTAAATCACCGAGCACTGTTTCCGATGTTCGGTAGCCAGGTGCGGTATCGATCAGCGTTCCGCCGAGTTCGTGGAAACGTGTTAGCGCTGCCCGAAGCGGGGCGCGAGCGCTTTCTGATTCGCCCACGCCGTAGCGATTGGTGCCAAGTCCGATAACCGGAAGCAATTCTCCCGATGATGGAATGGCTCTTTGAATAATTTGCTCAGTACTCGCGATCGATGGCCCTATCGCAGCCAGCGACGCGGCACCCAGGCCGAGTTTCGTAAATTCTCTGCGGTTCATGCTCATCGTATTTCCTCTGGCCTATTCGCCCCATGATTATGCCCTGCACTGTATTGATGTGCACGACGCTGGCACAATAAAGCTCTGGACTTGAATCTTAGAGACACTGATGGCCGGACTATATTTCGAAGAATTTTCAGTTGGTCAAATGATCGATCATTCAATACGACGGACGATCACTGAAACCGATAATGTGCTCATGACGACCATGACGCACAATCCTGCGGCCTTGCACCTTGATGCCGAGTATATGAAGAACACAGAGTTCGGCAAACCACTGGTAAACAGCTGCCTGACACTCAGTTTCATGGTCGGCATTTCCGTTAATGACACAACACACGGTACGACGGTCGCGAATCTTGGCTGGGACCAGGTCCGATTTCCCAAACCGCTGTTTTGTGGTGACACGATTCATATTCAAACCGAGGTGCTCGAATTGCGGGACAGTCAATCAAGACCGGAAAACGGCATCGTGATCTTTGCCCATCGCGCATTCAATCAACGCGATGAGCTCGTCGGTGAGTGCAAGCGTACTGCGTTGATGTTGCGGCTTCCAAAATGATTCGCAGCTTTCTTTTCGTACCCGCTGACAGTGAACGCAAGTTAGAAAAAGCGGGCAACGTCGGTGCCGATGCTTTGATTCTTGATCTCGAAGATGCGGTAGCCGCCGAAGCGCGGCCCGACGCGCGCGTGCTTGCACGTGAGTATCTGGCGGGTAAGAGTGATTGCTGGGTGCGAATAAACCCGATGGACAGCGAAGATGCGGCGGCCGATCTGGAGGCAGTTATGCCGTCAGGACCCGCGGGAATCGTTTTGCCAAAACCACGCAGTGCCGCGGCTGCGGTTGATTTGGCTAATCACTTACTACTTCTTGAGTCGGCAAACGACCTTGAACCGGGAAGTACCAGGATCTTGCCGCTCTGCACCGAACAAGCAGAGGCGCTCTTCACTCTGAATAGTTACATCGGTGCGACACCGCGTTTGCTTGGATTAAGCTGGGGCGCAGAAGACCTTGCCACCGCCATAGGCGCGGCGACTAACCGCGACGAAAATGGTGCCTGGCTTCCGACCTACGAGATGGCCCGATCATTTTGCCTGCTTGCCGCCGCCGCTGCGGAGGTCGCCGCTTTTGATACGGTGTTTACTGACTTCAAGAACATCGACGGCTTGCGACGATATGCCTCGAATGCCAGGCGTGACGGATTTTCCGGCATGCTGGCCATTCACCCGGGGCAGGTAGACACAATCAATACGGCGTTTCAAGCGAGCGCAGAGGAGATTGAGTTTGCCACTCGAATAGTCGAGTTGTTCGACGCGAACCCGGGTGCCGGTACAATCGGCATGGACGGAAAAATGATCGACCGACCCCATCTGCTTCAGGCCAGGCGATTGCTGCAAGCAGCGAAGAATCAAAAAACATAGAGGCACAGAATCATGGATACCCATATCTACCCGGTCCCTGAGGCGACCAAAGAACGGACGCTTATTACAGCGCAAAAGTACAAGGACATGTACGCCCGCTCTGTCGAGGATAACGAGGGCTTCTGGGCTGAGCAGGCACAACGTATTGACTGGATAAAGCCGTTCACCAAAGTGAAGGATGTCAGTTATGCGAAGGATGACCTGCACATTCGCTGGTACGAAGATGGCACGCTGAATGTCTGCTACAACTGTGTTGATCGTCATCTTGAGAGTAAGTCTGATGATGTGGCCATTATCTGGGAAGGTGATGATCCCGAACGCGATCTAAAGATTACCTATTCAGAATTGCATCAACGGGTTTGCAAATTTGCCAATGCGCTGAAGGCCCTTGGTGCGAAAAAGGGCGACCGAATTACGATCTACATGCCGATGATTCCAGAGGCAGCGGTTTCCATGCTCGCTTGTGCCCGAATTGGGGCGATTCACTCAGTCGTATTTGGTGGCTTCTCACCAGATGCTCTTGCCGGTCGCATCCATGATTGCGAATCAAATATCGTCATTACCGCGGATGAGGGTCTGCGCGGCGGCAAGGGTATTCCTCTAAAAGCGAACGTCGATGCCGCAGCTTCAAGAGACGATGTCACGACGCTGGAGAAGGTTCTTGTCGTCAAAAACACCGGCAGCGATATCGGGTGGGTTGAGGGCCGCGATGTCTGGTTGCATGAGATTGAACAACAGGTCGACGCTGACTGTCCATGCGAGGAAATGAATGCGGAGGACCCGCTGTTCATCCTCTATACATCCGGATCGACCGGCAAGCCGAAGGGAGTGCTGCATACGACGGGCGGCTATCTTGTGTACGCGGCCATGACGCATGAATACGTTTTTGACTATCAGCCGGGCGATGTTTATTGGTGCACAGCAGATGTTGGTTGGGTGACGGGCCATAGCTACATCGTCTACGGTCCGCTTGCAAATGGCGCGGTATCTCTGATGTTTGAAGGTGTTCCGAATTACCCAACGACCTCCAGATTTTGGGAAGTCTGCGACAAGCACAAGGTGAATATCTGTTACACGGCGCCGACGGCTATCCGGGCGTTGATGCGCGATGGTGATGAGCCGGTTAAGAAGACCTCGCGCAAAAGCCTGAAGTTACTGGGGTCGGTCGGCGAGCCCATCAACCCGGAAGCATGGGAATGGTACTACCGGGTCGTTGGTGAGGAGCGTTGCCCGATCGTCGATACCTGGTGGCAAACAGAAACCGGAGGCATTTTGATCAGTCCATTGCCCGGTGCGACTGCGCTGAAGCCGGGTTCAGCGAGCAAACCGCTTTTTGGTGTTATGCCGGAAATCGTTGATGCGGAAGGTAAGCGGCAAGACGGTGCTGCCGAAGGTGTCCTGATCATTACGGACAGTTGGCCAGGGCAGATGCGAACTATTTACGGTGATCACGAACGCTTCATTGAGACGTATTTTTCCACATTCGAGGGCAGTTACTTCACGGGTGATGGTGCGCGGCGGGATGAGGATGGTTACTACTGGATTACCGGACGTGTGGATGATGTATTGAACGTGTCTGGTCATCGCATGGGAACGGCCGAAGTCGAAAGCGCACTCGTGTCTCACAAGCACGTCGCGGAGGCGGCTGTTGTTGGCTATCCGCACGATATCAAGGGGCAGGGGATCTATGCCTACGTAACCTTGATGAGTGGTATTGAATCCAGCGACGAGTTGCGGCTTGAATTGCAGCAGTGGGTTCGCAAAGAGATTGGTCCAATCGCGAAACCTGATCTGTTGCAGTGGGCACCGGGATTACCAAAAACGCGCTCAGGTAAAATTATGCGACGGATCCTGCGAAAAATTGCGGCAGATGATTTTGATAACCTGGGTGATACGTCGACGCTGGCTGATCCATCTGTCGTAGACGACCTGATCGAGAAGCGGCAGAACCGCGCCAGCTAGATTCAGGCTTTAATCTGATCCTGAGAGATTTCTTCGGCCATGCTGTTATCCAGCTCGTTGATAAAACTCTGGTCGATCTGGGAGGCACCGGTCTCGGAAAGTGCGTCCACTACATCGTCATCTTCAAATGCCGATTCGGAGCTGAGCACGGCGGACGGCTCGAGTTTTTGAGTTTCCATCAATCCCGGATCAACAACCTGGTCCGAGATATTCGACGTATCGCCAGCTACGATGCCCTCGCGATCAAGGCGTTGATACTCAGCAACCTGTCGTTCGTAGGCTTTGACGAACTCTTCGCCGAACATTTGCGGGAATCGACCGCCACCTTTTTCGGTGATGATCGGGTACAGATCGTTGTATAGCTGCCAGTACTTCATTTGTGACATGAAACCGAACAGATTTTTGCCCATCGTGCGATCAAAACCTTCCTGCAACTCTACCGGGTCAAAGCGATCAGCAAACTCAATAAATGCGCTATTCATCGCATCGAGGAACGCGTTTTGATGGTTGATAAGGTCCTTACAAACTTCACGAATCGAATCCTGTGCGCCGAGATATTCACCTTCGCCACCAACCAATAACTGTTTCAACAGATCGTTGGTGTTTTCCGAAAATTTCAATGGATTATTGTGTCGCGGCAGAACCGTCGTCTGGTCCAGTCGAAACGTGTTTTTCAGATTCGCACGATTCGCCAGCAAGTCCGTAGTGCCCTTGATGAGCTCACGAAGTAGTTGACCTGCAGTTAGCAACATTTCCGGCCGATTCACAGTTGGGTGTAACTCGACGCGATTGATACCAAGGCCGTCAAGAAAAGAATCAAACAGGTCTTCGGCCGTTACATCAACGGTAACGTCCCTGGATTTCGACTGTTTTCGGCTAGCGGGCGTATCGAGATTAATTTCGATTTCCGGCGCTTCCTCCTGCTTGTCATTCGAGCCGCCAAACAGTGCCGTTTGAAATTCTTCGTCGCCGGTGATTTCTTCCTCATCCAACAGTTTCATACCAGTGCGCAGCGTGACCTCATCCACAAACTGTTCGATATTGTCCGGCGCGACAGAGGGTTCTTTCTCAAGCGGCATGATTAGGCTTTCACCCGAATCGACCGAAACCGCAATCTCGAAGTCGCCGAGACGCAATCGGTCACCATCGAACAGACGGCGTGGGTTGCCGCGACCAACCGGTTCCATTTCATTGTTGACGTAAACGCCGTTGCTGCTGGTGTCAGCCAGGTAGTAAATGCCACCTTTGAAGTCGATGGTGGCATGGCGGCCCGATATGAAGCGATCCGGATCCGGCAAAATCCAGTCGTTTTGCAGCGAGCGGCCAATTGTGCCACCGCATTCGTGATATTCGCGGACAGCATCATCGCCAACGAGTTCGGCGTGTTCGCTAACGATTTTTAGTTCAAGCGGCATTACGAATTCCGGTCCGGTGTAATGGACAAATTCTGCATTGAAACAAAGGGATAGGATGCCGAGTAGTTCACATAATCGGGAGGCGTAATATGCAATCGATGTGAAAAACAGACCATATGTAGAAAATCCACCCTGTCCATGTAAAATCGCGCCCTGTGCTGCCGTTTTGGGTAAACTACGCGCCCCTCCGGAAGCGGCAACAGCAGAAACCTAAATGAGTAAGAAAAACATCTTCAAAGTCGTCTTTATGAGCCAGGGTCAGGTCTATGAGATCTATGCCCGTCGTGTTGGTCATGGCGAAATGTTCGGCTTCGTTGAGGTTGAGGAATTGGTATTTGGAGAACGAACAACGCTGGTTGTCGATCCGTCAGAGGAAAGGATTAAATCTGAGTTCGAAAACGTAAAACGCACCTATTTGCCAATGCACGCGATCATCCGAATCGACGAGGTCGACAAGCAGGGTGTCAGCAAGATCAGCAAGCTCGAAGGAGGGAATGTCGCGCAATTTCCCATGCCGGTATATACGCCGGGGGATTCGACCTAGTATCATCCGGTTTTCGTCCCTGAGCCCCGCTAACTATGCTTGAATTGCCCGGGCAACCGGCCCTCTCGGACTTCCGTGTTGCCAAACTGACACGTGCGCTGAAACGCGTCGACGAGCGTGTCGATTCACTGCAAGCTCGTTACGTCTATTTCGTTTCCACAAACACTGATCTGTCTCGCGACGAACGTTTGCGACTCGACGCCCTGCTACTGTCAGGTGATAAACCAGCAAAACTCAAGAAGGGCGCGAAGCAGCTGTTTGTGGTGCCGAGATCCGGGACAATTTCCCCGTGGTCGTCAAAGGCAACTGACATCGCCAAGGCCTGTGATATTGATGCCATAGACCGTATCGAGCGAGGCATTTGCTATGCAGTGAAGTTCACCGGCAAGGTCGGCGCCCATGCCATCAACGCGTTGGCGCCTTTGCTCTCCGATCGAATGACCGATGCCGTATTTCCTGAATCCACGCAGATTGAAGCGCTATTCGAAGTGCACCAACCGGCCCCGGTGGCAACTATTTCGCTTGAGAAAGAAGGTCGAGATTCGCTTGTCACAGCAAACACTGATCTGGGTCTGGCGCTAAGCGATGACGAGATTGACTATCTTGTTGCAAGCTACACGGATCTGGATCGCGATCCCACAGATGCTGAACTGATGATGTTTGCCCAGGCAAATTCCGAACACTGCCGTCACAAGATATTCAACGCGAGCTGGATCATAGACGGGAAAAAGCAGGACGAGCGCCTGTTCGGGATGATCAAATCGACGACTGAGAAGACACCCGACGGTGTTCTGTCCGCCTACACGGATAATGCTGCCGTTATCGAAGGGTGGGACGGTACTCGTTTGATGCCCGCGAGCGGCGACCGGGAATTTACTTACATTGACGAACCCATCCACATCCTGATGAAAGTGGAAACACACAATCATCCGACTGCAATATCGCCATTTCCCGGCGCGGCAACCGGGTCAGGCGGTGAGATTCGAGACGAGGGTGCCACCGGCCTGGGCGCCAAACCGAAAGCGGGCTTATCGGGATTCACAGTTTCCCATCTTAGGATTCCCGGGTATGCACAGCCTTGGGAGGACGATTTCCCGCGTCCCGAGCGAATGGCGACGCCGCTCGAGATAATGCTGGACGGTCCTGTTGGTGGCGCGGCATTCAATAATGAATTTGGACGGCCGAATCTCGCGGGCTATTTCCGAACCTACGAAAGTCATCTGCCAGGCCTCGCCGATAACGAGATTCGTGGCTATCACAAGCCAATAATGATCGCAGGCGGCGTCGGCAATGTTCGGGCAGAGCACGCCACCAAAATCGACGTTCCGGTTGGAGCAAAAGTCGTCATCATTGGCGGTCCGGCGATGTTAATCGGGTTAGGAGGCGGTGCAGCCTCGTCGCTTGCGAGCGGTACCTCCAGCGAAGACCTGGATTTTGCTTCGGTACAGCGAGGCAACCCGGAAATTGAACGTCGTGCACAGGAAGTGATCGATCGCTGCTGGGCGATGGGTGAGGAAAATCCAATACTGTTAATTCACGATGTCGGCGCAGGCGGGCTGTCGAATGCGGTTCCGGAGGCCGTCGATCATAGCAAGCACGGTGCGGATATCGAGCTGCGTGAAGTCGCTAACGCGGAGCCAGGTATGTCTCCCATGGGGATCTGGTGCAACGAGGCGCAAGAACGCTATGTCTTGCTGATTAGCGACGAGCGGGTCAACGAATTTCAATCCCTGTGCGATCGTGAGCGATGCCCGGCGTCGGTCATCGGCACCTTGACGGGTGATGGAAACCTCGTCGTTAATGACCGCGACTTCGGTAATCGCGTGGTTGATATGCCGATGGACATGTTGTTTGGCAATCCTCCGAAAATGGAACGCGATGTAACTCGCGAGCCACTGCCGGACGACGAACTCGATCTCAATGGTATTGAGTTGCGAGAAGCTGCGATGCGCGTGCTGCGTTTTCCGGCTGTTGCCGACAAGTCATTTCTGATTCACATCGGCGACCGAACGGTTGGTGGCCTGAGCGCTCGCGATCAGCTGATCGGTCCCTGGCAAATACCTGTGAGTGATGTTGCGATTACTTCGTCCGGATTTAACGGTATGACGGGCGAAGCGATGGCGATGGGTGAGCGGACTCCGCTGGCATCGACCAATGCTCCGGCTTCTGGTCGTATGGCCGTTGCCGAGGCGATAACCAATATTGCTGCCGCGCCGATCGAGGACTTAAGCAAGGTACGCCTGTCGGCCAACTGGATGGCCGCCGCCGGACATCCCGGCGAAGACGCGAATCTTTTCGATACGGTAAAAGCGGTTGGCGACGAGCTATGCCGGGACATTGGAGTTGCGATTCCGGTCGGCAAAGATTCTATGTCGATGCGGACTCGATGGGAGGAAAATGGTAGCGAGTATCAGGTCGTTGCTCCCGTATCACTGATCGTTTCGGCCTTTGCACCGGTGACTGATGTTACTGGACATTTAACGCCACAAATTAAAGTGACGGAAGACACAAGTTATCTGCTGCAGATTGACCTCGGCAATGGTGCTAACCGCATGGGTGGTTCGTGCCTGATGCAATCTTACCGGCGCACGGGAGGCCGAACGCCAGACCTCGACGATCCAAAACGACTCACCGGATTCTTCGCGGCAATTCAGGAGATGAACTCGCGCGGCATGTTGCTTGCTTACCATGATCGCAGTGACGGCGGTCTTTTCGCTACCGTTGCGGAGATGATCTTCGCTGGCCGAGTGGGTGTTTCAATGTCGTTGAGCGGCGCCCGAAATGACCTGATTCGTCAGTTATTCAATGAAGAACTGGGCGCGGTTGTGCAGGTCGAAAAGAATAAGCTAACGCAGGTGCAGATGGTGCTGGATCGCTTCGGCGTGACGGCCACAGCCATTGGCAGAGTTGGGGGCGAGGCAAAACTAACTGTTCATTCTGAACAGTCCGGCAAAGACGAGATCGTTCTGGAACTTGATCGTGCCACGATGCAGCGTGAATGGTCAGAAATGAGTTATCGAATTCAAGCATTGCGCGACAATCCGGCGACTGCCAAGGAAGAGTTCGATCGTATTCTGGACGACAAGGATCCCGGGCTTAACGTGGTGCTTGGTTTCGATCCGTCGGATGATATTTTTCGTGCTGCCCACACTTCGTCGCGGCCGCGTGTCGCGATACTTCGCGAACAGGGCGTGAACAGCCAGTACGAAATGGCGGCGGCATTTATGCGCGCCGGTTTCTCCGCTGTCGACGTGCATATGAGCGACCTGCTAAGTGGCCGGGACACATTGGACGGCTACCAGGGTGCGGTTGCCTGTGGCGGCTTTTCCTACGGTGATGTTCTTGGAGCCGGCGGTGGTTGGGCGAAATCGGTTTTATACCATGCCCGGACTCGCGATCAGTTTGCGGCATTTTTCGAGCGTAGTGACACGTTCGCACTCGGCGTTTGCAACGGCTGTCAGATGATGTCGCACCTCAAGGAGCTGATCCCCGGAGCAGAGAACTGGCCGCGATTCCTGCGCAACAGGTCGGAGCAGTTTGAAGCGCGTCTGAGCCTCGTAGAGGTGGTCGAAAGTCCGTCTCTGTTTCTGCAAGGGATGGCGGGTTCGCGTATGCCGATAGCAACATCGCATGGTGAGGGTCGAGCCGTCTTCGCCGATGACACCGCGAGGTACACTTCGTCATACACGGTTGCGATGCGCTATGTCGATAATTACGGCGACGTTGCGGATACTTATCCGGCAAACCCGAATGGGTCCGCCGATGGAATTTGTGGCCTTAGTAATGAAGACGGTCGCGTTACGATCATGATGCCCCATCCAGAGCGCGTGGCGATGACGCGCCAAAACTCGTGGCACCCGGACGAATGGGGCGAGGACGGACCCTGGATGCGGATGTTCCGCAATGTCAGACAAATGCTTGGCTGAGATTCAGGCAGACTGAAGCGTGCCGTTGTGGCTCTCCTCGACAAAGAAACGGCGAACTTTTATTGCGCGCGTTAGCTTTCCGTGGCGGACAAAGCACTGATAGAACATGTCCTTCAAGACCTCGAGAAGGATACCTGCCTGGGCGCGATTCAGAATTGGCAGATCTTCATCAGGACCGGTACTGAACATTACGGCCTTGATCGGCGCGAAGGTCTCGTCGTCGATTCCCGCGATATCCTGGGCGGCAAGTACCTCTTCAAACGCTCGCAGCTTGCCACCCTCGCCAAGTGCATTGAACGAACTTCTGGCCGCCCGTCGGCACATAGACGCAAAAGCGTTGAAGCTATTACCTGAATAACAGTTCAGAGCCTCGCGAAACATAACTTCCGTGTGCTTGGGCAAATAGGAAAATGCAAAGCGTTCTTTTGGTCGTTCGAGCTCAACGAAGTTGCGAAGCAGCTCTACGCGGTTGTCTTTATAGTCACGAACGACGAACTTCAGGAAGACCGGCGCGTGACAGGCATCGCATTGATAAACCATACCTACGTGTTTGGGCCTGTCCCGGAGCAATGCTGAGGCATCCGGAACTGACTGTGGGCTCATGTGCGCATACACGCCACAAGACGGGCATTCGAGGCCAATTCGCGCCTCGAGTCCGCTTTCGATCCCCTGATCTTTGTCTATTACTATGGTCATTTCGCTCTAACTCAGCCAAATACTCTGCCGTTCTTTGACGGTTGTTTTTCTTAATCTACTCAGCGACTTACAGTATGCACCAAGAATCCGGACCTGCTTAGCCAGCTTGACATAATCTTTAAGTTTTCTACCTGCCCCAGCTTCCTACCGCAGCTTTGGCGGCCTCGTTTATCGGACGTGCGATCAACGCTGTTCGTGTCAATGTCACTTCGAATCTGGCGCCGTCCGCCATTGGCAAATACGTCGCGGTGCCGTAGTAAGCGTCAACACCTGGCATCAGAACCGGAAATTTTCTGGCTACATGCCAGACGTCGAGTGTTAATTCTTCTGACAATGCGTGCACGGTTCGTTCCTGCGACATTTCATCATCAACGCTTGAGTAGCGACCGCTAAGTCTGTCCAGCTGGTAGATTGGATCGAGGCCGAGCAGGGTAGCCGGCGGTTTCCAGTTCACAACACGCGCGTCCATTTGCCACTCGTCGCCAAGGAGTTTCAGGTGTCGATCCAGTTCACCATCGATCATTAGTCGGGCTGTGTACTCGCCCGGTGCGGATTGTGAAAATTCGATCCGGCTGACCAGCTGTTCATCGACGAGGCGGCCGTAACCGTAATAACTGAATGCGAGCAGAATGCTTGCGCTGCCCATCGCCCCTGAAACCACACCACCGGCGAGTGAACGAGTTGCCCTGACCGGGCGACGACGCCTTGCGTGACGTCCCATTGAGTATAAGAAATACAATGCGATCGCCGTGAAGACCGTACTGATCGTCAGCAACAGATTCATCGTTCACTCTCCATGCAGACTCAGGTCTCCAGTCTTTTATACTTGATTCGATGCGGGCTTGTCGCTTCGGAACCGAGGCGACGCTTGCGATCCTCCTCATAGTCCGCGTAGTTGCCAGCGAACCAGGTCACGGCGGAGTCGCCTTCAAATGCGAGTATGTGAGTACAGATCCTGTCCAGGAACCAGCGATCATGAGATATCACGATTGCGGAACCCGGAAATTCCAGTAAGGCTTCTTCCAGGGCGCGCAGTGTTTCAACGTCGAGGTCGTTAGTCGGTTCGTCAAGTAACAACAGGTTGCCACCCGCTCGCAGCATTTTGGCGAGGTGCAGACGGTTGCGTTCGCCGCCTGATAACAGGCCAATCTTCTTTTGCTGATCCTGACCTTTGAAATTGAATCGTCCTACATAGGCACGCGAGGACGTTTCGTAGTTGCCGACTTGTATCAGATCGAGACCATCTGAAATTTCCTCCCAGACAGTTTTGTCATCGTTCAGGTTGTCTCGTGACTGATCAACAGCGGCAAGTTGTACGGTATCGCCCAGCCGAATCGATCCTTCGTCCGGCGTTTCCGCGCCCGTGATCATTCTGAACAGGGTTGTCTTACCCGCACCGTTCGGCCCGATGACGCCCACGATGCCGCCGGGCGGCAATTGAAAACTAAGCCCGTCGATAAGCAGCTTTTCGCCGAAGCCCTTCTTGAGGTTCTCAACTTCCAGAACAACATCGCCCAGTCGTGGTCCGGGTGGTATATAGATTTCGTTGGTTTCATTGCGCTTTTGGTATTGCGCCGAAGAGATCTCGTCGAACTGGCGCAAGCGAGCCTTGGATTTCGCTTGTCGTCCTTTCGGATTGCTTCGCACCCACTCGAGTTCGCTGGCCATAGCCTTTTGGCGGGCCTTTTCAGTAGCATCCTCTGTCTTGAGGCGCGCCTGTTTCTGATCCAGCCAGGACGAGTAATTGCCTTCCCAGGGGATACCGTGGCCGCGATCGAGTTCCAGAATCCAGCCGGCGACATTATCGAGAAAATAGCGATCATGCGTCACAGCGATAACAGTGCTTGGGTATTCGTCAAGAAATCTTTCCAGCCAAGCGACCGACTCGGCATCGAGATGGTTGGTCGGCTCGTCCAGCAACAGCATGTCGGGTTGCGACAACAGTAGCCGGCAGAGTGCAACGCGTCGACGTTCACCGCCCGACAACTTGTCGACATCAGCATCCCATGGCGGTAGCCGCAAAGCATCCGCTGCAACCTCCAGCTTGCGGTCAACCTCCCAACCGCCAGCCGCATCAATCTCATTTTGCAAATTACCTTGCTCTTCGAGCAACGCATTCATTTCGTCATCGTCCATGGGCTCGGCAAACTTTTCGCTGATTTCGTTGAAGCGATTCAACAAATCGATCGTTTCGCCGAGGCCCTCTTCGACATTGCCGCGCACATCCTTGTTCGAGTCGAGATCGGGCTCCTGCGGCAGATAACCGATCTTAATGCCGGGCTGCGGGCGTGCTTCACCATCTATCTCCGTATCCAATCCTGCCATGATTCGCATGAGGGTCGATTTTCCCGAACCATTCAAGCCGAGAACACCGATTTTGGCGCCAGGAAAAAACGACAGCGAAATGTCGCGTATAAGGTAGCGTTTAGGCGGAACAACCTTCGCAACGCGATTCATTGTGTAGATGTACTGTGCCATAGAGCAGCCCGGTGAAATGCAGTAACGAACGTGCATTATCCGGTATGCTCACGCACAAGCAAAGAACGATAAGGCTCAAATGAGCAAAAACGTGCTTGTTTACAAAGGGAAGGAGATCGCGGCTTATGGCTTTGGCGATCCGCACCCGTTCGGAACAGATCGGCATGATGTGTTTCACAATGAACTCGAAAGTGTTGGTCTTGCTGCCTCGGTTGATTTTGGCCATCCACGGCCAGCACTCGTTGACGAGCTCGCTCTGTTTCATAGCGCTGAATACATCGACAAAGTATCGCGCATGTCTGCGCTGGGCAAAGGCTTTCTGGATGACGGCGACACCCCGGCGATGTCCGGTATTTATGATTCGGCGTCAGCGGTGGTCGGGGCCGTCTTGTGCGCCGTAGATGAAGTGATGCACGACAATTACCAGCGCGCGTTCATACCCATCGCCGGATTGCATCATGCCGGGCGGGATCATGCAGCAGGATTCTGTGTTTTCAATGATTGCGGTATCGCGGTCGAGTACTTGCGGCGTGAATTTGGACTGAATCGGATCGCCTACGTCGACATCGATGCGCACCACGGTGACGGCATGTTTTACGGCTTCGAAGATGATCCGGACCTGATTTTCGCTGATATCCATGAGGATGGCCGTCACTTGTATCCAGGCACCGGGGCTGCTGACGAGACCGGAGCCGGCAAAGCGCGGGGCACGAAACTCAATATACCGCTTGCGCCGAGGGCGGATGATGCGGACTTCCACCTTGCCTGGACTCGGGTAGAAAGATACCTGGACGCAGCCAAGCCTGAGTTTATTTTGATGCAGTGTGGCGCCGATAGCCTGGAAGGGGACCCGATTACGACCCTGCGCTGGACCGAGGAGGCGCACGCAACGGCCGCCACCAGTCTTTGCAGGATTGCCGATAAGCACTGTCAGGGCCGCATCGTCGGAACTGGCGGAGGCGGCTACAACCGCCGCAATGTTGCCCGTGCCTGGACTCGGGTAGTGCAAGCGTTCGTAGAGACGCATTAGTCACACTTCGCAGTGCCATCCGCTGCCTATTACAGGTAATATCCCGGTCTTTTGCACACCCATGCCCACTGCATGGGCGATTAACAGGCGGAGCCCCCATGTTCGACACAGCAACGACGATCGAGTCATTTGATCCAGAAGTAAGCAAAGCCATTGCCCAGGAAAATCGTCGGCAGGAAGAACACATTGAACTGATCGCCTCTGAAAACTACACCAGCCCGAGAGTCATGGCGGCGCAGGGCTCGAAGCTGACGAACAAATATGCGGAAGGTTATCCCGGTAAGCGATATTACGGCGGTTGCGAGTTTGTCGATGATGTAGAAACGCTGGCTATCGAACGCGCCAAGCAATTGTTTGGCGCTGACTACGCGAATGTGCAGCCGCATTCCGGCTCGCAAGCGAACGCCGCGGTGTATCACGCATTGGTCAAACCGGGCGATACCGTGATGGGTATGGACCTCGGTGCCGGCGGCCATTTGACGCACGGATCGCCAGCCAATTTCTCCGGCAAACTGTTCAATATCGTTTCTTACGGAATTGATGCCGAGACAGGGCTGATTAACTACGACGAAGTTCAGACACTAGCGACGGAACATCAACCAAAGATGATCATTGCCGGTTTCTCGGCGTACTCACAGGTTGTTGACTGGGCCCGGTTTCGTCAGATCGCTGATAGCGTAGGCGCATATCTTTTTGTCGACATGGCCCACGTGGCCGGTTTGATCGCGACCGGTCACTACCCGAGCCCGATTCCACATGCGGATGTCTGTACGACAACAACGCACAAGACGCTTCGGGGGCCGCGCGGTGGATTGATTCTGGCGCGAGCCAATGACGACCTCACGAAACGATTCAATTCGCTGGTTTTTCCGGGTACTCAGGGTGGCCCGCTGATGCACGTTATCGCAGCCAAGGCAGTCGCACTCAAAGAGGCCTTGCAGCCGGAGTTCAAGGATTACCAGGCAAAGGTTTGCGAGAACGCCAAGGTCATGGCCGCTGTACTCTCAGAACGTGGCTATCCGATCATCTCGGGTGGCACCGAGAACCACCTGATGTTGGTGAGCCTTATCGCACGCGGCATCACAGGCAAAGTTGCGGATGCGTCCTTGGGTCGCGCCTACATTACTGTAAACAAGAATTCGGTCCCAAATGATCCACAATCGCCGTTTGTGACCAGCGGCCTGCGTCTCGGTACTCCCGCGATTACTACCCGCGGCTTCGGTGTTGATGAAACCCGGCAGCTCACGGGCTGGATAGCGGATATACTGGACGACGTCGAAAATGAGGAAATCATCGATCAGGTTCGTAGTCAGGTGCTGGAACTGTGTCAGCGCTTCCCGGTTTACGGGTAGAGGCCGCCCCGCCTGATCGTAAAATCTTATGCATTGTCCGTTCTGCGCCCATGAGGAAACCAAGGTAATTGACTCGCGTCTCGCGGGTGATGGTCGCCAGATACGTCGTCGCCGCCAGTGTCTCGCCTGCAACGAACGGTTTACAACTTTCGAGACGGCAGAATTAGTCATGCCGCGTCTTATCAAGACCGACAACAGTCGACAGCCATTTGACGAGTCGAAGCTGCGTTACAGCATGGTACGCGCGCTCGAGAAACGTCCCGTACCCAGTGATGAACTGGAGCAGGCGATCGGTCGTTTGATCCACAAGCTACGTACGATGGGTGAGCGTGAGGTGCCGTCACGACTGGTGGGCGAATTGGTCATGGAAGAATTGCACGAGCTCGACGAGGTTGCGTACGTGCGATTCGCATCCGTGTATCGGCGCTTTCAGGACATCACTGAGTTCGAAGATGAGATCAAGCGTTTGCAAAAGATTTCAGAAACAGCCGCGAGCCGCGAGCAGATGTCTTTGCTGCCGGAGTTACTCGGTAAGAAAAACAAAAAATAAGCAGGATTACGCGTACGTGGCGTGCGGGAATTACGCGACCTCGGACACAGCGAAATCCGTGTATCATCTGCGCCTGAGCTCAGATTGAGAGTAGCGTCATAGCATGGACAGGATCAAAATCGCAGAATGAGTAAGGCGAAGTCAAAGGGTGCCGGCGCGCGGACGCGTGCGCGTGAGTTGATGGTTCAGGCCCTTTACCAGAAACAGCTGGCAGGACACTCAACGTCAGAGTTACTCGAGCAGTTTCATCTGCAGGCTGCATACGAGCGTGTTGATCAGCCGTATTTTGATGAGCAATTTCCGGCCATAAGTAACGCGCAGGAAGAGCTTGAGAAAAAAATTGATGAACTGATTGATCGGCCGCTCGAGCAGCTCGATCCTGTTGAACTCGCAATTCTATTGATTGGCGTCCATGAGCTCGAGTTTCGTGCAGACATTCCGTACCGTGTTGTTATCAATGAATGCGTGAATCTCGCCAAGCGCTTCGGTTCGATCGAGGGCCACAAGTACATCAATGCCTGCCTCGATGTTGCCGCAAAGTCATTCCGAGAGATCGAAATTCAGTCAGAGCAGTAGGCCATGGACGAGTTCGAGCTGATTCGTCGTTATTTCAATCGCGATAGCATGATTGCAGGCGCTGATGTTGGCATTGGAGACGACGGCGCTGTCCTCACTCCGGACGCATCGAAACAACAAGTACAGGTAATCGATACGCTCGTCGAAGGAGTGCATTTCCCGCACGCAACTGATGCTGCCGACATCGCCTACCGGGCCGTTGCGGTCAATCTTTCAGATATTGCAGCAATGGGTGCGCATCCGCGCTGGATGACGTTGGCACTTACTCTGAGGAATTTGGACGAGCAGTGGGTCGAGTCATTCGCGTCAGGTTTGTTCGAAGCAGCTGACAAGTACGGTGTCGGATTGATCGGCGGGGACACGACCAGAGGGCCTGCCGTTACGGTGACAGTGGCCATAACGGGCGAGGTTGAAGCTGGCGAGGCGCTGCTGCGAAGTGGTGCGCAAGTAGGTGACGAAATTTATGTTACCGGGACTCTGGGTGATGCTGCGGCCGGATTAAGAACCTTGCAAGCCGATACGCCAGATGATTTTTTGCTCGCCCGTTTCCTGCGACCTACGCCGCGAATAGAGGCCGGGCGTGCGCTCGTCGGTTCGGCGACCGCGGCTATCGATGTATCTGACGGCCTGGCAGGGGATGTTTCGAAGTTACTGAATGCCAGCGGAGTTGGCGCGGAGATAGACATTGAAAAGCTTCCATTGTCCACAGCAATCCAGGCGCGATTCTCAATCACCGAGCAACAACAGCTAGCGCTTTTGGGCGGCGATGATTATGAGCTGTGTTTCACTGCGGCCCCGGACGTTGTATCCGGGATTTCTGGAATCACCCGAATTGGGCGGGTAACAGAATCCGTCGGCCTTTGCTGTCGCCTAAACGGAGACGTTGTGGAAGTTGATTCCAGCGGTTACCGTCACTTCCAATGACGCAAGCACCCGAAAATCTCGCTCGTACGGTGATGACAGATCCAGTCCATTTTCTGGCGTTCGGTTTTGGTACCGGGCTCGCGCCGTTCGCGCCGGGAACGTTTGGCTCACTACCGGGTGTTTTGCTGTTCTGGTTGACGCTGAACTACGGGCTTTATATTCAATTAGGTGTTGCTGCGGCCATCGTTCTCGCCGGAGTCTGGATATGTGGCGAAAGCGCAAGACGCATCGGGGTTCACGACCACGGCGGAATCGTCTGGGATGAGATCGCCGGTATGTATCTGACCTTGTTGGCAGCGCCGCTGAGCGTCCTGGGCTGGGCTCTGGCGTTCGTATTATTTCGGATTATGGATATTGTAAAACCGTGGCCGATTAGAGACCTGGATCACAGAATAGGCGGGGGTGTCGGAATTATGCTGGATGACCTCGCAGCCGCTCTGTATGCCGCAATTTTGTTGGGTTTATACGGGTGGCTAATGACCTAAATGATTGAGGCAACATGGCCACCAGCATTAGCAACATGCAGCGCCCGAATGACGTACCGCAGAAGATTGGTAAGTACGTCATTATCAATAAGATTGGTAAGGGCAGTACGGGTATGGTCTACCTGTCCCATGACCCTTATTATCGCCGCGACGTTGCGATCAAGGTTTACAATTCCGAAGAAGATGCTGACGCTGAACGCGCGCGGGTTGCTCGCAAGATGTTCTTCAACGAGGCCCACATGGTCGGCATGTTGCAACATCCGAACATTATGCCGATCTACGACGCTGGTGAAGAAGATGGAGCCTATTACGTCGTAACCGAACATATTCAAGGTGCGCGTACACTGGCTTCGTATTGTCGACCCGATAACTTATTGCGCGTCGACGACGTTGTAGAAATTATTTACAAGTGCGCGAAAGCGCTGCACTACGCGCATGGTCGAGGCGTAATTCATCGCGACATCAAACCATCCAATGTGATGCTGACCATTGACAACGATGTGCGCATCATCGATTTCGGCATCGCAATTGTCAGTGATTCTGAAGTGTCGCGCATCGAAGGCATCGCCGGTTCGCCGAGTTACATGTCACCAGAGCAGGTGCAGTCTGAAGAGCTGACGCCGCGTTCTGATCTGTATTCGCTGGGCGCCGTAATGTATGAGCTCCTGACAGGTTTCCGACCATTCCGCGCCGACAATCTTTCCAAGTTGTTGCACCAAATTGTTTACGCAACACCACCACCGATTCACACTTATCGTGACGATCTCCCCGAGGAACTTGAGCATGTCGTAATGACGACGATGCAAAAAGAGCCGAACAAGCGTCTCGTGACGGGTAACGCGATGGCCGCTGAGCTGACGCGTGTCTACAAGGATTTGCGGCAGAAATACGACAGTCTCGATAACCAGGAACATTTCGATCTCCTGCGAACGCTCACTTTCTTTCATGATTTCTCACATGCGGAAATCTGGGAAGTCCTGCGAGCGTCGGACTGGCACGAGTATCAGGCCGGCGATGATATTGTTCGTGAAGGCGAAGTTGATGATCGCTTCTACATCATTGTTGCGGGTTCCGTGCAAGTGCAGGCCAACGGCCAAAACGTCGGCAAGCTTTCAAATGGTGAGTGCTTTGGCGAAACCAGTTACGTTCGCGGCGCTCGTCGCCAGGCATCGATCCAGGCTGACGGCCAGGTAACGATTCTGCGAGTCAGTTCAACGCTTATGGAACAGGTATCGTCTGCCTGCCAGCTGCGCTTCAACAAAGTCTTCCTGCGATCTCTGATCACACGCTTGCAAGGCACTGGCGGCGCCAACACCTAGTCGTCATCAGGCTTGCGCTTTGTGCTGCGAGGATGGCTCGATAACCAGGAATTAACTCCGCTGTTGGCCGTAAGGCCAGCTTCACCCTCCAGGCGCATTAGCAGTCTGGATAGGGCGTCCGAATCCAGTGAATGCACTTCGAGGTAATCGAATGCAAAGTCGTCCGCTTCCCGTTCAAAATCGCGAGAATACTTGGCCTGCATAAGAACGGTAGGAATAGTCGCAGACAGCGCGGTGATATTGGACAGATCGCCGGTCAGGCCCGCGATCATGATCGCGCTAACCGAGTTCTGCAGCAATATACGTAAGCTGTGCTTGTTCTGAAGGTGGCCGACCTCGTGAGCCAGGACAGCAATGAGCTCCTCGTCAGTCTCGGCAAGTCCCACCATTTCGTCAGTCATGACTACGAGACCGCCAGGTACAGCAAACGCGTTCGCGCCTATAGCGGGTGAGGCACGAAACTCGAGTCGATAATACCCGGGCGAATTCGTGTCGGTCTTGATCTTCCTGAAAAGCGCTTGCACCTTATCGCGCTGGTCAGTCGACAGCTCGGTGTCGTCGAACATCAATCGGTCGAGAACATCCATACTTTGCCGGCCCATTTCCTCGTCAATTTCGTCGGGCATTGTCAACGCGATGTACTTGGCTCCGACCGGTACGCCAAAGGTGAGAATTGCCCATACGCCCACAACGGCTACCAGCAGCGTGATGATTGCCCATCGCCACGAGCGCTCCATACGATCAACCACCATGTTTTCGCCGAACTGCTTTACGAGTTCCAGGCCGAATTCATGATCGTCGAATTGCAGCTGAGCATTTTCCGGCAACTCGATGATCCATTTTCCCCTGCCAACAGGTGGGACGACCCGGCACGACTGGCTATCGAATGAGTAGGACTGACCATCGATATTGACCTGTCCCATCGACTGGAAAAGTTGCACCGTGGCTTTGTGCGCTCGCGTGCTAGTGCCGTCAAAGTAGATCGCAGCTGTTTGCATCAGAAGCCCAGGTCGAGCTCGACATCAAAGGCTTCCCCGAGTTCGTCGCCCAGCGCGCTGCCTTCTTTGCCCTGCAATGCAACATGGGTCTCGAAGTCTCTGCCAACCAATACTTCAGTGTGCTTCGCACGATAGCGTGCAAGACGAATTTGCGCCCACGGTGTAAGCAATCCAACCGAAAATACGATCGCAACGAGATTCGAAAGATATATCCAGATCAATTCGCGAACTGACAACAAGGACAAGAAGGTGGTTTGTCCGAGGTTGGTGGTGTTCCAGATGTGATTGCGCGTACGGACTTGAAAGAACACGCCAATTGCGAGGTAGCCGAGAAACAAAGGCAATTGTGACAGATAGATACGGGCAAGGTCCAAGTTAGAGATTTCACCCTGTCCATCAGGCATCACACCAGTCATCACAACAACTGACCAAATTGCCATCGCAAAGCCGACCAGGATTCCCAGGCCAACAGACTTCCAGAAGATGGCGACAAACTCGCCGTGCTGGCCGCCAAACTTGAAGTCCGATTGACCGTATCCCGAATGAACGACTATGAACTTGTTGCGCATGAAGTTGGCGGTTGCAGTGGCTAAGCCAAAGCTAACGACCGTTACCAGCGCGGCGCCGTAGAATGCCTTGAACGCTTCCAGATAAGCCGGTTTGAACGTAAAGCGAATTCCTCGATATGAAGAGACCCGCATACGAAACCGTCTTGAGCGCACAATAATCCAGGGCGAGACAAGGAAGATGAAGATCACGACTGCAAAAGGTGCGAACGGATGTAAGTATCCTGATGCGAAGTACAGGCCAAGCATCGCTACGGCAATAAGACGGCCGATGAGAATGGACTTCGGATTGGCATGGTAGTCAAAATGATGACCGTCAACCGACGTGTTGGTGTAGAAGTAGCGTTCTTTTCTAACTTTCGCCCATGCTGAGTAGATCCCCAGTGTGACAATCGTTAGAGCCAGATTCACAATCCAGATGCGAAAATATTCTCCGGCCTCTCCCGTGAATGAAACCGGTTCATAGTCTCTGTTCGTTTCGACCGCAGTTTCCATAGCATTTCACTATCTTGTCGCACCCCCACGTGCACTGCCAGCAACGATAACAACACACGAGACAATAGTCGCGCTGGATCGGCTTCACATCGCGTGCTCTGGATTTCGTGTGGCGCGAAGCGCATTATTCTCGGCTAGATAGAAAAAACGGACTTGGAGAATTCATGAGTTACCGCATTATGTGGATTGCGCTGGCGTTGCTTGCAACGCCTGGCTACGCACAGGATCTGTCGACAGCAGTTCAAGCTGACTACGATGAACACCTCGCAGGTCTTTTCGACCACTTTCACCGCAATCCAGAGCTTTCAACGCTTGAGAACGAGACGGCACGTCGTATGGCGCTTGAACTCAGTCTGGCAGGGTTTGATGTAACGGAGGGTGTTGGTGGCACCGGTGTCGTAGCGATGCTGGAGAATGGAGATGGTCCTCTGGTGATGATGCGTGCCGATATGGACGGTCTGCCAGTCGAAGAGAAATCAGGTCTTGAGAACGCATCTCGTGCACAGCAGAAGGATCCGATTACAGGAAACACGGTATTTACGATGCATGCTTGTGGCCACGACGTGCATATCACAAGCCTCGTCGGTACGGCCCGGCATATGGCGGCGAACAAAGGTGAGTGGAAGGGGACCCTGATGCTTGTTGTGCAGCCCGCCGAAGAACGCGTTCTCGGTGCAGCGGCAATGAAAGAGGACGATATCTGGGGTCGTTTCGGTACGCCGGACTATGCGTTAGCCTTTCACGTTTCGTCGAATGACGTCGCGGGCGTCATAAATGTGTCAGAGGGCAGTCCCTACGCGGGTGCCGATACGGTCGACATTATTATTCACGGTGTCGGTACACACGGCGCGCATCCTCATCGCGGTAAAGATCCGATCGTTCTGGGCAGCCAGATTGTTCTGGCACTGCAAACTCTCGTGGCACGGGAATTATCACCGCGCGACCCCGGCGTTGTTACCGTGGGGTCGTTCCATTCGGGCACCAAGCACAACATCATTTCCGATCGGGCGCACTTACAACTAACCGTTCGAAATACGAGCACCGAAACACGCGACCTGTTGCTGAAGGGTATTGAGCGTATTGCTGTGAATATGGGACGTGTAGCCGGCCTGCCGGAAGATAAGCTTCCGGAAGTCATCATTTCCAACGAGAGCGTTCCGCCAACAATCAACGATGCAGGACTCGCCAGACGTCTGAAGCAAGCTTGGTCAGAAAGCATGGGCGACGACGCAGTCGTTGACATCCCAACCAAGGGGATGGGTGCTGAAGATTTTCCATTTTTTACGGTCGAGCCAGGGATTACCAGCGTTTACTGGGCGATTGGAGGAACACCGCAGGAAGCATTTGATATCGAGGCGGCCGGTGGTGAGCCTGTCCCGAGCCATCATTCACCGCTATTCAAAATCTCGCCAGAACCAGCCGTGACGGCAGGCGTCGAGTCAACGGTTGTCGCATTGATGGAACTGATGGCCGAATAGATCAATCGCCGATGAGTACATGACAATTCAGGAGTCGTGTCTCGCTAAGCGTTTTGATTCACCTGTGTCCTGGGAAGAAGCAAAACGCTTAGCGAGACACGACTCAAACGCAGGCATTATTCGTCGTCAATTTCAAACGCCTGAAGCGCTTCACCACCAGCACTCTTCAACAAAATCTCAACCTTCTGTTCCGCTTCTTTGAGAGCCGTTTGACAACTGCGAGTGAGTTTGATGCCTTCCTCAAATTTTTTCATGGCCGATTCAAGCGGCAGGTCGCCCGACTCGAGTTCTTCAACAAGTTGTTCAAGATTTGCGAGCGATTTTTCGAGGTTTAATTTCTTTGCGGCTGACATGGTGTTTTCCATCCTGGCGTGCGTCGCTAAACTACAGCGGCGACTCAGTATCGTCAATTGTTAGTGAATCATCGCATGGTTGACAGCTGTATAAACGAACACTAGAGTTGCGCAACAATTAGAATCGTTCTAATGAGAATTATTCTCACCTGAGAGGATTGGAAATGTCACTAAAAGACAGCAAGACCGAACAAAATCTCAAAGATGCATTTGCGGGCGAATCACAGGCAAATCGTCGCTATCTGTACTTCGCAGCGAAGGCTGACGTAGAGGGTTACAACGACGTAGCCGCCGTATTCCGCTCAACCGCTGAAGGCGAAACAGGGCATGCGCACGGTCATCTCGAGTACCTCGAGGAAACAGGTGATCCCGCGACGGGTTTGCCCATTGGTCCGACCGCTGCAAATCTGGCCGCCGCTGTTGCAGGCGAAACCCACGAGTACACGGACATGTACCCTGGAATGGCGAAGACTGCACGCGACGAGAGCTTTGATGAAATTGCGGACTGGTTTGAGACGCTGGCCAAGGCTGAGCGTTCACATGCCAACCGCTTCCAGAAAGCACTCGATACGCTTGACGACTAAGGTATTTGTCTAACGGGAGACGCGAAGGCAGTCTTGAGGCGCCGACCCGGCACCCGCTTGACTGGCAGTCCGAAGAGTTTTACGACGAAGCTCCTCTTATGGAGGAGCTTGAGCGCGTATTCGATATTTGCCACGGCTGCCGGCGCTGCTTCAGCCTCTGTAATTCGTTTCCGACCTTATTCGATGCGGTTGATGAGTCGGATACTATGGAGGTCGACGGTGTTCCGAAGAAAGTCTATTGGGACGTGGTCGACCAATGCTATCTCTGCGACATGTGCTACATGTCGAAATGCCCGTACGTACCGCCACACGAATGGAATGTCGATTTTCCGCACCTGATGCTGCGCGCGAAGGCGGCCCGCTTTAAGAAAGAGGGAGCGCGGCGGCGCGACAAGATACTGAGCGCCACCGATACGGTTGGAAAACTCGTGGGTATCCCGGTCGTTGTCGATGTCGTCAACGCGACGAATCGCAGTAAGGCGGGCCGCAAGGTTCTTGAGGCGGCACTGGGGGTGCACCGCAAGGCAGCTGTCCCCGAGTATCATTCGAACACAGCGCGAAAACGTCTCGCACGACTTGAGGGTGCGGATCCGCAGGAGACGACAGTAACTGCAAACACGCGCGGCAAGGTTGTTCTTTATACAAGCTGCTACGGAAACCGTAACCACCCGACGATCGACGAGGACCTTGTTGCTGTTTTCGAACACAACGGCATTCCATTGGCGCTCGCCGAGAAAGAGGTCTGCTGTGGTATGCCCAAGCTGGAACTGGGAGATCTGGAGGCCGTCGCAAAGGCCAGGGACGCAAATATCCCGGTGCTTGCAGCCATGGTTGATGCTGGTTGGGACATCGTTACGCCAATCCCGTCCTGCACGCTAATGTTCAAACAGGAATTGCCGTTGATGTTCCCGGATGATCCGGATGTTGCCAAGGTTCGGGATGCTATGTACGACCCGTTTGAGTACCTGATGTTGCGTCACAAAGACGGCAAACTGAAGACGGCGTTTGTGAAATCGCTGGGCAAGGTGTCGTATCAGGTGCCTTGCCACCTGCGGGTTCAGAATATTGGTCTCAAGACTCGCGATATTCTGCAGCTCGTGCCGGATACCCAGGTTGAGGCGATTGAACGCTGCTCCGGGCATGACGGTACCTACGCCGTCAAGAAAGAATTCCATGAGATATCAAAAAAGATCGCGCGACCTGTGGTAAACAAAGTAGCGCGAAGCGATGCCGATCATTTCGTAAGCGACTGTCCGATGGCAGCAGAACAGATCGCTCAGGAACTCGACGGCTTAGAAGCGAATAATCCGATGAATCTTTTACGAATAGCGTACGGAATCTGAGATGCAAAAACTGTCCCGTGATGATCTTCTAAGTCTGGAGCAATACGCGGAGGAACGACCTACGTTCCGCGACCGCGTAATGGCGCACAAGAAAAACCGGCGTCTCGACCTTGGGACGAACGCCGCATTGTATTTCGAGGACCGACTAACGATGCAGTATCAAGTCCAGGAAATGTTGCGCATCGAGCGGATATTCGAAGCCGGTGGCATCAACGAAGAGCTCGAGGCATACAATCCGCTGATTCCTGATGGGTCAAACTGGAAGGCTACCTTCATGGTGGAGTTTCCCGAAGAAGCACAGAGACGTGAGATGCTGGGACGACTTGTCGGTATAGAAAATCGCGTGTATGTGCATGTTGCCGACTTCGAACGCGTTTATGCCATTGCCGACGAAGATATGGAGCGCGCCGACGAGGAAAAGACATCCGCTGTACATTTTCTGCGTTTCGAACTGCCGTCAGAGCAGGTCGCTGCAATGAAATCTGATGCATCGCTAATGGCGGGCATTGATCACGGAAATTATCAGGTTGAGGTCAGGCCGGTTGCCGACAACATTCGCCAGGCACTTATCAACGATCTCGATTAAATATTGCTAACTAATCAAAGCTTCCATGATGCAAGCCTTGGGTATTCAGGCTAAACTGCCGCCGGGCATTTTTCTGGGTAGTAGATGAGCAAACGATACGACGCTGCGGACATCGAGGTCCTAAGCGGGCTGGAGCCTGTTCGGCGACGGCCAGGCATGTATACCGACACCACGCGGCCAAATCACCTGGCCCACGAGGTCGTCGATAACAGCATTGATGAAGCCCTTGCCGGTCATTGTAAGAAGCTCGACGTTACGATCTACAAAGATGGATCGCTTGAGGTTTCTGACGATGGCCGTGGTATGCCGGTCGACAAGCACCCGAAGGAGAAGATACCGGGTGTCGAGCTGATCCTTACTCGCTTACACGCAGGTGGTAAGTTTTCGAATGAAAACTACCAATATTCCGGCGGATTGCACGGCGTTGGCGTTTCCGTCGTAAACGCGCTGTCCAGGAATCTCGAAGTCTGGATTCGGCGCGGTGGCAAGGAATACAACATGAGTTTTGTTGGCGGCAAGAAGCGCGGCAAGCTCGAGGTTGTTGGCGCGGTTGGCAAGGCGAACACTGGCACGACCATTCGCTTCTGGCCCGATGAGCAGTACTTCGACTCCGTAAAGTTTTCGGTTAACAAACTTAAGCACGCCTTAAAGGCGAAGGCTGTTCTCTGTCCTGGCGTTACGGTCCGTCTTAAAGTCGAGAAACCGAATGAAAAAATAGAGTGGTGTTATTCGGGCGGTCTTGAGGAATATCTGCTCGAGGAAATTGGCGGCGGCGAAACCCTTCCCGCCGAGCCGTTCTCGGGCGCCGTTACCGGCAACAATGAGTCGGTTGACTGGGCACTGGTCTGGACGACGGATGGTGGCGCCAGCGTTCTCGAGAGTTACGTCAATCTGATTCCCACGCCGCAGGGCGGTACACATGTCAACGGCCTTAGAACGGGGCTAACCAACGCACTGCGTGAGTTCTGTGAATTCCGCAGCTTGCTGCCGCGCGGCGTCGCGTTGGCACCCGAGGATATCTGGGATGGCCTGAGTTTTATCCTCAGCACCAAACTCGAAGACCCTCAATTTTCAGGGCAGACCAAGGAGCGCTTGTCGTCGCGTGAGTCTGCAGCATTCGTTGCCGGCATTGTTAAAGACAATTTCTCGTTGTGGCTGAATCAACATCCGGAAACGGGTGACCTGATCGCAAACCTTGCGATAAATAAAGCACAAAAACGCCTAAAAGCGGCGAAAAAAGTTGTCCGCAAGAAAATCGTTTCTGGTCCGGCTTTACCCGGCAAGCTGGCTGATTGCCGTTCGCAGGAACCGGAGCTGTGCGAGTTGTTTCTTGTAGAAGGTGACTCGGCTGGCGGCTCGGCCAAGCAGGCCCGTGATCGCAATACCCAGGCAATCATGCCGTTGAGGGGCAAAATTCTTAATACCTGGGAGGTTGATACCGCAGAAATACTGGCGTCAGCCGAAGTCCACGACATTTCGGTTGCGCTTGGCGTTGATCCTGGCAGCCCTGATATCAGCGGATTGCGTTATCACAAAGTATGTATTCTCGCGGATGCGGACTCAGACGGCCTGCATATCGCGACGCTCTTGTGCGCGCTTTTCTTGCGGCACTTTCGTGAGCTGGTATTGGCAGGGCATATCTATGTTGCTATGCCGCCCTTATACCGCGTTGATGTTGGGAAAGAGGTGTATTACGCGCTCGACGAGGGCGAACGAAAAGGCATTCTGGATCGTATCGAGGCGGAGAAGAAGAAAGGCAAAGTATCCGTTACCCGCTTCAAGGGTCTTGGCGAAATGGACCCCGAGCAACTACGGGAGACTACGATGCACCGCGATACACGAAGACTCGTGCAACTCACGATCAAAGCGAGCGACAAGACCGACCAAATGATGGATATGCTGCTCGCGAAAAAAAGGTCCAAGGATCGCCGCAGCTGGCTGGAATCCAAAGGCAATCTTGCCGAAATATGAGAGTTTCTGAGCGGGCACTGATATGCAAAACAATCTGAATCTTGAAGGTGTCGAACAACAGGCGCTGAAAGATTACACGGAACAGGCGTATCTCGATTATTCGATGTACGTCATTCTCGACCGCGCCCTGCCGCAAATTGGCGACGGTCTGAAACCCGTGCAGCGGCGAATTATTTACGCGATGAGCGAGCTCGGTCTGTCCGCCTCGTCGAAGCCGAAGAAATCGGCACGCACAGTCGGCGATGTAATTGGCAAGTTTCATCCGCACGGTGATTCCGCTTGTTACGAAGCCATGGTGTTGATGGCGCAGGATTTTTCTTATCGCTATCCGATCGTCATTGGCCAGGGTAACTGGGGCTCGACGGACGATCCGAAGTCATTCGCTGCAATGCGTTACACCGAATCGCGATTGGCGCCATACGCCAAGAGCTTGTTGCAGGAGCTTGGATTGGGCACCGTTGATTGGGCGCCTAATTTCGACGGTACTCTCAATGAGCCGGTTGTACTTCCGGCGCGCTTGCCGAATCTAATTCTCAATGGGACGACCGGCATAGCGGTCGGTATGTCGACCGACGTTCCGCCGCATAACCTGAACGAGGTCGCGAGCGCGCTGGTGCATCTGATCGACAATCCCAAGGCGACTGTCACGCAGTTGATGAAGCACATCAAAGGCCCCGACTATCCGACCGGCGGAGAGCTCGTTTCATCTGCCGCTGATATCAAAGAGATCTACGAGACCGGGGGAGGGACTTTGCGTTTGCGGGCGTCTTACAAGATGGAAGGCACAGACATCGTGGTGACGTCTTTGCCGCATCAAATATCCGGCGCGAAATTACAGGAACAAATTGCTACGCAAATGCGAGCCAAGAAGTTACCGCAGGTTGACGACTTACGTGATGAGTCAGACCATGAAGAACCGACGCGCCTGGTGATTAGCAAGAAGCGCGGCGTCGATGTCGAGCAACTGATGTCGCATTTATTCTCTACGACATCACTGGAACGAACAGTACGGGTCAACATGAACATCATCGGCCTGGACGGGCGGCCACGAATGTTCAATTTGCTCGAAATGCTCAAAGAGTGGCTCAAGTTCCGCAAGCAAACGGTCACGAATCGTCTGAACCACCGACTCGAGCTTGTTCGGGATCGGCTGCATATTCTCGACGGCCTGTTGCTCGCTTATCTGAATATCGACGAAGTCATCGCGATTATTCGCGAAGAAGATAAGCCGAAGCCGGTTCTGATGAAACGATTCAAGCTTTCGGATATTCAAGCCGAAGCGATATTGAATCTGCGACTACGCAATCTCGCCAAGCTCGAAGAGATGAAAATCAGGGGTGAGCAGAATGAACTCAACGAAGAGCGTGAAGTGCTGGAGAAGACACTGGGCAGTGCCGCGCGACTGAAAACGCTGATCAAGAAAGAAATTATTGAGGACGCTGAGGCCTACGGCGATGATCGACGTACACTCATCGTTGAACGTGAGGCGGCGCAGGCACTGGACGAGACGCAGCTGGTAGCCAGCGAACCCGTTACCGTTGTTCTATCAGAAGCCGGTTATGCCCGCGCAGCGAAAGGGCACGAGATTGATCCAACAACACTGAATTATCGTTCCGGCGATTCCTACCTGGCTGCCGCGCAAGGGCGCAGCAATCAGCTTGCGATGTTCATCGACAGCACCGGACGTGTTTACAGCGTCATGGCCGGCACATTGCCGTCTGCGCGCGGGCAAGGTGAGCCCATGTCCAGCCGTTTTAAGCCGCCCGATGGTGCTGCATTTTGTGGTGCGATGATCGGAGCGGACGATCAGAAATACTTACTCGCCAGTGATGCCGGTTACGGATTTGTCGCAACTTTGCGTGATCTGGTGTCGCGAAACAAAGCCGGCAAGTCGATCTTACGTGTACCGCCCGGCGGCAAGGCCGTTGTTCCCGCACCGGTACCGGCCGGTAAGGAATGTGTCATCGCCGCCGTTAGCTCGATAGGCCGCCTGTTAATTTTTGAGATGGAAGAACTGCCAGAGCTTGCGAAAGGCAAGGGCAATAAACTGATCAATATCCCAGGGTCGAAATACAAAACGGGTGACGAAAAAATGGTCGCCGCAGCGGTTGTGCCGGAAGACGGGAGTCTGCAGGTGCATACCGCTACCCGAATCATGACGATCAAATGGAATGATGTTGATGACTATTACGGTGACCGCGCATTACGTGGCAGCTTGTTACCGAAGGGATGGCGAAAGGTCGAGCGCCTGATCGGCTTCGATTAGACCAGACGTTCCCTCTAACTTGCCTTGCCGGATTCAACCGGCATTTCGACTGTTTCGTCGTCAGCAGGCGTGTTGACGGTGATTTCTTCGTTGATCCCGGTTTCGTCTGGATCAGTAATGTCGTCGTTTTGTGCCGGCATTTGTGCGGTGATATCGAGCTCGGTAACACTCGCAAGCGGCAGTGCAGCAGTCATATCGTCGTTGCTGCCGTCGCTAACCTGTGTGGCAAGGTCCTCAGCCGCTCTGGCAATTTCTATGTTCAATGCTTGTGTGGCAGTGAACTCGTCTTCGTAGTCCTGTTCGATTACCTGATAGTCGACTTCTTTGTTGATTGTGTAGTTCTGCGCGATCAGCGTCTCGTCATCAGGCACAACCTCGACGGCCTTTAGATCACGTTCGGTAACCTCTTCCGGCTGTGGCATTTTCGTCGCGTCGATAATGACTGACATGTCATAGTCGTCCTCGGGCAGTACTTCGCTATCGAGAATCGAATGTTCGTCAGTACGCAACGGCGGTAGCATGTCGGTTTCATCGCTTGCTGAGGCTACCGGTTCGAATGGCAGCTCAATATCGAGATTCGTCGTCGCCGCAAATCCGAAATCCTGCGAATCATTCCTGGACGTTCCCGTTTCGAGTCCGGTGCCTATGATCAGGTCGGCGTCCAGAACGAGATTTTCTTCGGTCGGGGAATCGTCAGAAAGGTCGTAGTCGACTCCGATTGCCTCGACATTCTCAGTGTCCGTAGATTCCGTATCACTAAATCGACGTCTATGTTGTTGGTCGACCTGCGGGGCGCTTGGCGCAGTACCTGTCTGACCGCGTAAGCGACGCCCGAACATCAATAGTCCAAGAATCAGCGCAACACCGCTACCGGCGAGCCAGAAGAGCCATGTTGGGGTTGCTGTAATCTTACTGCTATTGGGCGAAATTATGGCGGTCGGCACATTCGGTGATGTCGAGTTTGTCGTTGGTCCTTCGAGCTCGGTATTTAGAATGATGTCACCGGGCTGCAGGGCACTCACGGAAGCATCTGCTTCAGTTAGTTCGTCCAGGATCACTGGCTCACTGCCGAAAGCCGCATCGGATGATAGGGATGTATCTGTAGCAGGCTCGACAGGACTGACCTCGGGCGCTGCATAAGTTGCTGCGTTGGAACTGATTGAGGTGGCTTCTTCATTGGCAATTACGGCGGCATTGCCGCCAAAATCCGGAATCGCAAGCCAGCTTCCAGCTTTTAATTTGTTCGGGTCGTTTTCGATAAAAGCAGCCGGGTTCGCGGCGAAAATAGCGTTAACAGCCGGCCATAATCCGATTGGACGGTTTTGAATACGCGATGCAATGTCCGAAAGTGTCTCACCCTGCAGTACCTGATACCTCGTTGACGCTGCGATGTCTTTGCTGACCGGTGTTTGAACGGAAGCTACGGGGGCCGCTATTGCTTCCGCTGAGACGGCGACAGGTACAGCGACCGGCGCGGATTGCTGGGTCACTATCGGCTGATCGTAGGCGGGCGTAAGGGGATCGATAAACAGCAGGTACTCGCGGCTCAAATTGGCCGAGTAAGGGCAGTTGACAACAACGTGGGCTGAGATCATCGGCTCACGGACCGGCGTTTTGCCCGTCAACATTATGACGCCATTCGCTACACTTAATTGTGCGGAACCGAATCCGGGTAGCCCACTCAGTGATGGTCCCGGTCGCATCGTTACGCAATAGTTGGCAATCTGCTCGTTCGGTGCCAGTGCGTACGCAATGCTTGCTCGCAAAGGCTGTCCCAGGCGTGATTGGACGGTTACTTCGCCAAGCTCTAGTGCAGCAGCAGGAAAGGCCGCAAGACCGCTACCGACGGCAACGATTGCCGGCAAACGACGATTGATACGATTCGGTTTAACAATGGCATTTTTCACTGTCGGTCACTCCGCGAGTTTCATGACACAGCCTTAGTCCAATATGCATGTTTGACTGTTGATGTATTTTAGGTTTTGACAGTAGCCGAGCGCTAGCGGGTGGTTCCATGAATGGAGTGTGACCTGGATCACACTTTTCCGGACGAAGACCGAATTCAACCGCTGCTGGCGGCCGTCAGGTCAGCTAGGGTCTTGCTGGCTACGCTTTCTGCCTCCTGCAGTACAACGTCAGGCTCGTGAACATAATGTCCCTGCATGAAATCGAGTCCAAGCTGGAACAGGACCGCCATGGAATTCGCGTTCTCAACTCGTTCAGCGATAGTCTTGATTTTGCGCTGCTGCGCTGCCTTGACGATTTTGCCGACAGCGCTCTGAAGATCGGAATCAGTCATAAGCGTGTGCATCAATTCACCGTCCAGCTTGATGTAATCCGGTTTCAGGATATCCAGTATCTGGAAGCGTTCCTGATCGACGCCGTAATGTTCAATCGCAAAGCCAATCCCCAGTTTTCGCGCATCCTTCACGAGGGACTGTGTTTGCTTGATATATTTTGCCGCATCTTGCTCCGGAATCTGAATGACGAGGCGTGAGCAGTCAAAGTCCTGATTATCCAGTGTTTGTTGCATCCATGATGCCGTGCTCGAGTCAGAAACAGATTGTTTGGACAGGCGTACAAAAACCCGGTCAGCGTCATTCTGGCTGCAAAACTCGACGGCGGACTGCAACATCCATCGATCGATATTTTTCATCATGTTATTGCGTTCAGCTGCAGGTAGGAACTCGGATGGCAGCACCGATTTGCCCTGTTCGTCGATCATACGAACCAGCAGGTCGAACATTTTTACCGAGTCGCTTCGCAGCCCAGCTATGGGTAACTGCGCGAGCCGGAAACGATCTTCCATCAGCGCCGCTTTGAGGTGTTTGACCCAGATTGCGTCGAACTCGCGTTGCTTGGTGTCTTCATCAGCACTTTCGTCAAGGAGTGAGGTGTTGCCTCCTGCAGCCATGCCTAGCTTATGTGCGCTAATTGTCGCTGCAATGAAGTCCTCGAGACTGCTGAAAATTTCGTTGACCGCGCACGAGCCGACAGTACAGGTGAAGTGGGTTGATTTGTCTTCGACTTCAAACGTGTAATTTTCAATGTGCTTGCAGATCTGCTTTCCCCAAGCCTGCGCGTCACGCGCAGAGCCACGTTCCAGTAACACCATTATCGAAGTGCCCTCGAAGCGGCCAGCGACGTCACGGGGGTGCAGTCGCTTACGGATTTCTTCCGCGAGCTGCGCCAAAATTTCTTCAGAATTCAGAATGCCGACCTTGTCACGAACTGCGCCGAAGTTGTCGGGTTTGATATATACCAGGCAATGCGTTCCCTGCGCCGGTTTCTTGCGCAGCCGTTTGCTGATCCGATCGACAAATTGCGCGCGATGGAAGAACAAGGTAGTCGGGTCGCGCTTCAGTGCGTCGTGAACGAGCTTTGTCGGCTCTTCGGCGATCTTCAGTTGTGGTGCGATACGAATCTGGACGCAAGGGCCATCGTCGAGATCGAATTTGCGAAACTCCAGATGCACTTCATTCGAATCGCCAGACTCGATATTCGTTCTGACGATCAGCTTTTCGCCCGGCTGCCATTTGCCTGCCAGCGTAGCGACCATTGCTCCGCGAAGTGCAGCCTGACTTTCGGGATCGAAATTGTCCATAACTGGTATGCCGAGTAATTCATCGCGATCTTTCGCTTTGAATTGCCGCAGCCACGCATTGTTTACGTCCGTAAGAATCCCTTCTTGTACCAAGGCTAAGGAGCTACTGGACGAGTCCATGTGGTCTTTGAGTTGTCGCTTGTATTCGGTGGCCGATTGCAACGTCGAGTTAAGTGCTCGCTCCACACGCAATGCCCGCAGCTCACGCGATACGACGGATTGCAGTCTCGTCTTGTGCGACGTGGATACGAGGTCGCAAGCGCCGGCCTGCATGGCTTTTTGAATGCTGGTCTCGTCAGCTTTATCCTGGGTGGCGATAAGCGGAACTTCGGGGTTATAAATGTCTTTTTGTTTGATGACCTGGCGAATTGAATCTTTGTAGCGGTCGCAGTTCAGGATTAGCAATTCGACGTTCTCTGCTGACAGAGTCGAGGCGAGCTTATCTGGCGTGGAAATCCAGTGACAGTGAGCCGCATGACCCGCGTCACGCAACGTACTATTAATCGTTTCAACGTCGTCCTGATTTTCAGTCAGTACGGCGATAGAGATGCTTTGGCGCCCGTTCAAATCCTAATCCCTGGTAACGGTGGTCTTCCGCTGATATCCGTATTTTGTTAGCCGCATGAGTAGTTTAGACAGCAACGCGGCGGGAGTCGCTGTCGGGACTGCAAAACCGTGACCTGAATCAAGTTTCCGGGCGAAACTGGGGCGATCAGGGTCGAAAATACGGCTGGCGCTGTAGCAAGACTCTAGTATCATAGCGCCTCGGCGCCGCCCGGCAGACCCTTGTACAGAGCGATTCATATGGCCAATTACAGTACCAACGAATTCAAATCCGGACTCCGGATCATCATCGACGGTAATCCTTGCATCATTGTCGAGAACGAATTCGTCAAACCGGGTAAAGGTCAGGCGTTTAACCGCGCTCGCATCAAGAACCTGAAAACAGGCAAGACGGTTGACAAGACTTTCAAATCCGGTGAGTCGGTCGAAGCGGCGGATGTGGTGGATACCGATATGCAGTACTTGTATTCGGATGGTGAGTTCTGGCACTTCATGGTGCAGGATACTTTCGAGCAATACGCGGCTGACGAGTCAGCAGTCGGAGATGCGAAGGACTGGATTTCGGACGGAGACGTCTGTGGAATTACACTGTGGAACGACACACCATTGATCGTCACCGCGCCAAATTTCGTGGAGCTGGAGATCGTCGAGACCGATCCGGGCGTCAAAGGTGATACTGCCAGCGGTGGGGTAAAACCGGCGACGCTCTCAACGGGCGCGGTTGTTCGTGTGCCGCTGTTTGTTGATCAAAACGAAATCGTTAAGGTTGACACGCGGTCACGTGAATACGTTTCTCGCGTTAAATAAAACTCGCACGTGCGTTTTGTAGTTCACAAAATGACGCACATATTTTTTCGACACCTTCCTGATCTTCTGCAGTGAATCGATCGGGCGTTGGACTGTCGATGTCGAGCACTCCAATTAACTGGCCATTGCTTATCAACGGGACGACGACTTCTGACCGAGAGTCCGGATCGCAGGCAATGTGGCCCGAGAACACATGTACGTCCGCGACCCGCTGTGTTTGCAGAGTTGCAGCCGCTGTTCCACAAACACCGACACCTACTGGGATGTGAACACACGCGGGCTTTCCCTGGAACGGGCCGAGTACAAGTTCGTCGTTACGCAGCACGTAGATTCCCAGCCAATTGACATCTTTCATTGCGTTGTAAAGTAAGGCAACAAAATTGCTGGCGCTTGCGAGTGCATCTTCCTCGTCCACAAGCAAAGCACGCAGTTGTGAGTCGAGTAAGGTGTAATCTGGGTCACTCATCTCATTTCTCATTTCTCATTTCTCTCGCATCAAGTCTCAAACGCAAACGTTATGACGTCGCGTATATCGTCGGTTTTGTCATGTTTCATTTGCAGTCGCTCCAGCCCCATAGCAACGCCAGCACATGCCGGCAGTCCTGATTTAAGCGCGTCCAGCAGTGCTTGATCAATGGGTCGTTGTATTAAGCCACGACTTGCTCTCGATGTCTGGTCAGCCACGATGCGCCCTGCCTGCGATGCAGGGTCGGTCAATTCGACATAGCCATTCGCGATTTCAGTCGCTCCCATAAAGATCTCAAATCTATCAGCAACGTCAGGATCGCGAGGACAAATACGTGCGAGAGCGGCTTGCGCGGCTGGGTAGTGCCGCAGACACGTCAGTCGATCGTCCCGAAATCCCGCGGCAACCCTGTTGCTTAGAATTAGATCGAGCCAGTCGCTTCGCTCCGCGCCCAATGCTTGTTCCAGGTCGGCATCTGCATCTGCTGTCTCGATCAAGACCTCAAGCGGCGCGCTGATCGGATCAATGCCGCATGATTCAAGAAAGGCGATTCGATATTCGACGATCTCAAGCTCATCGGCGAGACGTTCATTATCCAGCGCCGCTGCGATAGCTCGTGCCGTGTCTGAGATGATGTCGTCCAGACTGAAACCGAGCCGATACCACTCTACCAACGTGAATTCAGGCTGGTGGCAGCGCCCAAGCTCACCATCTCGAAACACTCGGGCGATTGAGTAGATATCAGGATAGCCGGCCGCCAACATTCGCTTCATGCTGAATTCTGGTGACGTGTGCAGATACAACGGGTCTTTAATCAGGCTGCTGTGGACTGTGAGGCTTTCAATTTGCACATCACTAATGGCTGCAGTGTTCAGGGCCGGTGTATCGACTTCAAGCACAGACGTGCTGTCGAAATGGCCCCGTAAGCGTCGCAATATTGATGCTCTGCGCAATGCGGCGTCCGGCCCGGATGAGGGACGCCAGCTGCTCATTGCGTATTCTTCGGCAACTGTCCGATAGCTTCGCCAACTCGCAAAGTGGCACCCGGCTGCAGGTCGTTGTCCCAATCGCAAGTGCCCTTCGGCAACAAAAGGATGACGGTTGAACCCATGTTGAACCAGCCCAGCAAATCGCCCTTCGACACAGACGTTGGGTAGCTTGAGATATCAGGAATCTCAACGACGCCACGTTTTCGCGGTAGCAATTCACCGCTCCACGGTGTTGAGATACTACCGACGTTCAATGCGCCGACGAAAACCAGTACCGCTGGACCTCTTGCGGTTTCGAAATGCATGACCAGGCGCTCATTGCGTCGAAATAATCCATCAACACGCGCGACGGTGGCTTGATTGACACTGAACAGGTCGCCTGGAACATATCGCATAGCGACAAGCTTGCCGCTGAACGGGGCATGTACGCGATGGTAGTTGAAAGGCGCAAGATAAATCGTCACGAATACGCCGTCGACGTAGGCCGTAGCTGCGTTGAGATCGGTCGCGAGTAAATCGCCGACCGAATAGTCGATGCCCTTCGCCTGAATGATACTGTCTTTTCGAATGCCAGCAGCGATGCTCACGGTGCCGTCGACGGGGGAGACGATACAATCCTCGTTGGCGTCGATTGGTCGCGCGCCACTTTCCAGTTCACGAACAAAAAAATCATTGAAGCTTGCAAAACCGTTCGGAACGTCCTGCTTTACGTCGCCAATTTCAACGTCGTACATTCGTACGAATCGAGTGATTAAGAAATCCTTCGTCGCCTTGTGTCGGATTCGCGCAATTCGCCAGATCAATTTCGTGATCAGGTGTTTGGGAAGAACATACTGCAGCGAGACGAAAATAGTGGACAGCATTACCTGTGCTCCTGCGCCAGTAGCGAATGCACGCCAAGTAACAAGGTGTCATCGTCATGGAAATTCAAATAGACCGTGTCGGGGTCACCCGTGTCACCGGTGGGATGCATCAACATCAAGTGTTTGCCGCCACGCTGCAGCGTTATTGTCGAACTTGCCGGGATTCGCAGGGTATCGACACGCCGCATTTTCGCAACGCCATTCTCCAGAAGGGACTCGTGAATCTCGACGGCAGCAAATTGTGGGCTGGTCACTCTCGTTACTCTTATTTCATGATCCGTATTGTTGCGCAGCGTCAGGTATCCCGCGCTCATCGAGTGCCCTGGAACAAGCGGCGTAAGCGTGATTCCGCTAACTACCAGAGGTGGACGTGCCTCTTCGCTGCATGCACTGAGGAGCAGGCAGGCCACCAGCAGAGTTTTTGTTCGCATCAATCACTGCCCATAATGATTGGCAAGTCGTGCAGGTAGTTGGCGCTGACGTGCGGCGCGCTGAACAGAGCGGAGAATTCGGCGTCGGGGTTGATGACAATAACAGCGGCGGAATGATCCACTCCGTAGTTGTCACCCTCTGTCGGTGACTTCTCGAAAAAAATACCCAAAGCCCGGGTGAGTTTTGATACTTCGGCGAGCTCGCCGGTTACGCCCAGGTTATCGTCGCCGAAATAGTCCACGTACTGCCCGAGAAGTTCGGGAGAATCGCGTTCGGGGTCGACACTCACGAGCACGATTCGTGGTAGCTCGGTTATCCCGGAGTCGGCAAGCTCCTGTCTGACGCCCGACAGTAATTGCAGAGTCGTCGGGCAGATGTCGGGGCAATGGGTGAAGCCGAAAAAAACCAAATCCCATTGACCGCGAAATGTTGTGGCATCGACAGCATTTCCTGATTGGTCCAGCAGCGAAAACTCGGGAAGCTCGCCCGGCAGCGGGATGAGGAAAGCGGTCTGCAGTTGCGCCGGTTTGTTGAGCGTTCCAGCCACGTAAATCCCGGCCGAAAGCGCGGCTCCGAGCAGGATTCCGATAAAGAGGTTTTTTGGTTTCATGAGTGTCTGTCAATATTTCTGCGTATTCGTCGCCGAGCTGGCAATTCTACAGGCAGTTGGGCCGCGAGCGTGATAGATTCCCGTCGCTCATGAACGTCGAACAACTAATACGCGAAATCGCCGGCCGCTTTGATGAAGCCCAGTTGTCGTATGGCCATGGTACCGATAATCCGCTGGATGAGTCGGCTTGGCTGGTATTTTCCGCATTGCAGCTGTCGCACGAAAATGCCTGCGACGTCTACGGCACTGAAGTTGGCGATGATCAGGCCGAAAAATTGCAGAATCTGGCAACGCGTCGCATCAGCGAGCGAGTGCCGCTTGCTTACCTGTTAAACCAGGCCTATTTCGCCGGCCACGAGTTCTACGTCGATGAGCGGGTCCTCGTCCCACGGAGCCCCTTCGCAGAATTGATTCATGCAAATTTTTCACCCTGGCTTGTTGCAGAAGATGTCCGCGCCGCTGTAGATCTTGGAACCGGTTGCGGATGCATAGCAATCGCTATAGCACATGAATTTCCGGACGCCAGCGTAGATGCCGTCGACATTTCTAAAGCCGCCCTCGAGGTGGCGAAAATTAACATCGAGCACCACGAGCTCGGTGAACGCGTTAGCGCCATTCAATCCGACTTCTTTGCGGCGCTGGATGGGAATCTGTACGACTTGATCGTGAGCAATCCCCCCTATGTTGACAAACAGGACATGGATTCGATGCCCAGCGAATATCGCCATGAACCCGCGTTGGGTCTTGAGGCGGGCGTCGACGGATTGGAGTCTGTTCACAAAATATTGCGGGATGCCTCGCGATTCCTGACAGACAATGGAATACTCGTCTGCGAGGTCGGCAACAGCCAGCCAGCACTCGAAGCGGCGTATCCGCAGTTGCCGTTTGTCTGGCTTGAGTTTGACGAAGGCGGGGCAGGCGTTTTCCTGCTGACCAAAGATGACTTACAAGGGTTGCAATAGTGTCAGGTAATACTTTTGGGCGTATTTTCACGGTTACAACGTTCGGCGAGAGTCATGGACAGGCATTGGGCTGTATTGTCGATGGCTGCCCTCCTGGAATGGAATTGACCGAGGCCGATATTCAGGGCGATCTCAATCGACGCCGGCCCGGGCGAAACCGCCATACGACGCAGCGTAATGAGCCGGATCAGGTGAAAATCCTGTCGGGCGTTTTCGAGGGTAAGACAACCGGAACACCGATCGGTTTGTTGGTCGAAAATATGGATCAGCGCTCGAAGGACTACGGCGACATCAAGGACAAATTCAGACCGGGTCACGCTGATTACACCTACCAGCAAAAATACGGCATCCGTGATTATCGCGGTGGTGGTCGCTCGTCAGCCCGCGAAACCACGATGCGCGTTGCAGCCGGTGCTATTGCGAAGAAATACCTCAAGGAGCGTCTCGGTATCGAAGTCCGTGGCTACCTGTCGCAACTGGGTGCGATCGAACTGGATGCAAAGGATTTTTCGGCGATCGACGACAACGCCTTTTTCTGTGCCGACCCGTCACGAGTGGACGAACTTGACACATTCATGGATGAACTCAGGGCGGAGGGCGATTCAATCGGCGCCAAGATCAGCGTGTTGGCCAATAACGTACCGCCCGGGCTCGGCGAACCCGTATTCGACAAGCTGGAGGCCGACATCGCGCATGGCTTAATGAGCATCAATGCGGTAAAAGGCGTCGAGCTCGGTGCGGGCTTCGCAGCGATTACGCAGCGTGGTAGCGAGCATCGCGATGAAATGTCGAAGGATGGCTTCAACAAGAATGATGCCGGCGGAACTCTGGGGGGCATCTCGTCAGGTCAGGATTTGCTGGCGAGCATTGCGCTCAAACCAACGTCGAGTGTCTCGGTACCAGGAAAAACGATCGACAAGGCCGGTAAGGACACCGAAATTGTGACCAAGGGTCGACATGACCCTTGCGTTGGACTGCGCGCGACACCAATCGCAGAAGCAATGGTCGCGTTGGTTATCATGGATCACTACTTGCGCAATCGTGCACAGAATGCCGACGTTGAGTCGGAAACCCCCACTTTGTAGGAGTTCGCCTTTTCGGCGATTAGATAATGAGCAAGAAATATGACATTGCCGTTGTCGGCGCGACCGGCGTCGTCGGTGAATCGATTCTGGAAATATTGGGTACCCGCAACTTTCCGGTGAATAATGTATTTGCCCTCGCCAGTGAGCGTTCCGTTGGCAAGCAGGTCAACTTTGGCAACCAGCAGTTGATCGTTCAGGATCTTGCAGAATTCGACTTTTCCACAGTTCAGATTGCGCTTTTCTCTGCAGGTGCTTCCATCTCGGAAGAATTTGCGCCGATTGCCGCAGCGGCAGGCTGCGTGGTGGTCGACAATACTTCGCACTTTCGATATGACGACGACATTCCATTGGTTGTTCCGGAGGTCAATCCTGAAGCAATCGCGGATTACAAAGACCGCGGCATTATCGCGAATCCAAACTGTTCGACGATTCAGCTTGTCGTCGCTCTAAAGCCGATCTACGACGCGGTTGGTATTGAGCGCATCAATGTTTGCACCTATCAAGCGGTCTCCGGAGCGGGTAGAAGCGCTGTTGAGGAGCTTGTCAGGCAAACGACAACTTTGCTGAACGGTCGTGCGTTGGAAATTGAAGGCGATGCGAAACAAATTGCTTTTAATGCCGTTCCACACATCGATGTTTTCCTCGATAACCGTTACACCAAAGAAGAAATGAAAATGGTGTGGGAGACCCGCAAAATCCTCGCCGACGAGAGTATTCTTGTAAACCCGACTGCGGTGCGCATTCCAGCGTTCTTCGGCCATTCTGAGGCCGTGCATATCGAAACGCGTGACAAGATTTCCGCCACCACAGCCATCGAATTATTCGCTAAATCGCCCGGGATTGAAGTGCTCGACGGCGTAGAAACAGGCCAATATCCGACGGCTGTGACGGAAAGCTCCGGTGCAGACCCTGTTTTTGTCGGTCGGGTCCGGGAGGACATCTCTCACGAGCGTGGATTGAACCTTTGGGTAGTGGCGGACAACATACGTAAGGGCGCGGCTCTAAATAGTGTCCAAATTGCTGAAATATTGGCAAAAAACTATCTTTAAGCTATAGTTCGCAGGCAATTAACGGGCCCTGACTGGATGTCGATATAGGGGCTTTTTGGGGTTTGGAGATCTACATTATGTCGCGACGTTTTACTCGTCTGTCTTTTTTGCTGCTCATGGTCCTCTCGAGCACGGTTTGGGCCGTTGGACTCGGCGACATAAATCTGGACTCTGCACTGAATGAGCCGCTCCGGGCGGAGATCGTATTGCTGTCCGCCAGTCCCGATGAATTGTCGGATTTGAAGGTCGATTTGGCATCAGCCGAGACGTTTGAGCGCTACGGCATTGATCGGCCGTTTTACCTGCAGGAAGTCGAATTTAACGTTGTTAGTGGCGGTGCATCCGGCAGCGTCGTGCAAATTCGATCGCGTGCACCGATCACAGAGCCCTTTCTGACTTTTCTTGTTGAGGCGACCTGGTCCAGCGGCAGATTGCTGCGTGAGTACACGGTGTTACTGGATCCACCGACGTACGCAACTCCGTCAGTTCAACAAGCGCCGGCTGTTCAGGCGCCGCAACGCAGCACCCTTAGTGACAGTGGTCGTATCGATCGCCAGCAACAGCCAGCGACGACGCAGGCCCCCACACCGTCTCGACCGGCTCCGCAGCCGGCACAACCCGCGCGCAGTGGTGAACCTGAGGTGTTCGACCCGGTATATGAGTCGCCGCCAGAGCTTCGTCCAGGTTCGGTCGTGGACAATTCGCCTTACGATAGCACCGACGGTGGTGAAATCGCTGTTCAGCGCGGCGCAACGTTGTGGGGACTTGCAGCACGTACCAGGCCTGATAGCCGCCTGACAATTAATCAGACGATGTTGGCAATTTACGAAGCAAATCAAGATGCCTTTGGCGGCAATATCAATGTCCTCAGAGCTGGTGCCAGCCTGCGTATACCGAGTGCGGATGAAGTTTTCCGGATTAGCCGCGGTGATGCCTTGAATGAGGTCCAGCGACACAATGAGGCTTGGGGCGGTCCTGGCAGCATTGCGGCCGCTGAGCCGACAACCGGACCGAGTCTTGTTCTCGTGCCACCCGACGAAGATTCCACGGGTACAGCCTACGATGACACCTCGACATACGAGCCGCTAACGCGCGAACAGGAAATCGAAAGTCTGATCAGTGATCTCGAGTCCGCTGACGTACCGAATCAGCAATCGCTCATCGAGATTCGTGATAGTGAGTTGGCCACGCTCAGGCAGGAGCTCGCGAACATGCGCGGTGAGGTTTACGAGCCGCTTGTCGATGACACACAGCTCGATGACGAAATGCTTGACGATGCACTGCTGGATGAGGCGTTCGAGGACGCGGCCTTAGCAGATGATACCGTTATCGACGATACGACGGATGGTGTGTTTGTCGATGAACAGGTAATCGACGATACAACCGTAGATGACGTAACTGCTGAAGATTCAACCACGACTGACGTGCCAACGAATATCGTCACGAGTTCGTCATCCGACAAGAAAGGCATCGTCGGCAAGATTCTCGACTTCTTCGAGCAGTGGGGCATCATCATCGGTGCCGTAATACTGGTCTTGATCGGACTCGTCTGGTTCATGCGACGCGGTGATGACGACGACGAGGATGACAACGATCGACCGTGGGAAACGCTCGATTCAGATGAAATCGCAGCGGGCGGAATCGGTGCGACGTCGACGATGCACGCGCCGCTCGCGGAAGATGCGTTTGTGGTAGTCGAACAGGATTCAGGCGTGCACCCGATCCTGGAGGATACGGTCGAGGCGCCGGCCTCAGATCTCGCGGCACCGGCAGACGAAACCTCCGGAGCATTCGGTTCTCTGGAAGACACTTTCAGTAGCGAAACCGCAGTCAATCTTGATCAGTCTGACCCAATAGCAGAAGCCGATTTCCACATGGCTTACGGTTTGTACGATCAAGCTGCTGATCTGATCAATGGCGCTTTGGAGAGCGATCCGAGCGATAAATCACTGATGTCCAAACTGTGTGAAATTTATTTCGTATGGGGCAATCGGGACGCTTTCGTCGATGCGGCGACGCGGCTCAAGATGAACGTTGGTGCTTCTGACGGTGCGGATTGGGACAAGATCGTTATCATGGGCCAGCAGATCGCGGCCGACCACGAGCTGTTCGCCGGTGCTGAGCTTGCAGGAGCCACCAAAGCTGTCGATCTTTCCTTTGACGAAAGTGATGAAGCTGCTGGCGCGCTGGATATGGACTTCGGGGCAGAGGACAGCGGCGCGTCCGAAGTGATCGATTTGGGTTCTGACACCGGCGCACAGTCCAGTGTCGATTTTAACTTTGACGATCCGGCTGATCATTCAGCCGTCGACTTTGACCTCGAGGTTACCGCCGAATCGCCGACCATTGATTCATCAATGACTGAAGCGACGGCGGAAATGCCATCGCCCTCTGTGGATTCACCAACAATCGAAGAGCAATTTGCCGACTTTGGTGATGGTACGTCTGAATTGCCGTCTCTTGACGAGGAGTCTCTGGCGCAGGCGATTGCAGATAGTGGACAGAATGCTGACGCAACGGCTGAGATCAATCTCGATGAGCTGGATCTGGACATCGACGGCATATCGGACACCGAAGTTGCGTCTCTCGACGACCTCGATGCCACCGCGCAAAACGAAGCACTGACGGACACAGGAATTAACGAAGCATTGTCTGGCCTTGATATGGCCGACATAACCGGCAGAAATCCCGAGGTTGATCCCGATTCGACCGGCATTCAAGAGGGCCTGGACCTGAGTGACCTTGAGGATTCCGGCATGCGTCTCGCTGCGGATGAAACCGGTCAAAACCCGATGGTGGCGGCCGAGCAGGAACGCGAACCAATCGATATAGGCATTGATGAGAGTCTGCTGGACGCAACTGGCCGAACGCAAGTTCTCAGTGAAACGATGGCTGTTGAAACGGCTGCAGATCTTGCGGCCGAATTGTCCGATGCCGATGCGACGATGTTGGCGCCTGGATTAGGTGACAACGATACCATCGAGGGTGCGCTGACAAGTGACGCAGAGACGATGTTGGCACCTATGGACGATGAGGATGATTTCGACTTCGCCAAGACCGAAGCACTGCCACCCGAAGCCTTCGCGAGCAACATGGACCTTGAAGCTACGGCCGAAACACCGGCGATCGCAGGAACGGACGTTGATCTGGATCTCGACGACCTCACTGCGGCGCTGCAAGTCAGCGAAATCGGCGATACGATCGAACAGCCCCGTGATGACGCGACCGTAGAGCAGCCGCGCCCAACACTCGCCGAAGAGACTGCTGAGGTCCCAACGATGTCGATCGCTCCAGAGGATATGAGCGGCGATTTGCACGAAGCGCGAACGATGACCGAGGTTGGCACCAAACTTGATCTGGCGAGAGCATACGTCGACATGGGCGATCCCGCCGGAGCACGCAGCATCCTCGAAGAGGTGCTGGATGAGGGTGACGACGGGCAGAAGCAGCAAGCTCAACAACTGCTGGACTCGTTGCCCAGTTAGATCAATTCGCAGGAATTCAATTGCGCATCGCGCTTGGTATTGAGTACGACGGAACCGCGTACAACGGTTGGCAGCGCCAAAAGACCGGCCTCGGCGTGCAGCAACGCGTGGAGGAAGCCCTTACCCAAGTGGCGGACCATGCGGTCGAAGTGACGTGTGCGGGTCGTACGGATACGGGTGTGCACGCGACCGGGCAGGTCGTACATTTTGATACGCCCAGCGACCGCGATGATCGCGGCTGGCTGCTGGGCGCCAACAGCAATCTCCCGGACGATATCAGTGTGATGTGGGCCAGACAGGTCAAGGATGACTTTCACGCCCGATTTTCGGCGACTGGGCGCAACTATCGGTATCGAATCCTGAATCGGCTCGAGCGTTCCGCGATGCACAGGCATCGTGCCTGGTGGGTCTACCAGGCGCTGGACGCAGAGCGCATGAACCGGGCTGCCCAGTATTTGCTCGGTGAACACGACTTTTCAGCGTTTCGCGCCGCCGGGTGTCGGGCCAATACACCGCAACGCAATATTTCGAGTATTTGCATCGAGCGCGCCGGCGACTGGATCACTCTCGAGGTTTCGGCGAATGCCTTTTTGCAGCATATGGTTCGAAATATTACTGGATCATTGTTCTCTGTCGGTGCAGGCGAGCAGCGGACTAGCTGGATTCGGGACTTACTTGAAAGTCGGGATCGTAAGCTGGGTGGTATTGCAGCACCGCCGCATGGATTGACGCTTGTATCGGTAGACTATCCGGTAGCCGCGGGTATTCCGCCGCCACCGGATACTGGCTGTACTTAAGCTATACGGATATCATGTCGTAATGAGTTGGTTTGAAAAATTGATGCCGTCGCGCATCAGTACCGAAAATCGCACGAAGTCGGTGCCCGAGGGCGTCTGGATCAAGTGTGCCCGTTGTGATGCTCAACTGTATCGCAATGAGTTAGAGCGTAATTTGCAGGTTTGCCCAAAGTGCGACCACCACATGCGAATTGGTGCTCGCAAGCGGCTCGAGTATTTTCTCGACGCAGATTCACAAACCGAGCTGTCTGCTAACCTCGAACCACTGGATCCGCTCAAATTCAAGGACAGCAAGCGTTACCGTGACCGGATCGTTGCCGCGCAGAAAAAGACCGGGGAGAAAGACGCTCTGGTCAGCGTGAGCGGCACATTGAGCGGGCGGCCCGTCGTTGCTTGTGCATTCGAGTTTTCATTCATGGGCGGTTCGATGGGATCTGTGGTTGGCGAGCGATTCGCTCGGGCGGCAAATCATGCAGCCGAAAACAATATGCCGATGATTTCGTTTTCGGCAAGCGGCGGTGCGCGCATGCAGGAAGCGTTGTTCTCTTTGTTACAAATGGCCAAGACCTCGGCGGCGCTTGCGAACCTCGGTAGCAAAGGTATCCCCTACGTATCAGTTCTGACCGATCCAACCACGGGCGGAGTATCGGCGAGTCTCGCAATGCTCGGTGATGTCAATATCGCGGAGCCTGATGCGCTGATTGGTTTTGCGGGTCCCAGAGTCATCGAGCAAACGGTTCGGGAACGTTTGCCGGAGGGCTTCCAGCGCAGCGAATTCCTGCTGGATCACGGCGCGATCGACATGATTGTTGACCGACGCAAGATGCGCGATGAAATCAGCAATCTGCTAGCGAAATTCGAGGGCCGTCCGAGCCCTGTCGAAACCAGGTAATACCACCGTGTTGGCTTCGGGTGCGCCATTAGCAGAATGGCTGGCTTGGCTTGAAACGCTTTCGCCAAAAGAAATTGATCTCGGACTTGAGCGCGTGCAACAAATTCTTGAGCGCCTCGATTATGAGCGACCTGAGCACGTCCTCCTGATTGCGGGGACAAATGGCAAGGGATCAAGTGTCGCGATGACCGCGGCTCTCCTGCACGCAGCCGGAAAGCGCGTTGCCACCTATACGTCGCCGCACATCAGTCGCTTTAACGAACGATTCCTGATTGCCGGCGAAGAGGCGAGCGATGCGGAAATTATCGTGGCGTTTGAAAAGATAGAGGTGGTGCGCGGCGATACACCCCTGACTTACTTCGAGTTTATTACGCTTGCCGCTGTCGTCTTATTCTCGGCCGCTAAGCTTGATGTATGGGTTCTCGAGGTTGGGCTTGGTGGTCGGCTCGATGCGACCAATGCTATCGATCCGACTGCGTCACTCATTACCAATATTGCCCTCGATCATTGCGACTGGCTGGGCTACGACATCGAGACGATCGCGCTGGAAAAATCCGGTGTGATGCGAGCCGGAAAAACGACTGTATTTGGCAGCCGAGACGTCCCCGAGTCTGTTATTCGGAATGCCGGCATTGTTGGCGCGAAACTATTACGGGCGGGTAACGAATTCGTCGCCGAGCAAGGGTCTGATGGACATTGGAATTGGAGCGGCAGCTCTCGCTCATTGACGTCACTACGGCCACCAGGGCTGCTGGGTGAGAAGCAAATCGGCAATGCTGCTGCGGTTCTGGCGTTGCTCGATGCTGCAGGATTGATGGGTGGTATTGATGTCGCTCTTATCAACAAAGTACTACCCGAGATTTCATTGTCCGGCCGCTCAGAACTGATTGTAGTTGATGGGCAAGAATGGCTAATTGACGTCGCACACAACCCGGCAGCGGCCAAAATGCTGGCCGGGACACTGAAATCGCTGCAGACGCGTGAAGTGTGCCTGGCGATTGTCGGTGTGCTTGATGACAAGGATGTTGCCGGGATTATCGCGCCGTTGGCCGAACATGTTGATCAATGGATCGCCATCACGGCCGACAGTAAGCGCGCGATCGCCGCAAATGAATTGGCGCGGAAGGTATCCAATCTGACGGGCCGTGCCTGTCTGGTTGCAGATTCGGCATCTATGGCGGTTGATATTGCGCGGCAGAGGGCGACGGAAAATGACAGAATAGTGGTCACAGGATCGTTCTTCACCGTCGCTCCTGTCCTTGATCAGCTGACGCTAGAGTCACGAAATAAATCATGATGGAACGAGCTTTGAAAGAACGAATTATCGGTGCAATCATACTTGTCGTTTTCGTCGTGCTTGTCGTGCCAATTTTTCTCGACGGTCCGCCGGCGGATGGTGAAGTCGTGTCGGAACGAGTCCTGTTACCCGGCCAGGAAGGGCAGGAGACCAAAACCGTTATTCTGAACCGGGAGCGCTCCGAACCGATACCGGCAGCGAGCAATTCGGACGAGGAAACCAGCAGTCAGAAAGTGACGCTGGCGACTGCACCGGAAGAGAGACCCAAGCTGCCACCCACAGCCGTGCAGACGACTGAGCAGCAGCCTGCGCGAATTGAGCAAAAATCACCGCCGGCTCAGCGTCAGGAGCCGTCAACATCCGAGGCTTCAGCGACTGGCTTGTGGGCAGTGCAGCTGGGCAGTTTCTCGAACAAAGACAATGCTGAAAAGCTTGCCGCCGATTTGAGAAAGCAAGGCTACGCTGCGTTTCTGAGCCAGTTGCAAACGAGTTCGGGGCAGCTGCACCGGGTTCGAATCGGACCTCAAAAAGACCGCGAAAGCGCCGAGGCGATGGCGGCCCGATTGTTAAAGGTAAAACATCAGGGACAAGTGGTACCGCATCCCTGATGATCTGCTAGAATCCGATTCCATCCTTACCTGTGCCGAGCTGAAACGACATCCTAAGATGCCGATCATCGACATAATCATCGCTGTAGCGCTTGCCGCATCCATAGTCATTGGATTGGTGCGCGGATTTGTGAAAGAGGCCATCTCGATCGCAACGCTCGTCATCGCTATCTGGGCGGCACTCTATTTTGGTCCTGCCGTCGGCGAAGTTTCTCAAAGCTGGTTGACCTCGGCAGAGCTACAGACCTGGTTCGGTAGGGTTCTGGTGTTCGCGATCATTCTGTCTATTGGCGGGTTGCTGGGGTGGGGGATTTCCAAACTAATAAGGCTGTCCGTTCTGAGCGGCTTTGATCGAATTATGGGGTCAGCATTTGGCGCGATCCGAGGAATATTGCTGGTTGCGTTGTTCGTAATTGGTGGCCAGTTTTCGGGGTTTGACAACGATGATTGGTGGCTTAGTTCACGATTAATGCCACATTTTGAGGTCGTCGCCGACTGGATCAAAGTCATGGCGCCCAAGGGTTACGAGCTAATAGTGCCGGATGAGGTTGCGGACGAATTGCCCGTTAACCTGCCGACCGAACTGTAGAGAAAACGTATGTGTGGCGTCGTTGGAATAGTAAGCGCGGGCCCGGTCAATCAGGCTTTGTACGACGGTTTGACGGTTATGCAGCACCGCGGTCAGGATGCGGCAGGCATCGTTACCTGGAGTGACGAGCATGGCCTTCAGGAGCGCAAGCGCAATGGTCTCGTGCGCGATGTATTCCACAGCCGACACATGCTGCGTTTGCAGGGTAATGTTGGAATTGGCCACGTGCGCTATCCCACGGCCGGCGGGTCGAAATCGTCCGAGGCACAGCCGTTTTACGTGAACTCTCCGTACGGAATCTGCCTTGCCCACAATGGCAATCTTACAAATTTCGATGAACTTGCTGAGCTTCTGATCCGCGAGGATCGACGGCACCTCAGTACGAATTCGGATTCAGAGGTGCTGCTGAATGTCCTTGCACACGAGTTGCAAACCCGTGTGAATGGTGATCCCTCGGCGGAGAACGTCTTCGACGCCATCGAAGCGCTGCACAAACGCTGTAAGGGCGGTTACGCGGTCGTCGCGTTAATTATTGGCTTTGGCGTGGTCGCTTTTCGTGATCCGAATGGAATTCGCCCATTGGTGCTGGGTGAGCGCGAGCACCGCGGCCACAAGGACTTTATGGTGGCTTCGGAGAGCGTGGCACTCGATGTGTTGCGGTTTAAACGCGTTCGAGACCTTAGACCCGGTGAGTGCATCATTATCGAGAACGACGGCACACTTCACAGTCGTGATCATCAGGGCAATGCTGCGCATACGCCCTGCATTTTCGAATATGTGTACTTCGCCAGGCCGGATTCCATTTTGGATGACCTGTCCGTCTATAAAGCGCGCCTGCGAATGGGCGAGCAACTTGCCGGAAAGATTGTGCGCGACTTTCCTGAACACGATATCGATGTCGTTATTCCAATACCCGACACAAGCCGTACTTCGGCATTGCAGGTTGCGTATCACCTCGGCGTAAAATATCGCGAAGGCTTTATCAAGAATCGCTATATCGGCCGGACCTTCATCATGCCAGGTCAGGAAGAGCGGACGAAGTCGGTGCGCCGCAAACTCAATGCTATTGATTTGGAGTTTCGCAATAAGAACGTTTTGCTTGTCGACGATTCGATTGTTCGCGGCACAACCTCGAAACAAATTATCAAGCTGGCGCGTGAGGCCGGTGCCAGAAAGGTGTATTTCGCCTCAGCGGCGCCGCCAGTTCGATATCCAAACGTGTACGGTATTGATATGCCTGCGGCCAATGAATTGATCGCGAATGGGCACACCATCGAAGAGATTCAGGAAATTATCGGTGCCGATCGCCTGATTTATCAGGATTTGCACGGCCTGATTCGGTCTGTTCGACACGACAATTCGAGTATCACGGAGTTTGATACCTCGTGCTTCTCAGGGGAGTATGTGACGGGAGATGTCACGGATGAGTATTTGCATGAACTCGAAGAACGCCGCAACGATGCAGCCAAGCAAGAACGGGAAGAAAGGCAAGACCCAAGGTCAAACGTCATCGCGTTATAAGTTTTCAGTCCGGCTTGACAGGTGTGCCCGCTAGGGCCTGATTCAGTTTGAGCATCCGATTCATGATCATCGATGAGCAGGCGGATTTTCGCAGCTTGCTTATGCATCACGTCACCACACATTGGTCCGATGCAATAATCACTGCGTATGACCCAACGGCTGCCGGGCATCTTCCCGACGAATTTAGTGGTGCCGGTAACGATATTATTTTGCTCGGCAGCCGGCACGGCGAAGATCGAGACGGGGTCGATATTCTGGCTCGATTCGTTCAACGCAGAAATTTTCCGCCGGTGATCTACTTTGGTACAGCCGAGGACGAACAGGCTGCAGCCGACCTGCATCCGGACGCTCACTTCATGCGCGATCACCTGAGTCATGATTCACTGATACTCGGCATTAGCGATGTGTTACTTGCAAATAATCGGATAGCCTCGACCGGTTCGCTCTTCGTTGGCGATATGCGTATCGGGGTCCACCCGCTGATTAAGGGATACAGGTTCATGCGCAAACTCGGTTCGACCGAGCATTCAGGTGTGTATCTTGCGGAACGAGAATCCACACATTTGCAGGTTGTCCTAAAAGTACTGCGACAAATGCCGGAGCATGGCGACAGCATCGGCGCGTTCGATCGATTCCTGCAGGAATACGAAACGATCGCGGAGATGGATCACCCGAACATTGTGAAGATCTACGACCTGGGCGTTGGTGATGATCATGCGCACATTGCGATGGAATATCTCGATGGAGGTGATCTTAGAAACAAAATCGATGCCGGCGTTAGCGAGCGCGAGGCCGTCAGTTTCTTACGACAAATTTCGGCCGCTTTATCAGCAGTTCATGCCAAGAACGTGCTGCACCGCGATCTCAAACCCGGCAATATCATGCGCCGGAAGGATGGTAGCGTCGCACTAATCGACTTCGGGCTGGCAAAACGGGCCAAACTCGAGTCTGCGATCACGGATAAGGGCGAAATCTTTGGTACACCCTATTATATGAGCCCGGAACAAGGCCATGGATCAGCCGTTGACGAACGCAGTGATATATACAGCCTTGGCATAATCTTCTTTGAGTTACTGACGGGTGACAAACCCTATCAAGGCGGTACCGCAATGGGCATTATTTACAAGCATGCCCGGGCGTCGATTCCGTTGTTGCCGCCACGTTTTGCTAAGTACCAGGCGTTGATCAATATGATGTTGGCGAAACTCCCGGAAGACCGATTGCAGTCCGCGGCCGAGATTGAAGAGTGGCTATGACGGTTCAGGTGCCGGACAACATATCGGCGTTTCTCGACACAGCAACGCCGGAACTGTGGTTGGACGAAGCGCAGAAGCGAATCCCGGAAATGTTACTTGATCACGCAAACTGTGAGCTGAAGGCTGCATCGACCGCGCTCGGTTTCCTGTATCGCTATCCGGACCGTGGTGCGTTGGCACAGCGAATGTCGCGACTGGCGCGTGAAGAATTACGCCATTTTGAGCAGGTTCGGTCCATCATGGAGGATATGGGGATCGCGTTTGAGCGCCTTAGTGCATCGCGATACGCAGGCCGTCTGCGTGATGCTGCGAGACAGGATGAGCCACACAAGTTACTGGACCTGTTGTTGATCGGGGCATTGATCGAAGCCAGATCCTGCGAACGCTTCGCCAGAATTGCGCCGCGACTGCCTGAAAAACTTGGCAGGTTCTATGGCGGGCTATTGGCGTCCGAGGCGCGGCACTTCGAGCACTACATCGCTTTCGCGAAGTCAGAGTGCGGCGTCGAAAGTACTGAGATCGATCATCGTCTGAGTGAGCTGAAGGCCATTGAAGCTGCCTTGATTTTTGAGCCTGATACAGATTTTCGTTTCCACTCGGGTCTTCCTAGCGCGGCATAGTTTCCAGCCGCGGTCCCTCTGCATCCCAGCGTACGACACTGCCTTGCTCATACCAGTCGCCAAGTACAATGCGCTTCGCGGACCTGCCATCGAAATTGACGACGTGAATTGCAGGACGATGCGTGTGACCATGCAACATCGTGCCAACGTTGCTTTCACGCAGGGTCTCGACTACGGCATCTTCGTTGACATCCATAATCTCATCGCTTAGCGCCTCACCACGAGCCAAACTTTCCTGCCGTGCCTGAATCGCGAAAGCAATTCGCTCTTCGATTGATTTGGCAAGCATCATCGCCTGCCAGGCCGGATCACGTGTCATGGCGCGAATCTGCTGATATTGCACATCGTCAGTGCACATCGCGTCGCCATGGGTTAGCAATACATCCTCGCCATAAAGACTGACGACCGTCGGATCATCGAGAATTTCAAGCCCGGTTTCCTCTGAAAACCTAGCGCCGATTGTGAAGTCACGATTACCGTGCATGAAATACGTCGGTATGCCGGAGTCAGTGAATTTGCGCAGCGCCAGTTTTATATGCCCGTAGTAGGGGTTAGGGTCGTCGTCGCCCAGCCATGCCTCGAATAGATCGCCGAGGATGTACAGTGCATCTGCCGTGGCTGCTTCGCCGGCGAGAAAGTCCAGAAACTGCTCGCCTATCTCTGGCCGATTGGCCTCCAGATGCAAATCGGAGATAAAAAGAATCGTCATCCTAGTTGTAAGTAATCTGAGACATTTTCTTGATGACAATGGGTACGACAGGAGCAGGCGCTCCGCCGGGACCGTTCGTTATCGAATCAGCATTCACTATCGTATCGATGACTTCCATTCCCTCGAAAACAAAGCCGAAGACCGTATAGCCCCATTCGCCCCGGATGGTGTGTTTCACCGGATCCAGGTTTGGTGAGGCGGCGTCCTGCCCGACATTGTTAGCCACGTTGATGAAAAACTGTGAGTTTGCTGAGTGCGGGTCGCTGGTTCGTGCCATGGCGATAGTGCCGCGCAGGTTGCTCAATCCATTGCCGGACTCGTTTGCAACGGTGACACCCGGGTCTTTCAATATGAATCCCGGCGTATAGCCGCCACCCTGGGCCATGAATCCTGGCAAGATGCGGTGAAAAATTGTGCCATCGTAGAAGCCGGAATCGACCAAATTGAGAAAGTGTACGACGGTCAATGGCGCGGCCTTGCCGTCCAACTCGAGTTTGAATGTTCCCTCGGTCGTCACAACCTCAATGTGTGGATGGGCTGGCACCCGGCGCGGTGCTTCAGCTTCATCGGCGCAGGCGATTGTGCAGGAAAGTGCGAGTGCGAGCAGCAGCAGCGTTTTTTTCATCGAGAATCCGGGTAAATTGCCAGGGCCAGAGTCGGCAATATACCTGAGCGCGTATGACGCGGCTATGTTACGGAATTAGCGAGGCAATACGAGCGAGAATCGCTTGATTGCAGCCCCTCGCAGCCGTATGATCGCACACCGCGCAAGGTCTGGCTCCGGTTGGCCGGTGCGTGGCGGGAAATCGGGTATCGGGGTATGGCGCAGTCTGGTAGCGCATCTGCTTTGGGAGCAGAGGGTCGGGAGTTCGAATCTCTCTGCCCCGACCAGCCGATTATCGGGTCTGGCAGAGCGGCCGTGATTATGCGCCCGTAGCTCAACTGGATAGAGCACCGGCCTTCTAAGCCGGGGGTTGCAGGTTCGAGTCCTGCCGGGCGCGCCATCAGGCGCAACGTAGGAAAAAGAAGATACAGTGGTGGGTGTAGCTCAGTTGGTAGAGCCCCGGCTTGTGATGCCGGTCGTCGCGGGTTCGAGTCCCGTCATCCACCCCATCTAAGAAATCGCGTGGGGCCTTTAGCTCAGTTGGTAGAGCAGGAGACTCTTAATCTCTTGGTCCGGGGTTCGAGCCCCCGAGGGCCCACCACTTTCTCCTGCGACATCGCCGCCGATGCTCCAATTATCCAGAGGCCGTCGCCGAACAAAGGTGGCGCGAACAAAACCATGAATATTTCGTCTTTTATGGGGAATGGTTCGTCGAGCGAACGGTCATAAGTAAATGCACAACACAAAATACAAACAAGAAGAACAGGACATTCAGTTGGAATCATTCGCAGGTCCACAGCTGTTAATGGATCAATTGAAGATCTTGCTGGATGCTTACGAAGCTGCCGAATCAGATGGTACGTTCTACTCACCAGAGGCAATACGGCAGCGGGTTCCACTATCTATTCAGGATGATCCGCTGCCGCACGACGAACTGCTGGACGTTCTGAAAGCGGTCGTATTGAGAACACCCAAGACTGCCAACCGACTATTTTTCAACCAATTGTTTGGCGGTAAAGAAGACCTGGCCGTTGTCGCGGACATGATGGTCGCTCGCATGAACAACTCGAACTACACCTATAAGGTGGCCGGACCGCACGTGCTCATCGAGCATGAGCTACTGCGAAAAGCCTGCGAGGTCATCGGTTTCAGCGCAGGTGAAGGTACGTTTTGTCCGGGCGGCTCGTTGGGAAATCTCGTCGCGATGATACTCGCGCGAAATGCCTGTGACCCCGGTATACGCGATCACGGATTGGCCGGAAAAACCTACGTCGCCTATACCTCCGTAGAAGGCCACTATTCGATCAAGAAAAACGCCGGCATTCTTGGAGTTGGTCGACACAATGTTCGTGAGATTGGGGTCAACGAGCGTGGGGAAATGCTGGTTGACGAATTCAACCGTCAGGTGCAACAGGATCTGGCCGCTGGCCACATCCCCTTTTTCGTCAATCTTACCGCGGGCACTACGGTTTTGGGTGCGTTTGACGATGTGGTCGAGTTTAGCGCTGTGGCCAAAGCACACAATATCTGGTTACACGTGGATGGGTCATACGGAGCTAGCGTTTTGTTGAGCAAAGAGCGAGCGGCGCTATTGTCCGGTGTAGCGATGGCGGATTCTGTGTGTTGGAACCCGCACAAAATGATGGGTGTGCCGCTCACCTGTTCTATGTTGCTCAGCAAGAGAAAAGGTTTGCTGGCTGAAAATTTCTCCGAAGTGTCAGACTATTTGTTTCAGGACGACACAGACGATTTGAATCCGGGCACGAGGTCACTGCAGTGCGGACGTCGCAATGACGCATTTAAGCTTTGGGCGCTTTGGAAGCAGTTGGGAAACAAGGGCTTTGAGCAACGCCTGGAAAAGCAATTCCTGTTGCGCGACAGTCTCGTTTCGATGATTAACTCAGACCCCGATTTTGACTTAATTATCGAACCCGCGTCGCTGAACGTCTGTTTTGAATTCAGCGGCGTTGCCAGCGACAAGATATGTTCCGCCATGGACAAACAAGGCCTTGGCAAGGTTGGCCACGGTGCATTTATGGGCCGGAATTTCATTCGCATGGTGGTTGTGAATGCAGACTTGACCGCACAGGATCTCGAGAACTTCCTAGACTCGATCAAGGCGACTGCCCTCAGTTTGCAGAAGAAAGCTCAATAGCATTAACCGGAGAAATCCATGCTAAGTAAGAAACTAGTGATGCTCGTCAGCACAATAGCGTTGACCTATGGTGCTCAGGTTTTAGCCGATGACAATGCAGTGACGCGTGGCGAAGAGGTATACGACGATTGTTCTATTTGCCATGGTGACTATGCCGAAGGCGGCGAAGACTATGGTGCCCCAAAACTGGCTGGCCAGCTTGACTGGTACCTGGTACGACAAATACAGAATTTTCGAGACGAGATACGGGGCACGCACAAAGATGATGAGTTCGGTCCGGTAATGCAGCCCATGGCTGTTGACCTTGATGACCAGGCGATCGATGATGTGGTCGCTTACATTATGACGCTTGATGCCAGCGTAGACGCTGACCAGGAATAGCGCCAAGATTCATAATCAGGGCGCCGGCGCCCTGATTACGTGTTACTCGATGCTACAGATTATTTCGCTTTGGCTTCTCTGTAGTTGGCTTGTATTACGTCTACCGTAAAAGCGGTCAACGCTGCCAGATCTTCCGAGTCCCAGGCCAGGACATCGTCATTTTTCATCGCGGCAAGCATGCAGAATTGCACCATCTGTTCTGCATCGACCTCAGCCAACTTGGATTTTTTCGTCGCCATTTTCACCGCGTGCGGATAGTCTGCCTGGAAAGAAGCCTTGAACATTTTGGTGGCGCCTTTGTGACAGCTGGCACAGGCTTTCTTGCCGTTGTCGCTTACGTTTTTGTCATTCCAGAGTAATTCGCCCTTCGCAACCAATTCAGTGCGGTCGCCCTGAAATGCTTCAGTGCCCTCGGGCCGAGTGACTTTTTCCGGCGGTATCCCTGCCGCGGTTGCGCTGAAAGCTGCAAGACTCAGAACCAGGCTGGCAATCGAAATTACTCTTTTCATTTTTCCACTCCGTAGGTTTCAGCCCGTTCGAACATGTGTGGCGTGAAAGTTCCCAATGATCTCGCGCCGGGTAGGCGGCGCTGCGCTGAATGAAGAGTTCGGCACTGCGGTTGGTGCTGATACTTATTGCCGTGACGCGGCAACCGCTGTGAGCTTAAGGTGCCAGCCGTTCGATAAGCCAGCTGCCGTCGTCCTGCTTCGAATATTGAAATCGATCGTGCAGGCGATTACGGCGACCTTGCCAGAACTCGACCTGTTCCGGAACAACGCGATAGCCGCCCCAGAATGAGGGCAGCGGTATTTCTTTGTTGCTGAACTTCTGCTTCACTTCCTGAAATTTGTTTTCCAGTAAGGAGCGCGACGTAATCACGCTGCTTTGCGCAGAGACCCACGCGCCGATCTGGCTACCACGCGGCCGTGAGATGAAATACTTCAGGGTCTCTGTGGTGGGAATGCGCTGTGCCTTGCCGCGAATTTTTACCTGTCGTGCCGCATCGGACCAAAAGAACAGCATTGCGACGTTCGGATTGGCATCGATATGCGCCGCTTTATTACTTTCGTAATTCGTGAAAAAGACGAAGCCGTCTTCGTCGAAGTACTTCAAAAGGACGGTGCGACTGGAGGGACGGTTGTCGCTGTCAACTGTTGATACGGACACCGCATTTGGGTCCATCGGCACGGTTTCGCAGGCGTAGCGGAACCAGTCCTCAAATTGAAGAGTTGGATTATCTGCCAGATCCTCCCGGTCCAGGACAAAACCCGTCGCAGAGCGCCTCAGGCCCGAGACATTCATGCCGTGATTGTCCGAACTTTTCGTGTCGTTGCTTGCCATACGCTAATACTAAGGTTCACGGGCCCATTAGCCAATGGGGAATCACTCCAATCCACTGTATAATCGGTTCCATAAAGAAATGACCGGAGTCCAGCGATGTCCAATCTGAATGAATTCAGCAGCAAAAAAGCGCCCCATCTTTGGCCGATTACGCTATTGCGGGTATACACGGGCGTTTTCTTCGCGTTCCACGGTTTCGGAAAAATCCAGCGTGGCGGGTTTGCCAATGGTCTGGAGGGCTTTGTCAAAAGCAACCTCGAGAATAGCTATGGATTCATTAGGCCCTTTCTTGAGTCAGTAGTGTTGCCGAACAAAGCACTCTTCGGTGTCCTCGTATCCTGGGGTGAACTGCTTATAGGCCTCAGCCTGATTGTGGGTCTGGCCACACGCTATGTATCCGTTGCCGGTGCCGTTATGGTTGCGGCCTTCTGGTTCACCAAGGGCCAGAGTTTTATGGCAGGGCAGAATCATGATTCCATCTGGTTCATGATATTCGTGGTTTTGGCGGCTGTTCATGCGGGCCGTATTCACAGCCTCGATGACCGGCTGTCGGACCGGTTTCGCTTCTTGTCATAGGGTTCCAATCCGCAACTTTGTCACTGTATAATGCCCGGCTGGATGGAAAGTGCGGGTATAGAATCGCACAGGATTTTGCGAGAGTGGCGGAATTGGTAGACGCGCTGGCTTTAGGTGCCAGTGGGGTAACCCGTGAGAGTTCGAGTCTCTCCTTTCGCACCATATCCAAGCCAAAAAAGTAACCGAACGTAGAGAACTAATAGAATGGACGTCACTGTCGAGTCGACAGGTACTCTCGAGCGCCGCATGCGCGTCGAGCTGCCTCTAGCACCAATTGAACAACAAGTGGATTCACGCCTTAAAACCGTTGGTCGTACTGCCAAGATCAAGGGATTTCGTCCCGGCAAAGTACCGGCAAAGGTCGTCAGGAAACGCTACGGACAGCAAGTTCGGGAAGAGGTGTTGAGCGAGGTTTTGCAAAAGAGCTATACCGCAGCCGTTACTCAGGAAAAGCTGAATCCAGCCGGTGGGCCAAAGATCGAAACCGAAAAAGACAACGGCGAGACCTTCGCGTTTACAGCGGTTTTCGAAATCATGCCTGTCATCGTGTTAAAGGATCTTGAGACGATCAAGATCGAGAAGCCTGTTGTCACGATTGACGAGAGTGACATTGACGACATGATGTTGAATCTACGCCGGCAAAAAGCAAGCTGGGAAGAGGTCGAGCGCAAAAGCGCCGACGGTGATCGAGTCGTAATTGATTTCGCTGGCAAGCTTAAGGGTGAAGCATTCCCGGGCGGCGAGGGCAAGGATTACCCGGTCGTTCTGGGCGCAGGGCAAATGCTGCCGGATTTTGAAAAAGGCCTGACAGGTGTCAAAGCCGGTGAAGATAAGACGTTCAAAGTGAAGTTTCCGAAGGATTATCACGCGGAAGATATGGCCGGTAAAAAGGTGGACTTCGACATCAAGGTGCACCGCGTTGAAGCCGAACTTCTGCCCGAATTGAATGATGAGTTTGCAGAATCATTCAGTGTTACCGAGGGTGGTCTCGAGCAGTTCAGGAAAGATGTGCGCGAGAATATGGAGCGCGAAGCCGAGCAGAAGACAACGGCTGACATTCGTGAACAGGTAATGACAGGCCTGCTGGAGTCCAATCCGCTGGATATTCCTGAAACGCTTAAGCATCAGGAGATGCATGCATTGCAGAATGAGGCAATGCAACGCATGGGAGTGGAAGATGCCGAACTCGCGCCGCCAATCGACAATTTCAAAGAGGGTGCCGAGAAGCGGGTTGCCCTGGGCTTATTGCTACGCCAGGTGATTGTCGACAAGGAAATTACGGTAAATGAGGAAATGATACGAACGCGTGTCGAGGAACTCTGCGCTGGCTATGAAAACTCCGAGGACATGATCAACATGTATATGAGCAATCCGCAGGTTATGCAACAGGTCGAACCGATGGTCATCGAGCAGCAGGCGATCAACTGGATCATCGAAAATGGCAAGACCAAAGACAAGAAGGTGCCGTTTAAGGAGTTCATGAACGCACCCGCTTCATGAGACACTAGGGCACTGACGGAAGACGGAAAGTAAAATTATGAGCGCAACAGCATTGAATCTTGTGCCGATGGTCGTTGAACAGACGGCTCGCGGCGAACGAGCCTACGACATCTATTCACGGCTCCTCAAGGACCGACTGATATTTATCGTCGGGCCGGTTGAGGATCAAATGGCGAACCTGATTGTCGCTCAACTCTTGTTTCTTGAATCCGAAAATCCGAACAAGGATATCCACCTGTACATCAACTCGCCGGGCGGTGTGGTTTCTTCCGGGCTGGCGATATACGACACCATGCAGTTCATCAATTGTGACGTTTCGACCATATGTCTTGGTCAGGCGGCAAGTATGGGTGCATTGCTGTTGGCGGGTGGCACCAAGGGTAAACGCTTTGCGCTGCCTCATTCCCGTGTCATGGTGCATCAGCCGAGCGCGGGCTATCAGGGGCAGGTAACGGACATCAGCATTCACGCTGAAGAGGTCATCGCACTGAAACGACGTTTGAACGAGATTATGGCCAAACACACCGGTCAGAACGTCAAGCAGATCGAAAAAGATCTGGAGCGCGATAACTTCATGGGGGCCGAAGATGCCGTCAAATACGGGCTTATCGACACTGTGCTCGCCAGTCGCGAGGAAATGAGCGCTAGTTCAGACGACTGAACCCTTAAATATCAATTGGTTATATAGCTATTGGCGACTTATGTGAGCTGCAGCTTTGAACCTTGATAGCGCCCATGTAAACTACGATCCAAATGATTTCTTTACAAAGGCATATGTTGTATGAGCGATGAATCCCGCGGTAAGAACGAGGACGGCAAACTCCTTTACTGTTCTTTTTGCGGCAAATCTCAGCACGAGGTTCGCAAGCTGATCGCAGGACCTTCGGTCTTTATCTGTGACGAATGTGTCGAACTGTGTAATGACATTATCCGCGAAGAGCTTGAGGATACGGGCGATACAGGCCGCGACAAGCTTCCGAAGCCGATGGAAATCAATGCGGTTCTCGATGAGTACGTCATTGGCCAGGCCCGCGCCAAGAAAGTTCTGGCCGTCGCCGTTTACAATCATTACAAACGTCTTAACGACCGAATGGACGAACGATCAAAAGACGATATCGAGCTCGCGAAAAGCAACATTCTACTGATCGGCCCGACAGGTTGCGGTAAGACGCTGCTGGCTGAGACGTTGGCGCGGCTGCTTAACGTTCCGTTCACGATTGCCGATGCAACGACGCTGACCGAAGCCGGATATGTCGGTGAGGACGTCGAGAACATCATTCAGAAGCTACTGCAAAAATGCGACTACGACGTCGAGAAAGCGCAGACCGGCATTGTTTACATCGACGAAATCGACAAGATTTCGCGGAAATCCGACAATCCCTCGATCACTCGCGACGTTTCGGGTGAAGGCGTTCAACAGGCTTTGCTCAAGTTGATTGAGGGAACCATCGCGTCAGTGCCACCGCAGGGCGGACGTAAGCATCCACAGCAGGAATTTCTGCAGGTCGACACCGGCAATATATTGTTCATCTGTGGCGGTGCATTTGCGGGCCTCGAGAAAATTATTCAAAACCGCTCGACGAAGAGTGGCATCGGCTTTGTTGCTGAGGTCAAGACGAGCGAGCAAGAGCAGAGCATTGGTGAGCTGCTTCACGACGTGGAACCGGAAGATCTGATTCGCTTCGGGCTGATTCCGGAATTCGTAGGTCGATTGCCAGTCGTTGCGACGCTTGAGGAACTGGACGAGGGTGCTCTCGTGCAAATTCTCCTTGAGCCGAAGAATGCGCTGACAAAGCAGTACCGAAAGCTCTTTGAGATGGAAGGCGTGGATCTGGAATTCCGTGAAGACGCACTTCTTGCGGTGGCTAAGAAGGCCATGGATCGCAAGACAGGTGCCCGCGGCCTGCGCACCATTCTCGAGAACGTGTTGCTCGACACGATGTACGACTTGCCGTCTTCAGACAGTGCGAAGAAGGTCGTCGTAGACGAGGCGGTTGTCACTGGTGAGAACCCGCCGTACGTCATTTACGAATCGGACGAACCGCCGACCGTAAACATCGAGCAGCCGCCCAGACCGACGGGTTCGGACGGCGCGTAAAAGACATCGAATACCGAAGCTTGAAATGAGGTCGCTAGGCCACATGTCCGCAACCAGCTTTTTGTATTACTCATTCTTCTAGAGGTTATTCACGGTGTCTGAAAACGACTTACCTGAGAAAGACTTAATATCATCCATTGACCCGGCGCCGGACGAGCACGTTATTGACGACTCATCGGGTGTTCCTGTATTGCCGCTGCGTGACGTTGTCGTTTATCCACACATGGTCATACCGCTGTTCGTCGGGCGTGAGAAATCCATCGTTGCGCTCGACAATGCGATGCAGTCAGGCAAGCGAATTCTGCTGGTGGCGCAAAAAGCCGCGGACCTGGATGATCCACAACCATCTGATTTATATGAGGTTGGCACACTCGCGACGATTCTTCAGCTGCTGAAGCTACCGGATGGAACGGTCAAAGTCCTGGTTGAGGGCGGTGAGCGTGCGCTCGTTGACCGGATCAATGTAGACGATCATTTTTCAGCTGAAATCACGTTGCTGAAAGAACACGACCGCCACGACGAACGTGAAATCGATGTACTTGTACGCTCGATTATTTCGCAGTTCGAGGCCTACGTGAAGTTGAACAAGAAAGTGCCGCCTGAAGTCTTGACGTCGCTTTCGGGTATTGATGAGCCGGGGCGGCTTGCCGATACGGTCGCTGCACACATGTCACTGAAACTCTCCGAGAAGCAACGCATCCTCGAAATTCAGGATGTGAAAAGTCGGCTCGAGCAAATGCTTGGCATTATTGAAGGCGAGATCGACGTGTTGCAAATTGAGAAACGCATCCGTGGCCGCGTCAAGAATCAAATGGAAAAGAGCCAGCGCGAGTACTACCTGAATGAGCAGATGAAGGCGATTCAGAAAGAACTTGGTGAGATGGACGACGTTCCCAACGAGTTGGCAGATCTTGAGAACAAGATCGAAAAAGCGGGAATGACCAAAGAGGCTAACGAAAAAGCCGTCTCCGAACTGAACAAGCTCAAGCTAATGTCGCCGATGTCTGCTGAAGCGACCGTTGTACGCAACTACATCGACTGGTTGCTGAAAGCGCCGTGGAAAAAACGCAGCAAGGTTTTTAAGAGTCTGAAGAAAGCCGAGGCGGTACTCGAGGAAGATCATTACGGTCTTGATAAGGTCAAGGAACGCATTCTGGAGTATCTCGCAGTACAGCAGCGTGTGAAACGCCTAAAGGGCCCAATTCTGTGTCTCGTAGGACCACCGGGCGTCGGTAAGACATCGCTCGGTCAAAGCATCGCTCGTTCGACGAATCGCAAATTTGTCCGCATGTCATTGGGTGGTGTACGTGATGAAGCCGAGATTCGTGGCCACCGTCGTACCTACATTGGTTCTATGCCGGGCAAGATCGTGCAGAACCTGTCCAAGACCGGCGTGCGCAATCCCTTGTTCCTGCTGGATGAGGTCGACAAGATGGCAATGGACTTTAGAGGCGACCCGTCGTCCGCATTGCTTGAAGTTCTTGACCCTGAACAGAACTCCACGTTTGCGGATCACTACCTTGAAGTCGATTTCGATTTGTCCGACGTCATGTTCGTTTGCACCGCAAACAGCCTGAATATTCCGGCGCCGCTTCTGGATCGCATGGAAGTCATTCGAATCCCGGGTTACACCGAGGATGAAAAGACCAAGATCGCGTTGAAATACCTGGTGCCGAAGCAGCTCAAGGTAAATGGGCTGAAGGCGAAAGAACTCAAGATTACCGAGGGCGCGGTTCGGGACATCATTCAGCACTACACTCGTGAATCAGGCGTTCGAAATCTTGAGCGAGAAATTTCGAAGATCTGTCGCAAGGTCGTCAAGTCGTTGTTGTTGAAGCCACGTGATAGCCGCGTGCTGGTGACGCCGAAGAGTATGGAGAAGTATCTTGGTGTGCGCCGTTTCCGTTTCGGCAAGGCTGAGGATAATGATCAGGTTGGCCAGGTAACCGGTCTGGCATGGACTGAAGTGGGTGGTGAGCTACTAACGATCGAAGCCGCAGTTGTTCCAGGCAAAGGCAAGCACTTCCAGACGGGTCAGTTGGGTGATGTCATGAAGGAGTCCATTGAGGCTGCGATGACTGTCGTTCGGAGTCGCGCGAAAGTCTTAGGTGTAGAAGAAGACTTCTATCAGAAACTCGACGTCCATATTCACGTGCCAGAAGGTGCAACTCCGAAGGATGGACCAAGCGCCGGCGTGGGCATGTGTACCGCCCTGGTGTCGGCTCTAACAGGCATCCCGGTTCGCAGCGATGTCGCCATGACTGGCGAGATCACGCTGCGGGGCGAGGTATTGCCTATCGGAGGGCTGAAAGAAAAACTCCTGGCGGCCCACAGAGGGGGTATCGGGAAGGTATTGATTCCCGAGGAAAACGAGAAGGATCTCGCGGAAATCCCTAAGAATATCAAGGACAAATTGACGATTATCCCGGTGAAATGGATTGACCAGGTCATGGAGCATGCGTTGGCTCATCAACCGGTCAGAGAGGGTGCCGAGAAGGGCAGCAAGTCTGAACCGAAGAGTCCATCTGACGAGAAAAAATCCGAGGACGTAGTCCGGCCACATTAAGATCGTGTAGATGGACCGGCTTGCGGAGGCGCTAAGAATGCAACGAATGACCGCGGCGCATATCGATCGCGAGGCGATTCGGGAAAACTTCGCTCTTACCCGAACCCTCGCCCCGGGCGCACAGGCATTGGCCGTTATCAAAGCGGATGCCTACGGCCATGGAATCCTGCCAGTGGCCGAGGCCTTACAGGATCTGGCTCCGATATTTGGCGTTGCAACAATCGACGAGGCACTGGCGCTGCGTGAGGCCGGAATTCCAAATTCCGTATTGGTTCTTGAGGGTGTGACGACCGTCGAGGCCTGCGAAGCGGCGCAGGCACATGATTTGATGTTGATGGTCCACGCGAAAGAACACGTTGTGATGATGAGCGGAATGTCGCTATCTGCCTGGGTCAAAGTCGACACTGGAATGCACCGGCTCGGAATCAATGCTGCTGACCTCAATGATGTGATCGAGCGCTTGCAGGCAGGTGGTGTCGATGTACAAGCCGTCTGCACGCATCTGGCCTGTGCAGATGAGCTGGACAAAACCACCACAACCGAACAGATCGAGGCGTTCGGTCGTTGCACAGCAACGTGTGATTTACCCCTTAGTATCGCCAATTCTGCGGCTGTAATTGCCTGGCCCGAATCGCATGCAGACTGGATCCGGCCCGGCATCATGTTGTACGGGGTATCACCGTTCACGAGCGACATCGACGCGGTTCGGGGCTTACAGCCGGCGATGACCTTAAGTTCCGAAGTTATTGCCATTCGCGAGATTCAGGCAGGCGATTCGGTGGGCTACGGAGCACGCTGGACGTCGGCGCGAGCATCGGTGATCGCGACTATCGCTGTGGGCTACGCGGATGGCTATCCGCGACACGCGCGAGATGGTACGCCGGTCTATATCGGCGGCAACGTCATGCCGCTTGTCGGCACCGTGTCGATGGACATGATCACGGTCGATGTGACAGACCACCCGAACGTCTCGCTTGGCGACCCCGTCGAACTCTGGGGACGTAACGTTCCGGTCAATGATGTCGCCGGGCACGCGGGAATGATCAGCTATGAGCTCCTGACGGGTGTTACCTCACGCGTACCGCGACTCTATGCATGACACCGCTTCGAGAGTTTGACCTTGCCGTGATTTGATTGAATCGCCGAAATGGGGGCCTTGAGCCAGCTTTGCGGCCGCTGGAGCAGGGCTGAAAGCCGCGCAGTCCGGCGTAATTGTTCGAACCCCGCGTCTCGCGGGCCGGGGCCATTCTGCCGAATATTCGAGTGATTGAGAGCGGATCGTACAGAGGCAAGAATCCGGCGAATTGCGAGCCCGTCAGAGGGAGGTTCTATTCGACCAAAAATCGCCGTTCGAACCGCGTACCTATCGCATTCTTGGGACTTTGTTTTCCCGTTATTCCTAGTAACATCAACGACAAGCTGGCGTTTGTTCCAGTGAATTGGATCTGTACGACTGCGCGACAGGCGGAGGCCCTCAGACCGTTGTAAGAGCGGGCTTTTTCCAGCAGCTGGATCCGGATCGATATCGGCGCTGACGTGCGAAAACCCGGCACCCTGGTGCATCTGTTCGAACACGCTGAAACCCGCGTGGTTAAAGGATATTTGACGCTATATATGCCAGTTGGTATAAGCCCCGTAGTTGTTTGTGGATGCACGGAGCCACTTTCGACCAACGCAGCGGATTGCGCCTACATGGAGAATCGCTGGTTTGATGATCATTTCTTTAATCAATCTGCAAGGGTGAATAGCATGAATAAAGGGGAACTCATAGACGCGGTTGCGGGATCAGCAGGGTTGTCACGCGCTGATGCAACAAAGGCCGTCGACGCGGTACTCGATAGCATTCAGGGAACGCTGTCCAACGGTGGTTCAGTATCACTCGTTGGCTTCGGAACCTTCTCGGTTAAGGCACGCGCAGCACGTGCAGGACGTAACCCGCGGACTGGAGAAACCATCCAGATTAAGGCGAGTAATGTTCCTGGATTTAAGGCTGGCAAAGGCCTGAAGGATGCCGTAAACTAGCGCGCCCCAAGGGGGCACAGGGTACGAAAAAGCCCGTTTTTACGGGCTTTTTCATGTCCGGTGTTTTTTTGATCGAGACATGTTTTGTCCAGAAATGGGTGCTTAGCTCAGCTGGTAGAGCATCGCCCTTACAAGGCGAGGGTCGGCGGTTCGATCCCGTCAGCACCCACCAAACATGGAGCGGTAGTTCAGTTGGTTAGAATACCGGCCTGTCACGCCGGGGGTCGCGGGTTCGAGTCCCGTCCGCTCCGCCAACGAATGAAGAAGGCCCCACCCGCAAGGGTAGGGCCTTTTTTTTGGCGCGAGCAGGGGTGCGTACCCTCGACGCGAGTACTAATGTTGGTTTTCTTAATGATTTTGTGAATTTTGGGCATAATTAAGCCGAGTCCGGCTTTTCCGGCCAAAAGTCGACCTTTTGTTCTAATCCGACCTCAGCTAGACTTCCCGGCCTTCTATCAGTCTCGGCCGTATTCCCTTATTGGGACAGCGGGCCGCTCCTTCAGTAAATAAAGACACATAAATTATGCTGCAAAATATTCGCGATAATCTAACTGGCAAAGTTGCTTTGGCTGTCCTTGCTGTTATTGCTTTGTCATTCGTTTTCGTTGGCGGTGCCAGCTTCACGACGATTGGCTCAAACTACGCTGCCAAAGTTGACGGTGTTGACATTGGTCTTGGGTCGTTTGAGGCTGCTTACGGCAATGAGATACAGCAGAACCCGCAATTCGCAGCGTTACCTGACGAGTACCGGCTGCAACTTCGGACCAATATTCTTGAGCAGCTAATACAGCAGCGTGTCATTGATAATTACCTTGACGAAGCTGGATACCGAATCAGCGATGAACAATTGACGGATCTCGTACATCGCTACGATGAGTTTCAGGTTGATGGAAAGTTTGATCGTACGACCTACGAAAACGTACTGGTATCATATGACAGGACACCGGCCCAATTTGAGGCAGAACAAAAAGTTTCACTAAGCCGCGCTCAATTGCAACGCGCTATTCGCGGATCGTCCGTTGTGTCGCCAGCGAATTATCGGCGCTACTTGAATTTGGCGTACGAAAACCGCGTTGTTACGCTGGCGTCGATTTCGCCCCAGTCGGTTGCCAGCGATATCAGCGTCAGCGAAGAGATGATTACCGCGTATTACGATGAAAACGCGAATCTGTTTTTCCTCCCCGAAACAGCAGACCTTGAGTATGTCGAAATCCTTCGGGACTCGGTTGCTTCAGAAGTCAACGTGACGGAAGAACAGCTTCGGGATTACTACGACGTTAACAAGGATCGCTATCAGCAAGACGAGCAGCGGCAAGCACGCCACATCCTGATTCTTTTTGATGACGATGAAGATGGCTCTTTGGCTGTGGCGAACGAGATAATTACGCGAACACGCTCCGGTGATTCGTTTGCAGCATTGGCCGCGCAATACTCAAAGGATGGCGCGACTGCAGCAGACGGTGGTGATCTGGGAGCAAGGGCACGCGCGCAATTGCCGGAAGCATTGGGCGACGCCGTGTTCTCAATGGAGGAAGGCGAGACGCGGGGCCCGGTCAAGGGCGATTTCGGTTTTCACATCGTTCGCCTCGACGCTATTTTAGAATCGGGCCCATTGCCTTTTGAGCAGGTGCGCGCATCAATATTGACCGAAATGCAGGTTGACGCAGCGGATGGCTTGTATCTGGCGTTAAAACGCAAACTAAATGACGCATTTTTTGACGCGACGGACATTGCTCGGTTGGCCGAAGCCATCGGCGTTGACGTTCAGTTCGTTACGGGCTTTGCGCGCGACAGTGCAGCTCCTTTTGACGGTAGCCAAAGGGCTCTTGACGCTGTATTTGATCCTGCCGTATTAAGTGGTGAGCAACTTTCCGAGGTGATCGAACTCGATGTTGATCGCACTGCCGTATTTGCAGTTACGAAACACAATGCCGCGACTCGTGAGACGCTGGATAATGTGCGTGAAAGGATTGCCGCGACGCTTACAGCCAACCAATCGACAGAGCTGATGGCCAGTCGTGCCCAGCAAATGCTGGACGCACTCAAATCCGGCGTAGAATTCACGGCGGCGGCGGGCCAGGTGGGTGCTACGGCATCCCCGTCTGCGATCGTTACACGTATTTCAGAAGGCGCCGACCAGTCAATATCCGTCGCTGTGTTCACGGCCTTGAAACCGACCGAGGACAAGCCAACACACGGCCTCACCCCGAATTCGAGCGGCGGCTATACGGTATTCAGTCTGGATGCCGTTATTCCAGGTCAGCCGCAGCAAATTCCGCTGGCAGATCGTGACGCGGGCAGAAATGAACTCGTCGATAAGTACGGGATTGGCGATTTTGTTGCCTTTGTGCAGGGTTTGCGGGCTGACGCCGAAGTCATCATCAACGAGGATGCGCTGGCCGCACAAGACCCGTTCCAGTAAGCTAGCCTGGGTTATAAAAAGTATAAGAGCACCATGACGGCATAGAGCCGTACCGGGGGATACATGCGCAAGCTTGCTCTGCACTGGCAGATACTAATCGCGATCGTTCTGGCGTTTGCCGCCGGTCTCTGGATGTTCAGCGTCAAGAACTCGACCGGCAGTCAGCCGTCGATATTCAGCGTCGAAATCCTGTCGATACTCAACTTTATCGGCAAGATATTTCTAAACGCCCTGAAGATGATCATAGTGCCGCTGATCACGTCCTCCATAATCGTTGGCGTAGCGGGTATCGGGTCCGGAGGAAACCTCGGCGCTCTCGGCGGCAAGACGCTGTTGTTTTACGCGACCACGACGCTCGCCGCGATTCTCATTGGCTTGTTCGTTATCAATACGATTGGTCCCGGCTACATCGATGGCCAGCCGGCGAAGGATGCTTTGTCATTGTCGGCTTCTGTCGAAGAAGTTGAAGCGAAGGTCGGCGATAAGGGTGCTGGCGATGTTGCCGAAATCTTTGTTCGCATGGTGCCACCGAATATAGTGAAGGCGGCAGCTGACGGTCAGATGCTCGGTCTGATTTTCTTCGCGATTTTATTCGGCTATTTCATGACCCACCTCTCGCATGATTTTGCGGAGCCGCTGTTCAAGTTTTGGAACGGTATTTTTCACGTCATGATGAAGATGACCGAGTTCATCATGAAATTCGCACCGATCGGCGTGTTTGGGTTGGTTGGAGCGGTTATCGCTGAATCGGGCCTAAAAGCAACCGGTCCACTAGCGATGTTTGCCATTGCAGTTTTACTTGCACTTGGCCTGCATGCGTTTGGCACGTTGATGCTGCTGCTACGATTTGTCGGCCGCGTCAATCCGTTGAAGACGCTGATCGGTGGTTCTCAGGCGATGTTAACGGCGTTCTCGACTGCATCTTCGTCGGCGACCTTGCCGATTACGATGGAAAGCGTTGAAGACAATATCGGCGTGTCGAATAAGGTTTCGAGTTTTGTGTTACCGCTGGGTGCAACCGTCAATATGAACGGTACCGCGTTGTATGAGTGTGCTGCGGCACTATTTCTCGCACAGGCATACGGACTTGATCTAACGTTTGCAGTGCAGTTCACCATTGTCGCCATCGCATTGATGACCTCAATCGGTGTCGCCGGTGTGCCATCTGCATCGCTGGTCGCTATCGCCATTATTCTGGCCGCGATTGGAATTCCGCTGGAGGCGATCGGTGTGTTAATGGTCTTTGATCGCATCCTCGACATGTGCCGTACCAGCATTAATGTCTGGGGTGACATGTGCTGCGCGACGATTGTGGCGCGACTCGAAGGCGAGGAAACGAACGTTGCTATCGGATCACCGACCAACTAACAGGCTGCAGGACCGGGAAAGTATTTCAATTCGACTGTGTCCCGTGGAGAAGTGAAATACTTTCCCGGTCCTGCAGCTTTTCTGCTAATCGTCGTCGAACACCATTCCCATGATGTTGGAACCAGCATCGACAAACGTCGTTTCACCCGTAATGCCACTGGCAAGATCTGAACACAGGAACGCGGCGGTATTGCCGACCTCTTCAATCGTTACGGTACGGCGCAGCGGCGATGATTTCTCGGCGTAGTTCAGCATTTTGCGAAATCCAGCGATACCAGCAGCAGCCAAAGTCTTCACAGCGCCTGCAGAGATTGCGTTGACCCTAATTCCCTTTGGTCCAAGATCGGCCGCCAGAAAGCGTACACAAGACTCCAGGCTCGCCTTGGCAAGCCCCATGACGTTGTAGTTGGGGACAACCTGCGTGGCGGCGTTGTACGTCAGGGTCAGAATCGATCCGTTCTGGCCTTCCATCATCGGCAGACCAGCTTTCGCGAGCGCTGCCAGGCTGTACGCGGAAATGTCATGTGAAATGGCATAGCCTTCACGCGTAATCGATTCGACGAAACCACCGGCTAACTGCTCGCGGGGTGCAAAGCCAACCGAGTGGACGAGAATATCGAGCCCGTCCCACGACTTGCCGAGAGTTTCGAAAACTGCGTCGATCTCGTCGTCGGATGTGACGTCACAAGGGAATAGCAGATCGGTATTCTGACCGAGGCGTGCAGACAGTTTCTCAACGCGGCTTTGCAGCTTCTCGTTCTGGTAGGTGAACGCGATATCGCAACCTTCGCGGGCGAAAGCCTCTGCGATACCTGCGGCGATGGAACGTTCGCTCGCGACGCCAACGATTAGTGCCTTTTTGCCGGCCATGAAACCCATTATTTATTCCTACGAGAGTATTTAGGCGGCCATTCTACATCGAAATTGGCATTGCGTTACAAATGGTCACAGGGTCGGCGGGCGAGATATTGTTTACTGGAATGGCTCCCTTCGGTCCGCTTTATTTCCTGTAAACAATATCGCGCCCGCCGACCTTATGATGATTGGTGGTGCCTGTTAGCTGGATTGGGCGGTTACGTCCACGTACATGGTCAGTTTTTGGCCCGGCCGTAGCAGTTTGTTTTTGTCGATCTTGTTCCAGCGTGCGATTTGATCGATGCCGACCCGGAATCTGCGAGCGATGAGATATAACGAGTCGCCGCTTCTGACGGTGTAATTGAGTTTACGCGTTGTGTTGCCGAGTGCTTGTGTCGGTGAGGTTCTTGGTGCATTGACGAGTGCCGCACTTGCTGCGCTGCTCCACACCACGAGTTTCTTGCCGATAGACAAAGTGTCACGCGGTGCCATGCCGTTCCATGCTGCAAGCTGACGCGTCGTGACTTTGTATTTCTGGCTGATCGTCCAGAATGACTCACCGCTGCGAACAATGTGTTCGACCTTGTTTCCGTCGCGCCTGCGGTTCTGTGTTTTCGCGAGTCGTGCGTCAGCACTCTTGCTATAAGCGCTTAAGGGTTTGGTCGCGACGGGAATCATCAAGTGATGGCCTGCGCGAATCGTGTTTCCGCGCAAGTTGTTCGCCGATCGAATCGTCGAGACAGTTGTATTGTAGCGTTCTGCAATCTGCGAGATCGCTTCGCCGTTTTTTACCTTATGACGTTGCCAGCGTACGCGTTCCGATTCGGGCACTTCATTGAGCGCAGCGATGAATTGGCCGACGACATCGATCGGCATCACCAGGCTGTGTGGACCGGACGGGTCCGTCGACCAGCGGTTATAACCCGGGTTGTACTGATACACGGTGTCGACGTCGACGCCGGCTAATTCTGCGGCCAGCGCCAAATCAAGTTGCCCACCGATATCCGCGACCATGAACTGCGCTTCGTCTACTACGACGGGTAAGGTCAGATTGTATTTCGCCGGATCAGAAACAATCTCAACCAGTGCCAGCAACTTGGGCACGTACATGCTGGTCTCTCTCGGCAGTTTCAGGTTCCAAAAATCAATCGGCTTGTTCGCGCTCGTATTGCGCCGTACGGCGCGGCGAACGTTGCCCTCGCCGGAATTGTAAGATGCAATCGCGTTTAGCCAGTTGCCGTTATTGAATTTGTACAGGTACTCGAGGTAGTCGAGCGCGGCACGGGTCGAGTCGACAACATCGCGTCGACCGTCATACCACCAGTTCTGTTTAATACCAAAACGTTTAGCAGTGCCTGGAATCATTTGCCAGAGGCCAGCAGCGCGGCCATGCGAATACGCGAAAGGATCGTAGGCGCTTTCAACGATCGGCAGCAGAGCAAGTTCCAGCGGCAGTTCGCGGCGTTCAAGTTCAGCGACGATATACGGCAAATAACGTTGCGCACGTGTAAACACGCGTTGCATGTATTCCGGGTGCTTAGCGAACCACTTTTTCTCGGCTTCGGTGCGGTGGTTGTCGACATAGGTCAGATTGAACCCGCGCCTGAGTTTGGCAATCACGTCATCGGGGCCAACCGGACTCGATTCGAGATTGAATCCTGCAACCGGTGAGATCAACGTCAAAGTGGGCGCTGCATCCTCATCGCCAGCGTTGACCACTTTCGCGGTCCCTGCCAGGGTCGTCGTTGGGCCGATCAACAAAAAGGCGACGCCGACGGCGCCACAGGTGGCAAATCTCTGCGATAATCGCCGTATCGGCGCTGACATTAAGTTAAGCATCGGGCCATCCTACTGAGGCGGGAAAGTTGTGCAAGTGGATCGTTCACAATTAACGCAAAATTGGCTGCAAACGCCGCTTGGCGCAGCGTTGCTGCGGCAGGAAGTCCGCGTGGTCGAGGAGGCAATGGACGGCGTTTTCGGTGAGCAATGTCTGCAACTCGGTATCTGGGGTGAAAACCGCACATTCCTGCGTCTTACGCGGACTCAGCGTTGCTCTGTCATCGCTGAATCAAGTTTCGGCGCGCCTTCAGCTATCGGCGATTTACACCGTCTTCCGGTCGAAAGCGACTCCATTGATGCTGTTTTGCTGCCGCATACGCTGGATTTCAGCGATCGGCCACACGCGGTCCTGCGTGAGGTGGACCGTGTGCTGCGCCGCGACGGCCGCCTGATAATTCTGGGCTTCAAGCCGGGTGGACTCTGGGGACTGCGCAGATTGATACCCGGCGCGGGCATGCCGCCCGGCGCGGACCACCTGATTTCAGACCGACGCCTCAAGGATTGGCTAAAACTTCTCGATATGCGCATTCAAGGCACGTCACGCTACTTTTTCCGCTGGCCGTTGCCAGGCAACAAAGCGCGTGGGTCGAAAATGTGGGAACGGCGCGGTAAGGCATGGTGGCCCGAGTTGGGCGCTTGCTATATGCTCTCGGCGCAGAAGCGAGTCAGCACATTGACACCGGTGAAGCCGCTTTGGCGGATAGAGCCGAAGGTCGTCGCAGGGCTCGCAGAACCATCAACCCGAATCTCTCAAATATCACGAATCCGCTTTGACCGACGCAAATTTGACCGACCAAAACTTGACCCCGGCAATTGAGATCTACACCGACGGTGCCTGCAGGGGGAATCCTGGACCGGGTGGCTGGGGTGCGCTGCTGATTGCGGGAAAGCACCGCAAAGAGATGCACGGTGGCGAGCCCGAGACGACGAACAATCGCATGGAGCTCACGGCTGCCATCGAAGCGCTTAACGCTTTGAAGGACCCGAGCGGCGTAATTTTGTATACAGACTCCAAATACGTCATGGACGGCATCAACAAGTGGATGCCAAACTGGAAAGCGCGTGGTTGGAAAACGGCCGCGAAAAAGCCGGTTAAGAATAAGGATCTTTGGCAGGCACTGGATGAGGCCGTCGGTCGCCACGAGATCGACTGGCGCTGGGTGAAAGGCCACGATGGCAATCCCGGTAATGAGAAGGCGGACGATCTCGCGAATGTGGGGATCGATCAAATGGAAGTGCGCAAATCATGAGGCAGATCGTTCTCGACACGGAAACGACTGGCTTATCGGCGGCTCAGGGCCACCGAATTATCGAAATCGGCTGCCTTGAGCTCATTGATCGTCGCCTGACCGGGAGAGAGTTTCATCGTTTTCTGAATCCGGATCGTGACATCGATCAGGGGGCAGAAGCGATTCACGGAATCAGCCGCGCGGATCTCGAAACGGAACCACGATTTCCCGAGATCGCTGATGAATTCCTGGCATTCATCAAAGATGCTGAGCTCATAATTCACAACGCAACGTTCGATGTTGGCTTTCTGAATCATGAGCTCAAGCGCATGAAGCATCCGCTGCCAGCCATCGAAGATCACGCGTCGGTACTCGACACGTTGACGATGGCACGTGGGATGCACCCCGGACAGCGCAACAGTCTTGATGCCTTGTGCAAACGTTACGAGGTCGATGCGACCAAACGGGATGTTCATGGCGCACTGATCGACTCCGAATTACTGGCGAACGTGTATTTGGCTATGACAGGCGGACAAACCGCCTTACTTCTGGATGAAGATGGCGACGACTATGTCGATCCCGACGTCGCCGGTCATCACGCAGGTGACCCGATGCAAGACGTTAATTCAGCCGAGATTGCAGATCTCGTAGTGATCAAAGCCACGGCGGATGAAATCGCCGCGCACGACGTCATCATCGAGAAAATTCGTAAAACCGGTGCGTGCGTCTGGGATATTGACTAGTATTGGAGGTTCGCTCCGGGGGGAGCGCTAGCAATAGGGATAAGAATTTTATGGCCCATACGATGGCAGCGGCACTGCGCGCAAATTTTCTCGGCAATTCTCCGGACTGGTACAAGCTGACGATAATTGGGTTTCTGATTATCAATCCATTCCTGGTCGTGCTCGACCCGTTCGTTGCAGGTTGGGCATTCGTTCTCGAGTTCATATTTACACTCGCGATGGCGCTGAAATGCTATCCGTTGCAGCCGGGTGGCTTGCTTGCCATACAAGCCATATTGCTTGGATTGACAACACCGGAACACGTGTTTATCGAGGCCGAGCACCAGTTCCCGGTCATCATGTTGCTGATGTTCATGGTCGCAGGTATTTATTTCCTGCGCGAGATGCTGCTTTATACCTTCACTAAGATCCTGCTCGGGGTTCGTTCCAAGGTATTGCTGTCACTCATGTTTTCGTTCGCTGCGGCGTTCCTGTCGGCGTTCCTCGATGCTTTGACCGTTACGGCGGTCATTATCACGGTGGCGGTCGGTTTCTACGGCGTCTACCACAAAGTCGCTTCGGGCAAGCAATTCCATCACGACCACAATCATGGCACTGACGACGAGGTCATCGAACTGCACCGCGAGGATCTCGCGCAGTTTCGTGCATTTCTCCGCAATCTGATGATGCATGGCGCCGTGGGTACGGCGCTCGGCGGCGTGACTACATTGGTTGGTGAGCCGCAGAATCTCCTGATCGCAAAAATAATGAGTTGGGAGTTCGTCGAGTTCTTTATGCGCATGGCTCATATATCGATGCCCGTATTGCTTGTCGGCCTGATCACATGTGCGCTGCTTGAGGTATTTAAGGTATTTGGCTATGGCGCGAAATTGTCGGACAAAGTGCGTGAGGTTCTGGAGTCTTATGATGAAGAAATGACGTCAAAACGCACGCGCAAAGACAGCGTCGTGATCGTCGTGCAGGCGGTCGTAGCGCTGCTGCTGGTGCTCGCACTGGCGACGCACTCGGCGGAGCCCGGCATCATCGGCTTGATGGTTATCGTATTGGCGACAGCGTTCAATGGCGTCGTCGAAGAACATCGCTTGGGTCACGCTTTCGAAGAGGCGTTACCGTTTACGGCATTGTTGGTCGTGTTTTTTGGCATAGTCTCTGTGATTGCTGATCTGAAGCTGTTTTCGCCAATACTCGAGTGGGTAATGGCCTACGACGGCAAGACGCAAGAGGCATTGTTCTTTGTAGCTAACGGATTATTGTCGATGATTTCCGACAACGTATTCGTTGCCACCGTGTATATCAATGAAGTGAATCAATATTATCTGGCAGGCGATATAACGAGAGAACAATTTAACCAACTGGCCGTCGCGATCAACACGGGTACCAATATTCCGTCCGTTGCAACGCCGAATGGCCAGGCGGCGTTCCTGTTCCTGCTGACTTCGGCTTTGGCACCTTTGATTCGTCTATCCTACAGCCGTATGGTCGTCATGGCGTTGCCGTATACAATCACAATGAGTACCGCCGCTCTGCTGGCGCTATGGTATATGCCGAGCTTCATCTAAAGGCTACAGTCGCGTCACACGCTTCAGTGCGAACTACGACCGGAATTCGGGCTCTGGATATGATATCTAGAGCCCTGATTCGTAAAGAGACCATCAATGTTCTTTGACATCAATAACATCCGTATTGGCATTATCGGTCTCGGCTATGTCGGCCTGCCACTCGCTGTCGAGTTTGGCAAGAAATATCCGACTGTCGGCTTTGATATCAAGGCCGGTCGAATCGCGGAACTGGAGAGCGGTGTTGACTCAACGCTGGAGTGCTCCAGCGAGGAATTAGCCGAGGCGGGGCAGCTCAGTTACTCGTCCAACGCTGCAGAAATTGAGGACTGCAATTTCTATATTGTGACGGTGCCGACACCCATCGGTGACAGTAACCGACCATTGCTGACACCACTCAAATCGGCGAGCAAATTGCTCGGCGGGGTTATCAAAAAAGGCGACGTCGTCGTTTACGAGTCGACGGTCTATCCGGGTGCAACTGAAGATTTTTGCGTTCCGTTCATTGAGCAGGAATCCGGACTGAAAATGAACGAGGATTTTTTCCTTGGCTACAGCCCGGAGCGAATCAATCCGGGTGACAAGGAACACCGCTTGCCGTCAATTCTAAAAGTGACGTCGGGTTCGACCGTGGAAGCTGCCGACTTTATCGATTCTGTATACGCCTCGATCATTACGGCGGGCACTCACAAGGCATCCAGCATCAAGGTCGCTGAAGCCGCGAAGGTCATCGAGAATACCCAGCGCGATGTAAATATCGCACTGGTGAATGAACTGGCAATGATTTTCGACCGGGTCGGTATTGATACCGAGGAAGTTCTCGAAGCGGCTGGAACGAAATGGAATTTCCTGCCGTTTCGCCCGGGACTCGTAGGCGGGCACTGTATCGGCGTTGACCCGTATTATCTCACTTACAAAGCACAGCAGCTCGGATATCACCCGCAGATGATTCTCGCCGGGCGACGAATTAATGACAACATGTCCTTATACATTTCGTCGCAGGTCGTAAAACTCATGCTCAAGAAAGGTATTCAACCGGCCGGCGCGAAGATTCTGATCCTTGGATTAGCCTTCAAAGAAAACTGCCCCGATGTTCGCAACACCAAGGTCGTCGATATTGTCGGCGAAATGACGTCCTACGGTGCTGCAGTCGACGTTTGTGATCCCTGGTGCGATGCCGAAGAGGCGAAGCGCGAATACGACCTCGACCTCGTCAGTGAGCCCCGGAAAGGCGCGTACGATGTTGTGATTATTGCGGTCGCGCATGACGAGTTTCGTGCCTTGGGCGCGGAGGGCATTCAGGCTTTCGGCAAGGACACGTCAGTCCTGTACGACATCAAATACGTATTGCGATCTGACCTCGTTGACGACAGACTTTGATCCTATGAAAATACTAGTCACAGGCGCAGCCGGGTTTATCGGCTTTCACACCGCCAGGCAATTGCTTGAGCGTGGTGACACCGTTGTCGGCCTGGATAACTTTAATGATTATTACGATGTTGCGCTGAAGGAAGGCAGAGCAGACCTGCTTGCCGGTTACGGCAATTTCAGTATGGTTCGCCTGGATCTGGCTGATAGGGCGGGTATGGAAGCGCTGTTTGCAGAAGAAAAATTCGACAAGGTTGTGAATCTGGCTGCACAGGCCGGTGTGCGTTACTCCATCGAAAATCCGCATTCCTACATCGACAGCAACATCGTTGGATTCGTCAATATTCTTGAAGGCTGCCGCCATAACGATGTGAAACATTTGGTGTATGCGTCATCGAGCTCAGTCTACGGCGCGAACACGACGATGCCGTTTTCTATCCATCAGAACGTCGACCATCCGCTAGCGCTGTATGGCGCGACGAAAAAGGCGAACGAATTGTTCGCACATACCTATTCAAATCTCTACGGCTTACCGACGACCGGCCTGCGCTTTTTCACTGTGTATGGCCCGTACGGTCGCCCGGATATGGCGTTGTTTCTATTTACGAAGAACATCATTGAGGGAAAACCGATCGATGTCTTCAATTACGGCAAGCACAAGCGTGACTTCACCTACGTGGATGATATTGTCGAGGGCGTCGTGCGAACGATGGACCACACAGCTGAACCGAACGCGGAGTGGGATGCTGCGACACCGGATCCGGGTACCAGTAACGCGCCGTATCGAATCTACAACATAGGTAATCAACAGCCGGTCGAATTAATGGACTACATCGGCGCCATCGAGAAGACACTCGGCAAGACCGCTGAGAAAAATCTGTTACCGCTGCAACCGGGTGATGTACCGGATACATGGGCAGATACAGAAGATCTGGCAACGGATGTTGGCTATCAGCCGAGCACGCCCATCGAAGTCGGTGTGAAGAATTTCGTAGAGTGGTATCTTGCGTTCTACAAGTAATAGCTCGAAAAGCGCATAACCGTGGCCAACGCCTACACTACAAGAAAACTCTCCGCACGATACCCGACCGACCTTCCTGCCTGGAAAAAGCTGGCGGATCATCACAAGTCGGATATGCGCGACAGCAATCTGAACGATCTGTTCTCACGTGATAAGAAGCGTGTCGATAAGTTTAAGCTCGTCGCTGGCGACCTCAATCTCGACTACTCGAAGATCCACCTCAAGAATGCAACGCTCAAGTTGTTGTCCCAGCTCGCGAAGCAAGCGGATGTTCCGGCGGCCATCGAGGCAATGTTTGCCGGCCAGAAGATCAATCAGACTGAGGAACGCGCGGTTCTACACGTCGCGTTGCGTGCGAAAATTGCGGACGGCGTAGCACACGATACGCTTGGCATTACCGAGGTCTGGGAGGTGCTTACCAAGATCGAATCATTCGTCGATGACGTTCAGTCTGGCACTATCAAAGGCAGTACCGGCAAAAGACTGACGGACATCGTCAATATCGGAATCGGTGGATCGGACCTTGGTCCGGTTATGGCGAGCCGTGCGCTGCGACCGTACTGGAAGGAGGGCATGCGCTTCCATGCCGTATCGAATGTCGACGGCACGCAGCTGGACGATCTCACTGCGGAACTGGATCCGGAAACGACCTTGTTCGTAATTTGTTCAAAGACGTTTACGACGCAGGAAACGATGACTAACGCGAATGCGGCTCGCGCCTGGGTAATCGAGCGGCTGGATGAGCTTGCGGTGCAATATCACTTCGTCGCTGCGTCGACGAATCACGAAGCGATGGACGCGTTCGGTATCCGTTCTGATTTTCGTTTCGGATTTTGGGATTGGGTCGGCGGCCGATATTCACTGTGGTCCGCCGTTGGGCTTTCACTGGCGCTGGTTGTGGGTATGGATGTTTTCAGAGCGGTCCTCGCCGGTGGACGACGCATGGACCAACATTTTCACCGCGCGCCGCTGGACGAGAATATGCCCGTGCTGCTGGCGATAATAGGTATCTGGTACAACAATTTCTTTGGCGCTCAGAGCCAGGCGATATTGCCGTATACCCATCGTCTGGACCGTTTCCCCGCCTACCTGCAGCAACTGCAAATGGAATCGAGCGGCAAGAGCGTGCGCATGGATGGCAAGCCGGTGCGTTGCGATACGGGCATGATCATTTGGGGTGAGGCGGGCAATAATGCGCAGCATTCGTTTATGCAGTTGATGCATCAGGGCACACGGTTTGTACCGGTCGACTTTATCCTGTCATCGGCATCTGACCTTGCCACTGCAAATTGCCGGGCGCAGGCGCAGGCACTCATGGAAGGCACGTCGGAAAAGGCGTTGGAGTCATACCGCGTTCATGCCGGCAATCGCCCTAGCAACACCATTCAATTCGAGACGCTGACTCCTGAAGTTCTTGGCCAACTCATAGCGCTATACGAACACAAGGTGTTCGTCGAGGGCGTTATCTGGGGAATCAATTCGTTCGATCAGTGGGGCGTTGAACTTGGCAAGAAGCTGGCGAATGCCTGAGTTATCATTTATAAATCAATGATATAACGCGCCTCTCTGCTTGAGCCGTTGGCGTGATTTACCAGCAGCCGGATAGTCCAGGATGTGGCGCTCGCCAATTGATCCGCTGGCACCAGTCCCAGCTGTCCCTCTACGACCTGATCGACATTCGGTAATCCGACAGCTACCCAACTTTGCGGATTTTCCCCTTCACCAATCTCAAGCCTGCTCGACTCGAGCTGATCAGCATCCGCGAGTCCGGTCACCTCCACGACAGTTTGTCCGTCAATATCGAGGAGTCGAACCGACGTTATCGCTGCGTGAATAAAATACGCGGGATCGGCAGCCAACGCGGCCTTCGCATCCACAATGCCGAAGCCCGTAAAGCGATCGCGACCTGGCGTTTCTGCGTCCCGTGCAGACTGCTCGAGTAAACGCTTAAGTTCCGCGGGCTTTAAGCCCGGATTATTTGCCAGCACCAGCGACGCGATTCCGGTCACAATAGGCGCTGCAAACGAGGTGCCCGCCGAACGATAGTAGCGCCGGTCCTTGCCCAGAAAGGCATCCTCTTTTACATAGGAGGATTCGCCGCTGTTGTACATGAAGTCCGTCGCTCGCGCTCGAAGGCTAACGATATCTACACCCGGTGCGGCGACGTCCACTGCTGCACCAATATTCGAAAATATCGCTCGTCTGTCGTCCGGTCCTGTGGCCGCGACCGTAAGAACTCTTTGCAGCGGAGCGTACTCTCCCTGACCAATGTCTTCGGCACGATTGCCTGCTGCGTTGACCACCAATACGCCTTTGGACTCCGCGTAATCGACAGCGTCCTGCACAATTTTAGGAAAGCCGGGACCCGCGACGCTGAGATTCAATATTTGCGCACCGTTGTCAGCTCCGTAGACGATTGCTTTTGCGACGTAGGTTGCGCGGGTACGGCCAAAATTATTCAGTGCCTTGAGAACCATGATCCTGGCGCTGCCATTGATTCCATCAATGCCAACATCATTACCCTGCGTGGCCGCGATGATTCCGGCGACGAAGGTGCCGTGACCATCGTGATCCCAGGGCCGGTTATTCTCGCTGGTGAAATTCCATCCAATGACGTCGTCGACGAATCCGTTATTGTCGTCGTCAATTTTATTGTCGGGAATCTCGTCTTCGTTTCGCCACAGGTTATCCCAGGCAATGTCGCGGTGGTTCCAGTCAAGCCCGGTGTCGATGACACCGACGATGACGGGTTTTGCGAATTCGTCAAGAGTGGGTTCATCGCCGCTTAGGCCAACCTGTTGTAGTGCCCACTGATCACCAACAGACTTGACCGGTGACTGCTCGGCAGTGAGATAGCCGCCGCCTTCGGGCGGCAGCGCAGTGTCGCCACATTCGTTATTCGCCCAGTAGGTTTGTCCCTTGACGTAGTCAAGCGCGCTCCAGTCGAGATCAGCCGCTTCCGCTGCCCAAAACGTCTTGAAACTCCTGCCACCAAAGGAAAACTCGTCGGCTTTAAGGCCCGCGAGATACTCCTCTGACTCCTGGATAAGCGCGGGGACATCGAGAGGCGGCTGCTCGATGCCGCCATAGGGCACGTATTCCTGATAGACGCTATCGACCGGATTGTATTGGTATTTCAGGCCAATCGTGGGACCGCTCCGGAGTCCCTTCAGGTCGTAATCGAGGAAATACTGCCAATCATCTTCTTCAGTCTCTGGCTGTGCGTCCGGGAGGCGCACGCGGGCACCGAACTTAAGGCCACCATCTGTTTCGGCGCTCACATCTATTTGTAGTCTCAGCCGGGACGACAAACCAAGATCGGCATCAACCGCATTCTCTATTCTGGCGACACCTTCGTCATTGAAGAACGTTCTTGTGCTGCCGGCATCAAAGTCAGTGTCGTACTTCGGACCAACTGAAAATGGCAGGTCAAAGCCCGCTTTGGATTCGTAGCGGTACATGTCAACGCCAATGTCTGTTGGCGGTTTGCTTTCATCCGGTTTGTCGTACTCGAGGTGCAGTTCCACGCTCCAGCGATTAGTCAGATTGTATTCTGTTCGGTAGCCGAATCCTGGAGCGTCGGCTTCTGCAGGCGGCTCTGCTGAATCGGCACTCGCCTGTGACGTGGCTGGTGGATTTGTACACTCTCGCCACTTCGTTTTAAGCTCCCGATTCTTTTCGTCGCGAGTCGTCAGGGCCGCTGCTGCGCTTGCTTCGTCGGCGGCGACATCCTGGGCGGACTGGCCGTCGCGACGCAGATAGTCCATGTAATAACTGTTATCGGCTCGAGCTTTGTCCCGCTCGCGAATCAGTCCCAGCAAATCATCTTTTTGATCGTCCGTACAGAGGCTGAAATCGAATGCGTAATCCGGGGGAAAGGGGTATTTCTCGAATGGGTTCGGTGTAGATTCGGCCGTCGTTGCTACCGGAGCTGCTGGTGATTCAGCCGGTGTTACCGGCGCTTCAACGGGCGTCGAAGGAACTGTCGGGTATCCGAAAGAACCAAATGCCGCTCGATCCGCATCCGTCCGATTTGATGCAAATTTCTTGAAGTCCTCAAATACCTCCCGCGGATCGAAATGAAAAAATCCAACCGCCTGATCGGATAATCCGCCGGGCCCTGCGAATGCAGCGCCGAACATCAGGCCAGCGATGTAATGACGCTTGTCCTCTTCATGCGTGCCCGGATCATTCCTGATGCGCTGCACCAGTTCATCCAGCTTCAGGTAGGTATAGCCACCGAGCGGTGAGAAAGGATCGTAGGGCGTGACCAGAGGTTCGACCGGGTCGTAGAGCCTGCTGACATCGTAGTCGTCAGCCTCGCTTTTCCATTTAAGGACCTCGCCATCCAGAGAGAAGTCCGGCTGCCCATAATTCCAGGCGTCGGAAAACGTCCAATGCGGTAATTCGGCTCCAGGCGTGGCATCGCACTCGCTATTGCTCTCCACAGAGAAGTAGTACTCGCTCAATGCCCGATTTACATCATTGAGCAACCACGAAGCCCCCACGTCCCTTCCGGTGTAGGTGTCATTCGTCACGATGTTGATAACGCCCGCCCTTGTGCCGGTGCCAAACAGCGTTCCCTGCGGTCCTTGTAAAACTTCGACTCGGTCGAGGAAGTTGCTGGGAATATCGCTAAACGAGCCGACACTCGCGCCCCCTACCGCCCGCCCATTCACCAACACGACGGCCGCGGACGGCTCTATACCCCGCAACGTCGCTGTCGCCGGCCGGCCAGTTTGGTCGCCTATGTTTACGCCAGGCACCAAATGCAGGAAATCTTCAAGGGAGCGCTGATTTTGCGGCAGGTCATTGATCATCTCTGCCGATACGACCTGCACCGACAGCGGTGTTTCTTGTAGCGTATCCGCTGGTTCCCTCGAGCTGGAGTCAGCGAAAACCAGCAGTAGCAGTGGCGCGTTTATCCACGCGTTCTTATTGGACATTCTTATAACTCCCTGAGCCATTCGATGGAGCCGCGAGTCTGGGCTATAATATTGCCATAAAAACAAGAAGTCAGGATTTTCCTATGTCGGTGTTAGTGAAAATCAGCGTATTGACCACTGCCACAGCCTTGCTTGTGGCCACCGGCACGGCGCATGCAGAGGTGGATCCGGACTATTCCTATTCGGGCTTCGATCTTTTTCCGACCAGTCGCACATCGATATGCCTGAACGGCAATTGCTCCAATCCTTACATCTACGCTGCGACACAAGACCACGACTGCAACAAGGCGGGGACGGCGACCCCGGTGCCGCTATTCGGAAAGTCCGACCCGCTATTTGACCTCTTATTCGACCTTGACCCGATGGACGAGTCGCAGTGGCAATTCAGGACTCCCGATATTCCGTCTGAAGACGATGAACCTGAGGTTGAAGACCGACAGGGATTGATTTTCCCGTCGGAAGATCTGGGGCTCGGAAGTTTCCCGATGAACGGCTCGCCCTACACAGAAAACGGTGCTGACCAGGATCCGATGAAATTCACATTTGGAGAGTCTGCGTCGTTCGGCAACATCGAGTTTGGAGTTGGCTATTCGAACAATCACCTGTTGAATAGCGAGCGACTCGGCAGCTATAACGTCGAAACACCGCTTGGTGGGTTCCCTGCCGAATTGCAGGACTATTCGATCAACCAGATGACATTTCAGGGAACGATGTTCTCGACGATCATGGTGGACGAATGGCATGTAGGAGATGTAATTCTCGCGTTGGAAAAAGCAGGAATTTCTGACTACCAATACGACGTCTGCCGCAAAGTACTCATCCCAACAGACCCAAACTATAGGCGCAGCGGCCGCCACGGCGGTAATTCCTGGGGCGAGCAGGAAGATGACCAGTGGGCGATCAAGCGGGTCGGCTTCACCGATGACGACAGCTCAGCGTGGAACCTCGTGCCTGACAACGCGGCGTCCGTCGTCGTAGCTGTTATCGACACGGGGCTTGACTGGCATCATCTCGACATCAATGCCGAAAACATCTGGCGAAATCCGGCCGAAATTCCTGACAACGGAATTGACGATGACAACAACGGCTACGTCGACGATATCATTGGCTGGGATTTTTTGGCGAACAGTAACAAGCCCTGGGACTTCGATGGGCATGGGACCGTCGTTACGGGGATCATCGCCGCCGCGCATAACGATGTTGGAATCGCGGGGATAAACCCGCGCGTGAAAATCATGGTGCTGAAGGCGGTTAACAATTTCGGTACGACGCGTGCGTCGTTTCTTGCTAACGCAATTGTCTACGCCGTCGACAACGGTGCACAGGTCATCAATATCAGTGTTGGTGGACCGCATGAAAGTCGCATAGAACGAGCAGCGATTGAATACGCGCATCAGGCAGGTGTTCTTATCGTTGCAGCTGCCGGCAACGAAGGCATAGAACTCGACGATTTCGGTCCGGGTGGAAACGACAAAGTACTGACCGTTGGTGCGACCTTTGTTGATGATCGCGCGGCTGCATTCTCAAACTTCGGCAACAAAGTTGATTTGGTCGCACCTGGCGTGGATGTGTTGAGTTTGCGGGCGCGGTATACAGACGCCAACTTCAGACCGGATGCAGACGAGGGCGGTGAGTACGCGGTGGGCGATAACTACGTTGGCACTGACAAGCGCTACTTGCATGTCAGTGGAACGTCATTCTCGACGCCAATTGTTGCAGGCATAGCGTCGTTGATGCTGAGCAAGAATCCGGCGCTTACCGCCGACGAGGTAAGGCGCGTTCTATTGCAAACGGCAACGGACGTCGAGTTTCCGGGCAAGGACAAATACACCGGCCACGGCATGGTCAATGCACAAGTCGCATTAGGGGTCGAACCGGACTTTTCCGTAACCGCTAAAATTACGAAGGTTGAGGCCCTGCCGGCTGACGCACCGCAGTTTGTTCGTGTCACGGGCACAATTGATGCCACAGGATTCAAGCGTGCCTGGATGCAGATCGGTGCAGGTGAGAACCCGGGCGGCTGGCGTTACGTCGGGCCGAAACGCAAATACCCGATTCACAACGGCGAACTGGGAACGATTCCGATTCGGCAATTTTCGGGAAGCGATCTCTGGCAGGTTGTTATCAATGTAGAACACAAAAATGGTGTGGTGAAAAAAGCAGTGCTGCCGATAACGCTGCACTAGTGGGGGGTGGAACGATGAAATTGCCTGTTGCTGTTCTTGTTGTATTTGTCTTGTTGTTTTCACAGACTGCGGCAGCTGCCAAGGTGAAGCCCGCATACGATTCGCCGAAATTGCCGGAGCTGGAGGACGAAGCGAGTCTTTGGGAGCGCGCAAGCAGCCATGAAAATCGACTTCGAAATGCAGGTACGATTTTTCACGACCGGCACATGGAGGAGTACATCGAGTCGGTCGCCGCCCGAATGTTGGGAGACTCAATTGATCATCTGGGTATTTCTATCGACTTCGTACTGGTGCGCGAGCCGACTCTTAGTGCCTGGGCGTATCCCTACGGGACGATTGGTTTGCACACGGGACTGCTTGTTCGCATGGACAATGAGGCCGAGTTCGGCGCTATCCTAGCGCACGAGATATCTCATTTTCTGCAGCGGCATACGTACCGCGAAATGCTGGACGGCGGTAAGCAGTCGAAGGTGGGCAAGGGGCTCGGTTTCCTGGCCAGCCTGGCTTTGGCCAAGGAAACTGGCACGTTCGATAAGGGCGTGATGGATTTCACGGGCAATCTTTGGGAAAACCTCTCAACAAGTGGTTACTCGAAGAAAAATGAGTACATCGCGGACGAAGAAGGCCTGCAGTTGATGTCGCGTGCGAACTTACCGATCGATGCTGCTATTCCCGCGTTTCTGGCGCTGGGCGAAAACAGTGCTTATGGCGCCGGCGATCCGAGGAAAATGTGGAGCAGCCATCCGAGACTCGAAGATCGCATCAAGAATCTCAAGAAGGAAATCAAACGCGCAAAAAGAAAACGGGATTTCACTGCCGCCGCCGCGCCGGATCCTCTGGACTATTTTCGTGGCATTGCCCCGGCGCTTATCATGAACGCACGCCTGGATATTGGCGAGCGACAGTTTGATCGGGCACGAGAGGCACTCAGCAAATATCTTATGGTTCGCCCGGATGACCCGGAAGCGCACTACTTAATCGGCGAAACTTACCGCAGGGCCAACCCACAGGGCCCTGACTTTAGCGCCAGCCAGGCGGCATACCTCGAGGCGCTTGGGCATGATTCTGCATTTGCTGCGGCGTTGAAAGAAATTGGAATGGCGCATCGATTGCAAGGACAGAATGCCGAAGCGCGAAAAGCATTTGAGCAATATTTAATCTATGCCGGGAACGCACCGGATGCCGGTATTATTCGCGCCTACCTGGAGGGCTTGCAATGACCCGACGGATTGCAGTCGCCACGTGCTTTTGTCTTCTATTTGCAGGAACGACGCTGGCGGCGAAAAAAGACGACGCCTATCTGATTAATAAGCGTGACTTCAAGAAGTCCTTCAAGGTGATCGCATTGGCTCCGGTCGATGCCGCGCCGTATCTTGAAATGCCGGATTCCGTCGCTGCGATCATTGAGCAAGAGGTGACGGCACGACTGCAAAAGCGCGGTTTCACGGTGATTCCAAGCACCGTGCTGGCGACGATCCGGAAGAATATGGAGGCGCAGGTCGGTGGCGTGACGGACACGGAATACGCAAAGGCGCGTGCAGTGCGTGAGCATTCGTTGCGCGAAGTCTGGTTTCAGCAGCAATTCGATGCGCTTGCGACGATCCGTATTTCGGTCACGCAAGTGCCTATGGAAAGTGATCGTGTTGAGTGGGACGGCGTGAAACAAAAAGTTGTCTACGAAGGTCGCGGCAAGAAATACAGTGCGAGTATTTCTGTGAGCTCTGTCTCCGTTGGAATCTACGATTCAACGAACAAACCCGTGTATTTGTATTACGGAGGACTCGAGCCACTGATGTACCGCGACGGAGAACAGCTTCAACCTTTGACTGCGGACAGGTTCTTTCTCGATGAAAAGACGATAAGAAAGGCGGCGCAATTAGCGGTTTCCCCCTTGTAGGCATCCGTCACGCGGGCGACAATCCGCGCATGTCGCGATTCTCAAACTCTGTTCTTTTGCTTGGTCTGGTATTCGGACTGCAGTCAGCAGCGAATTCCGCACCGCAGGCAGAGCCCGGCGATGCCGGCTTACGCCACGACATTCAGGTGTTGGCAGACTACGGTGCCATTAGCGGTCCTGTGACAACCTGGCCGTTGTCGTGGGACGCGCTGTTATCTGATCTGGAAAAGATCAAGCTTGATGACCTTGTATTGCCCAATGCGGTCATTCCAACTTTCGAGCGCGTCTTGGCGAGGGCACGTTGGGAGACCGAACGAGGCGAATACGCGTTGGAAGTTGGTGTGTCGGGCGCAGAGAAGCCGACACAAATTCGCGGCTTCTCCAATTCACCGCGTGAGCGCGGCGAAATTGCAGCGGCTTATTCGTGGTTCAGCAAGCACCTTTCGATAGACCTGAATTTGTCCGCTGTTGATAAACCCAGCGACGGCGAGGATGCACGCGCTGACGGCAGCCAGATCGGGGTAGACCTTGGCAACTGGTCGATCGCAGCCAGCACCATGGATCGCTGGTGGGGACCAGGCTGGGACGGCAGTCTTATTTTGTCGAACAACGCGAGACCGATACCTGCGCTTACCATTGGCCGTAACCAGACCAATGAATTCGAATCGAAATGGCTCAGCTGGATCGGGCCATGGGATATGAATGTAATTTTTGGGCAGCTCGAAAAAGAAGGCGTTGTACCGAATGCGCAGTTTTTTGGAATGCGCATTGGATTTCGTCCGTTTCAGTCGCTCGAAATAGGTCTTTCGCGAACGGCGCAGTGGTGTGGGGACGGTCGGCCATGTGGATTCGATACGTTTACCGACCTGATCTTCGGTAAAGACAATATCGGCGACGCTGGTACTGACGCTGACAATGAACCGGGAAATCAAATGGCGGGTGTCGACGCACGCTGGACCACTTTTTGGTTCGGAACACCCGTGTCTTTGTACGGACAAATGATCGGCGAAGACGAGGCCGGCGGTTTTCCGAGTCGTTACCTTGGGCAATTCGGAATTGAAGGTAGTGCCATCACGCGTGGTCAGAATTCATACCGATGGTTTGCGGAGGTCGCGGGCACGAGTTGCGATGTTGTTAAGAGCACTGTTCTCTACGGTTGTGCCTACCGACAAAGAATTTATCGCTCATACACCTATGAAGGTCGCATTATCGGCCACGGTCTGGACAACGATGCGCTGGTCTACAGTGTCGGTGCGGTGGTGGTCAGCGAAGCTGGAAATTCCTGGCAGGTGCTTGGGCGGTTTGGCGACCTGAATCGCGTCGGGTCGGATCCCGATCACTCGGTAGCATTGGTGCCACAAGAGTTGGCGAGTTTAGACATCAAGTATTCGCGCAACAGCAGAATTGGCCGGTTCGATATTGGGGTCGGGTTTGAGCGTCGCGAAATCTTGGCCACAAGTGCGAACAAGAACGATACCAGGGGATTTCTGCAATGGACCAGTCGTTAGGTCGACACCAGTATGTTACTGGCTGACCAGACGAAGTTCGACTCGCCGATTCACGGCTCTGCCTTCCGCACTTGAGTTATCGGCGGTCGGCTGAGATTCTCCGTAGCCCCTGTAGGTAAGTCTGTCCTCATTTACGCCGTAACGTATGAGGAAAGCATGCACAGTTTTCGCGCGTCGTTCCGACAAACCCTCGTTTGCCGCTGCATCGCCCACGTCATCGGTATGACCGGCAACTTCGATCCGGAATTGCGGATGCTTGTTTAGCGTGTCAGCGGCTTCCTGGAGCAAATACTCGGTCCCAATGATCAGTGTGTCCGCGCCGGTATCGAAGCTGATGCCGGGTAAGCTGATGATATCCCTGATTTCGCAACCTTTGACGTCGGTTCGGACGCCCGGTCGGGTAGACAGACAATCGTCGCGGTGATCGGGTACACCGTCTTCGTCCTCATCGTGCTCGCAGCCGTGAGGATCGACTTCGGCGCCCGGCCTGGAGCTGGGACACAGGTCTTTGTCAGTGGTGACGCCATCCATGTCACTGTCTTGCGGACAGCCATAGCGATCGACCGGAACGCCGATAGGCGTATCCGGGCACTTGTCGATGCGATCGCCTACGCGGTCATAATCACTATCAATATCGGTATCGACATCACGAAATATGGCGGGTGTTTCGGGTTTGGGACGGACCCAGCCGAAGTCATATTGCAGGCCAATCGTCGTAAGCTGGTCCGTCATATTGTCAATATCAAACACGAAGCGAGCGCGCTGCTCGACACGGAGCGAATACTTACTTTGACCCATGCGCCACTTGAAGCCGAGTCCGATTGAGGTCGTTGCGCCACCGTCTCCAGCGCCGCGGACAAACTGCGGTCCGTCATCGGCACTAACACCAAGGTATCCGACTCCGACCAGCAAATAGGGTACAAAGGGGCGGTCGCGATTCCTGGAAATCAATATATTTCCTGCGACATCAAAGTGTCTTTGGTCGGGAAAACAACTCCCAGGTTCGCAAAAAGCGCTGATGTCAGAATAGCCGAGCAAACCCTCCAGTGAAATATAGTCATTGATATCCCGGCCCGCGCTAATCTGAATTCCCGAGAGCGAATCGTCGAGAAAGCGGTCAGGATCGTCATCGTTAAACACGATCGATGTGGCGACATACCAATCATCAGGTTGACTCTGTGCCAATGCCGCGACAGATAGGGCCAGGAAGATTATGGTAAATCGTGTTAGAAATTTTGTCATCGTGCAGTCTCGTCGCGCTCGGTGTCATGGCGGGTCATTGGTTGAGCAGACTAGCAGTTCAGATGCCGACTTTATGTGAAGTAGGTCAATTTGAGGAGAGCCGCTCCGCATCAGGAATGGCCAGAAATCGTGTATTTGCTGCCATCCCGGCATCGTTAAGCCAAAACGTTAGCTACCTCACACAACGGCATGTTCATTTTCCATAAGATTGTCAGGTTGGGCGGTATTTGCGCCCGAGGATTTTACGGTTTATGTGGAAAAACGATGAATCAATGATGGGATTCGGGCTTCTACCCTCTCTCGCGTGCCTGCTCCTATTTGGCGGCCTGTCTACGGCTGCGGCTGAGCCGTATTCCGAGGAGGCGGACAATTCGACGTTTATCCAGAACGAGATCGATACCCTCAGTGTTTACCGCGACGTCTACCTGCTGGACAGCGATTCACTGCCGGATGATGGCTACTCTGACGAAAACGAGAATTTGACCGGTCGGCGGTTTTTCGCGGCTGACGTCGTCGTTTACCAAAATGATACGAGTAGTTTCGGCGATGAGCTTGAACAGGGGCTTCGCATGCGATGGCGCCGCGAAACGATGCGCCTGGGCCAGATTGAAGCCGACCTGGTCGTCAGCAACATCGATCGTCAGTTCACTATCGATCAACGCAAAAGCACCGACGCGATGTTCACGTTGCGGCAGAGTTTCGTGCCAATTTCTGATTCCTGGCTCATGAACAATACAATCGGAAACCACCGTACCGTGACGGACGGTCAGTTGGGTGGTGGCTATCGCGTACGGCTGCCCAGTTCACCGTTGCTGGGTGTCACCAGCGAAGTTGGCGATTCCACCCGCAGTGCTCAGTTATTCGCGGGGCGCACCGGGAGCGTAGTCGGCATTGCGTTGAACCAGTTTGAAGATGACGGTGGCACCCTGATCGGCGGCTCCTTCAAACAAAGCTTCTCACCCCGGCTCTCCGCTTTCGGCGAAATCGTGTCTTACAGCGGCAATGATCTCGTACGCGAGCATTCCAGCCTGCTTGCGGCGCTGGGCATCAACAATGAGGCGCAGACGAGTTTCCTCGACCTCAGCTTTCTTGCTGACGATGACGCGAACTTCGGCGCTTGGGCCGACGCCGAACGCGTTTTGGGTAGCAATACCCGTTTGCGCTACGGCGCCTTCGTTCTGGATGCAGAGCTGGCGTGGATGGACAAACCCATCGCTAACGATGAATTCGGTGCTTACTTCCGAACCGATACGCAATCCGAGTCGCACTATATATCCGTCGGTTACGATTACGTGAAGACCGGAATTGGCTCCAGCGCGTTGGGCAGCTCTGACGTGCACAACCTCTATTTCAACGGCAGTTTCCGACTTACGAGAAATCTGAGCCTGGGTAGCTCGGGTACGATGGGTATTCGCAGTGTTGATGACATTCAAAACGATGATGACCTTACCTGGCGTCTAAATAATTTCGCTTTCTATCGATCCCCTTTCGGCACCAGTCGTCTGGAATATTTCTTTGGTGAGATCGACAGAGGGCCAGACCCTGATCTTCGCCGTACGCTTGGATTTCTTGTTAACCACAATTGGCGCATGCCGCAAAGCATGCGTCTGTCGACTGAGGTCAGAGTGGAAGAGGAAGAGGGCGATCTGTTCACCGCACTTGAACGTGAAGCGAATGTAAACTTCCGTCTGGACCTGAGCGACGGGTTGTCCTGGGGCTTGAACGCCAGTTATTTCAGAAATTCCGGCGATCAGAATGCGACCCAAGAAGGACTCAGTGCCAACCTGGATCTCCTTTGGCATTTCACGCCCAACTGGTCCGCGTCGTTAGTTATGAGTCGAAATGAGGCTCGGTTTGACCCCGCGACCAACGTCCCTTTGCCGACGCCGCTGGCCGACAGCGAAACGACCGGTAACACCTTTTGGCTAACGGTTGGATACAGAAAATCGGGTGGACAGCGTATACAGGCATTGGGCAACGGCCAGGGTTTCGGGTCGGCACGCATCCAGGGCGAAGTATTTTTTGACGAGAACGGTGATTTCGTACGTCAGCCAGGCGAAGCGCCCGTAGTGGGTGCAGTCGTTCTCCTGGATGGTCGCTACGAGACCAGGACCGATGCGCTGGGCAGGTACCTGTTCGAACCCGTTCGTGCCGGATCTCATTTCGTCAACCTGGTGGTTTCGGAATTGCCTTTACCGTGGGGTCTTCGTGACGAAACGCCGCAGATGATGGATGTAGGCCTTAGACGATACGGCGAAGTGAACTTCGCCGTCGTACGTCTCGACGAGACCATCGCACGGAACTGGTAACCCGGCAGCGACTATCTAAACTGTTCTTCGACTGAAAATCGTTGACCGCCGATTTCGAAGGTGCCCTTCAACTGCAGTGGAAATTGCATGGAAACCTTGGCCGCCTGACCATTTTCTGCGGCTTCCGGTACGAGCAGGATCTCCTCACTGTGATTCGGCAAGACAGGGAAGGTCGAAGCAATCAATACGAAACGCTCACCCGTTGCATCCGTTGCCGCAATCCGTCCGAAAACCCGGTCAAATGTATTGCCGCTATTGTGCAGCTTGAGCGCGGGCAGTTGCAGTCCGCCCATTTCACCGCTGCCCAGACCCGCATATTCAATGTTAGCTTTCGCGTCTCCAACGGTCACGTAGACAATGACCGCATAGCGGCCGAGCACTGGAAAGCGGATGGGTTGATCGCCGCTTGTTGCCGCCACAACCGGAGTCGCGGGCTCGATGAGCAAGGCGAATTTGCACAGCCCAATCGGCGCATCCTCGGGAATATGGATTTCAAAGCGATAGCGCTTTTGACCGTTGGGCCGAATCGTAAGGCCGCGCCTTTCGAGCTTGACCCAGGGGCGGCAACTTCCCTCGACGAGATCATCTTCGATGTATTCCAGACCCTGGGTATCGGTGATATTCCAGTCCGCGGTCCTCAGTGAATAGGCGGCACTCTTGTCACCCGCATTCATAATCATCAATGTGTCGCGGATAACATCGCCGGGTTTTGCCCGTAGTTCGAATTTGGACGGCGCGATACCTGCGCTAAATCCCTGAGCAACGGCAGTGCCCGACAAAATCGTCAGCACAACAGCCGCCAGTCCGGCGTTAATTGATAACTTCAAGTTCATAAGTAAGCTCAAAACTGAATGAATCGGCGGCGCCCGCGCTTGCAGCGGTTATTGCGAAGTCGAACGTACCACTAATAATGGCTTCTTCTAGCAGCCCTTCGAATATAAGCACCGCTTGTCCGGGACGTGCGCTGCCCGACTCGAATACGCCGCGAGCCTGCCACGTAATTTCCAGCGTACCGCCACTGTTGTCACCGGCAATGGCGGCTGGAATCAGCAGAAAAATCCTCGCGCGCTGCCCGACAAACTGGCTCGTATCCAGGCGTACATCGACACCGCTCAAATACCCGGATACCGGCGGCAGCAGCGAATTTTGATCTGCAAATAAGGCGCCCAGCGCCTGCTGAACGTCCTGCGGTCCCCACTTCAAGTCGAGGGAAAAATTCTGGCGTGGCGACAGGGAATCATCCAGGATGACTCGCTGAGCGAAAACCGCCGGGCTGCTGCAAATGGCCAGCAGTCCAAGCACAAGAATAGTTAAGGTCTTCATAACTGTGCGATCGTGTAAACGACCCGACCGCTGTAAGTGCCAGCGGGATAAACGGTATCGTTATCGTAACGAAACGTCATGTAATCGATAACCCCTCGACCTCTGGGGAAGGCGATATTCATACTGAACAATGTTTGGGCTCCGCCCTGATTAAATGTGCCGCCTGCAATATCACCATCTCGTGTGGTCCAACTTATCTCGCTGAACGGTAGAGGATCACCATTGCCGTTAACGAGTGGGACTGAAGAGTTCATTGTGACCGTAAATCGAGCTCGTCGGCCGCCCCTGTAGCCAAGCACCGCGATAGGAATCTCAGGCGTACCGACAATAGGCGTTCCGTCACCCGGGAGTACCCCGGCTGCAAAATCAAATGTGACCTCGTCGACCTGGCCGGTTGGCGCACCAAGCAATCCGAAAACGCCGAACTGCCCGTGGCCGATCTGGATATAGACAAATGGCCTCGTGATGCCAATTTGCACTTGCAGCGCGCTCGTTAGTGAGGGCAGCAAACACAGGAGGAGCAAAAAAGAGAGGCGAATCAAGCGCATCGTCAACAAAAAATCCCGGGCAGACAATACTATGACATATTGCCTGACCGGGATAGTTTCTGTGTTCTAAGGCGTAGCAGCAGTGTAGACAGACGTTCCGTCATACACACCGGCAGCGTAATTTGTGCTGTCGTTGTAGGTGTATGTCCAGTTGTCGGTTTGGTTGTAAACACCACCTGTAGCAATCACCGTATTTCCGTCGAATGCCGGTGCGGCAATCGTGCCACCATCAGCAACCGTTATCTCGGTAAACGGAATCGTGTTACCACCGCCGTCGTCGAGGTTGCCGCCGCCAGTGTTGGAGGCAATCGTGACTGTCGCAGCATTGGTTATCAGTGTAATACTGAGAATACCGTCAGCACCGTCACCGAGGCCACCGTTCGCAGCTAGCGGCACTCCTTGCCCTGGCTGCAGAGCGGACAAATCCCAATCGACGCGGTCGACGTTGCCGTTACCGGCTGTACCGACCTGAAAAAAGACGAATTGGGGAATTGTGATTTGAAAATCGAGGCTGGCTGTTGCAGTCGCGCCACCGCCGAATTGAAGGTCCGAGTCGGCTACAGCGAACTGCGAAAGCAGAAGTCCAAGCCCGGTTGTCGTGGTTAATAGCAGTTTGTTCAGGTTCATTCCATCCCATCCTTATGTTTAATTACATGCAATCGTATAAATTGGTGTCTCGAAAAAGTGAGGAGGCAACCTTAAGGGAAATCCAGGCCCTGCTGGCGTGACTGTCTTCACAATGTGACAAAATATTTCGGTTGCCAATAGTGGTCTGGCGGCTCGACCAGAACCGTCAACGAAGGTCAGATTGACCAGATAGGGGGAATACTCAGTTTGAAATACCAAGTATGGTTATCATAGACTATATAAAGCTGCTCTTCTGTACGGCTCGAACTGGCGAGAATGCGAAACGGTATTTGCAGGCTGATACCTGAACCTCTGTGAGAAATCCTTGGTCAATCGCCATTCCCAATGGACAAGGCGCCCATCGATTGGGCCCGCCTTTTTGATTAAGCGCGGGTCTCAGGCAGCTACAGGGTCGTTCTTGCGCCAGATCGACAACTCGTCTGGCGCTTGCACGCCCATCTTCACGCGTATGTTGTCTGATGTGAAAATCGTTATTTCAATAGGGCCATTCTGGAACAGGTCGGCGAGCGTCATCGAAGTATCGATGCCCTCTCCAGGTCTGATAAGAATAGATTCAGCATCACGTCGGCTTACTATCAACATAGCTCAGTATCCTCTTTACAAAATGTTCGTTAGGCCTCGACCAGAGATTGGCGACCATAATCGCCAGCTTCTCCGCCATGCCGGCCATAAGTATTGAATCCGGGCGTAACGCCACGGAGCAAAGACAGACTGGATTCGAATTGTTGCTGTCGAACTCGGATTATTGCGCCGTTGGTCAAGTTTATTGCGCTGCATTCAGCGCCAATTAGCATGAGATGGTCCCAGCGATTCTTGACAAGATCGCTGTCGTCGCACCAGTCGATCATTTGTTGCATTTGTTCCGGCCCCGCGGCGAAGCCACAGGCGGTGCACAATTCGATGCGCTTGGTATCGAGCAGTGTCATTGCGTGCACGCAAGCGCTTTTGGTATCCACAGTACGATCGATACCGTCAATGTCCTGCTTTTCGAGTGCTTCGCGCTCATAGTCCAGAATCTCCTTGAGTCCGAGCGCGTGATAGACCGTGTCGCACAGGATTTCGACGATCTGGGCTCTGGCTATTTCAGGTGACAAAGTTGACATCATTATTCGCCGAACGAGCGGTCCAGACGAATCATCGCGTCCGCGATCGCTTGAGAGTCTATTTCAAAGTTGCCGCTCTCAATGGCGACCTTGATTTCGGTGACACGCTCGGCGTTCACGGCCGGCAAGGATTCTAGCGTCTGGTCCAATCGTTCGAGAAGTTTGGCACTGTTGGTCAGATTTACGGTGTCACTGGTTGATGTGGGATGCGCTTTGGAATGGTCCGCTGCAGACGTATCCGGAGCCAGCTTATTGCCGGTCGAAGCCTCGTCGACCTTCGCGCCAATTTTCCCCAAAGTTCCCTGATCCATCGGACCGATCCTGTTTGTCATAACGTAAAATCCTCAACTATCATTGTTGCTGAGATTTGTATCGGCAATTTGGCCCGATACTTTAGGCTCAGCGTGAAAAGAATGGCTAATGCTCGACAGCAGCACCTCGACACGTTCTTTGGAGCGGACGATGCCTTCAACTACGCGCCCGGAATGCGTGTTTTGCACCCGAATTCGTTGCTTTAGCGCGCCGTCCATAAGTGCGGTGCCGCTCGTCGAGATGCTGAAATCACCATTGCCGATGGTCAGGGTCACGGTCTGGCCGCGCCGGATGGCGATTTCCACCTCAAACATCGACGGCACGAGTATTCTTCCGGCAATTACCTGGGTTTTTAGGCGCTGACCGACGGCCAGCTTCAGGTCGCCCAGGTAGCCGGTGCGTAACCGCGACACGTCCCGGACCTCTTTGATAAGGTCTTCGGCGGTCAATTGATGCCCCTTATTAAGCGTTCTACGGGCTATCAGCACCTGTTCGGTGACGATGACATCGACTGGCACATACACCTTCCACGGCCTCGTACCGCTACAGCGAACACCAACAATCGTGCGTGCTTTAATTTCTGTGCCACTGCGCAGAAATCCAGCCAGTGGTTGATCGCAATAGGCCAGTCGTTGGCGGGAGTCGATATTGCCCGCCTGAACGGTCGTGTTTCCCGCGAGTGCTCCGGTGCGTGCACTGAGGAATGATTCGGCTGCAGCGGCTATTTGCTCTACTGGCTGCCAACTCGGTGTTTCTGCCTGGGCGCCCGGCATTAAAAAGGCGAGCAGGAGCGCCAGCATGACAACGGGCAGGGACAGCCGGTACGTGACGAATTCGTGTCGCGCAATTGGCGCAGCCGTCAATTTCTTGGCGATTTTCAGCGTTTTCGTTCCTACATTGTTCGACATCGAATACTTACCTTTCCCGGTCTGGCCAAGCAACGCAACGGTTTGCTGGCTTGTGACGATCAATATGTCCGCAAATGCGTTGCGGTTACCGCCATAGGTACTGCAATTGCCATGCCAACCATAATCTTGCAGGTATTCCAAAGGATTTGTGGGCGAATTCGAGGGCTGCAGCTTATTGCCGCCGCGACGGCAGAATGTTGCCGTGCAGGTCAGCGCTTTCCCGCAATTCGCTTATCGGCATTCACGTCGAGACCTTGAAGCATCGTCCGTAGCACGGTGTATTTCAGATTGGCACGGCAGTTGCATAGCCTACCAGCAGGAGCAGTAATCCGAGAAATTTGAGATCAGGTACGAACGATGGACATAACCGCAGTATCACAGCACGAGCAGTCATTGAAGTTTCGAGCACTTCGGAATCAGGTGTTGGCGTCGAATATCGCCAATGCTGATACGCCCAATTACAAGGCGCGCGACATCGACTTTGGGGCGGCAATGAAGTCGGCGCGCCACGAGACGATCAGCATGACGCGGACCAGCGATCTGCATAAGCAAGCGGGGAGTTCTGCCGACAACGGCACACCGTCGCTGTACCGGGTTCCGCATCAGGCGAGCTTGGACGGCAACACGGTCGAGACCGATGTTGAACAAGCCGAGTTCGCGGAAAACGCACTGTATTACCGCGCCAGTCTGGCATTCGTAGACGGCCAAATTCGCGGTCTCCGTTATGCATTGCAAGGAGGTGAATGATGTCTCTATTTGAAGTTTTCGATGTGGCAGGCGGCGCGATGAATGCGCAGTCCGTGCGCATGAATGTTACCGCAAGCAATCTCGCAAATGCGGGCAGTGTCAACGGCGATCCCGACAAGGTGTATCGCGCACAGCAACCGGTCTTTTCGTCATTCAGTCAATCGTTCGCTGACCAGTCAGGCATTGCTGGCGTGCGCCTCGACGGCATCGTCGAGAGTTCAGCACCGCTGCATAAAATTTATCAGCCGGATAACCCGGATTCTGACGCGGACGGCAACGTCTACGCCAGCAACGTGAATACGGTTGAGGAGATGGTCAACATGATCTCCGCTTCGCGTTCGTACAAGAACAATATCGAAATGATCAATACGACCAAGGATCTGTTGATGCAGACCCTTTCACTCGGCCGTTAATCCGAACTTAGAGAAATATTATGCCAACCATAGCACCTATAGATGACTTTCAGTCCTTCGCACCGCAACCGCAGCAGGCTTCACGCAGTGATTTGGGACAGGACGATTTCCTGACATTGATGATCACGCAATTTCAGAATCAGGATCCGTTCGAACCGATGGACAATGGCGAATTCCTGGGACAGCTGGCGCAATTCAGCACCGTCAATGGTATTGAATCGCTGAATGACTCGTTCAGCGGACTCTCCGGTTCCATGCAGGACAATCAAGCGCTGCAAGCCGCAGGGCTAGTGGGTCGCTCCGTTCTCGCAGTCACTAACGTTGGTCACCTGGGTGATGCTGGCGAGCTCAGGGGAGCTATCGAGCTGGACTCGAGCGCATCGAACGTACAGATCGACATAACCGATGAGAGTGGCGCGCTGGTACAACGTCTGAATCTCGGCCAGCAACCGCCGGGGCTGGTCAATTTCAACTGGGACGGCATTGATGCCGGCGGTGATCGCGCCGCAAGTGGTCAATACCAGGTTAGTGCACGCGTCATTCGTGGCAGCAATATCGAGAGCGCGGCCACTGTCATCGAAGCAGCCATCAAAAGCGTCACGCTCGGCCAGTTCGGCGGCGGTATGTCACTGAACCTCGAGGGTGGCCAGAGCATGCCACTTGGGCAGGTATTTCAAATTATTGGATAGCGTCACGCAACCCATCGCGCAGATTATTGAATTTAAGTCAGGAGTAACAATATGCCATTCGCAATAGCACTTAGCGGTCTTAATGCCGCTTCAGCCGATCTTGGCGTCACAGCGAACAACGTCGCGAACGTGAATACGACAGGATTCAAAATGTCGCGGGCGCAGTTTTCCGAGGTTTTCGCAGTCGGCACGCAAAGCGTTAGTTCGAGCGCCACCGGTAGCGGCGTGCGTCTTTCGCAGATTTCGCAACAATTCGTACAAGGCAACATCGATTTCACAGACAACGCACTCGACCTCGCGATCGGTGGTGAAGGCTTCTTCGTCATCAACGACAACGGTGCTCGCAGTTATACACGGGCGGGCGCATTCGGCGTCGACAATCAGGGCAATGTCGTGAACGCTCAGGGTGCACGCCTGCAGGCCTATCCGTTTGCTGGCAACGGACTATTCAACACAGGCACACCTCAGGATCTACAACTGACAATTGGTGCGAGTCCACCGGCTGCAACGACACGTGCGACATTCGGCATCAACTTGCCAGCGGACGCGCCGCCGCCAGCGAACCCGGTCTTCGACCCGGCCGATCCGAGCAGTTTTAACCACACAACCTCGGTCACTATTTACGACACCCTGGGCTCAGCGCACACGGCAACGGTTTATTTCATCAAAGATGCCGCGGCCAATACCTGGAATACGGAAATCGAGGTCAATGGCACCGCGGTTGCAGGCGCAGCGCCGGTCGTGTTCAACCCGGACGGCAGTTTGCAGTCACCCGCCGGCGGCCTGATGCCACTCGGTGCTTTCAATCCCGGCACCGGCGCTGATCCTATAAGCATGTCACTGGACTTCGGCGCGGCGACTCAATTCGGCGCCAACTTCGGCGTGAACTCGTTGTCGCAGGATGGCTTTACGACCGGCCGTCTGACAGGCGTCAGCGTTGACTCAGAAGGCGTCGTCTTTGCCCGCTTCACGAACGGCCAGTCGACCTCGCTGGGCAAGCTGGCGTTAGCCAACTTTGTGAACCCACAGGGGTTGCAGCAATTGGGGGATACCACCTGGGGCGAGTCGTTCCAGTCGGGTGATGCGCTGCTCGGTGAAGCCAGCACAGCGTCCTTCGGCAGCATTCAATCCGGTGCGCTGGAAGCTTCCAATGTCGACCTTACCGCGCAGCTGGTGCAAATGATCACCGCGCAACGCAATTTTCAGGCTAATGCGCAGATGATTTCGACGGCAGACACGATCACGCAAACGGTCATCAACATTCGCTAACACTGATTGAAACAGAGCTGAGTACTGACAATGGACGAAATGATTTACCTGGGGATGACGGGCGCACGGCAAACCGAGGTCGCCCAAACCATCAACAGCAATAATCTGGCCAATGTATCCACGACAGGATTCAGGGCGGACCTGCACTCATTCAGTTCTGTGCCGATCGAAGGGCCCGGCGTTGGTAGTCGAATCAACGCTGTTGTCGAATCCTACGGTACCGATCTGTCGAAGGGCCCGAGTGTCACGACGGGCCGCAGTCTCGACGTTGCCGTACGTGGCGATGGATTTATTGCGGTACAGGCCCCTGATGGCGGCGAAGCCTATACACGAGCGGGCGATTTTCATATCGAGCCAGGTGGATTGCTGGCAACGGGAGCAGGCCATCTGGTCATCGGTGATGGCGGTCCGGTAGCGATACCACCGAACAGCAGCTTGTTAATCGGTACTGACGGCACATTGTCGATTCAGCCCTTGGGGCAGGGACCCGAGACGCTCGCCATCGTTGATCGAATCAAATTGGTGCGACCCGACGAACAAAATCTCGTGAAAGGTGGTGATGGCTTGTTGCGAGCGAAGGACGGCAGCGAAGCTGATGCTGACGCCAGTGTAACGCTCGTTTCAGGCGCTCTTGAACAGAGCAATGTCAACACCGCCAAGACACTCGTAAATATGATCGAGCTCGCGCGGCAATACGAAATGCAAATAAACGTAATCAAAACATCTGAAGAAAACGCGGATGCAGCAGCAACAATGATGAGGCTCGGCTAAGCCGACGCAAAGGACAGGAGAGAGCAATGAATCAAGGACTTTGGGTGGCGAAAACCGGGCTCGATGCGCAGCAGACCCGCATGGCCGTTGTGTCCAACAATCTGGCGAACGTCAATACGACCGGTTTCAAACAGGATCGGGCTGTATTCGAGGATTTGTTGTATCAAAACATCCGTCAGTCGGGTGGACAATCCTCACAGGATACGATTTTGCCTTCCGGGATGAGCCTGGGAACAGGTGTGCGGGTTGTCGCGACAGAGAAACTCTTTACGCAGGGCAGTGTTCTGCAAACCGGCAACGCGATGGACGTCGCGATCAACGGGCGCGGATTCTTCCAGGTACTGAAACCCGACGGCGAAATCGCTTACACCCGAGATGGCACGTTCCAACTGAATGCACAGGGTGAAATCGTTAACTCCAGCGGCTATCTCGTGCAGCCAGGTATCACGATTCCTGACGGTTCGCAAAGTATCACCATCGGCGTTGATGGCGTTGTTTCCGTGAAAATTGCCGGTCAGCCGACACCAACACAGGTCGGGTCACTGGAGGTTTCAGACTTCATCAATCCCGTTGGTTTACAAGCCGTCGGCGAGAACCTGTATATCGAAACCGCCGCGAGCGGTTCGGCGCAATCGGGCACGCCAGGACTAAACGGTATCGGCTCGATCACCCAAGGTGCTCTTGAAGGCTCCAACGTCAATGTCGTTTCCGAACTCGTCAATATGATCGAAACGCAACGCGCCTACGAGATGAATTCGAAGGCGATCTCAACCAGTGACCAGATGATGCAGTACATCAACAACAATTTATGAGAGTAGAGACATGACGAAGACAGTGAAAGTATTACTACTACTGATCGCCGCGTTGCAGCAGCCGGCCTGCGTCGCCTCGCGCGCTCCGCAAGAACCCTATCGGCCACCGATTGTCGAACCGCTGCTTTACCAGCCACAGCCAGGCACGATTTATACGGCCGGCGCCGATGTGCGCTTATGGGAAGACCGCAAGGCAGCGCGTGTCGGCGACATCTTGACGGTACGTCTGTTCGAGAAAACCAACGCCACCAAGAATTCACAGACGACGACCGGAAAAGCAACAGAGGTTTCACTTGGGAATCCGACAGTGTTCGGCAGGCCGATAACACGCAACGGAGTGCCGCTATTCGACGGCTCGCTCAGCGGCGGTCAGGACTTTGATGGCAAGGGTGCCAGCAGCCAAAGCAATAGCCTGAGCGGTGAAATCACAGTCACTGTGATCGAGCGCTTGCCGAATGGCAACTTGAGCATCGCTGGTGAGAAATGGGTGACGTTAAATCAGGGACAGGAGTTTATCCGACTGTCCGGCGTTATCCGCCCGGACGATATCGAACCGGATAATTCATTGTTGTCGACACGCATTGCCAATGCTCAAATCACCTACAGCAGCAAAGGCGTGCTCGCTGCTGCCAACAAGATGGGGCTGATTTCGCGGTTTTTTAATTCAGTCCTGCACCCGTATTAGTCAGGGAAAAATCTCATGCACCTAAATTACAGAAGTCGATACATCATGAAACGCTTTGCCTTGCTACTCATGCTGGCCGGGGCATTCCTGACCGATCAGGCACTCGCCGATCGGGTTAAGGATCTCGCCAGTGTTGCCGGCGTGCGCGACAATCAGCTTGTCGGCTATGGAATTGTTGTTGGCCTTGATGGAACCGGCGATCAAACCACTCAGGCACCATTCACTGTTCAGGGCATCATCAATATGCTTACCCAGTTCGGTGTGACCGTACCGCCCGGAACTCGAATGCAGCTCAAAAATGTGGCCGCGGTTACAATCCACGCCGAGCTGCCGCCTTTCGCCAAGCCGGGGCAAAAAATCGACATCACCGTAGCCTCTATCGGCAATTCCAAGAGTTTACGCGGTGGAAGCCTTTTGATGGCGCCACTGCGCGGTGCCGATGGCAAGGTCTACGCGCTGGCGCAAGGTAATCTCGTCGTCGGCGGATTCGGTGCCTCGGGTGCCGACGGCTCCAAAGTCACGGTGAATATTCCAAGTGCCGGGCGCATACCAAACGGCGCAACCGTTGAACGCACCGTACCAAACGACTTTTTGACGCAGGAATCGATTGTCCTCAATCTGAACGTGCCGGACTTCACGACTTCCATGCGACTGGCTAATCAGATCAATAACACGATGGGTGAGGGTACGGCACAATCGCTGGATGCCGTGTCGGTGGCAGTACGCGCTCCCGCGGACGCAAGGCATCGTACTGCATTCGTTTCTGCACTGGAAAGTCTCGAGGTTAAACCGGGCGAAGCGCAGGCACGAGTTATCGTAAATTCGCGTACCGGCACAGTGGTGATTGGTTCAAACGTCCGGGTGACTCCGGCCGCGGTATCGCATGGATCACTTGTCGTGACAATCGGCGAGCGACCGTTTGTGAGCCAGCCCTCAGCGCCCTTTAGCGATGCGGGTACGACGGTCGCGTTGCCAGTCTCTGATGTCGCTATTACGCAGGAAGATGCAAGCATGTTCCTGTTCGAGCCGGGTACCAGCCTTGATGAAATCGTACAGGCAGTGAACCGTGTCGGAGCGGCGCCCGGCGATCTGGTCGCCATTCTCGAAGCGCTGAAGCAAGCAGGCTCGCTACGCGCCGAATTGGTCATAATTTAGGGCGGTATCAGCAACCATGACGTCAACGATCACTGATTTCACGCAATACACAGACTTGCGAAGAGCGGCCGGGCAGAATGACCCGGGTGCATTGCGTGAGGTTGCGGAGCAGTTCGAGGCATTGTTCTTGCAGACCATGCTGAAAAGTATGCGCGACGCGTCGATCGAGGATCCACTGTTTGGCGACAGCGATCAGATGGAGACGTACCAGGGCATGATGGACCAGCAACTCGCCGTCGAAATGGCCAGCGGCAAAGGCGTTGGTCTTGCGGATATGCTGGTCCGGCAGTTGGGTGGCGTTGAGGCGAATAACCTGGACGGGCCGAGAGATTCTTTTCCGATCCCACGCAGTAAGCCACCTCATCAAACGGAGCAGGCGTGGTCAGATCCGCTGGAGTTTGCGCGTGATATCTGGCCGCATGCTGAACGTACCGCAAAACAGCTGAACGTCGCTCCGGAGGCGATTGTTGCACAAGCAGCACTTGAAACCGGTTGGGGGCAGCACGTAATACCCGGCAATAGTGGCGCGACCAGTTTCAATTTATTTGGAATCAAGAGCGGCTCCGAATGGCAAGGCGATCAAGTTGTTCGCAAGACTCTGGAATTTGAAGGCGGCGTACCGCGACCACAAAATGCGCACTTTCGCGCCTACGACGGTGTTGCAATGGCCTTCTCTGACTACACGAGCCTAATCACCGATAACCCTCGATACAGTGATGTGCGTGACCACGGTCACGATGTTGCTGGATTCGCACGTGCGTTGCAGGCCAGTGGTTATGCGACCGATCCCGATTACGCAGAAAAGATCAATCAAGTCTCGGAAAGCCCGACAATGCGTCGTGCCATGTCTGAGCTAAGAGCAGGAAACTGAGATGCCAGGAATCTTAAATACCAGCCTGAGCGGCATGCTCGCATTTCAACGCGCACTTGACGTCACCAGTCATAACATCGCTAATGCGAACACGCCAGGTTACAGCCGCCAGGTCGCGAATTTCACGGCACGCCCGGGCACCGGCAGCGGCGTCGGCCACATCGGGTCGGGTACGCAAATTTCCTCGATCGAACGGATGTTCGATGCGATGCAAACAGACCAGCTGCGTACCTCAACAACGGGTTTCGCACGATTCAATGCACTGAATAACCTGTCAAGTCGTATCGATGTCTTGTTGGCGGATGCCGATACCGGCCTTAACACTGGATTGCAGTCGTATTTCAGCGCAATGCAGGATCTGGGCAACGATCCGTCATCAATTCCGGCACGCCAGGCCGTGATTGGCGAAGCGAGCGGGCTCGCATCCCGTTTTCAGTCTTTGGACGGTCGCCTGAACGAACTGGAAACGGAAGTGAACGACCGCTTGAAGCTGGCGGTAGACGACGTTAACGGACTGGCGACCTCAATCGCATCGGTCAACAATCAAATTGCAATTTCTAACGGTAGCGGCCAATCGCCGAATGACCTGCTCGACCAACGGGACAGCCTGATCCTTAAGTTATCTGCACAGGTATCGGTGTCGACCAGTCTGCAAGACGACGGCAGCATGAGCGTCTTCATCGGTGCCGGACAGTCTCTGGTGCTCGGTGGTGATGCACGCAAACTGGGTGTCGACGGTACGGAATTCGATCTTACGCGCATGACCGTGACGTATCAGGGCGCGTCTGGAAGTGCGCCACTGGATACAAGCTCGACCGGCGGCAACCTGGGCGGACTGCTTGAGTTCCGCTCCCGGATACTCGACCCTGCCAGACAATCCCTTGGCCAGACAGCGATCGCAGTCTCGTCCAGTCTGAATGAACAACACAGAGCCGGCATGGATCTGCGTGGCAATCTCGGTCTTGACCTGTTTAGCGTTGCACCACCAAAGGTTCTTCCATCGTCAAACAATGCCGGCACCGGCACGGTGACGGCGACGATCAGTGACCTCGGCGGATTGACTGGCGCTGACTATGTGTTGCAGTTTGACGGCAGTAACTATAGTTTGACCCGCGCCGACAGCAATGCAGCGGTGGCGCTGAGCGGAACCGGAACCGCCGCTGATCCGTTTGTCGGTGACGGAATAAGTCTCGTTGTAGGCGGCGCGCCTGCAGCGGGCGATCGACTGCTGGTCCGCTCCGGCCATACTGCGGCTGGCTCCATTCAAAGTGTTTTGACGGACCCACAGTCGATTGCGTTGGCAGCGCCGACGCGCAGTGCCGCGTCGCTTGGGAATACCGGCGGCGCGACCATTAGCAGCGCATCGGTCGTCGATGCAACGGATCCCGCGCTGCTTAGCAGCGCATCAATTTTGTTTACGAGCCCCACAACTTATAGCATCAATGGTGCAGGCTCTTTCGCCTACACCGACGGCTCGCCCATTGTAGTGAACGGCAGTGAAGTTGCTATCGCTGGCACGCCGTTGGCCGGCGACCAGTTCACGATCGAAGCGAACTTCGGCGCGGTGGGTGACAATGCCAATGCCTTGCTGATGGCGGATATTCAGTCGGTGGATATTCTGGACGGTGGTTCGATCAGTATCAATGACAGCTATGGGCAACTGGTAGCCAGTGTCGGTGCGACCACTCATCAGATCCAGGCGAGTCTTGATGCACAAAGCGTCGTTCTGTCGAACGCTGAAGATGCAGTTTTGGCGACATCGGCCGTTAACCTCGATGAGGAAGCGGCGAACCTGATCAGATTTCAACAGGCGTACCAGGCCGTCGCACAGGTTGTCAGCGTCGCGAGTACACTGTTTGACAGTCTGCTGAACGCGACCAGGAGATAGCATGAGAGTTTCCACACGCGGCATGTTTTTGCAGGGCGTCAGTGCAATGCAACAGCTGCAGTCAGCGATTGGCCACACACAGCGGCAAATTTCGAGTGGCCGCCGTATTTTGACGCCTTCGGATGACCCGATCGCGTCGTCACGCGCGCTGCAAATCCGGGAGTCCATCGGCCGGCTGGATCAGTTCGAGCGTAATTCGACCATTGCGACGAATCGACTGTCGCAGGAAGAGTCAGCGCTAAACTCGGTAAATAATGTATTGCAGCGCGTGCGCGAGCTCTCGCTGCAGGCCAACAACGCGACACAGAGTAACGAGACGCGGAAGTTGATTGGCATTGAAATGCGGCAGCAACTTGATCAGCTGGTACAACTGGCGAACCAGAAGGACGGCAATGGTGCACATCTGTTTTCCGGGAATCTGGAAAATATACAGCCCGTAGTACGCATGGCTGCATCGTTTTCATACAACGGCGATCAGGGCCAGCGGCAGATCCAGATCGGCGAAGGCCGCCAGGTCGCTGACGGTGATTCGGGTGCAGCTGTGTTTTTTGCCATTCGTGACGGCAACGGTGCGTTCTCCAGTACTGCGGCCACATCCAATATCGGCACCGGAGTAAGCGGTGCTGGCAGCCTCGTAGACCCAACGGCCTGGGTGCCGGACCAGTATACGGTTCGTTTCATTGATCAAAACAATTATGAGGTTCTGGATTCCAGTACCGCCGTGATCACGACGGGCGCGTACCAGCCTGGTGACACCATCTCGTTTAACGGCGTGGAGTTCTCTCTCAACGGCCAGCCGCAAGCGGCCGACGAGTTCTTAATAGCGCCGAGCCGATTGCAAGACGTTTTCACTACCGTTGATCAGCTGGCGACGGCGATCGAACAGACGGTCAGCAACGACAGTTCGCGGGCGTCGCTAAACAACAGTGTAAATTCCGGTCTGCTGAATCTTGATCAGGCGATCGGCAACATTCTCGACGTACGCACGCAAGTCGGCTCAAGACTGTCCGTTATCGAAGATCAGCTGGACAGCAATGGCGCATTCATGCTTTCCCATCAGAGTGCGCTTTCAGGCATCGAAGACCTGGATTTTGCCGACGCCCTGTCACGCATGAGTCGGCAGGTGGCGATTCTTGAGGCGGCGCAACAGTCCTTTATCCGCACTCAGTCGCTGTCACTTTTCAATTTTCTCTAGGCACAAGTCGACATTTTAGCGGACCGCGTCACAGTTTGGTGGCGTCGCTCTAAAGTTTGAAAGCGTCTTGTCGGTGCCCGAAGCCGCAATACTCCCCTCGTTGACAATCAACCCTAAAGGTCTTGGGCGAATGACCGATAACTCCTTCGAACGGTGGTCTTGAATGGATTTCGCGACCATAAACGACTTCCGGCGCTCTAGCAGACCGGACTACTTGATACTTACGGAGTTATTACAATGGCACAGACGATTAATACCAACGTTGCTTCGCTTAACGCACAACGTAATTTGAATCGTTCGCAAGGTTTGCTAAATCAGTCTCTGGAACGACTGTCAACAGGCTTGCGAATTAATAGCGCGAAGGATGATGCGGCAGGTCTCGCGATTTCCGAGCGCTTCACCACACAGATTCGTGGCCTCGACCAGGCAGTACGTAATGCATCTGATGGCATTTCTCTCGCGCAGACATCTGAAAGTGCGTTGGGCGAGCTGACCAACAACTTGCAGCGTATTCGTGAGCTGGCTGTACAGTCGGCAAACGCAACGAACTCTGCTTCGGACCGCGCAGCGCTCAACGCCGAGGTAACAGAACGTATAGCCGAGGTCGACCGCATTGCGAAGCAAACCAGCTTCAACGGCGTGAAAGTCCTCGACGGCTCGTTCGGTACCGCGACCTTCCAGGTCGGTGCAAATGTCGGCGAAACTATTTCTGTTAGCTTGAACACAGACGTTACGGCAGCGGCAATCGGAACCGTTAATACGGTTACCGGCGTTGCGTTCGCGATGGATACTGTTACAGCACCAGGTACGGCGGACACAGTGTTGACGTTTACACCTGCGGTTGGCGCCGCTAGTACGGTCAACGTTGCCGCTGGAGCAACTATCCAGGAAGCAGCTAGTGCCATTAACGACGCAAATGTCTCTGGCGTTGCGGCATTCGTGAACGATGCAGGCTTTATTCAGATCTTGTCTGATGATGCAGGCGTTGTTATTACTGAAGCAGTCGGCGGTGCCGGCAACGTTACTGGCCTGGCTACTACGACTACGGCAGCGGAAGCAGTAGGCGCCACAACGACACTTGCCGGTCTCGCAGTTGATACCGTCGGCAACGCAAACTTCGCGATTGCCCGTGTCGATTCTGCCCTGACGGCGGTAAACGGCTTACGCGGTAATCTGGGTGCTATCCAGAACCGTTTCGAGTCAACCATCATCAACCTGCAAACGGTCAGTGAAAACCTGTCGGCCTCTCGTGGTCGAATTCAGGATGCTGACTTTGCTGCGGAAACAGCGGCACTGACAAAAGCTCAGATCCTGCAGCAGGCCGGTGTATCGGTTCTGTCACAGGCGAACGCTCAGCCTCAGCTCGCTCTGAGTCTGTTGCAGTAAACATCGAGAGCTAACCGGATGGAGAGCGGCTCGGACGCCGCTCTCCTGACGGATTCAGGTTAGCAGGAGTATTGGTATGTCTGATCGAGACATAGATCATGTCTCCGCATTGACGGGAACGTTCGCGGCGCTAAAGCCCGCACCGGAGAAGGTGCCGGCCGGCAAAGCTCGGTCTGAAAGCGGCAAAGAAGTGCCGCAGGAACAGACGCCCGACATGGAATTACTGGCTCGTGAGTTGAATATCGCAAGCCAAAAGTTAGGACGCGATCTTCGGTTTGAGGTTGATCTGCAAGACGGCAGGTCGGTCATTCAAGTTCTGGATCGTGAAACTGGTGAGATTATTCGGCAAATTCCGCCGGAAGACGCCAACACCTACGTACCAGACGTAGGGGATGTGGCGTTGCGGCTCTACGACGGCCTGGCCTGAATAGAAAGAGTGGCTGTATTGCCCGTTGTGGCACGGTTCTTGTAAGCAGTAAAGATCGTGAATTGACAATTAATGCAGTGAATGCAGCTTGAGAGTGAATTATGGCCACTATCGTTTCATCGGGAATAGGATCCGGACTGGATATCGCCGGAATCGTACAGTCGCTTGTTGCTGCAGAGGGTCAGCCGGTGGAATCGAGATTGGGACAACAAGAGTTTCGAGCACAGGCCAAGCTTTCTGCCTTCGGCAACTTAAAGTCGTCACTGGCTGGGTTGCGCGACAAACTGGAGGTTATGCAGTCACTTGACAAGTTTCTGTCACGCACCGCCATATCTGGTAACCAAAGCAAATTTACAGTCAGCGCCGCTACCTCGGCTCTACCCGCCAGTTATTCATTGGAAGTTGCACAACTGGCTCAGGCGCAAAAGCTGACATCAGGCGCGTTCGCCAACTCTGATGCGATTGTGGGAACGGGTACTCTAAGCATTGCGGTTGGCGCGGCGACGATGGATGTCGAGATTACAGCCACGAACAACACGCTTGCCGGCATTCGCGATACGATTAATGCTGCGACGGATAATCCGGGCCTTTCGGCAACCATCGTCAATGCGGACAGTGGTAGCTATTTGATCATGACCGCGGATGACACGGGTGCAACTAATACGATAACGCTGACGCAAGCTGGAGGCGACGGGGGGCTGAGTGCCCTTGAATATGATCCGGCAAACAGTTTGACCTCGATGACTGAATCGATAGCGCCACAGGATGCGTTGATTCGTATTGACGGACTGGACGTCATGAATGCGAGCAATACTTTTGTCGGCGCAGTCCAGGGTGTCACGATCACAATTCATGAAAACACGGGCGGCGTATCGGAAACGCTGCAGGTTGTGAATGATCAGGAAGCCGCGAAAAATCTCGTCAACGAATTTGTTGAAAGCTACAACGAACTGATATCAACTGTCGATTCATTGACGGCCTACGACGTTGAAAACGAGCAAGGCGGGCCGCTGGTCGGCGATGCGACAATTCGCGGAGTTCGCGATCAGATCAGGCGTGAGATGAGTACCGCCGTTCGCGCTATCGACGCGGACTTCTCGCTGCTGAGCGATGTCGGTATCGAAGTGCAGCTCGATGGAAAGCTTTCGGTCAACGACGAGAAAATGAGCCTGGTTTTGGCAGAAGACTTCGTCAATTTCGGGCAACTTTTCTCAACGACAGACGGTTTCGCTACGCGACTATTTACCTTGACGGACGGCTTTCTCGAGTCGGACGGAATCATCGAGTCCCGGACACAGGGTTTGACCTCACAGATAGATGGGATCGGCGACGATCGCGACGCACTAAATAACAGGCTGGCGTCGCTTGAGACCAGGCTCTTAAGGCAATTTAACGCCCTTGATTCATTGCTGGCGCAATTGTCGTCAACCAGCAATTTCCTTGCGCAACAACTGGGAAATCTTCCTGGCGTCAGTCGCGCGAATGACAATTAACGTTTTGAGGAATTGAGAATGTACCCAGCAAGTGGAGACAAAGCGCTGAAACAGTATCAGCAGATCGGCACGACGATGACAGTGGATGACGCATCGCCGCATCGATTAATCCAGTTGTTAATGGAACATGCTCTGAAATGCATTCATTTTTCTCGCGGTTATATGGAGCGCGGTGCGATTGAGAAAAAAGGGAATGCGATCGGCGACGCAATTAACGTAATCAATGGGCTCCAGGCCAGCTTGAATCACACAGTAAGCAAAAGAATGTCGGAAAATTTCGACGCGCTTTACGCCTATATGATGCGTCGTTTACTCGAAGCCAATCTGAAAAATGACCAGTCAATTCTGGATGAAGTTGCTGGTTTGATGAGCGAGCTCAAGGAAGCATGGGACGCAATCGCAGACGATCCTGAAGTGATTGTCGCTGTAGCGCAAACGGACACGTAATCAGGAGAACGATATGGTCGCAAGTCGAGCAATGATAGATGCCACTCCGGACGAAATCGCCCAGGACATGGTGGTACGCATGGAAGCATTGGCTGCGGACAGTGAATGGGCCCAAATCGAACGTCTGGTCGTCAAACTAAAGAGTGCCGTACTGGATATCCCCGAGAATGAACGTCACGCGGCGATCATTGCCATTGGTCGTCGTATCGAGCGCTTGCAGACGATGGCGCTGTTTTCACGCAAGAATGTGAAAGACAGGCTATCCGACATTCGTCGTGGGCAGGTCGCGACGCGCGCCTATGGTCAGCCGCGGGAAGCGGGAAACAACGCCTCATTACGTTAAATAGCTCTGTATTTGTGACGTTTGTCACAAATACAGCCTTTCTGATGGATTATGCTGTCTCCAGTCGAGCTACTTAACTTAATCCATCTGAAGGCTGACATGGCAACGCAACAGGAAACTCTTGGCAAAGTTCTGATTCTGGATACTGACAAGCAGAGAGGATTGGATTTCTCGCGTCGCCTGCGCTATCTCAACTACGATCCAATTATCGCTGGCACGGACCGGGACTTGCGCTTGCTTTGTGCCAGTGACGATATCGCCGTTGTGCTGGGCAACCTGGATGGCGGCAGCGAATTTGGTGATGCCGCATGCGAGTATCGTGCGGCGCACAGCAACGTTCCCTTTATTTGTTTTCCGGAGGCGATCGATACTCGGCCGGAGTTGGCCGATGGCTGCAGCTGGTCGCTCGACCTACCCTTGCGTCGATCGCAGTTATTGCGCCTGTTGCAGCGCGCCGAGCGTTATCAGGGACAAGAGCGTCGTCAACGTTTGACCGGCAGTTCGACATCGATATGCGGCGTGCGCAAGCTCATTGAACAAGTTGCGGATTTCGATACGAATGTGTTGATCACCGGTCAGTCTGGAACGGGAAAGGAGCTCGTTGCGCGGACGATCCATGATCTGTCGATCCGTGCCGACAAGCCGTTCGTACCGATAAACTGCGGTGCCATTCCTGCCGAATTGCTTGAAAGCGAGCTGTTTGGTCACGAGAAGGGCGCCTTTACCGGTGCTATCACAGCGCGGACCGGCCGTTTTGAGCTCGCCGAAGGGGGCACCTTATTTCTCGACGAGATCGGTGAAATGAGTTTGCCGATGCAGGTCAAATTGCTGCGCGTCCTTCAGGAACGGACATTTGAACGGGTCGGCAGTGGCAAGACGCGCAAATGTAATGTCCGAATCGTCGCGGCGACGCATCGCGATCTGCCGCAAGCGGTTGCGGACGGTGAGTTTCGTGAAGATCTGTTCTACCGATTGAATGTATTCCCTATCGAAATGCCGCCGCTCTACAAGAGGACGACAGACCTTCCGCAGTTACTCAACGAATTATTCGTCTCTCACAGCACCGATACCAAGGGTCAACTTCGGCTTACTCCGCAAGCGGTCAGAATGCTTGCCAATTACCCCTGGCCTGGAAATATTCGCGAGCTGAGCAATCTGGTGGAGCGCCTGGCGATCATAAAGCCGGGAGGTTCGATAGATGTAGACGATTTGCCAGCGAAGTATCGCGAGACCGGCTACGGTCCGGTGGCGGAAATGAACAGCGTTACAGAGGCTATGCAGCTGACTCACGCGAATCTGAAAGCGCACTTGCAGAACGTGGAGCAGGATCTCATCGGACAGGCAATGCAGGCGACGAACGGCGTTATCGCCCAAGCGGCGCGCTTACTTTGCACCCAGCGAACGACGTTGGTCGAAAAAATCGGCAAGTACAACATCGCTTCGTAGCGATTGCGCAATATCGAATGCATCCGCTCGGGTGCGCAAAAATTGTTGGCACATGACGGGAAGCTGTCGCCTCCTTAGCCCCTGTCAGAAAATTGACGCGTTTGGAGCAGCCATCAACCTCAATAAGCCATTGATAAATAAAGGAAAGATAGTTTGGCACATAACTTGCAGATATCGTAGCAGACACTAAGACTATCGGCAGGAGCACTATTTTGGCCACAACGTCACACAGCGTGCAGCACAGACCGGACGCTAATGCGCAGCAATTGCGCGATGCGTTCCAGACGTTCAGCCGTCAATCCGGAATGCTTGAGGAGTCCTATCGGGACCTGCAGGATACGGTCGCTGCTTTGACATTACAGCTGAAGCGCGAACAGTCAGCCCGGCTTCGGGAATTAGTCAAGAAAGAGAAGATCGGTCGACGATTGTCGGAGCTGCTGGAGACACTGCCGGGTGCCATACTTGTGCTCGACCAAAACGGCATTGTGCGGCAACGAAACAGTCAGGCGAGCAGTCTGCTGAATCAACCCCTGATCGGTTGTTCCTGGGCGTCGATAGTCAGTAGGGAAGTTTCTGACGGCGGCAGCGAAGACGGCAATATCGAGCTTCGCGATGGCCGCTGGCTGAGTCTGTCACGCCGACTGCTCAAGACGGAGTCCGGTGAAGTGCTGTTGCTCTCTGACATCACCGAAAGCCGCCGAATATCTGAACTCAGACAACGTAATGAGCGGCTCACGATGATCGGTGAGATGACTGCGGAATTCGCGCACCAGGTGCGCACACCGCTGGCATCTACGATTCTGTACGCGGGACAGCTGGAAACGAGCGCTCCGAATCAAGCCCGGATTGCCGACAAGATCCTAAGCGGACTCAGCGACGTGAAACGCATGGTGAATGACATGCTGGGGTTTGCGGCTGGTGCGAAAGCCGCGCATGCCGACGTCAATGTTACCGAGCTGCTGCTCGAGGTGCGAGACAGCATTGAAGCACAGCTTTCGCCCGCAACGACTCTGAAAGTATCGGTTACCGACGCTGAGATGTGTGTTGCTGCAAACAAGGATGCGATCAAGGGTGCGTTGTTGAACCTCATTGTGAATGCCGACCAGGCATCGGATCGTGACATCAGTATTTTGCTTCATGCCTATCGCTATGAGGACAACACCTTTCTTTGCGTCGCCGACGATGGCCCTGGAATTCCGGACGAAATCCAGCTACGCCTGTTCGATGCATTCTTTACCACCCGGCCCCAGGGAACAGGCTTGGGACTGTCGGTTGTGAAAGCCGTAGCGACGGCCCATGGCGGTGCTGTGACCGTTAATACATCCGAGCTTGGCTCGAGCTTCACCATTTCATTGCCGACGGGCGTAACGCGGAGCGGGCCCTGATGGCTATGCCAGCTGTATTAATTGTCGAGGACGACGCTAATCTTCGTGAAGCGCTGTTCGATACGCTGTCGAGCGATGATCAGCCCGTGCTGACTGCGGACAATGGCAATACGGCATTGGAGATACTCGATAGTTCATCTGTTGGCTTGGTTGTCAGTGACTGGCGCATGAAGCCTATGGACGGTCTCACACTACTCGGCAAGATTCGGGAAACGCACCCAACCTTGCCTGCGATTCTAATGACCGCTCACGGCACTATTGAAAATGCGGTCGATGTCATGCGTCAGGGTGCGTCAGATTATCTGGTCAAGCCATTCGATGCGTGTGAACTCAAATCCATCGTCAATAAGTACATTAAGCCGACAATCACTATTGATGCACCGATTGCAGCCGACCCGGCGACGGCGGAAATTCTGCAAATCGCACAGCGTGTTGCACGCACCGACGTCACGGTAACCATTAGTGGCCCCAGCGGTTGTGGTAAGGAAGTGTTTGCACGATATATTCATGATCAGTCTACGCGCAGCAAGGCGCCGTTCGTTGCGATCAACTGTGCAGCGATACCGGAGACCATGTTAGAAGCGGTTCTGTTCGGATACGAAAAGGGTGCATTCACCGGCGCCGCCGCCGCCCACGCTGGAAAATTTGAACAAGCCGCTAATGGCACTTTACTGCTCGACGAAATCTCCGAAATGGACATTGCGTTGCAAGCGAAGTTATTGCGAGTCATTCAAGAGAAAGAAGTGGAGCGTATCGGCGGTCGCAAGGTACTCCCGTTGGATGTACGTGTACTGGCGACAACAAACCGCGATTTACGACAATTCGTTGCAGAGGGAAAATTTCGCGAGGATTTATATTATCGACTCAACGTATTTCCGCTGCACATTCCAGCTTTGAATGAACGTCGGGGAGACATACTGCCATTGGCAGAGATGGCGCTACAGCGTTATGGAGACAAGGCTGTCAGATTCTCCGACTGCACGAAGCAAGTGTTGCTGGAGCATGATTGGCCGGGCAATGTGCGTGAATTGGAAAACCTCATTCAGCGCTCGCTAATATTGCACAGCGGTGCAGAAATTCTGGCCTCTGATTTGGCTTTCGAATTCAAGAGCACTACCGCCGCGCCTGATTCCGGATTGGGCGAGGGCCTGAAAAGTCGTGAGTTTCAACTGATTGTCGAAGCATTAAAAACACACAACGGAAAACGCGGCGATGTTGCGGATGCATTGGGCATCAGCGCGCGTTCTTTGCGTTACAAACTGGCACGCATGCGCGCAGAGAATATTGATATCCCGGGAGAGACATCATGAGTGAAATCAGTGCAACACAACTGCTTGGTCAGATTCGGTCGATGGGCCGCGAATTGCAGCCGATACAGTCAAGCGTGGAACCGACAAAAGCAGATTTTAACGAGCTGTTGAAGTCATCACTCGAAGCGGTCAACGAGGCGCAGCGTGAAGCCCAGGGTTTGAAGGTCGACTTTCAAACGGGCACCAGCGACAAGAGTCTTGCCGAAGTGATGATTGCATCGCAGAAAGCCGATCTGTCGTTTCGCGCGGTGACGGAAGTGAGAAATAAACTGGTTACGGCCTACCAGGACATTATGAACATGCCGGTATGAATCGTATGCAAGAGTCACTGAAAACCAAGGAACCTCTAAGAAGTTATGGCTAACGGAACCCTAATAGAATCAACTGTCACGCCTGCAAGCCAGATCAATCTGCATGGCGTCCTAAGTATTCCCGCCGTTCGTCAGGTTCTGTTGCTGGTCGGTGTCGCGGCAGCTGTTGCAGCTGGATTTGCGATCGTGCTCTGGTCACAGGCACCTGGCTACGCGCCGTTGTACGGTAATCTGGGTACTCAGGAGGCCTCGCAGGTCGTTGAGGCACTAAAGGCCGCCGAAATCGACTACAAATTGACTGCTGACGGTACCGTACTCGTGCCAGAGGCCCGTGCTAGTGACGCCCGCCTCCAATTGGCCTCGCAAGGACTCCCTCAAAGTGCGGCGGCCGGCATGGACAGTATGCAGGAGCAGTCGAGTTTCGGCATCAGTCAGTTCATGGAGAACGCACGCTATCAGCATGCGCTGGAAGCTGAACTAGGCAGAACCATTTCATCGCTCGCATCGGTTAGCGAAGCCCGCGTACATCTTGCACTGCCTAAAGAGACCGCTTTTATTCGCGATCGCAAGAAGGCGAGCGCATCAGTGCTCTTGCATTTGTACCGAGGGCGGCAGATCGGGGCTGATCAGGCGTCGTCGATTGTGCATCTTGTTGCATCCAGTATCCCGAACCTGAACACGGGCGATGTAACACTCATCGACCAGAACGGTCGACTGATGAGTTCCGGAACAGAGCAGCCGTTGGAGGCTGCGGCCGCCACGCAATTCAAGTACTCGAGACAAATCGAAGAAACGTATAAGCGACGCATCGAAGATCTTCTTACGCCGCTGCTCGGCGCAGGCCGGGTGCGCGCAGAGGTCGTCGCTGATGTCGATTACACGTACGTAGAGGAAACCAGCGAGTCATTTGATCCGGCCCGTTCTGTCGTGCGTAGTGAACAGGTTAACGAGGACAAAACCAGCGGATCCGGTCTCTTCGCAAGCGGCATACCTGGCGCGTTGAGTAATCAGCCATCGCTGACAAAAACAAACTCAGAGCAGGAGTCGACTGCAAGCGATGGTTCAGGCGTCGCGTCTGAAAGTGAGCAGGTGCAGCCAGTAAATTTATCCAGTAGTAGAGTCCGAAACTTTGAAGTGGACAGAACAATACGTCACACGCGCCCGCAATCGGGCGCGATTCGAAGGCTGTCAGTTGCCGTACTCGTTGATGATTCTCCGATATCAGCGGACTCTGATGAGGCTTCTGTAAGTGATGCTGAAATTGAACGTTATACGTCGCTGGTCAAAGAAGCTGTCGGATTCAGCTCGGCACGTGGCGATACGGTCGTAATTCTGAGTGAAGCTTTCCGCACAGTCGAACAAGCCGCGGCTATCGAACCCCCCGCGATTTGGGAAACACCCATCTTCCGCGATTCGATGAAGCAGGTTCTTGGCGCTCTCATCGTATTGGCAATTGCATTCGGCATAATTCGTCCTATGTTGCGCGGTGTTGTTTCTGGCGGGCCGGTCATGGCCGGCGAATACCTGCCGGGTGGAGCGCAATATGCGGGTGAATTTGGTGGTGCGCGACTGGCGACCAGTGATGGTGCGGTCGCGCTTCCGAACTACGACGAAAAAGTTGCTGCGGCGAAAAACATCACGGGACATGATCCTGCTCGCGTTGCTCAGGTAGTTAAGAAATGGGTGACACTGGATGACTGATACCGGCAAACAAATGAACGGGACCGAAAGGGCCGCCTTGTTGCTTATGACTTTAGGTGAAAACGAGGCCGCTGAAGTTCTCAAGTTCATGGGAACTGACGAAGTACAGAAACTGGGCACTGCGATGGCGTCTCTCAAGAGTGTCAGTCGAAACGATGCGGACCAGGTACTGGATATCTTCATCGTGGATGTCGAGGACCAGACTGCACTTGGTGTTGATACAGAAAACTATGTTCGCAAGTTGCTCGGGAACGCATTTGGGGCAGCAAAAGCGAACGCATTCATAGAGCGTATTGTCAGCGGCGACGATGCAAAAGGGCTTGATGCACTTAAGTGGATGAGCTCACGCGAAGTCGTGGATATTATCCAGGATGAGCACCCACAGATTGTCGCCATCGTATTGGCGTTTCTCGAGAGCGGGCAGGCTGCGGAAGTTATTGAAAAGTTGCCCGCCGACATTCGCTCGGACATCGTGATGCGGGTAGCACGACTGACCGATATTCAGCAGAGTGCGCTGGCCGAAATCGAGAACCTGATCGCAAGCAAGTCTCTGGGCGCCAGCCGTGGCGCGACGCGCAAAGTTGGCGGCGACAAAGTTGCGGCCAACATTGTTAATTCATTGAAGCCAGAGCGTGGCGAACAATTGCTGACTGAAATAAAGGAACGCAACGAAGAGTTGTCACAACGTATTGAGGACATGATGTTTGTTTTCGACACCCTGTTAGAGGTGGACGATCGCGGCATCCAGGCTTTGTTACGTGAGATATCGAACGAACTGTTGGTCGTCGCCCTGAAAGGTTGTGACCCGGAGATCAGCGACAAGATTCTCGGCAATATGTCGAAGCGGGCAGCGACATTATTGCGCGAGGACATGGATGCAAAAGCACCGATGAAGCTCAGTGACGTTGAGGCGGCGCAGAAGGATATTCTCGATGTCGCGAGGCGGCTCGCCGATTCCGGCGATATTGATCTTGGACGTGGCGGCGACGAATATGTCTGAGGAATTGACATCCAAGCAAGCGGAACGGTGGTCTGTTCCGGCGATCGATGGCTCGAACGACAACGGCTATCTAACCGCAGGTCGTTTGCAGGCATTACAAAAAGATGCTTACAACGAAGCATGGAACAACGGCCATGCCGAAGGCTTGAAGGCGGGCGAGCAGGAGGTGTTGCGCCGGGCACAACGTTATGACGAATTACTGCGTGCGTTGACTAAACCCTTTGAGGAATTGGATGAATCTGTGGAGAAGCAGTTGGTCGAACTGTCGATTGCGCTTCTTAAGCAACTGTTTCGACGCGAAATCAAGATAGACCCTGGCCACATAATCGGCGTTGTACGTGATGCGATCCGAGCGTTGCCAATCGTCAGCCGCAATATTCAGGTGCATCTGCACCCGGATGACGCGACCCTGGTTCGGGAGACTCTGCGCCCGGCGGAAGGGGATCCGGCCTGGCACATCGTGGAAGACCCTGTCGGCAGTCGCGGCGGTTGTCGCGTGACGACGGACAACTCACAAATTGATGCCACGGCAGAGTCGCGGCTGCATGCTGTAATCAGTCATGCGCTCGGCGAAAAGGGCGACCGATGACCGAGCAATCGCAAAGCGTGCACGCTGGTCCGGATCCTGATCGCAATCTTGAACGTTCATTGCGCCTTGGCCCGTATCTTGATCGAGCCTATGACAGCCCACCGCAAACGACCGTAGAAGGCATATTGCGGCGTACTGTTGGTCTCGCGATGGAAGCGGAGGGCTGCCTCGCGGCACTCGGCGGTCGTTGTGACGTTGTTGCGGACGACGGCCGTCACGTCGAAACAGAAGTCGTGGGATTTTCCGGCGAGCGCCTGTTTCTGATGCCGGTTGGAGACATGCGCGGGGTTGTACCCAATGCTCGTGTGATACCGATGCTTGGGACACCGGTGGCTACTGTTGGTGACCATCTTCTAGGTCGGGTACTTGACGGTCGTGGCAATCCGCTGGACGGTGGTAAGCCACTGGCGCAAGGCAACTCTGTTCCCTTGATGGGTGAGACAATTAACCCCTTACAGCGTCAGCCGATTCGGTCTCAGCTTGATGTCGGTGTTCGTTCGATTAACGCACTGCTATCCGTTGGTCGCGGTCAGCGCCTGGGATTGTTCGCCGGAAGCGGCGTCGGCAAGAGCGTGTTGCTGAGCATGATGACACGCAACACGGAGGCCGACGTTGTTGTGGTTGGCCTGGTAGGTGAACGTGGCCGTGAAGTTAAGGAATTTATTGACCATTCGCTCGGTAGCGAGGGTTTGAAACGCTCCGTCGTTGTCGCGACACCTGCGGACGATACACCACTCATGCGCTTGAACGGTGCCTGGTTAACAACGGCTATCGCAGAATACTTTCGAGACCAGGGCAAAAACGTACTGCTCTTGATGGATTCTCTGACCCGTTTCGCGCAAGCGCAGCGGGAAATTGCTTTGGCAATCGGAGAACCACCGGCGACCAAAGGATATCCACCGTCAGTGTTCGCCAAGCTACCGCAACTCGTGGAACGTGCGGGAAACGGCGCCGAGGGTAGCGGGTCGATAACTGCTATCTACACCGTTTTGGCTGAAGGTGACGATCCGAACGATCCTATCGTAGACGCCGCACGGGCCATACTCGATGGACACATCGTGCTGTCACGTAGCATGGCAGATGCAGGAATTTATCCGGCTGTTGATATTGAGTCTTCCGTTAGTCGGGCCATGAACCAATTCGCAACGCCGAGTCAGCAAAAGCTGGTGTCCCGGTTTCGGCAGGTCTATGCAACTTATCAGGAGAATCGCGACCTCGTGTCTGTCGGTGCCTATCAGCCGGGCTCAAACCCTCATCTGGATGAGGCGATCGCATTGTGGCCGTCAATCGTCGATTTTCTGCGCCAGCATGAGGGAACGCGAATTGACGCAGAAGACAGTCTGAGCCAGCTACGCGAATTGTTTGACGCTGTCGCGAGTGACGCGCCTGACGATACACCATGATGCGACGCACCAAGAAAATCGGCAAAGTCGTATCTCTGGCGGCGTCGGAAGAAAGGCGCTTCGGCGAGCAGACAGGCCGCTCGCAAAACGATCTCAACCAGCAGCTGACGAAGCTGGGTGAATTAAACGCGTACCGGCACAACTATGCAGAGGCGAATCCTGGCTTGGCGGGGGCAAGTGCTGCGCATTGGAAAGACTACCAGACCTTTCTGCAACGCCTTGATGATGCCGTTGCCTCACAGCAGCAGGTTATTCAGCAGGGTGAACAGAACCTCGAAGCGCATCGCAGACGCTGGATGGTAAAGCGTCAAAAACTGGAATCATTGCAACGTGTCCTCGAAAAATCGCAGCGCCGCGACGCCGCCTACGAAGCTCGTCTCGAGCAAAAGCGACTCGACGATCTGCCAAACAACTGCGATTCGATCCTAAAGCCGCGATCCCGCTAATGATTGGCACGCATCTTGCTAAACAAGTGATAGAGAGTAATCCGATTCCATAAGGACGCCCTATGTTCACGAGTTTAGATTTGCCGTTGTTTACGTCGACCACACTAACTGATGCAGGCAGTGGCCTGGGGTCAGCACTCATCTCACCCGTTGAGGCTCCCGCGCTTACGGAAGTGTCATTTTCGGAGTTGTTCCAAATGCCGCTGGTGAGCCCACTCGCAGTGGACGAGCTGAGCGGCGAACAGTTGCCGGAGGACGGCAATACCTTGCCGGATACCGGCGTTGCAACGGGGCCGATTCTTGCACTTCAGCTCGCCGACGAGTTGCCTGGCGCAGATTTCGACATCGATCTGGACATTGAGTATCCGGCCCCGGAGCTGGACGGTGTCACTGTGCCGCAAGTCGTATTGTTACCTTCCGAGCCGGTGACCAGACCAGAATCGTTGCCGCCTGCAGAGCTACCCAATAGACCGATGGCGCCCGCGGCGGAAGCTTTGGCACAGAACAGAGTCATAACGCCGTCCGATTTACTCAACCCGGCGACACATCTGGCTGCGGCGCAGGAACAGGTTGTTCTGCGGCCGGAGGCGGGTCTTGTTGCCGCGAATTCGTCTCAGATGTTGCGTAACAATTCACCGCGAGCGACCGCGGAGCTACCCATCGTGACCTTGCCGGTCGATGATGGTGCAACTACACCGAATGAAATTCCTGTGGTCACAACATTGGCCAAGGCAATAGCCTCGCTTGAGACCACACGTCCGCCTGCTACTCGCGTTGAGGGAGTTCAGGCTTCTGCCGCGGGAACGAACGTGCACATGGCGGCGACATTGTCGCAGTTTGCTGCTGAACCGCGGGTTTCAAGCGGCGACAGCCTTTCTGCGCTTATTAGTACACCCGTTCGCGATGCCGCTTGGGGCGAAAAGCTCGGTGAGCGGGTCATGTTGCTCGCCGGCAGCCAGCTCAAAACTGCCGAAATCCGTTTGACTCCCGCTGACCTCGGCCCACTTCGGGTTCAGGTGACAATCGATGAAAGCACCGCGAACGTGACCTTTCATGCACAGCATGCGCTAACCCGTGATGCAATCGAGCAGGCGTTGCCACGACTGCGCGAAATGTTGGCGGAATCTGGCTTGTCATTGGGTCAGGCAGACGTTAGCGAACAAGGTGTCTCCCAGGGCGATGATGGTCGAAAATCACCGCATGCGTCAGCCTCTGGCGCGAGCGTAGGCGAGCCGCCGGATGTGGCGGTCGAAAACGAGAAATCGGTGCGTCGAAATTCCGTCAGCCTCCATGGTCTGATCGACACCTTCGCCTGATGCGTCAAAATTCCGACGCGGTACCGGGCAGCGGAATGAACTCAATGTCTTAGTAAGTATATGAAATTAAAGATAATACTACCCAATTATTAAATTTGGCACGGCACTTGCATTATTCCTAGCAGTATTCTTGGGAGCAGGTAATGGCTGAAGAAGTTAGCGAGACCGAAGGCGTCGCAGAAGTCAAAAGCGGCGGCATGATGAAAAAAATAATACTCGGCGTCGGTGCACTAGTGCTTATTGGCGGTGGCGTATTCGCCGGTATGACATTTTTCGCTGAAGACGAAGTGGTCGCTGAGGAGGCGGAGCCAAGCAAAGCGCCCGCACTTTATACCAGTCTGCATCCACCCCTGGTTGTCAATTTCAAAGATTCGTTCGGTGATTCGCATTTCATGCAGGTCACAATGGAGGTCATGGCGCGCGATCTGGAAATTTCCAACGCCGTTCGCGAGCATACGCCGGTCATCCGCAATGAACTTATTCTGCTGTACAGCGGCGCTAACTACGATGAAGTTACAACTCGCGATGGCAAAGAGAAGATGCTGGCCGACGGCCTCGAGGTTATTCAGGATGTGATGACCGAGCAAATCGGCGAACCCGGCGTTGAAGCCCTGTATTTCACTGCCCTGGTCATTCAGTAGGCGCCGATGATGTCTGAAGCGAATGCAAATGAACCGGTACTGACTGATGACGAGAAGAGCGCGTTGCTCGAGGGTATGTCGAATGGTGAAGTTCACGTGCATTCGAGTAAGGGTCCCAAATACGCTGCCGTAACGCCGTTTGAAGTTATGCCGCGTTGCCGTATCCAGTCCGATAGCTATCCACGTCTGCAGAGCCTGAACCGGCAGTTTGCCGGTCGCATTGCGAAACAGATCGAAGTGCTCCTTAACGCCGAGAGTTCTGTCGTCTTCAACCACGTCGAAACCTGTACGTTCAGTGAGTTCGGCGAACGGTCTGGCGGCCTTTCGTTGCTACTGGAATTCGCTCCGAAGCCACTCGAGGGCTCCGCACTAATTAGTCTGCAATCGGATCTCGTTGAGACTCTGGTCGAAACATTTTATGGCGGCCTGAGCAATGATTCTGAGCGGCGAGATGCAGAGTTCTTCACGCCAGGTGAAATCAACGTTGCGACCCTGTTTTGTAGCGCTGTAATCTCTGTTACTGGAGAAGTATGGCAGCCGATGGCAGATCTCGCCCCCGAAATGATCGGCTCGCACTTAAGTTCCGGCGTCATTGACTGCATTGACGGCAACGACAGCGTGATAGCCGCAGAGTTTGAGCTCACGGTCGGTGACAAAACGAAAGCGTTTCACATTGTCTGGCCAGTCCCCACCGTTTCACCGCTATTGCCCGTATTTGACGGGCAAAAACGCGATCGGGATGCGACGGAAGATTCACGCTGGGAACGTGCGTTGCGCCGACGTGTTGTTGATTCGGTCGTCAGGATTTCCTCAAGCGTCGGCAATACGAGCATGACTCTTGGCGAGGTTGCTGAGCTTAAGCCGGGTGACATAGTCCCAATCACTGATCCACAGAAGAGCACGGTGTTCGCCCAGCGAGTGCCTGTTCTTGAGGGTCGCTTCGGCGTTCATGCCGGACATCACGCAATCGAAACCACGCAGTGGCTCGAACCCGAAATCGGGACAGAGTCCGCAGACACTAAGCATCACTAAGGACCTTGGATAATGGAAAATGAGACGCCACAGTCAGGCACCGAAACCGATCAGGCAGCGACGACAGAAGAGTCCGCGGCCACACCTCAATACGCCCCTGAGGTACTTGACTCAGAGGCGGAAAAAAAGAATTCGGGTCGCGCGGACGTCAACCTTGATCTGGTATTGGATGTCCCCGTCGAAGTTTCCTTACGAGTCGGATCAACCGATATAACGATTCGCGATCTGGTGTCCCTGGTCGAAGGCTCGGTAATTTCGCTGGACGAAGTAGCCGGTGAGCCGATGAACGTGCTTGTCAACGGCACGCTTATTGCCAGTGGCGAGATCGTCATTGTCGACGATATGTACGGCGTTCGACTGATAGATGTCGTCAGCCCCGTCGAACGCATCGAACAGCTGAACTAACGGCTATATCATGACAACTCAATCCACAATAATCGAAAACGCGACGGAGAACGCGATTGGCGCCGTAGCGCCGGTGGTCGGCGGCAGTGAATTGCTGGGAATGGGCGTGAGCATGCTCATCGTTGTCGTAGTGATACTGGTGCTGGGTTGGTTCTATTCACGCTCGCGTCTGGTTGGTAGCGGCGCCAGCGACCTTATTAACGTAGTGGCTTCGCGAGCGCTTGGCCCGAAAGAACGACTATTGGTGGTCGAAGTAGCTGACCAACAATTATTGATCGGAATGACGTCCACGTCCGTACAGACGCTGCATGTCTTCGAAACGCCGATCAGCGTAGCGATTGAAGCCCCGATTACTCGCGGCTTTGCTTCACGACTACGCGCCGCGGTTACGGAGATACGGCGATGAGGTACATGCTGCCGATAATCGTATTATTGCTTTTCTGTAGCGTGGCCGAGGCGCAGACCGCCCCATTGGCAATAGCGCAACAGGCAACGGACGGTCAGAGCTTTTCACTCAGCATCCAGATCTTGGTGCTGATGACCTTATTGACACTGTTGCCAGCAATCTTGTTATCAACGAGCCCTTTTGTTCGTATCATTATCGTCCTTTCGATACTTCGACAAGCATTGGGTACGGCACAGACACCGCCAAATCGGGTCCTGCTCGGTATCTCTCTTTTCCTGACATTTTTCATCATGTCGCCCGTGATTGACGAGATCAATCAGTTGGCGGCGCAACCGTATATTGACGGTCAAATGACGGCAACTGAGGCGCTGCAGAAGGGTATTGAGCCCTTGCGTCAGTTCATGTTGTCGCAGACACGCGAAAGTGACTTGCAGTTATTCGCGAATATCGCTGGCGCCACGAACATAAGGTCGTTGGAGCAAACACCACTGGCGATTATCGTTCCGAGTTTCATGGTGAGCGAGCTGAAGACGGCCTTTCAAATCGGCTTTCTGATCTTCATTCCGTTTCTTGTTATCGATCTGGTTGTGTCCAGTGTCCTGATGTCAATGGGCATGATGATGCTATCGCCAATGTTGATATCTCTGCCGTTCAAAATCATGTTGTTTGTGATGGTGGATGGTTGGGCACTGTTACTCGGCACACTTGCTTCCAGTTTTTACACCTAGGACTTTTTCATGACTCCGGAAACCGTTATCACAATAGGACAACAGGCACTTTGGGTGACGATGTTGATCGCGTCACCGATGCTGCTGTCGGCACTCGGAGTCGGATTGCTGGTCGGCATGTTCCAGGCGGCGACCCAGATCAATGAAATGACATTGAGCTTTATTCCGAAGCTACTCGTTTTGGTGCTGGCTTTGATCTTTGCAGGGCCATGGATGCTCGGCGTGATCGTCACCTATACACGACAGCTTATGGAGCAAATTCCTTCCCTGATCTCATGACATTGAGAAAGGACTGAGAAATGTTAGTGAACAAAACAGATGAACATCGAAATCGCAATCGGACCGCTGCTGGAGACCCTATCGATATACATATGGCCGTTCATTCGGATCGGCGCTTTTCTGATGGTAATGCCATTGATAGGTGGTCCCTACGTTCCGATTCGGGCAAGACTCTTATTGGCCATGGCGCTGACGTTTGCGATCGCGCCGACATTGTCGATTACGGCGACGCCGGAGGTGTTGAGTGCGGTGGGTCTGGTCATGATGATTCAGGAGATCGGGATTGGCGTCGCGATGGGATTCTTAGTGCAGCTTGTCTTCGACGCGATCGCGCTCGGCGGGCAAGTGATCGGCATGAGTATGGGACTTGGTTTCGCCGTGTTTTTGGACAGAGTACGCGGAGCGAGTGTTCCGGTATTGGGCCAATTGTTTCTGATGCTCGGGATGTTGATATTCCTGGCTTTGGATGGCCATCTGGAGATGATTCGACTTCTCGCCCAAAGCTTTCGCGCCATGCCACTGGGCGAACAGGGTTTGTCGCTGCCCATCGTCGCCGAGCTGCTGGTGTGGAGCAGCAACCTTTTCGTTTTCGGTTTGAAGATCGCGTTGCCGGCAATCACGGCCCTGTTGGTAGTGAATCTCTCCTTCGGAGTGATGAGTCGAGCAGCGCCGACCCTGAATCTGTTCGCGGTCGGTTTTCCGGTCGCGATGTTGTTGGGCTTCGCGGTCATCTTTCTCAACATGGGTGTGCTGGTCGAAAACGTATCAAATTTCCTGATGCTCTCGATTTCAGCGGTTTCCCAGATGCTGCAGCTTTAGCCTGGCATTAGTCCAAAGAGAACAAAATGGCAGAAGAAGCACAACAACAAGACAAGACTGAAGATCCTACTCAGAAACGTCGCAACGATGCCCGCAAGAAAGGTGATGTCCCCCGATCGCGCGAGCTGACTATGACCGGCGTCATGTTATCGGGGGCGGGTGCCCTGATTCTGCTGGCACGCCCAATGGGTCGTAATTTACTGGAGGCATTTGGAGCGGGATTCAGTATCGAACGCGAGCAGTTGTTCGATCCCGGGTATCTGGGCCCCGCATTCGCCGAGATCGGTACGAAAGGCATATTGAGTTTGCTGCCGTTGGGAATCGTTTTGGTACTGGCCGTATTCCTGGGTGCGATTTCGATCGGCGGTTGGTCGTTCAGCATGCAGGCCGCCAATTTCAAGGCTGAGAGGTTGAACCCCTTAAAGGGATTCAAGCGCATCTTCAGCGCAAATGCGATCAACGAACTTGTTAAAGCAATGGCGAAGTTTTCGCTGGTTGCGGCTATTTCAGTTTCATGGTTGTGGTTTAGAGCCGAAGATTTACTGTCTCTCGGTCGCCAGCCGATCGCCCCCGCGATTGAGGAGGCGCTCAGAATCTGCGCCGTGTCTTTGTTAGTCGTCAGCACTGGCTTGATCGTCATAACCGCTGTCGACGTTCCGTTTCAGCTGCGGCAATACGACAAGAAACTACGCATGACGCGGCAACAGGTGAAAGACGAATTCAAGGAAACTGAGGGCCGTCCCGAAGTCAAATCCCGGATTCGCGCACTACAGCAGCAGATCGCCACCCGACGAATGATGGAAGAGTTGCCGACCGCCGATGTGGTTATCACCAATCCGACACACTTTGCGGTTGCATTGAAGTACGACGACTCTACAACGGGTGCACCGCGGGTCATCGCTAAAGGCAAGGACCTGGTGGCGAAACGTATCCGTGAGATAGCAACAGAGAATCGCGTGCCACTATTTTCAGCGCCGCCGCTCGCGCGCGTGCTGTTTAAAACAACTGATATAGGTGACGAAATCCCGGCACAGCTGTACACGGCTGTAGCGCAGGTTCTTGCCTACGTTTTCCAGCTGAGCGAAACCCTGCGCCCCGGACAACATCGGCCGCAGGCCCCCGTTCCGGAGATCAACGAAGATGATTTTCCCGGCCCCTACAAGATGCGATGAGTAGTCACTAATGGCAGACAATAAAAATAGCGGCTACATGTCGGAGATCGTACAAGGTGTGGGATTGCCACTGTTGCTGTTGGCAATGCTGGCGATGATGATGATTCCGCTGCCACCGTTTGCTCTGGATGCGTTCTTCACTTTCAATATCGCGCTATCGCTGTCAATTCTGTTGACGTCGGTGTACGTCAAACGGCCGCTCGATTTCGGCGTATTCCCGAGCATATTGCTGGTCGTCACACTGTTGCGGCTGGCGTTGAATATTGCTTCGACCCGCGTTGTGTTGCTTAACGGACACAGTGGTACTGCTGCGGCGGGCAAGGTTATCGAAGCATTCGGCGAGTTCGTCGTCGGCGGCAATTACGCGGTCGGACTGGTTATCTTCGCGATTCTCGTGATTATCAACTTCGTGGTTGTTACAAAGGGTGCGGGACGCGTATCAGAAGTGTCAGCACGTTTCACGCTTGATGCAATGCCCGGTAAGCAGATGGCGATCGACGCCGATCTGAACGCGGGCGTGATTGACCAGGAAACGGCTCGCACGCGACGTCAGGAGATTGGCGAGGAGGCGGATTTCTACGGCTCCATGGACGGCGCAAGCAAATTCGTTCGCGGTGATGCTATAGCGGGCATCCTCATTCTTTTTATCAATATTGTGGGCGGTCTGATCATTGGCACGTCGCAGCACGATCTGTCGTTTGGAGCGGCTGTACACAACTACACGCTGTTGACGATTGGCGATGGTCTGGTCGCCCAGATTCCGTCGCTGCTGTTGTCCACTGCGGTCGCAATCATTGTAACGCGCGTTTCGAAATCTCAGGACATGCGTCAGCAAGTGTCAGCGCAGTTATTTAGTGATCCACGGACTCTGATCGTGACAGGCGCTATTGTAGGCATACTCGGCTTAATTCCCGGTATGCCGAACTTCGCGTTTCTGAGCCTGGCTGGTATGTGCGGGTTACTGGCCATGCGTATTGCGAAGCGTAACAAAGTTCCGCCGGAACCCGAGGTCAGAAATACTGACCCGGATGCCGCGTTGCCAGACTTGAGTTGGCATGACGTTGATCCGGTCGACCTCATCGGTCTCGAAGTTGGATACCGACTGATTCCACTGGTCGATTCGCAGCGAAACGGCCCTCTGGTCGCTCGGATCAAAGGCGTTCGCAAGAAACTGACCGAGGAACTGGGTTTCCTTATTTCTCCCGTTCATATTCGTGACAATCTTGACCTGCAACCGAATGCGTATCGAATTTCTCTGGCTGGCGTATCCATTGGCGAGAGCGAGGTCCATATCGACAAAGACCTGGCGATTAATCCGGGCCAGGTATTCGGAAAACTCGAAGGTGTTGCCACCAAAGATCCCGCATTCGACCTGGAAGCAGTCTGGATCGATTCAGCCCAGCGGGAAGAAGCACAAATGCTCGGCTATACCGTCGTGGATCCGGCAACCGTGGTTGCGACACATCTAAGTCAGCTATTGCAGACCAATGCCCACGAATTGCTTGGCCATGAGGAATGCCAACAGCTGATGGATCGGCTCGCCACAGTGTCGCCAAAGCTCGTAGAGGAACTGACGCCTAAGCTGCTTCCGATGAGTGTCGTAACCCGCGTTCTGCAAAATCTGCTGGAGGAAGGCATACGGCTGAAAAACATTCGCAAGATCGCCGAAACTTTGGCGGAGCACGGCTCGCGTAGTCAGGATCCCGACGTTTTATCGGCCGCCGTACGTGTTTCTCTGGGCCGTTCAATCGTCCACAACGTAGCGGGGACGGGGCCTGATCTGCCCGTTTTGACGCTGGACCCAGAGTTGGAACGAATCTTGAATGAGTCTGCTAGTGAGAACGGAAATATTGGACTGGAACCGGGCATGGTTGAACGACTTCATGAGGTATTGAGCGAAAAGGCGCAGAGCCAGGAAATCGCTGGTGAGCCTGCCGTGCTGCTAGTGGCGCCATTGGTCAGGCCGTGGATGGCACGCATGATGCGAAACATCCGCAACCTGCATGTTCTGGCTTATAACGAGATTCCGGACGACAAACGTATACAAATGATTGGCGCAGTGAGTTAGCGACGGTGATGACGAACTAATGGTGAGCAAGGGTTGTAGAGAACGGGTACGAGCGAGCAAATGAATGAGGAACAAACGTGAAAATTAAACGGTATTTGGACAAGGATATGCGCAACGTCTTGCGTCGGGTACGCGAGGATCAGGGACCTGATGCGGTCATCCTCTCGAACCGGCGGGTCGAGGACGGCATCGAGGTGATCGCCGCTATTGACTATGACGATGCAATGATACGCCAAGCCCTGGGTGTTCCCCCGGATGTCGCAACTCCGACCAGCGGTGATGCCTTGTCGAAAATAGCGGAAGACGACGTTGTCACCGCAAAACCCGAGACGGCCGTCGTATCAGCCGATATCGCACCTGCGCCAATTCCTCGCCTGGATGAGATTGCGGTCGCGACTGGCAATGAGATTGCGATCCGGGAAATGCAGTCGGAAATGTCGTCAATGCGTGGCTTGCTGGAAACCCAGCTGTCCGGCCTGGTTTGGAAAGATGGTTCCCGGCGTTTTCCGATGCGCGCACAGGTTCTGAGAAACATGGCTCGACTGGGTCTTGCACCGGATATCGCCAACATGCTCATCAATCGCCTTGAGCCTATGCAGGACATCAAGAACCTCTGGAGCACACCATTGGCGGAGCTCGCGAAAATGCTGCCCGTCGCAGACACAAACCTGTTGCAAGATGGCGGCACGATCGCGTTGATCGGGCCGACAGGCGTGGGCAAGACGACCACCATTGCGAAAATAGCAGCACACTTCGCGATGCAATACTGGGCCGACGACATTGCATTGATCAGTGCGGATTCCTATCGGATAGGTGCGACGGAGCACCTTACGGCACTCGCCAATATCATCGGTGCAAAAGTGTATGCGGTAGATAGTTTCGATGAATTATCGGAGACGCTACATCAATTACGAAACAAGAAACTGGTTCTGATCGACACGGAGGGCCGCAGTCAGCGTGATCGCGATCTGTCGAGTCAACTGGCCGCTTACGGCCGAAATTCCGAACGTGTTCGTTTCTTTCTCACGCTATCGGCAGCAACGCAGGAAGCTGCACTTGATGAGACCGTGCGCGAATTCAGTCGCGTGCCGCTTGAGGGTTGTATCGTGACGAAGATTGACGAAGCGGCGCAACTCGGTTGCGTGATAAGCACGCTGATCCGTAATGATCTACCCGCCGCGTTCTTCACCGACGGACAACGTATACCGGATGATCTGCATGCGGCCGCGCGCAAGAAGCTGTGGCTGGTGAATCAGGCTATCGAATGCATCGAGTCAAGCCGCGCCACTATCGACGAGAGAACCATGGCCGAGAATTATTCACAACTGAGTATGGCAAGTGTCTAATAACACACAAGGATCTAATCTGCAGCGCATGATGCGACGTGAAGCAGCGAAAGTTGTCGCTGTTTGTAGTGGTAAAGGTGGCGTTGGCAAGACCAACGTTGCTACGAATATCGCTATCGCGTTGGGTAAACGAGGCCGCGATACCTGTCTGCTTGATACCGACTTGAGTTTGGCAAATGTGGACGTGTTGCTCGGTTTGCAGCCACTCTACAACTTGTCGCACGTAGTGTCGGGTGAGGTCGACTTGTCGAGCACGATGCTACCGGGTCCCGGTGATATTCGAATCGTACCGGCGTCATCCGGGTCATTCTGTATGACCGACCTGCCAGCTGCAGCACAAGTCGGGATTATTCGGGCATTTAGTGAGCTACCGAGTCAACCCGAAGTATTGGTCGTGGATACGGCACCTGGAATTTCGAAAAATGTTGCCCACTTCGTGCAAGCAGCTCAGCACCCTGTCGTGGTTGTCTGTGATGAGCCAGCATCGCTAACAGACGCGTATGCGTTGATAAAGGTTTTCAGTCAGAACTACGGTATCTCGCGGTTTCATGTTGTGACCAACCAGAGTCGCCGGGCAGGCGACGGAAAAGCTCTGTTCCACAAGCTATCACGGGTTACAGAGAATTTTCTTGATGTTGTGTTACGACATGCCGGCGACGTGCCAAATGACCGCTATCTCGTCAAGGCAGTGCAGGAGCAACGTGCGGTCGTTGACGCGTATCCGCTGAGTGCTTCCGGTGCAGCCTTCACGGAAATTGCTAAGACAATAGATGCACTGCCGGCAGCAAAAGAGGCGAGCGGCGGTATTGAATTTTTCTTCGAGCGCCTGCTGATGGCAGGGCCTCCCTCGCGAGGTAAAGTCGCATGATCGGTTACGCAAAAACAGTTTCAAACAGCGAGTTTTCGAGTGAAGATCTGATAACACAGCACGCCGAACTGGTCAGCAAAATTGCGTACCATCTGGCGGCTCGTTTGCCTGCAACGGTGGACGTCAACGATTTATTGCAGTCTGGAATGGTTGGTTTGCTCGAGGCGGCGGGAAACTTTGATGCCTCTCACGGCGCCAGCTTTGAAACCTATGCTGGAATCCGAATTCGTGGTGCGATGCTCGATGACATCCGCAAACACGACTGGACGCCCCGGTCGGTGCATCACAAGTATCGACGAGTCACCAAAGCGATCAACGCGATTGAAAATGAAACAGGTAATCCGGCAACGGCCGAGGAAGTCTCAGAGCGCATAGGCGTGTCGATCGGTGAGTATCACAAGATAATCGCTGATAGCGCAGGCAGCCGGCTTTTCAGCTTTGAGGAGACTCTGGAAGAGCCGACGCTGCAACGCAAAACGCCGCGTTCAGCCACGCCAGCTCCTGATCAGGAGCTGTATCAGAGTCAATTTCGAGAGCTACTGGCCGAGTCGATAGAACAAATACCGGAGCGCGAACGATTGGTTCTGTCGCTCTATTACGAGCGGGAACTGAATCTGAAGGAGATCGGTGCAGTCCTGGATGTTTCCGAGTCCCGCGTATGCCAAATTCACGGTCAGGCAATCATGCGACTACGCGCCGCCGCTGAGCGCTGGTAACAAGAGGCAAGCCGTCATGACAGATATCATCTCAGGAGTTCGGCATATTGGTCCGGCGTATCCGGTGAAGCCGGTGCAGCCCGCGCAGAAAGATCGCGAACCGGGCGAACGCCACAAACAGGACCCCCAAAAAAAGCCGAAATCCGATGAACGCCCGGATGACGATAAACCGACTATAGATGAGCACGTGTGATGATTACTTTAGAAGCCGAATACGTCTACTTGTTAATTGTATCGAACGCCGCAATGCTGGCGCTCGCCTGCCTTTCATTCGCGCGCTTCGAAAGGCGCTGTAAGCAGATAGAGGAATTCTGGAGCAGTCCAACCGGCAATTCTCTGTTTGATGACGGCGACGACTCGCTCGAGCAAATGCAAATTACTCGACGGCTCGAACAGAAAGTCGGCGAGCTGCAGCGGGCCATCAAGGTCATGGACATCAGGAAGACTACACCGACTCCCACGCCTCCGGCAGAACGCAATATGCCCATTGAAAATGCGGTGCGCATGGCGCGGCAGGGTGCGGGTATTGAGGATATCACGAAGAGTTGCGGTCTGAACGTCGGTGAGGCGCGTCTGATGCTGAAACTGCATGGTCAGGCACAGGTAAAGTCAGTCGGGAGACAATAGCGCATGAAGCAGGAAGATCAATTCAGGTTTGTCAGCCTGCTGGCTTTGGAATTGGATAACGGCGATATTTCACTACCGTCGCTACCTGACGTAGTGATGAAAATACGTAAGCTGCTCAGCAGCGAAGACTGCGATTTTGAACGCATCAGCCAGGCAGTCAGTGTCGACCCTGTACTTGTATCGCGGTTGTTCGTTTTCGCAAACTCGGCTTTCTATAATCGCGCTAACGTTAAGGTCGAGAGTCTGGACGGTGCAATAGGGCGCCTCGGATTCGAAGTTGTACGCAGTGCCGCGATGTCACTTGCGATGAAACAGCTTTACGGTTCCGATAAGCACAGTAAGTCGGCTAAGCAACAGAAAGCGGTTTGGGCGCGTGGCATGAAGCTCTCGTGCATGGCGTTTGCAGTTGCATCTTTGGACGATACGCTGAATCAAGAGTCTGCCTTCCTGTGCGGTTTGTTGCATGAAGTTGGCAGTCTTTACATTCTTACCAAGGCCGGGGAATTTCCTGGCCTCCTGGCGGAGGCCGAATCCTTACACGGTCTCATGGCGGAGTGGAATCCACAAATCAGCAAGAGCATCGTCGAATCGTGGGGATTTGCAACCGAGATTATTGAGTCGACTGATCCGGCAAGCTATGTGGATCACGACACCGACACCCCTGCTAACCTTATCGACGTTATGATCGTTGCCCAACTGATGCTGGGCGATACCGAAGAAAATCTGCAATCGCTCTTCGATTCAGATCTGTCCTGTCAAAAGTTGGGTATGAGCAACGATGCCGCGGCACAAGTAATGACCGCCTATCGTGACAAGCTAAAAACCATGCAGCAATCACTGAATTAATCAGCTAAATCGGGTTTTCTGAGGAGTCGAGTTCCAGGCGGCGCATTCTCAGCGTCTGGGATTCAAGGTTAAACATGTGTTGAATCAGGATCTCGCGCTGCGTAGGTGGCAAATCAACGAACTCGACCGCAATACCGTACTTCAAATCGGGTGAGCTTTCGTCGGGCGGGTCGACCTGGCGTATGACCTGACAGAATGTTTCGACGTAGCGACTATCTGATGACAACAAAAAGCGAAGATGCAATTTGTCACCGAGCTTCAGGGGGACTTTGCTGGAAAATACCAGGCCGTCAGCGGCGACGTCACAGGTTTGCGGCGTCTCGCTCGCCAGGGCCGTCTTGCTCTCACGGAGAGCGGGCAATTGCTCAATCGCGAAATTTAATTTGTCATTGAGCAGTGTAATGCATCGTCCGATAGCCCCATGCTCGCCTTTGAGGAGGAACATCGCCTCGCTGAGTCGTGCTTCTATGTCGGCCAGTGCGGAATGTGCGCCGTCGTTAATGCCGAGTCGCAGATTGCGCTGATCAATGCCAGCTCGGAATTCGTCATCGGTCAGCTTTTCGTAGCGTAGATAGATCGATTCGCTGACGCGAAAGGACCGTCTGTTTTCGAGGCTGTTTGTCATGGTCTTACTTCCTCTGAGTTTTCGAGGCCTGCTTCGGCAGACGCGATGCTCACGGTGCTGTACTGGTCGATATCGTTGCCACGAACAATGCTGATATCGACGCGCCGGTTCTTGGCCCGGTCTTCCGTGGAAACGTTGGGCGCGCGTGGGCGAGTATCTGCATGCCCGGTAACCATGATATGGCTCGCATCCAAAGTGGGTGATTTCAACAGCTCATGAGCTACCGACACTGCGCGCGATGTCGACAATTCCCAGTTAGAGCGAAATCGTTCGTTGGATATGGGCACGTTATCGGTATGCCCGGATATGGTGACCTCTCCACTGTTCTTGTCGATGAGGTCCGCTATTTTCTTCAGTGCCGGCAAGAAGGTCCGCCGAACGTCGGCCAGACCGGATTCGAATGAGGCGTTTTCCATGATGTGGACAATGATTTTCATACCTTCGGTCTGAATTGCGACGTTGCCTTTGTCGATTTCATCTTTCAGTGCCAGTCGTAGTCGTCGGGCGTGGTCCTGCGTTTCATTGATTGCCTTGAGTTCGCGGCTCAATGCATCGAGGGAATTGCGATTGGAGTCGATAGTGAACTGACGCACTTCTGCCAGGGAGGTAGGATCGGGTCTACCTGGGCTAAACTCCTGCGCGACCACGCTGGTGCCTTTGGGGATAGTGCGAACTTCAATCTCCGCCTGTACGCCGAATGCATCCTTCATGGAACCGGACAACTGCTTGAATTTGGCGGCATCCATTTCAGAGAAGGCGAGTAGCAGGACGAAAAAGCACATCAACAAGGTCATCAAGTCGGCGAATGTCATGACCCAGGCGGGAACCCCTGCGCTCTCTGTTTTCTTTGGCGCGCCGTCAGACATTGCAAAGGAAGCGCAGTCCGATCAGGACTCGCCATCCTCCTCAGAACGCTTCGAACGCGGCAAGTACGCTTCCAGCATGCTCGCAATAATGCGTGGGTTTTGGCCGCCTTGAATGCTCAATAAGGCATCAATAATCAGCGACTTACTGGTAAACTCCTCAGCGCTGCGCACGGCTAGCTTGTCTGCAATGGGTATCGCGAACATGTTTGCGAGGATTGCGCCGTACAACGTCGTTAGCAGCGCCACCGCCATCGCCGGCCCGATCTGCTTGGGATCATCCATATTTGCCAACATCTGTACCAGTCCAATGAGCGTTCCGATCATACCCATTGCCGGTCCGACGTCACCAATAGCCTTGAATATATCCTGGCCATCAGAATGTCGTTTTAGCGTCTGGTTCATGTCTTTTAACAACATCGTGCGCACGGTGTCGGCAGGGTGGCCATCGATCAGTAAACCCAGGCCAGTTTTCATAAACTCGTCCGCTATCTCCCGGTCTTCGAGTGCCAGCAGGCCACCCTGGCGAGCGGCCTTCGCGAGTTCAACCGATTCCTCGATAAGAACTTCGGCACTCGAGGGTTTATGTAGGAATGCCTTCACAGCGATGGTGGCGGCGCCGGAAAACTTGCTGAGACTGAACTTCATCATCGTTACCAGCACGGTTCCACCCAGTACCACAAGCAATGATGGGGTATTGACGAATGTACCTGCGGAGCCGCCGAGCATAATTGACGAGAGGACGATACCGAATGCGCCGATCAGGCCGATAAGTGTTGCCAAATCCAAAGTTGTCTCCTCCATGCCCTGGGATCAGGCAGAAATTGCTTCTACAGTGCTTATCGGCAGCGACTGCCCGTGCTTTAGTTTTCGTGGTCGTTTTTCGGCGTATCGGCAGCGATAAACGCGCTTTGGTCCCGGCCTTGTGCTTTGGCCTGATACAAGGCCTGATCGGCCCGATTGACCAAACTCGTTACGGTGTCACTTGGCACCGCTTCGGTATAGCCAATAGAACAACTGGTACGAACCGTCTCAGCGCCGGCAATCACCTCGATCGCCCGTACCATTTTGATGAAACGCTCTATCAGCGTGCCGCATTGGCTGGCGTTGGTGTCTGGGACGATCACCGCGAATTCGTCGCCGCCGTAACGCGCAACCAAGTCGTTTTTGCGGATGAATGACCTCGCGAGGCACTCACCAACGGCCCTGAGCACCTCATCGCCGGCAGTGTGGCCGTAATTGTCATTGACCGACTTAAAGTCGTCCAAATCGATCATCAGCAGCGCAACCGGCTGCTGTAAAATGAAGTGCATATTGAGGCTCTGCACAATGCCCGAGTCAAATGCACCGCGATTATAGGCTTCAGTTAGCGAGTCTCGCTTCATTTCCTCTCGCGCAGCGACGAGGTCCTGGCGCAGGCTTGTCATGCGCTCGTTGAGCTCGCGAAGCTGGCTTTCGTATTCGAGTTTCTGTTTTGCGAAGGTCGCATTCATTTGCGACACCGTTGACGAAAGTGCTTCCTTGATCTGCGGCAGCTCGCCGCTGCTGACGGCGTTCTGCATCGCGTTGATACTCTGGCGGATTGTGGTTTCGGTATCCTGGTCGCGCAGGCCGATATCCCGCAGACCGGAAATGAGGTCGTCAACAACTCCGCGGTAACCTTGCAAACGCTCGGTAACAAAGGCCTTTTCCGCTTGTCGGCGGTTCGCAAAAAAACGACTAATGCGAGACCACGCGCGGCGGCCATCGACGGATGCAGGAATTTCGTGCGAGGTAACCGCTGCGCCATTTTCGACGTGGCGAGCGAATTCATTGCAGATGTTCGGGAACACGGCCACGTCAAGATCGCCGTCAAGTGGAAATGATTCGTTACCTAAAACTCGAATCAGGTTGCTTAGCGTATCGAGCGCTCCATCGCCCAATTCGCTGCCCGGACCTGACAAAGGATCATTGCCGGCTTTCTTGGGCGTACTCAGCAAACGGGAAACGATGTCCATGCGCAAATCTCAGACTATTGGGCTGCGGTTACTGGTGACATCGGCGCTTGCCGAGGTTTCTTTAGAGGCCGAAACCAGGTTCAGAAACACCACTGGAATGGTGGGACCAGATACAGATAACTAACCGGTCTAAAGATTGTCGCAATTTGGGGACAAAACAGGTGACATTTACCGCAAAATAGCGCCTAATTGCCGTATGTGGGATAGGTAGGAACACTAATGGTTTCAAGAGATATTATGTTCATAATAGCTTTTGTTATGTCCATAGTAGTATTAGTTATAAGTAGTTTCCGTTTTCGAACTGCCTGGTTCGGAAAATGAATTCGGGCGGCGTCATCATGGTGATCAACGACACCGTGACGGATGCCGAGAATCTCAAGGAACTCATCGAATTCATGGATGAGCCCGTAGTCCACACAGCAACACCGGCAGAATGGCTTGCTTGCTTAGGCGAACAGCAACTGGGGGCTGTATTTATCGGTCCGGACCTCACAGAACTTGAAGTGCGAGAGGTTGTTGGCGGCGTTGGTGAGCTTGACCCGAATGTTCCAATAGTCATGTTGCGGTCAAGGGTCTGAATGCGCCGTAGCGATCTAAGTAGCGACCTAAGCAAAGACTATCCGTGGGCACGCCTGCACTCCCTGGCTTTTCCAGTTCGCCTCGACGCGCTCAGCGAGGTGCTCGATGACATACGCGCGGCGCACAGCCAGACACGCCATGCCGATTTACGATTGGCGGAGAACGCATTCATAGGAACGAGCGCCGATTCTAATTCAGTGCGTGAGATGATTGCGCAAGTGGCTCCAACCTTGGCAACGGTGCTGATCACCGGGGAATCGGGTACCGGAAAAGAAGTGGTGGCTCGTCAAATCCATGAACTGTCAGGCCGCAAGGGCCCGTTTGTTGCGATCAACTGTGGAGCGATCCCGGAGAACTTGCTTGAAAGCGAACTTTTCGGTCATGAACGCGGCGCTTTTACAGGGGCGGTTGTGGCACGCGAAGGTCGTTTTGAGCAGGCAAAGGGCGGCACCTTTTTTCTCGATGAAATCGGCGATATGCCGGCCGTAATGCAAGTGAAGCTGCTGCGCGTGCTGGAGGAGCGAGTCATTGAACGAGTAGGTGGAAACCGCGGTATTCCCGTCGATGTGCGACTGATAGCAGCCACGCATCGTAACCTGCCAGAACGTATTGCGGCCGGTGACTTTCGCGAAGATCTATACTATCGCTTGAGCGTGTTTCCGATCGAAATCGCGCCGCTAAGTCAAAGGCCTGAAGACATCCCGTTGCTGGTTGACGAATTCGTGCATCGGGTGAATGCGGAGCAGGGTGTGTCTGTGCGAATCGCTGACGATGCTATGGCTGCGCTGCAGAAATATTGCTGGTCCGGCAATGTTCGGGAACTGGCAAACCTCGTCGAACGTCTCGCAGTCATTACACCCAATGGCAAAGTAGGCGCAAGAGATTTGCCCTGGCCGATCGTGGAGCGAGAAGTCGCAGCGCAGCAACGCCCTGAAATCCTAAGCCACAGTATCAGGCCGGCTAAATCTGAAAGCCTTGTGAATTTGCCGAGCGAAGGCATTGATATGAAGAAATATTTGGCCAACATTGAACAGGAAATGATTTGTCAGGCACTTGCGGATACCAATGGTGTGGTGCAACGCGCTGCGGAATTACTCGGCGTTGGTCGTACGACCCTGGCCGAAAAAATAAAGCGCTACGGTATCGATATGAGTAGGTTTAGCACGCCACACTAAGGGCCTTCCCGGTCAAGCGACGGCAGCGACTGACTGCAAAGCGGGCATTGCCTAATGCTGGTCGGTTGTTGCAGCGCGCGCTGAACCCGCCCGACATCGAGAATCTGACTTGCAGTGTGTTCGCTCAGTCCCAGGTCAATTCGCATCGATTCTAAGTCTCGTTTTTCCCGCTTGCTCAACACACCGTCTTCAAGCGCCTCATCCGCTTTCTTTTTGTAGCTGGTCGCGTTTTCCTGCATTAAGCGGCTGTAACCAGACGCGAGTATACCCGTGGGCAAAGCAACCATGCCGATGCCGACGACAGTGATCAACGCACCGAAGACTTTGCCGGCACCTGAAACCGGTGTTACATCACCGTAGCCAACGGTAGTCAGAGTAGCGAAGGCCCACCACATCGAGGCTGGAATACTTCCAAAATCAACAGGCTGTAATTCACGCTCAAAATAATACATGCCCGTTGCCGCCAGTAGCATAACGGTGAACAGAATAAGAAAGGCGGCGGACAGCGCTTTGGCATTCTCACGAAATGTCATGAATATCATATTCAGAGCGGGAGAATAACGCGTTAACTTCAATACCCGAAGCAAGCGAATACAGCGCAGGAAGCGCATGTCTATTGCGCCAAACAGGCCGATTTGCAACAGATAGTAAGGCAGGATTGCGAGCAGATCGATTACCGCATGAAACGATCTCACGTAGCGCCAACGGGCGCTCACAGGGTGTTGCAGTTCGTCAGGATTGCTCTCAACTGAACTCCAAACCCGCAGCAAGTACTCAATTGTGAATGCGGCGACGGTAAATACTTCAAAAATTGACAGTGCGCTTTCGAAGCGTGCTTCGAATGCCGGCATCGATTCGAGAATGACAGCGAGGACACTCAATGATATGAGTGCGATAAGAAAGATGTCGACGATCTTGCTGGAGAGCTCCCCCTTGCTGGCAGTTTCCAGTACACGGTACACGGTACGTCGAACGGTGCTTTCTTCGGAATCGACCCTGTACTCGCTGGTCGTTGTAAAAGGTCTGTTCACTAATCGGCCTAAGATTGTCTTGTCCAGTTATTAGCGGCGCAGCGGGGCAAACCTTTAGATGCTGCCGCAGCGTTAAAGATTTTCGCGAATGTGGCGACAACTACGGAGTAATTGAACTTAACTACTCAGAAGGGTCCACGGATGCTGAGCGACAATCTACGCCCGCAGTTTCTTCCTCAGTTTTGGCATTCGGTCGCCGTTTGCACACTGTTGAGCGCTTGCGCAGGGCAACCAACGGTCGACTTCTCGACGGGGCACCTTGGCAACGACGAGCGGCCAGAGGTGCTTCCGCCAGCTTTGTTGCCTGAACCGGAGCCATTGCCCGAACCGACGCCGCCGATCGAGACTTATACGGTTGTTGTGAAGGATGTATCGGCAGTCGATCTGCTGTTTTCATTGGCGCGTGATGCCAATCTTGAACTCGACATGCAGGCCGACAGCAAGAAAACCGTAACGCTGAATGCCGTCAATCGTCCTTTGCGTGAAATTATTGCGCGTGTTGCAGAACAGGCAGCGATGCGATACCAGCTGCGCGGTAATAATCTGGTAATGCGTGATGATATTGCGTATTGGCACAACTACATGGTCGATTATGTGAACGTGTCGCGCGATAGCGAAGGTGAAGTCGGTGTTGCCACACAGATAGCAACATCGGGCGGCACCGTTGGTGAAGAAACCAGTTCGCAGGGAGACGGACAGGGCAACCTTTCCAAGACCGTCGTAAAAAACGTATCCAAAAACGATTTTTGGGCGTCGCTGGAGGAAACTCTCGAAGCGATTGTGAGGAGCAACCATACGGGAGGCGAGGAACTATCTCCAATGGAGAATGACTCGGTAATCGTCAATGGTATGGCCGGCATTGTCACGGTATACGGTACCCAGAAACAGCAGTCCCGTGTTCAAGAACACCTGGACAGCGTGACAACAAACTCTCAACGTCAGGTTCTGATAGAGATGACGATCGTTGAAGTCGAGTTAAGTGATAAATATCAGGCCGGTGTTGACTGGCAGCGTGTTTCAAGCAATGCCGGGTTGAGCAATAACGGCGCCACGTTTCGTAGCTCAATGGTGGGTTCGGCCCTCAATGTGCCACCGGTTTTTTCACTCGGCTACAACGATGACGACCCGAATGGAAGCAATATCTCTGCAACGGTCAGGATGCTACAGCAATTCGGCGATACCAAGGTTCTTTCGAGCCCCAAAATCATGGCCCTGAACAATCAAACTGCCTTGCTCAAGGTCGTCAACGAGAGCGTCTTCTTTACGGTCGAGCTCGATATTCGCGAAGCAACCGTAGACCTTCCGGAACGTCGAACGTTTACCAGCGAGATTCACACAGTGCCCGTTGGGCTGGTGTTGAGTGTGACGCCGCAAGTCAGCGCAACGGGTTTCGTCAGTCTCAATATTCGGCCGACGATCAGTCGTATCACAGGTTTTGCCGCAGACCCCGCTCCACGTCTGGCGGGCGCGGACTTCGATAATCTAATTCCCGAAATCCAGGTGCGAGAAATCGAGTCTTTGTTGCAGGTGCAGAACGGGCGGACCGTCGTTTTGGGTGGACTGATGCAAAACGAACACGAAAGCTCAAAGAACGGTATTCCGGGGCTATCGCGCATTCCGAAGATCGGCAAGTTGTTTTCGTATAGCAGCGACGAAATTGTAAAAACGGAACTGGTCATATTTCTAAAACCAACAATTATCGAAAACGGGGCCCAGTCGGCAGCGGCAGCCCGATTGTCCGACTACTACGACATCGCGGAGCAGCAACAAGCCACCGGCGGCGTCGAATATCGGTAGGCCGGAGTCCCGCATGAAGAGTCTTTTAGTTGATGCGCTCCGCCAGGCGAACGAAGGCGAAAAAGATCAGGCGCTGTCCGATTCGGGTAGCTTTGATACGACGGCCGCCGAATTTTCGAAGACAGCGAATGACCCGACGGCCGCATTGGAATTATTCGAAACCTCAATTTCTGTGCCGCCAGCTGCTGCGACAGACTACGAGTTTTCTGATACCGATATTGAAGAAGCGCAACAGCCAATTCCCCGGCAAGCGAACCGAGAAGACGATTCTGCGTACGTCGCGACGACTCCCCAATCAGGGCTGCCGGCACTGGCGCGATTCGCACCCGTGATTTGCATTGTAGCCGCACTCGTTGGTGCGGCATCGTGGAGCGCTCTCCAACATTTCGAACCGCGCTTTGATGGCATGATGATAGTCGGATCGCAGTCGGGTGAATCCGTTCTCGAAACCCAATACAACACGACCTCGGCGGACGCTGCAACGGCCGAGCGCTTTCCCTTTGTCGATATTGAGTCTCCATCACAAAGACAGGAGACCGCTGAATGAGTACTTCGACGGTTCGAACGCTGGTAGTAGATGAGCAAAGCCTGCCGCTAGGCGAGCGCCTGATCGCGGCGGGACTTATTGGTGAAGATCAGCTACAGGTCGCGTTAAAGGAGCAAACTCGAAGTGACGAACCGCTAGGGCGGATTCTGGTCAGACTTGGCTTGCTCAGTGAGGGCATATTGCGCGATACGCTTGGTGAGTCGCTTGGGCATGAGGCCATTGACCTTTCGAAGGCGATACCCGATCCCGATGCACTGAAAATGGTGCCGAAAAATATTGCCCGGCGTTACAGAATATTGCCGATCAATTTCGATAAAAACGAAAAAGTACTGACGCTGGCGATGGCCGATACACAAAACGTGGTTGCGATTGATCAGGTTGCAGCGGCGCTCGGTAGTGGCATCGGGATATCGACGCTGGTCGCCGGTGAGGCGGAGATCGAAGTCGCGATTGAGCAATTCTATCAGTACGAGTTGTCCGTTCAGGGAATTCTGCGAGAAATCGACACGGGCGAGATCGATAACCTGAATGTGGCGGTTGAGAGCGACGAGTACAGCCACCCACTAATTCGACTCGTCGACGCCATTCTTGCGGACGCGGTGAAGAAGGACTGCTCAGATATTCACTTCGAGCCCGAAGCGGGATTTTTGCGTGTTCGGTACAGGATCGACGGCGTCATGCGACAGGCGATGGCCCTGCACCGCAGCTATTGGCCAGGGATGGTCGTGCGGCTAAAAGTGATGTCGAAGATGAATATTGCCGAGACACGCGCGCCACAGGATGGTCGCATTAGTCTCACGCTGGCAGGCCGGAAAATAGACTTTCGAGTTGCGTCGCAACAAACGACTCATGGTGAGAATTTCGTTCTTCGAATTCTCGATCGGCGCAAAGGCATTGTGCCATTGAAAAATCTGAACTTGATGCGAGAATCGCTGACAGCTCTGCAACTCATGATGGCCAGGCCGGAGGGGATCATTCTCGTCACCGGGCCGACCGGTAGCGGTAAGACGACAACACTCTACTCAATGTTGAACTACCGCAACGATGAGACTGTGAACATCATGACACTCGAAGACCCGGTGGAATATCCAATGCCGATGATTCGCCAGACCTCATTGAACGAGGCCGCGAAACTCGATTTCGCCAATGGCATACGGTCGATGATGCGTCAGGATCCGGACATTATTCTTGTCGGCGAAATTCGCGACGAAGAAACGGCTGAAATGGCTTTTCGCGCGGCTATGACCGGACACCAGGTGTTTTCCACCTTGCATACAAATTCGGCACTCGGCGCCATGCCGCGTCTGATAGACATTGGTGTTAAACCTCAGATCATGGCTGGCAACATCATAGGCATTGTGGCACAGCGACTGGTCCGGCGACTTTGCCGGCATTGCAGGCAAGCGTATGCACCTGATGAGACCGAACGTACTTTGCTCGGAATTCGAAGCAACAAACCGGTCTTGCTGTATCGCGAGGGATCTTGTGAGGCCTGCAGTTTTCTCGGCTTCAAGGGCCGCTTGGCAGTGATCGAAGTGCTGAAGGTGAGTCAGGAACTCGACGAAATGATGGCGCGAACAGCGACGCGTAAGGAAATGCACGAAGCGGCACTGGCATCGGGTTTTATCGACCTCGCCGAGGATGGCATTCGCCATGTCATGGCGGGCACCACAAGTCTCTCCGAGATTTCCAGGGTTGTCGATCTGACAGCTCGGGTGGAGTAGCGTTGTGGCCTCGTTTAGCTATAGAGCAGTGGATGCAAATGGCGCGATTGTCGTGGGCAGCCTTGAAGCAAATAATGAACATGTGCTGGAAGCGCAACTGCGGCAATCCGGAATCGAGATGCTGCGTTGTGCGGAGAAGGGTAACGGTTTTTTTGCGCGCAAAGGGAGTGTGAAACGAAAGGAGCTGATCGGCTTTTGTTTTCATATGGAGCAAATGACGCGAGCGGGTCTGCCGATTCTCGAAGCGCTCTCCGATTTACGTGACAGCGTCGGCAATCCGGCATTCACTGAGGTCATCTGTAATCTCATTGGCGCGGTTGAGTCCGGGCGTACCTTGTCGCAGGCGCTAGCGGAGTCGCCACAAGTATTTGACGATGTATTCGTTAATCTGATTCACGTCGGCGAAGAATCTGGCGAGCTTCCGAACGTCCTGAAGAAATTAACTGAGTCGCTTAAATGGCAGGACGAGTTGATGTCGAAAGCCAAAACCGTGATTTTGTATCCGGCATTTGTGGGCACTGTGGTTATGGCCGTGATGCTTTTCATGATGCTGTACGTTGTGCCGCAGATGGTGGACTTCATTCGAGAAATGGGCCAGGCGCTTCCAATACACACGCGTGCGCTAATCGCTTTCTCGAACTTCCTCACAGGAAACTGGTGGTGGGCAGTTCCACTACCTGCTGTCATCCTCCTCTTGGTCAGATTTCAGGCACGGCGGAGCGAGTCATTTCGCTACATTGTTGATGGCTGGAAATTGAAGACCTGGTACATCGGTCCGATAATGACGAAGGTCATTTTGAGTCGGTTCGCGAGTTACTTCTCATTGTGCTACAGCTCGGGCCTGGATGTTTTGGTGTCTTTGAAGATTAGCGAGGATATCGCCGGCAACGCGGTTATCCGCAAGGGAATTCAAGAAATTTCATCCGCTATCGCGGACGGTGAGGCGCTCAGCGCCAGCATCGACGCGACGAAGATGTTCCCTCCGCTCGTCGTTCGAATGGTGCGAATGGGCGAGTCGACAGGATTACTCGACAACGCACTGAGCAATGTCAGCTACTTCTACGACCGTGAAGTTACCGAGTCGATTGACCGCCTGAGGTCGATGATTGAACCAGCGATGACGGTCGTGCTTGGTATAATTATGGGTTGGATCATGATGTCGGTGCTCGGACCCATTTACGAGACCATCAGTAGTATCGGGATCTAGGGCAATGATGAAGCGCGCTTTCTATGTGACACAAGGATCGCTCCGGGTTTATGCATTGACCGAAGGGTCGGTACGCTGCGCCGCTGAGTTCGCTGACGATGATATCGGCCTGCGTAAATTCCGTCATTACCTTGCCGGCGAACCAAGCGAACCCAGCGCGATGTTGCTTGACATTATTGAAGAAGAGTTCGCGCTTGACTCCATTCCAAAATTGGGAGCAAGAGACCGCGCGGCCCTGGTTGCACGGCGAAGTGCGACGAAATTCCGTAGAACACGGTATCGCGTTTCGATACTTCAGGGAAAGTCTGCGCCTGATAGCGATGAATTCAATGTGCTCCACAGTGGTCTCTCCAACCCCGAGTTGGTTGACCCCTGGATGCAGATCATTCTGCACTACGAGACGCCACTGGCCGGTATCTATTCGGTGCCGCTTATGGCACCTGTTATTGTCTCAAAGCTGTTTTCGAGTACCGAGAACGTCATGTATGTAGCGCCTCATCAGGGTAACAAGGTGCGCCAGGTTTTCCTGCAAGACCGTGAACTGAGGAGCGCGCGTCTATCACAGGGTCCTGGAGTCGCCGCTGACACTTATGCGCAATTTATTGTCACCGAGACGATGCGTAGTCGCCGATACCTTGAACGTACGCGGCTGCTCCGTCATTCAGAGATTCTAAATGTTTGCGTAGTTGCCGACGGCGAAACAGCAGAAGAGATTCTGTCGCTGTCGGATGCGACCCATTCCAATCAGTATCATTTCATAGAGCCAAACCTTGCGATCCGGAAATTGGCTCATCGGCAGCTGTCGGGCGTTGATCATTTTGAGGAAGTGTTTCTTGCGGCACTTTTGAAGCGGACACCAAAATACAACTATGCCAATTCCGGCGAGAACCGCTTCTGGCGAATGCAGCGCATTAGAAATGCAGTGATTGGAAGCGCCGTTGCCGTTGGCGCTGGCTGTTCGATTTTCGCTGCAGGGTTTTTGTACGACGTCTGGACAATGGAAAGCCGCATCGCCGAAATTCAATCCCAGGTGGAGTTTCTCTCTGAAACCTTCCGTCGGGAAAACGAGAAGTTCGATCCTATAAAAGCAGATTCCTTCGAGATGCAGCATGCCGTCGACACAGGAGATTACCTGTTGGACAATCGCGTGCCCGCGCCCTGGGTGATGAATCAGGTCGGCGCAGTGATGGGCGACTATCCGGATATCCGGATGCGCGAATTGAGCTGGATGGCTGAGAGCGAGGCTGCAGCGAATACCGAGCCGCGTCGGCCTGGTAACGTGCCCCAACCGGTCACCGTTCCCGGAACTTCTGCTGTAAGCGCAGTAATTAGCGCGGAGATTGTGCCATTCGACGGAGATATGCGACGTGCATTCAAGCGCATTGATCAACTCGCTGCCGACCTTGAAGCCCGGACTGGTTTTTCAGAATCTCGTGCAATCGAGTATCCGTTCGATGCCAGCACCAGTGCCGCTATATCAGGTGAGATTGTCAATGAAACATCGGGTCAAACGGCTCGTTTCCGGATACGGCTTGTATACCTTTTGACGGCCAGCAAGCCGCAGGCGAGGTCTAATGATGAGTCGACTTGACCTGGAGTGGCCTTACATCTTCCGGCATACGATGCGGCCAGCTCTATGCGCGGGTCTGGCAATCGTCACTTTAAGCGTTGCAATCTGGTTGCATGGCAAGAGTGAGCAGATGTTCACCCAACTCACTGCAAATCATGAAGCGGTCCACGAGGACTATGACGAACTGGTTGAGCAGCGTCGAATCGTGGATCGTTACCACCGCCGCTATCAGCGCTTCTACGAACTGGGCTTCATAGGGCGCGAAAGTCGCCTGGACTGGGTTGAGACCATGCGCATAGCTTTGGCGGGCCTTGATCTGCCCAGAATCTCGTATTCCATTGAACCGCAACTTGGCGTCATTGCCCCGCTTAATTCGATGTCTGGCGGCGGCAACATACGGATACGAGTCAGCAAGGCGCAGATCGAAATGGGGCTTATGCACGAGATCGATTTACTGCGCTTCTTCGACCAGCTTCAGGTGCAGGCACCGGGTCTTATCAGAGTTGAACAATGCGAGCTTTCAAACGTTGCTGAGGCTAGTAGAGATGCGACCGATCAAAATCTGAACGCAAAGTGTAGCTTGCAAATTTTCAGTGTCGCGACTTCTGACGTACAGGGAGGCACCCTATGAACGCTCGAATGACGACGTATACGGTAGGATTATGTGTGGGATTCGTATTGCTGCTTGATGCCCGGATGTCAGTAGCGTCGGACCAGGAACAAATCTACGAATCACTTGCCGACGTCAAGATCGGCAAGGTCTTCTTCACTCCGGAAAAGCGCCAGGACATTGACCGGCGTCGCGCCAATCCCACGACTGCTGGCAGCCGCGAGTCCCCTGCGAAGCCTGTGCGCAAGGCAGATGCTGCAGGCTACATCATCAGTAGCAATGGACAGGTACGTGTCTATTCAAACGGCGATTTCATTCCAGCTAAATCCGCTGATCCCGTCGAAATTCCCGGTCGGGTCGAGGTTCTTCGAAGCGGCGTTACAGACGCTTCCGAGGCGAACGATGCGAGCGACTAATACACCATCATTTCGACAAAACGGTGCTGCGCTTCTTTTGATGATGCTGGCGGTGATCCTTGCTATGTCGATGGTGTTACTCGCGAAACTGAATCGAAACGATTTACACACGCGACAGCTGATGCAGACTCAACGCGCTCTGGCTGAAGCCCGCAACGCGTTGATCGATTTTGCTGTGCTGAACACGGACGTGAACGCTTCACAATCTCACAGCCTGCCATGTCCGGATATTGACGCTAGCGCCGGATTCTCTGGTGGTGAGGCGCACACGAGCGATTGTGGCGCCGCAGGTGTTTCGGTGGTCGGATTGCTGCCATGGCGTACCTTGGGCATTGCGCCCCTCGAGGATGGGGCATCGAATTGTCTCTGGTATGTCGTTTCCGGCTCATATAAAGAGGCTGCTGCGGACACCGCCGCGATGATAAACACCGACACCAATGGCCAGCTACAGTTATTCAATATTGAGTCCGGCACCGTCAGCGAGGGCATTAATCCTGAGGATCGGCCGGTTGCTATGGTCGTAGCTGCGATGCAGCCCTTGTCGACACAGTCGCGCCCCGGTGTCGGTGCAAGCAGTGGCTGCGTTTACGGCGCCGATCCAACTGACTACCTGGATACTGACACTGTCAGTGCTATCGCAAATTCAATTTTATCAGGCGTTGCTGATTCCACAGATATGCTTGCGGTGGTTTCCGGATCTCAGGAAGATCATAACGATCGCGTCGTGAGCATTTCGCGTGCCGACATCGAACGAGGCATCGCTCGCCGCGGCGACTTCCGGGCCAGCATGCGTAGTCTTGGTTTGGCTGCTGCCGCATGCATTGCCGACTACGGCAAGAACAACTCGGGTGGCGGCAGCGATAAGCGCCTTCCGTGGCCGGCACCCGTTGCCCTGGTCGACTACCGCCCCGATGCCGCATACAACGACGCCAACACTGGATTCCTTTCGGGTCGATTGCCGGACGTTGTTGATGACAGCAACAGTGCGACCGGAAATACGATCGCGAGGGTCTTGGGCGATTGTAATTCGACTGCCGTGCCTGGCTGGACAGCGCAGCAATTCGTGCGCTGGCAAAACTGGAAAGATCATTTCTTCTATGCCGCGGCGGAGTCGCATAGCCCTGCTGCGGTGGTTCCGACTGATTGCAGCAATTGCATGACGGTCAATGGTAGTGGTCAATATGCGGCGGTCCTGATGTTCGCAGGAATGCGACTCAGTGACGCAGGGCAGGTTCGAAATGCGCCACCATTGGATACGGATACGAAGCGCAATCCAGTCAACTATCTGGAAGGGCAAAACACTGCGAATGTACCGAGTAGCAGTGTTGCGGCGAATTTCGAGTCGGGTCCACTAAGTAATAATTTCAACGACCTGTTGTTTTGCGTCGACGATCAGCTGGTTGCGACGGAGTGCTAGCCAATGACTAATCAACGTCAAAGCGGGTTCTCCCTGGTCGAACTTTCGATCGTGATTCTCGTCATGGGTCTGCTTCTGGGCGGTCTTATGATGCCGCTCTCGGTTCAGCGCGACAACGCGAGAATTCGTGACGGCCAGGAGCAACTAAAAACGATCCGCTCTGCCGTTGAAGGATTCGCCATTGTGAACGGTTATCTGCCCTGTCCGGCAACACCGTCCAGCAACGGCTATGCCGATCCTTTGGCCGCCGGGTGTTCCGAACAACACGGTTTCGTGCCCGCAACAACACTGGATCTTAATGGTCAGCGAAATGAGGACAATTTATTGCTTGATCCGTGGGGGTCGCCATACCGATACAGCGTAACCACAAGTGATGCAAATACTGACGGATCGTGGGACTTTGTTACGGCCGGCGAGATGAGTGTCGTAACTATCGCGTTGTTGCAACCTGACCTCACAGTGTGTTCCACCGCCAGCGGGTCAACCGCGACTACCTGCGCCGGCAGCAACGTTACGCTTACGGAGCGTGCTCCGGTGATCGTTTATTCGCTTGGAAAAAACTGGTCGTCATTTACGTCGGCCGATGAGCTTGAAAATGCAGGTGCAAACCTGGGCGGCGGCGTGTCCGGGACCACCTACCGGGTAGCCGCAGATGGGCTTTTCGTCCTCCGGGGCAAGAGTGCTTTGCAGGGCAATGAATTTGACGATTTATTGATGTGGATACCGCCGAACCGGCTCTACGGCCGACTTGTAGACGCCGGGCATTTACCCTGATTAAAGTGCATAAACGGCTAAAGCCGCTGCCAGAACTGCCGATAACATTGCTAGGAGAGGTCAGTTGCCACATGACATGTCGTGAGGTGGCCTCGGAACCAACTAATGAAGTGAGGCTACGACGTGAATACGCAATCGTTTAACAGGCATCGGCAGTCCGGTTTTACGCTGGTCGAAATCGCCATCGTTTTGGTAATCATTGGACTGCTACTCGGCGGTGTATTGAAGGGCAGAGAGATGATTACCAATGCCAAGATCAAGCGAGTCGAAAATGACTTTGCGGGTGTATCTGCGGCAATTTATGCTTATCAGGATCGATACGGCGCATTGCCAGGTGATGATCCGGCGGCGTCGACGCGGTTCTCAGGAACGTGGACCGCCTCTGACAATGGCAATGGCAACGGAAACATATCCGGAGGGTGGAATTCCTTAAACAATGCCGCCGAGTCGCGCAAGGTGTGGAAGCACCTGCGTGGAGCAGGACTCATCGCCGGGCCGGTCGACAACACCGCCGCCAGCTATCAGCAGCCGAGCAACGCTTTCGGCGGGCTAATGGGTCTGGACCTCAATATCTACAACTTGAGCGGACACAACATCGTATTTGGTGAGATCCCCGGCGACATCGCTCAGATTCTGGAGTCCCGCGGTGATGACAGTGTGCCATCCAGCGGCAGTATCCAGGCGCACAATTCGCAAACGACGTATACCATCGACAGACGTTACGATATCGCGTTTCGTCAATAGATTACTCTAATCCATGATAGAGAATAGCGTCCTGTATCGAACCTCGGTTCCTGCAGGATGCTTATTTATCCACTCACCGACCTGCGCATCGACTGCATGTGTAGATCGAAAGCTTCGTTTATTGACGGCAGCGCATCGGCACCGAGGTTGAGTTTGCCGGCAGGGCCGAGAAACGCATCGTCAGACGCCGGCTCGTCGGGCTTCGCCAGCACGAGTTTCGCCAGAGAGACGACATCGACCAATGTTGCAGCAGAACTGCGGTCATGAATAAGGTGTTCTTCGATATCCAGCGATTCAGCGATTTCGTTTGAGAACCCCCATGCTTCTATGATCGATTTTCCGACGCTCGCATACCATAGATCCTGAACGCCCTGGAGCGATGCTTCGTCACCCATCAGTTTCGGATAATTTTTCGCTTTGGTCAGAATATAAAGCCGGCCAATATCATGCAGTAGGCCACAGAGAAACGCATTGTCAGGATTGATATTGCCCGCATTCCGGGCAATGACAAAGCTCATCGAGGCCAGAGACAGACTGTTGCTCCAAATCTCTTTTATCGCGTATTTGAGTTCTTTGTGTTCCGACGCCGCGAATATCTGCTCGACGGCAAGCGCGATAGCGGTGTTTCGAACGACTTCGAATCCCAATCGGCTGATTGCGAGATTCAGGTCGACAATTTCAATACCGGCTCGGTTGTGAAAAGCGGAGTTAGCCGCGATCAACAGTCTTGCAACCAACACAGCATCCGAGTGAACCACGTCAGCCAAGCGCTCAGAACTGCAGCTTGGGTCCTCCAGCGCCTTACGAATTTCGACGATTACGTCGGGGAAAGATGGCAGAAGGATACTCTTGGAATTGAGATCTACGGCCAGTTCCTGCAAAAAACGGGTCTGTTCGTCAGCTGACACACGGTTCTCCAATAGGGGATCAGGGCAACACTATTACGATAAGGTCATCCGATTCAATACCGAATGCAGCGCGACGAGGCGGGGTTGCTCGCGAGCGGCGAATTTAGCGACTCAGCGCCTCAAGAAAAACCCGGTGTGGCCGATTAATAGAAGGTAGTTAGTCATTGATTCTTGTGAGTTATCTGTGTGAAACCGCGATTAGCCATTCTTAACTGTGTTGTGCCGCTGCTGACCTTGTTTTTGGCAGCGCCGGCATACTCGGCCGACGGTAGCGCGGAGGCGCCCTTTCGGTTCTACACCGTACTTGATGGTTTGACCCAGTCTAATGTGGTCGATATTGGGCAGGATCAGGCCGGCTACCTGTGGTTTGCGACGGCGCGCGGGCTCAACCGCTACGATGGTCATGACTTCGACCAATACACTATCGCTGACGGTCTGCCTAACAACTCCCTGACCGCACTTCACGTTAGCGACACCAACTCTGTTTGGGTTGGAGATGTGCGCGGCTACATAACGATCCTGCACGGTGCTCGCGTTGCCCAGAGTAGCGAACCGCTCGGTGGCATGGGCAAGTCAATTCTGGATATCGAGATCATCGGCGAGCGTAATTTCGCCGTTGTTGACGAGGTGGGGATCGTCGAGATCACGTCCGGCGAAAATCAGTTAGCTGTCAAATGGCTGATTGGTGACAAGGCCACCGGTATCACGGATATCGCGGTTCATGGCGATGACGTTCTCGTTGAGTCGTCAACCGGTCTGTATCGCTTTGATTTCAGCGAGGAGCCGAAACTCGAAATGATTTCCACCGCGATCCGAATTACGCATGCGGATGCGAATGACACGTTGTGGGTTAGCGACACGGTGGGGCGCATTGGTATTTGGCGCGACGGCGCGTTCGACGAGCTGTTTCGAATTGATTCGCCCAATGCAATCGTCAGCATCGATACGAGCAGCGACGGACTGGTCTGGGTAGCGACAAGAAATGAGCTATTTAGCTTTGATGGGCGAAGCCAGCCAACACAGCCTGTCGGTGACCACCTGAAGGAATATACCGGCGTCGAGGATGTCACCTCCATTTTCATCGATCGCGAAAACTCGCTCTGGATGACGAGCGGATCGCGGCTGATACGATTCCTTGGCGACCGATTCCGGCATTATCGCCTGCAAACGGAATTCGACTCCGAAACTGTATGGGCGACCGCTGAAGACCTTCAAGGCCGATTCTGGTTCGGCACAGAATCGAAACTCCTCATGCGTGCAAGCGATGAATCATTGCTTGTCGTTGGACCGGAGCATGGGGTCCCGGAAGGCACCGTTCGTGACGTTGTCCCGGATGGTGAAGGCGGTTTGTGGATTGGAATTACGGACCACGGACTGTACTACGTGGACGTGAATACAATGAAGGCTGCGCATGTCGCCGAATCGACCAACGTGGATGTACTGGATATCGCGCTCGCTGTTGATGGGGCAGTGTGGTTTTCGACGATCGGCAGCGGCGTATTTCGCTACCTGCCGGATACGAAGTCAATGAGCAAATTTAAAGTGCCTGATGCCACTTCGGTTTACACCCTCGATGTCGGGGCCGACGGCAGCGTTTGGTACGGTGCAGATGAGGTAGGGCTGGTGAAACTGACGCCAAACAAGCGTGGGGGATACGAACAGCGGATCATCGGCTCAGGAGAAGTTGACGGCTTGCCTGTCTACCAATATGCGCGCCTTGCGTCCGGCAACGACGGTGGGTACGTTGAAGTGCCACTCGACCCGGCCGACGGTTTACCGAAGCGCCTGTTCAATCACATAAACCTGACGGGTCTGGATTCCGCGTGGATTGCTACGGAAGAGGGTGGTCTCTACCGCTTGGAAGACAATCAATTTACCGACTACGGAGCAGTGACGCCGCTCTCGGATCAGACGGTATATCTTGTCGAACATTTGGACGATGGGACGATCGTGGTAGGCGGCGAGCAGGGACTTTACCAGTTGATACCGGGGGTTCCTGGCGTCGTGCATTACAATCAACAAGCTGGTTTTACGGGTCTGGAAACCAACGTACACAGCTCGCTGGTCGATTCGGACGGCCATTTGTGGGTTGGTACAGTGGACGGCGCTACACGTATGGATACTTCACAATCGATGCCTAGGCGATTCGAGCTTACCCCGCAAATCGTGCGCGTAGAGAGTCAGCTAAGTGGACACGAAATTCTCGATCAGGGGAAGATCGAACCCAAAGAGCTCGGTGCACGGGTCGAGTTTGCGGCAATATCTTTGCGCACTCCGCGTGGCGTGCAGTACAGCTACAAACTGGATGGTGTAGATGCAGAGTGGGGGTCGCCAACGACCAGCCGCTCAGTCAGCTATCCGAGAATTCCGCCAGGCTCTTATGTATTCGTTGTGCGCGCCAGATACCCGGGCGGAGATTGGAGCGAGCGGGTTGCGACTCACCATTTCACCGTGATGCCCTTCTTCTGGCAGCAGCCCTGGTTCGTTTTGGCGATAATTATTATGGGCATACTGGTTCTGCACGCCATCATGACCAATCGGACACGAAAGATTGAGTGGTTGAATACGACGCTTCGCGCCCAGGTTGAGGAACGCACCCAATCAATCGAACTGGCCCGTCGCAATCTTGCGGACAGCAATGAACGACTGTCCGCTGAAATTGGCGCCCGCGCCGATCTGGAGACACGTTTTCGACGTGCATTTGAAAATGCGCCGATCGGCATGGGATTGCTTGATGTCGATGGCAACATGTTCGATGCAAACCCGGCGCTCATCACTATGTTTTGGCCAGGTGAGGAATTACCGGCCGCGATGAAGTTCGTGGAATTGGTGAACGAAGAGCACCGTGATCAGTTCGAGGAGCGGTACAGAAGTCTGATCGTATCGATGGGCGGCAGTTTTGATAAGAGGTTGGACTGCACCGGCCCGGACGGCGCTGAATTGCACACCGTGGTAAACCTTTCCAGCGTGCATTCCGATGGCGGTGAATTCTTGTACAGCGTCGTACAAATTCAGGACATTACCGAGTCGATGCAGCTTACAATGCAACTTGAGTACCAGGCGAGCTATGACGAACTCACCGGTTTGCTAAATCGACGTGCGTTTGAAGCCCAGCTCGAGCGCTCATGGCTGAATCGTGCTGACAGTCGTAAGATGAGCTTCCTCATGTTCATGGATCTTGACCAGTTCAAGGTTGTAAACGATACGTCGGGGCATACGGCGGGTGACGAGCTGTTGCGAGCAGTGAGTGACACCTTGACGCAAAGCGTACGCGATAACGACATCGTCGGCCGACTTGGTGGCGATGAGTTTGGCATCATTCTGTGGGAGTGTCCGACTGAGGTCGCGGTACGAATAGCCGAGTCAATTCGGGAAAGCATTGAGAATTTTCGATTCCATTGGGGCACCGAGACCTATCGCATCGGCGTCAGCATTGGTGGTATTCCGATTGATCCTGAGGTAGGTGATATTAGCGAGCTGCAGCAGCTCGCCGATGCGGCTTGTTATGCCGCCAAGGAAGCGGGCCGAAACCGGGTTCACATGGTGTCCGGTGAGGCGGATTCCGCGCGCGTGCACCGCGGCCAGGTGCGGTGGGTGCAGCGCTTGCGAGAGGCGATGGACAACAACCGTTTCGCGATCTATGCCCAGCCTATCAAGCCGGCAGATAACTCCATCGAAGAGCCAGAAAGTATGGAAGTCCTTTTGCGACTGCGCGATCGCAGTACTCGAAAACTCATTCCACCCGGTGCCTTTTTGCCAGCGGCGGAACGCTACGGGATGAGCGTAGAACTTGATAAGTGGGTCATTACGAGTCTCTTCAATATGCTTTTCGTGCATCATGCATTCGAGGCCTGCGACCGAAAATACTGGATTAACCTGTCCGGGAGTAGCGTTGGTGACAGGCGCTTCGCGGAGTTCCTTAAAGATGCTGTCATGAAGTCGCCGTTGCCACGCGGCACCATAAATTTTGAAATTACCGAGACAGCGGTCATAAGGAGTATTTCGGAGGCAAGTGAGCTGATGACTGCGCTGCGGGAAATGGGTTGCCAATTCGCTTTGGACGACTTTGGCAGCGGACTTTCGTCGTTTAGTTATCTCAAGAAATTACCGGTGGACTACGTGAAGATCGATGGCTGTTTTATTCGCGACCTGATGCACGACGATACTGATCGAATTTTTGTCAAGTCAATTATTGATATCGCACATGCACTTGGTATCAAGACGGTCGCGGAATTTGTCGAGAGTGATGAGATATTACAAACCGTGCGCGAATTGGGCGCCGACTACGTGCAGGGATTCGCAATTGGTAAACCCTTTGCGTTCGCACCTGAGTTTCCCGCAAATGCGGATGCGGACAACACACCGTCCGACGTCCAGAAACTGGCCGGTTGAGAGGTACAGATGACCGCTGCAATAGACATCACAGATACTTCGGCGCGGATCGCAACGTCGATAACAACACTACCGCCGTTGCCAGCCACGGCTCAGGAAATACTGACCTGTTTCGGCGATGAATTCATCGATGCTGCGAAGGTAGCCAAGGTGGTGGAAAGCGATGCAGGCATCTGCGCAAGGCTACTCGGTCTCGCGAATTCGGCGTACTTCGGACTAACAGAACCCGTTAACGATATTAGCTCCGCAATCTCCCGCGTGCTGGGAGTGGACACCGTTCGATCTCTGGTGCTGGCGATGGCTGTGCAGCAGTCTTTCGATAATAAAAAGTGCCCGCCATTCGACGCGGAGCGTTTTTGGATGAAGTCTTTGGCAGTCGCTGAAAGTTGCAAGAAAATCGCAGCCTTGGATAAATCAGCCGATGATGCGGAGCGCGATCTGGCCTACACGTCTGGCCTTTGTCACAATCTTGGTCTTATGGCTTTGGCCCACATTGACCCGGTCCGCACGGGGCTGGCGTTAAACAAGTACAAAAAGCAAGCAGTGCCAGGCACATTGGCAGATCTGCTTGAAGACGAACTGGACACCAATCATAAGTCGATGACCGCGGAGCTCGCTCGCGCCTGGTCCCTGCCGGCCCCAATGCTTGCGGCCTATCACTCGCGGGCAAATCGGGGTTCGCGTTGCGATGAACGACTGTGCTGGGTCGTCGCTGCGGGCGTAGTAGCGGTTGACAACGTAGGAATGGACGAACACCAACAGGGCAGTCTTGCGCTGTGGTCGGAGTCTCTTGAAATCGACGCCGCAGAATTGCAGGAGACGGCGATATTGGGTGATCGACATACAGATCGCGTTCAATCACTCGCCAGCAAGCTGGCGCGGTAATCCACCAACACGCGAATATCATGATTCTCAAAGATCAACGTCGATAGTCGTGTTTTCAACTAGCAGCGACTACTACGCCGTGCTCCATGTGAGCCGCGACGCACCTCTGGAAATAATTCGTTCCAGTTATCGAACGCTTTTGCAGAAATTAAAGCATCACCCCGATCTTGGAGGCGATTCAGCGACTGCCGCCGCGATGAACGAAGCGTACGCTGTTTTAAGCGATACGGATCGGCGAGCTGAGTACGATGTCTACCTTCTTAGCATGAGTCAGATTGCCCAGGGCACTCCCGACAGCCCCATTAACGACATACCTGTTGAAACGCCTGCCCGAACGCTGAGTCCATTTCAGGAGTGTATCTTCTGCGAATTGCCGCACGAGCACGGTCGGGTTATCGATGACGAGGCTGACTGTCGTAGCTGCAATAGCCCGTTGTCTCCTGTCAAAGATCAGCGTCTGAATTCGCTTCAGCGTCGCGCCGTCGAGCGATTCAACAAGACACGGGCGATCACGTATTTTACTGATGCATCTCAAGCAACCGGATTCGATGGCGAGACGGAAGATGTATCGTTGAGCGGCCTGCGCTTCAGAACCCAGCAGGCGCTCAAAGAAGGGCAGTTAATAAAGATCGTCAGCGAAGTTCTTGTGGCGGTAGCCAATGTGACGCATTGTACATTTCAACGTCAGGGCTGGGGAACGATGTGTTTCGCAGGCGTTGAATTCGTCACGCTTCGCATGATCAGGCCACGTGGCAGTTTCGTTTCCAGGCACGTGTGAGCCGCTAAAGTATTCCCCCAAATCGCCGATAGAGACTCTGTAAGCACACTTTACATAAGCCGAGATTGAGTGATGTCGGCTGATTTGACAGAGGACAGAAAGATGGATATTGGCGGAATTGGTGGAGTCGAGGTCGGTAGGTTGTCGCATCGCGCTGGCAAGGCACTCGATGCACAACACGGCGTCTCTTCAACGCGCTCAAAAGGGCATCGGCACCACTCACATGAGCACGGTCCCCGGGCCGAGCATCACCAGCGAGGCCGCGCGACGAATATACTGCGTCAGGAAATACGCGAAGTATTCTCCGCTTCGTTTCGCCTGAGTTTTTCGGCGGCTTTGCCGGCTTACGCAAGCAACGCTGGTGACGACTCTCCCACGGCTGTCGCGGGAGACACTTTGAGTAGCGCTAAACAGCTGGTCGAACGATCCCCTCTAGAGGCAAGCAAAACGCTGATCTCGCTTCGAAGCAAAGTGGAGTATGCGGCGACCAACGTGCGTGAAGCCCTGGGTGATGATGATCACGAGAGTGTTGACCAGACCATGAGCCAGGTCAGTAAGGGGCTTGACGATCTGGACAAGGATGCGGCTCGCAATGTCGCGTCCTCCGCTTCGGTATTGTCGGTCGACACAAGCTTAAGGCAACGTTCGACGATTCGAATTCGCACCCAGGAAGGCGATGTTGTCCGTCTCGACCTGCGTCGCGCGGAACGCATGTCTGCGACAGATGTTGCTGTGACCGAAGGCGACAAATCGGCTTCCGAGACGCGAGTTGAGGTTTCCAGCCGAACTCGCAGTGTCCTGAAGGTGAAAGGGGATCTGAATGAGGCCGAGCTGGCCGCGATACAGAATGTATTCGCGCAGGCTGAGGCGATTGCCGATGAGTTCTTCGGCGGTGACCTGGTAGCCGCTGTGGATATGGTGGCCGGTATGGAATTCGATGCCGACCAACTGTCGAAGGTGAACATGCGTTTTCGTGAGCGGCAGACATCGAATATCAGCTTTGCGGCCGTGCAATCGGTATCACAACAGCCTGCCATCGAAAGTACACCGAAGGTTCCGGCCAGCTCCGCTCCCGTTGAGCCAGAAACGCCGTCAGTGATGCCAGTAGCCACAGCGGTACAGGCTCCCGAAGAGCCGGATACTGCAACACCGGCGGTAGCACCGGCGGTGGACGACGCTGCATTTGACGGCCTGGCCGACTTGTTGTCGGGCTTCTTGCGTGCGGCAAATCAAGCCTTTGAGTCGGGTTCATATCGTTATCATTACTCGGAGTCCATCAAACTCGAGATACTGAAATCCGTGTTGCAGGTGAGCGCTCCTGAAGAGTCAGGTGAGGCCGCTAACACGGTTGCTGCGATGATCGATGCGGTGACCGCATCTGTGGACGACGATTAGGCTCATAACGGGCGAGAAAATCTGTCGACGGCCCGGGTTGATTAGTCCACAATTCGCGCATGCGATTTTTAGCCCAAATACGGCTCGGGATTTTTCTGAGCTGCGCCGCCGTGTCGAGCGGCTGGGCTGGCCCAACCCTTGCCCCGGGTGACCTGCAGCTCAGGTCCGATTTGCAGCTTCTGAATGATAGTGGCGCCACCAATATTCCGATGACTGCCTGGCCGATGGCGGTCGGTGACGTGCATGCGGCGCTGAGTAACATCGAACTTCGCTCGCTGAGCGATCCAGCAAAAGCGGCTTACGAACGACTGAAATACCGTCTTCGATCTGAGATGGATACTGGCTCGTTCGGTGTTCGCCTGGGTTTATCCGGGGCCTATACTCCTCGCATCATTCGCAGCTTTGAAGATACGCCACGCGATGAGGGAGAGGCGCGGGTGGAGCTAAATTGGCTTGGTGAGCGTTTTGCCGTGAATCTCGCAGCGACCTACGTTGCGAACCCACTCGATGAAGACGGGCTGCGGCCGGATGGCACATACGTGGGTGTCGCCTTGGGAAACTGGATGGCGATGGCCGGTTGGCAAGAACGCTGGTGGGGACCGGGCAGGGATGGCAGCCTGATTTTGTCAACCAATGCGAGACCGATGCCGGGGATAACACTGCAGAGAATCAACAGTCATGCCTACAAAACGAAATGGCTCAGCTGGATGGGGCCTTGGACGTTTACATCGTTTATGAATTTGATGGATGACGAACGAGTTGTTGAGGATGGCTGGTTGTTCGGTATGCGAGGCAGTTTTCGGCCCACACGGAATTTAGAGATCGGTATATCCCGGACGGCGCAATGGTGTGGAGATGGCCGTCCTTGTGATCTTCAGACATTTTTTAGGGTGCTAAATGGTAACGACAACCGCGGAGCAAACGTCGATCCTGAAGACGAGCCGGGTAATCAGCTAGGTGGGATAGATATGCGTTGGGTGCTTCCTCGGAAAATACCCGCGGCACTTTATATGCAGTGGATATCTGAAGATACACGGAAAACGGGTGCTCAGCTTCACCAGTGGTTGCAACAGGTTGGTATAGAGTATTGGGGCACAATCGGTGACGTGTCGCACCGGACGCATTTTGAAGCGTCGAGTACTACAAGCCGTCTTGGCTCGTTGGGCGAAGGTTCGATTACGCCGAATTTTGCCTTCAACCACGAGATCTTCAAAACTGGTTATCGCTACCGCGGCCGATCGATCGGCCATTCCGCTGACGGTGACTCACTTTCCTACTCCATCGGTTCAACGCTGGTACAATCTGCCGGTCATTCTTGGAATGTCACATTACGTTTTATGGAAATTAATCGATTTGGTCAGCCGGATCTCCGGCATTCGCTGACACCAACACCTAAGGAACTAACAGACTTGCAACTTTCTCATCAGAGAATTACCCGATTCGGGCGGATTTCGGCAGGGCTGGGATATAGCCAGTTCGACGACAAGTTGTCGGGTATTACAGAAAAAGATACAACTGGGTTCATCCAATGGAGTTCCCAGTGACCAGGTACCTATCAACTGTTTTGGTCGCGCTGTTAGCGAGTAGTTTGTCTTTTGCTCAAGACATTCAGTTGTCACCTGCACAGCAACAAATGCTCAATCAGTTGCCGCCTGCGCAACGCCAACAGGCAATGGATGCCATGCGACAACTTCAGGCGCAGCAAAGCACCGATACGCAACAGTCGATTAATGAGCCCATAGATCTGTCTGCGTCAACCGACAGTACGAGTGATATCGATCAGATACTTTCGTCGGCTGAAATGACCGCGCAGTCACGCAGCCGTCTGGTTATCAATTTCACGCCGCGGGAGTCGTTGACTAACGTGCAATCGCGGCAGCTCGCTGATGACCTGGTACTGAGCAAACTAGTCGGGAGTCAGTTATTCGTTCTGGATGAGTCTGGAATTTTGTCGCTCCAGGGTCTGGAACTGATTCCGTTGCTCGGTTTGTCTGAAATTGACATAAATCGTCGACTAGCGGCCGAACCATTTCTGTCTTTTTTTGATATTGATGCACGAATTCTCAGTCAACAACTCATCGGCAGAGAGGCACTTGAGCCATTCGGCTATGAGGTATTTCAACCGCGAGAAACTTCATTTGACTCGCCGACAAGTGGCCCTGTCCCGCCGGATTATGTGTTGGGGCCAGGCGATTCCGTCCGGGTACAATTATTTGGCAACGTAAACGGCATATATGAATATGAAGTTTCCCGAAACGGCGTACTAAACTTACCTGAGATTGGACCGGTGACTGTTGCGGGGATTCCGTTTTCTGAATTTCGCTCAGACCTAAACAAGCGCGTAAAACAGATGTTGATTGGTACTCAAGTCAGCGTCACGATGGGGCAACTAAGGACTATCCGTGTTTTTGTTCTAGGGGATGTCAATCAGCCGGGGTCTTATGTCGTCAGCGGGTTGGCTACGATTAGCGGAGTGTTATACCGCAGCGGTGGGGTTAGTCCTATCGGCTCGTTACGAAATATTCAACTAAAAAGAAGTGGTCGTGTTGTCTCCTCTTTGGACGCATACGATCTCTTGATCCGTGGCGATACGAGCGGAGATAGCAGGCTGCAGCCTGGTGACGTCATTTTTGTTCCGCCGATTGGCAAGACGGTATCTGTCGGTGGAGCAGTCAACAGACCTGCGATCTATGAAGTGATGCGGCTCACAACCGCGGCAGACCTGGTCGGTTTGGCAGGAGGGGTCACGCCGGAGGCATTCGTAAACGGGGCGCGGCTGGAAAGGATTGATGAAACCGGAGAGCGAACTGTGCTGTCGGTTGATTTGAACAGCGATTCGGCAAATTCAATTCGAATTCGTTCGGGTGATGTGTTGCTGGTCCCTGAAGTCTTACCCGAAATCGAGAACGCGGTAGAACTTGCGGGCCATGTGCACCGACCGGGTAGTTACCCCTGGCGGCAGGGAATGCGGCTGACCGACTTAATTTCTTCATCTGAGGAGCTAAAGCCTGGCGTCGATACCGACTATGTTTTGATCCGAAGGGAAGGAAGGAGGGGCGAACGGATTGATGTCTTGTCCACGAGCCTTTCGACGGCGCTGAAAAACCCGGGTGATGCTGATGACATTCAGCTTAACTCTGGTGATACCGTAAACGTATTCAGCCTTGCCTATGGTCGCCAGAGGGTTGTCGAGCCCTTGCTGGAAGAGCTTGAATTACAGTCGAGCATTGATGCACCTGTTCAAGAGGTCGAGATTTCAGGCAATGTACGAGCGCCCGGCGTTTATCCACTTGAAACTCAGATGCGGGTTAGTGATCTCCTTCGGGCAGGCGGAAGCCTGACTGAAGAGGCTTTTGCACTTGAGGCGGAGCTTACCCGGTATTTTGTACAGCCCGGTGGTGGGCGTACGTCTGAAGTCATTGACATTGATCTCTATGCGATTCGTCAAGGCGACGAGCTCGCGAATATAGAACTCAAGGAACACGACTATTTGATTATTAATCGTGTACCGGAGTGGGATACGATTTGGACCATAGAACTTGAAGGCGAGGTCGTGTTCCCTGGCGCGTACAGAGTTCGCAGGGGCGAGACATTAGCGGAAGTAATCAAAAGGGCAGGGGGACTTTCACCCGGTGCATTTCCGGCAGGCGCGATTTTTCTTCGCGAAACGTTGAAGATACAAGAGCAAGATCAAATTGAGACATTGACTCGCCGTATGGAGGCGGACTTGGCATCGCTAGCATTGCAGGCGGCAGATTCGGGTGGCTCAAATACATTGCGTACTGGTCAGGTGTTACTCGAGCAACTGAAAAGCAGTGAGGCGGTTGGTCGCCTGGTTATTCAACTTGAGAAAGGTGTTGACGAATCAGTCGGCGATATTGAAGTTCGTGACGGAGATAAGTTGCTTATTCCGACAGTTTCACAGGTGGTCACAGTTCTCGGTGAAACGCAGCAGAATTCGTCTCATCTTTATCAGCCCAAAATGACACGTGATGACTATATTGATTTGAGTGGCGGTCTAACACGCCGGGCCGACAAAAAGTTGATTTACATTGTTCGCGCCAATGGCGCCGTCGTTGCGGGTAACCGTTCAATGTGGTTCGGGAGGGGGAAGAATATCCCTATACGTCCTGGAGATACGATCGTTGTACCTCTGGATACCGATAGAATGAGTCCGCTTACATTCTGGGGCAGTGTTACTCAGATTCTGTATCAAGGCGCGATCGCGGTCGCCGCGGTTCAGACGTTTAATAATTAACCAATGAATGAATCACCACACACTGCTCCGGACCAAATTCACGACGACGAGATAGATCTCCGAGACGTGTTTCGTGTGTTATGGGAAGGTAAGTGGGTGATCGGTGGAATAGCCTTCGTCGTTACAGTATTAGCTGTAACCGTTGTGCTAATGATGTCCAATATCTACAAAGCTGAGGCACTGTTGGCACCGAACGATCAGGAGGGCGCTGGAGGTTTGTCAGCTTTGGCCGCTCAGTATGGTGGCTTGGCGAGTCTTGCCGGCATCAGTTTAAGTAGCGGCAAAGCCGATAAGACAATTCTTGGACTCGAGGTTTTGAAATCCAGAAAATTTATTTCTGAGTTTATTGAGCGCCACGAGCTACTTGTGCCATTGATTGCGACCGATGGTTGGGATGCGGAAACTGGTGAGCTTGAGATAGACACCGATGACTACGATGTCAAAGCTAAGAGATGGGTAAGAGATGTCAGATCGCCGAAAAAAACCATTCCTTCATTGCAAGAAGCTTACGAAGAATTCATGGATATCCTATCGGTCACCCAAGATAAAAAGACCGGTTTTGTATCTCTAGCGGTCGAGCACTATTCGCCGACGGTTGCGAAGCAATGGGTCGATTGGCTGATCGAAGACCTCAACGCGTCAATCATGCGGCAGGATGTTGCCGAGGCAAATCAGGCGATTGAGTATTTGAACGATCAAATCAAGAATACATCACTCGCTGAATTACAGAACGTATTCTTTAGTCTTATTGAGGAACAAACGAAAACAGTGATGCTGGCGAAGGTAACCGACGAGTACTTGTTGAAGACTGTGGATCCAGCAGTTGCTCCAGAGCTCAAAGCCAAGCCACAGCGGTCATTGATTGTTGTGCTGGCGGCAATACTGGGCGGATTCATGGGAATGGCCATCCAACTTGTATGGCCACGCAAAGAATTGTTTAGACAAGGAAGTACCGAATAATGGGTGGGGTTGAACCACACCGTGGATATGCTCAATGGCGCTTGCGTGACCAAGCATGATTCCGTTGCTGCTATCGATTCGCTATGGCCACAAGTTGTTGCGAAGGCAGGTCTAAGTTCAGCTGAATTATTATCCAGTAGTTACTTTGACCTCGCAAGGCGAGTGTATGTAATCGATGAGCGTGTGTATAAAATTACGCTCTTAGAGTATGAAACAACAAGCCGTTTGAGAACGCTGGACTTGCAAGGTGAATTCGCCGTGCTGAAAAGGTGCGCGGGCATTCCCGGTGTGCCTACCGTCATTGATTGGCAGCGCGATGAAGATTTTGAATTACTCGTTATTGAAAGAATGGCCGGTGAGCCTTTAGAGCGCCTGCGAATTGGGAGATTTCTGCTCGTCTTGTGTAAGTTGTGCGTAATAAATTCCAAACTCGCGTGCAGGGGTGTAAGCCATAATGATATCAAAAATGAAAATGTACTTTTAGCGAATGACGGAAAAGTTTCACTAATCGATTTTGATCAGGCCACTGTGACGGGCTTGACGGCAGGAATTACTAGATCCCTTTTTGGGATAAAAATAGGAGAAGAAAAGGTGCATGGCAGTTTAATGACAATGTTGAAGGAATTTCTTAAGCAGAAATTGCCTCCAGTGGTTCTTAATTTTCTTAAGAGGTTTGGCGGTAGAAAATTGGACAATGAACTCCCGCTATTGCCGGAGGACGCGAGCTCAAATGTAAGAATGCTCGTTGATGCATGGCGAATAGCACAGGTTTCGGATGCTTCTTCACCAAAAGTGTTGGAGGCGTATTATTCATTTTGCTTTGAGGGATATTATTTTCCCGGTGAGCGCTCGTGGGAAGATCGGTGGGAAGTGCTCCGCTCAATAACCAATTACTCTGATAAACGAATCCTTGAGCTAGGTTGCAATATGTCTTTGCTGTCGTGCTTTCTTCTCAGAGAAGGGCAGGCGACTGCAGCGATGGGAGTTGATATTGACCCCGGCATTCTCAAGTCAGCAAAGCTTGTGTCTACAGCGTTGGGTGTGGGCCCTGAGTACAGGCAGCAGGATTTTGACTCGCAGAGTGATTGGGAGAATGAGTTGAAGGAATTTGGGCCTGACATTGTATTCGCCCTTAACGTGCTCAATTGGGTGCGTGATAAGGAAAGATTCTTAAACTTCCTTGGACTTTTCGATGAGATTATTTTCGAAGGACACGACGATTTTGAAACTGAGAAGAATAGATTCGTAGCGCGTGGCTATAGGGATGTCGAGCTCATAAGCATTACTGAGAGAGAACGCCCAGTTATACACTGCCGGAAATAGGTAGCACATGGCAGCAAAGGACGGTGTTGATGGAACGAAGATGCATAGAGATAACTGGCTCTCAGTGCTCGTCGGGCCGTTCAAACTTGTAGTTCCGACACTGTCTTATATTGTCCTTTATCCATTGATGATCTCAGAAACAAGTATTGAGGTTGTCGGACTTTGGTCGTTAATTGCAGCAATAGTCTCCTTTGTAAGCGTGACAGATATAGGATTCAGCCAGCTCTTGACAAGGGATGCTGGTCCCGACAGGTCCGAGCATCTAGATGACGTCCATGCGGATTATCTCACAGCTCAACGTTCTTACCTATTTATGTTGCTTGTGCTAGTCCTCGCGTTTCTTTCTATTAGTGAATATATTCTCGCCCCTGTAGCTGGTATCTACTCCATACCAGCCATGACTTTCTCCATTATCTTGATACTTGCAGGGACAATGTTGCAACTTGCGGGCAAGCTGGACGCGGCAATTTTATCCGCGAGGCATGACAATTACGTTGTGCAACTGGCAACGGCTGTGGCCCCAGTGCTAACGTACTCGTCAGCCATAATAGGCACTCTATTACAACGGCCGATTGAGGGGTTGGCGATCGGTACGGTTCTTACGGGATTCGCAACCGTAGCTGTTTATAGGTATCGCCTTTCGCAACATCACAATGAATGGTCGGCGGCATCCAATATGCTTAGCTTGCGAGATTCTGCAAAGAGGTTTTACTCACTAGCGCGGAGAGGGTGGCACTTGTACAGCTGTTCACTGGGCATGATGATTCGTGGGCCAGTTTATCGATTTGTCATCGTTACTACCATAGGTCTGCAAGCCGCCGCAGTCTTCGATATTGCAATGCGAGTTACTCAAACCGTAAGGGAAGTAATAGCAACGGGATTTTCGGTGCTCTTTCCATCGTTCTCTCGTCTTTGCAGGGAAGGGGAACGGACTAAGACACTAGAGCTAATTCAAGTGTCACTTATGGTGCTGTTGTCTTTTGGCGCACTTGCGCTTGGATTGCTTATTGGTGCGATTGCCCCGATACTTTCAATATGGCTTGGTGATTATCCGTCAGAGCTGGTTCCGTCAACACGTGTCTTGGCGGTTTGGCAAATAATCACGCTCGCGAACGTGCCATTCTGGTATCTCCTCCAGGCCACTCATAATGAGCGTATAGCGGCATATTCAATATGGGCGCACACGACCGCGATTATTTTCGTAATTCCCTTCTCATCTGCGGTCAACGTTGGGGTGGTCGACTTAATGATCTACTGGACTGCGACATCGGTTCTTACGCAGGGCCTCATTTACTATCACGTTCAAAAGAATCTGGACCTCTTGTGGGAATCCATCCTGAATCTAAGGATATTGACGCTACTGATTCTAGTGACCGTATATGCAGCTTTGAGTTATTGGGTTTCGTCCAACGTATCGGATATGCAGCATTTAGTAACGTATTTCGTTCTTACAACTACCACATTTATTATTGTGTCAACCCTAATCGTGATGGGCCCACTTAGTAGGTACATTAGGTTCGGCAGGACCTATTGACCGGACGACTGTCGGCATGATCAGTGCTAGTGCATCCGCGAAAGAAACCGTACTGAGAATGGAAGATGATAATGGTTCGTGATCGGCTTATGTGCTTGATGGTTCTGGTTGTATCTGGGAATCCAGCCATTGGCTATTTTTATACGCCAGCGGTAATAGTTCTATCAGCCGCCATTCTTCTTGCCGTCGCGTTATTTAGGAAGGTCAGCATAACTCCGCACGATCGGAATATTCTACTGTTATTCATGGCTATATTTCTTGTTCACTTGATTACATTCGGGCTGACGTCGCTGATCCCAAGCGCCTCGTTCATGCTTAAACTTCTTATTGCTCTCCTTGCGCTGAGGTCAATACCTTGCTTCGATAGACGCCTTGTAGAGGTAATGGTTGGATTGTCTTTTGTTAGTCTGATCTTCTTCGTGCCGGTGCTTACTGGAATTGACATGGCGCAAATTCTTGAGCCATTTGCAATTCCATTCGAACAAAACAACATTCAACCTATGATTCACATTGGCATACATAATTATCGCGTCGAGGTTGGCGGTCTAAATCGGAATAGCGGAATGTTTTGGGAGCCCGGCGCATTTGCCGGCTACTTGATATTTGCGATGATGCTAACGCTCACTGTTAAGAGTCGCCTTTCGACACTATATTTCTGGGTGCTGGGAATCACGTTGTTGTCGACGCAGTCAACAACAGGGTACATAGGATTGGTAATTGTGCTAGTAGGATACTTGATAGCTAGCGGCGACAGACTATCATCGTCACTCAAGAATACGTATCGCTTCACATTACTCACAGTTTTGGCTATTGGTGCGATATCAACATATTCCCATCTTCCTTTTCTGAAAGACAAAATCATCGGTCAGATGATCTATACAGAAAATGAAGATACGTATTGGCAACTTACCCGTTTTGGCAATGCGATTTTCGATATCGAATATATCATTGAACGCCCGATTCTTGGTTGGAGCTTAAGCGATCAGACAAGGGACGTGGACGATGAGTTCATCCTTACAGCGCAAGGCAATGGATTAACTGGCGCGATGGTCAGGTTAGGTATGACTGGCGTCATAATATATTTCGTTTTGGTCTATACGGGGTTCAAGAAGCGTTTTAAGAAACGTACTTCCGCTATCATCGCAACCGTATGCATTGCCACACTTTTAGTCGGCGAACAGTTTTTGCTTTATCCTTTGTTTCTCGTTTTGATGTTTGCACCTAGAGAAAACATCAGATTGCCCCTTAGTCGAGGCGGCATTGAACGCGAAGCTGGGTGATTGACTTGGCTTCAATAAACATGAACAGTCCGGCTCTGAAAACACCCGTAACGACCTTATTCGCGAGACTATTTAGTCGACTCTGTTTGCCCCTGGTGGTTACACGGAAAAATATGCAGATTTCGTGTGTATACGCAGAAAAATGATACCCAATTGTAGTCTGACATTCGAGATTCAAAAGATCTGATGAAGATATCGGTACTATTGACCTGTCACAATCGGCGCGACAAAACGTTACGTTGTTTGAATGCGCTATTTGCGTGCAAATTGCCGGATGCCGCGATGCTGAAAGTATTTCTTGTGGATGACGGCAGCAGTGACGATACTGCTGGTGCGATTCGCGATGCATATCCTCAGGTAAGAATATTAGAGGGGGACGGCCGGTTGTATTGGACTGGCGGAATGCACAGAGCTTTCGCAGCCGCCATTGTTCACAACTTCGACTACTACTTATGGCTCAACGATGACACTTTTCTTTACCCGGACGCGATCACCACGATGCTTAAAGTAGCTGAGGAAGTATTCAATAAAGAAAGAAAATCGGCTGTAGTTGTGGGGTCCACGCAGGCAGAAGAAAATGGCGAGGTTAATCATGGGGGAATAATCGTAGATGGCAGCTGGTGGAATACGAGTTTGGTTGTACCTGGAGACGAGCCAATTCTCTGCGACACGTTGAATGGAAATTGTGTGCTTATTTCTCGGCCGGTGGTTAGCCATGTTGGGAATCTAGACGCTACATTTATTCATACGATGGGCGATATCGACTATGGATTTCGCGTGAGAGAAAAAGGGTTCCCATTAGTCGTAATGCCGGGTTTTGCAGGCAGATGCGATTCGAATCCAATTACTGGCACCTACGAGGATAATAGCTTGCCATTAAGAGAACGCTTATCCAAGATTGCCGATATTAAGGGAAGGCCCCTAAGACCGTGGTTTATTTTTCTTTGGAGACACTTCGGGTGGTTGGGTTTGTTTTACTGGGTAGGTACATATGCAAAAGTTTTTCTGACCTGGTTGCGGCAATACGTGCGGTAGGAGGTTTTGCTGGTGAGTCAAATTGCGATGACCAATAATGTCTATTAAGTCGACTAACAGAAAGTTTTATGAAGAGGCTTATTCAAGTCGAACCTTTCTGAAGGTATTGCTCAAGCATTTCTTCTCATATGACCAACTCGCGAAGACACGGCGAAATATCAGGGCGATTAGCCAATTGCCGAATTACTCAAGATCGATGTCTGTACTTGACTATGGTTTCGGCCACGGAACGTTTCTGTTGCGATTACCCAGAAAACATCAAAATTCTGGATGCGAGTTGTCGCAGGAAGCCATGAAGAACGTAGAGAGGCTTTGTTCTTTCGTGCGTCGCAAGGCGACTCTGTATTCGTCTGACGAGTTTGCTTCAGCTTCTCAAGCGCTCACCTTTGATTTGGTGTGTTGTTCGCACGTAATTGAGCACGTGGATGATGAGAAGTCATTGTTAGAGTTATTTCATTCAGTGTTGGCTGAAGATGGTCACCTGTTATTGAATGTGCCGATTAATGAGGTTTGGGTTGATCCTAAGCATGTGAGAAGTTATAAGGCTGAATCAATTAGGCAATTATTATCAGGTTCAGGTTTTCATGTCGAACGCATGGTTGAAGAAGATAGGTGGTCTGCCTGGATTCTGCATCATGAATATGTGGCTACAGTTCGGCGCAAGCTACCATTCAGGTTGGTGCGTTTGTCTTTTAGTCTTCTACCGGTTCGTGTGCTTGATTTTCTTGAAAGAATCCTGCCGCGAAGATACGAGCCACAGCAGCTGCTAGTGTTGGCGAAGAAAAAGTGAAAAAAATATTGGTAATTGGACAGACGCCGCCGCCTTTTGGGGGGCAAGCGTTAATGATAGAGCGCATGCTGGAAGGTACATACACTAATGCTCGCCTCTATCATCTGAGAATGGCTTACTCAAAAGACATGGACGATATGGGAAGGATGAGGTTGGGCAAGCCGCTCCATACAATTTCGCTAGTCTTCAAAGCTGTCTACCTAAGGATTAGGCATAACATCCGAGTACTTTACTACCCTCCATCGGGCCCGAATCTCTTGCCAATGTTCAGAGACATTACATTACTAATTTGTATTCGCTGGATGTTTAAAAATACGATATTTCACTTTCATGCTGCAGGCTTGTCAGATTCATACTCAAAATTATCTCGGTTCTCGAGGTGGCTATTCCGACTGGCGTACCTTAAACCCGATGTCGCAATCCAGTTATCACGCTTCAATCCAGATGATGCCGCTTTCTTAAAAGCCAAATCGAACTGCTTTATTCCGAACGGTATTGAAGATGAATTCCTGGCGTTGGGTTGTCCGAAGAAATCTGAAAAATCTGTGTGCACGGTCTTGTTCGTGGGATTGGTGAGCGAGTCGAAAGGAATATTGGTACTGATTGAGGCAGCCGGAATTCTCAGCAAATCTGGAGTGCAATTGAAGGTAAATGTGGTAGGAAAGTTTTCTTCAGAGAGTTTCATGCATACAGTGACTAGTCGAATTGCAGAGCTTGGGTTGGAAGAAGTTTTCGAATTCACTGGTGTGTTAATCGGCCAGGCCAAGCATGACCAGTATCTGGCAGCGGATATTTTTTGTTTCCCCACGTTTTTTGAGTGCGAGTCATTTGGTTTGGTGGCGGTGGAGGCGATGCAGTTTCAAGTGCCGGTGATTATCTCTCGTTGGCGAGGCGTGCAATCTTTGATCGACGATGGCAGTGAGGGATTCATTGTGGCCGTTCAGGATGCGAAGTCCGTCGCGGAGAAAATCGCGCTGCTGGTTGTCGACCCGAAACTGCGGGAAAGAATGGGAAGAAAAGGCAGAGAGCGATATCTGCAGCATTATTCAATTGAGATGTTTTATCAGCGTATGGACGACTGTTTTGGAAATGTGTGAGGACCGCAGTAGATGAAGTTTTTAGTGACCGGTGGATCGGGTTTTATTGGTACAAACCTGATTGAAGAATTGCTTGTGCAGGGCCATGAGTTTATTAACGTGGATATCGCTTCTCCAAGAAACGACGCACACGCGTCATGTTGGAAGGAAATTGATATTTTGGATTTGGACGGATTGCTTGCCGTATTCAAAGAGTTTAAGCCAGAATTTGTAGTTCACCTTGCTGCTCGTACCGATACTGACGGTACTCATCTGGACGAGTATGTGGCGAACACCAAAGGGACAGAGAATGTCTTGGCTGCGATCAGGGCGGTAGACTCAATCCAGCGTACAATCATTACTTCTACGCAGTTTGTGAATCAATACAGTGGCGTACCTAAAGACGATTTTGATTTTGCTCCACATACCGTCTACGGAGAATCGAAAGTTATCAATGAACAGATGACACGCCAAGCCAATCTCAAGTGCGCATGGACGATAATCAGGCCCACTAATATCTGGGGGCCCTGGCATTCACGGTATCCTCATGAGTTTTGGCGTGTTCTGGGCAGAGGATTATACTTTCACCCCAGCGACAAGAATGTTGTTAGATCTTATGGGTATGTAAAAAATGTTGTTCATCAAATCATGAAAATATTCGAGGAGGATTTGGGTTTGGTTTCAATGCAAGTTTTTTATGTTGGCGATGATCCTATCGAGCTGATTGACTGGGTGAACGGTTTTTCCATTAGGCAAACGGGAAAGGAGGTGCGAGTTATCCCCGTTTCGGCGGTACGCATCATGGCACTGTTTGGCGATGTAATGGCTTTGCTGAGAATCCGATTCCCGATTACCAGCTCGAGATTTAAGAGTATGACAACGAGCAATGGCGTTCCGATGGATAAAACAACTAAAGCGTTTGGTTTTTCGCCATACACGCTTGAGCGGGGAATTGAAGAAACCGTCGAGTGGTTGAAGATATATTATCCGAATTTAGTAAGAGTCAAGTAGTTGGATATGGTGACGTAAATATGGAAGAGATCACCAAACGGAGATCAAATCAATGGTCGTGAATGAGAGAGTAATATTCTGTGGATGAGAGAGTAACCAAGATTGCTGCACTAGCGAATATCGCGGCTTATAGCCCTGAGCTGACGAAGGATTACATCGATGGTGCGCCGCACGTTAAGCATGAATCATTAAGGGTGCTTTACGGAAATTTGGTCGTCCAGGTGTACGACGAGGCTAAAAAGCACAATGCCAATCCGCGGGTGTTGGATATTGGTGCGGGTGAGGGGTCCGTTACATTGTCTTATTTAGAGCTTGGTGCAACTGTCGTAGCAACTGATATTTCTGAAAATCAACTGATATCGCTGAAAAAGAAGTGTTCTCGTTTTGGCAGTAAACTGGAGGTTCGGTGCGAGGATGTTTCCGACACCATTAAGAATAACTCCGACAGTTTCGACATAATCGTTGCAAATTCGTTTCTTCATCATATTCCAGACTACTTAGGCATGATAGATCGATTGCAAAGCATGTTGGCTCCGCGAGGCCAGTTCTTCTCATTTCAGGATCCACTTCGGTACGATTCACTTGGGAATGCAACGCGATTGTTTAGCAGTATCTCGTACTACTTCTGGCGAATAACCAAGGGTGACTTAATCGGGGGAATACGAAGATCGATACGGCGTAAAAGAGGTGTATTTCTCCAAGATTGTCCTTACGATAACGCCGAGTATCATGTTACTCGCAACGGTGTCGATCAGGACGAAATTCACAATTTGTTTCAGGCAAATGGCGTCGACTGTCAAATCATTTCATATTTCAGTACACAGAATTCATTCTTTCAATCGCTGGGCGCCCTACTAGGAATGAAGAATACATTTGCGGTTATCGCAAAAACTGTTGGGTCAGAATAGCCATATACATCGGTGATTTGAGTGGTGAAATCATGAACGGGTCGCTGAAGCAATCATATGACGAAGTTTGGCAGTTCGCTGAGGTCAATGATTGAGCGCTTGTGAGAACGTTGAGAAATCAATCTGAGCCTATCCAAAGCATCGCTAATTTACGACCACTCGAAAAATGAATCTGAGACATGACTGAAAAAGAACCAGAAATTGCATTCCCGTACAAGGCTCCTTCCGAAGAAGTGAAGGAAGAATACGCTCATATTTTTGAAATTGAGGGCCCTCTTGAGACGCGATATTTGAAGCTTGTCTGCGACAAGATTGTCGGGGCGTCATTTCTTCTGGCGGTGAGTCCGGTCCTACTGTTGCTTAAGATCGCTTACATTGTTGAGGGACTGATTAACCGAAGCGCAAAAGGCGATCTAATTTATTATTACAACGCGTCTAGTGCGGGAAGAACTATTCGAAAATATAAAGTCCGAGTCATCAAGAAAGAGTGTATCGATACGGTCAACTATGATGAAAACGATTGGCATGCTTATCAAAATGAGTGGAATCCGCAATGCCGCACTGTTGTTGGTGCATTTGTAAAAAAGTTTTACTTGGATGAACTTCCTCAATTTTGGAGCATCTTGAAGGGCGATATGTCTCTGATTGGGCCGAGACCGCTTGCTCTACACCATTACGAACGGGATTTTGCGCAAGGTAACGTGTCCAGATACTTGCTGCGTGGTGGATTGCTGGGTCTCGGGCATATTCGTAAGGGCACCGTGGAGATGGGCGACCCTGTATTCGAGTACAAATATATCGATGCCTACCTACACTATTCGGCTTTCGCACTTCTAAAGCTTGACCTTTGGATTTTGTATAGGGGGCTCGTTGTAGTTGTAAAGGGTAAAGGACTTTGAATTGAATTCAACAACAGTGCTTTCCTTAAATATCTATTCGGGTTCGTTGGCCTCGGTGGTTAATCGAATAGAAAAGAATATTGTACAAGATAGACCGGCTTATATTTGCGCAGCCAATGTTCACATGTCTGTCTTGGCCCAGGAAGATGAAGAGTTCAGGAAAGTCGTCAACGACGCGGAATTGATCGTTCCTGATGGCAGACCGCTCTTTTGGATGCTTAGATTCCTTGGTAATCCTGACTCTCATCAAATCAGGGGCGGAGATCTTTTTAATGCCGTATGCGAACTGGCGAACAATAGTAGTATTCGACTTGGGTTTTACGGTGGGGCGAATAACGGTGTATTAGATGACTTGACAGTCAATCTGACAAAACTCTATCCAAAGGCCAACTTGGTCTATTCTTACTCGCCCCCTTTTAGAGAGCTTGGGCAGGCTGAGCTTGAGGCGATTCGTAAAGGCATTGGTGAATCAGGCGTTGATGTCCTATTTGTCGGGATAGGCTGTCCAAAGCAAGAGATCTGGATGGCGGAGAACTCACCCAAAATCAGTTGTACGATGATTGGTGTCGGCGCTGTCTTTGATTTCGTAGCGGGCACAAAGAGCCATGCGCCTATATTTATTCAGAAAATCGGTCTTGAATGGCTGTTTCGTCTATGCAGCGAGCCTCGGAGGCTATGGCGACGCTATCTTGTCGGAAATTCCAAATTCATCTATTACGCTATGCGTTGGCTTACTGTGCGTAATTAAAAAAGGCGCCCGAGTCATCTCAGCTGCACATGTTTGGCGATGGGTAATATCAACGTACTTAGGTAAACTCGGTTTCATCACGTAGACAAGCATCAAATCTAGTCGACATCTACAGACGATGTCTACTTTGTTTCGGAGTTATATGAAAACTGCATTGATCACAGGAATCACCGGCCAAGACGGTTCGTACTTGGCCGATCTGCTGTTGGGTAAGGGTTACGAGGTTCACGGCATCAAACGTCGCGCTTCGTCATTTAATACGGATCGTATCGATCACCTCTATCAGGATCCTCATGAGAAGGGCGTGCAAATGCATCTGCATTACGGGGATATGACAGACGCCACTAATCTTATTCGGATCATCAAGGAAGTTGAGCCAGATGAAATTTATAATCTGGCCGCCCAGAGTCACGTGCAGGTGTCGTTTGAAATGCCCGAGTACACTGCGAATTGTGATGCCTTGGGTACGCTCCGCATTCTGGAGGCCGTGCGTTTATTAGGCATGGAGAAAAAGACGCGTATCTACCAGGCTTCTACCTCGGAAATGTTCGGCAAGGTTCAGGAGGTTCCGCAGAAGGAGACCACTCCTTTTTATCCTCGTTCACCCTATGGTGCGGCCAAGGTCTATGCATACTGGATCACGGTCAACTACCGTGAGGCCTATGGCATTCACGCTTCCAACGGCATTCTGTTCAACCACGAGTCTCCAGTCCGCGGCGAAACATTTGTAACGCGCAAAATTACTCGTGCGCTGGCCCGCATCAAGATGGGTCTTCAAGACACTTTGCATATTGGTAACCTAGATTCATTGCGAGACTGGGGTCATGCGAAGGATTACGTTGAGATGATGTGGTTGATGTTGCAACAAGACGAGCCCGATGATTACGTCATCGCGACGGGGAAGCAGTACTCGGTACGACAGTTCATTGAGTTCGGCGGTGCTGAACTGGATATGAACATCGAGTGGAAAGGCGAGGGCGTGGATGAGGTCGGTATCGATCGCAATAACGGTAAACAGATCGTAGCGGTCGACCCACGCTACTTTCGTCTCACCGAGGTGGAGACTTTGCTGGGAGATCCTACCAAGGCCAAGGATAAGCTGGGTTGGGTCCCGAAAATCTCTGTAGACCAACTGGTTTGTGAAATGGTTGCGGCGGATTATGAAGAAGCGAAGCGTGATGCTTTAGTGAAAGACGCTGGTTACAAAACATTCGATCGCCACGAGTAACCCGATTATGAGTAGAATATTTGTCGCCGGTGGTCGAGGATTGGTCGGATCGGCTATTGTACGAAGGCTTCAGGCCGATGGCGTTGAGCCAGTAGTAGCCGGCCGCGATGAGCTAGATCTCCTGGACCAGCAGGCGGTGGACTCTTGGTTTGCAGAGCATAAAATTGACCAAGTCTACCTAGCTGCTGCCAAAGTCGGTGGTATTCACGCCAATGACACTTATCCAGCCGAGTTCTTGCGGGATAACCTGGTAATTCAGACCAACGTGATTCATTCAGCCTGGAAGAACGGTGTTAAGAAACTTTTGTTTCTTGGGTCGTCCTGCATCTATCCGCGCCTTGCACCTCAGCCAATGCCAGAAGACTGCCTGCTAACCGGGGCGCTTGAGCCGACCAACGAGTGGTACGCGATTGCCAAAATTGCCGGAATAAAGTTGTGTCAGGCTTACAGAAAGCAATACGGTTTTGACGCGATCTCAATAATGCCGACAAATTTGTATGGGCCAGACGATAATTTTGACCTCGAATCGTCCCACGTACTTCCGGCGCTGGTTCGGAAATTTCATGAGGCGAGTGAGGCGGGGGCAGCATCGGTTACTATTTGGGGAACCGGTAGCCCGCGCAGGGAGTTCTTACACGTTGATGATATGGCCGACGCTTGTGTTTTCCTCATGAACTCTTATTCTAGCGCCGATTTAGTCAACGTTGGGTGGGGCACGGACATCAGTATTCTTGAGTTGGCTGCGTTGATTGCCGACGTTGTCGGTTTTGATGGAAAAATTGATCTTGATGCTAGTAAGCCCGACGGGACTCCGCGTAAACTTCTCGATACTTCTCGCTTAAGCGCATTAGGCTGGGGCCCCGAGATTTCGCTCAGGCAGGGGATCGACTCTACCTACGATTGGTACCGAAAAAACTATTCATGAAGTTCGTCAACACATCATTGCCAGGTGTCGTCCAAATAACACCAGACGTCTTCGAAGACGAGCGCGGCTACTTCATGGAGACTTGGCAATCGAAGAAGTTTCGGGATAATGGAATCGACGCGGTTTTCGTGCAGGACAATTTTAGTCAGTCGACCCAGGGAACGTTGCGCGGACTGCACTACCAAATCAAACAGGCCCAGGGAAAACTCCTGCGTGTTGTCAAAGGTGAGATATGCGACGTAGCCGTTGACTTAAGGCGATCATCATCGCGATTCGGACAGTGGGTCGGCGTGATACTTTCGGAGTCAAACAAGCATCAATTATGGGTGCCGCCGGGCTTTGGCCACGGCTTCCTCGTGTTGAGCGAAACTGCCGAATTGGAATACAAGTGCACCGATTATTATTCCCCAGAATTCGAACGTTCAATTCGCTGGGATGACCCCGATATCGGTATCGACTGGCCGCTTAATGGACGAGTGAAGCCAGTGCTCTCGGACAGGGACGCCTCCGCACCGCTTCTAAGGGACGCTGAAACCTTCGAATGAAGACACTCGTGTTCGGTTGTAAAGGCCAATTGGGACAGTCGCTCGCAAGCACGGTGCCGCTAAAAACAGAATTGATCGGTCTAGACTCAACGGATGCAGACATAACTGACGCTACAGCGGTCCTCGATGCATGTCGTCGAATAAATCCCGATGTCATCGTAAACGCCGCTGCCTACACCGCTGTTGATAACGCAGAGTCTGAGCCGGAACTTGCGGCATCTGTCAACGTTGATGGCTCGCGAAATGTTGCAGTTGCCTCGAACGATGTGGGCGCGAAGCTGATTCACGTCTCAACGGACTTCGTTTTTGACGGACAGTCCATGACGCCATACAAGACCGATGCCGAGACGAATCCGTTGAATGTGTACGGAGCTACAAAGCGTGATGGTGAACTTGCAGTCTTACAGAATTCAAACAACTCGATCGTAATACGGACATCGTGGCTCTACAGTCAGTACGGGCACAACTTCGTTAAGACAATGTTGCGGCTGATGCGCGAACGAGAGGAACTCAGCATCGTTGCGGATCAGGTCGGAAGTCCGACCTGGGCGGACTCATTGGCTGGAGTTGTCTGGGTTTTTGCCGGAAAGCCGGAACAGCGCGGTGTATTTCATTGGTCCGACGGCGGTGAAATTTCCTGGCACGAATTCGCTGTCGCGATTCAGGAAGAAGCACTGTCAATTGGATTGCTGGCCAAAAAAATTCCAATTCACGCAATTACTTCGGAGGATTACCCGACAGCCGCGACTCGGCCGAGATACAGCGTACTGGATTGTTCGAAAACGCTGGCCACGATCGACCTTTCTCCCAGGCATTGGCGAACCAACCTTCAAGAGATGCTCAATCGACTGGCCAGTCGGCCAAATAAATAATAGTTGGGAAATCGGTCCCATACGTGGTTTAATTGCGATGAAATTTTCGGCATCGGTCAACCTTTCTCGTTTCTAAGCGTTGATTTCTGTATCTCTTCAAAACCTCAGTAATAACAAGTAGTTAATATTGAATATTCAAACGTTGATTCCGGCAATCTCAATTGCCTTTTTGGTAACGGTTGCGCTCATGTTCGCGTTACATCCTTTGGCATTGAGAATTGGGCTCGTTGATCATCCGGGCGGTCGAAAACGACACGACGGTACGGTCCCGATTATTGGCGGATTGGCAATATTTGGAGGCATGATTGTTGGCGAGATTCTCGTCGGTCCTCCGAGCGGCGGCTACTTGAGCGCACTTGTCGCAGGTTTTTTGCTCGTATCGATTGGTGTTATCGATGACAGAATTTCATTGCCCCCTGTTACACGAATAATTACGCAGCTTGCTGTCGTGCTTATCATGATTTTTGGCGCTGGTCTCCAACTGTCCGACATCGGTGATCCCTTTGGCACCGGGTTGATTTCGATGGGGCGCTTCACTGTTCTTTTCACACTCGTTGTCTCACTCACATTGATCAATGCGTACAACTTTGTCGACGGACTTGACGGACTAGCGGGTTCGATGGCTCTGATCGCATTGCTGTCTGTCGCAATTGTTGCGGGTCCGAATAATGCTTTCGGCGCTGCCGCATTAATTGCAGCCGCTACGACAGTCGGGTTTCTGGTTTTCAATTTTCCTGTCCGTTGGAATCGCTCGGTTAGGTCATTCATGGGCGATGCAGGCAGCACCCTCCTTGGCCTGTCCATCGTTTGGTTAACATTGGGTATCGCGCAAGGTGAAGCGCGTGTCATTTCTCCAGTGCATTGCCTTTGGTTTGCCGCTGTTCCAATTTTTGATTGTCTATCTTGTTTCGTTTGTAGGATATTGAAAAAGAAGTCGCCATTTACGCCCGGTCGTGATCATTTCCACCATGCTCTAAGGCGTGGCGAGTTAGGAGGTAGGCAGATTCTAGCTATTCTGGCGGGCTTGCAGATCACCTACGCTTCGGTCGGATTGCTCGGTCATTACTTTGCCGTTCCAGACGTTGCCTTGTTTATCGCCTGGTCAGTTCTGGGATTATCGCAACGCGTTGTGATCCGAAATATCGCTAAATATCACCGTTTGTACATTTCGTCGCAATCTCAGCGGCGCAAGTTCGCAGGCTAGAAAGAGACCGCGCGCACGTAAATCCAACTCGGTCCGTGTACAATTCTGTTCGCTAAGTATTGGAATGGATCTTTTCGAATGCGATTAACGATTTTTGGGTCTGGATATGTGGGTCTCGTTACCGGCGCCTGCATGGCCGAAATGGGCAATCATGTTGTTTGCTACGACATCGACGAAGCCAAAATTGAGCGCCTCAATAACGGTGAAATACCGATCTATGAGCCGGGATTGGACGCTTACATTGCTCGCAATATGGAGTCCGGTCGGCTGGAATTCACCACCGATGCGAAAAAGGCTGTTGATCACGGACTGTTTCAGTTTATTTCCGTTGGTACGCCCCCTGATGAAGACGGTTCGGCCGATCTTAAACACGTTTTGGCGGTTGCCCAAACCATCGGCGAACACATGGATGAGTACCGAATCGTTGTCGACAAATCGACGGTACCTGTCGGCACGGCAGATAAGGTAAAAGCTGAGATCGAGAAAACGCTCGCTGATCGCGGTAAGGCCGTCGAGTTTGACGTGGTCTCCAATCCTGAGTTTCTGAAAGAAGGCGCTGCAATCTCTGACTTCATGAAACCGGACAGAATTATTGTCGGTACGGACAACCCACGTACAACGGAATTGCTTAGGTCACTGTACGAGCCGTTCAACCGGAATCATGACCGTCTCATCAGCATGGATGTGCGCTCGGCGGAGCTCACCAAGTACGCGGCAAACGCCATGCTGGCCACGAAAATCAGTTTCATGAACGAGCTCGCGAACATCGCGGAACGCTTTGGTGCAGATATCGAGCAAGTACGTGTCGGTATCGGCTCGGATCCTCGTATTGGCTATCACTTCATATACCCCGGCTCAGGATACGGCGGCTCTTGCTTCCCAAAGGATGTGCAGGCGTTGGCGAAGTCCGCGGATGATTCTGGATACGAAGCATCACTCTTGAACGCCGTTGAAGAAGTGAACGTGCGTCAAAAACGCCGGATGGTCGAAAAGCTGAATTCCCATTACGACGGAAATTTGCTTGGCAAAACCATCGCGCTGTGGGGTTTATCGTTCAAACCGCGCACAGATGACATGCGTGCGGCGCCGAGTCGCGTGATCATGGAATCGATGTGGGAGGCCGGTGCGAATATTCGTGCGTATGATCCGGAGGCGATGGAGGAGGCACGAAGAATCTATCCCGACCAGGACGGACTTGAGCTGTGCGAAACCGCATTCGATGCTGTTGACGGTGCTGACGCACTCGTGATTATCACTGAGTGGCAGGAATTCAGAAGTCCGGATTTCACAGTCCTAAAAGAACAGCTTGCTGACAGCGTCATTTTTGACGGTCGCAATCTGTACGAACCCGACACTGTTGAAGCCCTGGGGCTGCAGTACTACGCAATTGGTAGGGGCAGATCTTGAGCACTATCCTGCCGGTCATTCTGTCGGGCGGTTCAGGAACTCGCTTATGGCCAGCGTCGCGGTCCATGTATCCGAAGCAGTTGCTACCGCTCACCGGCGAAAGGACGATGCTGCAACAAACCGCGCAGCGGCTTGACGGCATGACGGATAAAACCGACGGTTGCATGGTGATCTGCAACGAGGCGCATCGTTTTCTGGTTGCGGAACAACTCCGTGCGATAGGGCAGAGCGCACAGATCGTTCTAGAACCGGAAGGACGCAACACTGCGCCAGCTGTTGCACTTGCCGCGTTTCTGGTCGTTGAGACAGATCCGGACACGCTCCTTCTGGTCATGCCGGCAGACCACGTCATCAAAGATACAGCGGCTTTCCAGGCTGCTATCTCTATTGGATGCGAGGCTGCAACCGATCACAAGCTGGTGACTTTCGGCATTGTCCCTACGCGGCCGGAAACGGGGTTTGGCTACGTTCAGGCGACGCTTGATGGTGCTAATGCTGTAGCGGTTAAGTCATTCGTCGAAAAACCGGATCTCGCCACCGCCGAGGCATACCTCAACGGCGGCGATCACTTCTGGAATAGCGGTATGTTCCTCTTTAGTGCGCAGGCGTATCTCAACGCGCTGGAGAAACTCGCACCGTATATGTTTAGCGCCTGCAAGGAGAGTATTCGCAAGCGTAGCGATGGTGATTTCATTCGCCCGGATGCCGAGTCCTTCCTGTCCAGCCCGAAAGATTCGATCGACTACGCTGTGATGGAAAAGACGCACGCTGCTGTCATGGTAGCGTTGGATGTGGGATGGAGTGACGTGGGTTCCTGGGCGGCGTTGCAGGATGTGCGGGATAGTGACAGAGACGGCAATACGATTGAAGGCGATGTGTATACACACGATTGCAAAGGTGTGTTTATTCAAGCTGAGAGTCGACTGGTAACGGCAGTCGGGCTCGAAGATGTTGTGATCGTTGAAACCAAGGACTCCACACTGGTCGTTAGCAAAGACAAAGCGCAGGACGTTAAGGCGATCGTTGATCAGTTGGCGGCAGAAGATCGCCCTGAAACCAAACTTCATCGCCAGGTTTTTCGCCCCTGGGGCAGCTACGACAGCCTGGAGAACGCCGACGGTTTTCAGGTGAAACGTCTTACAGTAAATCCGGGCGCAATTCTGTCATTGCAAAAGCACGCGCATCGCGCGGAACATTGGGTCGTTGTGCAAGGCAAAGCACGCATCACCAGGAATGACGAAGAGTTTGACCTGAGCGTGAACGAGTCAACCTACATTGCGATTGGCGACGTACACAGAATAGCGAACCCGTTCGATGAAGACGCACACATCATTGAAGTGCAGTGCGGCGACTACTTGGGCGAGGACGATATAGTTCGGCTGGAAGACAACTACGGCCGTGAGGGCACCAATACGTGAGCGTAATAATTGACAGTTTCAAGGCCTACGATATCCGTGGGCAAATACCCAATCAGATCAACGCAGATATTTGCTATCGCATTGGCAACGCGACGGCAGCGTTTCTCGGTGCGAAGACCGTCGTTGTTGGTCGTGATATGCGACTCACCAGCGACGAGTTCGCTGACGCTGTGACCAAAGGGCTCACAGATGCCGGTGTAGAAGTATTCGACATCGGGCTGTGTGGTACTGAAATGGTCTATTTTGGCACGAGTCATTTGAAGGCCGATGGCGGCATCATGATCACCGCAAGTCATAATCCGGCGGACTACAACGGTTTGAAACTGGTTCGGGAGGATGCGCGGCCGATTAGCGCGGATACTGGATTGAAGGAGATTCGCGTCCTGGCTGAAGCTGATGAACGATTGTCCGTTGCCGGCGGTAGACGAGTTACGACAAGTGTATTCGCCAACTACATCAGCCACATGCTTGACTATGTCGAATTCGAAAAGCTTAAGCCACTCAAACTGGTGGTAAATGCCGGTAACGGCTGTGGGGGAATCGCGTCGGATGGTTTGGAGCCCCATTTACCATTCGAATTGATCAAAGTTCACAACGAGCCCGACGGCACGTTTCCCAATGGCATCCCCAATCCGATGCTGCTGGAGAATCAGCAAGTGACCACTCAGGCTGTTATTGAGAATAAAGCTGATATGGGCATCGCCTGGGATGGTGACTTTGATCGCTGTTTTATGTTTGATGAAAACGGCACGTTCATCGAGGGTTATTACATCGTAGGTCTTCTGGCGGAGGCTTTTCTTGCGAAATCACCCGGCGGGAAGATTGTGTATGACCCGCGCATGACGTGGAACACACTGGATATAGTTGAGAAGGCAGGCGGCACAGCGGTGCTTAGTAAGTCAGGACACTCTTTTATAAAGGAAAAAATGCGCACTGATGACGCGGTCTATGGTGGTGAAATGAGTGCGCACCATTACTTTCGGGATTTTTCCTACGCCGATAGCGGCATGATCCCTTGGTTGCTCGTTGCGGAGTTAATTTCGGTGAGCGGGAAATCGCTGTCTGAACTCGTCGGCGAACGCATGGCCATGTATCCAGCGAGCGGGGAGATCAACCGTCAGGTAGAGGACGCAACCGCGACTTTGCAGGTGCTGCATGATCATTACGCGGCTGGTGCAAAAACCGTCGACGACATCGATGGCTACAGCTTTGAGTTTGACGAATGGCGATTTAATATTCGAATGTCGAATACGGAGCCGGTTGTGCGTTTGAATGTTGAGAGTCGTGGCGACCAGATTGCGTTGAAAAAACGAACCAAAGAAATTCTAAACATCCTCGAAAACTAGTGTGACTAAGAGCGTCCTCTCAGATCGTGAGGACAAATAAATTTTCGTTCCTACACCTTTGGCATAACATTTACGCGTTTTGTGAGAAATTCAACGGCGCGGGCTGCAGTCTTGCCGTCCCACAAGGGAATCCGTTTTCCCTTCGGCCAATCGTTTTCCAAGACTGCGGTGAGGTACTTATCGAGTGAATGGGCGTCGACAAGCTTATTAGTTCCCATGCTGACAGTGATGGGGCGTTCCGTGTTATCCCGCAGCGTGAGGCATGGGATATTGAGATAGCTTGTTTCCTCCTGCAATCCCCCTGAATCGGTAATCACGACACGCGCGCCAGTTACGATATTCATGAATCGAATGTAAGGCTGTGGTTCGAGAAGCATGATGTGTTCGGTTGATTCCAAGCGTGATCTTAAACCTGCTCGGGTCAGCCCCTGTATGCTTCGTGGGTGGGCGACGAAGACGATAGGGAGTCTCTCAGCAGTTTCCACCAATGAGTCGACAATAGGTGTCAGCGACTCTTCGTTATCGACGTTGGATGGTCTGTGTAGTGTCACCAAAGCATATTGCCCAGTCTTCAGTCCCAAATTTTCCCTAGCATCAGAGGATTCAATTTTCGCCCGAAGCATTTCAAACGAGTCAATCATGATATTTCCGATTCTGTCGATCTTTTTCGAATCGACGCCTTCTGCTAATAGATTTTCATCGGCGTCGGCTGACGGCGTCCAAAACACATCGGCTATTGCATCCGTGACGAGCCTATTAATCTCCTCAGGCATGCGTTTGTCTCGGCTTCGAAGACCGGCCTCCAGATGTATCACTGGAATCCACAACTTCGCGCCAACCATTGCGCATGCGGCTGTCGAATTGACGTCGCCAACAACGATAATCAAGTCTGGACGGTGACTTGAACATACGGCTTCATAGGCCATCATAACGCCACCGGTTTGTTCCGCGTGCGTGCCACCACCAACGCCAAGATGGAAATCCGGTTCCGGAAGGCCTAGGTCTTCAAGGATTGCATCGGACATATTTCGATCATAGTGCTGGCCAGTATGTACGATCTTCGGTTTCGCCCAATCCGTTGCCATTAATGCGTGATAGAGAGGGGCGACCTTCATGAAATTTGGTCGCGCAGCGCAGATCAGGTGTACAACAGTCATCTTTTTTTACCATCAAATATGTATTACCGACGATATTACCCGGTGCCCGAACGAAAGTCGTCCGATAAAATGAGCGGGTAATTTTCGATGCCGTCGTTAAGAACGTGGCGAACCATCGTTATTTTCGACCTTAGCTGAGCTAAGCCGTACATCGTCAATGTATATCACTTCGTTGCCGACAGGATCGGCGATAAACCAAATGATCGATACAATTCTAGAGACGTCCATAGACCGTTTGTCAGGTGCATTGGAGATGTCTTTAATCGAAAACCTATAGGTTTGTGGTTGCTGCGCAACTTCAATTTGTGTGTTGAATCGATCGTTGTACCGGTAAATATGATTCGCATCATGGACTCGAAATGACACTAAAACGGGATCACGGCCCGCTGACGATGCAGTAAAACTCAGTGTTTCGCTCCCCCGCCAATCGGAAGAAGGTACAAGTTCAATGCCGATTCTTCCCTTGCTACCAAGTGCGAGTTTCGCGACCGAACGTCCATACGCAGGCCAATCAACAGGCGCAGGCACAAAATTGACACGGTATCTTTCGGACTCCGAGAAAAGTAATTTTTGCCAACTTTGCTCGAAGTCGGCGATTGCAGGTAACATAGATTGCTGGCGCCAGATCGCGTGAGCGTAGTAAAACGTGCCACCAAATGTTGCGATAGTCAGGAGAATCGCACAAACCGAAACAACCGGAATGAACGACGATCGCAAAGGTCGTCTCGGCTTGCGGAGAAGGAGTGCGGCGATAGTCGCAGCGTACGCGATTCCGACGACATCCATCAACAGGTCCTTGATATCGGCGTCTCTTGGTCCCAATATTTGACTGGCTTCCCCCAATACGGCGACGAGGAAGACATAGAAGCTTATTGTCAGGATTCCGCTAACTGCGTGGATTCTGGGGTAGCGCAATAGTAATGCCGCAGAAGCCACCAAAGCGAACCCCGGTGCGTGCAACGAATCTATAAATGCCCTGGGGAGGTGACTAATGGCCGCCAAATTGGCACTGTGGGCGGCATATATCGCAGCAGCCACGACGACAACTAGAACTATATTTCGTACAAAATAGGGCGTTGGCAACATGATGTCGTCTTACTCGCAGCAATCGCGGGCTATAATCGGAATTGGCCCTTGGTGCAACAAGGTGGTGCAGTTCTCAGGCTGTGATGAGAAAAGTATCACGCTCTGCATTTCGTTCGCCGACTACAATCTGCTTTGCTTCGCATTTCACGCCAATTCTGTAGACTACGAAATTAATAAAATATGCCCGCTTGGTCAATAAATAGATCCGTCAGAACGCCTTTGTTGCTGCTGGCCTTTATCGAGCTAGCCGCAATTTTCTTCTCAGTCTACGTGAGTGCGTGGGTTGTGTATGGCAGCCTTAGCAATTGCGAGGGAGAGCTGGGTACTTTGAGTCCAAAAGGAGCGATGTTTTCGGCAGTGATGTTTACCAGTTTGGTCGCGACTGGCCTGTACAATTTTCATCAAAGGGCATTTTTTCACGAGATTCTGGCGCGTGTTGGCGTCGCGTTCGCGGGTGGTGCAGTGATCTTGTCTGCCATATTTTATGTTGGCCCAGTGTTCTACATGCCGATCAAGATGGGCGGAGTGTCTGCCGCAACCGCTATTACGATTCTGGTGCTTATCCGATTATTTTTTCACAGAAACGCCGATGATAATGTTTTTCGTCATCGGACACTGGTCTATGGTTCTGGTCGTCGATCAGCCGCAATTGCTGAGATGCGTCGTCGTGCAGACCGCAGAGGTTTTTATATCGTTGGCAATGTGCCAGCTCCTGGCGACGCTTCAGATTTAGTGAAATCTGACTCAGCGTCCACAGAGGTATCGCTACTCACGCTGGCACAGGAATTACGCGCGGATGAGATCGTCGTAGCAATGGACGACCGACGCGGCAACTTGCCGATTCGCGAGCTGCTTGACTGTAAACTACGTGGTATCAGCATCATTGATTTAGTGGAATTTCTTGAGCGAGAAACGGGAAAGATCCGTGTTGATTTGGTTAATCCTGGCTGGCTAATTTTTTCGCCGGGCTTCCGTTATTCTCGCGCGCGATTCGCAATGAAGAGATTCGTAGACATTGTCGTATCTCTGATTGGGATAGTCATTGGATGGCCGCTGATGGTATTGGTTTCGTTGGCGATCAAGTTCGAGGAAGGCATCTCTGCGCCTGTTTTGTATCGGCAAGAGAGAGTAGGTCTGAACGGTGATGTTTTTAAGGTTCTCAAATTCCGAAGCATGCGAGTCGACGCGGAAGCAGACGGTGAGGCTATTTGGGCAGCTGAGAACGATCCGCGTACGACACGAACGGGTAGCTTTATTCGAAAATGCCGCTTGGATGAGTTGCCGCAGATCATCAACGTGCTGAAAGGCGAGATGAGTCTTGTTGGCCCTCGGCCTGAACGACCGGAGTTCGTATCGAGTTTGCAAGAAAAAATACCCTATTACTCGGAGCGTCATTCAGTAAAACCGGGCGTCACGGGCTGGGCACAGTTGCGTTACACCTATGGTTCGTCAGAGGAAGATACAATTCAGAAACTGCAGTATGACCTCTACTACATCAAGAACCAAAGCATCTTGCTGGATCTGATAATCATCTTGCAAACCGTGGAGGTTGTACTTTGGGGTAAAGGCTCGCGGTAGCCTGGACGATTTATGGTGCCTAGCGATGTGAGACTTGAGTACTTCGGCTATGGATTCGCTGCAGTCACTTACCTGTTACTGACGATCATATTGCTCGCCCTTTATAGAGACCGAGCAGGGGGGGTAAGGCTGGCGGCCGCCGCGTTCATTACGAGTGTATGGGGAGTGTCGCTTTGTTGGTTGGTCGCTATTAACGGGCTGACACCTTCGCGTTTGCTCCTGCTCGAGATGATGCACGATGGAGCGTGGATTCTGTTTTTGTCTGCGTTGTTTGTAGGTGGCATAGGGTCAGGAAAGCGTTGGATAGTGCGGTATGGCGGGATAAGCCTGATCTCGTTGCTTATTTTGCTCGGTACATCTGGCGGAAGCGAAATCGTTACGACGTATGGATTGTACTTTGGCGTAGGTGACGTTCTTGTTCTTGGATCCATATTGACTTCACTCGTGGGTCTGGTCGCAGTTGAGCAAATCTATCGCAATGCTCGGCAAAAACAAAAGTCGGGCCTCAAATTCCTATGCATAGCCATGGCGGCGATCTTTACATACGACCTTGTTCTATACTCACAAGCGATACTGGAAGGTGAGATTAGCGATACGCTATGGCTCACGAAAGGTGTTGTTTTGAGCCTGTGCGTGCCGCTGATAATGGTTGCGGTAAAGCGTTCACCGCGATCGTCAGTTGGATTATTCGTTTCCCGGCACGTTGTGTTCTATTCGGCGACCTTGATTTTGGCCGGTCTGTATCTGGCAGTGGTAGGTATTGGTGGGCAATATCTTCTGTCGATCGGTGGCGAGTGGGGCGAGTACCTGCTGACAGTCGTTACGTTCACAGCTCTAGTCGGTCTAAGTCTGGTCCTTTTCTCTGAGCGTTCGCGGCGCAACGCTCAAGCATTAATCAGTAAACACTTTTTTGCGAACCGGTACGATTATCGGATCGAGTGGCTACGGCTCATGGACACACTTGCCGCGTCTGAGGAAGGCTTGCCGCTGAGAAAACGAGCAATAAAAGCACTGGCCCAAATTCTGCAAGTCCAGTCCGGGACACTGTGGTTAGCACTGCCCGATTCATCGCGATTTTACTGCGCGGCCGGTTGGAATTGTGCGCCTGATCCAGACTACCAGTTTGCAGATCGATCGTTGACTGAGTTTCTCCGAGCGACAGGATGGATAATCGAGATTTCCGAGTTTGAGAAAAACCCGGACCACTATGACGGTCTTGAATTGAATACCTCGTCGCTGGGATTTGAGAATCCAGGTTTCATTATTCCGCTTCTAAATCATGGCAAATTACTTGGCTTGATAGTGTTATGTAATCGCGCCAAAGCTCGTTCTCTCGTATTTGAAGACCGAGACCTGTTAAAAACAGCCGGCCAGCAAATCGCCAGCTACCTGGCCCAGGACCTCGCGACAGAAAAACTGGCAGAAGCACGACAGTTTGAGGCATTCAATCGGCTAACCGCCTACTTGATGCATGACCTTAAAAATGTCATTGCGCAACAATCGTTGATCGTCGACAACTCGGAACGACATAAGGACAAGGCTGAATTCGTAGACGATATGATCGAGACGATCAGAGGCAGTGTTCGTCGAATGCGTGGTGTGATCGATCACTTTCAGCAGCGATCTTCGGAACAGAGTTTGCAGCGTATTGAACTAACGAAAATCGTTCTTCAGGCAGTTTCCCAAGCAGCAGACGGAATTCCAATACCACGTGCTCAGATTGATGAACGGCAAATCTGGGTGAAGGGGGACCCGGAACGTATGAAGATGGCCATTTTTCACGCGGTCAGGAACGCCCAGGATGCGAGCGAGGATGACGGCACTATCAATGTAACGTTGTCGGAGACCGATTCGTTTGCTGAAATTGCCATTGCCGATCAGGGCACCGGCATGGACGAGCAATTTGTTCGAGAGCGCTTATTCAAGCCGTTTGACAGCACCAAAGGTACGCGAGGTATGGGGATAGGGGCTTACCAGTTGCGCGAAACAGTCAGCGCAATCGGTGGAGAGATAGATATCGATACGGCGCTTGGCAAGGGAACGACATTTCATATTAAATTGCCCAAGGTTTCAAAATAAAGATTGATTCGGCGTTCGAACAAGAAAATTCGCGGGCAAAAGTGTGACGCAGTTCACATTTTCTCGTAGGCTCAGATCCCAGCGATTCTCAAGAAAAGAGCATATAATCAACTGGCTGTACTGGACATCGGATATTTTCAGACTACTTGGTCGGGTAGCAACCATCGAGTCGCTTTTCGCCGGAATTCTAGCTGCACGACTGTGCGGCGCTTGGACTAGGAACAATAAATACGTATGAACCTCAGAGTTATTTTCGCAATCTTGATCGTGGGCTCACTGACGGCTTGTAGCGGTATACAAACACTGCCATCGAGTTCAGCGTCGGCTCCGGCAAGCGATGGTGAAATTGATCAGTCGAATTATCGTATTGGCCCCGGCGATACGCTGGAGGTTTTCGTGTGGCGTAATCCTGAAATATCGACGACGATCGAAGTGCGACCCGACGGCATGATCTCGACACCGCTCGTCGAGGACATGGTTGCCGTCGACAAGACGCCAACACAACTTGCTCGAGATATGGAAGGCGTACTTGCTACTTACATTAAGTCTCCTTCCGTCAACATCATTGTTTCCGGATTTCAAGGTACGCCGGGAAGTATGATTCGCGTTGTCGGTCAGGCACAGAATCCGCAAGCTATTCCTTACAGAGAGGGAATGACGATTCTCGATGTCATGATTGCCGTCGGTGGGTTGGGGGAATTCGCCGCGGGCAACAAGGCGAAATTAGTGCGAAACGTCAACGGGACACCCCAACAGTACCGAGTGCGACTGGGTGATTTACTCAACAAAGGTGATATCGAAGAAAATGTTGCGATTGAGCCTGGCGATGTAATTATTATTCCCGAATCATTTTTCTAGGGATTCCGTAACTAATCGAACATGGAAGACATTCTTCGACAGGTAATTGCGGAACTTAAAGGATCTTGGCGGTTTCGCTGGATATCCATGGTGGTGTCGTGGAGCATTTGCCTGTTCGGCTGGCTCGTGGTTTACGGATTGCCAGACAGTTATGAATCGGAAGCTACGGTCTATGTGGACACCACGTCGGCCCTTCGACCGTTATTGGAGAAATTGACAGTAGGTAGTGACGTGATGAGTCGAATTGAGCTCGTGACGACTGCGATGTTGGGTCGGCCTTTGCTGGAAAGGGTTGCTCGTGAAACGGACCTACATTTACGAGCATCCTCTCGAGAGCAAATGGACCAGCTCATCGTTTCGATGCGCGCAAGAATCAGCATCCAAAACAACCCACGACGTGATCCGAACCTTTACGTAATTCGTTACCGTGATGAAAACGCATTTTCTGCTCAAGCCGTTGTTACGGCCATGTTGAATATCTTCGTTGAGGATTCGTTGGGAGCCAATCGTCTCGGGACTAAGAAGGCTCAGGATTTCCTTAGAGACGAGCTTGCGAAAATCCAGGGTGATCTTGAGAAGTCGGAGGGGGAATTGGCTGAATTCAAGAAACGTAACGTTGGTCGAATGCCCGGAGAAGGTGGTGACTTCTTCGCCCAAATGCAGTCGAGAATGAGCGAGCTGCAGGAGACCGAGGCTGCCATTCAAGTTGCCAGCCGCCGCAAGGATGCACTGAGACAACAATTAGCGGGGGAGCGACCGACGCTGGATACGTCATTGGGAACGCAATCTGAACTTGACGACAGGATTGCACTGAACGAGGGTCGATTGGAGGAGCTGCGACTTCGTTACACGGATCGACATCCAGACGTTATTTCGGTGCTAAGCGTACTGGAACAATTGAAAATTCAGAGACAAAAAGAGAAGGATGTTCTGCAGTCGGGCTACGGATCGGGGATTGCTTCAGACAACCCGGTTTTTCAGAATATTCAGATCGAACTGACCAATGTTAGCGTTGAGATTGAGGCGCTTCGTGAGCAGCAATCGAGTCAGGAAAAAAAGGTAAAGGATCTGAACGAACTCGTCGATGTTTTGCCCCAGGTTGAAGCTGATTTAGCCCGACTTACGCGTGACTACGATGTCAAACGGGCGCAGTACCAGTCATTGTTACAGAGACTAAACGTTGCGGAACTGTCTGAGTCGGCCGAACAAAGCGAAGAGGTACAGTTTCGAATAATCGACCCACCGTTATTGCCAGCCAACCCGGCCGCGCCCAATCGACCGTTGTTTCTCATTGGAGTTCTTCTCGTGGGCCTGGCCGCAGGCGGAGGCGTCTCTTTTCTGGGTAATCAATTGAAGCCTGTATTTCAAGATACCGTTACGCTGCGCAAGGTGACGGGATTGCCTGTTCTTGGTTCGGTATCGGTTATGCGAACCTCGGACCGGAGAAATAAACGATTGCAGCAGCTTGGTTCGTTTGGCATTGCTTTCATGGCACTCTGTGTTCTATGCGTTGTGGTTCTTTTGTTTCAGGAATCCGGAAGTATCATTGTTCGTTCTCTAATCGGACGTGGCGCCTAGACCATGAGCAAGATTCAGGATGCATTGCGGAAAATCCAGTCAGTCAAGACGGCCCCGGTCGAAGTTGTTGCTATAGAGCCAGCCGACGATTCTGCATCGATAGGCCAGGTTGTTGATGAACGTGATGCAACCGGTATCAGAATCAAACCGACTGATGGCGGGTTGGTTATGGTAAATCGGGAAATGTTACGTGATGCAGGATACTTAGCTCCTATGGAGCAGGAACGCCATCTTGCCGAACAATACCGCATGTTGAAACGTCCGCTTTTGAACAACGCTTCTGGACGCGGGCTGGAAATGGGTGAAGAGGCTAACCTCATAATGGTAACGAGCGCGTTGCCAGGCGATGGAAAGACGTTTAATTGCATAAATCTCGCTTTGAGTATGGCGGTCGAAAAGGACGTATCTGTTCTACTCGTCGACGCAGACGTTGCCAAGCCGCACGTAAGCCAGTTATTTGGAATAGAACAACAGCCTGGTTTAACGGATTTGCTGAAAGACAAGGGTAGGGATGTCGACTCAGTCGTCTTGAGAACCGACATACCGGGACTTCGAATTTTGTCCGCAGGGTGTCACGATGAACATGCGACCGAGCTGTTGGCTAGTCGACGTATGGAGAAGGTTCTCGGAGTGCTATCGAAGGCATATTCGGACAGGATAGTCATATTCGATTCTCCCCCGATTTTGGCGACCAGTGAGTCGCACGTGCTCGCGAACCAAATGGGCCAGATCGTGATGGTAGTTTGCGCTGCTCGCACGCCGCAGAAGGCTGTTCTGGATGCGCTCGATTTTCTCGATGAGTCCAAACCGATAAATCTGATTTTTAACCAATCCGCTTCCCGACTTGGGGCAGGCGAATACGGGTCGGACCAGTATGGTTACGGGTCGAGAAGCACAGGTGAGTGAGTATGAAGACCGCTACACAGAAGAAAGTAACCGTAATTGTCTTGGCTTCAGCGCTTTCATTTCCCTGCGTTGCCGCAGAAATCGATTATGAGATCCAGTTTGGTGCATCGAGAAATGACAATATTGCACGAACTGAAACAGCGGAAATTGAAGAGACGATTGCGTTAGTAGGCCTCGAGCTTGACTTGCAGCACGTGTCGAAGCGGTTAGAGCTGGGTATTGCCACCAACCTTGAGTACCGAAACTATACAGACAATACTTTTGATGATGAAGTCGTAGGCTCACTCAACGCTGATTTGTTCCTCAAGCTTGTGCCTGACGTTTTTAGTTGGGTATTTCAAGAGCAATTCGGAAACGTACAGACCAATCCATTTGAGGCCAATACTGAACCGAACAGGCAGGATATTAACCGCTTCTCTACGGGGCCAGATCTGCGTATTCGGATGGGATCCGTAACAAGTGTCGAGATTGCCGGGCGATATTCCGCCAATAGTTTCGAGGTGGGCGATTTGGATAGCGACACCTTGAATGGTCAGCTTGCACTGGTTCGTTCATTGTCCTCACGGAGCTCGCTTTCGCTCAACTTATCGGCCGATCGAATTGAGTTCGATGACGAAATTGCGAATAGTAACTACGACCGACAAACTGTATTTGTCGGCTTTCAGAGCGCAGTCTCTCGTGGATCACTCACGCTGAATTTGGGCTACAACGAGATACACGACAATGGTGCTACTTTTGACGGTAGCCTGGTAGGTCTGGAGTGGACTCGGGATATTTCGTCCAGTACGACATTCCGGGTTGCATATGATCAGCGTTTGTCCGATGTCGCTGACAGTTTTGGTCGGAACCAGGCGCCCGGCCCTGGCTTCGGCGATGTTCAACAAACGCCAGGCGTCAGCGACCCTTTTGAAAACAATCAGTTTTCCGCGGGAGTCGATTTTTCTCGAGGTGGAAATAGCCTTTTTGTGGCAGCCTCATTCAGCGAGGACGAATTCCTTACACTCGGCAATCTGGATCGAAACTGGACGGACATTCGAGCCGGTGTATCACGAACTCTGGGATCCGCATGGCAATTTCGCTTAGGCGGAAGTTTCAGAAAAACTGAGTTCGACCTTTCAGGGCGCGAGGATGACGATTTGACTTATGGACTGGGGCTTTCGCGGCAACTCAGTCGAACGCTTGGAATTAATCTCGATTGGGCACGAAATGATCGTGACAGTAGCGACATTGGATTTTCTTACGTTGAAAATGTCATCAACCTCTCGTTCAGTTATTCGCGGAACTAGCCCCTTCATTGGCCGGATTTCTTGTCGATATCCCGTGTTGAGACGAATCTGTGGATGACCAGGCGCGGGCGTATGGTTTGAATATTAGTGCTCGTAACTGGAGCAGTTTCGTCGCATTTGTGGTTGTGGCTATTGTTTGTTTCACCTATTCGTCCACCATCCGATTGTTGATCACTGCGTGGCAAGAAACCGATGGCTACTCCCATGGATTCTTCTTGGCACCGATATCATTGTTATTGGTAATTCGGGTGGCAAGAGGGTTCCGACCTGACGCGCACTGGATGCCGTGGTGGATAATGTTGCTAGCTGTGTTTTCCGGCGTTACCTGGCTGCTAGGTTCTGCGTCGGCTACACAATCGGTTCAAATGGTATCGCTGCTGTTACTGATCTACTGTGCTCTATTGTCGGTATACGGACCTTCTCGTTGGCAAGAGTTCGTTGCGCCTGTTGGCTTGTTGGGATTTTCAATTCCAATATTCGGTTTCATCGTTCCACAGCTCAAGGTCGTGACTGTTTTCATCATCTCGGTTTGGTTGAGATGGACCGGACGGTCCGCCTATATAGACGGCGACTTCGTGTTCGTGCGAGCCGGAACTTTTGAGATTGCTGCGGGTTGCGCCGGTGTGCACTACCTGGTCGTTTCACTGACCATTGGCTTCTTGTATAGCTACTTAAACATTAAAGCGATCGGGGTCCGGGTTATTTTCATGGGTGTTGCGGCGGCTCTTGCGCTGGTCGCCAACTGGGTGAGAGTTTTCATAATCATCACGGTTGGTGACATTACTGAGATGCAACACTATCTCGTTACGGTGGATCATTATTATTTCGGGTGGTTTGTCTACACGCTCTTTCTAATTCCACTACCATTTATTGCCACCTATTTGCAGCGCGTAGTGCCGTGCCACGCATTTCTTGAAGCTCTTGAAAGTTGCTTGTCGAGGTGGGGGCGATCGAGTGGAGATAGGCAGAGGCGCGTCGCTATGGCGAGCAGTTTGCTGTTAATTTCTTTTGTCGTTTTTCCTGCCTTGTTCGCGGAAGCAGTTTTCGGACGGGAAAACACGCGACCGGCATATTTGATTGATTTACCTGAGACACTCGGTGGATGGCATCGCTCAAAACTGCCATCGGGTCGAGCAGCGATTGCGCCGCATTTTGTTGGTGCGGAGTCGGAAGTTACTCATCAATACGATCAAGATGAACAGCGCATACTGCTATATCTGAACCATTATACGAAACAGGTACAAGGTGCCGAATTAGTTGGCTACGAAAACGAGTGGTACGCCAATGAGTGGCGCGTCGAGGCGAGGTCGAGGCTCGTTTTTGATGTTGGGAACGTGACATATCGCTTTGAGCTTGAGCAGGTCAGATTCATGAGTAGCAGGTACTTGGTCGCTCATGCTTATTCGGTCGGCAACAAGATAATCGATAAGCCCTGGCTAGCAAAAGTTTACGGCGGAATAAACAGGCTGGCGGGTAAACCGATCGGCGGTGCCGTAGCGGTCATGTCGCTGTGTGGCCATGATTGCATACAGTCGGAAACGAATATTCGAAATTTCCTGCTTACCGCGACGGGAACAGTCGTTCGCGTGATCAGTGATAGTTGAGTGAATAGCATGGCCAATTCGCGAGGTACAATCTGTGTGGCCCTGTACTCTCTAAATGTGGGGGGCTCCGAGAAGCTGGGAATTGACCTGATCCGAAGCTTCATTGACAGTAATTACAAAGTTGTTTGTTGTGCAACCCGAAAAGCTGAGGGACCTTTGGCGGAAACGTTGCGAGAGTGGAACGTGCCGCACTTGGCACTTGCCCTGGAAGCGAGGACCAGAATTGGGCGTATATTCGGGAAACGTCGACTGAGAAAGTGGCTCATTGAACAGCGAGTCGATTGTATTCATGCACATCACTTCAGTGTGTATTCCGATGTTCATCGCGCAGCGCGAACGGCCGGAATTGCCATTCAAATTGTGACTGAGCATACGGCAGATGTGGTGGTTAATGAGCCGAAATACCGCAAGGTGGTAGCATTATTGGCCCCCAAAGCAAGCCATATCGTCGCTATTAATGATGGCGTTAGGAACGCGATTTGTGAAGTTGCCGGCGCATCAAATGTTTCAATATCGGTCATAGAAAATGGCATCGACACGAACCGATTTTCGCCCGCAGACAATAGCCGGCATGGTGTCGAAGTGTCCGTCATTTGGCTTGGAAGGCTCCACCCTGACAAAGATATCCTGACGGGATTGCGTGCGTTCCAAGTAGCACTCGGGCGCACAGACGTACCATTGCATTTGCGTGTTGTCGGCGGAGGTGAGGACGAGCATTTGGCAAAAGATTTCGTCGCGAAAAATGGCTTGGGCCAGCAGGTCACATTCGTAGGCGAGGTAAGGGATGTCGTCGAATGGTTGAAGAAGAGTGATATTTTCTTTATGTCTTCTCGAACGGAGGGAACGCCGCTAGCTTTGCTGGAAGCCATGAGTTGTGGATTGCCAACAGTTGCCACGAGTGTCGGCGGGATCCCCGGGACCGTTTCGAATGCGTCGGCCGATCTTTCACCGGCCGGTGACGTGGAAGGACTTGGTGCGGCGCTCGCGAATTTAGCAGAATCGACAGGTACGCGGGAGGCAATGGGTATCGCCGCGCGCGAAATTGTTGTCCGCAACTATTCAGATAAGCTGATGATCGAAAAATATCTCCACTTGTTGGGAAAATCAGAGGATTGATATGCGTTCTGCGATCAAAAGGCTCAGTAACCTGCTTTCCTTATTGCTAGTGAGCCCGATTGCTGTGCCGGTGTTGCTAAGTGCTCGCTGGGATTCAGGGGACAAAGTTTTTCAGTTTGGAAGCCACGTCATGAGTATATTCCCGGGAATTCCCGGTGAGTACTTACGCCGAGCATTTTACTGGGTAACGCTAGGTGGTGAATGGCCGGGACCGACAGTTCTTTTCGGAACAATATTCGCGCAACGTGACACACATATCGGCAGGGAAGTTTACATAGGGGCATTCTGCAATATTGGTTCGTGCACTATCGAGAATGATGTTCTCATCGGCAGCAATGTAATTATTGCGAGTCCGAAAATGCACTTGTTTGATCGCCTCGATGTTCCGATTAGACATCAGGGTGGTGAGATCGTGGACATTTCAATTGGACAAGGTGCCTGGCTCGGAAACGGCTGTGTTGTATTGAATAATGTGGGAGACGGTGCAGTCGTAGCGGCCGGTGCTGTGATCGTAAATGATTGTGAGAGTAACGGTATTTATGGTGGAAACCCGGCTCGACTCATTCGAATGCGTGGTGCAAAAACATGAAATTGGTAAGGTAGACGTGGGGCTGACGGAGAAAACGGATTTGTCGGCGGTTCGATGCGCATTATTGGACCCGTCTAATTTCACGCCGCCATATGACCAGGCGCTTTGCGCGTCACTGAGTGATCTTGGATTGCAGGTTACATGGTTCGGAAGGGCAATTCGTGCTGACGACCCTTTTGGAACTGACGGGCACCTCCCGGAGCCATTTTTCTACAGGCTCAGTGAGCGGCTCAGAGGGCGGGCGCCGAATTTCATTGGTCTCTTGGTCAAGGCAGTTGAACACACGTACAACATGGCGAAGCTGCCACATGAGCTAATTCGCCGGAAATTTGACGTTGTCCACTTTCAATGGACCCCGATTCCATTGCTAGATCACAGAGTTATCCGGAAAATCCGCAAGAGCATTCCCGTCATACTTACAGTACATGACACAGCGATATTTCATGGCAACTCAAGTCACACCGCGCAACGCCACGGTTGGGACAAGGTATTGCGCGGGGTTGACGCCGTAATTGTTCATGTGAACTCCGTAATTGAATCGCTAGTTGATTTGGGGGTTGAAAGGAATCGTATTCATCTGATACCGCACCCGATTTTTCCAAAACCGGATAAAGACATAATTGACTCGGCGCTCGTGAAATACTCATCGGAGTCGCTGGGCTTCTGCGACGGAAAAGTAAATTTCCTATTGTTTGGCCGGCTCGCCCCGTATAAGGGATTGGACACATTATTGGCGGCGCTTGAGAAAATACCATCGGAGACTAAGACGCGTATGCGCGTCGTACTTGCCGGTCGTGCTGCATTTGACGTAGCGACTTTCCGTCAAGAAATTGAAGCGGCAGGGCTACAGGACACTCTGATCATCAACGCTAAGTTTCTTCCAGAGGAAGAGCTTATCGCTTATCTGGCTCGCTGCGATGTTGCCTTATTTCCCTATCATGATATCGATGCCAGTGGCGCATTGATGCAGGCACTTCCTTATTCGCCGGCGATAATTGCGTCGCGTATAGGTGTATTTGAGGAATTATTGGATCATCAGAAAACGGCATTGCTGGTTGAACCGGCCGACGCGAAGGCCTTAGCTGAAGTGCTCGCCAGGATGGTTACTGATGAGAGCTTACGAGAATCGATTAGGGCTGAAGTCGATACCGTTACTGGGGACAAGTTGTCCTGGCCCGTCGCGGCGCGTTCAACGGCGAAACTTTATAGGCAGGCGATGGCTGTTCGAGCATCGACAGTATGAACGGTAATTTCTCAGCAGATAATCGCCCAGCGGTTCTCTATCTTTTCCCGGGGCCGAGATGGTATTTCGAACACGAATTTGATGCTCGTCTGGAGTCGCTTCAGGCTTATGTAAGGCCCTATTTTTTTACGTCGACAGATTTTTGTATGAGAATCTGTCGGGGGGGCGCGGAACTAAGAAGTTTCGATTACCGGAAGACTTCCGGTGTTCACAAGTTGATCTACTATTTTCGATTCCTGTCAGTTGCTCTAAGTTACGCTCGGGAAATTCAGGCGGCTACTGGACGGTTGGATGCCATTGTTACCTATGATCCGCTGGTTACAGGCCTCATGGGCCGTTTCATAGGATGGCGGCTTAAGTCGCCGACAATTTGTGAAATAAGTGGGTGTTACGGTGACAAGGAGTTATACGTAGACCGACCGATACTTGGTCCGCTTAGACGGCGACTCAATTTGGCCATAATTCGTTGGGTCACGCGGCAAGCAGCTGGCGTCAAAAAGCTCTTTGATGAGCAACTGTCAAATACCATTGATGACAGTACTCCAATCCTCTGTTTATTCGATCATGTTAGCACAGAGCGTTTCTATCGATCTGACGGCGAAAAGATAATTCTTGCTGTTGGGGCCCCTTTTTTTCCCAAGGGCTTCGGGGATTTGGTCATGGCATTCCAGCAGCTGCCCGAAAAGTATTCGCAGTGGCGCTTACGAATCGTGGGTCACTTTGTTGGCGATTATGAAGAGATCCGACTACTAGTAGACAACCACCCTGGCATTGAGATCTGTAAAGCGATGATGCCGGAGGATATTCCGCACGAAATGGCGCGAGCGGATATATTTGTTTTGCCGTCGCGAAGCGAGGCGATGGGCAGAGTTTTGTTGGAAGCGATGGCAGCAGGAAAACCGCGAATTGGATCGAGAGTGGGCGGTATCCCCACAGTTATAAACGATGATGAGGATGGACTCCTTTTTGATGTCGGCGATATTGATCAACTATCGAACAAGCTAGAGCTTCTAATGAGTCGGCCGGACTTGCGCAAAACTATCGGTGACTCGGCTCTAAAACGTCTGAATCGGGAGTTCACAGTCGAAGAATATAGTCGGCGCTATTCTGACTTCATTATGGAAATCGTCGGGCTGTCAAAAGCTCGCCCGGACGATACAGCTAGCGACGAACGCATCAACGAAAATTCGGCAAGAAACTAATTCTTAGGAACGTGTATGTCACTAACGAAACCAACTGCTCGAGAAGTCCTTCTAGAACATGGCATGACCGATCTTAGCCAGAGGCAAAAAGACGTCGCTGAACAACGTTTTTTTAATCAAATCAAGTTGGCCAATGGTACGCGAAAGACGACAGACGTTAACCGCCTCAGCGATTTGAATGAAATTTGTAACCGCATTTTGAGTGAAGTCACTGGTTCTAGAGAATTGCTAGATATCGGTATATCGTCCGGTATCACGACAGTCGAATGGATGGAATCTCTCGATAACGCTGGATTGCAATATCATCTGGATGGATTCGACCTTTGCTTGGATGGGTATATTCATACAGTTACAAACTGGTTTCACGTGCTATGTGATTCAACTGATATTCCGCTAGAATTTGAGGTCTTCGGCTCGCCTATCGGGAACTATTTTGGTGAAAATTCGTATCACCGAGTAAAGAGAGTAATACCTGTGCTGCTGCTTAGGTTCTTTTATCGAGTAGCTAAGAGCTCAGGACTTAGTAAATCAGATAAACAACAAGTTCGACTGGTAACGCATCGCTTAACTGACTCCGACAAGTTTCGGATATTTGAATTTGACATATCTCGTGTTCACGAGCTCGATAAGCGATACAGCATGATAAGAGCAGCAAATATCCTCAATCTGGAGTATTTCGATCGTGAATTTCTTTCTGACGCTGTAAGAAAGTTGAAAGGGCAGATAAACGATGGCGGGTTCTTGTGCGTGGCTCGTACACATGCCGATGGAACAAATCACGCGACAGTTTATCGAAAGGCGTTCGATCGATTTGAAGTTATCGAACGACTTGGCAAAGGGTCAGAGATCGAGAGCATCATTGTGAGTCTAGACGGCGAATAGGGAAACCAGGTGTTACCGATATGTTTGACTCAAAATAAATAGGGCTGTTGACTTGAGAAACCGAAATCCGTCGCGGATGAGCCGGGGATCGTCGGGCGAGAAACCGCCTTCCGAGGAGAATCATCCGGCGCGATGGGTCCTCGGAATATTTTTCCTCATATTCGTATGCCGAGCAACGGAAACAATACCATTGATCGGTGTCTTGCCATTGGGCGATATAACCGTACTGATACTAATAGTAACGCTATTCACGGGCCCGAAACATTTGCTTGTACCTTTCTACGATACGCCACTTACAAAAGCGGTGACGGCGTTCGGGCTTCTAGCGATATTGAGTGTTGCTTACAGCATTTGGCCAGTCCAGTCGATAAGGTTTGTAATTAGCAGTGGGCTGCTCATCGCGATTTTGTATGTGTCTCTTGTTAAAATAATTCGCGCGCCTCGCGACGTGCAGTTTTTCTTTCGACTGATGATAATAGGCAGCGCGTTATTCACCTTCACCGGGATCGTGCTTGGTGACTGGGATGGTAGGATCAGAGTTCAATCGGCTTTCGATACTAACGATCTTGCGATGTTTCTCGTGGTCATATTGCCGATGACGTTGTCTGAGCGAGCGTTGGCGAAGACGAGGTTGCATTCGATGTTGCTGGGCATTCTGACGTTAGGAATGATTTTACTGATCATTCTTACGAGTTCTCGAGGCGGTTTCTTAGCATTAGTCGCAGTTAGTTGTTACCTCTTACTATTCCCCGGATTTGTTGCTGGACGTCAGCAGGCGTCAATGCGTACGAAATTTGCGAGACTCGCCGCAATTGTTATTTTGGGTACTTCGATTCTCTTATTAGCACCGTCTCATACCCGAGAGCGGATTTTAGGAATTACAGAGCTGTCAGAGGACTACAACGTCACGTATGCTCGCGGGGGACGACTTGGTATTTGGTCAAGAGGAATGGAATATCTCGGAAGTCATCCGTGGGGAGGCGGTGTTGCGAGCTATCAGCGGGTAGATGCAGTTATGGGTGGGCAGTTTAAAGCTCCACACAATTCATTCGTTCAAGTGTTTGTGGAAACGGGTGTGATAAATGGAGCGATTTATCTGTCGTTATTTTTTGGGTCATGGCTGGGTCTCCGTCGTGTCGCGAAATCGATTTCGCGTCAATCGGTTTTGCATGAATCGCAAGACGCACAGATCGTTTACGCATACAGTCACGCCTTGGCTGCTTCGCTAATCGGTTTTGTGGTTGCCGGGTTTTTTCTATCACATGGTTATTCGCCAATGTTATTTTCTTTGTGGGCATTTGTCGGCGTTGTTATTCGTTTGGCCAGGCGAAATGCGATTGGCGAGAACATCGGTGAGAGCCAGATGTCTTCGAGGTCAGTTCAATTGCGTCGAACATCCTAATTTGAACACGATCGAAAAACTATGTTTGGTACAAATACATATCATCAATGTGAAATGAATGGGGAACCATATTGAGTAAAAAGCCAGGAATTCGAATTCACATTCTGACAAATCGGGATTCTATTTCCGACGTGTCAAGAGACTGGGAGCAACTTATCGAAGGATCGGCGGCTGAGGTGCTTTCGTCTCCAAATTGGTGCCTGGCTTGGCTCGATGCGAATCAAGTTAGTCAGATCGCCATTTTCTGTGCCTACCAAGAATCGCAGCTGGTTGGTGTTTTGCCGATGGCATTGCATCGGACTGATGCCAAAGGATTGTTTCTGAACGTTGTTGCACCAATTGCCCCAGCAGACTACCAGCCTGCAATTGTCACCGGCGGGGTCCAGACAGGCATAATCCAGAAAATGCTGGGTGCTGCCTTTGAGCATTTTCGACATGTCGGGACGATTTCCTGGCCAAATATTCCGTCGGAGGATCCTGCGAACCAGGCAATTCTCGAATTCTGCGAATCGAACGGCATGCGAGTTTACGACGAATCCGAAATAGCACCAAGATTAAGTCTGGATGGCCGGGATTTTGATGAAGTTGAGAAGGCGTGGACCGCGAATCATCGTGGCGACGTGCGCAGGCGATATCGAAGGATACAGGAACTAGGTGACACGCGATTGTGGGAGCCGAAATCTCTCCGAGAGGCGGAGTCGGCGATCATGACCTTTTTTGATGTCCACGACGAAAAGTGGCTGGCCAGTGGGTTCCCAGGACAATTCCAATCACCGTCGGTCCGAAAACATTTTCTTGCATTGGCGAAGAGGTTTTGGTCAAAGGGGCTCCATTTTACTACGGTGCGGTGTGGCGAAGTTGATGTTAGCTTTCACTTTGGGTTTCTTGCCGGAGGATGGGTCCAGTGGTACCGCCCATCGTATCGCTCTGATTTCGGCAGATATTCGCCCGGAAAAGTTCATCTCTACCTTTTGACAAAAATGGCCTGTGACAAGGGGTGGAAAGGCATAGATTTCCTCTTGGGCGAAGAAAGTTACAAGGGATCATGGGCGAATGAAAAAATCACCGTGAATAGCCTGTGGATCGGTCCAGGCTCGCCGTCTCTGAGCTTTTGGTGGTTTTCTGTTGGTCGGCCATACTTCAAAAGAAAACTTGCATACAGGCTTTTGAGAGCCAAGGCGTTTGTTCAGAATTTAGGAAGGGCTAAGTGATTCCGCAACTTGAATCTGGTATTCGCCGGGCGAAAAACAAAATTCGCAATATCGCTCGATCAGTTTATCGATTCTGTGTCCAGTTTATGTATAACAAGAGTCGTTATCGGCTGTTTCTCACGCAATCCTTTGAATCGATGAGCGATGAGCTTGCATTATTAGCGTCCGCCACGGGATCTTTTTCGTCATTCGTACGACCGATTCTGATCAGCGCTCCCTTCGGTCAATCAATGCTTGTGATGGCGCCCCATCAAGATGATGAGGTAATTGGTTGCGGCGGTGCGGCGGCCCTTCAGGCATTGTCCGGATCGTCAGTGACAACGATCATCTTGCAAGATGGCGCGGATGAACACAACAAGCTCGCTTTATCCAGAGAGCAAATGACGCGCCTCAGAAACGAGGAGTCGATGCAGGCAGCAAGCTGTCTGGGATTGCCCCCCCCAATATTCCTAGGATACGAGTCTTTGAAAGCAAGCCACGACGACGCGGTGGCCGCCATAGTAAATCATATAGAGAGGAAGAGAGTCGACGCGGTCTTCCTGCCATTTGCTCTCGATGCACACCCGGACCACAGGGCCACGAACAAAATTCTCGCCGACGCCTTGGAGCAGGTCCGCAATAGCATTCGTATTTTTGGCTACGAAGTCTGGAGTCTTGCTGTTCCCAGTGTCATCGTGGAAATTGATGCTGTGATTGATCAGAAGTCGGAAAGTCTGCGCAGGTTCAAGATCGCGAATTCGGCCGTGGACTATGTAAACAGTTCAATTGGATTGGCAATGTATCGTACTCGATTTATCCCGGCTTCAAACACCAAGTACGCTGAATGTTTTTTCGAGTGTCCGAGTGCGGAGTTCGTGGCGCTGGTTCGAAATCTGGAAGCGTCAAAAACGTACTGAGAAGAATAGCGAATGGGTCCAATGCGAGCGAAGTGGCGTCATGTCGAATACAATCTGCGAAATGGGGGGGTACGTCTTGTACTCAAGAAACTCTATTTCAGAGCCAAGGAATGGTTATGGTCGAGTTCATCCTGGCTCATATATCAAACACGGGGATCGACTTCCCACCCTGTTTCGAGTTCGGACCTGGAATATAAAGTATTGCAATTCGACAACCTGTTGAGTCACCAATATGAGAAGGCGTTGGTGTTTCCAGAGGTGATTCGAAGTCGTCTCCAATCGGGTGGTCGCTGCTACGGTTTCTACTATGACGGTGAAATCGCGAATTTCGCTTGGGTGACTGATGAGGCGATAGAAATTGATCGAAGTTTGTCTTTGGATCTACCAGGATCAATAGCAATATTTGACTGTTTGACGCTTCCAAATTATCGGGGACTCGGTATATACCCAAAAAGCTTGAGTATTCTGATTCGTCTGGGTCTTGATGCTGGCTTTAAGTCTGTCGTAATAATGGTTGACCCAACAAATACTCCGTCAATAAAGGGCATCGAACGCGCCGGTTTCTTATTGGAGTCCCGGCTGACTAGAAAACGGCGATTTGGGATTTCGACTGTCAGCAGATTGCGTCATGGAAAGATTGACGATGACGCCGTGTCGTCGAATCGCACTGAGTGATTAAGGATATGGTCAAGTACTGATATTGCACGTGAATCTCCATTCACGTGCGGTGCATTTGGCGAAAGTTTTTCAATCGAGCGCGTACTCGTTAGCCTGTTCCGGCTTTCGAAGTTCCAGTAGCCAACTCGTGGTACTTGTCGTGAGTGTTCTTCCAAGAAAACGTAATAGCAACATGACTACGCAGGTTTTCTCCCAGAGTCCTTGCGTGATCCGGATTGTCCAAAATTGAACGAAGGCGCAATGCCAAAAGCCTTGGGTTACCGGGTTCGACTAGATGCCCGTTCACGCCATCAGTAATTACCTCAGGAATTCCGCCAACGTTGGAGGCAACTACCGGAAGCGTAAAACACCCAGCCTCCAACAACACTATGCCAAATGGTTCTTGCCTGGACGGTAGTACAAAAATTGTGGCCCGCCTAAAGAACTCTGGCATTTCCCCGTGAGGAATGTCCAAGTAAAAGTTCACGCGATCATTCATATTTTCTTCAATACAAAGCCGCCTCAGCGAAGGAAGTGCGTCACTCTTCGCGCCGACCAGATTTAGTGTCAAATCTTCATGATCTTTCGAAATTGAGTTGAATGCTCGGATTAGCACATCCTGTCCCTTCTTATGTTCGAATTTTGCGACGTTCAAGATGATTCGTTGATCGTGACTCGGATCGGTCTTCGACTGTACAACGAAACGAGCAACGTCAATTCCGTTGTGAATTGTCAATGGCGATACATCGTTCCCAAGTGCCGCGACAACTCTTTTACCTAGGTCATCGGAACAAACAATTATTCCGTCGGCCTGCCGGAAAAGAGTCCGCCATTTTTGTTTATCATTACTGGAGCTCTCCTCAATTACGGATAGATCAGCACCATGAAGTGATAACAATAAGAGTGGTCTTTCTTGACTATCCAAGATTCTATCCAGCGTATGTGCTGATTCTGTGATGTAGTGCGGATTAATCGTAGTGATGGCGTTATCTACGCAGAATCGCTTGAACGAGCGCCGGAATCGACGCTCCCAGAACCAGTACATTGCGAAACCCTTAAGCCCAGTAATACTTGCACGCTCGCGAATCCGCCACCGCACTGTTTGTAGACCTTTATATTCTCCCCAGCGTGGTGAGATGTCGTCCCAACTGTTAATTAGTATGATCGGATCGAAAGTCCCGGATTCTTGCATTTGCAGGGCGAGATTGATAACGACTTGATTTACGCCACCGACATGCTCTGGTGACCAGGGCAGAACGAACAGATAGCCGGGCAATCGAGTGGGTTTTTGCATAATATTGTTTACTAGGTCTTGAATAGCTTCGTTACTACATTCATCAAGATCACCGAGAAGTTGCCCTCTTCGCGTTGTGTTTCTGATTACGGGCAATTGATCCTACGTTTCCAACATTATTGCGACACGTCATAACAACATACAAACGTAATTGTTTACAACACTTGTCGAGGATCCTAAGCAAGTTCTACAAACGTAGGAGGCGCTTAAAAACCAGGCCCCTACCGGGGTAACGGGACTCCATGGAGGCTAGAAGCCACCGCAGGTCATCTCGTTGAAGAAAGACTACGAGCGGTAAGAACACTAGGCCACCTAGTACTACCTTCGATCCCAGTATTGCCAATGGCGACCATCCAGATGTAAACTTCATGCCGAAAATCAAGACGATTACAATCGACATTATCGCAATACTAAAAAATGGGCGCATGAGTGCCGCCAAAGTAGTGGTAATACTCATTTCGAGTCGATTGAATAAAGATCGTTGGAGTAGCGCGAACACGAATGGTATTGGTAAGATCCAAGCCAAAGCCAATCCGGTCGCTCCATACGCTGACCCAAGTATGTAGAAAGCAGGTGGCATAATGAATAAGCGTATCAGACCAGAATGAGCGATATCGCGCGCGCCTCCAGCTGCGATAACCCCGGTCCCAATGATTGACAACAGCGGGACGAACATGGCGTACACGCAATAAATCTGCAATGCGGGAACATAGTCGATCCACTTCTCTCCCAACAATGCGAAAATCAGATCATCTGCGACAAGTATTATTCCGGCGAAAATAGGAAACATGACAGTTGCGGTGATTCGGATCATTCGAATCAGAGCTCTGGTAAGACGTTCTGCGTCATCTCTGATACTCCCGATCGCAGAGCCCCCGACATACATCAGGATCCCCGATATTTTCTCCAGCGGCGAATTGGCCAGGCCGGACATGAATGAGTAACCGCCCAGAGCGGTTGTTCCTGCCGCAATTGCTCCAACCCAGGCACCTGAGCTTTCCGCAAAGAAATTTGAGACCTGAGCAACCAAGACCTTCCTGGCATCAGATAGGGTTTTGTGAAGCCCTTCGAGGCTCGGGAACAAAGGACGAATGCTGAACGCACGAACGACCAGTCCAGTAAATACAACTTGCCCCGCTACGAACCCAACTACGAGCGACCAGTAGCCGAATCCGAGAATCGCACATGTAACAGCTGTTACTGACTCCGTAATCGCCAGAACAGCATGGAAAATAGATAGCTCGCGGAGTCGCAATTCGCGGCGCATACGAGCAACAGGAATCACCGTAATACCTGCGATTAGTGCTCCGCTGGCCACCGCAATTACAATCCAACGAACTCCCACACTTTCGTACAGCATCTCAATGGGAACGGCCGCCACGGCCAACAGCACGAATGAGACTATGAAAAATGTGATTGACCACCCGTGTAGTCGTCGATACGCATTCTCAGGAAGTAACTCGCCAAGAACAACGACATTGCCAAAGCCCCCTTCGGCCACAAGGACGCCGAAACGAACGAAGACGGCGACTAACGCTACGTAGCCATAATCCTGCGGGCTCAATAGCCTCGCCAAGATGATTGTTGCCGGCCAACTTACTATCAACGTGCCCCAACGTAGGGCCGCCACCCAAATGGCCTCACCAAACAGGTTGGAATTCAGACTATCCGGGTTACTCAAGTTGTCCCGATCATTATTCTCGAATCGCACGCACTCACGCTATGTCCCATCCCGTTGAAGGAACACCAGCTCGATACGCGGCCGCGTGATATGCATATGCGTACATTTGACCTGTAATCTTGCCCTGCTTCGTTTCGCCACCCATGGCGCCCCTAGCCGAGACGTCCTGGCTCACCAGATGATCAACAATGTTTCTCAAGTTTGTATCGCCGGTATGAGAGTAAGCATACGCCAGAATCGGAAACAGCATATAGGGATATGCTTTGCCGCCTGTATCTTCTTGAGTGACAAGGCTAGGATCAGTTTCATGATAGTCCTGTTGTGAATACCATGAGCCAGAGCCATCAACAAATGGTCCTTTCCATTGCGTGATCAAATAATCAGCTACGCCAGCCAAGCCGTCGGGGATAGAGGGGGCTTGTTCAATATTTAAGTAGTACATCATCATTGCTGGGAACATCATCTCATACTGAAACAGTGGTTGGATGCCAACTGATGGTGCCCCCTCCCACACATGGTCTACAGAAGAGCTGGCCCCCCAAACTCCACTGTTGAAGAAACCAGCATCGATGGCATTGGCCGCTGCTTCAATATTTGCGACCTTTGCAAACGGAACGCTTTGATCCATAACATTGTTATTCCAGCCGCCCGATATTGAACGCACTCTGACGTCGTTCTGCATGATGTAGGATAGTGCAGGGATCATGAACTCCTGTCTGATCTCTCTACGAATACTCGTATTGTGATCATCTTGCAGATTGCCGGCCTGCCACGCACCCTGCAGAATGAGACACCTCCGTGCGTGCTCCCAACCCGATAGGTAGTACATTAAGAAAAAATCAGCGGAACTGTCATACCATTCGGGGCTCAGGCCACCCCCGGTGTCCGGGTAATTATCGGGATTGAAATAATTGTTATTCCCTGGCTCGACATCAACAGTATAGTTTCCATTGGGCGCCGCAGTGTAATTTGCGAGGCTCGGCGAATACTTTGATGGCGTTCTATCAACTATTGCTAGAAGCGCATCTCTTAGAGGTTGGATGTCTCCGGTCATCAGGTACCGGCAACACCAGCCATAACCCCAGTTATAGGATGCCGTACCACCATTGTTCACTTGCGAAAGGAAGTTGTCGGCGGTAGTTGTTAAGAACGTCTTCCAAGAATCAGGCAGTGACGGGCTGTCCATCGGTACCAGAGGCAGCGGGGCGATACGTGATGCGCACAAATGTTCCGCGTCTGGGCTATAAAGGAATCGCGGATTCTCGCACCACAAGTAGTCGATGGTTTCCTGCGAAAACGTACCTGCACTTGGAGCGATATCCAGTCTCAGTATCAGGGGAACGACAGTTTCGTTTGCAGCAGAGATTTCCGTCTGCACCTGAAGAGACTTTAACGAGCCGTCAGGATGAACACCATTAAGGGGGTTTACATTGATAGGGAGTTCGGTTGACCCTTGCCAAATAGAGACATTCGGAATTGCTGTTGGCATTAACTGGCCCATTTGAAGCGGGATCGCTCCATTAAAAATCGCAGTACCTGACGCACCGTCATATCGTTTTGCATCAATCGGCAAAATTTTGGACGCTGCCGTCGCGCCAAACAAAACAGGGGGGTTCGGTGACTGCGCATACACCGACTGGCTACCCGCAGCTGCCGCTGCAGCCATCACTATTCGAACGAATTCTCTGCGATCCATCTCTATCGGCCTCTATAACTCTTACGATTCTGCAGCGCTCAGATACTCCAGCATTTTCGACCCTTGGAACGAGTGTGATCCGATTGCCGGATAGAGGCAATTGTATGCCTACATAACGCCAAACTGAAATTACACTTTGTGACTCGGGTCACACTTGAAACATGCGAGTTTCAAATAGAGATCAAGTAGCTGCATTCTTACAAAAAATTAATATGCTATTAAACTACTTTTTATCCTTTCGCGCACGTGTCGCCAATTGGCGACTAGAAGAGAAATCCTGAACTGCGAGCGCTAAATATACCTCCGATATCATCTGGCAGTGTTACACGATCGAGATTAAACCTATCGCAATTGTTGATGTCGATGGATCTCGCCTTCAGACGAAAATTGAATGCACATTTGTAACCGACTTCCTTTGCAGCCAAGACCGATTCTCTCGTGTAATGCTGGTCGTCGCCGACGGGGTACGCGAAAGCATCAATCTTCACGTCGAATCGATCTTCCAAGATATTCTTCGAGGTCCTCAATTCGTCTATGTTTTCTTCGCGAGTCAGTGTTGACAACACCCTGTGCGAGACAGAGTGTGCACCGATTGAGAAACCTGGTTCATCGATGATTTCGCGAATTTGCGTGTCAGTCATGATCTGTGAACTTTCTAGTGCTGGATCCGGTCGAGATACGTTGAATTCTTCAAACAAAATATCCGCTGATTGGTCGGTCATTTTCGCACGTGCGATTATTTCAGCTGCTACTTTGGTTTGATTGACTTCGTCCCTAAGATCGACCACGAACGCGTTTCCTCCAAAGCACAATTTGTACTGTCTTTGCTCTGCATTCTTTACCATGTAAGCGATATGGTCCCACCATTCAAGTTGTCTGGTGGTAATTCGATTAGTTGGTAGAAAGAAGCATGCGGGCGCTGTGTATTTCTTCAAAATTGGAAACGCATGCACGTAGTTGTCAACATAACCATCATCAAACGTAATCAGCGTCGGACATTTAGGTAACTCAATCTTGCCATCGAGCGCGCCGATGAGAGCATCCATGCTAATGATGTTTCGCCTTTTAGCAAGGCTACGAATATGTGCCTCAAAAATATCAGGGGAGCAGGATACAACGCCGTCATCGAACGGATTCGCGGCATGGTTCGAAAGTATGCGGTGGTAGTTAACAACCAGCAATCGATTCCGCAAGCAGAATTGCCACATTCGGAATGCGCCGGTGATTTTCAGCACCGAGTAGACCCTTTCCCTTTTTAAGAACCGTGCCATGCCAGGTATCCTTGGATTATCAAACAGTACCCTTAATCGTAAGACCGTGGTTCCGATGAGCCTTTAAAATGAATCTATGGGGTCACCGAGTGAATAGCTCCAATTTATTCGCCATCGTAATTCCGTATTCCATTAGAATACCAAAAACCCGGTTGCTGAAGAGAGGATTTCGTCTCAAATCCACAAGAAGTATGCCTCTCCGATTACCGTCTATTTCAGTCGAATTCTGATAGCGCATTTCGAAACCCAAGGGGAAGATAGTTGGTACTGATCGAGACAGCTTTTGCCGTGTCACTCGGCATGGTTGTATACACCTTCATAGGCTATCCGCTCATTATCTGGATTGTTGCAAAATTCAGGCCGAGACTAGTCCGTCGTGCAGATTTTGAGCCTGACGTAGCTATTGTTATCGTCGCGCATAATGAAATGCAGAATATCGAGGGGAAGCTGGAGACTTGTCTGGCGCAAGACTACCCGAAGGAAAGAATTCGCGTCTTGGTCGCTTCAGACGGCTCCAACGATGACACAAACGAGATTGTTACGACCTATGTAAATCTCGGTGTGCAGTTGCTTGCTTTTGATCAGCGACGCGGTAAGGCCGCCTGTCTCAACGACGCGATCGAGTCCTGCAGTGAAGAGATAATTGTCCTAACCGACGTTCGTCAACGGCTGGATAAAGACGCTGTTCGAAGTTTGGTTCGAAACTTCTCAGATCCGACGATTGGTGCCGCAAGTGGTACTCTAGAATTCAAAACAGACGGGACCACTGGATTCGGACGCGGAGTGGACGCCTATTGGCGATACGAATTATTTATACGTCGACAGGAGAGTTGTGTTCATTCAACAGTCGGTGTGACGGGCGCGCTATATGCTCTGCGTCGCAGGTGTTTCCGAAAAATTCCAAACGATACGATACTCGACGACGTTGTCATTCCAATGAACGCCGTGGTTGATGGCTATCGGGCGGTGCTCGATGAGCACGCGTTCGCCTACGATACCCCGTCTCAAAGTCGGGGTCAGGAGCAGGCTCGAAAAATACGCACCGCGGCGGGGAATTACCAGCTATTGGCATCACACCGATCATTCTTGCACCCTCGCAAGAATCCGATTTTGCTTCAGTTTGTTTCTCACAAAATCTTAAGATTATTCGCACCATTCTGTTTGGCAGGACTGCTTCTTACCAATATTCTGATCATTTCCTACTCGCCCTTATATTTTTGGTTCTTGGTTGCGCAAGCGGTGGGCTACGCATCGGCATTTATTGGACTTGTGTGGCCGCGCGCCGATCGATTTCGTGTTGTGACAGTAGCGCGGGCGTTTCTTCTTCTGAATTGGTTCGCTGCATTGGGCTTAGTCGAGTTCTTGCGAAATCGAGCTACCCACGTTTGGCGGTAGAATCGCCCGTCGAGTTGCCTGGAAAGTTGTCCAGCAGTTGCTTGAAAATGTGCAGCTGATATCCGCGACTGAATATTTCCGTAGATCTACCGCTTGCCTGGAAGCCAGATTCTTCGGTTACGTACGCATCGTATAGGATGCCCAATGCATTGAGCGCCTTCTCTTGGTCTTCAGGGGGGATAACGAGGCCTACCCCGGCGTTGCTATAGAGCCTCGCAACATCACTGTCTTCTTCTGCGATCAAGATCAAGTCTCTCCCGGCAACCAAATACTCGTAAGATTTGGCTGGGATCTGCAATGCCTGCCCTTGGGCGAAATTGACTAGTACGTTGCTTGATGAAATAAGACCGCCGAGCTCCGAATGGCCGACTGCGTCTCGAATCTTTACGATATCGGTCAAGCACTGTTCTTGGAGCCAGGGAAGCAATTCAACACCATTCCAGTCGTTGCAGTTACCAACCAAAATAAACTGGATCTTGCTTCTATCAATGTTTGGCAAATCTGCGAAATCGCGTATAGCCTTCAAGAAGGGAAAAGGATTCCTGTTCAGGTACAAAGTTCCGGCGTAGAGAAGTTCGAGGCGCCCGGTTGGGGCCATACTCTCGCAAATTGCGTCAGGATCGTAGCCATTCAGAACGACATCGACGGATTGATCACTCAGGTCGTATGAATTCTTGGTATAGCTAGCAGTACCCGGTGATGCGGTGGTGATACCGCTGCAATGAGAGATGCACATTTGTCCCAGATAATCTTCAACGCGGGCAAGTGGGTGTAAGGTAGTCGATTGTTGAGATTCTTGACTTGAGTGTCGATACCATGGGTCTCGGAAATCCAGAATTAATGGCGCCTTGAATCGCCGGGCCGCTACGATACCTGTCAGATAGCCTGCTACCGGAGGGCCGGTCGCAATAATGACATCGAACTTCGTATTTTTCGGAATCCCGTATACGGCAATAATGGCTTTCACGAGCCAGATCTTGTCACCCTGAAGAAATGACATCCATGTACGGAGTTGGCGTCGCGGCCAGAAAATTTCACTCTTGGAGCGAGCGGCGTGCTTCGTATCCGCGGGTCTCGAGTCGGCATTTGAATCTGTAGTCGTTGGTATTGAGGCGCCGGGTTTTATCTTGCGCCATAATGAGGAGACGAGTTTTCGTGGAAACTTAACTGAGTAGATATCGATTGGAGTGTCGAAGACATCAGCGACGGCGTCTTCGCGCTCGCAGCCTCTCAGAACCGAAACCTTGTAGCCATTAGACTCGAGAAATTTCGCAAGCTCCGACGGGCGCTTTGCACCGACAGCGGCGCTCGGATAGAAGTGATAAGAAACAATCAACGCATGCGGTTTTGTCATCTTTGAGGTACTTCAGTCATAGCGACATATGAGTTATGTTGTGCCCTGAATCGAGGCCCAAAAAGGACTAGGATGATATCGGACTGCACCAGAAATTGCTTGGGTTCATCGGAGGACTATTTGGGTCAGGTAGCAAGGTCGGCAGCGGAATGAATGTCCTGGTCGTAAGTACGATGTACCCGAACAACACGAATCCCACATTCGGCGTTTTCGTGAAGCGCCGAGTTGAGGCTGCTGGGAAGCATGTCGATGCGACTATAGTGTCACCGGTACCTTACTTCCCCGGGGTTACGTTGTTACGACATTATGCGCATCGAAGAAATATCCTATCGACCGCCACCGTTGGGAATTACACGGTTCACTACCCAAAATTTCTGTCTGTTCCTCATTTTCTAAGGCCGCTGGACGGTTTCTTTCTTTTTTTGTCGCTTTGGTTTTTCGTTCGCCGGAAGAAAATCGACTTCGATCTAATCGACGCACATCTCGCTTTTCCTGACGGTTTCGGCGCACTTCTCTTGGGGCGCGTTACTAAGAAACCAGTTACCGTCACATTGCGGGGCCACGACATCAACGTGCTGCCCAAATACCCATTGCGGCGGCGACAAATTCGATGGGTGCTACGAAACGCAAGTCGTGTTATGGCGGTGGCTGAGGCGCTGAGGAAAGCGGCGATCGAGCTCGGACTACCCGCAGAGAAGAGTGAGACTATTCCGAACGCTGTTGATGAGCAGGAGTTCTTTCCGGTGCAGCGGAAAGTCGCGAGGGCGCAGCTCGGTCTGCCGGTCGAAAGCAAGATAATTGTTGGAGTCGGAAGCCTGATAGAGAGGAAGGGATACCATGTAGTGTTGCATGCATTGACAGAACTTCAAACGCAAGGTGTGCACAACGTAGTCTACGCCATTGTTGGCGCCCCCGGTGAAGAGGGGGACTATAGTACTGAATTGAACCGTATTGTTGGTGAGCTGAATCTCGGAGATGCAGTACGGTTTGTCGGCCGCAAGGATAGCGATGAACTTCACATGTGGTATAGCGCTGCAGATTGCTCTTGTCTTGCGAGCTCAAAGGAAGGTTGGGCTAATGTTATTCTGGAGTCACTTGCGTGCGGTACGCCTGTGGTTGGTACAAAGATTTGGGGTACGCCGGAGGTGATAACGAGTCCACTTTACGGTGTATTAGTAGACAGGTCACCTCAATCTATCGCAGCAGGCCTCAAAGAGGCGCTAGGCAAAGACTGGGATCGTGAGGAGCTTGTCAAGTACGCGTCAACTTTCAAATGGGAGAGCGTAGGGGAGAGGGTCTTAGCCAACTACAAGTTAGCCCAGAAGCAGCCACGAGACAAAGCGCACTAGTTTATCGTGCGTTTCTGGCGGCCATGTTCGAATACGAGCTTTCAGTTCCGGTCGAGTTAAACGACGTCGCGACGAAATAGTATGTTTTCGGTGAGAGATCATCGACAACGAAAGTATCGATGCTCGGGTTATCGATACGTATTGAGTCAGTGTAGTTGCCAGGCGAATCTCCGAAGTAGATTGTATGGCCAGCCAAGTCCGTTAGTGCCGAACCATTGTCGTTTTCAGTCGGTGGTACCCAGGACAAAGTGACAGACGCAACGCCAATCGTAGTTACCGATATCGAGAAACTCAAAGACGTTGAGTCTGATCCGTCGCTGACCGTTATTCGGATATTCGTGTATTCGCCTTCATTGCCGGGCGCGGGGACTCCTGAAAGACCTCCCGTTTGGTTGTCAAATTGTGCCCACGCGGGTTGGTTTTCGATGACAAAGGTCAATGCATCGCCGTCTCGATCAGAAGCATCTGGCTGAAAAGAATAAGACTCATCTATTTTGGTGGCGGTTTGAGGGTTACCTCGAATAGTCGGGGCGTTATTGCCTCCAGTAGAACCTCCTCCGCCAGTAGAGCCACCTCCGCCAGTAGTACCACCGTTGGTATCGGTAGTGTCGGTTACATCGAATGACGGTGGTTGTTCCTCAGTTAGGCATCCGCCTAGCAGCGACATCGTGCAGGTCAGAATCATGACCGTCTTTAGCCCAAAAACTGTTCTTCTCTTCAATTCAATCACCCGGTGGCTCCGCCGTCTGGGTTGGTTGCCGCAGACCGGAAACTTTGCGCCGCTATTTCACAATAGCTTTGCCATTAGCAGATGACGCTGAGCGCCATAACGATTTTATCGGCAGCGCAAGGCTCGGCCAATTGGGAGTTTGGGGATGCTTAGATACACCAACGATCGTTGGCGCGCAGATTAACGCTTTCATCTTCGGCGACCCCGCTGCCCTAGACTAATGTCCTTAGACCGGAAGTTTTGCGTCCCTGCCTTTCAGCAGGTTTGCCATTTTCAATTGCTTCGAATATACCAAGCAACAAGCAAAGGGCAAGTACCCAGGTCTCGAATCTAGCTGCAGTACCGTCGACCTGTAAATTATGGTAAGCACTAAGCATGCCAAAAGAGGAGAAGGGCAAATAAAACAGGAAGTTATTTGCAGTTATTAAATTATTTATTCGCTTTCATGCGCCCATAATGTCGCTGACAAGAGACATTAAGTCAGGATCGTCTTTAGTAAAGTACGATAAGTGGCGGCCACCAGTGGTTTTTTGCCCTGTCGCCAGATAACGACAGGTATTTCTCCACACTAAAGTCAATTTTGCGCGAATTTAGTTTGCCCGCTTATCTCCTCTGTTAAACTCCGTCGCTTTGCGCAAAGGCTGTTCTTCAATGACCGTTCGTACCCGTTTTGCTCCGAGTCCCACCGGGGTCCTTCACCTTGGAAGTGTCCGCACCGCCTTATTCTGCTGGTTGTACGCGAAGCACTGCGGTGGAGAGTACGTCTTGCGTATTGAGGACACAGATCTGGAACGTTCTACGCCTGAAAATGTCGATGCGATATTGGATGGCATGGCCTGGCTCGGCATCGAATCGGATGAGAAACCCGTCTTTCAAACAAAGCGTTTCGATCGCTACTCAGACGTAGTCGATGAGTGGCTCAATGACGGAAAAGCCTATCAATGTTTCTGCACAAAAGAGGAGCTGGACGAACTCAGGGCAGGGCAAATGGAACGTGGGGAGAAGACCCGTTATGACGGCCGCTGTCGTGACCGAACAGCGCCCAGAGAGGGTGTGAGCCCGGTTGTGCGTTTCAAGAACCCACTGGACGGCAATATTGAGGTCCAGGATCAGGTACGTGGAATAGTGGTTTTCAGCAATACGGAGCTTGACGATCTTATTATTATGCGGTCCGACGGCACTCCTACCTATAACTTTACTGTGATAATCGATGACGTCGACATGGGGATCACGCACGTGATTCGTGGTGACGATCATTTGAACAACACACCCAAACAAATGAATATGCTTTCGGCCCTGGGAGCCACGCCACCCGTCTATGCGCACTTGCCCATGATTTTGGGACCTGACGGGGCCAAATTGTCGAAGCGGCACGGCGCGGTCGACATAAGAGACTACCGGGAGCAAGGTTTTCTGCCTGAGGCAATGCTGAATTATCTGGTGCGCCTGGGCTGGTCGCACGGTGACCAAGAGGTGTTTTCGATTGGAGAGATGATCCAGTACTTCGACATCGCCGATGTTAATCAGTCGGCCTCGTCATTCAATCCCGAAAAGCTGGCCTGGCTAAATCAACAACATATTATCAACTCGCCAGCTGGCAAGCTCGGCGACGCTCTCAGACCCTACCTGGAGCTAGCCGGTGCCAATATTGAGGAAGGTCCAGACCCCGCGGATGTTGCCGACGTATTTAGGGAACGTGCCGAGACGCTGTCTGAAATGGCTAAGAGTGCGTTGTACTGCTATGTCGATTTCGATGAGATTGACGCGACAGCCGCCAAGAGGAACTTGCGCCCGGTTGTTCTCGAGCCGCTAGAGGCGGCCAGAAATGCCTTGATGGGCCTCGAAGTCTGGGATAAACAGTCCATTGACGAAACTATCCACCGAGTTGCAGAGTCGTTCGAGATTAAGCTCGGCAAGCTGGGTCAGCCGATCCGCGTAGCGGTAACGGGCGGCTCGGTGTCGCCGCCTATCGATGCGACCGTGTGGCTAGTCGGAAAAGAGCGCGTGATCAAGCGCTTAGACCATGCGCTCGGCTTCGTGAGAATGAGAGCGGAGAGTAGTTGACAGCCTCCTTTGGCATACGTAAAGTGCGCGGCTCCTTTGGGGCTATAGCTCAGCTGGGAGAGCGCTTGCATGGCATGCAAGAGGTCGGCGGTTCGATCCCGCCTAGCTCCACCAGGTTCCATTGGAAATAGTTCTAAGTCCCCATCGTCTAGAGGCCTAGGACACTGCCCTTTCACGGCGGCAACAGGGGTTCGAATCCCCTTGGGGACGCCATTCAAAACAATGGCTTACAAGCGTAAAACGGAATAGGACAACAAGTCGACCCATGAAGCTGGATGCCTGGGTCGACGACTACAATAACGAACGCTTGCATCAAGGTAAGATGTGTTGCTTCAGAATTCCGATGCAGACTTTGCGCGAAGGACGCGAAGTGTGGGAGACGAAGGTCGGTAAATTGAACTGATCTGACAAAAACACGACGTTTTTGTGTCCGCGATCACGCTGTTCGTAATCCCCGCGTTGTACATTCAGCAAATCGATGGGTTCGCCCGGACTCGTCGTATAGTAAATTGGACTCTCGGTCGTCCGGCTTCAAAAGAAGCAGCGGAAACCGGCGGAATGTGACGCCCGAGTTTATTCAGCACGTTGCCGGGGTATATTTGAATGTACTGAATGAGCCAGTGTTGATCGTATGAATGCAAGTTTGGTTACGTGTATTGAAGTCTGAATTCTCGCCACGAAAAGTGCTATTCATACTGTTGTTCGTCATCAGTATTCTGTTGCTGGCCAACCTGACCGGCATCTTCATAAGTCATTTCTTCGGGCACGACTCAATTTATGGCTTGATCGATCTGTTCGACTTTGATCGAGAGACTAATATTCCGACGCTGTTCTCTTCACTTCAGTTGCTTCTTGCGAGCGGTCTGCTCTTGTTATCGGGCCTGCGGCGAGATTTGCGCCCGTCAAATACCGCATCCTGGTTCGTTTTAACGGCAATTTTCCTGTTTCTCGCAGTCGACGAGTTTGCCCAGATCCATGAACGCCTAACCCTTCCGCTCCGCAGAATTTGGAATTTGACTGGAATATTTTATTATGCATGGGTTATTCCTTATAGCGCTCTCGGAATCGCGATGTTATTAATGTTCAGTCGATTTTTGCGGGCACTACCGCGTCGCCTGATGTGGCGTATTTTGGCTTCTGCCGTCATATACTTGTCGGGCGCAATCGTTCTTGAGATGGCAGGTGGTATGCACGCGGCAAAATTCGGCGTTGAAGATTTTACATATGCAATAATTTATACAGTGGAAGAACTGTTGGAAATGATAGGCATTGCTCACTTTATTTTTGCGCTTTTGGATAACATGTGGGCAGAAAACGGAAACATCCGAACCAGGGATTAAGAGCTAGCAGCCCAATGTCAATGACCCCATCAGTCACCGTTGTCATGACGGCGTACAGCAATTTCGAGTATCTTCCCGCCGCTATAGAAAGCGTATTGGATCAAGATATTGGTGATTTCGAATTCATTCTGGTTGATGACGGTTCAACTGGTGATATCCGCCCAATTATTGCCCCCTATCTCGGCAGGCTGCGATACATTCGGCAGGACAATCGCGGGCCAGGCGTAGCACGCGATACAGGGGTAGACGCCGCTCAGGCCGAGTTTATTGCATTCTGTGATTCTGACGATATCCAGCATGGTTTCCGATTGTCTTCGCATGCAGCGTTACTGAGGTCTTTTCCAGATGCTGCGATGGTATTTAGTGACCTCGCTACTTTCGACGGCGATGTAGTCACATTCCCAAGCACCTTGCGCGAACGGCAATTGGGCCTATTTCGAAGAGACTTTCATGAGGCTATTTCGGAGGCATTTGGCAAGCCGACAAGTTGTGCAGCTTTGGGTATCCATGTGCCGCGCGAGCTCGAAAAACATCCCGTATATTCGGGTCACGTGCCTGGACTAATTGCTGCTCGCCATGTCGCGTGGGATGGCGCATCGATGTTTCGCAAGAGCATGATGTTGACCGTCGGTGGACACGACCCGACCCTGCGATATTTGGAAGACTGGAGTTTCGTTTCCCAGCTCAGCAAGAAGTACGAGTTAGTTTTTTGGGATGTCCCGGCATACCTCTATCGCCAGCACTCCGATCAGCTAACAAAACAAAGTATACAAGTTGCAGCCCGATCGTATCGTGACGTTGTCGAAAAAGTATGGAAAGACGACGTGGGATTGGCAGCAGATTTTCCACAGCTCCACAAAGAGCTTGTTTCCATCGCATATCTTCGAAATGCCCACTGTGCGATGGATGCCGGAGAATACGTTCGCGCAAAGGCCGACCTCGTCAACTGTATTCGCGCGGTGCCTTTGCGAAGGCATGGCTACACACAGATGATTCGGTGCACGCTTGGGCAGACTACCGAGAAAGTGAGAAATACGATTGGATGGCTTGGGTCTTCAATCGATGCGAGGAATTTTCGAGTCGCAAGGAGGCCTGCCTTCGGGATCGCAGGGGCATTGGCAATACTTGTAGCAATCGGTATGTTTTCGAGCGAATTCACGTCGATACTCAATCTCAACAAAACGGACACAAGTCCTGAACGAGTCGCACTAGGCGGAAATCCGGAACAAACTCCGGAAGAAATCGCGCAAGGGATCGTCGATCCGATTTACTTGTTGTGGGCAAATGGCCGAATTCTGGAGGCATTTGAACGAAGTCAAAGCGTCGTACATGAGCTACCGCTGCTTCCGAGCGATGATATTAGACAGCATGTCGTCGCGAAACTTGTAGGATTCTCTGTAAGTTTGGGTCGCATCGAGGATGCAATCGCACTTTCCGAAAAGCTGTTAGACATTGAGCTGCGCACTGAACTACAAGCCGCAATATCATTTGCCAATGGTGACAAAGAGAGTATGCGCAAACTACTGGAAACTGATTCAACATTCAAAGAATCGTCTACGGCACTATTGATGTCGATGGTCGGCTTGCGAGATAGGGCAGTTGAGTTGGTCTCGTCTGCTGCAGTGCCCGAACAGCTGATGCCGCGAATGAATGTAATTTCGGCCATGGCCGCGATGCAGGCGGGCGATAAAAAGGGCGCAAAGGAACAGTTTGAAGCTGCGACCAAACAGCTCGACATCTCCGACGCAGGGTATTTTTTCGTGGCCACCGATATGTTGGCCGGCATCGTCAAGTCTGAAGGCGATATTGATGCGGCAATTGGCATACTTGAGAATACGATGGCACAGCGTGATGCGGCGGTTCGTAATGGTTCTGCAATTTTTTGGCTGATGTGCCAAAAGAACTTGGCAGCCATGTATGATCAATCAAGTCGTAAAGGTGAAGCGGATGCACTTGAACGCAAACTGCGCGAACGATTAATCTTAGCCGACAAAAGCTTTCCATTGGCACAGAGCCTGATAGAAGCGTAAGAAAGTCTCGCTGGCAGAAAAAGTCATACCGCATTTTCGGTCGGCAGCAACCGGTTGGAGGTGTCAGCATCGATTCCGATGCTGGTTATGGATAAAACGGCTTAAGGCTCTAATTCACTCGTCAACACGGCGCGGTCGACTTTTCCTGTCGAAGTCCTGGGCAACTTGATACGTACCAGAATTTCTTCGGGGACCATATAAGAAGATAGATACCGGCGGCAATGGGCCAAAACGTGCTCGGCCAAAAGTGACTCATTCAGTGTCGGGCTTACGAATGCTACCAGCCTGTTGCCGACAATGGCGTCTGGAATCGCGATACACGTGCAGGCCTCGACGCCGGGACAGGACAATAGGCATTGTTCTATTTCGCCCAGCTCGATTCGATAACCGCGGCTCTTGACCATGTCATCGGAGCGACCTACAAAAATGAAATTGCCATCAGAGTTTTTTCGTGCTCTGTCCCCAGTCTTGAATACGCGAATACTATCATTTGATCTTGACCGGGGGTCCGGAACGAATCTATGCGCCGTTGCTTCCAAGTTTCCCCAGTATCCGTTGGCCACAGCACTTGAGCGAACATAAAGCTCCCCTTCATTGCCATCTCTTTCAATTTCCAAACCATTCTCATCAATACCGAAGACGTCATAGTCCGGGAAAGCCTGCCCAATCGGTATTCGCCAATTACGATCTGCTGGAATCTGTTCAATTTCATAGTATGTGGATGTGTTTGCCTCAGTTTGACCATATCCATTGAACAGCCGCGCGTTTGCGAAATTCTCCCTGAGCATCCTGGCGTATTTGACTGGCATAGCTTCGCCGGAGAACAAGACGACGCGAACACTATCGAGTGATACTGAATCTGGCTGGCCGCGCTCCATCATCAAGGTCAATGCCGAGACTACGGAATTCCAAATCGTAATCTTGTAGTCATGAATCGCACTGACCATCTTCTTTGGAAACGCCGAGTAAAACTCTGGGATTAGTACAATTGCGGCTCCCTGACGGCACGCAACGAATAAGTCGAATACGGATAAATCGAAGTGCAAGGGTGCTTGACTGCACAAACGATCCTGGGCTGTAATCGCAAAAAAATCTGCTGCCATATTCACGAATGTCAGTGCGCTATTGTGTGTGATCGCGACACCTTTAGGAAATCCCGTGGAACCTGACGTGTGCAGGACATACGCGATGTCCTCGCCGCCGATATCGGGTAGGTTTTTCACGTTTTCGCAGTTGTCATACCAGCAAAATGCTGCGGCATCGTCTTTGGCCGGGCGCGGAATCTGATCCGGTGTGAATACAGTTAATGAGTTAATGTGAGCTCTAAGTCCCAGCGCAAGCGTGCCAAGTCGGTCGCTTGATGTGACCAGTACATTGAAATCCACATTCTTCGCAATTCTGGCGGCACGTTCCAGTGGCGAATTTGGATCGATCGGTACATAGCAAGCGCCAGCGATCATGATGCCGAAGGCTGCTGCTATCGCTTCAATCGATTTCGGGAGTGACAAACCAACAGGATCCCCCGGACGAACACCGTGAGCAATAAGGGTTGTTGCAAGTTGCGAAGCTTTGTTGTGAAGTTGTTCGTAGGTAATCTTATCCTGATCCGCCAGGACAGCTACGTTGTCAGGGAACTCGTCCGCTGCTCGATTGAGCAATGCATGCAGTGTGGGCAACATTAGACATCCAGAAATCGAGCGATGATGTTTCGTTGTATTTCCGAAGTGCCTGAGTAAATCCGAGCACCCAATGCGTCACGCAAATCCCGATCAATCTCGTACTCGCTCATAAAGCCATAGCCTCCATGTATCTGCATGGCCTCCAGGCTGTTTTGTAGATAAGATTCACTGACGAAAAGCTTTGCGATCGCAGACTCAAGCTGTGCCCGTTGTCCGGTAGACTTTAGCCAAGCGACTTTGTGCAGAATTAATTCTGCGAGTTCCAGCCGAACTCGCATGTCAGCGAGTTTATGCGAAATTGCTTGAAAAGAAACAATCGACTCTCCAAATTGCTTCCTGTCGCGCGCGTAGTTAACGCACGTTTCTAACTGGAATCGCATTGCACCGACATGGCAGGCGAAAAGGCAGCTGCGCTCCCACTCCATTTCGGCGTTGAATATTGCGGAACCTTGACCTGGCCGGCCGAGGATCGAGGACTTCGGTACGCGACAATCTTCAAGCGTTAGTTCGCCCGTTGGCGACGTCTTTAGTCCGACTTTGTCGAGTGGCTTGCCGACGCCTAATCCAGGCGCATCCCTGTTGACTAGGAATCCCGTTACGCCCGCCCAACCACGATCTCGGTTCGTCGTCGCGAACACCAGGATAACGTCTGCAATCGGCGCGTTTGATATGAAGGTCTTCGCCCCATTGAGGACGTAGTCATCGCCGTCTTTGGTCGCAGTAGTTCTAAGGCTGTAGGCGTCTGATCCGGCATCGGGTTCTGTCATCGCGTGGCCACCGACCAATTCGCCAGACGTCATCTTCGGTAAATAGAAGTCCTTTTGCTCCTCTGACCCGAATTCCAGAATTGGGATCTCGCAAGTCCACATGTGAGAATTAAGCGAGAACAGTAATCCCGTATCGCGGCAAGCATAACCAAGCGCATCCATTACGAGTAAGCAGGTGGTTATGTCCTGCTCGAGCCCGCCGTACTTGTCAGGGATTGGCAGCCCCTGGATACCAAATTCGGCGCAGCTGCGCCAACCCTCCCAGAAAAACTCACCATCTTTCTCTCTTGATCGAACGTCGCTGGTTAGAGCCTTTTCCGCAAACGCTATAACAGAGTCACGAAATTCTTGTTGTTCGTCTGAAATAGAAAAATCCATTAACCACGCATCCGGTCGACAAGTTTTCCGATTGCGCTGATTGACTCAAAATTGTCGGGATCGAAGTCGGTATCATCGATCGTCACACCAAACTCCGTGTCCAGAAATGTGAGTAGCGTGACGATCGCTAGTGAATCCAGAAGACCGCTACTAAGTAACGGTTCATCGTCAGTTAGAAGTTGATTAGTCTTGCTATTCCGTTGAAAGAAATCGCGTAATATATCGTTTGTACTCACAGGTATATCTCCGTTGAAGCTGTGATGCCCGTTGCCAGTAAGTTTAGCTCGGCAGCAGCCTTCGAAACTTACTTAACACGATCTGAAATAGTCGACGGATGCGCATCAAAAATGATGAAGCCCTTGGTCGGGGAATATACGGAATCTGGATATCAAATTCCTTGTCCAAGGTCTCAATGTATTCTTTGTCAGTCAATTCTCTCACATCAATTTCAGTGCCTGATCTTCGCGTGTAGCGCCGGCCGACCAACGCGATTCGACCATCAACAGTCGCTTTCGAGGCAACAAGCTCCTGCGTCCACCACGATGCAGGGTTTGATGAGTGAAATTTGTGCATATGCGTAAATTCGCAGATGATCCTTGGCTTGAGTTCAAAGCTCAATCCCTTGGCCAATTCGCCCTCTTTGCGACATTCGAGCCGATAGATCTCGGCGCACTTGGCTACATGAAAAGTGCGCTGCCCAAACTCACTTTGTTCATTGGCGCGTAGCACCATCGGTTCGTGAAAGCCATCGCCAAATCCAACATCAACCAGGTAAGGGCCATCCTCGAAGGTTACACTAAGAGTAAGGTGATCGAATGCCCGACCCTCCGTATTTTGACCAAATACGTTCGCGGCAATGAAACTTACGGTGAATCCAAGTTCACGCAGCAAGGTCCCAAAAAGCGCATTGAGTTCGAAGCAATAGCCACCACGACGTCGAATGACAATCTTGTCGAAAAGCGACTCGGGGTCAAGCGGCATCTTCGTGCGAAAATGAATATCGAGGTTCTCGAACGGAACCGCATGCAGGTGTGCAATTGCTAGATTACACAAAGTTGATAGATCGACACCCCTCTTACCAGTGAAATTGATTCGCTGCAGATATTTCTCCGTATCCATAGCGGAGGCTAAAACGGTCCTTCAGAGTCACCCAGCGACATATGCCAATTGCAAATCTTGGTAATCAAGCTCGTATTGGATGACCGGTCTGCGAGAGCAACAAACAGCGGTTCAGGTGATCCGCGCGGTACAAACAACCTTGAGCGAAATGCTGATGAGTATTCATTTTGTGTTGCCACGGCCGCTATTCGGTTAGCGCGGCAGCTTCGAGCGTAGTCTATTGCATTGTCGAGCAGGCACTTAATGATCTTCGTGTCATTGTTGACTACAGCAAGCTCAGCGATAATGCTTGTGTGATAGATGGGATCAGGTTCGATAACGACTGCGAATCCGGTCAGCTTGCTGTCATCGTCTCGCGACGCCAAAATTGCGACGTTGAGGTCAGGTCGCGTGACGTATTTCCAGTTGAGGTAGGCGCTATCCTTATTTGGCGCAATTCCTGTTGAATTCGCAATATCTTTCGCGAGAATATCAAATCGATCGTCGAATTGGTCGAGACGGTCAACTCGCCCATTATGTCGGTCAAATAGGTTCTTCAGATAATCCGTGACTGATACAAGGTACCGTATGATCGTTTTGGCCGGACCAGATATTTGACTAGGGAGTATTCGGCCGAGCTTTTCATCCAGTGACAGGATTTTGGTGTAGCGACTTGTCCACAACTGGTCGTATTTTCGCGCTTGTTGCAAGGCAATATTGATTTCATTTGTCCAAATGAGTGCGACAAAACCTGGACTGGCGTCTTCCGCAGCTTGATACATTTTCATAGAGAGGAAAAATCCTTGTCCTCCCAGTTTCCGAATCTCAGGATGTACATAGAGATCGTGAAAGTAGGATCCCGTCTCGATCTCGCCATCGATACAAAAGCGAGTCGGCATGCGGCCAAGGTGAGCGATTACTCGGTTGTCCTGCACACCAACTATATAGGTGGGACGCCCGTCGGCCCCTGGGTTGCGAAATGCTATGTGCTCTACAACAGCGGCGCGCCGAACCGCGGTGTCACTGTCCATATCACGGGTCTCGCACAGGCGCGCGAAACTATCCATATCGGACGGAAGGAGCTCGCGAACAGTTATCTTTGATGTCGCCATGGTAAATGCTCTACTATTTGCTTTTGCCAAGAAAACTTGCAGGGAATCATAGCATTGCGAGAGTCTATTCGAAATATTAGCCTTAATTGTATAAACCCTATTGATGATATTGGGGAGGCTCGCAATACGTGGCTTAAGGTGCAAGCCAATGCGCAACACAGTTTTTTCACATCTTGGGGATGGATAGAGACCTGGCTAAATAGTTTATCTGATGATTGTAATGCGAGTATGTTGGTCGGCACTGATTCCGGTAGGCCGATCTTTTGCTGCATCATTGTTGAAAGCGTATCGACTCGACACCGAATATTTCGTAAGAATCGCGGTTACCTGAATGCTACCGGTGACAAGATATGCGACGCGTTAACAATTGAGTACAACGGGATATTGGTTGACAAAGATTTTGTCGGCCAGTCGAACTTTTTGATCGATCCTTTATTGAGTGAAATCGAAGAGTTTTGTCTTCCCGGAATTCGCGATCTGAAATTTGCCGATCAATATTTCGATCAATCATTCTTGATCCGGGTGGAAAAGCAAGAGCCTAGCTATTTTGTAGATCTCGATGATATACGGTCTCGCGGTGATAGCTATATGGGCAGTTTGTCGAGTAATCGAAGGACGCAAATTCGAAAGTCGCTTCGACAGCTAAATGAATTGGGCGAAATTGGTGTTATTGAGGCTGGAACTGAGAACGAAGCGTTGCATATGCTGGACCGACTGGCGCAGCTTCACCAAAAAGAGTGGACAACGCGTGGTGAGTTGGGTGCGTTTTCGTCTGGCTATTTTGTAAATTTCCATCGTGAGCTAATTCGCCGGATGTTTTCGGACGGCGAGGTCCAGCTATTGGAAATACGGGCCGGTGAGCATACGGTTGGATTGTTATATTGTTTCGTCCATGAGGGCGAGGTCTTGTTCTACCAGTCCGGATTTAACTATGAAAAGTTGAAAAAACTTCGGCCAGGGATTGTGTCCCATTATCTGGCGATTGAACACAATCTCAAGTTAGGTAATCGCAAGTACAATTTTCTGGGTGGCGAGGCTCAATACAAGAGTAGCTTGGCGACAGGACACGATACTTTGTATTGGGTAGTCGCCTCAAGAAAGAATATGAAGTCAAGGATTGAATTATTCCTGCGCAATGCAAAGAGAAGAATTTCGATGCGGGGTAACTAGGATGTGTGATCCGTCGAGCTGGGACGATAGATATCTAAGCCAATTTTTCGTACTGCCTTTGTGCGTATGTGGCAATAGCGTTGGCTCCAACGAAGTAACAAGATTCGACCTATTGTTTCGTAGCCTGCCTTGTCGCCAGCGCGGAGACTCGCGTAATTACTGGAATTAACAAAGGACACCCGCGAGGACAATCCGCGTTGAAGATATTCTGCGTCCAATCGCGTTGTGATTGCTGCCATTAATCCATGTCCGCGAAATGCGGGTAGTGTCAGTGCTTTGTATGCATAACAATGTGGGGGGCTAATCCGAATCCAAAATCCGTTGGTCTCCGGTGCACTGCGTTCAGAGCGCCAACAGTAGGCGATCAGTTGGTCACCAATGAAAGCTCCGCACGCCAGATCGCCTCTACCCTTTGCCGCACGTGCAAATTCCGCAGTGAGGTGTAGCTCTGGATTGGCTGCTGCGATTTCCAGGTCTTTTTCATTCAGGCCTCTTATTTTCAGATGCCCGAGTGACGTAGGAGTGGGGACCGCTGGCGCATTCAGTTGCGCGCTCCGAATCACTAAAATGCTCATTCCGAAGTACCGCCTCAACCGGATCATGGCGCGACTACGAAGTGCATTCAGAGAACCGAATCGAGCAACGTCTTTGGCAAAGTTACTGCCTCTAAATCTCATCTGATTTACTTCACTCTTTTCTATGCTAGATGCGATTTACATAGACCCTCGAGTGTGCAGAATTATTTCGTGCCCGTTTGCTGTTTGACTTCCTATCCCCGCAGCCGCCACGGTTCGACTATCGTTTTTCTTCCGGCGCCGGCGCCGCTTATCATGTCTGCCTCAGTTTGTATCGCTTTTTCCATTGCGGCTTCATATGCTGGCCAGTGTGGCGAATTGTCTAGTGGCGAACGGTCGTCTTGCGCGCTCTGCATCGATAGGCTGCGAATCATATTGTCGAGTGCCGAAGTGTCTTTCAAGAATTGTATGTATTGTTCCGATTGCAGGGTTTCAGAGACCGGTCCATACGAGCTGTACTCGCCGGGCTGGTGACTCTCGTGCCCTGTTGGCCCTGGGTCGAACAGACAGCATAAAGAAACATGTGCAGCAGGTTCGATGAAAACCTCATGTCGATTCCGGAAACATCTTTCCTGCCCGCCATCGCTGTCGAAGATCCGTTCAATGCTTTCACCATTCGAACTTTCATTTAGGTAATACGTCGTTTCGTTGTCGATTAGCGACCACTCAGACCAAGTTTGTTGTTTCGAAGATGTGTAAGGATGGTGTGCGAATCTCACTTTTGCGGCACCTTGGACATCATAGACTACATTTATTTCGCTTTGGTGATCGTATGACATCTTGAATACTTCGAGACCCTCCGAGTTTTCAGGTAAGCCTCGTGTATCGAACATAGTTGTGTGAAACCATGCGATCGGGTCGCCCGATTTTGACAATAGAGTTGAATCGCGGTGTAAGAATGCCCGCCTACTTAGATATTGTGGCGTCAGGACAAACCTTGCTGGGCGGAGGAACTTTTCATGATGAATAAGTAATTCCTCGCCCCGAGAGTTCTCAGAATCTGCTGCGGCATGTATTGCGGTTGCCGCTGTCGAGAATTCAATGCTCGCCTCGAATCCGGGCGGAATGTATACGTGCGCGCCTGCGGTTATTTTTAGTGCGCGGGATTGAAGCTTCGTGGTTAGAGAGGCGGTGCCGGCCAGTAAGGAAAATATGTGGCCGTTGCGACTTGCGAGGCGGAGCTTGCCACCGGATTCGCTGGAGAATCGATTAATCTCAATACCTTCGATGGAGGATGACCGCGTGAGAATTGCCGAGACCCGGACGTTTTCGCCGTAGGCACAGTCCGTCCACTGATTAGTGATGATTTTATCGTTATGTCTCAAACTAATACTCTTTCATTTGTACATTACAATAGAATAGAGGAGATGACACAATGTCAGTCAATAGTGAGTCATTGTAATCAATGTGTAAACGAAATCGGGCGCAAGTGTTTTGTCTGCTGTTTCTCTTGCTTGGGGTTATCTCCTGTGTTGAGCGTTTGGACGATTCTGCACGTGTTGAGAAAGCCAGGAACTCGATTTCTGCAAAGGACTTTCGATCCGCGATATTCGACTTGCGGCTGCTCGAAGAAAAATCGGCGGAAAATTCTGAAATTCTGATGCTGCTCGGGATCGCGTACGAGGGGTACGGGAATTTCGAGAGTGCGGTCGCGTACTTCGAGCAAGCTCTGGATGACGGACGAGAGCTCGGAGAATTCCGTATACCGTTCGCCGAAGCGCTTCTCCAGTCAAGACAGTTCGAGCGAGCGCTGGAGATAGCGGACCCGGCACAGGGTACGACGCGGGAGGAAAAGATCACACTATGGTTGTTGCAAGGCGACGTTCTTGTTGCGTCCGAATCATTCGTTGAGGCGCTCAAGTGTTACTCCGAAGCACGAAAGCTCGAGGAAAACAGCAACGTTTCTTTGCTCCGGGCAGCTGAGGTTTTTTGGGAAAATGGCAATTTCCTGGACGCTAGAGACTTCGCAGAACGTGCTCTTCGGATGGATTCGAGCAGTTTGCAGTCTCGATGGATGCTCGCAGAGATACTGTCGGACCAAGGCGATACGTCCGGAGCGGTTGACGTATATCAACACGCACTTGCGACTCTGGATTTAGAAGATCGTGATATAGGGTATTTTCTGGCCGATATGGCGGCTAGCCAGGTTCGCCACGAAGACCTGGAAGGCGCCAGAAAAACACTCAATGAACTTACAGCGATCTGGCCCGCTGGAGATAAGTTCCCAAAGTTTATTGAAGGACAAATTGCTTTGCTCGACGGCAATTATTCCGACGCTGTACAATTTTCCCAAATCTACCTTACAGAGTATCCAGATCGGACTGAGACTAGCCTGGTGCTGGGCGAAGCGCATTTTCGTTTGGGCCACATTTACCAGGCAGAGAGCCATCTGAAGGATGCCATCGATGAAGATCCGAACAATTCACACGCCAAAAGCACACTTGCCCTCGTATATGTCGCCCAGGGCCGGGTTGATTATGCGTTAGACACACTGGCGAAGGATGTGCGGTCCGGTATAAATAATAGTCAGGCGCTTGCATTATTCGGACTGGTTGAATTCCTGGCTACTGAGAACAAATCGGCTCTCGAGATAAGGGACTTCGTTATCGATGCTGATTCTCAAGCGGTGCGCGATTTCGCTGAAGACCTGGTCGGATCGAAGACGGATAACGTAGCGGGCCTATGCTTGCTTGGCCTATCAGATTTGCACGAGGGCGATTTCTCAGCGGCGATGAGTTCGTTTCGAGCGGCTCTGGAGTTCGAGCCACAGAATTCATTGCTTTTAAGGAGTCAGGCACTTGTCTATCTGGCGAAAGGAGATCCGCGATCAGGCATTAAGGTGTTCGAAAAGCTTCCATTTGATGCCCTCGCTCGCGGACTACTTCTTGACACACTTCAATCAGAACACGATCAAGTGTTCGCTGCCGATAGCCATGTTCGGAATTGGTTGAATAACCGTTCGTCGGATCACGAGATGCGTCTTTGGTTTGCTTGGTCCTTGCTCGTTCGGGGCGAATTCGAGGAGGCGGCCGGACAGTATGAAGTCTTGCTGAAGGAAGGGCAGGCGACGTCGAAGATTCACAGCAACCTCGCGCGTGCTTACCAAAGTATGGGCGATAGCCGAGCGTTGGATCATGCAAGAACTGCCAGCGAGATCGAAGGCGAGAATGCTTATGTATTAGATACTTACGGTTCGATACTGGTGTCTAATGAGGAGCTTGATGCTGGGATAGAGAATTACCGGAAAGCGCGTTATCTCGAACCCGGAAATGGCATGCTTGCGTATCGATTAGCAGACGCATTGCTAAGAAAGGGTGAAAAAACCGAGGCAAGCCAGCTGCTTACAGAGTTGATCGACCACGACGATGATAGAGCTGCGACGCTGGCTCGCGGACGTCTTGAGACGGTTCGCTATTGAAATAATTGGGTGACGGAATATCTTACAGTCGTAGGGTAGGCATCAAGTCGAAAATCACATAACTATCGGAAAAGTATATTAAAAATAATGCTGGCATAACAATTGCATTTTATCTTATTGAGTGAATCTAAATTGTTGAGCGAGTAGGGAACATGGCAGTTGAAAGAGACAGAATCAGACTACTGGGTGCATTAGTTGCAGGCACAGTGGTGATGGCGACAGCACCGCAGGCCTTGGCCGACCGGGGCGAACCCGAAAGCCAGGGATGGAAGAGTCGCCGCCGCAGCAAGCGGCTGCAGCGAAAGAGAATTCGCCGTCATCGTAGGGGCGACCATCGTTGGTGTACGCATGGCGATGGTGGCGATGGAGATTCTGACGACGTGGTTAGTGTTCCCGAGCCAGGTACACTTGGTCTGTTGGGCGCAGGGCTGGTTGCAATCGGACTTGCAAAGAAGTTTGGCGTTAAGAAATAGCCGTACCCAAATGACAAACAAAAAAGCCACTTCATAGTGAAGTGGCTTTTTTTGTGGAATTCGAGTCCTGTTGGCTCAGGTTTGCGACTGCTGATAATTCTGAACTCCCACCTTCTCGATCAATCCCAACTGCGTCTCCAACCAATCCACGTGCTCTTCCTCTGATACCAGAATCGCATCAAACAGGTCACGCGTGACATAGTCCTTGTGAACCTCGCAGTAAGCAATCCCGGCTCTAAGGTCCGGTATCGCATCCAGCTCCATATCGAGATCGCACTGCAAAATCTCGGGCACGTCTTCACCAATGCGTAGCTTCCCCAGTTTCTGCAAATTCGGCAGCCCTTCCAGAAACAAGATACGCTCAATAAGCGAGTCCGCATGCTTCATCTCGTCTATCGACTCGCCATGTTCATAGTCACCGAGTTTGGTAAGCCCCCAGTCTCTGAGCATTCGTGAATGCAGGAAGTACTGGTTAATTGCGGTCAGTTCATTCTTGAGCACTTTATTCAGGTGCTCGATGACGGTGGCGTCACCTTTCATGGCTTACTCCAGAGTAGGGTAGATTTGGTGTAGCAGACAATTGTAAAGAAAAAGCCCCGCGATGCGGGGCTTTTTCATCATCAAATTTGACAGTAACTCAGGCGACGTTCGGTTGATACCGGACCGGCTCAAATCGGGCCTTCTCGCAACGAGATTCCCTCAGTATCTCCGACGCCATTTCCTTGCAGGAGCCGCAGCCCGAGGCCACACCCAGCTCGCGCCGGAGATCCCACAGGTTTTCAGCACCAGCCTCCGCAGCCTTGCGGATCTGTTTGTCGGTAATCGCATTGCAGATACATACGTACATGGGACAATTCAAGCGCAAATGCGAATGATTGTCAATAGCATTAAGTATAATCCGAGACATGCCTCACGCCATCGCTACTGAATCCCACGCCCCGGTGTCCAGGGCACGCCAGCCTTATCCAGAGCCTCTTTCAGGCCCGCATATTCAACATCCACCAGGCTCGTCAGCTCCCGCACAACGTCGTCATACAGCCGCTTGCCAATCCCATACGATTCCCGCTGCGCTGGCGTCGGTCCATAGGCACCCGACGATGCATCGAAGCGCGCATGCCACAGTCGTTCCAGCAGTGATACGCCCGTCCAGTCCTTGAATATCTCGCGAGTGGTGTTCTGGTCCAGTCGATCGCGTTGATCCAACAGACGCTCCTGTAGCGAATCCGCAATCTCATACAACGACGGATCGGCCGTCGAGCGGGCCAGCACAGCCTTGATCGCATCCAGCTCACCCGAAACACCATCGATCGTATTTACCGTACCGTCGCTGGCGCGAATCAATTCATCCACCTGACCCTCAAACACCACGCGCTGCTCCTGCGTGCTGCCGGGCAGGGTGGGTTCGCGAATCGAAACCACCTCGAATGTCTGCGACTGGCCAAGATCCGTCAGCACGCCATCGACGCGTTGCTGCATCGATACCGAGAACGTCCCGGGTGCCACTAGCACGCCTGCGCCTTCCTCCGGCTCCTCCTCGCCTTCGATCGCAGGCACCCATGCATCCAATGCCGGGTATCGCAGATTCCATGCGATGCGATTGAAACCCGCTTCCGCCGGTCCCTCAACGTGTCGCACGACTTCGCCGGCGCTGTTTCGCACTGTCAGAACAATCGCAGGATCGTCTTCGCGCTGCTCATCGATGATGGAATCAAAGCTGCCAAACTTGACGTTCTTGTTGTCAGCCTCAAGCTTCTTCTCTGCGTCGCGGCGTGTCGCCTGCGTGGTCTGCAAAGCCTCGGGCAGGTAGTAAGTGAAGTTTGCGCCGAAATCCGGGTTCGGTGCGACAAAGTAGGCATCGCCCTGGCTGCTCGTACAGAGTGGCTTGCCGCAACCAAACTCCTGTTTCGGCACATACCAGCGAGTCTCTCGCACTGGGAATAACGACACATCGTTTTTCAAGCTATCCGCCGTTACATCTCGCAGCGCCGAATAATCATCAAGCACATAGAAGCTGCGCCCAAACGTAGCGCCGACCAGATCGTTCTCGCGGGTTTGAATCACCAGATCGCGGAACGGAATGTTTGGACTACCGCCTTTGAGTTTGGTCCACTCGCCGCCGCCGTTCACCGTGAAGAACACGCCGAACTCCGTACCCAGGAACATCAATCCCGGCTTCACGTGATCCTGCACGACACGCCACAACACATGACGCTCCGGCATATTGCTCGCAATACTTTTCCACGAGCGGCCGCGATTTTCACTCTTCAGGATATACGGCGCGTAGTCACCGTTCTTGTGATCATCAACAACCACATACACAACATTGGCATCGTGTAGGTCGGCCTTGATGTCATTCACGAAAAAGCGATCAGGAGCGCCCGGCAACTTATCGATCTTGCGCCAGGTTTGCCCACCGTCTTCGGTCACCTGAATAATGCCGTCATCAGTACCGACGTAAACCAGTCCCTCAACAAGGGCGGATTCCGACAAGGACGTTACCGTGTTGTACATCGACATCGCGTACAGGTCCCAGGCGGAGTCAAAGCTCCACGTGCGCCCCATAATCGGCAAGTCTGTTCGCGTTTCATCGCGTGTGACATCGCCGCTAATCGTTTTCCAGGTGTCGCCGTAGTCATCGCTCTTCCAGACGCGTTGCGTGCCGAAATACAGCGTCTTGGAATCATGTGGGCTGATCAGGATTGGCGAGTCCCAGTTGTAGCGCTCGGGTGGATCGCCTTCAGCCGCCTGCGGTCGGATGTAGGTTACCTCGCCGGTCTTGCGGTCGACACGCGTCAGGTTGCCCTGTTGCCATTCCGCATAAACGATGTCCGGATTATTCGGATCAACGGCCGACTGATGGCCGTCAGCAAACAAGGTCACGAACCAGTCGGAGTTGTGAATGCCCGAGATATCCATCGTTCGTGATGGACCGCCCTGACTATTGTTGTCCTGCGTACCGCCGTACACGTTGTAGAACGGCTCCGCGTAATCGACGGCCACTTTATAGAACTGTGAAATCGGCAAGTTGTTAACAAAGCGCCACGTTTTGCCGAGATCGTAAGACTCATAAACCCCGCCATCGTTGCCAACGAGCAAGTAATCGCTATCGTCTGGATCAAACGCCATTGCATGGTGGTCAACGTGCTTGCTTTCGTGGTCCATCATCACGAAATTCTCGCCGCCGTCGTGCGTAACGTGCAGGCGGACGTCCATCTGGTACACGCGGTCAATCGCATGCGGACTCGCGAAGAGCTCATTGTAGTAATGCGGTCCCGTACCACCCGAGACGTACTCGTTCTTCTTCTCCCATGACTCGCCACCATCGGCTGAGCGCCAGAAGCCACCTTCGCGATTCGCAACCTCCATCGTCGCGTAGAGCACGTCGGGGTTCTGCGGCGAAATCGCAATACCGGTTTTGCCACGGCTCTCTTCCGGTAGTCCTTCTGTCAGTTCGCGCCAGGTTTCTCCGCCGTCAGTCGACTTGTGAATTCCGGTTCCGGGTCCGCCGTCGAGCAACACAGCAACGCTGCGCATTCGTTGCCAGCTAACCGCATACATTACGTCCGGGTTGCGCGGGTCCATGTGCACTTCAGAGACGCCCGTGTACTGGTCATCCGCCACCGTATTGCCAAGGCCATCGCCCAGTACCTTGCTCCAGTTTTCGCCGCCGTCGGTAGACTTATACAGGCCGCGTTCACCGCCACCGGACCAGAGTGGTCCCTGTGAGGCCACAAAGATCGTGTCCGAGTCGCGCGGGTCCACTCGAATCATGCCGATGTGCTCGGAACTCTCAAGCCCCATCTTCTCCCAGTTCTGTCCGCCGTCACGGCTGCGGAAAACTCCCGATCCGTAACCGACATGTCGGCCCGAAACATTTTCGCCTGACCCCACCCAGATCGTGCTCGGGTTGTTAGGGTCTATCGTGATGCAGCCAATCGAGTAGGAGTCCTCGTTTTCGAAGATCGCCTCCCAGGTTGTACCGCGGTTTTCTGTTTTCCAGACGCCGCCACTGCCCACAGCGACGTACCAGGTGCTTTGTCGTTCCGGGTGGATGGCGATATCTGCGATGCGACCAGACATGAATGCCGGTCCGATGCTGCGAAATTCAAGGCCCTTGAAGGTGGCCTCGTTGAATCCAGGTTCAGAGGGTTCCTCGTCAGCGGCGAATACAGGCGTGACAGCTAGTGCTAAAAGCACGGCAGCGAGAGTCAGACGATTCATATGGACCCCTTCATTCAGATTTTTTGTAATCGAGGCATTCTACTCGGTGACACCGCTCAATACATTCCTTTGCTAAACTTCGCACATGAAAAATTTATTTGATGTAAGCGGCAAAGTTGCCCTGGTAACGGGTGGTTCACGGGGCATTGGCGCGATGATCGCCGAGGGCTACGTAGCAAACGGTGTAAGAACCTACATCTCGGCGCGCAAAGCTGAGGCCTGTGACTCGACTGCGGCGCGCCTGTCAGAGCAAGGCGAATGCATTTCGATTCCAGCCGATCTGTCGACGGCGGCCGGGATCGAGACGCTGGCAGGCGAGCTCAAGTCTCGCGAAGACCAGCTCGATATTCTCGTGAATAACGCCGGTGCGACCTGGGGTGCTCCTATGGAGGACTTTCCGGAGGCTGCATGGGACAAGATCATGGACATAAACGTCAAAGGACCATTCTTTCTGACGCAGGCTTTGTTGCCGCTCCTGGAGAAAGGCGCAAGCGCGGCCGATCCCTCGCGGATCATCATGATCGGTTCCGTCGACGGGCTAAACGTCAACTCGATGCCGACTTTTTCCTACGGTCCCAGCAAGGCGGCCGTGCACCACCTGGCCCGAACCCTCGCATTGCATCTGGCAGGGCGCAACATCACATCAAATGCCATCGCCCCCGGTCCGTTTCCGAGCAAAATGCTGAAGCAAGCGCTGGATACAGTCGGAGAGCAGATTCGGCAAGGCGTGCCTTTGAAACGCATCGGGGAGCCTGGCGATATGGCAGGAACCGCGATTTATCTGGCATCAAAGGCCGCCAGTTACGTCACGGGGGTAGTGATACCGGTCGATGGCGGGATTACAGGCTGCAAGCCGACCTTATAGGCCTACCTATCTTGTTGTATTTCTTCGAGTTTGCGGCGACAGTACTATGCTCGACTGGCCTGAAGGAAACACGAGAAGACTGAATGACGGATTTCCCCCATAAGTCTCGCGAGGATTGGCAGGAACTGGCCGCAAAAGAAATGCGCGACCAGCCCCTCGACGATCTGACCGTCGACACTCCTGAAGGTATCGCCGTAAAGCCCTTATATACGGCCGCTGACCTCGACGGCCTCGACCATCTGGACTCGATGCCCGGCTTCGCACCCTTCGTGCGTGGCCCGCGCGCGACGATGTACGCCAAACGGCCCTGGACCGTGCGCCAATACGCCGGCTTCTCGACAGCCGAGGAATCCAACGCTTTCTACCGCAAGAATCTCGCGGGCGGACAAACCGGTCTATCGGTCGCATTCGACCTCGCCACACACCGCGGTTACGACTCAGACCACCCACGTGTCGTTGGCGATGTAGGTAAAGCCGGTGTCGCGATAGATTCCGTTGAGGACATGAAGATCCTCTTTGACGGCATACCGCTCGACAAGATGACTGTCTCCATGACGATGAACGGCGCGGCACTGCCCATCATGGCTATGTACATCGTTGCCGCCGAAGAGCAGGGTGTCGCACCCGAGCAGTTGGCCGGGACGCTGCAGAACGACATTCTCAAAGAGTTTATGGTTCGCAACACCTATATCTACCCACCAGCTCCGTCGATGCGCATCGTCTCGGACATCATCGCCTTCACGGCCGGCAACATGCCACGCTATAACTCAATTTCGATTTCGGGTTATCACATGCAGGAAGCCGGTGCGACCTGTTCACAGGAACTTGCTTACACGATAGCCGACGGCATTGAGTATGTTCGCGCTGCTATCGATAGCGGTCTCGACGTCGATGCATTTGCACCGCGATTGTCATTCTTCTTCGGTATCGGCATGAACTTCTTCATGGAAGTCGCGAAGCTTCGTGCAGCGCGTCTTTTGTGGTCGCGCCTTATGGCCGAAAAGTTTTCGCCCAAGAACGAGCGTTCACTGATGTTGCGAACACACTGCCAGACGTCGGGCGTGAGCCTTACGGCAGACAGCCCGCACAACAACATTATGCGGGTCACTGTTGAAGCGATGGCAGCTGTACTCGGCGGCACCCAATCACTGCACACCAATTCATTCGACGAAGCGCTGGCGCTGCCATCGGATTTCGCCGCTGGCCTGGCACGTAATACGCAGCTCGTACTGCAGGAAGAAACCGGCATTACTGATGTGGTTGATCCGCTGGCGGGTTCCTATTACGTCGAGTCTCTGACAGCGGAGCTCGTTACGGAAGCGCAAAAGCTTATCGACGAAGTCGAAGAGTTGGGCGGTATGACAGCCGCCGTCGAATCCGGTATGCCAAAAATGCGTATCGAAGAAGCCTCCGCGCTACGCCAGGCACGCATTGATCGCGGTGAAGAAGTCATCGTCGGCGTGAACAAGTACCGTGCCGAGGAAGAAACGCCGGTTGAGATTCGTGACATCGACAATACGGCTGTGCGCGAGTCGCAGGTTCGTCGTATCAATGAGACCCGGGCGAATCGCGATGATGCTGCCTGTTCTACAACCCTCGAGGCGCTAACGACCGCCGCGGCGAGCGGCGAGGGCAATCTGTTACAGCTCGCCATCGATGCTGCGCGTGCGCGTGCTACCGTTGGTGAAATTTCGGATGCACTGGAGTCAGAGTGGGGCCGCTATCGCGCGGTCACGCGCTCCATTGCCGGTGTTTACAGCAGTGCCTACAAAGATGATGCGGAGTTCAACATGACAGGGAATGATGTGGAGTCATTCGCGGAATCCGAGGGTCGCAGGCCGCGTATGCTGGTCTGTAAGCTCGGTCAAGACGGACACGATCGGGGTGCCAAGGTGATTGCAACGGCGTTTGCCGACATTGGCTTTGATGTCGATATTGGGCCGCTATTTCAGACCCCGGAAGAGGCCGTGCGGGAGGCCGTTGAGAACGACGTGCACGTCATCGGCATTTCCTCACAAGCCGCTGGCCACAAGACGCTTGTGCCACAAGTGATCCAGGGTTTAAAGGATGCTGACGCGAGCGAGATTATCGTAATTTGCGGTGGTGTCATTCCGCCGCAAGACTATGACGAATTGCTGCAAGCCGGTGTTGCCGCGATCTACGGACCCGGTACAAATATTCTCAATGCAGCAAAGGAAGTGCTGCAGAAAATTGTGGAGAATCGAGCAACATGAAAGACATCGTCGACCAGCTCGAAGAAAAACGCGCAGCGGCCAGGATGGGCGGTGGCCAAAAGCGCATCGACGCACAGCACGCGCGCGGTAAGTTAACGGCTCGCGAGCGCCTCGAGATTCTGCTCGACAAGGACAGCTTCGAAGAGTGGGATGCTTTCGTTGAGCACCGCTGTACCGACTTCGGTATGGAAGACAAAAAAATCCCCGGCGACGGTGTCGTTGGCGGTTACGGAACCATCAACGGTCGTATGGTGTTCGCCTATTCGCAGGACTTTACGGTATTCGGCGGATCACTCGCCGAAGGACACGCTGAGAAAATCTGCAAGCTCATGGAACAGGCCATGAAAGTCGGCGCTCCGATTATCGGTCTGGCTGATTCCGGCGGCGCTCGAATTCAGGAAGGCGTTGTTTCTTTGGGTGGCTATGCCGATGTGTTCCAACGCAATGCATTGGCCTCAGGGGTCGTGCCACAAATATCAGTCATCATGGGCCCGTGTGCTGGCGGTGCAGTGTACTCGCCGGCGATGACCGATTTTATTTTTATGGTCAAAGACACGTCCTACATGTTTGTGACCGGTCCCGATGTTGTCAAAACGGTAACGCACGAAGTCGTCACGGCTGAAGAGCTCGGCGGTGCGCTTACGCACTCCACGATTTCCGGTGTTTGTGATTGCGCTTACGATAACGATGTCGAGACTTTGCTAATGGTCAGGCGTTTCATCAACTACCTGCCGTCCAACAACCGACAAAAGCCACCGTATCGTCCAACGCCCGACAAGCCGGATCGTATGGAAATATCCCTGGATACGTTGATCCCCGACAACCCGAACAAGCCCTACGACATAAAGGAAGTCATTCACAAGGTCTCTGACGATAACGAGTTCTGGGAAATTCAGCCGGATCATGCGAAAAACATCGTCATCGGCTTTTCGCGCATGGACGGACATCCGGTCGGTATTGTTGCGAACCAGCCGTTGGTTCAGGCGGGCTGTCTTGATATCAAATCATCAATCAAGGCGGGTCGTTTCGTACGCTTCTGCGACGCGTTCAGCATTCCCATCGTAACCTTCGTTGACGTGCCGGGCTTCATGCCGGGCAGTGCCCAGGAATACGGTGGCATCATCAAGCACGGTGCGAAATTGTTGTTCGCTTACGCCGAGGCAACCGTTCCGAAAATTACGATCATCACTCGGAAAGCCTACGGTGGTGCCTACGACGTAATGGCATCGAAGCACCTACGCGGCGATGTCAATCTCGCCTGGCCCAGCGCCGAGATTGCGGTCATGGGTCCGAAAGGCGCGGTCGAAATCATATTCCGTCAAGACATTGGAGATGACGAGAAAATTGCCCAGCGCACGGAGGAGTATCGAGAGAAATTTGCCAACCCGTTTATCGCGGCCAGTCGTGGATTCATCGACGACGTAATCGCCCCGCACGCAACTCGAAAACGCATCTGTCGTTCGCTGGCGATGCTGCGAGACAAGAATCTCGAAAATCCGTGGCGTAAGCATGACAACATTCCACTCTAGGGAAGGAAGTGCCCGTGTTTGACAAGATACTCATAGCCAATCGCGGCGAGATCGCCTGCCGCGTCATCAAGTCGGCGCAAAAGATGGGCATCAAAACGGTTGCCGTGTATTCCGATGCCGATCGGGACGCACTGCACGTTACTTTGGCGGATGAGGTTGTGCACATTGGTGCCTCACCGTCGGCAGAGAGCTATCTGCTTGCTGATCGCATTGTGCAGGCCTGTATCGACACCGGCGCGCAGGCGGTGCATCCGGGTTACGGTTTCCTCTCGGAGAACTCGTCGTTTTGCGATGCCCTGAGCAACAAGGGTATCGCCTTTATCGGTCCTAAGACGCACGCCATCGAGACGATGGGGGACAAGATTACGTCGAAAATACTGGCTGACGAATCCGGCGTAAACGTAATTCCTGGATATACAGGCGTATTGCGCGATGGCGGGCATGCGGTCGAGGTTGCCGCCGATATCGGTTATCCGGTCATGCTCAAAGCCAGCGCGGGCGGTGGTGGCAAGGGCATGCGCGTCGCGCGCAATGATGACGAATGCCGTGACGGTTTTGAACGCGCTGCGAACGAGTCACGGTCAAGCTTTGGCGATGATCGTCTCTTCATGGAAAAATTCATCGAAGAGCCGCGGCATATAGAAATTCAGCTGATCGCGGATAGTCACGGCAACGTCGTGTATCTGAATGAGCGCGAGTGTTCACTGCAGCGCCGTCATCAGAAAGTCATCGAAGAAGCGCCGTCGCCTTTTCTTGACAAGGCGACGCGAAAAAAGATGGGTGAACAAGCCGTCGCGTTGGCGAAGGCGGTCGACTATGAATCAGCTGGCACGGTTGAGTTTATTGTCGATCAAAAGCGCAATTTTTATTTCCTCGAAATGAATACGCGCCTGCAGGTGGAACATCCTGTCACTGAATTGACTACCGGAACCGATCTGGTTGAACTGATGATTCGCGTTGCCGCTGGAGAAAAACTGCCGGTCGCACAAAAGGACATCGGTATTAAGGGCTGGGCGATTGAGTCGCGCGTATATGCCGAAGATCCTGCGCGAAACTTCCTGCCGTCAACCGGGCGTCTGAGCTATTACCGGCCGCCGGTGGAAGATGCGCGCGTGCGCGTTGATACAGGCGTCTATGAAGGCGGTGAAGTATCCATTTTCTACGATCCAATGATTGCGAAACTCATTGTGCATGGCGAAGACCGTGATGACGCTATCGCACGCATGCGCGCGGCGCTGGATCAGTTCGTTATTCGTGGCGTTATCAGTAATATTCCGTTCCTCTCCGCGTTAGTGGCGCACCCGAGTTTCGTTTCTGGCGATATCAGCACGAATACGATTGCAGAGGTGTATCCGGAGGGTTTCAACACGGCGGACGCTGTGCCTGATGATCCGACGACGCTTGTTACGGTAGCAACTGCAATGCTGCGCAATTATCGTGATCGTGCGGCACTGATCGAAGGTCAGTTGCAGGGGCAGGAACGGCGCGTGCCGCAGAATTGGGTCGTTATTTTGAATGGCGAGCATCATCCCGTGTCTGTTGTTTCGGCGGACGGTGGTTACGACGTGAGCTACGAGGGTAAGGACTACGAGATTCGTAGCGATTGGGTTTTAGGCCAGCTTCTTTACAGCGCGACGATCAATGGCCGCGCCGTCGCCGTGCAGGTCACAAGACACAACCAGACGTATCGGCTGTCACACGACGGCCACCAGGTCGACATCGCGATTTTCACGCCACGCGAAGCGGAGCTGATGAAGCTCATGCCCGTCAAAGAGCCGCCGGATACATCGCGACACCTTTTAGCACCAATGCCGGGTCTGCTGGTTTCGGTTGCGGTCAAAGAGGGGGACGAAGTGAAAGCCGGCGAGGAGCTGGTCGTGCTCGAAGCCATGAAAATGGAAAACACACTGCGCGCTGAACGCGACGGCGTTGTTGCGAAGGTCTTCTTTACGGCCGGCGCGAGTATCGAAGTCGACGAGCTGATTATGGAGCTTGAGTAAGCTTTGGCGACTGAAGAAATTTCACTTCTTGCCGAGGCCGTCCGAAATGGCGACCGTCGAGCACTTGCACGTGCAATCACGCTCATAGAGTCAACCCGGGCAGATCATCGGACAGCAGCGAGTGAACTTCTTGAGATATTGATGCCCGATACGGGTGAATCTACTCGCATCGGAATTTCCGGCGCACCTGGAGTTGGCAAATCGACATTTATCGAGGCGTTGGGCAATCATGTCATCGACGCAGGTCACCGGGTTGCGATCCTGGCCGTTGATCCGTCGTCAGCCGTCAGCGGTGGCTCGATTCTCGGCGACAAAACGCGTATGGAGACGCTGTCACGGCGAGATGAAGCGTACATCCGGCCATCTCCTGCGGGTACAACGCTGGGTGGTGTCACTCGCCGAAGCCGTGAAACGCTACTGTTATGCGAGGCCGCCGGCTTTGACATCATCATCGTTGAAACCGTCGGTGTCGGTCAGTCCGAAACGCGTGTTGCCGACATGACGGATATGTTCGTCCTGTTGTTGCAGCCGGGCGGTGGCGATGAGCTACAGGGCATCAAGCGCGGCATCATGGAACTCGCCGATCTCGTGCTTATCAACAAGGCCGATGGTGAAATGAAAAAACTGGCGACTCAGGCCGCGTCAGAATACCGGGATGCACTGCAATTGTTGCGATCGCGTTCGGCTGACTGGAAAGTCGAAGTACACACCTGTTCTGCCCTCGATAAGGTCGGCATCAGCGATGCCTGGGGCATCATGGAGCGGCACCAGCAGGCATTGTTAGCCAACGACGAGCTGCAGCCACGCCGGGCAGAGCAAGCGCGTACGTGGATGTGGTCGGAAGTGCAGGATAGCCTGATCGCCGACCTGAAGGCAGATCCCGAGGTGCAGCAGCACATTCCGGACCTCGAGGCGGCGGCGAGCGCTGGAACTTTGCCTGCGGGCAAGGCGGCCGAGCGGCTTCTCGAGATATATTTTAAACGGGGCAAACAGGTTAAGAGATGAGCGATCGACCATTTAGTGTATTGGGTATTCAACAGATCGCGGTTGGCGGTGAAGACAAGAATCGCTTGAGAAATCTTTGGGTGGATACGCTCGGACTTGAACTTGATGGCAACTATCGCAGCGAGTCAGAAAACGTGGATGAAGACATCGCGTTTTTGGGCGCCGGAGTTTTCAAAGTCGAAGTTGACCTCATGCAGCCCATCGACCCCGATAAATCACCGCGTGTTCAAAGCCCGGCATTGAATCATGTCGGTCTGTGGGTCGACGATTTGCCTGCTGCCGTGGACTGGCTTTCGGAGCAGGGCATGCGTTTTACGCCGGGCGGAATTCGCAAGGGTGCATCGGGTTACGATGTTTGTTTTGTGCACCCGAAAGGCAACCAGGCGTTTCCGCTTTGTGGTGAGGGTGTGCTGATCGAGCTGGTGCAGGCGCCGCTGGAAGTGATCGAGGCGCTTTGCCAGAGTATGGACTAGAGTCTGAAAGTCAGACCGACGTAAGCGGTTCTCGGTAGCCCGGGTCGAAGGCCGGCCGGACGTCGTGAAGCAACGTAGGTTTTGTCCAGTAGATTATCCACTTTGATATAGGTAGACAGACTGTCGCTGATATTCCAGGTAGCGATCGTGTCCCATACAACGTGCGACTGAATGGTTTCCAGCGGATCGAAAGCGCCCTGGCCCGCTACCGCACGCATTTTGCCGACATAGCTTGCCGCGAGACTAACCCGGAATCGCTCGTTCTCGATCCCGATGTTTGCACGCAATTGATGCTCCGGAATATAGGGCAGTGCATCACCAATTTCGACGTCACCCCAGGGTTCAAAGCCGGAATCGAATGCATTTTCAAATTCTGCTTCGTTAGTCCAGGTGTATTGCAGACCAACGGGTATGTCGAACGAACCCGCGCCGAATCGATAAGCCGTGCTTAGCTCAAGCCCGCTCACCAGCACTTCACCGCCGTCGAATTGATCGCCGATCTGGCCACCACCACCTGTTGAATCGGTAACAGTGCCAACCAGGTTGTCGTAGTCGTTTCTGAAGTAAATCGATTCGAAGCGCAATTCGTCATTGTGGTAGCGAACGCCTGCCTCGAAGTTGACGCTGGATTCTTCACTCGCGGAGCTACCCGGTCCCGGCGGATTAAATCCTTTGTGGACGCCGGCTAGTAGTCGCCACTCGTTGTTGAGCCGATAAAGCGCGCCTGCGCCCGGAATAAAAACCTGCACCGAACCTGTGCGAACGCGTGTTGGCCCAAGTGACCGTGTCGGGTCCGCGGTGGAGTAGTCGTTACGCGTGAGATCGATGTCCTCGAAGCGTATGCCGGGCGTGAATATCCATGCGCCCGTTCGAATTTCTGAGTCGACAAAATAGGCGGTGACTTCGGCATCCGATACACGGTTGGTTTGTGAGCCGCCGGCTGCTGCTGTCGTCAGGACCAGTACGCCGTCTTCCATGCGATAGCCATCCTGATGCTGAAAACGATCCTCTTCGTCATCATGAATGCGGACGCCGGTATTCAGTGAAATGTCGGTGTCGCCAAATCCCAGATCCCACTCGATTTTTGCCTGCACGCCTTGCGAGAAATAGTCACGATTATTCGCTCGAATCTGAATAGCATCGTCTGTGCTTGTGGTACCGGTTAGGTAAGCAAACTCGTCAGCGTAGGTTGCTGGATCGACAAGAACGTTGTTCAAATTAACATCGCCGACCGACTGAACCTTGTACCAGTTGCGTGAAAAATTGTTGCGGTACGCCGTGATCTCTCCACGCCAGTTCTTGTCGGTGTCGATGACGTAAGTTGCCTGATACTGTTCGTGATCGCTGTCGAAGTTGTCGTTGGCGGACCCGGCATAGCGCGAATAGGGCGCGAGTGAAAAATCGGCTTCGCTTAGACCCACATAGGTCTCGTTCGAGAATTGGTCGGTATAGCCCAATTTGACGCGCAGGCTTTGGTAGACAGCGCTCGTCGGGTCGCTGTCGAGCTGAAATTTAGCGACGTAATCCTCAACATCAAAACCCGTGTCGCCGCCAACCGGGCCTTGAATCGTCTTAAACCCGTCGCTCTTGGCTTGCACGGTCTCGAGCAACCAGCTGAAGCGATCGCCGTGGTCGCCCACATAAACGTGCGCGTCCATCGAGCTGTGGTCGCCGAGGCGTAAATCTGCCGTCGCGCTCATGGCATCCGGGATCGGTGTGGAGATCATGTTTATTGCGCCGCCGGTAGTGCGTGGCCCTACAGCGACAGAGGCGGGGCCCTTTAGAACTTCGACTGCGCTCATGCGGCGCTGGGTTGGAAAATAATAGGCGGAAGAGGCGGCATACGGGGCCGGCGCGATCAGTACACCATCCTCAAGGAGCGCGATACGAGCGCTGCGATCTAGCCCTGAACCCCGAATGCCAATATTCGGCCGCAGGCCAAATCCTTCTTCTTCCTGAATATAGACGCCGGGAACGGCTCGCAGGACGCGCAATACGTCCGATTGAGCAAACTCGGCGAGCGCTTCGGTGTCGATGACGTGCGCCGATCCCGGCACATCGGCAACATCGGTCCGCTTACCAATAATCGTAACAGTATCAATAACTTCAGAGTCGCGACTGCGGTCCTGAGCGACAGCGAGCAGCGGCAGGAGCAGGAGGGCTGCACCCGTGGTTGCGCAGGTTTTGAGGGATGATTGCATTGTGAATTCGATCGTCGTTATCCGTGGAGTGTGGCAACCTTAATCTAAATGCGAATCATTCGCAACTGCGGTAAATACCTACGATGAGAGCCGGCGGCAAGGTCACACAAGCGGGTGTGAACCAAGGACTGCCAACCCGATGCCCTTCATGGCATCATCCCTTGCCAGTGCTAGCGTTAAGGACAATATGAGCGAGCAAGCCAGAAAACTACTCATCGTTGAAGACGATCCGGGTCTCCTGAACCAGCTCAAATGGTGTTTTGAGGGCTACGATGTTTATACCGCTGAGAATCGTGAGGCGGCGATAGCGGAGTTGCGCCGCCATGAGCCTGCCGTCGTTTTGCAGGATCTGGGTTTGCCACCGAAGCCCGAGGGCGTCGAAGAGGGCCTCGCGACACTGTCCGAAACGCTGCAACTTGCACCGCATACCAAGGTTATCGTGGTGACGGGCAACGGCGATCAGGAGAACGCCCTGACGGCTGTGGCTCGGGGTGCATACGATTTTTACGAGAAGCCAGTCGATACGGATACCTTGAAACTGCTTGTCGATCGGGCATTCAATATCGCTGAGCTGGAAGGCGAAAACAGGCGCTTGCAAAGCCAGGTCAATGAGTCGCCATTAGATGGCATCGTCGCCTCGAGCGAAGGCATGCTGGCCGTGTGTCGCATGATAGAAAAAGTTGCGCCGACCGACGTCACAACCTTGTTGTTAGGGGAGAGCGGCACCGGTAAAGAATTACTTTCGCGTGCATTGCATCGACTAAGTCCACGAGCCGATCAGAATTTCGTCGCGATTAACTGCGCTGCTATCCCGGAGAACCTTTTGGAGTCCGAACTCTTCGGACATGAGAAGGGTTCATTTACCGGTGCGCACAAGCAGGCGATTGGCAAGGTTGAACTCGCGAGCGGCGGCACATTATTTCTCGATGAGATTGGTGACATGCCGATCGCCTTACAGGCAAAAATGCTGCGATTCTTGCAGGAACGTGTCATTGAGCGCGTTGGCGGGCGGCGGGAGATTCCGGTTGACGTACGCGTCATCTGTGCAACCAATCAAAATCCCGAAGCGATCATCAAGGAAGGTTTGTTCCGTGAGGACCTTTACTATCGAGTCAGTGAAATCACTATCAACATTCCGCCTTTCCGCGACCGCGAAGAAGGGCGTTTGATTCTCGCGCGAACGCTGTTGCAGAAGTACAGCAAATTGCAGAAACGGGCGATTAATGGGTTCGCTGATGATGCGATTACGGCAATCGAAGCCTATTCATGGCCGGGCAACGTACGCGAGCTGGAGAACAAAATCAAAGGCGCGGTCATCATGGCCGATGGCAAGATGGTCACTGCAAAAGACTTAGGTTTGCAGGAGGGCGGGGACGATACCGGATTACTAAACCTTCGCGAGGTTCGCCAACTCGCCGAGTCAAAAGCGATTCGTGTGGCACTGACCAAGAGTTACGGCAATATTTCAAAAGCGGCGGAACTGCTGGGCATCACCCGCCCAACCCTGTACGACTTGCTGAATAAATACGGGCTGAGCTCAGATTCCTACTCCAAAAGAGCGCTGTCCGGCGGTGAATAAAAAAGGCCGCCTCGAAAGGCGGCCTCAAAAAAAGGGGGGTCTAACCCCTAATAAAAAAGGGGGTCAGACCCCGATTTAGAGGCCGACCCCGATTCAGAGGGCCGGTCCGGGGGGAGGACCGGACCAATTGCCCGTTAGAAGTCGATGCTGAACGACCCTGTTACCGTCATCGGTGCACCGTAGAAAGCAGTGACATTGCCTTCCAGCCCAAGGGCCGGGAAGTTATAGCCGGCGACCTTGTACTCTTCGTCACCCAGATTCTTGCCGTGCAGTCCGACACGCATGCGGCCGTCGTCATCTTCCCAAACTACGCTCAAGTTCCACAGCGTGAACGATTCCTGATCAAGAAGTGGAACCGGGAATTCGAACTGACTCGTGTCGTCTCGGTATGACGCAGAAGTTATTACGGCTATGTTGCCGCCTTGGCCAAACAAAGACATCGGTGTTTCAAAGGTCGCATTGCCACTGACGGTCAGGTCCGGCGTATTCTGAAAGACGGCCGAGTCCGAGACGTCGATATTGGCGGCATTGATAAACTCTTTGTACTCCGCATCCAGGGAGCCGATCGCCCAGCCAAACGACCAGTTATCATTGGCTCGGAACAGCCCTTCGAACTCGATGCCCGGCAACTCTGCCTTGCCCGCGTTGGTTGTGACACCGGTAAAGGTATCGTTAATGCCGTCGCCGTCGGTGTCGACGCCCACAGAGCCTGGAATTTGGACATTTTCATAGTCGGCAAAAAACACCGCCAGGCTTGTCGTCAGACGTCCATTAAGCAAACTGGATTTCAAACCGACTTCGTACGATTTAACCGTCTCTGGCTCGAACATCATGAAGTCGAAGATTTCCGCCGCAGTGACTGTTCCGTCATTATCAAGGTCAGGCGCGCCGGACGTCTGGGCGCGCGGGTCAAAGCTGCCGCCCTTAAACCCTTCACTGTAGGAAAAATACAAGTGTTGGCTATCGTTGGGTTGCCAGCTTGCCGATACGCGCGGTGAAAACTCGGTCCATTCCTCACTGCCATTGAAATCGGACGTTGTGGCGACCGCGACGCCGGTACCGCCGAAACGCGGCGAAATACCACCGATGAAAGTCCTGCGCAGCACCTGCGATGTGCGTTCGTCCGTCGTGTATCGACCGCCGATCGAAAAGCTAACCGTGTCTGAAACGTCATAGGTGAAATCGGCAAAGACGGACCAGGTATCCGTATCAACGTCACCCAAAGTATTCGCATTCAGGCCCGGTGCGCCGACGGCAGGTAGCGCACCCAGCTGTGCAAGCACGACGTCGAATTCATTGAACGCGTTCGCGTCTAGAAAGTAGAGGCCGGCAACGCCGTTCCAGCGCTCGCCTGAATACAGAAACTGCAGTTCCTCAGACAACTGATCGTTGGTGTACAGCACTGGAACGTCAAGGTCATCGACCGCCAGACTATCGAAATCGATCGGTGACCAGGTTTCGTCATCGCGATACGCGAGCACGTTTTTGATCGTCCAGTTTTCATTGACGGTCCACTCAGCCAGCAAAGATGTGCCTTGAGCTTCCACGCTTTGCTTGGGAACGCTAAGTCCTGCTCTCGTATCAAATACGTCGGCGAGAATGGGCGCGCCAGAAATGGCGCCAACCTGCAGACGGTGACCCGCCTTCGGGTCCGAGCTGTCGTCGGTGTAATCGGAAGACAGGCGGAACATGAGATTGTCGGTGGCATCCCATTCAAGGCTAACGCGTGCACCCAGCACATCCTTGTTGTAATTCTCCCAGTTGCTCTGCACTAAATTGTCGCCATAGCCGTCGCGGGTGAATTTGGCAATCGTGCCACCAATTCGGAAGGTGTCAGAGATGGCTGTTGAGGCTGTAAGTACGGCGTCAAGTTGATTGTAACTACCAACATTGATGCGGAAGTTCTTACGAGTTTCGTTCCCCAGTGGTCGAGTTACGTATTTGATTGCGCCGCCGATCGTGTTGCGACCATACAGAGTGCCTTGCGGGCCACGTAACACTTCGATTCGATCAACTTCATACAAGTCGAGAACTGCGGCATGCGGACGATTGAAGTAAATGTCGTCAACATAAAGACCGACGCCTGACTCAAATCCGGCAACCGGGTCCTGTTGACCCACACCGCGAATGAAAGCGGTCAGCGTTGAATTGGTGCCGCGGGATACTTCCAGCGTCACGTTCGGGCTCGACTGACCGATCTCGATAATATCGGCCGCGCCCATTCGCTCCAGATCCTCGCCAGAGATGACGGAAATCGAAAGCGGTACATCCTGAAGCGATTCCTCGCGACGCCGCGCGGTTACGGTGACCTCGTCGAATGTGGTCGCCTCAGCGCCTTGTGCAATGGCTTGTTGCGGTGCAAGAAACAGCGAAATCAGGCCGAGTGACAGGGCGACAGTCAGGCTGTAATAGGATGATCTTAAAAGAGTTTTCATTTAAATCCCCCAGGATTCATGTGAGCACGCAGCTCAAGTAGTTCAACGAACGTTGAAGGGAGATTAGTTCAACGATCGTTGAAAAGCAACTCAGGTTATTTGCGACAGAGTCGCTCGAACCCGGCAGCGAGAAACTTCGGCATACGTTCGACAACGCTCGCGAGGTCTGAGGAATGCACCGTGCCGCCGGACAGGTTATCGATTCGCCCGGTCTCGGCAAATGTCAGCGTGAGGGCACCGGACAGGAAGTGGTAACTCCAATACAGATCGACGTCATCGCAGTTTGGAAGCGCTTTGCGCAAGGCTTCAACAAAGCGCATTACCAGGGGATCGAAGTATCGTGTCATGAGTTCGCCACCCCATTCGGGCGAGTTATTGATTTGCGCTATCAACTGAAAATAATGCTTCCACTCCTCATGCTCGTTAGCCAATAAATCGAGAAGAGGGTGCGTAAAGGCATCGATGATTTCCTCGACAGTTGGGGCGTCATCCGGATGGCGTTCTTCGACAGCCTCAAGCGCTTTCAAACGTATGTCATTGAGAATTTCGACCCGACGCAACATGACTTGATCGAACAAATCGCGTTTTGATTTGAAATGATAATAAGCCAGCGAAACGTCGGCCTCCGCCTTCGACATGATCTGTCGAACAGAGACACCTTCGTGGCCTTTCTGCGCGAACAATTCCTCAGCCGCATCAAGGATCCGGTCACGCGTCTTTTGATTGTCTTTTTTCATAGCGTTGTCACCATATTTGAAATTCAACACTCGTTCAACTAGTATTCAACGATCGTTGAAATTCTGCAGCCGCGCTGTATCGCGTTGGCAGCAAGGGACAGGGAGTTGAAGCAATGGCGTGGTTTTCGCCAAGAGCATTATTAATTCCGGACATTATGGCCATAAACGAGGCATCGTGCCCAAGCAAAGATGCTGTCGTTGACGGCGATAAGGTCGTTAGCTGGGCTGACTTCGGAGCCGGAACTGTGCGCCTGGCGAATGTGCTGCACGAGCTTGGTCTTGTGCATGGCGACCGGGTGGTGGTCCTCATGAGCAACAGCTACGAAATGATTGAGACCATGTTTGGCGTTATTCGTGGTGGTTATTGTGCCGTGCCACTTAACTGCGCAATCACCGACGACGCTGTAGCCGGAATGATTGCCAATTCTGATGCGAAAGCGGTCATTGCGTCCGGTGAGCATATAGGGCGCATCGAAGCCATTCGCGATCGTCTTGGCGAAGAAATTGGCTCACGGTTCATCGGCGTAATGCCAGTCGAAAAAGCTTGGCACGATTATCACGAGCTGCGTTGCGCCGCGAGCACAGAGCGACGCGACATTAAGATCGACCCCGGTGATGAGTGCAATATCATCTACAGCTCAGGCACCACAGGGTTGCCAAAAGGCATTGTTCACGATCACGCTTGCCGTGAGGCATGGGGATCGGATATGGCGGTTGCGCTGCGGTATCACTCGGGCGCACGGACCTTGTGTAACCTCGGACTGTTTTCGAATATCAGTTGGGTCGCGATGCTGGCCACAATATTTTGCGGCGGCACGCTGGTGGTGCAACGTCGTTTCGACGTGGCAGGCTGTCTCGAACTTATTCAGCGCGAGCGAATCACTCACACCGTGATGGTGCCGTTGCAATTCCAGAAGATACTCGAGCATGAGCAATTTGATAACTACGATCTCTCGAGTCTGGACGCCTACATGTGTTGTGGTTCACCGCTTGCAGTAGCGATCAAACAAGACATTGTCGCGCGGATTCCCGGTGCCTTCATCGAACTTTACGGTCTGACGGAAGGGCTCGTAACTATTCTTGGCCCCGAAGAAATGCTCGACAAAGTCGAATCGGTTGGTCGTGCCTGCCCAGGACAGTTCCTTGCGGTTGTCGACGACGAAGACAATCAGCTGCCGATTGGTGAAGCGGGTGAAATTGTGGGTTCCAGTCGCTTCGTGATGGCCGGTTATCACGCTAACCCGGAAGCCGACAGAGAGTCGACGTGGGTACATCCTAATGGTGAGAAATGGCTGCGCACGGGTGACATAGGAAAATTTGATAGCGATGGATTCCTGTATTTAGTTGACCGCAAGAAAGACATGATTTTGTCTGGTGGGCAAAATATATATCCGGCGGACATCGAAGCGACGATTGTCGAGCACCGCTCGGTTCATGAGGTCGCGGTGGTTGGCGTCGCGAGCAAAAAATGGGGCGAGACGCCGCTGGCGGTGGTTGTATTGGTGGATGGCGGTAAGATTGACGCTGAGGACTTAACGGCGTGGGCGAATAGTCGTCTGGGCAAACAGCAGCGAATTGCTGCAACGGTTATTGTTGACCAGCTGCCGCGTAACCCCAACGGCAAAGTACTGAAACGCGAGTTGCGCAAGCATTTCATTGATCTTGAGTTTTGAGGGTTCAGAATTGATGACGAGCGAACAGTTTTTCCAAAGCCATGATGGCTTACGCATCCACTTCCGAGTGTATGGAGAGGAAGGCGATGCCGTGCCGGTGATTTGTTTGCCGGGACTAACTCGCAACAGTCGTGATTTTGATGAGCTAGCGAACTACCTCTCGGGAACGCGTCGCGTGATCACAATCGATTTTCGCGGTCGCGGGTTTTCGGACTATGACGAAAACTGGGAGAACTATCACCCGCTGACCTATGTTGCTGATGTTTGGACCTTACTCGATTTGCTCGGCATCAAACAGATCGTCGTTGTGGGAACGTCTCTCGGTGGTTTGTGCGCGATGCTGATGGCCGCACAACAGCCCAATCGACTTGCGGGCGTTGTAATGAATGACATCGGTCCTGAAATTCATCCGGCAGGCCTCGCCAGAATCCAGGAATACACGGGGCGTTCGAAACCCGTAACGAACTGGCAGGAAGCGGCGGAGCAAACCAGGGAAATCTACGGAGAGTGGTTGCCTGGACTGAGCGATGAGCAAATCGCGAATCTGGCACGACGTGCGTTTCGGGAAATCGAGAGTGATGTGCCGCGGCTGGACTACGACCTCAATATTGGCCGAGCTGTGCGCGAGATTGGGCCGCAGAAAGGTGATCCCTGGGCGATTTTTTCGGCGCTGAAGAGTACGCCAACAACCGTTTTGTGGGGGCAAATGTCGGACATTCTAAGCGAGGATATTGTTGCCAGGATGTGTGCGGCGAAGCCAGATCTTGAAGTGGTTCCTGTTGCGAATCGCGGCCACGTGCCATTGCTTGACGAGGCAGAGTGTCTGTCAGGAATCGACGCGATTTTGGAAAAAGTCGGATGATGCGTCGATGCTTGCCGTTGCTGCTCATCTTGCTGCTTGGCTGCGGCGAAAAGCCGCATACCCCAAGTGTCGAGCTTGCCAATTTCAAAATCGACCCTGATCGAATCAGCGTGTCGGGCGTGTCTTCCGGCGCCTACATGGCGGGCCAATTGCATCTCGCGCATTCATCGGTTTTTGGCGGACTTGGGATTGTCGCCGGGGGACCGTACTACTGCGCGATGGGCGAGCTGTCGCGTGCGCTGGGTCCGTGTATGAAAGGCGGCAATGTTGGTCTGGATGCGCTACTCGCTAATGCTCACAATGCAGCCGCGTCGGGCGAGATCGACGATCTGGCGAATGTGCGGGATGACGCTGTCTGGGTTTTTCATGGGACCTTGGATGCCGTCGTTGCCGAGAAATCAGCGGAACAAGCTACAACTTTTTATCAGCAACTGATTTCAGCTGACGCGGTGACCTACATTCACGATGTGGAGACTGTGCATGGCTTGCCAACGCTTGCAACAGGTTCGGCCTGCGGTACATTCGCGGCGCCGTTCCTGAATGCCTGCGACTATGACGCGGCGGGCGAAATTCTCAATGCGCTACATGGCGAGTTGCAACAGCGATCGTCTGCCGATGGCAGCTTAGTGGAGGTCGTCCAGCCGGGATTCGAGAAGGCGAGCATGCTTCCACACGCATTATTGTACGTGCCAGCATCATGCGAGGAGGGCGCGGCCTGCGGCATTCATGTTGCCTTACACGGTTGTTCTCAGTCGTCTGAATTTGTTGGTGAATCATTTGCCGCTGGCGCTGGATATAACGAATGGGCTAATAGCAATCAGCTGCTAATTCTTTATCCCCAGGTCGAAAGCAGCAAATTGGCGCCAATGAATCCCTACGGTTGCTGGGATTGGTGGGGCTATAGCAACACGGAGTATGCGACCAAAAATGGGCCGCAGATTGGTGTGATCAAGGCGACGCTGGATTCGCTCGCGGGATTCACACTGTAGTGCTCGCCTGGAGCTTGTTCGCCGCCTATCTGGTCGGAACTGCTTGGCTGGGTTGGCTTGGCTTTCGTAGAACCACTGGATTCGGTTCGTTCGCCGTCGGTGATCGTGATATGAATCCCGTTGTTGTGGGCATCATTCTGGCGGCAAGCGTTTCGTCGGCTTCTACCTTTATCATCAACCCCGGTTTTATCTACGTTGACGGTTTCAGCGCCTACTTTCATTTCGTGATTGCAGTCGCGATTAGTTTCATCACAATGCTGGCTGTGTTGTCGTTTCGCTTCCGGAGAATAGGTGCGGAGCACGGTGCGCTCACAATTCCGGACTGGATCGGAAAGCGCTTCGGATCACGAAAATTTGCGCTCTTCTTTTCGATTTTGAATCTGTTGTCGTTCGCGTTTGTCGTTCTGTTAGTTGGCGGCATCTCGATTGTTATGCAGTCGTTGCTGGGCATTTCAAATACAGCAGCACTGTTGATTACGCTTACTTTCGTCACCGGCTATGTCTTCATTGGAGGCACCTATGCACATGTGCTTACGAACATGCTGCAAGGAAGTCTAATGATCATTGTGACTTTGCTGGTGCTGGCGTCATGTGTATGGGTTGCTTATCAGCAGCCCGGCTCAACCATCGATGCATTGCGGGCAATAGATGCGAATCTCGTTGCGCCGGTTAATGAGAACGGCAAGCTATTCAATAATGTATTTTCAATTTACGTATCAGGCTTCGTGGTTGGTGCCATTCTAGTCTGCCAGCCGCACATCTTGACGAAAGCACTGTACGTCAAAGACGACCGCGCTGTGAAACGCTACCTGATCGTTTTCGCGATCGTTTTCATTTTGTTCCAGCTGCTTGGGACGGTTGGTTTTTTTGCACATCTGACCGTTCCGGATGAAGCAATGCTGGATGCGGCAAGTGGTCAGTTTCGCCAGGATCTGGTCATGACGATGTACCTGAAGGCGATTTTCCCGGAAGCGATGTTTACTTTCGTTAGCATCGTCTTGTTAGCGGCGGCGATGTCGACGCTGGATGGGTTGCTGGTTTCGATCTCAACGATAACTGCAAATGATCTGGTGCTAAATGTTATTGGTCAACGACGTCGCGAGGTGCTCAGCGACGAGCAACAAATGGCGTTCGCGTTAAAAGTCAGCCACGTGGTGCTTATCGTCATCGCAGTCGCAGCATTCCTGATCAATCTGCAACCGCCCAAATTGCTTGGGATATTCGGTCAAACCGGCGTGTACGGATTGACGGCAGCGACGGCAGTGCCACTTCTACTGGGCGTTTCGTTCCGTCGCGTTCCAACGTCGCTTGCCTGGATGGGCGCGATCGCAGCGCTAGTCATTCATTTCGGATTATTCTTCAACGGAGAAAGTCTGTTCCCGCATTCGAAATTGACCTTTTCAAATCCCGGCGTGACCGCGGCGATCGCCGCAATGATTACGATTCCGACGACGGCATTATTCGCCGCATACATAAATCGTGGTCGAAAATCGTCATAGTCGATGATGCCGCGCAGAACTTAACGCGTCTTAAACGTGTCCGGATTCAGGTCGTGGCGCGCAAGGAGCTTGTAGAAATCAGTTCGGTTACGTTTTGCGAGGCGTGCTGCCTGGCTGACGTTGCCCATCGTAATCTGCAGGATTTGCGACAGGTAATTACGCGTGAACTCGTCGCGGGCGTCCGTGAACGATGCCAGCTTGCCAGCGTGTTCCCCAAGCGACTGCTGCACGAGTTCTCCACTGATGACGGGCGATCTCGACAACGCCACGTTTTGACGTACGACGTTATAGAGCTGACGAATATTGCCTGGCCACTCTGCCGTAACAAGCATCTCGACAGCCTCGGGCGCGTAGACCTTTCTTTCCTGATCCGATTCATGAGAAATTTGTTGCAGGAAATGTGCGACCAGAAGCGGAATATCCTCGCGACGATCATCGAGTGTCGGCAATTTGATGTTGACGACATTTAGCCGGTAGTAAAGATCTTCACGGAAACGACCGTGTCCCATGAGTTCCTGCAGGTCTCTGTGCGTTGCCGATATTACGCGAACATCAATCTGTTTCGCATCGGTGCTTCCCACCGGTCGCACCTGGCTTTCCTGCAACACGCGCAGCAACTTGACCTGCAGACGCATTGGCATATCGCCAATCTCGTCGAGCATCAGGGTGCCGCCTTCGGCGGATTGAAACAGACCTTCATGACTACGTGTCGCGCCCGTGAAAGCACCTTTTTCGTGGCCGAACAATTCCGACTCGAGCAGGTTTTCTGCCATCGCACTGCAATTGATCGCAACAAAGGGTTTGTTGCGACGATCACTCGCCTGATGAATGGCTTGAGCCAGTAGTTCCTTGCCCGTGCCGCTTTCGCCGGTGATAAGAACGCGAGCGTCGGTTGCCGCAACCATTTTGGTTTGCTGCATCACCTCTTTCATTGCCGGATTGCGAGTGATGATCTCCGCTGCCCAGTCGTCTTGAACCTCCACCGTGCCGGAGACTTTCAAGGCACGTTCGACCAGCGACATCAGTTCGTCTTTGTCGATCGGTTTTGTCAGGAATCCAAACGCACCGTGCTGCGTGGCTGTCACGGCATCCGGAATTGTGCCGTGTGCAGTTATGATGACAACGCGCAGACCGGGCGAACGAGTCTGCAATTCCCGGAGCAGCCCGATGCCATCCATCTTATCCATGCGCAGGTCCGTGATGACCAGATCAGGACTGAAGCGGTTCAGTACCGCTAATGCGTTGTGTGCCGATTCGACGGCCTCGACCTCGTAACCTTCGGCCCTCAGCCGGATGCTTAACAGGCGCAATAATCCGGGGTCGTCATCGACGAGCAGGATCTTGCCATCAGCTTGAGATTGTTTGTTAGCCATTTTTGTCGCACGGATTTGGAAATATCCGCACAGATTAGATCATTCTTGCTCGCGGATCGAGCGCTCTATTGAGGTGATCGCCTCAAGCTTCTCTTCGGCATCAGCGAGTTCGCGCCGCAAGCGGCGATTTTCTGTCTCTACGCTTGCCAGACGCTGGCTCGCCGCCTGTTCCTGCGTTTGTACAACTCGAGACGTCGCAGCTCGAAGTCTGCTGGACTCGAGATCTGAGACAATCTGACGCTCCACGCTATTCAGATGGATGGTTGCCAGCGATATTTCAGCCGGCGTCAGCAGTAGGGTCTGCGTCATGACTTCACGCAGGATGCTCTGTGCGAGTTCCGGATTGGATTCCGGGTGTCCGGGGATAGCGAGTACCAGCCCGAGGCGCAGATTCGTCGCAGGGCTGGGTGTCAATTGCGCTGCAGCAGCGGCATCGGCATAAATCTCAGCTTGCGCTGCCGGGTCACCGCTGGCAATCCGGCCGAGCTCGGAAACGTAGATTTCGATTTCCGGTGCACCCAGAATTTCCGGATCTTCAGAACTTGATGAAATACGGCCCTTGATCCAGTCCGTTGTTTGGCCGCAACCAGACAAGGTCGCGGCGACAAGCATGGCCGCTGCAAGGAGTCGTATTCTGGTTGTTAGTCCTCGTTTCGTCATTAACGATTAGCCATTTGCTGCCAGTTTCTGTTGCCCGGCATCCCGCGTTTGCGGAATGTGAATCCTGAAATGTGCGCCCGAAAACTCATCCGAGTCAACCAGCTCTACAGAACCATCGTGTGCCTGGATACACTCCAGAACTACCGATAATCCTATGCCTGTTCCGCCAACTTGTCCGCCCTGTTCGCGGCGTCCCTGAAAAAAGGCCTCAAATATTCTCGGGATTTCTTCGTCCGGAATTCCAGGTCCGGTATCGCCAAACTCCAGCACGAAACTTTTTGCCAGACGGGTTGCCCGGATCGTAATCAGGCCGCCGCGTGGCGTAAATTTGACTGCGTTCGACAGCAGATTATCCAGCACGGTTCGGATTTTGTCCTGATCCGCGTTCACAATAATGTCATCTGCCTCGAGCTTTAACTGGATATTCGCTGCTTTGACGGCCAGTCGTTGTGCTTTAGCGACCGAAATGACCTGTTTTCTGAGCTCAAAGTCGCTCAGCGTCAACACTTCACTTTTCGTTTGCCAGGCGCTGAAGCTCAGGAGGTTTTCGATGAGTTGCTGCAGTTTCAGTCCGTTCATGCGCAAAATATCCGTGACTTCGCGCTGCGGCTTGTCGAGGTCACCCACCGAGCCGTCCAGCAATAGCTCCGTTCCTTCTCGAATATTGGCGAGCGGCGTTTTCAACTCATGAGACATATGGCGCAGGAATTTGTTCTTTTCCTGAGCTAACTCGAGCAGACGCAGGCGCAGCCATTCAAGCTGTCGGCCGAGGCGTTGCAAGTCGGTTGGTCCCTTGATCTCGATGGGTTTTGAAAAGCCACTTTCACCGAGTTGCCCTATTGCGTGATCGATCTGACGAATCGGTCGCGCGACCAGCAATGTGAAGATCAGGATAAGTATTAGTGTCCCGGGAACAAGCGCAGCAACCTGCCAGGCGGTAGCTCGCTGGGCATTACGAGCGGTCGCTTGCAAATCCGATAATTTGGTATCGACATGTGCTGTCAATACATTGGTCAGGCGAGCGACGCGTTGCCGCAACGGCGCGAAACGATCGATAGCAGCGACCAGCGCCGCATCATTTGCAGCGGTATCCGACAATTTGGCAACAATTGCGCGCGCCTCGAGGCGCAAAGAGGCCGCGAGGTCTGTGACATTCACCTCCACGACCAGCGGTGACATTTCGTCCAGTCCAGCCTCGAAAGTCTGCAAGACCTGCGTTAACAGTTGCAGGCTGTCGGGATTTTTCAGGATTTGGTATTGGCGCGCGACACGTTCCAGAGAGCTGAGCTGTTCGTTTATACGGCGATTATTTTCGGCCGCCTCGACACCCGTCGTCACAAGCTGCTCGCTTTGTTCAGCAACTCTGTCGAGATTGATCAGGGCCCAGATGACGGCAACCAGCAACGGCAACGCGACCAGTCCAAAGCCGACCAGAATCAGTCCGTTAAGTGAGCGAGGGCGAGGGAATCTCATGGCGAAAGTTTAGCACCGTGGTCTGGCAACAGTCTTCACTTGGCCCAATAGGCGCCGGGGTCGCGCGACGCAATTTTGCGTTCCCACGCAAGTGCGGTTCGAACAATGGTATCGAGATCATCGTATTTTGGCGACCAGCCCAGGACGTCACGAATCCGATCTGCGACGGCAATCAGCTCTGGCGGATCGCCTGCTCGTCGCGGTTCTTCCGCAACATTCAGGGCCGCGCCGTTTGCCACTTCTACAGCCGCGAGAACCTCACGAACACTGTAACCGTGGCCGTAGCCACAATTGAGTACGGCGGACTCGCCGCCGGCGCGCAGGTAGTTGAGGGCGTCGAGATGTGCGGTCGCCAGATCCTCGACGTGGATATAGTCTCTCAAACCGGTGCCGTCCGGCGTTGGATAATCGGTGCCGAAGATCGAAACGCCGGGTCGGCGTCCAGTCGCTGCTTCGCAGGCAACCTTAACCAGTAGCGTCGCTTTAGGCGTGGATTGTCCGATCGTGCCAGTCGGCTCACAGCCCGCGACATTGAAATAGCGCAATGCGACGTAGTTCGGCCCGCCCGCCGCAGCCAAATCTCGCAGCATCCATTCGGTCATTAGCTTTGATGTGCCGTAGGGATTTATCGGTTGCGTTGTTGAATCTTCGGAAGCCCTGCCGCCGTCGGGAATTCCGTAAACGGCTGCCGTCGATGAAAAAACAATGTTTTTGACGCCGTGCTTGTGTGCAGCTTCAAGCAAGGTTCGACTTGAGGCCGTGTTGTTACGGTAGTACTTGAGCGGATCGCTAACCGATTCGGGCACAACGGTATGAGCGGCAAAGTGCATCACCGTATCGATGTCGTGCTCGCCAAAAAGCCGTTCGAGTATTGCTGCGTCGCCGGTGTCGCCGAGAACAAAGTCACCGTTAGTCACGGCCGCTTCAAAGCCTGTCGACAGGTTGTCGAGCGTGACGACGCTTTCATCCGCCAGTCCGAGTTGTCGAACGACATGACTGCCGATATATCCGGCTCCGCCAGTGACTAATATCTTATTATTTTTCATATACTTATGTTTCTACTTAGAGTTCATTCGCAAGAAATGTGAACCGCACGCTATATAAGCTGACAAAGTTTAACAATACTTGCACGTGAGAGTATGGACCTGGATCGCACTCTTTGCTGTGACGTAAGAAGTTGAATTGTCGCTAAATTCGTACATTAATAGTTCTGTCTAGGTTCAGTTTCTAGGGGTAGTATTGGCACATCCAAGCATGGGCGCATTAGGGATATGAATCTGAGCAGTCGGTATAAATTTGCAGTAAGTGTATTGTCATCATTTTTGCTCGTCGCCTGTGGTGGTGGTGGCGGTTCGAATGCGCCGAGTCCTCCTCCTCCTCCGGCAAATATGGCGCCTGTAGCAAATGCTGGAAATGCTCAAACCGTTGACGAGTTGTCGGCCGTGACACTGGATGGCAGCATGTCGTCCGATCCCGATGCTGGTACAACGCTAACCTTCTCCTGGTCTCAGACTGCAGGCACGACAGTAACGCTTAGTTCGACGACCGCCTCGCAAGCTACGTTCGATGCACCTGATGTTACTGCGGTGAACACGCCGGATACGTTGACGTTTGAGTTAACTGTCAGCGACGGATCACTCAGCAACAGCAATACTGTCGACATTACGGTCAACGATATCGGTGTGGGTATGAACAGCCCGCCGGCGGCAAACGCCGGACCGGATCAAACGGTTGCCGAGTTATCAACTACGACACTTGACGGTTCGGCATCTCAGGATCCGGACGGCAATGTACTGGCCTTTGCCTGGCTGCAAACTGCCGGTCCCAGCGTTTCCCTTTCCGATGTGAACGCCGAGCAGCCGAGCTTTACGTCGCCCGACGTCACAACGCCGGTTGATCTGACGTTTCAACTGACCGTTGACGACGGTGCTGACAGCTCAACGGATACCGTAGTTATTACCGTGCGGGAGGCGTTGACCGCGGTTAATGTCGCTGGCGTCCTCTCGTACGAGTTCGTCCCGACCTCGCACAATAATACGAGCGTCTGTTTTGGCCTGGACTTCGGCAACATAATTGAAAGGCCAATTCGTGCGGCGACCGTGCAGCTGCTGGATGCGAGCAATACTATTCTGGGGCAGATGGCGTTAGGTAACGACGGTTCGTATTCATTCGCCAATATTCCTGCCAATACCGACGTTCGCGTTCGTGTACGAGCAGAGCTGAAGCGCAGCGGCAGCCCAAATTGGGATGTCGAAGTCAGGGACAATGTTGACACCTCTACGCCGCCGCCGCCGCTGGCAACACGGCCTCTCTACGTTGCCGAATGGGCATTAAACACAGGCGGGAACAATATTACTGATGCGAATTTTACGGCAGCGACAGGATGGGATGGGTCTGCTTACACGGGCACACGGGTAGCCGCACCATTTGCGATTCTGGATACCATTTATATGGGCATGCAATGGATTCTAAATGAAGATGCAACAGCGAGTTTCGCGCCGCTTGATGCGTTCTGGAGTGTAAATAATACAAACGTTTCCGGGACACCGACCAATATCGATTTGGGCGAGTTCGGTCCGGCCGGATTTTATCAAAGTAGCAATAATTCCTTGTTTCTTGTCGGTGATGCTGCCGTGAACACGACGGAGTTCGATTTCGCCGTGGTGCTTCACGAATGGGGCCACTATTTTGAGGACAATTTTTCACGCTCGGATTCTGTCGGTGGTCGGCATTTCCTTGGTGAGTTTATTGAAGCCAGAACCGCGTTCGGCGAAGGGTGGGGGCATGCGGTAGCCGCGTTGGCATCGGGTGATCCAATGAGTTGCAATACCGGGGCTGTTGGTGGCGGAGCGAGAGGAGGTTTCAATCTCGAGACAAGCAACCTCGGCCCACAAGGCTGGTATAACGAATTGGCGGTGGGGGGGATTATTCTGGACCTTGCTGACACCACGAATGACGGTGTGGATAACAACTCTATCGGATTCGGCCCCATTTTTGACGTTATGACCGGACCACAGATCACGACCGAAGCGTTCACGACATTGTTTTCCTTCGCAAGCCTGCTAAGACCGAACCTGACGCCGAGCGAACAGAGTTTCCTTGATACCTTATTGGCGACCGAAAATATCGAAACGGCTGGTCTCGATATTTGGGCAAGCACACAGGCAAACATCGATGTTGCGCCGAACAATGCTCGGGACGTAATGCCGCTGTACACGGACTACACAATTGGCACTGTCCTGAATATTTGCACGAATAGCGATCAGGACTTTGATATGGATGGCAATAAACCCGCAGAGCACCGCTATTTACGCGTCACGACGACATCGCCAGCCATTTATGACGTCACAGTTGCTGCCAATCCAGTACCTCCGCCAACGACAGACCCGGCCCCGACACCTCCCGATGTAATTCGTGATCGCAGTGACCCGGACGTGTTGATAAGATTGAACGGAGCGCTGGTCGCTGTGGGCTTTGGTGGAGCTGACGATGTGGAATCGTTTACGACACAGAGTTTGCCTGCCGGCACATATGCCGTGGCCTTGAATGAGTTTCGGTTCGGCGATTCGGATCAGTCTTCGGACTTCCCTGATCAGGTTTGTTTTGATGTAACGATTACGGCACGCTGATGATTGACGATAAGGTGAATGACATGGTGCGAGTGAAGAAACTGCTAGTCCTTTCAATAGCGGCGATGGGATTAGCTGCTTGCGGCGGTGAAGAAGTGAACGAGCAGGCCGTTGACGAGATTGAAGTCGCCGATGTCGCACTCGAAATCAGCAAGAAGTCCGGCGATCCTGGGCTTGGTGGGGCCATAGGCACACCTAATTCCCCCTACAGAATCGACTATCGCATCGTTGGAACGCCGATAGTCGGTAGTCCGGTTACCGTTGACCTGACAATTGAATCTGTGCGCGGCTTGGGACCGGTTGATCTTAATTATCGCATCAAGGACGCGAGTGCCATGACGCTAAGCGAATCACAGCTGGCAAGCGTGCGGATGGAACCTGCGGCGAACGAGTCTGCCTTCAAACAGCAGGTCACGGTAATTCCGCAGCGCGAGGGTCGTTTTTACCTCAACGTTAGTGCGTCATTTGAAACAGAAAATGGTACGCAGTCCACAAACACAGCCATTCCTATCCAGGTCGGTTCCGGTTCGAGAGAGTTGACACCCAATGGGGAAGTGCAACTGGACGAAAACGACGAATTGGTGCGCGTGCTCAGCAGCGAGTAGTTTTCCCGGACCTGATCCTCAAAAAGGGAAAAAATTCCCGATTTTTTTCTCAGAATTGAATCTGCGTCACAGACGAATTCGCGCTTTATACATTAGAGTCGTTGACCATGCTGCGGGAATGGCTGGCTAATGCAAAAGGACTTACGCGAGAAAATCAAGGCCGCCACCGAGGCGTCCGGTATCACGAAGCCAGATTTCGTCGAGCTCCTGTCATTAATCGACCAGCATTATGACAATATGGAAGCGACGATTACGCAGTCCGTCATGACAGCCGCGCTTTCGAATTCAGCCGCACCAATCGAGGCAATTTTTGACAGCGTCACCGAGGCGCTATTTTCCGTTGGTGCTGACGGCGTTATTTGTAACTGCAATAAAGTCTGTAGCCGGTACTTCAAACTCAGCAAAGATGAGTTGGTTGGTTCCAGCATTTGCAGTATCTTGCCGGCGGCAAAGAGCAAATCGGTCGAGGACTATCTGCACGCCTATATCTCCGATCTCGAAGACACCAATATCGATCTGGTCGACGGCGAAGTCGACGCCCTGCGTTCCAATGGAGAGAGTTTTGTCGCGGAGGTCAATGCGAGTTCGGTCGACACCGTGAACGGAAAGATATTCGTGGTTAGTCTGCGCGATGTTACCGAGCGAAAGTTGTCAGAGACTGCCCTGCGTGAAAACGAAGGCCGCTACCGCGCACTGGTTGAAAATGCGCCGGAGGCGATAACCGTTTTCGACGTCGACAAGAATCTCTTTACGGACGCGAATGACAACGCCTGCACACTCTTCAATCTGTCACGTGCTCGCTTGCTGACGGTAGGTCCAGAGGCGATAAGCCCGGAAACACAGCCGGATGGCACACCTTCATTCGGTATTCGTCGTGGGCATGTCGACAGGGCGCTGAATGGCGAACACCCGGTATTCGAATGGATGCATCAGGACGCGGCTGGTCGGGAAATTCCGTGTGAAGTGCGCTTCAGTCTTTTACCGTCCGATGAAAAACGACTGATCAGAGTCAGCATTTCCGATATTTCCGACCGCAAACGCGAAGAAGCACTGACTTTTGCACAGAACAAAGTTCTGGAATTGATCGCTGCCAACACACCGCAAGATCAAACACTGCGGGCAATTTGCCGCTTTGTTGAGAAAATGGGCGGCGGCTTGAGGTGCGCAGTCATGACGCTCGATCAAACGACTCAAACAATGTCAGTCGAACAGGCGCCAAGCCTTCCCGAGAAATTTAAGTTGGGCCTCGATTTTGTCAGCGTCGATTCGGAGAGCCTTACTTGCGGTGCCGCTGCCTTCCACTCTCAGAATCGAATTACGACGAGCATCGCTTCGGACACTGCGTGGATCGGCAAACGTAAGATTGCGGCTGAACACGGCATCAAATCAGCCTGGTCATTTCTGATCTATGGCGCCGAAGCGGCCATTATCGGATCGCTGGACGTTTACACGGATACGCCACGTTCACCGTCGACCGAGGAGCTGGACAAGCTTTGCGGAATGGCACGTCTCGCCGGCATCGCGATCAAACGTCATCAGGATGAGAACAGGCTGCGCAACAGCGAAGCCCGGTATCGTGGCCTCTTCGAAAACGTCGTCGACGGCGTTTACATCGCATCTCGTGAAGGCGACATCATCGCCGTGAATCCGGCGCTGGCCGACATGCTTGGCTACGACAGCGTCGAGGACCTGAAGGCGGCCGGTAAGACAACAGTACTGTATGTAAATCCCATTGATCGTGAACGTGTTTTTGCACGTCTCGAAGCAGAGTCCGTCGTTAAGAACTTCGAATATCGCCTGCGCCGCAAAGACGGCAGCGAAATTGTCGTTTTGGAAAACTCGCGGGCGGTTAAAGACGATGATGGCAAAATCGTTGCTCACGAAGGCACGATTACAGATATCACAGAACGTAAACGCGCCGAGACTCGAATATTCGAAGAGAAGGAACGTGCTCAGGTTACCTTGCAATCGATTGGTGATGGCGTAATTACAACCGACGCAGACGGTTTGGTGGACTACATCAACCCCGTTGCTCAGGATCTGACTGGTTGGGATATGCGCAGCGCCAAAAATGCCGCCGTTACCGACATCATGATGATCGTTAATGAGCACACTCGCGCGACGGTTGAAAACCCCGTCATTCGTTGCCTGAAAGAAGGTCGCGTCGTCACGCTTGCGGAACACTCGATCCTGATTACCCGCAAAGGCGACGAAATACCCATACAGGACTCTGCCGCTCCAATACGCGACCGCATAGGAAACATCATCGGTTCAGTCATGGTATTCCATGATGTTAGTAAAGAAACGCGTTTGTTCCGGCAACTCAGCTACCAGGCGTCCCATGATACTTTGACAGGATTAATCAATCGGCGTGAATTCGAGAATCGTCTAATAGTCGCGCTCGAGAAAACACGTGACAACGCTGAAGAAGTGCATTCCTTGCTGTACGTCGATCTGGATCAGTTCAAGGTCGTCAATGATACGTTCGGCCACACGGCCGGCGATGCATTGTTGCGACAGTTATCCGAAAAAATTCAAGCGAGTATTCGCGCTACCGATATACTCGCGCGCCTTGGTGGCGATGAGTTCGGTATTTTGCTGGAGCGTTGTAGCGAAGAACGAGCAATAGAGGTTGCCGAGGACATCCGCGGCGCGATCGAAGGCTACCGCTTCGAGTGGCAAGACTCATTCACGTCGGTTCGCTGTTCGATCGGTGTTGTCATGGTTAATAGTGAAAATGCCGATGTGGCGAACGTCATGAGTTCAGCCGATGTTGCCTGTTATTCCGCAAAGGACATGGGGCGTAATCAGGTCCATCTCTATCGGGATAGCGACGCCTCGCTACGCCACGAAGAAATGAAATGGGTGTCCCGAATTACAAGTGCGTTGGAAGAAGAACGACTGGAGCTGTTTTTCCAGCCGATCATTGCGATTGGTAGTGGTGGCGAGAATCGCGGACATTATGAGCTCTTACTTCGCATGCGCGACGAGAAGGGAGAGCTCGTGGGGCCGGATCAGTTTATTCCAGCCGCTGAGCGCTACAATCTGATGTCGACTCTGGACCGCTGGGTAATTCACGAGGCGCTCTCGGAACTCGCTGATCGAAACGACTCAGGTGAAGCACGGTATACACTTGCGATAAACCTTTCGGGAACGTCACTAAGTGAAGATCGGTTTCTTGAATACGTCACGACTGAACTCAAGAAACAAGATCTGCCGCACGGCGCGATTTGTTTTGAGATCACCGAGACCGCGGCGATTTCGAATCTGTCGCGAGTAATACATTTTATGAAGACCTTGAAGAAATTGGGCTGCAAATTCTCGCTTGATGACTTCGGCAGCGGTCTTTCATCGTTCACCTACCTCAAAAATTTGCCAGTCGACTACCTCAAAATTGACGGGCATTTTATTCGCAATGTTGCTGAAGATTCGGTTGATGAAAGCATGGTCAAAGCGATTAGTGAGGTCGGCCACGCCATGGGTATCGAAACAATAGCGGAGCGGGTTGAGACCAAACAGGTTCTGGATAAACTCGGCTCACTGGGAATTGAGTTTGCTCAGGGCTATTACATTGCGAGACCTGCCTCCGTGAAGTCCTTTGAACCCTGGGACAAAAAGTCGGGACAATTACTGGCGTAAGTGCTTTCCACGACATCTTCGGCTGGCGCTATTTGACCGATCCGGTACACTGCCAAGATGGCCCAAAGCCCTGTATCCGATAAAAAAAATGACTCTCCGCGGCAGCTCCTTGCTGCCGACGAACCCGGTCCATTTCAAGTTCTCAACCCGTTGGCAGATTCTCCAATTCTGCTGGTATGTGATCACGCCAGTTGCAGGTTTCCCAGATCGCTTGGCGATATGGGGCTGGACCCATTCGCGCGGCGTTGCCACCTCGCCGTGGATATCGGCGCGGGCGCGCTGACCGAGAAACTGGCAGCGAGCCTCGGCGTTACAGCGGTGCTGGCACAGTACTCGAGGCTGGTGATGGATTGTAATCGCCAACTAATGGATCCGGGTGCGTATCTGCAATTCGGGGACGGTATTTTGGTACCCGGCAACCGGAATCTGCATCAGTCTGATAAGGACCTGCGTGCCGAGGCTCTCTACTGGCCGTACCACAAAGCCGTAGACAAACAGGTACAGCGTTTGCGAAATATCGGTCCGGCCCCTGCATTTATCGCTGTGCACAGCTTTACGCCGGTCATGAACGGCGAGGCCCGTCCCTGGGAAATGGGCGTGCTGTGGGACACGGATACTCGACTACGCGATATATTTCTGGAGGGATTTACGGCGGAAGGTTATCTGGTGGGCGACAATGAACCTTACTCGGGCAAAGCGCCGCAGGACTTCACGATCGATCATCATGCCGAGGCGATCGGACTCCCGCACATTGGAATCGAGATTCGGCAGGACCTGATCGACGATGCGGCTGGCGTCGATGTCGTCGCCGACGTTATGCACGAAATCATCGAATCAATACCGGACAAAATTAATCAAACGGGGGCAGGGGACAATGGGAAACGAGCCAGCTTTCACGATAGGGGTTGAAGAAGAATACTTGCTCGTTGACAAAGAGACTCGTGCTCTTGTTGTCGATCTTCCAAACACCTTGATGGCCGAGGCTGAGGAAATTTGCGGGCCGCAGGTTACCTCGGAGCTGCTGCAATCGCAGATCGAGGTTGGTACCAAAGTTTGCCAGAACGTGCAGGAGGCGCGGCAGGATCTTGCCTGTCTGCGTGGCAACGTTATCGAGGTGGCGGCCCGACATGGACTTGCGCCGATTGCGGCGTCGACACATCCGTTTTCGAAATGGACGGAGCAAAAACACACGAAAAAGGATCGTTACGACGAACTAACGCATGAAATGCAGGGCGCCGCAAGGCGTCTCGTTATATGCGGTATGCATGTTCACGTTGGCATCGAAGATGATGAACTCCGCATCGACTTGATGAATCAGCTTTCATATTTCTTACCGCACCTCCTGGCGCTCTCTTGTTCGTCACCTTTTTGGGCGGGGAGGGATACAGGTCTTAAGAGCTATCGCTTAACAATTTTTGACGCTCTGCCACGAACCGGTTTACCGGAACGATTCGCAAGTTGGGCAGAGTATGAACGGCACATCAATATTTTGATGGGCGCCGGGCTAATTGATGACTCGACACGTATCTGGTGGGATTTACGTCCGAGCGCCAAATTCCCCACGCTCGAAACACGAATCATGGATGTGTGCACTCGACTGGACGATACGATCGCCCTCGTGTCATTGCTCGTCTGTATTTTGCGCATGCTGTACCGATTGCGTACTCGCAATCAGCGTTGGCGCATCTATACACCCATGCTAATTCGTGAGAATCGCTGGCGAGCAATGCGTTACAGCTTCGACGAAGGAATGATTGACCTCGCCAAGGGTGTTGTCGTGCCGTTTGAGAATCTTATCGAGGAAATGCTATCGCTGGTGGCGGAAGATGCGGAAGCGCTGGGTTGCGAGAAAGAGCTGGCGGACGTACGGCAGATCCTGTCCAGGGGCACGAGCGCACATCGTCAATTGAAGGACTTTGGACTTGAGAGGGCCTCTGGGGCGAGTGTTGAGGAGGCCCTGAAGGCTGTTGTCGACACACTCATTACTGACACCGCTGATGGGCTCAATACGTAAGCTGTAAAGCACTTTGGGAGCAAGAATGCGGCACAGGTCGCATTATGTAGAGCCAGACCCCGTTAGCATGCTTGTATGTCAATGCTCGCCTCATTCGTAACGCCTTTTCTGGCGATTTTTGCCGTTGCCTACGCGGGCCTGGCAGCTCGTGTTTCGCGCTCGAGTCCAGAGTATTCGAACAGCATGATTAGTTTCTTCCTGTTCCTCATCGCTGTGATGCTGGCAGGTTCGTCTTTTTCTTACGGGGCAACAGACGCAAATTATTACGGCATTGGTCGTATCTTGAGTTTCTTCGCTGCTGGCTTTATCCCAGTGGTCTTTTACAGCATTTATCGCGATTATACGGTTGGAGCACCAAATACCGTCGTGATCTTGATGCTTTGTATCGTTCCTATGGTAACGACCGGATTGGCTCTGACCAATTCAATCCACAATATTATCTGGGTCGTGAATGAAACTGGGAATGGCATCATCCACAGCAACGTAACGGATCACTATTGGTATAACCGGATTTTTGCACCGTTTACCTATGGTCTGTTTGCCTACTCCGCAGTTGCGCTACTTGGACGCTTGCCAACTATCGCGCCAGCGCATCGAAAAACAATCTTGTTGCTCCTGACCTCTGCTGCGCTGCCGTTTGCGATCAGTATCGCGAATAACTTTCTCGGTATGGGGCCACCTGAATTCCCGTTTACATCGGCAGCGCTCGCGCTTGTTTGGCCGTTCCTTGCTTACGCAAGTGTGAAGTTACGCCTGCACGAATTTAGCCCGGTCGCCTATCATACTTTATTCGATCATGTTCGCGATCCGATATTCGTCGTCGATAATGAGCAGCGCATTTTATGTGCCAACAAGGCGGCTCAAGAAATTCTGCAGGGTGAAGAGCGCGACCTAATCGGCCACAAGCTTTGGGAAGACTTTCCGGCAGCACGAGCGATTCTCGAACAAGCCAAAGAACTGGATCTGACACAAACGCTCAGGATGGATACAGACGTTGTGCATGAAGTCAATGTCAGCCCGTTGATCGGTCCAAAAGGGCAGGCGCTCGGCATGGTTGTAGTGTGCCGGGATGTTACCGAGCGCCGTACGGCGCTTAGCCAACTGGCGGACAGCGAACACCTGATTCGAACTCTGATAGAGACCTCGTCAAACGGTATCTTGCGATTTGCCCGCGATGACAATGACACCGAGCGCAAATTTCGCTGTGTATTCGCAAATCGGGCTGCTGAGTCGTTTGTCGGAGAAGGCCTCGGCACCCTGGTCGGCATGCCATTGGACAAGTTGCAGCAGCTCAAGCCAGAAAGACTACAGCAGCATTTTGGCGGTAAGGAAAAAGCGACGACGCAAGTGAGCTTTGAAGTTTCTGCAGAAACCGCCCGCGGCGAAAACTGGCTGCGTATTGTTGGTGAACCGGTTGGTGATGACTTTTCGGCGACTTTGGTTGATATCACGCAGCGCAAACGAAACGAGGACAAGATGCTGGCTGACGCATTGCGTGATCCTCTGACAGGCATACTTAATCGCCGTGGTTTTGAGCAGGAAGGCGCTGCAAGTATCGGACGCAGCAGCGTTGGTGCAGTCCTGTATCTGGATCTCAACCAATTCAAGTCCATCAATGATCGATTCGGTCATCAGGCCGGTGACGCGTTGCTCAAGGCATTTGGTCATCGGCTGGAATTTTGCCTCAGGCCCGAAGACATATTGGGCCGTCTGGGTGGCGACGAATTTGCGATCGTATTACCGGGTATCCCGATCGACGATGTCAAACGTATCGCCGAACGATTGGTATTGACCGCGTCAGAGGCTTACATCATTCAAGGACAGGAAATTAAGTGCACGGCGAGTGTCGGAATCGCGTTGATGCCGAAGCACGGTCAAGAACTTTGGCATCTGATAAGTATTGCGGATGGCGCAATGTATAAAGCCAAGGACATTTCCGAGGATGAAGCGGCGAACGACCGCGCAGCCTACGTTGATGCCGCTACCGCTTCCTGACCCTGTTCAGGGTGTAGGGAAAACAAGCATTTCAAGCACTGCGGGATCCGCTGTATCGAAAGCCAGCAGGTCAATCACATCACCAAGCGCCATATCAATGCTGATCGGCCCGGCGACAATATCTGTCTCAGCGAAATTCGTCAGGTAGAGATCGAAATTGCCGGGTGCGAAGTCAATCGCTGGATTTATGATGCGTGAAACCACACCGGATATAAACGGAAAGTTACCATCAATCGAGTCACCCCTGTTGACCACATACAGGTCGACGAATTCGAAATTGTTTGATGAAACGAAGAAGTTGAATCTGGCCGAAGTGTCAAATGATCGCTTGTCCTGAGCGATGTTGAGGGTGGAGTATTCACCGCCAGCGCCAATAGCAACAATCCGATGATTAATGCCGGCTAAGACGTTGAAATTGGTGTCCAGCAATACCGCGGTGGTTTCGTTGGCGGGTGTGTACAGGTAGTTGTAATCACCGGCTGCGATGGGAGAAGGTGGCGTTAATTGTCGGAAGTCGTGGCCTGTCAATACGGGGGTGGTCAGAGCTACGTCGTCGTAGACGTCGGTATTGCCCATATCCTGAGCGGCGTTCAGGAACTGAACTGTCGGTGGGAATAAGGGGTTGGCGAGAGTGGCTGCGCCACCCAGTGTGTTAAGAACACGGACGACGATCGGTGAGGTATCGTTCTCGTCACCGTCAAACGGCGAGACGATTAAGTCAGTACGCGCGACCAGCGTTGATGGCAGAGATTGATACAGGATGTCGGTCACATCGCCCGCAGTCGTAATTGTCACGACATAGGTGCCGGTTTCGAAGTCCACTGGAGCGGTGGTGATTTCGCCAAATGCCAGAGTCGCTACTTGTTCGCCCTGCACCGGAGCGACACCCTCCAATGCGAAGTAAACATCAATGTTTGTGGCACTCCAGGTATCGCTGGTGTGAGCGAATCGTGACTGAAAAACGGTCTCTGCTGTGTCGAATTCGCGTTCAGCGGTTTCCCACAGGGTCAGCGTCGGATTGGCGACGGTACCCGTGGCTAGCAGCGTATAATGCTGACCCGCGATAAAGTCGATGTTCCGACTGGCGATTCTTGTGAACTGGCTATCGCCTGTGAAAAGGACGTCGAAATTGAAGGTGAATTCGAGATCATCCCAGCTATCTGCTACTGACATACTCTTGTAGGCAATAGACGATAGCTGGCGTTCCTCAATCAGGAAATTGACGGCCGGGGAGCCGGACATAGCGTTGACCGCCGAGATAGTGGCTTTACCGGTGGCCTCCGGCAAGCCCGAATCTCCACTACAGGCTACCAGTAAGCTTGTTGCCGCCAATGCTGCAAATACTGCAATTCTTTTTATCAATTGATTCACTTCCTGTAGCCGTAGACCGACTTCACCTCTAAAAACTCATCGATGCCGTGTGCACCCCATTCGCGCCCGTTGCCAGATTGTTTGTAACCGCCGAACGGTGCCAGTGCGTCAAGATCAGCACCGTTAATGTGCACCATGCCGGTACGCATTCTTGAGGCGACGCGTCGTGCTCGTTCGAGATCGCCTGATGATACATAGCCTGACAACCCATATGGCGTGTCATTTGCGATTCGAATGGCATCGTCATCATCTTCATATGGAATGATCGATAGAACTGGCCCGAATATCTCCTCACGAGCGATAGTCATATCATTACTGACATCCGCAAAAACGGTTGGTTTCACGTAATAGCCAATATCGAGTCCCTCCGGGCGACCTGTACCACCTGCTGCCAGCGTCGCGCCTTCGTCGATTCCTTTTTGAATAAGCGCCTGAATCTTGTTCCATTGCGCCTCCGAGACGACCGGGCCAACGCGTGTTCCCTTCCCACGAGGGTTGCCGACAACGGTGCTGGCGGCCACCTTCGCAGCGACTGCAGCAGCTTCGTCCATTTGAGACCTGGGAACCAGCATTCGTGACGGGGCGTCGCAGGATTGCCCGGTGTTTTGAAACATGCTTTTGGCACCAGCTTCGACGGCAGATTCGAGATCCGCGTCGTCGAGAATAATATTCGCCGATTTGCCGCCGAGTTCCTGAGCCACTCGTTTGACACTGGGCGCCGCGTTTTGGGCGACCATTACGCCGGCCCTGGTTGACCCGGTAAACGATACCATCGCAATATTCTGGTGCTCGCTTAGTGCGGTGCCGACACCCGGGCCGTCGCCGTTTACAAGGTTGAATACGCCCGCGGGCACTCCCGCCTCGTCAAGTATCTCGGCAAAAAGGATGGCGTCAAGAGGCGCGATCTCGCTGGGTTTCAGGACCATTGTGCAAGCGGCGGCTATGGCCGGTGCGACTTTGACCGCGATCTGGTTCATCGGCCAGTTCCACGGTGTGATTAGCCCGCAAACGCCGATCGGCTCTTTGACAACAACCGTCGTGCCAATCGAAGTTTCGAATTCGTAATTTTTCAGTGCTTTTAGCGTCGCGTCAATATGCTGTGTACCGCTGGCGGCCTGTGCGTACCTGGCCAGACCCCACGGCGCACCCATTTCATCCATGATGGCTTCTGCGACTTCATCCGCCCGCCGGATGTATACATCGAGGATCTTTTGCAGTAATTCAACTCGATCAGCAACGCTCGTTAGTGAAAACGACTCAAATGCTCTTGCGGCAGCGGCGACCGCGATATCGACATCCGCCGCAGAGCCCAGACTGATGCGGCCGTACACTTCTTCAGTCGCTGGATTGACAACGTCCATAGGTCGGGGGTCCTGTGGGTCAACCCACTGGCCGTCGACATAAAATTGAAGTTTTTCGAGCATGCCGGTCCTTCACAAATAAGCCGCGCATCATATCGTAAATCAGACCTTGCGGCTTGCTGAAAATTGGCAATTGACTAGCGGGGATGGATCAATGCGAACGGCTGATTGTGGCTGGATTTGTGGCGTATTAAATACTGAGAAACTTCTGTCGATATTCAGCCGGAGGTATGTCGTACCACGATTTGAACGCTGTGGTGAAGGTGCTGATGTTCGAGTAGCCCAACAACATGGCGATTTCGAGCGATTTCAGACGTTCGTCGGAAAGATAGTTTATGGCAAGTACCGCGCGAACTTCCTGTAACACTTTTTGGAAGCTGGTTTTCTCCGCTTTGAGCCGGCGTTGCAATGTCCGACGACTCAATTTCAGAGCCCTGCAAGCAGCATCGGCATTCGCCTCGCCACACGCCATCAGGTCAGCGAGCTTGCGTTTTAGCTCGCCTGCGATATCGTCCTGATTGTAGAGAGACTTAAGATATCTCTCTGCCTGATCTGTAAGTTGCCGATACATCGGCCCAGTATAACCCACGTAGACCCGAAAATAAGGAATCGAGATGTCGTCACCCGTGAGCTATGAGCTGCAAGGAAACATTGGAGTAATAACGCTGGATAACCCGCCCGTGAACGCGCTCTCACATGCAGTACGCCAGGGATTGCTTGATGCAATCAACGCTGCGCAGTCGGATACCTCGAGTGCGGTAGTCATCCTGTGTGAGGGGCGAACCTTTATCGCCGGAGCGGATATCTCGGAATTTGGTAAGCCTTTCAAGGAGCCGGGCTTGCCCGAACTGCTGAACATAATCGAGGCATCGTCGAAGCTGGTTGTCGCCGCGATTCATGGAACCGCGCTCGGCGGCGGCTTTGAAACCGCGCTGGCGGCGCACTATCGATGTGCCGTGCCGTCGGCGAAAGTTGGATTTCCCGAAATCAAGCTGGGTCTGCTACCGGGTGCAGGCGGGACGCAGCGTTCGCCTCGTCTTGCAGGCGTTAAATCATCACTAGACCTCATTACAAGCGGTGCTCCTATCTCGGCAGGGCAGGCGGCAGAGATCGGATTGGTCGACGAGATCATCGACGGAGACTTAAGCGCTGGCGCTATAGCCTGGGCCGAGAAATTAGTAGCCGACGGCGCGCCAATACGAAAAAGCAGCGAACAGTCAGTGCCGGAGTTTGACTCGTCGATATTCGATCAGTACCGGGCGACACTGGCAAATCGGGCCCGCGGTCAAGTTGCCCCGGAACATGTTTTGACGGCAGTGGAGGCAGCGACCACGATGTCCTTCGAAGACGGTCTGGCCGTGGAACGCGAGTCATTTGTCGAATGCATGAACAGTTCGCAGTCGGTGGGAATGCGGCACATATTCTTTGCCGAGCGACAAGCTGCAAAGCTTGATGGCGTATCTAAGGACACGCCGAATCGCCCGGTTGAGAACGTGGGAATCATCGGCGGCGGAACAATGGGTGGCGGGATCGCGATGAGTTTTGCCAATGCCGGCATTCCCGTCACCATGATCGAAATCAGTGATGATGCGCTGGCGCGTGGCCTTGGCATCATTGAACGAAATTACGCAGGCAGCGTTAAGCGTGGCAAGCTCAGTGAAGAAAAGGCGGCCGCATGTCGAGCGTTGATTTCGGGATCGACGGACTACGCGGCACTAGCCGGCGTCGACCTGGTTATTGAGGCAGTGTTCGAGGATCCGGATTTAAAGAAGAAAATATTCAAGAAATTGGATGCAGTTTGTAAGCCTGGGGCTATTCTCGCGACAAATACGTCTTACCAGGATGTTGATGCGATCGCAGCGGCTACTGGCCGGCCCGAAGACGTCGTTGGAATGCACTTTTTTAGCCCGGCTCACATCATGAAGCTGCTCGAAGTCGTGCGTGGAGAAAGGACGGCCGATGACGTTCTTGCAACGGTCATGACCTTGGCCAAGAAAATCAGAAAGGTCGCTGTCGTGTCCGGCGTTTGCTACGGCTTTATTGGAAATCGCATGCTGCAACCCTACGGCCAGACTGCGCAATTGCTGTTGCTCGAAGGTGCGTCACCACAGCAGATTGACACAGCTATGGAGTCTTTCGGTATGGCCATGGGACCGTTACGCGTATTCGACCTCGCCGGTCTCGATGTCGGCTACAAAGCACGTGAGGCGCTGAGCGACGATGACAAAGGTGACCCGAAAACTTTTCGTGTGCCCGATTTGCTTGTGGAGGCTGGACGCCTGGGTCAAAAATCCGGCTGCGGTTTTTATTCATACGATGATAATCGCAAGCCGACACCGGATCCGCTGGTCGATGAGCTCATAAATTCGGCGGCAGCTGATTTCGGTATCGTGAGACGCGACATTACGGATGAAGAGATCGTGGATCGACTTGTTTCAGCATTGGTTGACGAGGGGCGCAAGATACTCGACGAGGGTATTGCACAGCGGTCCAGCGACATAGACGTTGTTTATATCTATGGCTATGGATTCCCTGCGGCGCGGGGCGGACCCATGTTCTACGCAGACAACAGGAGAGCTTAGATGGAAACAGCATGGATACAGGTATTTATTTTGACGCTGGCGGAATGTGTCGCACCTGCGGGCAAGACCGTCTGTCAGGAGCAGCACTTCGAATTACAATTCCTGAGTCAGTCCGATTGTGAATACGCTTTGCAACAACTGATCGCGGCTAAGTCCGGAGCAGCGGATGTTATCGTGAATCGTCAAAAGTCGGGCTGCGCACCATCGGCAATGCAGGCAACTACGTTCGCGAGTCTCGAATCAATCAATGAGGCGCATAAAGATACCGCTGGCTGGCGCATGCCGGGCGAAGAAGAGGCGCGGCGAAGTACCGTGACCAAAGATCATCAGGATCGTCTCGCTGAATTGATGACCTGCGAGGAAACCAACAACGTCATGCCATGCAAGGTCGGCGACATTATTGTGGAAGACGCGACAGGCGAGAGCGTTGAGGTTTGGAAAAAAGACTAGCTGTCCGAACCGAGCCTCGCTGCGTATTCCGCCTCGAGCGCTGTAAACGTTTTCCAGAAAGGCCTCGGTGTCTGGTTCTCAAGGACATCGAGCAGTATTTCAAAGTGCGCATGCCAGCCACCGCATACACCCAGCACTGTTTCATCGTCCTGTAGTTTCCGATGAGTGAGGATGAGCAAAACCTTGTCTCCCCGTTCTTCGAGTTGATACTCGACCTCCGAATATTCGTTTTCGCCTACCCAGGTATGGGCGAATGCGTAAGGCGGTTCGCAGCGAATCACGCGACCTGACCAACTCATCTTTTCCGGCAAGCCACAATATTTTTGTGGGGGAGGGTCGTCGGGCAAGGTTGATAGGGACGAATTGTGAAACAGCAGTTCGATCTTTCCGTCAACCACAAGCTCAGCGTTGCCGCCAGCGAGCCATTTTGCGCGTTTGTCACCGTCTGTGATGTACTGCCAGACACGTTCAATCGGTCCGGGTAACAGACGTTCGAAGCGAACCGTCGTATCGTCGAGTCTTTCGCCGAATTTATTCATTATTTTTCTCCTCTGGAAGGTGGTTCCGCGAGTGCTCTTTCCAGCTCATCGAGTGCACCGGACCAAAACTTGCGCACCGAACGGACCCAATTCTCGAGATCGTCCAGAGCGCTATCATTAAGTCGATAGACACGGCGCTGCGCATCGGGCCTTGAGGCAACGATGTTGGCGTCGCGCAGTACTTTCAAGTGTTGCGATACCGCAGGTCGGCTCATTTCGAAGCGACCGGCTAGCTCGCCAAAGCTTTGCTCGCCTGTGGCCAGCATTTCGACGATGTGGCGCCGCGTAGGGTCGGCGAGTGCAGTAAAGGCATCCATTGCTCTAATATAAGCAATTGTTTAATTAAGTCAAGACTTAATTAAGTAAAGGCTTAATTATAGGCGAATTGAATTTGTTTTAGCGGCGACCCGCGATCTCGCTGCGAAGTTGGGCAAGCGGTTTGTCGTTTTCGAACCGGACGCGGGAGCGAGTTTTGACGACCCCCAGGGCGTTGAGTACGGGTATGACATCCGGAAATCCCTTCGAATTCGCATGTTGCCGATACAGGGGCATAAAGACGGGTGATTCGAGAAAGGAATCGAGCTTGCGAAACAGGTCGGGTCCGGTCCAAAGCGTTTTCGATGGCAAGCAACAGCTTTGTAGCTGGTCGAGCACTGTATCAAGCGACTCTTTGCCGCCCGAACGCTGGCGTAGTTCTACGTCGGCTAATAACGCGATGGCAGCACCGCTCCAATACACCTTCATTCTTGCTTCGCGGATGCCGTTGCTCGACGCTTCATTGAGTGTCAGCTCGGGACGGGATTCGCGGCCACGGGCAAAGCCTTCACTGAGCCGTTGCCAAGCCATCTCTGGTTCATAGCGCCCTGAGCGGGACATTAGGACGTTTTGGTAGTAGGACGCGAATCCTTCCGAGATCCAGCGGTAGCGTTGACGTAGAAGCGGCAACATCAAATGACTGAATTCGTGGGTCGCTGTCCAGTCGGCGTAAAACTCCTCAATGGGTCTGTCGGGATTCACGTATAGCTCGACTTTTTCGCCGCCGCTGCGCGTAACCTGACCGAAGCTGACAGCGGCATTTCCACCCCAGGAATTTCGCGTGGAAGGAATGACAACAATCCTGGCTTTCTTGTTGGGAAAGCGCCCATAGACGAGTTTGACCGTATCGGCCGTTGCTTCAACCCACTCGATAATTTCTTCGGCTTTCTGTTTGTCGATCGGTTGTCGAACTTCTATGTCCAGCGCACTACCAGCAACCTCGCCAGGTGCGGCGAATAATGCAACTAATACAATGGAGTCCATAACCATGTTGTGATTATGGACTCCAATGCTGACGTTTAGTTTCGACGGCTTTGCCTAGCTTGCTTTGGCCATCGATTCGGACTGGTAGTGATCCATGAGGATCTGTGCAACTTCCGGGCGTGAGAATTCCGGCGGTGGTGCGATGCCTTCGCTGAGCATATCGCGGACTTTCGTGCCCGACAGGAATACATAGTCGCTGGGCTGATGATCGGGTGCTTCGCGCATCATGACGACTTTGTTGAGTTTCCTGGACCAGGCCGTGTGGTCAGCACTGAAAATCTCAATCTGCAGCGCACCTTCCGGGACTTCATCGAAAATAGCCTGAGCATCAAACGCCCCGTAGTAATCACCGACGCCGGCGTGATCCCGGCCGACGATCAAATGTGTTGCACCCATGTTCTGACGGAATACTGCATGCAGCACAGCCTCGCGCGGTCCAGCGTATAACATGTCGAACCCGTATCCGGAGACAAGCACGCTGTTTTCGGGGAAGTAAGTATCGACCATCTTGCGAATACAGGCATCGCGAACATCGGCAGGAATGTCGCCGGCCTTTAGCTTGCCGAGCAGCATATGAATGGCAATGCCGTCAGCGTCGAGACGTTCCATCGCCATGCGGCAAAGCTCTTCGTGTGCAAGGTGCATAGGATTGCGCGTCTGGAAGGCAACAACTTTTTGCCAACCGCGCGCGGCGATATCGTCGCGAATTTCAACTGCGGTCTGGAATGTGCCAGCAAACTCCGTTTCGAAATAGCTAAGGTTCAGAACCTCAATAGCGCCGGAAACACAGTAGTTGCCCTGCGCCTGGAATACAGCGACACCCGGGTGGGCAGGATCGAGCGTACCGTAGACCTGTTCGGTCATAGTGTCTTTTTGCGCGGCCGTAAACTCATCAATCGCATCAACGTTCATAATGGCGATAACAGGACGGCCGTCGACATTAGGGTCGCGCAATGCAATACGCGGTGCACCCTGAATATCACTAATATCGTCGGCGAGATTGAGTACCGGAACGGGCCAGAACAGGCCATCCACTGTATGCATTTTCTGAGCGACGCTGAGGGCATCGGCCGCATTCATAAAACCTGTAAGCGGCGTAAAATAACCGCCACCGAGCATAACTGCATTCGCAGCCGCTGCCGAGCTCAGAGTCAAAGACGGTAACGTTTCGGCTTCAGCGATTAATTGTTCGCGCTGCGCAGCGTCTGTAACCAGCAACGGAATAAGGGCGTCAGACCCGTGAGGCTTAATCATGAAGATGCTCCTGCAACTGCGAGGTCGTCAGCGCGTGTTAGCGGTTGATCGATAATAAATCCGTTTTCCTGCAGATGATCCAGGACGATCTGTACTTCCTGTTCGATACTCATCTCATCGGTTTTCAGATGGATTTCAGGATTAGTCGGCGCTTCGTATGGATCATCGATACCCGTGAAGTTCTTAATTTCACCAGCACGAGCTTTCTTGTAAAGGCCCTTCGGATCACGTTTTTCTGCCTCGGCCAGCGAGCAATCCACGAAGACCTCGACAAATGCGATACCCGCCTGTTCATGCAACTCGCGGACTTCGTCTCGATCATCTTTGTACGGACTGATGAAGCTTGAAAGGGCGATAACGCCTGCGTCACCAAACAATTTTGCGACTTCGCCAATTCGGCGGATGTTTTCTTTGCGGTCGGCCCCGGAAAAGCCGAGGTTCTTGTTGATACCCAGTCGAACGTTGTCGCCATCGAGTCGGTAAGACAATTTTCCGATACCGTAAAGAGCACGCTCGAGCGCAACAGCAATGGTGCTCTTGCCGCTGCCGGAAAGTCCCGTGAACCAGATGGTCGCGGCGCGCTGGCGTAGAATACTAAAACGGTCTTCGCGCGAAACTTCGCCATCGTGCCACGTTACGTTGGTTGCTTTTTGATCTGCCATTTTTAAATTCCAGTTTATTGTGTCTTGGTTGTAAATCCATTGATCAACAGGTCTGTGCATTTCTGAATCACCTCGAACAGGTCCAATTCAGAATCACGGACGATCAGGTCGCCCCATGCATTGCACATTCCGATGACTGCTTGTGCGGCGAAGTGGCAATCTACAGATTGCCTTACTGCACCAGTTCGTTTTCCGGCTTCAAAAATTCTCTCGAGCCTTTGCCGGTAGTCGCTACCCAGTTTTTTGAGTTTGATGCGTCGCGCCTTGGGCAAGTACAGTCGCTCGTCGTTATAAACTTTTAGAGCTTCGTTTCTTTCCCGGTAACTCGTTAGATGCGATGTCACCGTTGCAATTAATTTCGCCTCGAAGGATTGATCGCTATCCGAAATGGATGCCATGTGTTCGACATAGTCCTGAATGCCGTATAGACAGACTTCACCCAGGGCTTCTTCTTTCGACTTGAAGTAGTAATACAGGCTGCCCTGCTTAATCCCCATTAGCTCAGCGATATCCTTGGTGCATGAGCCATGGAAACCTTTCTCGGCAAATACAGACGCCGCAGCACGAATCGCTGCCTGGCGCTGTTTCGAATATTTTTCGGTGCCGTTGCCCAACATGGATGAGAATTCTATAGATCTATAGAAAAACTTGCAATTAAGTTTGTATATATATAAATAACAATGAGTTATGTGATTACATAATCTATAAGTCCATTGAATATAGCTCTTAGATGGCCGAGTTGGAGTGTTTTCAATGGATAATGCAAATATCAGAAATACGGCAGCCAAAACCGCATAATGCGGGTTGCTTCGGAGTGTCAGGACGGACCGTTTGAGATCGCTGAACAATAAACTTGAAGAATTGCGGCAGATTGCCGCGCCGTTGGAGTCGTCGCCAGCGACAAGGCTTGCGCATTTCCAACAGGCAGGTGAGCACGCCGAGCGTTTTCTAAGATCGTTGCCACAGCGTGATGTTTACGCCGCGGCTGGGCCGCGCGAAGAGGCAGTCGACGCGCTCGCGATTCCAGAGAGTCCGGAGCCTTTTGAGGAGGCTTTGCAAGTACTCGACCAGTATGTCGATGGCATTGGCCACAACCTCGGCTCAAGCCGCTTCTTTGCGTATATTCCGAGCGGTGGTTTGCACGACTCAGCGATTGCAGATTACCTGGCTGCCGTTTCAAATCGCTACGCTGGCGTCGGTGCGGCGGCACCGGGCGCGACTCGTTTGGAGCACGTAATGTTGCGCTGGCTGGCAGACGTTGTCGGTTATCCAGAATCAGCAGAGGGCGACCTGACGTCGGGTGGCAGCATGGCAGCACTTTCTGCAGTCGTCGCAGCGCGTGAAGCCAACAACCTAAAATCGGCGGACGTCGTGTCCGCCGTGGTATATCTCACTTCACATACGCATCACACGTTTCGCAAAGCGCTGCATGTCGCCGGCCTTGGTGAATGTGTGATTCGTGAAATTCCACTGGATCCAAACCGGCGAATGGACTGTGACAAGCTGCAAGCGCAGATTCTCGACGATCGAAATGCAGGCTTGCGACCCTGGCTGATCGGTGCTTCGGCCGGAACCACAGACACCGGTGCTGTAGACCCGTTGGACAGAATCGCAGATATTGCAGCCGAGTCAAATGTCTGGATGCACGTCGATGCGGCCTATGGCGGTGCGTTCGCATTGTGTGATGAGGGTCGGCGGCGACTCAAAGGACTCGAGCGATCAGACTCTTTGATTCTTGATCCGCACAAGGGCTTTTTTCTACCCTGCGGCGTTGGTGTTGTGCTCGTTCGTGAGGGACAAAAGCTCTATGACGCATACCACGCGCGCGGGGTTTATATGCAGGACGTTGACGGTGATACCGAACGTTCACCTTGCGACTACTCGGCGGAATTGACGCGGCCGTTTCGAGCGCTACGCTTCTGGTTACCGTTCAAGGTACACGGCAGCCAGGCTTTTGCCGCAGCGCTTGAGGAAAAACTGTTATTGACTGAATACTTCTATGAGCAATGCGGAAACATTCCGGGCATCAAGCTGGGACCCAGTCCGGATCTGTCCATTGTCACGTTTCGACTCTGCCCTGACGCCATGGACGCTAATGTTGCGAGCCGTGCTTTGCTTGAAGCTATGCTCCGCGACGGAAGAGTGTTCATGACGTCAACGACGATCGCCGGTCAATTCACGATCCGAATGGCGATTCTGACGTACCATACGCATCTGGACGATGTTGATCTGGCGCTGCTGGCGATCAAAGAATGCGCCGAAGAAATTTTCTAATGAGACAGTCACAACAAGAATAAAGCCCGGGGGGGAAATCGTGGCAGACAAGAACACAGAAAACTGGTCAGGACGATTCGCATTCATCATGGCGTCTGTCGGTGCGGCCGTCGGGCTGGGCAACATCTGGAAGTTTCCCTACACACTCGGTAGTAGCGGCGGCAGCGCGTTTGTGCTGATTTACGTATTGGCGATCTTGTTGGTCGCGACGCCTATCATGTTGTCCGAGATGATAATCGGCAGGCACGCGAGACGCAGTGCGCCGACAGCACTTCGCAATCTGGCGATCGAGAGTGGTTCGAGTGGCTATTGGCAGATTGTGGGCTGGATGGGATTACTGGCGTTATTGCTCGTGTTGAGTTTTTACAGCGTGATCGCGGGATGGACGGCAGCATACCTGTTGAAATCGGTCTCTGGTGGGCTAAGTGGGCTTTCGCCGCAAGAGGTTGGGCGAGACTTTGGTGCCTTCTTGCACGATCCAACCTGGATGATCGTCTGGCACCTGCTGTTTACTGCAACGACGGTATTCATTGTTTCGCGCGGAATCAAAATGGGGCTCGAGCGCATCGTAAAAGTATTGATGCCGGCGTTGTTTCTGATGTTGATTGCGCTGGTCATCTACTCCGGAGTAACGGGCGACTTCAGCCGCGCAGTTGATTTCCTTTTCAGCGCGGACCTAAGCAAGGTTACGCCGTTGGTTGTCCTCGCCGCTGTAGGGCAGGCGTTCTTTTCGGTCAACGTTGGCGTCGGTGCGGTGCTGACCTATTCGGCGTATTTGCCCGACGATGTCAACCTGTTTCGTTCGGCTATAGCGGTATCATTTGGTGACACACTTGTTGCGTTACTCGCCGGATTGGCGATTTTCCCGATTGTGTTTGCTTACGACCTGAATCCCTCGGAAGGCCCGGGCCTGATTTTTGTCACGATGTCGACAGCGTTTGCGGCAATGCCGGGTGGTGCATTCGTCGCGACGGTATTCTTTTCGATGCTGTTGTTCGCGGCATTGACATCGTCCATCTCGATGCTCGAGACGATGACGGCGCGCGCGTTTGAGGTTCGCGGCATGAGCCGGCCAAAGGCAGCCGGCCTGATCGGTGGCGTTGCTTTCTTGCTTGGCTTGATCACGGTGCTGTCGTTTTCACGTTGGGAGAACGTTTTTCTTCTGGGCGATTTCGCCGCATTCGCGGGCAAAACACCGTTCGACCTGATCGATTACCTCGTGTCGAACATTCTGTTACCGCTGGGTGGCGTGTTGTACGCGTTGTTCGCGGGCTGGTGGGTGTCACGGCAAACGCTGGTTTCCCAGCTCGGCATCGGGGATGGCGTAGTTTTCACGCTATGGCTTGTGCTGACCCGAATTTTCGCGCCCATCGCAATTATTGCCGTATTTGCTTTCAACCTGACGTAGCCAGCCAAATCATTCTGCAGATGAAGTTCCAATGTGGACGAGGCCGCATACTGCCGTTGGGACTGCCGGGAAATGCCCGGGTCGCGTCGGTTGATCATATTGCGGCTGCCGGACCAGTATGCCGCTGAGGGCGTCTATACTGAGCCTCTCGGAGATCGGGAGTTAGCTCATGTCAAACAATTTCGTTTTGTCTGTATTTGTTGTCACGTTTCTATGTGCTTGTTCGAGCATCGACGGCGTTTATACGCCAGCGTGCATGGCCTATGAGGGTGATGAGATTGAATTTGTCGATGGCAGATTTACCTGGCGACGCTTTACGGATCAGCGACAGGTCGACGAAAGTGGTGAGCTTGTCGATCTGTTTCCCAGCTATCCGAAAACGGGTCGCTACACCTATCATGATGCGCAACTGGATCTGATGCTCGACGGCGGAGCATCACTCGTGAGTTTCTATGTACAGGACGATACGCAGGGCAAGTACATGCTGACGATGGACGAAAACAGGCAGTTCGAACACGATGGGAAAATGCCGGAGTGCGCGTTACGGCGCGCCCGGTAACACAGACGCTCCAAGCTGCGAAATTGGGACGTGGCGCACACTATTCGTGCAGATGTCGCGGATTGGAGACGGAATAAGTATTGCAGCAACGCCTCTTCGTTTGCTTAGCTGAGTATCCAGCAAACCTTAATGTTTGGGTGTCTCAATGAACGCTAGAAACCTACGATTCGGAGTGTATTTGTCTGCCCTCATTATAATGCCGGCGGCAGGTGCCGAGGAGGGCGCTCACATCGCATACAGCGAGCCGCTACAGCAACTCGAGATGCGGCGTGATATGCAGATTGAAGCGCTCCGCTTCAATGCGTTTAGCAAACACTTCGATATTCGTCTCGCACCCAATCAAAACGTGCTTAGTCTCCCAGTGCGCGAACGCATTGCCGACGGAGTAGGGGTCTATCGCGGAAAAATAGACGGCATGCCGGGATCGTGGGTACGCCTGGTCGTTGCCGACGGAATTCCGCGTGGCCTGTTGTGGGATGGCAATGTGATGTACGGGGTGGAAGCCGGAACGGATGCGTCGAGCGCTCCCTACATATTCCGTATGGAAGATCTGACAATCCCGCCCGGTACGATGACGTGTGCTGACGCGGAGGGGCAGATGACGGCGAGCGAACTGCTCGGCGCCGTGGCCAATGAGATGCGGCCTCGTGTTCAGCAAGCTGCTATTGCCGAGTCGATTCTGGCTGTCGCGGTTATTGCCGACTTCGAATTCGCAACCGACAAGGGCAGCGATGCCCAGACCGAGCTTGTAACGCGTATCAACAACGTTGACGGCATTTTCAGCGAGCAACTCGGCGTACAAATCAACCTCGCACAAAGCGACGTATTCGCGTCGTCGAATGACCCATTTACGGACGAAAGCGACCCAGGCAATCTCCTCGGCGAATTGAGCGACTATCGCGCGGCAAATGCGAGCCAGAACGCCAACGGCCTGACGCATTTGTTTACAGGTCGCGAGCTCGACGGAACGACCGTGGGTATTGCCTTTACGGGTGCACTTTGCAGCCGGCGCTTCGGCGCGGGGCTGACCCAGGCCACGCATTCCGTGAATCTTGACAGCCTGATAGCAGCACACGAGATAGGTCACAACTTCGGTGCGCCCCATGACGGTACGTCGGGTTCGGCTTGCGAAGATACGCCACAGGATTTCCTGATGGCGCCGCGTCTCAATGGCAGCGACACGTTTTCAGCGTGCAGCATTGTGGAGATGCAGGCGGACGTTAATCGAGCGTCGTGCGTCACCGCGGCGCCAACGCTGGATATCGAGGTGGTTGCAAATCAGCCTGGTGGCTCATTACTGGGCGACTCCGACACGGTCACGTTTGTCGTTAACAATATCGGAACCGAAGATGCTAGCGGCGCCGAGTTTGAGGTTTCTCTGCCCTCGAACGTCACACTGGACAGTATTACCTCGAGTGTTGGGAATTGCTCCAGCGGCGGCGGAAGCGCGACTTGTACGATCGGATCGATCGCTGCGGGATCCAGTTCGACCGTCGATCTGGTCGTGACATCTACGGCGGCCGGTGATGCCAGGTTCTCGGCAAACGTCACAGCGGCAGGCGACACAAATGGTGGCAACAACAATGTAATACTGACATTGCGTGTGGAACCGGCAGTCGATGTGCAGGCGACAGCTGCGGCGATCAGCGCAGTGCAGGATCAGAGCACGACGGCACGAGTCACGATCGAAAACAATTCATCGATCGTGGCATCATCTGTCGAGGTTACCGTCAGCCCGGATTCCGGCCTGCGCATCGATAGTGCGAACTGGTCGCCAGGAAACTGCTCGTTGGCGGGCGGCGTAGCAACCTGCGCGGCATCCAGTCTGGCCGTGCAGTCAAACAATACTATCAATGTGCAACTGACAGGCTTGTCCGGGGGCAGCAAGACCTACAGCGTTAGCGTGTCAGCGGCCGAAACCGATCGCGACACCAGCAATAATGACGTGCAGGGCCAGGTTACGGTTGGCGAGCTGCAATCGGACAGTGGCGGTGGTGGCGTGCTCGGGTTGCTGGAATTGATCACGTTTTGCTTGTTCTTGATCGCACGAAGGTCGCGATTAAGCACTTTGCTCTCGACTACATGACCGCAGCCGATGGTTTTGAATGCTTGCTCAGTGGCACATTGTCCGTGCTGCTTGAGAACGATGCCTCCAGCGCGACGCGTAGCATCGTAACCCGCAGTTCGTCGCCGCTGTGCCTCGGCGGGGATATCGTTACGAGCACGCGATCGTCGGCTTTGCAATCAGGCAGTACTTTGGCCAGCCTGCCATAGCGGACGAACGGATCGCCGAGATAGCAAGGAAGCTGGCAGATTCCGAATCCTGCGATCGCCGATTCGCGGCACTCCAGCAAGTCCCGGGTGACCAGCGGTAACGGGAGGCGAATACGAGACGAGCCTTTGGGGCCCGTTATGTTCCATCCATCCAGATTGCTGTCTACCAATATGGAGGTGTGGTGATACAGGTCCGCAGGTGTAAGCGGGTGACCAATTCGTGCCAGGTAGGTCGGACTGGCATAGAGTGCCTGATCGACGGCAACGAGTTTTCTAACCAGGCCCGAGTCATGGCGACTCGAGTTCCAGGTGACCAGCAGATCAGCTCGTTCCAGCGGCGTCGAAGTACTCTCTGAGTACAGGACTCGATGAATTTCGATGCTCGAGTGTGATTTCTCAAAAGCGACCAGACGTTGTTCGAGGAAATGATCAACGATATCGGGCGTTGCTGCTATCGATATCTTCACTTTATGCGATGGTCTTTTCTCCACAGCCCCCAGCACGTCAATTTCGCCGACTAAATCGAGTATTTTCACGCAACGTTCAAAGCAGCGTCGCCCTGCGCGCGTGGGAGTGATTCGTTTCGAGGAGCGGACTAGCAACTTGACACCCATTTCGCGTTCAAGATCACGCAGACGACGGCTGACAGTTGTTCGTTCAACACCAAGGTCAGCGGCACATCTTGTGATTCCGCCGGCCTGTACAATGCGAGCGAACAGCACGAGATTCGAAACGTGTTTGATTTGCTTGTTGATGGCGATGACCGGGTATCTAATAGGTGAATGAGATCATGCTACGCACACCACGATGCGCAGTCGCTTCAGAAAAAACGAAATTCGACCACTGCTTGATCGTATCGATCAAGAATTCGCAAGAATTTAGCCAGACTGTCGGAATCATTTCACCTCATCCCTTTCCTGTCGCCTGATGGCCGCCAAGCGTTCGCCAAGTGGCAATGTCGATTGGGTCGTGGACATGACGATGTTGGTTGAAACATCGCCGTAACGCTGGAAGTGATCAATAAGGCGGCGAAAATGTGCCATGTTGACCGCTATGGTACGAATCACGAGGTGGCCGTAGCCCGTTGTCGTTGATACTGACAGGACTTCCGGCTTCATTAGCAGATCTCGGCTGGCACTCGCTACGCCGTTGGATGGCAACGCGATATCAACCGTCGCGTCTATGTCAAAGCCAAGTGCCTGATAGCAGACGAGATTGGGCACATCCAGAAACGCACCGCTGTCCCGCAGAATCAGAATGCGACGAGCAATTGCCGTCCTCGACAGGTGGACGGCTTTTGACAGCTCAACTGTCGTTGTACGCGGATCCGTGTTGAGGACCGTAAGGATGGCGACGTCATAGGAATCGAATCGCTTTTTTATGTTGCTCATCCAACCCCCCCTGTTAGTAGGGCCTGTTAACAGGCCTTAGTCAATGTGAGCAAGTTCCTAATAGAAGTTGAACAGATTGGTGTGAAACAAGTCTTATTGGTTACGAAATGAAGTCTTGATGAAAACAAAATGACTGGTCGAAATTTCGAAATTGGGGAGTGGAGAGTCGAGGTTGGACTCGGTCGCATCGTGGGCAAGTCGCGGAGCGTGCATCTGGAACCGCAGGTAATGAAGGTGCTCGCATGCCTTGCCGCGACGCCGAGCGAAGTAGTTACCAAAGAAACTCTCATCGCGACACAATGGCGAAGCACGGTTGTCAGCGACGCTGCTCTTGCCCGTTGTGTGTCGCAAATTCGCACGGCTATGGGTGACGACAGGAAAAATCCCAGGTATATCGAGACGGTGCCGAAAATCGGCTATCGACTAATTGCCGAAGTTAAGCGTTCGGAACCCGGTCAATCTCGTCCGCTTTGGAAACTGATTCCCGTTGCGGCGCTGTTGTTGGTCGCGCCTCTGATGATGATGGGGACAACCGCGCGACCACCGCAGGTAGAGTCGCTGATCATCGATGCGGCCGAAGTAATTACTCGCGGGCATTTTCATGACACTGAGATTCTGCATGCATCGGCACGCGTTCTTGCAGATCGACTGGAGGCGGGAATCGCGATGCATGAAGGCAGGCTCGTTGTCGCGTCCGCGGTAGATACGATGTCACCTCAGGCAAATGCTAACTACCGGCTGGTAAGTCGTATAGAGGCAAGGGATCAGAATGTCCACTTCGGCTTTGAGTTGATAAAAACCAGCTCAGGCGATGTTGTTTGCCGCGACAGCAGCGTTGATATGGCTGCTGATGTGTTCGATGTGGCTAGCGAATTCGCGAGTGACGTCATTCGATGCGTCGGTGGACGGTTCAGCCTTGAGCAACTGGAGGAATTATCGGGCGTCCCAACAAGAAACATTCTGGCGTTTGATGCGTTTCGTAAGGCGCAGAAAGAATTCTCCACTTCGGATCATGCAACGCTGCAGAATGCAATTATTCTTTACGAGCAAGCCATCGATGAGGACCCGTCGTTTGGTCTTGCATGGGCGTTCCTTGCCTATTCTCTGGAGCTTGATGCGCGTAATTGGGGCGCCGGACGTATTGACGACGCGAATGCGGCATCGCAACGTGCCCTAAGCCTCGCACCCGGACAGCCGGAAACACACTACGCGTTTGGTCGGGTGCGTGAATTCGTCGGTGACTTCGAGGCGGCATTGCTGAGCTACGAACGTGCGATCGAACTAGATCCGGACCATATCGTTGCACTCTACTCGGCCGCCGAACTCTACTTTCATCGGCGCGATTTCGAAAAAGCGGAAGCGATGTTTCGGAAAACGCTGCAGCTGGATCCACGTATGCATAGTGCGATGAGTTTGCTTGGGCAGCTCTACCAGAAAATGGGAGATATAGAGGAAGCACGGTTTTGGTTGTCAAGCTCGGTACGGGAAGTCCCGTTGAAAATACACGCGAACGAAACCCTGGCCGTGCTCGATATTGCAGAGGGCGAGTATGAGCAAGCACGACTACGTTGCGAGCGCCTCAATCGATTTTTCCCGGGCAGTTATTATTGCCTGCAAATCCGGGCCCTGGTGTCATTGCATGACGCCGACTGGCCGACAGCCTCTTCCCTATTCAGCGAAATGCGTCGGCGTTGGCCGGAGGATGAGTATGCGATGCTGGGTTACGCGCAAGTACTCATCGCCGAGTCGAAGGACGCCGAAGCCGCGAAATTACTGAACTACGTTGAGGACCATTCCAGAGAACGGGTCGAAAGCGGAGAGCGCAGCTGGCATCATCGGTGGACGCTCGCTGCCGCCCTTGCAGTCAAAGGCGAAAAGTACGAGGCACTTGAGTGGCTCGATGAAGCCGCCGCTGCCGGACGGCGAGATTACCTTTGGGATCTCGCGGATCCAATGTTCTCTGAATTGCACAATGATGTGCAGTTTCAGAATTACATATCGGCAACACGCGTGCTGCCTACCTCTGATGCTGAGTTATCAACGGCGAGTCGTCTTGCCCCGACCGATCGCCGAAAATGACTCAAAGGTCGCGAGCTCGAGCTGACTGCTTTGCAGCGTCTTGTCTTACTGCCGAGCCATAGAATAAAGCCATTCAAATCCGGCTGGCTGGACGGCCGTAAATACCCTGGGGCTATGGAATGCCATAGCGGACCCATCGTTGCTCAAATCGGCACCCCGCCCAATAGGCCTTTGGGCGGCGTCAACGATCGTTCCGCTGCGTAACAACTGTGTGGGCGCGCCGCCCGTTGTGTCGACCCAGTACAGGGTACTTTCGAGCCCAAGGTTCAGGCCCAGGAGATCGCTGCGAGACGTAAACACGACGGTGTTCCCGTCTCCCGAGATGTTGTAGCTTTGAGTGCCTGATAATGACGGGGTACCGGTGCTGGCGTCGTGACTCGCGATTTGTATAATTCCACTACCGTCTGTTCGTGCGGCGAAAATCTCGTCACTGCCGTCGCTATTTGCACCCGGAGAGTGGTCACCTGTTGACGCGAAGACCAGGACTGAGCCGTCGTCCGACAGTTTTGGACTGAACGAGTCCGCGTCACTTGCGGTCAGTTGAGTATAATTAGTGCCGTCGATGTTGATAGAAAAAATCTCTAGACTGTTGTCAGCATTGGTGCCGAATGGGTCGCCCGATCCTACCCACGCGATTGTCGAGCCATCGTCGGAAAACGTGATGTCACTGACTACCGAGGAAGGCAAATTCGTGACCTGTGCCAGATTGGCGCCATTCGCGTCGATCCTGAATATCTGTCTATCGAGACCCGGATTGTCACCCGTCAAGTCCGAGTCAGACAGAAACGCGACGGTTGAGGCGTCGCCCGAAATAATCGGTTCGAGCAGAAACGTCTCGATGTTGATGGTTACCTGAGTAATGCCGGAACCGTCAGTTGCCGCCATGAAAACGCTGGATCTGTTGTTCGGGTTTTGCCCGGTAATATCGTTAAGAGATATCCAGACAACATGGCTGGCATTGTCGCTGGCATCGATATCGTTGAAGCCGCCGGAGGCAATGGGGTTGTCCTCACCGGAAGTGAGCTGCAGGAGAACCCCGGTGTTCAGGTCGAACGACCATAACTGCCATTCGTCGCCCGGATTTGTGCCCAGCGGGTCTGAGTTATTGGTGAATACGATCTTACTGCCGTCACCAGCCATAAGTACCTTACCGTAACCGTCGTTCGGTGCTGTTGTGCCAAAGACCGCCAAAGGCTCGTTGCCACCGCCGGCGCCACCGCCAGTACCACCACCGGTCCCACCGCCGCCAGTACCGCCACCAGCGCTGTCGGGTTCAAGGATCAGGAAATTATCGCCATCACAGGCAGCTAGCGCGAAGACGCTAATTAACAACAAAACCTTTGCGGAACGTAGTGGCCTCAACATTCTGATCTCCAATTCTTTAATTCTGTGAGCGCATAGTTGCAAACGCTTTACGTTATGTCATGTACCTATGTCTCACTTTTGATCTAATCCAATTACTTGTAGATCGTCGTTTTCTTCATCTGGCCACGTCTCCGTCTAATGTCCGTAATGCCCGTATCCCCACTGGTCTTCCGTCAAACTCACTCATCGAATCCAACAAAACGTCCCAGAAATATTCGGCGCAACTCGTATCAGTGAAAAGGTAGTAGCAGGGCGTACTCGCAAGATCGTGGCGTAATACAATCGCATTGATATGGGCCAGCGAAGTTTGTGCGATGCTCCCATTTGAAAAACTTTTCGGACGCATGTCTACGCCACATAACTTGGCTAGAGTCGATGCTGCGTCGGAGCCGCTTAGCGCGAACCAGGAGTGGCTGTCGCATCTTGGCAATTGATAGACACGGCTTGTTGAGTTAAAAGACCAATCGCTCTGCAGCAATGTTGGCAAAGTTTGCGACGTGCTTAGATTGCCCAAAATCAGGAATTCGGTCGACGAAAGTCGTGCAACGATATTGCCATCATGCAGTGTCACTGCAAGGTTTGGATGAGATGGTAAGTCGGTGATAAGGAGCGCAAGCCACGACGCAGTGTCCGCCCCTTTGAAGCCAATTCGCGGCAGCGTCGACAGGTCGGCAAGGCCGAGCCTGGCTGCGCGATACAACTCATTGCTTTCGTCAGCATATGTAGCGACTACGGCCGATCCGGAAATCTCCTCAAAGACTGCATTTGCCTCAATGTGGCGCCGGTACAGTTGGCTGCGGCGCTTGAATTTTGTTGGCGCCAGATTGTCCGTTGTCGGCATCGTTACATTTCCTGACGCATATTTTTTGGGTCATAAAATGGCAGTGCAACGACGTCCGCGATAATTTCGATGCCTCCCGTTCCTCTTATGGTGAACTGATGACCCGGATCTGCCAGATCTGGCGGAACATAAGCAAGTCCCACTGTTTTTTCCAGCGTTGGTGAATACTCGCATGACGTCACCCTGCCAAGAATATTGTGCCCATCCACAAGCAGTTGGCACTCGAGTGGAGCAGGGGCCGCAATATCGCGAACGATAAATCCAACCAGGTTGCGGCTTGTTTCGGCTTTTTTAAGTTCATCAATAGTTCTACCGCCAACAAAGAAAGGTTTCGATTTTGAAAGTGCCCAGTCCATGCCTACCTCCATCGGATTCGACATCGCATCGGTATCCTGGCCGATAATGATGTGGCCCTTTTCCAATCGCAGTACACGTTGTGCCTCGATTCCACATGGAGCGATGCCCAAAACGCTACCCGCCGACATCATTGCATCCCAAAGCGCCTCGCCACAGTGCTGAGGTACATGAACCTCGTAGCCCAATTCGCCAACAAAACCTACGCGGACGATACGAGCAGGAATTCCTGCGACCACGCCTTCACGTACGCCCATGTAGGGGAATGACCCTGCGTCAAGATCAATGTCCTTGCACAAGGACCGCAAGACCTGCCGTGCATTAGGGCCTGCTAAATTGACGCCGCACATGGCGGTCGTGACATTCGAAATGTCCACGTCGAGATTCCACTGTGTATTCCACCTGAGCATGTGTTGAAACACGCTGTCAGCTCCACCGGTCGTGGTTGTGACAAAGTAGTGATGCTCAGCAAGGCGACAGGCGACGCCATCATCAATAATGGCTCCGGTCTCGTTGGTCATCAAGGCGTAGCGGGAATGACCAACAGCTTGTTGCAGAAAACTGAACGTATAAATTCGATTCAGTAATTCACCGGCGTCGGGACCTCGAATATCGAGGCTGCCCAAGGTCGATACATCAATGATGCCAACGTTGTTTCGAATATTTTCGATTTCACTTCGTATCGCAGCCCTTTTTTCGTCCTTCGTCCCGTAGTAGGCGGGCCGGTACCACGCACCCGCAGGCATCATCTGCGCGCCGGCTTCAAGGTGTCGGTGATGCATATTGCTACGACGCGCTGGGAAATAGGCTCGACCGGCAACGTGTGCAAGTCTTTCTGCAGTGAATGGTGGTCGTGAGGTAGTTACCCCGGTTTCGGCGACGCTTTTTCTGGTCGCCTTTGCGACGAGCCGCGCCGCAGCAAGCGCAGAGTGCCGACCCTGCGAAGGTCCCATCCCGCATGTTGAGTAGCGCTTAACGAGTTGAATGTGCTCGTATCCGTCTTGAACCGCATTGACGATGTCAGCGATCTGCAAGTCCTCGTCAAGATCCACAAACTCCTTGCCTTTCGGGTGCGGGAAAATCGGCCAGGAATAATTGTTTTTCGAAACTGCATTGTCAATGACGGCTTGCGCAGCGGACGAATCCTGGTTTTCCTTGCCCGCAGTTTTTCCAATGTATTCTGCACTGAGCATGACATCATCGATATCCCACAAGCCATTTGCTGAGCCGACGACCTGACAGTCTGTCGGCATGTTCGTCAACGTAAATTCCGATTTCTTATCGTCGTAGTCCAGTTTGCCGCCTGCCTGACAAGCTAGCTGATAGGCAGGAACGAAACCGACGGACATGCAAAGCAAGTCACACAGAACAATCTCACTTTGCTCGGAACAATTGCCCTCAGAGATGATCGGGCGAACATCGACAGCGTGAATATGCTTATTGCCTCTGTTCGCGATAGCCGCATACACGGCGTAACCCTGCAGAATCCGGGTTCCGCGATCGGCAACAGCGGTGGCAATTTCGTCTAATTCAGGTGCCGTTCTGAGGTCAACAAGCAACTCTACCTGTATGCCGGCATCCAACAAGTCGAGCGCAACGGCGTAACCATCATTATTGCCAGTGAGAATAACAGCGCTGGTGCCCGGTGCGACGCCATAGAGATGCAACAATCGCTGTGCAGCACTTCCCAGCATCACGCCCGGCAAATCATTGTTGCGAAAGACGGCTGGTTGCTCCATGACACCGGTACATAGCAATGCACGCCGGGCACGGGTCTTGTAGAGCCTGTTCCCATTTATGAGTGGCAGCCAATTGTCCGCAAACCAGCCATTGCAGACAGTGTCGACCATGACATCAATTTTGCGGTGGTGTTCGACGGTATTAACAAGCCTGCGACGAAGCTCATTGGATTGCGTACCGCTAACGTCAAGTCGCGCATAGTTAAGTGAACCACCGAGAGTTGTATTCTCATCGACGATTAACACATCAGCGCCGGCGTCTGCTGCGCTGATGGCGGCGGACATTCCGGCAGGTCCGCCGCCGACAACGACAAGGTCATAGAAGAGATACTGCTTGTCGAAATATTCCGCTTCGTAGTCCTTGTCTATTTTTCCGAGGCCCGCTTTCTTGCGAATCAAGCGAGACCAAAATTCCCAGGCACCCTTTGGACGGAAGAATGCTCGATAGTAAAAGCCGACTGGCAGGAACCTGGCCATACGTCCAATCCAGGCGTCGCGGTCCTTATCCAGGCTGCCGTTGCAGTTTTGTGCGAGCACTTGCAACGATGGGACTATCAACTCACGATCGGCAAGCGCATTCGGGTTTGACGGAAGCTGCACCAGAGTGTTGGCGTCTTGGCCGGCATAGGTCATGGCGGCTCTCGGCCGGTGATATTTGAAAGAGCGGCTGAGTATAAATTGCCCATTTGCCGCTAAAGCGCTTGCGATACTGTCGCCTTGGTAGCCCTCATAATCGCTGCCGTCGAAGGTGAACGATACTCTTTGCTCTCGATCCAACAGCAGACCGTAGGGCTCTGGAAGGCGCCGCCGATTCGACACTAGACATCCCCTCCGTTCATCGTCTCAATGCGATCGGTGAAAATCTCGCTTGCGGGAAATGTCCGTACGATCTCATCACTGATCGTGTTTCTTTCAACCAGAAACCAGTAGGAGCTCGCATTATGCATCCACCACTCGAGCACCACGCCGGCCTCATTGCGATCAAAGAACACATACTCGGCCCATTCGCGTGCATCGCAGGATACGGGGTCTGGCATGGAATCCAGTTCTCCACCATAGGAGAACTCTGTGATGTTCCGCGGTCCATTAAGAGGGCAGTTGAGGATCTTCATATAAAAAGTTTCGTCAGTGACTCGCGGCCGTTGCGCCGGCTTCGTTGACCTGTTGGAAACGATAAAAGCGCTCCAACTCGAATGGCCGAATAAGGTCCGGTACGCGTCCGGTGGCAATTAGCTCGGACATGCTCTTGCCGCAAATGGGCGTCGCCTTGAAGCCCCACGTACCCCATCCCGCATCAAGAAAGTAATTCTCAACGGGACTCAGGCCCATGATCGGACTGTAGTCCGGGGTCATGTCCGTAATGCCGGCCCATTGTCGAAGAATTCTCGCCTGTGCAAGGTGTGGAAATAACTCAATGATGGCAGACGCGAGGGACTCCTTTTGTTCCAGAGTGGCGCGAGTGTTGTACAGCGGATATGGGTCGGATCCACCGCCAATGACGAACTCGCCACGCGATGTCTGGTGCGTGTAAACATGCAGCTGTGGCGAGCTAATATGCGGTAACAGTGAAGGTTTGTAAGCTTGGGTGACCATCGCTTGTAAGGGATACGTGTGTATCGGCAAGCGAATGTTTGCCTGCATAGCGACTTTCGAACTCGAGCCTGCGACTGCTTGTACAGCGCATCCACATTCAACCCGGCCGCGGTTGGTTCGTACAGCAGTGACTTTGCCCCTGTTGACTTCGATGCCTCGCACGTCCGTCAATTGGTGTATCTCAACACCACGTTCGCACGCACCTTTTGCAAAGGCCCAGGCGACGGCGTCATGGCGTGCCGTTGCGCCGTCGGCATGCCATAGTCCTCCGATAATTGGATAGCGGACTTCCTCGGACAAGTTAAGGCCGCCGGCAATTTCTTGAATCGTCTGGCGGTCAACCAGTTCGGAGCGGACACCCAAGTGTTGATTTACTTCCGCACGCCAACGGAAATTTCGAATTGCGGCATCGTTGTGGGCCAGCGTCAATTGACCACGGTTTTCTGTCATGACATTGAAACCGAGTTCGTTGCTGAGGTCTTGATAGAGACTTACGGATTCGCGATAAAAAGCGACACTTTCCTCGGTTAAGTAGTTCGAACGAATCACGGCAGTATTGCGGGCCGTATTGCCGCCGCCAATGTAGCCCTGGTCCAATACAGCAATATTGCTGATGCCGTGAAATTTGGCGAGGTAGTACGCGATGCTAGTACCGTGGCCGCCTGCGCCGATGATAATGACGTCATACCGCTTCTTAAGATCGGTACCCGACGGCGTAAACTGATGGCGCCCGGGATGGACTTTGCTTAAGCCGAACTTTAGTAATCCAAATGGCATTCGGAAAGCTGTCAGCTATCAGCGCTGTGCGGATTCAGGAAAAGAAGTCCGACGCGGAATCTAGTTCTTGCTGCTGCCATAACCGCCACCACCAGGGGTTTCTATCACGAATATGTCGCCAGCCTTTAGGTCAGTCTGATCAGTTCCAGCAAGATGCGTCACCGATCCGTCAGGATGCTCGACAGTATTACTGCCAACCTCGCCGTTGTCGCCACCCGCCAAGCCGTACGGTGGTACCTCGCGATGACCGGACAGCACATTGGCCTTCATGTCCTGTAAGAACTTGACCCTTCGAACAACGCCATTTCCACCGCGCTTAATGCCGTTGCCACCAGAGCCCTCTCTGATTGCGAATGACTCGAGAATAACCGGGAAACGCCATTCAAGTACCTCAGGGTCCGTAAGTCTTGAGTTCGTCATGTGCGTGTGCACCGCGTCGGTTCCATCATGCTCGCTGGTTGCGCCGGAACCACCACATATTGTCTCGTAATACTGGTGCTCGTCATTGCCCCAGACGAAATTATTCATTGTTCCCTGCGACGCAGCGGCGATTTTCAAGGCACCAAACAAAGTATCAACCAGCGCCTGCGCTGTTTCAGTGTTACCCGATATTACGGCACCTGGATATTCCGGATTAATCATGGATTTTTCCGGAATAATTATTTCGATTGGTTTAAGACATCCCTCATTGAGCGGAATATTGTCGCCAGCCAGACAACGGAACGTATACAAGACCGCTGCCTTGACGACAGCCGTCGGTGCGTTGAAGTTTCCTGAATGTTGGGGACTTGTGCCGGTGAAATCGACAACGGCGACGCGATTTACCTTGTCGACAGTAATCGACACTGATATCTGGGTGCCACCGTCCATCGCATAGGTGAACTGTCCGTCGCCCAAATTGCCCAGCACTCTACGCACGGATTCTTCGGCGTTATTCTGAATGTGCCGCATATAGGCATGTACGGTTGCGACGCCATAATGATCGACCATCTTGCCCAGCTCTCTTGCCCCTTTTTCACACGCTGCAAGCTGTGCTTTGAAATCCGCGATATTCATTTCAGGGTTGCGAGCAGGCCAGGGCCCGCTCGTCAATATTTCGTAAATCTCCTTCTCACGAAAATGATCATTTTCAACCAGCTTGAAATTGTCGATAACGACGCCTTCTTCTTCGATGCTGGTGGAATCCGCCGGCGCTGAACCGGGCGTAGTACCACCGATGTCAGTGTGATGGCCGCGTGATGCTGCGTAGAAAAGTAACTCTCCCGCATCGGAAAAAATCGGCTTGATGATGGTTACGTCGGGAAGATGGGTGCCGCCGTTATAAGGTGCATTAAGAATGTAGGCATCACCTGGCTTGATGTTTCCCTCGCGTTCTTTGACCACTGTCGTAATACTCTCGCCCATTGAGCCCAGGTGTGAGGGGATATGTGGTGCGTTTGCGATCAAAGCGCCTGTCGGATCGAAAATCGCGCATGAGAAGTCGAGGCGTTCTTTGATATTTACCGACTCGGCGGTGTTTTCCAGAACCAGACCCATTTGTTCAGCGACCGACATAAACAGATTGTTGAATATTTCCAACATCACTGGATCAACTTCGGTGCCGATTGCTTTTGCTTCTTTTCTTGCCATGTATCGTTCAAGCAAAATATTGTTGTCCGAAGTGACGGTGCCCGTCCAGCCAGGTTCGATCACTATCGTGCTGGTCGGGTCGAGAATTACGGCTGGACCGTTGATCGGTTCGTCAATCGCTATCTCTTCTCTATGTACAAAAGGCGTCACTTGCCATTGGTCATCCATAAAGCACTCGATTTCGGATGATGTGGCAGGCTGATGCTTCGCACTTTCCACTCGGTTTATCACAATTGAGGGCTTTGCAGCAGACACGACTTCGACTTCCACAGATTCGATAATCATGTCTTTTTCAGGAGAGATGAATCCGAAACGCATTTGGTGCAGCTGTTCGAATTGGCCCACTACCTCTTCAATGTTTGATCGCCTGGCCACCAGAGCTGTGTCCGAACCCTGATATCGAATGTGCAGTAGATGCTTGAATTCCAGACTATCGCTGTTTTCTCCTTGACGCCTGATTTCAGTGACGCCTTCGTCTTGCAGGCTATCAAAGACCGAGGAAAGGAAGGCAAGGCTCTTTGTATCGAGAACCGCTTCGACCGCTTGTTGTCGACCGACGACCGTGTCCGCAAGGCCCATGCCATAGGCGGAAAGCACGCCTGCATACGGGTGGATCAGAATGCTCTTCATTGCTAAAGAGTCAGCGACCAGACATGCGTGTTGGCCACCGGCGCCACCGAAGCAACACAGCGTATATTCTGTGATGTCGTAACCGCGTTGCACCGAAATCTTTTTGACCGCGTTAGCCATGTTCTGTACGGCAATTGAAAGAAAACCAGAGGCGACCTGTTCCGGCGTTCTTTTGTTGCCGGTCGTTTTTTCTATATCCGCTGCAAGGCTTTTGAATTTCTCCATCACTGTGGTGTGGTCAAGCGCTTCGTTCGATTTGGGACCGAATAGTTTTGGGAAAAGGTCGGCTTGCAGTTTGCCCAACATGACGTTGCAGTCCGTTACCGTCAAGGGACCACCGTTGCGGTAGCTGACCGGGCCAGGATGAGCGCCAGCAGAGTCCGGGCCGACGCGATATCGTAAGCCGTCAAAGTGCAATACAGAGCCGCCACCGGCAGCGACTGTATGAATCAACATCATAGGAGCACGCAAGCGGACACCAGCCACGTGAGTCTCAAACGCTTTTTCAAATTCGCCGTCATAGTGGCTGACATCGGTGGATGTGCCGCCCATATCGAAGCCAATGATTTTGCTGATGCCGGCCGCCTCGCAGACTCTGGCCATGCCGACAACGCCGCCGGCAGGGCCCGATAGAATTGCGTCCTTGCCCTGGAAAAAACTGGAGTCGGTTAAGCCGCCGCTGGATTGCATGAACATCAAGCGACCACCGTGATCGGATAGTCCGGCAAGCTCAGCCGCGACTTCATTGATGTATTTCCTCAGAATAGGCGAGAGATAGGCATCGACTACCGTGGTGTCGCCACGAGACACCAGTTTCATCAGCGGACTTGCCTTGTGGCTAATAGATATTTGCGTGAAACCGATCTGCCGGGCGAGTTCGGCCAATCGATTTTCATGATCATGGTAGCGATAGCCATGCATTAGCACTATCGCGATGCTGCGAATGCCGCGGTCGTAATGTGCTTGCAGATGCTTTGCAGCCTCGGACTCATCAAGCGCCTTAAGTACATTTCCGTGTGCATCGATACGCTCGTCAACTTCCAGCACCGCGCTGTAGAGCATTTCGGGTAGTACGATGTTCAAGGCGAACAGATCCGGACGATTCTGATATCCGATTCGCAGCGCGTCTCTGAAACCCTTCGTCGTAACGAGGAGCGTTGGATCGCCCTCGCGTTCCAACAATGCGTTAGTCGCGACGGTAGTACCCATTTTGATTGCCGCAATGTCCGCGACTGGCAGTGTTCCTGCAGATGCGACGCCGAGAATATCCTTTATGCCCTGTATCGACGAATCCCGATATTGATCGGGATTTTCTGACAGAAGTTTATGCACCAGCACCTCGCCATTGGGCTGACGCGCAACGACGTCCGTAAACGTGCCACCGCGATCAATCCAAAATTCCCACTTCTTCGTCATGGCCGCTTTGGAAACGAGTCTTCGCTGCGCCATGGCGGATGCCATTGTTCATGGCGCTCGACCTTCCGCAACGCACTATTGGCAATCGCAGATTCAATAATCGTATCTTGGACGGCGATGCCGTGCACGGCTTCACTTAGGGTCACGGAGTACTCAGTGCTGCCGCGACAGGCCTTCGCGAATGCTTCAAGTTCTGCTCGCTCAATGTCCGTTTCCGGATAGATTTTCGTGTCGGCATGCGGCTGGCCAGCCGGGCAGATATCGAATACGTGGTGATCGCGTAATTGCGCCCATCCTTTCGTGCCAAATACCTGCAACCGCCATTGTCGTGCCGTCGCGCAGAGCGTGCTTAGCAGCGCGGACGCACCGTTTTCAAAGCGCATCATTGCGGATGTTGTATCGTCCATTTCAACATCGAGAACATCGCCGAAACTCTGTGCGCTAACTGTCGCGATTGGGCCACCAAGATAAATCAGAGCATCAACGATATGAATACCCATTGCGGTCATCCCGCCAGCGGGACTCTCGGTCGAGTTTGCCCGCCACATTGTCCGGTCGTAGTCGAGGCCGAACGGGCCGGAAAAATTACCTTCCATATGCGTGACGATCCCCAAATCTCCATTGTCGATCATCGACCTTAGATCTTGCAGTGCCGGTAGAAATCGACGGTTGTGGCCGACGGCCAGGACAATGCCTGCATCACTGGCGCTGGTGGCGGCGCTCGCCGCATCCTTGCGCCCAAGCGTAAACGGTTTTTCAACGAATACATGTTTGCCAGCTTCAGCCGCCGCCTTAATCTGTTCGAAATGCTGACTGTGCGGTGTCGCGAGTACGACTGCGTCAAGGTCGGAATTGGCAAGTACGTTCTCATACTCATCGCTAAGCGTCAGGTGCTGACTCGCACAGTATTCCTTGTATTTGTCCGGTGAGCGCGCAACCGCATGGGTGAAACGGATTTCGTCACCCTTCGGTTGACCGTTTGCCTGACAAGAATCAACCAGGCGCTGGCCCCAGCGTCCGAGGCCAACTATCGCGCATCGCAACATCACAGGCTGTCTATGTATAGGGAATCAAGTTGTGCTTGCAGATAGTCTCTGCGCTCAGCGGGATTTATGTGTGCCGACTCAAGGATAATTTGCGCGTACTGTTTTCCGTATTCACGAATGAGTTTTCGATCATCCAGGCCATCTATCGGCGGCCTTTTGACAATGGAGTCTTGCGTATAGGTTGAAACCACGCCCGGGATGTCCGGCGGCAATGACGTAAATGGCTTGCCGTCGCGAACCGCCTGCACACCCTCCTTGACCAGTTTTCGCATCATGCCGACACCACGATCCGTTTCAACCCATGTCTCGCGCTCATGGATTGCAACCGGTCCCTGCGAAACGATCGCTTCGAAATCGCCGGGTTCACGCTGTTGGCTTTCGCGATCACGGTCTTCGATTTGACCAATGGCATCCATCTTGTCCTTGCCCACCGCAGACGCATCGCCTTTTCCGTCTGGATCGACAACGTCGTTAAAATATCGCCACCCCATCACGCAGGTATGCGTGTCATCGATGGGACGGAAAAACCGCGTGGTCGCGACTCGCTGAAACGCCTTCTCATCGTTCGGCTGCTCCCAGAAAGCCCCTGCCTGATTGTAATTCGGCAGGATGGTCTCAGTAGTCCGCAGCCAGATATTATCGTTCCAACGTCGAACGTTGACGTTCATCATGCCAAGCGGCGTTTTTACCCAATCGATAACGGGCAATACACCCCAGGATTCGTCAAATTGCGCGCCACTGATCGAGGTGTGCAGAAAACAGCTATGCACCGGGTCTTGAGTATTCTCGGCAATTTGTAGCCAATTGCACGGGTAGTACAGCGAGTAAGGCACCAATTCGCTATTTTCGTTGTGATAGTCCTGGTAGGTATCGAGTAGTGGAAAATCCGGCAACTGATCGGGCGGCCCCATATAGGTGAATATGATTCCCTTGAATTCCTTTGTCGGATACGCGCCGTGACAGAATTTCTTGTGGTTAGTATTTTTCGGACTGTTGGGTGTTTCAAGAATTGTTCCGTCCGGCGCAAAGTGCCAGCCGTGATAGCAGCACCGAATTCCGACGTCGGACGCAACCCCGAACTCGAGTGACGCCCCCCGGTGCGAGCAGTGTTTTTCGACCAGGCCGATAACGCCTTTTGTGGTCCGAAACAGGACCAGTTCCTCGCCCATGATCTTTACCAGCAATGGCAGATCTTTGAGCTCTTCGGTGAGTGCCAGCGGTTGCCAGGTGCGCCTAAGGTATTCGCCGCCGGGCGTTCCAGGGCCAATCTGAGTGATTTCACTATCTTCGCGCATGTCGTGCTTGCGCAGGTATCCCTCATACGGATTCTTTAGCCAATGTTTCATTAGTGGTTCTGCCTTCGGGCCGACAATTTTGTATACATCTTGAATACGAACCGTATACAGATCATGATGCGAGCGCAAATCCCCTAAGGAATTCGAATGCCCGCTGCTACCGAAAACCCAATACATCTGGCTCGGCATACATTGCGAATTGCGGATGCGGGCAGAAGTTTGTCGTTCTACCAAAGCATATTGGGTATGACGCTACTCGCCGAGCGGCGCAAAAATAGCGAGACACACTTTTTCCTCGGGTTTGTCGAGCCGGGTCCTGCGAAAACCCGTGGAGAAGTCGAGAAGCGAAAGCTGCAGCAGGATTGTCTGCTCGAGCTTGTACATGCTCCAAAACGGGCAGTAGCCGAGGTTCGAAAACAACCCGACAAGAATGAGGGCTATTGGAAAATCTCGATTTCCGTTGCCGACCTTAATGTGGCCCGCGATCGACTGCTTGAAAATGGCGTCGAAGTCGATTCGCCGAGGCAAGTCGGGGATATCGCCTATCTTTGCCATTTCAACGATCCGGATAATTACTGCATAGAGCTAATTCAGCACGATTTCCTGCAAAACCACCAAGCTGAACCTGTCGACCCGAACTTCAAATTGGGAACGCGTCCGAGTTTTTTGCTTGTTACCTATCGCGTAAGAGACGCTAAAGCGAGCCTGGCCTTTTATACCGAACTAATGGGCATGCGCTTATTGTCTAGGCAAACGGTCGAGGCGAGAGGTTTTACACTGTACTTCTTGGCGTATGCCGCGGATGAGCTGCCCGATCCGGATGTTGAACACGTGGGCAATCGAGAATGGCTATGGCAGAGGCCTTTTGCCATGGTGGAATTCCAACATGTGTGGGGTACGGAAGGTGATGCCGATTTCGCGTATCGCGTTGATCCAGCATCGGGATTTGAGGGGATCAGCGTTGTGGCACGCGACATGAACGAGCTGCGGCAAAAACTGGAAGGTGACGGTCACAAGGTCGAAGTCTGTGACGACGACCTGTTAATGCAGACATCGACGGCTATTGTTAAAGATCCAGACGGCTATCCGATCAGACTGATCGACAATGGGGCGGCAAACTAGGATGGCAAAAGTCGGTTCCAAGAAAGTGCTGGGCGAGGATATCTACCATGCGATTAAGGAAGATATTCTAAGCGCTGATCTGGTGCCCGGAAGCGTGTTGGACGAGGTAAATTTGATGTCGCGTTTCGGAGTGAGTCGGACTCCGGTGCGGGAGGCTATCCGGCGCTTGATTTCTAACGACCTTGTGGGCATGGAACCGCATCGCAGCGCCTATGTGAAGCCACTTACGTTCGAGGAAATTAGCGAGTTCTTCGAGGCTTATCAGCTCACGCAAAGATTGGTTTTCATATTGAGCGCCGACAGGATCGCCAGGGAACAGGTGGATACGATCTCATCGGTGGAGAAAAAAATTGCGGCGGCTTGTGTGCGGCAGGACATCAAGGCGATCAGGAAATTAAACGACAGGTTCTATGGAATAGTTGCAACGGGGTGTTCTAACAAATTTCTGCAGGAGCTCTATATCAAACTTAGAGAATTCAGCTCTCGTCTCTCTGCGATGATTCACAAGTCGTTAATTGGCGATGATTGGGCGACGCATGCAGAAACGCTGCAGCGAGACCATGAAGAAATTATCGAAGCCTTGTATCGAAAAGATTGCGATGCCATTGGAGGTATTTCTGATCAGGACGTCGCACTTTTCAAACAAAAGGTGTACCGAGCGCTGGAAAGACCAATCCCGAAAGGAGCCCGAAGTAATCTGTCGGGCATAATCCGAACATCAACCTGAGAAGACGTGATTCTTTATGAGTAAATTGGATGACAAGTTTGCAAGGCTGGGCGTTGACAGCGCGCCTGGGCAGGAGGTGCGCCAGGAGATCGAGGCACCGGATTTTCATGGGCCACAGCTGGACGGAACACCTGTCGACTTTTCGCATGGTGATGTCAACGCATTTCCACCGATTCCTGGATCATTGCAGACCTTTGCAGAGGGCTTCGAAGAGGGCGCCGAACAGGCGTATACCGAGTATCGTGGCCGTCAGACTTTACGCGAGTCGCTGGCACAAAAGTTGAGCGAGTTTACGAGTGCTCCGATCGATGCAGAGCGCGAGCTCATTTTAACACCGGGAACACAAGGTGCTTTGTTCCTCGCCATGGGGGCGAGTATTAGCAGCGGTGACGCAGTTGCCATTGTCGAGCCGGATTACTTCGCTAATCGGAAGTTGGTCGAGTTTTTCGAGGGCGAGCTTGTGCCCGTACAAATGAATTATCTCGATACCCGTGATGGTAGCGGACTGGATCTCACTCAACTTGAGGAGTCATTTCAGAGCGGTGTAAAGTTATTCGTCTTCTCCAATCCGAATAATCCAACCGGAGTGATCTACTCACACAAAGAAGTGGCAGCGATCGCGAATCTCGCTCAACAATACGGAGTAACAGTTATTGCTGATCAGTTGTATTCACGGCAGATTTTTGACGGGCGTGACTATACTCACTTGCGAGGCCTTGGTCTGGCCAGTCCGGACAACGTGATTACGATTATTGGTCCGTCAAAGACAGAGTCGCTCAGCGGCTTTCGCTTGGGCGTTGCCATCGGGCCGTCAAGAATCGTTGATCGTATGGAGAAGCTACAGGCGATCGTGTCTTTACGTGCGGCCGGTTACTGTCAAGCCGCTCTTCACAATTGGTTCTCGGAACCGGGAGACTGGATGGCGACTCGTATCGCACAACATCAAGCCATTCGCGATGATATTTATGCGCTACTCGATGCCGCCGAAGGCTTTGTGGCGAGATTGCCAGAGGGCGGAAGCTATTTCTTTCCGACGATCCCACCCATCGGTCTGGATATCGTCGATTTTAGCAAGGCGCTGCGATTGCAAGCGGCGGTTGGCGTGACGCCAGGCACCGAGTTTGGTCCGCAGTTCACAAGCAGTTTTCGCGTCAATTTTTCGCAGGATCATGAGGCAGCGGTGGCTGCCATGCAGCGCACTGTAGAACTGGTTGAACGCTATCGCCTGCCGTCGGGTAAGGCTGCAAAACTGGGATCGCGATAACAATGGCAAGTAAATCGGTTGGCTTTCTCGGATGCGGCAAGATTGGTAAGGCATTGTTGGCGCATTTGACTTCGCGAGGCGACCACACTATCGGATTCATACAGGACCCGAATTTCGTCAACGACTGTGACGCTGCTTGTCCAATCGTTGCGGAGTTCGACGAGTCCGTCTGTCGCGCTGATCTTGTTGTGGAATGTGCATCGGGGGAGGTACTGAAGTCGAATTATGCACACTACCTTCGCTTCGCCGATATGGTGGTGTTTTCAATGTCTGCATTCAGCGATACCGATTTTGCAGAGAAGACATTCGAAGTTTGCCGGGCTAACAACACGCGTATTTATTTTCCGCATGGCGCGATTCTTGGTCTTGACGGAATTTTTGATGCGAGGGAGGTTCTCTCCAGCGCAGAAATTGAAACTGTCAAGAGTCCGAAGACGCTGGGCCGGGATGACAGGGAGCGCAGGGTGGTTTACGCGGGTGATACGAGAGGCGCTGTTGAAATGTTTCCGCGCAACGCAAATGTTCACGCCGCGATCGCACTTGCCGGGATTGGATTCGACAAGACCCGCTCAACAATTATTTCTGACCCGGACACAGACACGAACTCCCATGCAATTTCGGTGAGCGGAGATGGGATTGAGTTCAAATTGGATATCCGGTCTCGGGCGACCTCCGGTGTCTCGGGACAATATACGCCGCTGTCTGCATGCGGCAGCCTTGATCGAATTCTGGGCGGTGACGCGAAGCACCAATTCGTCTAGTTAATCGATTCTGTTGCCGCCGATGCAGATTCTCGCCTTGGCAATTACGACTTGTATATACATATCATGATATTCTGACCTGCGCCTCGTTCGCGAGTTAGCACAGTAATTGGAATAATCAATGGCGACAGCGACACAATCGAGCAGCCCGTTGTATGAACAAGTGAAGCTTCATGTGTTGAAGCTCATCGAAACTGAGACGTGGACCGATGGGCGGCGACTTCCATCAGAAAGTGAGCTTGTCAAAACCTGCAAAGCATCCCGCATGACCGTCAACCGCGCGCTTCGCGAACTTGCCGCTGAAGGCTATGTCGAGCGCGTCGCGGGTGTCGGGACTTTCGTTGCTGAGGTCAAAGTCGGTTCACACCCCCTCGATATTAGAAACATTGCCGAGGAAATCAGTGCTCGGGGCCATACACATAGTTGCCAGGTTATTGCCCTAACAGAGGTTCGAGCAAAACCCGAAGTCGCGATTCAATTTTCTGTAATGATGGGTTCACGCTTATTTCATTCGCAGATCCTGCATTTCGAAAGTGGAATGCCGATTCAGTTTGAAGATCGCTATGTGCTGCCCGAATTCGCACCCGATTATGCAAGCGCTGACTTCCGTCAAATAACCACCAACGAATACTTGCTCAAAATCAGCTCGCACATCGAGCAGTCCGAGCAAAAACTCACATCTGAAATCCCGCGCGCCGACATAGCCAAAACCCTGCAGGTAGATGACATTGAACATTGTTTGGTTTTGACTCGCCGAACCTGGGTCGGCGGTCGCGTCGTAACGTATTCACACCTGTATCATCCAGCATCCCGATTTCAATTTGAGAGTACCTACACGCCGTAGAGATCGGGCTCAACAGCGGTTCACGACAATTCGATTATCATGAAGAGGCACATTATGGGCGCATGGATTGAAATGATTCCCGAGGCAGAGGCAACCGGCATACTGCGTGAAATGTATGACCAGGCACAAACTCCTCATGGCACGGTCGACAACGTCATGAAGGCGCACTCACTACGCCCACACACCATGCAAGGGCATATCGCATTATATAAAAGCGTCTTGCATCATCCTGACATTTCGATGCCACTGTGGTTTCTGGAAGTTATTGCCTCGTATACGAGTATCAAGAACAATTGCGAGTACAGCCTGACGCATCACTTCATGAACGCGCGACGTCTAATGAATGACGACGCACGTGCTGATGACGTTTACGCTGCGCTACAAAGTGGTGAACCGCAACGAATGTTTTCTGGCAAAGAACTTGCGCTGCTCGAGTACGCGGCAAAACTTACGGTGCAAGTTGGCAGCATGGAAAAAGCCGACATAGACGCGCTTCATAAGGCAAATTGTAATGACGGTGAGATACTGGAGGTTAACCAGGTCGTCGCGTATTTCAATTATTCGAATCGGCTACTGAATGGCTTGGGCGTGACAACACAAGGTGACGCAGTCGGCTACTACAAGTAGCTTACGCCTGGCCGGCTGCCAGATAATCACCGAGACCGTATTCCATCATTGGCTGCTCGAAAAGCGCACGCATTCCGGGATACTCGTCAAACAGTGCTTGCACTTCCGGCAATTCCGAAAACTTCAGGCTGCCATCGCGCCACAATTCCTCCCCGTCAACAGCAATACTCGGGTCGAATACGGACACACAGATTTCGCCCGGCGCGTAGTTACCGCAGGTGTGCAAATGAAGATATCGTGGGTTGCCGAATGCGGAACCGCCCCAGCGCGCCAGATCATCGACAGCTAAACCATGATAGCCATTCTGCGGGTGGATGCCGGCATGCCACGAATGTATGACGTCGCGGTCAATCGAGTATTTTTCAGCGACGGCGTCATAGTGAGCACGGATTTTGGTCACCTCGCGCTCATCACCTTCGAATTTGGTCAATCGACCGTGCTCGACTTGCGCCATTACCACGCCATCAATCTTTGTGCAGTTTGGTTGGTACAAGCGTGAACCGGTTGGGCAAAGCCACTTCGACATTGCGATCTTGCCGGAAAAAGTATTTGCTGGAATCGGCCGAAAAACCGTCATTGGAAAACGTCGAACGCTAACATCACCAGCATCATCGTCACCCGGGTCGGGCGGCGACGTACCAACGAGCTGTGTTCCTGATGCACAGGTAATTGTAATTTTCTTATTGCCAAATAACGCCTTATTGACCAAGGCCTTGAACTGCAGGAAAAAATGGTGGTTCGCACTGCAATAGGGCGTACCGAATGTGTTTTCATCCAGGGCATAGCACATCGTTTTTGTGCCCTTACCGCCAAGCTCTGTGAACCTCACCTGATCACCAATCCGAGCGAGAAACAAAGTGTGATCAGCTGCCTCCATAGCGTGGGTGATACTCGTCGGGAATGACTTCGCTTCTTCAACGACCGGCGCCGCTACAATGGTCACGTCCAATAAACGTTCGCGCGCGCGCGCAGCAATAATCCTGTCCAGCTTCTCTGAATAATAGCCGTCCTTGCCTTGTTCGCTGACGATCGTCAATAAATCGCCCGGTTTTGCTTCCATGCAATTGTCGAGCAGGTTGTCGATGCCTTCCTGAATGGGTGAAGGCGTGTTCATTGAGCGGAAAACTGATCGAATGCCTGCAATGCCTTCGAACCGTAGTTGATTGCCGGGCCACCGCCCATGTAGGCAACCATCGCGAGCACGTCGGTCACTTCCTCACGGTTCGCTTCCAGTCGAACCAAATTTCGTGCGTGATAGCCGATGCAGTGATCGCAGCGAGTACTAATCGCAACGCCTAGCGCAACCAATTCCTTGGTTTTTAGGTCGATACCGTTACCGCTTTTTGCGGCGGCACCCATCTTGCCGAACGCCTGCATGGTTTCCGGAAGCGCCTTCGTGTAAGCCGCAAGATCTTTGTCGGCATCTTTGATGAATTTTATCCAATCCATACTTTTTTCCTCTCTATGAACTCTTTAGTCGGTGGGAATCATGCAGCCAGTGAAAAGTCACTCAAGCTGTTCCGCTGCGATCGCTTTGTCCAGTATATTTCGATAACGCATTGAACCTGCGTCCAGGCCGAGATTCAAATTGGACGTCGTCTTTTGCGTCATGCCGATGTGAACTGCTTCGAGAATTTCACGATCCTCGTTGAACGCCATAATTGCACCTTCGTTGAGCTGTTTGGCAATCGCCTCGTCGTCTGGATTCGTATTGTAGTGCTGAACCCAGTAGTACGTCGTCCGGTCCTCGTCGATTGGCGTCATAAAGTTGTACGACACCATCACATAAGCGCGCTCGTCCAATTGCCCGGCATCGCCGCCCGTGCCCGAGGGCGTAAAAATCGATCGATTAATGCAGGTGCTGGGAGTACGCACTTCGTAGTGCTGTAGCCGATCGCAATTGCCGTCGAACTGGACCAATGGCGCATAGTACGGCGGCAAGGATTGGTCTGAAATCCAACGGGACACCACAACACCATCGTCAAACGCCTCGACTTTTAATGGCGTGCCATCGGTGCCAGGCGCGGCAAACGAAGTCCGATGTACCCACGCCACATGGGAAGGGTCCAGTAGATTATCGGTTACCCAAAGATAATGGCAGCCAATTTCGAGTGTGCCGCCCTCGGTCAATCCCCACGTCGGGTTGTCGTAATCATTGATGTCGAAAATCTCTGACTCGTCGGCCTTGTCGGCAGCACCCATCCATACCCAGACGAATCCGCATTTCTCCGCCGCCGGATATACGCGGACTTTGGCGGTCGGCGGAATGCGTTGTTGGGTTGGTGCCAGTATGCAATTTCCTGAGCAGTCAAATTGGAGACCATGGTAGCCACACTCAACGATGTCACCCAACAACCGTCCTTTCGATAACGGCAGTTTGCGATGTGGGCACGCATCCTCCAGCACTGCGACGGAGCCGTTGCTCTGTCGATACATCACAATATTTTCGTTCAATATCGTACGGGCAACGAGGCCCTGGCCGATATCCCGGCTCCAGCCAGCAACGTACCAACAATTTTTCAGAAACATTTCTACAGTCCCATAAGTGTGTGGATAACTACAGCTCGAATCTACAGCTTGTAGGGAATTTACGGAGATTGGTATATATACTTAGTTGCCACAAGATTGAAGTCCTCGGTCATTTGCCATACAGGTAATCAGTTTGCCAAATGGAGCGCCACGTGAACTCCGCAACCAGCACCACCGAAACTGTTGAATTGTCGCTGCTCGAATTGACCGAGCTCGTTACTGCTGCGCTCACTGCTTTGGGGCTGTCAGAAGACGAGCAGCACATAGTGGCAAAGGTCCTGCTTTGGGCTGAGCTGCGTGGAAACAGCCAGGGTCTCGGGAAAATCCCGGCGCGGGCCGTCGCACCCAGCCCTGATGCCGGAGAAATATCCGTTACCCATCGCTCGCCCGTCGTCACGCAGATTGACGGCAATTTGAATCTGGGCATGGTGGTTATGGAGCGTGCCGTTGACGAAGTCGTTCGTTCAGCAAAAAACGCGGGCGTCGGCATAGTCGGAACACGTGGTACCACGACGTCGACAGGTGCGATCGGGTACTTTACGGAACGTGTTGCAGAACTCGGATTGGTCTGCATCATTTTCGGCGGCACACCGAAAGCGGTTGCGCCTTTCGGCAGCGTCGATTCAGTTTTCGGTACCAACCCATTGAGTTTCGCAATTCCGACAAGTGATGGTCCTTTGCTTGTCGACATGGGTACATCCGCGGCGACCTGGTTCGGTTTATTGCGCTCTGAACGGCTCGGTGAAGCAATTTCGTCCGACCTCGCTTTCGATGCAAGCGGCGCAGCGACCACGGATCCTGGCGAGGCACTGCGGGGGGCGATTCGTGCATTCGGCGGTGCGAAAGGATCGGCGCTGGCCTTGCTCATCGAAGTCTTAAGCGGCCCACTGGCTGGTGGCGCTATCGCTGGCGACGATTCTCATCAGAGCGGCAATCTGATTATCGCACTGGATCCGGATTTGTTCGGATTTGGTTCTGATTTCTCGCAGCGTACATCGGCGCTCATTGAGCGGATTCGCAATTCCCGCCCGGTACCGGGTACCGATCATCCAGTGATTCCCGGCGAACGCAGTCGCGCCATCTTTGAAGAGACCACACGGAGCGGGCGCGTTGAATTGGACAAAAACCTCGTCGACGCTATTCATGCTGTAGCCAACGAATAAGCCATGAAACGGATCCCGATAACCTGTATAAACAGGTACATTACACTGAAATCGCGTGGCATGCCTGAAACTTGGGAATCCAACGCCGGGGGAATCAATTTATGAATGAAGAAGTCACCAGCAGTGTCTCGGCTGACGGCGAATCAGCGTACCCGTCACCCGCCCGGGCGTGGGGATTGGTGCTCTTACTGACCACCGCGTATGCAATCTCGTTTGTAGACAGGCAGATCATCAGTCTCCTGGTAGGGCCAATAAAGGCAGACCTCGGATTGTCCGATTTCCAGATCAGCTTGCTGCTCGGGCTGGCATTTGGGCTTTTCTACACACTCATGGGTATTCCGCTCGGCCGCGCCGCCGATAAATACAATCGCCGCAATCTTATTGTCGCCGGAATGTCGCTATGGTGCCTCATGACTGCAGCAAGTGGCCTGGCCAGAAACTTTTTTCAACTGTTTCTTGCACGCCTGGGCATTGGCGTCGGCGAAGCTGCACTCAGCCCCGCAGCGCTGTCGATGATTTCGGACAGTTTCCCGGAAGAAAAGCGTACCGGGCCGATTGGTTTCTACAATTCGGCGATCTATATTGGCTCGGGTCTGGCGATGATACTTGGCGGTGCCATTATTCATATGGCGACCAATTCGCCGCCCATGAATGTGCCTTTCTTCGGCGAGTTAGCGCCTTGGCAGACGACATTTTTTATCGTCGGTCTGCCGGGACTTGCGATCGCAGCCGTTATCGCGTTCACGCGGGAACCGACTCGAAAAGACTTGTTGAAAGGCGCAGACGGTGGTGCCGCAGTTTTGTCTTTTAAGGATGTCCTTGGCTATCTGTGGAAACGTAAATTCATTTACGGACCAATTTTCATCGGCATGGCGGTCGTCGCCATTGTGAATTTCATGTTTCTTGCGTGGACGCCGACACTGTATACGCGTGTGCATGGTTGGGAAATTGCAAGTATCGGCTATGCGTTCGGAATTATTTCACTGATCTTTGGTCCCCTGGGTATCTTCCTGGGTGCTCGACTGGGCGACTATTTTGCGGCGCAAGATGACAATGGCGGACACGCGAAAGCGGCTTTCATCGGCTCTTTGTTCATGGTTCCCGGGATGATAGCGACACCGGTCATTTCGAATCCGCAGCTGGCGCTTGTTGGGCTGGCACTCATCCCGTTTGGTATGGCATTTATCACGGTCAATATGGTTTCCGCACTGCTACGAATTACACCAAATCAATTGCGTGGCCAAACCTATGCGATGTTTTTGCTGGTCATATCCCTATCCGGAACAACGCTGGGTCCGACGCTGGTTGGTTTTATTACCGACTTTGTCTTCAAGAACGAGATGATGATCGGATACTCGATGTTAACCGTATCCCTGGCAACTGCATTCATCGCCAATTTCGCTTTCTTCAAGAGTATTGGTGCTTTTAGACGTCTGGACGCATGAACTTCCTGACACAGACCAGCGCTGAAATCGCGACTGCACTCGCCGCACGACCGGGCGTCATTATTCCGATCGGATCCATTGAACAACATGGTCCGATCGGGTTGGTAGGTTGCGATGCGCTGTGTGCTGAAACCATCGCCCAGGAGGCGGGTACGCGCGGCGATATCTTGGTCGCACCCGTACTTGCGTATACGTCTGCGCAATTCAATATGGCGTTTCCGGGCACTATTTCTATTCGCAGCCGTACGCTAATGTCTTTGATCGAAGATATTGTCGACAGTCTCCACCAGCAGGGCGTGAGAGGTGTCTATTTCCTCAACGCGCACGGTGCCAACATTGCCCCGATCCGCTCGGCCATGCACGACATTTACAGCTGCCTCGGGGATGCAGCACCACGCATTCGCTGCAGGAGTTGGTGGGACTTTGACGCGGTCAATGTCATTCGTTCGCGCGAATTCGGGGAGTGGGAGGGCATGCACGCAACGCCCAGCGAGATCTCGATTACTCAAGAGTACTGCCGAAATCCGGATGTTGATGCACCGGGTGAGCCCGAGCGGTCATTAGACGCTGCATACATTCGTGAACACGCCGGCGATTTTCATCCACCCGCAGAGCAGCATAAGGCGGAGTTCCCCGACGGGCGTGTCGGGTCACATTCAGCATTAGCGTCGCCGACGATTGGCGCAGAAATTGTAGATGCGGCAGCCAATGCGCTTATTGACGATTTCGCGGCATTTATGAGCACGCTTGCCTCTGCCGATTAGTCATTTCATGATCCCCCGATTGGCGCAAAAGCAATGAAATACTCCGCGCTGACGTTGGCACTGCAAGGTCTGCGCAATCACCGCGGCTGGCGTCCTGCATGGCGCAATGCCACGCCCAAAAAATCCTACGACGCGATCATCATTGGCGGCGGCGGGCATGGCCTTGGCGCGGCGTATTACCTCGCGAGCAAACACGGCATCCGCAATATCGCGGTATTGGAAAAGGGTTGGTTAGGCGGCGGCAATACCGCGCGCAATACGATGACAATTCGGGATAATTTTCTGTATCCGGACAATGCCCGTTTCCATCATGCAGCGGTTAAAGCATGGCACACGCTCAGCACTGAATTGAACTTCAATATCATGTTATCCAAGCGCGGTATGACGACTGTGCTGATGAGTGAACGTGATCTGTCCGATGCGCAACGAATGGTGAATACGACCGCACTGTTCGGCGCGGAGCATCGAATTATCGATCTCGCCGAACTGCAGCAACGCCTGCCGATGGCGGCTAGCCCCGAGCGCTTGCCCATTGTCGGCGGCATTCATCATCCCGATGTGGTTCTGGCACGACACGACGCGATTGCATGGGCCTATGCAAGAGCGGCTAGCAATCTCGGCGTCGATATCGTCGAAAACTGCGAAGTCGTTGACATTCACTGCGATGCACAGGGAGTCGTCGGCGTTGAAACCACACAAGGTCGAATCGCGACTCGCAAACTTGGCATGGCGGTTGCAGGTCACGGCAAGCAGGTTGCAGCGATGGCTGAGGTCACGCTGCCAATCGAAACGGTAGCACTGCAAGCCATGGTCTCATCGCCGGTTAAACCCGTTCTCGACGACGTCGTTGTGCTGCGCGGATTCAACACATACTTCATGCAATCGGATAAGGGCGAGCTGGTCATGGGCGCAGGCACGGACCCGTATCCCAGCTATTCGCAGCGTGGTAGTCCGCAGATCCCTGAATCAGTAATTGCGGCGATTCTGCAAGTGTTTCCGATGTTCGAACGTATGAAGTTCATGCGGCAGTGGGCAGGCGTACTCGACATCACGTACGACAACTCACCGATTATTTCGAAAACGCCGGTCGACGGGTTTTATGTTGACGTGGCAGGATCCGGAGGTTTTAAAACCACGCCATTAGCAGCGAAGATGCATGCGGATTTAATCGCAAACGATCGTCCGGACCCAATGATCAATGCTTACAGCCTGGATCGTTTCGCGACCGGACGATTGATTCTTGAGCGAGCCAGTTATGGCAATCGATAGCAGCGAACTCCGATGATTTATATTAAGTGCCCATACTGCGGTGAGCGAAATGAGGATGAATTCGTCTATGGCGGGGATGTCGAACATCGCCGTCCCGACGATCCAGCCGGCATGAGCGATGCACAATGGCGTGAGTACATATATACCGTCCCGAACACCAAGGGCTGGGCTGACGAACATTGGTGGCACGTGCGTGGATGTCAACGATGGATAAGCGTACAACGTAACTCGGCAGACAATGCCATGCGCAGTGCTCAACAGGAAAAAGGCGATGACTGAGGCCCTTTTTCGTATCGATTCGGTCGGGCGAGTTGATCGCAGCAAGCAACTAAGGTTTACATTCAATGGTCGAGCGTATTCGGGTTGTGAGGGCGATACTCTCGCCTCCGCCTTGCTCGCGAATGGCGTCTCCATCGTTGGTCGGAGTTTCAAATATCACCGGCCACGCGGCATCATGAGTGCCGGTCCGGAAGAAACCAACGCCATTGTCCAACTGTTTGGCGATGTCGATGAACCGAATGTCGTCGCAACCATGCTGCCACTTTATGAGGGACTCGAAGCACGCAGTGTCAATGCGCGACCATCAGTCAACTTTGATCTGGGCGCGATCAAGAACCTGTTGCACCGTTTTATTCCTGCGGGTTTCTACTACAAGACGTTTATGTGGCCTGCGGATCGATGGGACTGGTACGGTCGGTCGATTCGACAAGTCGCCGGTTGGGGAACGGCACCGAAGAAAGCTGCGGGTGGGCGCTACGAGCATCGTTTTTTCCATTGCGATGTGCTGGTTGTTGGTGCCGGCCCCGCAGGACTGGCCGCCGCGCTCACTGCAGGTCGGGCTGGTGCTCGAGTGCTGCTTGTCGATAATCAGATCGAACCAGGTGGCTCACTATTGGGTGCTAGCTCGGCTATCGACGGAGTGTCGGCGATGCAGTGGGTCGCCGATGCTACTAGCGAGATAGACGCTATCCCCGATGTCGTTCGTTTGTCCGAAGCAAGCGCAACCGGCTACTACAATCAAAATTATCTAACGGTCGTGGAACACCGTCCCGACAAACACTGGGTTAAGGAGCGTTTGTGGAAAGTGCGGGCTAAACAAGTCGTATTGGCGACCGGTGCGATCGAAAGACCACTTACATTTGCCGACAACGACAGGCCCGGAGTCATGCTTGCATCCGCTGCCAGCAACTATTGCCTGCGGTACGGCGTTAGACCGGGACGAGCGGCGGTGATTTTCGCGAATAACAATGGCAGCTACCAACACGCGATTGATCTTGCGAATAACGGTATCGCTGTGAGAGCCATTGTCGATATACGAGAGAAATCTGATCCTGACCTCGTCGCCGCGGCTCGCGTTAAAGGTATTGAGATTCTGTACGACAGCTACATCCGAAAGGTGTCGGGTGCCCGCAGAGTGCGTGCGGTCGAGGTTCAAGCGAGAAGCGGTAGCCAATCAAGCCGCCGTTTTGAATGTGATCTGCTGGCGGTGTCCGGTGGCTGGAACCCGACTATTCATCTCTATTCGCAGTCTGGCGGCAAACCGGTGTATGACGCGGACATCGCGAGCTTCGTTCCCGGACCAAGCACGCAAGACCAGGTATCAGTAGGTGCCTGCAACGGTGATTTCAAGCTTAGCCGATGTATTAGTGCGGGTTTCGCCGCAGGTGTTCAAGCGGCAGCATCATGCGGTCGCATGAGCGACAGCAAGGGCGACAACAATAGCTCGCTCGACTGCGCCGAAGCAGACTTCGACATTCTTCCCGTTTGGGAGCTTCCGTTACCGAAAACCAGCGCACGTGCGTTTCTCGATTTCAATAATGATGTCACTACAAAAGACATTCGATTGGCGGTTCGAGAAGGCTATCGATCAGTGGAGCTTGTTAAACGTTATACCACGGCCGGCATGGGAATCGACCAGGGCAAATCGGGCAACGTGAATATTATCGGTCTTCTGGCCGAAGTCACGAATACCGTACCTGGCAATATTGGCACTACGACCTATCGACCAGCCTATAGCCCGGTCAGTTTCGGCGTGATGGCTGGTGCTGACAACGGCAGCTTGATAATCCCCTGGCGTCGCACACCGATCACGGATTGGTTTGTGGACAACGGCGGCCATCTCGACGAAACAGGCGCATTATTTCGTCGACCGCTTTATATCTCGAAAAAGGGCGAGTCGGCGAGTGACGCAATCCATCGAGAAGCGTTAGCTGTCCGCAATGGTCTTGGAATTTATGACGGAACCCCACTCGGGAAGATTTCTGTTAAAGGACCCGATGCTGTCACTTTTCTTAACCGTGTTTACACGAATTCATGGGACAAACTGCCCGTCGGGCGTTGTAAATTCGGCTACATGCTGCACGACGATGGTCGCCTGATGGATGATGGCGTTACGTTTCGCCTGGCTGGTGACCACTATCTAATGTCAACCGGTTCCGGCGTCGCAGACGTGGTTCTCAAACATCTCGAGAAATTACTCCATTGCGACTGGCCAGAGCTTGACGTTTACCTAACCCCCGTCAGCGATCAGTGGGCTGTAATTTGCGTCTGCGGTCCGCGGGCGCGTGAGTTTCTGTCCGAATCCGACATCAATATCGATATGCACCCTGAGGCATTCAAGTTCCTGGATACAAAGTACTGTCGCGTTGCTGGAATCGATGCGCGAATCTCACGCGTTACGTATACGGGCGAACTCAGCTTTGAAATTGTCGTCGCATCCAGGGATGGTCGAAAAATGTGGGACGCGTTGCTGGAGATGGGTGAAGCCTATGACATTACGCCAGTGGGTTCAGACACGAGCATGTTGTTACGCACAGAGAAAGGATTTATTGCTGCGGGCCTCGAAGGCGACGGTTACGCAAATATTTACGATGTTGGCATGGGCTGGGTAGTGCCAAGAAATAAGGGCGATTTCATCGGCAAGCGATCGACGATGCGCGACCTTGCTGTGGGCGGGCCACGCCCGGAAGTTGTCGGTTTGCTACCGTCTGACGGGCGTTTCGTTCTGCCAAAGGGCGCACCCATCATTGATACCGAAACTGATGATGAAGGCCAGATGATGGTCGGCATGGTTACGATTGGATTTTACAGCCCAAATCTGGAACGCTCGATCGCGTTGGCCCAGTTGCAGAACGGCCGAGCGAGGATGGGTGAGACGATCACCTTGTTTACCAAGAAAGGGTTAATGAAAGCGGAAGTCTGTGATCCGGTTTTCATCGATCCGGACGGTGAGAGGATGCGAAGTTGAGATGAGTGGCTACGATGTAAGCGTAGAAACTTTGCCGGTTTGCGGCATGCTGGACCTGCGCGGCGATGAGGCCGTTAAAGTTGCCTGTGAAGACACTATTGGGCTGCAATTCCCAAGTACCGCAAACACGCTTGTGGCGGGAGCCGGGCAGCAGCGGGTTTGTTGCATCAGCCCGGATCACTGGATCTTGCAGCTTGACGATGATCGGACACTCGGTGTGCTGGAGTCACTCGAACGATCCGCGGCGGGGCTTTTTCATTCCTTCGTGGACGTTTCCGATATGCACGTAAGAATTCAGCTGACAGGCGCCGAGTCCCGTGAGGTATTGGCGCAAGGTGTCGGTATCGATCTTCACCCGAGCGTTTTTCCACCCGGTTCCTATGCAAGAACGGGATTTGCAAGAACGACCGCTCAACTTCTCTGTATCGACGAGAAACCGACCTACATCATTACGGTATTCCGTTCCTATCAGCAGTATGCGATTGACTGGCTGGAGGTCGCGCGAGGCGCGGCGTGAATTTGGGCGGCGACAGGACTAGAGTTGTATAGACAGGTAGACTTAGTCTATAGTATTAACAAGAAAAAAGTTTGGGTGCTTGATCGGCCCGAGCGATCCAACGTGATGTTTGTTGCTGCATACTCCTGGATATTGTCCCGGAGTTTTGTGTCTAGCTTAGAAAATTATGGATATTCCGCGTAGGAGGGGGCATGACAATTCTCAACAAGAGTAAGAACAAGAGTCATTATGGTTTTAGACGGACGCCAGTTTCGAGTGCAGTTCGGGCGGCAACGGCAGTTGCGCTGATAAGCACGGCGGCGGCACCAGTTGCCTATGCGCAACTGGAAGAAATTGTCGTTACAGCATCAAAGCGAGAGGAGAGCTTGCAGGATATCGCAGTCTCCGTTATTGCGCTGGATTCCAAGACCTTGAACGATACAGGTATCACGAACTTTGATGATTACGTTCGTTATCAGCCCAATTTGACAGCATCCGGCAGGGGTCCCGGCAACAGCACGTTCTATATTCGTGGTATGGCGACCGATCAAGCCACATTGAGTGCGGTCGAAGCGGCGGGAAACTCACCAAACGTTGCTTTGTATCTTGATGAGCAACCCATTCAAACCATTGGTCGAAACCTGGATGTCTACGTCGCCGACATGGAGCGCATTGAGGTGTTGGCCGGTCCGCAAGGTACGTTGTTTGGGGCCAGTTCCCAAGCCGGTACCGTACGACTGATTACCAAGAAACCAGTGCTTGACGAATTTCAGGCGGGGGCAAAATTCAGTATATCGGATACGAAAAGCGGCGAAATGAGTACCTCTGTAGAGGGATACATTAACTTGCCACTTATCGAGAATAAGTTGGCGTGGCGGACGGTTGTCTATTCGGCTAATCAGGGCGGCTTCATTGACAATATACCGGGTAGTGATGATCCGCTGCTTAACAATGCGGCCCGTATTGCTTCTCTTCCCGGTGCTGTGACGATTCCTGCTGTTAATACGACCTTGGCGGAAGAAGATTTTAATGATGCCGATTACCAGGGCGTTCGCAGTGCACTTAAATTCCAAGCCAACGATGACTGGGACTTCCTGTTGCAGGTAATGCAACAAGAGCTCAATACGGAAGGAACTTTTGCACAGGATCCAGCCATTGGTGAACTACAGATCTCAACGTTCTTCCCGGATTTCCAGGACGATGAGTTTACGCAGGTCGCCTGGACTGCCAATGGCCAAATCGGCGATTTGGAAGTCGTCTACACGGGTGCTTTTCTGGATCGAGAGGTCGATCAATCAACCAGCGATAACGCGTATCTGGAGCAAGGTGGATTCATACCTTTTTATCTGTGTAATGCCACTCAATGTTTTGATCCGGTATACGGTGAACGCTTTACCGTTGAAACAGAGCGTAGTACCCACGAAATTCGCATCGCCACGTCACAGGAAAATCAGTTGCAATTCATCGGCGGCCTGTTTTTCGACGACGCCGATCTAGGTGCGAGCATCGATTTTACGTCACCCGGTCAGATCGCCAGAGGCATTACCGCTCAGCAAGAGCCACTGCCGAACACGACGACCTTCAATCCGAACCCACGTCCGCAGGGTGTTAACTTCGTCAACGATATAACTCGCAATGAACAGCAAACGGCCGTTTTCGGTGAGTTAACCTACGAATTCGTACCGGATAAATTTTCCGCGACATTAGGCGCGCGCTACTACGAGCAAGAGGTTAGTTTGGCGGGATCCACGAACTTTTTCTTCGCGACAACAGACACTGACAATGACTTTGGTATCAACATCGACCAAAATCTTGCCGGTATTTCGCCCGGAGAGGAAACCGATACCATCATCAAGTTCAATTTGTCATGGACGCCGAATGAAGACAGTCTGTTCTATGCAACCTATTCGGAGGGCTTTCGGCCTGGCGGGTTTAACCGTCGTGGTGGTCCCGGTAGTGCAGATCCAACGGTCTTCGTGCCATTTGGATACGTAACAGACACGGTTGAAAACATTGAGTTCGGTTGGAAGACGAGTTTCATGGACAATCGATTGCGGTGGAATGGAACGTTCTACCAGGTTGACTGGAGTGACGTTCAGTTGACCGTCACCGATTTTACGGTCTCAAACTTAACGTTTACTACCAATCTTGGTGAAGCCGAAGTAACGGGGATCGATTCAGACTTCGCATTTGCAGCGACCGACAATTTCACTTTATTCGCCTCCTTCGCGTGGAATGACAGCGAAATGACGTCGATTTCCAATGATATATTCGCGCCGTCAAATATTTCTCCGGTTGGCAGTTCCTTAGCGTTCTCTCCTGAGTTTCAATACACGGTGCGTGGCCGATATACGTGGGAGACCGGTAATTACAATGCGCACGCTCAACTCGCACTTCAGCATTCGGACCGCAGCGACAATTCCATCATATTGTCGCAGGTAGCGGATATTCCGAGCTGGGATTCGCTGGACGCGACAATTGGATTTAGCAAGGAAAATTACAGTGTTGAGCTGTTTATTGATAACGTCACAGATGAGCGAATCATTCGATTCGTTCGCGCTGGCGGCGTGACACCGGAAGAGTTCGTCACACGTCCTCGATCAGTCGGTTTGCGGTTTAGCTACGATTATTGATCCAGATAATATAGCGGCAATGCGTTTGTGAATGAGGGAAGTGGCTGAAAGCCACTTCCCTTTTTCAATTCAGCAGGCAATCGGGTTTTAATCAATGATTGAGAAAGACTTAGAAAAATCACTCTATGAAGTACAGCAAATGCTGTCTCGGAACCAGGTCGCTGAGGCGGATACCGCAATTGCTCAGCTCCTGAAAGCCGAGCCGCAACATGCAGAAGCCCTGTACGTGCAGGCTGTAATCAAACGATTACTAAAGCAGCCAGTTGAGGCAATGGCTAGTTTGGATCGACTGCATGCGATCAGCCCTCTGCATAGCCGTGGCTATCAGGAAAAAGGTCATCTCGCGATGGCAAATAAAAGCCTCAAGCCTGCGATTAGCGCGTTCGAAAGTGCTGTTGAACTGGATTCAGCGCTTATCTCGAGTTGGAAGGCTTTGGTCGGCTTGTACGCAATGGACGCTAACAACGAAGGACTCGCCAAAGCGAGCATTCACTACGAGCGCCTAAAGGGTTTGCCGCAGAAGCTCCTGAATGTGACGACCTTGATCAATGAGAACCGTTTACAGAAAGCGGAGTCTCTATGTCGCCAGTTCTTGATTCGCTATCCGCGAGACGTTGAAGCAATGCGCCTGCTGGCACAAATCGGCTCAGAGCTTGGAATTTTCGATGATGCGGAGGCTTTGTTGCAGGGTGCATTGGAAATATCACCCGATTTTCATCTTGCTCGTTTCGATCTTGTCGGCGTATTACAAAAACGTCAAAATTTTGTTGCCGCGTTTGAGCAAGCAAGTATTCTCAGAGATGCAGTGCCAGACGAGTACAACTATCTACGCCTGTACGCCAATATCTGTCTGAATGTTGGTCGGCATGAGGAGGCCTTGCAGATTTACCAGCAGGTTCTCGAAGTCGATCCGGAAAACCCGCAAATCCTGTTGATGTGTGGGCACGCAGAGAAGACGATTGGCAGGATCGACAGGGGAATAGAATATTATCGCCGTTGCCATGCAGCGAAGCCCGACTACGGAGACGCGTACTGGAGCTTGGCAAACCTAAAGACCTATTCATTGACTGACGATGAATTGGACGCGGCAAGAATGAATGAAGCTCTGAGTTCTACCACAAGCACTGATCGAATCCATCTGTGCTTTGCGATCGGAAAGGCGTACGAGGATCGTGAATCGTATCCGTTGGCATTTGAATATTATGATCGTGGAAACAGAGTCAAAAAAGAGGAGTTGAAGTATTCTTCGGAGATTGTAACGCGAGAAGTAGACACTCAAATCGGGGTCTGTGACTCGCAATTATTTACATCGAAAGTCGGCTGTGGTTACGATGCTGCCGACCCTATATTCATCGTCGGACTACCGCGTTCTGGTTCAACGCTCTTGGAGCAGATACTCGCATCTCACAGTAAAGTGGATGGGACTTTTGAGCTGCCAAACATCCTGAATTTTGTTGCCAAACTGAATGGTCGCCGAATGGCGGGTGAGGCGGCAAAGTATCCGGACATCTTGAAGCATATGAAGGATTCCGAGTTTCGTGATTTCGGCAAATCTTATATTGACGAGACACGAATTCATCGAAGTGCAGCGCCGTACTTTACGGACAAGATGCCGAACAATTTTCGGCACCTTGGGATGGTCAAACTGATCTTGCCAAATGCGAAAATCATTGATGCGCGGCGCGCTCCGATGCCATGTTGTTTTAGCGGATTTAAACAATTGTTTGCCCACGGACAGGGATTCTCATATGGACTTGAGGAGATTGGGCAATACTATCTCGACTATGTTCGACTAATGGAACACTGGGATAAGGTCCTGCCGGGGGAGATTCTCAGAGTGCAATACGAGGACCTTGTAGATGACCTGGAAAATGAGGTCGAGCGTATCCTGACTTTTTGCGGTCTTGAATTGGAACAGGAGTGTATCGATTTCCACAAGACTGATCGATTGGTGTTGACGCCGAGTTCAGAGCAGGTGAGACAACCGATCTACCGGCAAGGCGTAGAACAGTGGAGGCATTTCGAAGATTTTCTACAGCCGCTCAAAAGTGTGCTTTCGCTCTAGCCAAGATCGACATCACTCGCAAGCTGCTTTGCCATGTACTGGTACATGTCGTAGATAGTGCCTTCCAAATCCGGTTTCGCAAGTGGGCCAGGATCGAGGTATCGGGATTGCAGTCCTTTTTGCAGTGTTTCCAGTTTGCTTTTGTCTTCAGCATTAATCTGGTTCATGAATTCTCGTTGTTCGTCGGTAATTCCCTCCGACTGGGGCAGTGCGGACATTCCCCAACGAATATTTACAGAGTCTTTTGTGTTGGGAGTAAGGCATAGAAAAATCAGGATTCCCGGAGCCGCTGCAACGACGAGATTTGGGAAAACACCAAACATAAATGAACAGCGTTTTTCCTTGTCCGTCAATTTTGGAGGAAACGGACCTCGCTCCGGATACTTGGGATCGTAATAGGAGTAGTAAGCGTTGAAGTAGCCGTTGGACGGGACGTGTTCGCACAGACCGGTTGGTGTAAGTGGTCGCAGCGTTTTGGGATGCGTCACGTCGAGGTGGTAGCCCTCCATAAAATTCTCAGCCAAACATTTCCAATTGGTTTGCCACGTAGCCTGTTCTGTAAATCCATGTACTCGCTCTGCAACGTCGTAGTTCTTAATGAACGGAAGAACATCGCTAATACGAGGGGCGAGTGCTTCAGCTTCGCCATCAAGATTGACAAACAGAAAGCCCTCCCAGATTTCGGTCTTGAATGTTGGCAACCTGTAACACGCAGTGTCGAAGCCCTTTACTTTGGACATGTGCGGTGCGCCAACTAATTGCCCCTCAAGCCCGTAGGTCCAAGCGTGATAGGCGCAGCTAAATCGAGATTTTCTGCCGCGTCCTTCTGCAATCATGTTGCCGCGATGCCGGCACACGTTGGAAAGGACACGAACAGCATTGTCTTTGCCACGGGTGACCAACAGTTGTTCTCCGACCAGATCGGTGGTGTAGAAATCACCGGGTTCCGCAACCTCGTCGGCTCGACCCAGGCAGACCCAGTCTTTCCGAAAAACGTATTCAGCTTCGAGTTCTGCAAATTGTTCTGACGAATAATAGCCAGCGGGCATTACTCGTGCTTCGTCGATTGGCGTCGATTTTATGGCACTTAACGCGTCTCGAATTTCGCCAACTGAATTTTTCATATGGACATCCCGCGAGTAGCAATTTTAGCTTTTGATCTGAATTCTCTACCTTGCGTCTATTTAAGCACAAAATGGGCAGAAAAGGCGGCATAAACCATTGTAAAACATGGTCATTTTGTCCCCAAAACGGTAGGCTAAAAACACCCGATACAGGAGCATTTCTTGGTGGCTGACGCGATGAAATCCATTGACATAAATGACGAAGAAATATTGGCGACTGTTAACAGGACCAGCACGATATCGGCCGCTATGTGGATGACTGTGGTTGGCACCCTGGGTATTTTGTTCCTGCCCCTGATGGTCAGCGGAATCATCGATGATCTGGACTTTTCGAAAAAGCAGGCTGGATATATCGCAGCTATCGAAATGGCCGGCATCGCTATTGCAACGGGGTTCGGAATATTTTGGGTACGCCGCGTTAACTGGGTGCTTGTTGCGTCAATCGCGACCATCGTTCTTGCTGTGGCAAATTGGGCTTCAACAGGCATTGGCAATTTCGAAGCAATGTTTGTGACAAGGTTTGTTGTCGGTCTCGCGAGTGGTGCTTTGTTAGCGATTGGAATGGCTTGCCAGAGCGATAGTGACAAAGCAGATCATATATTCGGTTATTGGGTAGCCGCCCAAATGACCGTTTCCAGCGTTGGTTACATTTTGTTGCCAAGGGTGAGGGAGTCGTTCGGAGTTGACGGCTTCTTCCTCGCGATCGCATTGACGGGCTTGACCGCATTCATAGCAATTCTGTTTTTGCCACAACGTGGGATAAAAAGAGAAAGTGTTGCGAACAGTAAGCACGAGGCTATCGTAACCAGCTCTTTTGCGCTTTTCGGTGCATTACTATTTTTTATGGCGCAGGGCGGAGTCTGGGCTTTTCTCGAACGATTGGGTCTCGCGGCGAATCTGTCTGTTACACAAATTGGTTTCGCGCTTGCGATATCCTCATATCTTGGAATCGTTGGCGGGTTGGCGAAGAATTGGGCCACTGACTTTATGGGCCCATTAAGCCCGTTCGCCATCGTCGTTATTGGTGAGTTGGGTATGCTCGTTATCTTTGCTACGAATCCGGGCAACCTGATGTTTATTGTGGCTGTCTGCGCGTTGCAATTTTGCTGGGCCATGGGGATGGCGGCATTCTTGAGCAGTTTTAACCTCATCGATCAATCGGGCGGTCTGGTCTTATTGCTTATGTCGGTTGCGAAGGTGGGTTATTCGCTGGGACCGGCGTTAATGGGTTGGCTGATTGTCGGCGATGATTATTCTTATGTGATCATGTCAGCGGCGGCGATGGTGGTCGCAGGCATGTTGATCGCAGCATTCCTGATAAAAGCGCGGACCGCCGCAATCGACACATGACGATAAAGAGATGACCCAGGCGGTCCTTCAGCGCGGGTCGTTTGAATTGGTTTTTCGTCCTAGTATTTCTTGCATTCGTTGGCCGCGTCGACAAGAAGTGCTGTCATACCGCCATCAACCGGGGAGTGTGCGCCATCGGGCACGATGGTCAGCGACGAATTTGGTAGTGCTTTGTGTAACTGCCAGGCTGAGATGGGCGGGCAAATAACGTCGTAGCGACCGTGGACAATATGGCAGGGGATATCGACCATGACACCTGCGTTGTCCAATACGTAATTGTCCGCTTCCAGGAAAAAATTGTTGGACGTAAAGAACGACTCGATCTGTGCAATTGACAAAGCAGAATGGTCACTGGTCATTGCCGCAAGAGAGTCGGGGTCCGGGAACAGAGTCATTATTGAGGCTTCCCAGCGTGTCCAGGATCGCGCCGCTGCAAGTGCGACATCATCGTCTTCATGATTCAGCAACTCGCGATATGCGGCGACGTTGTCCGTCGCGCCGGCAACAGGCGCAACGTACCTTTCCCACTCGTCAGGATAAATAAGCGCGGCACCATTTGGTCCGTGTAGCCAATCAATCTCTGTCTGTCTTCCTAGAAAAATACCGCGAATTATCATTGCGGCTACGCTGTTCGGATGCGTAATCGCATAACAGAGCGCCAGAAGACTGCCCCAACTGCCTCCCATGACAACCCAGTTTTCGATGCCCAATTCACTACGGAGCTTCTCAAGATCGTCAACTATGTCCCAGGTTGTGTTGTCTCGAATGTCTGCGTGCGGCGTACTGCGTCCTGCACCGCGCTGATCAACCAGGATTATACGATAGTGATGCGGATCGAAGAATTGACGGTAGCTCGGAGAAATTCCGACACCGGGACCACCGTGTAGAAACAAGGCTGGTCGTCCTTCGGGATTGCCGACCTCTTCGTAGGTAATCGTGTGAATCTCGGAGACCTTAAGTCGCCCAATATTGTACGGTTCGATTTTCGGAAAGAGCGCACTCGTATTATTTTTCATTGTCTGGTATCCAATGTTGCTTGATCGTCCTCCTAGTAGGGTATTTTAGTGTCAACGGATGAACAAATGGTTGTCAATCTTCCTACGCTCGCTCGTTTTACTGTGTGGCACTCACCGTGAAATTGTCCTCGACTTACGATGAACAATATCACCATCGCGCTTGATTCAAACTTCGCTGAGATGCGCTAGACTGCCGTCCAAACGTTTTCGGGTTCTGATCGCACAAAAATAGACGTCCTGATATCACTTATCGATTTGAAGTTAGAAAATGACCAATAACGTTGCTTTACAAACGCCTTCGCCAATATCCGTCGCTCCCATGATGGACTGGACCGATCTCGCCTGAATTAAGTAAAAAAATCAACGTGTTAGGAGTGTATTGCAAGTTGTGACGCACCAATGACGCACCGCGAGACTCGACGAATTCGCGAGTCTTGATTAAATAACTAGATAGTCAATTCATGTTAGCCCATTGAACCGTTGCAAGGGCCCGCTGTTCATCAATGTGCTTTGCAAGATCTGCCGCGCTAATAAGCCATGGTGATTTTTGGGAGCCCACACGATATGCCGGTATAGGCAGTTGTTGCAGGCAGGCGCGTCTTTTCGCTTTGGACGCGGATAAACCAAAGTATTTTTCACATACCCGCTGTAGGGGAATTTCCGCTTCGCCGAACTCGGCA